>NZ_AP035986.1:0-4021451 GCF_059730705.1 Pantoea sp. X-Soil-ISGK-259
CCGGTAGTTATCCAGATAACATCGGGAGAACGATTTTTGAGCTGTGGATAACAGTCCATTTTGATCCCAGCTTATACGGATCAGGATCACCGATCACTCACAGGTAGTGATCCTCTCTATCCTGTTGTTTCTGAGGTGCTTCTGGCACATATCCACAGAAAAGCGGGATCCTAATAAGAGATCTAACAGAAAGATCATATACAGATCTAAGATCCTTTCTTTTAAAACCGGACGATCCCGCGGCTTTCACCCCAGACGGAATTTGAGTAGAATCCACGCCCCAGGACGACGATCCTGCAAGTTCATCAACCGAGGTACCACTTCATGTTTTATCAGGATCCTTTTGACGTCATCGTAATTGGTGGTGGTCATGCGGGCACCGAAGCCGCAATGGCGGCAGCCCGAATGGGTCAGCAAACCCTGTTACTCACCCATAACATTGATACGCTTGGACAAATGTCCTGTAACCCGGCGATTGGTGGTATTGGCAAAGGACATCTGGTGAAGGAAGTGGATGCCCTGGGTGGTCTGATGGCCAGCGCAATTGACCAGGCCGGTATCCAGTTTAGGATACTAAACGCCAGCAAAGGCCCGGCGGTACGGGCGACCCGTGCTCAGGCTGACCGCATGCTCTATCGGCAGGCGGTGCGAACGGCACTGGAGAACCAGCCTAATCTGATGATCTTCCAGCAGGCGGTTGACGATCTCATCGTGGAAAACGATCGTGTGGTCGGTGCCGTCACGCAAATGGGACTGAAGTTCCGTGCCAAAACGGTGGTCCTCACCGTCGGTACTTTCCTTGATGGCAAAATTCATATCGGTCTGGACAATTACAGTGGCGGTCGCGCTGGCGATCCCCCGTCCATTCCGCTGGCAAAACGACTGCGTGCGCTGCCGCTGCGGGTAAACCGCCTCAAGACCGGTACGCCACCGCGTATCGATGCGCGCACCATCGATTTTTCAGTGCTTAGCCCGCAGCATGGCGATGACCCCATGCCGGTGTTCTCGTTCATGGGCAATGCGTCTCAGCATCCACAGCAGGTGCCTTGCTGGATCACGCACACCAATGAGAAAACCCATGAAGTGATCCGCAATAACCTGGATCGCAGCCCGATGTATGCCGGGATCATCGAGGGAATCGGCCCACGCTACTGCCCGTCGATCGAAGACAAAGTTATGCGTTTTGCCGATCGTAACTCGCATCAGATCTTCCTGGAGCCGGAAGGGCTGACCAGTAATGAGATCTACCCGAACGGTATCTCAACCAGTCTGCCGTTTGATGTACAAATTCAGATCGTCCGATCGATGCAGGGCATGGAGAATGCAAAGATCGTGCGTCCGGGGTATGCCATTGAGTATGACTTCTTCGATCCGCGCGATCTAAAACCGACGCTGGAGAGCAAGTTTATTCATGGCCTGTTCTTTGCCGGACAGATCAACGGCACGACCGGTTACGAAGAAGCGGCAGCGCAGGGGATGCTGGCGGGTCTGAACGCGGCTCGTCAGTCTGCTGACAAAGAGGGCTGGGCACCGCGTCGCGATCAGGCTTATCTGGGCGTACTGGTTGACGATCTCTGCACGCTTGGCACTAAAGAGCCGTACCGGATGTTTACCTCCCGTGCTGAATACCGTCTGATGCTGCGCGAAGACAACGCCGATCTGCGTCTGACCGAAACCGGCCGTGAACTGGGTCTGGTGGATGATGCGCGCTGGGCGCGTTTCAACGAGAAGCTGGAAGCGATTGAACAGGAGCGTCAGCGTCTGCGGGATATCTGGGTTCATCCAAAGTCTGAGCACGTGACCGAAGTGAACACGGTTCTCAGCGCGCCGCTGACCAAAGAAGCCAGCGGTGAAGATCTGCTGCGCCGTCCTGAGCTGACCTATCTGAAGCTGATGACACTGGATGCCTTTGGTCCGGCTCTGGCTGATGAGCAGGCCGCTGAGCAGGTTGAGATTCAGGTCAAATATGAAGGTTATATTGCGCGTCAGCAGGAAGAGATTGATCGCCAGCTGCGTAATGAGAACACACTGTTGCCAGTGGAGCTCGACTACCGCCATGTGAACGGGCTGTCGAATGAGGTGATCGCCAAACTGAACGATCACAAACCCGTGTCAATTGGTCAGGCGACACGTATCTCCGGCATAACACCGGCGGCGATCTCAATTCTGCTTATTTATCTGAAAAAACAGGGTCTGCTGCGTAAAAGCGCCTGATCTGAAACGGGGCGTGGCGACACGCCCCCGCTGAATGGAATTATGTTGTGATCAACACACTCACATCGCTGCTAAAGGCAGCCAGTATTTCCCTCTCCGATCAACAAAAACAGCAGCTGGTTGCCTATGTCGGCCTGCTGGATAAGTGGAACAAAGCCTACAATCTGACATCTGTGCGCGATCCTGAGCAGATGCTGGTCCGTCATATCCTCGATAGCATCGTGGTGGCACCGCATCTGAAAGGCTCACGTTTTATTGATGTGGGAACCGGTCCCGGACTGCCGGGTATTCCGCTGGCAATCGTAATGCCTGATGCGCACTTTACGCTGCTCGACAGTCTGGGCAAACGGGTGCGCTTTCTGCGTCAGGTTCAGCATGAGTTAGGACTCACTAACATTACTCCGGTCCAGAGTCGGGTTGAAGCGTTCCCGGCTGAGCCGCCTTTTGATGGCGTTATCAGCCGTGCATTTGCGTCACTGACCGATATGGTGAACTGGTGTCATCACCTGCCAGGAAGGGAAGGGCGCTTCTTCGCGCTTAAAGGCGTGCGTCCGGACGATGAAATTGCGGAATTACCGGCTGGCTATGTTTCTGATGACGTCATTAAGCTGCAGGTGCCGCAGCTGGAAGGTGACCGTCATCTGGTCATCATTCGTCATCAGTAGCCCTTCAGTTAGCAGGGGCTTTTATCAGGGTTCTGATGAAAAAAGTGCAGATAATGCGCTATCGATAAAAGATTTTGTTTAAGCCCTGGCGGAATGAAGGTTAAAAACAGCGACGGAAATTATCCGAAAAGCTCTGTTACATTTAACGATTGGTTCACATTTAATTATCAGAAATATCACTTGTATAGGTGGGCCGCGGAATAAAAGTAGTCACGCCAGAAAATATATCGCGGTAATAACTTTGCGTGCGTAATATCAATTTCACGTTTCTTAAGCATACTTCGATGTCAATAGCGTGTTTTTGATGAAAATAGACTTGCACACGCAATTTTATAATTTCAAGACAATGATTTTTAAGGCTTAATCTGTTTTACAGATTGTTCTTAAATAGGTTGAAGATAAAACTCAGTGTAGTGTGAGTGCTTATTATGTGATCTAAAGCACGCTTTAAAAGCAAGTTGCGCGTGAAATTTCAGTCAGATTAGTGCGAATCTCCGCAGGGTAATCTTTGGAAAAATAGCCCTCCGGAAAGAAATTTAAATAATTGTTCACCTTTTCGCTACTTACCGATTGAAATCGCAGGTGCGGCCCGTATAATTTGCACGGCTTTTGCTGCTTGACTCAACTGCGCAAAGGCAGTCTTATACGACACGCGACATACCCCTAACGGGGCAGGAGAGTATCAGCGTCATGTCAGTGTCTCTTTACAGTTTAAAATTCGCCCGAACGGTGCTGATGATTCAGCTGGTGACGATAGTCATCATCGGCGCACTCTTTACTGTTAAAGATGTCACCTGGGGTGTCTCTGCTCTTGCGGGTGGAGCGGCAGCCTGGCTGCCAAACGTAATGTTTTTGTTTTTAGCCTGGCGCCTGCAGGGGCAATCCCCCACTTCGGGGCGAGTCGCGTGGAGCTTCGCTTTAGGTGAAATAGCTAAAGTGTTTGCGACCATCATTTTGCTCATTGTGGCGTTGGGTCTGTTCGGCGCGGTTTTCTGGCCGGTCGGAATAACCTGGTTATCGGTGCTGGTGGTACATATTCTGGCACCGGCGGTAATTAACAACAAAGGGTAAGAGGCATCATGGCTGCAGGAGAAATCTCTACTCCGCAAGAGTACATTGGTCACCACCTGACACATCTTCAGTTGGACCTGCGTACCTTCGAGTTAGTGAATCCGCACGACGCTCCCGCGACGTTCTGGGTATTAAATATCGATTCCATGTTTTTCTCTATGGTGCTGGGAATCATCTTCCTGGTGTTGTTCCGTAGCGTGGCGAAGTCTGCCACCAGCGGTGTGCCAGGGAAAATGCAGGCGGCTATCGAACTGGTTGTCGGTTTCGTTGATAGTAACGTGCGCGACATGTATCACGGTAAGAGCAAACTTATCGCCCCGCTGGCTCTGACAATTTTTGTCTGGGTCTTCCTGATGAACTTCATGGATCTGCTGCCAATCGACCTGCTGCCATATATTGGTGAGCATGTGTTGGGGTTACCGGCGCTGCGCGTCGTACCGTCTGCAGACGTGAACATCACGCTATCTATGGCGTTGGGCGTATTTATTTTGATTCTGTTCTACAGCATCAAAATGAAAGGCATTGGCGGCTTCACGAAAGAGCTGACGCTGCAGCCTTTTAACCACCCGATCTTCATCCCGATCAACCTGATTCTGGAAGGTGTGAGCCTTCTGTCTAAACCTGTATCACTGGGTTTACGACTGTTCGGTAACATGTATGCGGGTGAACTGATCTTTATCCTTATTGCCGGTCTGTTGCCGTGGTGGTCGCAGTGGGTGCTGAATGTGCCGTGGGCCATTTTCCACATCCTGATCATTTCGCTACAGGCTTTCATTTTCATGGTCCTCACGATCGTCTATCTGTCGATGGCATCTGAAGAGCATTGATTTTTTTCTCAACACTACTTTCCCGCTTGATTCCGGGTGGCAGCGCACCACGCTGAGGCCCGGAAGATTAAGGGAGCATTTAACTGAAACAAACTGGAGACTGTCATGGAAAACCTGAATATGGATCTGCTGTACATGGCTGCCGCTGTGATGATGGGCCTGGCGGCAATCGGTGCTGCGATCGGTATCGGCATCCTCGGAGGAAAATTCCTGGAAGGCGCTGCTCGTCAGCCTGACCTGATTCCTCTGCTGCGTACGCAGTTCTTTGTTGTAATGGGTCTGGTGGATGCAATCCCGATGATCGCTGTTGGTCTGGGTCTGTACGTGATGTTTGCTGTCGCCTAAAGCCCTGTGTTCACTCAGCGCACAATGTGCAAGGGTGAACGGATTCTGCCGCTTATCACGTTGATAACGGCAGAAAAGTTAAATACTCAATCTAGAGGCATTGTGCTGTGAACATTAATGCAACAATCCTCGGCCAGGCTATCGCGTTCATCCTGTTTGTCGCGTTCTGCATGAAGTACGTATGGCCGCCGCTGATGGCTGCTATCGAAAAGCGCCAGAAAGAAATTGCTGAAGGCCTTGCTTCTGCTGAACGTGCCAAGAAAGATTTGGATCTCGCGCAGGCTAATGCGACCGACCAGCTGAAAAAAGCCAAAGAAGACGCTCAGGTCATTATCGAGCAAGCGAACAAGCGTCGCGCGCAGATTCTGGATGAAGCCAAAACCGAAGCTGAAAACGAACGTAATCGCATCGTGACACAAGCGCAGGCTGAAATTGACGCCGAGCGTAAACGTGCACGTGAAGAACTGCGTAAGCAGGTTGCGTTGCTGGCTATGGCTGGCGCCGAGAAGATCATCGAACGCTCCGTGGATGAAGCTGCTAACAGCGACATCGTTGATAAACTGGTCGCTGAACTGTAAGGAGGGAGGGGCTGATGTCTGATCTGATTACTGTAGCTCGCCCCTACGCCAAAGCAGCTTTTGACTTTGCTGTTGAGCATCAAAGTATAGAACGCTGGCAACAGATGCTGGCGTTTGCCGCAGAAGTGGCTCGCAATGAACAGATGGCTGATCTTCTCTCAGGTGCATTAGCCCCTGAAGCGCTGGCAGCGTCGTTTAACGCAGTCTGTGGTGATCAACTGGATGAACCCGCACAGAACCTGATTAAGGTGATGGCGGAAAACGGACGTTTGACAGCGCTTCCGGCTGTACTGGCTCAGTATATCGAACTGCGTGACGCTCATGAAGCCACCGCTGAAGTCGATGTTATTTCCGCCAGTACGCTGAGTGACGACCAGCTGAATAAAATCAGCGCCGCGATGGAAAAACGTCTGTCACGCAAAGTTAAGCTGAATTGCAAAATTGATAAGTCTGTGATGGCAGGCGTGATCATCCGTTCGGGTGATCTGGTTATTGACGGCAGCGTACGCGGCCGTCTTGACCGTCTGGCTGACGTCTTGCAGTCTTAAGGGGACTGGAGCATATGCAACTGAATTCCACCGAAATCAGCGAACTGATCAAGCAGCGCATTGCTCAGTTCAATGTCGTGAGTGAAGCTCACAACGAAGGTACGATTGTTTCTGTAAGTGACGGTATCATCCGCGTACACGGCCTGGCCGATGTCATGCAGGGTGAGATGATTGCCCTGCCGGGTAACCGTTACGCTATCGCCCTGAACCTCGAGCGTGACTCGGTTGGTGCAGTGGTGATGGGTCCGTACGCTGACCTCGCCGAAGGCATGAAGGTTAAGTGTACTGGCCGTATTCTTGAAGTACCGGTAGGCCGTGGCCTGCTGGGCCGCGTCGTGAACACCCTGGGTGCACCTATCGACGGTAAAGGCGCAATCGACAACGACGGTTTCTCACCGGTCGAAGTGATTGCACCTGGCGTTATCGATCGTCAGTCAGTCGACCAGCCGGTTCAGACCGGTTATAAGTCGGTCGATGCGATGATTCCAATCGGCCGTGGCCAGCGTGAGCTGATCATCGGTGACCGTCAGACCGGTAAAACCGCGATGGCGATCGATGCGATCATCAACCAGCGTGACTCAGGCATCAAGTGTGTCTATGTTGCGATTGGTCAGAAAGCCTCAACCATCTCTAACGTGGTTCGTAAGCTGGAAGAGCATGGCGCACTGCAGAACACCATCGTTGTTGTGGCGTCTGCTTCTGAATCCGCTGCACTGCAGTATCTCTCTCCGTACGCAGGTTGTGCGATGGGCGAATACTTCCGTGACCGCGGTGAAGATGCGCTGATCGTATACGATGACCTCTCCAAGCAGGCTATCGCTTACCGTCAAATCTCTCTGCTGCTGCGCCGTCCACCAGGCCGTGAAGCATTCCCTGGCGACGTGTTCTATCTCCACTCTCGTCTGCTGGAACGTGCATCACGCGTAAGCGCTGATTATGTTGAGCGTTTCACCAATGGCGCAGTGACAGGTAAAACCGGTTCACTGACCGCGCTGCCGATCATCGAAACCCAGGCGGGCGACGTTTCTGCGTTCGTTCCGACCAACGTAATCTCGATTACTGATGGTCAGATCTTCCTGGAATCGAACCTGTTCAACTCCGGTATTCGTCCGGCTGTTAACCCAGGTATTTCGGTATCCCGCGTAGGTGGTGCTGCACAGACCAAGATCATCAAGAAACTGTCCGGTGGTATCCGTACCGCGCTGGCACAGTATCGTGAACTGGCGGCGTTCTCGCAGTTCGCCTCTGATCTGGACGATGCAACCCGCAAACAGCTGAGCCATGGTCAGAAAGTGACCGAGCTGCTGAAGCAGAAACAGTATGCGCCGATGTCTGTCGCGCAGCAGGGTCTGGTTCTGTTCGCTGCAGAGCGTGGCTACCTGAACGACGTTGAACTGGCAAAAATTGGCAGCTTCGAAGCTGCGCTGCTGGCCTTCGCCGATCGCGACCACGCTGAGCTGATGGCTGAAATCAACCAGTCGGGTAACTTTAACAACGATATCGAAGCGAAGCTGAAAGGCCTGATCGATACGTTTAAAGCAACCCAGTCCTGGTAATGTCTGGCGGCTTGTCTGAAAAGGCAGGCCGCAAGGCTTTGAGGAGAAGCTAATGGCCGGCGCAAAAGAGATACGAAGCAAGATTGGAAGCGTGAAAAACACGCAGAAGATCACCAAAGCGATGGAAATGGTCGCCGCCTCCAAGATGCGTAAAACGCAGGAACGCATGGCGGCCAGCCGTCCGTATGCAGACACCATGCGCAAAGTGATTGGTCACCTTGCGTTGGGTAATCTGGAATACAAGCACCCTTACCTGGAACAGCGCGACGTGAAGCGCGTCGGCTACCTGGTCGTTTCTACAGACCGCGGGCTTTGTGGTGGTTTGAACATTAACCTGTTCAAAAAATTACTGGCGGATATGAAGTCCTGGTCCGATAAAGGCGTGCAGAGCGATCTGTCGATTATCGGTTCAAAAGGGGCGTCATTCTTCAGTGCAGTAGGTGGCAACATCGTGGCGCAAGTCAGCGGCATGGGCGATAAACCTGCCCTGTCTGATCTGATTGGCCCGGTAAAAGTGATGTTGCAGGCGTATGATGAAGGCCGCATCGACAAACTGATGATCGTCAGTAACAAGTTCAATAACACCATGTCTCAGACTCCGACCATCACCCAACTGCTGCCGTTAGCGCCAGCGGAAGGTGAAGAAGAGATGAAGGCGAAGACCTGGGATTACCTGTACGAACCCGATCCGAAAGCGCTGCTGGATACCCTGCTGCGTCGTTATGTCGAATCGCAGGTTTATCAGGGTGTGGTGGAAAATCTGGCCAGTGAGCAGGCCGCACGTATGGTAGCGATGAAAGCCGCAACCGATAACGGCGGAAATCTGATCAAAGAGCTGCAGTTGGTTTACAACAAAGCTCGTCAGGCCAGCATCACCCAGGAACTTACCGAGATCGTCTCGGGGGCCTCCGCGGTTTAACCAGGTTTGGAATTAGGTAGAGGATTCAAGATGGCAACTGGAAAGATTGTCCAGATTATCGGCGCCGTTGTTGACGTCGAATTCCCTCAGGACGCGGTACCGCAAGTGTACAGCGCGCTCGAGGTTATGAATGGTGATGCGCGTCTGGTGCTGGAAGTACAGCAGCAGCTGGGCGGCGGCGTAGTACGTACCATCGCAATGGGTACGTCTGACGGCCTGAAGCGTGGTCTGAACGTCAACGACCTGCAGAAACCGATTCAGGTACCGGTCGGTAAAGCGACTCTGGGCCGTATCATGAACGTTCTCGGCGAGCCAATCGATATGAAAGGCGAGCTGAAAGAAGAAGATGGCAGCGCAGTAGAGATTGCCTCTATTCACCGCGCAGCGCCTTCTTATGAAGATCAGTCTAACTCGCAGGAACTGCTGGAAACCGGCATCAAGGTTATCGACCTGATGTGTCCGTTTGCCAAAGGCGGTAAAGTGGGTCTGTTCGGTGGTGCGGGTGTAGGTAAAACCGTCAACATGATGGAACTGATCCGTAACATCGCAGCTGAACACTCAGGTTACTCAGTGTTTGCTGGTGTGGGTGAGCGTACTCGTGAGGGTAACGACTTCTACCACGAAATGACTGACTCAAACGTTATCGACAAAGTTGCTCTGGTCTATGGCCAGATGAACGAGCCGCCGGGTAACCGTCTGCGCGTAGCCCTGACCGGTCTGACCATGGCGGAAAAATTCCGTGATGAAGGCCGCGACGTTCTGCTGTTCATCGATAACATCTACCGTTATACCCTGGCCGGTACAGAAGTCTCTGCACTGCTGGGTCGTATGCCATCTGCGGTAGGTTACCAGCCAACGCTGGCAGAAGAGATGGGTGTGTTGCAGGAGCGTATTACCTCCACCAAGACCGGTTCAATCACTTCCGTACAGGCCGTTTACGTCCCTGCGGATGACCTGACTGACCCGTCACCAGCAACCACCTTTGCGCACTTAGACTCAACGGTAACGCTGAGCCGTCAGATCGCATCTCTGGGTATCTACCCGGCCGTTGACCCACTGGACTCTACCAGCCGTCAGCTGGATCCGCTGGTTGTTGGTCAGGAACACTATGATGTTGCGCGTGGCGTTCAGTCACTGCTGCAGCGTTATCAGGAACTGAAAGACATCATCGCCATCCTCGGTATGGATGAGCTGTCTGAAGAAGACAAACTGCTGGTGGCACGTGCGCGTAAGATTCAGCGCTTCCTGTCTCAGCCGTTCTTCGTTGCGGAAGTATTCACCGGTTCACCGGGTAAATACGTTACGCTGAAAGACACTATCCGTGGCTTTAAAGGCATCATGGAAGGTGAGTTTGACCACCTGCCAGAGCAGGCCTTCTACATGGTTGGCGCCATCGAAGAAGCCGTGGAAAAAGCGAAGAAACTGTAATAACGGTTTCCCGGGAGGAAGATTATGGCTATGACTTATCACCTGGATGTGGTCAGCGCAGAGGAGCAGTTGTTCTCTGGTCTGGTACAGAAGATTCAGGTGTCAGGTAGCGAAGGTGAACTGGGGATTTTCCCTGGCCATGCGCCGCTGCTGACTGCCATTAAGCCTGGAATGATCCGTATCGTGAAACAGCACGGCGAAGAGGAGTATATCTACCTCTCTGGCGGCGTGCTGGAAGTGCAACCAGGCAGCAGCACCGTTCTGGCCGATACCGCGATTCGCGGTACCGATCTGGACGAAGCGCGCGCGCTGGAAGCAAAACGCAAAGCAGAAGAGCACATGAACAGCAGCCATGGTGACGTGGACTATGCTCAGGCCTCTGCCGAGCTGGCGAAAGCCATTGCTAAACTGCGCGTGATCGAACTGACCAAAAAAGCGATGTAATCCAGCTTTATGCGTCACGAAATGCCAGCCCTCGGGCTGGCATTTTTTTTGCCTGCGGTGCCCGATCTGCCTGTCCGCCTAATTTCGGCCTGAGAAAAATGTAGTAATCTCAACCTCAAACCGTTTTACTTTCACCCGTAAAAATTCACTCAGGATAGTTATGTCTAACAGTGCGATGAGTGTGGTGATCCTTGCAGCTGGCAAGGGCACCCGTATGTATTCCGATCTGCCTAAAGTTCTGCATACGCTGGCAGGCAAACCGATGGTTCAGCACGTCATTGATGCCGCCAAAGGGCTGGGCGCACAGCATGTGCATCTGGTTTATGGTCATGGCGGCGATCGCCTGAAAGCGACCCTCACTGACAGCACGCTTAACTGGGTGCTGCAGGCCGAGCAGCTCGGCACCGGCCATGCTATGCAGCAGGCTGCCCCTGCTTTTGCAGATGATGAAGATATCATGATGCTCTATGGCGACGTGCCGCTGATCACGCAGGCGACATTGCAGCGACTTCGCGAAGCAAAACCGCAGGGCGGCATCGGCTTACTCACCGTGGTACTGGATGACCCTACCGGCTATGGCCGCATTGTGCGTGAAAACGACACAATCACTGGCATTATCGAACAGAAAGATGCCAGCCCGGCGCAGCTCACTATTAAAGAGATCAACACCGGCATTCTGATCGCCAACGGTGGCGACTTAAAACGCTGGCTGGCGCAGCTGACCAACAACAATGCGCAGGGTGAGTATTACATCACCGATATTATCGCGCTGGCGCATCAGGAAGGCCGGGTGATCAACGCGGTCCATCCGGCACGCATCAGTGAAACGGATGGTGTCAATAACCGGCTGCAGCTGGCGACATTAGAACGCACTTACCAGGCTGAACAGGCGGAAAAACTGCTACTGGCCGGCGTAATGCTGCGCGACCCGGCCCGTTTTGATCTGCGTGGAACGCTGACCCATGGACGGGATGTTGAAATCGACACCAACGTCATTATTGAAGGCCAGGTCACGCTGGGCTCGCGCGTCAAAATTGGCGCGGGCTGCATTATCAAAAACAGCGTGATTGGCGATGACTGTGAAATCAGTCCCTATACGGTGATCGAGGACGCTAATCTCGCCACCGCCTGTACAGTTGGGCCTTTTGCCCGTCTGCGTCCTGGCAGCGAGCTGGCGCAGGCCGCCCACGTGGGTAACTTCGTCGAAATGAAGAAAGCGCGTCTGGGTAAGGGTTCGAAAGCGGGTCACCTCTCCTACCTGGGTGATGCAGAGATTGGCGACAACGTGAATATCGGTGCAGGCACGATCACCTGCAACTACGATGGCGCGAATAAATTCAAAACTGTGATTGGCGATGACGTGTTTGTCGGCTCGGATACGCAGCTGGTGGCACCGGTCAACGTCGCGCCAGGCACCACCATCGCGGCAGGTACTACCGTTATGAGGGATGTGCCTCAGGCTGGTCTGGTTTACAACCGCAAAGAGCAGAATCACAAAGCGGACTGGCAGCGTCCGGTGAAGAAAAAATAAATTTTTAACGGCCCGCTGTATGCGGGCCGATGCAGTGCAGTGCCAAAACTATAATCCCCACTCTCTACAAGGCTCGGGGAACCGGCAAAGCCGGATATCAGGTCGCATGACAACAGAAGTGGCGAAAAGCCATGTAGTCAGGAAAACATCATTATGTGTGGAATTGTTGGTGCAGTAGCACAACGCGATATCGCAGAAATTCTGCTGGAAGGTCTGCGTCGTCTTGAATATCGCGGATATGATTCGGCCGGTCTGGCCGTGGTCGATCGTCAGGGGCACGTCACGCGCCTGCGGCGGTTAGGGAAAGTGCAGAAGCTGGCAGAAGCCGCTGAACAGCAACCGCTGATTGGTGGCACCGGCATCGCGCACACGCGCTGGGCAACCCATGGCGAGCCGTCGGAAGCGAATGCGCATCCGCACATCTCAGAGCACATTATCATTGTGCACAACGGCATCATTGAAAACCATGAGCCGCTGCGCGCTGAGCTGATCGCGCGCGGCTACGTCTTTGCCTCTGAAACCGACACCGAAGTGGTGGCGCATCTGGTTCACTGGGAGCAGAAGCAGGGCGGTTCACTGCGCGAAGTGGTGTTGCGTGTGATTCCACAGCTGCGCGGTGCCTATGGCATGGTGATCATGGATAGCCGCGATCCCTCACTGCTGGTGGCGGCCCGCTCCGGCAGCCCGCTGGTGATTGGCCGTGGGATGGGTGAAAACTTTATCGCTTCAGATCAGCTGGCCCTGCTGCCAGTGACCCGCCGCTTTATCTATCTGGAAGAGGGTGATATCGCCGAGATCAGTCGTCGTGATGTCACGATTATTGACCGCGAAGGCAACACCGTGACGCGTGCCGAGATCGAATCTAATCTGCAATATGATGCCGGTGACAAAGGTATTTACCGTCACTACATGCAGAAAGAGATCTACGAACAGCCGATGGCGCTGAAAAGCACGCTGAGCGGTCGGTTCAGTCAGGGTCAGGTTGATCTCAGCGAGCTGGGCGCGGGCGCAGAAGCGCTGCTGAGCCAGGTAGAGCATATCCAGATTATCGCCTGTGGCACCTCCTACAACTCTGGCATGGTGTCACGCTACTGGTTTGAGTCGCTGGCTAACCTGCCCTGTGATGTGGAGATCGCCTCTGAGTTCCGCTATCGCAAGTCAGCAGTGCGCAAAAACAGCCTGCTGATCACCCTGTCGCAGTCGGGTGAAACGGCAGATACCCTGGCGGCGCTGCGTCTCTCTAAAGAGCTGGGCTATCTGGGCTCGCTGGCGGTCTGTAACGTGGCCGGTTCGTCACTGGTGCGGGAATCTGACCTGGCATTGATGACCAAAGCGGGCACCGAAATTGGCGTCGCCTCCACCAAAGCATTCACTACCCAGTTAGCGGTGCTGCTGATGCTGGTGGCGAAACTGGGCCGTCTGAAAGGGATGTCTGCTGAGACTGAACATGAGATCGTTCATGCCCTGCAGGCGTTGCCGAACCGGATTGAGCAGATGCTGGCGCAGGATAAGCTGATTGAGAATCTGGCTGAAGGCTTCTCTGACAAGCATCACGCGCTGTTCCTGGGACGTGGCGATCAATACCCGATTGCCATGGAAGGGGCGCTGAAGCTCAAGGAGATCTCCTACATTCATGCGGAAGCCTACGCGGCAGGCGAGCTGAAGCATGGCCCGCTGGCGCTGATTGATGCGGACATGCCGGTGATCGTGGTGGCACCTAACAATGAACTGCTGGAGAAGCTCAAATCCAACATCGAAGAGGTACGCGCTCGCGGCGGCCTGCTCTATGTGTTTGCGGATCAGGATGCGGGCTTCAGCGACAGTGACGGCATGAAGATTATTCCGTTACCGCACGTTGAAGAGGTGATTGCCCCCATCTTCTACACCGTGCCGTTGCAGTTACTCTCCTATCACGTTGCCCTGATCAAAGGGACCGACGTCGATCAGCCACGTAACCTGGCAAAATCGGTTACCGTGGAATAACCTGGTGGGCCCCGTCGCGGGCCCACTTCATTCCGGCTCTCTGTCATATAACTGTCATATTTCGTACATTTCACTGTCATCAAACTGTCCTATTTTCCCTCCTGCAGCAATCACAGACTCTTACTAAAACGGCCCCAAGCCTGACTTTTCTCCCCTGGAGGGAACATGACACTGATGCGTAGCACCGTAGCCCGAATCCTCGCCACCACCTTCGCCGTAAGCGCGGTATCTGCTTTTGCGGCCACCGATCTCACTGGCGCAGGCGGGACGTTCCCGGCGCCGGTTTATGCCAAGTGGGCAGCAGAATATCAGCAAGCCACCGGTAGCAAAATTAACTACCAGGGCATCGGTTCATCTGGCGGCGTTAAACAGATCATCGCCAAAACCGTTGATTTCGGTGCGTCCGATGCGCCAATGAAAGATGAAGATCTGCAGAAAAATGGCCTGTTCCAGTTCCCTACCGTGATCGGTGGTGTGGTACTGGCAGTTAACCTGCCCGGTATCAAGTCAGGCCAGCTGACGCTGGATGGCAAGACCGTTGGCGATATCTATCTCGGCACCATCAAAAAGTGGAACGACCCGGCGATCGCCAAACTTAACCCGGGCGTGAAACTGCCGGAAACCAACATCAACGTGGTGCGTCGCGCTGATGGTTCAGGCACCTCATTCGTCTTCACCAGCTATCTGGCGAAAGTGAACCAGGACTGGAACAGCAAAATTGGTAAAGGCAACACCGTTAACTGGCCAGTGGGTCTGGGCGGTAAAGGCAACGACGGCGTCGCCGCGTTTGTTCAGCGTCTGCCGGGTTCAATCGGTTATGTTGAATATGCCTACGCTAAACAGAACAACCTGACCTACACCAAACTGATGGATGCTGATGGTAAAGCGGTGGCACCAAGCGAAACCAGCTTCAGCAATGCCGCGAAAGGCGCAGACTGGAGCAAATCGTTCGCACAGGATCTGACCTTCCAGAAGGGCGCTGATGCCTGGCCAATCTCCTCAACCACCTTCATTCTGATCTATAAAGACCAGGCGAATGCGGCCAAAGGCGCTGAAGTACTGAAGTTCTTCGACTGGGCTTACAAGAAAGGCAGCAAAACCGCCACTGCGCTGGATTATGCTGCGCTGCCAGAGAGCGTGACCGAGCAGATTCGCGCCGCCTGGAAAGCCAACATCAAAGACAGTTCTGGTAAAGCGCTTTATCAGTAATTGACCGACCCTGACCGGGCAGCGGTCCGGTCAGACCCAACGGGCGGCTCATGCCGCCCTGATAACTTCTGAAGACTGAGACTTCTATGGCTGCAACGAAGCCGGCATTCAAAGCCCCGGGTAAACAAGGTGATAAGATTTTTGGCGCGCTGGTCAGACTGGCTGCGCTGATTGTACTGTTACTGATGGGCGGCATTATTGTTTCCCTGATCATCTCCTCGTGGCCCAGCATCCAGAAGTTTGGTTTCGCCTTTTTGTGGACCAAAACCTGGGATGCGCCCAACGAACAATTTGGTGCACTGGTACCGATCTACGGCACCCTTGTAACCTCCATCATTGCCCTGATTATTGCCGTGCCGGTGAGTTTCGGTATCGCGCTGTTCCTGACTGAACTCTCACCCGCCTGGCTGCGTCGCCCGCTGGGCACGGCTATTGAGCTGCTGGCGGCTATCCCGAGTATCGTTTACGGCATGTGGGGCCTGTTTGTTTTCGCGCCGCTGTTCGCCGAATATTTTCAGACGCCGGTTAATGACGTGATGTCGGGCATTCCGATTGTCGGCGAACTCTTCTCCGGCCCCGCTTTTGGTATCGGTATTCTTGCGGCAGGGGTGATTCTGGCAATCATGATCATCCCTTACATCGCTTCGGTCATGCGCGACGTGTTTGAACAGACCCCGGTGATGATGAAAGAGTCTGCTTACGGTATCGGCTGCACCACCTGGGAAGTGATCTGGCGCGTCGTACTGCCCTTTACCAAAAATGGCGTGATTGGTGGTGTGATGCTGGGACTGGGTCGTGCGCTGGGCGAGACCATGGCGGTCACCTTTATTATCGGCAACACCTACCAGCTCGACAGCCCGTCGCTGTTTATGCCGGGTAACAGCATTACCTCAGCACTGGCTAACGAGTTTGCAGAAGCGGAGTCGGGCGTGCATGTTGCCGCGCTGATGGAGCTGGGACTGATCCTGTTTGTGATTACCTTTATCGTGCTGGCGATTTCAAAGCTGATGATTATGCGACTGCAGAAAAGTGAAGGAGCGCGCTCATGACCACGATTGAAATTCAGGCGCGTGCCGAACTGGACGCATCGCGCCGTAAAATGCAGTCCTGGCGCAGTACTAAAAATAAAATTGCGCTGACGCTGTCGCTGCTGACCATGGCATTTGGTCTGTTCTGGCTGGTGTGGATCCTGTTTACCACCGTCACGCGCGGCGTAGATGGGCTTTCCTGGTCCCTTTTCACTGAATCAACGCCACCGCCGAATACCGCGGGCGGCGGTCTGGCGAACGCCCTGGCGGGCAGTGGATTGCTGATTTTCTGGTCTACATTTTTTGGTACGCCGCTGGGCATCATGGCGGGTATTTACCTGGCTGAATATGGTCGCAAATCGGCGCTGTCAGAAGTGATTCGCTTTATTAACGACATTCTGCTTTCAGCACCCTCCATTGTGGTCGGCCTGTTCGTCTACACCCTGGTGGTGGCGAAGATGCAGCACTTCTCCGGCTGGGCCGGGGTGATTGCACTGGCTCTGCTGCAGGTGCCCATTGTGATTCGTACCACTGAAAACATGCTGCGTCTGGTGCCAGACAGCATGCGTGAAGCCGCTTATGCGCTCGGCACGCCCAAGTGGAAGATGATCTCGGCCATCACCCTGAAAGCCTCGGTCTCCGGCATCATTACTGGCGTGCTGCTGGCGATTGCCCGCATCGCAGGTGAAACAGCCCCGCTGCTGTTTACGGCACTGTCGAACCAGTTCTGGAGCACCGACATGATGCAGCCGCTGGCGAACCTGCCGGTCACCATCTTTAAATTCGCCATGAGCCCGTTTGCCGAATGGCAGAGCCTGGCCTGGGCGGGTGTGCTGATCATTACCCTTTGCGTGCTGTTGCTGAACATTGTCGCGCGGGTCATTTTCGCCAAAGGTAAACACGGTTAACTTCCGGCGCGGCCCTGAGCGGCGCCGTATAAGAGAGATGAATTATGAGTATCGCGACAGCATCAGCCGATAAAATTCAGGTCCGTAATCTGAACTTCTATTACGGCAAGTTTCATGCGCTGAAGAACATCAATCTGGATATCGCTAAGAATGAGGTGACCGCGTTTATCGGGCCCTCGGGCTGTGGTAAGTCTACCCTGCTGCGTACCTTCAATAAGATGTACTCACTCTATCCGGAGCAGCGGGCCGAAGGGGACATTCTGCTGGATGGCGAAAATATTCTGGCGACACAGCAGGATATCGCGCTGCTGCGCGCCCGCGTCGGCATGGTGTTTCAGAAGCCGACACCGTTCCCGATGTCGATCTATGACAACATCGCTTTCGGCGTGCGTCTGTTTGAAAAGCTGTCACGTGCCGATATGGATGAGCGCGTACAGTGGGCGCTGACCAAAGCGGCGCTGTGGAATGAAACCAAAGACAAGCTGCATCAGAGCGGTTACAGTCTTTCCGGCGGCCAGCAGCAGCGTCTGTGTATTGCCCGCGGCATCGCGATTCGTCCGGAAGTCCTGCTACTGGATGAACCCTGCTCCGCGCTGGACCCCATCTCCACCGGCCGTATCGAGGAGCTGATCACCGAGCTGAAGCAGGATTACACTGTGGTGATCGTGACGCACAACATGCAGCAGGCAGCACGCTGCTCTGACCATACCGCTTTCATGTACCTGGGCGAACTGATTGAGTTCAGCGACACCGACACGCTGTTCACCAAGCCCGCGCAGAAGCAAACCGAAGACTACATTACTGGCCGCTACGGCTGATCTGACAGGAGAACGACATGGATAATCTGAATCTGAATAAGCACATCTCCGGTCAGTTCAATGCCGAACTGGAGCATATCCGTACCCAGGTGATGATCATGGGCGGCATGGTCGAGCAGCAGCTGACTGATGCTATTACCGCGATGCATAATCTGGATGGCGAACTGGCGCAGCGGGTGATCGACGGCGACCAGAAGGTCAACATGATGGAAGTGGAGATTGATGAAGCCTGCGTGCGCATCATCGCCAAACGTCAGCCAACCGCGATCGATTTGCGTCTGGTGATGGCGATCATCAAAACGATCTCCGAGCTGGAGCGCATTGGCGATGTGGCGGAGAAGATCAGCCGCACGGCGCTGGAGAAATTTGGTCAACAGCATCTTCCGCTGCTGGTGAGCCTTGAGTCGCTGGGACGTCACACCGTGCAGATGCTGCATGATGTGCTCGACGCCTTTGCACGTATGGATCTCAATGAAGCGATTACCATCTACCGTGAAGATAAGAAGGTGGATAAAGAGTATGAAGGCATTGTTCGTCAGCTGATGACCTACATGATGGAAGATCCGCGCACGATTCCCAGCGTGCTGACGGCACTGTTCTGCGCCCGCGCCATTGAGCGCATCGGTGATCGTTGCCAGAACATCTGCGAAATCATCTTCTATTTCGTCAAAGGTCAGGATTTTCGTCATGTGGGCGGGGATCGGCTCGATGAATTACTGTCGGGTGACGATGGCAGCAACAAACCTTCCTGATACACCTTATCCCTGTGCCAGACAGGCGCAGGGATAAGCCTTTCTGATTGGTCACCTCCTGAACTCTCTTTATAATTGCGGCACTTTACTCTCTGAGGTGCGCAATGATATCTCCTTCTCCCCAATCTAAACCGGGCGTAACGCCGGGCAAAGCGATGCTGGCTGCGGTCAGCGGTTATGCCATGGATGGATTTGACCTGCTGATACTCGGGTTTATGCTGCCGGCTATCAGTGTTTCGCTGGCGCTCAATCCATCACAGGCAGGATCGCTGGTGACCTGGACGCTGATCGGCGCGGTCATCGGTGGCATCGTCTTTGGTCATCTCAGCGACCGTTATGGGCGTATTCGTATGCTGACCGTCACGATTCTGGTCTTCTCTATCTTTACCGGCCTGTGCGCGGTGGCGCAGGGCTACTGGGATCTGCTCGCCTGGCGAACGCTGGCAGGTGTGGGGCTGGGCGGCGAGTTTGGGATCGGTATGGCGCTGATTGCCGAAGCCTGGCCTGCGGAGAAGCGTAATCGTGCCTCAGCCTGGGTCGGTATCGGCTGGCAGCTGGGCGTGCTGATGGCGGCCTTTATCACGCCACCGCTACTGAATATCATCGGCTGGCGTGGCATGTTCCTGGTCGGTTTGTTGCCTGCGCTGGTCTCGTTCGCCATTCGTCGCGGGATGGGAGAACCTGAGGCGTATCAGCGACAGGTTAAACATGTGCCATCACTCTCGTTTCCGGCACGCCTGAAGCTGCTGGTCCGCGATCGCGCTACCGCTAAAGCCAGTCTCGGCATTTTTATCCTCTGCTCCGTCCAGAATTTTGGCTACTACGGGCTGATGATCTGGATGCCGAGCTACCTCTCCTCCAGCTTTGGTTTCAGCCTGACAAAATCGGGCCTCTGGACCGCCGTGACCGTCGTCGGCATGACCTTTGGCATCTGGCTGTTTGGCGTGCTGGCCGATCGCTTTGCACGCTGGAAAATTTTCCTGCTCTATCAGTTTGGCGCTGTCGTGATGGTGGTGGTCTATGCGCAGCTGCGTGACCCGAACATCATGCTCTTTACCGGTGCCATCATGGGAATGTTTGTTAACGGTATGATTGGCGGCTATGGGGCGCTGATTTCCGATACCTTCCCGCCACAGGTGCGTGCCACCGCGCAGAACGTCCTGTTCAACCTTGGGCGTGGCGTAGGCGGTTTTGGTCCGGTCGTGATTGGCCTGCTGGCGAGCCAGTTCTCGTTCACAGCGGCGATTACCCTGCTGGCGCTGATTTATCTGCTGGATATTGTGGCAACGCTGTTCCTGCTGCCGAAGAAACAGAGTCAGGAAGATACGCTGGGGGCCATTGGCTGATGCTCACCTGAAGCAGGAGCTGTGACTGTCATCTCAGCTATTCGGGTTCAGCAACAGGATTCACAATCGTCATCTCAGTAGATGATCAGCAAGATGAGAAAAAAATCCGCACTCTATTTCAGGATAGAGTGCGGTTGATAACATATATCAAGCGGATACAGAGGGATTTATTCAGAGAGTTTACACACTCAATTAATCTCACTGGCAATAAAATTGTCAGATTCCGATGAGATCAATTTTTGATCAGATTAATTTCTTTCTGGGTCTTGTCGCTTTTTTTAACACCAAATTTGCTTCTGACTTAACTGATTTTATATCAGGCTTACTGACACAGAATGGACATGCCATCACACCCGTATAGCTTATCCTGGCTACGCTAAGTGCCTGATTGAGGGTATAGCAGCTTCCTATAAACGCCCGCCTTGTCTCTGAAGGCAGCTGCGGACAATCCATCCGATGCAGCAGCAATCCTCCGGTTGAATGATCGCTGACGTAGAATTTCATGGCCTTATACATGCCATATCCTTTTGCTGTGTGTAACAAACGAAAATTTAAAAATGCGCTTTTTAAGGTTAGCCATAACCTGTAAAAGCAGCGTCTGAATCCATGTGAAATTAATATGATTGCGGTTTTCACATTAGCTCGTCTGCGTTAAATAAATTTAGCATTTAATTTTAAAGTTAAAAAATATTTTTATTTGGGCTAAATAAATACCTTGTACAGATAAATCTTTTTTTGCTTCAGAATCTAAGAAGGATAGTTTTGCTAAGTTACTGATTTGTTGTTTCGCAAACATTAGTCCGTTTCATAAATCATTACGATGAGTAAGAATAAAGACATATAAAAAAAGCCATAAGAACATGAGTTAAAAGAGTTCTTATTTTATACGCACTGAGGTTTGATTCAATAATTGTGATTTTAAATCGACAATATGATCAAAATATTTGATCAATATAACTTTGGCTGAGCCTGTAAATATTACATTAAGAGTATAATTGATGAGCGTTATTATTGCCTGTGGCAGTAAATCATTAAACAATTTTATCCAGGTCTTTTTTTATCCTCAAATGAGCGTGGGTAATATCGTCTTGCAGGATGTGGATGTAATGCGCCGTTACCGCACAGCGTAATACCAAAAAAAAGCCGCAGGCGGAGTAATCCGCTTGCGGCATAAGTCAGCGACTTACTTCAGGTACTTTATTCTGTTGTCAGGGGCTACTCACTTTGCCAGTGAAAGGGGGAATGTTGCACCGCAACAACCTGCAGGTCATTCTTTATCTTCACCACCCGTTGAGGACCCAATATCTGCTGGGGCTCAGGGTTTTTATTCAGCATCACCGTAGCATGTGTGATGCCAGATCTTTCAGCTAGCTGGCACGTATGGCCTGCTATCGCAGGCCTTCGAACCAGGGTGGTAGCTGGCTTCGTAAAAGATTTGATACTTCCTTCTTCTATTGCGTCAGCCTGACCATTATTGGGTTGTTTCAGGCATACCAGACATCGGCCAACTTCGTGGTGATGCTGTAAAGCTACGGTCATTGCCTGCAGCGCTGTATAAAGGGTGCCAATAAATGTCCGATCGTCGAGAGACTTCGGAATTAAATTACACCCTTCCCGATGTAACAACGTTCCGCTCTCATAATGATTGCTGATGTAGTATTTCATTGCTTTTAACATGCTAATTCCTTAAGCATTACTGGACCTGAATATATCAGGTGAAAGATAATGATATTGATTCTTATTATTATAGTTTCTATTGTCGGGCAGATAAAGATTGCATAACTCGCCTGGAACTAAATGCGCGCGCCCAAAAAATCGTTTTAATTTGCGTGAAGGTATTTAACCGGTTTAACCCGCGCAATCTGAATCAACGCTGAATTTCACGTTACGTAAAACAGAAGCATTTTAGTGTAGCAGCGAAATAAGCTGGCAGTTAGCTGAGATACACTTTTCTGGTGTTGACTGATTAAGCGTCAGTGCAAAGAATAGTGGGGCCAGGTGGTAAACAGTATCCGCCTGCTTCGCACACCGGCAGACAACATCGCCAGCCTGGCTTATCGGCATACGCCAGCATTAAACCTTATTATCGACGGGGGCCATTAATTGATACTGCGCCAGGAGACGCGTTAATACGGCAGCGGCTGAACAGTAAGAGGCAGTAGCAATAAGGAAGGATGCCAGGCCAAACGGTTGCTAAACCGGGCATCCTGGACGGATTACTTCATGAGCGGCAGAAGTTGCTGATACAGAATTGAAAAGGTCTCCCGACGTGACTGGTAATGTACCCTTTTGTCCGGATCCGGTTGATGCCGCTGCACCAGAGTCGGCGTCGGGACGGTGACTTCCGGATTCAGCGCCTGCTGCGCCAGCCTTGCGGCGCCCAGAGCCGGACCCACTTCACCTCCGTGGCAATAGTCCAGCGTCTGGCCACTGATATCCGCCAGCATCTGACGCCACAGGGTGCTGCGTGCGCCGCCGCCGATCAACATAATACTCTTTGGCTGCACGCCACACTCATGCAGCACATCCATGCCCTGCGCCAGAGCAAATCCCACCCCTTCCAGCACCGATCGTGCCAGCTCAGGCCGGCCATGCTGGTGGGTAAAGCCAAAGAAGGCGCCCAGTGCATTCGGGTTGTTATGCGGCGTACGCTCACCGGAAAGATAGGGCAAAAACCATAACCCGGGTACGTCATCGCGTGCGCGCTCCGCTTCAGCCAGCAGCTCAGGAACATCTTTGCATCCGGTCAGCGTTGCTGCCCAGTCCAGACAGGAGGCTGCGCTGAGCATCACCGACATCAGATGCCAGCGCTGCGGTAACGCATGGCAGAAGCTGTGTACCGCGCGCGCCGGATTGCTGAGATAGCCGTCGCTTACCACAAAGTAGACGCCCGATGTCCCCAGCGACAGCATTCCCTGACCGGGTTCGGTCATGCCGACACCTATCGCACCTGCAGCATTGTCGCCACCGCCCGCAGCCAGCGGCACCGCGTTCATCTTCCACCGTGTCGCCAGTTCAGTATGCAGTGTGCCCGTCAGGGCATTGCCTTCATAGAGCGTCGGCATCTGCTCCCGGCGGAGATCGCAGGCGTGCAGCATCACATCGCTCCAGTCACGTTGCGCCACATCCAGCCACATTGTCCCTGCGGCATCGGACATATCAGTGGCGAAGTCGCCACTCAATCGCCAGCGCAAATAGTCTTTGGGCAACAGCACGTGAGCAATCTGACTGAAGATGGCCGGTTCATGCTGCTGCACCCACAGCAGCTTGGGAGCTGTGAAGCCGGGCATCATCAGGTTGCCGGTGATAGCCCGTGAATCCGGCACCTTCCGTTCCAGCTCACGACACTGCGCCTCGCTGCGTCCGTCATTCCAGAGCATGGCCGGACGTAATACCTGGTTAGCACTGTCGAGCAGCGTGGCACCATGCATCTGTCCGCTCAGCCCGATGGCCTGCACTGCACGCAGGTCCTGCTTCGCGCTCAGCGCCTGCATAGCCAGCTCCAGCGCCTGCCACCAGCTTTCGGGATCCTGTTCACTCCACAAGGGCTGTGGACGCGAAACCTGCAGGGGCGACGTTTCTGTCGCCACCACGTTGCCCTGTGCATCCATCAGCACCACTTTGACGCCAGAGGTGCCTAAATCGATCCCGATAAACATGCTCTGCTCCTGAAGGGTTAGAAATCAAACAGGTAGTGATTCACCAGATTTTCCAGCTGCTCCTGACGTCCGCTCTGATGCTGCGGATTGAGTTGCTGCTGCTGAGCATGCGCCGCCAGTGCCTCCAGTGAAAACTCACCTTTCAAAATTTGCTGACCGAACTCACCATTCCAGCCGCTGTAGCGCTGTGCCACACGCTTATCAAGTTCACCATCGCTGATCATGCGAGCCGCCACTTTCAGCGCCAGCGCCATGGTATCCATCGCGCCAATATGACCGTAGAAGAGATCATATTTATCGGTGCTCTGACGACGCACTTTGGCATCAAAGTTTAAGCCGCCAGTGGTAAAGCCGCCCGCTTTAAGGATCTCATACATCACCAGTGCATTCTCTTCCACGCTGACCGGGAACTGATCGGTATCCCAGCCGCACTGCGGATCGCCGCGGTTGGCATCGACTGAACCAAAAATACCCAGCGCAATAGCGGTAGCGATTTCATGATGGAAAGAGTGGCCCGCCAGCGTGGCGTGGTTGGCCTCCACGTTAACCTTGATCTCTTTCTCCAGGCCGAACTGTTTCAGGAAGCCATACACCGTCGCGACATCATAATCATACTGATGCTTAGTCGGCTCCTGCGGTTTCGGTTCAATCAGCAGCGTGCCCTGGAAGCCAATTTTATGTTTGTGTTCGACCACCATTTGCATAAAGCGGCCAATCTGCTCGCGCTCCTGGCGCAGATCGGTATTCAGCAGCGTTTCATAGCCTTCCCGTCCGCCCCACAACACATAGTTTTCGCCGCCCAGGGTTTTGGTCGCCTGCATAGCACTGCAGACCTGCGTCGCGGCCCAGGCAAAGACTTCCGGATCGGGATTAGTGGCAGCGCCAGCCCCGTATCGCGGATGGGTAAAGCAGTTGGCCGTGCCCCACAACAGTTTCACGCCAGTCTCCTGCTGTTTCTCCAGCAGTTTATCGGTCATAGCGGCAAAGTTTTCTTTGTAGCTGTGCAGCGAATCACCTTCAGGTGAGACATCAACGTCATGGAAGCAGTACCACGGCACATTCAGTTTATGGAAAAACTCAAAGGCCACATCCGCCTTTAGTTTTGCCTGCTGTAGCGCATCCCCGCTTTTCTGCCATGGGCGATCAAAAGCCCCCACGCCAAACATATCTGCACCATTCCAGCAGAAGGTGTGCCAGTAACAGGCAGCAAAGCGCAGATGCTCCGCCATGGTCTTGCCGAGGATGACCTCATCGGGATTGTAGTGGCGGAAAGCAAGAGGATGCGTCGACTGGGTGCCTTCATAACGAACCCGATCGATCTGATCGAAATAAGCGTGCATGGTGTGCTCCTTAGCATCAGTACCCGAATGGTCTGCGTTGAAGCAATATTCAATAGGGGCTGTGGCTTCAGCTCAATTACGATATTTCATAACGGGCATCAGATAATTATTATTTGTGCGCTGTCTCGCAAAATAATGTTATTAACGGGATGATTTAACCTGTTCACTCTCTTGTCTTAAAAAGATGAAACCTCGATCGCGCTCATAAAAAATGAAATAAACCAAAAAACGTAATAGCCGGATAAAAATCAGTAATTGCTGTAACCGGAGAAGAAGGGCAACAATTCATCCGCCTGGTTTATAGGCCTGAAACGACAATAGCCTCAACCTACAGGATGATCACAATGAAGATGAAACATGCACTGCTCGCCGCCTGCGCGGCGCTGGCGCTGTTCAGCCAGACCAGCGTGGCAAAAGAAGTGAAGATCGGCATGGCGATTGACGATTTGCGCCTTGAGCGCTGGCAGAAAGACCGCAATATTTTCGTTAAACAGGCGGAAACGCTGGGTGCTAAGGTGTTTGTTCAGTCAGCCAACGGCAACGAAGAGACACAGATGTCGCAGATTGAAAATATGATCAATCGCGGTGTCGATGTGCTGGTGATTATTCCCTACAACGGTCAGGTATTGAGTAACGTTGTCGCTGAAGCGAAACGGGAAGGCATTAAAGTGCTGGCCTATGACCGAATGATAAATAATGCCGATATCGATTTTTATATCTCTTTCGATAATGAAAAAGTGGGCGAGTTGCAGGCCGAAAGCATTCTGAAACAGGTGCCTAAGGGCAACTATTTTTTAATGGGCGGTTCGCCAGTGGATAATAACGCCCGCCTGTTCCGTGCCGGACAGATGAAAGTGTTAAAACCTTATATTGATAACGGCAGCATTAAAATTGTCGGCGATCAGTGGGTCGATGCCTGGCTGCCGGAAAACGCCCTGAAAATTATGGAAAATGCCCTGACCGCCAACAGTAACCACATTGATGCGGTCGTTGCCTCAAATGATGCCACCGCAGGCGGTGCCATTCAGGCCCTTAGCGCGCAGGGGCTGGCCGGAAAAGTGGCGATCTCCGGACAGGATGCCGATCTGGCCGCGATTAAACGTATCAAAGCGGGTACGCAGACCATGACGGTTTACAAACCGATCACGGAGCTGGCCACCGAAGCGGCGAAAATAGCCGTCGAACTGGGTGAGGGCAAAACACCCGCCAGCAACAGCACGCTGAACAATGGCCTGAAAGATGTGCCGTCACGGCTGCTGAAGCCGATTCCGGTTAACAAAGACAATATCGAAAGCACCGTGGTGAAAGACGGTTTCCACAAACAGAGCGAACTCTGACCGCGCATAGCGTGAGGGAGAACAGTCGATGCTGCTGGAAATGAAAAACATCACCAAACGTTTCGGTGCTGTTAAGGCGCTGAATGATGTCAGCCTGCAACTTGAGGCGGGTGAAGTGATGTCGTTGTGCGGTGAGAATGGATCGGGCAAATCGACGCTGATGAAAATCCTGTGCGGACTCTATCCGCACGGCGATTTTGAGGGACAGATTCACTTCTCTGGCGACGACATTCAGGCACAGACCATTCGCGATACCGAACGTAAAGGCATTGTGATTATCCATCAGGAGCTGGCGCTGGTGCGGCAACTGACGGTGATGGAGAACATCTTCCTCGGCGCCGAACTGAGTCGTTTCGGCATGGTGGATGATGAAACCATGACCCTGCGCTGCCAGCAACTGCTGGCGCGGGTCGGGCTGAACGTCTCGCCTGCAACCCGCGTGGGCGAGTTAGGCCTGGGTCAGCAGCAGCTGGTGGAGATTGCCCGCGCCCTTAACAAACAGGTCCGGCTGCTGATTCTGGATGAGCCGACCTCTTCTCTGACGGAGCAGGAGACGGATGTGCTGCTGAGCATCATTCGTAATCTGCGTGAACACGGTATCGCCTGCATCTACATCTCGCACAAGCTGAACGAGGTCAAGGCGATCTCCGACACCATCTGCGTAATCCGTGACGGCCAGCATATTGCCACCCGTCCTGCGGCAGGCCTGAGCGAAGATGACATCATCACCATGATGGTCGGACGCGAGCTGACCGCGCTCTATCCCCATGCGCCGCATCAGATTGGCGATGTGATACTCAAAGTGGACAATCTCACCGCCTGGCATCCGGTTAACCGCCACATCCGCCGCGTCAACAACGTCTCGTTCACACTCAGACGCGGTGAAATCCTTGGCATTGCGGGGCTGGTCGGCGCAGGCAGGACTGAAACGGTGCAGTGCCTGTTTGGTGTCTGGCCCGGGCGCTGGCAGGGTGATATCTGGATCAACGACAAACAGGTCAACATCACTGATTGCCGTGCCGCGATTGCGCACGGCATTGCGATGGTGCCGGAAGATCGCAAAAAGGATGGCATCGTGCCGCTGATGGCGGTGGGCAAAAATATTACCCTGGCGGCACTGGATCAGTTCAGTCACCGACTCTCGACGCTGGATGAAGCGCAGGAGCAGCAAGCGATCAACGACGCGATCAGTCGGCTGCGCGTAAAAACCTCCTCATCGGAACTGCCGATTGGCCGTTTAAGCGGCGGCAACCAGCAGAAAGCGATTCTGGCGAAGTGCCTGCTGCTCAATCCAAAAATCCTGATCCTGGATGAACCGACACGCGGCATTGATGTGGGTGCCCGTCAGGAGATCTACCTGCTGATCAATGCGCTGGTTCAGCAGGGTATCGCGGTGATTGTGATTTCCTCTGAGCTGCCGGAAGTACTGGGCCTGAGCGATCGGGTTCTGGTGATGCATGAAGGGCAGATCAAAGCCGATTTGATTAACGATAATCTGACTCAGGAGCAGGTGATGGAAGCTGCCCTGCGGAGTGAACATTATGCTTAAAAGTGAAAGTACCCAAAGCCGCCTCTCAGGTACGCCGGGCAAACCGTCACCGGGCAGGTTCACGCTGCCCAACCTGCAGGTTCTGGTGATGCTGGGCGCGATTGTGCTGATTGCGCTGTTCTTTACCTGGACTACCGACGGCTCGTGGCTCAGTGCGCGTAACGTCTCCAACCTGCTGCGACAGACCGCTATCACCGGCATTCTGGCGGTCGGCATGGTGTTCGTGATTATCTCGGCGGAGATCGACCTGTCAGTGGGTTCTATGATGGGTCTGCTGGGCGGCGCGGCGGCAATCTTTGACGTCTGGCTCGGCTGGCCGCTGCCGCTGACCATCGTGGTCACACTGGTGATGGGACTGCTGCTCGGCACCTGGAATGGCTGGTGGGTGGCGTATCGCAAAGTGCCGTCGTTTATTGTGACACTGGCGGGGATGCTGGCGTTCCGCGGTATTCTGGTCGGCATTACCGATGGCACCACCGTTGCGCCGATTACACCGGGCATGTCGCAGATTGGACAGAGTTATCTGCCGGGCGGTGTCGGTTTCGGCTTTGGTGTTGCAGGTCTGGCGCTGTTTACACTCTGGCAATGGCGGCTGCGGCTGCGTCGTCAGCAACTCGGCCTGCCACAGGGCGCAGCAAGCGGCACCGTGGGGCGTCAGGCGATCACGGCTATCTTAGTGCTGGGTGCCATCTGGTTACTCAATGATTATCGTGGCGTACCTACGCCGGTGTTGTTGCTGGCTGTGCTGCTGCTGGCGGGCATGTTTATGGCAACCCGCACCGCATTCGGCCGTCGTATCTACGCTATCGGCGGCAACATAGATGCAGCCCGCCTCTCTGGCATTAACGTGGCGCGCACCAAGCTGGCGGTGTTTGCCATCAACGGTGTGATGGTGGCGATTGCCGGGCTGATCCTCAGCTCGCGGCTGGGTGCAGGCTCACCATCGGCGGGTAATATTGCGGAACTCGACGCGATTGCCGCCTGCGTCATTGGCGGCACCAGCCTGGCGGGCGGCGTGGGGTCGGTTGCGGGCGCGGTCATGGGGGCCTTTATCATGGCCTCGCTGGATAACGGCATGAGCATGATGGATGTGCCGACTTTCTGGCAGTACATCGTCAAAGGCGCGATTCTGCTGCTGGCGGTGTGGATGGATACCGCAACGCGGCGTCGGGTGTAATCGCGCGGGCGATCACATTGTGGCGCAAACAATTTTTTTGCCCCTTTCAGCCGTGTTATGCAATGCGCTAAGGATTTAAGGGAACGCGCCATCATGCATGATAAACGTTATCGCATTACGCTGTTGTTTAACGCCAATAAAGTGTATGACCGTCAGGTGGTTGAGGGCGTCGGTGAGTATTTACAGGCGTCGCAGACAGACTGGGATATCTTCATCGAAGAAGATTTTCGCTGCCGCATCGACAACATCCGTGAGTGGCTGGGTGATGGGGTGATCGCCGATTACGACGATCGCTCTATCGAAGCTCTGCTGTCGAATGTCTCTGTCCCCATTGTCGGCGTGGGTGGCTCTTATCATCGCCAGGAAGATTATCCTCCGGTGCATTACATCGCCACTGACAACGCCGCGCTGGTGGAGAAAGCTTTTCTGCATCTGAAAGAGAAGGGCATCAACCGCTTTGCCTTTTATGGTTTACCGGCCTCCAGTGGCAAGCGCTGGGCGCAGGAGCGGGAACAGGCATTTCGTCAGCTGGTAGGGCGTGAGCGTTACCAGGGCGTGGTCTATCAGGGCATGGAGACCGCGCCGGAAAACTGGCAGCACGCGCAGAACCGGCTCGCCGACTGGCTGCAGACACTGCCGCCGCAAACCGGCATTATCGCCGTGACTGACTCCCGGGCGCGACATCTGCTGCAAGCCTGTGAACACCTGAAAATACCTGTACCGGAAAAGTTAACGGTGATCGGGATTGATAATGAGGAGCTGACCCGCTATCTGTCACGCGTCGCGCTCTCGTCCGTGGCGCAGGGTTCACGGCAGATGGGTTATCAGGCGGCCAAACTGCTGCACCGGTTGCTGGATAATCAGCCTCTGCCCCTTCAGCGCATTCTGGTGCCGCCGGTGAAAGTCATCGCAAGGCGCTCAACCGACTTCCGCTCACTGCGCGATCCGGCGGTGATTCAGGCAATGCACTACATCCGCTTTAACGCCTGTAAGGGCATTAAGGTGGAACAGGTGCTGGATGCGGTCGGGCTGTCGCGATCTAATCTGGAAAAACGCTTTCGTGATGAGACCGGCGACACCATTCATGCCATGATTCATCGCGAAAAACTGGAAAAAGCGCGCGAACTGCTGGCTTCTTCATCGCTCAATATCAATGAGATCTCGCAAATGTGCGGTTACCCTTCGCTGCAATACTTCTATTCAGTGTTCCGCAAAAGCTACGACACCACTCCAAAAGAGTATCGCCAGCATTTTGGTGAGAATGTGTTGTAGCAGGAAAGGGTGAGTCTGGCGGGGATGGATATCGGGTAAAAAAGCACGGACCGGGGCACTAAAACACCCGCTGCTCCCTCTCCTCCAGCACCGCCAGTGCCAGCCCGTTAGCCGGGTCAATCCGGTTCTCCGGGAACTGCAGCTGAGTATGCGCGGCGGTAAAAGCCAGCGCGTTACCGTGTGCGGTATCGCGTACCGCCTTACAGAAGCGCTCACTGGCGTTCCACGGACAATCAATGATGATTGTGGCGGGATTGAGCAGCAGCATAATCTGACTCAGTGCCGTACCCAGATAGCCACCTGCCAGCGCCATCACCTCATCCACCACGCGTGGCGCGCTGTCGCGGTTCTGCCAGCTCAGCCCAGGCTGACGCTGTGCCAGCTGTTGTTTAATCGCAGGCTGACTGACCAGCGCTTCAAGGCAACCCCGACGACCACAACTGCAACGCGGCCCTTCGGGCTGGACAACCAGATGGCCGGCCTCGCCCGCCGTCCAGCTGTGGCCGGTAAAGACTTCGCCATGCTGTACCAGTGCGCCGCCAATCCCCTCTGAAATACGCAGATAAAAATGGCTGCTCTCCACCGATAATCCACGCTGATCAACAGCCAGCAGCGCGGCGGCTTTAACATTGTTCATAATGCGAATCGGCAGACGAACGTGCTTGCGTAGCGCGCTCAGCAGGTCAACATCCTGCCATTCAAGCGGCAATGAAATGTGCATCCAGCCGCGTCGCGGATCAACGATGCCGGGAAAGCCCAGGCCAATGCCGAGCAAATCGGGATAGTGCTCAGTCAGTTCACGGCACAGCATGGCCAGCTCAGCCAGCAGGCGGGTCGGATTACTGGTATCAGTACGTAGTGTCGCTTCAGCCAGTACCTGGGAAAAATAGTCGCAGACCCGCCAGTGGACCACGTTGCGTTCCACCATAATGCCTGCGCTCTTAAGTTTTTCTGGCCTGAGGGTAATCCCGATTTTAGGCCGTCCGGCGGCCGCCACGCTGACCGGGCCCAGCTCTTCGATCAGGCCTTGTTCAAGCAGGTCATCAATGATTAATGAGACGGTATTTTTGCTGAGTGTCAGCACCTCCGCCAGATCCTGACGCGACGTCACGCGCAGCTTACGCAGCTGACTCATCACCCGTTTCTGGTTATTCAGTCTCAGTAGTGCAGGGCCTTTGCCATTCGTTTTCATCACGGGTTCACTCAACAGAGGAGTAACAATTGAGTGTATCAGCCCATGCGGATTCTTCATCCCACACTTTGCGTGCTGTTTCACACAACCCAATCGACGGTGGCGGAGATCGTGATGATGATCGGATTGCCGGATTAACACGGGTTTTCTGTGGTACCGGCGGAGCGGGCGAGACTGCGGGTGCAGCACCGTTGTCTGCGCCGGGTAGGGGAGAAAGACAAAGCAAGGGTGGTGAATGGCAAGGATGCGGAACATCAGGCCCGATTAACGCAGTGACCCGGCACAGCCGGGTCACTGATTAATATTCGTCGCCGCGCACCCGACTGCGATAGCTTTCCCAGTCGAAACGCACCCACAGGCTGTTACCGAGCCGCATACGATCCATGACGCGTTCACCCAGCAGTGCATTCATACCTGCATGGTCGAGGTTAGATAACATGCCGGTCGGTCGTTTCGACGAAGAACGGCGATCAACTATCTGGTTGATGATCACTTTTTCGTAGCGCGATTCGCTCTGCATACCAATTTCATCAATCACCAGCAGATCAACGCTGCTGAGATCCTGAATCAGCCGTTCTTCGGTAATGCCGCTACTGCCGCTGAAGGTGCCCTTCATACTCGACATCAGATCGGCCACCGTCACGATCAGCACGCTTTTACCGCGCAGAATCAGGTCATTGCCAATCGCGGCAGCCAGATGGTTCTTACCGGTGCCGGGACGTCCTGAAAAGACAAAGCTGGCGATGCTGCCATCAAATTCGGCAGCGTACTGACGTGCCAGCTCCAGCGCTTTGCGCTGTCCCTCGTTCTCTACCCGGTAATTATCAAATGAGCAGTTCATGTGCAGCTCACGAATACCGGATCGGCCCATCACGCGCTGCATTTTCATTGCGCGGTTTTCACGCACAATCGCCTCTGAACGCAGGCGACCCTGCTCCTGATTCCACGCCAGCAGCTCTTCACCATTAGCAAATTTCGGCCGGGTGCCCTCAGGCATCATTCTTTTCAGACGGTTAAAGAGATCGTTGGGCGTTTTCATCATTCACCTCGGAAACCATCGGGAATGGTACGGTCAGGATCAGGCAACTGCGTAATATCACGCTTCGGTTGCCCGCCATTTGCGGCGCGGTTCATCTGAACGCTGCGCGCCAGCTTTTGTTGCCACTGCACATGATGGAACATCCGGCCTTCGGCCTGCCAGTAGGCCACAAAGGCCGCCAGCTCGCTGGGCGTTACCGGTTCACTTAGCGCCACGCCCCAGATGGCGGCCTGACGGGTAAAGTCGGCATCCGGCTGCCAGCCCTGATACATGGCGAACTTGCCTGCCGGCGTATGAATCGCGGCGGGCGCGTCGTCATACAGGCTGTCATCCAGCGCCACATCATTTGGCTGCCGGGCGGCGGTTTCCAGCGCCAGCAGCTCAGCCAGACGCGTCGGTGTGATGGCGTACATCACCGGCGCATAGTTATCTAACACCGCCAGCGTGCCCTTTTCCGCCTGCTGCAGGGCAGTCAGCGGATCCTGTCGGAAGGCATCCAGGCCAATAAGCGTTGAAGTTAAGATTTTAGCTGACATGAAAAGACCTGAGGTTAACGAACACCTTGCGTCGGGAACCCATCACCGACGCAGAAGTGTTTATTGTACCTGTTTTAAGGGTGCGGATCGCTTAAAAAGCAACGCTGCGGATCAGTGTGAGGTGACCGTGGAGGTCGCGTGGCGGGCCGGTGCAGATTCGGTGATTTGTACCCGGACACCCGCAGCAGCCGGACGGGTCTGCCACAAATAGCGCACTGAGGCGAGCCAGCAGAGGCTGTATCCCAGAAGCTCGGTACCCTCTTCGGCCATGTTTTTCACCACGCGGTTGTAATCCCCCAGCATCAGATGCTGCCACAGCGCATGCACACCAAACAGGCGGGAGAAGACCAGCACCACTAAGAAGCCAGAGGCCATCACCGGCCAGCTGCGATGCAGCAGCAGATTCGCCAGCGCATGCACGGTTTTTTTTGGCGTCCGCAGCGCGACAGCCAGCGAACCCGCCGTAACGGCCAGAGCAAACCAGACCCAGCTGCCGTGCTGAAAAGTATCAAAAACAAAGTCGAGTTCGCGGATGAGCATGCAGCTGTAAAAGCCCGCCACTAAGGTCAGCGCCCCGCGCTGAGCGGGACGACGGCGAGCCGCAATAAAGAACAGTGCGGCGATCATCGCCAGCATGCATTCCTGGGTGGTTTCAGTAAAAGAGGTTTCGTGGAGCGCGTCGTTCATCCAGGCCACATCAATGTAGACAGGGACGATAGTCAACGCGAGAACCAGAGCTGCCAGAAGGAAAACCGCTATTTCGCGGCCAATAATTGTCAAATCGTTGCGCATAAGGTTACCGGTATAATGATTAGCGGACTCATTATATTTTAAACGCCCGATTCCCTTTCTCATTTTATGCCCCGCTAGAAGCTGGCACTGAATCCAAAGGTATAAAGTTGCTGCTCCTGATTATTCAGCGCCTCACTTTGTGAAAACGCAGCAAAAGCCGCCAGATTCGCGTTGAGTGGCATTTGTGCACCGATGCTCACATCAATGCCATCGGATTGATCAGAGCCGTTGGTTGCCTCGCGCCGGGGATTCTGCGATGTATCGGCCATCAGATAGTGATAACTCAGCTGCGCCCAGGGCGATATCCATCCCTGTTTCGAATCAATGCGCCAGCCGACGCTGGCGCTCTGCTCACGGCTCTGCTGATCGCTGTAATCGCATTGCAGACAGTTCATCTGCTGCGGATCGACCGCATACTGCGCCACGGGTCCGGTGGTGAGTGACGGGGCAATAGGCAGGTCAACGCCCGCCCGATAGCGTTTTCCCAGCGGCGTAGTGCCTACGCTGCCGGTTTCACTGTGCAGGGCAATGGGGGATGCGGTAGGCGAGTTAATGGCGGCTTCAAACAGGGCGCGGCTTTCATCGCTGAAGGCGAGTGGGTTCAGGGCGATCTTCTCCGCCAGGATCGTGTCGTAGTCGGGAGAGAAGACGGGATGTTGAGGCGCAGAGGTGCCACCGCGGGCAAAAGTCGGTTGCGTTAAGAGTAACAGGCATACAGCACAGCAGGTCCGCAGACCTTTCCAACCGCTTCTCGGCACCATCGCTTCTCCGGGCAAAACTGAAGTTATTATCCGGCGTCTTAATTAAATTTTCGGCCCGTCTCTGTTATTTAACCGGTGGTTGTTTAACTATCAACCGATAAATTCTAAGATCAAGCGGACCGCCAGAATTTTCACGTCATTAAAGGAAAAAAGTGATGCAACGATGTGGTTGGGTAACGCAGGATCCCCTCTATCTGGCCTATCACGACCGTGAATGGGGTGTGGTGCAAAGAGACAAGCGCGCGCTGTTTGAGATGCTTTGTCTGGAAGGGCAGCAGGCGGGATTATCCTGGATCACCGTGCTGAAAAAGCGGGAAAACTATCGGGCGGCCTTTCACCAGTTTGATCCGCAGGCCATAGCATTGATGGATTCCACAGATATTGACGCGCTGATGCTCAACAGCGGCATTATCCGCCACGCGGGTAAAATCGCGGCCATTATCGCTAACGCGCGTGCTTATCTTGAAATGGAGACGAAAGGCGAGGATTTCAGCCACTTCGTCTGGCAATTTGTCGATAACGTGCAAATCGTTCACGATTATCCTGATTACAGCCAGGCACCCACGACGTCAGAGCACGCCATTGCGCTCTCTAAGGCGTTAAAGCAGCGTGGTTTTAAATTCATCGGCCCCACAATTTGCTACTCCTTTATGCAGGCCTGTGGGCTGATAAATGATCATCAGAGCAACTGTTTTTGTCATCCTGACAATCAAAAGACGTGATTCCCGTTAAATCAGGATTTTTCCGCACTACATTCCCTGGCATCAGGCGGCATAATCGTGCCACTTATGGGAAAGGTTTTCCCCTGTGTGTCGAATGTAAGGGAACAAAAATGCAGAAAAAATTAATCGCCATCACTTTGTTATTAAGCGGCACCCTGGCCCTGCCAGGGTGTACGACCAATCCTTACACCGGCGAATCTCAGGCGGGTAAGTCAGGCGTGGGCGCGGGCCTGGGCGCACTCGTGGGTGCCGGTGTCGGCGTGCTCTCCTCATCGAAAAAAGATCGTCGTAAAGGCGCACTGATTGGTGCCGCTGGCGGTGCTGCACTGGGCGGTGGCGTGGGCTACTACATGGATGTACAGGAAGCGAAACTGCGCGACAAAATGCGCGGCACGGGTGTCAGCGTGACCCGTAATGGCGATAACATCGTTCTGAATATGCCAAATAATGTCACCTTCGACTCTAATAGCAGCAATCTGAAACCGGCCGGTGCAAATACCCTGACCGGTGTTTCAATGGTGCTGAAAGAGTATCCGAAAACAGCGGTAAACGTCGTAGGTTACACTGACAGCACTGGCAGCCGTGCACTGAACATGCGCCTGTCTCAACAGCGTGCTGAAAGTGTTGCCAGCGCGTTGATCGTGCAGGGTGTTGCCAGCGATCGCCTGCGTACGCAGGGTGCAGGCCCGGATAATCCGGTTGCCACCAACAGCACCGAAGCAGGCAAAGCACAAAACCGTCGTGTTGAGATCACGCTCAGCCCACTGTAATAATCATCGCGCGCGCCCCCGACCTGGGGGCGTCTTTTTTCTGTAAAGCCTTCCGCTAAAAGAACCAGTAATGTTTCGGCGAATAGAGCCAGCAGACGCTTTATGGTAGCCTGATCAAAAATTGATCAGAGAATATTTCCTCATGTCTCTTAAAGCCATCGCTACGGTTTTAGGCCTTTCCGTGACGACGGTCAGTCGTGCCCTTAATGGTTATCAGGACGTTGCTCACGAAACGCGTAAGCGTATCGAAGAGGAAGCGCAGCGGCGCGGCTACCGACCCAATGCAGCGGCGCGGCGTCTGAAAACCGGTCGCGCTAACGCGGTGGGTCTTATCTACCCGATCAGTGCATCTTCTCTGAGTGGCAGCGACTTTAGCGACATGCTGCTGTCGCTGGATCATCACCTTGCCTGTCATGACATTAATCTGCTGTTACTGATGGATAAGCAGCAGAGTCAGTCGACACTGACACATCTGTTGCGCAGTGGGGCCGTGGATGCCCTTATCGTCGGTCACACTACGCCCGATGACAGCCGACTTCATGCGCTGCTTCAGGCTAATTTTCGCTTTCTGGCGCTGGGCCGCAGCGATCTGCCACCCACTTATGCCTGGTTTGATGTGGATCACTTCGCGGGTTCGCAGATGGCGGTGAGCTGGTCGCTGGCGCAGGGACGGCAGCGGATAGCCTGGCTCGGTAGCAACGAACACAGCACGCAGGTGCGTGAGCGTCGTCAGGGATATCTGACCGCGCTGGGCGATGTCGCACCTTATGCGATGGCGGCTGTGTCGCCGTCTCGCCGTGCCGGCTATCAGCAAACCAGGCAGTGGCTGGCAGAGGCGGCGGTACCGGAAGTGATTATCACCGACTGCGCTGTGCTGGCTGAAGGCGCAGCTCTGGCACTGCATCAGGCAGGACGGTCAGCAGGTGAGCGTGCCATTCTGCTGGCAGGCTGGGAGGGATTGCCGCGTGATGCGATTCTCGATCATCCCATTGTCGCTATTCGCCAGGCAACACCGCACCAGGCCGGAGAGCAGGTGGCTGAAATGGTCATCCAGCTGATCAATGGCGCACCACCGGAAACGTTACAGACCCTTTGGCAACCCTGGCTGCAATTACCGGTATAGCACTTTTTGCGGTGAGCTTTGCTTGTGCTAGTCTCTGCCTGGTTTCTCATTTCGCAGGATATCTCATGAAAATCAGGCCGCCTCGTGCCACCATCAGCGATGTTGCTCACGCGGCACGAACGGGCAAAACCAGCGTTTCACGCTATCTCAATGGCGAGCTGCATCTGCTTTCTGACGGTTTAAAAGCGCGGATTGAGCAGGCGATTGCCGATCTCAGCTATCGTCCAAGCCAGATGGCGCGCGGCCTGAAGCGCGGACGTACCCGCCTGATCGGGCTGATTATTGCCGATATCACCAATCCCTATTCCGTCGATGTGATGAGCGGTATTGAAGCCGCCTGCCGCGAGCAGGGTTTTACCCTGCTGATGTGTAACACCAATAATGAAGTGGATCTGGAGCAGCACTATCTGCAACTGCTTAGCAGCTATCAGGTAGAAGGCATCGTGGTTAACGCGGTCGGTATGCGTGAAGAGGTGCTGAATCATCTGCAACAATCCCTGCTGCCAATGGTGCTGATTGACCGAAAAATCCCCGATTTTCCCTGCGATGTAGTGGGACTGAATAACGCCGAAGCGGCTGAAACAGCCACGCGCCATCTGGTCGACAATGGCTATAACGCACTGCTGTTTCTGAGTGAGCCGCTGGGCAGCGTCAACACTCGCCGCGAGCGTCTGCAGGCTTTCCGCCAGCTGCTGGCAACGCATCCTCAGGTTGAGCATGAGAATACTGAAGTGGGGCTGCATCAGCCCGATGCGCTGGACCAGGCGTTGCTGGCCTTCCATCAGCGTCATACCGGCAAACGCTGCGCGGTGATGGTCGCCAACGGGGCGCTGACGCTGCAGGTGGCGCGATCGTTACAACGACTCAATCTGCACTGGGGTCGCGATATCGGCCTGCTCGGTTTTGATGAACTGGAGTGGGCGGCGCTGGCCGGTGTCGGTATCACCACGCTGAAACAACCCACCTGGCAGATTGGCTTCAGTGCACTGGAACGCCTGATTGCCCGTATTGAGGGCAGTGATGTGCCGGTTGGCGAGCAGGTCTTCTCTGGTGAACTGATTGTTCGCGGCTCAAGCCAGCCTCTGGGCTGAATTTCAGATTTAACCTTCCGTTTACGTGCTCGCTTCGTGAGCACGATCATAATTTCACAGTTTGCTCCTTTGCTTTGGAACCGGTTCCATTTAGGGTTTTTCTATTCGTTATGGGCAGAACCCTGCCATGGAGTAGAACATGAAACCTGACATCATCGTGGTGACCGCCGCTTATGGCCACGCGCAGATCGCCGCACTCGGCGGTCAGCGTGCGCTGCTGCCGATTATTCAGCAGGCGGGCGCTGACGGCGTTGAAATCCGCCGCGAACTGCTTGATGACACGGCGCTTACCGATCTGCCCGCGCTGGGCCGGGCGGTGGCGCAGCATCAGCTGCACGCCAGCTATTCGGTGCCCGATACGCTGTTTTGTGACGGCGGCGAAATCAATCCACGCCTGATCCACTACGTTGAAGAAGCACGCCAGTTAAACGCTCAGCGGCTGAAAGTGGCGCTGGGAGACTTTACCGGTGCACTCCCTCGCGAAACGTTGCAGGCGCTGCTGGCGGATCTGCCGTTTCAGCTGACCGTGGAAAATGACCAGACTGAGCATGGTCGACTGGCGCCGTCCGTCGCGTTTTTTACGGCGGTCAGGGAAGCCGATCTGCCGATCAGCATGACCTTTGATATGGGTAACTGGCGCTGGACCGGGGAAGATGCCGACCAGGCAGCGCAACAACTGGCCGCGCAGGTGGGTTATGTGCACGTCAAAGCGGCCGTGCCGCACCAGGATAGCTTCCGGGCGATTGCGCTGGATGAGGCGGATGACCACTGGCGCACGCTGCTGCAACAGCTGCCCGCACAGGCACCGCGCGGTATCGAATTTCCGCTGGAAGGCGACGATCTGACTGCGGTGACACGCCACTACGTGTCGCTGCTGCGTAACGTGTAAGGAACAGATATGACGCACATTAATCATCACAACGGTCAGCTTGATGTGGTCACCATCGGTGAAGCGATGGCGATGTTTATCGCCCGCGAGACTGGCGATCTGGCCGCAGCAGAGACCTTTGTTAAACGTTCTGCGGGCGCTGAACTCAATGTGGCGACCGGCCTGGCACGTCTTGGCCTGAAAGTGGGCTGGGTCAGCCGTATCGGCGATGACGCTTTCGGCCGGTTTATCTGCCAGCAGCTGGAAAAAGAGGGTATCGACCACGCCTGTGTGACGGTCGATAAACGCTATCCCACCGGTTTTCAGCTCAAGTCCAAAGTCGATGACGGTTCTGATCCGCTGGTGGAATATTTTCGTAAAGGCTCGGCGGCCAGCCATCTGTCGGTTGAGGATTTTGATGCAGACTATTTCGGCTCGGCGCGTCATCTGCACCTGAGCGGTGTGGCGGCGGCGCTGTCAGAGAGCTCGCTGGCGCTGCTGAAGCACACCGCCAAAGAAATGCGTGCACGCGGTAAAACTATTTCGTTTGACCCTAACCTGCGGCCGGTGTTGTGGCGCAGCGAAGAGGAGATGCGTAAGCAACTCAATCTGCTGGCGGAGTATGCCGACTGGGTGCTGCCGGGCGAAAAAGAGGGGCTGATTCTGACCGGTTATCGTCAGCCGGAAGCGATCGCCGATTTCTATCTCGACAAGGGTGTCAAAGCCGTGGTCATAAAAACCGGTTGTGACGGTGCCTGGTATAAAACGTCGCAGGGCGAAAAGGGTCAGGTTGAGGCGATAAAAGTCGATAACGTGGTGGATACCGTGGGTGCCGGTGACGGTTTTGCCGTTGGCGTTATCAGCGCCCTGCTGGAAGGTCAGTCGCTGCCGCAGGCGATTCGTCGCGGCAACAAAATTGGTTCGATGGCGATTCAGGTCATTGGTGACAGCGAAGGTCTGCCGACGCGTCAGCAACTGGGCGACGTGTAGTTCGCGCCCCTCTACAGTCACAGGAGTTCCCGATGAAAAAGCAGACAATCGCGCCAAAACGCTGGTGGTTCATCATGCCCATCGTGTTTATCACCTACAGCCTGGCGTATCTTGATCGTGCAAATTTTAGCTTCGCTTCTGCTGCCGGGATTAATGACGATCTCGGCATCACCAAAGGCATGTCCTCGCTGCTGGGTGCGCTGTTCTTCCTGGGTTACTTCTTCTTCCAGATCCCGGGTGCGATTTACGCCGAACGCCGCAGCGTCAAAAAACTGATCTTCGTTTGCCTGATTCTGTGGGGCGGCTGCGCCTCGCTGACCGGCGTGGTCAGCAACATTCCGATGCTGGCAGCCATTCGCTTTGTTCTGGGCGTGGTGGAAGCTGCGGTAATGCCTGCGATGCTGATTTATATCAGCAACTGGTTTACCAAATCGGAGCGTTCACGCGCCAACACCTTCCTGATCCTGGGGAATCCCGTCACGGTGCTGTGGATGTCGGTGGTGTCGGGCTATCTGATCGAATCCTTTGGCTGGCGTGAGATGTTTATCATCGAAGGGATTCCTGCGGTGATCTGGGCGATCGCCTGGTGGTTCCTGGTGCAGGATAAACCCGCACAGGCGCGCTGGATGAGCGATGCCGAGAAAGCGGCGTTGCAGGCTGAACTGCAGAAAGAGCAGGAAAATATCAAAGCGGTGCGCAACTACGGTGAAGCGTTCCGTAACCGCAACGTGATCATTCTCTGTCTGCAATATTTTGCCTGGAGCATCGGCGTGTATGGCTTTGTGCTGTGGCTGCCGTCGATTCTGCGTAACGGCACGCAGATGGGCATGGTCGAAGCGGGCTGGTTGTCAGCGGTGCCTTATCTGGCGGCAACCATTGCGATGGTGATTGTCTCCTGGGCGTCTGACAAAACCCAGAACCGCAAGCTGTTCGTCTGGCCACTGCTGCTGATCGGTGCGCTGGCTTTCCTCGGCTCGTACCTGGTGGGATCTAACCACTTCTGGATGTCCTACACCCTGTTGGTGATTGCCGGTGCCGCGATGTATGCGCCTTACGGACCGTTCTTTGCCATCATCCCTGAAATGCTGCCGCGTAATGTTGCCGGTGGTGCAATGGCGTTGATCAACAGCATGGGTGCGCTGGGATCGTTTATCGGTTCATGGATTGTCGGCTATCTTAATGGAGCAACCGGCAGCCCATCCGCCTCCTACATCTTTATGGGATCGGCCCTGCTGGTTTCGGTGTGGCTGACGCTGATTGTGAAGCCGGCGCAGAATAAAGCGCCACCGTTGCAGGGTGCGAAACCGGCCTGAAAGCGTAAACGTTAGCCTCTATTTCTCCGGGCGGCCTGCAAGCCGCCCGTAACTTATTGACCGGGAGCCACCGAATGAAACCCGCTGTAATTCTTTATAAAAAACTGCCTGACGATCTTTATGCCCGCCTGGCTGAACAGTGTGACGTGACGGAAATCAGCGATCTCTCACCAGAGAGCCAGCAGAAGTATGCTGCGGATTTCCAGCAGGCAGAAGGTCTGCTGGGATCGGGCGGTAAAGTGAATGGCGAGCTGCTGGCGAAAATGCCCAATCTTCGCGTCTGCTCCAGCGTCTCTGTGGGCTACGACAATTTTGATGTAGACGCCCTGAATCAGCGTAATGTGGTGCTGATGCACACGCCGACCGTGCTGACCGAAACCGTGGCAGACACCATGATGGCGCTGGTGCTGAGCACGGCGCGCCGGGTGCCGGAACTGGATGCCTGGGTTAAAGCGGGTAACTGGCAGAAGAGCATCGGACCGGCGCAGTTCGGCATCGACGTACACCATAAAACGCTGGGTATTCTCGGCATGGGACGTATCGGGATGGCGCTTGCGCAGCGGGCGCACTTTGGTTTTGGCATGAAAATCCTCTATAACGCCCGCCGTGAGCATGAGGAGGCACAGTCACGCTTTGGCGCACAGCGCTGTGAACGGGAAGCGCTGCTGAAGCAGAGTGATTTCGTCTGCATTAGCCTGCCGCTGACTGAAGAGACACACCATCTGATTGGGGCCGCCGAGCTGGACCTGATGAAACCGGATGCGGTGCTGATCAACGCCGGGCGCGGACCGGTGGTGGATGAGAAGGCGCTGATCGCTGCCTTGCAGGCAGGCAAACTGCATGCCGCCGGACTGGATGTGTTTGAGCAGGAGCCGGTCTCTGCTGACTCCCCACTGCTGTCATTGCCCAATGTGGTGACGCTGCCGCACATCGGTTCTGCGACACACGAAACCCGTTACGGCATGATGCAGGATGCGGTAGAAAATCTCATCGCCGCACTTGGCGGAAGCGTCGAGAAGAACTGCGTTAACCCGCAGGCACTGAAGTAATCCCCACGCCTTCCCATTGCGCCCGCCGATGGCGGGCGTTATGGTGGACCCCCGATTCGTTATCACAAATATTTAACCGCTATGTCCTTTTCTCAGTTCGGCGACAAATTTACCCAACATTCCGGCATCTCACGTCTGATGGAAGATATGGGCGCGGGCCTCCGCACGCCCGGCACCATCATGCTGGGTGGCGGCAATCCGGCGCAAATTCCGGCCATGAACGACTACTTTCAGCAACTGCTGCAGCAGATGCACGAGGAAGGCAAACTCAGCGAAGCGCTGTGCAATTATGACGGTCCGCGTGGCAAAGCGACGCTGCTGGCGTCACTGGCTGAATTGCTGCGTGAACAGCTTGGCTGGCCGATCACCGCAGAGAATATCGCACTGACCAACGGCAGTCAGAGCGCTTTCTTCTATCTGTTTAACCTGTATGCCGGTCGCCGGGCCGATGGCAGCAAGAAGCGAGTGCTGTTCCCGCTGGCGCCTGAGTATCTTGGCTATGCGGATGCCGGTCTGGAAGAGGCGCTGTTTGTCTCGGCGAAGCCGAACATTGAGCTGCTGCCGGAAGGCCAGTTTAAATATCATGTCGATTTCGAGCATCTGCCGATGAACGATGAGGTCGGGCTGATCTGCGTCTCGCGCCCGACAAATCCTACCGGTAATGTGATCACTGATGATGAGCTGATGCAGCTCGATGCGCTGGCACAGCAGCATGACGTGCCGCTGCTGATCGACAATGCCTATGGTGTGCCGTTCCCCGGCATCATCTTCAGCGAGGTGCGCCCGCTGTGGAATCCCAACATCATTCTCTGCATGAGTCTGTCGAAGCTCGGCCTGCCGGGTGCGCGTTGCGGCATTATTATTGCTGACGAGAAGACGATTACTGCACTGAGCAACATGAACGGCATTATCAGTCTGGCACCAGGCAGTATCGGTCCGGCCATCGCCAATGAGATGATTCGTCGCGGCGATCTGTTGCGGCTCTCCGAAGAGGTGATCAAGCCGTTCTACCAGCAGAAGGTGCAGCAGACCATCGCGATCCTGCGGCGCTATCTGCCGGAAGATCGCTGCCTGATCCACAAGCCGGAAGGCGCGATTTTCCTCTGGCTCTGGTTCCGCGATCTGCCGATCACCACTGAATTGCTTTATCAGCGGCTGAAAGCGCGCGGCGTGTTGATGGTGCCAGGCCACTTCTTCTTCCCGGGGCTGGAGCAGGCGTGGCCACACACCCATCAATGTATGCGGATGAACTACGTGCCGGATGCAGAGAACATCGAGCGGGCAGTGCAGATTCTGGCGGAAGAGGTTGAGATCGCCTGGCGCGACAGCTAATCCTGCTCTTCCTGTGGATCGGTTAACGACAGCTGGCACCACTGTGCCAGCTGTTTAATGGCCTGTTCCACCTCAGCATTCCAGCCGAAACCGGCATTCAGCCGGAAACAGTGATCGTAGCGCTGGTCGGTGGCAAAAATGTGGCCCGGCGCAATGCCGATGCCCGCATTACGCGCTTTCAGAAACAGCTCACGCACGTTCAGCGCCTTTCCCGGCATCTCGACCCACAGCACATAGCCTCCTTCCGGATCGGACACGCGTGTTCCCGCCGGAAATTCCCGCAGCACCGACTGACGCATCTCACGGATTTGCCGCGCCAGCTCGCGACGCAGCTTGCGCAGATGCGCATCATAGCCCCCGCTGCGCAGCAACTCCGCCACCGCCGCCTGTGACAACACCGAGGTGCCCATCGTAGAGGTATATTTCAGCGAGGCGATTTTGCGCATGTAATTGACGCTGTGAACCCAGCCAATGCGAATGCCAGGTGCCACGGTTTTGGAAAAGCCGCTGCAGAGAATGGCGTTGGGGCTAAAGGCGCGCATCGGGAAGGGGCGACGCTCACCAAAGGCGGTATCGCCAAAAATATCATCCTCGATGATCACCACATCGTTTTCATCCGCCTGCCGCGCAATATAGGCTTTATGCTCGTTAGGAATGCTCTTGCCCAGCGGATTATTGACGTTGCACAGGGTCAGAAAAACCCGTACCGCCTTGCGCTGAAACAGACCGGTCAGCTTCGCCACATTCACATACCCTTCCGGCCCGGCTTCCACTTCAATCACCCGTAAATTGAGATTGTGCAGCATCTGCAGCAGCACGAAGTAGCAGGGCGACTCGACTGCCACCACATCGCCCGGCTGGGTGGTAGCACGCAGCGACAGCGAGATCGCCTCAATACAGCCGTTGGTGATCAGAATGTCGTCGGCGCTGATATTGCAGCCGTAATCGACCGCGCGACGGGCAATCTCCGTTTTCAGTGGCGTATAGCCTGTACCTTTGACCGTATTGCCGAGCAGCGCCGGTTTGCTGTAGCCCATCTGGCGCATCAGCAGGCCGATGCGCTTGACCGGGTAAAGTGCGCTGTCGCCGTTAGCCAGATCGAGACGCACCCGGCAGTCTGAGCCGAGCATCGCCAGATGCAGTTCTGTCTGCTCATCCAGCGGCGCGATGGCGCGCGGCTGTTCGCTGACGGCGGGCAACTGACGCGAAGCGGGCCGCTGCGGGGCGACAAAAAAGCCCGATTTAGGGCGGGCGACGGCGTAGCGCTCATCTTCCAGCGTGCGCAGGGTTTTCAGGGCGGTGGTGAGGCTGACATTGTACTGCGTCGCCAGCGTCCGCACCGACGGCAGACGACTGTCGGGTGCCAGTGAACCGGCATGAATGGCCTGCTTAATCTGTTCTGCGATCTGGCGGTAACGACTGTTCTGACTCTCCTGTTCCCCGATAACATCGGCCATCTGTTCCACCCCATATCGCGCTGATCTGTGCATATTCAACAGAGTACATTCAAAGTACTTTAGGCTGCATCTCTTAATTATTCATGACGCTAAACGGCCCGGCTACCTCGTCAGCCGCCGGGCTTCAGGCCATAAAGTGATTCTGTTCACCTGAGGGAAACGTGAAAAATGAATAATCTGCCCGCCATGATGAAGGAGATTGAAGCGTATCTGTCACCCGCCATTATTGAGTCAGCTCAGCGCTGCTCTGGCCGCCTGATGGCGGCGTTGCCGGATCAGCAGCAACTGGAGAATAACCGTGTACTGCTCGCTTATGGCGGCGGAAAAGACAGCAGCTACATGGTGGCCTACGTGCGCTACATTCAGGGCCTCATCTGGCAGCAACAGGGCAGCACCTTTCATCTGCGGGTCAGCACCAACCGCCATGCAGCGATGAATCAGAGCGTGATGGAGAATATCCACGGTGTTTATCAGGCGCTGGCCATGCATGACGATGACCGGGCGGAGTGTCTGGTGGTGGATGGCCTGCTGATCCGGCCATTTGACCGGGCATTGCCGATGCCGGAGAGCGTGCGGCAGCAGAACCGTAATGACGTACTGATGAATGGCCACCGCTTTCGCGCCGATGCGCGCTCCACCTTCTGCAACGCCTGTAATCTCAGCATGGTGAACTCCTTTGGCCTGGCGGCAGACTATAACGGCGGGGTGGATATGATTATCACCGGTGACTCGCCGCAGGAGCAGGCCGCCTATGTCGCCTGGGCTCGGCACCTTTCCCGGCTATTTGATGCGCCGGTAGCGGACAAAAGCCGGGGCTTTAGCGGATTTCTTCAGACGCTGGACGGTGTGGCTGAGCGCTACTTCTCTGACGTTTACGGGGCCGATCAGCTGACGCCCGCGCACCGCATCACCCATCAGCTCGCACGTGACCCGCTGTTTTTCAACATTTATCAGGACACCGCCTATGAAGCGGGCGCGCACTGGGCGCTGCTCAGCGAATTTATGCGCTTCCGTTTTGATGAACTGATGTTCAGCTTTTCCGAGTCCGACTGCGGTAATCCAACGCTGATGGCGCATCTGCGCGGACTGCGGGCTGAAACGCTGCTGCAGCGCCACTATGCCGAAGGGATCCGCGAGTATGTGCGCTTCGCGCTGGGGCTGATGGTGAAGAAAGATTTTCCGTCCGCGCTCATTAATGAGATGGCGGCGCGCTATCAGGACGACGACGCCATCCGGCAGCAGCGGCAGCGCGCGGCAGATTTCGCCATGCAGGCGTTTAACCTCAGTGAAGATCAGCTGATCTGCATGATTTACTCACCCTTCCTGGCGCACGGAGAGCAGCTGGGACACTGGCTGTCGCAGCAGCAGATTGCGCTGGAGGAAGCCGCTATTCGCGATCTGATTGAACAACGCAATAACGACGTCGAACTGGCTCAGCAGTTAACACAGCTCTCCGGCCTGACGCTGACGCAGATGCGCCACTGCTGGCAGAGCAGGCCGGTCAGTTCGCTGCTGGAGGGCAAAAGTACCGATCCGCTGTCGCGCGTCCTGCGTTTTGATCCTCACAAAGCGGTGATTCAGGTCAATAACGGTGTGCTCAATGACATCGTGACAGAAATCATTTCCGGGCGTTAACCCGGTAAGGCGAGGCGATGAAAAAGATTTTCCTGCAAATTGGCGCCACCCGCGACGGACAAAATCCTTATTGCGCGGTGGCGAAGCGCGACGGCTATTTTACCGTGCTGGCGGAAATGGGTGATTTTGTCGATTACCAGTCGCTCAGTCTGGCGTTGCCGTTTGATCTGATTATTCGCCTCGACCGTCCTGAGAATCCGTGGGAGCTCATGCAGGCTTATCTGCATGCCGGTTTACTGGCGCATCCGTTGGTGGTGCTGGCAGGCTTTGAAGCTTACAACGCCAGCGCCGGACGGCTGCGTGAGATGCTGGCCGGGCCAGACGCGCCTGCCGCCTTTATTCCCATGGATAAATATGCGCAGCGCATGGCGCTGAAAAAAGCCTGGCCGCGCTTCCCGCAGCCAGAGTTCCGCTTTTTCGCGTCACCGCTCAGCATTCTGGATGCGGAACAGGCGCTGATCTATCCGTGTGTCGTGAAACCAGTGGATGGCGGCGGCGGCCTGGGCATCTTTCTGATTGAACGCGCCGATCAACTGCGCAGTGTGGTGAAACAGCTGGTGCAGACCATGAACTATGGCGGTCGCGGCTTCAGCGGCTTTATTGTGGAAAGTGCGCTGACAGGCACTGAGTTTTCGTTGCAGGGTGTGGTGCATCAGGGGCATCCCCAGGCACTGACCTGCTGCCAGAAGGTGATTGAGCAGCACCGGGATAGCCAGGGATGCGTCAGTTTTTATGAGTCGGGGCATGTAGCAATGGCGGCAGCGGCCTTGCCGGCATCGTTCAGTAGCCTGATGACCTTCTGTTGTGAAACCTTTGGCTATCGTCAGGGCGCGTTTCATATCGATTTTATTGTGGTTAATGGCGTACCGCATTTCCTTGAGATGGGATTCCGGCTTTCCGGCATGGGGGTGGCAATGCTGGTGCAGGAGGCAACGGGCATCAACTGGGCGGATGTCACCTTCCGGCTGGAGGCGGGCGATCCACTGCCTGCTTTTGCTTTCACCGGATCCGGTGCGGTTGGACAGCTGCGGTTACGGCAACCGGCGCAGCTGCAGGCTGCCGAAAGCTGGATCGAACAGCATCAGCAGGGTGCGCTGTTGCCCCCCCTCAGATTGCCTGCACTGCAGGTTTCGCCACGCTCCTCGCTCTATGCCGATCTGACCCGTCATGCGGGTATCCTCGCCACCTTCAGTCTGACAGATACAGCACGTGAGCCAATCATGACCACGTTTAAGCAGGTGATTGCCGCGCAGTCAGTCACCGCCGGGAGAGACAAAGTATGTGCAGGATGATTCTGGCATATGGCCAGTTTGACAGCGCACAGATCCTGGAGGCAGCACGCGCCATGAGCTGCGGCGAAGGCGCCGAACACGATGGCCCGATCAAATCGCATCCCAATGGCTGGGGCTGTCTGTGGCTGGAACAGGGCGAGATTCACACCCTGCATGGCACCGGCCCGTTCGCAGACGCCCTGCCGGGTATTGACGTGGATCGTCTGCGCAGTCGGTTTCTGGCCGTACATGTGCGTCACGCCACATTGAGTAAAAATCAGGGGATCGAGTTTTCGCATCCGCTGTGGCGCAACAGCGCCGGACATCAGTGGTACATGATGCATAACGGCTTTCTGCCGACCATTTACCGTCAGCTTGGTCTGGCGGAATCACGCTTCGATTCTGAAGAGTATCTGCGCTATTTAGTGGATCAGACTACCCCTGCTGATTTCACCCGGGACTATCTGCGTGCAAAGATGGCGCAGGTTGAGCCAGGCGGCAGCGCAGGCAATGCCATTTTCGTCACCCGCGACAAAGCCTGGGCGTGGCAGTGGTATCCGCACGACACCCCCTGGCCGGACTATTTTACGATGCATTTTCGGCAACAGGACGGTTGCACGCTGATCGCCTCTGAACCCGTGGCAATACCAGGCAGCGCCGGCAGCTGGCGGCGAATGAATAATCATGAACTCTATGAAATACCGTTTAGGGAGTGATAAACATGGCAATTTTCAATCAGTTCCGCGTGATTAATCCCAACATGTTTGTGGAATCGACCTGGCTGGATGACATCGTCACTGCACGGGTGCCGCTACTGGTGTTGCGTAACTTTCTGACGCCAGACGTGCGGCAAGCCGTGGTGACTGACCTGCAGAGCTGCCGGGAAAAGATCCGTGTCTCTCACTATCCCAATGGCGCGCTGACCACGCTGGGTCCCTATCTGGCTCGCCATACGGCGGCACCTGATAACTATTTCACTGAGCTGCGCGATATCCAGCCTGCGCTCCCGGAATCACTCAACACACTGCGCGAACAGATTTACCGCTGGGTGCAGCACGCGCTGCGGCTGGAGAGCTTAAACATCGCCCACGAACCGGGTTGTGGTGACTACGCCGGTTCTATCGTGCGCTTTCATGCTGATGGCGTCGCGAACCCGCTACATAACGACAATATCGTGCGCGATGCTGCAGGAACCTCCCTGGTTGTGACACAAATATTGCATCAGCTCAGCTGCGTGGTCTGCCTGCAGGAGTGCAGCGCGGGTGGTGCGCTGCGCATCTACAACAAAAAGTGGTCGCCGGAGGATGAGCAGTTCAAAACCGCCGGTGAGCTGGGCTATCGCAGTGGGGTCATTGATCACAGCGAGATCTGCGAATTTTCACCGCGCAGTGGCGATGTCTATCTGTTTAATCCCGCTTTTTATCATGAGATTGATCGGGTCGAAGGCGATACCCGTATCACGATGGGGTTCTTTTTCGGGCTGACCGATAAAAAGATGAAACATGCTATCGCCTGGAGCTAAGCCAGGTTGTGCCATTAAGTTGTGCCAGAAAAGGAGAAGGGAATGACGACGTTTGAAAAGATTACTGCGCTGCTGGATCAGCATCAGGCCAGCTACCGTGTTGTGGAGCATGAGGCGGTAGGGCAAACCGAGCAGATCAGCCAGATACGCGGCAACGCACTGGGTCAGGCGGCCAAAGCGATGGTGCTGGAGGTGAGCATGCCGGATGGTGCGCCCTCGCGACAGCTGCTGGCCATTGTGCCGGGCGACTGCCGGATCAATTTTAAAAATGCGGCGCGCGCGATCGGTGGCAAAAAATCCTCTTTCGCCGCGCCGGAGCTGGCACAGGCACTGACCGACTGTGTCATGGGCGCTGTGCCGCCATTTAGTTTTGATGACCGGCTGGCGCTGCGGGTGGATTCCCGGCTGCAACAGGTCGGCACATTATGGTTTAACGCGGGCGAACTGGAGAAGTCGATCGCGCTGGCTGCAGAGGATTATTTTCGCATCGTGGGGGACGCGTGTTGTGCTGATATCGCCACCCCGATTGCGGTCACCGCCTGACGGCGGCACAAGGAGTTTCTGATGTCGGTAAAAGATATGCTGTTAGCGCTGTGCGTGGTGGTGGCGTGGGGCGTGAATTTTGTGGTGATTAAGCTGGGGCTGCAGGGCATGCCGCCCTTTTTGCTCGCCGGACTGCGTTTCTCTCTGGTCGCCTTTCCCGCCATTTTCTTTGTGCGTCGCCCGCCGATCCCGCTGCGCTGGCTGGTCGTTTACGGCATGACCATCAGTTTTGGTCAGTTCGCGTTTCTGTTCCTGGCGATCAAACTTGGTATGCCAGCCGGTCTGGCCTCGCTGGTGCTGCAGGCGCAGGCCTTCTTTACCCTGTTGCTGGGCGCGCTGCTGCTGGCGGAAAAGCTGCGCTGGAATCATATTGTCGGGATTATCATCGCCACGCTGGGGATGTTTATGCTGGCAACAGCAGGCATGGAAGGGCAGACCAGCGCCGGTATTACGCTGACCACCATGATGCTGACACTCTCGGCGGCGCTGTCATGGGGGCTGGGCAATATCACTAATAAGATCATTATGCGGAACCGCAGTGTGCCGATCATGTCGCTGGTGGTCTGGAGTGCACTGGTACCGGTCATTCCCTTCTTTGCCTGCTCTCTGCTGTTTGATGGCGAGGCCGCCATCGTTAACAGCCTGCTGCATATCGGCCTGCAGACCTTGCTGGCGCTGTTCTATCTGGCGTTTGTCGCCACCATTGTGGGCTATGCCATCTGGGGGAATCTGCTAAGTCGCTATGAAACCTGGCGCGTCGCGCCGCTGTCGCTGCTGGTGCCGGTCGTGGGGATTGTTACCGCTGCACTGGTGCTGGATGAGCATCTCTCCGGGCAGCAGATGCTGGGCGCGGCAGTGATTATTCTGGGGTTGCTGGTCAATGTGTTTGGTGGCGTGCTGGGTCAGCGTTTAGCGATGAGAACGCAGCCGTAAAGTTAAAAAACGCCGCTGCCACGGCGTTAGAGGTTGTTGATAAAATCTGACCCGGTTAGCTGTGAGACCGAGCAAGCGCAGGAAGCACGGTCAGATCGGAAAGACGCCAAAACCGCCCTCCATGGCACGCTCGGCCCGCGCGATTACGCACCTCATCCCTGAGGTGCGCCCGTTGCCGGGCCAACGCTTCGCGTTGTTCAAAAACGCTCCCGACGTTTTTGTCCATGGCACGGGACGCTTTCCTCTTCTGCCCGTGTTTCCTGCGCGTTGAGTTTACTCGTTGCGGCCAGATTCACCCTGATTTGGGTATGCCAGCAGTCTGAAACGCCGCTGACGCTGCGTATGCTCCCTGAGCCTGCGCTCCCACTGACATCAAAAACAAAAAACGCCGCATTAGCGGCGTTTGTCATAGTTAATACAGAATCTCAATCTTACTTCAGAATCTCAATACGGCGTGGTTTCGCCTCTTCCGGCACCAGACGTTCAAGGTCGATGCTCAGCAGACCATTTTCGAGACGGGCATCGCGCACCACAATGTGGTCGGCGAGCTGGAATTTACGCTCAAAGTTGCGCTCGGCGATTCCCTGATACAGGTATTTACGCTCGGCCTGCTCTTCAGGATGGGCTCCCCGCACAATCAGCACGTTATCGTGCGCTGTAATATCCAGTTCGCTCTGAGAAAAACCGGCCACCGCAATCGTAATGCGATAGTGATTTTCATCGACCAGTTCTACGTTATAAGGAGGATAGCCGCCATTGCTCTGGTTCTGATTAGATTCGAGCAGGTTAAACAGGCGATCAAAACCGATAGCAGAGCGATAAAGTGGGGTGAGATCAAAGTTACGCATATTAAGACTCCTGAAGTTCAGCAAGTTTTGGCAACCTTCCACTAGTGGACAGGCTGGATACGGCACCTCACTGTCCCTTGCGGCAACCGTGAGTGCGTCCGTAAAGTAAAAATGGGTGTCAGAAGAGGATTTTCAAGAGGGTAAAATGCAATTTTTTTCGCCAATCTGAGGAAATGACATACACTCAGGACTACTTTTGCCAGACCAGAACGGACTTCGCCCCAGAGTGTTGACGTTGTCTGGCAAGCAAACTCAGCCAGGCTTATGCCATGACTGAAGGGATGATGATGATGAAATTAAAGACCTTACCTCTGGCTGGAATAGTGTGCTGCGCAATGGTGACAACCGGCTGTTCCAGCGTGATGTCTCACACCGGTGCGAGTCAGGGCTACTATCCCGGCACCCGTGCCAGCGCTGACATGCTGGCCGATGGTGATACCAGCTGGGCGCTGAAGCCGCTGGCGTTAATCGATCTTCCTTTCTCTGCCGTGCTGGATACGCTGCTGCTGCCGTGGGACTACTACCGTAGCGACCAGGACAAAACTCTCGACTCCCCACGTGAACGCATCCTGCAGAGCGAAAGACTCGCGCATACCAACGAAAGCCTGGCACAGGCGCAGCCTATGCCTCCTGTGCGGTCGCAGCCGCAACCGTAAAGAGTTGCCGCCAGCCATTCACCTCACGCATATAAGCAATCTGTGTACCGTCCGGTGACCAGACCACCGCGTCACCTGACGGTGTTTCTTCCGTTCTGCCGGTCAGCCGCTGACACGCGCCGCTCTCAATGTCACATCGCATCACGCTGTTATCACAGATAAAGGCAATCGTCTGGCCCTCAGGATGCCAGCTAAAGGCGGACTGAATGCTGTGGCTGAGATGGGTGATTTGACGCGGTTCGCCGCCGTTGGGCGACACCATCCAGAGCTGGATCACCTCTCCTGCATCTGCCATCAGAAACGCGATCTGGCTGCCATCCGGTGCAGCACGCAGCCAGTGGCGCGGTTGCAGCGCCACGCCGCGGCTGTGCGTCAGGCGACGCTGCTGCACGCCAGCCGGTGGTGCAGGTAACTGCTGGCTGCTGCCCTCCAGCGGCTTCTCTCCGGCACGGGCGTAATCCTCCAGCGCGTCAGGCAGATCAACAATAAAAACTTCAGGCCGTTTCTCGCCCTGTGCCGTCACGGTGTCGCCAATAAAAGCGATAGCCCAGCGCTGCCAGCTGCCGTCTGGTTTCTGATAACCGCGCTCACCGACCCAGCACTCCTCATAGGCACGATTGATCTGGTCGCTGCCGGGTTGTGGTTCCGCATGCGTCTGGCTCACCAGCACGCAGAAAAAAGTGCCGTCATATTCACGCGGATGCTGCTTTACAGGCGTGACAGCACACAGCGGCACGCCGACGCCGACGTTGCGCAGATCCAGACGGCTATCCAGCTCATGCATCACGTGGTCATTGTAGGTAAAGCTCAGGCGTGAACCATCAGGACTAAAGACATGCACATGCGAACCGCCACGCAACGCGCCAGGGGTGAACGGCGGCGTGATATCGCAGGCATCCAGATTCACCGCCGTGCCGTTCTGAACGATCACACCGCGCCGGTGGTGGAAATCATACTGCCAGCTGGCATCGGGATGTTCCGGGCCATGAATGCAGACGTAGCGTGGCGGCAGGTCGGGACTGACCGTAACGACACCGACGTGGGCTCCGTGTCGGGCCTGATAGAGCACCTCTACCTCTCCGGTCATCACATTGACCCGCTCAATGGTCTGGCTGGTAAACGACGCGCCCGAGGGACGGACGTCAAACGCCAGCCACTGACTGTCGGCAGTCCAGACATTGATATTGGTGAGCTGATGCTGACGGGCAGCAAAGGTGATCTGTTTTTCTGACATGATAAAACCCACGGAGACAGCGTTGCCCGACAAATTACGCGATTCTGTTTTGCGGTGCAGCTTTTTTGCCGGATGCAGGGAGCCGGGCCGCTGCGGCCCGGCAGAGAACAGAGCCGTTAAAGCACTAACTCTTCAATGGCATGCGCCACACCATCTTCCATATTGGTTTTGGTGATGAACTGCGCGATTTTCTTAACAGAATCAATGGCATTACCCATTGCGACGCCGGTTCCGGCGTATTCAATCATCGCCAGGTCATTCTCCTGGTCGCCAATCGCCATCACCTCTTCCTGCTTAAGACCGAGCTTGTCAGCCAGCATTTTGACGCCCTGGCCTTTATTCACCCGACGATCGAGAATTTCCAGGTAGTAAGGCGCGCTCTTCAGGATGGTGTAAGTCTGGTGAGCATGTTCGGGCAGACGGGCAATCGCTGCGTCGAGCAGGTCCGGGCGGTCAATCATCATCAGTTTCGGGAAGCGCGTGGTGCGATCCATCTCTTCCACGGCGCGATAGCGCACCGGAATGCCGGTCAGGCTCGCTTCATGGATGGTGTATTCACTGATGTCTTTATTGGGTGTGTAGAGATGGGATTTGTCGAACGCCTGGAAATGCACACCAAGCTCGCGCGCCAGATTCTCGATGTAGAGGTAGTCGTCAAAGGTCAGCGTCACTTCCGCCACGCACTCACCATCTTCGGCCTGATGAACCAGCGCACCGTTGTTGCTTATCGCATACTGGCCGGGCGTCTGCATATCCAGCTCCATCAGATAGCGCTGGATACCCACAAATGGCCGGCCGGTGGTCAGCACAATCGACACACCTTTCTGGCGGGCGCGATCCAGGGCAGATTTCACCCCTGGTGTGATCTCATGTTGCGGGTTGAGCAGGGTGCCATCCATGTCGATAGCGATCAATTTAATAGCCATACAATCCTCGTAGCGTCTGGGTTTTATTCAATGCTAGCGCGATTCAGCGCACATTGACCAGCTTCATGGCAGGCAGGAACGGGCAGCAAACCGCTGGGTGCAGGCGATAAGGAGATCGCGGTGGATTTAAATCACGGCTTTTCGGATAGTTGCGGGTTTGCCTGGCGAACAGCAGGGGTGCGGCCTGACGGATTTTCGTCCGTACAGTAAAAAAAAGGCCATCACCTGAGTGATGGCCTGTTACGTCCGCTGCCGGTTAGATATCGATATTGGCGGCTTTCAGCGCATTCTCTTCGATGAAGGCGCGACGCGGTTCCACCGCATCGCCCATCAACGTAGTGAACAGCTGGTCAGCGCCAATCGCATCTTTAATGGTGACGCGCAGCATACGACGGCTGTCTGGATCCATGGTGGTTTCCCACAGCTGATCCGGGTTCATCTCACCCAGACCTTTGTAGCGCTGGACGGAGAGGCCACGACGCGACTCTTTCACCAGCCACTCAATCGCCTGTTCGAAACTTGCCACTGGCTGACGACGTTCGCCACGCTCAATGTAAGCATCTTCTTCCAGCAGACCACGCAGCTGGCTACCCAGCGCGCAGATTTTGCGATACTCAGGCCCCTGAATGAAATCCGCTTCCAGCGGATAGTCGGTATCCACACCGTGGGTACGGACGCGCAGCACCGGCTCGAACAGGTTCGTTTCGCGGTTTTCACGCACCTGTGCCAGATAGGTGCTGCCGTGCGCTTCGCGTTCGGTCAGATAGCTCACCAGACCGTTCAGCCAGGTCGTGACCTCTGCTTCGTTGCTCAGATCGCTCAGCGTGTCGTGATAAATCATCGCGCGCAGCATCGCCATCGGATAACGGCGCTCCATACGCTTGATCATCTTCTGGGTGCTGTTGAAATCAGAGACCAGTGTTTCCAGCGGCTCACCGCCCAGCGCGGGTGCGCTGGCATTGGTGTGCAGCGTCGCACCATCAAGTGCAATAGCGATCTGGTATTGATCCATCGCCTCGTCATCTTTGATGTACTGCTCCTGCTTACCTTTCTTCACTTTGTAGAGTGGCGGCTGGGCGATATAAACATGGCCGCGCTCAATGATTTCAGGCATCTGACGATAGAAGAAGGTCAGCAGCAGGGTGCGGATGTGTGAACCATCGACGTCGGCATCGGTCATGATGATGATGCTGTGATAACGCAGCTTGTCCGGGTTGTACTCATCGCGACCAATACCACAGCCCAGCGCGGTGATCAGCGTGGCAACTTCCTGGGAAGCAAGCATCTTGTCGAAACGCGCTTTCTCAACGTTAAGGATTTTACCTTTCAGCGGCAGAATCGCCTGGTTCTTACGGTTACGGCCCTGTTTAGCCGAGCCGCCTGCGGAGTCACCCTCCACCAGGTAGATTTCGGACAACGCCGGGTCGCGTTCCTGGCAATCCGCCAGTTTGCCTGGCAGACCTGCCAGATCCAGCGCGCCTTTACGGCGGGTCATTTCACGGGCGCGGCGGGCCGCTTCACGGGCACGGGCTGCGTCGATGATTTTGCCGACGACGATTTTGGCGTCTGATGGATTTTCCAGCAGGTATTCTGCCAGCAGCTCATTCATCTGCTGCTCAACCGCCGATTTCACCTCGGAGGAGACCAGTTTATCTTTGGTCTGCGAGGAGAATTTTGGATCCGGCACTTTCACCGACACTACGGCGATCAGACCTTCACGGGCATCATCACCGGTGGCGCTGACTTTGGCTTTCTTGCTGTAACCCTCTTTGTCCATGTAGGCATTCAGGGTACGGGTCATCGCCGCACGGAAACCGGCGAGGTGTGTACCACCGTCACGCTGCGGGATATTGTTGGTAAAGCAGTAGATGTTTTCCTGGAAACCGTCGTTCCACTGCAGTGCCACTTCCACACCGATGCCATCTTTCTCAGTAGAGAAATAGAACACGGTAGGGTGAATAGGGGTTTTGTTTTTGTTCAGGTACTCAACAAACGCCCGGATGCCGCCTTCGTAATGGAAGTGATCGTTTTTGCCATCGCGCTTATCTTCCAGACGAATAGACACGCCCGAGTTGAGGAATGAGAGTTCACGCAGGCGTTTCGCCAGAATGTCATACTCAAAATCGCGCACGTTGGTAAAGGTTTCGTGGCTCGGCCAGAAACGCACGCGGGTCCCGGTAATGTCGGTTTCACCCGTTACCGCCAGCGGTGCCTGCGGTACGCCATGGACGTAAACCTGCTGATGCACTTTGCCTTCGCGACGAATGGTCAGCTCCAGCTTCTGCGACAGGGCGTTAACCACGGAGACGCCCACGCCATGCAGGCCGCCGGAGACTTTATAGGAGTTATCATCGAACTTACCGCCAGCATGCAGCACGGTCATGATCACTTCAGCGGCAGAGATGCCCTCTTCTTCGTGAATACCGGTTGGAATGCCGCGTCCATCATCCTGCACCGAAACGGAGTTATCCGCGTGGATGGTGACCACAATGTCACTACAGTGACCAGCGAGCGCTTCGTCGATTGCGTTATCCACGACCTCGAATACCATGTGATGCAGACCGGTACCGTCATCGGTATCGCCGATATACATGCCCGGGCGTTTGCGTACCGCATCAAGTCCTTTCAGGACTTTAATACTTGAGGAGTCATAAGAATTCGACATCAACGTTTCTCGCTCATTTTAATCTTCAGGTTGAACCGCTATTTTACCCTGTTCCACGCGGAACATCTTGCCCTTTTCGTCAGTCATGTCGATTACATGCCCGGCAGAAATAGCGCTGACAAACACCTGCGCCTGAGTGGCTTTTAACCGGTCCGCCAGCAGGCGTCGTCGGCTCTCATCCAGCTCAGAAGCAAAGTCATCAATGAGGTAAATACAGCGGCGTCCGCTCTGGCTTGTCAGGAACTCGCCCTGTGCCAGACGCAATGCACACATCAGCAGTTTTAACTGCCCGCGTGAGAGTAAATCTTCCACCGGCGTCCCTTCAGCCCGAATACGAAAATCGGCTTTATGGGGGCCGCTGGCGGTATAGGTCAGCGCACGATCGCGCTCGAAGTTACGTTCCAGCAGTTCGCCGTAATCACTCTCTTTGTCCCAGCCACGCTGGAAGGAGAAGCGCAGTTCAAACTCTGGCAGAAACTGGCTACAGGTGGCGGTGATCTCTGCAGATATTGCCGCACTGTATTCCGCCCGCCACTGGCTAATCTGTTCAGCCAGCGGAACCAGCTCCTGATCCCAGGGACGAATCTGGCTGTAACGTGAGACCTGGCGAAGCGCCGCATTCCGCTGTTTAAGCAGGCGACGCATATTGTTCCATGCGTTGAAAAAGCCGGGCGTGTTATGGAAACAGCCCCAGTCGACATAGGCCCGGCGGTATTTGGGACCGCCATTCAGCAGACTAAAACCTTCAGGCGTGATTAACTGCATCGGCAGCAGCTGCGCCAGCTCTGCGACTTTATGACCATCGCTGCCATCAATACGCACTTTGCTGTCACCGGCCCGGTTTTTGGTCAGCCCGACAGAAATTTCCCGCTCTGCGTTTTCCAGACGCCCGTGCAACACGAACGCCGCCTCGTCGTGACGAATGACGCGACCCGCCTGCAAACTGCGAAACGATCGACCATGCCCCAGCGTATGAATCGCCTCTAAAACGCTGGTTTTCCCACTGCCATTGGCACCCACCAGGAAATTAAATCCGGGGGCCAGTTGCAGGTCGGCCTGCTCGATATTACGAAAATCTTTGATAAGAAGGCGGGTTAAAGCCATGAATCAATCCAGCGTGAAGGGCAATAAAGTTTTTGGACCTGGCGATCAAGTGCGTTAACGGCAAAGCAGGTTTGGCCGACATCCCAGTCACGAGGCCGTCGGCGTCGCCGCTACGTTGCGCCTCGCCAGCGCACAGCCACCGGAGCGTACTGAAGTACGTGAGGATGGCGAGCACTGCCGGGGCACAACATAGCAAGTAAGCCAGGCCGATATATCACACCTACAAGCGCATGGGCATGACGACGTAAGCTGCTGCAGGACTCGCCACATCTTCGATCTGCACGCTCGACACTGAATCCGTCAGCAGCAGGCGGACGTTTTCGCACTTCAGCGCGTTCAGCACATCCAGCACGTAACTGACGTTAAAACCGATCTCCAGTTCCGTGCCGTTATAGCTGACATCCAGCATCTCTTCCGCTTCTTCCTGTTCAGGGTTATTGGCGGTAATTTTTAGCTGATTTTCGGTGATATAGAGGCGAACACCGCGGAACTTCTCGTTAGAAAGGATGGCAGCACGGGCAAAGGCCTGTTTGAGCAGATCGCAGCCCGCTTCCAGCACTTTATCGGGATTCTTCGGCAATACGCGGCGATAGTCAGGGAAGCGACCATCAACCAGCTTAGAGGTAAAGATATAGTCGCCGACGTGCGCGCGGATATTGCTGCCGCCAATCCGGACCTGCAGAGGCGTATCGCCGCCATCCAGCAGACGCAGCAGCTCAATGACGCCTTTACGTGGCACAATCACGGAATGACTCGGCAGTGCCTGACCAATCGGCATGGAGCAAACGGCCAGACGGTGACCATCAGTGGCTACAGTGCGCAGCTCTTCCCCTTCGGTTTCAAACATCATGCCGTTGAGGTAGTAACGCACATCCTGATGGGCCATCGAGAACTGAGTCGCTTCGATCAGCCGTTTCAGGGTCGCCTGCGGCAGGGTGAATTCAACTTCACTCTGCCAGTCATCGAGATTCGGGAAGTCACTGGCGGGCAGGGTCGACAGCGAAAAACGGCTGCGGCCAGAGCGAACCAGCATACGATCGCCTTCCAGCGCCAGCGTGATTTCTGCACCATCCGGCAATCCGCGACAGATATCCAAAAATTTTCGCGCCGGAACGGTGGTGGAGCCAGGCTCATGCGCCTGCGTCAGCGCCACACGTGCGACCATCTCCATTTCCAGATCGGTACCGGTCAGCAGCAGCGAACCTTCTGTAACCTGCAGCAGCAGGTTTCCGAGAATCGGCAGCGTCGGACGACCACCCAGTGGGCCACTAACTTGTTGCAGCGGCTTCAGCAGCTGCTCACGTTCAACAATAAATTTCATAGCGTCAGGAAGATAATGTTCTGATGAGATTAGAGAAATCTTCTTTGATATCGTGGCTCTCTTCACGCAGCTGCTCAATCTTGCGGCAGGCATGAAGCACCGTTGTGTGGTCGCGACCCCCAAAAGCGTCGCCAATTTCTGGCAAGCTGTGGTTCGTCAACTCTTTCGCCATCGCCATCGCCATCTGGCGCGGACGCGCTACCGAGCGCGAACGGCGTTTGGAAAGCAGATCTGCCACCTTAATCTTGTAGTACTCAGCCACGGTCTTCTGAATATTATCGATGGTGACCAGCTTTTCCTGCAGCGCCAGCAGATCGCGCAGCGCTTCACGCACGAAGTCGATGGTGATCGCCCGACCGGTAAAGTTAGCATTGGCGATGACGCGGTTCAGTGCACCTTCCAGTTCACGCACGTTAGAGCGCAAACGCTTGGCAATAAAGAAAGCAACTTCACCCGGCAGACGGATGTCGTTCTCATCCGCTTTTTTCATCAGGATCGCCACACGCGTTTCCAGCTCAGGCGGCTCGATCGCCACCGTTAAACCCCAGCCGAAGCGCGATTTAAGACGATCCTCTACACCGTTGATCTCTTTGGGATAGCGATCCGAGGTGAGGATGATCTGCTGATTGCCTTCTAATAAGGCATTAAAGGTGTGGAAGAACTCTTCCTGTGAGCGCTCTTTATTCGCAAAGAACTGAATGTCATCGATTAATAGCGCATCCACAGAACGGTAGTAGCGTTTGAACTCTTCAATTGCATTGTTCTGCAGCGCTTTAACCATATCCTGTACAAAACGCTCGGAGTGCATGTAAACCACTTTTGCATTGGGTTTGCGGGCAATAATGCCGTTGCCCACCGCATGCAACAGGTGCGTTTTACCGAGACCCGTGCCGCCATACAGAAAAAGTGGGTTATAAGCGCCGCCTGGATTATCCGCCACCTGACGTGCCGCCGCGCGCGCCAGCTGGTTGGATTTACCTTCAACGAAGTTATCGAAGTTATGACGGTTATTCACATTCGAGCGGTAAGTGACGTCGGCCGGAGCCGGGACATTATCCCAGCTGGGACGCATGATCTGCGCCGGGGCCGGACGAATATGGCTCTGTACGGGCATCACGGGCGCGCTGACGCTGGCCATGACGGGCTGGCTGACCGCTGCCGCTTGCTGCTGAACCGGGCGCGTACCTACTTCAAAACGCAGTGCAGGCACGTTTGGACCACAAAATTCATTTAGCAGTGCGTTGATGCTATTAAGGTATTTGTCCCGAACCCAGTCGAGTACGAAGCGATTTGGAGCATACAAGGCAAGCGTATTGTCGTTTAACTCAGCCTGGAGTGGACGGATCCACATGCTGAATTCGGTGGCAGGAAGCTCATCCTGCAAACGGGCAAGACACTGTTGCCAAAGCGTAAGTGACACGGCGGACTCCACTCGTACAAATTCGAAAAGAATAGTAGGCGTTACTCTAAGAAACGTTCATTTTTGACACAGACACTAAGAAAGCGCCTGCGACCGCTATCAGCGGTTTTCCGTCCTGCAATCACCGGAGGATCGTCAGCGGAAGGGCGGATCATAGCGCAAAGCGAGGCAGAGATCTCCCCTTTCTACACAGTTTTGATCCTTTTTATCCACAGGCCAGAGGCGCGCAAAGAAGTTTACGCCAGTTGCGGGAAAAACCAGCAGAGATCTGACGCAATAGATGAAAATTTCGGACGTTATCTCATTTTATCCCCAGGATCCGGTGAGCCGATCGCAATAAGATCCCGCGCGATCCTTGCGCTTTAGTGCGGAGCCCGTATAATTCTCCACCCGACAATGAGCCATCAGGCGCAAAGTCGGGACTCTGCGGGCTGTATGCGGGTTTTCAGGCACTATGACACGCGAAGTAAATTGACTCGGGACTGTACAATTATTACAATCCCGCCTCTTTATTAAAGACACATTGAGGCGTAGGTCGATTTTCTGGCCCGAAACGCGTCACCCAGTGAAAATTTTCAAGTTTAGGTAGAAACCGCCATGAAACGCACTTTTCAACCGTCCGTACTGAAGCGCAACCGTTCACACGGTTTCCGTGCTCGTATGGCAACAAAAAATGGTCGTCAGGTTCTGGCACGTCGTCGTGCTAAAGGCCGTTCTCGTCTGACCGTTTCTAAGTAATAAAGCAAGCCCTGATGGGTAAGCTCGCATTTCCCAGGGAGTTACGTTTGTTAACTCCCACTCATTTCACTTTCGTCTTCCAGCAGCCACAACGGGCTGGCACGCCGCAAATTACTATTCTCGGCCGCCTTAACGCGCTGGGGCATCCCCGCATCGGTCTCACCGTCGCTAAAAAACATGTGAAACGCGCTCATGAACGCAACCGGATCAAGCGATTGACCCGCGAAAGCTTTCGTCTGCGTCAACATGAACTGCCGTCGATGGACTTCGTGGTGGTCGCGAAGAAGGGGGTTGCCGATCTGGATAACCGTATGCTGGCGGAAGCGTTGGAGAAATTATGGCGTCGTCACTGTCGCCTGGCGCGCGGCTCCTGATCGTCCTGATACGCGTCTATCAACGCGGTATCAGTCCATTACTGGGACCACACTGTCGGTTTCACCCGACCTGCTCTCATTACGGAATTGAGGCATTACGCAGGTTCGGCCTGATAAAAGGCAGTTGGTTGACATTAAAACGCGTATTAAAATGCCACCCCTTGAACCCGGGTGGTGACGATCCTGTGCCGCCAAAAACCTTTGATACCAGAGAACATTAACGATGGATTCGCAACGCAATCTCTTTCTCATCGCTTTTCTGTTCGTGACCTTTATGATCTGGCAAGCCTGGCAGACGGACCACGCTCCGCAGCCACAGCAGACGCAGACCACACAGGGCACCAACAGCGTAGCGGGTGATGCCGCCAGTCAGGGTGTACCGGCCAGCGGTCAGGGCCAGACGATCACCGTTAAGACTGATGTCCTGTCATTGAATATCAACACCCGAGGCGGTGATGTTGAACAAGCACAGCTGCTGACTTTCCCGGACAAACTGGGTTCAGACCAGCCGTTCCAGCTGCTTGAAACAACGCCAGCATTCCTTTATCAGGCTCAGAGCGGTTTAACCGGTCGTAATGGCCCGGATAACCCGAACAACGGTGCACGTCCGCTGTTCAACGCTGCACAGAATCACTTCGAGATGGCTGATGGCCAGTCCGAACTGCGTGTGCCGATGACCTATACCGCTGAAAATGGCGTGGTTTATACCAAAACCTTCATCTTCAAGCGTGGCGAATATGCCGTTAATGTCGATTATCATGTCAACAACACCACGCAGCAGCCGCTGGAAGTGTCGTTGTTTGGCCAGTTGAAGCAGACGATTGATCTGCCAAAGCATCGTGATACCGGCAGCAACAACTTTGCGCTGCACACCTTCCGTGGTGCGGCCTACTCCACCAGCGAGTCGAAATATGAGAAGTATAAATTCGACACTATCGCGGACAACGAGAACCTGAACGCGACCACCAGCAATGGCTGGGTGGCGATGCTGCAACAGTACTTTGCGACGGCATGGGTTCCGCGTACCGAAGGCACCAACACCCTTTACACCAGCAACCTGGGTAACGGCGTTGCGGCAATTGGCTATAAATCTGCACCGGTCACCATTGCCGCAGGCGCACAGCAGAATCTGGGTGCAACGCTGTGGGTCGGCCCGGAAATTCAGGACAAGATGGCCGCGATTGCGCCGCACCTTGATCTGACCGTGGATTACGGCTGGTTGTGGTTTATCTCTCAGCCGCTGTTCAAACTGCTGAAATTCATCCACAGCTTCATCGGTAACTGGGGCTTCTCCATTATCGTGATCACCTTCATCGTGCGCGGCATCATGTACCCGCTGACTAAAGCGCAGTACACCTCGATGGCCAAGATGCGCATGCTGCAGCCGAAAATTCAGGCGATGCGTGAGCGTCTGGGTGATGACAAGCAGAAGCAGAGCCAGGAAATGATGGCGCTGTATAAAGCAGAGAAAGTGAATCCGCTGGGTGGCTGTCTGCCGCTGGTGATTCAGATGCCAATCTTCCTGGCGCTCTACTATATGCTGTCAGGCTCGGTTGAACTGCGTCATGCCCCATTCGTTCTGTGGATCCATGACCTGTCAGCGCAGGACCCGTACTACATCCTGCCGATTCTGATGGGCATCACCATGTTCTTCATTCAGAAGATGTCACCGACCACCGTGACCGATCCGATGCAGCAGAAGATCATGACTTACATGCCGGTGATTTTCACCGTGTTCTTCCTGTGGTTCCCGTCAGGTCTGGTGCTGTACTACATCGTCAGCAACCTGGTCACCATTCTCCAGCAGCAGCTGATTTATCGCGGCCTGGAAAAACGTGGTCTGCATAGCCGCGACAAGAAGAAAGCGTAAGCGATTCAGCGCGGGAGTCATCCCGCCCTTAAATAGTCTATTCTCAGGCGGTCAAAGCGACCGCCTGTGTTTTTTGTAGCGAGAGAAAATTTATGAGCCACAGCGATACCATTGTTGCCCAGGCAACACCGCCTGGACGCGGCGGCGTAGGCATTCTGCGCGTCTCTGGCGCCCAGGCGGCAGAGGTTGCCCGCCAGCTGCTGGGTAAACTGCCTAAGCCGCGTTACGCCGATTATCTGCCGTTTACCGATAGTGACGGCAGCGTGCTGGATCAGGGCATTGCGCTGTGGTTTCCTGGCCCCAACTCCTTTACCGGCGAAGATGTGCTGGAGCTGCAGGGGCACGGCGGTCCGGTTATTCTTGACCTGCTGCTGAAGCGCATCGTGGCGCTGCCTGGCGTGCGTATTGCCCAGCCGGGTGAGTTTTCTGAGCGGGCGTTTCTGAATGACAAGCTCGATCTGGCGCAGGCCGAAGCGATTGCCGACCTGATTGATGCCAGCTCTGAGCAGGCGGCACGGTCAGCGGTCAACTCGCTGCAGGGCGCGTTCTCCACCCGCATCAATCATCTTGTGGAAGCCCTTACTCATCTGCGGATTTATGTCGAAGCGGCTATCGACTTCCCGGATGAGGAGATCGATTTCCTTTCTGACGGCAGAATCGAAGCACAGTTGAATACGGTGATCGGCGACCTGGATGCGGTCCGCGCCGAAGCGCGTCAGGGCAGCCTGCTGCGTGAAGGGATGAAAGTGGTGATTGCGGGCCGGCCTAATGCGGGTAAATCGAGCCTGCTGAATGCGCTGGCGGGCCGTGATGCCGCCATCGTTACAGACATTGCGGGCACCACCCGGGACGTCTTACGTGAGCATATTCATATCGATGGCATGCCGCTGCATATCATCGACACCGCCGGTCTGCGTGAGGCCAGCGATGAAGTTGAACGTATCGGGATTGAGCGTGCCTGGCAGGAGATCGAGCAGGCTGACCGCGTGCTGTTTATGGTCGATGGCACCACCACCGATGCCACCGAAGCAGCGGCTATCTGGCCCGATTTTGTCTCCCGTCTGCCGCCGGAACTGCCGATTACCGTGGTCCGCAACAAAGCAGACGTCACCGGTGAGCCTCCCGGTCTGACAGAAATAAACGGTCATTCACTGATTCGTCTGTCGGCACGTACCAGTGAAGGCGTTGATGAACTGCGTGATCACCTGAAGCAGAGCATGGGATTTGCAGGCAACATGGAAGGCGGCTTCCTGGCACGCCGTCGTCATCTCCAGGCGCTGGAGCTGGCGGCAATGCACTTACAGCAGGGCCGAGCACAGCTGCTCGGTGCCCGGGCGGGTGAGTTACTGGCCGAAGAGCTGCGTGTTGCTCAGCAGGCGCTGAGTGAAATCACCGGCGAGTTCACCTCTGACGATCTGCTGGGTCGTATCTTCTCCAGCTTCTGTATTGGTAAATAGCCTCACTGGCCTGATGGCGATACGCTGTCAGGCCTGATTTCCCGCCTCGCGCTATCTTCTGCTATTCCCGCCTCTGCGTTCATTCTTGCTGATAAGTTATTTTGCGACGGCACCGCGTTGTCGTATAACGGTAGACGCGCCGATCTGACGGCGGCTACAGATTGCGGTGAATGATCCCCGCCTCATCCAGCCGCGTCGGGCCGGGCGCAAATCCACAACGTGAACACCCTTGGGCGAAGCTTTTCGCCTGTAACAGGAGAGTTACATGAGTACACCGCTCGACACTGCCGCACTGGACACGCTGTTTAATGACGCCCGCACTCACAGTTACTGGCAGGATAAGCCTGTCGATAACGCCCTGCTGGAACAGCTCTATGCCTTAACGGCACTGGGCCCGACCTCGGCGAACTGCTCGCCAGCGCGTTTTGTTTTCGTAACGTCTGCGGAAGGCAAAGAGAAGCTGAAACCGGCACTCTCTTCCGGCAATCTGGACAAAACCATGAGCGCGCCGGTCACGGTGATAGTGGCCTGGGATCGCGAGTTCTATGAACAACTGCCCGCGCTGTTCCCGCATGCGGATGCGCGTAGCTGGTTTACCGGCAGCCCGGAAGCGGCGAAAGAGACGGCTTTCCGTAACAGCAGCCTGCAGGCAGGTTATCTGATTCTGGCGGCTCGCTCGCTGGGTCTGGATGCCGGTCCGATGTCCGGTTTTGATCCGGCCAAAGTCAATGACGCGTTTTTCCCGGACGGTCAGTATCAGGTTAACCTGCTGATCAACCTCGGATATGGTGACGCATCAAAACTGCATCCGCGTCTGCCGCGACTGAGCTTTGATCAGGCGAGCCGCTTCGCCTGATGCTCTCCGCGTCGCGATTCAGTTCGTGACGCGGATCACCGCATTAACGGCGCAGCATTTTCTGCAGGCGCTTTTGCTGCCAGCGCTGCGTCAGACCATGAAACACAAAGGTCCGCATCGCCCGGACAATCAGCAGCGCTCCCCAGATTGCCGCAACCCAGAGCGACCAGTGATCATCCGGCGCCGTCACATGATTCAGGACGAACAGCAGTCCGCAAACCACCACCGCAGTAATCAGTGAACGGTAAAAGCGTGCTTCACCGGCGATCCTGCTGCGCGCATCAGTAATCCGCTGATCCAGCGCCAGATCCTCGCCGTTCTGCGGACCGGTCAGATCAGCAACGTTCACCTCAAAGACGGCAGCCAGCGCACTCAGGGTTTCCAGTCCCGGCCGCTCACCATTTTCAATACGCTGCACGGTGCGGGTGCTCAGTCCCGCCATTTCTGCCAGCTGTTCCTGTGACCACGCCCGTGCCAGGCGATGTTCTTTAAATCTGTTGATGCTGCTCATTCTTATTCTCCGAAGTAACAGACAGGAAGGAAAAGTGTGCGGCGGAACGTCCGGCAGTAACACGATCCTGACCCGACAGCAGCCTGACACCCGCATGACAGCAGTGTCGCAGCTACGCTGGCTGCCCGCGGGATGGCTAACCAGGCACGCGCATCAAACCCGGTTCTGCTGAGGGTGTCCCCTGATGAAACACCATTCGCCAGTTCTGACCCTCACGACGCCGCTCATCCTATTCTGAATTTAAACTAATGTTCGCGTTGACGGATGCAATGTGTTAAGAAAATTCCTACAATGCTTCTGATGATTATCTGACCATTTTCACGGAGCGACAGATGGCTGGTCATTTTGTACGCTGGACGGGCGACCCCGGCTTCCCGGCGAAAGATATGTGTATTCCCCAGGCGATTACCGACACGGCACAGCAGTTTGCTGACAAACGCCGTGGGCGATTTCTTGCCGCACGAACCCTGCTGGCACAGCTTATGCTGCGGGTTTATGGCATTCAGACACTGCCGCGCCTGATTATCCAGAGCAATGGACGTCCGGTGTTTGCTGACAGCGAACTGCCCGATTTCAGTATCGCCTATGCGGGAAATACGGTGGGCGTCCTGTTGGCCGAAGAAGGAGGACGTGCCGGTCTGGATATGGAGATCGTTCATGCGCGGAGCCGTCAGACGCAGGAGCAGCTGATTCAGGGATTCACCTCGGGCGAGATCGCCTGGATTAATGCCCAGCAGGATGCCATGGAAGCGGTGACGCAGATCTGGACGTTGCGGCAGAGCATTCTCAAGCTGACGGGAGAGGGTGATCGGGGACTGGATTCGCTGCGCCTGTTGCCGGGAGCGGGTCGGCTGCGATCGTCACTTTATCCTGATATCCAGGTGGTGTGCGATGCGGAGCCTGTGCTGGTCTGGTCGTGCGCGCTGTCGTCTGCGACCCAGCGTCTGCACCTGTGGGAGATGGATAGCGACTTTCAGTGGCGCGGATTACGCGAAATCGAGATGGGTAAGCCCAACATCGGGCCTCTTGCCCTGCGGCTGACCAGCCTGCCCAGCGAGCGCAGCCTGCATCCTGAAATGTAAAAAGCCGCAACCCGAAGGTTGCGGCCCTGAATGTGCTTAGTGCCCGTCCACAAAAACAATCTTCAGAACAAACAGCAGCGCAACAATCACTACGCAGGGGCTGATTTCACGCCAGCGTCCGGTGCCCAGCTTCATTACGCAGTAAGCGATAAACCCCAGCGCAATGCCTTCGGTGATGGAAAAGCTGAAGGGCATCATGGCAGCGGTCACAAAGGCCGGAACGGCCTCGGTCAGATCATCCCAGCGCACGCGCGACAGGCTGGCGGTCATTAACACGCCTACGTAAATCAGCGCGCCCGCCGCAGCGTAGGATGGCACCATTGCGGCCAGCGGTGACAGGAAGGTTACCAGCAGAAACAGCAGGCCGGTCACCACGGCCATCAGCCCGGTACGACCCCCAATCGCCACGCCCGACGTGCTCTCGATATAGGCGGTCACGGATGAGGTGCCCGCCAGCGCGCCACTCACCGAACTAATGCTGTCGACATAAAGCGCCTGCTGCATGCGCGGGAAGGTGCCGGTTTCATCGGTCAGTCCCGCTTTATCGGTAACGCCGATCAGTGTGCCGGAGGAGTCGAACAGATTGACCAGCATAAAGGAGAAGATCACCCCCGCCATGCCAATGTTGAATGCGCCTTTAATATCGACCTGACCGACTACAGACGTTATCGATGGGGGTGCTGAAAACAGGCCGACAAACTTCACGTCGCCCAGCATCCAGCCGATGCCGGTGGTGATCACCATTGAGATCAACACCGCTGCGTGGATATTGCGTGATGCCAGAATGGCGATAATAAAGAAGCCGAGTGCGCCCAGCAGGACGCTGTGCGAGGTCAGATTCCCTACCGCCACCAGGGTATCGGGATTTGGTACGATAATGCCGGCATTTTTCAGCCCCATCATCGCGATAAACAGACCGATACCGGCGGTGATGCCAACGCGCAGGCTCAGCGGGATATTGGCAATCATCCAGTAGCGCACCCGCAGCAGCGTCAGGATCAGCAGGCCAACCGCGCCCCAGAAAATCGCGCCCATACCGACCTGCCACGAATAGCCCATCGCCCCGACCACTACAAAGGCGAAGAAGGCATTCAGCCCCATTGCGGGTGCCAGCGCCACCGGCAGATTAGCAAACAGTCCCATCAGAATGCTGCCGAAGGCGGCGATCAGACAGGTGGTCACAAACACCGCCTGGGTATCCATGCCGGCGACGCCGAGGATCTGCGGATTGACGAAGACGATATAGACCATCGTCAGAAAAGTGGTGATACCCGCGATCACTTCGGTGCGCACCGTGGTGCCATGTTCCTGCAGCCTGAAGATGCGCTGCAAAACGCCTTGCTTGCTCATGCCATCCATCCAGAAGAAAAAATCATCGGCGCGTATCCTGGCGATTTTACCGGGGCAATACAATGATTTTTCGCAACCGATTGCCAGTCTCGCAATCTGCGCTGAGTGCGGTAGAGTGTGGAATACACCCCGAATCGAAGGATAGAGTCTGATGTCAGTAGAATGCGTCTTTTTTGATTGCGATGGCACGCTGGTCGACAGTGAGTTGCTCTGTACCCAGGCCTACGTTAACACCTTTGCCCGTTACGGCCTGGCGCTGTCGCTGCAGCAGATGTTTGAAAAGTATAAAGGCGTCAAACTCTACGACATCATTCGTGACGTGGGCGATGCGCATCAGGTAACGCTGCCGATGGAAGAGGTGGAAACAGCTTATCGCGCGGAAGTGGCAAGACTGTTTGATCTGCAACTGCAGCCCATCCCAGGCGCGAAAGCGCTGGTTGAGCAGATAAAAGTGCCGATGTGCGTAGTCTCAAACGGAACCGTAAAAAAGATGCAGCACTCGCTGGGCTTAACCGGCATGCTGCCGCTTTTCGAGGAGCACCTCTACAGCGGCTATGACATTCTGCACTGGAAGCCCGATCCGGAACTGATGTACCACGCTGCAGAACAGATGCAGGTGCCGATTGAGCGCTGCATTCTGGTGGATGACTCCGAAGCGGGCGCCCGCGCCGGTATCGCCGCTGGCATTCCTGTCTACTACTACTGCGCTGACCCGCACAACCCTGAACTGGACCACCCGCTGGTGACCCGCTTCGACGATATGGTGCAGCTGCCTGCGTTGTGGCGCGCCCGTGGCTGGGATCTGGTGTAGCGCTGGCCAGAATATGACACGCACCGTCTGGTTTTTAACCCTGCCTGGCGTGATGGCGCTGGATCTGACCGGCCCGGCTGAGACGCTGCAGCTGGCGGGCGATCGCTTTTCGCTGCGCTATATTGGTCCGCAGCCGGAGGTGGTCTGCTCCACCGGCATGACCATTGGCGGCATTGAACCCTTACCGGAACAGTTGCCAGAAGGGAGCCTTCTGGTGGTGCCGGGCGTCTATGATTCGCAGATCTGTTATGCCACACCACAGGCCGCAGAAGCACGCGACTGGCTGAGGCGCCAGAACGCCGCGCTGTGCGCGCAGACCTTCATGCTGGTCTGCGTCTGTTCGGGTGCGCTGCTGGCGGCGCAGGCGGGCATGCTCGATGATGTACTCTGCACCACTCATCATGATGTGATTGCCCGGCTGAAAGCGGCGGCTCCACGTGCACGGGTGCAGGAGAATCGGGTGTTTGTCGGGCATGAGAATATCTGGACCAGCGCGGGCATCACGGCCGGGATCGACCTGGCACTGCATCTGATCACTCAGCTTTGTGATACGCCCACCGCGCTGGCGGTGGCGCGGGAAATGGTGGTCTGGTTTCGCCGCGCCGGTGACGACCCACAGCTTTCACCCTGGCTGCGTTATCGCAACCACATGCATCCGGCCATTCACCGCGCGCAGGATCTGATGATTGCCCATCCAGAGCATGGCTGGACGCTGACTGAACTGGCCGGACGCACCCACGTCAGCAGCCGCCATCTGGCGCGTCTGTTTCGTCAGCATCTGGGGATCAGCGTGCGGGAATACCATGAGCAGCTGCGGGTTGGCGTGGCGCGCCAGCGTCAGCAGCAGGGTGAGTCTGCCGAAAAAGCGGCGCTGGCGGCGGGGTTTTCATCGGCGCGCCAGCTACGACGCGCCCGCCAGCGTGAAGCCGATCAGCTGACGAAATGACGGGTATCGACGCGTTTCAGTGCCATTCCCAGCAGCAGGCTGCCGCCCAGCGTCAGCCCAAACACCCAGGGCAGGTCGAGCCAGGGACGCGACATATCATCGTAGTGATGCGTGCGCAGATAGTGAATGAAGAGCGCGTGAAAGCCGTAGATTGGCAGTGAATAACGGGCAATCAGCGTTAAACCGGGAAGAGTGCGCTGGTTCAGGCTGTTTTTAAACACGATCAGCAGGCTGATGGCGGCGATAAACACCAGCGGTCCGCAGTAAAGATACCAGGTATCGTTAAACGCGCCGTTGACGATCAGCGCCTTTTTCGTCCCCAGCGTAATACCAATCACACAGGCGATAAACAGTCCGGTAGCCAGCGGCGTCAGGCCGCGCCGGGTCGTATCCATGGTGCCAATCGCCCGTCCCAGCAGTGCATAGAGCAGGTAGTAAATGCTGTCACCGCTGACATAGAGGTTAACCGGCAGGAAATGAAACGGGCCCAGCGACTGACTGACCGTATTGGGGTTGGCGAGCACCGCCAGCACCAGCACCAGTAGCGCCACATAACGCGCCTGCACATTTTTTACCTGAATCAGCGGCGACATCAGATAGATGCCAATTAGCGCAAAGAAGAACCACAGGTGATAGAACACCGGCTTCTGCAGCATCTTCAGGATCGACCGTCCTTCGCTGATTGGCGTCAGCCAGGTGATATAGGCCAGCGAAACCGCGCTGTAGAACAGCAGACAGAGCACCAGCCTGACCATGTGGCGCGGCTGGGCGCTGCGTTCGCCGAAAAACAGATAGCCGGAGATCATAAAGAACAGCGGAACGCAGACGCGTGATGCCGAGTTCAGCAGATTTGCCACATCCCAGGTGGTGCCCGTCACCGCCATCGGCCCGGTGATATACCAGGTGGTGGTGTGAATCACGATCACCATCAGGCAGGCGACCGCGCGTAAATTGTCTATCCAGTAAATCTTCTGCGGCATGGCGTCCTCTTGCGCATCGCTCCGTGCGCCAAAGGGTAGTCAAATGCGACCAGAGCAACAACTGCTGCCAACAGGATTCAGAGGCATCTGTATGCCAGCGCCCTGAATCACTGCGAAAACGTGCCGGTTGCGCCTGGGATTTACGGCTGCACATCGCGCGGTCAAAGGGTATACTGTCGGCCTCTTTTTTTAATCTAACCGAAGCGCGTGCACACTCAACATGCAAAAGTTTGATACCAAAACCTTTCAGGGGCTGATCCTGACCTTGCAGGATTACTGGGCGCGTCAGGGCTGCACCATTGTCCAACCGCTGGACATGGAAGTGGGCGCTGGCACTTCACACCCGATGACCTGCCTGCGCGCACTCGGCCCGGAGCCGATCGCCGCCGCCTACGTGCAGCCATCACGCCGTCCAACCGATGGTCGCTACGGTGAAAACCCGAACCGTCTGCAGCACTATTACCAGTTCCAGGTGATCATCAAACCGTCACCGGACAACATTCAGGAGCTCTATCTCGGCTCGCTGAAAGAGCTGGGTATGGATCCGACGGTGCATGACATTCGCTTCGTGGAAGATAACTGGGAAAACCCGACGCTGGGTGCCTGGGGACTCGGCTGGGAAGTGTGGCTCAACGGCATGGAAGTGACGCAGTTCACCTACTTCCAGCAGGTTGGCGGCCTGGAGTGTAAGCCGGTGACCGGCGAGATTACCTACGGCCTGGAGCGTCTGGCGATGTATATCCAGGGCGTCGACAGCGTTTACGATCTGGTCTGGAGCGACGGCCCGCTGGGCAAAACCACCTACGGCGATGTGTTCCATCAGAACGAAGTGGAGCAATCCACCTATAACTTCGAATACGCCGACGTCGATTTCCTCTTTACCTGCTTCGAGCAGTACGAGAAAGAGGCGCAGCATCTGCTGGCGCTGGAAAAACCGCTGCCACTGCCCGCCTACGAACGCATTCTGAAAGCGGCACACAGCTTCAACCTGCTGGATGCCCGCAAAGCGATCTCGGTAACAGAGCGTCAGCGCTATATTCTGCGCATTCGTACCCTGACCAAAGCCGTGGCTGAAGCTTACTACGCCTCTCGCGAGGCAATGGGCTTCCCGATGTGCAATAACAAAAAGTAAGAGGCAGCCATGACTGAACAAACCTTCCTGGTGGAGATCGGCACCGAAGAGCTGCCACCAAAAGCCCTGCGCAGCCTGGCAGAAGCCTTTGCCGCGCAGGTCACCGCTGAACTGGATGCCGCCAACCTGAGCCACGGCGAGGTCAGCTGGTTTGCTGCACCGCGTCGTCTGGCACTGAAAGTGGCAAACCTGAGCGCCTCACAACCCGATCGGGAAGTGGAGAAGCGCGGTCCGGCTGTTTCCGCAGCGTTTGATGCTGATGGCAACGCCACCAAAGCCGCCGAAGGCTGGGCGCGTGGTAACGGCATTACTGTCGATCAGGCTGAACGCCTTGCCACCGATAAAGGCGAATGGCTGGTTTACCGCGCTCAGGTCAAAGGCGAAGCCGCTCAGGCGCTGCTCCCTGCGATGATTGCGACCGCACTCAGCAAGCTGCCAGTGCCCAAACTGATGCGCTGGGGCGACAGCGATGTGCAATTCGTTCGTCCGGTTCACACTGTGACGATGCTGCTGGGCGATGAACTGATCCCTGGCACCATTCTGGGCATTAAGTCAGACCGGGTTATTCGCGGTCACCGTTTTATGGGTGAAAGCGAAATCACGCTCGACAACGCCGATCAGTACCCTGATGTGCTGGAAAAACGCGGCCAGGTCATTGCAGACTATCAGGTTCGCAAAGCGATGATTAAAGCCGATGCAGAAGCAGCCGCACGTCGCTTAGGCGGCAACGCCGATATCAGTGACAGCCTGCTGGAAGAGGTGACGTCGCTGGTGGAGTGGCCGGTGGTCCTGACCGCGACCTTTGAAGAGAAATTCCTCAAGGTGCCTGCGGAAGCGCTGGTCTACACCATGAAAGGCGATCAGAAATATTTCCCGGTGTATGACAATGACGGCAATCTGATGCCGAACTTCATTTTCGTCACCAACATCGAGTCCAGCGAACCACGCCAGATCATCTCCGGCAACGAAAAAGTGGTACGTCCACGCCTGGCCGATGCGGAGTTCTTCTTTAACACCGACCGCAAAAAGCGTCTGGAAGATCATCTGCCGCGTCTGGAAACCGTCCTGTTCCAGAAAGAGCTGGGCACGCTGCGCGATAAAACCGACCGCATTCAGGCTCTGGCGGGCTGGATTGCCGGTGAAATTGGCGCCGATGTGAATCACGCCACCCGCGCAGGCCTGCTGTCGAAGTGTGACCTGATGACCAACATGGTCTTCGAGTTCACCGACACGCAGGGCGTGATGGGCATGCACTATGCGCGTCACGACGGCGAAGCAGAAGATGTGGCGGTCGCGCTGAACGAGCAGTACCAGCCGCGCTTTGCCGGTGATGATCTGCCGTCAAGCCCGGTTGCCTGTGCGCTGGCGATTGCTGACAAAATGGATACGCTGGCCGGTATTTTTGGCATCGGTCAGCATCCAAAAGGCGACAAAGATCCGTTCGCACTGCGTCGTGCGGCGCTGGGCGTGCTGCGTATCATCGTTGAGAAAAACCTGCCGCTCGATCTGCAAACGCTGACTGAAGAAGCGGTGCGTCTGTATGGCAGCAAGCTGAGCAACGCCCGCGTGGTCGATGATGTGATCGACTTTATGCTGGGTCGCTTCCGCACCTGGTATCAGGAAGAGGGTCACAGCATCGACACGCTGCAGGCCGTTCTGGCGCGTCGTCCGACTCGTCCGGCTGACTTTGATGCACGCATGAAAGCGGTGTCGCACTTCCGTACGCTGGAAGCAGCCTCAGCACTGGCGGCGGCGAACAAGCGCGTCTCTAACATTCTGGCGAAATCGACTGAAACGCTTAATGAGAGTGTGCAGGCGTCGCTGCTGAAAGAGAACGAAGAGATCCAGCTGGCGACCTTTGTTACCGCGCTGAGCAGCAAGCTGCAGCCTTACTTCGCGGAAGGTCGTTATCAGGATGCGCTGGTCGAACTGGCTCAGCTGCGTACTGCGGTAGATAACTTCTTCGATAAAGTGATGGTTAATGCCGACGATCAGGCGGTGCGGGTCAATCGCCTGACGCTGCTGTCAAAACTGCGAGAGCTGTTCCTGCAGGTCGCGGATATCTCGCTGCTGCAGTAATGTGATTAGCGGTGCGAAAAAGGGACGAGCAATCGTCCCTTTTTTTATGGAATTTTTTGGGCCGGGATAGCCTGAGTATACGTATGTTTTTTCGTAAATCCGGGGGTTAAGCGTGACGACCTGAGCGAAGAGCAGCGGCAGACGATCAGCGCTCTGGGGACGCTGGCGGCGGGACTTGCGGGTGGAGTCGTGGGTGACAGTACGGCGGATGTTGTGGCGAGTGCTCAGGCGGGGGAAAATGCGATTGAGAATAACTCGCTCAATGATGGCTGGAACAGCATGTTGTCATCAGGAACAAATGATTACGGACTGACCGTAGGCTCGTGGAATCAGTATGGCAAGGACAATAATCTGACACCAGAAAAAATTCAGGAAGGGATGAATCATATTGCTATTGGTGAAGGGCCTTCCTGGGGGACTGAATATAAGGTTAAACCTAATGGAAAAGTTGAAGTTTCAGGTGGCGTGGGACTTGCTTTGAAAAGAGGATATGAGATTAATAATGATTGCTTCTCTATTTCTACAGGATACACTAAAGAATTTGGTATTAAGGCTGGAGCTTCAATCGGTATTGACTTTGGTCCATATTTCCCGGGATTGTTTGGAGACTTAAATCGTGATTATTCAACTAGCGTCGGTTTTGGTCCCGGTTCTGTAGGAAATGTCTGGCGGGAAAGATGGCATTGGTGTTTCGTTTTCTACTGGACTGGGAATTGGTTTTACAGGTTCTGCTATTGATTCCTATGATAAAAAATAGATATGAACGGTGACTCCACTAAGGAAATATACCGCTATGATTTCGAATGATATTATTTTCAATGTTTCATCCTTTATGTTGTTATGTTTTTTATTGTTATGGGGTGGTTGTTTTTTTATTTTTGTTTATAAAAATCTTGGTGGCGCTAAGGTAGGTAAGGACTCCATGCTTTATTTCAATTATATGTTTTTTAAACGGGATGCTTTATCAAACTGTGCATTGGTTTTTCTTGTTCTTGGATATATGTCTGCAGCGATAGCGGAGTATCGAAGGGGGGCGGATGAATTATTGTTAATGTCTAATTTTTCCGGAGGACTTGCATTTTTTCTTTTTGCATTGTACGGGAAGTATCTCCACCAAGGATTTACTGATGATAAAAGCCCCTTTTATTTCATAAAGGTTTTTTTGACAAAAACAGATCTATCCTTTGGCTCGATTTTTCTCTGGCTATCAAGACTGGCTTATACAGCATGGTTAATTGTAGTTCTTTGCAATTAAAAAGTAATCTTGCATTAGTTGCACTACACTATATTCCTGCCGGAAAAAGGTCGCAGAGCAGTTGCTGGAAATCGGGGTAAAAGCAGGGCCTGCCGGACTGGCCATTAAAGATGTAGCTGATAAAATGCCCTCCAATGACTGGAGCGTCTTGTCACCCTGTAGATAATGGATAACGATGAGATTATTGGGAAGTATCTGAGTTCGTTGCAGGATTAGTATGCCCATTTAAATACTGGTGGTGCTCAACTTGCAGGCACAGAAAACATTGGCAAACTGGTAAATCCAGTTCAGGATGAAAATAAAGGGACGTCGTTAGTTACGCCAGCTAGATCTGGTGAGCAAGTAGCAAGCCATACGGAGAATATTGAAGGCGCGCTGAATACGGATGGAAGTATTACGGAAACATCGATTGCGGAGCAGAATACGGCTTATCTGGCTTATTTATTTGAAGACAGTAAATATGTTCCTGGCCCTAAAGATGCTATAGGCGGCTTGAGAACACCAATGGATTTAAGTGATTCTAAAGCTCAATATTTCTTTAATAAATCAATTCAATTAGGTGAGCAGCGTTAAGTTGGAATGATTTTTTTGCATCTTTCTTTAAATCTGGATAGGTCGGTGGCCTTATCCTGGGTATCAGAATCTGTATAAAAATGTGGTTAAAGAAAAGAAAAAAGCAGAAATTCCCACCTGAATAAACACTCAATCCCGGCCTTTAAATGCCGGGATTTTTTTACCTGCCGATCACTCCTTAGCCAGCCGGATAATCAGTTGGCCCTGTTCGGCGATAATGCTGACTGGCTGGCCTTGACGAATCCCCACTGCTCCAGCCATCGTCCTTTGATGGTCAGTTGAGGTAATGGATTCGGTCTGCCGCCGTTGGGGCGGTAACCGACGATGCTTTTACGTGCTTGGGGTACAGCGGGTTCTGACGTAGAATCTCTTCCAGCCATAATTAACTCCGATTCAGTTAGTTGTGGTCAGCGGGCTGTTGGTGTTCCACCACCTTCAGTCCGCGCTAAAAATCTCTCGTTACGTTCTTCCTTTACTGTTTTCTTCTGTTCACATATATATCGTCTGCTTCGTAAGTCTGCTGAACGCTAAGTAATAGATTGCGAGGCGTCTCTGGCAAACGAATTATTTTTCACTTTGCCATTTCGTTTACATCTTCTTCTCAATATTCTTTTCAGCAACTGCAATCAGCCGCTTATTCATAATAGCGTGGTGATTGTCGGCATCACTATAAGAGTGGAATGGGGATGACAGAGAAAGGGATGACAGGCATGATGACAACACAAATGACACCACACGAGAGTCCGGCCATGAGCACTATCCACTTCAGAATCGATGACGACGTTAAACGACTCGCCATGCGGGCAGCCGAGCGCCAGAAGAAGACGCTGACTGAGGTTATGCGTCAGCGAGCGGAAGAGCTGGCTGCTGAAGAGCGGCAATATCAGGAGGGTAAACATGATGCATGGCTGGAAGAGCAAATAACGGCGGCGTTCAGTCGTTATGATGCCGGTGAAAGTGAGTTCATCAGTAACGATGAAATGAATGCCCGCATGGAAGAGCTGAAAGCGCAGGCCGCGCGGGGAACATTGTGATATCAGCCGTTCAATGGGAAAAACAGGCGCAGGCGGACAGGGAGACGATATTTCGTTATCTGTATCGTGAGGCTGGCGTACGGGTAGCCAGTGCAACAGACGTTAAGTTTATCCGTATGCCCAGTCTGCTTAGCGAAAACCCCCTGGCGGGCACGAAAGTCAGCACAGAAAAACAGCGTAAGCTGGCAGTCCCACGCTTTCCCTTTATCATTCTCTATGTGGCTGAAACAGATGGGGTTCGTATTCTGCGTATACTGCATACATCCCAAAAAATAACAGGCCGCTATCAAAGATAGTCAGCCAGTTACTTGTGTCTCAGAAAGTCAGATATAAGGACGTCCTCAGAAAGAACGGCGCGCTTCAGAGCTGGATTAGACAATTAGCCCCAAAACCGCATCTTTGAATCCAGCCACCTGCCAGCTACAGCACCCATCACGCCGCAGGCGGCGTTGTCCGCGCAAAGCTCTCGCGCTGAAACAGCGTTTCCGCCAGCTTCACCAGCGCCGGTCGTTCGACACACCAGTTTGGCACCACGCGGCGGAAATTGAGATAGCCGATCATGCAGCCGGTGGCGATATCCGCCAGACTGAGCTGGCCGTTGTTCAGCCATTTTCCTTCAGCGGCCACGGCTTCCAGCATGTCGAGGCTGCGCTTAATCTTTTCACGGTTACGCAGCAGGACCTCTTCGGACTGCAAATTACCCGGACGCATCTGCTCGCGAACAATCACCAGCGCAGCATCGCTGACGCCATCTGCCAGCTTCTCCAGCTGACGGATGTTGAGCGACTTAAGCGGATCGGCAGGCAACAGGGCCGGCTCCTCACCGCGCAGTTCCAGAAATTCCGCGATGATGCTGGAGTCGAACCAGATTTGCTTATCGTCAGCGACCAGCGCCGGAACTTTGCCCAGCGGATTGTAGTGCGGCACGTGACTGTCATCGCTGTAAGGCGATGCATTAACGAATTCAAACGTGATGCCTTTTTCCAACAGGATAATCGAAATCTTACGCACAAACGGGCTGGTATAGCTGCCAATCAGTTTCATCAGGTTCTCCGGATTCAGTGACTATTCGCCAGGAAACATAAAAGGATTGAGACTGCTGCGCGCGAAGCCTTCCTGCTCCATTTTTGCATCCAGTATCAGCGACGCCAGGTCATCGGCCACCGGTTCAATGGCCGGATCGTTCTCCTGATAGAGCATCTTCAGATAGGTGCCGCAGTCGCCACAGCTTTCCGCCTTCACGGCTGCTTTCTCGCTGCTGAGCGACCAGTAGTGCAGGTCACGGGACTGTTCGCACTGGGTACATTTGCTGCCCACGACATGCCATTCACTTTCGCACAGATTGCAGTGCAGATAACGCGCGCTTTCATGACTGCCCATATGAACGATGCTGGCGACCGGCATACTGGCGCAGACCGGACAGAACTGACGCTGATTCCCCATTTCAGCGTGTGCCTTACCGGGTATCAGGGCTGCCATCTGCGCCCAGTAGAGCGAGAGTGCTGCCCAGATAAAGGGCGCTTTATCGTTGCTCACCTGTGCATACTCGCCGGTAAACAGCGCACCGGCCAGTGTCTCCAGCTCTGTGGCTGAGGCCTTCTCCAGATTCTCCAGCACCGCCAGCGCCTGACCGCTCATCTCCGGCTTCAGCTCAGCAATCAGCGAGTGCAGCAGCCGTTGCCAGTGTGGATCGCGCGGCAGAGTATGGATGTTCAGCGGTGGCTTGCCCTCGCTGGCGCTCTGCGTCAGTCGGGCATGCAGATCGAGATGCAGAGGATGGTCATACAGCACAATTTCCTGCGCTTCAGCGATCACCGCCGCAAAGCGCAGATAATCGCCGAGTGGATTTTTCGCCGCAAGATCGCGCAGTCGCGCGGCACGACGGCTGTATAAATTTTTCAACCGTGGAAAAAGTAACGGCGGAATCATCTCCTCCGTTGTTTTTTCGCCTTTCTCCAGCGGATCCTGCGGGATTATACGAATACTCATCAGGGGCGTTTTTCCTGTTTTATTGGCGAATTACGCCGCTCACGATATCCACAAGGATAATGCTGTCTGGCTCATTAAGAGCATATTCAGCTTTCTACCCTCGCGGCCAGTGTGCCTCTGACCCATAATGCGGCATAAGCGGGCACCATAATCACGATGATCAGCGTCACTGCCGAAACAGAATGCACAATCAGTGCCAGCCGACTCAGCGGAATGACAAAGGCATCTGAAAAGTACGGTCCCCGGATCACAATGCCGCTGGCAGGCGGCAGTACTAAGCTGATGATAGCAGTCCAGAACAGACTCTTCTGACCAAAGTTCTTTTTACGGGTGTCTCCTGCCTCTTTATTCACTGTAATCTGATGAATCTCTCTGGCCCGTTAAAGGGTAAGGCGACGGATTGGCATGTGTTTCGGGTTCCCCAAAACATCCGCATTAACACTCCAGTGATTTGCAGATTTTCCCGGCGTTAACACATGAAAAAGACCTTTTCTCATGGGGCCGCCAGCAGGCAGGGCGACAGTTATTTTCACTGAAGAAACCGCATCAATTGCCTCGCTGTTTATTTGCGCTCTCGGGGGCTAAAAGGCAGAATCAGGGCGCGTCTATGCTCTGCATTACCGGGCACCGAATGAGATCATCTCTTAACAACAGGTTATATTTTTGAAAGCTATCCAGCCTGATTCAGGCGAAGATTTAACAATTCAAACCGGCGTTAGCAGGACGCAGGTGTGGCAGCGCGCCAGTCTGACCGATGCACAGGATGACTGGCTGGCAGACGAAGTTCCGGTGGCGCTGGTCTATAACGGTATATCACACGTGGTGATGATGACCACGCCCAAAGACCTGGAGGCTTTTGCGCTGGGCTTTTCGCTATCAGAGGGCATTATCGACGCACCTGGCGACATTTTCGGCATGGATATTGTGCCGGGCTGTCACGGTATTGAGGTGCAGATTGAGCTGTCCAGCCGCCGCTTTATGGCGCTGAAAGAACAGCGTCGCGCGCTGGCAGGCCGGACCGGCTGCGGCGTGTGCGGTGTTGAACAGCTGGACCAGATTGGCAAGCCGCTCTCTCCGCTGCCGTTTACCCAGACCTTCGCGCTGGACCACCTGGATCGGGCGCTGGGCCAGCTGAAAGATTATCAGCCGGTCGGACAGAAAACGGGCTGCACCCATGCTGCTGCGTGGATCCAGCCTGATGGTCAACTGGCGGGTGGCTGTGAAGATGTAGGGCGCCATGTGGCACTGGATAAGTTGCTGGGTTATCGCAGTCAGGCTGCGTGGGGACCGGGCGCGGTGCTGGTCTCCAGCCGCGCCAGCTATGAAATGGTGCAGAAGTCTGCCATGTGCGGCGTGGAGATCCTGTTTGCGGTCTCGGCGGCGACCCGCCTGGCGGTTGAGGTGGCTGAGCGCTGCAACCTGACGCTGGTTGGATTCAGTAAACCTGGCCGCGCCACAGTCTACAGCCATCCTCAGCGTCTGCGTTAAACCACCATTACCGCTGGCAATGTCTGCTGCAACGCCTCAAGTGCGGCACCGTTGTCGCCGCCACTGTCAGTAATCAGCAGGGAGATCGCCTGCGGCGGCGCGTAAACCGTGCGGCTGACCACGCCGAGTTTGGTGTGATCGGCCAGCAGATAGCAGGCAGCGGATTGCTGCACCATTGCTCTGGCGATAGCCGCTTCGTGCGGGTGAAAACTGCTGCCACCGCACTCTGCGTCAATACCCACGGGCGACAGCAGCGCGACATCGGCTCGGTAGCGGATAATCTCGCCAACGGTGATTTCGCCGCGCGTCTGTTGCGCACCCGCCGACATCGTCCCACCCAGCAAAATAATCTGATTATTCAACGGCTGGTTTTCTTCTCCAGCGCTCAGTGCCAGCGCGGCCTGCAGGCTGTTGGTCACTATCGTCAGGCCGGAAAGGGCGTGTAACTCCTCTGCCAGCAGCGTGGTGGTGCTGCCCGCATCAAGAAACAGCGTCTGTCCGGGCTGCAGCAATTGCGCAGCGGCGCGGGCGATTGCGCGTTTCTCCCGGGTCTGGGTGCTGCGACGTTCCGTGAGCGGCGGTTCAGCCTGGGTTTCAATGGCCACCAGGCCACCGTGGACGCGGCGTGCCAGACCCAGCGCTTCCATCTCAATGATGTCGCGGCGCGCGGTTTCGCGTGATACCCCCAGCTCCCTGATAATGCGCTCGGTACTGACCTGGTTTAGCCGGGTCAGTAAGGCACGGATGCGATGAAGGCGCGTTTCCTGCAGCATAGAGAAATCCTTATAAAGCGCGAAGAGCATGGATGATACGCCAGTGACGCGAAAGATTCTGTCTGGATCAGAGAGCAAGCTTAGCGCGGCGGCTTGACGGCGTCATGTGTATTTTATTGCTTTTGTGTATTTTGTTGCATTTTAAATTCAGGCAGGCATGATACAGGAGTCCGCTCTTCTTCCTTCATCCTTGTAACGGGAGTCAATATGGCCACGCGTTCCACCATTATGGATACCAACAGTTTTCGTGCTGAACATGCCGATGCGCTCGACAGTGACACACGCAAACTGACCGATAAACGCAGCAAAGTGCTTGGCGAATCCTATCGCCTGTTCTATCGCAAACCGGTTCATCTGGTGCGGGGTGAAGGGCAATATCTGTGGGACGCAGCGGGCGATAAATATCTCGACGTTTACAACAACGTGGCGAGCATTGGTCATTGCCATCCGGCCGTGATTGAGGCGGTGACGCAGCAGATGAAAATGCTGAACACCCACACGCGTTACCTGCATGAAAAGATTCTGGATTACAGTGAAGCGCTGCTGGCAACGACACCTGCGGCGATCGATCGCGCGATGTACATGTGCACCGGATCGGAAGCCAACGATCTGGCGATTCGCGTGGCGCGCGCGTTCAGCGGCGGTACCGGAATTATCGTCAGTAAAGAGGCCTATCACGGCACCAGTGAGCTGACCTCCGGCGCGTCTCCGGCACTGGGCAGTGGACAGCCACTGGCACCGACCACGCGGCTGGTGATGCCGCCAGATGCCTACCGTGTGGATGCGCCCGACCTGGGTGACTGGTTCGCAGACCAGATTCAGCAGCAGATTGATGACATGGCGGCGCACGGCATTAAATTTGCCGGTTTCCTGGCGGACTCGATTTTCTCCTCGGACGGCGTTCTGCCCAATCCACGCGGCTTCCTGAAAAAAGCGATTGAGGTGGTGCATGCCAACGGCGGCATTTTTATTGCCGACGAAGTTCAGCCTGGCTTTGGCCGAACTGGCGACGCGTTCTGGGGCTTTGGTCGCCACGATGTGGTGCCTGATGTGATTACCACTGGCAAGCCGATGGGCAATGGCATTCCGGTTTCCGGACTGCTGGCAAAAAGTGATGTGCTGGCAGCCTTCAGCGATTCGATTCCCTACTTCAATACCTTTGGGGGGAATCCGGTCGCGATGGCGGCGGCGCAGGCGGTGCTGAACGTGATTACCGAAGAGGGATTACAGGAACACAGCCGCGTGGTCGGCGCGAAGCTTCTGGCTGAGCTGCGAACCCTGATGGATCGCTATGAGTGTGTGGGGGATGTGCGCGGTGCCGGACTGTTTATCGGCTTTGAACTGGTCACCGATCGTCACAGCAAAACGCCGGACAAAACGCTGGCGCTGGATTTGATTGAGAAGCTTCGTGAACATCGTGTGCTCACCTCGGTCGCCGGTCCGTATGGGAATGTGCTGAAACTGCGTCCACCACTGGCTTTCCAGGAGAGCGATATCGACTGGCTGGTTGGCGCACTCGACAGCGCCCTGCGCGAGCTGGGTCAGTAACGCGCAGAGCAGGGCCGACGCGGCGTTCAGGCGGGAGGCGTGCTGGCTGATAGCCTGGCATCAGCGTGCTGCTCTCCCTGCCTGGCACGTCTGAAAAGGCAGAGCCAGCATCAGCACACTGTAAAAACAACGGGTTGCTAATGCCGGCTTTCGCAAATCCTTAGGGTTAATAGGGCATTGATTACCCTTTTACGCTACATGAATTTAACTATAATGATTCGACTGCTTACGCGGCACGTCCCGAATTCGTCGTGCTGCTCAAACTAAATGGAGAGGAAGAACATGAGTTATTCACTGCCATCCCTGCCTTACGCATACGACGCACTGGAACCGCATTTCGACAAGCAGACGATGGAGATCCATCACACCAAACACCACCAGACCTATGTGAACAACGCTAACGCCGCGCTGGAAGGTACTGAATTTGCTAATCTGCCGGTAGAAGAGCTGATCACCAAACTGGATCAGCTGCCAGCAGACAAAAAAGGCCCACTGCGTAACAACGCAGGCGGTCACGCTAACCACAGCCTGTTCTGGAAAGGCCTGAAAACCGGTACCACGCTGCAGGGTGACCTGAAAGCGGCTATCGAGAAAGATTTCGGTAGCGTGGAAAAATTCCAGGAAGAGTTCGAGAAAGCCGCTGCGACCCGTTTCGGTTCTGGCTGGGCATGGCTGGTTAAGAAAGGCGACAAACTGGCTGTGGTTTCTACCGCAAACCAGGATAACCCGCTGATGGGTGAAGCGGTTGCCGGCGTTTCTGGCTTCCCGATCATCGGTCTGGATGTGTGGGAACACGCTTACTATCTGAAGTATCAGAACAAGCGTCCTGACTACATCAAAGCGTTCTGGAACGTGGTTAACTGGGACGAAGCGGCAGCCCGCTTCGCTGCTGCTCAGTAAGTTAACAAAGCGTAAACGCAATGAAGATAAACCGGTGAAATTTATTTCGCCGGTTTTTTTTATCTCTATTTTGTGTATTCCAGATTCGGACCCGAAGTCATCAGATATGAGTTTTAATGTTATTCCGCATTAACCTGCCGTTGATATTGACTATGTTATTTTCAGTGACATTCTTGTTTAACTCATTGTGTGTCGCTGACTATGTCAATTATAACTACTCAGGAAAATACGACCGAATCCTCTGCTTCTCTTTTTTTTCAGTTAATTAGCGGGAAATATGTTCCGGATAAACTCTGGAAAAGTAAACGTTTCCGCCTGAAATTTGTGTTAAGAACCTTAATATCGCCACTGACGACGCTGCATTATCTGGACGCGTTGTCGCATTTACCGCAACTCCCGCTGCTGATGAGCACGCAGGGATTGTTGCCCGCTAAGCTGCACCGGCCCTATCTGCGTTCAGGACTGAGCATTGCAGCACGTGCGCAGGCGATACTTGATCATTACAGCCTGATGAATAATCTGGAAAATCCTATGCTGCGCCAGCTGTTGCAAAGCGCTACGGATAATCCACTGGCCACACTGACCGGTAAAAATGGCGAAAACTTTATCCTCTCGTGCAGCTCTGGTTATTTCGACCGGGAAGGGGAAGTGACAATGGTATTGCGTTATAACGACGAAATTATTGCGTCGCTCTCATTTTCTATTCTCAACGAAAATAGCCAGCGCACCCTGTTAATTGGTGGACTACAGGGGCCGCGGAAACATATCAATAATGAGATGATCCGCGAGGCGACCAAAGCGGCTCACGGTCTCTTTCCAAAGCGTCTGTTAATGGAAGCGGTATTTATTGTTGCGAAGCAGTGCGGTGTGGAAAATATTCTGGCGGTAGGTGATGAGACACATGTCTTCCGCAGTCTGCGTTATCGCCATAGCAAAGGGGATAAGTTCTTTGCCAGCTACAGTGAATTCTGGCTGTCGCTGAGCGGTGAAGCGCGCAAAGATGGGATGTTTACTCTGCCGCTGAGCCTGCCGCGCAAGACACTGGAGGAGATCGCCAGTAAGAAGCGGGCAGAGTATCGCCGTCGCTATGAACTGCTGGATGCGCTGGCGGAGCAGGTGTACGCCGCCGCTTGCGAACGCAAAGCCGATGTCGATCAGGCAGCTGCCTGATCGACTCCGTCAGAATGCGCTTTTAGCGAAGCCGGTCATCGCTGTCAGACCCATCTCACGTCCCAGCGCGGTCATTGGATGCACCACCACCAGGCCGCGCACGCTTTTTTTCAGCGCGCCCAGATTTGCCTGCTCTTTCTTGGTAATTTCGCGGCTGAAGCCCATTTTCTGCAGCTTCTGCGCTTCGGCACTGAGTTTTTCAACCCGCTGACCGCGCAGGCGCTCAATCTCAATGACCAGCGCTTCTTTCTCTTTCAGCAACGCGCCCAGTTTCTCGACATCACCCGATTCAAGTAGCTGCGGTTCTTTGCGGTTCAATGCGTCCAGCTTATCGCTGAGAAGTTTGATTTCGTTCTTTTCTTGCTCTTTCATGACAACAACTCGTTGAGGAAAACAGGGCAAGGATACACCAAATCTGGCGCATATTCCCGTTCAGGTTAAGACGAAAAAGGCGCCGTGATGGCGCCTGACAGGATCAGCTACCGGACTTTTTAAACGCCTGCTTCATACTGATGCGCGCGATCAGCTCGGTGAGTGACAGGACCATGGTGGAGCGCACCATCTGCAGATAGCGCTGCTGCTGCATACTGCGCAGCTCGGGATCTTCAGTATTAAACACCGGCGCGGGTGGCCAGGCCGTGACACAGTGCAGTTCCCCAAACGGGCCGAGAATCTCGTCGTCAGTAAAACGATAATCGCCGTGGTCGTGATTCAGCTCTTCGCGCAGTGCCAGCAGCAGTTCACCATCTTCATATTCGTGCCGGCTGATGACGCCAAGTCCGTAAATCAGCTTCAGGCGAACCGAGAGTTCGCCCAAAGGGCCATTACCCAGCAGCAGCGGTTCTACGGCATATTTAACCGCATAGTCATCTTTGCGGAACACCTGCAGCACCAGCAGATTGACGGCTTCAGCCAATAGCTCAACGGCGGCGATCAGAAAGCTTCTCACCGAACGACCGGCGTTCAGGCGCTCAAGCACCCGGTTCTCAAAAGCCTGCTTCTCTTCCATTATTGCCTGCATGGGTTCAATACCGCCGTTGGGCGCAGGCGAACTGCGCCCGGCTTGCGTCACTAACACGTGCGCATTATGCCATAGCGTGCCAGGCGCTCACCACAGAAGCCACCACTTCGCTGTCGGCATCCAGTCCTGAAATCTCAGCCAGCGTAGCCTGCGGGCCTTTTTCTGCCAGCAGCGCGGCCAGTTCCTGTGCCTGCGGGTCCTGATCGCTGTGATAGTGCATGGCAGCAGCAATACCCTGCACCAGGCTGGCGTGCGGTAAACCATACTCCAGTGTGCCCAGCGTGGGCTTAATCAGGCGATCGCCCGCGCTGAGTTTACGCAGCGGCTGACGGCCTACGCGCTCAACATCATCTTTCAGATAAGGATTTTCAAAACGACCCAGAATTTTCTGGATATAGGCCGCATGTTTTTCCGCGTCAAAACCGTAACGTTTAATCAGTACCGCGCCACTCTCTTCCATTGCGCCTTTCACTACGGCCCGGATTTTTTCATCAAGGATGGCGTCACGAATGGTCTGGTGACCCGCCAGCTGGCCGAGGTAGGCGGTAATGGCGTGACCGGTGTTCAGGGTGAAGAGTTTACGCTCAACAAAGGCCATCAGATTGTCGGTCAGTTCCATGCCAGGAATGGCTGGCAGGTCACCTTTAAACTGGGTTTGATCGACGATCCATTCGCTGAAGGTTTCAACGGTCACTTCCAGTGGATCGGTGCTGCCTGCTTCAGAAGGGGGCACGATGCGATCGACAGCGGAATCCACAAAGCCGACATGCTCTTCCAGCCAGGCGTGATACTGCGCCGGCAGCGCCTTCAGCACATGCTGTTTTAGCTGGCTGGTGCCGCGCACCATATTCTCACAGGCGATGATATTTAATGGACGGGTGTTACCGTTGTCGCTGCGTTTTGCCAGACCTTTTGCCACACTGGCGGCAATACGCTCCAGAATCTGCGGACCCACGGCGGTGGTAACAAGATCGACGTCAGAGACCAGGGTGATGATCTCATCGCTGGTGCTGTTTACGGCACTGACGCCTTTAACGGTTTCCACTTTGGCCTGTTCGCCAACCACATGAACGGGATACTCATGACGCGCGTTCAGTGCATCCAGCACCGTCTGATTCACATCAGCAAAAACCAGTTCGATACCTGCATCAGCCAGTAATTTGCCGATAAAGCCGCGACCAATGTTTCCTGCTCCGAAATGTAACGCTTTCATAATTTTTGACCCATATCAAATGACGATGGGGCGGGCAAACCCGCCCCAGGAAATCGGGACGGGCATGACCGCCCCAGGGAAAGAATTGCTCTGAATTACGCGACGGCAGGCTTGCCTGACAGCAGATCCAGCACTTCCTGCACGCGGGTGGTGTTCGCCAGCTTCTCAATCACGCTGTCATCATCCAGCGCATTGGTCAGGCTGGTAATCACCTGAATGTGCTCGTTATTACGGGCAGCAATACCAATCACCAGGCGCGCGACGTCATCTGGCTCTTCGCCAAACAGGACGCCTGCCGGATACTGACAGAACACCACGCCAGTTTTCAGCACGCGATCTTTCGCTTCAACGGTCCCGTGCGGCACCGCAATCGACTCACCGAGGTAGGTCGGCGTCAGTTTTTCACGCGCCAGCATCGCGTCAACATATTCTGGCTCTACATAACCGCCTTTCACCAGCTGTTCACCAGCAAAACGAATCGCCTGTTCTTTGTTGCTGGCGGTCAGGCCGAGGAAGACGTTATCTGCACCCAGTTTAAACAGGTGTGCGTTGCCTTCATCGTAACTGTCAGAGAGCGCAGTGGTGACCGTTTGACGATGCACGTCGCTGCGATTAGCGGCAACCAGACGTTCGGTCAGCGTGCTGTAGAGCGCACTGTCGAGGAAGTTATTCAGCGAGATGTGCTGCGCATGCGGAGCCTGGCGAATAGCACGCTCGGTCAGATCACGATGGGTAATCACCAGATCGACATCGCCTGGCAGGGCATTGATCGCGGTATTCGTCACCGACACATTGCTCAGACCTGCATCCTGCACTTTCTTACGCAGAACACCTGCACCCATGGCGCTTGAGCCCATACCGGCATCACAGGCGACGATAATTTTGCGCACGTGATGCAGCTCGACGCTCATCGCATCGCTGGCGACGGGTGCACCCGCCACGCTCTGGCCTTTCGACTGCGCTTTCATCTCATGCATGCGCTGAGTCGCGGCTTCGATATCGTCATCTTCTTTAACCTTGCTGGTTTTCAGCAGGATAGCGGAAACTACGAAGGAGACGGCGAAAGCGGCAGCAATGGCAGCGATGTTCGCAAAGTAGGCACCCTTTGGTGTCATCGCCAGCACCGCCAGGATTGAACCCGGTGAAGCAGGCGAGACCAGGCCACCGTTCAGCACGGTCAGTGTGAAGACACCCGTCATGCCTCCCAGGATGACCGCCAGCAGCAGGCGAGGCGCCATCAGCACATACGGGAAGTAGATCTCATGGATGCCGCCAAGGAAGTGGATAATTGCCGCACCGCCTGCAGACTGTTTAGCACTACCACGACCAAAGAACATGTAGGCCATCAGCACGCCCATACCCGGACCCGGGTTGGCTTCGATCAGGAAGAAGATCGACTTGCCCGCCTCACTGGCTTGCTGGATACCCAGCGGTGAGAAGATCCCGTGGTTGATGGCGTTGTTCAGGAACAGGATTTTTGCCGGTTCCACGAAGATTGAGGTCAGCGGCAGCAGGTTGTTCTGCACCATCAGATTCACGCCTGCGGCGAGAATGTGTGACAGACCTTCTACCAGCGGACCAATCGCCAGGAACGCCAGCAGTGCCAGAATCATCCCGATAATACCGGCCGAGAAGTTGTTAACCAGCATCTCGAAGCCGCTTTTGATTTTGCCGTCAATCGCCCGGTCAAACGACTTAATTGCCCAGCCGCCCAGTGGACCGGCAATCATTGCACCGAGGAACATCGGCATATCCGCACCGACAATCACACCCATTGTCGTAATTGCACCGACCACACCGCCACGATCGCCGCCCACCAGACGCCCACCGGTAAAACCGATCAGCAGTGGCAGCAGGTAGGTGATCATTGGGCCAACCAGTTTGGCCAGCGTTTCGTTCGGGATCCAGCCAGTTGGAATAAACAGCGCGGTGATGATACCCCAGGCGATGAACGCCCCGATGTTTGGCATCACCATATTACTCAGAAAGCGACCAAAGCTCTGTACTTTGACCTTCACTGATGAGGACATAAACCCACCCCTTATTGAGACGCGCTGCAATAGGAGAGCGCGTTTGTTTTTGTTTAGCCACCCCGACTCGCAGCCGGTGGTATTACTGTATGCACGCGGACTCTATCACGCGAATTTGGCACTGCGTAGCACGCGGGAAAAGTGTGATCTACATCACTGATTAAGGGTGGTGGCAGGGGTGATTAGCGTGACATTGATCACATTTTTATAACGGTTACGTGTTGTTTTGCCTGGTTTTTACGCGTGATAGCTGATTATCTGTGAGTTTGATCACACTAAAAGGGCGGGGGTTTGTTATATAAATGTGACTCAGATCACAAACTATTTTTGGTCGAAAATGCGCCAGATCACACTTCATTCGACAGGCTATCGGATGAGATTAGAAAAGGCGTGGAGACGGGCAGGCGACCTACGCCTGCCCATAAAGCAGATTTAATGCAGGCCACCCTGAACGGCCGCTTGTGCCTGAGGAAGCGCCTGTGCATTCGCGGATAACGTGCTCATTATCGCGTTGTATTGTGAAGCCTGATCCTGCGTCGGGAACTGCACGCCGCCATCATTGAAGCTGACGCGGGTACCCTGAGTTTGCAGGAATTCGCCGGTCTGCACGGCAGCCTGGCTCAGCGCCTGAAGTTTAGGCAGCAGCGGAATCAGCTGATTGGCGGGTACCGTCACCACTTTGTTATAGGCGGTGTCGTAGACTTTTTTCAGATCATCCGTCTGCTTTAGGGCCGCTTTGCTGCTGTCCGCCTGCATTTTTGCGCTCTCAATCTGCTGGGTAACAATGACCAGTGCGCTCGTGGCCTGACGCAGGGAATCACGACGGCTGAGATAATCCTGCGGAACGCGAATGGCAGACAGTTCATCCACCACCGGACGCATCCCCTGTTCAACGGCTTTGTTCGCCTGCTGCGAAAAGCCGTACATGATGGCGTAATCGCTGGCGAAGTTGCCAAAGCTTTGCTTCTGGTTTTCGCTGAGACTAGGGAGATGCTCGCCACTGCGCATCACGGTATTCTGGAGGAAATCAATAAATGCTTTACGCTGCTCGCCTTCTTTGTCACCGCATGCGGTGAGTTGCAGCACGATGAGCGCGCCAGCGAGCATAATGCCGCCGCGTGCCATAAGGCGTGTAAGTCCTGAAGCCATTGGGTCAACTCCTGTCGGTAGTACTGTCTGATGTCCAGGTAGGAATGGCCTAAAGAATAGAACAAACCGCCGTCACGGCACAATGTGAAACCGCCTGTGAAGCAGAGGCTTTCTTAAACGCCGGTGATACAACGGGATCGCCCGCACGTCAGAGCGCGATACGTTTCCTGCCATCATGCGTTAACCTGAACGTCAGTTTAGCGGTATGGCGATCACGGCTGCAGCCTTAAAACACCACCGCCTGACCATCTTTGCGACTCTCGCTGGCTGCAATATAGAAACCCTGCGGATCGCGCACTATCGCCTGCGCGCCACCAAAGTTGTAATTGCTCAGGGGATCTTCCAGTACCACATTGTGCCCCATGCGGCGCAGCGTGCTCAGGGTATTGCGATCGAGTGTCGATTCAAACACCACCTCGCGTCCCTGTACCACCCGCCAGCGCGGCGCATCAATCGCAGCCTGCGGATTCTGGCGGTGCAGCATAATTCGCAGCGCCAGCTGGACATGACCCTGCGCCTGCATCGGGCCACCCATCACACCAAACGCCATCAGCGGCTGACCCTGCTCATCCAGCGCAAAGGCCGGGATGATGGTGTGAAAAGGGCGCTTACCGCCTGCCACCACGTTAGGATGGTCTGGATCGAGTGAAAAGCCCGCCCCACGGTTCTGCAGGCTGATGCCGGTGTCGGGCACCACCACGCCGGAGCCAAAGCCCATGTAGTTAGACTGAATGAATGAGACCATCATACCGCTGGCATCAGCCGTCGCAACATACACCGTGCCGCTCTGCTGCGGTGATCCAAAGCGGAAATCTCCCGCTTTGTCAGGATCAATCAACGCTGCCCGCTGGCGGATATACTCTTTACTCAGCAGTAACGCTGCCGGGAACTCGAGATGATCTTCATCGGTGACATAACGCTCCAGATCAACCAGTGCCAGTTTCATCGCCTCAATGGAGAGATGCAGCCACTGCGGCGAATCAGGCGCATAACGGTTGATCTCCCACGCTTCCAGAATGCCGAGCGCAATCAATGTCGCAATGCCCTGACCGTTAGGCGGCAACTCCTGCACCGATCCCCCGGCAAACGGATGTGACAGCAGGGTAACCCAGTCGGCGCGATGGTTTTTCAAATCGTCCAGCGTCAGCGCCGCGCCATGTTCACGGGCAAAGGCTGTCATCTTCTGCGCCAGTGCACCGCGATAAAAACTTTCACCCTGTGTCTCAGCGATCGTCTGCAGGGTCCGGGCCTGAGCCGGATTGCGGAATAACTCGCCCGCACGGGGTGGACGGCCCTGCGGCGCAAAGCAGTCGATGAAGCCAGGCTGATCCCGTAGCTTGTCATAGCCTCGCTGCCACAGCTGACCAATCAGCGGTGATACCGGAAAACCGTTGCGCGCATAGTCAATTGCGGGTTGCGCCAGTGTGGTCAGCGGTAGGGTCCCGAAGCGCTGCGCCAGCGTGACCCACGCCGAGACGGCACCCGGGACGGTAACGGACTCCCAGCCGGTTTCTGGCATTGCACTCAAACCGGCGAAGCGCTCAGGATGCCACGCGGCGGGCGAACGGCCTGAGGCGTTTAATCCATGCAGCTCGCTGCCGTCCCAGACAATGGCAAACGCATCGCTGCCGATGCCGTTTCCGGTTGGCTCCAGCACAGTTAAGGCGATGGCGGTAGCGACAGCGGCATCTACAGCATTTCCGCCCTGCTGCAGCATCCGTAAGCCCGCCTGCGCCGCCAGCGGTTGTGAGGTCGCCACGGCATTGCGTCCCATCATCGGTACGCGATGAGAAGGGTATCCGACGTCAAAATCTGTTTCTCGCATCGCTCTTCATCCTTTCAGGTGGCAGGTCTCTTTTTACCCGTCATGAGTGCGCAATCACAAGGCTGCACTTTTAGCGCGCATCAGCGCGATTAAGGACGGCTGACTGCACCGGCATGAGGCATCTGCCGTTTCGTTAGAGTGACTGTTGATTTCGCTGACGATATGGCGGCGTTCAGAATAAAATATTTCTCCGCACGTCGCTGTGAGCCGCCGCGCGCCAGGGCTCAGCGGCAAACCAGGACTATTCTTAAATTAATCAGAACTGTGAATATAAGTGTTCATGAAGTAAACCATTGGCGTATATTTTGCAATCACTACCTGAAGAGGTGTAATGCCTCACAGAAATGAGAATGTGCCCGCCAAAAGCTTGATGGCATCCACATAAATAGCAAACACCATTTGATTTTTTTGCCCGCTGTGCAGGCGCAAAAATCAACCGCCTCAGTAGGTTAGAAGCGCTGGAGCGTTTTCGGCACACGTTAGTTAAAAAAATAATTATAAATTGCGCGGCAAATAGTCAGGTCTCTATCCATACTTAGTCTCCCGGCATTTGTTGCATTGTTCTGACACCTTTATAAGCAGTGCACCGCAGGCTGTGTCCCGTAATGGTTTTTCTCATAACAAAAACAAACCCTTGCGGGATCCAGCCTGAACAGGCCCGGTTTCAGAGTCCTGACTTCAGGCTCGTACCTCTCTACTTTCACGTGCTTCATAGTGAGTTTTTAAGGAGTTCTCTATGGAATTAAAAGACCCGATGTTTGAATTGCTCAGCAGCCTTGAGCAGATTGTTTTGACACGTGATGATCGCGCCGCCGAGTTACTTATTCAGCGTCAGCAACCCGCCCAGCCAGAGCCACAGCGTCTGCGCGAAATGACCGGCATGCAGGTTGATGAGTTTGCTAAAGTGATGGGCGTGAGCGTATCTTCCGTGAAAAGCTGGGAAGCCCGGCGTACCCGTCCATCCGCGACGGCGCAGAAACTGATGAAGTTATTACAGGCCAATCCCTATCTGGGACGCCAGTTGCTTGAATAATCAGGCATCATGAAAACACCCGCCGCTGGCGGGTTTTTTTATGCGTGTTTTATGCTGTATTTAGCGGCCTGTTTGACAAACCAGCTCTCCGGCACGCTGTAGGGCGGCTCCCGCAACCGGGCAAGCCCGCTTTCTATGATCGTCGAAGCCTGCTGCCACAACTGTGCATCGCCCTGCTTCAGCAACGCAATCTGTATCTGCTTTTCCACCAGGTAGACCCGCGCAAAGTCAGGATCAAAACGTACAATCGCGCGGGTATTGTCGATGATGTCCGCCAGCTTGATAGTCTGGGCCTCAGGACTGGCGCTGGCCGTATGGCGAAAGTGCGCAAGCTTCCGGGCCGCCCGATTTTTCGCCGTAGCCGGTGCGCTATCGGTCAGCATCTCCACCAGGCTGGCCACGCGCGCGCCAAAGTGGGCTTCGATATCGCTCTGGGTCGTGGAGGTATCTTCTACGGTATCGTGCAGCCAGGCTGCCGCTAACAATGCCTCGTCATGGCTGACGCTGCGCACCAGTTCCACCACCGCGGCCGGATGAACAATATAAGGCTCATCCGTATATTTGCGGCGCTGACCGGCACTGGCATGTGCCTCGGTGGCGAATCGACGCGCCTGTTCTTCCAGTGAATCCAGCATGCTTTTACCCCTGACTAAAAGTTTGCTTGCAATTATCTAGCGCGCTATATATATTGAACACCATGAACTGTGATCAAGATGACAAAAAAGTGAAAACGATGCCACTGTTGGTCGATCAGCAACTCTGCTTTGCGCTTTATTCTGCCAATCTGGCAATGAATAAAGTGTATCGCCAGTTGCTGAGCCAGCTCGACATTACCTATCCACAATATCTGGTGATGCTGGTGTTGTGGCAGAAAGATGATGTTACGGTGTCAGAGATTGGCGAGCAGCTTTTTTTAGACTCGGCAACATTAACGCCACTGCTGAAGCGACTGGAAAGCGCGGGTCTGATTAACCGGCAGCGTACCCGTCAGGATGAACGGCAGGTTGCAGTAACACTGACCGAGGCTGGCCGTGCGCTGCGCGTTAAGGCTGAAGCCATTCCTGAAGCGGTTAAATGTGCCACTGCCTGTGACGATGATGCCCTGCTGGCGCTGAAATTACAGCTTGATGGATTGCGTGATAACCTGATTCAGTCACGATAAATATTGCCGACGGGTGCATTGCACCCGTTGAACCTCACCGCCTGATTGCGGTTAAATAAGTAGCAGGCGATTAAATAGTGTAACGGAGAAATGTCATGTCTTTAGAACAAGTGGTTTACCGCGCCAAAGCCAAAGCTACCGGTGGTCGTGATGGTCGTGCAACCTCTTCTGACGGTGTACTGGACGTTAAACTGGGCGTGCCAAAAGAGATGGGCGGTGCAGGCGGCGAAGTGACCAACCCTGAGCAGCTGTTTGCGGCGGGCTATTCTGCCTGCTTCATCGGTGCGATGAAGTTTGTTGCGGGTCGCGACAAAATCGCGATGCCAAAAGATGCGTGGATTGAAGGTGAAGTAGGTATCGGCCCGATCCCCAACGGCTTTGGCATCGAAGCGACGCTGAATATTCACCTGCCGGGAATGGATGAAGCAGAAGCGCAGAAGCTGGTGGATGCGGCACACATCGTGTGTCCTTACTCAAACGCCACTCGCAACAACATCGACGTGACGCTGAACATCATTCGCTAAGCATGCTGCGGGCCTGAATTATCAGGCCCGCACTTTTGCCTGTTATTCAATTCCACACTTCCGTCTCACTGCGTCAGCATGTCCGGTTAATCCTCCGCGCTGTGTACAAAAAATGTGCTAATCAGGTCGACAGCGATTATTATCTGGTCTATGAAACGCCCTCATGCTTTACTGAGCCACCTCGCGTTATAGCCTATAAATCCGTTCAGAATTTTCCTTCATCTTGTCCGGTCCGCTTATTCAGCGAACTCTGCCGCGTTTCGGCAGTCACATAAAAGATTTGGTTAAGCGCTTCACACCGGAGAAACACCTTTTTTCATGAATTATATTAAAACCCTGACTCAGCAGAAGTTATCGTTACTGCTGGCGCTCTACCTCGGTATCTTACTGAATTTACCAATTTTCTATCGTCGTTTTGATGGTTTTCTTTCGCACTCTACGATAACGAACTGGCTGACTGCGGCGACTGAAGTGGTGGCCATTGTGCTGCTGACTTTCTTCCTGATGCGGCTGCTGTCGCTGGGTGGAAAGTGGTTTTATCGCGTGCTGGCCACGCTGATAGTGCTGATTTCCGTTGCCGCTGCTTATTACATGGCATTTTTTAACGTCGTAATTGGCTACGGCATTGTGGCTTCGGTGATGACCACTGATACCGATCTTTCTAAAGAGGTGGTTGGCTACCATTTCATTCTGTGGATGGTGCTGGTCAGCGCGCTGCCGCTGCTGATGATCTGGCGTAATAAGCTGAGCATGACGTTGAATGAGCAGCTGCGCACGCCGGGACAGCGTCTTAAACCCTCCGTGATCATGCTGCTTTGCGTGGCGCTGGTCTGGTTGCCGATTCGCTTTCTGGACAAACTGCAGAAGCAAAACGAAGAGATTACCAACGTCGATCTACCGAGCTACGGCGGTGTCGTGGCACACTCTTATCTTCCATCAAACTGGCTTGCAGCTGTAGGACTCTTTGCCTGGACCCGCGTGGATGAGACGCTGAATAGCGAGGAATTGCTGGATCCGGCGAAGAAGTTTACCTACGTCGCGCCTGCCGGACTGGACGACACCTATGTGGTGTTTGTGATTGGTGAGACCACCCGCTGGGATCACATGGGGATGCTGGGCTACGAGCGTGACACCACGCCAAAGTTGTCGAAAGAGAAGAATCTTGTGGCGTTCCGGGGCGAATCCTGTGATACCGCGACCAAGCTGTCATTGCGCTGCATGTTCGTACGCGAAGGCGGCACCATGGATAACCCAGGTCGTACGCTGAAAGAGCAGAACGTGTTTGCGGTGATGAAAGAGCTGGGCTTCACGTCTGAGTTGTTTGCGATGCAGAGCGAAGTCTGGTTCTACGACAACATCAATGCCAACAACTTTGCTTTCCGTGAGCAGATTGGTTCAGAGAAGCGTAATCAGGGCAAAGCGGTGGATGACATGCTGCTGGTGCCGGAGATGAAAGCGTCACTGGATCGTTTTCCGAAAGGTAAGCATCTGATCGTGTTGCACACTAAAGGGTCGCACTACCTCTATTCACAGCGTTATCCGCGCAGTTTCGCGAAATATCAGCCGGAATGTATGGGCGTGGATGAGACCTGCAGCAAAGCGCAGTTGATTAACGCTTATGACAACTCGGTGCTGTATGTCGATAGTATGCTGGATAGCGTGCTGGATCAGCTGCGTGATAAGAAGGCGATCGTTTTCTATGCCTCTGATCACGGTGAGTCGATTAGCGAGAATATGCATTTGCACGGCACGCCGCGCGAGATGGCGCCACCTGAGCAGTTCCGCGTGCCCATGATGGTCTGGGCCTCCGATAAGTATCTGGAAGACAGTCAGAACCGCAGCAACTTTGAGCGTTTGCAGGCGCAGCAGCGCGTAGGCCGCACTCATCGCCATGTTGAGTTGTTCGACACCATTCTGGGCTGTCTGGGTTATACCTCGCCAGATGGCGGTATTAACCCCGCCAACAACTGGTGTCAGGCACCGGCAAAAGGTCAGGCTAAAGCGCTGTAATAGTGAGCGAAAAGGGCAGGGCAGGTGGTTGATTACGGGTAACCGCGTGCTTTCCAGGCGATTGGCGGCAAAAGCATAAAAAGCGGTTGACGCTGATCGGGGGTAGCAGTAACATGCGCCCCCATCGGCGAGTAGCGCAGCTTGGTAGCGCAACTGGTTTGGGACCAGTGGGTCGGAGGTTCGAATCCTCTCTCGCCGACCATATTTAAGAAAACCTGTCTGAAAAGACAGGTTTTTTTTCGTCTGTAATAAATGAGGATGAGAACCTCCGAAGGAGGTTTGAGCCGAGCGTAGCGAGACAACGTTGCTTCAGCAACGGCCCGAAGGGCGCTGCTCGAAGAGCAGAGTAATCCTCTCTCGCCGACCATATTTAAGAAAACCTGTCTGAAAAGACAGGTTTTTTTTCGTCTGTAGAAAAGTGATTTGCAGGCAAAGAATTAGCGCTGTGCGGGGTTCAGACGGCTGAAAGATCTAAACCCGAGTGAATCTGACAGCAGCGCATAAATTCAAGGCGGAGGGAACACGGGCAGAGGAGGAAAGCGTCCCACGCCATGGACGGCGTGGGACGAGCGTCCATGGATGGTTTAAGCGACTTTCCGATCTGCCCGTGTTCCTGAGGCAGATCTCAATCTGACCGCTAAGCATTCACACTCTTATCAGCTGAGCGGGCTTCAGGGAGCATACGCCTTCCGCAAAGACGCAAAAGACGCCATCCCTGGCATGCTCAGCGCGGCCGATTACGCACCTCATCCCTGAGGTGCGCCCGTGGCCGGGCCAACGCATTGCGTTGCTCAAAAACGCTCCCGGCGTTTTTGTCCCTGGCCCGCGATGCTTTGCTACAGGCGTATGCTCCCTTCGCTTCACGTCTGGCAAACGCATCAGGTACTTACATGGGCGCTTCAGAACGCCTGAGAAATCCAAATCATTTTTGTTACCTTCCAAAAAGTTCCAGTAAACCCCATCTTCCGCGCGTTCCACTTACTGACAATAATTATCCCTTCTTTCCCGCTGGCAGGCCTTACCCCATAAGCGATGCGATCATAATTCGCGACACATTCTTCTTATGACCGAAAGCGGCAACATGCTGATTTCTTATGCTTCTTTACCAGCATATTCCGCTGGATGAACGTCATAACGCACGGTGAATCGTTCAGTTATTCAACATTTGCCGGTAAAAGTTTTAAGTTTTTTAGCGGTGAGAATCACTAGCGATAGAGCAGGCTTCCAGCACAATACACGGAATTCAGGTCAGCTCTGCTGTGCATTGTATGGCATTTGGACAGAAACGGTTTTTATTACCGTTGCATGCGATTCCTCACACTCTGTGTAAATAAGTAACCGTTGTATTGACGTTCTTTGCAACTGTTGACAAATTGATGCGTCAATAAATGCGCAGTTACGGAATTTTCTGAATGCATACCCTGCATCTGAAAAAACAAAAAATCGTAGCGCGCGTTAACCACCTGTTCGGTGGTACGCCTGAACCGCATAAAAAAATCAGAGGTCAGGCAATACACACAACATCACATCACAATGGAGCAAACGCATGATCAACTCCCTGGCTAAATCCGGGATGCTGAAGGTCGGTCTGAGCCTGATTGCTATGACTGTCGCCGCCGGTGTTCAGGCAAAAACCCTCGTTTACTGTTCTGAAGGTTCTCCGGAAGGCTTTAACCCGCAGTTGTTCACTTCGGGCACCACCTACGATGCCAGCTCACGTCAGATCTACAACCGACTGGTTGAGTTCACCATCGGCACCACCGAACTGCACGCTGCACTGGCAGAGAAGTGGGATGTCAGCGAAGACGGTAAAACTTACACCTTCCACCTGCGCAAAGGCGTGAAGTGGCAGACCACTAAAGATTTCAAACCGACGCGTGACTTCAACGCGGATGATGTGGTGTTCACCTTTGAGCGTCAGCTGGATAAAAACAACGCCTATCACGGCGTCTCCGGCGGCAGCTACGAATATTTCGAAGGCATGGATATGCCTAAGCTGATCAGCAAAATTGAGAAAGTGGACGACAACACCGTTCGCTTCGTGCTGACCCGTCCTGAATCGCCGTTCCTCGCCGACCTCGGCATGGATTTCGCCTCGATTCTGTCGAAAGAGTACGCAGACAACATGCTGAAAGCGGGTACCCCGCAAAACGTCGACCTGAACCCGGTCGGTACCGGTCCGTTCCAGCTGCTGCAGTACCAGAAAGATTCGCGCATCCTTTACAAAGCTAACCCGAATTACTGGGGCACCAAGCCAAAAATCGATCGCTTAGTCTTCTCCATTACCCCGGATGCTTCAGTGCGTTACGCCAAACTGCAGAAGGGCGAATGCCAGGTCATGCCTTATCCAAATCCGGCTGACATTGCGCGTATGAAGCAGGACAAGAACATCAACCTGTATGAGCAGGCGGGCCTGAACGTCGGCTATCTGTCATACAACGTTGAGAAAAAACCGCTGGATAACCTGAAAGTACGTCAGGCACTGACCATGGCGGTCAACAAAAAGGCGATTATCGACGCCGTTTATCAGGGTGCAGGTCAGCCTGCTAAAAACCTGATCCCACCAACAATGTGGGGCTATAACGACGCGGTGAAAGACTACGCATACGATCCTGAGAAAGCCAAAGCGCTGTTGAAAGAAGCGGGCATGGCAGACGGTTTCTCAATCGACCTGTGGGCAATGCCGGTTCAGCGTCCTTACAACCCGAACGCACGCCGCATGGCTGAAATGATTCAGAGTGACTGGGCGAAGATTGGCGTCAAAGCCAAAATCGTCACCTACGAGTGGGGCGAATATCTGAAGCGCGCCAAAGCGGGCGAGCACCAGACCGTCATGATGGGCTGGACCGGTGACAATGGGGATCCGGATAACTTCCTGGCTACCCTGTTCAGCTGTTCAGCGGCTAAAGATGGCTCTAACTACTCGCGCTGGTGTGATAAGTCCTTCGAGGACCAGATCCAGCCCGCTCGTGCGACTGCCGATCAGGCGAAGCGCATCGAGTACTACAAACAGGCTCAGGTTGTGATGCATGACCAGGTACCGGCGCTGATGATCGCGCACTCAACGGTATACGAACCGGTCAGCAAGAAAGTCTCCGGGTACAAAGTCGATCCGCTGGGCGGACACTACTTTGCTCAGGTAGACATTAAAGAATAATTGTCGCCTTTTCCGGGGCGGCTGCGCGTCGCCCCGGCTTTATCTCCCTGTTTTACTGGAAACGGTAGAGGCGCAGCCAGTCTGCGTCGCGGTCGGGCCTACCCGATCGTCAGATGTAAGCAATAATAACCCTCGCGGCGACGGTCGCGCGGACAAGAGAGAACCCGGATTATGCTGCAGTTCATACTCCGACGTCTGGGCCTTGTTATCCCAACGTTTATCGGCATTACATTACTCACCTTCGCGTTTGTTCACATGATCCCCGGCGATCCGGTGCTGATCATGGCGGGCGAGCGCGGTATTTCTCCTGAACGTCATGCACAGTTAATGGCACTGTTAGGGCTGGATCAGCCGCTGTGGAAACAGTACCTGCACTACATTAACGGCGTATTACATGGCGACCTGGGCATTTCACTTAAAAGCCGCATCCCGGTCTGGGATGAGTTTGTTCCGCGCTTCAAAGCGACGCTGGAACTCGGTATCTGCGCCATGATATTTGCCGTGGCCATTGGCATCCCGGTAGGGGTTCTGGCGGCGGTGAAGCGCGGTTCGATTTTCGATCACACCGCTGTGGGAATCTCACTGACCGGCTACTCCATGCCGATCTTCTGGTGGGGCATCATGCTGATCATGCTGGTTTCGGTTCAGTTCAACCTGACACCCGTTTCCGGGCGGGTCGGCGACACCGTCTTCCTGGATGACAGCATGCCACTGACCGGCTTTATGCTCATCGACACCTTCTTCTGGGGTGAGCCGGGCGACTTCCACGATGCGGTCATGCACATGATTCTGCCTGCCATCGTGCTCGGTACCATTCCGCTGGCGGTGATTGTGCGTATGACGCGGTCGGCGATGCTTGAAGTACTGGGTGAAGATTACATCCGTACGGCGCGCGCTAAAGGCCTGACGCGGATGCGTGTGATCGTGGTGCATGCGCTGCGAAACGCCATGCTGCCGGTGGTCACGGTAATTGGTCTGCAGGTCGGCACGCTGCTGGCCGGGGCGATTCTTACCGAAACCATCTTCTCATGGCCGGGTCTGGGTCGCTGGCTGATTGAAGCGTTGCAGCGCCGTGACTATCCGGTGGTGCAGGGCGGCGTGCTGCTGACCGCAGTACTGATCATCGTGGTCAACCTGCTGGTTGATCTGCTGTATGGCGTGGTTAACCCGCGCATACGTCACAAGAAATAAGGGGGCATCATGTCTGTTGTTGATCCCGGCAGCGTTACCGTTGCACCCACGCCGATGACCCCGTTCCAGGAATTCTGGCACTACTTTAAACGTAACAAAGGCGCCGTTGTGGGCCTGGTCTACATCATCATTGTATTGCTGTGCGCTATCTTTGCCGATGTACTGGCCCCGCATGCACCTGCTGAGCAGTTCCGCGATGCGCTGCTGCATCCGCCGGTCTGGCAGGAAGGCGGTAACTGGAGCTACATCCTGGGCACCGACGACGTGGGCCGCGATGTGCTGTCGCGTCTGATGTACGGTGCGCGCCTGTCACTGCTGGTGGGCTGTCTGGTCGTGGTGCTGTCACTGATTTTCGGCGTGATATTTGGCCTGCTGGCCGGTTATCTCGGCGGCGTGGTCGATGCCATCATCATGCGTGTAGTCGATATCATGCTGGCGCTGCCAAGTCTGCTGCTGGCGCTGGTGCTGGTCGCCATCTTTGGCCCCTCAATCGTCAACGCCTCCATCGCGCTGACCTTTGTGGCACTGCCGCACTATATCCGTCTGACCCGCGCGGCGGTGCTGGTCGAAGTGAACCGCGACTATGTCACCGCTTCCGGCGTGGCCGGTGCGGGTATGCTGCGCCAGATGTTCGTGAATATTCTGCCTAACTGCCTTGCACCGCTGATCGTGCAGGCGTCATTAGGTTTCTCCAACGCCATTCTCGATATGGCGGCGTTGGGCTTTCTCGGTATGGGTGCGCAACCGCCAACGCCGGAGTGGGGCACCATGCTCTCCGACGTTCTGCAGTATGCGCAAAGTGCCTGGTGGGTAGTGACCTTCCCTGGATTGGTCATTCTGCTTACCGTACTGGCATTTAACCTGATGGGCGATGGTTTGCGTGATGCCCTCGACCCGAAACTCAAGCAGTAAAGAGGCACCGAGATGGCGTTATTAAATGTAGACAAACTATCGGTGCATTTCGGCGACGATAAAGCACCGTTCCGTGCGGTTGACCGCATCAGTTATCAGGTAGAGCAGGGCCAGGTTGTGGGTATCGTGGGCGAGTCTGGCTCCGGTAAATCAGTCAGTTCGCTGGCGATCATGGGGCTGATCGATTTCCCCGGCAAAGTGATGGCTGAGAAGCTGGAGTTCAACCAGCGCGACCTGCAACACATCTCCGAACGCGAGCGCCGCCAGCTGGTGGGTGCAGAAGTGGCGATGATTTTTCAGGACCCGATGACCAGCCTGAATCCCTGCTACACCGTGGGTTTCCAGATTATGGAAGCGATCAAGGTGCATCAGGGCGGCAATAAACGCACGCGGCGTCAGCGGGCAATCGACCTGCTGAATCAGGTCGGTATTCCCGATCCTGCGTCACGTCTCGATGTCTATCCGCACCAGCTGTCGGGCGGCATGAGCCAGCGTGTGATGATTGCGATGGCGATCGCATGCCGGCCAAAGCTGCTCATCGCCGATGAGCCGACCACAGCGCTCGACGTGACTATCCAGGCACAGATCATCGAACTGCTTCTGGAGTTACAGCGGCAGGAGAACATGGCGCTGATTCTGATTACGCACGATCTGGCGTTAGTGGCAGAAGCGGCTCACCACATTATCGTGATGTATGCCGGTCAGGTGGTGGAGAGCGGCAAAGCGACCGATATTTTCAAAGCGCCGCGCCATCCCTATACGCAGGCGCTGCTGCGTGCGTTGCCAGAGTTTGCGGCTGATAAAGCGCGTCTGGCCTCGCTGCCGGGCGTCGTGCCGGGTAAATATGATCGCCCGGTTGGCTGTCTGCTGAATCCACGCTGCCCTTATGCGACTGACCTATGTCGTCAGGAAGAACCTGAACTGCGCACTATTCCAGGACGCCAGTCCAAGTGTCACTATCCGCTGGACGATGCCGGGAGACCCACTTATGAGTCATGAAATTAAGAAAGATCAGTTTCTGTTACAGGCGATTGATCTGAAGAAGCACTACCCGGTGAAGAAGGGACTGTTTGGTCAGGAGCGTCTGGTCAAGGCACTTGATGGCGTCTCTTTTGATCTGGAACGCGGTAAAACGCTGGCAGTGGTTGGCGAGTCAGGCTGTGGTAAATCCACGCTGGGCCGACTGCTGACCATGATTGAAACCCCGACCGAAGGGCAGCTCTACTGGCACGGTCAGGATCTGCTGAAACACGATCCTCAGGCGCAGAAGCTGCGTCGTCAGAAAATCCAGATCGTGTTCCAGAACCCGTATGGCTCACTCAATCCGCGTAAAAAAGTGAGCCAGATTCTGGAAGAGCCATTGGTCATCAATACCACGCTTACCAAAGCGGAACGTCGCGAGAAGACGCTGGAGATGATGGCGAAAGTCGGCCTGAAAACTGAACATTATGACCGCTATCCACACATGTTCTCCGGTGGACAGCGCCAGCGTATCGCGATTGCGCGCGGGCTGATGCTCGATCCGGACGTGCTGATTGCTGATGAGCCGGTTTCGGCGCTCGACGTGTCGGTGCGTGCTCAGGTGCTGAACCTGATGATGGATCTGCAGCAGGATATGGGCCTCTCATACGTCTTTATCTCGCACGATTTATCCGTGGTAGAACACATAGCCGATGAGGTAATGGTGATGTACCTCGGCCGTTGCGTAGAAAAGGGCAGTAAAGAGGCGATTTTCGCTAATCCGCGCCATCCTTATACCCAGGCTTTACTGTCAGCGACACCGCGTCTTAATCCTGACGACCGTCGTGAGCGTATTAAGCTGACCGGCGAGCTGCCAAGCCCGCTGAATCCGCCACCAGGCTGTGCCTTTAATGCACGCTGCCATCGGCGTTTCAGCACCTGTGTACAGCTGCAGCCAAAGTTGAAAAACTATGGCGGGCAGGAAATTGCCTGCTTCGCGGTTGATCAGGATGAGAATCAGCCGGTTGGGGTGGCAGAAAACGTCAGCTGAGCAATCACCTTGCCTCCAGCCGAAGGCTCCTTTCTGGAGCCTTTTTTTATCTCAATTCAGTGGCAAGCCGTGCCGCTGGCGGTTCCGCACTCATATTCTGATTATTTACCTCCTTTTTTCTTTACCACTTTTAACCTGTTTTTTTCTGGTGATATTTTCAGCGGAAAAAGATAAATGCCATCAATCCCTCATGGCAGCGAGCGGCTTTTTGCTGCACCTGAAATGGCCTTGTCGCTGTTAAATACGCTGTGTGGTATGAGTCCTTCTGGCTGGGCCATTCGTTGCCACAGCGGCTATTTCCGAAAAATTCTAAAAAATATCCAGACAATTTAACTTAAATTTAATTTATTAATTATCTGGGGTTATACGCTGAGAATGGCCTTTAGTCGGCAGGGTTTAATCTTTATGATTAAACTATTTTATTGAATTTGCTCTTTTTGTAATCAGGTTTTTCTGACTGACATTCAAGGGATGTGTTATATTCCAGGAAAATTCCCCCCTTGTGGCAGGCCACGGTCAATGAAGAATAATTACGATGATTTGCAGCGTTTTAAAGAGAAAACGCAAACGCTCGACATCGACTTTAAAGATATGTCTGGCCAGACGCAGGAAGCGGCGGAACACAGTAAATGGGCATTGATTCGTCAGCTGGCGAAAGAAGAACAGCAGACGCCATTGGGCAGCGGTCAGCGTATCGACCTGCCTCAACCTCAGCCGCTGCGCGGTGATGAGTTCACTGCTCCTCTGCCTGACGCTCCTGCACGACCTGCGACCCTGAATGTGCAACCGGCAATGGCTGCCCGCACGTCGATTCTCGATAGCCTGTCAGGCAGCAGCCTGACAGCAACCAGTGCCGCTGAACGCGGTCCTTCGTCGCTTTTTCCGCTACCGCCGCCACCACGACCACAAGTGGCTGAGCCTGTTGCTGCCCTTCGTGCAGAGCCCGTCCTGCGCGCCCCGGTGGCGGATCGACAGCCTGTCATCTCGCCCTCCGCCCCCCATTCTGAACCCGAACGGTTTGGCGCGCTGTTCCGCTCGCGCGATGTGACTCTGCCGAAAGAAACCTTACTCAAACCGTTACTGGAGAAGATTGCGTTATGCCGTTAGTTTGTGTGTGCTCGCCGAAGGGAGGCGTGGGAAAAACGACGCTGGCGGCGAATCTGGCCTGGAGTCTGGCACGTTCCGGTAGCAAAGTTCTGGCGATTGATTTTGATGTGCAGAATGCATTGCGTCTGCACTTTGGCGTGCCGCTTCATGATGGTCGTGGATTTGTAGCGCGCTCAGAAGAGCAGGCGGACTGGAGCCAGTCAATTCTCACCACCGGCGGCAATATTTTTGTCCTGCCTTATGGCGACGTCACCGAGCCCCAACGTGAACGGTTCGAAGAGAACCTGATGAAAGATCCCCACTTTATTAAACGCGGTCTGGATACGGTGCTCAATTATCCCGGCCTGGTAATTGTGGCTGATTTTCCGCCTGGTCCCGGTCCTGCCCTTAAAGCAATGACGGCGCTGGCCGATATGCATTTAGTGGTGATGTTAGCGGATACCGCGTCAGTGTCGTTATTACCGCAGATTGAAGAGAACCGGATGACCGGTAAACCGCTCAATAATAAGCAGGGTCACTATTTTATCCTGAACCAGTGCGACAACCGCCGGAATATTAATCGCGATGTCACCGCATTTATGCAGCAGCGTCTGGGCGATAACTTACTGGGCGTGGTTCACCGTGATGAAAGCGTGGGTGAAGCCAATGCTTCCCAGCAGTCTGTTTATGATTTCAGCCCGGCTTCGGCAGCGGCATTTGATATTGAACTGATCGCGAAGCGTGTCAGCAGCATTCTGAATATCACCGTGGGTAATGGCGAAGTTCAGGCTCCCATCCGCACAAACCACTATTAGCCGACTTCTGCAGGCGACTATCTAACACAGCTCTTCTCAGGGTGAATCATGAGTAAAATCGGGTTTTACCTGCTGCTGCTGGTGCTTGCACCCGTTGCCGCGGTGATCATCATTACGCCAATGGACAGCCAGAAACAGTATATTTTTGGTCTGATCAGCATTGGCATGATGTTTTTATTGGGTTTCAGCAAGAGCCGCAAAATAACTGTGGTGATGGTGATTCTCTCTGCCTTGATGTCCAGCCGCTATATCTGGTGGCGCACTACTGAGACGCTGCACTTTAATTCCGAAGTTGAGGCTATTTTAGGGATTGGCTTATATCTGGCGGAGCTTTACGTCTGGCTGATCTTAATTCTCGGCTTCCTGCAAACCACGTGGCCCTTAAAACGCACGATTGAACCTTTGCCAGACGATACCAGTCTGTGGCCGACGGTTGATATTTATGTGCCTTCCTATAATGAAAGTCTGGATGTGGTGCGCGACACTGTACTGGCCGCGCAATGTATCGACTACCCGCGTGACAAACTTAAAGTTTATCTGCTGGATGATGGTAAGCGCAGCGAATTTGCCCGTTTTGCGGCAGATGTCGGGGTAGGGTACATCACCCGAGACGACAACAAACATGCTAAAGCGGGTAACCTCAACCATGCGATGAAGATCACCAAAGGTGAGCTGATTTGCATCTTTGACTGCGACCACGTGGCGACCCGTACCTTTCTGCAGGCAACGGTGGGGCCGTTCCTGAAAGATTCGAAGCTGGCGCTGCTGCAGACACCACACTATTTCTATTCTCCCGATCCCTTTGAGCGTAACCTGCGCGCCGCGCGCAGCATTCCAAACGAAGGCTCACTCTTTTATGGCCCGGTTCAGCAGGGCAACGACAACTGGAATGCCACCTTCTTCTGTGGCTCCTGTGCGGTGATCCGTCGTTCAGCGCTGGAAGAGATTGGCGGCTTTGCTGTTGAAACTGTCACCGAAGATGCGCATACCGCCCTGAAAATGCAGCGGCTGGGCTGGGGCTCCGCCTTTCTGGCCATTCCGCTGGCTGCCGGTCTGGCAACCGAGCGTCTGGGCCTGCATATCATTCAGCGTACCCGCTGGGCGCGCGGCATGACGCAGATTTTCCGCGTTGATAACCCGCTGTTTGGTCGTGGCCTGAAATGGCAGCAGCGTCTTTGCTACCTTAATGCCATGCTGCACTTCCAGTTTGGTCTGCCACGCGTTGCCTTCCTGACTGCGCCGCTGGCCTACCTGCTGTTTAACCTGAATATTATTCATTCCTCGGCGTCGCTGATCTTCGCCTACGTGCTGCCGCACCTGGTCATGTCGCTCTATGTTAACTCCCGCATGAATGGCCGTTTCCGTTACACCTTCTGGGGTGAGATTTATGAAACGGTAATGTGCTTCCATCTGGTGATCCCGACCCTCCTGACCCTGCTTTCGCCAAAGCATGGGAAGTTCAACGTCACCGATAAAGGCGGCGTGCTGGATCAGGGCTTCTTCGATTTCCATATCGTGCGTCCGCACGTGATTGTGGCGCTGCTGCTGGGCATCGGAATTGTGGCGGGTGTGGTGCGTGCCGTGATGCATGACTATTTTGGTGTCGATCCCTACGTTATCGCACTCAACGTTGGCTGGGCGATCTTCAGCCTGATCATTCTGATGGCGGCGATTGCCGTGGCGCGCGAAACCAAACAGGTGCGTAAAACTATCCGCGTAGATGTGCAAATCCCGGCGATTATTCACTACGCCAGCGGCATTTCATCACGCACCCAGACCAGCAACCTTTCGATGGGCGGTGCGCAACTCGACGCGCCAGATGGACGCCATGAAACGGATGAGATTGAAGAGATTGATCTGATGCTGAAATCTGGCGCCATCACCATTCCGGTCAGTAAGATTTCTGGCGATGATGAGAGTATCCGGCTGCGCTTTGAGGCGATGCCGCTGGCGCGTCGCCGCGAACTGGTCCGTGTGGTACTGGCGCGTGCGGATGCCTGGATTCAGCCGGAGTATAAGCAGGACAACCCACTGATTTCGCTGGGCACCATTATCCGTACCGTATTTGAGCTGTTCTGGCTGACCTGGAAGGGCCGCCACGATAAACGTAAAAATGTCGATCCGGTGGCTGCCGCGGCGAAAGAGGATGGCGTGGCATGAAGATCCTGACGCAAACTTTGCTGGCCAGTTCACTGACCGCAGCGTTATGGCTGACGCCCGCTGGCGCGGAAACGCCGGCAGTTGTTGATAACAGCAGCAGTGCCCCGTTAAACAGTCCTGCGCCGACGCCGTATGGTGCCGTTTCTGCTATGCAGCCAGCCGATGCAGCAGCCAGTGCGCCGGTAAACAGTTCAGCGCCGACACCGCCTGATGCCGTTTCTGCTTCGCAGCCAGCTAATGCAGCGGGCAGTGCGCCAGCGACAAATCAGGCGCCGGTCAGTGATGCCGCGCCTGCGGCACCGATGAATAATAGTGCCACGCCGACAGCCGGTTCAGCCCAGGTGACGGCCCCGGTCAGCGGTGGCGAGTCTGCCACGCAGTCAGTGCCATCAGCGGCCCCGGCTACCCAGGCTACAGAATCGGCTTCGGCTTCTGCGCCACAGAGTGCCGCACCGGATGCGACACCAGCAGCCACGACCCCATCCTATGCACCCGCTGGTGATACAACATCAGCATCTCAGGCGTCAGCGACCGGTGAGGCTTCTGCGCCGGCCGCCGCACCCGTGACGAGCACCGGTGCCGTGACCCAGGACAGCAGCGCGCTGTCCGCGGTGCCACTGCCACAGGGACTGAGCAACGCCGATCCGGCGCTGGAAGCGGCTGCCAGTGCGCTGCCCTACGCGCCAGGCCAGGCGACGATGCCGGTTGCAGAACCGCAGCTGCCGATTACCGCAGCCATCAATCAGCCCATCAGCAGCACGATCTCAGTGGCTCAGATGGGCCAGTCACGTGGCATTACGTTGACCGGCGGCCAGTTACAGTCGGGCATCACCTTTACCCTGCCCAGCGATGAAGTCATTACCAATGCACGACTGAATCTGACGCTGCGCGTCTCTGCCGCCCTGGCCGCACGCAATACGTCGCTGCAGTTGATGCTGAATGGTCAGCCACTCGGCACACTGCCGCTGGGAGCCACTGACAGCGACGTCAGTGACTATGAGCTGGATGTTCCCGCGGCGATGGTGGTGTCGAGCAACAACCTGAGTTTTAAAATTAACGATGCGGACAAATTGCTGTGTGAGAAAGAGAGCGCGCAGCAGTACCAGGTCACCATTCTGCCGAAGACCTCGCTGCACCTTGAGGGGCAGCAGCTTAATATCGGTACCAGTCTGCGCAATTTTCCGCGTCCCTTCCTGGATCCTCAGCGGATGACGGCGTCCACTATCACGATGGGCTTTGCCAGTAACCTCTCACCCGATGCGGTCAGCGCGGCGGCACTGGTCGCTTCCTGGCTCGGTATTCAGAGTGATTATCGTGGCATCCGCTTCCCGGTAGTACGCGGCGAACTGCCGGAAAACAACGGTATCCTGTTTGGTCATCCTGGCGATCGGATCGGTACCCTGACGTTCCCGGCCAGTAATGGCCCGATGTTGCAGGTGGTGGATAATCCCAACAACCCGGTTTACAAATTGCTGCTGGTGAGTGGCAACAATGAAGAGCAGTTGCGTCAGGCAGCGAACCGGCTGACGACGCAGCCATTCGCGACCGATGAGAGCCAGCTGCAGGTTCCTGTACAGACCATTGGCAACCGCAAACCTTACGATGCACCACGCTGGATTAACACCGACCGACCGGTACGTCTGAGCGAACTGCTGCGTAAGGATCAGAGTCTGACCAGCAGTGGCATCTGGCATGATGCGCTACGCGTTAACTTCCGCGCTGCACCTGACCTGTTCCTGTGGGATGGAAAAACGGTGCCGGTCAACCTGCACTATCGCTTCCCGTCGGAAAGCTGGATTGATGAGGACAACTCGTTTCTCAACGTCATGCTTAACGGTACGTTCCTGCGCAACCTGACGGTGAATAAAGTCGGGCTGCTGGAAAACGTCTGGCATCGTTTAGGCGGTGACGCGCGTCAGGAGCAGTATCAGCTGAATCTCGAACCCTATCTGATTTATGGCGACAACCAGCTTGCACTCTACTTCAATATTAAACCGCGAGCCGATGCGCCCTGCGGTGTACTCCTGAACAACAACATTAAGAGCCGGATTGAAGAGGACTCATGGATCGATCTGAGCCATACCCGTCACTTCAGCATGCTGCCAAACCTCTCTTACTTTGTGGGTGCCTCGTTCCCGTTCTCGCGTCTGGCCGATTTCGGCCAGACCACGCTCCTGCTGCCGGAAACGCCCAGCAATGCCGAGCTATCGACGTTGCTGGATCTGGCGGCGCGTGCCGGTAACGCTACGGGGGTGGCACTGACGCAGAATCAGGTGCTGTTTGGTCTGCCCAACGGCGGCACCAACATGGCGCGCTTACAACAGAGCGATCTGCTGGCGGTCAGTACGACCGGCAACAGCGCCTTTAATCAGGCGATGCTGGCAGCATCACCGTATGACGCCACGAGCAGCACTTTTGGTGTGAAAGAGCCCGATACGCTGGAAAAATTACGCGGCTGGCTGACGGGCGACTGGAGTCTCCAGCAGCTGGATGCCGACCGTTATTTCTCCTCCAACGAGGCGTGGCGAGGCTTCCTCAGCTACCGATCGCCGTGGAATCGCGATCGGCTGGTGGTGATGACGGTGGCAACCAGCGACGATCAGCTGCTGCGACTGCATAACGATTTGAGTTCGGCGCAGATTAACGCCGGAATTCGGGGCGATACCGCGATTATTACCGATGAAAACGGTATTCGCAGTTTCCGCGTCGGGGCGCAATTCCCCAGCGGCGAAATGCCCTGGTACATGATGGTGGTGTGGTATGCCAACCAGCATTCGGTGCTGCTGGCGCTGGCGGCGATGCTGCTCTCTGCGCTGGTGGGCAGTGCGGCCTGGGTGATGCTGAAGCGTCATGCGTGGCGGCGTCTGAACCCAAAGCAAGATCGTGATTCCGGCAGGAAGTAAGGATAATAATAATGAAAAATAATCTGTTGAGTGCCGGTATTCGTAAGGCGTTGCTGCTGGGCAGCGCGCTGGCTCTGTCACCGCCGCTTCTGGCGGCGGAAAGCACCAATCCGGCGCTGCAGGCGCTGTTCGATCAGGCCTCTTACTGGCATCAGAAAGCGCATGATGATCTGGCGAAAGCCTCGCTGCAAAAGGTGCTGATGGTTGAACCCGGCAATACCCAGGCACTTTATCTGCTGGCACTTTATTCACAGCAGGGCGGCGATAATGCCGCCGCGGCGCAGTATCGCGCCCGGCTTAGTCAGGTCTCTCCCAACGATCCGCACCTCGGCGAACTGGACAGTGCACGCCAGCTGCAGACCATTCCACAGGCGCAGCTTTCGTTGGCGCGTCAGCAAGCGCGCAGCGGCAATATTCCGGCGGCGTTACAGACCTGGCGCAATACCTTTAGCGGCAATGAGCCACCACCCAGCGTCGCGGCAGAATATTATCTCACTATGGCGGGTGACCGGACGCTGCTGCCGCAGGCGGTTGAGGCGCTGCGCCAGTTTGCGGCTCAGCACCCGCAGGATACGGGGGCGAAGCTGGCGCTGGGTAAGGCGCTGACTTATCAGGAACAGACCCGTCGCGAAGGCATTGAGATGCTGAGCGCGCTGGCGAGTGGTAATCAGGATGCCGATCGCTCACTGCGTCAGGCACTGCTATGGCTTGGCCCTCAGCCGTCAGATGCGGCACTCTATCAGACCTGGCAGCAGCGTCACCCGCAGGACTCAGCGGTAATCGACTACTACCGTAAAAATGTCGGTGGCGCAGAAAAAGGGGCCGGATTCAGCGCGCTGAACAGCGGTGACGTTGGTGGAGCGCAGGCCAGTTTTGAAAAAGTGCTGGGCGCCAATCCGCAGGATGCTGATGCGTTAGCGGGTATGGGCTATGTGGCCGAGCGTGCCGGACATTATCAGGAAGCGGCAGATTATCTGCAGCGCGCTGCACAGCTCGGCGGCGATCAGGGTGCTTCACGTCAGCAACAGGCGGACGATGCGCGCTTTTATGCACAACTGGCCAGCGCCCAGCAGGCGCTAAAAAGCGGGGACACTGCGCAGGCGCTGACCTTAAGTGAACCGCTGGTGCAGGCTGACGGTGAGAAAGGGCTGGCCGCCAGGCTGTTCCGCGCCGACGTGCTGCGCCGCACCAATCAACCGCAGCAGGCAGAGCAAATTTACCGCAGCATTCTGCAAAGCGATGCGAATAACCGCAGCGCCAAAGAAGGACTCTTCTACGTTCTGCGTCAGCAGAATCGGAATGCCGAAGCCAGTACGCTGCTGGGCGCGCTGCCGGACAGCGTGCGTCAGAGCGTTACGCCACGGGCCAATGAAGCCGATGCGTTGCGTCAGCAGGCGAAGCGTCAGCTTGCCGCTGGCAACAACGCCGCGGCCATCGCGACGTTGCAGCAGGGCGTTCAGCGCTATCCCTCGGATGGCTGGCTGCGGCTCGATTTAGCGCGGCTTTATCGTCAGCAGGGCGATACGCTGCTGGCGGCCAACGTAATGCAACCGGTGATGCGCAACGGGGCCAGCACCAGCGAGCTGTATGCTGGTGCGCTCAATGCCAGCGAAAGCGGCGGCTGGCAGCAGGCCAGCGCCTTGCTGGCGCGCATTCCCGCTAATGCTAAAACGGAGGCGATGCGTGAACTGGCGCAGCGGGTGAATTTTAATCTGCAGATGAGCACCGCCGATCAATACCTGGCACAGGGCGCGACGGCAGCAGCAGCCAATACCCTGAAAGCGCTCGCGGTCACGCCACCGACCAATCCGGTTGATGCCGGAAACCTGGCGCAGAAGCTGGCGCAGGCGGGCGATCTCACCAGCGCCGTTTCGGTGGTGCAGGCTAACCTGCAGCGCGGCGTGCAGGGCAATGCTGGCGATTATGCTGCACAGATGGCAGTGCTGAATCAGGCGGGTCTCGGCAGTGAGGCGCAGCGCTTCCTCAGTAACCCGGAACTGCAGGCGCGCAGTACGCCGACGCAGCTGGCGGGTATTCGCAACGGCTATCTCATTAACGAAGTGGATCGCCTGCGGCAGCAGCGCCAGTACGCGGTGGCGTATGACAAGCTGATTGGCGCACTACAGCAGGATCCGCAGAACCGTGATCTGATGTTTGCGATGGCCCGTCTTTACCAGGACGGCAAGATGAACCGGGATGCGGGTGTGGTCTATGACTACCTGATGACCCAGGATACACCGACGCAGGATGCGCGCGTCGGGGCCATCAACGTCGCGCTGGCGCAGAACAATCTACAACGCGCTAACGAGCTGAGTCGCGGCCTCAACACCACCACGCAGACGCCGGATCGACTGCTGCTGCTGGCGCGAGTCGCGGAAGCCAATGGCGACCATTCGCAGGCGATGGCATATCTGCGTTCAGCACGCGGGCAGCTGATTGGCCTGCAGGGTGCACAGCCTGGCAGCGTGCCGAGCGTGGGCGGCCTGGCGCTGGCGGATAATCCGTTTATCAACCGTAATACCTCACCAGTGGGACGTTCGCCGTCCAGCTACGGCACTGTGCTGCCGTGGCAGGCGGCACCTGTGGGCATTGCAACGGGCGTCACAGCGCAGGGCGATCTGGCCGCGGGCAGCGAAACCGTCTCTCATCAGTCACAGGTTCTGCACGACGTCGATACCATGATGGATTCGCTTCAGGAGAAAACCGGCACCTGGAGTCAGGGCATGGTGCAGGTGCGGGGGCGTGATGGCGAGTCAGGCCTCAGTAAGCTGACAGAAGCCAAAGCGCCGCTGACCTTCTCAACCGTGCCGTTTGAAACGGCGCGTCTCGACTTTACCGCCACGCCGGTCTCACTCACGGCGGGCAGTGGCGCAGCCGATGCCTGGCGTCGTTTCGGCACCAATGCACTGAGTCAGGGCCGGGTTGTCGCCGCAGGCCGTGCGACGGTGAATGATCTGCCGAACGGCGTTACCGATTCGCAAACCGCCTCTGGCGTGGAGCTGAATCTGGCACTGAAGGGCGACAGTTATAAAGTGGACATTGGCAGCACGCCACTGGGCCAGGATCTCAGTACACTGGTCGGTGGCGTGCAGTGGTCACCGAAACTCACTGACTTCCTGACGCTGATCCTCACCGGTGAGCGTCGTGCGATTACTGATAGCCTGCTCTCCTACGTCGGCGCAGAAGATAAAACCAGCGGCAAACGCTGGGGACGCGTCACGAAGAACGGCGCGAACGCCCTGTTAAGCTATGACAATGGCGATGCAGGCTTCTATGCTGGCGCGGGCGCGTACAGCTACCTTGGCGAGAATGTCGCCAGCAATAACAATCTGCAGGCAACCGCTGGCGCTTATGTCCGTCCGTTCCACAGTGACGATCGCGAGCTGAAAGTAGGCATGAGCCTGTCGTGGATGGATTTCTCGAAAAACCTCAGCTACTTCAGTTACGGTCAGGGCGGCTACTTCAGCCCGCAGAACTACGCGTCGGTCTCATTCCCGATAGAGTTCTCACGTAAATTTGACGATCTCAACGTGAATATTGGCGGTGCGGCTGGTTATCAGACCTACAGTCAGGATAAGAGCGCGTACTTCCCTGCAAATGCCAGCCTGCAATCTGAGCTGGAAGCCCTTGCCGCAAGAGGCAGTGTAAAAGACGCTTACTATTCTGGTGGCAGCAAAAACGGCATCGGCTACAACCTGCACGCCGGGGCGGACTACAAACTCAACAAAGATGTGACGATTGGCGGCCAGCTGGGCTATGACACCTTTGGTGACTACAACGAAAGCAGCGCGCAGCTCTATGTCCGTTATCTGTTTGGAGAGAAGTAATGAGTGAACATTCTGGGGTATCACATCCACATCAGCCGGGCTGGTTTGACCTGGTCAGCGTGATGATTGACGGGATGGTGGCCAACGCGGGTCAGCGGGAGGCGGAGGCCTTTCTCTATAAAATGGGTGAATCACTGGCGACCCGCTATCCTTTGCCAGCGTCACGCACCGTGCAGGATCTGGAGCGCGAGGCCAACTTACAGCTGGCGCGATTTAACTGGGGCTTTGTGCAGCTTCAGCCGGAAGAGACGGCGCTGCTGATGACGTATCACGCCTTACCGGCTGGCGACAATACCCATTCTCCGGCTGACTGGCAGGCAGTATTTGGCGCAGTCATAGCCGGACTGTTTTCAGGCTGGTTACAGGGCCAGGGCGGCAGCAGGATTGTGCCGGTTACACTTGAACTCAATGATGGCAGCACGCTGCACTATCGATATCAATAGGATCGGAAATGAAACGTAAGCCATTCTGGATGGGCTGGATCTGCTCTGTTTTACTGCTGGCCTGCAGTGCGCAGGCGAGTGCCAGCGGCTGGGACACGTTTAAAGGTCGTTTTCTGACGGCGGAAGGGCGGATCACGGACACCGCCAATAACAATGTCAGTCACACCGAAGGTCAGGGTTATGGCATGTTGCTGGCGGTAGCCAACAATGATCGCGCCACGTTTGACAGGTTGTGGCAGTGGACACGCACCCAGTTAGGTAATCCGCAGACCGATCTCTTCTACTGGCGCTATGTGCCAGGCAGTGACAATCCGGTTGCTGATAAGAACAACGCCTCGGATGGTGATGTGCTGCTGGCCTGGGCGCTGCAGCGTGCTGCTCAGAAATGGCAGGTGGAGAGCTACCAGCAGGCATCTGACCGTATTCAGCGCGCCATCATCAAGCTGGATGTCACGAACTTTGGCGGCTATACCGTCCTGCTGCCGGGCGCGCAGGGTTTCAATAAAACCAGTTACGTGGTGCTTAACCCTTCCTATTTCCTGTTTCAGGCGTGGCGTGAGTTTGGCGAGCGCAGTCATCTGCAGGTCTGGGATAAGCTGATTAATGATGGTTTTACGCTGCTGGGTAAGCTGAGTTTTGGCAAAACCGGTCTGCCGCTGGACTGGGTTGCGCTGAATGCCGACGGTTCGGTTGCCCCGGCTGTCGGTTACTCAAACCGCTTCAGTTATGACGCGATTCGCGTACCGCTGAACATCTGGTGGTATGACCCGCACAGTCTGGCGCTGGTGCCGTTTCAGCGCGTCTGGCAGGGTTACAGCCGTATGCTGACTCCCGCCTGGTTCGACGTGCTGGCAAATGCACCTGCACCTTATCATCTTGAGGGCGGTCTGCTGGCGGTGCGCGACCTCACGCTGAATGAGACCGGCTATCTGAGCGATAAGCTGGCTGCGGATCAGAACTACTTTTCCGCCAGTCTGCAGCTGCTGACCTGGCAGGCGTTTCAGGAGAAGCGCTGATAACAGGCAGAATGGCGGCGCTGGCCGCTATTCTGCTGCCGACAGTAACACGATAAAAATGGGTCAGGCGCTAAGCGGCGGCTGACCCGCACTTCTGCTTTCCGGCAGTGATGCGTTACTCCGGATAGGGCACCCAGTCTCCGCCATTTAGCCTGATCCAGGGCTTGCCCTGATACATCATCACCACTGCACCGTCGTTTTCCGACACCACTGGCGTCTGCGGCAGCTTGTCAGTCAGCACCGACATATTGACATTGGGCGCATTAAATACCTGCCCATCCACCACGCGAGACACAATCTCTGAGACTGCCAGCAGACTGGTTGGCGCATCAATATTGAGTGGCTGTCCCTGATGCGGGGCTTTCATGCCGACAAACTTAATCCCGACCGGCACATGCGTAATACCCGGGCTGGGAATGTCGCGCAGCCCTGACATCTGCATCTTATCGCCCTGCAGGGCGGCCCCATGCTCCGGCACCACCAGCACCATCACCCGACGGCCTGACTTCTCCAGCTGAGTAAGGAAGGCGTCGATCTGATCAAACAGCAACTGAGCGCGCGGCTTCCATGGGGCTGTCTGGGTGCTGCCCAGTTCGCGGGTGCCGTCGTGCAGCGGGATCAGGTTATAGAAGGTGGCGCTGCGGGCATCGCTGCTCTTGCTGCGATCGTCGAGCCAGCGCTGCATCAGTTGGGCATCATTGAACACCGGCGTGCTGTCGAATGAAGTCACCTCCGGCGCAATACCCGCCTGCGACATCAGCGGTGCCTGAATATCCCCGCCTTCGCGCAGTTCTTTGAGATAGTTACCAAACACGCCGGTGTGGTCCATCATCAGCTGCTCTTTAAAGCCCAGCTTCGCCAGATTATCGAACAGATAGCAGCGTGAATCAGTGGGTTTGTAGAGATCGCTGTGCGAGGTCTGACCGCAGCTGGCACGCAGCAGACGAATCCCTGCCGGTCCGCTGTAGCTCGTGGCGGAGTTGTAGTTGGTCAGCATGATGTCGAAGTGATGCCACAGCGGATGATTACGCAGTTGCGAGGCATCCATATCTGACCAGGCGAGCGAACAGATGTTGATCACCAGAATGTCGAATGGCTGTGAATCGGCAGGCAGGCTGTCGGGGAAGTGGGTAACGCGCTTGCGCTCACTCTCATAGAAACGGTTGAGCCAGGCGGTCAGATTCGTACTGGTCGCGGGTGCAGACTGATCGAGCCCATCCGGCGTAGCGGCTGGCTGGCTGGCGGCTGGCGTCTGATTCAGGACCACCTGCGGAGTGGCTGCGCGGGTCGGTAGCAGCGACATCGCCGGGCCAGCGATAGTGAGTACGTTGAGCCAGATCAGCATCAATGAAACCAGCACGGTGATACGAATCCACTGCGCAACAAAGAGATAGAGAACCAGCAGGACAAAGAGCGCACCTATCATTTGCCAGTTGATAAAGCGGTCTGCCAGATCGAGAAGATAGGCTGCGGAGAAGCCCGCCAGCTGATCGCCCTGGCTCATGATGCTGCTGAGTCCGGGCAGCCAGGTGTCATGCCAGAACAGCCCGACACCAATGGGGATCGAGACCCAGTGGCGCAGGCGATGCAGGCGTACCGTCGGCAGCGGGAAGAGCAGCCAGGCGAGAAACACCAGGTTGCTCAGCGCGTGAAAGTTGAGATAGCCATACCACAGCAGGGCGAACTTCACTAAAAAGTAGAAATTCCAGCCGCCCAGTCCGCGCCAGCAGGACCACAAACCGGAAGAGTGGGCCGCAGCGGGTTGATCATTTTTCATTAATTTTTGCATCCGTTTTTGGAGATTGACGCTGCCAGTCACCTTCAGACTTTAGCGCACGCGCAGGCAACAGCCGATTCAGCAGGCCGTTCCAGCGACGCGGCAGCCAGCGTTGCCAGACAGGCTTTAGAATCAGCAGGATAAAAATAGCCAGCAGCGCAATCTGTACCCAGTCCATCAGGTTCATCGGGATTCTTTCTCCGGCAGTAAAGTGATGGGCTGCGGTGCCGAACGTACAGGCGCATCCACTGGCTTGAGGGTGGATTCGAGCAGAGATTCTGAAACCGGCGTCAGTTCCTGAATCGCCATCGGCGTCAGTTTTTTAATATTGCTGACTTCCGCAAGAATATGATTATCCTCGAACCAGACCATCCGGTTTGCAAATAGCTCATCGTGAGGCAATGAAAATATATATTTCAAGGCCTTATCGAGATCGTTGTAGCGGCAGGAGGAGAGAAACAGTATGACGCGATCTTCCAGCACCGTGACCAGGTCGCCGAAGCGACGCGGTTTACAGAGCGTCAGAATCTGCTGGGGTTGAAGCTGCGGCACTGGCCGCAATGCCACCAACAGGCCCTTATCATTTTCCGGCAGTAAGGTATTACTGATCAACTGGCTGACTGATTGACAGAAGGCGTCAAGCCGCAGGTAGCCTTTCTCATGCAGCGGCTGCAATGAGGCGGTTAACGCCTCAAGACTGGCGGGAACGCGACGGTTAAACACCTGTCCCTGAAGACCTTCCAGCGTGGTCAGAAAGCGCGACATAGCTGCGTTAGCCGGCACGATGGTGTTGACTCCGCAGGCCAGCAGCAGCCGCTCGTCGCTATAACGCAGGCTGGCCCCCATCTCACGTACCACAATTTTCATTCCGTTGCCGCGAGCACGACGCAGGCTGTGAACCATCTTCGCCAGTTCGCCGATATAGTCGCTGCGGGTCAGACTAAAAATAACTGTCGCGGCATTAGCCTGCTGTGCCTGGAACCAGACCTGCTCATTATCATCAAAGAGCTGCCACTGGCGTGAAAGCGGCGGCGCGCCCTCAAGCACGATTTTGTCCGCGAGATAATGTTGTTCGTCATTAAGGCTCAACGGTTCCTGCTTTTCATTTAAGGCAAAGAAACGATCTTCTTCACAGCCCAGACGTATTGCACGATCGGCGAGCAGGCGTTCCGCGGCATACCACCAGTTAATTCGATACTGCCAGCTGTCCTGCTGAAAGCTCAAATGGGCAACGCCATCCAACTGACGAAAATAACGCTGAAGATTATTACTCAGGTTTATTATGGTGGTGCCGGAGGTAATGATTAAAAGTGTGAGTTTGCTTTTATGTAGCGTGCGGCGCATACCCTTTATCCACCGGGTTAATTCGGCGTCATCGAGCTTATCCCATTGCGCTGCGCTGCTGTTAAATATCACCAGTCCGTTTTTACTGCCAAGCGTACGCAGAAAATCATTTTCCAGCAGCAAAAGACTCCGTTTGCTTTTGGAAAGAGAAAATAGCGGGATACGGTCGGGGCCGCCGATCGGGTCGGGCGTCAGGAGATCACGAGGCGGTTGATCAGCGCTGATGAGCGTGACGGCCTGCTGATGTGAAATCACCTGTCGAATCAACATGCGGGCGTCATCCTGCCGTGCACACGTCACCCAATAACAGCCAGGCGTTTGCAATGCCGTTAATTCAGGCTGAACATGCAACAGCCCTAGCGAAAAAGAATTTTTCATATTGAATTCGTTATTTTTCCAGTCCAGGCTAGCTTATTATAGACAGGCCAGGATGTAACCTGAGAAATTTAAACATTGCCAATGACAAACTGGCTCACAACGTCTGGCAAATGCAGCGTTGCTGAAAATCTTTTTGAACCTCCTTTTTATGCGCAGGCGACTATTCTGAGTCTGACAGTGTTTTATCTTTGGCGAACAGTAATGAAAAATCCAAATCTTCATACCCCTGAGGCCGCCGATGGCGATCGTCAGGATGATATTAGTGCTTTGCGTGACGCCTTTTCTTTGCACGCTTTTCGCTATGTCGATATTGCGCGCGAAGAGCGTCTGAAAGAGATTTTGTCACGCTGGACGCTGTTAGCCGAAACGGTCCCCAGCCAGCCTGAGCAACCTCACTGATGCCGCAGATAGCGCTTCAGGGCGTGCGGGGCGGTGTCGGCACAACGTCTCTTTGTGCCGGACTGGGCTGGGCGCTGGCGGCTCTCGGCGAGCGGGTGTTGCTGATCGACGGCTCGCCGGTTAGTCAGCTCGGCATGCATTTCAATCTGCCCGCTCAGCAGGAGAATGGCTGGATGAAAGCCCTGTGCGAAGGGGGAGACTGGCAGCACAGCGCGCTGTGCTATCCCCATGGGCCTGACTTGCTGCCACATGGTGTGCTTTCTCATCAGCATTCTTTGACTATCACCCGTCAGAATGAGTCTGTCGCCGCACCGCTGCTCCAGGTATTGCCGGACCTGCAGGCGCGCTATCAGTGGATTATTTTTGATCTGCCTGCCGACTCCCTGCCGTGGCATGAAACACTCTATCAACAGCTGGACGGCATACTCTGTGTCATCCAGCCTGACGCCAATTGTCATTTGCGCCTTAGCCAGCGCCGCTTTCCGGCGCGCACCTGCTTTGTTATCAATCAGTTTAATGCTAACAGCCGTCTGCAGCAGGATCTGCATCAGCTTTGGATGGCTTCACTGGCGCAGCTGATACCGCTGCTGATTCATCGCGATGAGGCGCTGGCAGAGGCGCTGATGATGAAGCAGCCGGTCGGTGAATATCGGCCACATGCGTTAGCCAGCGAGGAGATCATCACGCTGGCTAACTGGCTGTTACTCAATCTGAAGGGAGTAAGTTCTTGAATCCGTTGCGCTGGCTGTTGACTGCGCCCGCCTGGCAATCGCTGCATCGGGGCTATACCACTGCGCGAGGCAATGGTGCCTCCCGCTTCGCCAGCGCACTTCATCTTTTCTGGTCTGTTCTGGGCCTGATGCTGCTCCGCTTCGAAAGCCCGGGCTGGCAGAGTGTGATTCAGCAGCGCCGCCGCCTCTATCCGCACATCTCACCGGAGCGTCCGCGTCCGCTGGATATCCTGCGCTATCTGATCCAGACACTGTGGCTGATTATGATCCGGCTCCCCCAGGCGAGCGCCCGCGATGGCGTTAAGGGCCTGAGCGCACTTTCTGGCTGGCGGCAGCACGGCTATCGCTGGCTGGACAACGTTATTGCCCGCTCGCAAACCCAGGGCATTGATACGCGCATCGAACAGCGACTGAAGCGCCTGTCGCCGCCGATGCGACGCAGCCTCTTTGTCGTGACGGCTCTCTTTGCCTCACTGCTGGCGCTGCTCTGTATCAGCCAGCCCTTTGGTCTGATGACGCAGTTTATTTTTGTCGTACTGCTCTGGGGTCTGGCGATGCTGGTCCGGCGCATTCCGGGTCGTTTTCCTACCATGATGCTGATCGTGCTGTCGTTGACCGTGTCGTGCCGCTACCTCTGGTGGCGCTATACCTCGACGCTGAACTGGGACGATCCGCTGAGCCTGATCTTTGGTTTGCTGCTTATTGCAGCAGAGACCTACGCCTGGGTGGTGCTGGTGCTGGGCTATTTCCAGACGCTGTGGCCGCTTAACCGGCAACCCGTCTCCATGCCGGCTGACCGTTCGCAGTGGCCATCGGTGGACCTGCTGGTGCCGACCTATAACGAAGCTCTTAGCGTTGTCAGACCGACGCTCTATGCTGCGCTGGGTATCGACTGGCCGAAAGATCGCCTGAATATCTATCTCCTTGACGACGGCAACCGGCCGGAATTCCGCGAGTTTGCCACCAGCATTGGCATTAACTATGTGGCGCGTCCCTCTAACGAACATGCCAAGGCGGGGAACATCAACCACGCGCTGAAAAACTACTGCCGCAGCGACTTCGTGTCGATCTTTGACTGCGACCATGTGCCGACACGCGCTTTTTTACAGATGGCCATGGGCTGGTTTATCAAAGATCCCCGGCTGGCGATGCTGCAGACGCCGCATCACTTCTTTTCGCCCGATCCGTTTGAGCGCAATCTCGGGCGGTTTCGCCGTACGCCGAATGAGGGTTCGCTCTTTTATGGGCTGGTGCAGGACGGTAACGATACCTGGGACGCCGCCTTCTTCTGTGGCTCCTGCGCCATTCTGCGCCGCACTGCGCTGGAAGAGATTGGCGGTATTGCCGTAGAAACCGTCACTGAAGATGCCCATACGTCGCTGCGTCTGCACCGGCGTGGCTACACCTCGGCCTACATCCGCATTCCTCAGGCGGCCGGGCTGGCGACCGAAAGTCTGTCAGCGCATATCGGACAGCGTATTCGCTGGGCACGCGGGATGGTGCAGATTTTCCGCCTTGATAACCCGTTGTTTGGTAAGGGGTTGAAGTGGGTACAGCGGCTCTGTTATGCCAACGCTATGCTGCACTTTTTGTCCGGTATTCCGCGGCTGATCTTCCTGCTGGCACCGCTGGCGTTTTTACTCTGCCATGCCTACATCATCTATGCGCCTGCCCTGGCGATCGCTATCTATGTTTTACCTCACATGCTGCACACCAGCCTGACCAACTCGCGTATTCAGGGGCGCTGGCGTCACTCTTTCTGGAGCGAAGTTTACGAGACGGTGCTGGCCTGGTATATCGCCCGGCCTACTACCGTGGCGCTGTTCAATCCTCACAAGGGTAAGTTTAACGTCACGGCGAAAGGCGGACTGGTCGAGGAGCAGCATCTGGACTGGGTGATAACCAAACCCTATATGTTGCTGGTGTTGCTTAATGTGGCGGGCGTGTTGATGGCGTTCTGGCGCATGCAGCACGGTCCGGCCAACGAGATACTGACCGTCTGCGTAAGTCTGATTTGGGTGCTCTATAACATGATTATTCTTGGCGGTGCGGTGGCGGTTTCCGTTGAAGCCCGGCAGATCCGCGAGGCGCACCGTGTAGAGATCGCCATGCCGGCCGCCATCGCACGCGAAGATGGTCATATGCTGCCCTGCACGCTGCGTGACTACTCGGATGGCGGCGTCGGGCTGGAGATGCGCGAGCCGGATGCGCTGCGGGAGAATGAAAAAGTGTGGCTGCTGCTGCGTCGTGGACAGCAGGAGTTCAGCTTCCCCTGCCAGGTGCAGCGTGTCTTTGGCCACCGGGCTGGCGTGCGTCTCCATCAGCTGACCACCCGGCAGCATATTGAATTTATCCAGTGTACCTTCGCTCGCGCCGATACCTGGGCACTGTGGCAGGACGGTTTTCCGGAAGATAAGCCGGTGCAAAGCCTCGCCGATATCATGATCCTCGGTTTCAAAGGTTACCTGCGCCTGGCGGAATATGGCCCGCCGCAGTTACGTCGGTTGTTTAACCTGCTTACCGTTGGGGTGAGCTGGCTGGCTTCGCTGTTGCCGCAAGGCATCCGTGCGCCAGCTTCAAAAAACGCATTGAGTTGATGATATGACGATAACGAGAGTAAACAGGTGGGTCGCTGCGCTGCTGTTGGGTTCCACAACACTAAGCTGCGCCCTGGCGCAGGAAAATATGGCGGTCACTCCCGGAGAAACCGCGGTGCAATCTTTGCCGCCACAGCCTGCTGCACCGCTGCGTAACAGTCAGCTGAGCTTTGTTAAGCTGGCACCACCGCCGGGTAGCATGACGCTGAGCGGAACACGTACCAGCGGGCAGATCGAGTTCGGTGTGCGCAGTGATGAGGTGGTGACGCGTGCGCTGCTTAATCTTACCTATCGGCCCTCGCCTGCGCTGCTACCTGTGCTGTCGCAGCTGAAGGTTTATCTCAACGATGAGCTGATCGGCCTGATCACCATTACCCCGGACCAGCCGGGTAAAGAGATTCAGACGCAGCTGGCAATCGATCCTCACTATATTGCTGACTTTAACCGCGTGCGCTTTGAGCTGGTTGGTCACTACGCCAACATCTGCGAAAATCCGGCCAACAGCACCATCTGGCTTGATATCGGCAAAGAGAGCGGCATCGATCTGACGCTGCAAAAACTGCCGCTGAAAAATGACCTCTCCCATTTTCCTGAACCCTTTTTTGATACCCGCGACACGCGACCGCTGACCTTGCCGATGGTGTTTGCTGCCCAGCCGGACATAAAGCAGCAGCGGGCTGCCGCGATTCTCGCCTCCTGGTTCGGCAGCAAAGCTGCCTGGCGCGGACAGCGCTTTCAGGTGCTCTACAATCAGCTGCCGCAACAGCAGCATGCTGTGGTGTTTGCCACCAACGATGCGCGCCCGGATTTTCTGAAAGATTTGCCGCCGGTTGTAAAGCCGACCGTGGAGATAGTGAGTCAGCCTGACAGTCCCTATGAAAAAATGCTGCTCATCCTGGGACGCAACGACGACGATTTGCTGACGGCGGTGCAGGGGATTGCGCAGGGTGAGTTGCTGTTACGCGGGGACACCTCGACCATCGACCGCGTTACGCTGCTGGCACCGCGCCAGCCCTATGATGCGCCAAACTGGGTGCGCACCGATCGCCGCACCACCTTTGCTGAACTGACTCAGTATGAAAACCAGCTGCAGTCTGACGGCCTGCAGCCCAATCCCATCAGCCTGACGCTGAATCTGCCGCCCGATCTCTTCCTGGTTCGCGCGCGCGGCATCGACATGGATCTGAGCTATCGCTATACCGCGCCTTTCCAGTCGGATGGCTCGCGGCTGGCAGTGAACCTGAATAATCAGTTCATCCAGGATTATCCGCTACCGCCTAAAAACACGGCCGGTCAGCAGTTGCTGCATATTCCCCTGATTCAGGGAATGCTGGACAAAAACCATGAACTGCTGATTCCGGCGTTACGCCTGGGTGTGGTTAACCAGCTGCGCTTCGATTTTGACTATGCCAACACCTTTATTGGTGGCAATGCTGACGGGCGTTGTGAAACCGTGACGCCGGTCGGTCATCATGTGGTGGTGGACGACAGTTCCAGCATCGATTTTTCTGGCTATCGCCACTACATCGAAATGCCATCACTGCGTGCCTGGGCAAATGCGGGCTTCCCGTTCAGCCGTTATGCCGATCTGGCGCAAACCCTGGTGCTGATGCCGCCAAAACCAGACGTCCAGCAGGTCAGCACACTGTTGAATGCGATGGGCAATAGTGGTGCACAGACTGGCTATCCGGCACTGCGCGTTCAGTTGACCGACGACTGGGCCACGGCGAAAAAGCAGGATGTGGATCTGCTGATGATCGGTGTCATCCCCAAAGATCTTCAGAATGACCTGCGGATCCCGGCGCTGGTCGACGCCACCGCCAGCTGGCTGAAAGAACCCGTGCGACGGGTCACGCCACAGATGAATCCGCAAAGCGGTCGCGATCAGACGGCAGAAAGCACCACTGCCATCAGCTCCCGCGGCCCGCTGGCAACGGTGATTGGCTTCCAGTCGCCGTTTTACGATCAGCGCAGCGTGGTTGCGCTGCTCGCCGATGGCACGCCGCGTGGCTGGCAACTGCTCAACGAGGCAATGAGTGACAGCGATAAGCGTGGCGCAATGTCTGGCTCCACCGCGATTATCCGCGAGTCAGGGGTTAACAGTCTGCGGGTTGGCGAGAGCTACTACGTTGGTCATCTGCCGTGGTGGGAGCGTCTCTGGTCGCTACTCTCGACCCATCCCTTCTGGCTGGCACTCTGCACACTCTTTGTGGTGGTGCTGTTCGCGCTAATGACGTGGCGTCTGATGCGAATTATTACCCGTCGTCGTTTACTGGATGAAGATGAATAACGCTCAGGTACTGCGGGCGGGCATGCTGCTTGGTGCGCTAAGTGCGCTGCCGGGGCTGGCCGCACCGACTGACGGACCGGAAGTCTCGCCAGTCGAGTGGCTGCTGGCACAGGTCCGCACCGGCGAGTCGACTAACAAATACGATCTGGTACAGCAATCGCTCTACCGGCTGGAGAAGATGGACCCGGATAATCCGCAGGTGCTTGCGGCGCGTCTGCGTCTGGCGCTGCATCAGGGCGATATCACCGCAGCGCAGACGTTGCTGGATCAGCTCAACAGGCTGGCGCCCGGCTCGACGGCGGCGCGTGAGTCTGCCGCAGGCCTGCGCATGATGTCGCCAGAGGGGCGGCAGCAACTGCAGCAGGCGCGATTGCTTGCTACCTCAGGGCGGCTGGCGGAAGCAAAAAGCGCGTACGATGCGCTGTTCAACGGCGTGTTTCCCGATCCCAACATCGCCCTGGAGTACTGGCGGCTGATGGCGCGCCTTCCTGGCCAGGAAGAGGTCGTATGGCAGCAGCTGCAGGCGATGGAACAGCGCTATCCGGGCAACGTTGGCGTCGGATTGCAGATTGCCCGCATGGCATTTGCCCGGCAGCAGTCGGCGCAGGCGATAGTCCAGCTGAAGCGGCTGGCGGAAAGCAGCGGCGGGCGTGATGCCGCGGCTGATCTCTGGCTGAAACAGATTAACGATCAACAGGTCAGCGACAGTAGCGTCGCGCAGTTGAAAGAGTATCTCACCGTCTTCACCGAGGGCGATGCGCATCAGCAGGGCCTGGAGGCGCTCTCGAAGCAGCAGACGACGCTGGCCGATCCCGCTTATCGCGAACGGATGCGCGCGCTGGCGCTGGTCGACGCAGGCAATGTGAATAACGCGATGGCGATCCTGAACCGGGCACTGAAAGCGAATCCCGATAATGCCGAATTAATGGGGGCGATGGGGCAGACCCAGGCCCGCGCGGGCCATCGTGATGCCGCCATTCTCTGGCTGGAACGCGCCATCAAAGCGGGACAGCAGAGCACGCTGATCGGCAAATGGCAGTCGCTGCTGCAGAGCAATCGCTACTGGCTGGCGATTGAGCAGGGCGATAAAGCGCTGGCGCAGCATGATATTGAAGGGGCCGGACAGCACTATCGTGCGGCCCAGAAGTATGACAGCAGCGACAGCTATGCCCTGATTGGCCTGGGTGATGTGGCGATGGCGCGTAAAGATGCGGCGGGCGCAGAACAGTTCTGGCAGCGCGCGCGACGGCTGGATGGCACCAATATCACCGCAGTGCGTCGGCTGGCGGGGCTTTATCAGGCTGTGTCGCCTGCACGCGAGCTGGAATTTATTACTACCTTACCCGCCGGGCAGCAGCGCGCCCTGGCTGACACGCTGCGCCTGCTGCGCAGCGATAGCCTGCGCACGGAAGCAGATGCTTTGGCGCAGCAGGCTCGCTGGCCGCAGGCGGCAGAGAAATATCGCCAGGCACGGGAGCTGGCTCCGGATGACGTCTGGCTCAGTTACCGGCTGGCTGGCGCGCTGCGTAACAGTGGTGACGTGCAGCAGGCGCAGACGATAATGCGCGCGGTCGCGCAGCAACATCCGCAGGATGCGACTGCACTTTACGCGACCGCACTCTGGTTCTCGGGCAACGATAACGACAGCGAGGCACTGGCCACGCTGCATCGTCAGCCCGATGCGCAGTGGAGCAGCGATATGCGTCAGCTGGCTGACCGCCTGAAACAGAATCAGATCTATGCCCAGTCCGAGGCGCTGCGCGCCGCCGGGCGGGAGCCAGCAGCCGTAACGCTGCTTGAGCAGCAGCCAGTTTCCAGCCGACGTGACCTGACGCTGGCCGACTGGGCACTGGCACGCGGTGACGCGCTGCAGGCGCTGGCAGGCTATCAGCAGGTACTGTCTCGCGAGCCGGAAAACGGCGATGCGGCGCTGGGACGAATCGAAGCGCTGGTTGCCCTGCAGCGCAACAGCGAAGCCCTACAGGCGCTTGAGCAACAGCCGCCGATTCAGGCGAGTGTCAATGCGGACAGGCGTGCTGCGCTGGCGTGGCAGGCGGTGGGTGAAACCACGCGGGCTGCCGTGTTGTTTAGCGATCTGAAACAGCGCGCCGCCTCGCTGCCACCTTCTCAGGATAAGGCGCTGGTGTTTCGTGATTCGGCACGACTTGAACGTTCGCAGCAGCAGCCTGAACAGGCACTGGCCGATTATCGTCAGGCGATGACGGCCAGCGGTATTGATAGCAGTGGCAATATCAGCCGCGCCACCCGCAACGATCCGCAGGATGAGTGGCTGAAGCGCAGCCTGCGCAGCGACACGGCCGATCTCTATCGTCAGCAGCAAACCACGCTGACAGTGCAGCAGGACTATTCACGCAACAGCGGTACGGGCGGCATCTCTGACTTTACGGCGCACACCACCATGCTGCAGGCGGAACATCCGTTTGCCGATGGGCGCGGCTTTTTCCGGCTCGACCGGGTGGACGTTTCCGCAGGGACCTTTACCACCCGAAACGGTAGCTTTAATGATTTATTTGGCAGCTGTGACGATGTGAATTCCGGCGGCTGCACTTCTCAGACTCACCAGCGTGACAGTGGCACGGCGCTGGCCGCTGGCTGGCATAATGCGATCTGGTCGGCCGACCTCGGCACCACGCCGCTGGGTTTTGAAGTCACTAACTGGACCGGCGGCCTGAGCTGGAAAACCGATGTGAAGCAGCTCGGTGTGACGCTGACCGCTTCACGCAGGCCAATTGCCAGTTCGCTGCTCTCCTATGCCGGGACGCGCGATCCGGCAGTCAACGGCAGTAAAAGCTGGGGCGGTGTGGTGGCAACGGGCGGCAGCATCGGGCTGAGTTACGATCAGGGCGGTGCGCATGGTGTCTGGGGCGACATCAGTGTGCATCAGATCACCGGCAAGAATGTCGCTGATAACAGCCGCGAGCGCCTGATGGGCGGCTATTACTACAAGCTGATCAACACCGACAATCGCCGTGCGACCATCGGGCTGAACAGCATGCTCTGGCACTATCAGAAGGATCTCAGTGATTACACCTTCGGCCAGGGCGGCTACTACAGTCCACAGCAATATCTCTCCTTTGCTGTGCCGGTCACCTGGCGGCAGCGTACGGAGAACTGGTCATTTGATCTGGGCGGTTCAGTTTCGTGGTCACATTCGAAAACGGATGCGCAGCAGCGTTATCCGGTTAATCCTGGCTTCACCCTTGCCAGCAATCCCTCTTCCGCAAGCAGCGCCGGCGGGGGGATCGGCTACACGCTGCAGGCAGTAGTTGAGCGGCGGCTGACGTCGGCGTGGTTTGTAGGAGCAGGTGTCGATATTCAGCAGGCGAAAGATTACACCCCGAGCCACGGCCTGATCTATGTACGCTATGCTGCCGGGGGCTGGGAAGGGGATCTGGATATGCCGCCACAGCCGCTGGTTCCCTACGCAGATTTTAAATAATCCCGATCGGGAAAAAGCCGGACTTTTCAGACGGTAAAAAAGTCAGTTTATGGGATATACTGGCGGGCATTGTACTGTCTGCTATCTGGGCTTTTTTCATCGTCAGGAGAGAATTTTTGCGCGTAAGCCGGTCACTTACGATAAAGCAGATGGCGACAGTTTCGCTGGTTGCGGTTATCACCATCAGTATCTTTATCGTCATCCAACTGTTTCATTTTGTGCAGCAGCGCAGAATTGACTACGCCCAGCAGATGGAGAATATCGCGCACACCGTCCGTCAGCCGCTGTCGGAAGCGGTGCTGCGCGCCGATATTCCTCAGGCCGAACGTATTCTTCACTCCCTGAAACCGGCCGGTATTTTATCGCGCGCCGATGTGGTGCTGCCGAATGCGTTCCAGGCACTGCATGCCGATTTCGAGGTGGAAAAACCGGTGCCGCGTCTGGTCGCCCGCCTGTTTGAGCTGCCGGTACAGATTACCCTGCCGCTCTATTCAGTCGAAAATACCGGGATGCCGAAGCCGCTGGCCTATCTGGTGTTGCAGGCTAACTCGACGCGCGTCTACCAGTTTATCCTCAGCACGCTCTCGACCATGATTATCACCTATCTGTTGCTGGCGCTGATTCTTTCCGTGGCGATCAGCTGGTGCATTAACCGGCTGGTGGTGCATCCGCTGCGCAATCTCTCTCGCGAACTGCAGGAGCTGCCGCCCCAGTCGATTCTGACGCACAAGCTGTCGCTACCGCAGAGCCACCGTGATGATGAAATCGGTATGCTGGTCCGTAGCTACAACCGCAATCAGCAGGTGCTGGAGTCAATCCATGATGAGATGAGCCGGCTGACGACCCATTTTCCCGTCACCGATCTGCCCAACCGCACTCTGTTTCTGGCGCTGGTCGATCAGTGCATGCGCATGCCTGAACAGTCACTGGGTCTGATGGTCATCCGCATTGAAACCCTCCAGGAAGCTAACGGCGTACTCAGCGATGAGCAGCGCGATACACTGATGCTGACGCTGGTGGAGAAGATCCGTAATACCCTGGACGACCATACTTTGCTGGCGCAGACCGGGACCAGCGATTTTGTCCTGCTAATGAAGCGTGCAAGCAATCCGTTCCGCGCGCTGCGTCTGGCGCGTAATCTGATGATTCGCCTTAATCAGCCGGTTAACCTCCATCAGCTCCAGCTGCGCCCAAATCTCAGCATCGGTCTGGCGCTGCATGAGGATCAGCCGCTGAGCGCGAATGAGCTGCTTGACCGCGCGACGTCGGCGATGATGTCGGCCCGTCATCAGGGCAAAAATCAGATCCTGTTCTTTGATGCCGCACTGACTGAGCGCGCGCAGAAGCGTCTGACTCAGGAGCATGACATCCTGCAGGGTCTGCATGATGATCAGTTCGCGCTTTACCTGCAACCGCAGGTCGATATGCGGACCGGCGCGTTAACCGGCGCCGAAGCCCTGTTGCGCATGCGCCAGCCAGACGGCAGTTATGGTCTTACCGAAGAATTTATTGCCAGCGCCGAAGAGATTGGCGTGATTAGCGCGATAGGTCGCTGGGTGTTTGAAGAGGCGTGCCGCATTCTGGCTGGCTGGCAGCGCCAGGGCATTATGCTGCCGCTGAGTGTGAATATTTCCGCTGTGCAACTGCGGGACACCGGCGTGGTCTCTCATCTGCAAGCCCTGCTGACGCGCCACCGCATCGCACCCGACACGCTGGTGCTGGAAGTGACAGAGACCGCTCAGCTTGATGATGCAGAACAGGCGATGTCGATGCTGCGCCTGTTGCAGCAGACCGGCGTCGCCGTGGCCCTGGATGATTTTGGCATGGGCTACTCCAACCTGAACTATCTGCATCAGCTGAAAGCGTTGCCGGTAAACAAGCTGAAGATGGATCGCAGCTTCGTGGCGGCGCTACCGCATGACGACACAATGGTCCGTATCGTCGCGGCTATCGCCGAGATTATCCACCTTGAAGTGATTGCCGAAGGCGTGGAAACAGCCGAGCAGCGCGACTGGCTTCTGGCGCGCGGTATCGCTATCGGGCAGGGCTATCTCTACGCTGAAGCCCTGCCTCTGACCCGATTTAATCAGGCGTGGATTGAAAACTCCTCACTGCCGCAATAATTGCCTGATTCATTGATTTTGCGAGAATTTTAGTTACAAAACCCCTTGCTGAAGCGTTTCAGTTCAGAATTACGATCCCAGGGTTTCCTGGGCGTTTGTCACCCTGTATTAATCACGTAAACAGAGTGTTATTTTCGGGTTACTGTCAGGCGCTACCTCTGTTGCCTGACAGTCACAATAACGAATCCGACAACATCACCTCACGGCGTTAGTGGACACCTGTTTATGAAAACCTCACTTTTTAAAAGCCTTTATTTCCAGGTGCTGATGGCGATTGGCATCGGCGTTTTGTTAGGCCATTTTTACCCGGAGTTAGGGACCCAGATGAAGCCGCTGGGAGATGCCTTTGTTAAGTTAATCAAGATGATTATCGCCCCGGTCATTTTCTGTACCGTGGTGACCGGCATCGCTGGCATGGAAAGCATGAAAGCGGTAGGACGGACCGGTGCGGTTGCGCTGCTCTATTTTGAAATTGTCAGCACCATCGCGCTGCTTATCGGCCTGATCGTGGTGAACGTGGTGCAGCCAGGTGCCGGGATGAACGTTGATCCTGCCACGCTGGATGCCAAAGCTGTGGCGATGTACGCGCAGCAGGCTGAGCAACAGGGTGTCGTCGCTTTCCTGCTGGATATTATCCCCAACAGCGTGATTGGCGCCTTTGCCAGCGGCAACATTCTGCAGGTACTGCTGTTTGCCATTCTGTTTGGTTTTGCCCTGCATCGTCTGGGTAACACCGGCACGCTGATTTTCAACGTGATTGAAAATTTCTCAAAAGTGATTTTCGGCATTATCAATATGATCATGCGTCTGGCACCGATAGGGGCATTTGGCGCAATGGCGTTCACCATCGGTAAATATGGCGTGGGTTCACTGGTGCAACTCGGCCAGCTGATTATCTGTTTCTATATCACCTGTATTCTGTTTGTGGTGATTGTGCTGGGGCTGATTGCGCGTCTGTTTGCCGGGTTCAGCATCTTCAAGTTTATCGCCTACATAAAAGAAGAGCTGCTGATTGTGCTGGGGACTTCCTCTTCCGAATCTGCGCTGCCGCGCATGCTGGATAAGATGGAGAAGCTGGGCTGCAAGAAATCGGTGGTCGGGCTGGTGATTCCCACCGGCTATTCCTTTAACCTGGACGGCACCTCGATTTACCTGACCATGGCGGCGGTATTTATTGCTCAGGCGACCAATGCGCACATGGATATCTTCCATCAGATTACGCTGCTGGTGGTGCTGCTGCTCTCTTCCAAAGGTGCGGCGGGGGTAACCGGAAGTGGATTCATCGTGCTGGCGGCGACGCTCTCTGCGGTGGGCCATCTGCCGGTGGCGGGTCTGGCGTTGATTCTCGGTATTGACCGCTTTATGTCCGAAGCCCGTGCGCTGACTAACCTGATTGGTAACGGTGTAGCGACCGTGGTGGTGGCGAAATGGGTCGACCAGCTGGATCATAAACAGCTGACCGATACGCTGGCAGGCCGAAATAAAGAGAATAAAGCGACTGAATCTTCAATTTAATCATTGAATTTAACTTAAATCCCCACAAATGCCCGCTGTCGCTTGCCCTGACAGCGGGCATTTGCATAATAAACCCCACTTGTTTTTTTTGACGTTTTTCACTTCGTTACGCGACATCCTGAGCTTCCTGTGGTCAAACACTTTGTTGTTGGATAACAGCGCGATTCGGCGCCAGCCGATTCGTTAATAACAGCGGCAATATGCGCCAGTGATAACAATATTTGAATTATTTGAGTAGGGGTTCACATGCAGGGCACCAGAATTCGGCTTTTGGTTGGTGGATTAGTGCTGGCAAGCAGCTTTGGTCTCCAGGCAGAAACGCTGCAACCGGATCCGGCCTGGCAGGAAGGCAAGCTGGATAATGGATTTAACTGGCAGTTACTGGCCACACCGCAACGCCCCAGCGACCGCATTGAACTGCGGCTGGTGGTGAATACCGGTTCGCTGGTAGAGAGTGCGCAACAGACGGGCTTCAGTCATCTGCTGTCGCGCCTGGCGATGGTGCATAACACCGCGCTTGATAACAACCAGCAACGCGCGCTATGGCAACAGGCGATGGATCCACAGCGTCCGCTGCCGCCTGTCATTACCTCCTATGACTCCACCCAATATAATCTGAGTCTGCCGAATAACCGTCCCGAACTGCTGAAAGAAGCACTGAACTGGCTGGCGGCCACGGCGGGCAATATGGCTATCACCGAACAGGTGGTCAACACTGCGCTGGCCGCCTCCGATCCGGTGGCGACCTGGCCGAAAGATTCGCAGGATGTCTGGTGGCGCTACCGCCTGAAGGGCTCTGCGCTGCTGGCGCACGATCCCGCCGCGCAGCCGCGCGCACCCGTCGATTTAACCCAGCTCAACGATTTTTATCATCAGTGGTACACCCCTGATGCGATGACGCTCTACGTTGTTGGCAATGTTGATAGCCGGAACCTTTCTGAGCAGATCAACAAAACCTTCTCGGCGCTAACCGGGAAACGTGAAACGCCTGCACCTCTGCCCACCCTGTCGCCGCTGCCGCACGAGCCGGTGAATCTGGTGAGCAGCAACATGACGCAGGATCGTCTCTCACTGGTGTGGGATACGCCGTGGCAACCGATTCGGGACTCCCAGAATCTGCAACGTTACTGGCAGGGCGACCTGGCCCGTGAAGCGCTGTTCTGGCATGTCCAGCGTGCACTCAGCGACAGCAAGGCGCAGGGCATCCAGGTAGGATTTGATTGCCGCGTGCTCTATCAGCGTGCGCAGTGCTCGATCAACATGGACGGGCGCAACGACAACCTGGCGCAGAATATGAATCTGGTGGCGCGCGAGCTGGCGAACGTGCGTGATAAAGGCATTCCGCAGGAGGAGTTTGATGCGCTGATGGCGCAGAAGCTGCTGGAGCTGAATAAGCTCTTTACCACCTATGCCCGCACCGATACCGATGTGCTGATGAGCCAGCGCCTGCGATCTCAGCAGAACGCCGTGGTCGATATTGCGCCTGAGCAGTATCAGAAGCTGCGTCAGACTTTCCTGGCCGGCCTGACCCGTGAACAGTTGAACCAGGAGCTGCGCCAGCAGCTGACGCAGGAACTGATGATGGTTCTGATTCAGCCGGAAGGCGAAGCGGAAACTAACGTGAAGAGCCTGCAGGAGAGCTGGGACAAAGTAATGTCACCGGCAACGGCACCGGCGACCAGCAATGAAGCCAGCCCGCCGGATAGCAACGTCAAAGACGTTCCGCCCGCCGCTTAACGTCAGGTTTTTGCCCTGAGCCACTCGGTCACTAACATCGGCCAGCTGGCGAGGGGCAAATCTGCCACGCCACGGATACCAAATCCGTGCCCGCCTTTCTGATAGAAATGCACCTCTGCCGGCACCTTATGCTCACGCAGCGCGCCAAAAAACGCCATGCTGTGATTCACCGAGACATCATCATCGTCGGCGGCGTGGATCAACAGTGTCGGTGGCACCAGCGGATGAACACGGGTTTCCATTGAATAGGCTTCAATGGTTTTCTGATCCGGCCACGCACCCAGCAGGCGGGTTCTGGCACCCTCATGGGCAATGCCATCACGCATGCTGATCAGCGGATAAACCAGTACCATCGCATCCGGACGCGGCGAGAAGTTTTCTGCGCCATCCTGCACCGGATAGAGTTTCTCTGCGAAACGCGTTCCCAGACTGGCTGCCACGTGGCCGCCCGCCGAAAAGCCCATCATCACAATGTATTTACCGTTCAGGCCACGCTGTGCCCGTTCACGCAGGACGCGAACCGCACGCTGCGCATCGGCCAATGGCGCGTCGGGACCTTCATGATGTCCATCATAGGGCAGGCGATAGGTCATAACCGCCAGGGTGTAACCCATCGATGTAAAGAAGGTGGCCAGGGCGCTGCCTTCACGATCAATCATCACGCGCTGATAGCCACCACCCGGTGCAACCAGCAGGGTAATCCCGTTTGATTCGACCGGATGCCAGATCGCCATCTCAGGGCAACGTACGCCGGTCGCTGCGCGATCGTAAGGCTCATACTCTTTTGCCATATCGACGATCTGCGGCTCTGCGCGCGAATCGCTGGCGCCTGGCGCATCACCGTGTGGCCAGATATTAATAATTTCTGTGTGCATAAATAGATCCTGATGCGGGGAATATTTTAATTGTTTTGTTCGCGGCCGGAGAGAACAGCGTCCTGCTGTCTTTTGATTAAAAGATGGTCTTTTTTCAGGCGGTCGTCCATCCGAAAAGGGCAAATCTGACCAGATTCGGACTATGCCTGGTGGTGGATCCATTTATATAAATGATTAATTTTAATCAATAAATTATAAGGCGGGTTGAAGAGGGATGCCGCTGGAAGTCCGTCATTAACCACGAATTTGCAGCTTAAGGTAAATGGCTGGCATGGCTCGCTTTGTTAGCCAAAATTTACCGGATATCACGCTGTGTGCTGTTCAGACAGCATAATGATTTTACCGCCAGAATCACGTTCACTTCGCTGCAGGGGCTTAAGTGCCAGTCTCATTTGGGAATGTTCAGCGTCGGGCAGTTTCCTGTTGGTTGATGAGGTTTAACATAACATCAGCCGTTCATTCACAACGGTAAGATGAATTCCATGTTTGATAACGATCTCTCTACCCGGCAAACCTTCTCTCGTTTGTGGCCGACGATTTCTCCCTTCAGACTGGGGCTGGTGGTTGCGGGTGTCGCCCTGATCGTCAACGCTGCAATCGATCCATTGATGCTGACGTTGCTGAAGACGCTGCTTGACGATGTGATTGGCAGGAATAACCACGGCATTCTGATCTGGATGCCGCTGGTGATTATCGGGCTGATCCTGGTCCGCGGTGTGAGCGGCTATATCTCCAGTTACTGTATCTCCTGGGTATCAGGCAAAGTGGTCATGGCCCTGCGTTGTCGACTGTTCAGCCATATGATGGGCATGCCGGTGGCTTTTTTTGATCAGCAATCAACCGGCACGTTGCTCTCCCGTATCAGCTACGACTGCGAACAGGTCGCCTCCTCTTCGTCCGGTTCGCTGGTGACGGTGGTCCGTGAGGGAGCCTCTATTCTTGGCCTGTTTGTGATGATGTTCTACTACAGCTGGCAGCTTTCCCTGATCCTGCTGGTGCTGGCACCCATTGTGTCGCTGGCGATTCGCATCGTCTCCAGGCGCTTTCGCGGTATTAGCAAGAACATGCAGAACACCATGGGGCAGGTAACGTCTCATGCAGAGCAGATGCTGAAAGGTCATAAAGAGGTACTGATGTTCGGCGGCCAGCAGGTCGAGACGACCCGCTTCGAACAGGTCAGCAACAACATGCGTCGTCAGGGGATGAAAATGGTCTCAGCGACCTCGCTCTCCGATCCCATTATTCAGCTGCTCGCCTCCTCTGCGCTCGCCTTTGTGCTCTATGCGGCGAGTTTTCCCTCTGTGATGGCCACACTGACGGCGGGTTCTATCAGTGCGGTGTTTTCCGCCATGCTGATGCTGATGCGTCCGTTAAAGTCACTGACTAACGTTAACGCCCAGTTCCAGCGCGGTATGGCTGCCTGTCAGACACTGTTTGCCATCCTGGATACTGAACAGGAAAAAGATGAAGGAACATACGTGATTGAACGCGCGACCGGCAATATAGAATTTCGCGATGTCACCTTTACCTATCCGGGATCGGAAACGCCCGCGCTGGAGCATATTAACCTGACCATTCCCGCCGGTAAAACTGTGGCGCTGGTGGGCCGTTCCGGTTCGGGTAAATCGACTCTCGCCAGCCTGCTGACACGCTTTTACGACATCGACAGCGGAGAGATTTTGCTGGATGGTCATGCGCTGCGTGACTACACCCTGGCCTCGCTGCGTGAGCAGGTGGCACTGGTCTCTCAGCACGTTCACCTCTTCAACGACACGGTCGCCAACAACATCGCTTATGCCCGTACCGACGTCTTCAGCCGTGAAGCAATCGAAAAGGCGGCACAGATGGCCCATGCTATGGAATTCATTAATAAAATGGATAACGGACTGGATACAGTGATTGGGGAGAACGGGGTGCTGTTGTCGGGTGGGCAGCGCCAGCGCATCGCGATTGCCCGCGCCCTGCTGCGCGACAGTCCAATTCTGATCCTCGACGAGGCGACCTCGGCGCTGGATACCGAATCTGAACGCGCCATTCAGTCTGCGCTGGAGACGCTGCAGCAGAACCGGACCACGCTGATCATCGCTCACCGGCTCTCAACCATTGAAAAGGCCGATGAAATTCTGCTGGTAGAAGAGGGGAGGATTGTGGAGCGCGGCTCGCATCAGCAGCTCCTGCAGAAGAACGGCGCGTATACACGGCTCTATAAGATGCAGTTCAGCCAGCCGCTGTGTGCGTAAGAGGTGTGAATGCCAGAAGCTAAAAAATGCGCCTCCGGGCGCATTTTCGTCATCACCATTCGCCGATCGATCTTCACGACGCTAACGGCTACAGCATCATTCAGGCATCGCCGCTGCCGGAATTATCGCGCCGCGATGCTGAATCACGATACTGGCTGTCAGATGCCCACGCTGCGCGGCTTCCTCCGCAGAAGCCCCGGTCAGACGGCGCGCCAGATACCCGGCACTGAATGAATCACCGGCAGCAGTCGTATCGATCACTTTCTCTTTCGCCAGACGCACCGCAGGCACATCAATCAGCGGCGCATCGCCGGTGACCACCAGACAGGAGTCGGCACCGCGCTTAATCACGATTTCGCTGGCGCCCGCCTGACGGGTTCGTGCGATAACCTCTTCCAGCGGCGCTTCGCCCCACAGCAGATGCTCATCATCCAGTGTCAGGAAGGCGATATCGGTACAGTTCAGCATGGCGCGATATGCAGCCTGCGCACTGGCGCGATCGGCCCATAAACGCGGGCGGTAGTTATTATCAAAAATCACCTTGCCGCCATTTGCCCGGCAACGGGCCAGTAGCGTCATTAGCTTCTCACGGCTGGACGGCGGCAGAATAGCCAGACTGATGCCGCTGAGATAGAGATAATCGTAGTGCGACAATTGCCCGGCTATCTCCTCAGATTGCGGGCTATCAAGCCAGTAACGCGCCGCAGCATCGCTGCGCCAGTACCAGAAAGTACGCTCGCCATCGGCATCCGTTTCAATCACATACAGGCCCGGCATCTTATTATCGAGGCGCTGGATCAGGTCCGTATTCACCTTCTCCTGCTGCCAGGCGGCGATCATCTGATCGCTGAACGAATCCGTTCCCAGCGCAGTGACATAATCGACCCGCAACTGCTGCTCATCGACCTGGCGGGCGAGATAAACTGCCGTGTTAAGCGTATCGCCGCCAAAGCCCCGTTTGATGTTCTCACCCTTTTCGGACAGCTCAATCATGCATTCGCCAATAATGGCGATTTTCTTGTGCGTCATGGTTTCAGACCTGTAGTGAAATATCGTCCTAGTCTCGCGTCTGGTATGGCAGACGTCAATGATTTTAAAACGCCGTTTTAATTTAACTTAAGGCATGAAACAGCCTCGATCTGGCAGATAAACGCGGCTAACGTCGGCTTGTTTAGCCGATTATGTTAGCGAGACGGCTGATAAACTCGCCGTTTTATATTGCCATGCCGTTCATCTTAATATCACAGGCACTTTTGATAATCGCTCAGTCACCCATTTTGGGGACTTGTTACCACTCAGGGAAATAGCATGGTGATGGAGAGTATTAGCCAATGGCTGCCGTCTTCAAACGACCTTAAACTCCACCCGGAAACCCCGCTCTTCTGGCAACAATGTCATCGACGCTATCGGTTTCAGCCCATCTACCGGGTTACCGGTCAATTACTTGCCATTGAACTCCTGACTGCCGTGTCGCATCCTTCTGAACCGGAACGGAATCTTTCGCCTGAAGCCTGGTTTGCCGGACTCGATATTGCCCGGCGCCTGGATGTCGTGCATGAGCAGCTTGAACTGCTGGCAGAATGGAGCGAATTTTTTAAGCGCAGTGATATGGTCGCTTCGGTCAACATAGACGGTCCTTCACTGCTCGCCATTCAGCAACGACCCGCCATTCGCCGCCTGATTGCCCAGCTGCCCTGGATACGGTTTGAGCTCACCGAGCATCAGGCGCTGCCGCAGGAGGAGAAAGTGGCGAAAATACCGGAACTGGGGCCGCTGTGGCTGGATGATTTTGGTTCAGGTATGGCAAATTTCTCAGCGCTGACTGAACTGAAATATGATTACATCAAGCTGTCGCGCGACCTGTTTATTATGCTGGGCACGACGGATGAAGGGCGGAGTCTCTTTTCGATGCTGCTTGCGCTGATTAATCGTTACTGTAACGGTGTCATTGTTGAAGGGGTGGAAACGGAAGCGCAGTGGCAGCAGGTCAAAGCGTCGCCTGCGATTGCTGCACAGGGCTATTACTTTTCGCGTCCCGTCCCCTTTTCTGAATTGAATCACCTCACTCTCCAGCTTCCCTGATGCCGTTGCTCGTGGTCTCGACTATCTTTAACGCAGACCGTGAATGTGCAAGGAGAAAGCGTAATGTCGCGTACCGGGAAAATCGTCAGCTGGGTAGCAGGTATTCTGGTGCTGTTGATTGTGGTGATTATCGTTGTGATCGCTACCTTTGACTGGAACCGCCTGAAGCCCACCATTAATCAGAAAGTCTCAACAGAATTAAACCGTCCCTTTGCGATACGCGGGGATCTGGGCATCGACTGGGCACGAAATCGCGACGAGGCAGGCTGGCGGCGCTGGGTGCCGTGGCCGCAGATCCATGCGGAAGATATTATGCTGGGCAACCCGCCTGACATTTCTGACGTCACCATGGTGCATCTGCAGCGTGTCGACGCCACGCTGTCACCCCTGTCGTTACTGCATAAAGAGCTGTTCATCCCGTGGATTAAGCTGCAGCGACCCGATGCGCGACTGATCCAGACCGCCGATAAAAAGAACAACTGGACCTTTACCCTTGCTGACAGCGACAAGGATGAGAAGAATGCCGCGCCATCGGCCTGGTCCTTCCGTCTGGATAATATTCTGTTTGATCAGGGCCAGATTCGTTATCGCGACGCCATTAACCGCGCCGATGTCACGGTACAGGTCAATCCACTGGGCAAACCGGTGCCGTATACGCAGATCGCCGGAGGCGATGACCAGCAGAAAGGCGCAGGCGACTTTGTCTTTGGCTGGCAGGCCAGCGGCACCTACAACAACGAGAAACTCACTGGCGACGGCAAGATTGGGGGCATGCTGTCATTGCGAAGCCAGAACACCCCCTTCCCGATTCAGGCCGATGTGCGCAACGGCACCACGCGGGTTCAGGTGACTGGCGGTTTGCAGGATCCAATGAACCTCGGCGGGCTTAACGTGCGACTACGCTTCTCGGGCGATACGCTGGCTAATCTTTATGGCCTGACCGGTGTTCTGTTGCCTGACACACCGCCTTATGAAACTGACGGCCATCTGATAGCGAAATTCAATGGTAAAAAGGGCGCGGTCTACCGCTATGAGAAATTCAATGGTCACATTGGTGACAGCGATATTCATGGCTCGCTGATCTACCGCCAGGTCAAACCTCGCCCGACGCTCAGCGGCGAAATGACCTCTGAGCAACTGCGTATGGCCGATCTGGGTCCACTCATTGGCGTGGACTCCGGTAAAGGCAGTGAAAAAACCGCGCAGGCCAAAGCGCGTCGCGGTGAGAAATCGAACCAGCCTGCTGATCGCGTGCTGCCGCATGATAAATTCGAGACCAAAAACTGGGATGTGATGGATGCCGACGTGAAGTTCAGCGGCAAACGGATCGAACACAGTAATTCACTGCCGTTAAGCGATCTCTATACCCACTTACAGATGAAAAACGGCGATCTGCTGCTGGACCCGCTGCGCTTTGGTGTAGCGGGCGGCAATCTCAACAGCACTATCCGGCTGGAGGGTGATCACTCGCCAATGCGCGGTCGGGTTGACCTTCATGTTCGTAAGCTGCAACTGCGTCAGCTCTTCCCGACGGTGGAGGCGATGAAGAACAGCCGTGGTCAGCTCAATGGCGATGCCAGCTTTACCGGCACCGGTAACTCAGTGGCCGACCTGCTGGGAACCAGTAACGGGCAACTTAAGCTGCTGATGAATGACGGTCTGATCAGCCGCAGCCTGATGGAAATTGCCGGTCTCAATGTCGGTAACTATGTGGTGGGTAAACTGTTTGGCGATGACCAGGTGCGCATCAACTGCGCCGCCACCGATCTCAAACTGCAGAATGGTGTGGCAACGCCCAACCTGTTTGTGTTTGACACCGAGAACGCGATTATCAATGTCTCCGGCAACGCAAACTTCGCCAGCGAGCGGCTTGATTTGTCGGTGAATCCGGAGAGTAAAGGCATTCGCATCGTGACGCTGCGCTCGCCGCTCTATGTGCGCGGCACCTTTAAAAATCCTGATGCGGGCGTGAAAACGGGGCCACTGCTGGCGCGTGGTGCCGCTGCCGTGGCGCTGGGCGCGGTCGTAGGTCCTGCAGCGGCGCTGCTGGCACTGATCTCTCCAAGTGATAACGAAGATAACCAGTGCAGCACCGTCCTGCAGCAGATGAAGCAGAAGAAGTAACTAGTTGCGGTAGAGCACTTTGATAATGTGATAACCAAAGCCGGTCTTTACCGGCCCGTAAGGCGTCAGCAGCGGGCAGGTAAAGACCGCTTTATCAAAGGCCGGTACCATCTGTCCCTGACGGAATTCGCCCAGATCGCCACCCTTCCGGCCGGAAGGACAGGTTGAGTGCTTCTTTGCCAGCTCCTGAAAATTGCCGCCTTTCGCCAGTTTCGTCAGAATCTCTTTTGCCAGCGCTTCCTCTTTAACGAGGATGTGTAAAGCCGCCGCGGTTTTCGCCATGTTGGTATCTCGGTTGTGTATAATTGCCGCCCAGTATAAACCCCTTTCTTTTGATCTAATCAGGCGATTTCTCCTATGCGTTTAAACCCCAGCCAACAACGTGCCGTCGAATTTGTTACCGGTCCCTGTCTGGTGCTGGCGGGCGCGGGATCGGGCAAAACCCGCGTGATTACCAATAAAATCGCCCACCTGATTCGTGAATGCGGCTATCAGGCGCGCCATATCGCTGCGGTGACCTTTACCAATAAGGCCTCGCGCGAAATGAAAGAGCGTGTGGCGCAAACCCTGGGCCGCAAAGAGGCGCGCGGCCTGCTGATTTCGACCTTCCATACGCTGGGACTGGAGATCATCAAACGCGAAACCGCGGCGCTGGGCATGAAGTCCAACTTCTCCCTGTTCGACGATCAGGATCAGCTTGCGCTGCTGAAAGAGCTGACCAAAGAGTGGCTGGAAGAGGATAAGACGCTGTTACAGCAACTCATTTCCACCATCTCGAACTGGAAGAATGATCTGATCGATCCGCAGGGGGCCGCCGCGCTGGCGCGTTCGCAACAGGATAATATTTTTGCTCACTGCTATGCCCTTTACAGCCAGCATCTTAAGTCGTGCAACGTGCTCGATTTCGATGACCTGATTCTGCTGCCGACGCTGCTGCTGCAGCGTAATCAGGAGGTGCGTGAACGCTGGCAGCAGCGTATCCGCTATCTGCTGGTGGATGAGTATCAGGACACCAACACCAGTCAGTATGAGCTGGTTAAACTGCTGGTTGGCGCACGGGCGCGCTTCACGGTGGTCGGCGATGATGATCAGTCCATCTACTCCTGGCGTGGTGCGCGGCCGCAGAATCTGGTGCTGCTGAATCAGGACTTCCCTGCGCTGGAGGTCGTGAAGCTGGAGCAGAACTACCGCTCTTCGCAGCGCATCCTGAAGGCGGCGAATATCCTGATTGCTAACAACCCGCACGTCTTTGAAAAAAAATTGTTTTCGGAACTGGGGCAGGGCAGCGAGCTGAAAGTGCTGACCGCTAACAGCGAAGAGCATGAGGCGGAACGGGTGACCGGCGAACTGATCGCACATCACTTTATCAACCGGACGCAGTATAAAGATTACGCGATCCTCTATCGCGGCAATCATCAGTCACGGACCTTTGAAAAGTTTCTGATGCAGAACCGCATCCCTTATCGCATCTCTGGTGGCACTTCGTTCTTCTCGCGACCCGAGATCAAAGATCTGCTCGCCTATTTGCGCGTGCTGACCAATCCTGAAGATGACAGCGCGTTCCTGCGTATCGTCAATACGCCGCGCCGTGAGATTGGCCCGGCTACGCTGCAGAAGCTCGGTGAGTGGGCCAATCTGCGCAGCAAGAGCCTGTTTAATGCCAGTTTTGATGTCGGCCTGGGGCAGACGCTAAGTGGCCGTGGTCTGGAGCATCTGCAGCGCTTCACCCACTGGCTGAATGAGATTATCCAGCTCACTGAACGTGAACCCGTGAATGCGGTGCGCGATTTGATCCGCGGCATCGACTACGAAAGCTGGCTGTTCGAAACCTCCGGCAGTCCGAAAGCCGCCGAAATGCGGATGAAGAACGTCAACACGCTGTTTCAGTGGATGACAGAAATGCTGGAAGGCACTGATATTGATGAGCCGATGACGCTGGCGCAGGTGGTAACGCGCTTTACTCTGCGCGACATGATGGAACGCGGTGAAAGTGATGAAGAGCTGGATCAGGTACAGCTGATGACGTTGCACGCCTCTAAAGGACTGGAGTTCCCCTATGTGTTCCTGGTGGGCATGGAAGAGGGGCTGTTGCCGCATCAGAGCAGCATTGATGAGAACAATATCGAAGAGGAGCGACGGCTGGCTTACGTCGGGATCACCAGGGCGCAGAAAGAGCTGACCTTTACCCTGTGTCGTGAACGCCGGCAATATGGCGAGTTAATCCGGCCTGAACCCAGCCGTTTTCTGCTGGAGCTGCCGCAGGACGATTTGCAATGGGAGACCGAGCGCAAAGTGGTCAGCGCGGAAGAGCGGATGAAAACCGGACAGAGCCGTGTCGCCGGTCTGAGAGCGATGCTGGATAAGGCGAAAAAGAGTTAAACCGGTGCAGGAGGCGAAGACATTTCGCCTCACACGGGTACCATTACGACAGGGTTAACAACCAGTGGACGTAAGACTGATAGTGGCTTTCCTGCTCCAGCAGTTCGCTGCGCAGCGGATGCGCTTCCAGCCAGCCTGCGGGCAGGGTCAGATGCAGGGCATCGTCGTCTGCCTGTAGCCGCACAGCAGGCAGGGTGTCGTCGCGACGGCGGGTGGAGAAAATAATCGCCAGTCGCAGCAGACGGCACATCCTTTCCGCCAGACGCGGCGGCAGGGCGTTTTGCTGGGTCAGCAACGCCAGGTCGATGCTACCGCTCTGGTTTTGCAGCAAACAGGCCAGCAGCTTCTTCTGCGCCGGTGTGAAGCCGGGAAGGTCGAGGTGACGGACCAGATACGCCGCGTGCTGTGGCGCATGACGGAAGTCGACGCTCAGGCCGATTTCGTGGATCGCGCAGGCGCTGAGCAACAGCTCACGGCAGCGCTGATCCAGCTTCCACGGCGCAGAAACCTGACGGAAGAAACTTTCTGCCAGTTGACGCACGCGGTCTGCCTGTTCGACATCGATGCTGAAACGGCGCTGGACGTTTTGCAGCGTGCGGGTGCGGATATCGCGGTCAATAGGCAGATGCAGCATGCCGTAGACCAGTCCTTCCCGCAGTGCGCCGCCCGCCAGTGTCATGCTATCAATGCTGAGTTCCTGGAAGATGGCGATCAGGATCGACAGGCCACTGGGGAAGACCAGCGCCCGCTCCAGCGTCAGCCCTTCGATTTCCAGCTCTTCCAGTTTGCCGCACTGAATAGCGCGCTGCTTCAACTGCTGCAGTTTATTCAGCGTGATGCGCTCATCCATGCCCTGCGCCACCATGATCTCCTGCAGTGCCTGAACCGTGCCGGATGCCCCGACACAGGCCTGCCAGCCCTGTTCACGCAGTTGCGCTGCCACGGGCTGGATCATCTCACGCGCCGCCAGTTCGGCCTGATCAAAGTTCTCTTTGGCCAGGTGACGATCGCTGAAGAAGCGCTCCAGCCACGTCACACAGCCCATCGACAGACTAAACAACACCGAAGCATGTGAGCCATCGCCGGTGGCCAGCTCGGTGCTGCCGCCGCCGATATCGACCACTAAACGCTGGTCGGACCCGCCCGTGGTGTGGGCCACGCCCTGATAGATCAGGCGCGCCTCTTCTTCACCGCTGATAACGTTGATAGTACAGCCGAGAATCTGTTGAGCCGTATCAAGAAAGGTCTGCGCATTGGCAGCCAGACGCAATGTGGCGGTCGCCACCACGCGAATCTGATCGGGGGGAATATCCTGCAGTTGTTCAGAGAAGAGTCTGAGGCATTGCCAGCCACGCGACATCGCATCGGCTGACAGCAGGTTATTTTTATCCAGGCCGGCAGCAAGGCGAACCTTGCGCTTTATTTTTGCGATGGTCTGAATACTGCCAGATACCTCGCGCACCACCAACATATGAAAGCTGTTAGATCCTAAATCAATCGCTGCATAAAGTGACGATGCGCTTAGCATGGTGCCCTAACCTGAACGTTTACGGTTGTTGTTGCGAGGCGCGCCGCGACGATTGGCGTTATTTCCCCCGCGACGCGGGCCGTTGCCGGAACGACTGCGTTGCAGACGCTTAGGCGGCGGTAAATCAGTTAACAACGCTTCACTGCTGTACTTGCTGACCGGGATGCTATGGCCAATGTACTCTTCAATCGAAGGCAGGTTCAGCGCGTACTCTTCACAGGCCAGGCTGATAGAGTGTCCGCTGGCGCCCGCACGACCGGTACGGCCAATACGGTGAACATAATCTTCACAGTCGTCTGGCAGATCGTAGTTAAAGACGTGGGTTACCGCCGGGATGTGCAGGCCGCGAGCTGCAACATCAGTTGCGACCAGAATATCTACATCGCCTTTGGTGAAGTCATCCAGAATACGCAGACGCTTCTTCTGAGCAACGTCGCCGGTCAGCAGGCCGACGCGGTGTCCATCAGCAGCCAGGTGGCCCCAGACATCTTCACAGCGGTGCTTGGTGTTGGCAAAAATAATGGCGCGATCGGGCCACTCTTCTTCCAGCAGGGTCTGCAGCAGGCGCATTTTCTCTTCGTTAGACGGATAGAAAAGCTCTTCCTGAATGCGATGGCCGGTTTTTTGTTCCGGTTCCACTTCCACATATTCAGCACTGTTCATGTGCTCAAATGCCAGTTCACGGACGCGATAAGAAAGGGTGGCCGAGAACAGCATGCTCAGACGCTGGGTAGCCGGCGGCATGCGACGGAACAGCCAGCGAATATCTTTAATAAAGCCGAGATCGAACATGCGATCGGCTTCGTCCAGCACCATAACCTGAATAGCACCGAGGTTAACGTGATTCTGTTTCGCGTAGTCGATCAGGCGACCGGTGGTTGCCACCAGAATATCAACGCCCTGCTCAAGCACTTTCAGCTGTTTGTCATACCCGTCTCCGCCATAGGCGAGACCCAGTTTCAGGCCGGTTGAGGCGGTAAGGGGTTCGGCATCTGCATGAATCTGCACAGCAAGTTCACGCGTCGGCGCAAGAATTAATGCCCGTGGCTGGTTAACCTGACGGCCTTCCGCCGCAGGATGAGAGAGAAGATGATGAAACGTTGACGTCAGAAACGCCATCGTTTTGCCGGTACCGGTTTGCGCCTGGCCTGCAACATCACGCCCTGAAAGCGTAAAAGGCAGAGCTAACGCCTGAATCGGCGTGCAGTATTGAAAGCCTTTAGTATCAAGGGCTTCCACCACTTTTGGGTGCAGGGCGAAGTCGGAAAACTTCTGTTCAGTTAAGTGTGTTTTGCTCATAGTGTGGTAGAATATCAGCTTACTATCGCTTTACGAAAGCGTATCCGATGAAATAAAGTCAACCAACATTGGTATATTTTACGCCAATTCGCCAGGCATAATCTTGTGGAGTAAAACATGAGCAGCGATAAAATCGTTCATCTGACTGATGACAGTTTCGACACCGACGTGCTGAAAGCCGACGGCGTTACACTGGTAGATTTCTGGGCTGAATGGTGTGGTCCTTGCAAAATGATCGCGCCAATCCTTGATGAAGTTGCTGAAGAGTATGATGGCAAGCTGACCATCGCTAAGCTGAATATTGACGATAACCCAGGCACGGCACCGAAGTATGGCATTCGTGGTATCCCGACGCTGCTGCTGTTTAAAAATGGCGAAGTCGCCGCGACCAAAGTGGGCGCGTTGTCTAAAGGCCAGCTGAAAGAGTTCCTGAACGCCAATCTGGCGTAATGCAGGACTGAATGTCTGGCAGTGGTGAATTTATCTCCTGCTGCTGGACGTTCACTTTCAGGCGTGCTAAGTTACCAATACTGCATTACGAACTTACCTTGTAGTTAGCATCTAAAGTTTTCCCTTGTTGAACCCTGTCGCCCTGTACCTTATAAAGGTAGAACGGTTCAGCAATCTTACGGTTAGCTCCAACTCTGGCATCACATTCGGACACCTTCTTGCATACCGATCGCCATTTCATACGATGATCGTCGGGAAGAGCCGAAAAGAGCCATTAACGGCATGGATTAATTGCCATACCACTCACGACAAACATTCCGAGTATTACCCCGAGTTTAAGAACCCATCACTATGAATCTTACCGAATTAAAGAATACGCCGGTTGCTGAGCTGATTACTCTCGGCGAAAATATGGGACTGGAAAACCAGGCTCGTATGCGCAAGCAGGACATTATCTTTTCAATCCTGAAGCAACACGCAAAAAGCGGCGAAGACATCTTCGGTGATGGCGTGCTGGAGATCCTTCAGGATGGATTTGGATTCCTCCGTTCCGGAGACAGCTCCTACCTCGCCGGCCCCGATGATATCTACGTTTCTCCCAGCCAAATCCGCCGTTTCAACCTCCGCACGGGTGACACCATCTCTGGCAAAATCCGTCCACCAAAAGAAGGTGAACGTTATTTTGCGCTGCTGAAAGTTAACGAAGTTAACTACGACAAGCCGGAAAACGCGCGTAATAAGATTCTGTTCGAAAACCTCACGCCGCTGCACGCAAATAAACGTCTGCGTATGGAGCGGGGTAATGGCTCAACGGAAGATTTAACCGCACGCGTACTCGATCTGGCCTCGCCAATCGGTCGTGGTCAGCGTGGTCTGATTGTGGCACCGCCGAAAGCCGGTAAAACCATGCTGCTGCAGAATATCGCGCAGAGCCTGGCGTATAACTACCCGGATTGCGTGCTGATGGTGCTGCTGATCGATGAGCGTCCGGAAGAAGTGACCGAGATGCAGCGTCTGGTGAAAGGCGAAGTTATCGCTTCAACCTTCGATGAGCCAGCTTCACGCCACGTTCAGGTTGCTGAAATGGTGATCGAAAAGGCCAAGCGTCTGGTTGAACACAAGAAAGATGTCATCATCCTGCTCGACTCAATCACACGTCTGGCGCGTGCCTACAACACCGTGGTTCCTGCTTCAGGTAAAGTCCTGACCGGTGGTGTGGATGCCAACGCCCTGCATCGTCCAAAGCGTTTCTTTGGTGCTGCACGTAACGTGGAAGAGGGCGGTAGCCTGACCATCATCGCGACCGCGCTGGTTGATACCGGTTCTAAGATGGACGAAGTGATTTACGAAGAGTTTAAAGGTACCGGTAACATGGAACTGCATCTCGCCCGTAAAATTGCTGAAAAACGCGTCTTCCCGGCGATTGATTACAACCGCTCTGGTACGCGTAAAGAAGAGCTGCTGACCTCTCAGGAAGAGCTGCAGAAGATGTGGATCCTGCGTAAGATTATTCACCCAATGGGCGAAATCGACGCAATGGAGTTCCTCATCAACAAGCTGGCGATGACCAAAACCAATGATGAATTCTTCGACATGATGAAGCGTTCTTAATCCGGGATTGCCAGGCCGAAGCACAGATTCGGCTTTTTTAGTCCAGATGCGCAGAAAATCGACCTTACGCCACGTCTCAACGTGGCGTTTTTCATTTGTGAGCTATAGGATTGAACACTGGCAGGAGCATTTATAATGACTGTGGTAGTGATGGCGAACTTTTGACCGTTCGTCTGTCTCTTAATGCAGAATTCGGAATCCGACACAGCGACCGGCGCGTTTTTTCGCGTATTGTTGTGCGGGATGTTAGCTGAGAGCGTTTAACGTGAATTTACTCACTATGAGTACTGAGCTTGGATTAATTTTTCTCTTTTCCCTGGCTTTCCTCTTTTTTGCTCGAAAAGCAGCTAAAAAAATTGGTTTAGTTGATAAGCCTAACTCACGTAAACGCCATCATGGCGCGATTCCGTTGGTGGGCGGCATTTCTGTGTTCGCAGGTATCTGCTTTACGTTTGCCATCACCAACTATTACTTGCCTCATGCGATGCTCTATCTGGGCTGCGCAGGGGTGCTGGTGCTGGTTGGCGCACTGGATGACCGTTTCGATATCAGCGTCAAATTCCGCGCGGTCGTGCAGGCCATTGTCGCGCTGGTGATGATGTTTGGCGCAAAACTTTATCTGCTCAGCCTGGGCTTTATCGTCGGCCCGTTCGAGCTTATCGTTGGCCCCTTTGGCTATGTGCTGACACTGTTTGCCGTCTGGGCTGCAATCAACGCCTTTAATATGGTGGATGGCATCGATGGTCTGCTGGGCGGCCTCTCCTCCGTCACCTTTGCCGCCATGGGAATCATCCTCTACTTCGATGGCCAGACCAGCCTTGCGATGTGGTGTTTTGCGATGATTGCCGCCACGCTGCCCTATATTCTGCTTAATCTTGGCTTCCTTGGCCGCCGCTTCAAAGTCTTTATGGGTGATGCCGGCAGTACCATGATCGGTTTCACCATTATCTGGATTCTGCTGGAAACAACGCAGGGCCTGAGCCATCCCATTACCCCCGTCACCGCACTCTGGCTTATTGCCATTCCGCTGATGGATATGGTGGCGATTATGTATCGTCGTCTGCGTAAAGGCATGAGCCCGTTCTCGGCTGACCGTCAGCACATCCACCATCTGATCATGCGCGCCGGTTTCACCTCACGTCAGGCCTTTGTGCTGATCACTGTTGCTGCGGCCATCCTTGCCGGGATCGGTGTGCTGGGCGAATATCTGGCGTTCATTCCGGAGTGGGTGATGCTGCTGTTGTTCCTTGGCGCTTTCATGGTTTACGGCTACTGCCTGAAACATGCGTGGCGCGTGGCGCGACGTATCCGGCGCATTAAGCGCCGCCTGAGCCATTACCGCGAAGCAAAAAATAAATGAACCCGATGCTGATTAAAGGATACTTCTTCCATGCCTTCTGACGTTGTGGACAACGAACTGGATATTCGCGGCCTGAGCGGCCGTTTATGGCGTGGCAAACGCTGGGTCATCGGGCTGGCACTGCTGTTTGCTCTGGTCGCCTGGCTGGTCACGCTGCTGCTGAAACAGGTCTGGAGCACCACCGCGATCACCGATCGTCCCACGGTGAACATGCTCGGTTCATACTATTCGCAGCAGCAATTCCTGACCAATCTGGATGCGCGCAGCAACACCTTAACCCTGTCAGCACCGTCACCGACAGTGATGGATCAGGTTTATCAGGAGTTCATCATGCAACTCGCGTCGTGGGATACGCGTCGTGAGTTCTGGCAACAGACGGATTACTTCAAGAGCCGCAAAACCGGCAATGCGCATAACGATGCTGCGCTGCTCGACGATATGATCGGCAATATCCTGTTTACGCCTGCTGACGCGGCCCATAACCTGCCCGATAACGTCAAACTCAAAGCGGAAACGGCGGGTGACGCCAATAATTTGCTGCGTCAGTACATTGCCTACGCCAGTGAGCGCGCCGCGCGTCATCTGAACGATGAGTTAAAAGGTGCCTGGCGGGTACGTACCGATCAGCTGCAGGCGCAGGTGAAACGTCAGGAAGATGTGGCTAACGCGGTGTTCCAGCGCCAGCAGCATCGGCTGGAGCAGGCGCTGAAGATCGCCAGCCAGCAGGGCATTAATGAGAAGCAGACGCGCGAAGTGGGTGAGAATCTGGCAGACAGCGATCTGTTCCTGCTGGGTCAGCCGGTTTTACAGGGCCAGCTGGATACCCTGCGCGCAACGGGGCCGAGCTTTGATATCAGCTATGATCAGAACAGAGCAATGCTGACCACGCTGCAGGCCGGACCAAAACTGAACAGCAAGTTTCAGACCTACCGTTATCTGCGCACACCGGAAGAGCCGGTATCACGTGACAGTCCGCGACGTCTGTTCATGATGATTATGTGGGGTGCCGTTGGGGCATTAACAGGCGCTGGAGTGGCGCTGGCACGTCGTCCGCGTCTGATGTCAGACACGCATGAGTGAGAGAAACAGTGTGAAAGTTCTGACCGTATTTGGTACTCGTCCCGAAGCGATTAAAATGGCGCCACTGGTTCAGGCGCTGTCGCAGGATCCTGCTTTTGAATCGCGCCTGTGCGTCACCGCACAGCATCGCGAAATGCTCGATCAGGTGTTGCGTCTGTTTAAGCTCGAACCGGATTATGACCTTAATATTATGCGCCCTGAGCAGGGACTGACTGAGATTACCTGTCGCATTTTAGAGGGCATGAAAACCGTCCTGCTCGATTTCAAACCAGACATTGTGCTGGTGCATGGTGACACCACCACAACACTGGCTGCGAGCCTGGCCGCCTTTTATCAGCAAATTCCGGTCGGGCATGTCGAAGCCGGTCTGCGTACCGGCGATCTCGCTTCGCCGTGGCCGGAAGAGGGCAACCGCAAACTCACCGGCCATCTTGCCCGTCTGCACTTCACCCCTACCACCCGCTCGCGTCAGAACCTGTTGCAGGAAAACCTGCCCGATTCGCGCATCATTGTGACCGGCAATACGGTCATTGATGCGCTGCTGTGGGTTCGCGATCGGGTGCTGGATGACTGCAATCTGAATGCACAATTAGCGGCGCGCTATCCCTTTATCAACCCGGATAAGAAACTGGTGCTGGTTACCGGTCACCGGCGTGAAAGCTTTGGCGGCGGTTTTGAGCGTATCTGCAGCGCGCTGGCGCAGATTGCCCGCCAGCACCCTGAGGCGCAGATCGTCTATCCGGTGCACCTCAATCCGAATGTCAGCGAGCCGGTTAATCGGATTCTCAGCGGCATTGAGAATATCATTCTGATTGAACCGCAGGAGTATCTGCCTTTTGTCTGGCTGATGAACCGTGCCTGGCTGATTCTGACCGATTCCGGCGGCATTCAGGAGGAAGCGCCTTCACTGGGTAAACCGGTGCTGGTCATGCGTGACACGACCGAGCGTCCGGAAGCGGTTGATGCGGGTACCGTTAAACTGGTAGGGACGGATATCGACAGGATCGTGGCCAGTGTCAGTGAATTGCTGAGCGACGACGATGCCTGGCAGGCGATGAGCCATGCCCATAATCCGTATGGCGATGGCAAAGCCTGTGGCCGAATTTTACAAGCCTTAAAAGATAACAGAGCTGAATTATGAGTTTTGAAACCATCTCCGTGATTGGACTGGGATACATTGGGCTGCCGACGGCAGCCGTTTTTGCCTCAAAGGGAAAAAAAGTGGTGGGCGTGGATATCAACGCGCGTGCCGTTGAAACCATCAATCGTGGCGCAATCCACATCGTAGAACCCGATTTAGATGAAGTGGTGCATGCGGCTGTTACGCGTGGCGACCTGCGCGCCACCACGCAGCCTGAACCCGCTGACGCTTTTCTGATCGCCGTACCGACGCCGTTCAAAGATGAATATCAGCCCGATCTGCGCTTTGTGAAAGCCGCAGCGGAGTCGATCGCACCGGTTCTGAAGAAGGGCGATCTGGTCATCCTGGAGTCCACCTCACCGGTGGGCAGTACAGAACAGATGGCCGAGTGGCTGGCTGCGGCGCGTCCTGACCTGCGCTTTCCGCAGCACGGTGAGACGCCCGATATTTTTGTCGCCTACTGCCCGGAGCGCGTACTGCCTGGCAAGGTAATGGTTGAGCTGATTAACAACGACCGGGTGATTGGCGGCATGACGCCTGCCTGTTCCGCCCGCGCCAGCGCGTTATACCGGCTGTTTCTGAAAGGTGAATGCGTTGAGACCAACGCCCGCACCGCCGAGATGTGCAAGCTGACTGAAAACAGCTTCCGTGACGTCAATATCGCCTTTGCCAATGAGCTGTCGCTGATTTGTGCCGAACAGGGAATTAACGTCTGGGAACTGATTGCGCTGGCGAATCGTCATCCGCGCGTCAATATTCTGCAACCCGGTCCCGGCGTGGGTGGTCACTGTATCGCCGTCGATCCCTGGTTTATCGTGGCGCAGAATCCTGAACTGGCACGCCTGATCCGCACCGCGCGTGAGGTGAATGACGCCAAGCCGCAGTGGGTGCTGGACCAGGTGAAAACCGCGCTGGCGGATTGCCTGACCCAAACCGGCAAGCGCGCCAGCGAGGTCACTATCGCCTGCTTTGGTCTGGCCTTTAAACCTGACATTGACGACCTGCGCGAGAGCCCGGCCGTGGGCGTGACTCAGAAAATCGCAGAGTGGCACAGTGGCAAGACCTGGGTGGTTGAACCTCACATTGAGCAGCTTGCGGACTCGCTGGCTGTCAACGCCGAACTGGTCTCCTGCGAGCAGGCGCTGGCTCAGGCCGATATTCTGGTGATGCTGGTCGATCACCGTGCCTTCCGCGCGATTAACGCCGCCGATGTTCAGCAGAACTGGATTGTCGATACCAAAGGCGTGTGGCGATGAAGCGCTTTTTGATCACGGGCGGTGCCGGTTTTATCGGTTCGGCTCTGGTGCGCTTTATACTGTAGACGGCTGGTAAAACTGGTCCCTGGCGTAACAGCTGGCTCAGCGATGACCAGTTGCGTGCCGCGGGTGAAGCGCTGACAAAAACTGGCTATGGCCAATACCTGCTGGATTTATTACATGCCCGTCCACGTCAATATTAATCCCCTTAGCTGGGAGAGCACATTCTTCGGTGTTGATACCGTGCGGCTGGAGCCGCAGGGCGAGACGCCGCTGGAGCAGGCGCTGCGGCATCCCTGCGCACTGATACAGATGAAAGTCGCTGCCAGCGAGACGGCACTGATTGATACGCTGCAGCAGCATCAGTTTCAGCTGGCAGAAGGCGAAGCAGACCTGACGCTGGCGGTTAAAGAGACGGAACGTCAGGCGGGGATTCGCATTGCGCGTGACGCACAAATTCCGCCACTGCGCGATGCCGCATCTCAGCTCTTCAGCCAGAGCCGTTTTCGCGCGCCCTGGTATGCGCCGGACGCCAGCGGTCGCTTCTATGCGCAGTGGATTGAAAATGCGGTGCGCGGCACATTTGACGACCAGTGCCTGGTAGCCAGTGACGCCACCGGTCAGTTGCAGGGTTTTGTTTCGCTGCGCGCGGCAGACGGCGATGCGCGAATCGGTTTGCTGGGCGTGCTGCCTGACGCGCAGGGCCAGGGCGTGGGTCAGCGACTGATGCTGGCGGCGGCGGACTGGGCGCGGGTAAGACAGCTGGCTCAGCTTCGGGTTGCCACCCAGATGAGTAATCTCACGGCGATGCGCCTCTATTTACGCAGCGGTGCCCGGCTCGACAGCACCGCCTACTGGTTTTACAGGAAAGGTCATGATTCCATTTAATGCGCCCCCGATTGTGGGCACAGAAATTGATTATATGCAGTCGGCAATGAACAGCGGCAAGCTGTGCGGTGACGGCGGATTTACCCGTCGCTGTCAGCAGTGGATGGAGCAGCGTTTCGGTAGCAAAAAAGTGCTGCTCACTCCCTCCTGTACCGCTTCGCTGGAGATGGCGGCGCTGTTAATCGATCTGCAGCCCGGCGATGAAGTGATCATGCCGAGCTACACCTTTGTCTCGACCGCTAATGCCTTTGTGCTGCGCGGCGCGCGCATCGTGTTTGTCGATGTGCGCCCGGACACCATGAACATCGATGAAACGCTGATCGAAGCCGCTATCACTGAAAAAACCCGCGCCATTGTGCCGGTGCATTACGCAGGCGTGGCCTGTGAAATGGACACCATTATGGCGCTGGCGGCAAAGCATAAGCTGTTTGTGATCGAAGATGCGGCGCAGGGCGTGATGTCACGCTACAAAGGGCGCGCCCTGGGCACCATTGGTCATATTGGCTGCTTCAGTTTTCACGAAACCAAGAACTACACCGCCGGTGGCGAAGGTGGCGCGACACTCATTAACGACGCCAGCCTGGTCGAGCGCGCCGAGATCGTGCGGGAAAAAGGCACCAACCGCAGCCAGTTCTTCCGGGGTCAGGTCGATAAATATACCTGGCGCGATATGGGGTCGAGCTACCTGATGGCCGATCTGCAGGCGGCCTATCTCTGGGCGCAGCTGGAAGCCGCTGAGCGCATCAACCAGCAGCGGTTACGTATCTGGCAGCGCTATTACGACGCACTCCAGCCGCTGGCGGCCCAGGGACGTATCAGCCTGCCGGTGATCCCCGCCAGCTGTGAACACAATGCGCACATGTTTTATATCAAACTGCGCGATCAGGACGATCGCCAGGCGCTGATCAACTGGATGAAAGAAGCTGAGATACTGACGGTGTTCCACTATATTCCGCTGCACAGTTCGCCAGCCGGTGAGCGTTTCTCGCAGTTTGTCGGCGACGATCGCTATACCACGCAGGAAAGTGAACGTCTGCTGCGCCTGCCGCTGTTCTATAACCTGTCCGATAATAATCAGAGCACGGTTATCAGCTCACTGCTGAGCTTCTTTTCCTGATGTCATTGGCCAGAGCTTCAGTGTGGACCGCATCGTCCACGCTGGTAAAAATTGTGGCTGGTCTGCTGGTGGTCAAACTGCTGGCGGTGAGTTTCGGACCCGAGGGTGTCGGCCAGGCGGGGAACTTTCGTCAGCTGATCACCGTGCTGGGTGTGCTGGCGGGCGCGGGCATCTTCAATGGCGTCACCACCTATGTGGCGCAGTATCAACAGCAGCCCGGACAACTGCGCGCGATGGTGGGCACGGCATCGGCAATGGTGCTGGGCTTTTCCGGTGTGCTGGCGCTGCTGTTTCTGCTGGCGGCGGCACCCATCAGCACCGCGCTGTTTGGTCATGATCGCTATCAGGGCGTCATCCGCGTCGTCGCCTTTCTTCAGCTCGGTATCGCCTGGGCCAACTTTACCCTGGCGCTGCTGAAGGGTTATCGCGATGCGCGCGGTAATGCGCTGGCACTGATTCTCGGCAGCCTGACTGGCGTGGCGGGCTATCTGCTCTGCTGGTGGCTGGGTGGCTATCAGGGGGCGCTGATTGGCCTGGCACTGGTGCCGGCCTTGCTGCTGCTGCCGGCGCTACTGATGCTGAAACGCCGCGCACCGCTGCCGCTGAGCTGGCTGCGTCCGCAATGGCACCCTGAGCTGGCGCGTAATCTGGCAAAATATACCCTGATGGCGCTGATCACGGCTGTGACCCTGCCGGTCGCCTGGGTGTTGATGCGTAACCTGCTGGCAGAGCAGGAAGGGTGGGCGCAGGTCGGATTGTGGCAGGGTGTCACCAGCATTTCGGATGCCTATCTGCAGTTTATCACCGCAACCTTTAGCGTCTGGCTGCTGCCGACGCTGGCGCGGCTCGAGAGCAAACGCGACATTGCACGCGAGATTGGCCGTGCACTGCGTTTTGTACTGCCCGCCGTAGCAGTTGCCAGTTTTGGTGTCTGGGTGCTGCGCGATTTCGCCATCAGCCTGTTGTTCTCTGAGGCTTTTCGCGGGATGCGCGATCTTTTCGTCTGGCAGCTGTGCGGTGATGTTTTTAAAGTCGGTGCCTATGTTTTCGGATATCTGGTTATCGCCAAAGCCTCGCTGCGCTTTTATGTTCTCACTGAGATCAGCCAGTTTCTGTTGCTGACGCTGTTCTCACGCTGGTTGATCCCGTTACATGGCGCGACGGGTGCGGCGCAGGCCTATATGTTTACCTATGTGGCTTACTTTGCCCTGTGTTGTGGCGCTTTTATTGTTTACTGCCGGAAAAAATGACTTTAATTCACGTTTTGGGATCGGACATTCCCCACCACAATCTTACGGTGCTGCGCTTTTTCAACGATGTACTCAGCGTTGAGCAGCCCGTGGCTTCGCCACGCCATTTTATGGTAGTAACGCAGCAGCCAGAGAGCCTGGCACCGTTCAGTGCATTGCAGATTGAGTGCTTTACCAGCAAGAAAGCGCTGGCGCAGGCGGTGCTGCAGCGGGCCAGACATCGTCAGCAGCGCTTTTTCTGCCACGGTCAGTTTAACCCGTGGATCTGGCTGGCATTACTCAGTGGCAAGTTGCGCCGTTCCCAAATCTTCTGGCATGTCTGGGGTGCCGATCTCTATGAAGATTCACGCAGCCTTAAGTTTCGCCTGTTCTATCTGGTTCGCCGGCTAGCACAGGGACGCGTTGCTCAGGTTTTTGCGACCCGTGGCGACCTGCATCACTACCAGCAGCGTCATCGCAGGGTGCCGGGTTCACTGCTCTATTTCCCGACCCGAATGCCCGCCGCCGCTGTTGAGTCTGATCCCGCTGAGCCGTTTACGCTGCTGCTGGGCAACTCCGGCGATCCGAGTAACCGGCACATTGAAGGCTTAAAAGCGATTCGCGCGCAGTTTGGCACACAGGTGCGTATCGAGGTGCCGCTGGGCTATCCGCCAGGCAACGAGGCGTACATCAGTGAGATTCAGGCTGCAGCAGAGACACTGTTCCCGGACGGGCAGGTGAATCTGATGCGTGAAAATCTGGCGTTTGATGATTATTTAGCGCTCCTGGCGCGCTGTCATGTCGGCTATTTTATGTTTGAACGTCAGCAGGGAGTGGGAACACTCTGTCTGCTGATCCAGGCCAACGTGCCGTTTATCCTGACCCGCAAAAATCCGTTCTGGCGTGATGTGGCTGAGCAGCAGCTTCCGGTATTGTTCAGCGAAGATACGCTGTCGCCTGCGGTGATTGCCGAGGCACGCCGCCAGCTGATGAGCTGTGATAAACAGGCGATCGCCTTTTTTGCGCCGGGGTATCTCGCAGGCTGGCGGGCCGCGTTACAGCTCAGCGAAGGGGAGTTGTCATGAGTCTTATGCAGTTTGGCGGCCTGCTGGTGGTCTATCTGCTGTCGCTGGTTTTTATTCTGACGCTGACCTGGCGGGAGTTTAAGCGCGTCCGTTTTAACTTCCATCTGTTCTTCACACTGCTGTTCTTACTGACCTTTTACTTCGGCTTCCCACTGACCTCGGTGCTGGTGTTTCGCTTTAATGTTGAGGTGGTGCCGGTCGAGAATCTGCTGGAGGCGTTGCTGTCAGCGACGGCGTTTTACGCCATTTATTACGTCAGTTATAAAGTGCGGCTGAAGCCCGCCAGTGCGCCACCGGCGAAGCCCTGGCTGCAGATGAATCGGGTTGAAACGCACCTGACCTGCGTGATTCTGGCGCTGGTGGCGCTGGGAACCGTCACTGTGTTTTTCATTCACAACGGTTTTCTGCTGTTCCGCCTGACTGCCTATAACCAGATCTTCTCCAGTGAAGTCTCGGGGGTGGCGCTCAAGCGCTTCTTCTACTTCTTTATTCCGGCGATGTTGATCCCCTATTTTCTGAGCCCGACGCGCCGCAACTGGCTGCTTTTCCTGGTTGTAACAGTGGCCTTTGGTTTGCTGACCTACGCACTGGTGGGCGGCACCCGCGCCAATATCATTATTGCTTTTGCCCTGTTCCTGTTCATCGGGATCACCCGTGGCTGGATCACTCTGTGGATGCTGGCAACAGCGGGCGTACTGGCAATTGCGGGGATGTTCTGGCTGGCGCTGCGCCGCTATAACCTCGACGTAATGGGCGATGAAGCGTTTTATACCTTCCTCTATCTGACGCGTGATACGTTCTCACCGTGGGAGAATCTGGCTCTTCTGCTGGATAACTACGCCCGCATTGAGTTCCAGGGTCTGGCGCCGCTGTGGCGTGATTTCTACGTTTTCATTCCGACCTGGCTCTGGCCGGATCGGCCGCTGGCGGTGTTAAACAGTGCGAACTACTTCACCTGGGAAGTGCTGAATAACCATTCTGGCCTGGCGATTTCCCCCACATTAATTGGATCGCTGGTGGTGATGGGCGGCGTCTGGGCGATTCCAGTTGGTGCTGTCGCGGTAGGGATGATTATCAAAGCCTTTGATGCGATCTATCAGCGTGGCTGCCTTGAGACCAACCGGTACACCGGCGCCATCCTGCAAAGCTTCTGTTTTGGCGCGGTGTTTAACATGATTGTGCTGGCCCGCGAAGGTCTTGATGCGTTCGGTTCTCGCGTGGTGTTTTTCTGCATCATTTTTGCTGCCTGTCTGGGCATAGCTAAATTACTTTTCTGGTTACTGGATCGCGCAGGTTTGATTCGCGACCGCAGCAGGCGGGTGTTACACAGCCCGCTCTGATTAACCTCTGGGATTGACGGAAGATATGACAACGTTAACTGAGACGCCGCAGTACCGGATTCGCGGCGTTGATTTGTATGGCTTCGAAAACATGCCGTCGGCGGTGAATTTTTTGATGCCGCCGCAGCGCGTTCGCAGCGGTATTTTAGTGGCGATCAATGCAGAGAAGATTCTGACCGCTGAGCGGGATGAGGGATTACGCACGCTGTTAGCGCAGGCTGAATATGCGTATGCCGATGGCATCAGTATTGTGCGGTCGATTCGTAAAAAATATCCGCAGGCGTCGGTGCAGCGCATTGCGGGAGCAGATTTATGGGAAGCGTTGATGGAGCGCGCCGGGCGTGAAGGGACGCCGGTGTTTCTTATCGGTGGTCGCCAGCGGGTGCTGGATGAAACCTGTGATAAGTTACGCCGCCAGTGGAATGTGAATATTGTTGGCGCGCAGGATGGCTATTTTGCGCCAGCCGATCAGGATGCGCTGTTTGCCCGGATTGCGGCTAGCGGTGCGAAGCTCGTCACTGTAGCGCTGGGATCGCCACGTCAGGAGCTGCTGATGCTGGCGTGCCGTGCGCACTGTCCTGATGCGCTCTACATGGGCGTAGGCGGAACCTACGATGTTTTTACCGGTCATGTGAAGCGCGCCCCTAAAATCTGGCAGCGACTGGGGCTGGAGTGGCTCTATCGTCTGATTCGACAACCGAGCCGCCTGCGCAGGCAATTAAAACTGCTTAAATATTTGCGCTACCACTGGCGCGGCGATCTCTGATATTGCTGATAAATGCCGCATTTTTAGGCATTGTGAGAGAGGAAATGCACTATTTGTCGAGAAAGTGCACAAAGCGTAATCAAACGCGTCTTTTTATTTAAAAAGCACTAGACACGATGGGCGCTTATCTCTAGTATGCACATCCGCAACGGCGCTACGCGCCCGTAGCTCAGCTGGATAGAGCGCTGCCCTCCGGAGGCAGAGGTCTCAGGTTCGAATCCTGTCGGGCGCGCCATATCGTTTGTGCGCATGAGCTTCGGTGGTTGATTTACCGCGGTTGGCAGTAGAGATTTAAATGCTGCAGGTTTTAAATCTGTGACATTAAGAATTGTGGTGGCTATAGCTCAGTTGGTAGAGCCCTGGATTGTGATTCCAGTTGTCGTGGGTTCGAGTCCCATTAGCCACCCCAGATTTTGCTGGGAAACGCGAAGGTGGCGGAATTGGTAGACGCGCTAGCTTCAGGTGTTAGTGTCTTAACGGACGTGAGGGTTCAAGTCCCTCTCTTCGCACCAGGCAAAACAGTTAAAAAAATCGGCGAGTAGCGCAGCTTGGTAGCGCAACTGGTTTGGGACCAGTGGGTCGGAGGTTCGAATCCTCTCTCGCCGACCATTTTTAGAAACCTGTCTGAAAAGACAGGTTTTTTTTCGTCTGTATAAAAGAGGATGAGGACCTCCGAAGGAGGTTTGAGCCGAGCGAAGCGAGACAACGTTGCTTCAGCAACGGCCCGCAGGGCGCTGCTCATAGAGCAGTGTAATCCTCTCTCGCCGACCATTTTTAGAAACCTGTCTGAAAAGACAGGTTTTTTTCGTCTGTAGAAAGAGGATGCAAATTTCTGCGAGAGATTAGGGGCGCAGGCTGTGGAACAATGTTGCGGTGAGTGCGAGCCTGCGAAGGGAACACCGTCAGATGAATCCGGCTTTAGATCTCTCACCAGTCTGAAGCGTCCATGTAAGTTCCCGATGCGTCTGCCAGACTTGAAGCGAAGGGAGCATACGCCTGTAGCAAAGCATCGCGGGCCACGGACGGCCCGCGCTGAGGCCGCCAGGGATGGCGTCTTTTGCGTCTTTGCGAAAGGCGTATGCTCCCTGAAGCCGGCACAGCGGTGAGAACGGGCTGCTGTTTGCTAATCTTCGATGCCAGCTCTCCCGCTTTGATTTCGCCAGTTGTCAGTTAAAGTTGCTTAAGCAGGAGTAGCAGCGTCGTGAATCGCCGACAAATAAGTCATTGTTATTGTTAAGTTCACAGAGAGATTGGCCTCGCTGTCTCTATTAAGAGACAGAGAAAATGCAAGCTGTCGCCGGATACCGACACTTAACATCGGACATGGCTAAGAACAGATTTGGCACTGTGATTAAATTATTGATTTATAATTACTTTAAAAATAAACCTTAACCTGGCACGGCTTGTGCAATACTTCTGCTGTAGATGCTCATTCCACCTCTTATGTCTGCTTATGCTACATAAACCTGGGAATGATGCAGAGCCAATTTTCGGTACCTGTTGTCTGCCTGCCTGTATCGCGTGAGCCTTACAGGGTTAACAGACACCACGTTGAGTCAGGTACCTCCCGGTTGTCTTACCGACCTGATCTTACACCTGCCACTGGCAGGTGTTTTTTTTGCCTGCGAGAACCGGAGGGCAGATTTTGGGCACAAAAAAGCCGGGCGAGCCCGGCTTTATCCTGTCTGACAATCGCATCAGGCGTTTGGGTTATTCTTCAGCGTCAGCAACAACCCTTCACGGCGCATTTTTGCAGCCTCTTCCGGGCGATGCAGACGGTCATAAACATCTGCCAGCCATGCATAATCGAACGCATCCGGACGCTGCGCCAGCGCCTGCTGCAGCGCGTCAGCTGCCTGCTGCCATTCCCCATGACGCATCAGCAACTGCCCCAGCGTACTGTGCAGCAACGGCGTTGCGCCATGCTGTTTAATCTGCTGACGTAATGCTTTCTCCAGTGCTTCGGGATTGCCGCTTTTGATACGTGGCATCAGCAGTACCAGACGATCATCATAATGACGTTTCAGGCCTTCCAGCACGATAGACTGTGCGGTGTCGTGATCGTCACACTCAATCAGATGATCCGCCATGGCGACCTGCAACGTCGTATCCTGACGGGTCTTGCGACTCAGTGTGCTCCACCAGCGCTTCAGCCCATCACTGCCCTGATCAGCCATCGCCTGATTCATCAGACCCAGCCAGGCCTGCTGCTGCAAGGCATCACGATGGAGCTCATCGCCGACCTGTGACTTCTGCATCGACGGCAGAATATCCAGCAACGCACTCCAGGCACCTGTGCGAATATACGCCTGTTCGGCCAGGCGCAGTACTTCCGGGTGACGCGGTGCCACTTCCAGCAGGCGGTCGATGCTATGACGCGCAGCGTGATCTTCGTTACGTGCCAGCTGAATACGTGCGCGGGCGATTTCCACCGGAATGGTATTGTTTTCCGACAGCTCTGCAGCACGCTCAAGATGCTGATTAGCACGGGCTTCATCACCACGCTGTTGTGCAGCTTCTGCAGCCAGCAGATAGTTGGCTACAGGCACATCAGCGTGATCGGCATCTTTAGAGAGCAGTTTCTCAACCTGACGGTGGTCGCCTTCTGCCAGCTTCATCAGCGCCGACTGGGTATGGCGCTGGGCGCGACGGCGTTTACGTCCGGTAAACCAGCCACGGGTTCGCGCGCCGGTGTGCAGCACGCGGCGCAGCAGCCACTCTACGGCCAGAATCACCAGCAGGCTGAGAATAAGGATAATGACCAGGCCTGTGACGCTGGTTTCGATATTCCAGTTATCAGTCTGAATCAGCACGTAGCCCTGATGACCGGCAATCATCGGTCCCAGCACCACGCCCGCAATCAGCAGGATAAAGAGGATAAATACCTTAAGCATGCTTAGCCCCCCTGCTGATTAGCAGCGGCAGAAGGTTGCGCTAACAGGTTGCGCACCCGCGTCTGCATCAGCTGTTCCAGCAACGGCTGACTTTCCAGGTTATCCGGCAGATCCATATTGATGTTCTGCTGACTCAGCTCATCCAGCTGAGCAAGGAAAGCTTTGGTGGCGGCATCATTAGTGTCGTACCAGGCGCGAACCCAGGCGGACACGGTATCGATAGATTGTTTATAAATCTCATCCTGATGACGCGGAACAGCCTGAGCAGCGATCAGCAGACGCGAGCGGATATTCTCACGCAGATATACATCCTGATTCGGTGCCAGCAGCGGCTGTGCGGTGTTATCGCGGCGACGGATGGTAATAAAATCATCCATAAAATTATGCCAGCTTTTCACCAGATTCTGACGCCATTCGCGCACCGAACCTGAGAGCTCGCCACCATCGCTGTCCATCGGCGCATCATCGCTGTCGTTATCGGCCAGACGCAGATTATCAACGTTGTTCGACAACTGATTCAGCTTGAGGATCACGCCGTCGTAGTCGACCTGCGTAACGGAAGAGAGGTTGCTGATATCCTGGGTCAGCGCACGGCGCACATTCATCACGCTGGGATCGTTCATGTCGGCCAGGCTGGCATCGGCGCTTTTCAGCAGTGCCGCGGCTGTCGTGACATCCTGATCGCTCCAGAGTTTGCGGCCCGCCAGTTTCACCAGATAGTCCGCCTGTGCCAGCAGCCAGCTGCGCACGTCGTTGCCAGAGATCACGGCTACTTTTTCACGCAGGGTTTCCAGCTCTTTTGCTGAGGCATTCTGCTGCTGTTGCGCAGTCTGCAACGCCTTTTCAGCGCTACTTAATTGCTGTGTCAGCTGCTGTTTATCGCTGCCGGCCTGCTGCTGCAACGCGCTTAACTGGTCGCTCAGCTTTTGATTGGTTTGTGCCTGTAAATCAGCCTGATGTTTCCCGTTAAGGTATAAACCCGCACCCATCGCCAGCGCGATGACAATCGCAACGGCACCCAACACCATGCCACCCTTTTTCGCATTACGCGGTGGTGTGCTGTTGCTGGAAGAGGAGCGGTCAACCGCTGGGGTGGTTTCTTCAACCATGGCGGAGGAGTCTTTTTGTTCCGTCATATGTGGCACATCCCATTGTTAAAGTTCAGCGTAACGCGCGCAGCAGCGCATCGTTATCGGCACCATCGGCTACCTGAATATCCTGCCAACCTAATCCAGCGGCCAGGGTAGCCAAACGTTCACTGACGACAATCAGTCGGCAGTGGAGCAGCCATTCCTCACGATCAACTGCGGGGAACAGCGAAAAGAGCTGTTGTAACATTTCACCGCTGGTCACCACCAGCACCGAGACGCCGCGATCGCGCCAGCGGCGGCCTTCAACGGGTCCATCATAATGCTTCTGGCAGCGCTGGTAGCAGGCAGCAAACGTCACCTCAGCACCTCGCCGGGTTAAGGTCTCTGCCAGCAACTCGCGTCCGGGATCGCCTCGCAGGATCAGCGCACGTTTACCGGAAATCTGCTGAAGCGTGTTTATCTGGATCAATTCCTCACTGGTTTCATGTGCATGTGGCCAGGTCACCTGCTGGCCACTGACGGTGTGAAACGCCAGTGCGGTGCTGCGACCAATTGCATAATAGTCCAGCTCAGTGGGCCATGCTTTGATCGCGTGCTGCGCGTAGTGAATAACCTGCTGAGAAAGGATAAAGACGAGGTCGCCAGCATGAAGTCCGGCGAGCTTCTGGGGCAGAGAGGCGAGGTCAGCGCCCGGTGCGAACTCGATCAGCGGCAGGCTCCACGCCTGTTTGCCAAGGGCATGCAGGCGCGATACCAGCTCTGCCGCTGCGGGTTCCGGGCGCGTCACCAGGATGGTCATGCCGGCGGCTGCCCCTGGTAAACTTCTTTCAGGATTTCACGTGCGCCGCCATTCAGCAGTTCATCGGCCAGTGAAATGCCCATCTGTTCTGCCTGCGCGCGTGGACCCCGGCGTTCGCCGCTGACCATCACCCGGCCATCTGGTGCGCCGACCATGCCGCGCAGCCAGAGGTCATTGCCTTCCAGCACCGCGAAACTGCCGATGGGTACCTGGCAGCCACCCTCTAAGCGGGTATTCATGGCGCGTTCCGCTCTGACGCAGACTTCGGTGTCATCGTGGTTCAGTGCCCGTAACAGGTCAATTAAGACGCTGTCGTCCAGACGGCATTCAATGCCGACCGCACCCTGACCCACGGCGGGCAGGGAAACTTCGGCAGGCATTGCCTGGCGAATGCGATCTTCCAGTCCCAGGCGTTTCAGCCCGGCAACGGCCAGAATGATCGCGTCATACTCTCCGGCATCGAGCTTGCCGAGACGGGTGCCCACATTACCCCGCAGCGAACGGATCACCAGATCCGGACGGCGCGCACTAATCTGGCACTGACGACGCAGGCTGGAGGTGCCGACAATGGCTCCCTGTGGCAGCGCGTCAATAGAGTCATAATGATGGGAAACGAACGCATCGCGCGGATCGTCGCGCTCGCAGATGGTCACCAGGCCCAGACCTTCAGGGAAACTGACCGGCACATCTTTCATGGAGTGCACAGCCATATCGGCACGGCCATCCTGCATCGCCAGCTCAAGCTCTTTGACAAACAGTCCTTTGCCACCCACTTTTGCCAGCGGCGTATCAAGAATAATGTCACCTTTCGTGACCATAGGCACCAGCTCAACGCGAAGTCCCGGATGGGCACTCATGAGGCGTTGCTGTACATAATGTGCCTGCCATAATGCGAGCGGGCTTTGTCTTGTAGCAATTCTGAAAATTTTGTCTAACATGCTGTTAACCATTTTTATCGTTCACTGAATATCCTATCATCTCTGGATGAATACTGTCAGTTTCAACGGATTGAAAAGGGCCTGCGCACGGTTTCAGGCCCGGATTATCAAGCCATAACGTGGGAACCAGCGCTGAAAAGGCGGGAAGCTGGTAAGAACGTGCTAAACTGTTAAGTAGCGCAACTTTCTTTACGGTCAATCTGGCGAGTGTTAGATTGATCACGTTTCCAGCAATTATCTGCCCACTTTTTACTTTAATAAGCGGCAGAGCGTGGAAACAGGGTGCTTAAACACTGGGACAATCAGGCGAAACGTCTTGTACCTCTACATTGAGACACTGAAACAGAGACTGGATGCAATCAACCAGCTGCGCGTTGATCGTGCGCTGGCTGCTATGGGACCCGCTTTTCAGCGCGTCTACAGTCTGCTGCCAACCTTATTACATTATCAACATCCTCAGATGCCGGGTTACCTTGAAGGTAGCGTTCCATATGGCATCAGCTTCTACACGCCTGATGAAAATCAGCGCCAGCTGCTGGCCGATCTCACCGGCGACAGCGACCTGCGCCATGCCGATGCGCCGAAAGGCGAGATGCCAATCACCGCCATTTACTCCATGGGCAGCACCTCGTCTGTCGGCCAGAATAGCGTCTCGGATCTCGATATCTGGGTCTGCCATCAATCCTGGCTTGATAATGAAGAGCGCCTGAATCTGCAGCGCAAATGTACGTTATTGCAGAAGTGGTGCGTCTCAATGGGTGTGGAAGTCAGTTTCTTCCTGATTGATGAGAACCGCTTCCGTCACAATGAAAGCGGCAGCCTGGGCGGTGAAGATTGCGGCTCAACCCAACACATTTTGCTGCTGGATGAGTTTTACCGTACTGCGGTTCGTATGGCGGGCAAACGTCTCCTGTGGAATATGGTACCGGGTGAAGAAGAGCATCACTATGACGATTACGTGATGTCGCTGTACGCGAAAGGCGTGCTGACCCCCAATGAGTGGCTCGATCTGGGTGGCCTCGGTACGCTGTCTGCTGAAGAGTATTTTGGTGCCAGTCTGTGGCAGCTCTATAAAAGCATCGACTCGCCTTATAAAGCCGTACTGAAAACGTTGCTGCTGGAAGCCTATAGCTGGGAATACCCGAACACGCAGCTGCTGGCGATGGATATCAAACAGCGCCTGCACGACGGCGAAATCATCTGCTTCGGACTCGATCCTTACTGCATGATGCTGGAACGCGTAACGCACTATCTCACCAGCGTTGACGATCAGCCGCGTCTTGATTTGGTTCGTCGCTGCTTCTATCTCAAAGTGTGTGAAAAGCTCAGCACCGAAGATCATCATCATCGCACCGGCTGGCGTCGCGAGATTTTATCGCAGCTGGTCAAAGAGTGGGGCTGGAACGAAGAGAAGATTGCCGTTCTGGACAACCGCGCCGAGTGGAAAATTGAGCGGGTGCGCGAAGCTCATAATGAATTACTGGATGCGATGATGCAAAGTTATCGCAACCTGATCCGCTTTGCCCGCCGTAATAACTTAAGCGTTAGCGCCAGCCCGCAGGATATCGGTGTATTAACCCGTAAACTGTATGCCGCGTTTGAAGCGCTGCCGGGCAAAGTGACGCTGGTGAACCCGCAGATTTCGCCCGATCTCTCTGAACCGAATCTGACCTTTATTCATGTCCCACCTGGCCGTGCCAACCGTTCCGGCTGGTATCTCTATAACCAGGCACCGGATATGGATTCGATCATCAGCCATCAGCCGCTGGAATATAACCGCTACCTGAACAAGCTGGTGGCGTGGGCGTGGTTTAATGGTCTGCTGACCCGCAAAACCCGGCTGCATATTAAAGGCAATGAGATTTGCGATCTGGCGCGTCTGCAGGAGCTGGTCAACGATGTTTCCAGCCACTTCCCGCTGCGTCTGCCTTCGCCGACACCAAAAGCGCTCTACAGTCCGTGCGAAATTCGTCACCTGGCGATTATTGTTAACCTTGAGCATGACCCGACAGCGGCCTTCCGCAACCAGGTGGTGCACTTCGACTTCCGCAAGCTGGATGTTTTTAGCTTTGGTCAGCAGCAGCAGTGCCTGATTGGCAGTATCGATCTGCTCTATCGCAACTCCTGGAATGAGGTGCGTACACTGCATTTCAGCGGCGAACAGGCGATGATCGAAGGACTGAAAACCATTCTTGGCAAGATGCATCAGGATGCCGCACCGCCGGATACGGTGGAAGTGTTCTGCTACAGCCAGCACCTGCGCGGTCTCATCCGCACGCGCGTGCAGCAGCTGGTCTCAGAGTGCATTGAGCTGCGCCTTTCCAGCACACGTCAGGAGCCGGGCCGCTTTAAAGCGCTGCGCATGGCAGGCCAGACCTGGGGTCTGTTCTTTGAACGTATGAGTGTTTCTGTGCAGAAGCTGGAAAATGCCGTTGAGTTTTATGGCGCGATCTCCAACAACAAGCTGCATGGACTCTCTATTAAAGTCGAAACGAATCAGACACCGCTGCCACCCGTCGTTAACGGCTATGCCAGCGAAGGCATCATTCAGTTCTTCTTTGAAAACACCACGGATGAGCGCGGCTTCAATATCTACATTCTTGATGAGACGAATCGGGTTGAGGTCTATCACCACTGTGAAGGCAGCAAAGAGGAGCTGGTGCGCGACGTCAGTCGGTTCTACTCCTCATCGCACGATCGCTTCACATATGGGTCGAGCTTTATCAACTTTAACCTGCCGCAGTTCTATCAGATTGTGAACACGGGTGAGCGATTCCAGGTGATTCCGTTCCGTAGTCAGACGCTGACGCAGCTGTGTACGACGCAGCCTGACAACGACAACAGCGACTATCAACCGCGCTATCAGGTGCATTGATGCTGACGGCCTGCCTGCGCTCTGCAGGTGGCCGCTATCTTTCTGGCTTGTCACCCGGTTCACGCTATTAGCGGGGATTTCCTGTTGCTTTTCCACCTTCAACTGCGATGATAAGCATCCAGGTAAAGGACATGAAGAGCATAAAGAATGAAGAAAGTAATAAGCCTGTTGGCCGTGACACTGGCTCTAACCAGCCTTGCAGGTTGTGGTCTGAAAGGACCGCTTTACTTCCCGCCGAAGGATCAGCCGAAGAAACAACAATCGCCGACCGAACGCCAGAAAGCGGATGCCAAAAAAGCCGATGTGGGCGGACTGGTTACCGGCAACTCAGGCGTACAAGCGAACTAATCTGATGGCTTATCCGGCGGAGCAAAAAATGCAGTTCTCCAAAATGCACGGTCTCGGCAACGATTTTATGGTTGTGGATGCAGTGACACAAAACGTCTTTTTTTCGCCGGAGTTGATCCGCCGGCTGGCCGATCGTCATCTGGGGATCGGATTTGATCAGCTGCTGATTGTTGAACCCCCTTACGATCCCGATCTCGATTTCCACTATCGCATTTTCAACGCCGACGGCAGTGAAGTGGCTCAGTGCGGTAACGGTGCGCGCTGTTTTGCCCGCTTTGTTCAGCTCAAAGGGCTGACCAACAAGACCGATATCCGGGTCAGTACGCAAAATGGCCGTATGGTCCTGACCGTGACGCCGGATGACCAGGTGCGCGTGAACATGGGCGAGCCCAACTTTGAGCCTCAGCAGGTGCCGTTCCGCGCCAACAAAGCCGAAAACCTCTATCTGCTGCGCGTTGCCGAACAGACGGTAATGCTGGGTGCGGTATCGATGGGTAATCCTCACTGCGTCATCCAGGTTGAAAGTGTGAAAACCGCGCAGGTTGAACTGCTGGGCCCGATTCTGGAGAGCCATGAGCGTTTCCCGGATCGCGTCAATGTGGGTTTTATGGAGATCATCAATCCCGAACATATCCGCCTGCGCGTCTATGAACGCGGCGCGGGTGAAACACAGGCGTGCGGCAGTGGCGCCTGTGCTGCCGTTGCATGCGGCATTCAGCAGGGCATTCTGGCACCTAACGTCCGTGTCGATCTGCCTGGTGGAACGCTGCATATCTCCTGGAAAGGTGCCGGTCAGCCGCTCTATATGACCGGGCCTGCGACACACGTCTACGATGGGTTTATTCATCTATGAAAAATATCGAAGAGCAGACTGACAGTTCGGTTCTGCTGGACGATCAGGCCGTCAGTGATTATCTGCGGCAGAATCCCGATTTCTTTATCCGCAATGCCCGCGCAGTTGAACAGATGGCGGTGCCGCATCCGGTGCGCGGCAGCGTGTCGCTGGTTGAGTGGCACATGGCGCGGCAACGCAACCACATTCAGCGGCTGGAAGAAGAGATCACGCTGCTGATGGAGCAGGCCAGCGCTAACCACGAACTGTTTGACCGTCTGCTGTCGCTGGAAAGTCATCTGGCAGCGGCTGATTCGCTGCAGGATATGCTCAACCGACTGCACCGCTGGGCACGTGAATTGGGCCTGGCAGGTGCCAATGTGCGGCTGTTTAGTGATAAATGGCTGCTGGGCGCGCCTTCCGATTTCTTTCAGCTGAGCCTGTCGCGTCAGGCGTTTGAACCGCTGCGTATTCAGCGCTTCGGTAACCAGCATCACTATCTCGGCAACATTAATGGCCCGGAACTGCTGCTGCTGCTGCCGCAGGCAAAAGCGATCGGTTCGGTGGCCATGTCGCTGATGGGCGAAGAGGGCGATCTCGGCGTGCTGGTGTTCAGCAGTCGCGACAGCCAGCACTACCAGTCGGGTATGGGGACACTGCTGTTGCAGCACCTGTCGCAGATGATGCCTGATCTGCTTTCCCGCTGGGTCGAGCGCGCATGAGTAGCACGCTGCTGGAGGCTGTCGACGGATTCCTGCGCTACCTGAAAGTGGAGCGCCAGCTGAGTCCGTTAACCCAGAGCAGTTATGCGCGACAGCTTGCCGCGCTGGTGGCGATTGCTGACGAGATGAAGCTCAGCAGCTGGGCACAGCTGGAACCCGCGCAGGTGCGCAGCATGGCGGCGCGTAGCCGTCGTGCCGGACTCTCTGCCAGCAGCCTGGCGCTGCGTCTCTCTGCGCTGCGCAGTTTCCTCGACTGGCAGGTGAGTCAGGGTTTGCTCTCCGCTAATCCTGCCAAAGGGGTAATGACGCCACGTAAAGCACGGCATCTGCCCAAAAATATTGATGTTGATGAAGTGAATCAGCTGCTGGAGATCGACCTTGACGATCCGCTGGCGGTGCGCGACCGGGCGATGCTGGAAGTAATGTATGGCGGCGGTCTGCGTCTCTCCGAACTGGTCAATATGGATTGCCGCCATGTCGATCTCGATTCCGGTGAAGTGTGGGTCGTGGGTAAGGGCAGCAAAGAGCGCCGGGTTCCGATTGGCCGCACGGCCGTCACCTGGATCCAGCACTGGCTGCCGCTGCGTGAAACGTTCGGTGCCCAGGATGATGCGCTGTTTCTGTCGACACGCGGCAACCGCATTTCGCCCCGCAACGTACAGAAGCGCTTTGCCGAATGGGGCATCAGACAGGGTCTGGCGAGCCATATCCATCCGCATAAGTTGCGACACTCTTTTGCCACCCATCTGCTGGAGTCCAGCGGCGACCTGCGCGCCGTGCAGGAGTTACTGGGGCATGCGAATCTGTCGACGACCCAGATCTACACCCATCTCGACTTCCAGCATCTGGCTTCGGTGTATGACGCTGCGCATCCCCGCGCCAAACGAGGAAAGAACGAATGAAGTTTTATCGTCCGCTGTCGGCCATAAAAGCTATGAGCTTCGACCTTGATGACACGCTCTACGATAACTACCCGGTGATTCGTCGTACCACGCTGGAGTCCCATGCGGCGTTGCAGGCTTTTCATCCGGCGCTGCGTGACTTCACGCCGCAGGATTATCAGCAGTTGCGTGACGAACTGCTTCAGCGTGAGCCTGAAATCTATCATGATGTGTCGGAGTGGCGACGCCGTTCGGTAGAGCTGGCGATGCTGAATGTCGGCCTCTCTGCCACTGAAGCGACAGCGGGCGCGGCAGATGTCATGGCGGTCTTTCATCAGTGGCGGAGTCAGGTCGAGATGCCGGATGAGACGCATCAGACGCTAAAAGCGCTGGCGGAAAAAATCCCGCTGGTGGCGGTCACCAACGGTAACGCCTGCCCGGAAAAAATGGGCATTGCGCACTACTTTCAGTTTACGCTGCGGGCCGGGCCGGATGGGCGCGCCAAGCCGTGGCAGGATATGTATCAGCTTGCCGCGCAACGCCTTGATATCGCACCACATCATATTCTGCATGTCGGTGATGACCTCACAACCGATGTCGCGGGCTCACTGCGCTGCGGACTGCAGGCCTGCTGGATTAACCTGCGGCAGGGCAACCTGATGCATATCCCGGATGCGCGCCTGTTGCCGCATGTCGAAATTTCGCGGTTGGCATCACTCACCTCACTGCTATAATGGCTGTAAATTTATCCAGTCGTCTCCTCTTTTCTGCTTTGCCGCCGTCGCTAATCTGGCATCTGTGTCGCCGCCTGACGGGCAGCGATACTGTCTTGCGGCAGGCGGAATAATCAGCGCGACGACGACGCTTTTTCTCTGGTAAACGGTGCTTATGGACGTTTCTGAACTGCTCGATGGTTTGAATGACAATCAGCGCGCTGCCGTTGCGGCTCCGCGCAGTAACCTGCTGGTGCTGGCAGGCGCGGGCAGTGGTAAAACGCGGGTGCTGGTGCATCGCATTGCCTGGCTGATGTCGGTGGAGAATTGCTCTCCCTATTCAATTATGGCGGTGACCTTTACCAACAAAGCGGCCGCGGAGATGCGTCACCGTATCGAGCATCTGATCGGCACCAGTCAGGGCGGGATGTGGATCGGCACCTTCCACGGCCTGGCGCACCGTTTACTGCGCGCTCACCATCTTGATGCCGGTCTGCCGCAGGATTTTCAGATCCTCGACAGTGAAGATCAGCTGCGTCTGCTTAAGCGCCTGATTAAATCCATGAACCTTGATGACAAGCAGTGGCCTGCGCGTCAGGGCATGTGGTACATCAACGGCAAAAAAGATGAAGGCCTGCGGCCAAAGCATATTGAAAGCTACGGCAATCCGATTGAGCAGACCTGGCTGCGCATTTATCAGGCCTATCAGGAGGCCTGTGATCGCGCCGGTCTAGTCGATTTCGCTGAGCTGCTGCTGCGCGCCCATGAGCTGTGGCTCAACAAGCCGCACATTCTTAATCACTACCGCGAACGTTTTACCAACGTGCTGGTGGATGAGTTTCAGGATACCAACAACATTCAGTACGCCTGGATTCGGATGCTGGCGGGTGACAGCGGTCGTGTGATCATCGTAGGCGATGATGACCAGTCTATCTACGGCTGGCGCGGCGCGCAGGTCGAGAATATCCAGCGCTTCCTGCAGGATTTCCCTGGCGCGGAAACCATTCGTCTGGAGCAGAACTATCGCTCAACCAATAACATCCTGAAAGCCGCCAACGCCCTGATCGCCAACAACAATGGCCGCCTGGGTAAAGAGCTCTGGACCGAAGGCAGCGATGGTGAGCCAATCTCTATCTATTGCGCCTTTAATGAGCTGGATGAAGCACGCTTTGTGGTTAACCGCATCAAGGTCTGGATGGAGAACGGCGGCGCGCTCAACGACTGCGCCATTCTCTATCGCAGCAACGCCCAGTCGCGTGTGCTGGAAGAGGCGCTGCTGCAAAGCAGCATGCCGTACCGTATTTATGGCGGCATGCGCTTCTTCGAACGCCAGGAGATCAAAGATGCGCTCTCCTATCTGCGTCTGATGGCGAACCGCAATGACGATGCGGCTTTTGAGCGCGTGGTAAATACCCCGACACGTGGCGTGGGCGATCGCACGCTCGACGTGGTACGTCAGACCGCCCGTGAGCGTCAGATGACGTTGTGGCAGGCCACGCGCGAACTGCTGCAAAGCCGCGCGCTGGCTGGCCGTGCCGCGTCTGCGCTGCAACGCTTCTGTGAGCTGGTCGATTCACTGGCTACGGAAACCGCCGATTTACCGCTGCATGTTCAGACCGACCGGGTCATTAAAGACTCAGGCCTGTGGCTGATGTATGAGCAGGAAAAAGGTGAGAAGGGCCAGGCGCGTATCGAAAACCTTGAGGAGCTGGTGACGGCAACACGCCAGTTCAGCTATCAGGACGAAGATGAAGATCTGATGCCGCTGCAGGCCTTCTTGTCCCATGCCGCCCTTGAAGCGGGTGAAGGTCAGGCGGACAAGTGGCAGGATGCGGTTCAGCTGATGACCCTGCACTCGGCGAAAGGGCTGGAGTTTAGCCAGGTCTTTATTGTCGGCATGGAAGAGGGGATGTTCCCGAGCCAGATGTCGCTGGATGAAGGCGGCCGTCTGGAAGAGGAGCGTCGTCTGGCTTATGTCGGCGTAACCCGTGCCATGATGAAACTGACACTGACCTACGCTGAAACCCGCCGACTCTATGGTAAGGAAGTGTATCACCGGCCTTCCCGTTTCATCGGCGAACTGCCCGAAGCGTGCATCGAAGAAGTGCGTCTGCGCGCCAGCGTGAGCCGTCCGGTAAACCATCAGCGGATGGGTGCCCCGGTGACCAAAAATGACAGCGGATTCGCGCTGGGTCAGCGTGTTCATCACGCGAAATTTGGCGAAGGCACCATCATTAATCTGGAAGGCAGCGGTGAACACAGCCGCCTGCAGGTGGCGTTTCAGGGGCAGGGAATCAAGTGGCTGGTGGCGGCTTACGCAAAGCTGGAAACGCTTTAGCGTGCGGTTGACGGCTTTTTCGTCTCAGCGTAACATGCGCCCACTATTATCATGAGAGGACAATGCCTTGGACACGCCCAGTCGATGCTGGCTCAATGACCTGGATACCAGGAATAACATCTAAGGCTACCTCTTTACGCGGGTAGCCTTAGCGGTTATCAGCGACCTCCCTTTTTGATTCCGTCGCACGAGTCAGCACTGATTTATCTCTGAAACTCTGTTTCCGTGTTCAGGCCGCACGTTCCATGTTGAGGAACGGCGGACTGCCTTGTCCCATTTAGTCTGCAATGGGGAGTATTGCTATGCTGAGCGCATTTAAACTGGATCACAGCCGCCTGACGCGACTGGAGCTGGAAGACGAAAACGACAAACTGACCACCTCCGTCTGGGTCGATCTTATTGAACCGGAAGAGGGCGAACGTGATCGGGTGCAGTCAGAACTGGGTCAGAGCCTGGCAACACGGCCTGAGCTGGAAGACATTGAGGCCTCAGCACGTTTCTTCGAAGATGAAGATGGTCTGCATATTCACTCCTTCTTCTTCTATGAAGATGCTGACGATCACGCCGGTAACTCTACTGTGGCGTTCACCATCCGTGAAGGCCGCCTCTATACACTGCGCGAACGCGAACTGCCCGCTTTTCGCCTCTATCGTATGCGCGCCCGTAACCAGACGCTGATCGACGGCAATGCCTTTGAGCTGCTGCTCGACCTGTTTGAAACCAAAATCGAACAGCTTGCCGATGAAATCGAGAACATCTACAGCGCGCTGGAGAAACTCAGCCGGGTGATCATGGAAGGTCAGCAGGGCGAAGAGTACGATCAGGCGCTGTCGCGGTTAGCGGAACTGGAAGATATCGGCTGGAAAGTGCGCCTCTGTCTGATGGATACCCAGCGCGCGCTGAACTTCCTGGTGCGTAAAGCGCGCCTGCCGGGCAATCAGCTGGAGCAGGCACGTGAAATTCTGCGCGATATCGAATCGCTCCTGCCGCATAACGAATCGCTGTTCCAGAAGGTGAACTTCCTGATGCAGGCGGCAATGGGCTTTATCAATATCGAGCAGAACCGCATCATCAAGATCTTCTCCGTGGTCTCCGTGGTATTTCTGCCGCCAACGCTGGTGGCTTCCAGCTACGGGATGAACTTCGAGTTTATGCCGGAGTTGAAGTGGAGCTTTGGTTATCCTGCGGCTATCGGCCTGATGATTCTTGCCGGACTGGCACCTTATCTCTACTTCAAGCGTAAAAACTGGCTTTAAAACAGCCACGGGCCATCTCAGATGGCCCGTTTTGCTGGCTCTCATCCCCGTTTCTGCGTACTCTGACCCTCCTGTTTTTACAAATAATTAACTTCTTATGGACGCTTTTTCGTTGCGCGCGCAGTGGACGCTGCTGTTGCTGGTCTCAGTGTTGCTGGGTGCGGTGCTGCACTATTTTCATGTGCCTGCCGCGCTGTTACTGGGACCGATGATCGTGGGCGTGGTGATGGGGCTATCAGGTGCCACGCTGCGCATTGATAAACGGTTCTTCCTGGTTGCTCAGGCCGTTCTGGGCTGCATGATTGCGCAAAGCCTGTCACCTTCGATTCTGACACCGCTGATTCAGGACTGGCCGATCGTACTGGCGGTGCTGTTGCTGACGCTGGCGGCCAGTGGCTTGTCCGGTTTTCTGCTGGTGCGCTTCAGTCATCTGCCTGGCCCGACCGGCGCATGGGGATCGTCGCCGGGGGGAGCATCGGCCATGGTGGCGATGGCGGGTGACTTTGGCGCTGACGTCCGGCTGGTGGCGTTTATGCAGTATCTGCGGGTGCTGTTTGTCGCCTCGGCGGCCGCGCTGGTGGCGCGCATCGGGCTGGGCGATGAAGCACACAGCGTGTCGCTGCTCTGGTTTCCGGCGCTGAATCGCGGTTTTGCCATTACCCTGGTCGTCATGCTGCTGGGCGCATGGCTGGGCACACGACTGCGCATTCCTTCTGGCGCGTTGCTGCTGCCCGCACTGGCGGGTGCGGCACTGAACAGCAGTCATATCGCGATATTACAGGTGCCGGAATGGTTGCTGGCCGTGGCCTATGCGCTGATTGGCTGGAGCGTGGGACTGCGTTTCACCCGCCCGATTTTTCTGCTGGCACTGCGCACGCTGCCGCAAATGCTGGCCTCGATCTTCGGGTTGATGTTGTTGTGTGGCGGGCTGGCGTGGATACTGACCCGAATGCTGGATATCGATCTGATGACGGCTTATCTCGCCACCAGTCCAGGCGGACTGGACACGGTGGCGATTATTGCTGCAGGCACGCAGGTCAATATGGCGTTTGTGATGGCGATGCAGACGTTGCGTCTCTTTACCATCCTGCTGACCGGCCCGGCTTTAGCGCGCTTTATCTCACGCTACGCGCGCACGGGAACGGGAGCGGAATGAAAACGCCACCGCATCGCAGACAAACACCAGCAGCGCCAGCCAGATGAAGGCAAAGGTCACCAGCTTGTCTGGCGTGATGGTTTCACCGTAAAACACCACCGCCAGGACAAACATCAGCGTCGGGCCGAGGTACTGGAAGAAGCCCACGGTGGAGAGTCGCAGTCGGCTGCAGGCCGCCGCAAACAGCATCAGTGGAATGGTGGTAACAATGCCGGCCGCAATCAGCTTCAGGTTGAGGCTCAGCGGGTTAGCCGATAAATGGCTGGTGGCGCTGTCGGCAAAGCCAAACAGGTAAATCGCCGCCAGCGGGAACAGCCACAGGGTTTCAATCAGCATACCGCTCTGCGCATCGACCTGAATCTTTTTGCGCAAAAGACCGTACAGGGCAAAGCTCAGCGCCAGGCCCAGCGCGATAATCGGTAACGATCCAAACTGCCACAGCTGCACCAGCACGCCGACGGCTGCCAGCAGTACGGCCAGCCACTGCAGGCGACGAAAGCGTTCGCGCAGAAACAGCATGCCGAACACCACGTTAATCAGCGGGTTAATAAAGTAACCGAGGCTGGCTTCCAGCATATGCTGATTGTTGACCGCCCAGATGAACAGCAGCCAGTTGCCGCCGATCGTCACTGCTGTCAGCGCCAGCATCAGCACTTTTCGGGGCTGGCGCAATACGCTGCGTACACCGGGCCAGCTGCGGCTCAGGGTAATCAGCAACAGCATAAAGAGCGCAGACCAGATCACGCGATGCGTCATGATTTCTGTCGCGGGAACCTGTTTCACTAGCTTGAAATAGGCGGGCGCAATGCCCCAGATAAAGTAAGCGCCCAGTGCAAAGCCAACGCCCTGCCGGGTTTGTTGCGTATCCATATGCGATCCATTCAATGTCGTGGTTAGCCGATAAGATAGGTGGCAGTCGCCGTAGCGATGTAGTCGCCATGTTGATTGTGCAGCTCCACCCGAGCCACGCCGACTTTGTTACCGGCACGCAGCAGGCTGCTGGTGGCGATGAAGCGTTCACCGCGTCCGGGACGTAAATAGTCGACACGCATATCAATGGTGCCCATGCGCGACAGACGCTGGCGCAGCTCCTCCTCAGTGATGCTCTCCTGACGGGTTAGCGCATTACTGACGCACACCATGCCCGCAGCCACATCCAGTACCGAGGCGATAACACCGCCGTGCAGGATCTGCTGTGCCTGATTACCTACCAGCATGGTTTTGTTATTGAAACTGATCTCTGCGTAGTCTGCGTCAAGGCGCAGCAGCTCCAGGCCCAGCGCCTGATTAAACGGCATGTGATAAACGAAAATTTCGCCGACCAGCTTACGAGCGTCCTGCTGTGTCAGCACGGGTGATGACATGATGATGTGTCCTGAAAAAATCGGGCCAGAGGGGCGCGGAACGTTAATGAGTTGTGTATTCTATGACGCCTGCGAGGGTGTTTCCAGTTTAAGAAATCAGCACTCATGCTCGCTGCCATTTGTGTGTAGAATGGCCTGCTTTTTACGACACCCTTTCAGTTATTCTGATACGCAGTTGCTCACCGGAGAATTCTATGCGTAAGCATCGCGCCTTGCTGGCGGCAATGTTGATATTTCCTGCGCTGGCGCAGGCGGATGAAGCCCAGATTAAAGAGGTTCATGACGCGCCACAGGTCCAGGGCAGCATTATTGCTAACCTGCTGGAGAAGCACGACAACCCGTTTGTTCTCTATCCTTACGAGAACAACTATCTGCTCTACACCTATACCAGCGATCTGAATAAAGAGGCGATCTCATCTTATAACTGGGGAGAAAATGCCCGTAAAGATGAAGTGAAATTCCAGCTCAGTCTGGCATTTCCGTTATGGCGCGGTATTCTGGGCGACAACTCCGTCCTGGCGGCCTCTTATACACAGCGTTCCTGGTGGCAGCTGTCGAATAGCGCGGAGTCTTCGCCATTCCGCGAAACCAACTATGAACCTCAGATCTTCCTCGGCTGGGCAACCGACTATTCACTGGCGGGCTGGACCTTACGGGATGTTGAAGTGGGTCTGAATCATCAGTCCAATGGACGAAGCGATCCGACTTCACGCAGCTGGAACCGTGTTTATGCGCGTCTGATGGCGGAGAACGGTAACTTCCTGGCGGAAATCAAACCCTGGTATCGCATCCCGGAAGGGGAGAGCAGCGATGATAATCCTGATATCACCAAATACATGGGTTATTACCGTGCCAAAGTGGGCTACCGGCTAGGCGACAGTATTTTCAGCGTTGAGGGCAACTATAACTGGAACAGCGGTTATGGCGGCGCGACAATGGGCTGGAGCTACCCTATCAGTGAGCATGTACGCTTCTATACTCAGGTATTTAGCGGTTACGGTGAATCACTGATCGATTACAACCATCGCCAGACGCGTCTGGGTGTGGGTGTAACGCTTAACGACTTGTTCTAATCTCAAACGTAAGACAGGAATCGCGTGGCAACCTCGGCAGTTCTCAATCAGGAAGCGCTGGCGCAGCAGGTATTGCAGGATACCTTCGGCTATCAGCATTTTCGTCCCGGTCAGCAGACGATCATTCATCAGGCGCTAAGCGGGCGCGATTGCCTGGTGGTGATGCCCACTGGCGGAGGGAAATCGCTTTGTTATCAGATTCCGGCGCTGGTGCGCGAGGGACTGACGCTGGTGGTGTCACCGCTGATCTCTCTGATGAAAGATCAGGTCGATCAGCTGCTGGCGAATGGCGTGGCGGCGGCGTATCTCAACTCCACCATGACGCGCGATCAGCAGCAGACGGTGATGGCAGACTGCCGTACCGGTCGGGTTAAGCTACTTTATATCGCTCCCGAACGCCTGATGATGGATAACTTCCTGGAAAGTCTGGCGCACTGGCAGCCCGCGATGCTGGCCGTGGACGAAGCGCACTGCATTTCCCAGTGGGGCCACGATTTCCGTCCGGAATATGGCGCACTCGGAAAGATGCGTCAGCGCTTCCCGGAATTACCGGTGATGGCACTGACCGCGACGGCGGATGAAACCACCCGCAATGACATCGTTAACCTGCTGCACATGCAGGATCCGCTGATCCAGATCAGCAGCTTTGACCGTCCTAATATCCGTTACACGCTGGTGGAGAAATTTAAACCCACCGATCAGCTGCTGCGCTACGTTCAGGATCAGCGCGGTAAGTGCGGCATTATCTACTGCAACAGCCGGGCGAAGGTGGAAGACACCGCCGCGCGTCTGCAAAGCCGTGGATTCAGCGTGGGCGCCTATCATGCCGGAATCGATAGCGAACAGCGTGGCCGGGTGCAGGAAGCGTTTCAACGTGACGATCTGCAAATCGTGGTGGCGACGGTGGCCTTTGGCATGGGTATCAACAAACCCAACGTCCGTTTTGTCGTTCACTTCGATATTCCGCGTAATATTGAGTCCTATTATCAGGAAACCGGCCGGGCCGGACGTGATGGTCTGCCCGCCGAAGCGATGATGCTCTACGATCCGGCCGATATGGCCTGGTTGCGTAAATGCCTCGAAGAGAAAGTGCCAGGGCCGCTGCAGGATATTGAACGCCACAAGCTCAATGCGATGGGCGCGTTTGCGGAAGCGCAGACCTGCCGGCGTCTGGTGCTGCTGAACTATTTTGGCGAGGGTCGCCAGCAGCCATGCGGCAACTGCGATATCTGTCTCGATCCGCCTAAACGCTATGACGGTCTGGTTGAAGCGCAAAAAGCGCTTTCCGGTATCTACCGTGTTGGTCAGCGTTTTGGCATGGGCTATATCGTTGAGGTGCTGCGCGGGTCTAATAATCAGCGTATTCGTGAACAGGGTCATGACAAACTGCCGGTTTATGGGCTGGGCAAAGACCAGAGTCACGAACACTGGGTCAGTGTGTTACGTCAGTTAATCCATCTGGGGCTGGTGACGCAGAATATCGCTATGCATTCGGCGTTGCAGTTGACCGAAGCAGCGCGCCCGGTGCTGCGCGGTGAAGTGCCACTGATGCTGGCAGTGCCGCGATTGATTACTGCGAAAACAAAAAGCAGCAGTCCGGCGAAGTTTCTCGGTGGCAATTACGACCGCAAGCTGTTCGCCAAGCTGCGTAAGCTGCGAAAAGCGATCGCCGACGAAGAGAATATTCCCCCCTATGTGGTGTTCAATGACGCCACACTGATAGAGATGGCAGAACAGATGCCGGTCAGCGCGTCGGAGATGCTCAGCGTCAACGGCGTGGGCCACCGCAAACTGGAGCGCTTTGGCAAACCTTTCCTGGTGATGATCAAAGAGCATCTTGATGATGAAGAATAAAGGACACTGATTATGCTGATGTTATTCGCAACGGTTGCGCTGGTTCATCTGGTGGCATTGATGAGCCCCGGCCCTGATTTCTTTTTCGTATCGCAAACCGCCGCCAGCCGCTCGCGTAAAGAGGCGATGATGGGGGTACTGGGTATTACACTGGGTATCGTTGTCTGGGCGGGCGTGGCGCTGATGGGACTGCACCTGATCCTGGAAAAAATGGCGTGGCTGCATCAGGTCATCATGGTCGGTGGTGGACTCTATCTGTTGTGGATGGGCTGGCAGCTGATGTGTTCGGCACGTCAGCGACACAAACAGCCGCAGCAGGATGAGCCCGTAGTTGAGCTGCCGAAACGCGGAATGAGCTTTCTCAAAGGCCTGCTGACGAACCTGTCGAATCCTAAAGCAATTATTTACTTCGGTAGCGTCTTCTCGCTGTTCGTCGGTGATGATGTGGGTTCGGCAGAGCGCTGGGGCCTGTTCCTGTTGATTATTGGGGAAACCTTTGCCTGGTTTGCCCTGGTCGCGGCTATCTTTGCGCTACCGTGGATCCGCGCTAAATATCAGCGCCTGGCAAAGTGGGTCGATGGCATGGCAGGCGTCCTGTTTGCCGGTTTTGGTATCCACCTGATTATTTCACGTTAAGCGCTGCAATCCCTTTATGCCGGAGAGCGCATTGCGCATCCGGCAAAACTTCATTGCCTGTGGTATCTCTCTGAACTTCACGTGCGTGACGACTGTCACAAACTGCACCTGTTAACGCCCCACTGTTACAACCGCGTATAAATCGTCACCCTTCTTTGATTAATGAAACCTTCACCTCCGGTATGGTCGTATCGACGGACTCTGTTTTCATGGAGATGATAATGAACACAAAACCCCTGTTAGTGTTGTTAATCGCGTTCTGCATCAGCGCCTGCGCCGCGCCTGAGGCTGCCCATTATCGCGTTCCTGACCAGGTGAAGGGAGACAGGATATCGGCCATCCTGGCGCAGTTGCCTCCGGTGTCTGAGCAGCAGCAGGGCGAAAGAATTAACCAGATCTCCGCTGCGTTTCTCGGTACGCCTTATCAGGCGGATACGCTGATCGGCTCACCCGAAACACCAGAAGCGCTGGTGATCAATTTCAACGGAGTGGATTGTTTCACGCTGCTTGATTACGTTCAGGCGCTAAGCCGCAGTCAGGATCGCGCCAGCTTTGAGGCTAACCTGGTTCGCACCCGTTACGCGGGTGGAGAGGTCAGCTACCTGAAACGGCGTCACTTTTTTTCCGACTGGTTTGCTGAAAGCCCGCGTAATGCCACTGACATAACCCGCACACTCAGCCCGGATGCGGTGACGGTGGTGAAGCAACTGAATCGTGAGGTCAGCGGAAAAGAAAGGCTGCCCGGTCTGAGTGTGGTTCCCCGACGCATAACTTACATCCCAGCTCGCGCGATCACATCGCAGGTACTGAAGCAGATTCAGACCGGCGATTACATTGGCGTTTATACCAATGCTCAGGGGCTGGATGTGTCGCACGTCGGGATTGCCGTCTGGCATGATGGACGGTTGTGGTTCAGGAACGCCTCTTCGCTGGCCGCTCATCGCAAAGTGGTCGATACGCCATTCAGGGAGTATATGCGATCAAAACCGGGCATTATTGTGTTGCGTGCGGTGCCATTGACCGCGCCGTAGTGTCGCCAGGGAGAGGGGATGTGATGCAGGGAAGGATCGCGCCGACCTCAGCGTGTCGGCGCGTAAGGCCTTACGCGATCTTTCTGGCGCTGGCCAGCAGCGCGCCCACCGCCATAAACAGACCACCGAAAATGCGGTTCATCAACTTCATCTGTTTTGGCCCTTTAATCCAGCCAGCAATCCGCGTTGCCAGCGTGGCGTAGCCAATCATCACGATGATATCGACCACCACGGTGGTCACGCCCAGCACCAGATACTGCATAAACAACGGCTGATGCGGCTGGATAAACTGCGGGAACAGGGCGGCCAGAAAGACGATACTTTTCGGGTTGGTCAGGTTAACCAGCACGGCGCGTTTGAACAGGCGACGACGCGGCATCGCTTTGGCGACCGCATCCAGATCGATGCCACCTGCGGAGCGCCATTGCTGAATACCCAGCCAGACCAGATAGGCTGCACCGGCCCATTTCAGAATTTCAAATGCCAGCAGCGACTGAGAAAACAACGCGCCCAGACCGATACCGACCAGCACGATGTGCAGTGCCAGGCCGACCTGCAAACCGGAGATGGACGCTACCGTGCCGCGATAGCCGTGGCTGATACCGGTACTCATGGTGTTGATTGCGCCGGAACCGGGCGACAGGCTCAGGATTGTGGTTGTAAGCAGATAGGTCAGCCACCATTCGATGGTCATGGGTCAGGCTCTCTTTAGTAGCGGAATTGTGACACAATACGCCAGAAATAAGCGCGACGCTACGGCCTGCGCATGGCATTCATGACTCAGTATCCGGTCATCAGGAGGGCGAATGAATCAACACAAAGCCAGTTGGCTGCGACGTGAAAAAGCCTTTGCTGCCTTCGCCACCGGGCCGCTGCTCGATTTCTGGCACAGTCGTGAAGAACGGGAATTTACCGGCGTAGGAAATCTGACACTGCGCTATGTCCGCTTCACATCGCCGCAACATAAGCGTGTGATCCTGATTGTGCCAGGACGCATCGAGAGTTACATAAAATATCCTGAGCTGGCGTACGATCTGTTTCACTGCGGATTTGATGTGGTGATTCTGGACCATCGCGGTCAGGGGCGTTCCGATCGCCTGCTGGAAGATACACACCGTGGTCACGTAGCGGAATTTACCCATTATGTCGACGATCTTGAAACGCTCTATCTTAAAGAGATTGTCAGCGGTCACTATCAGCAGCGCTATGCGCTGGCTCACTCGATGGGTGGCGCAATCTTAACGCTGTTCCTGGCGCGTCAGCCGCAGGCGGTTCATGCGGCAGCGTTAGTGGCGCCGATGTTTGGCATTGCCTTGCCGCTGCCCTCATTTCTGGCCCATCGGCTTCTTGACTGGGCGGAGAAACGTCCGGCTATGCGCGATGGCTATGCGCTCGGCACCGGACGCTGGCGCGCGCACCCGTTTGGCATTAACCGGCTGACACACAGCACCGAGCGTTACCGGCGAAACCTGCGATTTTATGCGGACGATCCGGCGATTCGCGTCGGCGGGCCAACCTACCACTGGGTGCGTGAAGGCATCCATGCCGGTCGCAATATTATCAGTCAGGTCGATAAGATCACCACGCCGCTACTGCTGTTACAGGCCAGCGACGATCGGGTGGTCGACAATCGTTCACAGGATCTGTTTTGTGCCGCAATGGCCGCGGCGGGTCATCCGTGTGAGGGCAATAAGCCACGGGTGATCGAGGGTGCGCGTCATGAGATCCTGTTTGAAAAGGATGAGATGCGCGCCGAAGCACTCAATGCAGTGGTCGACTTTTTTTCATCGCACCACTGACGTTTTTTATCCGACCGGTTAAACCGGCAGAACCAGATACCCGAGGTTTTCATGTATCACATCGTTGCATCCGATCTGGATGGCACGCTGCTTTCTCCCGAACATCGTCTGACCCCTTTTGCGCGTGAAACACTGCAGCAGCTGGTCGCGAAAGATATTCACTTTGTGTTCGCCACTGGCCGTCATCATATTGATGTCGGACAGATGCGCGACAGCCTGGCCATTCCTGCCTATATGATCACCTCAAACGGCGCGCGCGTGCACAACGCACAGGGCGAACTGGTGTTCAGTCATAATCTGGATGAGGACATCGCCAGCGATCTGTTTGGTCTGCAGTATCATCACAGCGATATTCTGACGCACGTTTACCGCGACGATGAGTGGTTTGTCAGCCGTTCAAGCCCGGCGGAGCAGGACTATTTCCGCGAGTCGGTCTTCAACTATCAGGTCTATGAGCCGGGTCTGTTGCCTACTGATAACATCAGCAAGGTTTTCTTCACCTGCGAAAATCCTGAGCATCTGATTCCGATGGAGCAGGCGATTGAAGCGCGCTGGGGCGACCAGGTTAATGTCAGTTTCTCGCTGCCAACCTGTCTGGAAGTGATGGCGGGTGGCGTGTCGAAAGGGCATGCGCTGGAGGCGGTCGCGAAGACGCTGGGCCACACGCTGAAAAGCTGTATCGCTTTTGGCGACGGCATGAATGATGTGGAGATGCTGAGCATGGCGGGTAAAGGCTTTATCATGCAGAACGCCCATCAGCGGTTGAAAGATACGCTGCCAGCGCTGGATGTGATTGGGTCGAATGCCGATGATGCGGTGCCGCAGATGCTTCGCACGCTCTATCTGGCTTAAGCCGTCAGCGTAAAACAGGGCCGGATAACCGGCCCTGTTTTTATGGCCGTCAGGCGAGGGTCTTTTTGTGTTTGTGTTCGCTGACCATGGTCAGTAACAGCAGAATAACCGCCAGCACACAGCCCGCAATCATGACCATGAAGCCGCCGTCCCAGCCGAAATAATCGACGGTGTAACCGACAATGGCGCTGGCCGCCACCGATCCGCCCAGATAGCCGAACAGGCCGGTGAAGCCCGCTGCCGTGCCCGCCGCTTTTTTCGGTGCCAGTTCCAGCGCGTGCAGACCAATCAGCATCACCGGACCGTAGATCAGGAAGCCAATCACGATCATGCAGGCCATGTCGACGCCAGGATTACCCGCCGGGTTGAGCCAGTAGATCACAGTTGCAATGGTCACCAGCGTCATAAAGAACACCCCGGTTGCACCGCGATTGCCGCGGAACACTTTGTCCGACATCCAGCCACACAGCAGCGTGCCCGGAATCCCCGCATATTCATACAGGAAGTAGGCCCACGACGATTTATCCAGCGTGAAGTGTTTTACTTCGCGCAGATAGGTCGGCGACCAGTCGAGAATGCCGTAGCGCAGCAGATAAACAAAGACGTTGGCCAGTGCGATGTACCACAGCAACTTGTTTGGCAGCACATACTTCATGAAGATCTGTTTTGCCGTCAGCTCCTCTTCGTGGCTGGCATCGTAATCAGGCGGATAGTCGTTTTTGTACTCTTCAATCGGCGGCAGACCACAGGATTGTGGGGTGTCGCGCATCAGCGCAAAGGCCAGAATCGCAATAGCAATCGCGCCAAACGCCGGCATGTAGAGTGCTGCTTTCCAGTCGTTGAACCACGCCATACCGAGCAGGAACAGCAGAGGCGGAATACCGCCGCCTACGTTATGCGCACAGTTCCAGACCGAGACAATCCTGCCGCGCTCCTTCTGCGACCACCAGTGAACCATGGTACGTCCACAGGGTGGCCAGCCCATGCCCTGGAACCAGCCGCAGACAAACAGCAGCACGAACATCACCATGATGCTGGAGGTCGCCCAGGGAACGAATCCCATAATCAGCATCACCGCCGCGGCCAGAATCAGACCAGCCGGTAAGAAGACGCGCGGATTTGATCGGTCAGAGACCGAGCCCATGATGAATTTTGAAAAGCCGTAGGCAATGGAGATGCCGGATAAGGCAAAACCGAGATCGCCACGTGAAAAACCCTGCTCCACCAGATAGGGCATGGCGAGTGCGAAGTTTTTCCTGACCAGATAGTAGGCCGCGTAACCAAAGAAGATCCCGATGAAAATTTGCCAGCGCAGGCGACGGTAGAGCGGATCGACATGATCCTCCGCCACCTGCGGCTGACGTGGTGCAGGTTTAAAAATGCTCAGCATCAGTGAGGCCCTCCAGGGCACATTATGGTTTTTTATTCCCAGCAGGTTGGGGCAGGAAAAGAGCAGAAAAAAATGGACGCAGGATGTTCCATTTCGCGCAAAGAATAGTGTTAGTTGCGCAACGTTACTGTGATGAGTGACACATTTGTTACAGTTTTATTACAGTTGATAGCGAATATGATCATCCGATGGATCATTTCGCGCATTTTATCTGGCATAAAACCCATTCCGGCACCGCTTATGTCAGTAAGTGTAAACAAGTCATTTTTCGGGCGTTTTAATCGCCTGGTTAGTAATCAGATGTCAACCAGATTTAACAGCCTGAGGGCTGCACATTGTTTACACTGACGGCCTGTTTATTTCGGGATCGTCACCGTGTTTTTATTGATTATTACCACCATTCTGTGGGCCTTTTCGTTCAGCCTGATTGGCGAGTATCTTGCCGGTCAGGTAGACAGCTGGTTCTCTGTGCTCATGCGTCTGGCGCTTGCTGCGCTGGTGTTTCTCCCTTTCCTGCGCTGGCGCGGCCATCGCCCTTCGACATTGCTGCTTTATATGCTGGTGGGGATGTTGCAGCTGGGCGTGATGTATCTGCTGAGCTTCGAAGCCTATCTCTACCTGAGCGTGTCGGAGTTCCTGCTGTTTACGGTGATGACCCCGCTCTACGTGACGCTGATTTATGATCTGATCAGCCGTCGTCCACTGCGCATCGGCTATATCTTCAGTGCGTTGCTGGCGGTGGCAGGCGCGGCCATTATTCGCTATGACAAAGTCAGCGATCATTTCTGGTTTGGCCTGCTGTTAGTGCAGCTGGCAAACATCTGCTTTGCGGCGGGAATGGTAGGTTATAAGCGTCTGCAGGAGACCCGACCCATGCCGCAGCATACCGCTTTCTCCTGGTTCTATCTGGGGGCAGTGTTGATTGCGGTGATCGCCTGGTGTGCCTGGGGTAACCCGCAGAAGTTGCCGACGACTTCATTGCAGTGGGGCATTCTGGTCTGGCTGGGGGTGGCAGCTTCCGGTCTCGGCTATTTTATGTGGAATTACGGTGCGACGCAGGTCGATGCCGGTACGCTGGGCATTATGAATAACATGCACGTTCCCGCCGGGCTGCTGGTGAATCTGGCTATCTGGCAGGAAAAGCCGCACTGGCCGAGCTTTATTGCGGGCGCGCTGGTGATCCTCGCCTCACTGTGGGTGCATAAGCGGTGGGTGGTGGGGCGTAGTGACCGGTAATCATTAGGTGCTGGGACAAACCGTTGCTGTAGCCGGACTGCGGCCTCCCGGGCTGGCGCGTCCGATCGCGAAGGAATCTCACCTCGCTGTGGATCGGCCGGGCCATCCCTGGCCCGGACGCTTCGCTCTTCAGACGCGCCAGCCCTGGAGACTTAACAGCATCATCGCAGTTGAACAAAGGACTCAGAGCGAATATGAAGGAGGGGATGGCGGGTTGAGAAGTAAAGCGTCCGCCGCAAGGACAAAAACGTCGGGAGCGTTTTTGAACAACGCACAGCGTCGGCCCGCTTGCGGGCGAGCCTCACGGATGAGGCGAGTAAACCGGCGGTCGAGGCTCCAGGGATGGATTTACGCCGTCTTTACGCAGCAACCCGCCATTTCCGACTGGATGGCGCCATATCAGGCAGGCTTCTCACTCTTAGGGCGCTGAATCATCGCCAGCCCTTTCAGGAAGTTGCGCAGAATCTGGTCGCCACACTCGCGATAGTTCTTATGATCCGGTTTGCGGAAAATCGCGCCAATCTCAGCCTGTGAAACAGTAAAATTCACACGCTTCAGGACATCAGGAATGTCGGTGGTTTTCAGATCAAAAGCGATGCGCAGCTTTCTCATGAAGATATTGTTAGTCATCTTGCGTTCTATGGACGGCGCGGGCGCATCTTCACTTTTGCCACGACGGTAAAAGATCAGGCCATTCAGAAAATAACCCATCAGCACATCCGGGCAGGGACGAAACGCGGCATCGTCATCTTTTTTCAGCCACGCCTGAATATCCGCTACCGGCACGTCACATTGCGCCAGCGCAAAAATCTCCACCATTTTGGCATCGCTCAGATTGAGCATGTAGCGCACGCTGCGCAGAATATCATTGTTAGTCATGGTGAGATCTTCTCATGTTCAGTCGACAGGCTGCGCATTATAGGGGATTTCGCCCGCGTTCGCGCAGGTTTGTGCCCGCCGGATTACCGCTGTAATACTGCACCGGGCAGCGCGGCGTCGCGCACAAATGGCAGATGCTCGCAGGCGTGCTGACGGGCAAAGCGGATAAAGGCTTCCAGCACAGGCTGACGCTGCTCGCCTTCGCGCACGGCGGCATAAAGACGGCTCCAGAGGCCATCGCCCAGCGTGCGGGTAACGACCAGACCCTGCTTCTCAAAACTCTCCACCACCCAGTGCGGCAGTGCGGCAATCCCCATGCGCGCCGACACCATCTGAATCATCAGCAGGGTGTTATCCACACTTTTCAGAGCCGGACTCACGCCCGCTGGCTGCAGGAAGTGACGCCAGATATCCAGACGCTGACGCTGAACCGGATAGATCATTAACACTTCATCGGCCAAATCTTCTGGCGAAATCTGCTCAACCTGCGCCAGCGGGTGGTCCGTCGCCAGTACCAGCCGCACTTCATAATCAAACATCGGCGAGTAGAACAGGCCCGAGCGCGCCAGAATGTCGGAGGTCAGCACCACATCCAGCTCACCCTGTTGCAGAGCGGGCTGCGGATCAAAGGTCACGCCTGATTTGAAATCCATCACCACCTGCGGCCAGCTCTGGCGGAACTTGTCCAGCGCGGGAGTCAGCCACTGAATGCAGCTGTGACACTCAATCGCCACCCGCAGCGTGGTCTGATGCGGCTCATGACAGGCCTGCAACGCCTGCTGAATCTGCGGCAGCACCTGCTCAGCCAGCTGCAGCAGAATATCCCCCTGCGGCGTAAAGCGTAGCGGCTGACTTTTACGCACGAACAGGCGGAATCCCAGCCGCTGCTCCAGATCGCTGAACTGATGAGATAACGCCGATTGCGTCTGATGAAGCTGGGCCGCCGCCGCCGCCAGCGATCCCGTATTGCGCAGAGCCTGAAGCGTCCGCAGGTGCTTGAGTTCGATCATGAGAGTCCTTCACATCGAAAATGAACATATTGCGCTTGAGCGACATACAGTACCCGCAGATTATAGCAGTGTAAACATCTGGACGGCTAAACATCTTTGGCTGCCCATTTTAGCCAAAGTGAAAGATTATCTGGAGAACAGCACATGACTATCCTCAACCATACCCTCGGCTTTCCCCGTATTGGCCTGCGCCGTGAACTGAAAAAAGCACTGGAGAGTTACTGGGCAGGCGACAGCACGCAGCAGGCACTACTGGCGACGGGCCGCGAGCTGCGGGCGCGACACTGGCAACAGCAGAAAGAGGCGGGCGTCGATCTGCTGCCGGTCGGCGATTTCGCCTGGTATGATCATGTGCTGACCACCAGCCTGCTGCTGGGCAATGTGCCTGCACGTCATCAGAACACAGAGGGCACCGTTGATCTGGATACGCTGTTTCGCGTGGGGCGCGGGCGTGCGCCGACTGGCGAACCCGCGGCGGCGGCAGAAATGACCAAATGGTTTAACACCAACTATCACTACATCGTGCCGGAATTTACTCAGGGCCAGACATTTAAACTGAGCTGGACTCAGCTGCTGGACGAGGTTGATGAGGCGCTGGCGCTGGGCCATAACATTAAGCCGGTGCTGCTCGGGCCGGTGACGTATCTGTGGCTGGGTAAAGTCAAAGGTGAACCCTTTGAACGTCTGTCGCTGCTGGCGGCGATTTTGCCGGTCTATCAGCAGGTGCTGGCGGAACTGGCAAAGCGCGGCATCGAATGGGTACAGATTGATGAACCCGCCCTGGCGCTGGAGCTGCCGCAGACCTGGCGCGACGCCTTTCAGCTGGCGTATGACGCTCTGCAGGGCCACAGCAAGCTGCTGCTGACCACCTATTTTGACAGCATCGGCCAGAACATTGATGTGATTCGTGCGCTGCCGGTGCAGGGCCTGCATGTCGATCTGGTCCATGGCAATGATGATATTAAGCAGCTGAATCAGCAACTCCCCGCCAGCTGGCTGCTGTCGCTGGGCGTGATCAACGGACGTAATGTCTGGCGCGCCGATCTGAGCCGCTGGTTCAGTCGCCTGCAACCGCTGACCAGAGAGCGTGAGCAGCTGTGGATTGGATCTTCCTGCTCACTGCTGCACAGCCCGATCGACCTGAGTGTCGAGACCCGCCTGGATGACGAAGTCAAAAGCTGGTTCGCCTTTGCGCTGCAGAAATGTGCTGAGCTCTCGCTGCTGAGTCAGGCTCTGAACAACAATGATGCGGCGTCGCTGGACGCCTGGAGCGCGCCGGTGCAGGCCCGTGCTCACTCCCGACGGGTGCATAATGCGGCGGTGGGGCAGCGTCTGGAGGCCATCACGCCACAGCACAGTGAGCGGCAGAGTGCTTACCCGGTTCGCGCCGTCCTGCAGCGTCAGCGTTTCAATCTGCCCGCCTGGCCTACCACCACCATTGGCTCTTTTCCACAGACCACTGAAATTCGCGGCCTGCGTCTCGACTTTAAACAGGGCCGTCTTGACAGCAGTCATTACCGCACCGGCATCGCGGAGCACATTAAACAGGCGATTACCGAGCAGGAGCGGCTGGGGCTTGATGTGCTGGTGCATGGCGAAGCAGAACGTAACGATATGGTTGAGTACTTCGGCGAGCATCTGGACGGCTTTGTCTTTACCCAGAACGGCTGGGTGCAGAGCTACGGTTCTCGCTGTGTGAAACCGCCTGTCATTATTGGCGATATCAGTCGCCCGGAGGCGATCACTGTGGAGTGGGCCCGCTATGCCCAGTCGCTGACGGACAAGCCGGTAAAAGGGATGCTGACCGGTCCGGTGACGATTCTCTGCTGGTCATTCCCGCGTGAAGATGTGTCACGTGAAATCATCGCTAAGCAGATCGCGCTGGCGCTGCGTGATGAAGTGGAAGATCTGGAGAAGGCGGGCATCGGGATTATTCAGATTGATGAGCCTGCGCTGCGTGAAGGTCTGCCCCTGCATCAGTCTGAGTGGGCGACCTATCTGAACTGGGCCGTTGAAGCGTTCCGGCTGAATGCGGCGGTGGCGCGGGATGAAACCCAGATTCACACGCATATGTGTTACTGCGAGTTTAACGACATTATGGACGCCATCGCAGCCCTGGATGCGGATGTCATCACGATCGAAACTTCGCGTTCTGACATGGACCTGCTGGAGTCGTTTGAAGATTTCGAGTATCCGAATGAAATCGGGCCCGGCGTCTATGATATTCACTCCCCCAATGTTCCCAGCGTGGAGTGGATAGAAGCACTGTTGCTGAAGGCGGCGAAACGGATTCCGGAAACACGTCTTTGGGTAAACCCGGACTGCGGTCTTAAGACGCGTGGCTGGACGGAGACGCGTCAGGCGCTGGCGAATATGGTGACGGCGGCGAAGAAACTGCGTGGTGAGACGGCGTAGGAATGGGGCCGGTGGGTAAAATCAGGGGCGCAGAAGCGCCCCTTTTTCATTTATTTTGATGCCACGCCATACTGCCTGAACCAGGCCAGCATGCGTTGCCAGCCATCATTCGCTGATTCAGCATGGTAGCTCGGACGGTAATCAGCATTAAACGCATGTCCCGCTTCGGGATAGACGATGATCTCGGCGGTTGCATTAGCGGCATGCAACGCCTGACGCATCTGCTCGACGCTCTCCAGTGGAATGCCGTCATCCTGACCACCATACAAACCTAACACCGGGGCACTCAAGTCGACCGCAATATCAATAGGATGCTTCTGCTGCTTCAGCGTACGCTCACCGGTCAGTCGCCCGTACCAGGCAACCGCGGCGCGCAGCTGTGGGTTATGCGCGGCGTAGAGCCAGCTGATGCGGCCACCCCAGCAAAAACCGGTGATGCCCATGCGACGGATATCACCGCCATTACGCGCCGCCCAGTTAGCGGCATGATCGAGGTCAGCCAGCACCTGAGTGTCAGGGACTTTACTGACCAGCTCGCTGAATAGCGTCGGGATATCATTGTATTCAGAAGGATCGCCCTCGCGGAAATAGAGCTCGGGCGCGATCGCCAGATAGCCTTCCAGCGCAAGACGACGGCAGATATCCCGGATGTGTTCATGCACACCAAAGATTTCCTGCACCACCAGGACAACAGGCAACGGGCCTTCCGCTGAGTGAGGCTTTGCAAAAAATGCCGGCATGTTTTCGCCCTGGCTGGGAACCGAGGTTTCACCTGCATGAATGGCCGGGCTTTCGGTAATGATGGTCGTAGAGGCGGTGGGCTGCACGGCAGGGGCAAAGCCGCCCGTCGCCGGTTTTTGTGCCATATTATCACTGGGTTTCATTATTCTCTCCGTGCAAGCATTTGCGCAATCACGTAACTATAGCCTGGCGACAAAGCATATGCGCCAGGTGTCGGGTAACAGAATCAGCAGCGAATAAAATCATCCTCCTCTTTAACATTGCGCTGACCCGGACACAGCCTCGCGAAGAGCTATCGGGACCAGGAAGATGTTATTGTGTGATATCAATCACATTTCATCTGGCTGGAAATGTAACTTTCATTTTCTTAAGTGAATGCTGTCACATATTTATCGGGCGTGCTGGCGTAGAGTGGCGCGATACCTTCCCTTAACAGGAGTCTGAAAAATGACACAGTCTGACGTTTTCCATCTTGGCCTGACTAAAGCCGATCTGCAGGGCGCCACCCTGGCGATTGTGCCGGGCGATCCGGAGCGTGTGAAGAAAATTGCCGGACTGATGGAAGATGCCACGCATCTCGCCTCACACCGTGAATTTACTTCATGGCTGGCAAAAATTGATGGTAAACCCGTTGTGGTCTGCTCAACCGGTATTGGCGGTCCTTCAACGTCGATTGCGGTGGAAGAGCTGGCACAGCTCGGCGTGCGCACCTTCCTGCGTGTCGGGACCACTGGCGCGATCCAGCCACATATCAATGTTGGCGATGTACTGGTGACCACCGCATCGGTTCGTCTGGACGGGGCCAGCCTGCATTTTGCGCCGATGGAGTTCCCGGCAGTGGCAGATTTTGCCTGTACCACCGCACTGGTTGCTGCCGCAGAAGCCTGTGGCGCGAAGACCCATATCGGTATCACCGCCTCATCTGACACCTTCTATCCGGGCCAGGAGCGTTACGACACTGTTTCAGGCCGCGTCGTCAGCCGCTTTAAAGGTTCGATGAAAGAGTGGCAGGAGATGGGTGTACTTAACTATGAGATGGAATCCGCTACACTGTTAACCATGTGCGCCAGCCAGGGTCTGCGAGCCGGCATGGTGGCGGGCGTGATTGTGAACCGCACGCAGAAAGAGATCCCGGATGCGGTCACCATGAAACAGACAGAAAGTGACGCAGTGAAGATTGTGGTCGAAGCGGCGCGTCGCTTGCTGTAGGCCGCGTCAGGCAGCAGGTTTTTGTCCAGACTCAAAACCTGCTGCCGGTCGTTAATGGCGCGTAACGTCAGTGAAACCTGAGAGTGTTTATGCGCAACACCATTCCTGTCCGACGTCCTCTCCCCGGCGCGAATCCTGCCGCACTCAATGCCCGCCTGGAACGCAGTGCCGAACGTTTCCGTGCCGCCATGCAACAGGGCGACTATGCGCTGGCAGCCCAGTGCTGCGAAGAGGTGCTGCGCTCAATGCCCAACCAGATGCAGGTGCTGAGCGACTACGCCCTTTGTCTGCTGCGTCTGGGTCAGTACAATAAAGCGTACAAAATCTATCAGAAGATTTATCAGTCACCGCCCGCTGTGCAGGCTACAGCTTCTGAAACCTGGCTGGATGGCCTGACCGAAGTGTGTGGCTGGCTGGATAAAAAGGACGAAGTCGCACGTTACGGTCTGGCGTCGCTGATGCGTTCTGATGCACGTTTCAGTCAGGGGCAGCGCATGGCCTTTCCCGCTCCGCAACCTGAGCCTGTTGATCTCCGTCAGCCGCAGCAGAATGTCATTGCTTTCTGCCTGTATGGCGATCAGCCACGTTACTGCGAAACCTTAATCAAAAACGTTGAAGTCGCGCCTGAGTTTTATCCCGGCTGGGTCTGTCGCATCTATCTTGATGACAGCGTGCCGCAGCATGTCTGGCAGCGCCTTGACCAGTCGCACGTCCAGCTGGTCGATATGTCTCATGAAAAAACTTTGTATCCAACCCTGTGGCGTTTTCTGGTGCTCGACGATCCCGCGGTGAAGCGCTTTATCGTGCGCGATGCCGACTCGTTGCTCTCGGAGCGCGAAGCGGCGGCGGTTAATGCCTGGCTGGCGTCGCCTTACTGGTTCCACCATATGCGTGACTACTTCTCTCATACCGAACTGCTGCTGGCAGGGATGTGGGGCGGCTGTCACGGCGTCTTCCGGGGTGTGGAACAGGCGATGCGTGATTTCATCGCGCAGTATCAGGGTAGTGAACGCTTCACCGACCAGTATTTCCTCAAGGTAGCGCTGTGGCCAACTGTGCGCGAAAGCCTCCTGAGCCATGATGAGTTGTTTCATTTCCATCAGGCCCAGCCGTGGCCTGACCATACGCCTGTGCGCTGGAATACGCCGCATTTTCACGTTGGTAGTAATGCGGGATTTGCCAGTATGACCGGTAAAACCAGCGCCGCTGACGGTAACCGGCAGCGCGTCGCGATCACCTCCGGCGAGACAACCTGGCACTATCTGGCGCAGGTCAAAAACGGTGAATGGCTGCTGCCGATGCCGTTTTTCCTGATTGATGCGTGGCAGGCTGGAAAGCTGACGGTGGCGGCTCTGTAAGCCGCTGAGTCTGGCTAAAATTGTCTGGACATTCATACAGTGCGACTCTACCTTTTCCCTCAGCAGCCTGAGTCGCGGGGAAATCATGGATCAGCACATCATCATCAGCGCCTGTCTGGCGCTTGCCGGGTTAGGGATTGGCTGGATGCTGGCACAGTTACGTGCCGGTCATCAGGTCGCCAGTTTCCAGACCGAGCGCCGTCTGCAGGAAGAGGCGCAACAGCGCCAGCAGCAGCAAATCGAACAGCTTCAGCAGCAGACGCAGCAGCGTGAGCAGGAACTGCGTCAGCTTCACGGCGCACTAAGCGGTGCCAATGAGCGACTGCAACAGCTTGATTACTGGCGCAATGAAAGCGAACAGCTCAATCGTGAACTGCGTAATCAGCTGGAGGTTAACAGCGCGCAGGAAGCAGAACTGCGTGAAGTGACCATCCGCCTGGAAGAGACCCGCTTCGCAGCTGAAGAGAAACAGCGCCTGCTGACCAACAGCGAACAACGCCTCAGCGCCCAGTTTGAAAACCTCGCCAACCGTATTTTCGAAAACAGCGGCCGTCGCGTCGATGAACAAAACCGCCAGAGTCTGGATGGGCTGATTGGCCCGCTGCGTGAGCAGCTTGATGGCTTTCGTCGTCAGGTTCATGAGAGCTTTGGCGCAGAGGCGCGTGAACGCCACACCCTGACCCATGAAATCCGGCAGTTACAGCAGCTGAATGCGCAGATGGCGCAGGAGGCATTAAACCTGACCAAAGCGCTGAAGGGCGACAACAAAATTCAGGGTAACTGGGGTGAAGTTGTATTGGGCCGCGTGCTGGAAGCCTCCGGACTGCGTGAAGGTTATGAATATGAAACCCAGGTGAGCATTCAGTCAGAACAACAGGGCAGGATGCAGCCGGATGTAATAGTGCGTCTGCCGCAGGGCAAAGATGTCGTCGTGGATGCCAAGATGACGCTGGTGGCTTATGAGCGCTACTTCAATGCAGAAGATGAAATTGAACGTGAGCAGGCGATTCAGGAGCATGTCGCTGCCATGCGGGCGCACATCCGCCTGCTGGGCCGAAAAGATTATCAACAGTTGCCCGGTTTACGATCGCTGGATTATGTGTTGATGTTTATCCCGGTTGAGCCCGCCTTTTTGCTGGCCATTGATCGCCAGCCTGAGCTGATTGGCGAGGCACTGCAGCAGAACATCATGCTGGTCAGCCCCACCACACTGCTGGTGGCGTTGCGGACCATTAATAATCTCTGGCGCTATGAGCATCAGAGCCGCAATGCACAGCGTATTGCCGATCGGGCAACCCGGCTCTATGACAAGATGCGGCTGTTTGTCGATGACATGACCGGCATTGGTCACAGTCTTGATAAGGCGCAAAACAGCTATCGCGAGGCGATGAAAAAGCTGTCAGAGGGGCGCGGCAACCTGATTGCGCAGACAGAGGGATTTCGGGCGCTGGGCGTGGAGATCAAACGGCCCATCAACCCGCAACTGGCCGAACGCGCCATGCCGGAAAACCGGGCGGATGAGGATGCAGATGACGACAGGGATGCGGATGAGAGTGAGCCGCGTGTGAGACGCCTCCACGAATAGTATGGGCGCAGCGTGCCTGACTTCCGTGACTCTGATACACTTCGGGAAGTATTGTTTGTGGAGCAGGTAAAACCGATGGCAGATGAATCACAGCAGGAAACCACCCATTTTGGCTTTCAGACGGTCGCCAAAAGCGAAAAAGCTGACAAAGTCGCGGACGTGTTTCACTCCGTAGCGGCAAAATATGACCTGATGAACGATTTGATGTCGTTTGGCGTCCATCGTATCTGGAAGCGTTTTACCATTGACAGCAGCGGCGTACGTCGCGGTCAGCGCGTGTTAGATTTGGCCGGCGGTACGGGCGATTTGACCGCAAAATTCTCTCGCCTGGTGGGCGAAACCGGTCAGGTTGTCCTGGCCGATATCAACAGCTCCATGCTGAAGATGGGCCGCGAAAAGCTGCGCAATCAGGGTGTGGTTGGCAATGTGAGTTACGTACAGGCCAACGCAGAAGCTCTGCCTTTCCCCGATAACTATTTCGACTGCATCACCATCTCCTTTGGTCTGCGCAACGTCACGGAAAAAGAGAAAGCGCTGGCCTCGATGTTCCGTGTCCTTAAGCCGGGCGGACGTCTGCTGGTTCTGGAGTTCTCTAAGCCGGTGCTGGATCCGCTGAGCAAGGCGTATGACGCTTACTCATTCCACATTCTGCCGCGTATCGGACAGCTGGTGGCGCAGGATGCAGAGAGCTATCGCTATCTGGCCGAATCGATCCGCATGCATCCCGATCAGGAGACCCTGAAAGCGATGATGAACGATGTCGGTTTTGAAAATACCACTTACTCCAATATGACCGGCGGCATTGTTGCGCTGCATCGTGGATTTAAGTTCTGAGTGAGATGGTAATGAACCTGATGCCCTTGATTACCGCAGGCCTGGAAACGGCACTGAACCGTATTCTCTATCGCGATCGCGGCCTGAAACCGGCGCGGCAACGTCTGAATGGCAAAGTGCTGACGCTGCGCCTGACTGAGTTCTCTTATCCGCTGGTGCTGGTTTTCAGTGAACAGCAACTGGACGTGTTAGCGGACTGGCAGGATAGCAGTGACTGCACGGTGATCACCTCGCTGAAAACGCTGACGAAGCTGCGCGATCGCCAGCAGCTGACGCCGCTGATTCGCAGCGGTGAGCTGCAGGTTGATGGCGACCTGCAGGTAGTGCAGCAGTTCTCCGCGCTGATGGATCTGGCTGAGCTGGACCCGGCAGAATATCTGGCTCCCTGGGTAGGCGATATCGCCGCACAGGGCATCAGTCAGCGCTCGCAACAGGCATTCCGCTTTTTCACAGGCGAAGTGCAGCGTCGCCAGGATTATCTCGGACAGGCTATCACCGAAGAGTGGCGTGTTGCGCCTGGTTCGCTGGAATTAGCCTGGTTTTCTGAGGAGGTCGACGCGATGGAACGTTCGCTTGAGGCGCTTGATGCGCGTCTGGCGCAGCTGGAGGCAAAATGAGTTTTGGAGAGATCCGCCGCTTATATCTGATCATGAAGGTGTTTCTGACCTATGGCCTTGATGAACTGATACCTCAGACACGCCTCACATTCCTGTTTCGCCTGTGGCGTCGCTCTGTTTTCTGGATCCCGAATCTGCATCAGCATGAACCCATCGGCGCACGTATGCGCATGGCGATGGAGCAACTGGGTCCGGTCTGGATCAAGTTCGGGCAGATGCTCTCGACCCGTCGGGATCTCTTCCCGCCGCTGATCGCCGATCAACTCGCGATCCTGCAGGACCGCGTAGCGCCCTTCGATGGCGTCAAAGCGAAAGCGCAGATTGAAGCCTCAATGGGCGCGCCGATTGAAACCTGGTTTGATGATTTTGATATCAAGCCACTGGCGTCAGCATCCATTGCACAGGTGCACACCGCCACGCTGAAATCGACCGGCAAGAAAGTGGTGATCAAAGTGATCCGCCCCGATATTTTGCCGGTGATCAAAGCGGACATGAAGCTGATCTATCGCCTGGCCCGCTGGGTTCCGCGTCTGCTGCCGGATGGCCGCCGTCTGCGTCCGGTCGAGGTGGTGCGCGATTATGAGAAAACCCTGCTTGATGAGCTGAACCTGTTACGTGAAGCAGCCAACGCCATTCAGCTGCGCCGGAATTTTGAAGACAGCCGCATGCTCTACGTACCGGAAGTCTATTCAGATTACTGCAGCGAAACCATGATGGTGATGGAGCGTATCTACGGCATTCCGATTTCTGACGTTGCTACGCTGGAACGCCATGGCGTGAATATGAAGCTGCTGGCTGAACGTGGCGTGCAGGTCTTTTTCACCCAGGTCTTTCGCGACAGCTTCTTCCATGCGGATATGCATCCGGGCAACATCTTTGTCAGCTATGACCATCCGGAAGATCCACAATATATCGGCATTGACTGCGGTATCGTGGGTTCACTGAACAAAGAAGATAAGCGTTATCTGGCGGAAAACTTTATCGCGTTCTTTAACCGTGATTACCGTAAGGTCGCGGAACTGCACGTAGACTCCGGCTGGGTGCCGCCCGATACCAATGTCGAAGATTTCGAGTTTGCGATTCGTACGGTCTGCGAACCGATTTTTGAAAAGCCGCTGGCTGAGATCTCCTTCGGACATGTGCTCCTGAACCTGTTTAACACCGCACGCCGCTTTAACATGGAAGTGCAGCCGCAGCTGGTCCTGCTGCAAAAAACGCTGCTTTATGTGGAAGGGATTGGCCGTCAGCTCTATCCTCAGCTCGATCTGTGGAAGACAGCCAAGCCGTTCCTGGAAGAGTGGATTAAGGATCAGGTCGGTCTGCCGGCCATTATCCGTGCGGTGAAAGAGAAAGCGCCATTCTGGGCTGAAAAGTTACCCGAGCTGCCCGAGCTGTTTTACGACAGCCTGCGCCAGCACAAGCTGCTACGGCATAGCGTCGATAAATTGGTGGGTGATATGCACGCACAGCGCGTTCGTCACCATCAGGCGCGCTACCTGTTTGGCGTCGGGGCAACGTTGCTGTTAAGCGGAACGGCTGTACTACTCACCCGACCGGACTGGGACTTCTTCCCGGCGGTGTTAATGGCGGCGGGAATCGTCTCCTGGTTAATCGGCTGGCGTAAGACAAACTGATTGTCACGTCCGTCTAAAAAAAGGTAATGTCGCTGGCTCAGGCCCGGTTGAAAAGGGCACTCTGTGGTGCATTACCTCATCGTTTTCACAGAATATTAGAGGCTATCTCATGGGCGGTATCAGTATCTGGCAATTGGTAATCATTGCCGTCATTGTTGTACTTCTGTTCGGTACCAACAAATTACGTAATCTGGGTTCGGATTTAGGTTCTTCGATTCGTGGCTTCAAAAAAGCCATGAGTGACGAGGACGATAAAAAGGATCAACCGAAAGAGCAGGATGCTGACTTCGCGGCCAAAACGCTGGCTGATAAACAGCACACTTCGGCTACCAAAGAAGACACCAAGAACGACAAGCAGGTGTAAACCGTGTTCGATATTGGTTTTAGTGAACTGGTATTAGTATTCGTTATCGGGCTGATTGTACTCGGCCCGCAACGTTTACCGGTTGCGGTGAAAACCGTAGTCGGCTGGATCAGGGCGATTCGTTCGCTGGCAGCCAATGTGCAACATGAACTGGCGCAGGAGCTCAAGCTGCAGGAGCTGCAGGACAGCCTGAAAAAGGTGGAAGAAGCGAGCCGCGGCACGCTCTCACCTGAGCTGAAAGAGTCGATGGAAGAGCTGCGTAAAACGGCGGATTCAATGAAACGCTCGGTCAGTCAGAGCATCGACATTGAAAAAGAGGAAGACGAGGCAAACACCATTCACTCGGCCCAGCACAGGCCCGTGTCTCATCCTGCTTCAGAAGCAGGAGACGCATCTGAGTCTGGCACGGCGGAACTTTCGGCGACACCGGCTACCGCAGAACATCAGGCCAGCGCGCCAGCACAGGCCCCCGCTCCGGTTTCAGACGCTGTCACGGCTGTGCAACCTGCTGCGGCACCTTCCGCTGTTGCCACTGCCCCGGCACAGGCTCCGTCAGCCGTTTCATCCGCGCCGGCTGTGCAATCTTCTGCCGCACCTGCCGCCGTGGCCAGCGCCCCGGCACAGGCGCCTGCGGATGAAGCCGCCAGACCGGCCAATGCTGCGCGACATTCCGCTCCACCCTCTTCTGCAAGTGATGAACGATAATGGCCGTTGAAGATACTCAACCGCTCATCAGTCATCTGATTGAGCTGCGTAAGCGACTACTGAATTGCATGATCGCAGTATTAGCGATTTTTCTGGTGCTGGTTTTCTTCGCCAATGATATTTACCAGCTGGTCGCGGCACCTCTGATTAGCCAGATGCCGGTTGGATCGAGCATGATCGCGACTGATGTCGCCTCACCGTTTTTCACCCCGATTAAGCTGACTATCATTGTGTCGGTGTTTCTTGCGGTGCCAGTGATCCTCTATCAGGTCTGGGCATTTGTCGCTCCGGCGCTATACCGGCATGAGCGCAGGCTGGTTATGCCACTGCTCTTTTCCAGCACTTTCCTGTTCTATTTCGGAGTAGCGTTTGCCTATTTTGTGGTCTTTCCGCTGGCATTCGGTTTTTTCACCAAAACCGCGCCGATCGGCGTCACCGTTGCGACAGATATTGCCAAATACCTCGATTTTGTCATGACGCTGTTTATGGCATTTGGCGTGGCGTTTGAAGTGCCGGTGGCGATTGTGCTGCTGTGCTGGACCGGCATCACCAGTCCGGACGATCTGAAGAAGAAACGTCCTTATATTCTGGTGGGTGCCTTCGTCGTCGGGATGTTGCTCACACCGCCGGATGTTTTTTCCCAAACTTTGCTCGCTATTCCGATGTACTGCCTGTTTGAAGTCGGCGTATTCTTTTCCCGTTACTACGTGGGTAAAGGCCGCCGGTCACAGGATGAGGACGAGAACATCGACTCCTGATGCCGACCGCGTTACCGTTACCCGCACAGGCGGGAAGCGATCAATCCAAACCGCCCTGATGGGCGGTTTTTGTTTATAAACTGTGGGAAAAATTATGTTTGATATCGGTGTAAACCTGACCAGCACGCAATTCGCCTCCGACCGGCAAAAGGTGGTTAAACGCGCGCGTGATGCGGGCGTCACCGGCATGCTTATTACCGGCACTAATGCGCTGGAGAGCCAGCAGGCTCAGCGGCTGGCTGAAGCGCAACCCGATTTCTGCTGGTCTACCGCGGGCGTTCATCCTCATCATGCCAGCGAATGGTCCACGGACATTGCCAGTACCCTGCGTCGACTGGCTGAAAAACCGGAAGTGGTGGCTATCGGTGAGTGCGGGCTCGATTTTAATCGCAACCTGTCGGCGCATGAGCAGCAGGAGTATGCGTTTGATGCACAGCTGGCACTGGCGGCGGAACTCAACATGCCGGTGTTCCTTCACTGCCGTGAAGCCCATGCACGTTTCGCCGCGGTGCTTGAACCCTGGCTGCCAAAATTGCCGGGTGCGGTGATTCACTGCTTTACCGGCACGCGTGATGAACTTGAAGGCTGTCTGGCCATGGGATTATCCGTGGGGATCACGGGCTGGGTGTGCGATGAGCGTCGTGGTCTGGAACTGCGAGAGCTGCTGCCACTGATTCCGGCCGATCGTCTGCTGCTGGAAACCGATGCGCCGTATCTGCTGCCACGCGACATGCGTCCGCGCCCGACTTCACGCCGGAACGAACCCTGCTTTTTACCGCATATTGTGCATCAGGTGGCGACATGGCGTGGGGAGAATGCTGAGGAACTGGCGGTCCGCATTGATCAGAATGCGCGGACGTTGTTCAGACTGGCTTAAAGCTTGCGGAACTGCTTGTTATCCACACTGCGCATCACCTGCTTGTTCAGCAGATTAAGCAACAGAATCGAGCGTGTTTCACCATCCGGCTCGGCAAAGATGGCGCGCAGCCCCTCAAAGGTCCCTTCAGTGATAACCACTTCGTCGCCGCTTTGAGGGGTTTCCGGATCAAGCAGGATTTGCGGGACATCAGTCTCCAGCGCTTCAATCACGGCCGATGGCACGGTCGCAGGTGTGGTGCCGAAGCGCACAAAGTGGCTGACACCGCGCGTGCTGCTGATGGTCGTGGTGTGAATCGCTTCCGGATCGAATTCAATAAACAGATAATTTGGAAACAGTGGCTCACTCACCGTGGTACGTTTTCCGCGCACGATCTTTTCCAGAGCGATCATCGGACTCAGGCAATGCACTTCCTGCCGCTCCAGATGCTCCTTCGCGCGCAATAGCTGTCCACGTTTGCAATAGAGTAAGTACCAGGATTCCATAACTGCTCCCATTGAATGGACGCTAAGAATAGCAAACCTGCTGCCAGAGTTATAGCGCAGGGGCAGGGTAAAGCGTCCTGCAAAGAAAATAAACTGAGACTTTTCTTAACAGGCCGGCTGGCAGGTGAAAAGGTAACTGAAAATTGACGTCTGCTTAAGAGGCTGCACTATAAACCTCAGCATATCCGCTTAATCAGACCTATAATGGCCGATTCACTCTGGCCGGAAAGCTAAAGCCGCATGAAATATCACGATTTAAGAGACTTTCTCGCGCTGCTCGAACAGCGCGGTGAGCTAAAGCGCATTACCCAGTCGATCGATCCCGAACTGGAAATGACCGAAATTGCCGACCGTACACTGCGCGCCGGTGGTCCCGCCTTGCTGTTTGAAAACCCGAAAGGGTACGACATGCCGGTACTGTGCAATCTGTTCGGCACGCCAAAGCGCGTGGCAATGGGCATGGGCCAGGAGGAGGTCAGCGCACTGCGTGAAGTGGGTAAACTGCTGGCCTTCCTGAAAGAACCGGAGCCGCCAAAAGGCTTCCGCGATCTGTTCGATAAAATGCCGCAGTTTAAGCAGGTTCTGAACATGCCGACCAAACGGCTGCGTAATGCACCCTGTCAGGAGGTGGTGTTCAGTGGCGATGACGTTGATCTGACGCGCATTCCGGTGATGAAGTGCTGGCCCGGTGATGCGGCACCGCTGATTACCTGGGGCCTGACTGTGACGCGCGGCCCCCATAAAGAGCGGCAGAATCTTGGTATCTATCGGCAGCAGGTGATCGGCAAAAATCGTCTGATTATGCGCTGGCTGTCGCACCGTGGCGGTGCGCTTGATTATCTGGAGTGGACGAAAGCGCATCCGGGTGAGCGTTTTCCGGTGTCGGTGGCGCTGGGTGCCGATCCTGCCACCATTCTTGGTGCCGTGACGCCGGTGCCTGATACGCTGTCAGAATATGCGTTTGCCGGTTTGCTGCGCGGCAATAAAACCGAAGTGGTGAAGTGTCTCTCGAACAATCTCGAGGTGCCTGCCAGCGCTGAAATCGTGCTGGAAGGGTATATCGAAGCGGGCGATATGGCGCCGGAAGGCCCTTACGGTGACCACACGGGCTACTACAATGAAGTAGATAGCTTCCCGGTGTTTACTGTGACGCATATTACGCAGCGCCATAAGCCTATCTATCACTCTACCTACACTGGCCGTCCACCGGATGAACCTGCGGTACTGGGTGTGGCGCTGAATGAAGTGCTGGTGCCGATTCTGGTGAAGCAGTTCCCGGAGATCGTGGACTTCTATCTGCCGCCAGAGGGTTGCTCATACCGCCTCGCGGTTGTGACAATTAAAAAGCAGTACGCAGGGCATGCCAAACGTGTCATGTTTGGCGTCTGGTCGTTTTTACGGCAGTTCATGTACACCAAATTTGTTATTGTGTGTGACGATGACGTTAATGCGCGTGACTGGAACGATGTGATCTGGGCGATCACCACGCGTATGGATCCGGCTCGCGATACGGTATTAGTGGAAAATACCCCGATCGATTATCTCGATTTCGCCTCGCCTGTGTCCGGGCTGGGATCGAAGATGGGGATGGATGCGACCAACAAGTGGCCGGGTGAAACGCAGCGCGAATGGGGTACACCCATTGTGAAAGACCCTGCGGTCACCGCGCGCATTGATGCCATCTGGGATGAGCTAGGTATTTTTGATCAGCCGCCACAGCGTTGATGGCGAGCACAACCATAAAGACGACCCGACAGAGGGAACGCATGACAACGTTAAGCTGTAAAGTAACTTCAGTTGAGGCGATTACCGACACGGTCTATCGCGTTCGCCTGATCCCTGAAGCGGAATTCAGTTTTCGCGCGGGACAGTATCTGATGGTAGTGATGGATGAGCGCGACAAGCGTCCGTTCTCACTGGCTTCAACGCCGATGGAAAAAGATATCATTGAGCTGCATATCGGCGCGTCCGATCTGAACCTCTATGCCATGGCCGTTATGGATCGCATCCGTAACGATCGCCAGATCACGGTTGATATGCCGCACGGCGACGCCTGGTTGCGCGAAGAGAGCACTAAGCCGCTGATTCTGATTGCGGGCGGCACCGGTTTCTCCTATGCCCGTTCAATTCTGCTTACCGCGCTGGCGGAACAGCCAGAGCGCGATATCGCCATTTACTGGGGCGGACGTGAGCTCAAGCATCTGTACGATATGGACGAGCTGGATGCGCTGGCAGTCAAGCACCCGAACCTGAAGGTGATCCCGGTCGTCGAGCAGCCCGAAGCGGGCTGGCAGGGTCGGTCAGGCACGGTCCTGACAGCCGTGATGCAGGACTTCAGCACGCTGAGCGAGCATGAGATCTACATCGCCGGACGGTTTGAGATGGCGAAGATTGCCCGCGATCGTTTCTGTGCCGAGCGTGGCGCCGTAGAGTCACAGATGTATGGCGATGCGTTTGCCTTTATCTGATTCCCGGTAGCAGCCTGTAGCAGACAGAAAAAACCCGCCGGTTAACGGCGGGTAAATCTGACAAAGTAAGACTCAACGTATTACAGACGCTCGAATACGGTCGCAATCCCCTGACCCAGTCCGATGCACATGGTAGCGAGTCCGAAACGGGCATCGCGTCGTTCCATAATATTCAGCAGTGTGGTGCTGATGCGCGCGCCGGAACAGCCCAGCGGATGGCCTAAAGCAATCGCACCGCCATTCAGATTCACCTTGTCATCCATCAGCTCCAGCAAACCTAAGTCCTTGATGCAGGGCAACGTCTGCGCGGCAAAGGCTTCGTTCAGTTCAAACACGTCGATATCACTGACGCTTAACCCCGCCCGTTTCAATGCCAGTTTACTGGCCGGAACCGGTCCATAGCCCATGATCGACGGATCACAGCCGACCACTGCCATGCTGCGGATGCGGGCGCGTGGCGTCAGCCCCAGTTCACGGGCGCGTGATTCACTCATGACCAGCATGGCGGCTGCACCATCTGACAACGCCGACGACGTGCCCGCCGTGACGGTGCCATTCACCGGATCGAAGGCGGGTTTGAGCGCCGCCAGTCCTTCGGCGCTGGTCTCCTCGCGGATCACTTCATCAAAGTCATAGCGTTTAAGAATGCCGTCGCTGTCGTGTCCATAAGTGGCGACAATCTCAGTGGCGAAGTCGCCGCGCTGGGTGGCCTGCCATGCGCGCTGGTGCGAACGCAGGGCAAACGCATCCTGCTGCTCACGGCTGATATGATGCATACGTGCCAGCATCTCGGCAGTTAAGCCCATCATGCCTGCGGCTTTGGCGACGGTGCGTCCCAGGCCGGGATGAAAATCCACACCGTGATTCATCGGCACGTGCCCCATGTGCTCCACGCCACCGATCAGGCAGCACTGTGCATCGCCCACCATAATGGCGCGGGCCGCATCGTGCAGCGCCTGCATTGACGAACCGCACAGCCGGTTAACGGTAGTGGCCGGTACAGAGTGCGGGATTTCGGCCAGCAGCGCGGCGTTACGCGCGATATTAAATCCCTGTTCCAGCGTCTGCTGTACGCAGCCCCAGACGATATCGTCGAGCGAAGTCGGATCCACTGCCGGGTTGCGGCTCAGAATTTCGCGCATCAGGTGCGCAGAGAGGTCTTCAGCGCGCACGTTCCGAAAGGCTCCGCCTTTTGAACGTCCCATTGGCGTGCGCACCGCATCAACAATCACCACATTTTCCATCTTTTTGCCCTCAGGCGCTTTTCAGCGCGGCTTCATCAATCGGTTTAGCGGCGGGATACCAGCTTTCATGCTGATGGGCTTTCTGCACCAGCAGCGCAGGCAAGGCATAGAGCCCACCGAGCGCGCTATAGCGGCGTGCCTGATCGACCACATTGCTGTTGCCCAGGGTATCGAGATAGCGGAATGCGCCGCCACGGAACGGCGGGAAGCCAAGGCCGTATACCAGCGCCATATCTGCTTCAGCGGGTGAGGCGATAATCTTCTCTTCAAGGCAGCGCACCACTTCATTCAGCATCGGCAGCATCATGCGGTTCAGGATCTCTTCGTCACTGAAGACCCGCGCGGGCTGACAGACCTGTTGCAGCAGTGTGTCCACCTCTGCATCGGGCACTTTCTTCAGCTTGCCTTTTTTATCCTCTTCCCAGCGCCAGAAACCTTTGCCATTTTTCTGGCCAAAACGACCGGCATCAAACAGCAGGTCAATCGCATCACGATAGTCATGCTTCATACGATCCGGGAAACCGTCCGCCATGACGCTTTGCGCGTGATGTGCGGTATCGATGCCTACCACATCCAGCAGCCAGGAGGGACCCATCGGCCAGCCGAACTGTTTTTCCATTACTTTATCAATCTGGCGGAAATCAGCGCCGTCGCGGAGCAGCAGGTTGAAAGCGGCGAAGTAGGGGAACAGCACCCGGTTAACAAAGAAGCCGGGACAATCATTCACCACGATAGGGGTTTTGCCCATTTTGCTGGCCCAGGCCACCACTTTACTCAGCGTGGCTTCACTGGTTTTCTCGCCACGAACCACTTCAACCAGCGGCATACGTGGCACCGGATTGAAGAAGTGCATGCCACAGAAGTTTTCCGGGCGTTGCAGCGCCTGCGCCAGCTGGCTGATAGGAATGGTCGAGGTATTGGAGGCCAGAATCGCGTCTTCACGCAGATGCTGTTCGGTTTCAGCCAGCACTTTGGCCTTGATCAGCGGGTTCTCAACCACGGCTTCCACCACCACATCGGCCTGATCAAAACCGGCATAATCGAGTGTGGGCTGGATAGTGGCGATCACACTGGCGAGTTTGTTGCCGTCGATTTTGCCGCGTTCTAACAGCTTATTAAGTAACTTACTGGCTTCGTTCATCCCCAGGGTTAGCGCCTGTGGGTTGATATCTTTCATTCTGACCGGCACGCCTTTCCACGCAGACTGGTAGCTGATGCCGCCACCCATAATGCCTGCGCCCAGTACTGCCGCCTGAGCGGGGGCGCCGCTTTCGCTGCCACGCTTTTTCGCCAGGCCTTTGACGTACTGGTCGTTAAGGAAGATGCCGACCAGAGCGCGAGCTTCATCAGACTGCGCCAGCGGCACAAACGCCGCGGTTTCAAGTTTCAATGCATCGTCACGGCCAAGGCTGGCCGCCGCTTCAATGGTTTTCACTGCCATCAGCGGGGCGGGATAGTGTTTACCTGCAGTCTGCAGCACCATCGCTTTCGCAATAGAAAAGCTCATGGCTGCTTCAATCGGGCTGAGTTTCAGCGGAGCCAGTTTCGGTGCCCGGCGCGCGCGCCAGCTGCCATCAGTGGCGGCGGCTTTGAGCATGGTGATCCCCGCCTCGCGCAGTTTTTCGCGAGCGACCACGGCATCGACCAGACCGAGTTTCAGGGCGGCATTGCCATCAACATCTTTGCCCGCCGCAATAATTTCCAGTGCACTGTCGGCACCCAGCAGGCGTGGCAGCCGCACACTGCCACCAAAGCCAGGCATGATGCCAAGTTTGGTTTCCGGCAGGCCAATGCGGGCGTCCGCAGTCGCAATACGCAGATCGGTTGCCAGCACGCACTCACATCCGCCGCCCAGCGCATAGCCGTCAATGGCGGCCAGGGTCGGCACGGGTAAATCTTCCAGACGATTGAAGATGCTGTTGGCATAGCTCAGCCACTGGCTCAGCTTTTCGGTGGGTGCATTAAACAGTGAAAGGAACTCGGTGATATCCGCACCCACAATAAAAGCAGGTTTAGCGGAGCTCAACAGCAGGCCGCGAAGATCTGGCTGCTGCTCCAGCACTGCAATTGCCTCGCCCAGACTGGCGACAGTTTGCGTATCAAGCTTGTTGACTGAGCCTGCAGCGTCAAAAACCAGCTCGGCGATACCATCGTCCAGCCAGTGAAGTGTAAGGTTAGCGCCTTGGTAGAGCATGTGCGTCTCCTGAAACCGCGAAAGGTGATCTGGTCATACCAGATGATCGTGAGTGTGGGAGGGATGTTAATTATTTGCAAACTGCTCTTTGCTTATTTGCTAACAAGATCACAGCCGTGTCGACATCAGCAACTGCGCAAGGGGTATGCTAAACTTGCGGCCATTTCGCGACACTGGAGAGACGTCAATGGATTCACTGAAGACCTTGTATCACGCGCACATCGCCACGTTGCAACAACGGGCGCAGCAGGTGCTGGCACGCAATAAACTGGATGCGATGTTGATCCATTCCGGTGAGTTGTTGACGGTGTTTCTGGATGACCACACCTATCCGTTTAAGGTGAATCCGCAGTTCAAGGCCTGGGTGCCGGTGACACAGGTTCCCAACTGCTGGCTATGGATTGATGGCGTGAACAAACCGAAACTGTGGTTCTACTCTCCGGTGGATTACTGGCATAACGTTGAACCTCTGCCGGATAGCTTCTGGACTGAAGATGTCGAGGTTATCGGCCTGAAAAATGCGGATGAGATTGCGCAGTTGCTGCCTGCACAGCGTGATAATGTCGCTTATATCGGCCCGATCAACGCACGGGCGGCACAGCTTGGTATCGCCTCCGGCAATATCAATCCTAAAGCGGTGATCGACTTCCTGCATTTCCATCGCAGTATCAAAACAGATTATGAACTCGCCTGTCTGCGCCAGGCGCAGAAGCTGGCAGTGGCGGGTCATCGCGCAGCGAAAGAGGCGTTCTCGGCGGGCTTAAGCGAGTTCGATATCAACCAGGCGTATCTGACCGCGACCGGTCATCGCGATACCGATGTGCCGTACGGCAATATCATTGCGCTGAATGAACACGCTGCGGTGCTGCACTACACCCGGCTGGATCATCAGCCGCCGGCGAAACGCCACAGCTTTTTGATTGATGCGGGCGCTGAGTATCTTGGCTACGCCGCCGACCTGACCCGCAGCTATGCGGCGCAGAGCAGTTCGCTCTATGCCAGAATGGTTGAGGCGATGAACGCGGAAGAGCTGGCGCTGATCGCCACGCTGAAAGCGGGCGTGCGCTACACCGATTATCATCTTCAGATGCATCAGCGTATTGCGAAGATGTTGCTGAAGTTTGAGCTGGTGCAGGGCATCAGCGAAGAAGCGCTGGTGGCTGAAGATCTGACCGGGCCGTTTATGCCACATGGGCTGGGGCACCCACTGGGTCTGCAGGTGCATGACGTAGCGGGTTTTATGCAGGATGATCAGGGCACGCATCTGGCCGCGCCTGCGCAATATCCTTATCTTCGCTGCACCCGCGTGCTGCAACCGGGCATGGTATTAACCATCGAGCCAGGCTTCTATATTATTGACTCATTACTGGCACCACTGCGTGCAGGCCGTTTCAGTCAGCACTTTAACTGGCAGGCTATCGATGCACTTCGGCCTTATGGCGGAATTCGTATCGAGGATAACGTGGTGATCCATGCGCATCGCGTTGAGAACATGACCCGCGATCTGCATCTGGCCTGATGGAAGCCTTTGATATTCCCGCGGTGCCCGTGAGCAGCAGTGAGGAGACGATCAAAAAGAGTCGCTTCATTACGCTGCTGGCGCACACCGAGGGGGCAGAGGCGGCGCGCGCCTTTGTCCAGCAGGTCAAAAACGAGCATCCGGCTGCCCGGCATCACTGCTGGGCATGGGTCGCGGGCGCGCCGAATGATTCTCAACAGCTCGGCTTCTCTGATGATGGTGAACCTTCGGGTACAGCAGGGAAACCGATGCTGGCGCAGCTGATGGGCGCGGATATTGGCGAGATTACTGCCGTGGTGGTGCGTTACTACGGCGGCATCATGCTGGGAACCGGCGGCTTAGTGAAAGCCTATGGTGGTGGCGTTCAGCAGGGGCTTAAGCTGCTGCCACGACAGCGCAAAGTGCCGATGAAGCTGTTCACTCTGCAATGTGACTATCCACAGCTCAGTGATGTTGAACGGCTGGTACAGCGTTTTGACGGTAAGGTGACCGACAGTCAGTTTCAGGATCGCATTGCGCTGACGCTGGCTGTACCTTACGGACAAATCGACGGTTTTAAAAAAAATCTGTCAGACTTTAGTCGGGGTGCATTATCGCTGATCCCGCTCACACCCTGATGTTCATCTCTATTATTTAAAGGAACGGCTGAATGCACTTTCGCGCCATTACCCGCATAGTCGGTCTGCTGGTGATCCTCTTTTCAGTGACGATGATTTTGCCCGGCCTGGTCGCATTGATTTATCGCGATGGCGCGGGGCGGGCGTTTAGCCAGACCTTTATGATGGCGCTGGTGATCGGCTCGCTGCTGTGGTGGCCGAATCGCAAAAAGAAAACCGAACTCAAACCGCGGGAAGGGTTTCTGATTGTCGTGCTGTTCTGGACGGTGCTGGGCAGCGTAGGGGCCATGCCCTTTATCTTTGCCGAACAGCCCCATCTTTCCGTGACGGATGCGTTCTTTGAATCTTTCTCTGGCCTGACAACGACCGGGGCCACTACGCTGGTGGGGCTGGACTCGCTGCCTAAAGCCATTCTCTTCTATCGACAGATGCTGCAGTGGCTGGGCGGTATGGGAATCATCGTGTTAGCGGTGGCGATATTGCCGATTCTGGGCGTCGGAGGTATGCAGCTCTATCGCGCTGAAATGCCGGGGCCGCTGAAAGATAATAAAATGCGGCCGCGTATTGCCGAAACAGCGAAAACACTCTGGCTGATCTATGTTCTGCTGACGGTGGCCTGTGCGCTGGCATTGTGGCTGGCAGGCATGCCGGCCTTTGATGCTATTGGTCACAGCTTCTCGACCATCGCGATTGGCGGCTTCTCAACCCATGATGCCAGCATCGGCTATTTTCACAGCGGCACTATCAATACTATCGTGGCGGTGTTTTTGCTGATCTCAGGCTGTAACTACGGCCTTCACTTTGCCATGTTAAGCGGGCGCAATCTGCGCGTGTACTGGCGCGATCCTGAATTCCGCATGTTTATAGGCGTTCAGCTGACGCTGGTGTTGATCTGCACGCTGGTGCTCTGGTTCCACAATGTTTACGACAGTGGCTGGCAAACGCTAAACCAGGCCTTTTTCCAGGTCGTTTCCATGGCCACCACGGCAGGATTCACGACCGACAGCATCTCACGCTGGCCCTTGTTCCTGCCGGTGCTGCTGTTGTGCTCCGCCTTTATCGGCGGCTGTGCCGGTTCAACCGGCGGTGGCCTGAAGGTTATCCGCATCCTGCTATTATGCAAGCAGGGTAACCGTGAGCTTAAGCGTCTGGTTCACCCGAATGCGGTCTACACCATTAAGCTGGGGAATCGGGCGTTGCCTGAGCGTATCCTTGAGGCCGTATGGGGATTCTTCTCGGCTTATGCGCTGGTGTTCCTGGTCAGCATGCTGGCGATCATTGCCACCGGTGTCGATGACTTCTCGGCATTTGCTGCCGTTGCCGCGACGCTGAATAACCTCGGGCCCGGTTTAGGGGTTGTGGCCGATAACTTCGCTTCAATGAATGACGTGGCGAAATGGATTCTTATCTCCACCATGTTGTTCGGGCGTCTCGAGGTATTTACCTTGCTGGTGCTGTTCACGCCTACTTTCTGGCGTGAATAATTAATAAGGATGCTGATATGAAAGCGCTGATTCTCTATTCCACCCGCGACGGACAAACAAAGAAGATTGCCTCTTCTATAGCCGAGATGATCCGTCAGCACCAGCCATGCGATGTGCTGGATATTCAGGATGCCGCTCTGCCTGACTGGGCGCAGTATGATCGCGTGCTGATTGGCGCCTCTATTCGCTACGGTCATTTCCAGCCGGTCGTCGATAAGTTCGTAAAGCTTCATCTCCCTGCATTGCAGCAGCGTACCAGTGGTTTCTTTTCGGTAAACCTCACGGCGCGCAAACCTGAGAAGCGTTCTCCTGAAACGAATGCTTATACGCAGAAGTTCCTTGCCAGCTCGCCGTGGCAACCTGATTGCTGTGCCGTGTTTGCGGGCGCGCTCTATTATCCGCGCTATCGCTGGTTTGATCGCGTCATGATTCAGTTGATTATGCGTATGACTGGCGGTGAGACCGATTCCACAAAAGAAGTGGAGTACACGGACTGGCAGCAGGTACGCACTTTTGCTAATGATTTTGCACAGTTACCAGGCAAATCGTAGCGAAATAGCGCGATTTGATGAAAATTACTGCGAACAGTAATCTTTTCGCAATAAACACTTGTCAGTCCGCGCGAACTTCCCTATAATGCGCCTCCACTGACACGGCAAACCGGAAACGGAAAACGGGTCAGCAGGCACAGGAGACTGCGCCGCCGGAGAAAAACTTCTGAGAAAGAGGTTGACTCTGCAGGAGGAAAGCGTAATATACGCCACCTCGCGACAGGACGCTAACGCACTGTTCGCACTGCTCTTTAACAATTTATCAGACAATCTGTGTGGGCACTCGCAGGATTGATATCAGCGTCTCCGGACGTAAAAAAATATCAAGCCTCACGAGTGAACACATAATGAAATTCATTATGACGTTTTACAGATGAGCACCGCTTAACTTGTTTAAGCAAATCAAACTTAAATTGAAGAGTTTGATCATGGCTCAGATTGAACGCTGGCGGCAGGCCTAACACATGCAAGTCGGACGGTAGCACAGAGAGCTTGCTCTTGGGTGACGAGTGGCGGACGGGTGAGTAATGTCTGGGGATCTGCCCGATAGAGGGGGATAACCACTGGAAACGGTGGCTAATACCGCATAACGTCGCAAGACCAAAGAGGGGGACCTTCGGGCCTCTCACTATCGGATGAACCCAGATGGGATTAGCTAGTAGGCGGGGTAATGGCCCACCTAGGCGACGATCCCTAGCTGGTCTGAGAGGATGACCAGCCACACTGGAACTGAGACACGGTCCAGACTCCTACGGGAGGCAGCAGTGGGGAATATTGCACAATGGGCGCAAGCCTGATGCAGCCATGCCGCGTGTATGAAGAAGGCCTTCGGGTTGTAAAGTACTTTCAGCGGGGAGGAAGGCGATGTGGTTAATAACCGCATCGATTGACGTTACCCGCAGAAGAAGCACCGGCTAACTCCGTGCCAGCAGCCGCGGTAATACGGAGGGTGCAAGCGTTAATCGGAATTACTGGGCGTAAAGCGCACGCAGGCGGTCTGTTAAGTCAGATGTGAAATCCCCGGGCTTAACCTGGGAACTGCATTTGAAACTGGCAGGCTTGAGTCTTGTAGAGGGGGGTAGAATTCCAGGTGTAGCGGTGAAATGCGTAGAGATCTGGAGGAATACCGGTGGCGAAGGCGGCCCCCTGGACAAAGACTGACGCTCAGGTGCGAAAGCGTGGGGAGCAAACAGGATTAGATACCCTGGTAGTCCACGCCGTAAACGATGTCGACTTGGAGGTTGTTCCCTTGAGGAGTGGCTTCCGGAGCTAACGCGTTAAGTCGACCGCCTGGGGAGTACGGCCGCAAGGTTAAAACTCAAATGAATTGACGGGGGCCCGCACAAGCGGTGGAGCATGTGGTTTAATTCGATGCAACGCGAAGAACCTTACCTACTCTTGACATCCAGAGAACTTAGCAGAGATGCTTTGGTGCCTTCGGGAACTCTGAGACAGGTGCTGCATGGCTGTCGTCAGCTCGTGTTGTGAAATGTTGGGTTAAGTCCCGCAACGAGCGCAACCCTTATCCTTTGTTGCCAGCGCGTGATGGCGGGAACTCAAAGGAGACTGCCGGTGATAAACCGGAGGAAGGTGGGGATGACGTCAAGTCATCATGGCCCTTACGAGTAGGGCTACACACGTGCTACAATGGCGCATACAAAGAGAAGCGACCTCGCGAGAGCAAGCGGACCTCACAAAGTGCGTCGTAGTCCGGATCGGAGTCTGCAACTCGACTCCGTGAAGTCGGAATCGCTAGTAATCGTGGATCAGAATGCCACGGTGAATACGTTCCCGGGCCTTGTACACACCGCCCGTCACACCATGGGAGTGGGTTGCAAAAGAAGTAGGTAGCTTAACCTTCGGGAGGGCGCTTACCACTTTGTGATTCATGACTGGGGTGAAGTCGTAACAAGGTAACCGTAGGGGAACCTGCGGTTGGATCACCTCCTTACCTGAAGATACCTTCCCGCGCAGTGTCCACAACAGATTGTCTGATAAAAAGTAACGAGCAGAAAAAACCTCTACAGGCTTGTAGCTCAGGTGGTTAGAGCGCACCCCTGATAAGGGTGAGGTCGGTGGTTCAAGTCCACTCAGGCCTACCAAATTCGCACTCACGCTGCGTTATGTCTCCGGCTCGCATAGTTGACTATGCTTCGCGGAAACATGCCCTGCCTGAGCACGAATTGCATTTCTCACGAAGTGTACTCGGTTGAGTGGTAGTAGTGGTCTCTGCAGTAACTGTATGGGGCTATAGCTCAGCTGGGAGAGCGCCTGCCTTGCACGCAGGAGGTCAGCGGTTCGATCCCGCTTAGCTCCACCATACCGTTTATCTGTTTTTTCTGAATACTTCAGAGCGTACCGGCAACGGTGTGCTGCGAAGTATTATGCTCTTTAACAATCCGGAACAAGCTGAAAATTGAAACGACGTGTCGTTTTCATTCTCCGTAATAAGAATGAAAAATGCGACATGTTCGAGTCTCTCAAATGCTTGCAGCTCGCAGCGTTGTAAAACGCCTGTGGGTTGTGAGGTTAAGCGACTAAGCGTACACGGTGGATGCCCAGGCAGTCAGAGGCGATGAAGGACGTGCTAATCTGCGTAAAGCGACGGTAAGGTGATATGAACCGCTACAGCCGTCGATGTCCGAATGGGGAAACCCGGTGCACTCTGTGCATCATTGCAGCATGAATACATAGTGCTGCAAGGCGAACCGGGGGAACTGAAACATCTAAGTACCCCGAGGAAAAGAAATCAACCGAGATTCCCCCAGTAGCGGCGAGCGAACGGGGAGCAGCCCAGAGCCTGAATCAGCATGTGTGTTAGTGGAAGCGTCTGGAAAGTCGCAGGGTACAGGGTGATACTCCCGTACACAAAAGCACATATGCTGTGAGCTCGATGAGTAAGGCGGGACACGTGGTATCCTGTCTGAATATGGGGGGACCATCCTCCAAGGCTAAATACTCCTGACTGACCGATAGTGAACCAGTACCGTGAGGGAAAGGCGAAAAGAACCCCGGCGAGGGGAGTGAAACAGAACCTGAAACCGTGTACGTACAAGCAGTGGGAGCCCTCTTTATGGGGGTGACTGCGTACCTTTTGTATAATGGGTCAGCGACTTATATTCTGTAGCAAGGTTAACCGTATAGGGGAGCCGCAGGGAAACCGAGTCTTAACTGGGCGTTAAGTTGCAGGGTATAGACCCGAAACCCGGTGATCTAGCCATGGGCAGGTTGAAGGTTGGGTAACACTAACTGGAGGACCGAACCGACTAATGTTGAAAAATTAGCGGATGACCTGTGGCTGGGGGTGAAAGGCCAATCAAACCGGGAGATAGCTGGTTCTCCCCGAAAGCTATTTAGGTAGCGCCTCGTGAACTCATCCTCGGGGGTAGAGCACTGTTTCGGCTAGGGGGCCATCCCGGCTTACCAACCCGATGCAAACTGCGAATACCGAGGAATGTTATCACGGGAGACACACGGCGGGTGCTAACGTCCGTCGTGAAGAGGGAAACAACCCAGACCGCCAGCTAAGGTCCCAAAGTCATGGTTAAGTGGGAAACGATGTGGGAAGGCACAGACAGCCAGGATGTTGGCTTAGAAGCAGCCATCATTTAAAGAAAGCGTAATAGCTCACTGGTCGAGTCGGCCTGCGCGGAAGATGTAACGGGGCTAAACCATGCACCGAAGCTGCGGCAGCGACACTATGTGTTGTTGGGTAGGGGAGCGTTCTGTAAGCCGTCGAAGGTGTGCTGTGAGGCATGCTGGAGGTATCAGAAGTGCGAATGCTGACATAAGTAACGATAAAGCGGGTGAAAAGCCCGCTCGCCGGAAGACCAAGGGTTCCTGTTCAACGTTAATCGGAGCAGGGTGAGTCGACCCCTAAGGCGAGGCCGAAAGGCGTAGTCGATGGGAAACAGGTTAATATTCCTGTACTCGGTGTTACTGCGAAGGGGGGACGGAGAAGGCTATATCAGCCGGGCGACGGTTGTCCCGGTTTAAGCGTGTAGGCGGAGGGTCCAGGTAAATCCGGTCCCTTATTAACGCTGAGGCGTGACGACGAGGCACTACGGTGCTGAAGTGATAAATGCCCAGCTTCCAGGAAAAGCCTCTAAGCATCAGGTAACACAGAATCGTACCCCAAACCGACACAGGTGGTCAGGTAGAGAATACCAAGGCGCTTGAGAGAACTCGGGTGAAGGAACTAGGCAAAATGGTGCCGTAACTTCGGGAGAAGGCACGCTGGCGCGTAGGTGGAGGGACTTGCTCCCCGAGCCGAAGCCAGTCGAAGATACCAGCTGGCTGCAACTGTTTATTAAAAACACAGCACTGTGCAAACACGAAAGTGGACGTATACGGTGTGACGCCTGCCCGGTGCCGGAAGGTTAATTGATGGGGTTATCCGCAAGGAGAAGCTCTTGATCGAAGCCCCGGTAAACGGCGGCCGTAACTATAACGGTCCTAAGGTAGCGAAATTCCTTGTCGGGTAAGTTCCGACCTGCACGAATGGCGTAATGATGGCCAGGCTGTCTCCACCCGAGACTCAGTGAAATTGAACTCGCTGTGAAGATGCAGTGTACCCGCGGCAAGACGGAAAGACCCCGTGAACCTTTACTACAGCTTGACACTGAACATTGAGCCTTGATGTGTAGGATAGGTGGGAGGCTTTGAAGCGCGGACGCCAGTTCGCGTGGAGCCAACCTTGAAATACCACCCTTTAATGTTTGATGTTCTAACGTAGGCCCGTGATCCGGGCTGCGGACAGTGTCTGGTGGGTAGTTTGACTGGGGCGGTCTCCTCCTAAAGAGTAACGGAGGAGCACGAAGGTCAGCTAATCACGGTCGGACATCGTGAGGTTAGTGCAATGGCATAAGCTGGCTTGACTGCGAGAGTGACGGCTCGAGCAGGTGCGAAAGCAGGTCATAGTGATCCGGTGGTTCTGAATGGAAGGGCCATCGCTCAACGGATAAAAGGTACTCCGGGGATAACAGGCTGATACCGCCCAAGAGTTCATATCGACGGCGGTGTTTGGCACCTCGATGTCGGCTCATCACATCCTGGGGCTGAAGTAGGTCCCAAGGGTACGGCTGTTCGCCGTTTAAAGTGGTACGCGAGCTGGGTTTAGAACGTCGTGAGACAGTTCGGTCCCTATCTGCCGTGGGCGCTGGAGAATTGAGGGGGGTTGCTCCTAGTACGAGAGGACCGGAGTGAACGCACCACTGGTGTTCGGGTTGTCATGCCAATGGCATTGCCCGGTAGCTAAGTGCGGAAAAGATAAGTGCTGAAAGCATCTAAGCACGAAACTTGCCCCGAGATGAGTTCTCCCTGACTCCTTGAGAGTCCTGAAGGGACGTTGAAGACTACGACGTTGATAGGCCGGGTGTGTAAGCGCAGCGATGCGTTGAGCTAACCGGTACTAATGACCCGTGAGGCTTAACCTTACAACGCCAGAGGCGTTTTTGAGAGACACGATTTTCAGCCTGTACCGGATATATCTGCGCGGCCTTAAGGGGCGGCGCGGAGAACAGAATCTGCCTGGCGGCTTTAGCGCGGTGGTCCCACCTGACCCCATGCCGAACTCAGAAGTGAAACGCCGTAGCGCCGATGGTAGTGTGGGGTCTCCCCATGCGAGAGTAGGGAACTGCCAGGCATTATATAAGTGAAGAAGCCCCGCACGAGAGTGCGGGGCTTTTTTACGTCTGCAGATCGTGAAAAACCTCATCATAATCCCCGAAAACAGCCTGAGAACCCCTCCCTGATACGGTAAACTACGCCCAGATAACTCAGTAAAGGTCGTCAAATGTCCAGCCAGCATCCTTCCTTAAAAGCCGACAATACGCTTGGGCTTGAAGTACATACACAGAAACGCATCGTTGCTGAGACGCCAGCTGCCATTCTGGCTGCATGGCAGGCCAGCCAGCGTGATCAAACCCCTTTCATGGTGCTTGGTGAAGGCAGCAATGTCCTCTTTCTGGATGATTTCGCTGGTACTGTGGTACTTAACCGCATTAAAGGCATCAACATTCAGGATGAGTATGAGTACTGGAAGTTGCATGTCGGAGCAGGTGAGAACTGGCATCAGCTGGTTAAGAGCACACTGGAAAAAGGGATCACTGGCCTGGAGAATCTGGCATTAATCCCTGGAATGACGGGTTCTGCACCGATTCAGAACATTGGTGCCTATGGTGTGGAATTAAAAGATGTCTGCGAATATGTGGATGTGCTTAACCTGGACAGTGGTGAGACAGAGCGTCTCGATCGTGAAGCCTGTGAATTTGGCTATCGTGACAGCATTTTCAAGCATCGCTATCAGAGAGGTTATGTCATCGTCGCGGTCGGGATAATCCTGCCTAAACAATGGCAGCCCGTATTGACCTACGGTGATCTGAAGACTCTGAATCCGGTAACGGCTAGCGCCTGGGATGTTTATCACGCGGTGTGCCAGATGCGGCAGAGCAAATTACCGGATCCAAAAGTGACCGGGAATGTAGGCAGCTTCTTCAAAAATCCGGTCGTTACCGAGGCGCAGTGCAGCGCCTTGCTGGCGCATTTTCCAGCTATGCCACACTATCTGATGCCGAATGGTGAAACCAAGCTGGCAGCCGGATGGCTTATCGATCAGTGTCAGTTGAAAGGTTATCGTATCGGCGGTGCCGCCGTTCATCAGCAACAGGCTCTGGTGCTGATTAATGCTGATAATGCCACACCTGACGATATCGTTGCGCTGGCAAAAACCGTGCGTGCGAAGGTGGGTGAAAAGTTTGATGTCTGGCTGGAGCCTGAGGTGCGGTTTATTCAGGCACAGGGCGAGTGCAATGCTGTCGGGGTAATCGCATGAAAGACAACAGTATCCCGCTAAAGCTGGTCGATATTTTATCTGACGGTGAGTTTCATTCTGGCGAACAGCTGGGTGAAACACTGGGCATGAGTCGCGCAGCCATTAACAAGCATATCCAGACCTTAAAAAGCTGGGGACTTGACGTTTATACCGTGACAGGGAAGGGCTACAGTCTCTCTGCCCCGATGCAGCTGTTGGATGAGCAGGCAATTGTCGCTCAGGTTAAGCAGGGCAATATCTCTGTTATCCCGGTGATTGACTCCACAAATCAGTATCTGCTGGAGCGCATGCATGAGATGGAGTCGGGTGCTGCCTGTATCGCTGAGTATCAGCAGGCTGGTCGTGGCCGTCGTGGGCGTCAATGGTTCTCTCCCTTTGGCGCTAATCTCTACATGTCTATGTACTGGCGTCTGGAGCAGGGACCCGCTGCGGCGATGGGTCTTAGTCTTGTGATTGGTATTATCATTGCTGAGACATTACGTTCATTAGGGGCTGATGATGTTCGCGTCAAATGGCCCAATGATATTTACCTTAACGATCGCAAACTGGCAGGTATTCTGGTCGAACTGACCGGTAAAACGGGTGATGCCGCGCATATCGTCATGGGGGCCGGGATTAACCTTGCTATGCGTACAGCCGATGCATCGCAGATTAATCAGGGCTGGATTAACCTGCAGGAAGCCGGTGTATCCGTTAACCGCAATGAGCTGGCCGCCCATCTGATAAATAATCTGCGCGAAGCCCTGCCGTTGTTTGAGCAGGAAGGGTTAACGCCCTTTGTTACACGCTGGATGGTGCTGGATAACTTTATTCACCGGCCTGTTAAATTGCTCATTGCTGAACGTGAAGTGCATGGTATTGCGCGGGGCATTGACAGTCAGGGTGGCCTGTTACTTGAGCAGGATGGCGAAATAAAAGCCTGGGTGGGCGGAGAAATATCTCTACGTCCTCTCTGATCAAAAAAGCCTGCACTAATGCAGGCTTTTTTACTGGAGCGGTTATTTACGCAGGCGAACCCTGTCGACCGCATGATTGCCACTTTTAGTCATGATCAGGCTGGCCCGTTCGCGCGTTGGCAGGATATTTTCCCGCAGGTTTAGCCAGTTAATCTCTTTCCATAAATTGCCCGCTATCTCTACTGCTTCCGCTTCTGAGAGCTGGGCATAATGGTGGAAGTAAGAGTCCGGGTCGGTAAATGCACCCTGGCGGAATTTGAGGAATCGATTGATATACCAGCTTTGCAGCAGCTCTTCCTCAGCGTCGACATAGATAGAAAAATCAACGAAGTCTGAAACAAAGACATGATGTGGGTCATGGGGATAGTCCATGCCACTCTGCAATACATTCAGACCTTCCAGAATAAGGATATCAGGCTGCTGAACCACTTTATCGCCATCAGGGATGACATCATAAATCAGATGCGAATAGACCGGTGCTGTGACCTGACTGGCGCCTGATTTCAAATCGGAGACGAAATTGACCAGCCGGTGCATATCATAAGATTGCGGAAACCCTTTTTTCTTCATTAATCCGCGCTCTTTCAGCACGGCATTGGGATGAAGAAAGCCATCCGTCGTGATCAATTCTACTTTACGATGTTCAGGCCAGCGGCTGAGCAACGCCTGTAATACACGCGCAGTTGTGCTTTTACCTACGGCTACGCTGCCCGCAATACTGATGATATAGGGGATTTTCTGGCCATTGGTACCCAGAAATTGCTCCAGTACAGCCTGCCGACGAACATTAGAGCTGATATAGAAATTAAGCAGGCGCGAAAGTGGCAGATAAATTTCTGCTACCTCCTCCAGCGAGAGATCCTCGTTGATGCCCTCCAGCTGCGCGATCTCTTCCTCTGACAGTGTCATAGGAACGGAATCACGTAATGCAGCCCACTGCTCACGAGTGAACTCTAAATAAGGCGTTGTCAGGGGGGTCGTTTTATCCATAAGCATGCATCTGACCGCAAATTCATTGCTATCAACCGCGTGTCATCCGATAAGCAGGAGAGCACAGGTGAAATAAATCACGAATCGCTGGTTTATCAGTGAGAACAATGGGCTGGAGGGTATCACCAGTATGGCTTTTAACAGAAGTAAAAAGATAAACGTGATCACGCTTTCGTCGGCATACCCACAAAACATCATAATAACGCTAATTCTCACAGCTGTATCACTACGTATAGTGCTACACGGGCCATCAAAGCTTATGTGCGGCTTTTATCTGCCTTAAATAGTATTCACACGCCTTTATGACCCAATAGAGCTGTAACGGCGTAGAGAGAGGCTAAAAGCGCATACATTCAATATGCAGCGTGTGTTTCCCAACTTATGAATAAAGAGCTGCGAGACACTGGAAGCGTTTTTTACCGTTATCGTCGTACCAGCGAGAGAGATATGCAGGACAAAAACGTCTCCCTGTTCTGCAGATATCTTAAGTGCACGAAAAATAACGCCGATAAGGGTTAAAAAAGCATCACTCAGAACAGGCTGCGCAAAATAAAAAGGCGATGGGCGGACTATTTTACCTTAAAAAGAGCATGCCAGAGCAGCAGGGGACGATAGCGAGGCAGGGTGGGCGGTGTAAAAACAGGACCAGATCGCACAAATATTCTGCACAAAAACGCCAGAATGCGATGATTTGCACAAATAGTAAGCGATAGAACAAAATTAGTGATTTTTTAGTTGCATCGAAGGCCCGACCTTCCTAGAATGCGCTCCACTTGATGCCGGCTTAGCTCAGTTGGTAGAGCAACTGACTTGTAATCAGTAGGTCACCAGTTCGATTCCGGTAGCCGGCACCATCAAGTAGGTGGGATTCCCGAGCGGCCAAAGGGAGCAGACTGTAAATCTGCCGTCACAGACTTCGAAGGTTCGAATCCTTCTCCCACCACCATCTCAGCCTCACGGTTGAGTACAGGTAAACAACCTGTTTATCTGTCAGGTGAGTCACTTATCACCCTGAATTCAGACTGAGCGTTAGCGAAGTCAACGTCGGTCAGCTTCGCTGGCAGACAGTAGATAGCAGAGAAACATTCACTGTTATCTGCAAGCTACAGAAAGAACAGGTAGCCGAGTTCCAGGATGCGGGCATCGTATAATGGCTATTACCTCAGCCTTCCAAGCTGATGATGCGGGTTCGATTCCCGCTGCCCGCTCCAGATGTGCTGATATGGCTCAGTTGGTAGAGCGCACCCTTGGTAAGGGTGAGGTCCCCAGTTCGACTCTGGGTATCAGCACCACTTCCTTTAATCTCCCTCCTGATTTTCTCTGTAACTTCCTTGCAGTCAGGCAATGCCTGGTTAATGTGATGATATCATTGATATATCCGTGTCTTAGAGGGACTAGCGATGGCTAAAGAGCAATTTCAACGTAACAAACTGCACGTAAACGTGGGCACCATCGGTCACGTTGACCACGGTAAAACCACCCTGACTGCAGCTATCACTACCGTACTGGCTAAAACCAACGGCGGCCAGGCTCGTGCATTCGATCAGATCGACAGCACACCTGAAGAAAAAGCCCGCGGTATCACCATCAACACCGCTCACGTTGAGTATGAGACTGCTGCACGTCACTACGCTCACGTTGACTGCCCAGGCCACGCCGACTATGTGAAAAACATGATCACCGGTGCTGCGCAGATGGACGGCGCGATCCTGGTTGTTGCTGCGACTGATGGCCCAATGCCACAAACCCGTGAGCACATCCTGCTGGGTCGTCAGGTTGGCGTTCCTTACATCATCGTGTTCCTGAACAAGTGTGACATGGTTGATGATGAAGAGCTGCTGGAGCTGGTAGAGATGGAAGTACGTGACCTGCTGTCACAGTACGACTTCCCAGGCGACGACACCCCAATCGTTCGTGGTTCTGCTCTGAAAGCGCTGGAAGGCGTTCCTGAGTGGGAAGCGAAAATCATCGAACTGGCTGAACACCTGGACAACTACATCCCGGATCCAGTCCGTGCGATTGACATGCCGTTCCTGCTGCCAATCGAAGACGTATTCTCAATCTCTGGCCGTGGTACTGTTGTTACCGGTCGTGTTGAGCGCGGCATCGTTAAAGTCGGCGACGAAGTTGAAATCGTGGGTATCAAAGATACTGCGAAATCAACCTGTACCGGTGTTGAGATGTTCCGTAAGCTGCTGGACCAGGGTCAGGCAGGCGAAAACTGTGGTGTTCTGCTGCGCGGTATCAAGCGTGAAGACATCCAGCGTGGCCAGGTTCTGGCTAAGCCAGGCTCAATCAAGCCACACACCCAGTTCGAGTCAGAAGTTTACGTTCTGTCTAAAGACGAAGGTGGTCGCCATACTCCGTTCTTCAAAGGCTATCGTCCACAGTTCTACTTCCGTACAACTGACGTAACCGGCTCAGTAGAGCTGCCAGAAGGCGTTGAGATGGTCATGCCAGGCGACAACATCAAAATGGTTGTTACCCTGATCCACCCAATCGCAATGGACGAAGGTCTGCGCTTCGCAATCCGCGAAGGTGGCCGTACCGTTGGCGCGGGTGTTGTTGCTAAAGTTATCGCATAATTACCGATAACGTTTGACGCAATGCACACGGAAAGGGCATCATTTGATGCCCTTTTTGCACGCTGTTTCATAGAACCTGGCTCATCAGTGATTTTTTGAATCATAATCATTGCTGAGACAGGCTCTGTTATGCGGCGTTGGATACCGAGTTACGCCTCAAAAGCTCATTCGGTTTGGACGCCTCGCACTGCGGGGCAGAATAGTTTCTGAATTATTGTGGCAGGTTGGTTTATGAGTGCGAATACCGAAGCTCAAGGGAGCGGGCGTGGCCTGGAAGCGGTAAAGTGGGTAGTAGTTGTATTACTGCTGCTTGCAGCGATTGTAGGTAACTACCTCTATCGTGATGTGTCACTGCCACTGCGTGCATTAGCCGTAGTTGTACTGATTGCAGCGGCTGGCGGCATTGCGCTTTTAACGACCAAAGGCAAAGCGACCGTGGCTTTTGCTCGTGAAGCAAGAACAGAAATGCGTAAGGTTATCTGGCCAACCCGCCAGGAAACGCTGCACACCACGTTAATCGTTGCCGCGGTTACTGCCGTGATGTCACTGATTTTGTGGGGGCTGGATGGTATTCTGGTCCGTCTGGTATCGTTTATCACTGGCCTGAGGTTCTGAGATGTCTGAAGCTCCAAAGAAACGCTGGTACGTCGTACAGGCGTTTTCCGGTTTTGAAGGCCGCGTAGCCCAATCGCTGCGCGAGCATATCAAATTGCACAACATGGAAGAGCTGTTTGGCGACGTCATGGTTCCGACTGAAGAAGTCGTTGAAATCCGTGGTGGTCAGCGTCGTAAGAGCGAGCGCAAGTTTTTCCCGGGATACGTACTGGTTCAGATGGTTATGAATGACGCCAGCTGGCACTTAGTACGCAGCGTCCCGCGCGTGATGGGTTTCATCGGCGGTACCTCTGACCGTCCGGCACCGATCAGCGATAAAGAAGTTGATGCGATCATGAACCGTCTGCAGCAGGTCGGCGACAAGCCTCGTCCGAAAACGCTGTTTGAGCCGGGTGAAATGGTTCGCGTTAATGACGGTCCATTTGCTGACTTTAACGGTGTGGTTGAAGATGTGGATTACGAGAAGAGCCGCCTGACGGTTTCCGTATCTATCTTTGGTCGTGCAACACCGGTTGAGCTGGACTTTGGTCAGGTGGAGAAAGGTTAACCTCTTTCCGCTCAAAAATTAGCTGTTGCAGCAGGCGCGAAATTTAACTACAATTTCGCGCCTTTTGTTTTTATGCGCTGGCAACAGCGTGTAAATCGTTATCACGGGGAGCCTTTACAGGCGCTATAACCCAATTGAGGAAATATCATGGCTAAGAAAGTCCAAGCCTACGTCAAGCTGCAGGTTGCAGCTGGTATGGCGAACCCAAGTCCACCGGTTGGTCCAGCACTGGGTCAGCAGGGCGTTAACATCATGGAATTCTGTAAAGCGTTCAACGCTAAGACCGAATCTCTGGAAAAAGGTCTGCCGACTCCTGTTGTTATCACCGTATACAGCGACCGTTCTTTTACCTTCATTACCAAAACGCCTCCGGCTGCCGTACTGCTGAAAAAAGCAGCGGGCATCAAGTCTGGTTCTGGTAAGCCGAACAAAGATAAAGTCGGTAAAGTGACTCGTGCTCAGGTACGTGAAATCGCAGAAACCAAAGCTGCGGACATGACTGGTTCTGACGTTGAAGCGATGACTCGCTCAATCGAAGGTACTGCTCGTTCCATGGGCCTGGTAGTAGAGGACTAAGAAATGGCTAAGCTGACCAAGCGCATGACCGTAATTCGCGACAAAGTTGACGCGACCAAGCAGTATGACATTGCTGAAGCTGTTGCTCTGCTGAAAGAACTGGCTACTGCCAAGTTCGTTGAAAGCGTTGACGTTGCTGTCAACCTCGGCATTGATGCACGTAAATCTGATCAGAACGTGCGCGGCGCGACCGTTCTGCCACACGGTACTGGTCGTTCAGTACGTGTTGCTGTCTTCACCCAGGGCGCAAACGCTGAAGCTGCTAAAGCAGCAGGCGCTGAGCTGGTAGGTATGGAAGACCTGGCTGATCAGATCAAGAAAGGCGAAATGAATTTTGACGTTGTTATTGCTTCTCCGGATGCAATGCGCGTTGTTGGCCAGTTAGGCCAGATTCTGGGCCCACGCGGCCTGATGCCAAACCCGAAAGTCGGTACTGTAACCCCTAACGTTGCTGAAGCAGTTAAGAATGCTAAAGCGGGTCAGGTTCGTTATCGTAACGACAAAAACGGCATCATCCACACTACCATCGGTAAAGTGGACTTTGACGCTGACAAACTGAAAGAAAACCTGGAATCTCTGCTGGTCGCGCTGAAAAAAGCAAAACCATCTCAGGCGAAAGGCGTGTACATCAAGAAAGTCAGCCTTTCAACCACCATGGGCGCCGGCGTTGCCGTTGACCAGGCTGGTCTGAACGCAACAGCAAACTAATTGCTGCTTGAAACGGGCGAAAAATTCACCTAGAATCTTACGCCCGTTGTTCTGTTATTAGCAGAACAGGACATCAGAGAGTCGGAACTGACTGTTGCGTTTATCGCCTTTCCTTCTGACTCTGCTGTGTCACACAGAATTTAGGTTGGAGCCAGGCCTTATCCTGGCCTCCGTCCAAGACCGCAGGCGCTGTTTATCTCCGGATATTCCGCTTAATACCCTGCGTAGACGGTGACAGAACCAAAAGAATTTTTTCTTAGCTGGATTCTGCTCACCGTGTTCGAGCGCTTACCACCCTTCGGGGTGGTTAAGTGAAGTGAGTTCCGGGGAAATCCTTTCCCGGTCAAATCCAGGAGCAAAAGCTAATGGCATTAAATCTTCAAGACAAACAAGCGATTGTTGCTGAAGTCAGCGAAGTAGCCAAAGGTGCGCTTTCAGCGGTTGTTGCGGATTCCCGTGGCGTTACCGTTGATAAAATGACCGAACTGCGTAAAGCAGGCCGTGAAGCTGGCGTTTACATGCGTGTTGTTCGTAACACCCTGCTGCGCCGCGTCGTTGAAGGAACTCAATTTGAGTGCCTGAAAGACACGTTTGTTGGTCCGACCCTGATTGCATATTCTATGGAACACCCGGGCGCTGCTGCTCGTCTGTTCAAAGATTTCGCGAAAGCGAATGCAAAATTTGAGGTCAAAGCTGCAGCCTTTGAAGGTGAGCTGATCACGGCGGCCAATATTGACCGTCTGGCAACTCTGCCGACCTACGAAGAAGCACTGGCACGTCTGATGTCGACCATGAAAGAAGCCGCTGCCGGCAAACTGGTCCGCACTCTGGCTGCTGTACGCGATGCAAAAGAAGCGGCTTAAGGCCATATTCTTTTCTTCGTACTTGCTTACGTATAAACTTTTTCTGATTCTTAGGAACAATTGTCATGTCTATCACTAAAGACCAAATTCTGGAAGCTGTTGCAGCGATGTCCGTAATGGAAGTTGTTGAGCTGGTTTCTGCAATGGAAGAAAAATTCGGCGTTTCTGCTGCTGCTGCTGTAGCTGTTGCTGCTGGCCCGGCTGAAGCTGTTGAAGAAAAAACTGAATTCGACGTAGTCCTGAAAGCTGTTGGCCCGAACAAGGTAGCAGTAATCAAAGCCGTACGTACTGCAACTGGTCTGGGCCTGAAAGAAGCCAAAGACCTGGTTGAAGCAACTGGCGTGATCAAAGAAGCAATCAGCAAAGACGACGCAGCTGCACTTGAAGCTGCTCTGAAAGAAGCTGGCGCTGAAGTTGAAGTTAAGTAAGACAACCTTCGGGTTGCAGTCTGAGTAGTTTCAGACTGATGGCTGGTGACTTTTTGGTCACCAGCCTTTTTGCGCTACAGGGTCTCAATGGGGTTTCACACTGTTTGTCCATTGTTACTCTTCAATATCTTTCTCTATCGACGACTTAATATACCGCTTTCCTGTGCGGGTTCCCTGCCTTCTCAAAAGCGATGAAATGATTTAAGCGTGATAGAAAGAGGTATTGCACTGCTGCCGCGCAGCCAGTGAATCAAACAAAATCGTGTTGCATGAACTGTCCTGTCAGGACGGACAGCGTGGGTCGACTTGTCAGCTAGCTGAGGAACCCTATGGTTTACTCCTATACCGAGAAAAAACGTATTCGTAAGGATTTTGGTAAACGTCCGCAAGTACTGGACATACCTTATCTCCTTTCCATCCAGCTCGACTCGTTCCAGAAGTTTATCGAGCAAGATCCAGAAGGTCAGTACGGACTGGAAGCTGCATTCCGTTCTGTATTCCCTATTGCGAGCTACAGCGGCAACTCTGAGTTGCAGTATGTGAGCTATCGCCTGGGTGAACCTGTCTTTGACGTGAAAGAGTGTCAGATCCGTGGCGTGACCTATTCGGCACCGCTGCGCGTGAAACTGCGTCTGGTGGTCTATGAGCGCGAAGCGCCAGAAGGCACCGTAAAAGACATTAAAGAACAAGAAGTCTACATGGGCGAAATTCCGCTCATGACCGACAACGGTACCTTTGTTATCAATGGTACCGAACGCGTTATCGTTTCTCAGCTGCACCGTAGTCCTGGCGTGTTCTTTGATAGCGATAAGGGTAAAACTCACTCATCGGGTAAAGTGCTGTACAACGCACGTATCATCCCTTACCGCGGATCATGGCTCGACTTTGAGTTTGACCCGAAAGATAACCTGTTTGTCCGTATTGACCGTCGTCGTAAGCTGCCGGCCACTATCATCCTGCGTGCGTTGCAGTTCACTACACCTCAGATCCTCGATATCTTCTTCGAGAAAGTGGTGTTTGAAATCCGTGACAACAAGCTGCAGATGGAGCTGGTGCCTGAGCGCCTGCGCGGTGAAACCGCTACCTTCGATATCGAAGCGAACGGCACCGTCTACGTCGAAAAAGCACGCCGTATCACTGCGCGCCATATCCGTCAGCTGGAAAAAGATGGCATTCAGCACATCGAAGTTCCGGTTGAATATATCGCGGGCAAAGTGGTCGCTAAAGACTACATCGATGAGAGCACCGGTGAGCTGATCATTGCAGCGAACATGGAACTGTCACTGGATCTGCTGGCTAAACTGAGCCAGTCCGGTCACAAGCGCATCGAAACGCTGTTCACCAACGATCTGGACCACGGTCCTTATATCTCCGAGACCCTGCGTGTCGACCCAACCAGCGATCGCCTGAGCGCACTGGTTGAGATCTACCGCATGATGCGTCCTGGTGAGCCGCCAACACGCGAAGCAGCAGAGAACCTGTTTGAGAACCTGTTCTTCTCTGAAGATCGTTACGATCTGTCTGCTGTTGGTCGTATGAAGTTCAACCGCTCATTACTGCGTGATGAAATCGAAGGTTCAGGCATCCTGAGCAAAGACGACATCATCGAAGTGATGAAGAAGCTGATCGACATCCGTAACGGTAAAGGCGAAGTGGACGATATCGACCACCTCGGTAACCGTCGTATTCGTTCAGTCGGTGAAATGGCTGAGAACCAGTTCCGTGTGGGTCTGGTGCGTGTTGAGCGTGCGGTTAAAGAGCGTCTGTCACTGGGCGACCTGGATACCCTGATGCCACAGGACATGATCAACGCGAAGCCGATTTCGGCCGCGGTGAAAGAGTTCTTTGGTTCAAGCCAGCTTTCTCAGTTCATGGATCAGAACAACCCGCTGTCAGAGATTACGCACAAACGTCGTATCTCTGCTCTCGGCCCGGGTGGTTTGACGCGTGAGCGTGCCGGCTTCGAAGTGCGTGACGTACACCCAACGCACTACGGTCGTGTCTGCCCAATCGAAACCCCTGAAGGCCCGAACATCGGTCTGATCAACTCCTTGTCTGTTTATGCACAGACGAACGAGTACGGTTTCCTTGAGACACCTTATCGCCGTGTTATCGACGGTCTGGTTTCTGACGAGATTCATTACCTCTCTGCTATCGAAGAGGGTAACTACGTTATCGCTCAGGCGAACGCCCCTCTTGATGATAACGGCGCGTTTGTTGATGACTTAGTCACCTGCCGTAGCAAAGGCGAATCAAGTCTGTTCAGCCGTGATCAGGTTGACTACATGGACGTTTCGACCCAACAGATCGTTTCTGTCGGTGCGTCCCTGATCCCGTTCCTGGAACACGATGACGCCAACCGCGCCCTGATGGGTGCGAACATGCAACGTCAGGCCGTTCCGACTCTGCGTGCTGACAAGCCGCTGGTTGGTACCGGTATGGAACGTGCTGTTGCTGTTGACTCCGGTGTTACCGCCGTTGCGAAACGTGGCGGTACCGTGCAGTACGTCGACGCATCACGTATCGTTATCAAAGTGAACGAAGACGAAATGCATGCTGGCGAAGCCGGTATCGACATTTATAACCTGACCAAATATACCCGTTCTAACCAGAACACCTGCATCAACCAGATGCCATGTGTTTCTCTGGGTGAGCCGGTTGAGCGCGGCGACGTGCTGGCAGATGGCCCGTCCACCGATCTGGGTGAACTGGCACTGGGCCAGAACATGCGCGTAGCGTTCATGCCTTGGAACGGCTACAACTTCGAAGACTCCATCCTGGTCTCCGAGCGTGTGGTTCAGGAAGATCGCTTTACGACTATCCATATTCAGGAACTGGCTTGCGTGTCGCGTGACACCAAACTGGGGCCGGAAGAGATTACCGCTGATATCCCGAACGTGGGTGAAGCCGCTCTCTCTAAACTGGATGAGTCAGGCATTGTCTACATCGGTGCTGAAGTGACCGGTGGTGACATTCTGGTGGGTAAGGTCACGCCGAAAGGTGAGACCCAGCTGACGCCAGAAGAGAAACTGCTGCGCGCTATCTTCGGTGAAAAAGCCTCTGACGTGAAAGATTCGTCACTGCGCGTACCGAATGGCGTGTCAGGCACCGTGATTGACGTTCAGGTCTTTACCCGCGATGGCGTGGAAAAAGACAAACGTGCGCTGGAAATTGAAGAGATGCAGCTGAAGCAGGCCAAAAAAGACCTGTCTGAAGAACTGCAGATTCTGGAAGCGGGCCTGTTCAGCCGTATTCAGAACGTCCTGATTTCTGGTGGCGTTGAAGCAGACAAACTGGACAAGCTGCCGCGCGAGCGCTGGCTGGAACTGGGTCTGACTGACGAAGCCAAGCAAAACCAGCTGGAGCAGCTGGCAGAGCAGTACGACGAACTGAAGCACGAGTTTGAGAAAAAACTCGAAGGTAAGCGTCGTAAAATCACCCAGGGCGATGATCTGGCACCAGGCGTGCTGAAAATCGTTAAGGTTTATCTGGCTGTTAAGCGTCAGATTCAGCCGGGTGACAAAATGGCAGGCCGTCACGGTAACAAAGGTGTTATCTCCAAGATCAACCCGATCGAAGATATGCCTTACGATGAAAACGGCACGCCGGTTGACATCGTTCTGAACCCGCTGGGCGTACCATCGCGTATGAACATCGGTCAGATTCTGGAAACCCACCTGGGCATGGCAGCGAAAGGCATCGGCGAGAAGATCAACGCCATGCTGAAGAAGCAGGAAGAAGTCGCGAAACTACGCGAATTCATCCAGCGCGCCTATGACCTGGGTAGCGATCTGCGTCAGAAAGTTGACCTGAACACCTTCTCCGATGACGAAGTTCTTCGTCTGGCAGAGAACCTGAAGAAAGGTATGCCAATCGCCACTCCGGTGTTTGATGGCGCGAAAGAGAGTGAAATCAAAGAGCTGCTGCAGCTCGGCGGCTTGCCTTCTTCCGGTCAGATTACCCTGTTTGACGGCCGTACCGGTGAGCAGTTCGAACGTCAGGTAACCGTTGGCTATATGTACATGCTGAAACTCAACCACCTGGTTGATGACAAGATGCATGCACGTTCAACCGGTTCCTACAGCCTGGTTACTCAGCAGCCGCTGGGTGGTAAGGCACAGTTCGGTGGTCAGCGCTTTGGTGAGATGGAAGTATGGGCACTGGAAGCATACGGTGCCGCGTATACCCTGCAGGAAATGCTTACCGTTAAGTCTGATGACGTCAACGGCCGTACCAAGATGTATAAAAACATCGTTGACGGTAACCATCAGATGGAACCGGGCATGCCGGAATCCTTCAACGTACTGTTGAAAGAGATTCGCTCGCTGGGTATCAACATCGAGCTGGAAGACGAGTAACCCCTTTTCAGGCTGCGGTTCGCCGCCGCCTGATAGCGCAGGGTTTAAAGCGCTCGCAATTGTACTGGTTACGGGGCGTTCAATTTCGGTTGGACGCCCTCTGAGTCTCACTCCGACGGGAGCTAATCCGTGAAAGACTTACTTAAGTTTCTGAAAGCGCAAACTAAGACCGAAGAGTTTGATGCGATCAAAATTGCGCTGGCTTCGCCAGACATGATCCGTTCCTGGTCTTTTGGTGAAGTGAAAAAGCCAGAAACCATTAACTACCGTACTTTTAAGCCAGAGCGCGATGGTCTGTTCTGTGCCCGTATCTTCGGGCCGGTAAAAGACTATGAGTGCCTGTGCGGCAAGTATAAGCGCCTGAAACACCGTGGTGTGATTTGTGAGAAGTGCGGCGTTGAAGTGACCCAGACTAAAGTACGCCGTGAGCGTATGGGCCACATCGAACTGGCGTCGCCGACTGCGCACATCTGGTTCCTGAAGTCACTGCCATCGCGTATCGGCTTACTGCTGGATATGCCACTGCGTGACATCGAGCGCGTGCTCTACTTTGAATCTTACGTGGTAATCGAAGGTGGCATGACCAACCTCGAGAAGCGTCAGATCCTGACTGAAGAGCAGTACCTTGACGCTCTGGAAGAGTTCGGTGACGAGTTCGACGCCAAAATGGGCGCCGAAGCGATCCAGGCCCTGTTGAAAAACATGGATCTGGAGCAGGAGTGCGAGCAGCTGCGTGAAGAGCTGAACGAAACCAACTCCGAAACCAAACGTAAAAAGCTGACCAAGCGTATCAAGCTGCTGGAAGCGTTCGTACAGTCTGGTAACAAGCCAGAGTGGATGATCCTGACCGTGCTGCCTGTTCTGCCACCGGATCTGCGTCCGCTGGTACCGCTGGATGGTGGCCGTTTCGCAACGTCGGATCTGAACGATCTTTATCGTCGCGTGATCAACCGTAACAACCGTCTGAAGCGCCTGCTGGATCTGGCTGCGCCAGATATCATCGTACGCAACGAAAAGCGTATGTTGCAGGAAGCGGTCGATGCACTGCTGGACAACGGTCGTCGCGGTCGTGCGATCACCGGTTCCAACAAGCGTCCGCTGAAATCGCTGGCTGACATGATCAAAGGTAAGCAGGGTCGTTTCCGTCAGAACCTGCTGGGTAAACGTGTCGACTATTCTGGTCGTTCGGTTATCACCGTTGGTCCATACCTGCGTCTGCATCAGTGCGGTCTGCCTAAGAAAATGGCACTCGAACTGTTCAAACCGTTCATTTACGGCAAGCTGGAACTGCGTGGCCTGGCCACCACCATCAAAGCCGCGAAGAAAATGGTTGAGCGCGAAGAAGCGGTTGTCTGGGATATCCTCGACGAAGTGATCCGTGAGCACCCGGTTCTTCTGAACCGTGCGCCTACGCTGCACCGTCTGGGTATTCAGGCCTTTGAACCGGTTCTGATCGAAGGTAAAGCAATCCAGCTGCACCCGCTGGTTTGTGCGGCCTATAACGCCGACTTCGATGGTGACCAGATGGCTGTTCACGTACCGCTGACGCTGGAAGCCCAGCTGGAAGCGCGTGCGCTGATGATGTCGACCAACAACATCCTGTCACCTGCGAACGGCGAGCCAATCATCGTTCCTTCTCAGGACGTTGTACTGGGTCTGTATTACATGACCCGTGACTGTGTTAACGCTAAAGGCGAAGGCATGGTGCTGACTGGCCCGAAAGAAGCTGAGCGTGTTTATCGCGCTGGCCTGGCCTCTCTGCATGCTCGCGTTAAAGTGCGTATCACTGAACACGAGAAAAACGAGCAGGATGAGTGGGTTGCTAAAACCAGCATCATCGATACAACGATTGGCCGTGCCATCCTGTGGATGATCGTGCCGAAAGGTCTGCCGTTCTCTATCGTTAACCAGGCGCTGGGCAAAAAAGCTATCTCCAAAATGCTTAACACCTGTTACCGCATTCTGGGTCTGAAGCCGACGGTTATCTTTGCTGACCAGACCATGTACACCGGTTTCGCTTACGCTGCCCGTTCAGGCGCGTCAGTCGGTATCGATGATATGGTTATTCCAGAGAAGAAAGTGGAAATCATCACCGAAGCGGAAGCGGAAGTGGCTGAAATTCAGGAACAGTTCCAGTCTGGTCTGGTAACCGCAGGCGAACGTTACAACAAAGTCATCGATATCTGGGCAGCAGCCAACGAACGTGTTGCCAAGGCGATGATGGAAAACCTCTCTACCGAAGTTGTGATTAACCGCGACGGTGCAGAAGAGCGACAGGTTTCCTTTAACAGCATCTTTATGATGGCCGACTCCGGTGCGCGTGGTTCTGCTGCACAGATTCGTCAGCTGGCCGGTATGCGTGGTCTGATGGCGAAACCAGATGGTTCCATCATCGAAACACCAATCACGGCGAACTTCCGTGAGGGTTTGAACGTACTTCAGTACTTCATCTCAACCCACGGTGCACGTAAAGGTCTGGCGGATACCGCACTGAAAACGGCGAACTCCGGTTATCTGACGCGTCGTCTGGTTGACGTTGCACAGGATCTGGTTGTTACCGAAGATGACTGTGGTACACACGAAGGCATCATGATGACGCCTGTCATCGAAGGTGGCGACGTTAAAGAGCCACTGCGTGAACGTGTACTGGGTCGTGTGACGGCAGAAGACGTTCTGAAGCCGGGCACTGCTGACATTCTGGTCCCACGCAACACGCTGCTCGATGAGCACTGGTGTGATGTGCTGGAACTGAACTCAGTTGACAGCCTGAAAGTCCGCTCTGTTGTAGGTTGTGAAACCGACTTTGGTGTGTGCGCGCATTGCTACGGTCGCGACCTGGCACGTGGTCACATCATCAACAAAGGTGAAGCGATCGGTGTTATCGCAGCACAGTCCATCGGTGAGCCAGGTACACAGCTGACGATGCGTACGTTCCACATCGGTGGTGCGGCATCACGTGCGGCTGCTGAATCCAGCATTCAGGTGAAGAACAAAGGTACCATCAAGCTGACCAACGCCAAGTCCGTAACGAACTCGGCAGGCAAGCTGGTGATCACCTCGCGTAACGTTGAACTGAAAATGATCGACGAATTTGGTCGTACCAAAGAGAGCTATAAAGTTCCTTATGGTTCTACCATGGCGAAAGGTGATGGTGAGCAGGTTGCCGCGGGCGAAACCGTTGCAAACTGGGATCCGCATACCATGCCAGTCATCACCGAAGTGGGCGGTTTCATTCGATTCACTGACATGGTTGATGGCCAGACCATTACCCGTCAGACAGATGACTTAACCGGTCTCTCTTCGCTGGTGGTTCTGGACAGTGCTGAACGTACTGCGGGCGGTAAAGATCTGCGTCCTGCGCTGAAAATTGTTGATGCCAACGGCAACGACGTTCTGATCCCGGGCACCGATATGCCGGCTCAGTACTTCCTGCCAGGTAAAGCGATTGTTCAGCTGGAAGATGGCGTTAAGATCAGTGCCGGTGACACGTTAGCGCGTGTTCCGCAGGAATCTGGCGGTACCAAAGATATTACCGGTGGTCTGCCACGCGTTGCTGACCTGTTCGAAGCGCGTCGTCCGAAAGAGCCCGCTATTCTGGCAGAGATCAGCGGCATCATCTCCTTCGGTAAAGAGACCAAAGGTAAGCGTCGTCTGGTCATTACCCCGCTGGATGGTAGCGAGCCGTACGAAGAGATGATTCCGAAATGGCGTCAGCTGAACGTGTTCGAAGGTGAACGTGTTGAGCGCGGTGACGTGGTTTCCGATGGCCCAGAGTCTCCACATGACATCCTGCGCTTGCGTGGCGTGCATGCGGTGACCCGTTACATCACTAACGAAGTGCAGGAAGTTTACCGTCTGCAGGGCGTTAAGATTAACGATAAGCACATCGAAGTCATCGTTCGTCAGATGCTGCGTAAAGCAACCATCGTGAGCGCAGGAAGTGCAGACTTCCTGGAAGGTGAGCAGGCTGAATTCTCTCGCATCAAGATCTCTAACCGTGATCTGGAAGCGAACGGAAAAGTTGGCGCAACCTTCATGCGTGACCTGTTGGGTATTACCAAAGCGTCACTGGCTACCGAATCGTTCATCTCTGCAGCATCGTTCCAGGAGACGACACGTGTCCTGACCGAAGCAGCAGTTGCAGGCAAGCGCGACGAACTGCGCGGCCTGAAAGAGAACGTCATCGTGGGTCGTCTGATTCCGGCCGGTACCGGTTATGCGTACCATCAGGATCGTATGCGCCGTAAAGCGGCAGGTGAAGTGCCGGTTGCACCGCAGGTTACTGCGGATGAAGCCTCAGCCAGCCTGGCTGAACTGTTGAACGCCGGTCTCGGCGGCAACAAAAACGATTAATCGTTCTTTGCCTGATAAAAACCCTGCCTCGGCAGGGTTTTTTTTGTCTGTCATTCAGGCATTCCAGTCGTTGCGCCTGAGACCAATGTCTTTCAACTGACTGTCACTCAGTTTCGACAGGATGACACGGGTTTCACGCCGTAGTTGCCAGCGTTTATAACTACGCCACACGAAACGAACCAGCTGGTAAGGTGTGCCTGTAAAGGGTTTAGCTGCGCGATTCTCGTCGTATCCCATGATAGTGCCCTCAGTGAAGTATCTGAGGACCATTTTCATCGCATCGCTCTGTATGATACAGACGCAAAAATCACCTTTTTTTAACATACAGATTGCGGTTGTCGTGATCTGAATGGTAAAAAAGAAGCATAACTGTACTGGTTAATGCTCATCATCTGAGACAGAGGAAATACAATGACGCGATATGAACATCTGGCCACACTGCTGGCTCAGCGCATTGAACAGGGTTTATATCGCAGTGGTGAGCGCCTGCCTTCGGTACGCAGTCTGAGTGCCGAACATGGCGTCAGTATCAGCACCGTACAGCAGGCTTATCATCTGCTGGAAGAGAAGCAGATGATCACGCCGCAGTCTCGCTCCGGCTATTTTGTCGCCTCGCGCAAAGCGACACCCCCGATGCCTGCGCTTACCCGTCCTGCACAGCGGCCGGTTGAGGTGACGCAGTGGGATGCGGTGCTGGAGCTGATTAACAGCCGACTGGAGGATGATGTGTTGCAGCTGGGCAGCGGCATGCCGGATGTGACTCAGCCGACGCTTAAGCCGCTGTGGAAAGCATTCAGCCGTCAGGCGCAGAAGCAGGACATGGCGCTGCTGAATTATGACAACCTCTATGGTGTTCTCGCGCTGCGACAACAGGTTGCACGGCTGGCAATAGACAGCGGCTGCCAGCTCACCGCCGATGACATTGTTATTACCACCGGCTGCCATGAGGCGTTATCGGTCGCCGTTCGGGCTGTCTGCGAGCCGGGCGATATCATTGCCGTTGAGTCACCGTCGTTTCACGGCATCATGCAAACCCTGCGCGGCTTTGGCATTCGTGCCATTGAGATCCCAACAGATGCGGTCACCGGTATCAGTCTGGAAGCGCTGGAACTGGCCTTTGATCAATGGCCGATTAAAGCAGTCGTTGTTGTGCCGAACTGCAATAATCCGCTGGGATTCATCATGCCTGAACAGCGTAAGCGGGCATTGCTGGCGCTGGCGCAGCGGTTTGATGCGGCGGTAATCGAAGATGATGTTTATGGTGAGTTAGCCTGGGAATACCCGCGCCCACCTACTATTAAAGCGCTGGATCTCGATGGCCGGGTTCTGCTGTGCAGCTCTTTTTCTAAAACGCTGGCGCCCGGTTTACGTGTCGGCTGGGTTGCACCAGGACGCTATCGCGACCGCGTGCTGCACATGAAATATATCGTCACAGGCTCCACCGCCACGCAGCCTCAGCATGCGGTTGCGGAGTTTATCCGCCAGGGCCATTATCAGCTGCATCTACGGCGGATGCGGCAAATCTATCATCGTAACTATGAAACCTTTAGCTGCTGGGTGCGCCACTACTTTCCCTGCGGCATCTGCGTTTCCCGCCCTCAGGGCGGTTTTCTGATGTGGATTGAACTCCCGGAAGCATTTGATGCGGTCCTGCTTAACCGGGAACTGCGCGAGTCAAAAATTCAGATTGCCGCAGGCTCACTCTTTTCGGCCTCGGGCAAATATCGCAACTGCCTGCGCTTAAACTACGGGCTGCCAATAAACGAGCAAACTGAACAGGCGCTGGCGCGGGTGGGTGCGGCTGTCGAACGCGCTATGCTCTCGTGTCAGCATGAGCCGCAGACTTCAGCCTCTGCTATCGTATAGAGGAAAGAAGAAGCAGGGCCGGCAAGAGGAGGGAACCGGCCCTGGTCAGTTAACCTTAACCTGACGGATGCCACGTTAAGGTTTTGGCTCACAGCACGCCAGCGGCAACCCTCACGTTTGCGCGCTGCTTTCCCGGAAGAATGCGGGCATTACCCGTTTTGCAGCGGCTATGTGGTACAGCTTCCACAAATCCTTAATGGCCAGGTTCTGCCAGCGCCATCAGTGTCCGGGTTGCTTCACGCCAGTCATCTGCCTGAGTAATCGCACTCACTACCGCAATACTCCCAACGCCGGTTGCCAGTACCTCAGGTGCTCGCGCAATCGAGATACCGCCAATCGCCACAGTGGGAATATGCGTCAGGCGTGCCAGATGTCGCTTCAGCTGCTCAATGCCCTGCGGCGCAGAAGGCATCTCTTTAGTCTGCGTCGGGAAAATATGCCCAAGTGCGATGTAAGAGGGCTGGATTGCCAGCGCGCGATCCAGCTCCGCGTCGTCATGGGTGGAGAGCCCCAGACGCAATCCGGCCTGATGAATGCGGGCAAGATCGGCCACATCCATATCCTCCTGCCCCAGATGTACGCCATAAGCCTGATGTTTAATTGCCAGCTGCCAGTAGTCATTGATAAACAGGCGTGCGTCATAGCGTTTTCCCAGTGCAATCGCATGGGCAATAGCGGGCTCAGCGATCGCATCGGGCTGATCCTTAATGCGCAGCTGCAGCGTGCGAACGCCCATCTCCAGCAGGCGTTCAATCCACTCGGGGCTATCAACCACCGGATAAAGCCCCAGGCGCGGGGCGGTAGCAGGGAATGCGGGCATCGTTACTCCTCCTTAATGGCATCGGCAGGGTGATAAAGCTCACCGCCGTGGCTGCGAAAACGGTCTGACATCTGCGCCATGCCCACTTCAACCGGCTCGGCACGCGCATCCTGGCGTGCTGCAAACTCGCGCACCTCCTGAGAAATTTTCATTGAGCAGAATTTAGGGCCACACATCGAGCAGAAATGAGCCACCTTTCCTGACTCCTGCGGCAGGGTTTCGTCATGCATAGCCCGCGCCGTGTGGGGATCCAGCGCCAGATTGAATTGATCTTCCCAGCGGAATTCAAAGCGCGCTTTGGACATGGCGTTATCACGGATCTGCGCAGCGGGGTGGCCTTTGGCCAGATCGGCGGCATGCGCCGCGATTTTGTAGGTGATCAATCCTTGTTTCACATCCTCTTTGTTGGGCAGACCCAGATGCTCTTTAGGTGTGACATAACACAGCATCGCACAACCAAACCAGCCAATCATGGCGGCACCGATACCCGAGGTGAAATGGTCATAGCCGGGCGCGATATCGGTGGTCAGCGGACCGAGGGTGTAGAAGGGGGCTTCATCGCACAGCTCGAGCTGTTCCGTCATGTTGCGGCGGATCATATGCATCGGCACGTGGCCCGGACCTTCAATCATTACCTGAACATCATATTCCCAGGCAATACGGGTCAGTTCACCCAGGGTACGCAGTTCGGCAAACTGCGCTTCATCGTTGGCATCCTGAATCGAACCCGGACGCAGGCCATCGCCCAGCGACAGGGAGACATCGTACGCCGTACAGATTTCACAGATCTCACGGAAGTGCTGATAGAGGAAACTCTCCTGATGATGGGACAGGCACCACTTCGCCATGATCGATCCGCCCCGCGAGACGATGCCGGTCAGACGTTTCGCCGTCATCGGGACATAACGCAGTAGCACGCCCGCGTGGATAGTGAAGTAATCGACGCCCTGTTCCGCCTGTTCAAGCAGCGTGTCACGGAATATTTCCCAGTTCAGCGCCTCCGCCACGCCATTCACTTTTTCCAGCGCCTGATAGATCGGCACCGTACCAATAGGCACCGGGCTGTTGCGCAAAATCCATTCGCGCGTTTCATGAATATAACGACCGGTAGAGAGATCCATCACCGTATCGGCACCCCAGCGAGTTGACCAGACCAGCTTTTCCACTTCTTCTTCAATGGAAGAGGTCACCGCCGAATTACCGATGTTGGCGTTAACCTTAACCAGAAAGTTGCGGCCTATGATCATGGGCTCTGATTCAGGGTGATTGATATTCGCCGGGATGATAGCGCGTCCGGCAGCAACTTCCTGACGCACAAACTCGGGGGTGATGCGGGCGGGAAGATGCGCACCAAAGCTGTGACCCGGATGCTGTTGCAGCAGCACCTCACTGCGGATTCGCTCGCGCCCCATGTTTTCGCGCAGAGCGATAAACTCCATCTCCGGGGTGATGATCCCCTGGCGGGCATAGTGCAGCTGCGTGACGCGGCGCCCGGCACGGGCACGGCGCGGTGTCGGAAGGTGATCGAAGCGCAGATGATCCAGCCCCTCGTCAGCCAGTCGCTGTTGGGTATAGCCTGAGCTGTTCTGTTCAAGAAGTTCGCTGTCGCCGCGTTCAGTAATCCAGCGCGCGCGCAGCTTTTCCAGGCCACGATGCACATCAATCTCTGCCGCGGGATCACCATAAGCGCCTGCCGTGTCATAGACCGGCACCGCTTCATTTTGCTCATAGAGAGGCTGTTCTTTGCTACCGCCAGTGTGGGTCGGGCTCAGGGTAATTTCACGCATGGGTACGCGAATATCCTTCCGGCTGCCGGTAATCCAGATGCGACGGGACTGGGGAAAGGCACTGCCGCTTTGCAGAGAATCGATAAATTCCTGCGCCTGGGCACGCTGTTCACGACGGGTCATTTTTGGGTCAGACATAGCAATCTTCCTGTTAAGAGGGAACGATGCTTGTCCGGAGTTCGGAAGGAGTAACCGTATAGACAGCGTAAGCGTGCTGACATACAGAGAATATTTACTCTTGTTCCCTTCGCAGGTTCTAACCTGATCAGGTTCCGCGGATCCCGAATTAACGGTCTCAGCCCAACTGGGCACTCCGACAAGAAGCTACTTTTTGCACTGGCGTCCTGTAACAGACCCCGGCGTAAAAAGCTTAAATTTCAATGCACAAATAAAAAAGGTTCTTTGGAAAGCGCTCCGCAGAACCTGTTTAGCATAAAAGGGCTGGAAGATAATCTCAACCCCTTTCCCGACGGCGATAATCAGGCCGGGCGGGCGATTTGGCTGTCATTCGCCACTGGCGGGGGGACGAGCTTGTTGTCCCATGCCAGCTGAATCAGCTTATCTTCAAGTGTAAACCGGGCTTCCAGCACTTCGCCCACTTCGGACAACGCCTGCTGGAAGGTCATGCAGTTTTCGTCATCAATCGCCTGCTGAAGGTGGCCGTCATAGAGCTGCATCAGACGTTCCGTATTGGCCTCCAGCGGGGGATAAATCTGCGCGGCAGCGATCATCGGGCTGTCGCCACTCATTTCACTGATCACACGCTCATAGATACTGAAGTGACCCGCAGAAAGATAATCGACCAGGCCATGACAGAAGTTGTCGAGCGCCTGTTCATCCAGACGCGTCAGCGCCTCTTTATTAGGTTTAAGACCCACCAGGTGATAATAGGTCACCAGTAGCTGACGACGGGCTTCAAGCCACGAATCGACCAGTTCATTACTGCCACCTACGCGTTCAGCCAGGACGTCTAACTGGTTAAGCATATCTAACTCCATGTGAGTTATAGTTGTTTATCTACACACTTAACATCAGGGCTTCAGCGTGCGATTTGACGCTAAGGATGACGAAATAAATGCAATGCGAAATCTCAAGCGTAGACGCTGGATGGTGGATTGTCAGCCATGAACAGAAAATTTGGTTGCCACAAGGTGATTTACCCCACGGAAACGCCGAAAAATTTGGTTTAACTGGCAGTATGGCCCGGACCATTGGTGAGTGGCAGGGCGAAAAAGTCTGGCTGATTTGTGAACCGCGTTCTGCCGATATGTTCTCAGTCCGTCAGCTAATCGATCAGGATGCAGCGCTGTTTCAGCTGGTGGGTCGCGGTGTTCAGCTGGCGGAATTCTACCGTTCTCATCGCTGGTGCGGTTATTGCGGCCATGAAATGCATCACAGCAAACATGAGTTTGCCTGTCTCTGCAGCCATTGCCGCGAGCGTTACTATCCGCAGATTGCACCCTGCATTATTGTGGCGATCCGTCGCGGCGATGAAATCCTGCTGGCGAACCATGCCCGCCATCGCAATAAGGTCTATACCGTGCTGGCGGGGTTTGTCGAAGTTGGTGAGACACTGGAGCAGGCCGTGGCCCGTGAAGTGATGGAAGAGAGCAATATCCGCGTCAAAAATGTCCGTTACGTGACCTCCCAGCCGTGGCCCTTCCCGCAATCGCTGATGACAGCATTTATGGCAGAGTATGACAGCGGCGATCTGCAACACGACGGCAAAGAACTGCTGGATGCGGCCTGGTTCCGTTTTGATGACCTGCCGTTGCTGCCACCTCCCGGCACCGTGGCGCGTCGTCTGATTGAAGATACTGTCGCCCTGTGCCGCGCCGAAGCGTGAAAGTGCTACACTACACGCCTGTTATTGAGAGAGTGTTGAGATGAGTGAACTGAAGAACGATCGTTATTTGCGTGCCCTGTTACGCCAGCCAGTTGATGTCACGCCGGTATGGATGATGCGACAAGCCGGTCGCTATTTGCCGGAGTACAAAGCGACACGCGCCCAGGCGGGTGACTTTATGTCGCTATGCAAAAACGCCGAGCTGGCCTGCGAAGTCACCCTGCAGCCGCTGCGCCGTTATCCGCTGGATGCCGCTATCCTCTTCAGTGACATCCTGACCATTCCTGATGCGATGGGACTGGGTCTCTACTTTGAAACCGGCGAAGGCCCGCGTTTCTCTAACCCTGTGACCTGTCGCGCTGACGTTGAGCGTTTACCGGTACCCGATCCAGAAATGGAACTGGGCTACGTGATGAATGCGGTCCGCACCATCCGTAAGAACCTGAACGGCGATCTGCCGCTGATTGGCTTCTCAGGCAGTCCATGGACGCTGGCCACCTACATGGTGGAAGGTGGCAGCAGCAAGGCGTTTACCAAAATCAAAAAGATGATGTATGCCGATCCGGCTACGCTGCACGCGATGCTGGATAAGCTGGCCGACAGCGTCATCCTCTACCTCAATGCTCAGATCCGCGCCGGTGCGCAGTCTGTCATGGTGTTTGATACCTGGGGCGGCGTGCTGACCGGTCGTGATTATCGCGAGTTCTCACTTCACTACATGCATAAAATTGTTGATGGCCTGCTGCGTGAAAATGACGGTCGCCGCGTGCCGGTGACGCTCTTCACCAAAGGCGGCGGGCAGTGGCTGGAAGCGATGGCAGCCACCGGTTGTGATGCGCTGGGTCTCGACTGGACCACCGATATTGACGACGCCCGCCGTCGCGTGGGCGACAAAGTTGCGCTACAGGGCAACATGGATCCTTCAATGCTCTATGCGGCACCGGAGCGTATTGAACAGGAAGTGGCCGGCATCCTGGAACGTTTTGGCTCGGGTACCGGGCATGTCTTCAATCTGGGTCACGGCATTCATCAGGATGTACCACCTGAAAATGCGGGTGTCTTTGTTGAAGCGGTGCATCGTTTATCACGTCCCTGGCATCAGGAGTAATTATGGACATTGCCGCACTCCGCGCTGAGCAGTTACAACGCGCCGCTGAGGTAGTGCGTGAGGATGACTTTGATGTGCTGCCGCCCCGTTTTATCGGCGGGGCGGACGTTGGATTTGAGCAGGAAGGCACCGTAACGCGGGCGGCGATGGTGATACTGGAGTATCCCTCGCTAACGCTGGTGGAGCATCGTATCGCGCGCGTTGAGACCACCATGCCCTACATTCCGGGCTTTCTCTCATTCCGCGAGTATCCGGCACTGATGGCCGCCTGGCAGATGCTGGAACAAAAGCCGGACCTGCTGTTTGTGGATGGGCACGGTATTTCGCATCCAAGACGACTGGGCGTCGCATCGCATTTTGGCCTGCTGGTGGATGTGCCGACGATTGGCGTTGCGAAAAGCCGTTTGTGCGGTCGTTTTGACGATCTGGACGCGCAGCCCGGGAGCCGGCAGCCGCTGATCGACAAAGGTGAGCAAATTGGCTGGGTATGGCGCAGCAAGCTGCGTTGTAATCCGTTGTTTGTCGCCACGGGTCATCGCGTCAGCCTGAATACTGCGCTGCAGTGGGTCGAAAACTGTACGCGCGGTTACCGGTTGCCGGAACCGACCCGCTGGGCCGATGCGGTTGCCTCGAACAGAACCGCTTTCCAGCGCTGGCAAAACGCGCTTTAACACTGTTTGTGCTGCGGTTTTGCAGTTACACTGCGGCCAGCGAAACGAATAAGAGCCACCTTTATGTTACAAAATCCCGTTCATCTGCGTCTGGCGAAGCTGGAAAGCTGGCAGCACCTTACGTTTATGGCCTGCCTGTGCGAGCGCATGTATCCCAACTATCGGGCGTTCTGCGAGCAGACTGAATTTGCCGATCCGGCGCTCTATCGTCGCATTCTTGATCTGATCTGGGAAAACCTGACGGTCAAAGATGCGAAGATTAACTTCGACAGCCAGCTGGAAAAGCTCGAAGCTGCCATTCCGGATGGCGATGCGTTTGACGTTTACGGCGTTTACCCGGCTATTGATGCCTGCGTGGCACTAAGCGAAGTCGTGCATGCGCAGCTGAGCGGTGAAACGCTTGAACATGCAATTGAAGTCAGCGAGACGTCAATTACCACTGTCGCTATGCTGGAGATGACCCAGGCTGGACGCGAAATGACCGATGACGAGCTGCGTGAAAACCCGGCTATCATCGATGAGTGGGACCTTCAGTGGGAGATTTTCCGCCTGCTGGCGGAGTGTGAAGAGCGCGACCTTGAATTGATTAAAGGTCTGCGATCTGATCTGCGTGAAGCTGGAATTAGCAACATCGGTATAAATTTCCAGCAGTAAGGCGATAAAACGTGACTTCAGGCCCGAATTAGCGCGCCTGGAGGCTTCACATTGGCCCCCTGTCTGGTCTACATTTGGGGGGCTGAAAATTGTGGCTATCGGTGCGTGCAGGCAGAAGAGTGCCAGAATATGGCTTTTCCCTCGCACTCGTTGCTTAGCAAGCGATAAATACACTTTAAGGATAACTTATGAACAAGACTCAACTGATTGATGTGATCGCAGAAAAAGCTGACCTGTCTAAAACCCAGGCAAAGGCAGCGCTGGAATCTACTCTGGCTGCGATCACTGAGTCTCTGAAAGATGGTGATGCTGTACAACTGGTTGGTTTTGGTACTTTTAAAGTGAACCACCGCGCTGAGCGTACCGGTCGTAACCCGCAGACTGGCAAAGAGATCAAAATCGCTGCAGCAAATGTACCGGCATTCGTGTCTGGTAAAGCGCTGAAAGACGCCGTTAAGTAAGACGTCGCACTGCGGTTAAGCTTTAAAACAGGGGGCGTTTCGCCCCTTTTGTTTAAGAGGCCAGCCATCATGACCCCGCTGTTTCAGCGTTTTTCTATTCTGTTTCTCTCCCTGATTCTTTTCGGTTGCAGCTCAACTCCGGATATTCCTCCTTTTTCTGCCAGTGGCTATCTTGCCGATCGTGGTGTTGTCCGTATCTGGCGCAAAAATAGCGATCATCAGTCGGTCCATATTCGCACCCTCTATACACCCTTCAGTGGCGGTGAAGGTGAAGTGACAGATTACGTCTGGCTGGAAGGGTCGTTGATCAGCATTCAGCGCCAGGTAAAGGGCAAACAGCCTGACGATGTGACCCTGCGCTTTGATCAGGCGGGTGGTCTCAACTTCATGCAGCGCCAGCTTGCAGGGCGGCGTGAGGCGGTCAGCCCGGATGCCATTGAGCTCTATAAGTTTGATGCGGAGCGGATGCGTAACCTCAGCGATGCGCTTTTAAGCGGCAGGGTGTTTCTGAAGCAGGGACACTGGCTGGGAAGCGATCGACTGGAGACGTGTGAAGGCCAGCAGGTCAGACCCGCTTTTGACGCTGACGATCGGCAGTTGCTGATACAGCAGCAGCAGAGCGCATCGGCACCGCTCATGGTGTCGTGGCTTGAAGCGCCGGAAGGGCTACAGTTGTTGCGGGTCAGTCAGCAGGATGACTGCTCACAGCAGCCGACAGAAGACGATATGTGAAGTGAAAAGGGGGCACGCTGTGCCCCCTGTGCTTATTTACGATTAATGGCGCGGTAGCCAATGTCGCGGCGACAGAAGCTACCCTGCCATGAGATCGGCTTTGTCAGCTCGTAAGCCCGCTTTTGTGCGGCTGCTACGTCGTCGCCCAGCGCGGTGACACACAGCACGCGGCCACCGTTGGTCAGCACCCGATCTTCTTCCAGACGTGTTCCGGCGTGGAATACCTTACCGTCAGCCACTTCCTCCAGTGGCAGACCATGAATCTGGTCGCCCTGCGCATAATCACCCGGATAACCGCCTGCTGCCAGTACCACACCCAGCGCAGGTCGTGGATCCCATTGTGACGTTTTCTGATCCAGCTTACCGTCACAGGCAGCCCGGCAAAGATCGACCAGATCCGACTGCAGGCGCAGCATGATCGGCTGCGTCTCCGGATCGCCAAAGCGGCAGTTGAATTCGATCACTTTCGGCTGTCCGGTATGATCGATCATCAGGCCCGCATAAAGAAAACCGGTGTAGACGTTGCCTTCAGCGGCCATGCCACGCACGGTCGGCCAGATCACCTGATCCATCACGCGCTGGTGGATCTCATCGGTAACCACCGGCGCCGGGGAGTAGGCACCCATGCCGCCCGTGTTGGGACCGGTGTCGCCATCACCCACACGCTTGTGATCCTGGCTGGTGGCCATGGGCAGCACATGCTCGCCGTCCACCATCACGATGAAGCTGGCTTCTTCGCCCTCCAGAAACTCTTCAATCACAATGCGGTGTCCGGCATCACCAAAGGCATTACCGGCCAGCATATCCTGAACCGCATCCTCCGCTTCCTGCAGCGTCATCGCGACAATCACGCCTTTACCTGCGGCCAGGCCGTCGGCTTTTATAACGATTGGCGCGCCTTTCTCGCGCAGATATGCGAGAGCGGGCTCAACCTCGGTGAAGTTCTGGTATTCGGCACTCGGGATCTGATGACGTGACAGGAAATCTTTGGTGAAGGCTTTAGAACCTTCCAGCTGTGCAGCGGCCTGAGTCGGACCGAAGATAGCGAGGCCTGCCTTACGGAACGCATCGACCACGCCGATCACCAGCGGCGCTTCAGGTCCGACAATCGTCAGATCGATCTTTTCGCGCTGGGCAAATTCCAGCAGGGCGGGAACATCTGTCGCACTGATCGCAATATTCTGAAGCGCAGGCTCTAATGCGGTGCCCGCGTTACCCGGCGCGACAAACACCGTTTCCGCTAACGGCGACTGAGCCGCTTTCCAGGCCAGAGCATGTTCACGTCCGCCATTACCGATTACTAAAATTTTCATCTGTTACTCTCCAGAACAATTAATGGCGGAAGTGGCGCATGTCGGTGAAGATCATGGCAATGCCGTGCTCATCAGCCGCCGCAATCACTTCTTCATCACGGATGGAGCCGCCAGGCTGGATAACACAGCTCACGCCGGACGCCGCTGCAGCATCAATTCCATCACGGAACGGGAAGAAAGCATCTGACGCCATGGCGGATCCTTTTACTTCCAGACCTTCATCGGCTGCTTTGATACCTGCAATTTTAGCGGAGTAGACGCGGCTCATCTGCCCGGCACCTATACCAATTGTCATGTTGTCGCGCGCATAAACAATGGCATTGGACTTAACAAACTTCGCCACTTTCCAGCAGAACAGCGCATCACGCAGCTCCTGCCCGGTTGGCTGGCGTTTGCTGACCACGCGCAACTGGCTGGCATCCACCATACCGAGATCGCGATCCTGGACCAGCAGGCCACCATTGACGCGTTTGAAATCCAGTGCGGCAGTACGGTTTTGCCACTGACCACAGATCAGCACACGGACATTCTGTTTAGCCGCGGTAATTTTCAGCGCGGCTTCGGAAACGGCGGGTGCGATGATCACCTCAACAAACTGGCGGCTGATAATCGCCTGAGCCGTCGCTTCATCCAGCTCGCGGTTAAAGGCGATGATGCCGCCGAACGCGGAAGTTGGGTCGGTCTGATAAGCCCGCTCATAGGCTGCCAGCAGATCATCACCGGTTGCGACACCACAAGGGTTTGCATGCTTGACGATGACGCAGGCGGGTTCACTGAACTCTTTGACACACTCGAGTGCAGCATCGGTGTCAGCAATATTGTTATAGGAGAGTGCCTTGCCCTGAACCTGCTGCGCAGTGGCCACTGAGGCTTCACTGATATTCTCTTCTATATAGAAGGCTGCATCCTGATGGCTGTTTTCGCCGTAACGCATGTCCTGCTTCTTAATGAAGTTCAGATTCAGGGTACGCGGGAAACGGCCAGCGGGCTGATTGCGTTCACCGTGATAGGCGGGTACCAGGGTGCCGAAGTAGTTAGCGATCATGCTGTCATAAGCGGCGGTGTGTTCGAAGGCTTTGATTGCCAGATCGAAACGGGTCTCAAGCGTCAGTGCGTTCTCATGAGCGTCCATTTCAGCAATGATGGCATCGTAGTCGCCGCTGCTGACCACAATGGCGACATCTTTATGGTTCTTTGCAGCAGAGCGCACCATGGTCGGGCCACCGATGTCGATATTTTCCACTGCATCTTCCAGTGAACATCCTTCACGGGCGACAGTCTGTGCAAAGGGATAGAGGTTAACGACCACCATGTCGATTGGGCTGATGTCGTGCTGCGCCATGATGGCATCATCCTGGCCGCGACGACCTAAAATGCCGCCATGCACTTTCGGATGCAGGGTTTTGACGCGTCCATCCATCATTTCCGGGAAGCCGGTGTAGTCAGAGACTTCAGTGACAGCCAGACCCGCATCCGCCAGAAGGCGAGCTGTTCCACCTGTGGAGAGCAGCTCGACACCGCGACTTGAGAGCGCCTGAGCAAATTCGAGGATACCGGCTTTGTCAGAGACACTGAGCAATGCGCGGCGTACAGGACGAGGTTGTTGCATGGTGGTTTATCCCTTGGCTTTGTTTCGCGTATATAAGAGCGTTACGTCAGGCTTCATAGCGGTTTTCTCTTCTATATAGGAAGAAAAGATCAAAAACCTCAGGTAACGCCCCGAAAAGGGGTGTCCGGAATATTGCCCGGCATTGTAGCGAAAACGTTTGCGCGATGCTCGCCTAAATTCATATAGCCCGCTCTGTGTGGATAACATTGTGTGTAACTGCGTATAACAGCGGCTTTTGCTGTGGAATGCAGCGAACGCTCTCTTTTATGCAATTTATGGGTTGCGACTCTCCGACAACTCCCTATAATGCGCATCCATCAACACGGAACACCGGCAACGGGAAGCGGGTTGAGAGGCACAGGAGACTGCGCCGCCGGAGAAAAACTTCTGAAATAGAGGTTGACTCTGCAGGAGGAAAGCGTAATATACGCCACCTCGCGACAGGACGCTAACGCACTGTTCGCACTGCTCTTTAACAATTTATCAGACAATCTGTGTGGGCACTCGCAGGATTGATATCAGCGTCTCCGGACGCAACAAAATATCAAAGCCTCACGAGTGAACACATAATGAAATTCATTATGACGTTTTACAGATGAGCACCGCTTAACTTGTTTAAGCAAATCAAACTTAAATTGAAGAGTTTGATCATGGCTCAGATTGAACGCTGGCGGCAGGCCTAACACATGCAAGTCGGACGGTAGCACAGAGGAGCTTGCTCCTTGGGTGACGAGTGGCGGACGGGTGAGTAATGTCTGGGGATCTGCCCGATAGAGGGGGATAACCACTGGAAACGGTGGCTAATACCGCATAACGTCGCAAGACCAAAGAGGGGGACCTTCGGGCCTCTCACTATCGGATGAACCCAGATGGGATTAGCTAGTAGGCGGGGTAATGGCCCACCTAGGCGACGATCCCTAGCTGGTCTGAGAGGATGACCAGCCACACTGGAACTGAGACACGGTCCAGACTCCTACGGGAGGCAGCAGTGGGGAATATTGCACAATGGGCGCAAGCCTGATGCAGCCATGCCGCGTGTATGAAGAAGGCCTTCGGGTTGTAAAGTACTTTCAGCGGGGAGGAAGGCGATGTGGTTAATAACCGCATCGATTGACGTTACCCGCAGAAGAAGCACCGGCTAACTCCGTGCCAGCAGCCGCGGTAATACGGAGGGTGCAAGCGTTAATCGGAATTACTGGGCGTAAAGCGCACGCAGGCGGTCTGTTAAGTCAGATGTGAAATCCCCGGGCTTAACCTGGGAACTGCATTTGAAACTGGCAGGCTTGAGTCTTGTAGAGGGGGGTAGAATTCCAGGTGTAGCGGTGAAATGCGTAGAGATCTGGAGGAATACCGGTGGCGAAGGCGGCCCCCTGGACAAAGACTGACGCTCAGGTGCGAAAGCGTGGGGAGCAAACAGGATTAGATACCCTGGTAGTCCACGCCGTAAACGATGTCGACTTGGTGGTTGTTCCCTTGAGGAGTGGCTTCCGGAGCTAACGCGTTAAGTCGACCGCCTGGGGAGTACGGCCGCAAGGTTAAAACTCAAATGAATTGACGGGGGCCCGCACAAGCGGTGGAGCATGTGGTTTAATTCGATGCAACGCGAAGAACCTTACCTACTCTTGACATCCAGAGAACTTTCCAGAGATGGATTGGTGCCTTCGGGAACTCTGAGACAGGTGCTGCATGGCTGTCGTCAGCTCGTGTTGTGAAATGTTGGGTTAAGTCCCGCAACGAGCGCAACCCTTATCCTTTGTTGCCAGCGCGTGATGGCGGGAACTCAAAGGAGACTGCCGGTGATAAACCGGAGGAAGGTGGGGATGACGTCAAGTCATCATGGCCCTTACGAGTAGGGCTACACACGTGCTACAATGGCGCATACAAAGAGAAGCGACCTCGCGAGAGCAAGCGGACCTCACAAAGTGCGTCGTAGTCCGGATCGGAGTCTGCAACTCGACTCCGTGAAGTCGGAATCGCTAGTAATCGTGGATCAGAATGCCACGGTGAATACGTTCCCGGGCCTTGTACACACCGCCCGTCACACCATGGGAGTGGGTTGCAAAAGAAGTAGGTAGCTTAACCTTCGGGAGGGCGCTTACCACTTTGTGATTCATGACTGGGGTGAAGTCGTAACAAGGTAACCGTAGGGGAACCTGCGGTTGGATCACCTCCTTACCTGAAGATACCTTCCCGCGCAGTGTCCACACAGATTGTCTGATAGAAAATAACGAGCAAAGTGTCTTTCGAAGACAGACTTAATTGTCCCCTTCGTCTAGAGGCCCAGGACACCGCCCTTTCACGGCGGTAACAGGGGTTCGAATCCCCTAGGGGACGCCAAAGCTTGGTGACAGGTGAAAGATGTTGCCCACATATCTTAAAGATGACTTACGAGTCATGTTTAAGATATTGCTCTTTAACAATCCGGAACAAGCTGAAAATTGAAACGACGTGTCGTTTTCATTCTCCGTAATAAGAATGAAAAACGCGACACGTTCGAGTCTCTCAAATGCTTGCAGCTCGCAGCGTTGTAAAACGCCTGTGGGTTGTGAGGTTAAGCGACTAAGCGTACACGGTGGATGCCCAGGCAGTCAGAGGCGATGAAGGACGTGCTAATCTGCGTAAAGCGACGGTAAGGTGATATGAACCGCTACAGCCGTCGATGTCCGAATGGGGAAACCCGGTGCACTCTGTGCATCATTGCAGCATGAATACATAGTGCTGCAAGGCGAACCGGGGGAACTGAAACATCTAAGTACCCCGAGGAAAAGAAATCAACCGAGATTCCCCCAGTAGCGGCGAGCGAACGGGGAGCAGCCCAGAGCCTGAATCAGCATGTGTGTTAGTGGAAGCGTCTGGAAAGTCGCAGGGTACAGGGTGATACTCCCGTACACAAAAGCACACGTGCTGTGAGCTCGATGAGTAAGGCGGGACACGTGGTATCCTGTCTGAATATGGGGGGACCATCCTCCAAGGCTAAATACTCCTGACTGACCGATAGTGAACCAGTACCGTGAGGGAAAGGCGAAAAGAACCCCGGCGAGGGGAGTGAAACAGAACCTGAAACCGTGTACGTACAAGCAGTGGGAGCCCTCTTTATGGGGGTGACTGCGTACCTTTTGTATAATGGGTCAGCGACTTATATTCTGTAGCAAGGTTAACCGTATAGGGGAGCCGCAGGGAAACCGAGTCTTAACTGGGCGTTAAGTTGCAGGGTATAGACCCGAAACCCGGTGATCTAGCCATGGGCAGGTTGAAGGTTGGGTAACACTAACTGGAGGACCGAACCGACTAATGTTGAAAAATTAGCGGATGACCTGTGGCTGGGGGTGAAAGGCCAATCAAACCGGGAGATAGCTGGTTCTCCCCGAAAGCTATTTAGGTAGCGCCTCGTGAACTCATCCTCGGGGGTAGAGCACTGTTTCGGCTAGGGGGCCATCCCGGCTTACCAACCCGATGCAAACTGCGAATACCGAGGAATGTTATCACGGGAGACACACGGCGGGTGCTAACGTCCGTCGTGAAGAGGGAAACAACCCAGACCGCCAGCTAAGGTCCCAAAGTCATGGTTAAGTGGGAAACGATGTGGGAAGGCACAGACAGCCAGGATGTTGGCTTAGAAGCAGCCATCATTTAAAGAAAGCGTAATAGCTCACTGGTCGAGTCGGCCTGCGCGGAAGATGTAACGGGGCTAAACCATGCACCGAAGCTGCGGCAGCGACACTATGTGTTGTTGGGTAGGGGAGCGTTCTGTAAGCCGTCGAAGGTGTGCTGTGAGGCATGCTGGAGGTATCAGAAGTGCGAATGCTGACATAAGTAACGATAAAGCGGGTGAAAAGCCCGCTCGCCGGAAGACCAAGGGTTCCTGTTCAACGTTAATCGGAGCAGGGTGAGTCGACCCCTAAGGCGAGGCCGAAAGGCGTAGTCGATGGGAAACAGGTTAATATTCCTGTACTCGGTGTTACTGCGAAGGGGGGACGGAGAAGGCTATATCAGCCGGGCGACGGTTGTCCCGGTTTAAGCGTGTAGGCGGAGGGTCCAGGTAAATCCGGTCCCTTATTAACGCTGAGGCGTGACGACGAGGCACTACGGTGCTGAAGTGATAAATGCCCAGCTTCCAGGAAAAGCCTCTAAGCATCAGGTAACACAGAATCGTACCCCAAACCGACACAGGTGGTCAGGTAGAGAATACCAAGGCGCTTGAGAGAACTCGGGTGAAGGAACTAGGCAAAATGGTGCCGTAACTTCGGGAGAAGGCACGCTGGCGCGTAGGTGGAGGGACTTGCTCCCCGAGCCGAAGCCAGTCGAAGATACCAGCTGGCTGCAACTGTTTATTAAAAACACAGCACTGTGCAAACACGAAAGTGGACGTATACGGTGTGACGCCTGCCCGGTGCCGGAAGGTTAATTGATGGGGTTATCCGCAAGGAGAAGCTCTTGATCGAAGCCCCGGTAAACGGCGGCCGTAACTATAACGGTCCTAAGGTAGCGAAATTCCTTGTCGGGTAAGTTCCGACCTGCACGAATGGCGTAATGATGGCCAGGCTGTCTCCACCCGAGACTCAGTGAAATTGAACTCGCTGTGAAGATGCAGTGTACCCGCGGCAAGACGGAAAGACCCCGTGAACCTTTACTACAGCTTGACACTGAACATTGAGCCTTGATGTGTAGGATAGGTGGGAGGCTTTGAAGCGCGGACGCCAGTTCGCGTGGAGCCAACCTTGAAATACCACCCTTTAATGTTTGATGTTCTAACGTAGGCCCGTGATCCGGGCTGCGGACAGTGTCTGGTGGGTAGTTTGACTGGGGCGGTCTCCTCCTAAAGAGTAACGGAGGAGCACGAAGGTCAGCTAATCACGGTCGGACATCGTGAGGTTAGTGCAATGGCATAAGCTGGCTTGACTGCGAGAGTGACGGCTCGAGCAGGTGCGAAAGCAGGTCATAGTGATCCGGTGGTTCTGAATGGAAGGGCCATCGCTCAACGGATAAAAGGTACTCCGGGGATAACAGGCTGATACCGCCCAAGAGTTCATATCGACGGCGGTGTTTGGCACCTCGATGTCGGCTCATCACATCCTGGGGCTGAAGTAGGTCCCAAGGGTACGGCTGTTCGCCGTTTAAAGTGGTACGCGAGCTGGGTTTAGAACGTCGTGAGACAGTTCGGTCCCTATCTGCCGTGGGCGCTGGAGAATTGAGGGGGGTTGCTCCTAGTACGAGAGGACCGGAGTGAACGCACCACTGGTGTTCGGGTTGTCATGCCAATGGCATTGCCCGGTAGCTAAGTGCGGAAAAGATAAGTGCTGAAAGCATCTAAGCACGAAACTTGCCCCGAGATGAGTTCTCCCTGACTCCTTGAGAGTCCTGAAGGGACGTTGAAGACTACGACGTTGATAGGCCGGGTGTGTAAGCGCAGCGATGCGTTGAGCTAACCGGTACTAATGACCCGTGAGGCTTAACCTTACAACGCCAGAGGCGTTTTTGAGAGACACGATTTTCAGCCTGTACCGGATATATCTGCGCGGCCTTAAGGGGCGGCGCGGAGAACAGAATCTGCCTGGCGGCTTTAGCGCGGTGGTCCCACCTGACCCCATGCCGAACTCAGAAGTGAAACGCCGTAGCGCCGATGGTAGTGTGGGGTCTCCCCATGCGAGAGTAGGGAACTGCCAGGCATTATATAAGTGAAGAAGCCCCGCACGAGAGTGCGGGGCTTTTTTACGTCTGCATTATTTTGCGTCTGCGCTATGTCCCTTTAACACTATCCCCCTTTAAGCTGAAACATTTTCATTTTCCGCATGAAACCTCGACATCTCACAACGATCAGGCTAATGTTGGGCATCCAGATGTCTAAACGTTTATATGGTTACGAGAGGTGAGCAGGTTATGCCAATCAGGGTTCCCGACGAATTACCGGCAGTGAATTTTTTGCGTGACGAAAACGTCTTTGTCATGACGTCGTCGCGCGCCAGTGTTCAGGAGATCCGACCGCTTAAAGTGCTCATACTGAATCTGATGCCGAAAAAGATCGAAACAGAGAATCAGTTTCTGCGTCTGCTTTCCAACTCGCCCTTACAGATCGATATTCAGCTGCTGCGCATCGACAGCCGCGAGTCACGCAATACGCCCACTGAGCACCTCAACAACTTCTACTGCAATTTTGAAGATATCCAGCATGACAACTATGACGGCTTAATCGTGACAGGTGCGCCACTGGGGCTGGTCGATTTTAATGATGTTGCTTACTGGCCTCAGATTCAGCGCGTGCTGCACTGGGCAAATGAGCACGTCACCTCAACGCTGTTTGTCTGCTGGGCCGTGCAGGCGGCGCTTAATATTCTGTATGGCATTCCCAAGCAAACCCGGCATAACAAACTGTCCGGCGTCTATGAGCATCAGATATTGCATCCTCATGCCTTACTGACCCGGGGTTTTGATGATAATTTCCTCGCACCACACTCTCGTTATGCTGATTTTCCTACTCAACTGATCACGGATTACACCGATCTTGAGCTGTTTGCTGAATCGGAACAAACCGGTGCCTATCTGATGGCGAGTAAAGACAAACGCCTGGTATTTGTTACTGGCCATCCGGAGTATGACGCGCTGACGTTGTCTGGTGAGTATCATCGTGATTATGAAGCGGGTGTGAATCCGGAAGTCCCCTATAACTATTTCCCACAGGACAATCCGGCCCTGCCACCGCGCGCGACCTGGCGTAGCCACGGTAATCTGCTGTTCTCGAACTGGCTCAACTACTACGTTTACCAGATCACGCCATTCGATCTGCGTCGCATGAATCCAACGCTGGAGTAGTCCCGCCCGAAGATCAACTGAACCGTGTTAGCCGATGGCAACACGGTTTTTTTTCGCCTGAAAAACAGCAATGAAAGTCGTTCCTTTAATAAATAAAACTTTAAATCCATATAAAACATCAGGATAGCTGGGTTAATGTATAAAAATGGAAATAGTTTTTGATTTAGAAAAATAAATGCTTATGCTCTGATTCTGTAGCTCACAAAATAAACACCGTGTGGATCCGCTGCATTCGATCCTTTGAATACAGGAGAACGCCAGCATGACAGACTCAGTGATCAGCCCTGCGCTGAATTTCAGCCAGCCCTTTAGCCATGCCGAACAACAGCTGTTAACGCCCGAAGCGGTTTCTTTTCTGGAAGCGCTGGTCGCACGCTTTGCATCGCAACGCAACGAGCTGTTGTTGGCACGCCAGCAGCGTCAGCAACGCTATGACCAGGGCTATCTGCCAGACTTCGATATGGAAACTGCTTCCATAAGAGAGGGTGCGTGGCGTATTCAATCCATTCCGGCCGACTTAGAAGATCGTCGGGTTGAGATCACCGGCCCACCGGATCGAAAAATGGTCATTAATGCCCTGAACTCAAACGTAAAAGTCTTTATGGCCGACTTTGAGGATTCGCTGTCACCGGAGTGGTCAAAGCTGATGGAAGGGCAGCTCACACTGCGCGAGGCGGTGCAGGGCACGCTGAGTTACACCAGCGACAAAGGCAAAATTTATCAGCTCGGCGCAAACCCAGCGGTGCTGATGTGCCGGGTTCGCGGTCTGCATCTGTCAGAAAAACATGTCAGCTGGCAGGGTGAGGCGATTCCGGGCGGGCTGTTTGATTTCGCGCTCTATTTCTTCCACAACGTCCGGCCTTTACTGGCCAAAGGCAGCGGGCCTTACTTCTATCTGCCGAAAACAGAGAGCAGGCAGGAGATCGCCTGGTGGCGTGAGATCTTCAGTTTCAGCGAGGATCAGTTCGATCTGCCGCGCGGTACGATCAAGGCTACCGTCCTGATTGAAACGTTACCCGCCGTGTTTCAGATGGATGAGATCCTGTGGAATCTTCGCGATCATATTGTGGGGCTCAACTGCGGCCGCTGGGATTACATCTTTAGCTACATCAAAACCCTGAAACAGCATACGGATCGCGTTCTGCCGGATCGCCAGTCAGTCACCATGTCGCAGCCGTTTCTGGATGCTTACTCACGTCTGCTGATTAAAACCTGTCATCGTCGGGGAGCCTTCGCGATGGGGGGAATGTCAGCCCTGATTCCTGCTAAAGACCCAACACGTAATGCCTGGGTACTGCAGCGCGTGACGGAAGATAAACAGCGTGAGGCGGGCAACGGGCATGACGGTACCTGGATTGCGCATCCGGGCCTGGCAGACACCGCTATGGCGGTCTTCAATGCCGTGCTGGGCGACCAACCCAACCAGTTGCATGTTATGCGGGAAGAGGATGCCCCGATCACGGCGGAGCAGTTACTTGCGCCCTGTCAGGGTGAGCGCACCGAAGCAGGGATGCGCGCCAACATCCGCGTCGCGCTGCAATACCTTGAAGCCTGGATCAGCGGTAACGGCTGTGTGCCGATTGACGGGCTGATGGAGGATGCCGCCACCGCTGAGATTGCACGGACCTCAATCTGGCAATGGATTCGTCATCAGCAAATCCTGAACAGCGGCCAGCAGGTTACGGCCGAACTGTTTCTGCGCTGGCTGAACGAAGAGCTGCACCTGCTGCAAAACGCGCTGGGCGAAGCCCGGTTCAGCGCTGGTCGCTATGACGACGCGGCACAGCTGATGGCGCAGATCACCACCGAACGCGAACTGGTTTCCTTTCTTACCCTGCCAGGCTACCGCCTGATCCCCTGAACAGAGGAGCTATTGCCATGACACGTACTCAACAGATCGATCAACTGGAACAACTCTGGCAGACCGCACGCTGGGAGGGCATTATCCGCCCTTACAGCGCAGCAGAGGTGGTTAATCTGCGCGGCTCGGTTCTGCCTGCCTGTACGCTGGCAGAGCGCGGTGCCGAAAAGTTATGGGCGCTGCTGAACGGCGAGGCGAAGAAAGGTTACATCAACAGCCTGGGTGCGCTCAGTGGCGGGCAGGCACTGCAACAGGCCAAAGCGGGCATTGAAGCGATCTATCTCTCTGGCTGGCAGGTGGCTGCGGATGCCAATGTGGCAGGACAGATGTATCCCGATCAGTCGCTCTACCCGGTGAACTCCGTACCGGAAGTGGTGACCCGCATTAACCAGACGTTTCAGCGTGCCGATCAGATTCAGTGGTCCAGCGGCATTGAAGAGGGCGACAGCCGGCATACTGATTTCTTCCTGCCGATTGTTGCCGATGCTGAAGCCGGTTTTGGCGGCGTGCTCAATGCCTATGAGCTGATGAAGGCGATGATTCAGGCGGGGGCGGCGGCTGTCCACTTCGAAGACCAGCTGGCGGCGGTTAAAAAATGCGGTCACATGGGTGGCAAAGTGCTGGTACCGACCCAGGAAGCGATTCAGAAACTGGTAGCGGCACGACTGGCGGCCGATGTAATGGGTGTGCCAACCGTGCTGCTGGCTCGCACCGACGCCGACGCCGCTGACCTGATTACCTCAGACTGCGATGAATACGATCGACCTTTTATCCGTGGCGACAGGACGGCAGAAGGCTTCTTCCGCACTCATGCCGGTATTGAACAGGCGATCAGTCGCGGACTGGCCTATGCACCTTATGCTGACATCCTTTGGTGTGAAACCTCAACACCGGATCTGGCGATGGCGCAGCGTTTTGCCGACGCTATTCATGCGCGTTTCCCCGGCAAGCTACTGGCCTACAACTGCTCGCCCTCGTTTAACTGGAAAAAGAACCTCGATGACCGCACTATCGCGCAATTTCAGCAGGCGCTCAGCGACATGGGGTATCGCTTCCAGTTCATCACGCTGGCAGGCATCCACAGCATGTGGTTCAACATGTTCGATCTGGCCCATGCCTATGCGCAGGGTGAAGGGATGCGCCACTATGTGGAAAAGGTTCAGCAGCCTGAGTTCGCGGCCCGCGATCGCGGTTACAGCTTCTCGTCACATCAGCAGGAAGTGGGCACCGGCTATTTCGATCAGGTGACCAACATCATTCAGGGCGGTAAATCCTCGGTCACCGCGCTCACCGGCTCGACCGAAGAGCACCAGTTCTGACGCTTCTCCTCTGACGGATTCCCCGCCCGCACCATGCGGGCGGGCATTGACCGGAGCTGACTATGCCGCCACGCGAATCGTTGATTGCCCACACTATCCTGCAGGGATTTGATGCTCAGTATGGCCGCTTTCTGGATATTACTGCCGGCGCGCAGCAGCGCTTTGAGCAGGCAGAATGGCAGGCAGTGCAGCATGCCATGAAGGCTCGCATTCATCTCTATGATCATCACGTCAGCCTGGTTGCCGATCAACTGCGCGTGCTGAACGGTGCGGCAAGCTGGGATGCGATGTTCTGGCTGAGGGTTAAAGATCACTATCAAAGCCTGCTACCTGGCTATCCGCGGCACGAAATTGCCGAAAGCTTCTTTAATTCCGTCTATTGCCGGCTACACGGACATGCCGACCTGCAACCTGAACGGCTGTTTATCTTCAGCTCTCAGTCCCTGACCGCGCCGGTCACACCTCTGCGCCCCTTATCACGGCGTTACCAGCCGGAGCGGGGCTGGCGGGCATTGGTAGATCAGATACTGGAGGATCTACCGCTGACGCTACCGTGGCAGCACCGCGCGCGCGATGTGGGCTGGATTGTCCGCCACCTGGAGTCGCATTTTCCCCGGCTGAGCGAGGGCTGGCTCGAGGTCAACAGTGAACTCTTTTATCGCAATAAAACGGCCTGGCTGGTGGCGCGTCTGCATCTGCCAGCGGGTATCTTTCCCTGTCTGCTGCCGATCCAGCGGACGGAAACCGGCGAACTGTGGATCGACACCTGTCTGACGGATGTAAATGACGCCAGCATTGTCTTTGGTTTTGCCCGCGCCTATTTCATGGTGTATGCCCCGGTACCTGCGGCACTGGTCGCCTGGCTGCAACCCATTCTGCCCGCCAAAACACTGGCCGAACGCTATATGGCGATTGGCTGCCAGAAGCACGGTAAAACAGAAAGCTATCGCGAATATCTTCAGGCGCTGGCAGAGAGTGAAACGGCCTTTGAGATCGCGCCTGGCGTGCGCGGCATGGTGATGCTGGTCTTCACGCTGCCGGGCTTTGACTGGGTATTCAAGGTCATCAGGGATCGCTTCGCACCACAAAAAGAGGTGACGGAAGCACAGGTCCGCGCCTGTTATCAGCAGGTCAAAGAGCACGACCGCGTGGGGCGCATGGCAGATACCCAGGAGTTTGAACAGCTTGCACTGCCGCTGGCGCGCATCTCACCAGCGCTGCTGGCGGAACTCCACGCCTGTGTGGCAGAGAAGCTGTATATCGAAGGCGATCGCCTGATTATTCGTCATCTGTGGCTGGAGCGCCGTATGCAGCCGCTGAATCTCTATCTTGCCCAGGCCAGCCCAGCAGAGCGACGTCATGCCATTGAAGAGTATGGCAATGCCATTCGACAGCTGGCGGCAGCCAATATCTTTCCCGGCGATATGCTGTTTAAAAACTTCGGCATAACCCGTCATGGGCGGGTGATATTTTACGATTACGATGAGATCCGCCCGATGCAGGAGCTGAACTTCCGGGAGGTGCCCGCGGCACGCTATGAGGAAGATGAACTCAGTGCCGAGCCGTGGTATAGCGTGGGGCCAGACGATGTCTTTCCCGAAACCTTCCGCTATGCGTTATGCAGCGAAACCGCGACCGGCGCTTTGCTGCTGGAACTGCATCCGGAAATATTCGACGCCAGCTGGTGGCGCGCACAGCAGCAGCGCATCGCGCAGGGCCACGTCGAAGAGGTGATCGCCTGGCGGCAGACGCAGCGTTTTAGCGTCTGCTATACGCCAGAGAGGGTTAGCGACCGCTGTACGCCAGCGTAACCTGACGCGCTTCGCGGATGACCAGCGCACCTAATTCCGTAATCCTGTCGTCTGTCATGCGGGCGATAGGGCCGGAGATGGAGAGGGCAGCAAACGCCTCGCCATGTTCATCATAGATGGGTGCAGCGACACAGCGCAGTCCGAGTGCATGCTCTTCATCATCCAGCGAAAAGCCCGCTTTACGCACCTGTTCCAGATTCTCTTTCAGACTCTGTGGCGACATCAGGGTTTTTGGCGTGTAGTAGTGCAATCCTTTCTGATGCAGCAGGGCAGTAATCTGTTCTTCCCCCAGATGGGCCAGAAAGGCTTTGCCTGCACCTGACGCATGCATCGGCAGCTTGCCGCCAATCGGTGCTGACATCCGCATCAGCTGGGTACACTGCACCTGATCAATGATCACCGCCTGATAGTCACTGAGGTCCAGCACCGCCAGATTCACTGTTTCACCGGACTGCTCCATCAGGCTCCGCAACACCGGATGAACCAGCGCCAGCAGATTACGGCTTTGCAAAAAACTGCTGCCAACCACAAAGGCGTGTGCGCCAATCGTCCATAGCCCGAGATCGCCCACCTGGCGGACAAAGCCCTGTTGCTGCATGGTGCTGAGCAGGCGATGTGTGGTGGAGTTAGGCAAACCCGCCTGCTGCGCGAGCTCGGTCAGCGCCACGCTGCCATGTGAATCTGCAATCAGCTCCAGCAGCGTCAGGCCGCGTGTCAGCGATTGAACCTGACCGCCCGCGGGTGCGGCGACAGGGGTGCCGCGGGGTTTCTTACCGCGCTTAACAGGAACGGGCGTGGCCATTGTTGTCTCTCCTTTTGCATTGTGGAAATCATTTTCGTTTTAATCGCGCGGTTTGCAAACGCTGGTTTTCTGGTCAGACCTGTGAGGCGATGATCTGAAAATCTCTCAGGTGAGGTTACTTTGTCGCCAGACAGGGTTGTGCCAGAATGGAAAACAGGGTTTTCCGCCAGCAGACTGACGTGAATGGGGCAACAGTGAGCAATAAAATCGACGCGCTACATCAGCAGCTCGCACAACGCATTATGGTGTTGGATGGTGGCATGGGCACCATGATCCAGAGTTACCGGCTGGAGGAAGAGGATTATCGCGGCAGCCGTTTTGCTGACTGGCCCTGCGATCTCAAAGGCAACAACGATCTGCTGGTGCTGAGTAAACCGGACGTGATCCGCGAGATCCACGACGCTTATCTGGCTGCAGGTGCAGATATCCTCGAAACCAATACCTTTAACGCCACGTCGATTGCGATGGCGGACTACCAGATGGAAAGCCTGTCGGCGGAGATCAATTATGAAGCGGCCCGGCTGGCACGAGCCTGCGCAGATGCGTGGACGGCGAAAACACCGGACCGCCCGCGTTATGTCGCGGGGGTACTCGGCCCGACCAACCGCACCTGCTCGATCTCACCCGACGTCAACGATCCGGCTTACCGAAACGTCACCTTTAATCAGCTGGTAGAGGCATACCGCGAATCAACCCGTGCGCTGGTGGAGGGCGGTTCCGACATCATTATGATCGAAACGGTGTTCGATACGCTGAATGCCAAAGCCGCCATCTATGCAGTGCAGACCGAGATGGAAGCGCTGGGTGTCACGCTGCCGCTGATGATCTCCGGCACCATCACCGATGCGTCAGGCCGGACGCTCTCCGGCCAGACCACGGAAGCCTTTTACAACTCACTGCGCCATGCCGAACCGCTCTCTTTTGGCCTGAACTGCGCGCTGGGACCGGATGAACTGCGTCAGTATGTGGCGGAGCTGTCACGCATTGCTGAAGGCTACGTGACTGCCCATCCTAACGCCGGTCTGCCCAACGCGTTCGGCGAATACGATCTTGATGCAGAGTTGATGGCGCAGCAGATTGGTGAATGGGCGACCTCGGGTTTCCTGAATATTATTGGCGGCTGTTGTGGTACGACGCCGAAGCATATAGCTGCCATGGTCGCGGCGGTTGAAGGTGTTGCGCCGCGTCCATTGCCGACGATTCCAGTGGCCTGTCGTCTCTCGGGTCTTGAGCCGCTGAACATCACCGCAGAGTCACTGTTTGTTAACGTTGGTGAGCGCACCAACGTCACTGGCTCCGCAAAATTTAAGCGGCTGATCAAAGAAGAGAAGTACAACGAAGCGCTTGAAGTGGCGCTGCAGCAGGTGCAGAGCGGCGCACAGATCATCGACATCAACATGGATGAAGGGATGCTCGATGCTGAAGCAGCGATGGTGCGCTTCCTGAATCTGATTGCAGGCGAGCCCGATATTGCCCGCGTGCCGATCATGATCGACTCCTCCAAATGGGAGGTCATTGAGAAAGGGCTGCAGTGCATTCAGGGCAAAGGGATCGTGAACTCGATTTCGATGAAAGAGGGTGAAGCCGCCTTTATCCACCATGCGCGGCAGGTCCGGCGTTATGGGGCGGCGATGGTAGTCATGGCGTTTGACGAAGTGGGCCAGGCGGATACGCGTGCCCGTAAAATTGAGATCTGCCGCCGTGCTTACCACATCCTCACCGAGCAGGTCGGTTTCCCGCCGGAAGATATTATCTTCGATCCCAACATTTTTGCAGTCGCCACCGGCATCGACGAACACAACAACTACGCCATTGATTTCATCGGTGCCTGTGAAGATATCAAGCGTGAACTGCCCCATGCCATGATCTCCGGCGGCGTCTCCAACGTATCGTTTTCATTCCGGGGCAACGATCCGGTTCGTGAAGCAATACACGCGGTGTTCCTCTACTACGCCATCCGAAACGGCATGGATATGGGCATCGTTAACGCAGGTCAGCTGGCCATCTATGACGATCTGCCGACAGAACTGCGCGAGGCGGTAGAAGATGTGATCCTTAACCGCCGGGATGATGGCACCGAGCGGCTGCTGGCGCTGGCGGAGAAATACCGTGGCGGCAAAAGCGATGGTGCGCAGGAAAAGCAGCTCGCCGAGTGGCGAAGCTGGGACGTGGTGAAGCGACTGGAGTATTCGCTGGTTAAGGGGATCACGGAGTTTATCGAGCAGGATACCGAAGAGGCGCGCCAGCAGGTGCCGCGTCCGATAGAAGTGATTGAAGGTCCGCTGATGTCCGGCATGAACGTGGTCGGTGACCTGTTCGGCGAAGGCAAAATGTTCCTGCCGCAGGTGGTGAAATCGGCACGCGTAATGAAGCAGGCGGTGGCTTATCTGGAGCCTTTTATCGAAGCCAGCAAAGAGGCGGGGCGCAGCAACGGTAAAATCGTGCTGGCCACCGTTAAAGGTGACGTACATGACATCGGCAAAAACATTGTCGGCGTGGTGCTGCAGTGTAATAACTACGAAATTGTCGACCTTGGCGTGATGGTGCCGGGCGAAAAAATCCTTAAAACGGCGCGCGAAGTGAATGCGGACATCATTGGCTTATCCGGTCTGATTACGCCGTCGCTGGATGAGATGGTCAATATGGCGAAAGAGATGGAGCGTCAGGGGTTTACCTTACCGCTGCTGATTGGCGGCGCGACCACCTCAAAGGCACATACTGCCGTCAAAATTGAGCAGCACTACAGCGGCCCGACGGTCTACGTGCAGAACGCCTCACGCACTGTTGGCGTCGTTTCATCACTGCTCTCCGCCACCTTAAAAGACGATTTCGTTGCCCGAACGCGCAAAGAGTACGAAACCGTACGCATCCAGCATGCGCGCAAAAAGCCGCGCACGCCGCCGGTCTCGCTGCAGACGGCGCGCGATAACGCCACGTCGATTGACTGGGAAAGCTACTCGCCGCCGGTGCCACACCGTCTCGGTGTCAGCCAGGTGGAGGCCAGCATTGCCACGCTGCGCCACTACATCGACTGGACGCCATTCTTTATGACCTGGTCGCTGGCGGGCAAATATCCCCGCATTCTTGAAGATGAGGTGGTCGGTGAAGAGGCGCAGCGTCTGTTCGCCGATGCCAATGCGATGCTCGACAGATTAAGTGATCAGTCACTGCTGAAACCGCGTGGTGTGGTCGGTATTTTCCCGGCTAACCGGGTCGGCGATGATATTCATCTCTACAGTGATGAGCGGCGCGATGAAGTGTTGTGTGTGAGTCATCACTTACGTCAACAGACCGAGAAAACCGACTTCGCCAACTACTGCCTGGCGGATTTTGTCGCGCCGAAAACCTCCGGAAAAGCGGATTATCTTGGCGCGTTCGCGGTGACAGGCGGACTGGAAGAGGATGCGCTGGCGGAGGCCTATGATCGTCAGCACGACGACTACAACAAGATCATGGTGAAAGCGTTGGCTGACCGTCTGGCGGAAGCCTTCGCCGAATACCTGCACGAGCGGGTGCGTAAGGTGATCTGGGGCTTTGCGCCCAACGAGAATCTCAGCAACGAAGAGCTGATTCGCGAAAATTATCAGGGGATACGTCCGGCGCCAGGCTATCCGGCCTGCCCGGAGCATACCGAAAAAGCCGCTATCTGGCGTCTGCTGGCAGTGGAAGCGCAGACCGGCATGAAACTCACCGAATCTTATGCGATGTGGCCGGGTGCGGCGGTGTCTGGCTGGTATTTCAGCCATCCTGACAGCCGCTATTTTGCCGTGGCGCAGATTCAGCGTGATCAGGTGGAAGATTATGCGGCACGCAAAGGGATGTCGGTTACGGAGGTGGAGCGCTGGCTGGCGCCGAATCTCGGCTACGATGCGGACTAAATAAAAAAAGCGGCCCGAGGTGGTTGATAAAGCCTGGTCCGCACTGCTGTGATACCGGAGCGGCGCAGGAAAGACGGTCAGATCGGAAAGGCGCTAAAGCCAGTCTTTGGCCGCTCGGCCCGCGCAATTACGCACCTCATTCCTGAGGTGCGCCCGTAAACGGACCAACGCGTTGCGTTGTTCAAAAACGCTCCTGGCGTTTTTTGCGTCTTTACGCAGGGCGTTTGCTCCCTGAGCCTGCTTCTGTAAACAGCGTTGAGCGGCCCGAAGGCCGCCTCTGCTTAGTTGAAGCGCGCGTCGCGATCCGACGTCAGATCATACAGCTGGTACTTACGGCCCAGCATCTGACCACCATCACGCGTCAGCGGCACCCAGTTCACCTGCGCGCGACCACGCGTTGGTGTCACGGTGAACAGATCCATCGGGATGGAGATATAGAAGCCTTTGGTGAAGTCGCCTTCGCCATACTCTTCAGACGACACATTAGTTTTGGTAGCATAAACACCGACCATCACGCCGCTGTCGAAGCGCTTCGACACATCAACCGTCACGCCTTTATCTTTCGCCAGATACTGACCGACGCTGGTTTTCACCAGTACATCCTGCATGAACCATGGACGCCAGTAGCCCGTCAGGTTGCCGGTTGCCGCTTTATAGCGGTTAAACTGCATCATATTGTCCCAGTCACGCTGACGAACGTAGTTGGCATCGACGCCCACCGCCCAGTTCGCATCGACCGGACGATAAAGCACCTCGCCACCCACGCCGCCGTACATTGTCTCCAGATAGCCGCCGTAGACCTGACCATAGAAGCCATTACCGAGCTGGCCCATATAGTTCGCCTGCAGATCGTTGACGTAGACATTGTTCTCAACGTAGTCGCGGATATGGGTACGCACGCGCGGCAGGGAAGAGTCCGCCGGTGCGCCGTTGTAGTTGAACTTGTCATAGTTGTTGGCGAGGTTACCAAACAGACTGCCGCCCACCAGCAGGTGGTCCGTCAGCCAGTAATCCGCGCTGGCCATCACGCCGACCTGATACATATAGAAGCTTTCCGGGCCGCCCACCGACTGATTCAGCACCGGCGACAGGCTGTAGTTCAGGCGATCTTTACGGATAAACATGCCCTGCTCAGTGGTACCCGGATCGACCGGTTCTTTGCGTGTCTGTTGCAGCGGCTTCTCATGGCCCAGCGGATAGCCTTCCAGATCGTTACGCAGGCTGGCGACTTTCGTCTCCGTGGTTACCTGCGGCATGTTAAAGCGCGACTCGGTGACATTGATCGTGTCGATGCCGTCAGGCAGGTGGTTCATGATAATGCGGTTAGCGCGATCCACCCCTTCACGGGTATCGCGATACTTCGTCTGCTCGCCTGACACATACAGCGTATGGCCCTGAGTCTGAATACGCGGACCGTCGAGACCGGCGTTGTATTTCAGATCGGTCAGCTGAGAACCCACCACCGTCGTCTCCAGCAGTTTTGGCTGCGGCTGCGGATTGTAGGCCGGCTTCTCGCTGTCGATGTGCGCCTGGCGCAGATCGTTGAAGTTGGTTCGGATGGTGACACCAAACATAAAGGTATTGCCGCGTTCGTAGCTGGCGTTGATGTCGGCCCAGTCGGTCACACGATAGATTGCCCCAACGTTGAGCTTGCTGCGCTGATCAAGGCGGCCAGCAAAGTCATTCTGGTAGTCGTTGCCTTCATATTCCATCTTAAGGCGCAGCGGCTGCCAGGGCGTCTGATACTCCACGCCGCCAAACAGCGCCGTCGGACCATGGAACATCTGCGAGCCATTGATCGAACCCGCTTCGCCCACTTTCGGACGCTGACAATAGCTGTCGCTGTATGAGCAGAAGGGGTTCTTCAGCGTGCCGCTGTTGCCGAGGTAGCCCCAGCCGACGCCCAGCGTAAAGTCGAACGGCCCCCAGGCTTTGGTTCCCACCAAGTATTCGCTGTCGAACAGGCCAGTACCGCCGAGATCGCGGGTTCCCACCGCCACCTCTGGCAGCCAGAAACCTTCCTGCCACAGGCGCAGTTTCAAATCGAAGGCTTTATCTTTGTAGCTCTGTGTGCCGCTGAATTCTGATACCGCACTGTATTGACGGGTCCGCACGTCGGTATAACGCACCGTAGTTTCCAGCCAGGGGAAGAGCTGCAGTGAGGCAGAGTAGTAACGATACTGATCGTTGTCGCGGGCGTTGAGGCTGAATTCACCCTCTCTGGACATGCGCGCCGTCGGCACCTGCATCAGGCCAACACCACCGAAATCGGATTGTGAAGGACCCACCGGCGCGGGGAAAGTGTCAGCCTGCGCCTGACAGGCTGCCGCCACGGAAACAGCCAACAGGCTGAAGAGATAACGTTTTTTCATCAGTCTGGTATCCGGTGAGTCAGTACGGAAAGGATGCGATCGTTCAGGTCTTCATCACTGCCTGGCAGGCTCCATGACGAAAAGCCCAGCCAGATAACGCTGCCTGGCTCCACTTCCGCATGGCGGCGATTCCAGTAAGCAACCGGCACCTGCTGTGTGGCGCCTGAAGGGGCAATCACCGTGACAAAATTGCGTTCTGCCCCGGAGAGTGCGTCATGACCATCCAGATAGTCGCGTACTGATTTACCCGGCTGCCAGCTCACCTTGCCTGCGCCGCTCAGTGCGCCGAGCAGCAGCACTGAATCGGTGGGCGCCTGCAAATAGAGGTCATAGCTGCCTTCCAGCCGACGGTTGTCCGCCGGATGCAGACGAATCCAGTCCGGGTCAAGCGAAGTAAACTGGCGACCTGTCACTTTGATGGCGCTCAGCTGGCGAATCACCTCATCAATGGCCACCGCCCGATCGCCGCTGCTGTCGGCACGCCAGGCCCGTAACGCGCCCAGCGTCTGTTGATATTGCTGCCGGGCGACTGCGGTTGCGCCGCGCTCGGCAATAAAGGTACCGCGCCAGTCCGTGTTGACCTGCAGTGGAGGCAGGGTCACCAGCTGTGAGAGATCAGTGATCTGGCTCAGCTCAGCCTGACCGCCATTGTGCGGTGTATGGACAGTAACCTGCGCAGCAGCCTGCGCCCCTGCGACGCTGAACAGGCTCAGCCCGGCCAGCAAAATAGTGATTTTTTTCATGATTTCGCCGGCTTCAGAATAGTGATATCAACAGGGAAGGCATCGGCCGCCAGCATCTGATGAGCCTGCACCACATCGCCGCTGCTGTTATCGATCCAGAAGGTGTTTTCCCACTCGCGGTTACTGCTGTCGATGCTCACCTGCTCATGCCAGACACGACAAGGGATGCGGTTGCCTGCAACCGTCAGCACCTCGTCGGTGCCGCGCTGGAAGGTTGAACGCACGGTCGCGCCGCGAACCTTACCCTGCTCGGTCCACTGCACGATGCGGGTCCAGCCAGCGCCGTTGCTGATATGCAGACTGTCAGCGAGCGGATCCTGTTGCAGATTGCTGACGCTCAGCAGGTTATCGGGTAAGCCCAGAGTTTTAACCAGACGGCCATGCTGTGTTACCAGCATCGCCTGATCCTGAGTGACCCATTTCTGCTGTCCCTGCTCGCTGTAGCCCAGCACCACAAAAATGCGCGGACCGTCATTCAGACGAGCGTAGAGACTGGCATAGGGGAGATTGTTGACCTGTTGATCGGTAACGGTGACGTCATCCGGACCGTTAACCGCGAGCAGCAAAGTCTGTTCAAGACCTTTTTGCGTTTGTGTACAGGCCTGCAGCAGCAGGCAAGCGAGCAGCAGAGGAAGTTGGCGCACTGTGTGTCCCTGATAAGTCATGCCAAAGTAAAAATAACCACACAGGCGTGTGGTTATGTTTAAAGGTGCTCTGCCCGTCCCGTCTGGCTGCAAAGCGGCAGACAATGTGGCTCCGCTGAAATCCTCACCGTAGTCAGTTTTTCAGCCTCGCCGGTTTGTTACCGTTCAGTAATCAGACGCGTTTCGGGCATCCATCAACGAGTGGTGCTCGTCGTGGTTGTGGTTGTTGTACCGGTATTTGCACCGTCACCACCGCCAGAAGCGGCAATGCCGAGCCCGACCAACGCACCAAGTGCGCCGATACCGACAGCGGTAGAAGCACCAGCAGAGATTGCTCCCGCCTGCGCGCCTGCTGCCGTACCTGCTTCACCTGCTTCCTGCGGCGCAGCAAATGCGCTTGAGGAGGCGGCAACGAGGATCAAGGCTGCACCGGCAACCATAGTTTTTTTCATAACAACGTTTCCTGCATTGAGTGAATGAAGGATCTCTGACCAGCGACAATGGCTATGCAGACAGGCTGCGACCAGTGCGACGGACAGTCCCATTGCGGGCGCGTTCATTATAGGGCAACAAAATATCAGAGTTCAGTGCTATAAAAACCAGGTCAAATGGCGGGATGATTGCGTGATTTAATCAGTAATATTGGGGATAACTGCTTTTTATATCGGAGTATTTCCGGTTGATACCCTATATTTCGCTGCTGCTAAGGGGAATGCAAAGCGTAATGTTCTTTTTTATTTATAAATGGTACGGAATAAGAATAATCAGAATTTACTCAGAAGGTCTTAAATTAAATATGGCTATGAATCAATAGTTAACCTCGTAAAGTCGCTATTATCAGATCCACTTTATACTGGATTAAACGCTGTTCCGGAGCGTGATGTTCAGAATTATCCTGGGGTATTTTAAGACTTTTCCCGTGCTGGCAGGCATCTCTGTCCTGATGAATTACCCAATAAGATGTTAAAACAGACAAAAAAAGGGCGACAAGGTTGCCGCCCGGTAAAATTAATGCCGATTAACGCCAGGATTTATAACGATTAATTAAGGCATTGGTGGAACTGTCGTGAGTGGTAATTTCATCCTCATTTTCCAGTTCCGGCAGAATACGGTTTGCCAGCTGCTTACCTAATTCCACACCCCACTGATCGAAAGTGTAGATATTCAGGATGGCGCCCTGAGTGAAGATTTTGTGCTCATACAGGGCAATCAGCGCACCCAGGCTGTATGGGGTGATCTCACGCAGCAGGATGGAGTTAGTCGGGCGGTTCCCTTCAAACACTTTGAACGGCACGATATGGGCCACTGACTCTGCAGATTTACCGGCATCGGTAAACTCTTTCTCGACAACGTCGCGTGATTTACCAAACGCCAGCGCTTCGGTCTGGGCAAAGAAGTTAGAGAGCAGCTTCGGATGGTGATCTGTCAGCGCGTTATGGGTAATAGCCGGCGCAATAAAGTCACACGGAACCAGCTTGGTGCCCTGATGGATCAGCTGATAAAACGCGTGCTGACCGTTAGTGCCAGGTTCACCCCAGATGATGGGGCCAGTCTGGTAGTCCACCGGATGACCGGCGCGATCCACATACTTGCCGTTTGACTCCATATTTCCCTGCTGGAAATAGGCGGCAAAGCGGTGCATGTACTGGTCATAAGGCAGAATCGCTTCGGTTTCAGCACCAAAGAAATTGTTGTACCAGATGCCAATCAGCGCCAGCAGCACCGGCAGGTTCTGCTCAGCCGGGGTCGTTGCGAAATGCTGGTCCATGGCATGTGCGCCGCTCAGCAGCTGCTCGAAGTTTTCGAAGCCAATTGAGAGAATGATCGACAGACCGATGGCTGACCACAGTGAATAGCGGCCGCCAACCCAGTCCCAGAATTCAAACATGTTGTTGGTGTCGATACCGAATTCACCCACCGCTTTGGCATTGGTCGACAGCGCAGCAAAGTGTTTCGCTACGTGCTGCTGATCGCCAGCAGTTTTCAGGAACCAGTCGCGCGCACTGTGGGCGTTGGTCATAGTTTCCTGAGTCGTGAAGGTCTTGGAGGCAACCAGGAACAGGGTGGTTTCCGGGCTGAGGTCTTTCAGCGTTTCGGCGATATGGGTGCCGTCAACGTTGGAGACAAAATGCATGTTCAGATGGTTTTTATACGGGCGCAGCGCCTCTGTCACCATAAACGGGCCGAGGTCGGAGCCGCCGATGCCGATATTCACCACGTCAGTGATCGCTTTACCGGTATAGCCTTTCCATTCGCCGCTGATGATGCGCTCTGAGAAGCCTTTCATCTTGTCCAGCACCGCGTTGACGTCTGGCATCACATCTTTGCCATCCACCAGAATCGGCGTGTTGCTCCGGTTGCGCAGTGCGACATGCAACACCGCACGATCTTCAGTGCGGTTAATCTTCTCACCCGAGAACATAGACTTGATGGCACCGCTGAGATCGGTCTCTTTGGCCAGCGCCTGGAGCTTATCGAGCGTTTCCTGGGTGATGCGGTTTTTGGAGAAATCCACCAGCATCTGATCATCAAAGGTGGCAGAGAATTTGGCAAAACGATCGGCATCCTGGGCGAACAGATCGGCAATTTCTACCGATTTCATCTGCTCAAAATGCTGTTGCAGCGCTTTCCAGGCTGCGGTTTGTGTCGGATTGATATTTTTCATGGCAACACTCTTGTTGATATTAAGAACCGTCATTCCATCGGAGGCACATCATGCCCGTTTAGCGTTTCAGTATGACCACAGTTGTAACTGAAAGGAAAAATTTTGTCAGCGCGCACCGGACAGGCGATCGGCACGCTGTGGTTTATCGTCAGCATTCACTGGCGCGAACACCCTGCGGTGCACAGACCCCGCGCGCAGCAAAGTGTGGCGCAAAAGTCTGCGCAAAACGTTGTGCCGTATCAGGGATTGCTGCAGGTGCTGAACCCATTAAGCACTGTAGCCGCTGCGGCGCGGGTTAATTTGTTTTCTGATGCGGCTCTCCAGCCATCGCTGACATTGACAGCAGGTCCAGAAAAGGCTAAACCTATGCGCCTACTTGCGCACCTGTGCGCAAGCCAGAAGAGGCGCGTCGCCCAGGTAGTGTGTTGGAGGAACCGTATCCGGTGAAAACACATAATGGGGAGCGACGCCGAGGTGGGTCAGCACACGGTGTGCTGCCTGTCGGCTACAGGGGCTGAATCCTCTGGGTTGTCACCAGAAACGTCTGCAGTCGACGTTTCGCAAGGTGGGGCGCTTCTGGGTGACTCGTCTATCTGATCTTGTCCGCCCGTTTCTGCTCTTTCCTTGTGCCTGGCTGAAAGAATGTTTCTCGACCCTTTCATCGGCGAGAACAAGATAACCTGACACGAGGTCCTACATGTCTCAAACTCTGATAGTGGCAAAATTTGGCGGCACCAGCGTAGCCGATTTTGAAGCGATGAACCGCAGCGCCGATGTGGTGTTGCAGGACGCCAGTACGCGTCTGGTTGTGCTCTCTGCTTCGGCGGGCATTACCAATCTGCTGGTGGCGCTGGCTGAAGGCCAGCAGGCTCCGCAGCGCGCTGTTCTGCTTGATGATATCCGCCGTATCCAGTATGCCATTGTCGATCGCCTGCAGCATCCGGAAGTGATCCGCGATGAAATCGATCGGATGATCGACAATATCAGCATGCTCTCTGAAGCGGCTTCACTGGCCACCTCTAACGCCCTGACTGATGAACTGGTCAGCCACGGCGAGCTGATGTCATCACTGCTGTTTGTGGAAATTCTGCGTGAACGTCAGGTTAACGCGGAGTGGTTCGATGTCCGTAAAGTGATGCGCACCGACGATCATTTTGGCCGGGCTGTACCGGATGTTGAGGTGCTGGCGGAGCAGGCGACGGCGCAGTTACAGCCGCGCATCGGGCAGGCATTGGTCATTACTCAGGGCTTCATTGGCAGTGAACGTGAGGGGCGCACCACCACCTTAGGGCGTGGCGGCAGTGATTACACCGCCGCGCTGCTGGGCGAAGCGCTGAATGCGGCGCGGGTGGATATCTGGACAGATGTGCCAGGCATCTACACCACCGATCCCCGCGTGGTGCCGACGGCGAAGCGCATTGACGAGATCACTTTTGAAGAAGCCGCCGAAATGGCGACGTTTGGCGCGAAAGTGCTGCATCCCGCGACACTGCTTCCTGCTGTGCGTCGGGGTATTCCGGTCTTCGTCGGTTCCAGCAAGGATCCGGCAGCGGGCGGAACCCGCGTCTGCAACGAAACCCGTAACCCGCCGTTGTTCCGGGCGCTGGCTTTACGCCGCAAGCAGACGCTGTTAACGCTGCATAGCCTTAACATGCTGCATACGTTTGGTTTCCTCGCCGAACTCTTCAACATTCTGGCTCGTCACAACGTCTCGGTTGACCTGATCACCACCTCCGAAGTGAGCGTGGCGCTGACCCTCGACACCACCGGCTCGACCTCAACCAGCGCCAGTCTGCTGACCCAGGCCTTGCTGACTGAACTCTCGTCGCTGTGCCGGGTAGAGGTGGAAGAAGATCTGGCGCTGGTGGCGATTATCGGCAACCAGCTGTCAAAAGCGTGCGGTGTCGGCAAAGAGGTGTTTGGTGTACTCGATCCGTTCAACCTGCGGATGATTTGCTACGGTGCTAGCAGCTACAATCTCTGCTTCCTCGTGCCCGGCAACGATGCGGAAAGCGTGGTACGTACCCTGCATCGCAATCTGTTCGAGTAATCCTCTGGTTAATGCCGATTATCGGTGCCGTGCCAGGTGGTTCGATCTACCGCGGTTTAGAGGAAAAAGCAGCGTAATTTCGCCAATATTCTGCGGATCGGCAGCAGTCGATCCGCATTTTGCCGCCTCGCCCCATCTTCGCCTTACGCCGTGATAATGAAATGTTATGATCCCGCCTTCGTCACGGCAGTCGTTCCTGTCTGGCGATTCTCTATGGCAAACCTGCATAAAACATAACATTCTTATAAGGAAGTCTGGCTATGCTCGCCACGTTAACCCGCCTGTTCCCGCTCTGGGCCGTGCTGTTGTCTGTCGCCGCGTATTACTCTCCTGGTACCTTTCTCGGCATCGGCCCCTGGGTCACCTATCTGCTGATGCTGATTATGTTCGGCATGGGTGTGACGCTGAATATCGACGATTTCAAACGGGTGCTGACCCGACCTGCGCCGGTAATTGCCGGAACTTTCCTGCACTATCTGGTGATGCCGTTAGCCGCCTGGGGACTGGCAAAACTGTTTCATATGCCGCCCGATCTGGCAGCCGGTATGATTCTGGTCGGCTCCGTGGCCAGCGGCACCGCCAGCAACGTGATGATCTATCTGGCGAAAGGGGATGTGGCGCTGTCGGTCACGATCTCGTCAGTTTCTGCGCTGGTGGGGGTGTTCGCCACGCCGTTGTTAACCCGCTTTTACGTTGATACCCACATTCAGGTTGATGTGGTGGGTATGCTGCTGAGTATTGTGAAGATCGTGGTGATCCCGATTAGCCTTGGGCTGATCATTCATCACAGCATGAACAGCGTGGTTCGCCGGGTGGAACCCTGGCTGCCTGCATTTTCCATGGTCTGCATTCTGCTGATCATCAGCGCGGTGGTGGCGGGCAGTCAGGGCTTTATTGGATCGGTGGGTCTGATGGTGATCGCGGCGGTAATCCTGCATAACGCGATTGGCCTGCTTGGTGGTTACTGGGGTGGCAAGCTGTTTGGTTTCGATGAGTCGACCTGCCGTACGCTGGCGCTGGAAGTCGGCATGCAGAACTCCGGGCTGGCGGCCACGCTGGGCAAACTCTACTTCTCACCGCTGGCGGCATTGCCGGGCGCGCTGTTCTCGGTGTGGCACAACCTGTCAGGTTCACTGCTGGCGGGTTACTGGTCCGGTAAGCCGATTAAGAAGAAGTAACTGTGGCGGCGCATGATGATGCGCCGCTTCTCATTATTGTTGCGCCGGGTGTTTTCAGCCTGACACAACGGTCTGTTCACACGCCTTATTCGTAATCCCGCTCATCGTCGGGCTGTTCCAGCACGGTATAGGCCACGCTGCAGAACAGCGAATTCAGGCGCTTCATGTCGCCGAGTAGACCGAGGTGCAGCGAGCTGGTCTCAATGCTCTGCACGTTCTGCTGGTGCAGGCGATCAACATGGGCGTGAGAGTAGCGGCGAATCATCAGGCGGAAGCGATGTTTCGCGCGGCGCAGCCGTTTGGCGCTGGTGACATCGTGCGACAGAAACACCGACAGGCTCATTCTGAGGTTGGCAATCAACAGCTCCTGCAGCTCCTGCAGCTCTTTTAATCCCTCGGCAGAAAACGCGCGGCCCGCTGCCAGCGACTTGTCAGCCACATCGCCGCTCATCCGCTCAATAATGTCACCGGCCTGCTCCAGATTCAGCGACATCTCAATAATTTCGCCCCAGCGGCGCGAATCCTCTTCGGGGAGATCCTCTTTTGGCATCCGCGCCAGATAGAGCTTGATGGCGGTATAGAGCACATCGACATCATCATCCAGCCGACGCACCGTGCGCTCCTCGCGGGATTCGCCATGCACGACTTTATTAAACGCCTCCAGCATCTGTTCCACCACGTCACCGATGCGCAGCGCTTCGCGGGCGGCATTCACCAGCGCCAGCGCCGGGGTATCCAGCGCGCTGCGATCGAGATGCTTAGGCTTGAGGTGCAGTGCGTTATCGACGTCGTCGGCAATCATACGACGGCAAAGGCGCGCCATCAGGTCAGCAAACGGCACCATCGCCACGCAGCGAATCAGGTTGTAAAACACATGGAAGAAAATCACTAACTCTTCATCGTTAACCGGCAGCTTATCAAGCCAGGTTGCCACAATATCGACAAACGGCAGGATTACGATGCAGCCAACGAACTTAAATAGCAGGCTGCCGAGCGCCACGCGTTTACCGGCGGCATTCGAGCCGCTGGCGTTGATCATCGCCAGCAGGCCACTCCCAAGGTTGGCACCAATCACCAGACAGAGCGCGACCTTGAACGAAATGACCCCGGTGGCGGTCAGCGTTGCGGTGATCAGCACGGCGGCCAGACTGGAGTAACTGATAATGGCGAATACCGCACCCAGCAGTGCATCAAGCATCACGTCGCCGGTCAGGCTGGAGAAGAGGACCTGGACACCGGCGGCCTGGGTAATCGGACGAGCCGCTTCAACAATCAGCTGCAATGCCAGCAAAATCAGGCCCAGACCAATGCTGGCCCGGCCTAACTGACCGGCGCGGGTCTGCTTGCGGCTGAGGAAAAAGACCACGCCAAAAAAGATAAACAGCGGTGAAAGCCAGGAGAGATCAAAGGTCAGGATACGCGCCATGATGGCGGTACCGACATCCGCACCCAGAATCACTACCAGCGCGGGTGTCAGGCTGACCAGATTCTGCGCCACAAACGAGGTGACCAGCAAGGTCGTGGCGTTGCTGCTCTGCACCAGGGTGGTCACACCGATGCCCGCCAGAAACGCCATCGGTTTTTTTTCTATGCTGCGGCTCAGGACGCGGCGCAGATCGGCACCATAGACCCGCATGATGCCGGTTCGCACAATATGCGTGCCCCAGACCAGCAGGGCCACTGCAGAGAGCAGATTAAGCAGGGTTAACACGTGGTGTCGCTCCTTGTGTCAGGCTGCAAGCAGCACAGACTGCCAGCCTGACAGAGAGAGCAATCTGTGAAAGGGGATTGCCGTACTATGCGTGATTTTTTCCTGTGTTTTAAGCAACCTGGCGCAAAGTCGACATCTCTAATTGTAGACCAATCTTCCTGCCTGCGGGGTGCAAATCCGCCGCCGAGCGGTTTAGCACATCCACTGAAAGTTCCACGTCATGCGCGCGGATCCGATAGCGGATCACGTTGCCCAGCAGACTGTGGCTGAGAATTTCCGCAGGAATGCCCTGGTCTGGCGCGGTGAACAGCATCGATTCCGGACGAATGGCCACCTGGCTATTAAAAGGCTGACCAGTCAGTCGCGTTGCCTGTTCAGCACTCAACAGGTTGTAGTTGCCAATAAATCCGGCGGCGAACAGATCGACCGGCTGGGTATAGAGTGCTTCGGCGTCGCCGTTCTGCACGATTTTACCCCGGTTCATCAGCACGATGCGATCGGAGAGCGTCAGCGCCTCCTCCTGGTCATGGGTCACGAACAGGGTGGTGAGATTCAGCTCACGCTGGATGCGCCGGATCTGATCGCGCAGATGACGACGGATACGCGCATCCAGCGCCGACAGCGGCTCATCCAGTAGCAGCAGTCGCGGACGCGTCACCAGTGAACGCGCCAGCGCCACGCGCTGACACTGCCCGCCCGACAGCTGGTGCGGATAACGGCGCGCATAGTCGCTGAGTTCAACCAGCTCCAGCACCTCCAGCACCCGCTGGCGGATTTGTGCTTCGGGCAGTTTCTGCATCTTCAGGCCAAACGCGACGTTCTTCTCCACCGTCATGTTGGGAAACAGCGCATAACTCTGGAACACCATGCCGATGGCGCGCTTCTGCGGGGCCAGCGGCACAATATCTTTGCCTTCCAGCCGGATTTCACCGCTGTCGACGCTGGTTAGTCCCGCCAGACAGCGCAGCAGCGTTGATTTACCGCAGCCGCTGGGGCCAAGCAGGGTGACAAATTCCCCTTCAGCGGCGCTGAAATCGATCTGCTCGAAAATGGGCGTCGGTCCATAGGACTTGTTCAGCTCTCTGACCTCAAGGTAACTCATATTCAGCCTCGTTCGGGATTCAGGGCGTTGGCCAGCCAGGTGACCAGCAGCACCACAAAGAAGTAGGAGATCACCAGCGCGCTGGTGAAGTGACCGCTGCCGTTACGCATGTTGAAGAGGTAAACCTGCAGGGTTTCATAGCGGTTGCCGACCAGCAGGTTAGCGAAGACAAACTCACCAATCAGAAAGGAGAAAGAGAGCAGTACGGCAATCAGCATCCCTTTGCGCAGGTTGGGGAGCACCACCCAGATCGCTGCCTGCCAGGTACTGGCCCCCAGCAGCTGTGCAGCATCAATCAGCTCTTTGAGATTGATCGCCTGCATATTGTTCGACAGTGCCCGGTAGATAAAGGGGAGTGCGATAGTGAAATAACAGCCAATCAGGATCCACGGCGTGCCGGTCAGCATCAGTGGTGACGACGAGTAGAGCTGGAGTAATCCCACGGATGACACCACTGGCGGCACGGCGAACGGCATCAGGATCAGGATGTTCATTACTGAATCCAGCCGGGGGAAGTAGTAAGCAATTACAAACATGGCAGGCAGCACCAGCGCTAGCGAGAACAGCAGCGCACCAAAGCAAATCAGCAGCGAATGGCCCAGCGCCGTCAAAAATCGCGGGTCGCTCCAGAGCTGGATGAACCACTTCAGGCTGTAGCCCTGCGGCAGAATGGTATTGCTCCAGTCGGAGGAGATTGCATAAAGCAGCGTGGCCAGCAACGGCAGCGCCAGCAGGGTAAAGAGTAACCCGACCATGATTCGATGATAGAGGTGCTCAGCACGTGACATGACGGCTCCTTTCATGGCTGTTTCGCATTGAGATAGCTGCGGCGCACCAGATACTGCTGTACCAGGGTAATCAGCGCCATGATAGCCACCAGCAACATTGCCAGCGCGCTGCCGGTGTTGGGATCCAGCGAGATATCACCGGAAACCAATGCAGCGATGCGCACCGGAACCACGTTGAAATTACCGGTGGTCAGGGCGTAAATCGTGGCGTAAGCGCCGAGGGCATTCGCCAGCAGAATCACAAAGGTTCCGAGCAGCGCCGGGAAAAGAATTGGCAGTCCGATGTGCCACCAGTAGCGCCAGCGGCTGGCGCCCAGTAGTGCGGCCGACTCCTGCCACTCTTTTTTCAGCCCGTCGAAGGCGGGATAGAGCAGCAGCACGCCCAGCGGAATCTGAAACCAGGTGTAGACCAGTACCATGCCGTTGCGCGAGAAGAGTCTGAAGCTCTCAATCACACCATAATGGCGCAGCAGCAGCGTCAGGCAGCCGTTCAGCCCCAGCAGAATCACAAAGGCAAACGCCAGCGGGACACCGGCAAAGTTACTGGTCATGTTGGTAAAGGAGATAAGAAAGCGCTGCAGTCGTCCGCCGCCGAGCTGATGCAGCGAATAGCCGGTGACCAGCGCAATCAGTAATCCCCAGACGCTGGACCAGAGCGAGATATCCAGCGAAAATCGAAATGCCTGCTGGTAGAAGGGTGAGGTGAGGATGTCGTGATAGTTATCCCAGCCCCACTGGCTGTTCATGTCACTCCAGAAGCTGTTGATGGCGATCCACAACAGCGGTGCCAGCTGGAAGGCGACCCAGAACAGGGTGAAAGGTAACAGCAGCAGCAGTGCGACGCCTTTTCCCTTCATCTTTGTGACTCCGCCAGCAGGCCGCGGCAGACCGGCTTGTCATGCGCCACCTCAAGCAGTTCACACAGCGTGCCACACAGGTCGGTTTGCTGCGGCGCAAGGTCAGGCTGCAGCGAGAAAGCATGACCAAAGACAAACAGCGGCACCGTGGTCTCCTCCGGCAGAATCCCGCCGTGGGAGCGATCGTCATTCATGCCGTGATCGGCGGTCACCATCACCTGATAGCCCTCGGCCAGCCACAGCGGCATCCACTGCGACAGCAGGCCGTCGGCGATACGTGCCCGGTTGCGGTACTGCGGCGAAGAGAGCCCCGACTTATGACCGGCATCGTCGATATTCATCGGGTGGATCAGCAGAAAATCGGGATCGTGACGCAGCCGCAGGCTCTCCGCATCTTCAAACAGATGCGAGTCAGGATAGCTATCGTCAGAGTAGAAGTGGCCGAACTGAATGGGCAGGTCCGGCGCATCGGTGTGACGATCGCGCGCCGGAACGAACGGAGTGCGGTTGTAAAGCTCACTCACCCAGTGGTAGGCCGCCGCCGCCGTAGTCAGGCCCGCCGCACGCGCAAAGTGAAACACGCTGCGCTCGCGACTTAACCGGCTGACGCCATTATGAATAATGCCGCTTCTGACCGGCGGAACCCCGGTCAGAATGCACTCATAAAGCGGGCGCGACAGCGACGGCAATTCACAGGTCATACGGTAATAGAACCCGTTGCCCTGTGAACATTCGGCATGCAGGTAACCCATTGCATGTTGTGCGACCTGATTGCTCAGGCCGTCCAGCACTACCAGGATGGTCTTCATTCCGTTCTCCCTGCCGCGAATTACTGCTGCATGTTGATGATGACGTTTTCCTGCCACAGGCGCGGCAGCATTTTCGACGATTTATCCCAGGCAGCCTGATCCTTAACCGGACGGGCATTTTTATATTCTGATTGCGGCAGCAGGCGAGCCTGAACGTCTGCTGGCAGCGTCAGATGCTCAGCACGAATCGGGCGCGCATAGCCTTTAGCCAGATTGATCTGTCCCTGGTCTGAGAAGATATATTCGCGCGTCAATTTTGCGGCGTTAGGGTGTTTCGCATATTTGTTGATGATGGTGGTGTAGCCGGAGGTCACTGAGCCATCAGACGGAATCACCACTTCGTAGCGATTTCTGTCAATCTGGTCGCGGTAGTTAAGGGCGTTAAAGTCCCACACTACTGCCATCTGCACTTCACCTTTTTCAATGTTGGCAATCACCGGATCGGTCACGCCAAGACGCCCCTGTTTTGCCAGATCGGCAAAGAAGGCCAGCGCCGGTTTCAGGTTCTTCTCATCACCGCCTAAGGCGTAGTTGGCAGCCAGGACGCCGTTGGCCGCCTGAGCTGCCACGCCGACGTCACCGATAGTAACCACATACTTACCTTTCTTCAGATCGGCCCAGCTGTGGGGGATATCTTTAACCTGCTGCTTGTCGATCAGAAAAGCGATGGTGCCGGTATAAGCCAGTGCCCAGTTACCCTCTTTATCTTTGGCCCAGGCCGGAATCTGATCCCAGTGCGTCGGTTTGTAGGGCTGGGTTACACCCTTCGCGACAGCGATTGGACCAAAGGCGGCGCCCACATCGCCGATGTCAGCGCTGGCGTTCTCTTTCTCTGCATCAAATTTCGCCAGCTCCTGCGCCGATGACATATCGGTATCGCTGTGCTTAAGGCCATATTTGGTGCTGATGTCGTTCCAGGTATCTTTCCAGTTGGCCCAGCTGTCTGGCATCCCGACGCTGTTGACCTGACCTTCACTGCGCGCCGCTTTTTCCAGCGCGGCGAGGTCGTTATCGGCGGCCTGCGCAACGGGCAGGGTGAGGACTACAGCACTGGCTACTACAGAGGCGATAAACGCTTTCATCTCAGTTGCTCCGGGTGTAAGTTGATGGGCCTGGCTGGTCTAGTCCAGCAAGAACCGAGCCAATGTAGCCCCTCTATATGAACGATTTATGACAAAGCGGCGCTGTGCGGGGAATGGGCGATGAAAGACGTGGCGCGTTCGCCCGCCACAGGCGTGTTTATCTGACCAGTAAAAGTGCGAAGTCGCACCAAAATGAGGCTACTGTTGTGGAGTCGATAGCACTCAAAACGGCGGATGCGATAGCCAGCGCACTGCTGACACGCATTCAGGCAGGTGAGTTCAGCGGCGGACGCCTGCCGGCAGAGCGTGCCTTAAGCGAGGCGTTCAGCACCACGCGGATTACTCTGCGGGAAGCGCTGGGCAAGCTGGAAGCGCAGGGGATGATCTACCGTGAACTGCGTCGTGGCTGGTTTATCGCACCGCCGCGTCTGATCTACAACCCGCTGCATCACAGCCACTTTCATGCCATGGCGACGCAGCAGGGGCGTCAGGCAACCACTGAGGTGATCGCCGCTGAGCAGGTCGCGGCGCACGAGAGCGTAGCCACTGCGTTGCGGCTGGCACCCGGCTCGGCGGTTTACTGCATACGCCGCCTGCGGCGCATTGATGGGCGTGCGGTGCTCTATGTTGAGCACTACCTCAACCCCCGTTTTTTCCCTGGCCTGCTTGATGAAGACCTGACCCGTTCCCTGACCGATCTCTATGACCAGCGCTACGGTATTCGTTATGGCGGCGCGCGTTTTACGATTATGCCAGGCCCTTTACCCGAGGTCGCAGCGCCCACACTGAATGTGGCACCGGGCAGCCCCGGCTTGCTGATCACCCGCATCAACCGCAATCAGCAAAAAGAGGTGATTGACTGCGATTGTGAATACTGGCGTTACGATGCGCTCTGTGTTGATGTGGAGGCCTGAGGCGTTATTGTGATTTGCGTCACACTCGCGCATGATGCTGCGCTAATAACTCCTTTTTAAAGGCGCAACATGAGTGACAAAAATCCTTTGGCCCGCCACCTTGCAACGGTACTGCAATGGGTGCTGAATCTGGGGCTGCTGAGTCTGGCGATTATCCTGATCGTCTTTTTAGGCAAAGAAACGATTCATCTGGCAAACGTGCTGTTTAACACCAGCGAGCAGGCTTCCTCCTATCTGCTGATTGATGGAATCGTCATCTATTTCCTCTATTTCGAATTTATCGCCCTGATTGTTAAGTACTTTCAGTCGGGCTATCATTTTCCCCTGCGCTATTTTGTCTATATCGGGATCACGGCGATTATCCGCCTGATCATCGTCGACCATAAAAATCCCTTCGATACGCTCTGCTACTCTGCGGCGATTCTGATTCTTGTCGTCACCCTGTGGCTGGCAAACAGCAACCGGCTGAAACGCGAGTAATCCTCCTGCCGTCTGACACGACGGCAGGTGTTCGCATCGCCTCTCTGCGCTAAACTAGCGACCTGAAAATTATCGGGAGTGGTGCTATGTCGCAAGACGCACTCAGCTTATTACGTTCGCTCAACTGGCTTTCTCCGTCGCAGGCCACCCTTGCGCCGCCATTGCTTGACTGGCTGATGGAGGAGGATTCAATGACGCGCCGTTTTGAACAGCACTGTCAGCGGGTCACGGTTCAGCCGCTGCGTGAAGGCTTTATCGACGCCAGCGAGTTGGGTGAGGAAAGGGCGTTATTGCCAGACGACGAACGCTTCTGGCTGCGTGAAGTGCTGCTGTTCGGCGACGATCAGCCCTGGCTGGCTGGCCGCACGCTGGTGCCGGAAAGTACCCTCAACGGGCCAGAGGCGATGCTGCAACAGCTGGGCACCCGTCCTCTGGGTCGCTATCTTTTCTCCTCGTCGACGCTGACCCGCGATTTTATTGATCCGGGCCAGGTAGAGGGATTGTGGGGACGGCGTTCACGCCTGCGTCTTTCCGGCAAACCGCTGCTGCTGACTGAACTGTTTTTGCCGGCATCGCCGCTCTATCGCGATCTGGTCTGAGGATTCTGTGGTGCAAAATAGCTTAAGTATGAATAAGTGGCGGGCCTATGCTCGCCTGATGCGTATTGATAAACCGATCGGTACGCTGCTGCTGATGTGGCCAACGCTCTGGGCGTTATGGCTGGCGGATATGTCGATTCCGCCGCTGCCGGTGCTGGCGGTGTTTGTGGCCGGGGTTTTCGTGATGCGAGCAGCCGGTTGTGTGATCAATGACTACGCCGATCGGAAAGTCGATGGTCACGTTGAGCGCACAAAGCACCGTCCACTGGCCAGCGGCGCGGTCAGTGCAAAAGAGGCTAAGCTGCTGTTTGTGATTCTGGCGCTGGTGGCGTTTGCGCTGGTGCTGACCATGAATCTGATGACGATTATGCTCTCCGTCGTGGGGCTGGCGCTGGCCTGGGTCTATCCCTTTATGAAGCGCTATACCCATCTGCCGCAGGTCGTTTTGGGTGCCGCGTTTGGCTGGGCAATTCCCATGGCGTGGTCCGCAGTTAGTGAGTCCTTACCTCTGGTCTGCTGGCTGGTATTTATCGCTAATATCTGCTGGACGGTGGCTTATGACACGCAGTATGCGATGGTGGATCGGGATGATGATCTGAAGATTGGTGTGAAATCGACAGCGATTTTATTTGGACGTTTCGACAAGCTGATCATTGGCCTGCTGCAACTGGCGACCCTGCTGCTGATGGCGCTGGTGGGCATGATGCTGCATCTGAATGGTGCTTTCTACTGGACGCTGCTGCTGGCGGCTGCGCTGTTTGTTTATCAGCAGAAGCTGATCGCCGGGCGCGAACGTCAGCCCTGCTTCCAGGCTTTCCTGAATAACAACTACGTCGGGATGGTGCTGTTCCTGGGCGTACTGATGAATACGCCGCCGTTCAGTCAGCTGTTCTGAAAGTTTTGGGCATAAAAAAGGCGACCTCATGAGGTCGCCTTTTTACAATGCGCGCGGGGGTCAGTCGTGCGCCACCGCGGTTTCAATCGTCATGCGGACATCACTGGTGACCAGGTCAGCCAGAATATGCCAGGTCGCCAGGGTCTGCGCGACATCGGCATCACCGCTGTCGCTGATATACCCTTCATCACGCAACGTCAGTACCAGTGAGGTAAAGACCGCTTTGTCGAAGAACTCCGGCGCATTGATTCCGTGCAACACTGACAGACGCTGTGCCAGCGTCCGGCTCTCTTTCTCCAGCGTGCCACGGTTAATCGTCGGCTTGGCGCTGAGAATCGAGAAGGTAATGGCATAACGCTGCAGCGTTTCGCGCACACCGGCGGCCAGCAGTTGCAGCGTGCGATAGCGTGCTGCGGTAAAGCGCAACTCACCCGCTTCGACGGTAATCAGGCCCTGACGTGCCAGCTCCTGACTTACGTCGGTCAGCAGTTGTGGCAGCTCATCGGTCTGCCAGCGCAGGAACAGTTCACTCTTCAGCATCGGATAGACCAGGCTCACCTGACGCAGCAGTTCCGCTTCACTCAGCGTCTGATGTTGCTGAACAATGGCGGCAATCAGCGACGGCATCACCAGCATGTGATGAATGTTGTTACGGTAGTAGGTCATCAACACTGCCTGCTCACGTGGCAGAATGATGATGTCGCCAATACTGTCTTTTTCACTCTCAAATTTGTTCATACTCAGGGCGTGATCCAGCAGCGCTTCTGCGGAAAGATCGGGTACGGTCGCATTGGGCGAATAAGGCACATTACGCAGCAACTGGGTATAGCACTCCAGCTGTTCAATCAGCTGTTCACGGGTTAGTGAGCGCTGACGTGACGCCAGCAGCGCCGTGACACAGAGGTTCATCGCGTTAGCCGCGCCCGCTTCATTAATACGCACCATCAGACTGGCCGCGATGTCATTAACGGTCGGCGTTAACCAGCTCGGACGTTGCGGCTCAATCGGATCGATCGCGTCGCGCCATTCCGGCACCCGCTTATTGAGATAGTTGACCAGCGGCAGCGGTTCGCCGAAGTTAACGTAACCCTGACCGAGATTGCGCAGCTTGCGTAAGCCGCGCACCATCTGCATGAAGCCCTCTTTCTCTTTGGCTGCACCGCGTAGTTCTTTGGCGTAAGTGCCCACTTCCATCACGTGCTCATAACCGATGTAGATCGGCACCAGCGTGATGGGGCGATTTCCGCCGCGCAGCATCGCCTGTAAGGTCATGGCTAAGGTGCCGGTTTTCGGGTCCAGCAGGCGACCGGTACGTGAACGGCCTCCTTCGACAAAGTATTCAACTGAATAGCCGCGGGTGAACAGCTCGCCGAGATATTCGCGGAATACCGTGGCGTAAAGCTTATTGCCTTTAAAGGTACGACGAATAAAGAAGGCGCCCAGACGACGGAAAATCGGTCCGGCTGGCCAGAAGTTGAGATTGATACCCGCGGCAATGTGCGGCGGCACCAGCCCCTGATGATAGAGCACATAGGAGAGCAGCAGATAATCCATATGGCTGCGATGGCAGGGTACATAGACAATCTCGTGGCCATCCTGCGCCAGCTGGCGAACTTTTTCACCGCCATTGACGTTGATGCCCTGATAGAGACGACTCCAGAGCCAGCCCATCACACGGTCGGTGACGCGAATGGCTTCATAGGAGAAGTTAGCAGCGATCTCTTCCATCATCTCAACAGCATTCTGCTGGGCTTTCTCATGGGAGATTTTTTTGCTGCGCGCTTCATCTTCGACGGCTTTTTCAATCGCTTTGGATTGCAGCAGACGATTAAACAGATCCTGACGCGCCGGTAAACGCGGGCCGATCGCCGCCAGTCGCTGACGGGCAAAATGGATGCGTGCCACGCGAGCCAGTTTCTGGGCAATCGACTTGTCCGTACCGTGTTCCGTTGCCATGCGGCGCAGCGAGACGGTCGGCGAGAAGCGGACAAAACTGTCACGTCCGTGCCAGATGACCGCAAAGAATTTCTGCACCCCATTCAGCACACGCAGATGCGGCGTCGCTTCGCCCTGGACTTCACGTCCTGGCGCACGACCAAACATCACGGTGACCGGCAGCATCTGAATATCCAGCTCAGGATTATTGCGATGCAGGTCGAGGTAATCGTGAAAGATTTTTACCGATTCAACGCTGGGCACAAAATAGGGAAATACGCGTGGGCCATTATGAATAAACACGTGGCGCGGCAGCAGCGAACCATCAATCTCCAGCGGAATCAGCGGATCGGGCAGATGATGCCGCAGACACTGTGCGCGTAAAGTCAGTAAGTCAGCCTTCGAATCGTAAGGCAAAACATACATAATAGGTCGGGTCGGATCCAGACCATGTTCAGACACGGGATCGGCCGGAATGGCCTTACTTTTTACCAAAAAGGAGAGTGGTAAATTAAGTAATTTGTAATAGAGTTTACGCCAACCTGACATAGACAACATGAAGCCTCTTGTTAGCAAAGCGCCGCAAGCATACCAGAAAGCGCAGCGAAGATCTGTGGTGGTGCCAATTGCACGCAGCCCAGACATTGACGTCAATTGAATGAAAGGGTTCCCACATCATGGCAAATAATGCCACCGGACTTATCAGAATAGTAAAAGCCGCAGGCTACTCCTGGCAGGGACTGCGTGCCGCCTGGCAGCATGAAGCCGCCTTTCGGCAGGAAGCCCTGGCTGCGCTGGCCGCTATTATTATCGCGTGCTGGCTGGATGTCGATGTGATCGCCCGCATCCTCATGATTGGCGCCGTGGTGCTGGTCGTCATTGTCGAAATCCTCAATAGCGCCATTGAAGCGGTGGTTGACCGGATTGGTCAGGAACATCATCCCCTGGCGGGCCGGGCCAAAGACATGGGCTCGGCGGCGGTACTGATCAGCATCTTACTGGCCCTGTTTGTCTGGGTCGCGCTGCTCTGGACACATTTGCGATAAGCCTTCCATAACGCGCCTGAGGGCGCGTTTTCCCTGACAATCGGTTTCCATTTCGCCAATACCTGTATATACTCACAGCGACTGTATAAACAACCAGGGGGCGGGATGAAAGCATTAACCAGCAGGCAGCAGCAGGTCTATGACCTGATTCGCGACCATATATCTTCAACGGGCATGCCGCCTACGCGTGCAGAGATCGCCGCGCAACTGGGCTTCCGTTCGCCAAATGCGGCTGAAGAGCATCTGAAAGCGCTGGCGCGTAAAGGCGTTATTGAGATCGTTTCGGGTGCATCACGCGGCATTCGTCTGTTAATGGAAGAAGAAGTTTCAGAAGGACTACCGCTGATTGGCCGGGTTGCTGCCGGTGAGCCGATCATGGCGCAGGAACATATCGAAACCCACTACAAAGTGGATCCGGGCCTGTTCAAGCCTTCTGCCGACTTCCTGCTGCGCGTCAGCGGAATGTCGATGAAAGATATCGGGATTATGGACGGCGACCTGCTCGCGGTACATAAAACCCAGGATGTGCGCAACGGTCAGGTTGTCGTGGCACGTATTGATGATGAAGTCACCGTTAAACGCTGGAAAAAGCAGGGTGCTATCGTGCACCTTCTGCCTGAAAACAGCGATTTTGACCCTATCGTGGTCGACACCCGTGCGCAGTCACTGACCATTGAAGGTCTTGCGGTTGGCGTGGTGCGTAACGGCGAGTGGCTTTGATTCTGAGGCCTGCGTGCATTCGCCTTTTCTGATGCTATTCTGTCTGCCCTAATTTTGTTGCCTGCTTTGCTGCAGCGACACTGAGCACGGAACGGCGAATGCGCTTTATCACGGCAACGGATAAAAATCTCTGGCGGCTTGCGCTGCCGATGATCCTTTCAAATATCACCGTTCCCTTACTGGGCGTGGTCGATACTGCAGTTATTGGTCATCTCGACAGCCCTGTCTATCTTGGCGGGGTTGCGGTCGGGACCACAGTGACCAGCTTCCTCTTTATGTTGCTGCTTTTCCTTCGAATGAGTACCACTGGCCTGACGGCACAGGCGTTTGGTGCGGGCGATAAAACCGCTCTGGCACGCGCGCTGACGCAGCCGCTGATCATTGCGCTGCTGGCCGGCGTGCTGTTCATCGCATTGCGTTATCCGATTATTCAGCTGGCGACCCATCTGGTAGGTGGCAATCCTGATGTACTGGAACAGGCGGCGCTGTTTATTCAGATTCGCTGGCTCAGTGCACCTGCAACGCTGGCAAACCTGGTCATCCTGGGCTGGCTGTTGGGCGTTCAGTATGCGCGGGCGCCGGTAATCCTGCTGATAGTGGGCAATCTGGTGAACATCGTGCTCGATCTCTGGCTGGTGATGGGGCTGCACTGGGGTGTCGCGGGAGCAGCAACCGCCACGGCGCTGGCGGAGTACATCACGCTGGGCGTCGGCGGCATCATGGTCTGGCGGGTGTTAAAGCTGCGCGGTATTACGTTTAATCTGCTGAAGCAGAGCTGGCGCGGTGACAGCGGCCGACTGCTGCGACTGAACCGGGATATCATGTTGCGCTCTCTGATGCTGCAGCTCTGTTTCGCCTCGCTGACCGTGCTGGGTGCGCGGCTGGGTCCGGATGTGGTGGCGGTTAACGCGGTATTACTGATGTTCATTACCTTTACTGCCTACGCGCTGGATGGTTTTGCCTACGCGGTTGAAGCTTTTGCCGGCGAAGCGCATGGCGCAAAAGATGGCAGTAAATTGCAGCACGTCTGGCACTCAGCCTGTCGGCAGGCGGTGGTAGTCGCGCTCTTCTTCTCGCTGGTTTATGCCATTTTTGGCCCGCAGATTGTTACCCTGCTGACCTCGCTTGAGTCACTGCAGCAGACAGCTGACCGCTATCTGGTCTGGCAGATAATCATGCCGCTGATCGGCGTCTGGTGTTATCTGCTGGATGGAATGTTCATCGGGGCGACACGTGGACGCGAGATGCGTAACAGCATGGTCGTGGCGGCGGCTGGCTACTTTCTGACGCTGCTCAGCGTACCGTTGCTGGGCAACCACGGTCTCTGGCTGGCGGTGACGGTATTCCTGGCGCTGCGCGGCCTGTCACTGTGGCTCATCTGGCGTAAGCACTGGCGTCAGAACAGCTGGTTTGAGGCGTGATCCAGCAGCGCTGACCCGGGAGGATACGGATTATTCTGTATTATTCTGCATTTTTGAAATTGGCTACTACAATTAACTCTAACAAGCGAAGTTAACCCGCGCTTTGTATCGTTATTTTGTTAAGCAGCAAGATAATTATTTAACCCGAGGATTGGAGGTCTGCCATGAACAAAGATGAAGCGAGCGGCAACTGGAAGCAGTTCAAAGGCAAAATGAAAGAGAAATGGGGCAAGCTGACCGACGATGATATGCAGGTTATCGAAGGTAAACGCGATCAGCTGGTCGGTAAAATCCAGGAACGCTACGGCTATGCAAAAGATGAAGCAGAGCGCGAAGTAGCAGACTGGGAAGGCACCAATAAAGATTACCGCTGGTAATCAGCGCATTCCCCGATAGCCCGCTAAAATCGTTCCGGCGCGCCTGCACCGGAACAGTACAGGGACGGAACCGCACAAGGATGTGCCCGTCAGCCGCGTTTTCCCCGCTTTTTACCCTCATCCTGATGATTATGATCGCAACTCTCATGGTGCGTGCAGGCTTCAACGACGGCACAACTTTCACATAAACCATGTGCTTCAATCACGCTGTGGCGTAATGCAAACTGCGCTTCACCCGCCAGTGTCGCGATAATCTTTTCTACGCCCTGTGCCTGTTTCTCTGTAACGGCTGCACAACGGTCACAGACCAGCATGACTGACGTATGTGCCGGTGCTTCAAAGTGGTGACACATGACGTAGCTATTGTTGGATTCCACCCGATGAATGAAACCCTGTTCCAGCAGGAAATCCAGCGCCCGATAGACCGTGGGCGGCTTAGCCTGTGGTTCGCTGACGCGAAGTTGATCCAGCAGGTCGTAGGCGCTGATAGAGCCCGGCTGTTCCGCCATCAGGCGCAACACCTCAGCACGTTGCGAAGTCAGACGCACACCGCGCTGCAGGCACATTTTTTCGGCCTGAATCAAAATTTGCTGCGACGTCATGTTGGTCATGAAAATTCTCCGCTGGATAAGTGATGTTATTTTATCACACATAGTTTCGCGGTGCTGAGGTTGGTTTTTGTCTGATAAAACAGCATTATTCGCCTGATAAAGCAGCATATTTAGAATTCAGCCCGCTTTTTATCTCAAATATGACGATAATTCAGATCCATTCTGCAACCGTCTGAAGCGGAATTTGTTGGCATTTTGCTTTGCATCTCACTGAGTTAAGAAGTAATGTTCAGAAAGACTTAAGAAAAGTCTGGCATTGTTTGAAATGCACCGATGCAGTCTGAACTATTACAACGGTTTTTTGATTGGAAAACGTCCAATCCTTTGAATTAAGACACTGTTTCCTTTGAATTCACAGCAATAACGCGTTAGCCAGGGTTCACAATAGGGCTAACAAACTATTCAGTCGTTGAATGTTTCAATGACAATTTCTCAGGTGATGGCAGGCAAATGGTGAAAAAATCCGCTCAACGTTCAGCGCTGAAGTACTCCGCTGTAGTGACCGCGCTTTTCCTTTCTTCTTCCGCCATGGCGGCAGGGACCTGGTACGATGCACGTAATGACGCCATGGGTGGCACCGGCGTAGCATCTTCTCTTTATGGTTCCGCAGTGCTGGCGAACCCGGCATTGATGACGCGTGCTAAACCCGACGATAACGTCAGCATTATTGTTCCTTCAGCGGGTATTCAGGTTACTGACAAAGATAAGCTGCTTGATAAAGTTGATGATATTTCGGACACCGTGGATCGTTACCGCACAGTGCTGAATAACTTTACGCCAGCGGATTTCTTCCGCGGCTACCCTGAATTACGCGCCGCCTCCGGCGATGTCGCTAACAAACTCAGCGATTTGCGTGGCAACAAAGCGGATGGCAGTGCGGGTGCGGCCGTGGCCGTGACCATCCCCAATGAGACCCTGCCTTTCGCCTTTATCACCAAAGCCTACGGAACCGCGCACGTCCGCGCCAATGTCGTACAGGGTGATATCGACTATCTGCGCGGTGTTGCTGACGGTACGCGGTTCCCACGTCCTGGCGATCAAAATAACCTGCGCTCCAGCGCCAATGGCCTGGCGGCACTGACCACCGATTACGGTGTCGCGGTGGCGCATGAGTTCACCATCGCCGGTCAGCCAGTATCTGTTGGTGTGACGCCAAAAGTGCAGAAAACCTGGCTCTATAACTATACCGCCAGCATCTACAACTACGACAAGAACGACATCAACAATAGTAAGTATCGCAGCACCGACACCGGCTTTAACGTTGATGCCGGTCTGGCGACCACCTTTGCTGAAAACTGGACGCTGGGCGTGACCGGACAGAACCTGGTTTCACGCGATCTGCAGACCAGAGAGGTCAATGGTTACCGCGACACCTACCAGATTCGCCCGCTGGTCACCACCGGTCTCTCCTGGGATAAAGGTCCGTTTACCGTGACGGGCGATGTGGATCTGACGGAAACCAAACGCTTCAAAAGCCAGGATAACAGCCAGTATGCGGCGGTGGGCGCGGAATACCGCGTATTTGACTGGCTGCAGCTGCGTGGCGGTTATCGTGCGGACATGCGTTCTCACGACGAGAATGTCGCCACAGCAGGTTTTGGTGTGTCACCGTTTAACAAAGCCGTCCATCTGGATCTGGCTGGCTCAGTGGGTGCTAACAACACCTGGGGCGCGATGATGCAGCTCGGCTTTAACTTCTAACCGCGTTATTCAGGCTGTCGGGGTCGGGCGATGCACTATCGCCCGACCTTGTGTTATCCTTGCACAGAATTCCATCATCTTTAATTACCGGATTGCCTGCGCTTCATGTCTAATTTCTCTTCGCAACGCTTCTCTATTGCCCCTATGCTCGACTGGACCGATCGTCACTGTCGCTATTTTCATCGTCAGCTGACCGGCGATACGCTGCTCTACACCGAAATGGTGACCACGGGCGCGATCATTCATGGCAAAGGGGATTACCTGGCTTACAGTGAGGCGGAACATCCGGTCGCATTGCAGCTCGGTGGAAGCGATCCGGCGGCGCTGGCGCAGTGCGCGAAGCTGGCAGAGCAGCGTGGCTACGATGAAGTGAACCTCAATGTCGGCTGTCCCTCCGATCGCGTACAAAATGGTCGTTTCGGTGCCTGCCTGATGGCCGAAGCGAATCTGGTTGCGGATGCCATTAAAGCGATGCGCGACGTGGTCTCCATTCCGGTCACGGTGAAAACCCGCATCGGGATTGATGAGCTGGATAGCTATGAATTCCTGACTGATTTCATCGGCACGGTGGCGGGACGCGGCGAGTGCGAGACATTTATCATTCATGCGCGCAAAGCCTGGCTCTCTGGCCTCAGCCCTAAAGAGAACCGCGAAATTCCCCCGCTGGATTATCCACGCGTCTATCAGCTGAAACGCGATTTTCCGCATCTGACGATCGCGCTGAATGGCGGCGTGAAAACGCTGGAAGAGGCAAAGACTCATCTGCAACACCTCGATGGTGTGATGATGGGACGTGAAGCCTATCAAAACCCCGGCATTCTGGCGCAGGTCGATCAGACGTTGTTTGGTCGTCAGCATCCGGCGGCTAACCCGGTGGACGTGGTGCGCGCCATGTACCCCTACATTGAAGCGGAACTGGCGAAGGGCACCTATCTGGGGCACGTCACGCGCCATATGCTGGGACTGTTCCAGGGCATTCCCGGCGCCCGTCAATGGCGACGCCACCTGAGTGAAAACGCCCACAAACCGGGTGCTGATGTCCGTGTGCTGGAAGCCGCGCTGGCGCTGGTAGCGGATAAGATCCCGCAGGAAGCCTGATCTGCAATCCCGTCCTGAAAAACCAGCCATCAGGGTTGGTTTTTTTTACGCCACTTTATGGTTTTTTTCGCCAAAGCGTCATGCGGCTTTTGATTTTTATTATATAAAAATCAATGAATTAATGGTTGGCACGCTTCTTGTAATAGCGATAACAATCGATTTCAAAAAAGGAGCGCTGACGTGGAAATATTATTCGTATTAGGGTTTTTCCTGATGCTGTTGCTGACCGGTGTTTCGCTGATTGGTGTGCTGGCGGCACTGGTTGTCGCAACCATCGTGATGTTTGTCGGTGGACTGTTCGCACTCGTGATCAAAGTATTGCCGTGGCTGGTGCTGGCGGTGATCGCTGTATGGCTGCATCGGGCCTTTTTTGGCGACAGCGATGCGCGAGCGCGTCGTAAGCTGAGACGTAAAATCGACAGGCTGGACCGTAAAGGCTGGCGCTAAATGCGGTGATGATCACACTGTGAGAGATTGCTCAGCGCTGAACTGCAATTAACCATACTTTTTACTTATGTTTTCTGGCAGGATGCCTGAGGTCAAATCGATGTGCCATCGACTCGACATGAATTCATCGCCGCTGTCCCTACACCAGCGCGAACAAAAAATAAAAAACAGAAGAGGGCTTCCCATGGGAAGCCCTTTTTGTTGCCTGCAATTACGGGATTAACAGACAGGATCCCTGCGTGGCGCGGCTCTCCAGCAACTGGTGCGCTTTGCTGGCCTCTTTCAGCGCAAACTTCTGCTGTTCCGGCACATCCACTTTAATTGCGCCACTCGCCAGCAGAGAGAACAGTTCGGCGCTGGCGATTTCCAGCTCCTGACGGTTGGTGACATAGCCAAAGAGTGAAGGGCGGGTCACAAACAGTGAGCCTTTTTTATTCAGAATACTGAGATCAACGCCGGTTACCGGCCCCGATGCGTTACCAAAACTGACCATCAGGCCATGACGGCGCAGCGAGTCCAGCGACGCCTCCCAGGTATCTTTACCCACGGAGTCATACACCACGGCCACTTTTTTCCCTTCAGTCAGCTCGCTGACGCGCTGTGCAATGTTCTCTTCGCGGTAATTAATGGTCGCCCAGGCGCCGGCATTTTTCGCCATGGTGGCTTTTTCCGCTGAACCCACGGTGCCGATCAAATGCGCGCCCAGCGCTTTTGCCCACTGACAGGCGATTAATCCGACGCCGCCGGCGGCAGCATGAAACAGGAAGGTCTCACCGGCGCTGATTTTATAGGTCTGGCGCAACAGATATTGCGTGGTGAGTCCTTTCAGAAAGCTGGCTGCGCCCTGCTCAAAGCTGATGGCTTCCGGAAGATGCATCAGGCGATCTTCCGCCACGTTGTGCACGTCACTGTAAGCACCCATAGCCGCCATGCAGTAGACCACGCGATCGCCGGGTTTAAACAGGGTCACACCATGGCCTACGCGCGACACCACGCCCGCGGCTTCTGTCCCCAGGCCTGAGGGAAAATCGGCAACCGGATAGAGCCCGCTGCGAACATAAGTATCGATGTAATTAATCCCGATAGCGCGATTTTCAACCTGCACTTCATGTTCAGCGGGGTCAGCAGGTTCAAAATCCGTCCACGCTAAAACGTCCGGACCGCCATGTGCGCTGAACTGAATACGCTTTGCCATTCTGACTCCTGTGATTGTTTCATCATGAGGGTGAGGCACGCACCCCAACTAAGGTATACTTGCGCGTCCCCACAGAAGATCGGTAATGCATTCACTATGGCAGGAAATAAACCCACCAACAAATCGAACGAAACGCAGGATCGCCAGCTCGCAGGCGTGAAAATGCCCCCGCATTCTCTGGAAGCGGAGCAGTCGGTGCTCGGTGGGTTAATGCTGGATAACGAGCGCTGGGATAACGTCTCTGAGCGCGTCGTCGCGAATGACTTTTACAACCGCTCGCATCGGCTGATTTTTTCCGAGATGCAGCGGCTGCTGGAAAACAGCAAACCCATTGACCTGATTACGCTCTCCGAATCGCTGGAAACCCGTGGTGAACTGGAGATGGCGGGCGGATTCGCCTATCTGGCTGAACTGGCGAAAAACACCCCGAGCGCGGCAAACATTGGCGCGTATGCTGACATCGTGCGTGAACGTGCGGTGGTGCGTGAGATGATCTCCGTCGCCAACCAGATTGCCGATGCCGGTTACGATCCGCAGGGACGTAACAGCGAAGAGCTGCTCGATTTTGCCGAGTCGAACGTCTTTAAAATTGCGGAAGCGCGCGCGGATAAAGATGCTGGCCCGAAAAACATTGAGCAGATTCTGGAATCGACCGTCTCCCGTATCGAATCGCTCTATCAGACGCCGCACGATGGTGTCACCGGCGTCGATACCGGCTATCAGGATCTGAATAAAAAGACCGCAGGCCTGCAGGGCTCTGACCTGATTATTGTCGCCGCACGTCCGTCGATGGGTAAAACCACCTTTGCGATGAACCTGTGCGAAAACGCCGCCATGCTGCAGGAAAAGCCGGTGCTGATATTCAGTCTGGAGATGCCCAGCGAGCAGATCATGATGCGTATGCTGGCCTCGCTCTCCCGCGTCGATCAGACCCGCATCCGAACCGGACAGCTGGATGATGAGGACTGGGCGCGAATCTCCGGCACCATGGGCATCCTGCTGGAGAAGAAGAACATGTACATTGATGACTCTTCTGGCCTGACGCCTACCGAAGTGCGTTCGCGCGCCCGGCGCATCTACCGTGAAAACGGTGGCTTAAGCATGATCATGATCGACTACTTACAGCTGATGCGTGTGCCGGCGCTGTCGGACAACCGTACGCTGGAAATTGCGGAGATCTCCCGCTCGCTGAAAGCGCTGGCCAAAGAGCTGAATGTACCGGTGGTGGCGCTGTCGCAGCTCAACCGCTCACTGGAACAGCGTGCTGACAAGCGTCCGGTCAACTCGGATCTGCGTGAATCGGGCTCGATCGAGCAGGATGCGGATTTGATCATGTTTATCTACCGCGATGAGGTTTACCACGAAAACAGCGATCTCAAAGGGATCGCCGAGATCATTCTGGGTAAACAGCGTAATGGTCCCATCGGTACGGTGCGCCTGACCTTTAACGGTCAGTGGTCGCGCTTTGATAACTACGCGGGCCCGCAATACGACGACGAATAATCGCCGGTTTGTGCTGTCATGCACGATCTGTGCATGACAGCACCCATCATCAGAAAATAGTGTTGGACAACCTCTCGGGTAATCGGGTTATCTGTAATAAAGCGACGCCTGGACCGATGTGGAAACGGAATGACTCACGTAGACGATTACGACCTTAAAATCCTCACTTTATTACAATCTAACGGCCGTCTGACCAATCAGGAACTCAGCGATCTGGTCGGCCTTTCCGCCTCACAATGTTCCCGCCGCCGTATCAATCTGGAACAGGCTAATCTCATCCTGGGTTATCACGCCCGGCTGTCGCCCGATGCGATCGGACTTGGCATGGTGGGATTAATCGAGGTGCGCTTAATTAACCACACCGCAGAATATGTCGAGAGCTTTCACCGCATGGTGGAGCAGGAGCAGGCGATCGTGGACGCTTACAAAACGACCGGTGACGCTGACTATCTGCTTAAAGTGGCGGTGGCCGATCTCAATTCCCTCAGTGCACTAATCAGCCAGTTAGTCGCGGGCCACCAGAGTGTTTCCCATGTGAAAACCTCGGTAGTACTGGGACGAATGAAAGAGAACGGGCTGATGATGATCCCCGGAGAGAAGACGCGCTAAAAAGGTGCGTGATGTGCGGTTTTGGTGCACACTTGCGGCAATAAATGCAAGTAACGCGCATGTTAACGGACTTTAATGCATAGGTTGATGGTGCAGGCCAGAATTTGTGCACACGTTTCCGTTATAAAGCGCCTTAGATATCAACAGGATATCGCGGGCACTTCGTTTACAGCCGTTAAGGGTTGTGACGCTGGTGTGTTTTTTGCATAGAAACGGCATCTTTTGCACTGAGAAAACCTCCATGGATAACATCGCAGAACCCTCCCGCGTCCCACATTCGCGCATTGAAGATGCGCTGGCGATGGTGCTCGGCACCCTGATGGTCTCGTTCGGCGTCATTATGCTGAAACAGGCGGGCGCGCTGACCGGCAGCACCGCAGGCATCGCCTTTCTGATCAGTTATCTCTCGCCGCTTTCGTTTGGCAGCGCGTTCTTCCTGATCAACATCCCTTTTTACTGGCTGGCGGTAAAACGCATGGGCTGGGAATTTACCCTTAAAACGTTCTGTGCCGTCGGACTGGTATCGCTGTTTACCCAGCTGCACCCGCTGTTCGTCCACTTTTCTGACCTTAACCCCTTCTATGCGACACTGTTCGGTAACGTCATCATGGGAATCGGGTTTATAGTGTTATTTCGTCATAAGGCGAGCCTGGGCGGCATCAATATTCTGGCCCTGTGGCTACAGGATCGCTTTGGGATCCGCGCGGGTAAACTGCAAATGGCGGTTGATACCTGCGTCGTGCTGGCCTCACTGTTTGTGGTGAGCGGCCCCATCCTGCTTGCGTCTATTGCGGGCGCGGTGATCCTGAATCTGATAATTGCAATGAACCATCGTCCGGGACGCTATCGGGTTTAATCCGCCTCTGACCTCTGGACCAATCATGGAGACCTACACCGTGTTTCAAAACGTTGATGCCTATGCTGGCGATCCGATTCTGTCGTTGATGGAAGCGTTCAAACAAGATCCACGCGAACACAAAGTTAACCTGAGTATCGGGCTCTATTACGACGAACAGAATATCATCCCGCAGCTGAAGGCCGTCGCCGCTGCCGAAGAGCAGATCTATGCTGAGCCGCATCAGGCTTCCCTCTATCTGCCGATGGAAGGGCTGAACAGTTACCGCAGTGCGATTGCACCACTGCTGTTTGGTGCCGATCATCCGGTGTTAAACGCGGGCCGGATTGCATCGATTCAGACGCTGGGTGGTTCTGGCGCGCTGAAAGTGGGCGCGGATTTCCTGAGGCGCTACTTCCCGCAATCTGCAGTCTGGGTCAGCGATCCGACCTGGGAAAACCACATCGCGATCTTTAATGGCGCAGGTTTTGAGGTCAATACCTATCCCTGGTATGACGCAGAGACCCACGGTGTGCGATTTGATGCCTTCATCAGCACGCTGAAAACCTTGCCTGCGCAGAGCATCGTGCTGCTGCATCCCTGCTGCCATAACCCGACCGGCGCTGACCTGACTGATGCGCAGTGGGATCAGACCGTTGAGGTGCTGAAAGCACAGCAGCTGATTCCTTTCCTTGATATCGCCTATCAGGGCTTTGGTGCCGGTATGCAGCAGGACGCTTATGCACTGCGTGCGGTCGCGGCGGCGGGTCTGCCTGCGCTGGTCAGTAACTCCTTCTCCAAAATCTTTTCGCTCTATGGCGAGCGCGTAGGCGGTCTCTCCATCGTCTGTGACAGCGCCGAAGAGTCAGCGCGCGTACTGGGCCAGTTGAAAGCCACCGTTCGCCGCAACTACTCCAGCCCGCCTAACTTTGGTGCGCAGGTGGTTGCGCGCGTTCTCAATGATGAGGCACTGAAAGCCAGCTGGCTGGCTGAAGTGGAAGCGATGCGTCTGCGTATTCTCGCGATGCGTCAGTCGCTGGTGGATGTGCTGAGTACCGCGCTGCCAGGTAAAAACTTTGACTACCTGCTGAAACAGCGTGGCATGTTCAGCTATACCGGCCTGAGTGCGCAACAGGTCGATCGTCTGCGTAACGAGTTTGGCATCTATCTGGTGGGCAGCGGCCGCATGTGTGTGGCCGGTCTGAACAGCAAAAACGTGCATCAGGTCGCTGAAGCCTTTGCCGCCGTGATGTAATGGCTGTCAGGCTGTAAATTAAACCGTCAGGGTTCGCTCTGGCGGTTTTTTTATGGGTCAGGGTTTACCTTTCGGCGTCATGCTGCACACTTAAACGGGATAACCGTTTCAGGAATACGCTATGTGGCATCAACAAACTATTACGCTGAGCGCGAAGCCGCGTGGATTTCATCTGGTCACCGATGAGATCGTCAACTCGCTCTCCGGACTGCGTGATATCAAAACCGGTCTGCTGCATCTGCTGTTACAGCACACCTCGGCGTCGTTAACCTTAAATGAGAATTGTGACCCGACGGTGCGCAGCGACATGGAGCAGCATTTCATGCGGCATGTGCCGGAGAACGCACCATATCAGCATGACTACGAAGGGCGTGACGATATGCCGGCGCATATCAAATCATCGATTGTAGGCGTTTCGCTGTTATTGCCGGTTCAGCGGGGGCGTCTGGTGCTGGGCACCTGGCAGGGTATCTGGCTGGGCGAGCATCGCATTGAGGGCGGTGCCAGGCGGATTGTCGCTACGTTACAAGGGGAGTCGTAATGAATAACTCAGATTTATTGACCTACTGCATGAGCAAGCCGGGCGCGGAGCAGAGCGTCCACAGTGACTGGAAGGCAACGCAGATTAAAAGCAACGGTGTGCTGTTTGCAATGGTGCATGAGGCAAAAGGGCGGCCAGCCGTTTCGCTGAAATCGACGCCTGCGCTGGCCGAATTACTGCGCGAAGAGCATAGCGACATCATTCCCAGTGAGCATCTGAACAAGTCACACTGGAGCACGCTGTTTCTGGACGGCTCGCTGAAAGATTCGCAGATTTACTATCTGGTCGATGCTTCATTCCAGCAGGTTGCGGCTGCCCGATAAACGGCAATAAAAAAACCCTCTTACCCGAGCAAGAGGGTGTCAGATCTGACGGGTTACGCGGCAGGCTGCTCGCGCAGGGTATTGATGTCGATAACAAAGCGGTATTTCACATCGCTTTTCAGCATGCGCTCATAGGCTTCGTTAATCTGATCCATCGCGATCAGTTCAATGTCTGACGTAATGCCATGCTCACCACAGAAATCGAGCATCTCCTGGGTTTCTGCGATGCCGCCAATCAGTGAACCGGCGATGCTGCGACGCTTGAAGATCAGGTTAAACACCTGTGGTGCCGGGTGATCGTGCTCCGGTGCACCGACCAGCGTCATGTTGCCGTCCAGTTTCAGCAGGGTGATGAACGGGTTGAGATCGTGCTGAGCAGCCACGGTGTTCAGAATGAAGTCAAAGCTGTTCGCGTGCTGCGCCATCTGCTCTGGATCTTTAGAAATCACCACTTCATCGGCACCCAGACGTTTGCCATCTTCAATTTTGGACGGCGAGGTGGTGAACAGCACCACATGTGCGCCCATTGCATGGGCAATTTTCACGCCCATATGACCCAGGCCGCCTAAACCGACGATACCCACTTTCTTGCCAGGACCGACATTCCAGTGACGCAGCGGTGAGTAGGTGGTGATACCGGCACACAGCAGCGGTGCAACGCCCGCCAGCTCCAGGTTCTCCGGAATGCGCAGCACAAAGCTCTCATCAACCACCATCGACGTTGAGTAACCGCCGTAGGTAATGGCGCCGGTTTCACGATCTTCGCCGTTATAGGTGCCGACAAAGCCGTTTTCACAATACTGCTCCAGACCCTGCTGACAGCTCGGACAGCTGCGGCATGAATCGACCATACAGCCGACGCCGACCAGATCGCCGACTTTATATTTCTGCGTCTGCGGGCCAACAGCGGTCACGCGACCGACAATTTCATGACCCGGAACCACAGGGAAAATGGTGTTTTTCCACTCATTACGGGCCTGGTGCAGGTCTGAGTGGCAAACGCCACAGAACAGCACTTCAAGCTGAACGTCATGGGCGCGCAGCTCACGCGGCTTAAAATCGAACGGTGCCAGTTTGGATTTTGCATCCTGAGCAGCATACGCATGCGTAATATTCATGGTGTCTCCAGTTTCGATGTGTCGTGAGTGTTATTCGATGAAGTGCAGCAGCGTTAATGTGCTGCGAAAACAGGGCGACGCCAGGGACGTGCCAAAGAGGAACTGCTTAAGGATAGTCAGCCTGGGGAAAAGCGTATATGCCTATACATGTCTGAATCTTGCCTGATTCTGCATTTTTCTGGCTGAATCAGCAGATGACATGAAAAGGCCCGCACGCGGCGGGCCTGCAGGAATTACTTCTGTAACAGAGGCTTCAGGAAGCGTGCAGTATGGGATTTCTCACACTCCGCCACGGTTTCTGGCGTGCCGGCAACCAGGATTTCACCGCCGCCGCTGCCGCCTTCCGGACCGAGATCCACAATCCAGTCTGCGGTTTTGACCACGTCAAGATTGTGCTCAATGACCACGATGGTGTTGCCCTGATTGCGCAGCTGATGCAGCACTTCCAGCAGCTGCTGGATATCGGCAAAGTGCAGACCGGTGGTCGGCTCATCAAGAATATAGAGTGTCTGACCGGTGCCGCGCTTCGACAGTTCACGCGCCAGCTTCACACGCTGGGCTTCACCGCCGGACAGGGTCGTGGCGGACTGACCGAGGCGGATATAGGTAAGACCCACATCGATCAGCGTCTGCAACTTACGCGCCAGCGCCGGCACGGCATCGAAGAACTCACGTGCTTCTTCGATAGTCATCTCCAGCACTTCGTGAATGCTCTTGCCTTTGTACTTCACTTCCAGCGTTTCACGGTTATAGCGTTTGCCTTTGCACTGGTCGCACGGCACATAAATGTCCGGCAGGAAGTGCATTTCGACTTTCAGCACACCATCACCCTGACAGGCTTCACAACGTCCGCCTCGAACGTTAAAGCTGAAGCGACCCGGATTATAGCCACGCGAACGCGCTTCCGGCACGCCCGCAAACAGTTCACGCACCGGCGTGAAGATGCCGGTGTAGGTGGCTGGGTTAGAGCGCGGTGTACGACCAATCGGACTCTGATCGATGTCGATCACTTTGTCGAAGTGCTCCAGCCCCGCCACTTCGCGGTAAGGTGCCGGTTCGGCGATAGTCGCGCCATTCAGCGCTCGCTGGGCAATCGGGAACAGCGTATCGTTGATCAGGGTCGATTTACCCGAGCCGGACACACCGGTAATGCAGGTGAAAAGCCCGACCGGCAGCGTCAGCGTGACATCTTTGAGGTTGTTGCCGCGTGCGCCGGTAATCTTCAGCACTTTGGCCGGATCGCCTTTGACGCGTTCCTCTGGCACCGTAATACCCCGCTTGCCGCTCAGGAACTGGCCCGTCAGTGACGCGTCTTCCGCCATAATCTGATCGACGGTACCTTCAGCCACCACCTGTCCGCCATGGACGCCTGCACCCGGACCGATGTCGATGACATGATCAGCGGCACGAATCGCATCTTCATCATGCTCAACTACGATCACGGTGTTACCGAGGTCTCGCAGATGAATCAGGGTGCCAAGCAGACGTTCGTTGTCGCGCTGATGCAGGCCGATTGAAGGCTCATCCAGCACATACATGACACCGACCAGGCCGGCACCAATCTGGCTGGCCAGACGGATACGCTGCGCTTCTCCACCGGACAGGGTCTCGGCGGAACGGGACATCGAGAGATAGTTCAGGCCGACGTTGACCAGGAAGCTCAGGCGATCGCCAATCTCTTTCAGAATCTTCTCGGCGATCTGCGCGCGCTGGCCGCTGAGTTTCATGTTTTCAAAGAAGGACATCGCATGGCCGATGCTCATCTCAGAGATGGTCGGCAGCGTAGTGTTCTCGACGAAGACGTGGCGCGCTTCACGACGCAGACGGGTGCCTTCACAGCTGGCACAGGCGCGGTTGCTGATAAATTTCGCCAGCTCTTCGCGTACCGCTGAAGACTCGGTCTCTTTGTAGCGGCGCTCCATGTTATTGAGCACGCCTTCAAACGGATGACGGCGAACAGACGTATCGCCGCGATCGTTGATGTATTTAAATTCGATGCTCTCTTTGCCTGAACCGTAGAGAATCACTTTCTGCACGTTCTCGGGCAGGCTGCCGAACGACGCTTCGATATCAAAATCGAGGTGTTCCGCCAGCGAACGCAGCATCTGGAAGTAGTAGAAATTGCGGCGATCCCAGCCACGGATTGCGCCGCCTGCCAGAGAAAGTTCAGGATTCTGCACCACGCGGTCAGGATCGAAGTATTGCTGTACGCCCAGGCCGTCGCAGGTTGGACAGGCGCCTGCCGGGTTGTTAAACGAGAACAGGCGCGGCTCCAGCTCGCTCATGCTGTAACCACAGATGGGGCAGGCGAAGTTAGCCGAGAAGAGCAGCTCTTCTGCGGCGCTGTCATCCATGTCCGCCACGATAGCCGTGCCGCCGGAGAGCTCCAGCGTGGTTTCAAACGACTCCGCCAGACGGGTCGCCAGATCGTCACGCACTTTAAAGCGGTCAATCACCACTTCAATGGTGTGCTTCTTCTGCAGCTCAAGTTTCGGCGGATCGGAGAGGTCACACACTTCGCCATCGATACGTGCACGGATATAGCCCTGCGTCGCCAGATTTTCCAGCGTCTTGGTGTGCTCACCCTTGCGATCTTTCACCACCGGTGCCAGCAGCATCAGGCGACGGCCTTCGGGCTGGGAAAGCACCTGATCCACCATCTGGCTCACGGTCTGCGCCGCCAGCGGCACATCATGATCCGGGCAGCGCGGTTCGCCTACGCGGGCAAACAGCAGACGCAGATAATCGTGAATCTCAGTGATGGTTCCCACGGTTGAACGTGGGTTATGCGAGGTGGATTTCTGTTCGATGGAAATGGCGGGCGACAAACCTTCGATATGATCGACGTCCGGCTTCTCCATTAACGAAAGAAACTGGCGCGCATACGCAGAGAGCGACTCTACATAGCGGCGCTGACCTTCCGCATACAGCGTATCAAACGCCAGTGAGGATTTACCTGAACCTGACAGGCCGGTCACCACAATGAGTTTGTCGCGTGGGATGGTCAGGTTGATGTTTTTCAAATTATGGGTGCGGGCACCACGAACTTCGATCTTATCCATTCACCTTTCCCGGATTAGCAGCAGTCACCGCGCCTTGCCGACACGGCCAGAATAAACGTGTCATTATGGCACAAAAAATAGACTGAATAAATATCCAGTACTCTTGCGCGCCAGAACAGAGAGCGTTAAAACTGGAACCCCGCTCGAAAGTGGGAAACAGTCCGCAGGACGTGTTAGAATTGATAGATTAGACTGTATGCATTAACTCATCGGGAGACAGCAACATGGCCAGTCGTGGCGTTAACAAAGTGATTCTTGTCGGGAATCTGGGTCAGGATCCGGAAGTACGTTACATGCCAAATGGTGGCGCTGTTGCCAACATTACGCTGGCTACATCAGAGAGCTGGCGCGACAAGCAGACCGGTGAAAACAAAGAGATCACTGAGTGGCACCGTGTGGTGCTGTTTGGCAAACTGGCTGAAGTCGCAGGCGAATACCTGAAAAAAGGTTCGCAGGTTTACATCGAAGGCCAGCTGCGTACCCGCAAATGGCAGGATCAGGGCGGCCAGGAACGTTACACCACCGAAGTCGTGGTTAACGTTGGCGGCACCATGCAGATGCTGGGCGGCCGTCAGCAGGGTGGAAACGCGGGTGCGCCAGCAGGTGGCGGCGCGCAGGGTGGCAACAACAATGGCTGGGGTCAGCCGCAGCAGCCGCAGGGCAATAACAACCAGTTCAGTGGCGGCGCGCAGTCTCGTCCGCAGCAGCCACAGAGCGCGCCGGCCAGCAACAACAACGAACCCCCAATGGATTTCGACGACGATATTCCATTCTGATTTCGCTGGCTGGAATTCTTCTGGCAAAGAGTGCAAAAAGCCCGCTTATGCGGGCTTTTTTTATGCGCGGCTTTTGCGGCCTGTTACGACCATTCTGCCAGAATGGCCTCCGTGCTCAGCACACGCGGCACGTTGCCGGGGATCAGCAGTGAAGCCCACACCTCATTGTGCTGGTTAATCAGCGCATCGGCGCTGACCCAGCGGCGATCTGCCGTGGTGTGTGCATCCGCAGCGACGGTGATGGCATAGCCCGCACTGGCTCCGACTTTTATTGTGGTATCCAGGCAGTAGTCTGTGGCACAGCCGCACACCACAAATTCCTTAATCGCCAGCCTTTCTAACAGCGCGCCCAGCTCGGTTTGCCAGAAGCTGTCGCAGGCGGTTTTCGTGATGTAGTGCGCGCCAGCAGGCTGAGCGATTTCCGGCAGCAGCTCAAACGCTTCATTCCCCTCACACATCGTGCCTTCACGATGTTGTATAAAGAGGGTGATGTCGGCGCGTGCGGTCAGCCGGTTAATCTGCGCCACTCGTCCCGCTTTATCGAAGCGTGGCGTGCTGAATACGCCATTCTGCATATCGACAACCAATACCACCCGCTGTGCCATGCTTAACTCCATCTGGTTTAAAAAAACAGTGTTACCTGCGGCGTGATGGATAGCAATCTTTTGCATTTCCACTCTGGTCACAGGCATGCTTAACCCACTGGTTAAATAAGGAGAGAGAAGTGGACAGTGTTCCGGCGAGTTTCCCCTATGAAAAAGATCGCGCCCGCTTTCAGCAACTCGCAGAGCTGCCTGGTGTGGAGCTTTATCAGGCTCACATCTCCCGCTACGCCTTTGAACCGCATACCCATGAAGCTTTCGGAATTGGCACTATCGAAGCGGGTGCACAGCGCTTTCGCTATCGTGGCACTGAATATACGGCGCCGGAGAACTCGCTGGTCATGATGAATCCGGATGAGCTGCACACCGGTGAGTCCGCTTGCGAAGAGGGCTGGCGCTATCAGATGATCTACATTCAGCCGCAGCTGATGGACGAACTGACCGGCGATCGCGGCTGGTGGTTTAATGAGGCGCTGCTGACCGATTCACGTGTGGCGCAACCGCTCTCCCGAACACTTGCCGCACTCTGGCAGGCGGAGTCTGAACTGGCACGTCAGAGCCTGATCGCGGAACTGCTGCTGCAGATCCGTCCGCTGGCATGCATGTCTTCACAGGGCAGACCCGACACCCGGCATCGTTTTGATCAGGTAAAAGATTTCCTGCGCGACAACCTTGCTGAACCCGTGCGGCTGGATGAGCTGGCAGCGCTGGCATCGTTATCGCCATGGCACTTTTTACGCGCTTTTCGCCAGCACTATCACGTGACGCCCCATCAGATGCTGATGGCTTTCCGGCTCTATGACGCCAAGCAAAGGCTGGCTCAGGGAGAAGCGGCCGCCAGCGTCGCGGCGGCGGTGGGATTAACCGATCAGGCTCATCTCACCCGCGCTTTTGCCAATCGGTACGGCATCACGCCGGGCCGCTATCAGAAGCAGGTGCGCCAATCCTGATATCACCGCAATCTGCTACAAGCATTCCCCGCCCGAACCCGCCACACTCTGTCAAAAAGCTATATAAGGAAGGAATCATGTTTGCTGGTGTCATGTTTGCCGTCACCGCCGGGCTGATGTGGGGGCTGATCTTTGTCGGGCCACTGCTGGTGCCTGACTACCCCGGCGCGCTGCAGTCGGCGGGACGCTATGTGGCGTTTGGATTGATTGCGCTGCCGCTGGCCTGGCATGGTCGTCATCGCCTGCGTCAGCTGGCTCGCGCCGACTGGCTTGAGGCCGTAAAACTCTCGCTGGTGGGAAACCTCTTCTACTATGCGTTTCTGGCGAACGCCATTCAGCGCACTGGCGGCCCGGTCTCGACCATGATTATTGGCACACTGCCGGTGGTGATAGCCGTGACGGCCAATCTCTGTTACGGCCATCTTGAAGGAAGATTGCCGTGGCGGCGGCTGTTTCCGGCGCTTGTCATGATGGCGGCCGGCTTACTCTGCGTAAACGCGGCGGAGCTAAAAAGTCAGGGCCAGTTGCTTGATCTGAGCCGTTATCTCACTGGTATCGTGCTGGCGCTACTGGCCGTAGTCTGCTGGACCTGGTATCCGCTGCGTAATGCCCGCTGGCTGCGCACACATCCCGAGCTGCGGCCGTCGACCTGGGCCACCGCGCAGGGTCTGGTCACATTGCCCATGGCGTTGATCATGTATGCGCTGGTCAGTGTGCAGCTCACCTGGCTACAGCCCGACTTTTCGTTGCCATTTGGGCCGCGTCCCGGCGTGTTTATCTCTCTGATGCTGACCATTGGCCTGCTCTGCTCCTGGCTCGGCACCTTATGCTGGAACGCTGCCAGCCAGCGTCTGCCGACCGTATTGATGGGGCCACTGATCGTTTTCGAGATTCTTTTTGGCCTGTTGTGGACTTTTCTCTGGTATCAAAGCTGGCCACCGCAGCTCACTGTGACCGGCATTGTTTGTCTGCTGGCTGGGGTGCTGTGGGCAATGCGTATTAAACCTCAACCTCTTGTGGTCTCATTGAACGAGTAAACCGCAACGTCCATCCAAATCGCTCTGCCGCGCGAACAGCATGTCGCGCGGCTTTTTAAGATTAAACCCTATGCCGATTTGCACGCTCTCCGACAGATTTATGCCGCGAAATCGATTTCATTCCACCAGGTGATAGTACCGTCTCCCGCAATTGTCTCTCTCATCCCCCATTTTTAAGTGAAAAAACGGTACTTACGGTCTGCGGAGAACACGCCTTTTCGGGTCTGACCGTGTTTTATTGCTCAGATATCGGTCATTAATCAGGAAAAATAGCGCAGCATTATGGACGTTATGCTTTCTCTCACGGCTTTTTATTGCATGGTGGCACTGAGAACGAGAGGCGAAAAACCACCATTAACTTCACTCAGTGATAAATGAGTAAGAGAATTCCGCCGTTGCGTTATTAATTAAAGATTAATCTCTGGCATCAATGATGCGCAATGATGAGAGTGAAAAGAGAAGCGCGTAACGTTAGTGATAAGGAGCAATAAACTATTTATCCCGGATTAATCCTGGAGAAAGTTTATGCAATAAACCCATCATCGGAAATTAAAGCGCAGCCGCAGAATTTGAGTCAGGGCCACCGTTAACTTAAAACGGCGACGGCTGTTTTTCGCACGATGTTTAAAGCAGCTTAATAGTATTAAGCAGAATTAGTTCCGACGATTAGCTGGGCTTACGTAAGAAATAGAGGGCCCAATCCCGTGTCAACGAGATTGGGAAGGGAAGAATAGGCGTAGAATGCGAGACTTTTGCTGTTGTGAATCAATTTTACCGCAAAAAAAGAAGCTTAGCCGTGAAGCCATTCATTAGTTATAAATGGAGCGGAAAAGGGTGCCGCAATTGTCCTGTTAAATGATCTTCATCTCTTCTGGTAAGAACAAATCTCAGCGTTAAGTCTAAAAAGCGCGGTAGCATTGGGTTTAGCGGTTCTCCGTGCCTGACGGATAATGGTACACACTGCGACTGATATCTAATAGTCTGCAGCTACGGCGTGTACCGATGTCGAAGGTGGCCTGCAGGAAATCCACAGCCTGACGTTTTTCATTTGTCGTAAAGAAGTGCTTCAGAACGCTCTGCAGCATCTCTTTATCGGAGTTGAGCGTCTGCAACTCACGCGTGATGTTTTGCAGTTTTTCTTCCAGCTCCTTGATTTTTCTGCCTTCTTCCGAAGACAACCCAGAAAACTTCTTTTTCCAGCTATAGAACGTGGCTTCAGAGATACCTAACTCTTCACAGATCTCTCTGACTTTCACGCCCGATTCAGAAGCTTTAATGGCATTTGTGATTTGATCTTCGCTGTATCGTGACTTTCTCATAAATGCTCTTACCTTTCTTATCGATTAATGGATGAGAATGACTTTAATAATTTCTGGCACTGTAAGGTTTTATTAAGGCAGTATTAAAGTGCGCGAATTGAATTGCGAAGCCTAAATTAAGATATTTAGAAGAAATATCATCATGGGATAAATCTTATTTTATTCTTATCGGGGGGGCGTACCTTCCTGGAGGGGCATTTTTGTTATAAATTCATCGCATCCAAAATACGAAATAAATACAACGTATGCGGGATATTTAGCCTGAGCGATGTGATTAATATGGCGGTCAGGCGCTTTAGGGTTGTTTTATTTTCAGCCTGAAATCGTTTCCATTTGAAGTGATTCGCACCATTTATAATAAGAATTATCCTGAATTCACTCTCCGGATTATGACTTGCATCTCAATTTTCGGACCAGTTTGGTCTGAAGTCTTACATTTTCGCCAGGCCCACTGAGCGCTTATTAATTCGTTACAGGGATGTTGTACCGAAGCGGTTGTAGTTGAGTAATACTAAGGAAGAGTCGATGAAATTGAGCGTAATGTCTAATGCCGCCTGGATGATGTCTGAGAAGATCATCTCCGTTTTTGGCGTCATTTTTGTGACGTCTTACGTGGCGAAGTCTTTTGGCCCAACGGTGTTTGGTCAGATGGCGTTTTCAACCTCACTATTTGCGATGGTGCAAACCGTTGCGATTTTTGGCACCGAAACCATTCTGTTTAAGCGCGTCAGCAAAAATGCGTCAAAAGGCCTGCGCCTGATGACCATTGCCCGTACGCTGCGAATGGTGTTATTGCTGGTCACTTCGGTGCCAGTCTTAATCTGGGTCTGGTACAACATGCAGGAAAATTTCCTGGCGTTTGCACTGGCCTCATTTGTTGCCTCCGTTTTTGTCACCCAGGACACCTTCAGCGTTTATAACAACGCGCGTCTTGCTTCGCGTCTTAACACCATTGCTAACGCCGTGGGCATGCTGCTGAGTTTCAGCATCAGCTTTATCGTCGCCTGGCTGCGTCTCAATCCACTCTGGCTGACGCTGTCGATTGTCGCCGTCACGCTGGTGCCTTACCTGATCAAGCGTCGCAACTTTTATCAGGACCATCAGGATCAGATGCCGCCCCGCGAGAAGCGTACCGCTTATCTGCGCTATCTGATGTATGCCGGACTGCCGCTGGCCATCTCCAGCATCTTTATTTCGGTGCAGGTCAAAGCCGCACAGATGTTTCTGGCAGGCACGGCTCCCGCCCGCGATCTGGGTCTGTTTGCGGCGGCGAATACCATTTCCGCTTCCTGGATTTTTATCCCGGTAGCGCTCATCACCTCCTGCTTCACTGAGATCTTCAGGGAGCGCGGTGAGGTCGCCATTAAGCTGGCTGCGCGGCTCAATGGTTACGTTATGGGTGTTTCATTGTTGATGCTGCTTGTTATTTCGCTGTACGGCGAGCGGATCATCATTGCGTTGTACGGACCGGCATACACACAGTCAGGAAGTCTCATTACGTTGCTGTCGATAGCGACCAGCTTTTCGGCAATGGGGACCGTAGCGTATCGCTACATGGTCAAAGAGGGAGGATTTAACTACTTACTGAGGAAAATCATCTGCCTGATGGTCATCAGTCTGCCGCTCTCCTGGTGGTTGATCCAGGGTCACGGCATCATGGGGGCCGCGTGGAGCGTTTTCCTTTCAGAACTTTTGTCCCTGACCGTAATGAATTACTTCTTTAAAAACGGCGTCATTCAAAAGATTCAGGTTTCCTCACTCAACTACAAAACATACAAATGAGGTCAGATATGCTCAAGTTGAAAGAAGAACTCAGAAGAAGTGTGCAGTACTTTATTAAGAAGATGCCCTGGGCTTATCAGGACCGCATTTACTACTTCCACAAGTTCAGAAAGCTGCCCAATCTGCGTCAGCCAAAAGTGTTCAATGAGAAGGTGCTGTACCGTAAGTTTATCTTCGGCGATTACCAGAATTACGGTCGTCTGTCAGATAAGTACTCGGTGCGCGAATTCATTGCTGAAAAAATCGGTAATGAATACCTGATTCCGTTGGTACACGAAACCACTGACCCGACAACGCTGAACAGCTTACCCTGCTGGAAGGGGACGGTGATCAAGCCGAACCACGCCTCCAACATGGTTGAGATTTTGCTGGAAGAGCCGGATGCCCTGCGCAAGCAGCAGATCATTCATGACTGCTATCGCTGGCTGAAGACTGACTTTGCCAACGAAGCGCGTGAGATTCACTATCGCTACATCAAGCCACGTATCCTGGTTGAGAAGTACATTGGTGATGGCAAGAGCGCGCCGATTGATTACAAGTTCCATATGTTCAACAAGCGGGATGGCAAGTTCGAATATGTGCTGCAGGTGATCTACAACCGCTGTCAGCCGCTGCTGTCGATGAATTTCTACGTGAACAACCTCAACGAGGCCTATCACAAAATTCGCGATACCGGTCTGGATGTGTCACCGATTATGCCGTCACTGGAACATGCGCTCGAACTGAGTAAAAAACTGGCCAGTGATTTCGACTACGTACGTGTGGACTGGTATATCCATGACGAACGGATCTACTTTGGCGAACTGACCTTCACCCCAGGTGCAGGACTGGTCACCGGCTTAGATCGTGGTTTAAATCAGATGATGGGAGATATGTGGATTCAGGACCGCCGCGGAACGCAGAGCCCGGGCGCTACCGTGCAGGATGTTAATATTCCTGCCATGTTGAAGAAAATTTAAGCACACACAGCAATATAAAAAACCCCGCTTAGCGGGGTTTTTTATGCGCAAAATTCAGGCAATCAATCAGGGCATCGGCCAGTCAGCAGGCGCCTGGCTCATTGCTTCAATAAAGGCATGCTTTGAGATTTCCACGAAGTTATGCACGTTATCCATACTCAGGGTAATGCCCATCAGACCGGTGACAAACCAGCAGGTCATGCCTAAACCAATCCCGCCACACATAAATGCCATCACGTGACGGCTATCCTGACGAAGTTTAGTTTTCAGGGTGCTGGCAAAAAACATCATGACTGCGCTCAGCAATTCCCAACGCATAACAAGAAAACTGGTGGTTAACGTAGCCATTGGCCGGACCTCAATATCAACAGGTAATCCTGACAATCTGCAGACATCACCGGCGGCGAAAAAGTGTGTCAGGGGAGACTTATACGCCGTCAAACCAGGTTCAAAGTGTGACTTGGGTCACATTATATCACCCGATTTTAAATTTTGAACAAAATTTACACGGGTGTGGCAGTGACACGAAGGAAGGGTCGGCAGCAGAAGAAGAACGGCGGGGAAATCAGTCAGATGCGCCCGGAGCGGGCGCAACGGAAAATCAGCGAACCGGGCAACACTCGCCGGTGGTGCGCTGGGTAAAGCTATTGATTGGATCGTTATAGCCAAAACCTGGCAGGCGAGGGCGCTGAATCGCCTGACGACGCATGGTGTGCCGATAAGCGGTTGGCGTCTGTGCAAACTGACGACGAAACACGCGGGAAAAGGTCTGCTGCGAGTCATAGCCATACTGCATCGCAATATCAAACACCGGTCGCTGTGTCTGTGACAAAGCTTCAGCTGCCAGCGTCAGGCGGCGCTCACGAATATAGCCACCCAGCGTTTGTTTCGTTACGGAACGGAACATACGCTGCAGATGCCATTTCGAATAGCCCGATTTGGCCGCAACTTCATCAATCGACAAGCTCTTATCCAGGTTCTGGTCAATCCAGTGCGTCAGGGAATGAATGATCTCTTCTTGCATCATGGCCTCATCCTTCTGGTGTTTAATAAACGCTAATGGGAGTTTAGGGGTTTCGATGGAGAGCAAGTATAATTCCTCAAGTTAACTTGAGGTAAAGAGCCTGATGAAAAAAGAACGCAACTATCCAAAACCGGTTTTAACACCGGGTGAAGTGGCGCGCCGTAGCGGTGTGGCGGTCTCGGCGCTGCACTTCTATGAGACAAAAGGATTGATCTCCAGCACGCGAAATAGCGGCAATCAGCGGCGATACAGCCGTGACGTGCTGCGACGTGTCGCGATTATCAAGATTGCGCAGCGCATCGGTATTCCGCTGGCGACCGTGAGTGACAGTCTGGACCATATTCCCGCAAACAAGCGTATGTCCACACCAGAGTGGGATGCCCTGACGCAGCACTGGCGCGAAGAGCTGGATAAGCGTATTGAAACCCTGACCCGCCTGCGCAATGACCTCGATGGCTGTATCGGCTGCGGCTGCCTGTCGATGCGCGACTGCCCGCTGCGCAACCCCGGCGATCGGCTGGGTCAGCAGGGCTCAGGTGCCGTGCTACTCGACCCGGAACAGGATGATAAACATACCGATACAGAGTGACGTCTATACTTGGTGAAGGTCAAAACACAGGGAATCATGATGATCACCGTTCACCATCTCGAGAAATCGCGCTCACATCGGGTGCTGTGGCTGCTGGAAGAGCTTGAAGTGCCGTACCAGATTAAACGCTATCAACGCGAACCGACCATGCTGGCTCCGGAGGCGTTAAGAAAAGTGCATCCGCTGGGGAAATCGCCCGTCATTACCGATGGCAATCGGGTGGTGGCAGAATCCGGTGCCATTCTCGAATATCTTGAAGAGAAACATGACCACGCATTCCGGCTGAAAGTCAGTGATGAGGAATCACGGCTACAGTGCCGCTACTGGCTGCATTATGCCGAAGGCTCGCTGATGCCACTGCTGGTCATGAAGCTAATCTTTGGTCAGATGGGCAAAGCACCGGTGCCCTGGCTGCTGCGTCCGGTTGGGGCAGCATTCGGCAAAGGCGTGCAGAAAGCTTTCCTGGATAAACAGCTGAAGCCGCACATGCAGATGATCGAACAGCATCTGGCTACTCACCCCTGGTTTGCCGGCCAGCGTTTCTCGATTGCGGATATCCAGATGAGCTTTCCGCTGCTGGCGCTGGCGCAACGTGCCGGACTCGATCAGATGCCTGCCACGCAGAAATGGCTTCAGGTCGTGCAGCAGCGTGCTGCCTGGCAACGTGCGATTGATCAGGGCGGCGAGCTTTCACTGCCAGGTTAGTCCTCTTTTCCACCGGCGCGTTGGGTCTCCTCATGCCTGCGCCGGTGCGCTTTTTCTTCGGAAAATCGCTTTAACTTCAGGATGTCAGCAAGTGATCACGGCTTGTACCGGACGCCTCTCCCCTCTTTACCTCTGATTTTTATGCTGATGAATCTCCCTGTTGCTGTTGAAAATGTGCCGCTAAACGCCCGATAATCCTCTGCCTTTTTATCTGGCCGATTTTAGCGGCTAACTATCTGCGGCAAGGTAAACGTTTGCCTGCCAGGTTAAACCGGGCAGTGACGCCGTCTACCCGCTTATTCCAGGGACAGCGATGGTCGCAGAGCGATCCACACAACAAGAAATTTGAGGCTCAACTATGTCAACTGAATCACGCCCGGCCAGTGGAAAACTGGACGCCTGGTTCTCGATCTCGGCGCGCGGCAGCAGCGTGCGGCAGGAAATTCTGGCCGGACTCACCACCTTCCTGGCGATGGTCTACTCCGTCATCGTGGTGCCGGGAATGCTGGGCAAAGCCGGTTTCTCCCCCTCCGCCGTGTTTGTCGCCACCTGCCTGGTCGCCAGCTTTGGCTCCCTCCTTATGGGGCTATGGGCCAATCTGCCGATGGCGATTGGCTGTGCGATCTCTTTAACCGCCTTTACCGCTTTCAGCCTGGTGCTGGGTCAGCACATCAGCGTGCCGGTGGCGCTGGGTGCAGTGTTTCTGATGGGCCTGCTGTTTACCCTGATCTCGGTGACCGGCATCCGCGCCTGGATCCTGCGTAATCTGCCAATGGGTGTAGCGCACGGAACCGGCGTCGGGATTGGCCTTTTTCTGCTGCTGATTGCGGCTGACGGCGTCGGGCTGGTCGTAAAAAATCCGGCACCGGGCCTGCCGGTGGCACTGGGCCACTTCACCAGTTTCCCGGTGATGATGACGCTGCTGGGACTGGCCGCGATCATTGGACTGGAGAAGCGGCGGGTGCCCGGCGGCATTCTGCTGACGATTATCGCTATTTCACTGCTGGGCCTGATCTTTGACCCAGCGGTGAAGTGGCAGGGACTGTTTGCACTGCCAAGCCTGCGTGATGCCAGCGGGCAGTCGCTGCTGTTTAGCCTGGACATTATGGGCGCGTTGCAGCCGGTGGTGTTGCCCAGCGTGCTGGCACTCGTGATGACCGCGGTCTTTGACGCTACCGGCACGATTCGCGCGGTCGCGGGTCAGGCCAATCTGCTGGATAAACAGGGCCAGATTATTAATGGCGGCCGTGCGCTGACCAGTGATTCTGTCAGCAGCCTGTTCGCGGGACTGGTGGGCGCATCACCGGCTGCGGTCTATATCGAATCGGCGGCAGGCACCGCAGCAGGCGGCAAAACGGGTCTCACTGCGATTGTGGTTGGCCTGCTGTTTCTCGCTATTCTGTTTATGTCACCGCTGGCTTATCTGGTGCCGGCTTACGCGACCGCACCCGCCTTAATGTATGTAGGGCTGCTGATGCTCAGCAACGTGGCAAAAGTCGACTTCAATGATTTTGTCGATGCGATGTCGGGCCTGCTAACGGCCGTGATCATTGTGCTCACCTGCAACATCGTAACCGGCATCATGATCGGTTTTGCCAGCCTGGTGGTGGGCCGCCTCTTTGCCGGTGAATGGCGTAAGCTCAACGTCGGTACGGTCATTATTGCTGTCGCGCTGGTGGCATTTTACGCCGGTGGCTGGGCTATCTGACGGCACAACCGGGCGTGCGCTTGTGCGCCCGGTATTTGTCACTTTTTTCCCGCCCGGCGCACGCGTAGCTGACACCCTTCACCGCAGTTTGTTTTACACTTTAATGCTTAACCAATGATTGAAAGAAACGACGCCTAAGGAAAGCATGGAAATCTTTTTTACAATTCTCATCATGACGCTGGTCGTGTCGCTCTCTGGCGTCGCGGCTCGTATTCTCCCTTTTCAGATCCCCTTGCCACTCGTTCAGATCGCCGTGGGTGCGATGCTGGCCTGGCCAACGTTTGGTCTGCATGTCGACTTTGATCCAGAGCTGTTTCTGGTGCTGTTCATTCCGCCGTTGCTGTTTGCGGATGGCTGGAAGACGCCCATCAGTGAGTTCCTGCATCATGGCCGCGAGATAATTGGCTTAGCGCTGGCGCTGGTGCTGATTACGGTGTTCGGCATTGGCTATCTGATCTACTGGCTGGTGCCGGGTATCCCGTTGATTCCGGCGCTGGCGCTGGCGGCCGTGTTGTCGCCTACCGATGCCGTGGCGCTTTCCGGCATTGTGGGTGAAGGCCGCATTCCCAAAAAGATTATGTCGATTGTGCAGGGTGAAGCCCTGATGAATGATGCATCGGGTCTGGTTTCACTGAAATTTGCCGTGGCCGTTGCCATGGGCACGATGGTGTTTACCTGGGGCGGTGCCAGCATTGAGTTTCTGAAGGTCGCCGTGGGTGGCCTGGTCGCGGGTGTGGCAATCTGCTGGCTCTACGGTAAGTCGTTGCGCCTGCTCAGCCGCTGGAGCGGTGACGATCCGGCCACTCAGACCGTACTGCTGCTGCTATTGCCTTTCGCCTCTTATCTGATTGCTGAACATCTGGGTGTTTCAGGCATCCTGGCGGCGGTGGCGGCCGGTATGACCATCACCCGTTCCGGTATTATTCGTCAGGCCCCGCTGGCGATGCGTCTTCGTGCAAACAGCGTCTGGCAGATGCTGGAGTTCGTGTTCAACGGCATGGTCTTCCTGATGCTGGGCCTGCAGCTGCCGGATATTCTGCAGACCTCAATCGACCAGGCACAGGCCGATCCGAACGTCGAACTCTGGATGCTGTTTGCCGATATCGGGCTGGTCTACGCCGCGCTGATGATCGTGCGTTTTGGCTGGCTGTGGATTATGCAGCGTTTCAGCAAACGGCTGCTGAAGAAGAAGCCGATGGAGTTCTCTAACTACTCGCTACGTGAGCTGTTGATCGCCTCTTTTGCTGGAGTGCGCGGTGCCATTACGCTGGCCGGTGTGCTGTCGATTCCGCTGTTCCTGACCAATGGCGAGCCTTTCCCGGCGCGTTATGAGCTGGTGTTTATCGCCACCGGTGTGATTCTGTTCTCATTGCTGGTGGGCGTAGTGCTGCTGCCGATTCTCCTGCGTGGCGTGGATACCATTGATAAAGGTGCGCACCGCCGTGAGCTGCAGAATGCCCGTGCGGTAATGGCAGGCGCCGCGATTGAAAGCCTTCACAAGATGGAAGAGCGACTGGATAACGGATCGGAAGAGAACATCGATCCGGAACTGCTCAAAGAGGTGAGTCTGCGAGTGATTGGCAACCTGCGTCGTCGTGCCGAAGGAAAGAATGACCTCGAACACGCGCTGTATGCTGAGAACCTTGAGCGTCGCTTCCGTCTGACCGGATTGCGTGCCGAGCGCGCGGAGCTCTATCATCTGCGCGCGACCCAGCAAATTTCCAATGAGACGATGCAGACGTTACTGCACGATTTGGACCTACTGGAAGCGTTGCTGATCGAAAAAGAAGAGTAAGTCTGACCGGCACGCCTGCGCATTCATGCGGGCGTGCCAGCCTTTCACACCGACAGGCGCGGCGGCTCATCCGGCCAGTGCTCCCGGCAACAGTTGATCCACGCCTGCGCACTGCGCGACAGATAACTCCCTTCCCGCCAGATTAAACCCAGACTCCACTTCAGTTCCGATTCCAGCGGCAGCCACAAGAGCGACTGCTTATCCAGCCGCTGACAGATAGGCTCTGGCAGAATCGCCAGCCCCATTTCCGCCTGCACCATCGCCGCCAGAAAATCCCACTGACCGCTCCGCACTGCCACCGTGGGCGTCAGGTTAAGCCGCTGAAACGCCTGCATTAGCTGACGATTCAGCGAAAACTCCTCATTGAAAATCAGCAGCGGATGCGCGGCCAGTTCTGCCAGTCCAATCTGCTGGCGGCTGAGCCACTCCGGGCGACGCGGCAGCAGCACGCAAAGCGGATGATGCATCAGGGGCAGGGTGTTCAGCGGCAGCTCAGCGTCGACCGGCAGTGCGGTCAGGGCGATATCCAGACTGCCCGCCAGCACCGCCTGCTGAACGGTCAGACCGCCGAACTCAGAGATTTTCAGCTGAACGCCGGGATAGCGGCGGCGAAAGGCGGAAATCGATCCGGCTATCTGCATACCGACCATCGGCGGAATGCCGAGTCGCAGCTCGCCGGTTTTAAGCTGGTTGATGTCACCAATCTCCGCTTCCAGCTGATGAAACTCCTGCAGGATCGCCAGGCCACGCTGATAGACCGCCTGACCGCTGTCGGTAAGATGAAGACGACGGCCATCGCGCAGGATCAGCGTACAGCCCAGCTCCTCCTCCAGCTGGCGCAGCATTTTGCTGATGGTTGGCTGCGTCACAAACAGCTTTTGTGCCGCGCGGGTAAAACTCTGCTGGCGAACCACTTCAGTAAAGTAACGCAGGGCGCGCACGTCCATAACTATTCCTTTCAGGCATGATTACGATAATTTTAATTCATTTTTTTCACACTCTGTTGGCGTTTTATACTGGCGACATCAATTTAATCGGGGAGACAGGCGATGGCGTTAGCACTCACTCCACTCAGCAACCGCGCAGTGCAATGGCTTAGCCTGCCACTGCAGGTAGGGTTATATATTGGCCTGTTTGTCGCCAGTCAACAGCTGGTGAGCTGGCTGCACCTGCCACTGCCTGCCAATATCGTCGGGATGCTGGTGCTGCTGGCGTTGATCGTAACGCGGATTGTGCCGCTGAACTGGGTAAAAGCCGGGTCACGCTGGCTGCTGGCCGAAATGTTGCTGTTTTTTATTCCGGCGGTAGTGGCGGTCGTGAACTATGGCGCGCTGCTGCGTGTGGATGGCTGGCGCATCTGTGTGGTGATTGGTGTCAGTACGACGCTGGTGCTGGCGTCGACCGCCTGGGTCGTGGACCGGCTTTATCAGTATGAAGTCGCGCGCGCCGCGCGTAAGCAGAATCCAGATGCGTGATTTTATCATCAGTCTCTTGTGTGTCGCGGTTACGCTGCTGGTGTATGCGCTGAATAAACGGCTTTATAGCCGCTGGCGGACACTGCTGTTAATGCCACTGGTCATGACGCCGCTGGTGCTGGTCGGACTGCTGCTGCTGACGCACATCAGCTGGCAGGATTACATTGCTGAAAACCACTGGCTGCTCTGGTTGCTGGGACCCGCTACGCTGGCGTTTGCAGTGCCAGTCTATGAGAACGTGGAGATTATTAAGCGGCACTGGCTATCCCTGAGCGCGGGCGTATTGACCGCCACGGTAGTCGCTGTCTGCAGCTCGGTCTGGCTGGCGCGGCTGTTGACGCTGCCAGAGTCAATCCAGCGCAGTCTGGCGGTGCGCTCCATTACTACCCCGTTTGCGCTGGCCGCAGCCGGACCAATTGGCGGTCAGCCCGATCTGGTTGCGCTGTTTGTGGTCATCACTGGCGTGTTTGGCATGGCGGTAGGTGACGTGCTGTTTCTGCGCCTCGCAATCAAGCAGGGTGTGGCGAAAGGGGCCGGGTTTGGGGCTGCGTCGCACGGTGCCGGAACGGCGCGTGCTTATCAGCTTGGGCAGCAGGAGGGCGTGGTCGCCAGCCTGGTTATGATGCTCTCGGGCGTAGTGACCGTGGTGCTGGCTCCGCTGATTGGACACCTGATGTGGACAATATAGTCTACACTGCGTAGCGCAGAGGCAGCGGTAATTCTGAACGCGACACGTATTTTTACGTAAAGTTTCCCGGATTTTGTTGTCTCTCCGTTTCAGGCTGTTAACCTTGCGGCCGAATTAATTGTCCTTCACGGAGTGGAATCATGTTTAAGCAACTTGTTACCGGGAGCGCCCTTGGGCTGGTTTTACTGAGCGGCGCCGCTCAGGCAATTGAAGGCAGTGTTGATGTCAGCGAACACAACACCAACCTGAACTTGGGTCTGGGCACCACAACACCCGGTCTGTTTCTGAAAGGTAACTGGCTGCGTAGCGACCATGACGGCAGCACCTACGGTGCCGGTCTGGGTTACAACGTTGATTTCGGGCCGCTGCGTCTGGCGCCGACCGCAAAAGCGATTTTCACCCATCCTGAAGATGGAAAAGATGGATTTGCGGTGGCGCTGGGTGGTGCAGCACACTACAGCTTCAACAGCATGTGGGGCCTGTATGGTGAGTATTATTACGCGCCAGAGTCGTTCACCGATCACCTCGACAGCTATCAGGAAGCCGCTGGCGGCCTGAGCTTCACGCCGGTTTCACTGCTTAACCTGCGTGTGGGTTATCAGTACATCGAACTGAACAACAAAGATGGACGCAAAGATAACGTGCTGGTCGATGGCCCGTACGTGGGTGCATCTCTGCGCTTCTGATTCTGTTGCGTGAAAGAGAAGGGCGACTACTTCTGTAGTCGCCCTTTTTTATTGGCTGCTCGTTATCAATGTTAAACGGCGATCAGTGCGCCTTACCCTGTTCAATGCCGGTGCCCGTCTGCGAGCGAATAAACTGTGCGCGGAAGCGCGAACGTTCCTCTGCGCCCTGCTGCGAATGGTCGGTGACAGAGAAGAGCCAGATGCCCACAAATGCCACTACCATGGAGAACAGCGCCGGATATTCATACGGGAAAATCGGTGTCGCATTTCCCAGCACCTGCACCCACACGGTTGGGCCAAGGATCATCAGAATGACGGCAGTCAGCAGACCCAGCCAGCCGCCCACCATCGCGCCGCGCGTGGTGAGTTTTGACCAGTACATCGACAGCAGAATGATCGGGAAGTTACAGCTGGCCGCAATTGAGAAGGCCAGCCCGACCATAAAGGCGATGTTCTGCTTCTCAAACAGAATACCCAGCGCAATAGCGACCACGCCCAGCGCCAGCACGGTGATTTTAGAAACCCGCAGCTCATCTTTCTCGCTCGCCTGACCTTTGCGGTACACGCTGGCATAGAGGTCGTGAGAAACCGCCGACGCACCCGCCAGGGTCAGGCCCGCGACCACGGCCAGAATGGTGGCAAAGGCAACCGCTGAGATAAAGCCCAGGAAGGTGCTGCCGCCCACGGCGTTAGCCAGATGCACCGCCGCCATATTGGTCCCACCAATCAAGGCGCCGCTGGCATCTTTAAAGGCCGGATTAGCGCCCACCAGCAGGATGGCACCGAAGCCGATAATAAAGGTGAGGAAGTAGAAGTAACCCATAAAGCCGGTGGCCCAGAAGACACTTTTACGGGCCTCTTTGGCATCCGCGACGGTGAAGAAGCGCATCAGAATGTGCGGTAATCCGGCTGTACCAAACATCAGACCCAGCCCCAGCGACAGCGCCGAGATAGGATCTTTCACCAGTCCGCCAGGCTGCATAATCGCGATGCCTTTTGGATGGACTGCCATCGCTTCGGTGAACAGCGTATTAAAGCTGAAATTGGCCGCTTTCATTACCATGATGGCCATAAAAGAGGCACCAAACAGCAGCAGGACCGCCTTGATGATCTGCACCCAGGTGGTTGCCAGCATGCCGCCAAACAGCACGTACATCACCATCAGAATGCCCACCAGCACCACCGCCACATGATAGTTCAGGCCAAACAGCAGCTGGATAAGCTTACCGGCACCCACCATCTGCGCGATCAGGTAGAGCGCCACCACCACCAGCGAACCGCAGGCTGACAGGGTGCGAATCGGCATCTGCTTCAGACGATAGGAGGCGACGTCAGCAAAGGTATAACGACCCAGGTTGCGCAGGCGCTCGGCAATTAAAAACAGAATCATCGGCCAGCCGACCAGGAAGCCGAGCGAGTAGATCAGTCCGTCATAGCCAGAGGTGTAAACCAGCGCCGAAATGCCCAGGAACGAGGCTGCTGACATGAAGTCACCCGCCATCGCCAGGCCATTCTGAAAGCCGGTGATATTGCCGCCCGCAGTGTAGTAGTCGTTGCGCGAACGGGTGCGCTTTGACGCCCAGTAAGTAATCCCCAGCGTGGCGCCGACGAAAATCGTAAACATGATAATCGCCTGATAGTTGGTCGCCTGGCGCTGCACCGCACCGGTAATCGCATCGGCGGCCAGCGCTGAAAACGGCAACATCAGGGCCAGTAGCCATAAGGTGAGACGGGTCATGATTTCACCTCGCGGAGGATCGCTTTGGTTAAACGGTCAAATTCCCCGTTGGCGCGCCAGACATAGACACCGGTCAGCACAAATGACATCACAATCAGCCCGACGCCAATCGGGATGCCGCGCGTTACATTGGTTCCGGCATGCAGCGGCGTACCGAGCCAGCCGGGCGCAAACGCAATCAGCAGGATAAAACCGACATAGAGCACCAGCATAATCAGCGACAGCAGCGTCGCGAACGTCTGGCGCTTATGGACTAACTCATGAAAAAGCGGATTACGTTCAATCTGCTGATTGATTGCATCCTGATTCGAAAGGGCGTCATTCATCACATTTTCTCCAGAGGGCTTGCAGGCAAGAACCTCACGACAGGGCGTGGATTCAGCTGGTTATAATATTTGTGACTACCGGAACAGACTGCGTAGGGCGGGGGTGGCGGGAAGCGATCTTCCCGCCGGACAGCGTGCGCTTAAGGCATTTTGATCGACTGTTTCTCCTCAAGCAGTTTTTCAACTACGCCAGGATCGGCGAGGGTAGAGGTATCACCCAGGTTGCTGGTATCACCGGTGGCAATTTTGCGCAGAATACGGCGCATGATTTTGCCGGAGCGGGTTTTCGGCAGTGAGTCTGTCCAGTGCAGCACATCAGGCGTGGCAATGGGGCCGATCTCTTTGCGGACCCACTGGCGCACTTCGGTGTACAGCTCTGGCGACGGCTCTTCGCCGTGATTCAGCGTGATATAGGCATAAATCGCCTGGCCTTTGATGCTGTGAGGTATCCCCACCACGGCCGCTTCGGCAATTTTAGGGTGCGACACCAGCGCCGATTCAATCTCAGCGGTTCCCAGGCGGTGACCGGAGACGTTGAGCACGTCATCAACGCGTCCCGTGATCCAGTAGTAGCCATCTTCATCGCGACGGGCACCGTCTCCACTGAAGTAAACATTTTTAAAGGTAGAGAAGTAAGTCTGCTCAAAACGGTCGTGATCGCCAAAGAGGGTACGTGCCTGTCCCGGCCACGACTCGGTGATCACCAGATTGCCTTCACAGGCACCTTCCTGTGGCTGACCTTCGTTGTCCACCAGCGCCGGTTGCACGCCAAAGAACGGTCGGGTGGCGGAACCGGCTTTCAGTTCGGTCGCACCCGGCAGCGGCGTGATCATGAAGCCGCCGGTTTCGGTCTGCCACCAGGTATCCACAATCGGACAGCGGCTGTTACCAATTTTCTTGTAGTACCACTCCCAGGCTTCCGGGTTAATCGGCTCGCCGACCGAACCCATAATGCGCAGGCTGCTGCGGTCGGTGCCGGCAATCGCTTTGTCCCCTTCCGCCATCAGCGCACGGATGGCGGTCGGCGCGGTGTAAAGCAGGGTGACTTTATGTTTATCAACCACTTCCGCCATACGGCTCGGTGTTGGCCAGTTCGGCACCCCTTCAAACATCAGGGTGGTGGCACCACAGGCCAGCGGACCATACACCAGATAGCTGTGACCGGTTACCCAGCCGACATCGGCGGTGCACCAGTAGATATCATCCTGATGATAATCAAAGACGAACTTAAAGGTGGTGGCGGCATAGACCAGATACCCGCCAGTGGTATGCAGCACACCTTTAGGTTTACCGGTTGAACCCGACGTATAAAGGATAAACAATGGATCTTCCGCGCCGACTTCGGCTGCAGAATGGTTGGTGCTGGCGTTGAGCATCAGGTCATGCCACCACTGATCGCGGCCTTCAACCCAGCCCACATCTTTACCGGTGCGCTGGAACACCACCACGTTTTTCACGCTGGTGACGTTGGGATTTTTTAACGCATCATCGACATTTTTCTTCAGCGGAATGCTGCGACCGGCGCGGATCCCTTCATCGGCCGTAATCACCAGCGAAGCGCTGGAATCGACGATACGGCCAGCAACCGCTTCCGGTGAGAAGCCGCCAAAAATCACCGAGTGGACGGCACCAATACGCGCACAGGCCAGCATTGCCACCGCGGCTTCCGGCACCATCGGCATATAGATCGCCACCACGTCGCCTTTTTTCACGTCCAGCAGCTCCAGCACGTTGGCGAAGCGACAGACTTCAGCATGCAGCTGGCGGAAGGTCAGGGTTTTGCTTTCGCTGGCGTCGTCGCCTTCCCAGATAATCGCCGGGTGATCGCCGCGCGTGGCGAGATGACGGTCAAGGCAGTTTGCCGCCAGGTTGAGCGTGCCATCTTCGTACCAGCGAATGTTAATGTTACCTGGCGCAAACGAGCAGTTTTTCACTTTGCTGTAAGGCTTAATCCAGTCAAGGATTTTGCCCTGTTCGCCCCAGAAGCTGTCTGGATCGTCGACAGATTGCTGATACATCGCCTGATACTGCTCTGCTGTAATCAGGGTGTTTGCTGCAATATTCTCTGGAACAGGATGAATGTGATTTTGGCTCATGGCGGATCTCCTTGAAGATGTTAATGATATGTCAATCAATGGTTAATTAAAGCCTGCCCTGAGTCTTTGTTTCTTTTTTGCGCCACAGATCACGTGATAGTGCTTCCGCCGCAAAACGTGAAGCCGGATTGCTACTTTCGTTTAACGCTCTGACGGCGATGGGGAATTAAGAAGGGGTATGAAAAGGGAATGGGCTGGATAAAAAGCAAGCAAACGCGCCGGCAGCCTTTTTAACCAGTAGTGAATAGCTATGCGTAAATTCATCTAAGTATTACTTTTCATAACAGCAGGTTAGGTATTTTTACTTCCGGCAGCACTTTATGCTGCTTAGGTGGCTAACTTTTAATCGGATCTGCCAGGGGTTGCATTTACCACAGTGAAAATGGTACTTATCTCGCCCCTGTTCTGCAGGTATCAACTCAGACCGCGTCTGAAAATGGGTATGGGAATCATCAGATTTTCATACGAGGCGCTGTTTCTAAACACCCTCTAATTTACCGGGCTTTTTGCTCACTCCCTGTGTGTATTGTCTTCTGCACCTTCGCAGTAGAGAGAAACGGGTTTTGACTGAGGAAATTACGCGTTATGAAAGGTTTTAAAATCAGCCTGGCCTGGCAGATTCTGACAGCCCTGGTGCTTGGCATCGTTGTGGGTGCTGTATTGCATAATCAGCCAGACAATCGTGAATGGTTAGTCGCTAACATTCTCAGTCCTGCAGGCGATATCTTTATTCATCTTATCAAGATGATTGTGGTACCGATTGTGATTTCATCCCTGGTTGTCGGCATCGCTGGCGTGGGTGATGCAAAAAAGCTGGGACGCATCGGCGTCAAAACGATTCTCTACTTTGAAGTGATCACCACCCTTGCCATTGTGGTCGGTATTACGCTGGCCAACGTATTTCAACCCGGCACCGGCATTGATATGTCAACGCTGGCAACGGTGGACATCTCTAAATATGAAGCGACAACGGCAGAGGTACAGGGCGGTCCGCACAGCCTGGTCACCACCATTCTGTCGCTGATCCCGCAGAATATCTTCGCTTCCATGGCGAAGGGCGACATGCTGCCGATTATCTTTTTCTCGGTGCTGTTTGGCTTAGGTCTGTCGTCACTGCCGTCGGAACAGCGCGATCCGCTGGTAAACCTGTTCCGTGGCATTTCTGAAACGATGTTTAAAGTGACGCACATGATCATGCGTTATGCGCCGGTCGGTGTGTTTGCGCTGATTGCGGTGACCATCGCTAACTTCGGATTTGCCTCGCTGTGGCCGCTGGCTAAGCTGGTGCTGCTGGTTTACGCGGCAATTCTGTTCTTCGCTTTTGTGGTGCTGGGCGGAGTCGCGCGCTTCTGTAAGCTGCGGATTACTACGCTGATGCGTATCCTGAAGGATGAGCTGATTCTCTCTTACTCTACCTCCAGCTCAGAAACCGTGTTGCCACGCATCATGGAGAAGATGGAAGCCTACGGCGCACCAAAAGCGATAACCAGCTTCGTGGTGCCGACCGGTTATTCGTTCAATCTAGATGGTTCGACGCTGTATCAGAGTATCGCGGCGATCTTTATTGCCCAGCTGTACGGCATTGACCTGTCGCTGACCGATGAGATTGTGCTGGTCCTGACGCTGATGGTGACCTCGAAAGGGATCGCGGGTGTGCCAGGCGTGTCGTTCGTGGTGCTGCTGGCCACGCTGGGCAGCGTTGGTATTCCTCTTGAAGGTCTGGCGTTTATCGCCGGTGTTGACCGCATCATGGATATGGCGCGTACTGCGCTGAACGTGGTCGGTAACGCGCTGGCGGTGCTGGTGATTGCCCGCTGGGAAAACCAGTTCGACGCTGAACAGGCAAAAGAGTATGAGCTGCAGTTGCGTACACAGACCGCAAGCTGAGAACAGCGTTAACGTAAAGAGGGGCTCAACGAAAGTTGGGCCCTTTTTGTTTGTGTGGCTTTGTCATCGTTCTTAGCAGGATGAGCATTCAAAAAATTAGTTATATAAATATAACTAAATAACGCTTTTGATAGCTTTTTCGTTGCTTTTATGACTGAATTTGGTTATTTTTAAAGGTGGATTGAAAGCGTGCTTTGACAACAAGGAGTGTTGACGGATGCCAGAAATTAACTGGACGAAAAGGGCATTGAAACAGCTATATGGGCTACCTCAGAAAGAAGGTAACGCCATCGAAGATGCTGTAGAGGCGCTGGCTAAGTGGCCTGATATTCCCCATCTGAAGGTCGAAAAGCTGACGGATGATAAAGAGAAGCGAATGAAGTTGGTGGTGGGTCACTACCGCGTGCTGTGGAAGATAGAGAAAGGTCAGCCAGTGGTTATCGCTATTCTAGAAGTCGTAAGAAGAACATCGACCACGTATAAAAAGCGTTAGCAAGCGGTTGGGGTTAGCCTGCGTCACCACTGAGTTAAGAGCAGATAAGAACATAGCTAAGTCGCGCCAGCAGATGATCAGGTCTGGACTGTTGCGGCAGTAAGGAGTGATTAACCATGAATGCGATACAGTTTCTGACAGACGAGCGCGGGAACCGCACGGGTGCCGTCATCCCCATTGAGTTGTTTAACCGGCTCATGGCCGGGCGTCACTTAGACGACGTATTTGAGCCTCTCACCTATAAAGCGGGACCGGATGATGACGAAACGATTCCCCATGACGTAATGAAAATCAGCCGGAGGCAATCTGTTCCTTTGCATGTTGCCTGGCGTTTACATCGGCAAATGTCGCAGGAAGAGGTCGCGAACAAATTAGGCATCACGCAGGCTGGCGTTTCGAAGTTAGAGTCGAGAAAGAAACCTCAAAAACAAACGCTTGAGAAGCTGGCAGCCTTATATGACTGCAGAACGTCACAACTTTATATTGATTAAATCAACGTGCTTTTAAACCGCATTGTGCCTTTCAGTCGGACACAAAGGGTGGCTACGTAAAGTCGGCGTAAACCCATCCCTGGGGCCTCGGCCGCCGCATCCATGCGGCGGACGCTTTACTCCGCTCCCCCTTTGTATCCGCCTTTATGCCAGCTATGCGCTGTATTTTAAGAAAATCAAAAGATCGTATCGAAGGATTTATTTGCGATACAGCACGGATTTTTAAATCTTATCGGCAAGCTCAAGCCCTTTACAAACAGCAATAAAACAGCCTAAGGGAAGAAAAGGTTCACCTGAAGAGTAAAGCGTCCCACCGCCAGGGATGGCGTGGGCCGAGCGTCATGGATGACGAATGCGTCTTTACGATCAGGTGAACCTTTTCTGACTGGCTCTGATCACAAAGCCATTAAGCCCCGAATGCCAGGCACCCTGCTTAAGCTCAACGCTAACCAGCCCAATCCCCCGCAACATGATTCACCCCACAACCATTGAAAAAAGATCTCACTCAATGAATTAATCATTCGTTATGATAGTGAGTAAATTGAATAATTTATTCCTTAGCGGAGCCCGCCATGAAACTCGACCTCAGCCAGATGCTCACCGAAGGCCGTAACCCGGCCAGCCAGAACATTGATGAACTCTCCACCGAAGCGATGCTGCGCGTCATTAATGACGAAGATAAAAAGGTGGCGCTGGCGGTTGAGGCCATCGTGCCGCAAATCGCCACCGCCGTTGACGCCATCTGTGCCGCGTTTCGTGCAGGTGGACGACTGATCTATTGCGGTGCGGGCACCTCCGGGCGGCTGGGCATCCTGGATGCCAGCGAATGCCCGCCTACCTTTGGCACGCCGCGTGAGCAGGTGATTGGCCTGATTGCCGGCGGCCACACCGCAATACTACAGGCGGTTGAAAACGCCGAAGATAACCGGGAACAGGGCGCGCAGGATTTGAAAGACATCCATTTTAGCCGCCATGACGTGCTGGTCGGTATCGCCGCCAGTGGTCGCACACCTTATGTGCTGGGTGCGCTGGCTTACGCGAATGAACTGGGCGCGACCACTGTGTCGCTTAGCTGTAATCCGGGCAGCGCGATGTCACAGGTTGCCGCCATTGCGCTCACACCCGTGGTCGGTCCGGAAGTGGTCACCGGCTCCTCCCGCATGAAAGCGGGCACGGCGCAGAAACTGGTGCTCAACATGCTCACCACCGGATCAATGATCCGCAGCGGAAAAGTCTATGGCAACCTGATGGTCGATGTGGAAGCCACTAACCAGAAACTGGTGCAGCGCCAGGTCAACATCGTCATGCAGGCTACGGATTGTGATGACGCGACTGCTCGTGCGGCGCTGACCGGCTGTGGCGGACACTGCAAAACCGCCATCCTGATGGTACTGGCTGACCTGGACGCCGATGAGGCCAAAGCGCTGCTCGGTCAGCATCAGGGCTTTATCCGTCAGGCGCTACAGGCAGCGGGGGCACGCTGATGGCGAAAATCACCGAGGCACTGTTACGCGACATCCTGCAGGCGGTCGGTGGTGCGCAGAATATCGCGGCCTGCGGTCACTGCATGACACGGCTCCGCCTGACGCTGAATCAGCCAGAACAGGCTGATCTTTCCAGGTTAAAAAGCCTGCCGGGCGTGCTGGGGGTCATCGACAGCGATGCGCAGTTACAGATTGTCGTGGGGCCAGGAAAAGCGCAAACCGCCGCCGAGGGAATGCAAAGCCTGCTGTCGCAGGGTGATACTGCAATGGCTTCGCAGGGCGAAACGGCGGCGCTTAGCCAGCTGGCAGCGCAGCAGAAGCAGCAGCTAAAGGCGAAACAGACCAGTGGGGTGCATCAGTTCCTGTCGCGCTTCGCCACTATCTTCACGCCGCTAATCCCAGGCTTTATCGGCGCGGGACTGCTGCTGGGATTTGCCACGCTGATTGAACAGAGTCTCCATCTTAATGCGCCCGGCGATCACGCGCCCTGGCTGCTGCACACCGTGGCGTACATGAAGGTGTTCGGCAAAGGGCTGTTCACCTTTCTCAGTATTCTGATCGGCTATAACGCACAGAAAGCCTTTGGCGGCAGCGGCGTAAACGGCGCCATCATCGCCTCGCTGTTTGTGCTCGGCTATGTGCCCACGGCCACCACCGGCTACTACAGCGGTATGGAGAGCTTCTTTGGTCTGACGATCGATCCGCGCGGCAACATTATCGGTGTGCTGATGGCGGCGATTATCGGGGCGTGGATAGAGAAACAGCTGCGCAAAATCATTCCTGACAACCTGGATATGATCCTCACCTCGCTGTTTACGCTGGTGATCACGGGCGCCATCACCTATCTGCTGATTATGCCGCTGGGCGGCGAACTGTTTAAGGGAATGTCGTGGCTGTTTATCCACCTCAATAGCAATCCCTTTGGCTGCGCGCTGCTGGCTGGACTGTTCCTGATTGCGGTGATGTTCGGTATTCATCAGGGCTTTATTCCTGTCTATTTTGCGCTGATGGAAACCCAGGGATTTAACTCGCTGTTTCCGATTCTGGCAATGGCGGGCGCAGGCCAGGTCGGCGCATCACTGGCACTCTGGTGCAAAGCAGAAAAAGGCGCGCTGCTGCGGGCGCAGATCAAAGGTGCAATTGTCCCCGGCCTGCTTGGGGTGGGCGAGCCGCTGATCTATGGTGTCACGCTGCCCCGCCTCAAGCCCTTTATCACCGCCTGTGGCGGCGGAGCACTGGGCGGCTTTTTTATTGGATTGGTCGCGTGGCTGGGTTTGCCAGTGGGGATGAACACGGTATTCGGGCCGTCCGGGCTGGTCACTCTGCCACTGATGACCTCCAGCCAGGGCATCTTCGCCGGGATGGCAGTTTACCTGGCCGGGCTGATCGTCGCATGGACCGGCGGTTTTCTGCTCACCTGCTGGTTTGGCACCCGTAATGTTGACCTCAGTTAAGCCACTGCCGGAATTCTCCAGTCTGGCTAACGGATAAAAACAGATCAAAAGTGTGAAAGCCGCTGCAAAGTGGCTTTTTTCGCGGCAGAAATTAAAGCGTATTACTAAAGAGTCGGCGCGGGCATGCCGAAAACATAAAAAAGGGTAATCGTTATTTCTCAGCCCGCCGTTTTCACGCTGCGCCTCAGACTGTTGCGTGCAGGACGTCGGGTCTCCAAGGATTTTTGATGCGTAACAACCAGCCTGTCTCTCAGCGTGAATATCTGTTCGATGATCATGCGACACTGATGTCGACCACCGATCTCAACAGCCACATTACCTACGCCAACGACGCGTTTATCGAAGCAAGCGGATTCACTGCTGACGAGATCAACGGGCAGCCGCATAACATGGTGCGTCACCCCGATATGCCGCCAGAAGCCTTTGCCGATATGTGGGCGACGCTGAAGCAGGGCGAACCCTGGACTGCGCTGGTCAAAAACCGCCGGAAAAACGGCGACCACTACTGGGTGCGTGCCAATGCCATTCCGGTCGTACGCGACGGTAAAGTGCAGGGTTATATGTCCGTGCGCACCAAACCTACGGCTGAAGAGGTGCGTCAGACAGAAGTGCTCTATCAGGATTTTCGTGAAGGCCGCGCCAGAGGGCGACGTTTTCACAAAGGCCTGCTGGTGCGCAGCGGCTGGCGTCGTCCCGCCTCAATCCTGAAGACGCTGCCCCTGCGCTGGCGGATTCGCAGCACGCTGATGGCGTTACTGCCTCTCTCGGTGGCGGGCGTCTGGGCACTGGGCATGACCCACACTGCACTGGCAGGCTTTGCTGCGGGAATGGCTGCGCTGCTTCTGCTCTGCAGTGTGTGGCTGGAGCAGCAGATTTCACGTCCTATTGAGCGGATGTGCAAACAGGCGCTCCGCGTAGCGACCGGTGCCAGCCATCAGGTTGAACAGATGGATCGTGTGGATGAGGTCGGCGTCACGCTACGTGCCATTGGCCAGCTCGGATTGATGTTCCGCTGGCTGGTGGATGATGTCAGCGGCCAGGCGATCAATGTGCTGAGTGCCAGTGATGCCATCGCCCGCAGTAACAACGAACTGAGTCGCCGTACTGAACAGGCGGCGGCTAACGTGCAGCAAACCGCGGCGACCATGAACGAAATGACCGCGACGGTGAAGAGCAACACCGAAACTGCACATGAGGCGAATAGCCTCTCAGCCAGCACCAGTCACGCCGCCAGCAAAGGCGGCGATGTGATGACGGATATGATGGGCATGATGGGCGAAATTGCCGACAGCTCAACGCGTATCGCCAATATAACCAGCGTGATCGACGGCATTGCCTTCCAGACTAATATTCTGGCGTTGAATGCTGCGGTGGAAGCGGCGCGGGCAGGTGAGCAGGGTAAAGGCTTTGCAGTGGTCGCGGGTGAAGTTCGCAGCCTGGCGCAACGCAGCGCTAAAGCCGCCAGCGAGATTAAAATGCTGGTTGAAACCAGCAGCAGCCGGGTCAAATCGGGCAATGAGCATGCCAGCGCGGCGGGCCGGACGATGCAGGATATCGTGTCGCAGGTGCAGAATGTCACTGCGCTAATCGCCCAGATCAGTGCCGCCACGGCCGAACAGGCGACGGCGCTCAGCGAGGTCAGCTCAGCAGTAGAAGATCTCGATGATATCACCCATCAGAACGCTGCCCGCGTGACAGAAAGCGCCGAGGCGTCTGGTCGCATGACCCATCAGGCTAACCGTCTGGTGGAAGCGATCAGCGTCTTTCGCTAAGAAGCCAGCGCCTGCGTGCTTTCGCGTCCGGCACGCAGCGCGCCAGGCGACTGACCAACGATCCGCTTAAACGCGCGACTGAACGCCGCAATCGAGCCGTAGCCGAGATGATAGGCCACGGCTTCCACCGCTTCCCCATTGTTCACAATCCGCTGCACCGCCAGCCGCATCCGCAACTCCGTAAGATAACGCAGCGGCGTCATACCGGTGGCATTGAGAAAACGTCCGGCAAACACCGAGCGCGAACAGCCTGCCACGCTGGCCAGTCGCGCTACCGTCCAGTTTTCGCCCGGCTCCCGATGCATCGCGGCAATCGCCTGACTCAGACGCGGGTCGCGCATTGCCTGCACCAGCCCGCTACTCTGGCCGCAGCCGTTTTCTACCCAGCCGCGCACAATCAGCGCGGCAACGACATCCGCCAGACGCGACAGAATGCCGGCAAACCCCGCCTGACGCGTGCGTGACTCCCGCTCCATTGCGGCCAGGATCGGCTGAATCTCCGGATACTGCGACAGCAGAGTGCTCACCAGCATCACATCCGGCATGGTATTGATCAGCGGCTGCATGCCGCCAAGCTCAAACGCCATGCAGGCGCTGAACAGCAGTACGCTGTGCTCGTCCTCACCGGCATCTTCCGGGGCGGCGATGGCGCAGACGCTTTCGCAGAGCGGCTTGCTTGCCATGTTTTTAATGCACTGGCAGTCAGCCTCTTCACTGGAGATCAGGCTGTGCGGTTTACCGTGCGGCACCAGCAGCGCATCGCCGCTGTTGAGCTGAAACACCTCGCCGGAGGCGCTGCGCACCAGCAGTGAGCCACGCCCGACAAAGTGGAACTGCGCCCGGCCCGGTGCGTGCTCGTAGCGCAACCCGAATGGTGCGCTTACCGCGATGCGCTGGTAGTTCACGCCATACAGGCGCATCCCCATCAGCAGTTCACTGGTCAGATCTCCATAGTGGCTCATGTGATTCCAGACGAATTATCAAAAATGAAGGTGTAAGCATCATAGATCGTCCTGATGCGACGCTCTATGCTCACACTCACTTTTTTATCTTCCGGAGAAGCAGCATGAGTCTGACAACCGAAGTGGCTGATGAGGTTTCCTCGCCGACCCGTCCCGCGTGGGGTGCGGTATTTGCCATGGCATTTGGGGTGTTCAGCCTCATCACCGCCGAATTTTTACCTGTGAGTCTGTTAACGCCTATGGCGCACAGTCTCGGTGTATCCGAAGGGCAGGCGGGACAGACCGTCACCATTACTGCACTGGTCGCGCTGTTTACCAGCCTGGTGACCGGCAGCGTCACGCGGCGAATTGACCGCCGTATTGTGATGCTGGTTTTTTCACTGTTGCTGATCGCCTCTGCGCTGATGGTGGCCTTTGCGGCTGACCTGACGGTAATCCTGCTGGCGCGGGTGCTGCTGGGTATGGCCATTGGTGGCTTCTGGACACTTTCAACCGCTATCACTATGCGTCTGGTGCCCAGCGATCAGGTGCCACGTGCACTCTCTATTGTGTTTAGTGGTATCTCGCTGGCGACAATTATCGCTACGCCGCTTGGCAGCTATCTCGGTGGACTGGTCGGCTGGCGCAACATCTTTATGCTGACCGCCGGGCTGGGCGCGGTGGCGCTGCTGTGGCAATTCTTTACGCTGCCCGCCATGCCGGCAGAGAACAAAGCCCGCAACGGCGGGGTGCTGGCACTGCTGCGTATCGGTGTGATGCGGTGGGGCATGCTGGCCGTGATCATGATGTTTACCGGCCACTTCGCTTTCTTTACTTACCTGCGTCCGTTTCTGGAGGGTGTCGCGCAGCTCAACCTCAATCAGCTGTCGCTGGTGCTGCTGGCCTTTGGCGTAGCGAACTTTTTTGGCACCTCGCTGGCCGGTTATCTGGTCACCCGCAGTGTGTCGCTGACGCTGAGTGGCATGGCGCTGTTAATGAGTATCACCGCGCTGCTGCTGGTGAGCTTTGGTGATGTCAGCTGGCTGGTCGGCGCGGGCGTGGCGATCTGGGGGATGGCGTTTGGTTCGATGCCAACCGGCTGGTCTACGTGGATTTCACGCGCGGTGCCGGATGATGCGGAATCGGGCGGCGGTTTACTGGTTGCCACTATCCAGCTGGCGATTACCGTTGGTGCGGCGGCAGGCGGCTGGATGTTTGACCTGCGCGGCGCAGGCGGTGTGTTTGTTGCCAGCGGCGTACTGATGCTGCTGGCTGCGCTAACTATCTTCAGCCGGGTAAGGCATCACGGATAATTCTCTGAAGGCAGCGCGTTATGCTGCCTTTTTTATTGAATCTGGATTATTAACCTTTTGAGTGATAACTGTGCGAAATGTGCTTTTTATCATCAGTTTTATTGAATGAGTTAAGCAAAACCCTCCGCTTTTTACTGATCAACTTCAGGGCTAATATATCTATCAACAAGGCAGCACGCCTTACCTGATAAAAATTAACCGAGGAATTGACCATGAAATCTATCAAAACTTTTGCAGCTGTTATCGCCCTTTCTGTTCTGCCATTCGCCAGCTTCGCCCAATCTGTGACCGCTGTCGACTCTACGCTGGACGGTGCTGAAGCGAAAATCGCTGCGCAGGCTCAGGATGCTGGTGCTTCATATAAAATCACTGAAGCCTACACCAACAACGGCGTTCACATGACTGCTGAGCTGCTGAAATAAGCTGCAATTTACCCTCTGATGCTGACAGGACGCCTTCGGGCGTCCTGGCGGCGTTGTGTGGTGATGAACGAGTTTAATGTAGCCAAAACCTGTAAACGAAAAAGCCACTCTGACGAGTGGCTTTTTTATTTCAAAAAACGGCAATCCTCACCCGTTACACCTCTTCCGATGCCTCGCGCATCATCTCATGGTGGGGTACATCATCCAGAACCTGCTCAAAGCTGCGCAGACGTTTGTAGATCGACATCAGCTCAACCAGTGTTGACCACGAGGTGATCAGATACTGAAAAGAACCACGAACCTGATCGAACACGTTGCTAATTTGGTTGAGCAGACCCAGCGTTATCGTTCCTGCGGCAATTGATGGGAACAACATGACCAGGCCAAAGAGATTATCTATTTGCAAATAGAACATTCTGGCGATATTGAAGTACAGATAATGAAAATAGAGACGAAAGTAATTCAGCCTGACGTTGTCAAAAAGCACTCTTACCGTCGGCGGCGTAGCGCGGTCAGCATTGTCTTCGCCGTAAACCAGTTCTTTACGATAAGCTGCTTCTACTCGCTGGTTACGAAACTCCAGGCCCGGTAATTTTAATCCTACTACTGCTAACAATCCTGTTCCCAGTATAGACCAGACAATGGCGGCAATGACTAATGCATAAGGTATGGACCCAAGAATAGGTACGCTTTTTACGTGGTGTGATAGCTGAACAAGTACTGGCAAAAAAGCGATGAGCGTCATAATAGCTTGTATAAAACTGACTCCCCAGCCCTCCAGTGTTTGAGCAAAGCGCATCGTATCTTCCTGCACACGCTGCGCTGCGCCTTCAATATGACGTAATCGCTGCCAGTGGTGCATATAATAATTATTCATTGCGGTACGCCAGCGGAATACCCAGTGGCTGATAAAAAAGGCGTTAATGACGCCAATAGTCACAGCAACCATAACAATGCCTGCTACGCCTACAACTTCAGAATAGAGCTGGCTAATCGATACAGCACCGGCTTTTGTCAGTGCCTTTTGGATCAAGTCGTAAAACGGTTGATACCAGGCGTTAATTGCTACGCCGACCTGAACCCCGAACCAGGTAACAAAGATAATCAGCGCAGAGCCCCACACCGACCAACGCTGCCAGGGGTGATTATCAATCACTCGCCAGGCAAGTGCGAACAGGGTAGCGATTATCCAGTAATAGGAATAAAACCATACCTCCCCTGGTGCAATGAAGCGCATCACTGTCGTAGGCAAAGGCTGCTTTATCGCAGCCTCAAACGCAGGCCAAAAATGGGCAGGCAAATCGCTGGCAAAGCCGAACCAGGCAAAAATTGCTAATAAGCTCCAGACAGCCGCAGAGCTGAAAAACAGCGCTGGCCGCGGAAAAAAAGACTTAAACATAGGTACTCCGCTGTTGTGTATTGCTTGTTATAACGTTTTTGACGTGTCGCTGTCTGTAGTCTGTTGTTTCTGCTCATGACAGGAAGAAGATAGATGTTAATGAAATTGTGCGATTTTGTTTCTTTGAACTAAATCTTTGTGAATGGCAGTGATACAATATGCAAGTTTGTTACCGGTAACAAGCAGGCGCCACGCCTGTATCTGCTGATAAAAACCATTACAACGCAACCACCACTTTTTCATACCGCCAGTGAGTGCGGGAATGAGGCAATGTCATGTCAGAACAAAAAAAGGGTCATTCACGCAGGGATTTTTTGCTGAAGACAATTACCCTGGCGCCTGCGATGGCGGTAGGCTCCACCGCAATGGGCGCGCTCTCCCTTCCGCTGGCCGCGCAGGCGGCTGAAACCCCGGCCGCACCGCAGCAGGCACGTGATTACCAGCCGAACTGGTTTACCGCCGAAGAGTTTGCCTTTATTACCGCCGCCGTGGCACGCCTGATTCCCAGCGATGAACGCGGACCGGGAGCGCTGGAAGCGGGCGTGCCGGAATTTATCGATCGTCAAATGAATACGCCGTATGCCACGGGATCGAACTGGTATATGCAGGGCCCGTTTAATCCCGACCTGCCGAAAGAGCTGGGCTATCAGCTGCCGCTGGTGCCACAGCAGATTTACCGTCTTGGTCTGGCCGATGCGGATAATTACAGCAAAAAGCAGCACGGCAAGGTCTTTGCTCAGCTCAGCGGTGAGCAGCAGGATGCCTTATTGCAGGCGATGGAGAGTGGCAGCGCGGAATTCAGCCAGCTGCCGGCAAAAGTCTTCTTCAGCTTCCTGCTGCAGAACACCCGTGAAGGCTTCTTTAGCGATCCTATCCACGGTGGGAATCAGGGCATGGTCGGCTGGAAGCTGATCAACTTCCCTGGCGCCCGCGCCGACTTTATGGATTGGGTAGAGCGCGGCGAACGGTATCCGTTCCCGTCAGTGTCGATTCGCGGAGAGAGAAGCTAAGCATGGCAAATGAAATGAAAAAAGTGGATGCGGTCATTGTCGGCTTCGGCTGGGCAGGCGCGATTATGGCGAAAGAGCTGACTGAAGCGGGCCTTAACGTGCTGGCGCTGGAGCGCGGGCCGCATCGTGACACCTATCCCGATGGATCCTATCCGCAGTCCATTGATGAGCTGACCTATAACGTCCGCAAAAAGCTGTTCCAGGATCTCTCTAAAAGCACCGTGACGATTCGTCATGACGCTTCTCAGACGGCGGTACCTTATCGCCAGCTGGCGGCATTTTTGCCCGGCACCGGTACCGGTGGCGCAGGCCTGCACTGGTCAGGCGTCCATTTCCGTGTTGATCCCGTTGAGCTGCGGATGCGCAGCCATTACGAAGAGCGCTACGGTAAAAACTTCATTCCGGAAGGCATGACGATTCAGGATTTTGGCGTCAGCTACGATGAACTGGAGCCGTTCTTCGACAAGGCGGAAAAAGTCTTTGGCACCTCAGGCAGCGCCTGGAGTATCAAAGGTAAAGTGGTCGGCAAAGATAAAGGCGGTAACCCGTTTGCGCCCGACCGCTCAGATAACTTCCCGCTGCCCGCGCAGAAGCGTACTTACTCGGCGCAGTTGTTTGCTCAGGCGGCAGAGTCTGTGGGTTATCATCCTTATGATCTGCCCTCCGCCAATACGTCAGGTCCGTACACCAATACCTATGGCGCGCAGATGGGGCCGTGCAACTTCTGCGGTTACTGCAGCGGCTACGCCTGCTACATGTATTCCAAAGCGTCGCCGAACGTCAATATCCTGCCCGCACTGCGTCAGGAGCCGAAGTTTGAGCTGCGCAACAACTCCTATGTACTGCGGGTCAATCTCAGCGATGACAAAACGCGTGCCACCGGCGTGACCTATGTGGATGGACAGGGCCGTGAGCAGGTTCAGCCCGCAGATCTGGTCATTCTTTCCGCCTTCCAGTTCCACAATGTGCATCTGATGCTGCTGTCGGGCATTGGCAAACCGTACAATCCGATTACCAACGAAGGCACTGTGGGCCGTAACTTCGCCTATCAGAACCTCTCAACGCTCAAGGCGCTGTTTGATAAAAACACCACCACCAATCCGTTTATCGGTGCGGGTGGTGCAGGCGTCGCGGTGGATGATTTCAACGCGGATAACTTCGACCATGGGCCACTGGGCTTTGTCGGCGGTTCGCCATTCTGGGTCAACCAGGCGGGCACCAAACCGATCTCTGGCCTGCCAGTGCCTGCGGGTACGCCTAACTGGGGCAGCAAATGGAAAGCGGCGGTAGCGGACACCTACACGCATCACCTGTCGATGGATGCGCATGGCGCTCACCAGTCCTATCGCGCCAATTACCTCGATCTCGATCCTAACTACAAGGATGCCTATGGGCAGCCGCTGCTGCGCATGACCTTTGACTGGCAGGATAACGACATCAAAATGGCGCAGTTTATGGTCGATAAGATGCGCAATATTGCTGAAGCGATGAATCCAAAGATGATCATCGGCGGCGCGAAAAAGCCGGGCACCCATTTTGACTCCACGGTGTATCAGACCACCCATATCAGCGGCGGGGCGATCATGGGCGACGATCCCAAAACCAGTGCGGTTAACCGTTATCTGCAAAGCTGGGATGTGCCGAATGTCTTTGTTCCAGGCGCATCCGCCTTCCCGCAGGGACTGGGTTACAACCCGACCGGCATGGTGGCGGCGCTGACTTACTGGTCAGCCAAAGCTATTCGCGAACACTACCTGAAAAACCCCGGCCCACTGGTGCAGGCATAAGGATATGGCGATGAAAAATAGCATTCTGGCTCTGGTTCTTGGCTCCCTGACGTTTGCCGCACTGGCGGAGAGCAACCAGGACGATCTGGTTAAACGGGGTGAGTATCTGGCGCGTGCCGGGGACTGTGTTGCCTGCCACACCAGCAAAGGCGGCGCGGCGTTTGCCGGTGGTCTGCCGATGGCGACACCCATTGGTACCATCTACTCCACCAACATTACGCCCGATCGCGACACCGGCATTGGTGAATACAGCTACGACGACTTCCAGAAAGCGGTGCGTCACGGCGTAGCGAAAAACGGCGATACGCTCTATCCGGCGATGCCCTATCCCTCCTACGCCGTGGTCAGCGATGAAGACATGAAGGCGCTTTACGCTTACTTCATGCATGGCGTTGCGGCGGTTAAGCAGCCAAATCGGGAGAGCGACATTCCCTGGCCGCTATCGATGCGCTGGCCGCTGGCGGTCTGGCGCGGGATTTTTGCGCCCGACGTGAAAGCATTCCAGCCTGCAGCAGAGGAAGATCCGGTGCTGGCACGCGGTCGCTATCTGGTTGAAGGACTGGGCCACTGCGGGGCCTGTCATACACCGCGTAGCATCACCATGCAGGAGAAGGCGCTGACTAACGAAGAGGGCAGCGACTATCTGGCGGGCAGCAGTGCTCCTATTGATGGCTGGACCGCCAGCAACCTGCGCGGCGATAACCGCGATGGGCTGGGGCGCTGGAGCGAAGACGATCTGCGTCAGTTCCTGCGTTATGGCCGCAACGACCAGACTGCCGCGTTCGGTGGCATGACCGATGTGGTGGAACACAGTCTGCAGCACCTGAGCGAGTCTGATATCACGGCAATTGCGCGCTATCTGAAGTCACTGGGTGCGAAAGATCCCCATCAGGCAGCGTTCAGCGTGGATGATGCCACGGCAAAAGCGCTGTGGCGTGGTGATGACAGCCAGACGGGTGCTGCAACCTACGTTGACAGCTGCGCGGCATGTCATAAAACCGATGGCAGTGGCTATAAACGCTTCTATCCAGCGCTGCGCGGTAATCCGGTCGTTCTGGCGGACGATCCCACCTCCCTGATCCATATCGTGCTGGTGGGCGGGCAGTTGCCTGGCGTGAATGGCGCGCCGTCGACCATTACTATGCCAGCATTTGGCTGGCGTCTGAACGATCAGCAGGTGGCGGACGTGGTGAACTTCGTGCGCAACAGCTGGGGCAACACGGCGTCGAAACAGGTCAGCGCGAAACAGGTCGCTGAGCTGCGTAAAGATGAGAAAGATCGGCTGGGCAGTGCGGATATCAGCGTACTGGAAGGTAAATAACCGACAGTAACAGAGGCCGTCATCAACAGGATGACGGCCTTTTTTTTAAATATTCTCCAGATCGATTCCGCGTGTTTTCGGCCCGTAAATCCCTACCGACAGCATCACCATCACCATGCTCAGCACGATAAAGGTGATTACGCCTGGCGTGCCGGCATACTGCAATATCACCCCAATCAGAATACTGCTGAAGACCGTAGAAAGGCGACTGAAGGAGTAGCAGAAGCCGACTGCCCGCGCGCGGATATGGGTCGGGAAGATCTCGGTCTGATAGGCGTGGAAGCTGAAGGTCAGCCAGGCGTTGGACCAGGTGATCAGGAAGCCGCAGAGAATCAGCAACACTGGCTGCGTCTGGAAGGCGAACAGCGTGCCGAACACCACCGTCATCAGCGACGACAGGACGATCTGCCACTTATTCTCCAGCTTGTCAGCGTAGCGGCTGCAGATCAGCGAACCGAGCGGATAGGCCAGCGTGATGAAGAAGGCATAAAGCAAACTGTGCGTCACCGTGGCACCGTTGCCTGACAGCAGCGCAGGCAGCCAGTTACCAAAGCCGAAAAAGCCGATCGCCTGGAAAAAGTTCATCACCACCAGCATCAGGGTGCGCTTGCGGTAAGCGGGTGACCATATCTCGCTGAAACGCCCTCGTTTTGGCAGCTGCCCTGGGGCGTCATCGGGCTGAACAGCGGGGCCAGCCGGGATACCACAGCGCTGCTCCATCGTGGACAATACCTGATGCGCCTCCTGATGACGGCCCTGCTGCGCCAGCCAGCGTGCCGACTCCGGCAGATTTCTGCGCACCAGCCAGATCACCAGTGAACAGACCGCGCCTGCGATCACCACCCAGCGCCAGCCTTCAAGACTGAGCAGCGTTAGCGGAATCAGCCACCAGGACATCAGCGCCACGGCGGGTACCGACAAAAACTGCACGAAAAAAGAGAAGGCAAAGGCGCGGCTGCGCAGATTGGTCGGCACCCATTCCGACAGATAGGTGTCAATGGTCACCAGCTCGACGCCCAGCCCGATCCCCACCAGGAAGCGGAACAGAATAATCATCTCCGCACTTTGCTGGAACGCCATCAGCAGTGAAAACAGCCCATACCACAGCAGCGCACACATAAAGGTCAGACGGCGACCAAAGCGGTCAGCGTAGGGCGCCAGCAGGCTGGCACCGAAAAACAGGCCGAGAAAAGTGGCCGAGGCGAATGCCGCCTGATCGGAGAAGCCCAGCACGCCTGCCGCGCCGGTGTGAAAGACGCCTGCGGATAGCAGGCCGGTGCTGATATAGCCGGTTTCAAACAGGTCATAAAGCTCAAAAAAACCGCCCAGCGCCAGCAGCGTAATAAAGCGCCACAAACCCGTGGAGGAGGGCAGCGCATCAACCCGTGCGGCTAAGCTGTTGCGGGCCGCCGGTGAAGCGTGCAGTGGCGGCAGGCTGGTGGAGGTAGTGGTCATTTCAGCATGAACCTCAGGCAGTGTGAGACGACTCGCAGCCGGTCAGATAAGGATTAACAGAGTTAACCGTTAGCAAGCGAAGAAATAGCAGAATAATCAATTCATCCGCCGTTGCCGAGCGGGGCGTTGCTGACGATTTAGCAATGTACGTTGCAGGTTTTGCCATCTGTGGCGCACGTACTCCGGCAGCGACGACTGGAGCAGGATCTGCATGCCGCAAATTCCGGGCTGTCTCTCAGCCCGGTCACGTGAGGGCAGGTCCGCATGGATGCAAATGGCGTCCTTGCGCTAGCATAGTCCCGCTTTGTGACACTTTCTTCACGGACGCGGAAAAAGCTGAGCTGAAGAAGCAGACCCAATTACGGAAAGATGAGGTTAACGTGAGTTTTTTTGACGAGCTGAAAGCATCGCTGGAAGAAGCTGTTGAGATCAAAAACGGCGTCCGGGTGCCTGGTCGTGTTACGCGCTATACGGTGGCCGATGTGAAGGCTATTCGGGCACTCAACCCATGCCCCGATATCCCCCAGCCGGAAAAGAGAGAAAGCGCCACCGATAATGCCTGCATCGGTGGCACTGAGACTTAAGGCAGTTTCGGCCAGACACCCGGCCCAATTGGCAGACCCAGCAGATACCACACCATCAGCAGCGCTATCCAGCTGATAAAGAACACCAGCGGATAGGGGAAAATCAGCACGTAATAGGTGCCGAGCTGCGCATCTTTCTGATAACGCTGCAAAAAGGCCAGGAACAGCGGCAGGAAGGGCGACATGGGTGCCAGCGGCAGTACGGCGGAGTCAGCGATGCGGAAAATCATCTGAGCGAAGGCGGGATGAAAGCCGAGCAGCATAAACATCGGCACAAAGACCGGCGCCAGAATTGACCAGATTGCTGAGCCGCTGGCGATAAACATACAGAGAAACGCCGACAGGAACATCAGGCCCAGAAAGGCGGGCGCGCCGCTGACGCCTGCGCTTTCCAGCACATCGGTCAGCCCGATTGCCATGAATTTTCCCATGTTGCTCCAGTTGAAGAACGCCACGAACTGCGACAGCGGAAACACCATCACAATAAAGCCCGCCATGCCCTTCATCGGATCGACCAGCAGCTGCGGGATATCATCCGGACGGCGGATCTGCCGTGTCACCACGCCGTAAGCAATCGCCACCACAAAGAAGAACAGAATGATGATGGGCACAATGCCCTGAATAAAAGGCGAAGGAATGATGGCGCCGGTGGTGGGATTGCGTAGCGGTGCATTTTCGGGCACCACCAGCAGCGCCATCAGGGCGATAAACAGCAGCGCGGCGATCCCGGCGGCCCGCAAACCGCGGTTCTCCAGAGGCGTCAGTGCCGCCAGCTTCTCACCGTTGCCCTGCCACTGCGGCAGGCGCGGCTCGACGAATTTATCAGTGAGCAGCGCGCCCACTATCGTCAGCACAATCACCGAGGTCGCCATAAAGAACCAGTTGTCGATGACGCTGACATGCACCGTATCGCTGACGGCTTTAGCCGCTTCGGTGCTGATGCCCGAGAGCAGCACATCGGTGGTGACAATCAGCAGATTGGCGGTAAAGCCAGAGGCGACGCCGGCAATGGCCGCCAGCAGGCCTGCAACCGGATGACGGCCCACTGCCAGGAAGATCAGCGCACCGAGTGGCGGCATCACCACCAGCGCAGCATCCGAGGAAATATGGCTGAAGAAGGCGATAAACAGCACCATATAGCTGGCGTAACGACGGCTGACGCGCGACGCCATCTTCACCATCAGTGACTGTAGCAGGCCGACTTTTTCCGCCAGACCGGCACCAATCACCAGCGCCAGAATCGATCCCAGCGGGGTGAAGCTGCTGAAGTTTTTGATGATATTGGGCAGGATCCACTGAATGCCTGCGACGCTCAGCAGGTTGTTCACCCGCACCATTTCACCGTTACTGGGGTTCTTTACCGCCAGATCCAGTGCACTGATAATGGCGGTTGCCACCATCAGCACCACGATCAAATAAACAAACAGTAAGAACGGGTTGGGCACTTTATTGCCCACACGCTCGATCCAGCTGAAGAGCCTGCCGGGGCTTCGGTTCTCGGATGTTGCTTCCATGGTATGGGTTCTCGTCTTGTGTTTCCCCTATCGGCGCAGGCCCGGTCTGGCGTCGGTCATGGTATATGACCGACGGTGAGTTCAGAGTCGGCTCCGCTGAAGCAGGGATGTGTTTGCACTATTTTTATAGTGGTCCGTGTCAGAGACACGGCCGGTGGCTCATTCGGCCAGTTTTGTTGGTGTGATCCCCGCCGGGATCGGACAGATATAAGGCTGCGCGGCGCGCACCCGTTCAAACTCGGCCCGGCAGCCAGCCAGCGCCTGCGGATCCGTTAGCAGTGTTAACACCGTGGCCGCCATCACTTTGCCTGCCAGAAACATCCCCTTATGCCCGATAGTGGTGCGGCCCTGCGCCACCAGTTGCCAGGTGTGCAGCGGCGTGCCGAAGGTAAAACAGGGCGCAAAGCACTGTGCGGTCGGCGTCACCCAGCTGACATCGCCGACATCGGTGGAGCCATACAGCAGCTCACGCGTAACCGCATAGGGCGCGACCTCATCCATGAACAGCTTATTGCCCAGTTGCGCAGCCCAGGCATGACCGGCTTCGCCACCCGTACGGGCGGCATTGAGCCGGGCGTTGCGCAGATCGTCATCGGTCAGAGTGGCACGCAGTTCCGCCGCAAACGCGCGCTCTTCGTCGCTGTAGTCGGGCAAACCAAACTGATGCAAATAGCGCTCCATGACCGCTTCAAGTGCACGATTAGGCACGTAGTCTGAACAGGCTTTGTCAAAACGCACGGTCAGCGTGGTGTCGGTCATCAGTGCAGCGCCCCTGGCGATGTTAATCACCCGTTCGTAGATCGCCTGCGCCTGCGGCAGTTCCGGGGCGCGAATCAGGTAAAGCACCTCTGCATCGGCCTGCACCACATTCGGTGAAACGCCACCGCTATTGGTGATGGCGTAGTGCAGACGCGCTTCCTGCACGATATGCTCGCGCAGAAAGTTGGCACCGGTATTCATCAGCGTGACGGCATCCAGCGCGCTGCGGCCCAGGTGGGGAGAGTTGGCCGCGTGCGCCGCGATGCCTTTAAAGCTGAACGCCGCCTGGATATTGGCGAGCGTGCGCAAATTGAACATGCCGCTGAAGCCTTCAGGATGCCAGGTTACCGCGGCATCAACGTCGTCAAACAGCCCTTCGCGCACCATAAAAGTTTTGCCCGATCCGCCTTCTTCGCCAGGGCAACCGTAAAAGCGAACCGTGCCGCCCGTGTGATGCTGTTCCATCCAGGCTTTTACGGCGCACACCGCGGCTACACCTGCTGTACCGAGCAGGTTGTGGCCGCAGCCGTGTCCGTTGCCGTTAGCCTCCAGCGGCTGCGGCCGTGCACAGCCCGACTGCTGGCTCAGACCAGCCAGCGCATCGAACTCGCCGAGGATAGCGAGCACCGGCTTGCCGCTGCCCACGCTGGCGATAAAGGCGGTGTCGATGCCACCCACACCGCGTTCCACAGTGAATCCTTCTTTTTCCAGCGCGTCAGCCAGCAGAGCAGAGGATCGGGTTTCGGCAAAACGGGTTTCCGGCGTGTCCCAGATGGCGTCACTGAGCGTGCTGAAGCGGAGCTGATGGCGATCGATATACCCGGCAATAAATGCTTCTATCATCGTGATCCTCCGAACTGTGCCTGATTCAGCGTCAGTGTTGTCAGCAACGTGATGGCGTCTGGCATGACCCGCTCATCAAAGTCGAATTTCGCATTGTGGTGACCCGCCGCCAGGTCACAGCCAAAAATGACGTAAGAGGCCTGGCCGCCACGCTGCTTTACGCGCTCCATCATGTAAGTGGCATCTTCCGAACCTGCCGCCTGCGCTTTACGATCGACCACAGAGTCGAATATGCCGAGTGCATCTGCCTGCTGATGGATAAAATCGACCCACGGTTGCGTCGGGGTACAGCTGCGTGCAGCACCCATTAATGAAACCTGCTGCTCAACGCCATACATCGCGGCTGCACCGGCAATCACCCGCAGCGCCTGCTGATAAATATCGTCATTAACCTGATTAGTGACGCCACGGGTTTCGACTTTCAGCAGGGCGCAGTCGGCCACCACATTGCGGCCGGTTCCTGCCTGTAGCACGCCAACGTTAACCCGCGCCACGCCGCCGCTGTGCTGTGTTAAGCCATGCAGCGCCAGCGTCGCCTGTGCGGCAGCCAGCAGGGCGTTGCGCCCCTCTTCCGGGCGACCGCCCGCATGAGCACCGACGCCGGTGAAGTGAACATCCAGCTTGGTAGTAGCCAGGAAGCTGTCGCTGCCGCATACCACTTCGCCTGCCGGCACGCCGGTACCGATATGAATTGCGGTGAAACGCTCAACGTCATCGACCACGCCCGCCGCGACCATCGCTTTGGCACCACGCACACCCTCTTCGGCGGGCTGGAAGATCAGTTTGATTGTGCCGCTGAGTTCATCTTTCATCGCCATCAGCACGGAAGCGAGGCCCAGACCAATGGTGGTGTGACCGTCATGGGCGCAGGCGTGCATCATGCCGGCGTTGCAGGAGGCGAACCCTTCACGCTGTGGCAGATGATCGTCGGCCTGGCTTTCATTGAGATCCAGTGCATCCATATCGACGCGAAAGCCCATCACCGGACCGGGGCGACCGGTCTCAAGTGTCGCCACAATGCCGCAGAATCCGCCGGAGAAGTGGCTGATCCACTGCGGTAGCGCGCCCTGCTTTAGCGCGCGCGCCTCCTGCTGCTTCAGTACGGCTTCGTCAGGTAAGCCCATCCGCGCATCGGCGTCGATCACTTCACGGCCCAGCTTCAGTTGATAACCGAGCTTATGCAGTTCTTCTGCGACTAACGTCGCGGTGCGGAACTCCAGCCAGCCCGATTCGGCGTAGTGATGGAAGTCGCGACGCCACTGTTGCAGCTTTGGCAGCAGGGCGCAGACGTGCTCTGAAAGGGGTCTCATCGGCTCTCTCCTCGTTGTTGATTTTTTATGCACTGCATCGAATCTACACAATGGAGTTGGGCGGCATAAGATGCGAATATCTTGTGACTGATAAACAACGGTTATCGAAAAACTATGTCTGCCAATCTCAAACTTCATCAGCTGCGCGCTTTCACTGACGTGGCGCGACAGGGCAGTATCCGGGCGGCAAGCCGACTTTCCGGGCTGTCGCAACCGGCGTTAACCAAAGCGATTCAGGAGCTGGAGCGCGAGTTGGGGGCAAAGCTGTTTATCCGCCGTCAGCAGGGTGTCGTGCTGACCGATATCGGTGATAACTTTTTTCGTCATGCCAGCCTGGTACTGGCAGAGCTGCGGGTCGCCGAAGAGGATATCCAGCAGCGATTGGGGCTGGGCGGCGGTCAGGTGAATATTGGCGTGGGTGGCAGCGTGGCCCGCACCATCATGCCGCAGGTGATAAACCAGTTTCATCGCGAATACCCACTCGTGAAGGTGCGCATTGTTGAAGGCCAGCTGGTCTCAATGGTGCATGAGCTGCGTCAGGGAGCGCTTGATTTCACTATCAATACGTATGACCAGAGCCATCTCGATCAGGAGCTGATGTATGAGCGGGTAATGGAACGCGAGTACAAAGTGGTGGTGCGCAAAGGCCATCCGCTGGAGAAAGCCCGTTCTCTGGCAGAATTACAGCAGGCAGACTGGACGATGCCAACCCCGAAAGGCAGTTACTATCGCTTGCTGCACGATCTGTTTGGCGAGCGCGGCATGGCACCTAAAATCGTGGTGACCTGTGAAACCTTTATGGCCTGCACCAGCCTGGTGGCACAAAGTGATTTCATCAGTATTCTGTCGGTCGACGTGATTGACGATCCCATTCTGGGCCGTTCGCTTGTGGCACTGTCGCTCGATGACCCTTTGCCGAAAGCGATCTTCTATCTGATTCAGCGCAAAGACACGACGCTGACCCCAATGAGCAGTTATATGGCACAACTCTTTCGCCGTTATTGTCAGTAAAATCAGTACGTAAAGTCGATCGTCTACACTGTTAAGGTACTGAAAAAATCCAACCGACAAATAGAGGTTACGATGCAAGTTAGTCCTTATCTGTTTCTCTATGGCCGTTGTGAAGAGGCTATCGACTTTTACCTGCAGGCAACCGGTGGAGAGTTACTCTCTAAAATGAAATTCGGTGATATGCCGGATCAGGGTGAGCAGGTCGGCGATGAGTCCGCAGCGCCACAGCCGCCAGAAAAGATCATGCATGCGCAATTACGCATTGGTGACGGTGAGCTGATGCTCAGCGATGGCAATACCGAACAGCCTCCAGCGTCAGAGCATGCGGGTTACGCGGTCAGCCTCTCTACCCATGATGTTGAAAAGGGCAAAGCCTGGTTTGAGAAATTATCGGCAGGCGGCAAAGTGACGACGCCATGGCAGGAGACGTTCTGGTCGAACGGATTCGCGATGTTCATTGATAAATTCAACATTCCATGGCGCATCAATGTTGAGAAGCCGCAGAATTAAATGCAGAGCAGATGCAGTGCTTATCAGATTAGCCTGCAGCTGAAAAGCTGGCCCTGATGCGTGATGTCCTGGGCCAGCTCACCGACTAAACGGGCGGTTGTTGCAACCGCCCGCTATTATCAGAAGTTATAACCCGCCACCAGGTAGTAACCCCAGCCGGTCGATTTCACTTCAAACGGACCCTTGCCGAAGTTCAGCTCCTGGCCATCCGCCCACTGTCCGCCGTTATGGAAGTAACGCGCCACCGCAGAGAAGTGCCAGTGATCGTAACCCAGGGACAGAATGTGGCTGGAGGCAATAGAGTTGCTGGTGCGTGATGAACCGCCTTTCTCATTGAGATCGGAACCCCAGTCGAAGTTGGTGAAGCCCACATAGCCCAGGTTACCACCCCACAGCGTGGTGATTGGCACGAAGTATTTCACCTTAAAGCGATAGCCATCCCAGCTGTTTTCGTTCGCCGCGCCGTAGTTTTCCCACTGATATTTGGCATAGACGTTCAGCGACAGGCCGACATCGCTGTGCGTATCGATATCGGTGCCCAGACCCATGTACCAGGTGTTCTGGCGGTTATCGCTGTTACGGCCCATGTCGTAAATGTAGTTGTTGGCGAAATACCACTCTTTGAACGGGCCAAAGGCCAGGCTGGTGCCGGTCAGCTTGTCGATAGAGAAGCGTGGTTCAATCTCCATAAACATCGGTGAACCGTGGTCGAACACGCCATTGGCATTGCTGTTGCCCACGCCGAAGAAGTTAGGCACGTCGAGATAGCCGTAGAAATCAAACCAGTCTTTCCTGGCAAACGCTTCATATTCCAGATAAACGTCGTTGTTAAACTGCGGTCCGAAACGCGTGTGGTAACTACCGACCACGTTTACGCTCTGATGCCACCAGTCGGAGACATACTGCGGATCGCTTTCCGCTGCCTGCGCAGCACCACTCAATGAACATGCCAGCACGGCACCTGCTATCAACGTTTTATATTTCATTATTATCAGCCACATGCTTTTGACCGCCGCACAGCAGACGCAGTCAGAGAAAAATCGGTCCCTTGATGGGAATGAGGGTTTCACAGCAAATAACAGCCAGTTCTTCAGCCCGCGTAGCGTGCCTGTAACAGATCGATAGAAAATAGATTTTGCTCACGTTTGTCAAAAAGTGTTGCATTACAATTCAGCTAAAATGTGATGAGCTTCACAATAACGGCGTGGATCGAACGGAACCAGGCAACCGTTTACGTTGTCTGGTTCGTGATCAAACAGCGGGAATCAGGGAAGTGTAACGCGAACCTGCAAACCACAAATTGCACCCTGTGGCGAGAGGCAATTGGAAAGGGCGACGTGAATCTGATGCTTTTGAGCGACGTTGCGCACAATGGATAATCCCAGGCCGCTACCCTGGGCTTTAACGTCAGGCGAACGGGTAAAGCGATCAAATGCGCGCTCGATAAAGGATTCCGGCATGCCCGGCCCGTTATCCACAATATCGACCACGGTCTTTCCGGCAACCCGATGCAGCAGTACATCGACCAGGCTACCTTCCGGGGTGTGTAGCATGGCGTTACCAATCAGATTATCGAACAGGCTTCGCAGCTCGGAACGGCTGGCCTGCAGACGGTACTGCGTGGAGCCATTAAAGCCGATATCGATGCCGCGTTTATCCGCCACGACCATCAGCTGCTCAATGCTCTCTTTCAGCAGATCTTCCAGTTCGATATGCTCAACGCTGGCGACCACGCTCTGGTCATCCTGGCGTGAGACATTGAGTAATTGCGTGACCAGGTGACGGGTACGTGTCACGCCCGCTTCCAGCTGGCTGAACTGCCGGCTCGCTTCGCCTGGCTGAATATGCTGACGCAGGTTTTCCAGCTGTAACGTCACGGCCGTTACCGGCGTGCGCAGTTCATGGGCGGCGTCTTCCAGGAACTGACGCTGTGACGACCAGGCCTCACGCAGTTTACTCAGCAGCGAGTTATAGGCGGCCACCAGCGGCAGGATCTCATCCGGTAAACCTTCCGGTGAGACGTTGTGCGGATGATGCGTCTCCTGCGCGGCAATCTGACGCGAAGCGACCTGCAGATCCCGGGTGATCTTGCGTACGACCAGCCAGATCACCAGCAGCGACAGCGGCATCATCAGGATCATCGGAATGATCGCCGACAGCGCCCGCTTGACCATCAATGCCTTCATGTAGCTGAGGTTGTGCATCACCTGAATGGTTTTAATCTCACTGCCAGGCAAGCCGGGCCGGGTATAGATGCGCCATTCACAGTCGTCGCACTGACCGATATGGACGTCGCGATAGCCACGCTGGTTTTGCAGCGGGGCCTGCAGCTCCGGCCATGAGCTGGCGCGCAACTGACCCTGATCGTCCCATAGCTGCACCACAAAGGCGCTTTTCGCCTTGTCAGGCGCAATAAGCATCGGCATCAGGGCGGGCATCTGTTTATTGGTGGACCAGGCATCCGCGATTTTGGCCAGCTGATCGTCCTTCATGGTGCCGACCATATCGCCGTAGCAGCTGAAGAAATACCAGGTGACGCCACCGATCATCAGCAGATGAATAATCAGCAGCGTAGAGAGTAATTTGTTGCGCAGTGAGCGCATAAAGCGAAAAGGTTTCATATTGCCGGCACCCGCCAGCCCAGACCGCGCACGTTGCGGATCACGTCGTTATCCAGCTTGCGGCGCATCCCGTGGATCAACACATCCACCGCGTTGCTGCTGACTTCATCGCCCCAGCCATAGATACGGTTTTCCAGCTGCTCGCGTGACAGAATAGCGCCCGGCCGCTCCAGCAGGGCGTAGAGCAGGGCATATTCGCGCGCCGTAAGCTGTTCACGCTGGCCTTTGTAGAGCACTTCACGGGTCATCATATCCAGCTGCACATCGCCGCTGCCCAATACGGAATCTGCCGCGCCGTGGCTGCGTCGGGTAATGGCGCGCATCCGGGCCATGACTTCCTGTAAATCGAACGGTTTAAGCAGGTAGTCGTCAGCACCGCTGTCGAGTCCCTGAATCCGCTGCGCCACCGTGTCGCGTGCAGTAAGAATGAGTACTGGCGTCGCGTCGCCGCGCCCGCGCGCCCGGCGCAGGACCTGCAGGCCATCATCCCGTGGTAAGCCGAGATCGAGCAGCACGCAGCTGTAGCCGCCTTCGCTCCAGGCGTTCTGGGCATAGACGCCATCGCGCACCCAATCCACCGACCAGCCCGCGCCCTGCAGTGCCTGCTGCAGGTTAGCGCCGATCATTTCATCATCTTCAACCAGTAACACGCGCATGGCTGATCTCCTTCATAAAGATAAGAGAGAGTTTACTCACTAATTGTTAGGCCAGAATTATCCTTCCGCCGTCATACTTCGCACTGTGGCGGCGTTGGCTGCTTTTGCTCACCCCAGTCACTGACTGATGTCAGCTCCCGGGGATTCGCGCATTTGCCGCCTTGCCACAGCACGAATTATTTTGGCGGACCGCTGTTCTCTTACTTCGCACTGTAGCGGCACTGGCTGCTTTTGCTCACCCCATTCACTGACTGATGTCAGCTCTTGGGGATTCGCCCTTGCCTCAGCACAAATTATTTTGGCAGTCTGCCGGCCTTAACGTTTTGCTGGAGTCGCGTCTGGCCGCGCAATGCGGCACCCGTTTCCGTCCTTGCTAATTCTGCGCTAATTTTCTGCTAATTAAGGGATAAATTTAAACAAGTAAAGTGGTTCCACTGCACATCAGAATCGACAGGAGGAACCATGAATCAGCGCGAGTTTATTCGGAGTTTGCTGGACTGGATTGAGAATAACTTAGGACACGATCTGCACCTGGATGAAGTGGCGCGCCGCTCAGGCTATTCGCGCTGGCATCTGCAACGCCTGTTTCGACAGCATACTGGTTTTTCACTGGCAGAATATATCCGTCAGCGCCGCCTGACCGAGTCTGCGCTCACGTTGCTGAGCAGCAACGAAGCGATACTGCAGGTGGCGATGAACTACGGCTTCGATACCCAGCAGGCCTACACCCGCACCTTTAAAAACTATTTCATGATGACGCCGGGCCAGTTGCGCCGTCAGCGTCGCGTCGAGCCGGATCGGCTGCTGTTCCCCCTGGCGATGGCCAGCTGATGCCTGATAAGATCTTCCCGTCACAGCCAGCAGACGGGAAGGTCGGCCCGCGCTCTGCACCATTCTCCTCCTGCCTCTGCCTCGCTTTTTTTCCCGCCCGCCACAGCGTCCCAGCCTGAACGTGTTAGTTTGTTGCCAGCATCCCTTTATTTTCGGAGTCGGGAAACATGGAAAACGGCGCGAATTTAACCGCCATGCTGGTATTTGCTCGGGTAGTAGAATTACAGAGTTTCAGTGAAGCGGCCCGCGCACTGGGCTGGTCCAAATCCCATGTCAGTCGGGAGATCGCCCGGCTGGAGTTGCGGCTCGGTATCCGATTATTGCAGCGCACTACGCGGCGGCTGGCACTCACCGAGATGGGCCAGGCATACTATCCCTACTGTGTGCGAATGCTGGCTGAAGTGCAGCGTGCCGAAGCCTTTGTGCAGCAGTTGCATCAGCAGCCCGCCGGCCATATCCGACTTCAGGCACCCGTCACCTTCGGCTGCCAGTGTGTCGTTCCTGTTCTGAACCGTTTTCTGCGTCGTCATCTGCATATCAACGTTGATCTTGATCTGACCGATCGCAATCATGATCGGCTGGACGATCAGACGGATCTGGCGATTGTGATCCGATCCCGATCCCCGCAGCAGGGCAATTTCCGGGTATTGAGCGATATCGACTGGGGACTCTATGCCGCGCCCGCTTATCTGGCGCAGCGGCCCGCCATCACCCACCCCGAAATGCTGCCGCGCCACGACCTGCTGATGTTCCATGGTCCGGCACACACCGCCGCGCTGCCGTTCCGCCGGGATAAACAGCGACTGGCGCTGGACGTGCGCAGTCGTTTTCGCGCCAACAACAGCATGGCGCTGCTTAATGCCGCGCTGGCGGGCAGTGGCATCGCCTATTTGCCTTCCTACATGGCGCAGGAGGCGATGGCGCGTGGGGATATCCAGCAGCTGCTGCCGGAGTGGCAGATGGATCGCCTGCAAAGCTATCTCCTGCTTCACGACCATCCCGACCCGGTGTCACCGGTGACGCTACTGTGTGATGCACTGGTTGAGGCCCTAAATCCAGGTTGATTGTTGCCTGCTGACAACAATCAGCGCCACAGAGTAACTATTCTGCCAGGACTGTTGTTGCTGTGCGACTCCGGTTAGCCTGTATCCCTGATCATTCAACGGATATCACCATGCAACAGTTACCCGAAACGGCAGAGTTTCAACACTGGAAACGGAATTTAGCAGTCTGCGTCGCTGGCTCTTTTACCACTATCGTGGCGATGACGCTGCTGCTGCCGTTTCTGCCGCTCTATATTCAGCAACTGGGTGTTGAGCAGCCTGCGGCTATTGCCCGCTGGTCCGGCCTGGCCTATGGCGCAACCTTTTTCAGCGCCGCGCTGACGGCACCGTTGTGGGGCCGGCTGGCTGATCGTTATGGTCGTAAACTGATGCTGATTCGGGCCAGTCTCGGAATGGCGATTGCGATGTCGCTGATTGGCATGGCGACGGCGCCGTGGCAACTGGTGGCGCTGCGCCTGCTGGCGGGGCTGCTGGGCGGCTACGCATCGGGATCGACCATTCTGGTGGCAGCGCAAACCCCTAAAGCGCAGACCGGCTGGGCGCTGGGCATCCTCTCCTCGGGCATTATGGCGGGCAACGTGGTCGGGCCGCTGCTTGGGGGCGTCTTGCCGCCGCTGATTGGCATCCGTCAGACTTTCTGGCTGACGGGCGCGGTAATTTTTCTCGCTTTCCTCGCCACCACCTTTTTACTCAGAGAGTTGCCACGTGCTGCGGCGACGTCGCGCGGCAATCCGCAACAGCTGCCTGCAGAGCAGCCGGTTAACCACAATCTGGTGCGGCTGATGTGGCTCTCCGGCATGTTGCTGATTTTCGCCAGCATGTCGATTGAGCCGATTATCACGCTCTATGTGGGCGAGTTTGTGCGGGGTGACCATCAGGTCACAGTGGTAGCCGGACTGGTGATGTCTGCTGCGGCGCTGGGCACGATCCTGGCGGCACCCCGACTGGGTCGTCTGGCCGATCGGGTGGGGCACTGGCGGGTACTGACTGGCGGTCTGGTAATCAGCGGGCTGCTGCTGATTCCACAGGCATTTATCACGGCAGCCTGGCAACTGGTGTTATTACGTTTTCTGATGGGGATGGCCCTGGGCGGATTGATGCCGTGCATCACGGCAATTATTCGCCATAACGTGCCGGCCTCACAGCTGGGGCGGATGCTGGGGTTTTCGACCTCGGCGCAATATATCGGCCAGGTGAGCGGCCCGCTGTTTGGTGGGGTGATCGCCGGTGCGTTTGGGATGCGACCCGTGTTTCTGGCAACCTGCGGAGTAATGTTATTTTGCGCGTGGCTTAACTGGCGCGGAATGCAGAAATAGCGCGATCAAAAAAAGGCGGACCGGAGTCCGCCTTTTGTTATTCACTTTCCAGTGAATTACTTCTGATCAGGTAATGCGTAGGCAATCACATAGTCACCCAGCTTGGTACCAAACGAGCCATGACCACCCGCCGCGATGACAACATACTGCTTGCCATTCACTTCATAGGTCATCGGCGTCGCCTGACCGCCTGCTGGCAGACGTGCTTCCCAGAGCAGTTCGCCGGTATCGGTGCTGAAAGCACGCAGGTAGTTATCTGCGGTCGCTCCAATGAAGAATACCTTGCCCGCGGTGGTGACAGGACCACCCAGCATTGGCATACCCATTTTGAACGGCAGCGGAACCGGTGCGCTGTCGCGAACGGTACCGATACGCTGTTTCCAGACCACGTTGTTGGTCTTCAGATCCACCGCGGAGACATAACCCCAGGCAGGCTGTTTACAAGGCAGACCAAACGGTGACAGGAACGGGTTCAGCTCGACGCCATACGGCACGCCATACTGTGGCTGAATACCGGTTTCCGTACCTGAACCACCCTCAGCACCTTTCGGCGGCTCAATCGGGTTGCCCGGGCCACGTGGAACCAGCTTAGAGACAAACGGCAGCGCCATTGGGTTAGCAATCGCGATCTGACGATTAGGATCGACTGCGATGCCGCCCCATTCGAACATACCGAGGTTACCCGGGAAGACCAGCGTGCCCTGCTCAGATGGCGGCGTGAACGGACCTTCATAGCGCAGACGCTTGAAGATCACGCGGCACACCAGCTGGTCGAACATCGTCGCGCCCCACATGTCCTTGTCCGTCAGGTTCTGTTTCGGACGGAAGGTCAGCTCAGAGTAGGGTTGAGTGGCAGCAACATGGTCGCCTTTAGCGGCACCCTGTGGCACTGGCGTTTCTGGCGCGGGAACTACTGGCTTGCCGGTGCGACGATCCAGCACAAAGATATTGCCGGTTTTGGCTGGCGCGTAAACAACCGGTACGGTGTTGCCATCTTTATCGGTGATATCAGCCAGTGTCGGCTGAGACGGCAGATCCATATCCCACAGGTCGTGATGCACGGTCTGATAAGACCAGACCAGCTTACCGGTCGTGGCGTTCAGGGCCAGTACGCTGCTCGCATAACGTTCCTGCTCTGGCGTGCGGTTGCCGCCCCAGATATCCGGCGTGGTCACACCCATTGGCAGGTAAACGGTATCCAGTTTCGGATCGTAAACTGCCGGGGCCCATGAGTTAGGAGAGTTCATGGTGAAGGTGTGTTCATCAGCCGGAATAGCATTCGGGTCTTTCGCGCCCGGATCAAATACCCACAGCAGTTTGCCGGTATTCACATCAAAGCCACGAATCACGCCTGATGGCTCGCGAGTCGAGAAGTTATCGGTAACCGCACCCGCCATCACGATGGTGGTATTGGTAATCACCGGCGGAGAAGTTGGCTCGTACATACCTGCTGTGGTGACAGGCTGTTTATGCTGGAGATCCAGCTCGCCGTTGACACCAAAGGACGGGCAGCGTTCGCCAGTCTCTGCGTCCAGCGCAAACAGACGGCCATCGTTCACAGGCAGATAAATACGACGTGAGCAGATAGCAGGCTGAGTGTTCGCTGCATCGGCTGCTGCGGGCACTTCGTGGTAAGAGACACCGCGACAGGTCACGTGCTGGAAGGTCGGGTTCACCTTCATGCCCGGATCGAACTTCCACTTCTGCTTACCGGTTGCCGCATCCAGCGCAAACAGAATCTGGTGTGGCGAACAGAGATAAAGCGTGTCGCGGATTTTAATCGGGGTCACTTCGTCGGTGATTTCACCTGGATCGTTAGGGGTTTTCATGTCGCCTGTCTGGAACTGCCAGGCAACCTGCAACTCTTTCACGTTCTGGTGATTAATCTGCTTCAGCGGCGAGAAACGGGTTCCCTGCTGATCGCGCGCATACGCGGGCCAGTCAGCATCCGGGATGTTGCTCAGCGGCGTAGCCTGCGGAGCGTTGTCAGCGGTTTCTGGTACAGACCCGTTGATAACCTGCGGATCGTTGAATACCGCATAAGCCAGCACGATGGCACTGGCAATCAGCGCGACAGCCATCGAACCCAGTGCCGCTTTGCTGCCGGCATTGAAGCTGCGATAAACAAACGGCAGGATCAGCCAGACACCGAAGATCACCAGCACATCAGTGCGTGGTGCCAGTGCCCAGAAGTCGGTACCCACTTCCCACACGCCCCAAATCAGGGTGCCGATCAGCAGCAGCGCATAAAGAACCAGCGCGGTGCTTTTGCGACGGGAAAGCAGATAAGCGGTGATAAGCATGATCACACCGCCGAAAACGTAATACCAGGAACCACCAATGGCGGCTAACCAGCCACCGCCAATCAGCATAAACGCGCCCGTCAGCACTGCGAACAGTACTGTCAGGAAACGAATTACGCCAAAAGATGAGGAGTTTTTCCCCATAATATCGACCTCGTTTCGTTGCCATAAAACACACGAAAACAACCAGATAGGCTGTTTCCAGTTATCAAGTACAAATGATTAAAGGTGTTCTTGAGTATCTCTTCCGATAAGACAGACGGTCCCTTTGTGTTAAATGTTATAGCAAAATTAGATCGAGGTTTGATTTTTTTAGCTTAAAGCGCTTAACAATTGGAGTAATACGACATTTTATGAGGGATTAAAGGACGTTAAGCGCACCGCCATGTGCCCTTAACGCCGGAAGGCAGGATTTATGAATCAGCCGCTAATAAGATCGCCATCCGAGCGTTGCTGTTGCCAGCCGCTGATGTTTATCTCAGTAAACTGTTCAGCGGTTAAAGGCGGCGTATGACATCGCACGATGACCTCTGCACCTTTTTCACGGAATGTCGCCATAAAAAAGGGAAAGGTAAATTTTTCGTAATTATCACTGAAGAACGATTCAGTTAAAACAATACCTGAAAAAGGAAAGGATTCAAGTAGTCGCCAGTCTGCTCCCGGCGGTGCAAAATCATAAAGCCAGAAATCAAATTTCGTTGTTAATTCAAGCAGTGACGCACTGTTCGCAGCTAAGCTGGAATAATTTATTCCAATCCGGACGCGCTCATTTTGTAAATGTGCATAGGCGTCCGGAATCGCGATCATTTCCTGCAAACGAATATCGCCAACCGGAACAATCATTAATGCTTCTTCACTTGCAATTTTGTTGTGCAATGAAACAATGTTGTTTGTATTAAGTATATTTCCGCGGTCCTGGTTTTGCTCAAGATAAGGCACGCTATAGCAAATGCCTGTGACATTACGCTTAACGTGATGAATAGGTTCAGTAACATAAGGGTTATATAAACTGTTTTTCATTATCTCTACGAAATGCAATAAAAAGGATTTATTGATAATTAAGCATATAAAAAATCGCATTTTTTTAAACGCGTGAATAAATATAGATCAACTGCATAATCCAAATCACCCTTTTGTTGGATTAGAAAGTAAATATACCTATTAACAGTGAGATGATAATTCCTTTGGTATCTGATGATGTGCTGGAATATATTCAATGGTCGGTATCAATAGGTTGTTAATAATCAGGATGGGGCTGACACACCGTTACTGCAAAGTAATGCAGCGTATTGCGCAGTAAGACAGGGCTGGAGCCGAAGACCCTGCGCTCTCATCCGGGTCTGTTAACCTTGTATCGTCAACATTTACACCAATAACACCGCGCAACGACGCGGGTTTTCTCACCTGATTTGGGATAAGACATGGGATTTATGGCATCCGCAGCGGAAGAGTCGCTGTGGCGACATCGGACTTTTGTCGCCTTCTGGCTGGCGCGCACCTGCTCATCATTTGGTTTTCAGATGTTCTCGGTGGCGATCAGCTGGCAAATCTATGCGCTGACCAACAGCGCAATGGCGTTAGGGATGATTGGCCTGATGCAGTTTCTGCCGTCGGTGTTGCTGGCGCTGCCAGCGGGTCATCTGGCGGATCAGTATGACCGGCGGCGCATCGTCCTGTTCGGCCAACTGGTGGAATTTGTCGCACTGCTGGCATTAGTGGTGCTTACCTTATTTCATACTGCCGATAAGACCGCGCTTTGGGGGCTGGTGTTTATGATTGCGGTGGCAAAAGCGCTGGAGTGGCCGGCGATGTCTTCGATGTTGCCCTCACTGGTGCCTCCTTCGATTCTGGCACGAGCCATGGCGATGAATTCAGTTGGCGGGCAGGCGGCAGTGATTGTCGGGCCAACGCTTGGCGGGCTGCTTTATGTTGCTGGCCCGCATGTGGTGTATGGCGTTTCCGGGCTCTTTTATCTGATTTCGCTGACGCTGGTGAGTCTGCTGCGCTATGAGCGCCCGGTTCAGGCCCGTTTGCCAATGAATTTAAAGAATCTGTTTGCCGGTATTCACTTTATCCGTGACCGTAAAGATGTGCTTGGGGTGATTTCACTCGATCTGTTCGCGGTGTTACTGGGCGGCGCGACGGCGCTGCTGCCGATTTTTGCCAAAGATATTCTGCACACCGGGCCCTGGGGGCTGGGGATGTTGCGCGGTGCGCCATCGGTGGGGGCGTTGCTGGTGGGTATCTGGCTGAGCCGTCATAAACTGGAAAAACATGTCGGGATGATTATGTTTGGCTCAGTAGCAGGCTTTGGCGTTGCGACCCTGCTATTCGCGCTTTCCACGCAACTCTGGCTGTCACTGCTGGCGCTTTGCGCCCTGGGCGGCTTTGATATGGTGAGTATGGTGATTCGCGGTGCGCTGGTGCAGCTGGATACGCCGGATACCATGCGCGGGCGGGTGAATGCGGTTAACGCGATATTTATTAATACCTCGAATCAGCTGGGTGAATTTGAGTCGGGGTTGCTGGCCGCCTGGGTGGGCGCAGCACCTGCGGCAGCAATTGGCGGCATCGGTACGCTGATTGTGGTGGCGTTGTGGATGAAGTTGTTTCCGCATCTGCGGCGGCGTCAGAAGCTTGAGAATGAGGTGGATCCGGTTCAGGACTAGCGTTGTAGCGGGTTGGGTTGGCTGAGGAGATGTGTGCGGTTATGGTCTGCGGTGCACGCTCAGGGAACATACGCCTTTCGCAAAGACGCAAAAGCGCCATTCCTGGCAGGCTCAGCGCGGGCGATTACGCACCTCATCCCTGAGGTGCGCCCGTTGCCGGGCCAACGCGTTGCGTTGTTCAAAAACGCTCCCTGCGTTTTTATCCGGGCGGCGCGATGCTTTGCTACAGGCGTATGCTCCCATCACTATAAGTGCGTAAGTTTCCTCGGGCTGAGGAGCGGTTTGTTTGGCTGGTTGTGGGGATTTGTGCGGTGAGTGCGTGGTCGCTGGCGCAGGTTTTATTAGCTGGCTCAGTACAAAGGTTGTAACTGGCCCGAAGGCCAGTACAGGAAGTTACCAGTCATACTGCCATTCAAATCCCGGGATCAGAGGGGGAGGCTGACCCGCAGGATGGGGCTATCAGGCCCCGGTTTTTCCCAGGTTGGCGTCAAATGTTTGCCAGCTTTCACGCATATCCACTACGCTGCGGGTTTTGCGCGCCTCATCGATTTTTATGGCGGTGAGGCCCGCTTCCAGCGCGTCCACGACTGAAACTTTCAGCGGTGTTCCCTGTTTAATATGTTTAACGATCTCTTCGGCCATCAGCGCATCTGCGCCATAGTGGCCATCATAAGCGTTGCCGCTGTAGGCGGTGTCGACCTCTTTCTCACCGCTGCGCGCGTTATGTACACGGAAGTAGTTTCGTACGAAGTCGCCTTCCGCCATGCCGTCAGTGCCCATGACACAGAAACGGCGGAACTCATCCGGCACGTTCAGGTTGGCGTGGAAGGCGAGTGTTGCGCCGCCTTCGTACTCAATCAGGGCAGTCTGGTAGTCGACGATATCAGCGTCGCTGTCGAAGACGGCGTCGGTGCTCGACCAGCCGCTGGGTTTCACGTGGTAGAGCTCTGACTCCGCGGTGATCGCACCCTGCGGCGCATGCGCGGGGGTAAAGGATTTCCGGCCACCAAAGCTGGCGACGCGGATCGGACGCTCCTGTAACAGCCCTTGGTAGAGGTCGATGTCGTGGCAACATTTTTCCAGAATATAGGGACCGGCGTACTTCTCCAGACGTCGCCAGTCGCGCTGGAAGAATGCGCCGTGGTAAGGCTTGATATGTTCTGTCGCCTCGATCGAGGTGATCTCACCCAACTGTCCGGCATCGCGTGCCGCCAGCAGATCGTGATAGAGCGGGGAGTAACGCAGCACCAGACCAACCAGAATGCGTGCCTCGCCATACTGGCGCACCAGTTTCGCCATCTCCATGGTCTGCTCTTCATTAATCACCACCGGCTTTTCGGTAAACACGGTGTAGCCCGCCGCCAGCGCCTGACCCACATGTTCCAGATGCAGGAAGTTGGGTGAGCCAACCAGCACCACATCCATTCCGCCGTGTTCAAGCAGCGCGTCGATGGACGCAAAGGACTGGCCGGGCGCGATACCAAAGCTGTGCAGATTAGGCAGTCCGGCGGGCGCCGGATCGTAATAACCCACTACCGAGAAGGCGTCGTCGGCTTTGCTGAACTCTTTGATCACGTGGGACAGACGAAAGCCGAGACCGATAATGCCTACTTTCATGTTAAACCCCTGCTCCTGAATTCGGATGATGCATAGCCCGCCTGTGTCCGGACGCGCCTGTTGATAATCTGACCACCAACTTATTACGACAGAAAAACTAATGTCAATAACGTGCTGCGCATTTTGCGAGGGTGATTTTTGTTATAACCATGTAAATTAAGGAAAAAGTGTCGATATGTTTTTGCTATATTTATTTGTTATTGCGATTTAAGTTTTTTTATCCTATCGTTCGCTCATTATGGCTATAACCCTTAATCAGGGAAGGAAGCGCGTGCAACCACACTATCTCCTTGGCATTGATGGCGGCGGTACACAGTGTCGTGCGCGGTTAACCGACCTGCAGGGCCGTGTGCTGGCGGAAGCCACTGGCGGTCCAGCTAACGTCTGGTCAGATTACGACGCGGCGCTGACCTGCGTCGGGCAACTGATTGACCGGATATTGTCACACGCGGGATTAGCCCCGGAGGCTCTGGCGCAGACCGCGCTGGTTGCCGGATTAGCGGGGGCCAATGTCGCCTCGGTGCAGGCAAGGCTTGCCAGCTGGCAGCCTGCCTGTGCGGCGTTACAGGTGGTCAGCGATGTGGAAATCGCCTGTGCGGGCGCACATTCCGGCGCACCGGGCGCTGTCTTTATTATCGGCACCGGCAGTCAGGGAGCCGCGTGGGATGGCGAGCAGTTTACATTGCTGGGTGGCTGGGGCTTTGCCCTCTCTGATCAGGGATCGGGTGCTGAGCTGGGTCGTCGTGCACTGCGTCTGGCGCTGCTGGCCCATGAGGCGATCATTCCACAGAGCGCCTTTACACAGCAGCTGATGACGCAGTTTGACGACAGCCCGGAAACCATGCTGCTCTGGACGCGCTCAGCGACGCCTGCAGACTGGGCCCGCGTAGTGCCGCGAATTTTTGCAGCCGCCGACGCAGGCGATCGTCACGCTCAGGATCTGCTGCATCAGACTGCCACCGATATCGGCCTGATGGTGCGCCGTCTGATTGCGCTGAGCAGCGGGCGGGTGGCACTGATGGGTGGCCTGGCCACGCCGATTCAGCGCTGGCTGGACGACGATATTCAGGCCCGGCTGGTGAGGCCGCAGGGCGATGCCCTGAGCGGCGCGCTGATACTGGCGCAGCAGCTGGCGCCTGTCCGATTACCGATCTGACGCTGGCGGAGCCTCTTCCGCCAGATAACCCGAGGAACTTATGACCGCTCCCAACGTAACCGCGCGCATTCTGCGGTTGATTGTTGAAAATGCGCCGATCAGCCAGTCAGACCTGAAAGTCCGAAGCGGACTCAGCATGTCGACCGTGTCGCAGGCCACTAATCGCCTGCTGGCGCAGGAGATTGTGCAGGAGCTGGGGCTGCGTCGCGTATCAATGGGGCGGCCAAAAACCCTGCTGGGCCTCAATCCCGATCGCGCCAGCGTGATTGGCATTCAGCTCAATGCGGAACGTAATCTTATCGTTATGACCGATCTCAGCGGCAATCTGCTGGGCGAACAGCAGATGCCCACAGGCACGCTGACACCCCGCCAGCTTGGCGATGCGCTGGCGAAATTCCTGCGCGGCGTGGAGGAGAAGCGGGTGGGTGCGATTGGTCTGGCACTATCGGGTCTGGTGGATGCTGAAAATGGCTACTGCATTCGCTCTAAAGTGCTCGACTGGGACAACGTCCCGATTGCGCGTCTGCTGGAAGAACGTTTCTCACTGCCGGTATTTATCGAGAACGACGCCAACGCGATGGCAATGGCGGCGCTGGTGTTTGGTCAGCTTGGCAATGCACAGTCGGCGGTGATCGCCACCTATGGCAAAGGGATTGGTGCGGGCATCATCCTGAATCGTCAGCTCTACCGTGGCCGTCACGGCAAAGCGGGCGAGATTGGCAATGGGCTGGTGGGGGACGGCTCGCTGCGTCTGCTGGAGGATGTCGCCTCATCGCGTGCCATTCTGCAGCGGCTTGCAGCGCAGGAACCGGTGGAAGGCCTCACGTTGCAGGCGCTGGATCAGCGTCCTGCGCCTGAGGTACTGGCGGTGCTGGAAGAAGCAGGACGTGAGCTGGGCATTTCGCTGGCGAACCTGTCAGTGGCCTACGATCCGGATGTGGTTTATCTGGCGATGGAGCCGCACATGGCGTCGCGCATTCTGCTCGACCACATCACTCAGAGCTTCCAGGCCTACCGGCTTAAACTGACGCCACAGATGACGCCGCTGCAGTTCCTGACGGAATCGAACCGGATGTGGGCGCTGGGTGCGGCGGGTTTTGCCGTCAACCGGCTGCTTGATCTGCTGGCGGCGCAGGCCGATGAAGAGCCGGTCACCTGAGTGATCTCTCAAATAAAAAAACGGGCGCTGCGGCGCCCGTTTTTGTTTCCACGCGTCCTTAGCGCAGGCGCATTCCCTGCTCATCAAACAGCAGGCAGTGCGCGGCAGAAAAGCCCAGTTCAACCTGGGTTCCGAGCTCGCGCGTCGTCGCCTCGCGCTCTTCCACGACCAGCATCTGTTCACGCCCGATATCCAGGTAGAGATAGTTGGTGTGACCCAGCATCTCGCCATAAGCCAGCTCGCCGTGAAAGCGCAATGCGTCCGGCGTCTGCGCGGCAGGCTGGAAATGTTCAGGACGAATGCCCAGCGTGACGGTTTGTCCCTCGCGGCAGTCGGCGGCGATTTTCAGCACCAGCCCCTCAATCTTCAGTTCCGGCACCCGCAGTTGCACTTCCCCCGCGCCCGTGGCGCTGATTTCCGCCCGCAGAAAGTTCATTTTTGGTGAGCCGATAAAACCGGCGACAAACAGATTATCCGGGTCGTGATAAAGCGTCAGCGGTGCACCGACCTGCTCAATGCGGCCCTGACGCAGCACCACGATGCGGTCAGCCAGCGTCATTGCCTCCAGCTGATCGTGGGTGACATAAATCATGGTGTTGCCAAGCGAGGCGTGCAGCCGGGCAATCTCAATGCGCATCTGCAGGCGCAGCTCTGCATCAAGGTTAGAGAGTGGCTCATCAAACAGGAAGATGCGCGGATGACGGATAATCGCCCGGCCAATTGCCACGCGCTGCCGCTGTCCGCCAGAGAGCGCACGCGGCAGGCGGTCGAGCAGTTCGGTGAGATGCAGGCGGGCGGCCGTCTGGGCTATCGCCTCGTTAATCTCCGCTTTGGACTTTTTCATTACCTCCAGCGGATACGCCAGGTTGCCGCGCACCGTCATGTTGGGGTAGAGCGCATAAGACTGAAACACCATCGCGATGCCGCGCTCAGTGGCGGGCTGCTGTGTCATGTCCTGCTCCTCAATCAGCAACTGCCCGCTGCTGATCTCCTCCAGCCCGGCGATCATCCGCAGCAGCGTCGACTTGCCGCAGCCAGATGGCCCAACAAACACGACAAATTCGCCACTGTTTATCGTCAGATCGATGCCATGAATGACATTGACGTGTTCATACGACTTCTTCACATTCTGCAAGCGCAGGCTGGTCATCGGCTACCTCACTCAGAGTAACTGGCCCATGTAGATGGCATTGCTGCGCATGATTGGGGTAAACCCCATGCGCGCATAGAAGGCACAAACCTGCTCGTTCTGCAGGCTGACGCCAAGATGAACACCACTGACGCCAGCAGCGCGGAGCGCCGCCAGTTCATGCTCAATCATCCGGCGACCCCAGCCGCCTTTCTGTGCCGCCGGCAGCAGGTTGATATGCAGATGAGCAGGCCACTGCGTCACCAGGATCTCAGCGGCCTGGTCGGGATGGCGTATTGAATCGAGCACTTTGCTGTCGAGCGGGGCACTGGCGCTGCGATCGCGATATTTCTCCTGCAACTGCGGCCACCATTCGGCCTGAAGCTGCGCTTCAAACGCGCGGGTATCCGGCGCGGCGACCACGTAACCCTGCACCTCACCGTCCTGCTCCAGTACAAAAGCAAAGTCCGGCGCAAAATGCGCATAGGGCACGGCAAAACGCTGGCCGGGATAGTCAGGATCGGAGTAGAGCGCGCGGGCATCGCCGCCCGCATCGGCTGTTTCCAGGCAGATGCGGTAGAGCGCCGGGTAGTCCGCCGGTGTGGCCGGACGAATGACACCTTGATTCGCCATGGTGAGTTCTCGTGAGTGAGGGAACCGGTCAGGGATTGAACAGCTCCGCAGGTAAAAGTTACGTTAATGAAAGTGGACTTAGTTTTCAAGATAGAATAATTACCTTATCGCACTAACGCAGGCGGTTCGGCAATGTTTACCGGCATCGGGATGCACAACTGTGATCGCCAACACGCCCGGAACAGGGCGGCTGGCGGCAGATTCACGGCCGGTCAAAAGAGAAAAGTGTGAGCGTGATAGGATTTTCATATGTTTTATCAGGACGTTATTTTGCGATTATTCCTCTGGCATCTCCTGCTGCAGAAAAAGTGGCTGGCGACGTGCCGCCACGGTTAATGGTGTAAATGCCAGCGCGGCGTGCTGATTTTCACGCCATGTCACTGTTTATTTGCGCGTGCTCACAGCCTGACAATTCGGTCGGCAGGCTGTTTGACTTTATTTTTCTATTAAAGTAAGTATGAGTGAGTGCGTTTGTGTGCGGCTGCAGCCTGCAGGATGTCAGGCGGTGAGATGAAAGGATGCCGACCCTGGTCTGAAGAAGGTGAGCATAATGTCTGTTTCTTCCGTTCGTTCGTTCCGAATTCGCAATGTGGGTCGGCTGCTGGTAGCGGGCCTGCTGGCGGGCAGCGTCTCTCATGCCGCCCACGCTGCTGTCACTCTGAATGAGTGGGATATCTACAACTACCCTGAGCAGACCGCTGCGGTGGATGAAGGGATTAAAGAGTTCTCACAGCAGAATCCCGGCATCGTGATTAACCGCTCGGTTCACTCTTTTGAAGATACCCGTATTCCGCTGAAGCTGGCACTGACTGCCGGTGATGGCCCGCAGATCGCCCAGGTCAACCAGGGCGGCGGCGATATGGGTTCGCTGGTTAAAGATAAGCTGTTGCTGCCGCTCGATAGCTATGCCGCCAGCGACGGCTGGACTACCCGCTTCCCGGACTCGATTCTGAAACGTAACCGCTGGTCAGACAGCGGCGAGTTTGGTAGCGGCAAGCTGTATGGCATCGCCAGCCTGGGCGAAATGGTCGGGCTCTATTACAACAAAGCGGTGCTGGACAAAGCGGGCATTGCGGTGCCGAAAACGCTGGCTGAGCTGGAGAGTGCCATGGCGAAGCTGAAACAGCAGGGCACCGCGCCGATGATGCTCGGCCTGCTGGATGGCAACATGGGCCAGCAACTGCTTAGCACGCTATGGCAGGCGCAGATTGAAAGCCATGACCGCAAGACGCTGGATAATCTGATTTACGATGTGGGCGGCACCTTCAAAGACAGCAAGCTGGTCAATGCCGCCACGATGATGAAGAGCTGGACCGACAAAGGCTACTTCTTCCCTGGCTTCCAGGGCATTGGTCACGACGATGCGGCGACGCTGTTCCAGAACGGTCAGGCTGCGTTCCTGGTCAGCGGCACCTGGTATCTCGGCCAGTTTAAAGACAACAAAGATATTCACTTCGCCGCGATGCCTGCCGGTGAAGGCGTGAAACAGCCGCTGATGGTGGGCGGGACCGATCTGGCGTTCTCAATTACCAGCACCGCCAAAGGCAAAGATCAGCAGGAGGGTGCAGCGAAGTTCATCAACTATATGGTCTCTGATGCCATGGCGAACCGCTGGCTGAAAGTGGGCTTCCTGCCGGCCAGCACGAACAAAGCGGCCAAAATGCCAGCGGATAATCCGCTGCTGGCGGAAGCGTATCAGGTCTGGCTGACGCTCAACGACTACGACGGTTTAGGCCACTACGTGGACTGGGCAACACCGACCATGAACGCCGAGCTGAATCAGAACGTCCAGCTGCTGCTGGCGGGTCGTCAGACCCCCGATCAGATGGTGGTGAATTTTGATAACAACTATCAGCGTTACCTGAAAACCCTGAAGCATTAAGCCGGAGGCCCGGCGAACAGCCGGGCCTGAGCATCGTTCTGAACCACGAGTAGGGTTATGTTGAATTTAAGCAGCTGGCGTAATTTCCTCTATGTTCTGCCTGCGGTGCTGGTCTATGCGGTGTTTCTGCTGTTCCCGCTGCTGGCCTCGCTGGGCATCAGTTTTACCGAATGGGACGGCACCTCACTGCCGGTGTTTAGTGGCATCAGCAACTACATGCGGATGTTCAGCGATCCGGTGTTCTGGATTGCGCTGGGCAATAACGCCATCCTGATGCTGTTCTATACCCTGTTGCCGATTGGCGTCGGCCTGCTGCTCTGCAGCTTTCTGTATGACACGCGCAACAATAACGAACGTAGCGTGCTGCGCATTCTCTTCTTCCTGCCCTATATCATGCCAATGGCGGTGCTGGGTGTAGTATGGCGCTGGCTCTATAACCCGGCGTTTGGCCCCATCGACCAGATATTACGCGCGATCGGATTGCCCCAGCTGGCGCTCTCCTGGCTGGGTGATTTTACCTGGGCGCTGCCCGCTGTCGGTCTGGTCGCGACCTGGTACTTCTTCGGCTTCTGTCTGGTGCTGTTTATGGCAGGCCTGCAGCGTATGGATCCCTCACTGCTGGAAGCCGCCGATCTGGATGGCTCATCGCGCCGTCAGAAATTTATGCGTATTACGTTGCCCGGCCTGCGGCCCGAGCTGCGGATTGCGCTGCTGCTGACGGTGATCGCCAGCCTGAAAGCCTTTGACCTGGTCTATGTGATGACGCAGGGCGGCCCAGGCACCTCCACCATGGTCACCAACATCTTTATGTATAAGCAGGGCTTTGACCTGCACTATTTTGGCTACGCCTCGTCGGTGGCGGTGTTCAGCATGATTATTGTTTTAGGGATCAACTATCTGATTCATCTGGCCTTAAAGGAGCGTTACTGATGCGAAGCACGCCGGTGATTTCACGCGCGCTGATCTGGATCGTGGCGCTGATGACGATTCTGCCGTTTCTGATGGCGCTGATGACCTCGTTTAAAACCCAGATGGAGCTGTTTCAGGGCATCTTCACGCTGCCAGCCTCGCTGAATTTCAAAAACTACGTGACCGCGTGGCAGCAGGGACACTTTAACGTCTACTTCCTCAACTCGGTGCTGGTGGTGATTCCGGTCGTACTGTTCAGCGTGCTGCTGGGTATTCTGGCTGGTTTTGGTTTCGCCTGGCTGAAGATCCCCGGTAAAAAAGTGATTGGGGCGATGCTGGCCCTGGGGATGGTGCTGCCGAGTGAAGCCTTTATCATTCCGCTCTATCACGAGCTGCGCTGGATGGGGCTCACCAACACCTATCTGGCGCTGATCCTGCCGCAAATCGCCCTGTCGCTGCCCTTTACCACGCTGATGATCGCCAGCGCGTTTCAGCAGGTGCCGAAAGAGCTGGTAGAAGCGGCGGTGATGGATGGGGCGTCGCGGGTCAAAATTCTGTGGGGCATTCTGGTGCCGGCAATCTGGCCAACGCTGTCGACGCTGGGGCTGCTGCTGTTTATCTGGACCTGGAACGAGTTTCTGATCCCACTGATTCTGGTCAACAAGGATGAGCTGCGCACGCTGCCGATTGGCATGATGTTTTTCCAGAACAAAAACACCATCGACATTCCGGTGCTGATGGCGGGCGCAATGATTGTGATTATGCCGCTGATCGTGGTGTTTCTGATTTTCCAGCGCAAGTTTATCAGCGGCGTCACTGAAGGGGCCGTGAAGTAATTTGTGATATCCCGCACGAAACGGCGTACTGGCGACCAGACAAAGGTTTCCCGCGCCGTGTCGTGCTGGAATTTCTCCTCCTCAATCCTGCGGGAGACGCATGATGCACCTTTCCCTTGCTGATTTTCATCCTGTCGCCGATGGCGAAACCCCGGACACGGCCGTGCTGCAGCGCGCCATGGATCAGATTGCGGCGGCCGGCGGGGGGCGTCTTACCCTGCCTGCCGGGCGTTATCGCAGCGGCTGCCTGAATCTGCCATCTGATTTTGAACTGCACCTGGAAGCGGGTGCGGTGCTGATCGCCAGTCCGCGGCTGGCTGACTACCAGGCGGTGCAGGCACTCAGCTGTGCTGAGAAGTCCCATAACGTGCTGCTCTATGCGCTGGGCCAGCGCAATATCACTATCAGCGGCACTGGCCGCATCGATGGCGAGGGTGAAGCCTGGTTCGCCGCTGAGCGGGATGAGCAGGGTTATCGCCTGCCGCGTCCTGACCGGCCGCGCATTATCGTGTTTGAAGATTGCGAGCAGGTGACGCTGACCGCCTTTACCATCGTGCAGGCGCCAATGTGGACGGTGCATCTGGTGAGCTGTCGCCATGTGCATATCGACCATCTCACTATCGACAACGCGATGACTATGCCGAATACCGATGCGCTGGATATTGACGGATGCGAGGCGGTGTTTGTCAGCAACAGCTACCTCAGTGCCGCTGATGACGCTATCTGCATTAAAACCACCCACAAACCGGCTGCGCTGCGGCGTCCGGCGCGGCAGATTATGATCACCAACTGCCTGCTTCGCAGTTACAGCTGTGCCTTTAAAATCGGCACCGAAACCTGGGATGATGTGGAAGATGTCACGGTGACCGGCTGCACCATTTTTGATTCCAACCGGGGTATCGGCATTCTGTCGCGTGACGGCGGTGCAATGCGGCGTCTGCTGTTCAGTAACCTGACCTTTGCCTGTCACCATGCGCCGCCCTGTCACTGGGGCAAAGCCGATCCGCTGCATATTTCTGTGCGCCATCGCGATCCCGCCATCACGCCTGGCGTCGTGGAGCAGGTGCAGTTCAGCAACATGACGGGCGTGGCGGAAGGGGCGATTAATCTGCATGCGGCAGAACCGGGCTGGATACGCGATGTGGTTATCAGCCAGCTTCAGATGCGGCAGACCGTGTCGCCGATGACGCAGGGACACTATGACGTGCGACCACCCTGTAACCCCGACTCACCGACCGGCATGGGGCTGGATAACGCCTACAAACTTGACCCGAAAACCGGTGAAGCCTTTGGCGTAGAGCGCTATCCCGGCGGTTTGCCGGGCCTGTTTGCGCGCGGGGTAGAGAACCTGCAACTGCACAACCTGGTGATCAACAGGCCCGCGCCGTTACCGCCAGGCTGGCATGCTGAATGCGTGGTGCAGTTGCCGGACTGATTTACAGCGCGGCGGCGATGGCCGCGCCGAGCTCTTCGGTGCTGGCGTTGCCGCCGAGGTCGCGCGTCAGATGCTCTCCCGCCGCCAGCGTACGTTCAATTGCATTTAACACCGCATCACCCGCCGCTTTGTAGCCGAGATGCTCCAGCATCATCGCCCCACACCAGATCTGCCCGATAGGATTGGCGATGCCTTTGCCTGCGATATCCGGCGCAGAACCGTGAACCGGCTCAAACAGGCTGGGAAACAGGCCTTCCGGGTTAATATTGGCGGAGGGCGCAATGCCAATGGTGCCGGTACAGGCCGGGCCGAGATCGGAGAGGATATCCCCAAACAGGTTGCTGGCCACCACTACATCAAACCAGTCCGGGTGCAGCACGAAGTTGGCGGTAAGAATATCAATATGATACTTGTCGACGCGAACCTCGGGGAACTGGCCGGACATCGCTTCGACGCGGCTGTCCCAGTAAGGCATGGTGATAGCGATGCCGTTGGATTTGGTGGCGGAGGTCAGGTGCTTCTTCGGCCGGCTCTGCGCCAGCTGATAAGCAAACTTCAGGATGCGGTCAACACCAGTGCGCGTCATCACCGTCTCCTGAATCACCACTTCACGGTCGGTGCCAGGGAACATGGTGCCACCCACGCTGGAGTATTCACCTTCGGTGTTTTCACGCACCACATAGAAGTCGATGTCGCCAGGCTGACGGTTTGCCAGCGGCGCTTTCACCCCTGGCATCAGTCGCACCGGACGCAGATTGACGTACTGGTCGAACTCACGGCGGAACTGTAGCAGCGAGCCCCACAGTGAAACGTGGTCGGGCACCACATCGGGCCAGCCGACCGCGCCAAAATAGATCGCGTCAAAGGCTTTCAGCTGCGGAAACCAGTCGTCAGGCAGCATTTTGCCATGCTGCTGCCAGTAGTCAGCGCTGGCGTAATCGAACCACTCCCAGCGCAGCGGAATGTTAAATTTCTCAGCAGCCGCATTCATTACACGGACGCCTTCCGGCATCACTTCTTTGCCGATGCCATCGCCAGGGATCACAGCAATAGAGTAGATTTTATCAGTCACAGGGCACCTTTCCGGTTGATGTTCGAATTGTGTACGCAGTATAACTGTCGATTCCGGGGAAATAATGAGCCTGAAAGGCAATCCATTGTTGAATCAAAGTAGAGAATCCCGCACCTCCACTGATGACTTAGCCTTCTTTGTTCGCCTGGCCGCGCTGGATAGTCTGACTGCGGCGGCGCGCGAACTGGGCCTGTCACTGGCAGCGGTAAGCAAACGTCTGAGCCAGCTGGAGCAGCGCCTTGGTGTGCAATTGCTGCGCCGCACCACACGCCGGCTGGAACTGACGCCGGAAGGCCGCCGTTATCTGGCGGGCGCGCGTCCGCTGCTGGATCAGCTTGCGGCGCTGGAAGAGGCGGTCAGCGGTGAAACAGCCCAGCTGCGCGGCACCCTCAACATCAACGCCTCCTTTGGTTTTGGCCGTCGCCATATCGCGCCCTGCGTCTCGGCTTTTGCCGCGCTGCATCCGCAGCTCTCACTGTCGTTACAACTCAGCAGCCAGCCGCTTAATTTTCTTGATGCGCACATGGATATCGATATCCGCGTTGGGGAGCCGCCTGACTCGCGGCTGGTGGCACGTAAGCTGCGAACCAATCCGCGTATCCTCTGCTGTTCGCCCGCCTATGCTGCCCGGCACGGCCTGCCTGCCACTGTGCGCGATCTGGCGCAGCACAACTGCATTTTACTGCGTCAGCACGACAGCGATTTTACCCTGTGGCGGCTGACCTGCGGTGAACAGAGCATCAGCCAGAAAGTGCGCGGCAGCCTGATCACCAACGATGGTGAAGTAGCGATGCGGCTGGCGATGGATGGACATGGCATTCTGCTGCGTTCCTGGTGGGATGCGCAACACAGCCTGGCTGCGGGCGAATTGTTGCCGGTGCTACCGGACTGGCAGGCACCTGATGGTGATATCTTTGCGGTCTGGCAGGCGCAACGCCAGCTTCCGGCTCGTATTACCGCGTTTGTGGCGTTTTTGCAGAATAATCTTCAGGTTGTTGATTAGTCGAGGTTATAAATTGAGTGACGGGCACAGAAAAGCGCCTGTGGACAATAAATATACCGCATTAAGCTGATTCGGTTGCTTCAGGGTGCCGTTGCGTTTACACCCTTTTTAGTGATGCGTATGATTCTCATTCTTTTTCTTCCCTGCCTGCCCGCTGTGTTGCGGCCTGCCGGGAGCAGCAGATGGATAGGGGAGTTAACTATGAAAGCGTTGTTCAGCTCGCGTAAAGCGGCACTCGCACTGGCGATAGTCACCACCTTCAGCCTGACGGCGTGCCAGATGAGAGCGAAAAAAGTGGATGGCAATGCGCTGATGGTGATGCAGCCCTCCAGCCCCGACAATCTGATTCAGCGCGAGCTGGGCGACGGATTATATGAGATGGCGTATCTGCCCGCCAAAAATACGCTCTATGTGGCCAGTGCGCCCGAGGGCAAGGATATCAGTGGCGGTATGATCTATCGTCTTGATGGCACCACGCTGCAAAGCACCGGGGCGGGGCATTACGATCTGAAAAATGCGGGTCTGAGCAGTGGACAGGATGGCAGCGCGCTTTACACCACCCAATCAGTGGATGGTGGCATCGCTAAGATCGATCCCGATACCGGCAACGTGCTGAAGCGCCTGATGTTTGACGAGAAGAATGAGAAAGGATCGCCGGTGAAAACCCGCGAGATCTTTCTGCATGACGGGCTGCTCTATGTCGGCGGCGCAGACGAACCTGGCGTGATCTGGGTCGTTGATGCGAAAACCCTGACGCTGAAAGCCCGGATTAAAAATGCTGGCAAAGGTGTTACAGGCATTATCTTCTCGCCAGTCAGCGATCGCATTTATGCGGCGAACGGCAGCGGTGAAATCCTGGTGATCAATCCGCGCAATCACAAAATCGAGCAGCGCCTGACGGCAGGTGATGGGCAGGACACTCAGTTCCTGAATATGGCAGAAGATCCGGCAACCGGTCGCCTGTTTGTCACGGATAACGCCAAAGAGAAAAATACCCTGGTGTTTGATGAGCGCAGCGGCAAGGTGATTCAGCGCCTTGATCCAGGCGATTCAGTGGGGATTAAGTTTAACGGTAAGCGCAATGAGATTTATATCAGCCAGCGCGAATCGAAGAAGGTGCTGCAGCTGGATGGCACCACGTATGAAGTGAAAAACAGCTGGTCGTTTGAGGGGCATCCAGAAAGCCTGCTGGTCTCACCGGACGGCCAGACACTGTATGTGACTCTGAAGCAGGGCTTCAATGACGACCACAGCCATCAGCTTCTGGATGGCGTGGCGCGTATCACGCTGCAATAAAAAAGGCGGCATCGCTGCCGCCTGAAGTCTTACTTAGCTACACCCTCGACCAGCACCACGCGATAGTTCGCGCCTTTCAGACGGTGCGCTTTGGCAGCCTGATATTCCGGGCTGTCATACCATGCATGTGCTTCTTCACGGCTCGCGAATTCCAGAATTACCACACCTTCTGCTTCCTGACCTTCCAGCGTTTCCAGCTCGCCATAAAAGGCGAGAGGGTTGATCTGATGATCGCCGCGCGCCTGGCCCGCTTTCTCGGCGTAGATCGCCATTTCGTCCGGGTTCAGGGTGTTATCACGAATAAATACAACGTATGCACTCACAGGTCTCTCCTTACGCTTTTTTATCCTGGGTTTTGGTATCGAAGTCAGCCGCATCATGACGCTCATGCAGCTGATCGGCCGGGTCGCCCATGACGCGGTTGACCTTGCGGCCACGAATAACGGCAGGACGCTGTGCGATCTCTTTCGCCCAGCGAACCACATTTTTATAGGACTGCACATCCAGGAATTCGGCTGCGCCATACTGGTCATTCAGCACCATGTTGCCGTACCACGGCCAGGTGGCGATGTCAGCGATGGTGTAGTCATCACCCGCCAGATAGCGGTTATCAGCCAGCCGACGATCCAGCACATCAAACTGACGCTTCGCTTCCAGTGTGAAGCGGTTGATGGCGTACTCAATTTTTTCTGGCGCGTAGTGATAGAAATGACCGAAACCGCCGCCGAGATAAGGCGCTGAGCCTTGCAGCCAGAACAGCCAGTTCAGGGTTTCAGTACGGCCAGCGATATCTTTCGGCAGGAAGTAGCCAAACTTTTCCGCCAGATAGAGCAGAATATTGCCGGATTCAAATACCCGAATCGGCGGCGTTGCGGAGTGGTCGCTCAGCGCAGGGATTTTCGAGTTCGGGTTCACATCGACAAAACCGCTGGAGAACTGATCACCTTCGCCGATACGGATCAGCCAGGCATCATATTCAGCATCGTTGACGTTAAGTGCCAGCAGCTCTTCCAGCAGGATGGTGACTTTCTGGCCGTTAGGCGTGCCGAGCGAATAGAGCTGTAAAGGATGTTTACCGACCGGCAACGCTTTTTCATGGGTGGGACCTGCGAACGGACGATTAGTTTTCGCGCCGTTACCTTTGGCTTCAGGGTCCCAGGTCCAGACTTTTGCGGGCTGATATGCATTTTCCGACATAATGAAAGTTCGCCTTATGGTGTGGTATTGGTCTGGAGTGTAGCAGGTGCTGCAAAGGGGGTTTAACTCTGCTGGCTGTGCGAGGGTGTGCTAAAACGGGGCGAGCTCAGGCGGGTCGCGGCATCAGAGAAAAGTGAATAAAAGTGTGTCAGGCGGGGCGTTTGTTGTCCTGAACAGACATTACCGTGCAGCCAGCCATGACTGCACGGCAGGTCGGTTACAGCAGTTCGCGCTCAATCAGTTCGCGGGTTTCAATCGCCTGAACTTTCATCTTTTCCGGATAGCCAAACAGAGACGCTGCGATGATCGGTTCACCGCCGACTTTATGGGTGCGGGTAGCAAAGCCGGTGTCGCGCAGCGTTTTGAACAGGGTATCGAAGTCCACTTCGCCTTCGCCCACGCCAACATGCTGGTGGATGGTGGCATCCACGCCTGGCGGGTTAACGATATAGCGACAGTGTTTTGTATGGTTCATGGTATCGGCGATCAGCATGTGCGACAGATCGTCACCCGCGTACTCCAGCATCGGTTTCACATCCCCTTTGCCTTTGTCATAGAAGAAAGTGTGTGGCGCGCTGTAGATATACTTTACGTTATCGCTGCGGAACGACTTCACGATATCCACGGTTTCGTTGTTCTCTTCGCAGAAATCCCACGGATGCGCCTGAATTTCGACGCGGATGCCTTCACGTTCGATGATCGGCAACAGCTCTTCCATTGAGCGATAGAACATCTCTTCACAGATTTCCGGTTCGTTAGGGGTGCCGGAGAGTTCGGTGTTAATCACCTGCACACCCATCTCAACCGCAATCTCAATCATCCGCTTCCAGTTCTTCACCGCTGCCTGACGGCGCAGCTCATCCGGACCTGACCATCGGTAAACAACGATAAACGAGGAGATCTCCAGCCCGGTGGCGCTTAACGCATTTTTATACTCGGTGATGATTTCACGGCTGGCTTTAGGATGTTTATAAAACGGGTTGATCTGCGGATGTGGCGACTGTTCGATATATTTGTATCCCCAGTCGGCCACCTGATGAACCATACGGGTGATGCCTAAATCTTTGATTACATCCACATCAAAAGCGATTTTCATCTTTCTGCTCCAGGCACATTAAAGTTGCTGTTCTTCATTGAAGGTGATGCCAATCTGCTGCCTGACGTTGTCCATCGCAGCCAGGGTGATAATCGCCTGGTCAAGCGAATGGACAGGGGAGTCGGTCAGGTTCTGGCCGATACACCAGGCGAAGTGGTTAATTTCATGGCTGAGCTGTTCATACCGATTAGTGGGTTCCTGCCATTGCAGGCGGTGACACCGGTCGCTGGAGGTCAGGGTAAAATCACCAGGCGCATAGAACTGGCCCGCCAGCTCCAGCGTGGCGTCGCGACCGGCGATCACCGCACAGCCTGGCGTGTTGCTGAACAGCGTGGTATTCAGCAACGATTGCATGCCGTGCCGATGGGTAAACAGCATCGACGTCTGACCGTTAACGCGGCCATTCGGGACGGGCTGACCACGGGCGACGATCGTTTCAGGCGCACCGCCGCCCACAAACACACTCAGCGCCACCAGATAACTGCCGAGGTCAAGCATTGGGCCGCCCGCCAGGTCGGCATTGAAAATGCGATGATCCGGCGTGAAAAACTCACCATGATCGGCAATCAGGGTGTGGACCTCACCGGGTACGCCATCCTCCAGCAACTGACGGATGACGTCATACTTCGGCGTGAAGTTGCACCACATCGCCTCCATGCAGAGCAGGTTCGCGGCAGCGGCGGCCTGTTTAAGCTGCGTTGCCTGCTGCGCATTCAGCGCCAGCGGCTTTTCAATCAGCAGAGGCTTTCCGGCGGCAATCGCGCGCAGACCATCGGGGAAATGGTGGTTGTGAGGCGTAGCGATATAGACCGCATCAACATCCTCCCGCGCCAGCAGCGCATCCAGGCTGTCTGTGGCATGGCCGATTGCCCATTTGTCGGCAAAGGCCTGCGCTTTTGCCGGGTCACGTGCGGCGACTGCCGTGATCTGCTGCCGGGTATGCCGACGCAGCGCATGGGCAAAATGATCGGCTATCCAGCCTGGCCCGATAATGCCCCAGCGCAGTCGTGGAACCTGGCTGGCATCCGTTATGCGTGGAGCCGGAAGCGTTGAAGGGAACATAGCTTTTCCTTTTTTACGTACGGGCAGGTGGTGCTCAGGACTCCACTATAGAAAGCCCGCCGTCGTCGCTCTAACCTTTTGATGATGTGATCCCATCAACCGAATCGGTGTGGGATTTTTATCCGTTTTAGCAAATAGATGTTTTGAAGAGAATGCAGAAAGAAATGAATGTTTCATTTTGAGAGGGTGATCAAGGTTAGCACTGATTTTCTATCAAAAAAATGAGAGGAAATGGCCGTGTCACGATAAAGTGTTGATGGCTTATTTAACAGAATCTAAAAGCGTAGCCGTCAGCTAACGCTACCGATAGCAGCAGGGAGAAGGATAATGTCTAAAGTGACGATGACCGCGATCGCGCAGGCGGCGGGCGTGGGTGTGGCGACGGTAGACCGGGTGCTGAACCGCCGTGCGCCGGTTCGCAGCGTGACTGAACAGAAAGTGCTGGCGGCGGCGCGCGAGCTGGGTTATCGCCTGACGCAGGCACACAGTCAGGCCATCCCGACCCTGGCAGAGACTCCACTGCGCGTGAGCTTTATCCTGCTGCCTGCCCGCTATTCATTTTATCAGCAACTGGGCGAAGCGCTGAATCAGCAGCTTAAGATGCAGCAGCCACAGGGCCGCGAACCTGAATTCTGCTGGCATGACATTCACGAAGTGGACGCGGTGGCGCAGTCGCTGCGTCAGCTGGCTCAGCGCAGCGATGTGATTGCGCTGGTGGCGCTGGACCATCCGCTGATTCGTCACGCCATTCAGGATGTGTCACGACTGGGCGTACGAGTCTACGCGCTGTTCTCCGATTTCTCGCCCTGTGAGCATGCGGGGTTTATCGGCATTGATAATCAAAAAGCGGGGCGCACTGCCGCATGGATGGCGCAGCATCTGCTGCGTGAGCCGGGATGCGTCGGAGTACTGCTGGGCGATCACCGCTTTACCTGCCAGGAGAGCAGCGAGATCAGTTTTCGCTCCTATCTGCGTGAGTCGGGCATCCGTCAGCGGGTACTGGAACCGTTAAAGACTTTTGAGTCGTCAGAGGGTGGCTATCAGGCAACCCGCCAACTGCTGGAGACCCATGATGATCTGGTGATGATTTATGCGCCCTGCGGCGGCATAGAGGGTGTGGTGCGGGCACTGCGTGAGAGCGGGCGCCGGGAGATCGACCTGCTGTGCCACGGTCCGCTGCCGGGTGATGAACTGGCGCTGATTGACGGCACCATCACGCTGATGCTGCGTCATCGCCTTGATGCCATGGCAGAGGCGGTCATACATACCTGTCTCCACAGCCGATCGGAGCAGCACGACCATTTTGCGCAGGTCACCGTGCCGTTTGAGATCGTGACGCGTGAAAACCTGTAAAAAGAGCAGGTTAGCCTATATTTGATAGTAATCTATCATTTATCGCAATTTTTAAACGCGATCTCTATCAAAAAATGAAACTTTCACTGTTGTCCAGGATGAAATTTTTATTTGATACTGCCCGCAGTTCTCACTGCACAGGCAGATATCATGACCTTTCATATTGCTAATGCGCCCTGTAGCTGGGGCGTGGATGATCCCGCTAATCCCTGGCTACCGCCGTTTCACAAAGTCCTGACCGAGGCCGCGCAGGCTGGCTACCCCAGCATCGAACTCGGCCCCTGGGGTTATCTGCCAGTGAATGCCGATGAGCTGACCCGGCAGCTTAATGCCCACTCGCTTTCGCTGGTGGCGGGGACGATTTTTGATGATTTAGTCAGTGAGGCGCATTTTCCGGCGCTGGTGACGCTGACTCACAATCTGTGTCGCACGCTCGCCAGCGTGCCGACAGCCGCCAGAACACCTGGAGCCAGCGCGCCTTATCTTGTGATCATCGACTTCGGCAATCCGGAGCGGGCGAAATATGCGGGTCAGTCAGAAAAAGCGCCACGCCTTTCCGCGGATGACTGGCAGTGCATGATGCAGCACATCACTATTCTGAGCGAGATTGCCTGGCAGGAGTATGGCGTGCGGCCGGTGATCCATCCGCATGCGGGCGGCTGCATTGAGTTTGCTGATGAGCTGGCGCAGCTGGTTTCTGACATTCCGCATGACGTCGCCGGTTTATGCCTGGATACCGGCCATCTCTATTACGCCGGAATGGATCCCGTTGCGTCGCTGGAGCAGTACTGGTCGCGCATCGATTACCTTCATTTTAAAGACGTCAACCAGCAGATCTGGCGTGACGCGCGCTCTCGCGGACTCGACTTTTTCACCGCCTGCGCGCAGGGCGTGATGTGTCCGCTCGGGCAGGGCGCAATCGACTATCCGGCGGTGCGTAATCTGCTGACTGAGCGTAATTATCAGGGCTGGATCACCATCGAACAGGAGCGTGATCCGCGCCATGCCGACACCAGCCTGCGGGATGTTAAAGCCAGTCTGGACTATCTCCGATCAACAGGATTCTGAGGACAACAGCATGATTAACGGTAAAAAAGCGGCTAATCGCTCACTTCGCTGGGGCATGATCGGTGGCGGCGGCACCAGTCAGATTGGTTATATCCATCGTTCGGCGGCACAGCGTGACGGTAACTTTGTGCTGCTGGCGGGCGCGTTTGATCTTGATGCGGTACGTGGGCGCGAGTTCGGTCAGGCGCTGGGTGTGGCACCTGAACGCTGTTATCCCGATTATGCCAGCCTGTTCGCCGGGGAAGCAGGGCGCGAAGATGGCATAGAAGCGGTGTCGATCGCCACACCTAACAATACCCATTTCGCCATCTGTCGGGCGGCACTCAATGCCGGGCTACATGTTGTATGCGAGAAGCCGCTCTGTTTTACGGTCGAAGAGGCCGATGAGCTGGAGCAGCTAAGTCGTGAGAAGCAGAAAATTATTGGCGTCACTTATGGTTATGCCGGGCATCAGTTGGTTCATCAGGCCAGAGAGATGATTGCCGAAGGGGCCCTGGGAGAGATCCGCATCGTGAATATGCAGTTTGCTCATGGCTTCCATAATGAAGCGGTGGAGCTACAGAGTGAAAGCACCCGCTGGCGGGTCGATCCGCGTTTTGTTGGCCCGAGTTACGTGTTAGGCGATCTGGCGACGCATCCGCTATTTATCGCTGAAACGATGTTGCCGCAGTTAAAAGTGACGCGTCTGCTCTGTTCCCGCCAGAGCTTTGTCACGTCGCGTGCACCACTGGAGGATAACGCCTTTGTGATGATGGAGTATGACAACGGCGCGGTCGGCACGCTCTGGGCGTCGGCGGTAAATGCCGGATCGATGCATGGGCAGAAGATCCGCGTGGTTGGATCGAAAGCCAGTCTGGAGTGGTGGGATGAGCAGCCAAACCAGCTGCGATACGAAGTGCAGGGCGAACCCGTGCGGATTCTGGAGCGCGGCATGGGCTATCTCAGCCCGCGCGCGCTGGAAGAGGACCGCATTGGCGGAGGGCACTCCGAGGGATTATTTGAAGCCTGGTCGAATCTTTATCGCCGCTTCGCACTGGCTATGGATGCGACCGATCGCCACGACTCTGCCTTCCTTGAGGATTTCTGGTATCCCGATGTGCATGCCGGATTAGCGGGCGTGCGCTGGGTGGCGCAATGCGTGAAATCAGCGGACGCCGGAGCGGTGTGGGTGGCGTGCTGAAGCGAATATAACGTGAGCGAGCAGACTTTACGGCTGCGGTATAAAGTTAAGCGCTATCTCCTGTGACTGAGCATAAACCGGTTGGATCCGGGCCAGACAGCCCGTATTGGCCGGTTAATTTACTTAAAGCCCGGAACGATGGCTGACAGGAAAAGTAAGCAGCAGAGCATGAGGGGTTCCAGAAATCCGATTACCTGTGCAGAGATATAGTACCTGGACTCATGACCGCCGGAGCATTAAATAATTCTGTTAAACGCTGCACATCTCATCATTGTCTGACTCACTCTGTCTGCATCCGAACGATTGTTGTTCCTGCTCATGTTTATTCAGCAGCGGCTAACATGTGCAGGTCGCAGACGTGATTTCTATTTCCCCCTCATTCATATCGTGTCATTGCACGCGTCATTTCACTATTCCGGAAACAATCTGTTAACCAGCGTTGTCATTTTAGTTCAGCAAAATAAATAACACCGATTTAACCAAGCGATTAATTTTTATTGAAACACAGTAAATGCTGTTTGTTTTTTTAAATATTTATCTTCTCCTGCTTCCCGTTTATTGAATAAAGCCATAAATCAGATATTTCGCGCAACTGATGGAAAATCGTACTGCTTAGTGATTAATGTAAATCAGCCGCTTACTGCACACCCTTATTCTGTAAGACCTTATCGGGATTCGCAGGAAAATTCTTATAAATCATCATGATGATTCGGGCTTGTTAAAATCAGCATCGGTAATATTCTGTTACATCTTTCCGTTTACGCTCAGGCATTCAACGTTCCTACACTCCGCCTACTGGGTTTTATCTGAATTTTTTCATTTCAGACAAATGACTCAGAAATACCGTGTCGACATGCTGGTGAAGGGAATACGCCCGCTTTTAATTCCGGATTTCTGATTTACGTCGGATGACGTGAAACGTGAAGCTGTTCTGGCCGGGTCTTACTTTTCCGTTTATTTCTCACTGGCACTGACCGCTTCTGTCAATTCATAGAACAGGGACAACCATGTCTGACTCTTCCTTTCAGTCCGAAATACCCAAAGCGCGCATTAATTTAAAACTTGATTTGCACACGGGAGGCGCAGGCAAAAAAACCGAGCTCCCGCTGAAATTACTGGTGGCGGGCGACTTCAGTAACGGTCAGGCGTCTGCGCCCCTGTCCGAGCGCAAAAAAATTAACCTGAATAAAAATAACTTTGACGCCGTGCTTTCTGAATATTCCCCGAAAGTAAACCTGACGGTTAAAAACACGCTGGCCGGTGACGGCAGCGAAGACAACATCAGCCTGACCTTCCGTAGCATGAAGGATTTCACCCCGGAGCAGGTCTCCCGCCAGATTCCCCAGCTGAAAGCCATGCTTTCCATGCGAAGTTTACTGCGTGATTTAAAGGCGAACCTGCTGGACAACCAGACGTTCCGCAAAGCACTGGAAAACATCCTGCTCGACCCGACGCTAAGCGCAGAGCTCAGAGCCGAACTTTCAGCCCTGGCCCCTGAACAGCCATAACGATTTAACGGATTAATAAGGAAGATGCTGATGTCTGTACAAAACGGCAGTGCCGCGGCTGGCGAAGGTGTGGTGCAGGAACGTCCTGCAGCCGGCGGGATTTATGCCTCGCTGTTTGAAAAAATCAATCTGACGCCGGTCGCCGCGCTGAGTGCGCTGGACACCTGGCAGGACGCGCAGGCGATGTCGGAGGCCACGGCGGACGAGCGGCTGACGGCGGGCATGCAGGTTTTTCTGGAGTGCCTGACCAGGGCGGGCTCAAAGGTTGAAAAACTCGACAAACACCTGATTGACCACCATATCGCGGAGCTGGACTGGCAGATTAGCCGCCAGCTTGACGCCGTCATGCACCATGAGGCCTTTCAGGCAACAGAGAGCCTGTGGCGCGGCGTCAAATCCCTTGTCGACAAAACCGATTTCCGCCAGAACGTGAAGATTGAGCTGCTGGATATGTCCAAAGAAGACCTGCGTCAGGACTTCGAAGACAGCCCGGAAATCATCCAGAGCGGCCTCTATAAACACACCTATATCGATGAGTATGACACGCCGGGCGGGGAGCCGGTTGCCGCGCTGATTTCCGCTTACGAATTTGATGCGTCTGCGCAGGATGTCGCCCTGCTGCGCAGTATTTCCAAAGTGTCTGCCGCCGCGCACATGCCGTTTATCGGCTCTGCCGGCCCGAAATTCTTCCTGAAAGAGAGCATGGAGGAGGTGGCGGCCATCAGGGACATCGGCAACTACTTTGACCGCGCCGAATACATCAAGTGGAAATCGTTCCGCGAGACGGACGATGCCCGCTACATCGGTCTGGTGATGCCGCGCGTGCTGGGCCGGCTGCCGTACGGCCCGGACACCGTGCCGGTGCGCAGCTTCAGCTACGTGGAGGAAGTGAAAGGCCCGGATCACGACAAATACCTGTGGACCAGCGCCGCGTTTGCCTTTGCGTCCAACATGGTGCGCAGCTTCATCAGCAACGGCTGGTGTGTGCAGATCCGTGGCCCGCAGGCCGGGGGCGCCGTTCAGGACCTGCCGATTCATCTGTACGATCTGGGTACGGGTAATCAGGTGAAGATCCCGTCAGAGGTGATGATCCCGGAAACCCGCGAATTTGAGTTCGCAAACCTGGGCTTCATTCCGCTCTCTTACTATAAGAACCGCGATTACTCCTGCTTCTTCTCGGCAAACTCCACGCAGAAGCCTGCCCTGTATGACACCGCCGATGCGACGGCCAACAGCCGCATCAATGCCCGTCTGCCGTACATCTTCCTGCTGTCGCGTATTGCCCACTACCTGAAGCTGATCCAGCGCGAAAACATCGGCACCACCAAAGACCGCCGGCTGCTGGAGCTGGAGCTCAATACCTGGGTTCGCAGTCTGGTCACGGAGATGACCGATCCGGGCGACGAGCTGCAGGCCTCACACCCGCTGCGCGATGCGAAAGTGGTGGTGGAAGACATTGAGGATAACCCGGGCTTCTTCCGCGTGAAGCTGTATGCGGTGCCGCATTTTCAGGTGGAAGGGATGGACGTCAACCTGTCACTGGTTTCCCGGATGCCGAAGGCAAAATCGTAAGCTAAGGCAGGAAGCCAATGAGAACGGAACAGCCGTTATGGGGAAGAGGCGTGATGGTCTCTCCCCAGCACTTCCAGCAACAGGTCGCGCATCTGTTTATTTGGCGAGATGCTGAGTCGCTTCTTCGCGCTCTACACCGATATCTACCTGTTTAACCGCCTGATTATTATCCTGCAACCGACCGGAGAACGCCTGCAATGGGAAGAAAAGCACAACCGCCGCATTCCCGGCTGAGCCCGCGACTGGAAGCTGATCTTCACCGCATTAACTTTTACCGTTTATGTCAGCTGCTGGAGAAGCGTAATCCCGGCGGGCCGCTAATGGGCTCAACCAATCATCCGGCGGATGACCCGGTGCGATTTGCACCGCATCCGGGAATGGGGTTTCCGGTCAGTGAACTGAAAGCTGTCGACTATGACGAGGCTGATGACAGCAGGCCTCCGCTCATCCGAACAACCTTTATGGGGATGTATGGTGTCGATTCCCCCTTGCCGACCACCTATCTTGATGACATCACTCAGCGCCGTGAAGGGCATGAAGCGCTGCAGGGGTTTCTGGATATCTTCAGCCACCGCATCCTGACGCAGTTTTACCGCATCTGGCGTAAATATTCTTACCCGGCCACATTTGAGCCCGGCGGGACCGACACCATTTCGCAGTCGCTTCTGGGTCTGGTGGGGCTGGGTATTCCCGGCACCGCTAACCATATTGCCACACCCGTCTCCCGCTTTCTGGCGCTGCTGGGTGTGCTGCAACAGCCCGGTAAAACCCAGGAGGGGATGCAGGGACTGGTGACTTTGCTGGCCCCGGATACCACTGTGCAGGTCAGTCCTTACTGTCTTCGGCCTGTGGAGGTCAGTCAGCCTCTGGGGTTTTACGGTGATAACGATTTTCTGCTGGACGGTAACACGCCGCTTGGCGAAGAGGCGATGGATGCCAACAGCCAGTTGCTGATTGCTCTGTCCACAGATAATGAGCAGGAGTCGCAAAGCTGGAAGCCGGATGGCCTGCTGTATCAGGATTTTCTGGTGATGCTGCGCGTTTATCTTGGCTGGCGTTTTAAGGCAAAAATCACCCTGACCACCCGGACTCATCTGCTGGCCGCTCCACCGCTCGGCGACGGTCCTTTCTGGTTGGGTATGAACGGCGTACTGGGTGTGGAGAGAGATAATCTGCCGGACGACATCCCGCAGACTTTTACCACGGAACTGGGCTATTACACCGGCCTGCAGCCCGCTACACCACAACAAGGAAACCGACATGTTACGTACACATTTGATTAATCCCGCGTGCTGGCTACCTGCACTGCTGGCATGCAGTCTGACGGGCTGCGGGGTAACGCAGGGCATCACTGAGGGCACCAAATCGGCATTTAACGCTCTGTTTTATAAAAAGATTAATGTGCTGCATCTGGATTTCACCGCACGTGAAGCGCTGAACACCGATTCACGGGAAAGTAACTCGCTGTCTGAACCGGTGGTGGTCCGGGTTTACCAGCTGAAAGACCGCAATAACTTTGACAAAACGGTCTACCAACAGCTGCTGAAAGAGGGAGAGGCCATTCTGCAAGCCGACCTGCTTGCCAGCCGTGATGTGGTGGTGAAGCCGGGCGGTGATGTCAGCCTGAATATGCCGATGGAGGCCGACGCGCAGTTTGTGGCGGTGGTGGGATTGTTCCGCCACCCGGATACTGACAACAACACCTGGAAGCGGGTGTTACAGCGTGAAGACCTCGATCCCGATAAGCCGCGCATTCTTGAAGCGGGTAACAATCATCTGACACTACTGCCGTTCAAGGACCGCTGATGACCCAGGGACATAACACACCTTCGCTGTATGAAATGCTCACCGGCCATTTCACCGGTGGCCTTGGTCTCAACCAGGTCAGTGAGGAAAATCAGCTCATCCTGTCAGTACTCGATAATATGCAGCGCATCCTTAACTGCCGTGCCGGCACGCTTGCACATCTGCCGGATTACGGCCTGCCCGATATGACCAGAATTCTGCAGGGGATGCCGGGAACGGCCCATGAGCTGATGGGCACGCTGTCGGCCGTGCTGCTCAAATATGAACCCCGATTGAAAAAGATAGATGTTGTTCTTCAGCAGCAGAATATTCCCGGCGAACTGCGCTATGCCATTGACGCTGAACTTAAAGGGGTTGGACTGGTGCGATATGGCACGGAGTTTATGCCCGAAGGGCGTGTTCTCCTGCGCCATCTTAAACAGCAGCAGTATCTCGACACAGCAACCCGTATGTAAGGTCAGGCAACACCATGACAGTAAAATCGCAGTTCCTCAAAAAACTACGGGCCAGACAACCCGCGCCTGTCTCGTTTACCAGCAAAACGCAGGCCGATATCGCGGAGTTTCGCCTGCGAATGACGCAGCTTCAGGAGCAGATCGACGTGTGGCTGGTGGATACCGGACTGAAGGTAGAGACGCTCAGTACATCCGTGACGGACCTGCTGGTGGAGAGTGGGGTTTTTGATATTTCTGCTATCGTTCTGCGTCACGACGACAGGATCGTAAAGTTTATGCCGCTATTTCTTTACGGTCAGGGCGTGACCGGATGTGTGGAGGTGACGCTCCATGCAGCAGGCGGCATAACGTTCCTGGGGCGTTTGTGCATGCGGTCAGGTAATTCGGGTGGCTGGTCTTTTATGTCGCCAGATGCTTTATCTCTGCCTGTACAGCATTTCGATGAAAGCACGTTTTTTAATCTGATTCTGGCGCTCCTGCCGTAGCGGTCAGTACCACTATTTCTGCAGAATCACACAATCTGAAAGCGAATCCGCAACTCCCTATACAAACCCTCTTCCACTGTTTCAGATCCGTCAAATGGACAACCTGTCATGAATGACATCACCCAACGTAAAATTAAAACCGGTGGCGATCCGCGTACGCTATCGGATTACGCCGCCCTTCGCGATGAACTGAGTAAGCTGACACATCCGGCGCGTCCTGATGTTAACTGGCATTATGTCGAAAAACTCTGCCTCTCGCTGTTTGAACAAAATGGAGTGGAGCTACAGACAGTGGCCTGGTATACGCTGGCCCGCACGCAGCTAACCGGATTATTCGGTCTCAATGAAGGGCTGGCGATACTGGAAGCCCTGATAAGTCACCAGTGGGGTGCGCTATGGCCTCAGCCTGTCCATGCTCGTATGGAAATTCTCAGCAGTCTGAGTCAGCGTCTGCATCAACTGATGCGTATGATCCCGCTGAATTACAGCGACCTCAGCCAGCTTTATCATGCAGAGCAAAAACTTACCCGGCTGGGAGAAGTATTACAGCGTCTGGAGCTTAAGCATCTGAGCCAGCTTGATACCCTGCGAACACTGCTGCACAACAGTGCTGTCCGGCTGGAAAACAGTGATGATACAACCTGTTCAGGGTTAAAAAATCAGTCTGGTATTGTGTCGCCAGCTTCCGTGACGAATGCGGCTGCCGCATCCACCAGAGAGCATACGGATGGTTCGCCTGAAGATATCCAGACGCCAGGCGGCACAGTGAAATGGGTGTACGTTGCGCAGCCGGAACCGCAGCCGAATGTGGATGTGCTGGCGACAGTGCCCACGCCGGTGAAACAGTGGAAATCCTTTACGGCCGGGATGTGTACCATGCTGCTGATAAGCGCTGCCGCATTGTGGAGCTGGCACCTTATTCAACGGCCTTCCCCGCTGAGGGTTCAGCTTGCCGCCTCGCTGGCACCATTACCTGCAGTTCTTGCGCCTGACAAACTGGCGCAATTACGCCAGCAGTCTCCACTACCCGAGGAACTCCTCACTCAGACGCAGCAGCAGCTTGCCCGGCTGGATGAATTACCTGCTGACTGGAATATTGACTATAGCCGGATGTTGATTGAGCAGGCCAGGGTACTGTGGCCAGAGCAGGCAACATCTATGGCATTGCACTGGCAGCAACAGCTTAACGCTGCAGCACTACCGACAGACCGCCTGAATGGCTGGCATGAGGGGATGACAGCGCTACAGAAATTGAGTGACAGGCTAAACGGGCTGGATGAGAAGAAGGGAAAATATATGACGGTGAGTGAGCTGAAGTCAGTGGTCTTTTCCTCAATGCAGTCATTTAATCGATCCATACCGGCTGAGGAGCAACTGCGCGAGTTGTCCGCAAATCCTGCCGGTTTACCCTTGCCTGTCACAGCCAGAGTTCAACTGGAGATGCACCTGAAACAATTGATAGCCCGCTATGCGGCAATTAAACAGACCGCTAAAGAGTAAGCGCGGGAGAAACTCGTTAATTCATCCGTTTACCCAAAGAAATATGGCGGGCGATCTGACCCACCACCAGAGATCACTGACCATCAAACGGAGTCAGGCACGAAATGCGGATCGGCTTTAGCGAAGATGAGTGGCATAAAAAAGTATTGCTGAGGTGTAGAATCTGGCGCTCCAGAACGCAAAAAAACCGCCAGAGGCGGGTTTCTTTAAATTTTGGTGCCCGAACCCGGACAAAAATGCCGGGAGCATTTTTGCCTCGCGCGCCTGCGCGACCCGGAGGGCGAGCCACAGGATGTGGCGAGTATATCGAACCTTCGATAACGGGTTCGCCTCAGCACGCAAAAAACCCGCCAGAGGCGGGTTTCTTTAAATTGTGGTGCCCGAACCCGGACAAAAATGCCGGGAGCATTTTTGCCTCGCGCGCCTGCGCGACCCGGAGGGCGAGCCACAGGATGTGGCGAGTATATCGAACCTTCGATAACGGGTTCGCCTCAGCACGCAAAAAACCCGCCAGAGGCGGGTTTCTTTAAATTGTGGTGCCCGAACCCGGAATCGAACCAGGGACACGGGGATTTTCAATCCCCTGCTCTACCGACTGAGCTATTCGGGCAACGGGGCGCATTAAACCGTAAAGGCCGCGGGTCGTCAACGGCTTTCACTAAAAAACCCCAGGAAACGTGACTGATTGCCTGAATTTCAGTCAAAGCGGGTAAAACCTCAGGCCAGCGCGCCATTTTTGCGGCACAGCGCGATGCTGTAGACATCCTCCGCCAGCCGCTGAGCGGTGGCGACATCCTGCACATTACGCTTCACCAGTAGCCTGCTCAGACAACCTTCAAGGATCAGTTCCATCTGATCGGCCACCATACCTGGGTTATCCAGCTCCTGTTGCACCAGAATGTCATGGGTGAACTGCCATGAGCCGCGTTTTTGCTGCTCGGCCAGTTGATGGATGGGCTGATCGGGCTGAGGGTAGAAGCTACAGGCGGCGATAAACAGGCAGCCCGGGAAACGGCCTTTGCTGACCTGCTCACTCAGGACTTCATAGCGTGCCATCAGTTTCTGATCCGGCGACAGAGATTCATCCAGCAGAATCTGACGGCGCCAGGTTTCAATCTGCTGGCCGTGATAGCGGAGCGCATCATAAAGCAGCGCGTCGCGATCGGGCCAGAACTGCTGAAGCCGATCAAGCGTTAATTCAGTCTCTCCCGCCAGGGTTTCCAATGAGAGGGTGGCGGCGAGGCCGTTCTGTTCAAGCACATTCAATGCATGCTCGAGTATCTGTTCACGCTGCAAGTGACTCTCCTCTGGTATGCAGGCCCGGCAATTTCGCCGGGCAATGACCTGTCCAGTGTTGTTTATGGGGTAAGTTTCTGCAAATGCGCCTGGAAATCGGCGGCATTGAGAAACCCGGTGATGCGCGAGTCGGGGATTTCACGGCCCTGCGCATCAAAGAACAAAATGGTCGGTAAGCCCAGCACCCTAAGGTGCTGCAACAGCGCGTTGTCGCTGGCGCTGTTGGCTGTGACGTTAGCCTGTAGTAGCTTTACCTTGCTCAGGCTATCGCGCACGGCGCTATCACTAAAGGTATATTTTTCAAACTCCTTGCAGGCGACGCACCAGTCTGCGTAGAGATCGACCATAGTGATGCGACCATGTGCCTGCTGCAGCGCGCTATCGAGTTGTTGCGGCGTCTGGAGGGACTGGAACGGCAGCGGTGCCACAGCATGCTGTACCGCCTGACCGCCAAATGCCCAGTCCTGTAACGGACGTGCGCTGATTAACGCCGCAGCCAGCATGACAATCTGCACCACGCGCCACTTACCGCTGCTGGCACGCAGGCTGACGCTGAACGCCCAGCCAAAGAACGCCACGCCAAGCAGACTCCAGAGTCGCAATCCCCACACGTCGCCCAGTACCCGTTCCAGCAGGAAGACTGGCAACGCCAGGATGACAAAACCAAAGCCCTCTTTGACGGTTTGCATCCACGGACCGCTTTTCGGCAGCAGTCGATTTCCAGACAGGGTTACAGCGATCAGCGGTAATCCCATGCCGACCGCGTAGAGCCACAGCGTCCCGGCACCGGCCCAAAGATTTCCGCTCTGCGCGATATAAAGCAAAATAGCGCTAAGCGGGGCAGTGGTGCAGGGCGAGCAGATCAAGCCGGCCAGCGCGCCCATCAGAAAGACGCCGGGCAGCGATCCCCCCTGCTGACGATTGCTCCACAGTGTCAGACGGGTTTGCAGGCTCGAGGGCAGTTGCAGCGTAAACAGGCCGAACATCGACAGGGCCAGCACGATAAACAGCACGGAGAGCGTCAACAGCACATATGGGTGCTGCAACGCGGCCTGGAAGCGCAGGCCCGCGGCCGCGACCACCAGGCCCAGCAGCGTATAGGTCAGCGCCATTCCCTGAACATAAACCATCGCCAGCGCAAATAGCCGGCCCAGCGAATAGTGGCGATTTCCGCCCAGGATAATGCCGGAGATCAGCGGATACATCGGCAGCACACAGGGCGTAAATGCCACGCCGATGCCGATCAGCAGCGCCCAGAGCGGGGAAAAGGGCAGCGGATTAGAGGGCGTGGGCTGTGCACTGACCGGCGCAGGTGCGCTGCTGGCTGCTACCGCACTCACCGGTACGCTGCGCGTCTCGGGGGGGTAACAGAACCCGGCGGCGGCACAACCCTGATATGTCACGCTGAGTGTGGCACTGGTGCCCGCCTGTTGCAGTATCACAGGCAGCGTCAGGTCCTGCGGATAGATCTCACTTTTGCCAAAGAATTCATCCTCATGCGGCTGACCAGCCGGTAGCGTCAGCGGCGCGAGGGTCGCGTTCTGCGGCGTGATGTGGATTTGCTGGCGATAGAGGTAATAGCCCGATTTCACTTTCCAGTGCAGATTAAGCTGAGCGCCCTGCTGGTCGAAGTCAAACGTAAACGCCTGATCAACGGGCACAAAGCGGCTGGTCGCCGGATTAGAAAAGAGGGATGCGTGCGCCTGCAGACAGATAAACAGCGTCAGCAGAAGCGTAATTAAGCGAGAGATGCGTGCAGCCATGACAAGTATTCACTATCTCCATGTTGAACCGGCAGCGCCAGCAATTCGGGGACATCGTAAGGGTGTGCTTCTTTAAGCAATTCACACAGCGCCTGCTGATGATCGCTGTCGCACTTCAGCAGCATCTGGATTTCGCTGCTCTTCTCCATTTTGCCCTGCCAGAGATACCAGGATGTGGCACCCGGCAGCAGTGTCACGCAGGCTGCCAGTCTGGCCTCCAGCGCTAAGGCGGCAAGATGGTCTGCCGTGGCCTGATCAGGCGCAGTGCAGAGGATAACGACAGCATTCATCCTGAGACTCCTGTTTAAAAGAGCGGCGATGATAGCACGCTCCATCCGTAACACGATGAGCGGGCTATAACAACAACCCACCGAAGACGAAGCCAGAGAGCACCGACAGCGCAATGGCAATTACCCCTGGAATGATAAAGGCATGGTTAAAGACAAACTTGCCAATCCGGGTTGAGCCCGTGTCATCCATCTCAACGGCGGCCAGCAGGGTCGGGTAGGTCGGCAGCACAAACAGCGCCGAAACGGCGGCGAAGGAGGCGATGGCCGTCAGCGGCGTCACGCCCAGCAGCAGCGCGGCGGGCATCAGGGCTTTGGTGGTGGCGGCCTGCGAATAGAGCAGCATCGAAGCGAAGAAGAGCACCAGTGCCAGCATCCATGGATAGGTTTTTAGCGTATCTCCTGCCAGCATCTGAATCTCGGCCAGATGCGCTTTTACAAAGGTGTCACCCAGCCAGGCGACGCCCATTACGCAGATACAGGCGCTCATGCCGGATTTAAAGGTGCTGGCGCTGAGGATCTCACTGGTATCGAGTTTGCAGGTCAGGCTGATCAGTGTGGCGATGGTCAGCATAAACACCACAATCGCTTCATTGCGCGGCAGCGGTGGATTGACGATTAACCCGACGCTGGCGCTGGTTGCGGTGGCATAGAGCACCACAGCCACAATGCCCGTCAGAAACAGCAGCACCGATTTTTTCGCGCCCGGTTTTGCCTGGTAACGGCTGGCGCCGCGCAGCGTGACTTCGCCTTTGGCGAGGCGGGCCTGATAAACCTCATCATCTTTCAGCTCACGGCCTAAGAAGTTAGTCACCAGCGCGGCCAGGAAGAGACCCACCATGGTTGAGGGGATGGCAATCGCCAGCAGGGTGATATAGCCGATACCGCGCGGTTCAAGCAGTGTGGCGAAGAAGACCACGGCGGCTGAAATCGGTGACGCAGTAATCGCTATTTGTGAAGCCACTACCGCAATCGACAGCGGCCGGGAAGGGCGTACGCCTTGCTCCTTCGCCACTTCCGCAATCACTGGCAGCGTCGAGAACGCGGTATGACCCGTACCGGCCAGTAGCGTCATCAGGTAGGTGACCAGCGGGGCCAGCAGCGTGACATGGCGAGGATGACGCCGCAGCAGGCGTTCAGCCAGGCTGACGAGATAATCCATGCCGCCCGCCACCTGCATCGCAGCGATAGCCGCGATCACCGCCATGATGATTTCAATCACATCGAACGGGATAGCGCCGGGTGCCATGCCAAATCCCAGCGTCAGGATCAACACGCCCATCCCGCCAGCAAAGCCAATGCCAATGCCGCCAAGACGTGCGCCCAACCAGATCGCCATCAAGACGATAATCAGCTCAACCACAAACATGAATCACTCCTGAACATTAAATCGGTAAAACCGGGGTGTGCTGTGTACCAAAAAAAAAGGCACACCGTGTTGATCGCGGTGTGCCTTTGGTTAACCAGCGTCGGTTAAGCCTTACTGTTCGTTTTCATCGGTATAACGTTTGGCTTTATAAACCGGGTACATCAGGTTCTGTACCGAGAAGATATCGTCCAGCTCACTTTCCGTCAGCAGACCACGCTCCAGCACGACCTCTCGCACGCTTTTACCGGTTTCCGCACAGATTTTGCCGACGATGTCGCCGTTGTGGTGGCCGATGTAAGGGTTGAGGTAAGTGACGATACCAATCGAGTTAAAGACATAGGCTTCGCACACTGCGCGGTTGGCGGTAATGCCGTTGACGCACTTCTCCAGCAGGTTGTAGCAGGCGTTAGTCAGGATGCTGATTGACTCAAACAGCGCCTGGCCAATGACAGGCTCCATCACGTTGAGCTGTAACTGACCCGCTTCAGAGGCCATCGTGACGGTGATGTCATTGCCAATCACTTTAAAGCAAACCTGGTTTACCACTTCCGGCACCACCGGATTGACCTTGGCTGGCATGATGGAGGAGCCCGCCTGCAGCTCTGGCAGGTTGATTTCGTTCAGACCCGCGCGCGGACCGGATGAGAGCAGGCGCAGGTCGTTACAGATTTTGGAGAGCTTCACGGCCAGACGTTTGAGTGACGAATGGACCATCACATAAGCGCCGCAGTCAGAGGTGGCTTCAATCAGATCTTCCGCCGGTACTACTGGCAGGTTGCTGACTTCCGCCAGACGCTGTACAGCCAGATGCTGATAGCCATCCGGCGTATTGAGACGGGTACCGATGGCAGTCGCGCCCAGGTTCACTTCCAGCAGCAGTTCAGCGGTGCGCAGAATACTTTTGGTTTCTTCGTTCAGCAGTACGCTGAACGCGTGAAACTCCTGACCGAGAGTCATCGGCACGGCATCCTGTAGCTGGGTGCGGCCCATTTTCAGGATGGTCTGGAATTCATCAGCTTTGTGCTGGAAGCCTTCGGCCAGCTGGCTGATGCCATCAAGCAGTTTCAGCAGCGAGCTGTAGACCGCGATGCGGAAACCGGTTGGATAGGCGTCGTTGGTAGACTGGCATTTGTTCACATGATCGTTGGGGTTGAGGTACTGATATTCCCCTTTCTGGTGGCCCATCAGCTCCAGGCCGATGTTCGCCAGCACCTCATTGGTGTTCATGTTGACCGAGGTTCCGGCACCGCCCTGATAGACATCAACAGGGAACTGGTCCATACAGCGGCCGTTGTTCAGCACTTCGTCGCAGGCTTTAATGATGGTATCGGCAATGTTGCGCGGAATAGTCTGCAGCTCTTTATTGGCCATCGCCGCTGCTTTTTTGACCATCACCATGCCACGGACAAATTCAGGAATGTCACTGATTTTGCTGTTGCTGATATAAAAGTTCTCAATCGCACGCAGAGTATGAACGCCATAGTAGGCATCCGCCGGAACTTCGCGCATGCCTAACAGGTCTTCTTCGATACGAATGTTGTTCGCCATGATAACCTTCTTATTGTTGCCGCTAACCATCACAAAGGATGTGTTTATTTTGTCGTGGTGTGCCCGTGCCGACATATTATCCGTCTTCAAAGGGGCGTGTGCGATCATATTCTGATGCTTAAGAAAAGCACGCATGCAGATCACTTAATGCTGCAGTCTGGTTAACGATATGTGAAGTTGGTTACAAAATTAACCCCGCAGGATAAATTTGATACGATCGGTTGAAAATGGCGGCGCGGGTGCCCATCTCTTTTCTTATCATCCTCAGGATGAATGCTTTCTGCTGACCGGCACGCTGCCGTTCAGCCCCTACTTACAGGAGAGTACGGTGCGCTGGATACCGTTATTAGTCTTTTTTATTCTGGCCTGGATAGAGATTTCACTCTTCATTCAGGTGGCACACGTCATGGGCGTGCTGCTTACCATGCTTCTGGTGGTGTTCACCTCGTGCATCGGGGTGTCGCTGGTCAAAAATCAGGGCATGAAGAACTTTATGCTGATGCAGGAGAAGCTGGCGCGTAATGAAAGCCCGGCCAGTGAGATGATAAAAAGCGTGTCACTGATCATCGCGGGCTTCCTGCTGCTGTTGCCTGGCTTCTTCACTGATCTGCTGGGTCTGTTGCTGTTGCTGCCACCGGTGCAGAAGCATCTGACGCTGAAACTGATGCCCCATCTGCGCGTCTGGCGCGGACCGGGTGCTGGCCCTGACAGCGGCTATACCATGGATGGCGAGTTCGAGCGTAAAAATAGCGATCGCCTTGAGCACCATGACGATCACAAGGATCGTTAACCGCAGTTTAAGCCTCTGAAAGCGCAACCTCCGGGTTGCGTTTTTTATTTACCCCATCATCTGTTTAAAAAGTCACCACTTATCACATCCGGATAAAAAAATTTGTTGTCCGCCCCCTTGAAAGTGGGTGGTGGCGGCCCTATCTCTCTGGTCACGAGGCCGGAAGCCATGCAGCCCGGTGTTCAACCCCAAAACTGAATGATTGGACTTCTCAAAGGAGAGCTATCAAATGAAAATTCGTCCATTGCACGATCGCGTCATCGTCAAGCGTAAAGAAGTTGAAGCTAAATCAGCTGGCGGCATCGTGCTGACCGGTTCAGCAGCCGGTAAATCCACCCGTGGTGAAGTTCTGGCTGTCGGCAATGGTCGCATCCTTGAGAGTGGCGACGTTAAGCCGCTGGACGTGAAGGTTGGTGACGTCGTGATCTTCAATGAAGGTTACGGTGCTAAAACCGAGAAAATCGACAACGAAGAGGTGCTTATCATCTCTGAGAGCGACATTCTGGCCGTTGTTGAAGCGTAATTTTTACGCGTAATTCACTGAACGAAACGAATTTAAGGGATATTTAAAGATGGCAGCTAAAGACGTAAAATTCGGTAATGACGCACGCGTAAAAATGCTGCGTGGCGTGAACGTACTGGCAGATGCAGTAAAAGTTACCCTGGGCCCGAAAGGCCGTAACGTGGTTCTGGATAAATCTTTTGGTGCACCGACCATCACTAAAGATGGTGTTTCTGTGGCACGTGAAATCGAGCTGGAAGACAAGTTCGAGAACATGGGCGCGCAGATGGTGAAAGAAGTGGCCTCTAAAGCGAACGACGCTGCAGGCGACGGCACCACCACTGCAACCGTACTGGCTCAGTCTATCATCACCGAAGGCCTGAAAGCGGTCGCAGCGGGTATGAACCCGATGGATCTGAAGCGCGGTATCGACCAGGCGGTTATCGCTGCAGTTGAGAAACTGAAAGCGCTGTCTGTGCCTTGCTCAGACTCTAAAGCCATTGCGCAGGTGGGTACGATCTCTGCTAACTCCGATGAAACTGTAGGCCAGCTGATTGCTCAGGCGATGGAAAAAGTCGGTAAAGAAGGCGTGATCACCGTTGAAGAAGGCACCGGCCTGCAGGATGAGCTGGATGTGGTTGAAGGTATGCAGTTTGATCGCGGCTACCTCTCTCCTTACTTCATCAACAAGCCAGAAACCGGTGCGATTGAACTGGAATCTCCGTTCATCCTGCTGGCTGACAAGAAAATTTCTAACATCCGTGAAATGCTGCCAGTGCTGGAAGCCGTTGCGAAAGCAGGCAAACCACTGCTGATCATCGCGGAAGATGTTGAAGGCGAAGCGCTGGCAACGCTGGTGGTTAACACCATGCGTGGCATCGTGAAAGTGGCTGCTGTGAAAGCACCAGGCTTCGGCGACCGTCGTAAAGCGATGCTGCAGGATATCGCTATTCTGACCGGTGGTACCGTGATCTCTGAAGAAATCGGTATGGAGCTGGAAAAAGCGGCTCTGGAAGATCTGGGCCAGGCTAAACGCGTTGTGATCAACAAAGACACCACCACCATCATCGACGGTGTGGGTGAAGAAGCGACAATCCAGGGCCGTGTCACCCAGATTCGTCAGCAGATCGAAGAAGCAACCTCTGACTACGACAAAGAAAAACTGCAGGAGCGCGTAGCGAAACTGGCAGGCGGCGTAGCCGTTCTGAAAGTAGGCGCAGCAACTGAAGTTGAAATGAAAGAGAAGAAAGCCCGCGTTGAAGATGCGCTGCACGCAACCCGTGCTGCTGTAGAAGAAGGCGTGGTTGCAGGTGGTGGTGTGGCGCTGGTTCGCGTTGCAGCACAGCTGGCGGATCTGCGTGGTCAGAACGAAGATCAGAACGTCGGTATCAAAGTTGCGCTGCGCGCGATGGAATCTCCACTGCGTCAGATCGTGTCTAACGCCGGTGAAGAGCCATCTGTTGTTGCTAACAACGTGAAAGCGGGCGACGGTAACTACGGTTACAACGCGCAGACTGAAGAGTATGGCAACATGATCGACTTCGGTATCCTGGACCCAACCAAAGTGACCCGTTCTGCTCTGCAGTACGCGGCCTCAGTTGCAGGTCTGATGATCACCACCGAATGTATGGTCACTGACCTGCCTAAAGGCGACGCACCTGATTTAGGCGGCGGCGCTGGCGGTATGGGTGGCATGGGCGGTATGGGCGGCATGATGTAATTGCCGTTGACTGCTTAAGTCATCACAGAACCCCCGATCGGAAACGGTCGGGGGTTTTTCTTTTGGGCAGGAAAATAGTATAAGTAGTGTCGCAATCGTTCGTCTTTCCTCTTGATATCTTCCGCTGTCTGCACGCTGACTGCTGCCGCCTCGCCGGATGGACTTATTATCGTAAGTTACCGAGACGCGCCACTCTGCTGGCCTGAATACAGTATGAAATATGAAGATGATATAACGGGATTAAGGCAATGAATGTTCAGAAAAAAGAGATCTTTTTCTGCTACGCTGCCACCCGACTCTGATGATAATAAATGGGGATTACAATGCGGATTAACCTCTTGCTCGGACTGACGGCTGGCGCGTTATTGCTGGCGGGCTGCAGCAGCTCTACGCAACTCTCTTCAGCGGGGCAGCGTGTGACGTTTACCGATCAGCAGCCTGGCAATAACTGTCAGCTTCTGGGCAATATCACCGGCTCACAGAGCAACTGGCTGAGCGGTGCAGGCGGTGAAACCAGCGCACTGCGTGGTGCGGCCAATGATCTGCGCAATCGTGCAGCCGAGATGGGCGGCAACGTGATTTATGGTGCCACCAGCCCGACGCAGAATCTGTTGTCCGCGTTCGCGCCACTCGACAGCAAAATGACTGGCCAGGTTTATAAGTGCCCATAGTGTGAGTCGGGCATCCTACCGTATTCAACCGGCCAGCCTTGCGCTGGCCGTTTTTATTCCTGACGTAACTGCAAATCTAACGGTGTTTTACTCGGCTCACCGCCGATTTCACGCGCCAGCTTTGGCACCAGATAGCCGGAGACCTGTGACAACAGGGACCGAACCAGCTGGCGTGCCTCGTCGTCTGAGACAAAGAAATGCGCGGCGCCCTGGACTTTGTCCAGCACGTGCAGATAGTAGGGCAGAATACCGGCATCAAACAGCGCATTGCTCAGGGTAGCCAGCGTCTGGGCATTATCGTTGATGCCACGCAGCAGCACGCTCTGATTCAGCAGGGTCACACCGGCACGCTTCAGCCTGATCATCGACTCACGCAGCGCCTCATCAATCTCCTGCGCATGGTTAATATGCGTCACCATAATCACCTGCAGTCGGGTATCGCTTAGCATCTGACAGAGCTGTTCGGTAATACGCGCCGGTATAACGACCGGTAAGCGGCTGTGAATGCGCAGACGTTTGAGATGCGGGATCTGTTCCAGCGCGGCGATCAGCCAGGCGAGCTCATGATCTTTGGCCATCAGAGGATCGCCGCCGGAAAAAATGATCTCATCCAGCTCGGGATGTTCGGCGATATAGTCCAGTGCAGCCTGCCAGCTACGCTTATTGCCGGGATTATCCTGATAGGGAAAATGACGGCGGAAGCAGTAGCGGCAGTTAACGGCACAACCGCCTTTTACCAGCAATAATGCCCGGTTTCGGTATTTATGCAGCAATCCAGGCACAACGTTGCTTTGTTCATCGAGCGGATCGGTGCTATAACCTGGCGCATCGATGAATTCCTGGCGACGGGTCAGTACCTGAAGCAGCAGTGGGTCGTGCGCATCGCCTTTTTTCATCCGGCGGATGAACGCATGCGGTACCCGTAAGGCGAAAAGACGCCGCGCATCCGCACCTTCAGCCAGCTCGGTGTGCTGATCCAGGGCTAAAATCCGCAGTAATTCATCAGGTTCGGTGACAACATCCGCAAGTTGCTGCAACCAATCTTCTCTGGAAGGTGTTTTTAGGGTTACAATGTGTGCCATTTTTTTGGCTTAGTACCAGTGTCAATTTTCGTAGAGGGCCTTCATGGCGACTTATTCTAGCAACGATTTCCGTCCCGGTCTTAAAATCATGTTCGAAGGCGAGCCGTATGCCATCGAATCCAGTGAGTTCGTTAAACCGGGTAAAGGTCAGGCATTCGCACGCGTTAAAATGCGTCGCCTGCTGACGGGTTCTCGCGTTGAGAAAACTTTTAAATCTACCGACTCCGCCGAAGGCGCAGACGTTGTAGATACCAACCTGAACTACCTGTACAACGACGGTGAGTTCTATCACTTCATGCACCCGGAAAGCTTTGAGCAGTTCCAGGTTGAAGAGAAAACGGTAAACGATGCAGCGAAATGGCTGCAGGATAACGCTGAGTGTATCGTTACGCTGTGGAACGGTCGCCCGATCGCCGTTCAGCCGCCGAACTTTATCGAAGCTGAAGTTATCGAAACCGATCCCGGCCTGAAAGGTGATACTGCGGGTACTGGCGGCAAGCCAGCCAAGCTGTCTACCGGCGCCGTGGTGAAAGTGCCATTGTTCGTGCAAGAGGGCGAAGTGGTCAAAGTTGACACCCGCTCTGGCGAATACGTGTCACGCGTGAAATAAGATTCGCAGGCGCATCTCCGGATGCGCCTTTTTCTTGTCTGAGAGAAAAAAATGATCAAGCTGGCAAAATTAATCGCGTTCGCGTTGCTGGTCTCTTCTGCGTTAAGCGCCTGCAACACATTCCACGGTTTTGGCGAAGACGTCTCCCACTTAGGTGGTGCCATTTCCCGTGCGGCAAAATGACCTAACGGATTGTCTTTTTTAGAGTCGCGCCAGCAGCAACTGCCGTAAATCCGGCTATGCTTAAAGCGCTGTACTTTACATCCATCAAAAAGGACATTGTTATGTTAAAGAAAAGTATTGCCGCAATCTTCTCTGTACTGGTGCTCTCTTCTCTGCTGACGGCGTGTAATACAACACGTGGCGTCGGTGAAGATGTCGAAGCGGGTGGCCAGGCGATTCAGAACAGCACGAAGTAACCTGTTATTCCAACCGGTACGAAATGCTTTTCGTACCGGCTTGCCAGCTTTTGCACTATTTCTGTTTTACCCAGATTAACTCTTCCACCGGGAAACCGTTCTGACGTGCCTGTTCAACCAGTTTCTCTTTGACGCCCGGCTCCAGCTGCGGTGTGCGTGACAGTATCCAGAGATAGTGGCGATTCGGGCCGCACACCATCGCATAGCGATAATCGGGATCCAGTGCGATAACGTTGTAGCCGCCGTAGAAGGGGCCAAAGAAAGAGACCTTCAGGGATGCACGCTGTGGCTCACCAGTGAAATAGGCTTTGCCCACGCTCTCCTGCCAGCGCTGCTTTTTAACGTTGTAGCCACGATTGATCACTTTCAGACCGCCATCATCACGTGGGCTGTAGTTTGCCGTTACCTGTTCAAGGCCGCGCTCAAAAGGGTGATTAAGGCGGGCAATCTCATACCACTGACCAAGGTAGCGCTGGCTGTCGAAGTTATCTATGACCGTGACGTTTTTTGGCGGCGTGGTACTGCAGGCGACTGAGAGAAAAGCACTCAGGCTGGCAACAACTGTTTTCCATGGAGACATAGTGGGATTCCTTTGTGATTTAACCGCTTAAGTATAGAAGCTGAAACGCTGTTATTGGCAGCATAGGCGCGAGATTGTTTGCCACATGCATTGCAGGTAGACTTCCCACCCTAATTTGTATCAGGAGTCATCACCATGAGCGAAACGGCAAGCTGGCAACCAAGCGCATCCATCGCCAATTTGTTAAAACGCGCCGCTATTTTAGCTGAAGTGCGTCGTTTCTTTGCCGATCGCGGCGTGCTGGAAGTGGATACGCCGGCGATGAGTCAGGCAACGATTACCGATATCCATCTGGTGCCATTCCAGACGCGTTTTGTCGGGCCTGGCGCGGCGCAGGGGCGCGATCTCTGGCTGATGACCAGCCCGGAATATCATATGAAGCGCCTGCTGGCGGCAGGCAGTGGCCCGATTTACCAGATGGCGCGCAGCTTCCGCAATGAAGAGGCGGGACGTCACCACAACCCCGAATTCACCATGCTGGAGTGGTATCGTCCGCATTACGACATGTACCGCCTGATGAATGAAGTCGACGATCTGATGCAGCAGGTGCTGGAGTGTGACAGCGCAGAGTCGCTCTCTTATCAGCAGGCGTTTATCCGTCATCTGGAGCTGGACCCGCTGTCTGCGGATAAAGCGCAGTTACGTGAAGCGGCTGAGAAGCTGGGTGAAGGCGAGCTGGCGCGCGCAGAAGAAGATCGCGATACCTTACTGATGCTGCTGTTTATGCTGGGCGTGGAGCCGAAGATTGGTCAGGATAAACCCTGCTTCGTTTATCATTTCCCGGCCAGCCAGGCAGCACTGGCGGAGATCAGTACTGAAGATCACCGTGTGGCTGAGCGCTTCGAGGTCTATTACAAGGGCATTGAGCTGGCGAACGGTTTTCGTGAACTGACCGATAGCCGTGAGCAGCGTCAGCGCTTCGAGCAGGATAACCGTCGCCGTGCGGCGCGTGGCCTGCCTGTACATCCCATTGATACTTATCTGCTGGATGCACTGGCGCATGGTATGCCAGCCTGTTCGGGGGTCGCGCTGGGTGTTGATCGTCTGATCATGCTGGCGTTGAAAGCGGAGTCATTGAGTGACGTGATCGCGTTTCCGGTGGATCGCTGCTAATCGGTTATTCACAAACGGTGACGGAATAGTGGGGAAGGGTTGGCCCGGATGAAGAGCAAAGCGTCCGAGCCAGGATGGCGAGGCCGACCGCCATGGATGGCGGCCTTCTTTTCGATCAGCTGGGCCATCCCTGACCTGGCTCCGGTTTTAGCTAGTTACTATTGTCCGGAAATTCCTGAATGGTCACCGGCAGCGTCAGTTTCTGATCGTTGCGCAGCACCTGCACCTCAATCACTGAACCCGGGCGAATTTCTGCCACCTGATCCATCGTCTCCTGTGCGGAAATGGCCGGCTTGCCGTTTACACTGAGCAGCACATCGTTGGCCTGAATCCCGGCTTTATCTGCGGGCCCGTCTGGTGTGACCACACTGACAATGATGCCCTGAACCCGATCCAGATTGCTGCCCTGTCCATGCAGCGGCGGTAACTCACGCCCGGTAATGCCGATATAGCCGCGGATGACCCGACCATCACGAATCAGCTTATCCATGATTTTTGAGGCTAAGACCGTTGGAATGGCGAAACCAATTCCTTCCGGTGTTTCACCATCATTGCTCTTATCAAAGGTCAGGGTATTAATACCCATCAGCTCGCCGAGCGAGTTAATCAGCGCACCGCCGGAGTTACCCTGGTTGATTGAGGCATCGGTCTGCAGGAAGTTCTGTCGGCCTGACGAACTCAGACCTACGCGGCCCGTGGCGCTGATAATGCCCTGCGTCACCGTCTGACCGAGGTTGTAAGGATTGCCGATCGCCATCACCACATCACCAATGTGCGGCTGACGGTTTGGATTAATCGGGATAACCGGCAGGCCGGAGGCCGTAATCTTGAGAACCGCCAGGTCGGTCATTCCATCGGAACCCACCAGCGTCGCTTCAAAGAAGCGGCCATCCTGCAGCGCCACGATGATCTGATCAGCATTGTTGATAACATGCTTGTTGGTAAGGATGTAGCCTTTAACATTCATGATCACCCCTGAACCCAGGGTAGTGATCCCACGATTGTTGTTGGTGTGGGCGCTGCGATTGTAAACGTTCACGACAGCAGGCACGGCGCGTCGCACCCCTTGATTGAAGCTAAAGGGCGTTTCGTCGGTAATATTTTCGTGGTTATAAAGGGCGTCGCTGCCCATACGTAGTGCAGGCAGTGCTGCGAGCAAAATACCCGCCACAATCAGGCCCAGCACCACGGCACGCAAGAGTTTAAGAAACATGGTGTTAAATCACGCCAGGGGAGATCGCAGGGGAGAATAGCATGAGAGCGGCGGACACACACGTGCTTGTGTCCGCCGTAATGCGAGGTTTATCTCAACAACAGATAGATACTTTCATCGCCACGCACTACATTCAGAGCCAGCACCGGCGGTTTACCCTCCAGTATTTTACGCATTTCAGCAATGGTCTGAACCCGGTTGCGGTTAACACCGATAATCACATCATCTTTCTGCAGACCCACCTGCTCAGCGGGTGTGCCTTTCTCGATGGTATCGACCTTCACGCCTTTATCCCCGGTTTTCGTCTGTCCATCACTCAGGGTTGCGCCCTGAAGCGCAGGGGACATCAGCTGTGCGCTCGCGGTAGTCTGGGCGCTCTGCTCCAGCGTGACGGTAACCGTTAACGGTTTCCCTTCACGCAGCAGGCCGAGTTTGACCTGTTCGCCTGGCGGTGTGGTGCCGACTTTTACGCGCAACTCAGCGAAGCTGGTAATCGGCTTATCGTTGATGGACGTAATAATATCGCCTGACTTCACGCCCGCTTTCTGTGCGGCAGACTGCGGTAAGACTTCAGAAACAAAGGCACCGCGCTGCGCATCGACATTAAAGGCCTTAGCCATATCGGCCGTCATTTCAGTGCCTTTAATACCCAGCTGACCACGCTTCACTTCACCGAACTTGATCAGCTGCTGCGCGAGGTTCATAGCCATATCACTGGGAATGGCGAAGCCGATACCGATGTTTCCGCCGCTGGAGGCGAGAATAGCGGTATTGATACCGATCAGCTCGCCGTTAAGATTGACCAGCGCACCGCCTGAGTTACCGCGGTTAATCGCAGCATCGGTCTGAATAAAGTTTTCCAGCCCTTCCAGGTTCAGGCCGCTACGGCCCAGCGCAGAGATAATCCCGGACGTGGCGGTCTGTCCCAGACCAAACGGGTTACCGATCGCCACCGCGAAGTCGCCCACTTTCAGCTGATCAGAATCCGCAACTTTCACCTGCGTAAGGTTTTTCGCGCCCTGAATCTGAATCAGCGCGATATCGGTCTGCTCATCATGGCCGATCAGTTTGGCATCATATTCGCTGCCGTCGCCAAGCTGTACGCTGATCTTATCAGCACCGTTGACCACATGATTGTTGGTCAGTACGTAACCTTTGGCGGCATCAATAATGACGCCAGACCCCAGACCTTCAAACGGTTGAGGCTGGCTATTCCCGCCAGGCATCTGGCCGAAAAAGCGCTTAAGCGGTTCAGGAATATCCTGAGCCTGTGCACCTGAATCGGTGCCTTCCACGTGAACACTGACCACGGCGGGTAACACTTTCTCCAGCATCGGCGCCAGACTCGGCAGCGGCTGGCCCGCAATTTGTGCTGGCAGCGTTGCCATCGCGTCTGGCGCGGCGGCAAGACTCATCCCAATACTCAGGGCTAATGCGCTAAACAGGCGTGCTTGTTTTTTCATTGCTACAACGCTCTCGCTGCAAAAGGTGGGAGGAATTAATCAATGTGACAGTCGTTTGCGGTCAGGGTTCGCAAATTCAGTGGGCGCAGACAGGCTGCGCCCCAAAAAGATTAGTCGCGGGCAGGGCGCTCGCCACGCAGTAAACCCGATGCGCCTTCAGAGTAGTCGCGCGGCATCTGCACCGGGACCTGATCGTTATCCGCTTCAGCTTCAGTCAACTGATACGCAAACGGATTTTTCTGCCCAGGCAGATTTGGCAGCAGGTCATTGGAGCCTTTTGCCATGTGCTGATAGAGCTGACGATAATCACGCGCCATGTTGTCCAGCAGCTCCGCGCTCTGCGCGAAGTGGTTGGTCAGTTCTTCGCGATAATCAGCCAGCTCCGCTTTCGATTTTTCCAGCTCATACTGCATGCTGCGCTGCTCACGCAGCTTTTTGTTGCCAAAACGCATGGCGACTGCGCCGACAATAATACCTACCACTAAACCAATTAGCCCGTATTCCCAGGTCATAATGACTCCCGTGTTATTTCCATTGTTCCGTAGGGCATTGCACCATTTCAATAATAGTCACTATACCCGTTAATCTTATGGATGTGGAACTCTGGAGCAGCATGGCTTAGTGTAGAACGGCCTTTTTTTCAGCAACCGTGGTATGAATCAGACACCATTCAGGGACTTTGAAACAACAATGCAAACCTCAACTCCGCTTGCACGCTATGAGCAGGCGCTGTCGCAGGGCGAATTCAGGCCCGATGACGTACAACGCGAAGCAATTACCCGTTTAGACGCGCTGCAGCAGGCGCTGGTTGCCCGGCAACAATCTGCCGCGCCAGCCGCATCTGGCCTGCTGGGTCGCCTGTCAAAATTGATTGGCAAAGAGAAAAACGAGACGCCGCAACCGGTACGTGGACTCTATATGTGGGGCGGTGTCGGGCGCGGTAAGACCTGGGTCATGGATCTCTTTTTTCAGTCTATTCCTGGCGACCGAAAACTGCGCCTGCACTTTCACCGCTTTATGTTGCGGGTGCATGAAGAGCTGACGCAGCTCCAGGGTCAGAGCGATCCCTTGCTGATTATCGCGGACAAATTTAAAGCCGAAACGGACATCCTCTGTTTTGATGAGTTTTTTGTCTCTGATATCACGGATGCGATGCTACTGGGCACGCTGATGGAAGCGCTGTTTGAACGCGGTATCGCACTGGTGGCCACCTCGAACATTCCGCCCGACGATCTCTATCGCAATGGTCTGCAGCGTGCACGCTTCCTGCCAGCCATTGAGCAGATAAAACGCCACTGTGATGTGATGAACGTGGATGCCGGTATCGACTATCGGTTGCGCACGCTGACCTCCGCACACTTGTGGAACTATCCGCTGAACCCGGAAACGCACGCTGAAATGACGCGGATGTTTAAAGCGCTGTCGGGCAGCCAGCCAGAAGCGGCGCCGGTGCTGGAGATTAATCACCGCCAGATGCCGACACTGGGTGTCAGCGAAGGCGTGCTGGCGATTAACTTCAAGACCCTGTGCGGTGAAGGGCGCAGTCAGCATGACTATATTGCGCTGTCGCGCCGTTTTCACAGCGTGCTGCTGTATGACGTGCCGGTGATGATCTATAAAACCGAAGATCAGGCGCGGCGTTTCCTGGCGCTGGTCGATGAGTTCTATGAACGTCATGTGAAGCTGGTAGTCGCGGCGGAGACGTCACTGACCGAGATTTATCAGGGCACGCGGCTGAAATTCGAATATCAGCGCTGTTTATCCCGGCTTCAGGAGATGCAAAGCGAAGAGTATCTGCGTTTGCCGCACCTGCCGTGAGAATAAACAGGATAAATACCGAAATAGGGTTCGATTTTTGTAACCGACTTCTCTATAATCTTGCGACCCCACGTTACAGCAAAGGATTTTTTTCCCAAATCCTCTGTGTTCCAGTAACTCTATCCGAAGGGGTGGCTTGCTGGTCAAAATGGTCGTGTGAGCCTCATTCGTTTACTTAAGCGTTTGGGATTTCACCAACGTGTAACTTAATTTGGGTAAGCTTTTCGATGAAAACTTTTACAGCTAAACCAGAAACCGTCCAACGTGACTGGTTTGTAGTTGACGCAACGGGCAAAACTTTGGGTCGCCTGGCGACTGAACTGGCGCGCCGTCTGCGTGGTAAGCATAAAGCGGAATACACTCCGCACGTTGATACTGGTGATTACATCATCGTTCTGAACGCAGAAAAAGTTGCTGTAACCGGCAACAAGCGTACTGACAAGATCTACTATCACCACACTGGTCACATCGGTGGTATCAAACAGGCGACCTTTGAAGAGATGATTGCTCGCCGTCCTGAGCGTGTGATTGAGATCGCGGTTAAAGGCATGCTGCCGAAGGGCCCGCTGGGTCGTGCTATGTATCGTAAACTGAAAGTTTACGCAGGCAACGAGCACACCCATGCGGCACAGCAACCGCAAGTTCTTGACATTTAATCGGGATTAAAGGCAATGGCTGAAACTCAAAACTACGGCACTGGTCGCCGCAAAAGCTCTACCGCTCGCGTATTCATTAAGCCGGGTAGCGGTAACATCGTAATTAACCAACGTTCTCTGGAACAGTACTTCGGTCGCGAAACTGCCCGCATGGTAGTTCGTCAGCCGCTTGAGCTGCTGGACCTGGTTGGTAAATTCGATCTGTATGTCACTGTTAAAGGTGGCGGTATTTCTGGTCAGGCTGGTGCGATCCGTCACGGTATCACCCGCGCTCTGATGGAATACGACGAATCACTGCGTGGCGAACTGCGTAAAGCAGGCTTCGTTACTCGTGATGCGCGTCAGGTTGAACGTAAGAAAGTCGGCCTGCGTAAAGCACGTCGTCGTCCTCAGTTCTCCAAGCGTTAATTGTTTGCAGCTCCGGCTGCGACAATTGGCTCAAAAAACCCGCTTCGGCGGGTTTTTTATTTGCTGCCGTCCCCTCAACTCCCGGCGAAAACCGTAACGTCGCGCTCAATTTACCTGCAAACATTCATTCCACGCCCACAAGTAGCCTAAAATCTGGTAAACTCTGTGTCACTTTGCGCCCGCAGGCCGGTGCGTTATGCGCCTTCCCACTGTCGGGGCGTCAGTATCTACGGCGCGGCTAACCAGGTTGCGTGCGAGTTCGATAAGCAAGTGAGTCGCCGTGTGGTTGGCTATTTGCAGTATCTTTTTGTGAACAAACTTGGAGGTTTTCATGGCTGTCGCTGCCAACAAACGTTCGGTAATGACGCTGTTTTCTGGTCCTACTGACATTTTCAGCCATCAGGTACGTATCGTCCTGGCGGAGAAGGGTGTCAGCGTAGAGATCGAGCAGGTCGAAATGGATAACCTGCCGCAGGATCTGATTGACCTCAATCCGTATCGCACGGTACCGACGCTGGTAGATCGTGAGCTGACGCTGTATGAATCACGCATCATCATGGAATACTTAGATGAGCGCTTCCCGCATCCGCCACTGATGCCGGTTTATCCGGTTGCCCGTGGTGATAGCCGCCTGATGATGCATCGCATCGAGCAGGACTGGTATAGCCTGATGCGGAAAGTCGAGAACAGCACGGGTCAGGAAGCTGAAGCAGCACGCAAGCAACTGCGTGAAGAGCTGCTGGCTATCGCACCCCTGTTTGGTCGTACTCCTTACTTCATGAGCGAAGAGTTCAGTCTGGTCGATTGCTACCTGGCACCGCTGTTATGGCGTTTGCCGTCAATGGGCATCGATTTGATTGGCTCAGGTTCAAAAGAGCTGAAAGGCTACATGAACCGCGTATTTGAGCGTGACTCTTTCCTTGCTTCATTAACTGAAGCTGAACGTGAAATGCGCCTGCAAGCCCGGGCTTAACGTATGGAAATGTCGCAACTTACTGCACGTCGTCCCTACCTGCTTCGCGCCTTCTATGACTGGTTGCTCGACAATCAGCTGACGCCGCACCTCGTGGTCGATATTAATCTGCCCGGTGTGCAGGTGCCGCTGGAGTATGCGCGTGATGGTCAGATTGTCCTGAACATCGCGCCACGCGCGGTGGGTAACCTTGATTTGGCGAATGATCAGGTGTCGTTCAATGCGCGCTTTGGTGGTGTTCCTCGCCAGGTTAATGTGCCGATGGCGGCGATTCTGGCAATCTACGCGCGTGAAAACGGTGCCGGGACGATGTTTGAGCCTGAACCTGCTTACGAGCTGGGTACGCAGGAGACGTCAGAGGGTCAGGAAGAGACCATGATGTCCGTGATTGATGGCGATCGTCCTGACGATGCCCGCGATGACGAGACACCGCCTGACGACGATCCACCGCCTCGTGGCGGACGCCCTTCACTCCGTGTAGTGAAATAGCCGTGAATACCCGTCCATCCGACGGGTATTTTTTTGCCTGTTATTCATAAAAAAGAGATAAAAAAAATCCGGCTGCCTGCGCAAGCCGGATTTCTTTCAGCACACCTTTGCTATCAGTAGACGTCGCGCAGGTAGCGTTTCTCTTTCTTCAGCTGATCCACGTAGTCTGCAGCGCGCTCGGTGGAGAGCCCACCAAACTGGCGAACCACTTCATACAGCGCGTTATCCACATCCTTCGCCATGCGCGATGCATCGCCGCAGACGTAGAAGTAAGCCCCTTCCTGCAGCCAGGCATAGAGTTCTGCACCCTGCTCAAGCATCCGGCTCTGCACGTAGATCTTCTTCTCCTGATCGCGTGAGAACGCCAGATCCAGGCGGGTCAGCAAGCCATTATCCCGCCAGGCAAGTAATTCATCCTGATAGATAAAGTCATGTTCCTGATGCTGATCGCCGAAGAACAGCCAGTTTTTTCCCTGCGCGCCGGTTGCCTGACGCTCCTGCAGGAAGGCCCGGAATGGGGCGATGCCGGTACCGGGTCCCACCATGATCAGCGGTGCGCTGTTGTTAGCCGGCACGCGGAACGATTTATTGGGTGAAATAAAGATAGCGGGTTTCTCGCCACGACGCACACGCTCGGCCAGATAGGTGGAGCAGACGCCACCGCGATTACGGCCGCCGCTGTGATAACGCACTGAGGCAACAGTCAGATGCACCTGGTTAGGATGGGCTTTAGAACTGGACGAAATGGAGTAAGCACGATGCTGCAACGGACGCAGCAGAGCGACGAATTCAGGTACCGCCAGCGAGCGCGTCAGTTCAAGCTGCAGCAGGTCGAGCGTATCTTTGCCCCACAGCCACACGCCCAGCGCATCTTTATCATCATGCTGTAACACATGACGCAGTTCCTGGTTGGTGGTGTTCTGTCCGACCCATTCGATCAACTTGCGCGACGGCTCCGAAATCTCAAACTGGTAGGTCAGCAGGTCGCCGAGGCTGCGGTCGAAGCCGGGCACCGGTGTCTGGTAATCAGCATTAAGCTGAGTCAGGAGCAGGCTGACCAGCGACGGTTCATTGACCGGAATCACGCCCAGCGCATCGCCCGCTTCATACTTCAGACCGCTGTCCGACAGGTCGAATTCGAAATGACGGATATCTTTTGCTGACTGCTCGCCTGACAAACGCTTGTTGGTGATCAGTGCGGCGGCATACGGATTCGATTTATTGCTGCCAGGAATCACAGGCGCTTCAGGTGCACTCTCCAGCACGGTGCCGCTGCTGCCCGCGCTGGCAGCAAACTGTGGCATTGAGCTGTTCAGCCATTCGCTGGAAGGCTCTTCATAATCAATATCACAATCGATACGATCAACCACGCGTTTCGCGCCCAGCTGCTCAAGGCGCATATCAATGAACTTGCCCGCCTGACAGAAGCCGTCGTAACCGGTATCGCCAATCGCCAGCACGGCAAAATGCATCTGCTCCAGACGCGGTGCGGTACTGGCAGAAATCGCATCCCAGAATAGCTGTGCGTTGTCCGGCATTTCCCCTTCGCCATAGGTCGAGGTAACAATCAGCACATGGCGCATGGTGGCGAACACATCAAGATCGACATCGCCCAGCGCCTGAACCACCGGAACCAGCCCTTTCGCGCGGGCAGATTTTGCTGCGGTCTGCGCCAGCGCTTCGGCATTGCCGGTCTGCGAGCCATACAGAATGTGCAGTTGCGTGGTCGCGGCTGCACCCGTACCTGCGGCAGGTTGCTGTTTGTCTTCTAACACCAGCAAACGGGAGTGAAGCCCCGCAAGAAAGCCAGCCAGCCAGTACTTCTGATCGCCATTAAAAGGTGCATCTTCTGGAATATAAGGAATTTTCATGGGTACGTTTACTCAATCCCGTTCTCGCCCGATATCAGTGGCGTTGTCCGGTGTGACAGCCGTTCCGCTTTCCCGTGCCGCAGATTTTGCAGCAGGGGAGAGCGGTTTTGCATCTGTCCGGTACAACGATTAATCCGGGCAATGATCAATTAATAATATTCAGTTCAGCCTGATCAGTATCACTGTCAGGAGAGTTTACCCACCGCAGCGGCGATTTCCGGCAATGCCGCACGTGCAAACAGCTCTTCAAAGTCAGGCAGATGACCCAGCACTTCCCGGTTACAGGCATCCTGATACATGATCCAGCCGTAGGTTGCCAGGCTGTCCATGGAGCGGATATTACGTTGCGTCAGCGCCGCTTTGTAATCTGACATGCGTTTGGTCCCAATCAGACTCGCCAGTTCGTCATCGCTGTAACTCTCGATGGCGGAACGGGCATGACGCTGCAGCTTACTGACCAGCGAAAAGTCTTCCGTCATCAGCAGATTACGCACCGCTTTTTCTACCGCCGGATCTTCAACCGGCGTGCCTTTCGGCAATTTTGCCAGTGCCAGTTGCTGGGCAAAGCTGAGCACGGTGTAGTTGTTCAGCAGGACAAACATCTCCTGCGTATCGGTCGCGCCATAGGCTGGTACGGCACCGTTGGCGATGGTTTTACCCTGACGCCACGCGGCTTTAAACTTGGCAACCTGATGGCCTGCCAGCGCCGTAGATAGCTCTTCGAGCAGATCTTTACGGCTCTTGGCTTTCAGGATCTCACCGCCATCCTGATAGAGCAGCAGCGAACGTGGCATCACATAAACAAAGTGATGACACTCTGTTTCCCAGTTTTCCAGCAGCCAGGCAGCACGTGGCGATTTCGTTGCCTCAAGATGCCAGTTGAGCATGGTCAGTACCGCCTGCTTGTGCACCTGCGCCATCTCATCCTGATCGGCAATGGAGCCAAACCGCACAGAGTCCCCGGCAGCGTGGCTTGCCAGCGATCCATAGGGATCGTACTGGTAGGCAAAGCCGCCACTCATGCCGTTGCCAAATCCTTTACCAAAGGTGCCCAGGTTTAGAATGGCGCCGTTGGTCATATATTCACAGCAGAAGTCACCCACGCCTTCAACGACGGCCGTTGCACCTGAGTTACGCACCGCGAAGCGGTCACCGGCCTGCCCCTGAACGAACAGACGTCCGCCAGTTGCACCGAACAGCGCAAAGTTACCAATCAGCACGTTGCCATCGGCATCCTGCGCGCCGCCACCCGGCGACATCACAATCAGTTCGCCGCCACACTGTCCTTTGCCGACACCGTCATTACAGGTGCCATAGTGGGCCAGCTGCATGCCATCGTTGCAGAATGCGCCAAATGACTGGCCGGCAGAGCCGGTTGTGGAAATTTTTACGCTCTCAGGCGCCAGATAGCGGCGACCGCGATCGTCAGTCATGACAGCAGGCATCAGGTTTAACTGCTCCGCGCTCAACTGATGGTTCAGCATGCGTTCGATATCGATAGCCAGCTGACCACCGACACTTTTGTTGCGGTTATTCAGCACGATGCCATCGCCCAGTGCGACGTCAGGATTTCCCTGCTCCACCAGCGACAGTTTCAGCTGCTCAATCCAGCCATCATCCAGTTCAAAATCTTTTTCCAGATAAACCGGCTTGTCGATTTTCAGTTCAGGCACCACGGTGAGCATGGCGCGCAAGTCGAGTTTGCCCACTTCCAGCGGGTGATCCATCAGGTGCAGCAGGTCAGAGCGACCGCGCGCTTCACGCAAAGAACGCAGACCCATACGTGCCAGGATCTCACGCACTTCATGCGCCACGTTGAGGAAGTACTGCGCCAGCTGACGTGGATCGCCATCAAAGGCTTCGGCATTGGTGGTTAAGCCAGCCGGGCACTTCACATTACAGTTCTTCGCCATCACGCATTTCAGCATCATCAGCGCGGTAGTGCCGAACTCGAAACTGTCGCCGCCCAGCAGGGCAGATTTCACGACATCGCTGCCGGTCTGTTGCGCGCCAGAGCAGCGCAGCAGGACTTTATCGCGCAGACCATTGGCGCACAGCGCCTGGTGGACTTCAGCGATGCCGATTTCGGCTACGCGTCCGGTGTATTTCAGACTGGTGACAGACGCTGCGCCGGTACCGCCGGTGTTACCCGCCACGTTAATCACATCTGCACCGGCTTTGGCTACGCCAACCGCGATGGTGCCGATGCCTTCAGACGAGACCAGTTTGACGATAACGCGCACCCGCGCGGCTTTACAGTCGTGGATTAACTGCGCCAGATCTTCGATGGAGTAGGTGTCATGGTGTGGCGGTGGAGAAACCAGCTCAACGCCAGGCGTGCCGCCACGCGCAGCCGCAATCTCTACCGTGACTTTGGCTGCCGGTAACTGTCCGCCTTCGCCAGGCTTCGCACCCTGACCAATTTTGATCTCCAGCTCTTCCAGCATTGGATCTGCCAGATAGGCAGCCCAGACGCCGAAACGACCGGAAGCCAGCTGTTTGATACGGGAGGCACGAATAGTGCCATGGCGGGAGTAGTGCTCACCGCCTTCACCGCAGTTACTCATGCCGCCGACCATATTCGTGCCGTGTGCAACCGCTTCATGAGCAGGCGCGACCAGCGCACCGTGGCTCATCGCCCCGGAGGCAAAGGTACGGGTAATTTCACAGGCTGGCTGTACGTCGCTCAGCGGCAGTGAAGGCAGGGTGGTGAAGATACGTGACAGATAATCGGCCGCTTTACCGTATGCGGTCACTTTCAGACCGCCTTCAACCACTTCGCTGCTCTCAATATCGTCGCCGAAGCGGAACTTCAGAGCACGAGACAGGTTTTCCAGGCGCTCACTCTCAGGCTTCAGACCTTCAATGGCATCGGTCAGACGCAGCATGAAGTGATTCAGGCTGCCATCCACCGCTTCACACACCATGCCGCGAATCGCAAAGCCGTTGTTGGTCAGCGAGTAGCGTCCCAGTTTGCGACGGAACTCCGCTTCGCTGTCGATGTGTGTCAAATCAGCCGGGAAGGTCAGGATGTCGCGCAGGGCCGCCGGACGACGTTTACGCTCTTCGTACATCAGGCTTGAGAACTGACGATAATCGGCAGTAATGGCAAAATTGTTGATGACGTCATCCGGGATGCGCTCGAAGCTGCTGTCTTTGAACGTTTCGGGCTTGATGCCAAACGCGTTATCCAGTTTTGCCAGCGTCATCAGGCGGATAAAGTTGTCCTCTTCGCGCGCTTTGTCGGCAAAGCGAATCGGCTCTTCAGTCATGTCGATGAAAGTACGTACGGCGATGGTGCCGTAAGAGTGCCCCGCGCCTTCTGCACGCTCTTTAAACAGGCCCAGCAATGGCACTTCAGATTCACCCTGAATCTTCAGTGCGCTCTGGTGCCAGTCTACTGCCATCGCCGCGATTGCTGCGAAGCCTGCGCCGCCCACCGGTGTTCTGATATTCGGGAAATACTTTTTCAACACCGGATCATCGGTGTTGAGGAAGTTTGGCTCAAAGAACTCGCCGCTGCTGTAGCTCTCAACGGTACAGAGGCCCACTTTGCCCATGGTTTTCATCAGCGCTTTTTCAGCCGCTTTGGCATAGCGTTTAAAGGCTTTGTTGCCTTCTTCACCTTCACCAAATTTCTCCTCTGCGCGCATCTGTACGCCCAGTGGGTAGATAGCGGAAGCGCCGAAACCAAGTGTGGCGGCAATGTGGTGCGAAGAGATGCTCTGGCCGCTCTCCACCACCAGAGAAACATCCAGACGCAGGCCTTCCTGCACCAGACGCTGGTTAATGGCGGATACCACCAGCAACATCGGGATTGCAGCGTGTTTCGACGAGATGTGGCGATCGGTCAGTACGGCAATGCCACCCTGAGAGCGGGCAAAATCCACTACCTGTTGCGCCAGGTCATCAATCGCTTTTTCCAGCGCATTCGCGTTAGCCGTGGTGCTCAGCAAATCTTTACCGATCACGGGCTCATAGAGCATTTCAAAGCGGGCATAAGGCGCGATTTTCTGCTCACGTAAACGTAGCATATCAAGGTGGCTGAGGATGGGGCTCGGCACCACAATCTGACGGCCTTTACTGCGGCCCAGATGCGGTTTTGCGCCCAGCGCGACGCGCAGCGTCATACCGTCCACTTCGCGGATAGAGTCCAGCGGTGGGTTGGTCACCTGAGCAAAGCGCTGAGAGAAGTAGTGCGCCATGCCGCCTTCATGATCGGATAAGCCATTGATGGCGTTGCCGTAACCCATCGCAGAGATCTTCTCTGCGCCAGTGTTCAGCATCGGGTCCATCATGAACTTGAAGCTTTCCTGGTTGTAGTAGTAGGCAACAAAGCGCTGATAGGTTTTCAGGTCGCCACGATAACGCAACGGTGAACCCTGCTGTTCTGCCGGGATCTCAGGCAGATCGTCAAGACCGACGCGCGCTTCGTGAAGCAACGCAGAATAATCTTTCTCTGCAGCCAGTTTTTCCAGCGCCTGCAGCGTGGTGTAGCTGCGTTTTTCACGATGATCGAAATAGAGCATGCCGCCCGCTTCGATTCGGCCACGACGCAACACGCTTTCAGGTGGAAACGCGATCTGCCCGGCTTCTGACATTGCACCGATATACTCAGCCGTTTCGACTGAACGCAGTGGACGCAGGCCAAGACGGTCCAGACGAGCACCAATGACTTCGCCATTGCCAAAGATTAATGCTGCAGGGCCGTCGTTCTTCTCTTCATACAGCGAGAAATACTCCAGCATGTCGCGCACTTCTGTCGGCAGTGAACTGTCGTTTTCCCAGGCGGGCGGCATCATCGAGACAACGGCCGTGATCAGATCGAGGTTATCTTCCATCAGACGGCTGTGGATGCTCTGATCCAGACGCGAACTGTCAGACTGGCCTTTTGGCCGGACGATTTTCTTGCCACGCGCCAGCGCCAGCGCCGACTCGGCGATGCGGTTTTTGCGGTCAGTGTTCAGTTCACCGTTATGCGCCATCAGGCGGAACGGTTGTGCCATGGTGGTATGCGGATCGGTGTTAGTGGAGAAGCGGGTATGGAAGAACAGCCCGCGTACCTGATGGTCCGGATCGGTCAGATCTTTGAAGTAAGGGATCACTTCATTGGAATTCAGACGGGCTTTAAACACCTGGGTGCGTGATGACAGCGACAGCGGATAAAGACCGCCAAATTCGCTTTCGGTAAACGCACGGGCTTCAATGGTCAGCAGGGCGCGGTAGATACGTTTTTCGAAGTCGTTCTGGTCGACCACGTCCTCTGGCGCAGTGAAAATCCACTGCAAAATCGGTAGCTGAAACTGCACGGCGGCCGGGCGCGTCACGCTACTGTCGAGCGGCATGTCGCGTTTCATGATCACCGGCAGGCCAAAGCTGCTGAGTGCCTCATCCACCAGACGTTCGGCATTCGCGCGCAGCCCGGCATCTTTTGGCACGAAGAAGTTGCCGACACCAAAGCGACCCGCTTCCAGCGGCTGGCCGGTAATTTTGCGGAAGAAGTGCAGCGACAGATCAACGTTGACCCCCGCACCATCGCCGACGCCTTCCGCGGACATACCGCCGCGGTGAGGCACGGTACACAGAGCGCTGTGTGCCATCTGCAGAATCTCGTGGGTCTGCTCGCCGTCCTTACGCGTAATGAAACCTACACCACAGCTGTCACTGCCTGCTGTCGGATCATACAAGCCATAGGATTGAGGTTTTTTAGTGGACATTGAGGGTCTCCTTAAACTGCTTTGACATTACCTGCACTGATTCAGGGTCTGGGCGCACTGGGGCGCTATCATTTTCATCGCCATGCTCTGTCGAGCGCGCGTCATAGCCCTGAGCATTTCTCTCCAGACATCGGTAAAACGTCCTTAATTGAGCTGCTCTCTGATTTCCGGTCTCTTAAAGGAGATGACTTAAACCACGCGGGAGTCTTCTTGTTGCATAGATATGCCGAGACAATGGCCCGTCTGGAAAGCTTTCAGCGGATTTCCAACTTATCGGGAAAGCGTAATCAGGTCAAATGGCGTGGTCAGACGGGGTAATCAGGTGTTTAATGTATATAACTTTATGAATTAAATGATTTTTATGGTTTAAAATGTATCACTTTGGCACCCGTCGATCGGCCGATAAATGTGAACTGACTCACTGTAGTGCAGGCATCAGATCTCTGCACCATGCTGGTGACGGGGTGTTAGACAGCATTAAATGCTGTTCAACACCGTTGATGCATAGCATGTATCTGTTTTTCTTATGTCCGACTATTTGAATGAAACAGCCATTGGTTATAAGAAAAATTAATCAGGATGAGCGTGCGTAAAACATCATTAAAGATGAATGGGTATGCATATATGAAAGGTGTGCCTGCGCAGCAGGAGTCTGCCAGGATATTGAAAAAAGGCCGGACAGAGAAATCGGTGATTCGCTGGCGGCCTTACAGATTATTCATTTGGCACAGTCAGTCAAGGGTTTTAACCGCTTTGTCCTTAACGTCGCCGATCGGCCGCGCGGATGCACCATAACAGGGCGTTTTATCCCGCTTCTCCCTGCGACGTGCTGCGACGTCAGCAGGGTAACTGCGCTATTATGAGGCTGTTTCTCATCCAGGGAGTTGTTATGAAACAAATTCGTCTGTTGGCGCAGTACTACGTTGATTTAATGGTCAAGCTGGGTTTGGTGAGGTTTTCGCTGCTGCTGGCGTCTGCGCTGGTGGTGCTGGCGATGATTGTCCAGATGGCGGTCACGATGGTGCTGCGGGGCCATGTTGAGAGTATTGACGTGGTGCGTTCGGTCTTCTTCGGGCTGCTGATTACGCCCTGGGCAGTCTATTTCTTGTCCGTCGTGGTCGATCAGCTTGAAGAGTCACGACAACGACTGGCCAGGCTGGTGGACAAGCTGGAAGAGATGCGCACACGTGATCTGGAACTCAATCAGCAGATGAAAGAGACCATTACGCAGCTGAATCAGGAGATCAGCGACCGTAAAAAGGCGGAGCTGGCTCGTGAGCAGGTGATGGACAAGTTGCGTGAAGAGGTGACGCGTCGTGAGCAGGCACAGATTGAGCTGGAGCAGCAATCTTCCTTCCTGCGCTCATTCCTGGATGCTTCGCCAGACCTGGTTTTCTATCGCAACATCGATAAACAGTTCTCCGGCTGTAACCGTGCAATGGAATTACTCACCGGCAAAAGCGAAAAGCAGCTGATCGGCCTGACCCCGCGTGATATCTACGATGATGAAGCGGCAACGAAGGTGCTTGAAACAGACGAAAAAGTGTTCCGCCACAACGTCTCGCTGACCTATGAACAGTGGCTGCAATATCCCGACGGACGCAAAGCCTGTTTCGAGATCCGTAAAGTGCCTTATTACGACCGTGTGGGTAAGCGCAGCGGGCTAATGGGTTTTGGCCGCGATATAACCGAGCGTAAGCGCTATCAGGACGCGTTAGAGAACGCCAGCCGGGAGAAGACCACCTTTATCTCTACGATCAGCCACGAGCTTCGTACGCCGCTTAATGGCATTGTTGGCCTGAGCCGTATTCTGCTGGATACCGACCTTAATCAGGAACAGCTGAAATACCTGAAAACCATCCACGTCTCTGCCATCACGCTGGGCAACATCTTTAATGATGTCATTGAGGTGGACAAAATCGAACGCCGTAAAGTGCAACTGGATAATCAGCCGCTTGATTTCACCGGCTTCCTGGCCGATTTGGAAAATCTTTCCGGCCTGCTGGCACAGCCAAAAGGGCTGAAATTTGTGCTCGCGCCGCAACTGCCACTACCGCATATGATTTCCACCGACGGGACCCGCTTGCGCCAGATTCTGTGGAACCTGATAGGTAACGCCGTGAAATTTACCCAACAGGGTGAAATTGTCGTGCGGGTCACCTATGAGCAGGACGAGACGCTGCGCTTCGAGGTGCAGGACTCTGGCATGGGGATTCGCCAGGACGAGCAGGACAAGATTTTTGCCATGTACTATCAGGTTAAAGACCAGCATGGCGGCAAACCCGCAACTGGTACCGGTATCGGGCTGGCGGTATCACGCCGACTGGCGCAGGCGATGGGCGGGGATATCCGGGTTCACAGTGCACCAGGACAAGGTTCATGCTTCACCGTTGAAATCAAAGCCCCGCGTATTGCTGAAGAGGTGGAGGACGAAGGTGTGGATGACAGCCTGCCACTGCCTGCACTGCACGTACTGTTAGTCGAAGATATTGAGCTCAACGTGATTGTGGCGCGCTCAGTACTGGAAAAGCTGGGCTGTAGCGTTGAGGTCGCCATGACCGGCAGTGAGGCGCTGGCGATGTTTGACCCGCTGGAGTTTGATCTGGTGCTGCTGGATATTCAATTGCCTGATATGACCGGGCTGGATGTCTCGCGTGCGATTCGCCAGCAGTATCAGGGAACACATCTGCCACCGCTGGTTGCACTTACCGCCAATGTTCTCAAAGACAAAAAAGAGTACTTCGACGCAGGCATGGATGACGTGCTTAGCAAGCCTCTTGCGGTGCCAGCACTGACTGCGATGATTAAAAAGTACTGGGATTATCAGGCAGAAGCGGAAGAAGAAACGCTTGATGTCAGCGACGACAAAAGTCGGATGCTGCTGGATGTTGCCATGCTCGAACAGTATATCGAACTGGTCGGCCCCGGTCTGATAACCCAAAGTCTGACGATGTTTGAAAAAATGATGCCAGACTATCTTGCGGTTCTGGAATCCAATCTGATGGCCCGAGATCAGAAAGGGATTGCTGAAGAAGGCCACAAAATTAAAGGTGCGGCGGGTTCAGTAGGGCTGCAGCGTTTGCAGATGCTGGCGAAACAGATTCAGAGTCCGGAGTTACCGGCATGGTGGGACAATGTTGTTGAATGGATCGATGAGTTGAAACAGGAGTGGCGACATGATGTGCAGGTACTGCGTGACTGGGTATCAGAGCAGGAGAAGTGATATCCCGGAAAAAAATGACCCCAGCCGAGGCCGGGGTGCGCGAATACTGCGCCAACACCAGGGAAATCATTGCGACCGCTATGATATGAATAATTAATGCAGCCGCAGGGTATTGGTTAACACTGTTATCACCTTAGCAAATTCATCTTCTCGTGCGACAAGATTCATTAAAATTTGTGATATTGAGCAGCGTTTAAATACAGAAAACATTAATTTGCCAACACAGTCAAGTAAGGAATCATTTTACACGCTGTATTGATGGTGTTTTGACCATATTTGCTCTTTTTCGTGTAGTTTTAAGGCTGTCAGACTGGGACGCAGAGTCTGCGCTGCAGTAAAGTGAAGTCGCGTTAACATTCACCTCTCCAGTGTGGCTAACGCGCTGATATTGCAAGCACACAGCCTGAAATGATACGAATTATCCAAAACGATTTGGAATGATTAAAAAGAATCTAAAACTTTCTCCTTTTCCCGTCTGCACACCTGAGGCTTTAAAGGAAGCCAACAGTGCCATAATGGCCAGGAGGGAGTCATTTAAGCGCTGTTTATTTGAGCGTTATAACGAAGATTCTGATTAAGGTTTAAACTGCATCTGATTAAGAAAAAAATAATAGTTAAATATAGCGAATGATTCAATCCGGCGCTTATTACTCTTTATTAACTGTTTATCTGGAAAGCGCCTAAGCAAAGGTAAGCAATGGAACCGATTCCTTTTTTACGGAAGTCCTTGAACTATTTCGAACTGTTGCAGCATTTTGATGCAAAATGATTGAATAAAGTCTGGAAACTGTCGTCCCGTTTTCAGCGATAATCGTAAAAAGCCTGTGTTAGTGGCAGTGATTACATGAGTGATTGATTAACGTCTGGAACAAGTGTGGGAAGATTGCATGAACAAGCATAAAGGAAGCGTCGGACAGCGTATCAGACGGATTGTCGGTCGAATCGTATTGGTATGGCTGGGCGCATGGCTGGCAGGTATTTTACTCTTTTCATTCCTGCCGGTGCCGTTTTCAGCCGTGATGGCTGAACGACAGATAGGTGCCTGGTTATACGGTGATTTTAGTTATGTCGCCCATTCAGACTGGGTCGGCCATGACGAAATGTCGCCCTGGATGGGACTGGCGGTTATCGCCTCAGAAGATCAAAAGTTTCCTGAGCATTGGGGCTTCGATGTTGCGGCAATTGAATCTGTACTGGATAACAGCGACAGCCGGATGCGCGGAGCGTCCACGCTGTCACAACAGACGGCGAAAAATCTGTTTCTCTGGGATGGCCGCAGCTGGATCCGCAAAGGTCTGGAGGCGGGTTTGACAGTCGGGATTGAGACGGTCTGGACTAAGCGACGCATTCTGACCGTCTATCTCAATATCGCGGAGTTCGGGCCGGGTATCTTTGGCGTTGAAGCGGCTTCACAGCACTATTTCCATAAACCTGCCAGCCGGCTTACGGCAGCAGATGCTGCTTTGCTGGCGGCGGTTTTGCCCAATCCGATTCGTTATCGTGCTGCTGCCCCCTCAGGTTATGTCAGAGAACGGCAACAGTGGATACTGCGTCAGATGCGCCAGCTTGGCGGAGAAGGTTTTTTACAGCGTAACAAACTCGACTAGGCCTTAATCTTCGTCGAAACCCGCTTCAAATAGCTCAATGACCGCAGCCAGCGCCGGGACTTCCTCCGGCCCGCTGGCTTCAATTTCGATGTGTCCGCCTTTGGCTGAGTCGAGCATCAGCAGCGCAATCACGCTGCTGGCTTCAGCTTCCGTGCCCGCTTCATTGCGCAGCAACACTTCGGCATCAAAGCTCTGCACCAGCTCAAATAACTTCATTGCCGGACGGGCGTGCATGCCCAGCTTATTTTTAATTTCTACAGTTTGTCTGACGGTCATGATTTGCGCTTTTCCAGCGTACGATGGCGTGACTGTACATTCTTACCACGCGAACGGAAGTAATCCGCAAGCTGTTCAGCGATATAGACTGAGCGGTGTTTGCCACCAGTGCAGCCAATCGCTACGGTAAGATAGCTACGGTTGTTGGTTTCCAGCATCGGCAACCAGAGTTCAAGGTAGCTGCGCGTCTGGTAGATAAAGTTATGCACTTCTGTATGGCGATCAAGAAAGGCCGCCACCGGGCGATCGAGGCCAGTCATCGGCCGCAGCTTGGGATCCCAATGGGGATTGGGCAGAAAGCGCACGTCAAACACATAGTCAGCGTCAATAGGGATGCCATGTTTGAAGCCAAAGGATTCAAACACCATGGTCAGCTCACGTTCACGTTTACCCAGCAGGCGGGTACGCAGCATCTCGGCCAGCTCGTGCACTGACATCTCTGAGGTGTCGATGATGAGATCGGCCCGCGAACGCAATGGCTCCAGCAGATCGCTCTCTTCGTCAATCGCGCTCTCCAGGGACAGATTCTTGCTGGAAAGGGGATGCAGACGGCGCGTATCGCTGTACCGACGAATCAGCGTATTACGATCGGCGTCCAGGAACAGCAGCTGAGGTGAAAATGAGTCAGGCAGGTTATTCAGCGCGGTTTCAAAAATTTCCGGAGATTCTGGCATGTTACGCACATCAATGCTGACTGCTGCCGAAATATTACGCTCCGCCAGCGAGTTAGCTAACTCGGGCAGTAGCACGACCGGCAGGTTATCAACACAGTAGAACCCCATATCTTCCAGCGCACGGAGCGCCACTGACTTCCCCGAGCCTGAACGACCGCTAACGATCATCAGCACCATGACCTTTTCTCCCGTTTTAAAACCGGCACCTGGCCGGTAAAGACGTGTTACTGCTCTGTCTGGATTTCCGTAATAATGGCGTAGAGCTCTTCATCACTTTGGGCAGCGCGCAGACGACGGCAGACCGTTTTATCTGCCAGACGTTTCGCCACCAGTGACAGGGTGTGCAGGTGTGTTTTGCACTGGTCGGCCGGGACCAGTAAAGCAAACAACAGATCGACCGGCTGGTTGTCGACGGCATCAAATGCAATCGGCTGTTCGAGGCTGATAAAGACCCCAACCGCGCGCAGCGTATCCTCTTCCAGCTTGCCGTGAGGGATCGCAATCCCATTGCCAATACCGGTACTGCCCATGCGTTCGCGGGTCAGGATCGCTTCGAAAAGCGTCTGGTGCGGCAGGTTGAGCTGCTTAGCGGCCAGTTCGCTGATGATTTCCAGCGCACGTTTTTTGCTCTGGCAGTGTACGCCGCTGCGGGTGCAGTCTGGCGAAAGCACTGTGCTCAATTCCAGTGTAAGATCGTTGTTCATTATCATTTCACTTGCGTGTTCACCAGGCCATTCGCCGCCAGCGCGTCATTACCTCTGAGACAAGCTGCGCCTGCTCAGATGACAAAACGGGGCGGATTATCCGCCCCATCCTGTCGGCTCTGCGCGCCAGGCGCGCGTTGCTAGCGTGAAGATTAGTGTTTTTTCAGTTTATCTTTGTGTTTGGTCAGCTGACGGGCCAGCTTGTCGATCAGCCCATCAATTGCCGCATACATATCTTCCGCTTCCGATGTAGCGTGCAGCTCGCCACCATTCACGTGAAGTGTTGCATCAGCCACCTGAGTGACTTTCTCAACTTTCAGGACAATATAGACCTGATTGATATGTTCAAAATAGTGTTCCAGTTTGGCAAATTTCCCGTTGACGAACTCACGCAGAGGCGGTGTGATTTCAACATGTTGCCCGGTCAGGTTCAGCTGCATAGGTCTTCCTTCTCATTTCTTTCAAACCAGTTGTTTACGCTGGTTCGATGGCGGGATGGATAAAGACTCACGATATTTGGCGACGGTACGCCGTGCCACCATAATCCCCTGATCAGATAACATTGAGGTCAGTTTACTGTCGCTCAAGGGTTTGGCTGGATTTTCCGCCGAAATTAATTTTTTCACCAGCGCACGAATCGCGGTTGAGGAGGCTTCGCCTCCACCTTCCGTATTCACATGACTGGAGAAAAAGTACTTTAGTTCAAAAATGCCACGGGGACTGTGCAGATACTTCTGCGTAGTCACGCGAGAAATGGTCGATTCATGCATCTCAACAGCCTGGGCGATATCTGCCAGCACCATCGGACGCATAAATTCTTCACCCTGCTCGAAAAACGCCTGCTGTTGCTCAACAATGCAGCGCGTTACTTTCAGCAGCGTATCATTGCGGCTTTCCAGACTCTTAATCAGCCAGCGGGCTTCCTGCAGATTACTGCGGATAAACTGACTGTCGCTGTCGTTGCGCGCTGAACTGCCCATTGCCGCATAGTGCTGATTGATCTTGAGGCGTGGCAAGCTGTCGGCATTGAGTTCAACCGTCCAGCGACTGCCAACTTTACGCACCAGGACATCGGGAATGACATATTCTGGCTCGCTGGTATTGATCGACTGACCCGGACGCGGGTCCAGCGACTGAATCAGCACCATCGCTTCTTTCAGTACATCCTCTTTGAGGCGCGTCACTCGCATCAGGCTACGGAAATCGTGATTGGCCAGCAGGTCGAGATGCTCGCTGACGATCAGGCGTGCTTCTGCCAGCATCGGTGTGTCGGGCGCATATTGCGACAGCTGCACCAGCAGACAGTCACGCAGGTCGCGCGCACCAACACCCATTGGGTCAAAACGCTGGATGCGTTTCAGCACCGCCTCAACTTCATCCACTTCGAGATCATCGTTGCCGATACTGTCCAGGATCTCCTCAAGCGAAACGGTGAGATATCCGGTGTCATCGATAGCATCGACGATAGAGGTGGCAATAGCGCGATCGGTATCACTGAAAGGCGTCAATCCAACCTGCCACATGAGGTAGTCCTGCAGTGACTGTGTCGTTTCACCCTGATAAACCGGTAACTCATCATCCTGATAATCGGTGCCAGTGCCGGAAGGCGTGCCCGCCGTGTAGATCTCATCCCAGGTGGCATCCAGCGGCAGTTCATCGGGCATCTCTTTCTGCTCAAGCGCTTCGCGTGTATCCAGCGCCTCAGACTCCGGCGATTCCCTGGAGTCGATCTCTTCATGCAGATCAGTCTGCTCAAGCAGCGGATTGCTTTCGAGTGCAAGCTGTAACTCCTGCTGGAGTTCAAGCGTAGAGAGTTGCAGCAGACGAATCGCCTGTTGCAACTGTGGAGTCATTGCCAGCTGTTGGCTGAACCTGAGTTGTAGACCTTGCTTCATAGACAGGATGGTAGTTCCCAGGTAAACATCGGTATTAACGACACCTTATCAGAGTCTGAACTCTTCACCCAAATAAACCCGCTTAACCTGCTCATCCGCAAGAATTTCATTGGGTGTGCCATGCGCAATCAGGTGTCCCTGGCTGACAATATAAGCCCGCTCACAGACCGCTAAGGTTTCACGCACGTTATGGTCGGTAATCAGCACGCCGAGGCCGCTGTCACGCAGATGCTCAATGATTTTCTTGATGTCGATAACGGAGATCGGGTCAACACCGGCAAAAGGCTCATCCAGCAGGATAAATTTAGGATTAGCGGCCAGTGCGCGTGCGATCTCAACACGACGTCGCTCACCACCCGACAGCGCCTGACCCATGCTGTCGCGCAGGTGCTCGATGTGAAACTCTTCCATCAGCTCACGGGCGCGATCCTGGCGTTGCTCTTCTGTCAGATCATCACGAATCTGCAGTACCGCCATCAGGTTATCGTAGACGCTGAGGCGACGGAAAATGGAGGCCTCCTGCGGCAGATAGCCGATGCCACGACGCGCTCGGGCATGCAGCGGCAGGATACTGATATCTTCATCATCAATAATGATACGGCCAGCGTCACGCGGGACAATACCGACCACCATGTAAAAGGTGGTGGTCTTACCGGCGCCGTTCGGACCCAGCAGGCCGACAATCTCGCCGGACTTTACCTGCAGACTGACATCTTCTACCACGCGACGGCCTTTATATGCCTTCGCCAGGTTTTCTGCGATTAATGTGGCCATAGCTATCAGTTACTCTTCTTTCCGCTGTTGGACGAACCTTTATCCTGAAGTTGCGACGGCACCAGGACGGTAGTGACGCGCTTGTTCTGGCCCTGGCTGTAAGCCTGCATTTTCTGCTCTTTTACCAGATAGGTAATACGATCGCCTTTGATGTTGCTGTCCTGCTGCTCAATGAACGCATTGCCGGTCAGTTCAACGAAGTCGTTAGCCAGTTCGTAGTGCAGCTTTGAGGCATGGCCCTGAACCGGCTTGCCGCTGTCCTGCATCTGATAGAACGTAGCGGGGTTGCCGTAGGCATCAACGATGGTTTTCTTGCTGTCGCCACCGGGACGGGTCACCACGACTTTATCCGCCGTGATTTTGATTGAACCCTGCGTCACGATGACATTGCCGGTAAAGGTCGCGACATTGCCCTGCAAATCAAGTGCCTGATTCTGCGAGTCAATGTTGACGGGCTTATCCGAGTCACCGGTCAGGGCAAGCGCCGGAACGCTGGTTGCCAGCAACATGCTGGCCAGTAAAAGCTTCAGGCTATTTTTGTTCATTTTGAATTTCATATGAGGTTTTGACCTTCTCGATTAACTCGGCGTTCTTTGTCCGTAAATTGCCGCGCATTTTCATGCCGGTGGAGTTAAAACTGCGTCCATACAATGTTACCTGATCATCAGAGGTAACATCCTGAGTGACAAGGTTGATCTGTGCGTTATCAGTTTTAATGCGCTCAAGCTGAGAATCCTGCGTCAGCGTATTCAGCTCAACATGGCCATACAGATAAAGCATACGATCTTTGGTGAGCTTTGCTTTATCGGCGCGTAACGTCCAGGTAGGGATTTTATTCTCATCATAAGTGGTCATCACCGGATTTTCGAACCAGCTCAGCTCGTCATCCGAGAAATAGGTCACTTTGTCTGAGACCAGTTTATATGACAGCGCGCCCTGCGGGTTATAAACCACAGTGTGTGAATCAGCACTGGTGTAGGTCGGCGACTGACTGTCGGGCCCGACGGGCGTGCCATTGTCATCCTGGTTAGTAAGATTCCAGCCGATCAAAACCAGTGCAATCAAGGTCAGAATCAGCGTTATCCAACGCCTGCTTTTACTCATACTGATTGCCCTTTGGCATCCTCAAATTTGTTCTGCGCCATTAATATCAGGTCACATACTTCGCGTACCGCGCCGCGTCCACCGGCGATCCGCGTGACGTAGTGGGCGCGTGGCAACAGGATCGGGTGTGCATCCGCCACTGCCACACTTAATCCCACCTTCGCCATAACCGGCCAGTCAATCAGATCGTCACCAATATAGGCGACCTGGTCGTCGGAAAGAGACAGTTTATCCAGAAGTTCACGATAGGCCAAAAGCTTATCCGATTGTCCCTGATAAAGATGACGGATGCCGAGCGTTTTGCAGCGATCTTCCATCAGACGGGCATTACGGCCGGTAATAATAGCCACTTCTACATCAGAGGTCAGCAAACACCGCACACCATAACCGTCCCGCACGTTGAATGCCTTCAGCTCTTCGCCATTATTTCCCATGTAGATCACCCCGTCGGACATCACGCCGTCGACGTCGCAGATCAGCAGACGAATGTTGCTGGCGCGTGCCATAACATCAGCGCTGACCGGGCCATAGCAGGTTTCAATCGGGGGAGTTGCCTGTTGCATTTTCTCTTCCTGTTCAGATTACGCCAGCGCGCAGCATGTCATGCATATGTACCACACCGAGCAGACGGTCGTCATCGGCCACCAGAATCGAGGTAATGTTTTTGGTCTGCATCAGATTCAGGGCTTCAACCGCCAGCATATTTGGCCGGACGCGGATGCCACCCGGCGTCATCACTTCGCCAATGGTGGCGCGCTGAAAATCGATGCCCATATCAAAAATGCGGCGCAGGTCGCCATCGGTAAAGATGCCTTCAATTTTCATCAGACCGTCGACGATCACCGTCAGTCCCAGGTTTTTGCGCGTAATTTCCAGCAGCGCATCGCGCAGTGAAGCATCCCGCGTGACGTGCGGCAGCTCATCGCCGCTGTGCATGATATCAGCCACATGCAGCAGCAACTTGCGGCCCAGCGCACCGCCAGGATGGGAGAGGGCAAAGTCTTCCGCCGTGAATCCACGCGCTTCCAGCAGCGAAACCGCAAGCGCGTCACCCATCACCAGCGTGGCCGTCGTGCTGGAGGTGGGCGCCAGACCCAGCGGACACGCTTCCTGCGGAACATGAACACAAAGATGCACATCGGCAACCCGTCCCATCGCGCTGTCAGGCCGTCCGGTGATGCAGATCAGCGAAATATGCTGACGTTTTAACACCGGAATCAGCGCAAGAATTTCGCTGGACTCACCGCTGTTAGAGATGGCGATGACCACATCATTTTTGCTCACCATCCCCAGATCGCCATGGCTGGCTTCAGCCGGATGCACAAAAAAGGCGGGCGTGCCGGTACTGGCAAAGGTCGCCGCCATTTTTTTGCCGATATGGCCAGACTTGCCCATGCCCATGACCACTACTTTTCCCTGACAGGCATAAATGAGGGCGCAGGCGCGGGCGAAATCGTCATTGATATATTGATCGAGTTGTTCCAGTCCTTCACGCTCGATGCGCAGGACAGTTTTTCCCGCCTGCTGAAAATCAAATGCTGTTGGTTGCTGATATGACATAGTGAGTCTGTCCTTGTTAACCGTCCATAAATGCCGGCTGCATCCAGAGCAGCGTCACCCAGACGAAGAAACCACAGAGTAAAATTAAGCCTGCCGTGCGACCAACCCGACGGCGACGAAGCAGGCAAAGCAGGGCGAACAGCACGCTGACGCCCAGCATCACCCAATAATCACGGGCAAAAGCGTGATAGTCGATGCTGCCAGGATGAATCAGCGCCGGCAGGCCCAGCACGATGGCAATATTATAAATGTTGGCGCCGATCAGATTGCCGATCGCGATATCATCTTCACCTTTCAGCGCGCCAGCAATGACCGTTGCCAGCTCAGGCAGGCTGGTTCCCACGGCGATAAGCGTCAGGCCCATGACCAGTTCACTGACGCCAAAGTAGTCGGCAAAAGCGGTCGCATTATCGATCACCATCCGCGTCGACATCGGCAGTATAATCAGCGCGACGGCCAGCCAGAGAAAGGCCACTGTATTTCCGCTCTCTTCGCGAGGCAGTTCGGCCAGCTGTTCGCGGGTCAGGGTGTCGTTATTGTCCTGTTCCGCTTTCCGTGCAATGCGAATCACCACCATCAGATAAATAGCGGCTATGGCGATCAGGCCAATTCCATCCAGTCGACTAAGCTGATTGTCAAACAGCATGAATCCGCTGAGCAGGGTAACCAGCAACATTAACGGAAGTTCGCGGCGTATCAGATTAGAATGGACGTAAAGCGGGTGCATGAGCGCAGCGGCACCGAGGATCAGTAAAATGTTGGTAATATTCGAGCCGAGCGCGGTACCCACAGCAAGATCCATCTGGCCATGCTGCGCCGCTGAAAAGGAGAGGATCATCTCGGGCAGCGAGGTGCCGATGCTGACAACGGTCATGCCGATAATCAGTGGCGGGATGCCAAAAGATCGACACAATATTGAGGCGCTAAACACCAGACGATCGGCACCATATGCCAGTAAAAGCAAACCGATAATCAGCAGTGCAGAAGCTAAGAACATGAAAAATCCTTGCGTAAAAACCCGGGCCGGCAATGCTTTTCCCGACCGGTTTAAGGTTCTGTTTGGCGAGACAGGCGCTGATTTTGACCGCCTGAACGGCAAAAGTAAATTTAATGACCATTTTCGCCAAATCTTAGCGGTAAGTTTCTGTAAAGCTATCGTGAATCAGGACCGAACAGGCTACCATCGTACCCCATGTTTACGCCCGATCCTTACAAGAGGTAATAATGATCCAGCAGCAAACGAATCTGGTTGAGGTTCGTGGCGTGAGTTTTTCGCGCGGAGATCGCACTATCTTCGACGACATTTCGCTGACCGTGCCGAAAGGGAAAGTCACGGCGATAATGGGGCCATCGGGGATAGGAAAAACCACTCTGCTACGCCTGATTGGGGGGCAACTTCAGCCAACCAGCGGTGAAATCTTTTTCCGTGGCGAAAACATTCCGTCATTGTCACGCGCTAAATTGTACGAAGCGCGCAAGAAAATGAGCATGCTGTTCCAGTCTGGTGCCCTGTTTACTGACTTAACGGTCTATGAAAATGTGGCCTGGCCGCTGCGTGAACATACCCGTCTGCCTGCACCGATTCTGCACAGCACCGTATTAATGAAGCTGGAAGCGGTGGGTCTGCGCGGTGCTGCCCAGCTGAAACCAGCTGAGCTGTCGGGCGGGATGGCACGCCGTGTGGCACTGGCGCGTGCAATTGCGCTTGAGCCGGAGCTGATCATGTTCGACGAACCTTTTGTCGGACAGGATCCCATTACCATGGGCGTGCTGGTAAAATTAATCGACGAACTTAACCATGCTCTGGGCCTGACCTGTATTGTGGTCTCGCACGACGTACCGGAAGTACTGAGTATTGCGGACTATGCCTATATCGTGGCCGGACAAAAAATTATCGCACACGGCACCACGCCGGAATTGCGAGAGAATAATGACCCGCACGTGCGCCAGTTTATTGATGGCCATGCGGATGGTCCGGTTCCCTTCCGTTTTCCTGCCGGCGACTATCTCGCTGATTTAACCGGCTCAGGGAGTAACTAAACAGATGGTCTTGAAGGCGCTGGCGTCATTCGGTCGTCAGGGAATTGAAACGTGCGCCAGTTTTGGACGCGCAGGATTAATGCTGTTTCACGCGCTGGTGGGAAAACCCGCGTTCCGCAGACATACGCCGCTACTGATCAAACAACTCTATAGTGTTGGCGTACTGTCGTTACTGATTATTGTGGTTTCAGGTCTGTTTATCGGCATGGTACTCGGACTGCAGGGCTATCTGGTGCTGAACACCTATGGTGCAGAAACCAGTCTGGGTATGCTGGTGGCGCTCTCCTTGCTGCGTGAACTGGGGCCGGTTGTTACCGCGCTGCTGTTTGCCGGACGGGCAGGATCGGCACTGACGGCTGAAATCGGCCTGATGAAAGCCACTGAACAGCTCTCCAGTATGGAGATGATGGCGGTGGATCCGTTGCGCCGGGTAGTCTCGCCGCGCTTCTGGGCCGGTTTTATCAGCATGCCGCTACTGACCATGATCTTCACTGCGGTCGGTATTGCAGGCGGTGCACTGGTTGGCGTGAGCTGGAAGGGGATCGATCCCGGTTTCTTCTGGTCAGCTATGCAGAACGCGGTCGATTTCCGAACCGATGTCGTTAACTGCATCATCAAAAGCGCCGTCTTTGCCGTAACGGTCACCTGGATTGCTCTTTTTAATGGCTATGACGCGATTCCCACTTCTGAAGGGATCAGTCGCGCGACAACGCGTACCGTAGTACATGCTTCACTGGCGGTGCTCGGGTTGGATTTTGTGCTGACAGCACTGATGTTTGGGAATTGATGCAATGCAAAGCAAAAAAAGCGAAATCTGGGTTGGCATTTTTATGATTATGGCGTTGATCGCCGCATTGTTTCTCTGTCTGCGCGTCGCCGATTTAAAGTCGATGGGCACAGAGCCGACGTGGAAACTCTACGCGACCTTTGACAATATCGGCGGCCTGAAAGCCAGTTCGCCGGTCAAAATTGGTGGTGTGGTCATTGGCCGGGTAACAGAAATAGCGCTTGAGCCGAAAACGCTGCTGCCGCGTGTCACCATGGAGATCAGCGATCAGTATGCGAATAAAATTTCAGATACCAGCTCGCTGGCTGTCCGTACTCAGGGCCTGCTGGGTGAGCAGTTCCTGGCGCTGAACTTAGGCTTTGACGATCCTGAGCTCGGCTCGGCGATGCTGAAAGATGGCGATACGCTGCGTGATACGAAGTCAGCCATGGTGCTCGAAGACCTGATCGGCCAGTTCCTTTATAAGAGCGGCGATAACAAACAAAAAACTGACTCCAAAGACGCGCAGGAAGGCGACAGTGCTGCGCCTGCGGCACCGGCTCAACCTTAAAGAAGAGGGTTTACCATGTTTAAACGTTTATTGATGATTGCCATGCTGGTGGTAGCGGTACCGCTGACGGCGACCGCAGCCGATCAGAGCAATCCTTACAAGCTGATGAACGAAGCGGCGCAGAAGACATTCACCCGTCTGAAAAATGAGCAGCCGAAAATCAAGCAGGATCCCAACTACCTGCGTGAGATTGTGCGTCAGGAGCTCCTGCCATATGTGCAGATTAAATATGCAGGCGCGTTAGTGCTGGGACGCTACTATCGTGACTCAACACCTGCTCAGCGTGAAGCCTATTTCAGCGCCTTTGGTGATTACCTGGCGCAGGCGTATGGTCAGGCACTGGCACTCTATAACGGCCAGAGCTACCAGATTCAGCCCGAACAGCCGTTAGGCGACGCCCAGATTGTCGCTATTCGTGTCACCATTATTGACCCAAATGGACGTCCGCCGGTACGCCTCGATTTCCAGTGGCGTAAAAATAGCCAGAGCGGGAAATGGCAGGCTTATGACATGATCGCCGAAGGCGTCAGCATGATCACCACGAAACAAAATGAGTGGAGCGATTTGTTGCGTACCAAAGGTATTGATGGTCTGACGGCACAACTGAAGTCTTCTGCGGCACAGCCGATCACGCTGGATAAACAACAATAATGCACGAATCGTTACGCTGGGAGCGGGAAGCCAGCACGCTATTACTTAAAGGCGAACTGGATCGCGACACGCTGATGAGCCTGTGGCAGCAACGCGAGACGCTGATCAAAGATGTCGATACTATCGACGTCGCGGGGCTGGAGCGGGTGGACTCTTCCGGTCTCGCCCTGCTGGTGCACTTGCGGGAAATCGCGCGTGCACAGGGTATAACCCCATGCTTTACAGGCATCAGTGACAAACTGCGCTCGCTGATTACCCTTTACAATCTGCAACAGATTATTGTTTCTGCGGATAAAAGCGCCTGATTTCCGGTTGTTATGCTAAGCCCCTGTTTCCAGCAGGGGCTTTTGCGTATTTAAGAGTCAGCCGCTTTCCTCTACTATGTCAGCCTTATTATTATTAAGTGAAGTTAAGCCCAATGGAAAACAGTGAAATTCAGGCCGTGCTGATGGCCGCATTGCCTTTAGACGAAGTTCATGTGATGAGCAACGATGGCAGCCATTTTCAGGTGATCGCCGTAGGCGAACTGTTTGGCGAACTGAGCCGCGTGAAAAAGCAGCAGGCTGTCTATGCGCCGCTGATGGAATTCATCGCGGATAACCGCATGCATGCTGTCTCTATCAAAACTTATACTCCCGCTGAATGGGCACGTGACCGTAAACTCAACGGTTTCTGATCCTTCTGCGTGGTGAACTCGCCGTGAGCGAGTCCAATTTTTAGCTAGTTAATCGAGAGCCGTGTTGATGGAAAAATTTCGTGTGCAAGGCCCCACCCGTTTAAGTGGTGAAGTCACCATTTCCGGGGCAAAGAACGCCGCACTTCCTATTCTGTTTGCTGCCCTGCTGGCTGAAGAGCCGGTAGAGATTAAGAACGTGCCAAAGCTGCGCGACATTGATACCACCATGAAACTGCTGAGCCAGCTGGGTGCGAAGGTCGAACGCAACGGTTCTGTGCATGTCGATGCCAGTGCGGTAGATGTGTTTTGTGCGCCTTATGACCTGGTCAAAACCATGCGTGCCTCAATCTGGGCGCTGGGTCCGCTGGTGGCGCGTTTTGGTCAGGGTCAGGTTTCTCTGCCGGGTGGCTGCGCTATCGGCGCGCGTCCGGTTGATCTGCATATCACCGGTCTGGAACAGCTGGGTGCTGAGATCAAACTGGAAGAGGGCTACGTTAAAGCCTCAGTCAATGGACGCCTGAAAGGCGCGCTGATTGTCATGGACAAAATCAGCGTTGGCGCAACGGTCACTATCATGAGTGCAGCGACGCTGGCGACGGGCACCACTGTGATTGAGAATGCGGCACGTGAGCCGGAAATTGTCGATACCGCCAACTTCCTTAACACCCTGGGTGCCAAAATCAGTGGCGCAGGTAGCGACAAAATCACCATTGAAGGCGTTGAGCGTCTGGGTGGCGGTGTTTATCGCGTTCTGCCCGATCGTATCGAAACCGGTACCTTCCTGGTGGCCGCTGCCATTTCAGGCGGCAAAGTGATGTGCCACAAAACCCAGCCAGATACCATGGATGCTGTATTGGCTAAGCTGCGTGATGCGGGTGCCGATATTGAAACCGGTGAAGACTGGATCAGTCTGGACATGCACGGCAAGCGACCAAAAGCGGTTAACGTGCGCACCGCTCCGCATCCGGGGTTCCCGACAGATATGCAGGCACAGTTCACCCTGTTAAACATGGTTGCGGAAGGCACGGGTCTGATTACCGAAACCATTTTCGAAAACCGTTTTATGCATATCCCTGAACTGATTCGTATGGGCGGACATGCTGAGATTGAGAGCAACACGGCAATCTGCCATGGGGTTGAAACCCTGTCAGGTGCGCAGGTGATGGCGACCGATCTGCGTGCTTCTGCCAGCCTGGTTCTGGCGGGTTGTATTGCGGAAGGCACGACGTTCGTTGATCGCATTTATCACATCGATCGTGGCTATGAGCACATCGAAGATAAACTGAAAGCAATGGGCGCGAACATCGAGCGTGTCAGCGAAGAGTAAGTCTGCTGATGCACTCAAAAAGCCAGCCCCCTTCAGGGCTGGTTTTTTTTTCGCCTGAAAATAGCCTGCGGTCTCAGTTGCTGTCGGAATGCGCTGCAGGCGTCCGGATACGTTTTCTGCGATCCAGCAGGCGGTGGGTGTGGGGATCATAATATCGACTGGGCCAGATCTCACTCGGGTGAATCGTTAGCGCGTCGGCGATCAGCCATTCTCCTTTGGGCCACGGGCGCGTCAGCGCATTAGCCAGTGTTGACGAACTCAGACCCGATGCGCGTGATAGTGCTGCCAGCGTCATACCGCGTTTGTGCAGCGCCGCGATAATGTCAGCCGGATGCCAGTCTTCCTTTATTTTTTCCATAACCTGTTCTCCTTTTCCTTGTCATTGCGTCGTCCAGCAGGACGTTGGCTTTCCTTTTTAGTGCCATCTGGAAAGAACAGGGTTTTTATAGCAAAAAGTTTCCATTAATTTCCAGTTATTTTTAGATCCAGCGCCGGGTCTGTGGGATGACTCGCAAAAGGTGTGCAAATGCTTGCAGGAAATAAGAATAATGGGGACGGATGAGATGAAAACGGAGCCCGGAAGGCTCCGTGAGGGATCAAAAATCGCGCTGAACTGACATGTGCGCCAGCGACTCCAGGGCACTGCGCCATGGCGATTCCGGCAGAATTCTCAGGGCTTCAATGGCTTTATCCGCTTCCTGTTCGGCACGACTGCGCGTCCACTCCAGTGAACCGCACTGATTCATCGCTTCCAGTACGGGTTCCAGCAGATGGCGGCCGTTTCCCTGTTCAATAGCTTCACGGATCATCTTCGCCTGTTCAGGCGAGCCGTGCTGCATCGCATGCAGCAGTGGCAGGGTGGGTTTGCCTTCACTCAGGTCATCGCCAGTATTTTTACCCAGCGTTTCACCATCAGCACTGTAATCCAGTAAGTCGTCAATTAACTGGAAAGCCGTACCCAGATAGCGCCCATAATCCTGCAGGGCTTTTTCCTCTTCAGGTGTGGCTTCAGCCAGAATTGCAGAAGCCTGCGAGGCGGCTTCAAACAGACGCGCTGTCTTGCTGTAAATGACGCGCATGTAGCTCTCTTCAGTGATGTCGGGATCATTGACGTTCATCAGCTGCAGGACTTCACCTTCAGCAATGACGTTTACTGCCTCTGACATCAGCGCCAGGATACGCAGCGAAAACCCATGCTGGTCATCATCTGGAAGGCGCGGGTATAAATAAAGTCACCGACCAGCACGCTTGCCGCATTGCCAAACGCCGCGTTCGCGGTCGCTTTGCCACGACGCATATCGGATTCATCCACGACATCGTCATGCAGCAGCGTGGCGGTGTGGATAAATTCGATCAGCGCCGCATTGGTCACGTGCAGGTCGCCCTTGTAGCCCATGGCACGTGCGGAGAGCACGGCAATCATGGGACGGATACGCTTGCCCCCACCACTGATGATGTAATAGCCCAACTGGTTGATGAGCGAGACATCTGAATTCAGCTGGTCGAGGATGGTCTGGTTAACGGCAGCCATATCCTGTGCGGTTAATTCATTAATCTGTTCTAAGTTCATTCGTCTTTTCAGCTATGACTCGTTATCTCTGCCATGGTAAGTGGTTTACTCAGCCAGCGTTCAGGTAATCTGTTACTGATTGTACTTGAATTTTGTGCCTGAGAAACGGTTGCATTCAGCCTGTGTTTTTTTTCTGCAAGAGTGTGCAAAGTGCTCTTGTCTTCTTCTGGAGTTTTGCGTAGAATTCGCGCCCTATTGTGAATATTTAGCGCGCCGCCTGATGAACTAAAAGGCAAGCGCAGAAGCGGAGTTTTATATGTACGCGGTTTTCCAAAGTGGTGGTAAACAACACCGAGTTAGCGAAGGTCAGACCGTTCGCCTGGAAAAGCTGGACATCGCAACCGGTGAAACGATTGAGTTTGACCAGGTTCTGATGATTGCTAATGGCGAAGACGTGAAAATCGGCGCGCCACTGGTTTCAGGCGGAATGATCAAGGCAGAAGTTGTTGCTCACGGTCGTGGCGAGAAAATTAAGATTGTTAAGTTTCGTCGTCGTAAGCACTACCGTAAGCAAGCAGGCCATCGCCAGTGGTTCACTGATGTGAAAATCACTGGTATCACGGCGTAAGAGGAGATCTGACAAATGGCACATAAAAAGGCTGGTGGTTCGACTCGAAATGGTCGTGACTCCAATGCAAAACGTCTGGGTGTAAAGCGTTTCGGTGGCGAATCTGTTCTGGCAGGTAGCATCATCGTTCGTCAGCGTGGCACCAAATTCCACGCCGGTACCAATGTAGGTTGTGGTCGTGACCACACCCTGTTTGCTACCGCAGACGGTAAAGTACAGTTCGAAGTTAAAGGTCCGAACAACCGTAAATACATCAGCATCGTTGCTGAGTAAGGTTGTCGTGACGCAGACGTTTAACGTCTGAACGCACGAATTGAAGGCCCCGCAGCTCCTGCGGGGCTTTTTACATTCTGCGGTCTGTTGCGGTAAAAGCGACGCATCACAAAAGTTTGCTGTACACTTTGTGTACGCACTGGCGAAAGCCAATCCTGATTTATCCGCCGCTGGTCAGCGCAGAAGACCCTGGCGGACCCGTCTGCAGAGTGCTGCAGACGATTGTGTGACGGAGATAGAAAATGAAGTTTGTAGATGAAGCGACAATTTTGGTCGTCGCCGGTGATGGCGGTAATGGTTGCGTGAGCTTCCGCCGCGAAAAATATATCCCGAGAGGCGGCCCTGATGGCGGTGATGGCGGTGACGGCGGTGATGTTTATCTGATCGCTGATGAAAACCTCAATACCCTTATCGATTATCGTTTCGAAAAATCTTTCCGGGCAGAGCGCGGACAGAACGGCCAGAGCCGCGACTGTACAGGCAAACGCGGTAAAGATATCGAAGTTAAAGTGCCAGTCGGCACCCGGGTTATCGATCAGGGTACCGGTGAGACACTCGGTGACATGACGCGTCACGGCCAGAAACTGATGGTCGGCAAGGGCGGCTGGCATGGTCTGGGCAACACGCGCTTCAAATCCTCAGTGAACCGCAGTCCTCGTCAGAAAACGATGGGTACTCCAGGTGAAAAACGTGACCTGCAGCTGGAGCTGATGCTGCTGGCAGACGTTGGGATGCTGGGCTTACCGAACGCCGGTAAATCAACCTTTATCCGTGCTGTTTCAGCTGCCAAACCAAAAGTGGCGGACTATCCATTTACCACGCTTGTGCCGAGCCTGGGCGTAGTCCGTATGGACAGCGAGCAGAGCTTCGTCGTGGCTGATATTCCTGGCCTGATTGAAGGCGCAGCAGACGGTGCTGGCCTCGGTATCCGCTTCCTGAAACACCTTGAGCGTTGCCGCGTATTGCTGCACCTGATCGACATCGATCCGATCGATGAAAGCGATCCGGTTGAAAATGCCCGCATTATTCTCGGCGAGCTCGAAAAGTACAGCGAGAAGCTGTTCAACAAGCCACGCTGGCTGGTCTTCAACAAGATTGATCTGATTAGCGAAGAAGAAGCGCAGTCACGGGCAAAAGCCGTTGCTGAAGCGCTGGGCTGGGAAGATAAGTATTACCTGATCTCTGCCGCAAGCCGTACTGGTGTCAACGAACTCTGCTGGGACGTGATGAGCTTCATCAATGCCAACCCGAAAGAAGCCGAGCTTGAAGAGAAACAGCCGGAAAAAGTGGAGTTTATGTGGGACGATTACCACAAAGAAACCATTGAAAACACGGTCGAAGTGGAAGATGAAGAGTGGGATGACGACTGGGATGATGAAGACGACGAAGGTGTTGAAATCATCTATCAGCGTTAACCGCGCGTCTGCTACAGCGTGATATAGGATGCCCCCTTTCAGGAATGAAAGGGGGCATTGTTCTTTCTGGAGCCTGCTCTTCAGGGCGACGCTGATATCTGCTTCTGAAGCGTTCAGCCATAAAAAAACGCAGCAGGTTGATCACCTGCTGCGTTTTTATTACTGCGTAATCAGTTGTTCTGATTGATATCGCGGTAGAGTCGGCTCTCGAAACGCACCAGGGGAATACGACGGGTACGTTGATCTTCCGGCGGTACCGCATACCCGGAAAGGAACTGAACGAACGCCACCCGCGCGCCACTTGAGGTAGTGATAAAGCCCGCCAGGTTATAGACGCCCTGCAGTGAACCGGTTTTCGCCGAGACTTTGCCATCCAGTCCTGCTTCATGCAGTCCGCCCCGATATTGCAGCGTGCCATCATAGCCAGCCAGCGGCAGCATCGAAATATAATCCAGCGTGTTGTCATTCTTCGCAATGAACTGCAACACCTGCATCATGGTTTGCGGCGAAATCAGGTCGTGGCGCGACAGGCCGGAACCATCGACCTGGATGCTGTTGCCCATATCGACGTTGGCTTTCGCTTTCAGGATACGACGAACCGCATCCTGCCCGGCACGGAACGTTCCTGGTACGTTGAAGTAGTGATGACCAATAGTGCGGAACACCGTGTCGGCAATCATGTTGTCTGACTTCTTCAGCATGGTGTGCAGCAGCGTATGCAGCGGCGCGGACTGGGTCGATGCCAGTACGGTGCCAGGCTCCGTGACCTGCGTCTGACGCACCAGATGCCCGCTGTAATCAATCTCTGACGACCGCAGTTCCGCCTTGAGAATCTCGCCAGCCCAGGCCGCACCATCCTGCACGGCAAAGGCCAGCGGCAGCGGTTCGGCACGCTGACGCATACAGCCAGTCAGCGTGTAGCGGTTCAACTCGCCCGGCACCACATCCAGTTCACAATATTGCCCTTCGCCGCTGTTGCGGCCGATGGTGCGGACCTGGCTGTACATATGCGCCGGATAATAGGAGGCGATGCGAACAAAGGCATTTTCACCCGGCGTATTCGCGCTGTAGAGCGACACCGAGAAACAGTTCTTATCAACAATCGCAGCACCCGGCGGGGCGCTGAAGCACTGAGTCATATCGTTCCACGGCCAGCCCGGCGCCATGTCGTGACTGGCAAACACGGACGTGTCGATAACCAGATTGCCTTTGATATGGTTAATACCCTGCTTCTTAATCGCCGCGACCATGTTGCGCAGATCCTGACGGGTTAAAGTAGGATCACCGCCGAAACGTGCGACTAAATCGCCGTTCAGGGTGCCATCTATAATGGCGCCGCGAGTCTCAAAAGTGGTCTGAAAACGGAAATCGCCCCCCAGTTCCAGTAATGCCGCCAGCGCCGTCACCACTTTCATGGTACTGGCGGGCAGGGCCATCTGTTTTCCGTGATAATCAATGATCGGTGTTGAAGCACCCACTTTCTGGACCATCAGCGCCAGATTGGCACCGTCTGGCAGGTACTGCATGTATTCATCAACTGGCGCTGCGTGTGCCTGCAGCATAAATGCACAGCTTAATCCGGTAACAAGTCGTGAAAATCGCATAATCTCGCGGTAACTGGCAGGTGAGGGCGTCAATACTACGTTGCCGGACGGTGCAAAGTAAACGATGACCCGCAGTGAACTCTGGGGTAAAATACGTATCAAATTGCAAAACTCTTTTCTGGCCTGGAAGCATCTCCGGGTCAGGATTCTTTTATTTGCAAAAACGGGCTAATGTGCCGCAGAACGCTTTTTTCTGCAGTCACCGGTCAGGATGACATCGTTAACAGGAAAGAGGGCGAGGAGCTTAAATGAATCAGATTCCGATGACGTTAAGAGGCGCTGAAAGATTGCGCGAAGAGCTGAACGAGCTGAAAACCGTGAAGCGCCCGCGCATTATCGCCTCTATCGCTGACGCACGCGAACACGGCGATTTAAAAGAGAACGCGGAATACCATGCTGCGCGTGAAGAGCAGGGTTTTTGTGAAGGGCGTATTCAGGAGATTGAAGCCAAACTCTCCAATGCGCAGGTGATCGACGTCACCCAGATGCCTAAAACTGGCCGCGTAATTTTCGGCGCAACGGTAACCGTACTGAATGTCGAGACCGACGAAGAGTCGACTTATCGTATCGTGGGCGATGACGAAGCGGACTTTAAGCAAAATCTGATTTCGGTCAATTCGCCAATGGCGCGTGGCCTGGTGGGAAAAGAAGCCGATGATGTGGCTATTGTTAAAACCCCAGGCGGCGACGTTGAGTACGAAATCCTGAAGGTGGAATACCTTTAAGATGTTGCTACGCTTTGAAAAGCGTTAAAGCACAATGTAAAGAAAAGAAAAAGGCCGCATCGCGGCCTTTTATCTGAGGTAAGAGCATGTCACTTTCTTTGCCCACTTAACGTGGCAGAGAAATTTTGCTCTCTTTAGAGGGGCGATACAGCACCAGCGTTTTGCCGATCACCTGTACGTTGCTGGCACCGGTCTCACGCACGATAGCTTCAACGATCAGCTGTTTCGTTTCACGATCTTCCGAGGCGATTTTTACCTTGATCAGTTCGTGATGCGCCAGAGCCTGCTCGATTTCGGCCAGCACGCCTTCAGTCAGGCCGTTGCCACCCAGCATAACCACTGGCTTGAGTGGATGGGCGAGGCCCTTGAGGTGCTGTTTTTGTTTGGTACTTAGATTCATCGTAGTTTTTTACTTACTCAGGGATTGAAAACGGTTCATTCTACCGCCATCTCGGGTATATCACCAAATCGACGCAACCCATTGCGTGCAGGTTTATCGCTACGATGACGATTTAGTTGGAAATAATATGACGGGTAAAAAGCGTTCAGCCAGCTCCGGCCGCTGGCTTCAGGAACACTTTAGCGATAAATATGTGCTCCAGGCGCATAAAAAAGGGTTGCGCTCGCGCGCCTGGTTTAAACTTGATGAAATACAACAGGGTGACAAGCTGTTCAAACCCGGTATGACCGTGGTAGATCTGGGTGCCGCACCCGGTGGCTGGTCGCAATATGTGGTACAGCAAATCGGGAACAAAGGGCGCGTCATTGCCTGTGATATCCTGCCAATGGATCCAATAGTCGGTGTCGATTTCCTTCAGGGCGATTTTCGTGAAGAATCGGTGATCAATGCGCTGCTCGAGCGCGTTGGCGATCAGAAAGTTCAGGTTGTCATGTCCGACATGGCGCCGAATATGAGTGGTACACCTGCCGTAGATATTCCCCGGTCGATGTATTTAGTGGAGCTGGCGCTGGAGATGTGTCGGGATATCCTGGCACCTGGCGGCAGTTTTGTAGTGAAAGTGTTTCAGGGAGATGGCTTCGATGAATACCTGCGGGAAATTCGCTCCCTGTTTACGAAAGTAAAAATTCGTAAGCCGGACGCTTCACGTTCTCGTTCACGTGAAGTGTACATTGTGGCGACTGGGCGCAAACTATAACCAAATTGCTGGAGAAGTCCGCAGCGTTGCTGCGATTCCATGTATGCAGGAACTATAGTACCCTACGCTATCTGTTAACACCGATGTAATATGAGGTTAATCCCTTGAGTGACATGGCGAAAAACCTGATTCTCTGGTTAGTCATCGCGGTCGTGCTGATGTCAGTATTCCAGAGCTTTGGGCCCAGCGAGTCGAATGGCCGTCGGGTTGATTATTCAACCTTCCTGTCGGAAGTGAACCAGGATCAGGTCCGCGAGGCACGCATTAACGGGCGTGAAATTAACGTTGTCAAAAAAGACAGCAATAAATATACCACCTACATTCCTGTCAATGATCCTAAGTTGCTCGATAACCTCTTGACCAAAAACGTCAAAGTGGTTGGCGAACCGCCGGAAGAACCAAGCCTGCTGGCTTCAATCTTCATTTCGTGGTTCCCGATGCTGCTGCTGATCGGTGTGTGGATCTTCTTTATGCGTCAGATGCAGGGCGGTGGCGGAAAGGGCGCGATGTCCTTCGGCAAAAGCAAAGCCCGCATGTTGACGGAAGACCAGATTAAAACCACTTTCGCTGACGTCGCAGGTTGTGACGAAGCGAAAGATGAAGTGGCTGAGCTGGTGGAATATCTGCGTGAGCCGAGCCGTTTCCAGAAGCTGGGCGGTAAAATTCCAAAAGGCGTTCTGATGGTGGGGCCACCGGGTACCGGTAAAACCTTGCTCGCCAAAGCGATTGCTGGCGAAGCGAAGGTGCCTTTCTTCACTATCTCCGGTTCTGACTTTGTGGAAATGTTTGTCGGTGTTGGTGCATCCCGTGTGCGCGACATGTTCGAACAGGCTAAGAAAGCGGCACCGTGCATCATCTTCATCGATGAAATCGATGCCGTTGGTCGTCAGCGTGGCGCCGGTTTAGGCGGTGGTCATGATGAACGTGAGCAGACGCTGAACCAGATGCTGGTTGAGATGGATGGTTTCGAAGGTAACGAAGGTATTATCGTTATCGCCGCGACTAACCGTCCTGACGTACTGGACCCTGCGCTGCTGCGTCCGGGCCGCTTTGACCGTCAGGTTGTTGTAGGCCTGCCCGATGTACGCGGTCGTGAGCAGATCCTGAAAGTGCATATGCGTCGTGTGCCACTGGCTACCGATATTGATGCAGCGATCATTGCACGTGGTACCCCAGGCTTCTCCGGTGCCGATCTGGCCAACCTTGTCAACGAAGCAGCGCTGTTCGCCGCCCGTTCAAACAAGCGTGTGGTGTCGATGGTTGAGTTCGAGAAAGCGAAAGATAAAATCATGATGGGTGCGGAACGTCGCTCCATGGTGATGACGGAATCGCAGAAAGAGTCAACGGCTTACCACGAAGCCGGCCACGCGATTATTGGTCGCCTGGTACCAGAGCATGATCCGGTCCATAAAGTTACGATTATCCCGCGCGGCCGTGCGCTGGGTGTGACCTTCTTCCTGCCTGAAGGCGACGCGATCAGCGCCAGCCGTCAGAAACTGGAAAGCCAGATTTCAACGCTTTACGGCGGTCGTCTGGCAGAAGAGATCATCTACGGTGCAGAACGTGTTTCTACCGGTGCGTCTAACGACATCAAAGTCGCGACTAACCTGGCACGTAACATGGTGACGCAGTGGGGCTTCTCTGAAAAACTGGGTCCGTTGCTGTATGCAGAAGAAGAGGGTGAAGTGTTCCTTGGACGTTCTGTCGCGAAAGCGAAACACATGTCTGATGAAACTGCCCGCATCATCGACCAGGAAGTCAAACACCTGATCGACAGCAACTACCAGCGTGCTCGCCGCATTCTGGGTGAGAACATGGACATCCTTCACGCGATGAAAGACGCGCTGATGAAGTATGAAACCATTGATGCACCGCAGATCGACGACCTGATGGCACGCCGCGAAGTGCGTCCGCCAGCAGGCTGGGAAGATCCAGGCAGCAACTCAGACAGCAACGGTACGCCAAAGGCGCCACGTCCGGTTGATGAACCGCGTACGCCAAACCCAGGCAATACCATGTCAGAGCAGTACAACAAATAAGACGCAACATCGTCAGACAAAACCCCGGCTGGTCCGGGGTTTTTTACATCCAGATATTGATCAGCAAGGAGTTTTCACCATGAAGTTGTTTGCCCGTGATTCCCATCTCGATTTATCTTTCCCGCATGTGATGGGCATTCTGAATGTCACGCCGGACTCCTTTTCAGATGGTGGTAAACATAACGCGCTGGTTGATGCGCTGACGCATACCAATGAGATGGTTAATGCAGGTGCCACCATTATCGACGTGGGCGGTGAATCAACCCGTCCTGGCGCTGATGAAGTGAGTGTGGAGGAAGAGCTGGAGCGGGTGATTCCGGTGGTCGAAGCCATCGCCCAGCGTTTCGAAGTCTGGATCTCAGTGGACACCTCTAAAGCCGAGGTTATCCGGGAAGCTGCGCGAGTGGGTGCTCACATCATTAATGACGTTCGTTCACTCACTGAACCAGGCGCGCTCGATGCTGCAGCCGCTACCGGACTTCCCGTCTGTTTAATGCATATGCAGGGCGAGCCGCGCACCATGCAGCAGGCACCGTTTTACGAAAACATCTTAAGCGAAGTGGACACTTACTTCGCTCAGCAGATTGCACGCTGTGAAGCGGCGGGAATTAAAAAAAAGCGGCTGATACTCGACCCGGGCTTCGGTTTCGGTAAAAATCTCAGCCACAATTATGAACTGCTGGCTCATCTGGGCGATTTTCACCACTTCGGTCTGCCGCTGCTGGTTGGGATGTCGCGTAAATCAATGATTGGTCAGCTGTTAAATGTCGGCCCATCACAGCGTTTAACCGGCAGCCTGAGCTGCGCGGTGATTGCTGCCATGCAGGGCGTGCAGATTATTCGTGCGCATGACGTAAAAGAGACGGCCGAAGCGATGCGCGTGGTCGAAGCGACCCGAAGAGCAAAAGGAGTATCATGAGTAATCGTAAATATTTCGGTACAGACGGCATTCGCGGCAAAGTCGGTGAAACCCCCATTACCCCCGATTTTGTCCTGAAGCTCGGCTGGGCCGCAGGTAAAGTGCTGGCGCGCCATGGTTCTAAGAAGATCATTATTGGTAAAGATACCCGTATCTCTGGCTACATGCTGGAGTCCGCGCTGGAAGCAGGCCTCGCTGCGGCAGGCCTGACAGCGGCGTTTACCGGCCCGATGCCGACGCCCGCCATCGCCTATCTGACCCGCACCTTCCGCGCAGAGGCGGGCATTGTGATTTCGGCGTCGCACAACCCGTTTGACGACAACGGGATTAAGTTCTTTTCCTCCGAAGGCACCAAATTGCCTGATGACGTTGAAGAAGCGATTGAGCTGGAGATGGAAAAGCCGATTACCTGTGTTGAATCAGCGCAGTTAGGCCGTGCCAGCCGCATCGTGGATGCCGCAGGGCGTTACATTGAGTTTTGCAAAGGGACATTCCCCAGCGAACTGAATCTGAATGGCCTGAAGATTGTGGTCGACTGTGCCAATGGCGCCACCTACCACATCGCGCCGAATGTATTGCGTGAACTGGGTGCGACCGTCATTGCTATTGGTGTCCAGCCAGATGGCATGAACATTAATAAAGAGTGCGGTGCAACCGATCTCAAACTGCTGCAGCAGCGTGTGCTGGCCGAGAAAGCTGATATTGGTCTGGCCTACGACGGCGACGGCGACCGTATCATGATGATTGACCATCTGGGCGACAAAGTGGATGGTGACCAGATCCTCTATATCATTGCACGTGAAGCATTGCGCCAGGGACAGTTACGCGGCGGTGTAGTGGGTACGCTGATGAGTAACATGGGACTGGAGTTAGCGCTGAAGCAGCTTGGCATTCCGTTTACCCGCGCCAAAGTGGGTGACCGTTATGTGCTGGAGAAGATGCAGGAGAAGGGCTGGCGTCTCGGTGCTGAGAACTCCGGTCATGTGATCCTGCTCGATAAAACCACGACCGGCGACGGTATCGTTGCAAGTTTGCAAGTACTTACTGCAATGGTGCGCAACCACATGAGCCTGCACGATCTCTGCAGTGGTATGAAAATGCTGCCGCAGGTTCTGGTCAACGTGCGCTTTTCAGGTGAACATGATCCGCTGCAAAGCGATGCCGTCAAAACCGTGACCGCGGAAGTGGAAAAAGCGCTGGCAGGTCGCGGACGTGTTCTGCTGCGTAAGTCCGGCACCGAGCCATTGATTCGTGTGATGGTCGAAGGCGAAAATGAGGCGCAGGTCACCGAACTGGCGAATCGCATCGCCGATCAGGTCAAGGCCGTTTAAAACCGCAACAGGCAGTCTGCAGAGTGTGGAACTGCCTGTAAAATCACCGGGATGGCGCTTTTTTCTGCAATCAGTTCGGGTAGTAAAAATTGCACTTGCAGAGATATGCGCCTTTGGTTAGTATTCACACCCGCTTCTGATGGGTGATGACGAGACTCCCCATCAATACTGGTGAAGCTTTAACTGTACGATTATCGTGCAAGGAACAGGTTGAATATGTACGAAGCTCTTTTAGTTGTTTTCCTTATTGTAGCTATCGCCCTCGTGGGTATGATCATGCTGCAGCAAGGCAAAGGCGCTGATATGGGAGCCTCATTCGGTGCAGGCGCATCCGGTACAGTGTTTGGTTCGTCGGGTTCAGGTAATTTCATGACCCGTACTACTGGCATTTTAGCGGCATTGTTCTTCATCATCAGCCTGGTTCTGGGTAATCTGAACAGCAATAAAGCGTCAAAAGGAAGTGAGTGGGAAAATCTTTCTGCGCCGGCGCAGTCTTCTCAACAGACTGAAAAGCCAGCTCAACCGGTTACACCGGGCAGCGATATTCCTAAGTAAGGTCGTCAGCACAACGAATCGTTGTGGTCAGTGCAGTGCCGTGGTGGTGGAATTGGTAGACACGCTACCTTGAGGTGGTAGTGCCCGATTGGGCTTACGGGTTCAAGTCCCGTCCTCGGTACCAAATCGTAGTATCACTTGCATTTTTTGCAGGTCTGGCGTATTATTCGCCACGTTTTCGGACGCGGGGTGGAGCAGCCTGGTAGCTCGTCGGGCTCATAACCCGAAGGTCGTCGGTTCAAATCCGGCCCCCGCAACCACTTTCCCTTTGAGTTCTTTTTCAAATATACTGTATGCATCGACGGACGCATTCACGGCTATTTTTTGAAAGAAAATTCTTTGGATGGAGTCCGGGCCGCATTGCGGCATACAGGGTCCAGTGATTAAAAGCCCCGAATATTCGGGGTTTTTTGTTATTAGCGAATCGTAATACTGGGCTATAGGCCCTTTTTTTATGTCTTGGGGGTGGGCTTGTCCACATTAGAGCAAAAATTGACAGAGTTGGTATCGGCTCCCGTAGAAGCGCTGGGTTACGAACTGGTTGGAATTGAATTCGTTCGTAGTCGCACATCTATCCTGCGCATCTATATTGATAGTGAAGATGGCATCAATGTCGATGATTGCGCCGATGTCAGCCACCAGGTAAGTGCGGTAATGGATGTTGAAGATCCTATTACTGTTCCTTACAACCTTGAAGTCTCTTCACCGGGACTCGATCGTCCTCTGTTCACCGCTGAACACTACACCCGCTTTATGGGTGAAGAAGTGAGCCTGGTGTTGCGTATGGCCGTTCAGAACCGCCGTAAATGGCAGGGAACCATCAAGTCAGTTGATGGCGAGATGATCACGGTGCACGTTGAGGGTAGCGATGAAGTGTTCGCGCTGAGTAATATTCAGAAAGCGAACCTGGTCCCCCACTTTTAAAAGTCCGGATTGAGGCTAACCAGGATGAACAAAGAGATCTTAGCTGTTGTAGAAGCCGTTTCTAACGAAAAAGCCCTGCCGCGTGAGAAAATCTTCGAAGCGCTGGAGAGCGCGCTGGCGACTGCGACCAAGAAAAAGTACGAGCAGGAAATTGAGGTACGCGTCAGCATTGATCGCCGCAGTGGCGATTTCGATACTTTCCGCCGCTGGGAAATCGTTGAAGAGGTAACACAGCCGACGCGCGAGATCACGCTGGATGCGGCCCGCTTCGAAGATGAAGCATTCAATCTGGGCGAATATGTCGAAGATCAGATTGAATCGGTCACCTTTGACCGTATCACCACCCAGACTGCTAAGCAGGTTATCGTGCAAAAAGTGCGCGAAGCTGAGCGCGCAATGGTGGTTGATCAGTTCCGTGAGCAGGAAGGCGAAATCATCACCGGTGTGGTGAAAAAAGTTAACCGCGACAACATTTCCCTCGATTTAGGCAGCAATGCCGAAGCGGTCATTCTGCGCGAAGATATGCTGCCGCGTGAAAACTTCCGCCCGGGCGATCGTATTCGTGGCGTACTCTACTCTGTACGTCCGGAAGCGCGTGGCGCGCAGCTGTTCGTCACGCGTTCCAAACCCGAAATGCTGATTGAACTGTTCCGGATCGAGGTGCCAGAAATTGGCGAAGAACTGATTGAAATTAAAGCAGCCGCCCGTGATCCGGGTTCGCGCGCTAAAATTGCAGTCAAAACCAACGACAAACGTATCGATCCGGTCGGTGCCTGTGTGGGCATGCGCGGCGCGCGTGTTCAGGCAGTTTCCAGTGAACTGGGTGGCGAGCGTATTGATATCGTGCTGTGGGACGATAACCCGGCACAGTTTGTTATCAACGCCATGGCTCCGGCCGATGTGGCGTCAATCGTGGTTGATGAAGATAATCACACCATGGATATCGCCGTAGAAGCTGGCAATCTGGCTCAGGCGATCGGCCGTAACGGCCAAAACGTGCGTCTCGCTTCGCAGCTGAGTGGCTGGGAGCTGAACGTGATGACCGTCGATGATCTGCAGGCTAAGCATCAGGCTGAAGCACATGCAGCGATCGATATGTTCACTAAACATCTCGACATCGACGAAGAGTTCGCCACCGTACTGGTGGAAGAGGGCTTCTCCTCGCTGGAAGAGCTGGCATACGTGCCAATCAACGAGCTGCTGGAAGTCGACGGCCTCGACGAAGAGACCATTGAAGCCCTGCGTGAACGAGCAAAAAATGCGTTAACCACCCTGGCACTGGCGAAAGAAGAGAGTCTTGGAAATCAGGAGCCCGCTGAGGATCTTCTGAATCTTGAAGGCCTCGATCGTGCGCTGGCGTTCCGCCTGGCGTCGAAAGGCGTTTGCACGCTGGAAGATCTCGCTGAGCAAGGTGTTGACGATCTGACGGATATTGAAGGCCTGTCTGATGAACAAGCCGGCGCGCTGATTATGGCCGCACGTAATATCTGCTGGTTCGGCGATGACGCGTAATAACAGGAAGGAACAGCATGACAGATGTAACCGTAAAATCGCTGGCCGCAGAAATTCAGACTCCGGTCGATCGCTTGGTACAGCAATTTGCTGATGCGGGTATCCCTAAGTCTGAAAATGACGCGGTGAGCCAGCAAGAGAAAGAAACCTTACTATCTCATCTGAACCGTGAACACGGTCAGGTCGGTTCAGCTAAGCTGACGTTGCAGCGTAAAACGCGCAGCACCTTGAATATTCCAGGCACCGGGGGTAAAAGTAAGTCGGTGCAAATTGAAGTCCGCAAAAAGCGTACCTATGTGAAAGGTGATGCAGAGTCTGAGCAAGCTCAGGCAGAAGCTGAAGCCGAGGCGCAGCGTGAAGCGGAAGAGCAGGCGCAACGCGAGGCTGAAGAAAAAGCCCGTCGCGAAGCTGAACAGAAAGCGCAACGTGAAGCCGAAGACAAAGCAAGGCGCGAAGCCGCTGATAAGGCCAAACGTGCAGCAGCGGAAAATGACAAAGTGACAAATCAACCTACCGACGAAGTGACAAAGGCTGCGCAATCAGACAAAGCCCGTCGCGAAGCAGAAGCTGCTGAACTGAAGCGTAAAGCTGAAGAAGAAGCGCGCCGTAAGCTGGAAGAGGCTGCCCGCCTCGTAGCCGAAGAAGCCCGCCGTCTGGCTGAAGAGAAATCAGCTGAATGGGAAAAACCGGAAGAAGAGGATAAAGGCGACTATCACGTCACCACTTCTACCCATGCCCGTCAGGCGGAAGATGAAAACGACCGTCAGGTTGAAGCAGGTCGTGCGCGTGCGCGGACGACTGCTAAAGCTGCGCGTCCGGCGAAAAAAGGCAACAAACACTCTGAAGCCAAAACTGACCGTGAAGAAGCGCGTGCGCAGGTTCGTGGTGGTAAAGGCGGCAAGCATCGCAAACCTAGCGCACTGCAGCAGGGCTTCAACAAGCCAGCGCAGGCTGTTAACCGTGATGTTGTGATTGGCGAAACCATTACCGTAGCCGAACTGGCTAACAAAATGGCAGTGAAAGGTTCTCTGGTCATCAAAGCGATGATGAAGATGGGCGCAATGGCGACTATCAACCAGGTGATCGATCAGGAAACTGCACAGCTCGTTGCCGAAGAGATGGGCCACAAAGTAACCCTGCGTCGTGAAAACGAGCTGGAAGAAGCGGTAATGGACGATCGTGATACCGATGCTGCGCAGGAGTCTCGTGCGCCGGTTGTCACCATCATGGGCCACGTCGACCACGGTAAAACGTCTCTGCTGGACTATATCCGCTCCACTAAAATCGCCTCTGGCGAAGCGGGCGGCATTACACAGCACATCGGTGCTTACCACGTTGAAACTGACAACGGTATGGTCACCTTCCTGGATACCCCGGGCCACGCCGCGTTTACCGCGATGCGTGCACGTGGTGCGCAGGCTACCGACATCGTTATCCTGGTGGTTGCAGCAGACGATGGCGTAATGCCACAGACTGTTGAAGCTATTCAGCACGCCAAAGCCGCGAAAGTGCCGGTTGTGGTTGCCGTGAACAAGTGCGATAAGCCAGAAGCGGATCCGGATCGTGTTAAAAACGAACTGACTCAGTACGGTATCATTCCGGAAGAGTGGGGCGGCGAAAACATGTTCGTGAATGTCTCTGCGAAAGCGGGTACCGGCATTGATGATCTGTTAAACGCTATCCTGCTGCAGGCGGAAGTCCTGGAACTGACCGCTATCCGTGAAGGTATGGCGAGCGGCGTGGTGATTGAATCGTTCCTCGACAAAGGTCGTGGTCCGGTTGCCACCGTGCTGGTACGTGAAGGTACGCTGAACAAAGGCGACATCGTTCTTTGTGGTTTCGAATATGGCCGTGTTCGTGCAATGCGTGACGAACTGGGTCGCGAAGTCATGGAAGCGGGTCCGTCTATCCCGGTTGAGATTCTGGGCCTGTCCGGTGTGCCGGCTGCGGGTGATGAAGCGACTGTGGTACGTGACGAGAAGAAAGCACGCGAAGTTGCACTCTATCGTCAGGGCAAATTCCGCGAAGTTAAACTGGCTCGCCAGCAGAAATCTAAGCTCGAGAACATGTTTGCTAACATGACCGAAGGCGAAGTATCTGAACTGAACATCGTTCTGAAAGCTGACGTTCAGGGTTCTGTCGAAGCCATCTCTGATTCTCTGCAGAAACTCTCCACCGATGAAGTGAAGGTGAAGATTGTGGGTTCAGGCGTCGGCGGGATTACCGAAACCGATGCGACCCTGGCGGCTGCTTCTAACGCCATTCTGCTTGGCTTCAACGTTCGTGCCGATGCCTCTGCGCGTCGCGTCATTGACGCAGAAAGCCTGGATCTGCGCTACTACTCTGTCATCTATAACCTGATTGACGAAGTTAAAGCGGCGATGAGCGGTATGCTGGCACCAGAGTACAAACAGCAGATCATTGGTCTGGCTGCGGTCCGCGACGTATTCAAATCACCGAAGTTTGGCGCCATTGCCGGTTGTATGGTGACGGAAGGTAACATCAAACGTCACAATCCAATCCGTGTCCTGCGTGACAACGTGGTGATTTACGAAGGCGAGCTGGAATCTCTGCGTCGCTTTAAAGATGACGTCAACGAAGTGCGTAACGGCATGGAGTGCGGTATCGGCGTGAAGAACTACAACGACGTTCGCGTTGGCGATATGATCGAAGTGTTTGAAATCATCGAAATTAAACGCACCATCGAGTAATAGACTGCTGATGTGTTGCAATTTGGGAGGCCTCTGGCCTCCCGAATTATTTGGGAGAAATAATGATGGCGAAAGAATTTGGTCGCCCGCAGCGCGTTTCACAAGAGCTGCAAAAAGAGATTGCGATGATCCTGCAGCGTGAGATTAAAGATCCACGTCTTGGCATGATGGTCACGGTGTCAGGCGTTGAAGTGTCACGCGATCTTGCCTACGCAAAAGTGTTCGTCACTTTCCTTAACGACAAAGATGAAGATGCCATTAAACATGGCCTGAAAGCGCTGAAAGAAGCGTCAGGTTATATTCGCATTCTGCTGGGTAAAGCGATGCGTCTGCGCATCGTGCCTGAGCTGACCTTCTTCTACGATAACTCGTTAGTTGAAGGGATGCGCATGTCCAATCTCGTCACCAGTGTTGTGAAGAATGATGCTGAACGTCGTGGTCCGGACGCCACTGGCGATGACGAGGAGGCGTAATGAGTCGTCCGCGTCGTCGCGGTCGCGACGTCCATGGCGTGTTGTTGCTGGATAAGCCACAAGGCGTCTCGTCGAATGATGTCCTGCAGAAAGTAAAGCGTATCTTCAACGCTAATCGCGCAGGACATACCGGCGCGCTTGATCCCCTGGCCACTGGCATGTTGCCAATTTGCCTGGGTGAAGCAACCAAGTTTTCTCAATATCTGCTGGATTCCGACAAACGCTACCGTGTGATAGCCCGACTGGGCGAGAGGACTGACACGTCAGACGCCGATGGCAACATCGTGCAGACGCGTCCGGTCAGCTTCAGTCAGGCCGAACTCGATAGCGCCCTGGAGAGCTTCCGCGGCGATACGCTGCAGGTGCCCTCAATGTTTTCGGCGCTGAAGCATCAGGGTCGTCCGCTGTATGAGTATGCGCGTCAGGGCATTGTGATCGAGCGTGAACCGCGTCCGATTACGGTCTATGAGCTGCAGTTTATTCGCTGGCAGGATAATGAGCTGGAGCTGGAAATTCACTGCTCCAAAGGCACCTATATCCGCACCATCATTGATGATCTGGGTGAAAAGCTGGGATGCGGTGCGCATGTCACCATGCTGCGTCGTGTGCAGGTTGCCCGTTATCCCTATGAAAGGATGGTGACGCTGGAGCAGCTCAATACCCTGCTGGCGGAAGCCACTGACGCTGGCATCTCACTGGAATCGCAGCTTGATCCGCTGCTGCTGCCAATGGACAGCCCGGCCTCTGATTTCCCTGAAGTGAATATCCCGACTGCCGTGGCAGATTTGTTCCGTCTGGGACAGCCAGTACAGGCGAGTAATGCGCCTGCACAGGGACTGGTCAGGGTATCAGAAGGCGAAGCGCGTAAGTTTATCGGCATGGCAGAAATTGCCGCTGATGGGCGTCTTGCGCCGCGTCGTTTAGTGGTTGAGTATCAGGATTAAGTCGTGCGGCCACTTTTCGCTGATGGGGCATTTGCGTTGCTATCAGGCGCAGAGTAGAATAGTGCGGCTTTAAAGCGGGATGCTGAATTAGAGATCGGCACCCATACATTCATTTATTACCGGAGTTTATTATGTCTCTAAGCGTAGAAGCTAAAGCAGAGATCGTTGCTAAATATGGCCGTGGTGCTAACGACAGCGGTTCAACCGAAGTTCAGGTTGCCCTGTTGACCGCGCAGATTACCCATCTGCAGGGTCACTTCTCTGAGCACAAAAAAGACCACCACAGCCGCCGCGGTCTGCTGCGCATGGTATCTCAGCGTCGTAAGCTGCTGGACTACCTGAAGCGTAAAGACGTTGCACGCTACAGCAGCCTGATCGAAAGTCTCGGTCTGCGTCGCTAAGTCTGAAAAATCTGATCGTCGGGGCATTATGTGGTTTTTTGCACTGTGTGCAGCTTACGATCAGATTTGTGCGAGTTTCGTGAAGAGGGGGCCTTTATGGCCCCTTTTTTCGAGCAATCGGCAGCAATCCGGTCCAAACTGATGTATTGTTGCTTAGTGTGATCTTTAGTTTGCAGAATTTCGCGCGGCTAATGAGAGGCTTTACCGCAGAGGCGGTCGAGGGTTGTCATTAGTCGCGAGGATGCAGCTGAAGATTGGTAATCAATGGCGGGCTACAGATAGCCATGCCCCGAAGTTAAGGACTTTGACTTTGCTGAATCCGATCGTACGCAAATTCCAATATGGTCAACATACCGTCACGCTGGAAACCGGCATGATGGCTCGCCAGGCGACTGCCGCTGTAATGGTGAGCATGGACGATACTGCAGTGTTCGTCACTGTTGTAGGTCAGAAAAAATCTAAACCAGGTCAGGACTTCTTTCCACTGACCGTAAACTATCAGGAGCGTACTTACGCTGCTGGTCGTATCCCAGGCAGCTTCTTCCGTCGTGAAGGCCGTCCAAGCGAAGGCGAAACGCTGATTTCGCGTCTGATTGACCGCCCGATTCGTCCACTGTTCCCGGAAGGCTTTGTTAATGAAGTCCAGGTTATTGCAACCGTGGTTTCTGTTAACCCACAGGTTCACCCGGACATCGTTGCGATGATGGGTGCTTCTGCCGCGCTGGCGCTGTCAGGTCTGCCGTTCAATGGCCCAATCGGTGCAGCGCGCGTAGGGTATATTAACGATCAATATGTTCTGAACCCAACTGCAGATGAGCTGAAACAGTCTCGTCTGGATCTGGTTGTTGCGGGTACGCAGAATGCCGTTCTGATGGTTGAATCTGAAGCTGAGATCCTGTCAGAAGAGCAGATGCTGGGCGCTGTGGTCTTTGGCCACGATCAGCAGCAGATTGTTATCGAAAACATCAATGCCCTGGTTGCAGAAGCTGGCAAACCACGCTGGGACTGGCAGCCAGAAGCGGCTAACACCGCACTGATTTCTCGTGTTGCTGCCCTGGCAGAAGCGCGCATCAGCGATGCTTACCGCATCACTGACAAGCAGGAGCGTTACACGCAGGTTGGCGTCATTAAAGACGAAACCATTGCTGCTCTGCTGGCTGAAGATGAAACGCTGGATGGTTCAGAAATCGGCGATATCGTGCATAGCCTCGAAAAAACCGTCGTTCGTACCCGTATCCTGAATGGCGAGCCACGTATCGATGGCCGTGAAAAAGATATGATCCGCGGTCTGGACGTGCGTACTGGCGTATTGCCACGTACCCATGGTTCATCACTGTTCACCCGTGGTGAGACGCAGGCGCTGGTTACGGCCACGCTGGGTACAACCCGCGATGCGCAGAACCTGGATGAGCTGATGGGCGAGCGTACCGACAGCTTCCTGTTCCATTACAACTTCCCTCCGTACTCTGTCGGCGAAACCGGCATGGTAGGTTCGCCTAAGCGCCGTGAAATTGGTCACGGTCGTCTGGCGAAACGTGGCGTGTTAGCCGTTATGCCAAAAGCGGAAGATTTCCCTTACACCGTGCGTGTAGTGTCTGAAATCACCGAATCTAACGGTTCTTCTTCAATGGCCTCTGTCTGTGGTGCTTCACTGGCGCTGATGGATGCAGGTGTGCCAATCAAAGCCGCCGTTGCGGGTATCGCAATGGGTCTGGTGAAAGAAGATGAGAAGTTTGTGGTTCTGTCTGACATCCTGGGCGATGAAGATCACCTGGGCGACATGGACTTCAAAGTAGCCGGTAGCCGTGAAGGTATCACCGCGCTGCAGATGGACATCAAAATCGAAGGCATCACGCGTGAAATCATGCAGGAAGCGCTGAACCAGGCTAAGGGTGCGCGTCTGCACATCCTCGGCGTTATGGAACAGGCTATCAGCACACCGCGTACCGAGATTTCTGAATTTGCTCCACGCATCTACACCATCAAAATCAGCTCTGACAAGATCAAAGATGTGATTGGTAAAGGCGGCTCAGTGATTCGTGCACTGACCGAAGAGACCGGCACAACGATTGAAATTGAAGATGACGGCACCGTTAAAATTGCTGCGACCGATGGTCTGAAAGCGAAAGAAGCGATTCGTCGTATCGAAGAGATCACTGCAGAAATCGAAGTGGGCCGCGTTTACAGTGGTAAAGTGACCCGCATCGTTGACTTCGGTGCCTTCGTCGCTATCGGTGGTGGTAAAGAAGGTCTGGTTCACATTTCACAAATCGCTGATAAGCGCGTTGAGAAAGTGACTGATTATCTGCAGATGGGTCAGGAAGTGCCGGTTAAGGTGATGGAAGTTGATCGCCAGGGCCGCGTACGTCTGAGCATCAAAGAAGCGACAGAATCTAAGCCGCAGACTGAAGAAGCTGCAGCGGTGATTACACCTGACGCGGAATAAGACGTTGCTGGTTTGCCCCTCTTTGCCTGGCAGAGAGGGGCGTTTGTATCATCGCGAGGGCGGGAATCCTTGTGCACAGCAGGCGGATGACAGGATGGTTATCCCAATGTTTGTATTCGGGAGTGGGAAATGAAGCCTTTTCTGCGCTGGTGTTTTGTTGCGACAGCTTTGACGCTGGCAGGATGCAGCAACTCCAATTGGCGTAAGAACGAAGTTCTTGCAGTGCCTTTACAGCCCACACTGCAGCAGGAAGTGATACTGGCGCGCATGGAACAAATTCTTGCCAGTCGCGCTCTCACCGATGATGAACGCGCACAGCTGTTATATGAGCGCGGAGTGTTGTATGATAGTTTAGGTCTGCGGGCATTAGCGCGGAACGATTTTTCGCAAGCGCTGTCTATAAGACCAGATATGCCCGAAGTGTTTAACTACTTAGGCATATATTTAACGCAGGCGGGCAACTTTGATGCCGCCTATGACGCGTTTGATTCTGTACTTGAGCTTGATCCAACTTACAACTATGCGCATTTAAACCGTGGTATCGCCCTCTATTACGGCGGTCGATACAAGTTAGCGCAAGATGATCTGCTGGCGTTTTATCAAGACGATCCTAACGATCCTTTCCGCAGTCTGTGGCTCTATCTCGTTGAACGTGAGATGGATGCTGACAAGGCAAAAGTGGCGCTTCAACAGCGTTACGACAAAGCGGCGAAAGATCAATGGGGATGGAATATTGTCGAGTTCTACCTTGGAGATATCAACGAGAAAACGTTGATGGAAAGTCTCAAGGCGGACGCAACGGATAACACCTCGCTCGCTGAACATCTCAGTGAAACCAACTTCTATTTAGGTAAGTACTACCTAAGTCTGGGGGAGAAGGACGACGCGAAAGCGTTGTTCAAACTGGCGGTGGCCAACAACGTCAATAACTTTGTTGAACACCGATACGCATTGTTGGAACTGGCGCAACTCGGCCAGGCACAAGACGATTTATCAGAATCTGACCAGCAATAGCTGACGAACTTAATTTGCCTGTAAAACCTGTTAAGTCATCATCTTAAAGGATGAAGGCTTTTCTGTTCGTCAAAACTTTTAATTTGAGCCGGTTCACACTTTTTGATGAAAATGACTGAAAGTTTTCACGACGAGTTATGTAGACTGGCCGCCGCAATCTAAGAGGCACGTGTACTACATGACTGATATTCAAACCACTTTTGCTGACCTTGGCCTGAACGCCGACATCCTTGAATCACTGAATGGCATGGGCTACGTAAAGCCATCCCCAATCCAGGCTGAGTGTATTCCTCACCTGCTGGCGGGCCGTGACGTGTTAGGCATGGCGCAGACCGGGAGTGGTAAAACTGCGGCTTTCTCTCTGCCGCTGTTACACAACATTGATCCTACTGTTAAAGCGCCACAGATCCTGGTGCTGGCACCTACCCGCGAACTGGCGGTACAGGTTGCTGAAGCAGTTACCGAATTCTCTAAACACATGCGTGGCCTGAACGTCGTCGCCCTTTACGGCGGCCAGCGTTATGACGTGCAGCTGCGCGCACTGCGTCAGGGTCCACAGGTTGTTGTAGGTACGCCTGGTCGTCTGCTTGACCACCTGAAACGCGGTACGTTAGACCTGTCTAACCTGCGTGGTCTGGTGCTGGATGAAGCTGATGAAATGCTGCGTATGGGCTTCATCGAAGACGTTGAAACCATCATGGCACAGATTCCAGCGGATCATCAGACTGCGCTGTTCTCTGCAACTATGCCGGAAGCGATTCGTCGTATCACTAAACGCTTCATGAAAGATCCACAGGAAGTGCGTATTCAGTCAAGCCTGACCACGCGTCCTGATATCAGCCAGAGCTACTGGACTGCTTATGGTCGTAAGACCGATGCACTGGTTCGCTTCCTGGAAGCTGAAGACTTTGATGCTGCTATTATCTTCGTGCGTACTAAAAACGCGACCCTTGAAGTGGCAGAAGCGCTGGAGCGTAGTGGCTATAACAGCGCCGCGCTGAACGGTGACATGAACCAGGCACTGCGTGAGCAGACGCTGGAACGCCTGAAAGATGGTCGTCTCGACATCCTGATTGCAACCGACGTTGCGGCCCGTGGCCTGGACGTAGAGCGCATCAGCCTGGTTGTGAACTACGACATCCCGATGGATTCAGAGTCTTACGTTCACCGTATCGGCCGTACCGGTCGTGCCGGTCGTGCTGGCCGTGCGCTGCTGTTTGTTGAGAACCGCGAGCGTCGTCTGCTGCGTAACATCGAACGTACGATGAAGCTGACCATTCCTGAGGTTGAACTGCCTAACGCAGAACTGCTGGGTGAGCGTCGTCTGGCTAAATTTGCCGCGAAAGTACAGCAGCAGCTGGAAAGCAGCGATCTGGATCAGTACCGTGCTCTGCTGGCTAAAATGCAGCCAGAAGATGAAATGGATCTGGAAACCCTGGCAGCCGCACTGCTGAAGATGGCACAGGGCGAACGTCCTCTGATTCTGCCACCAGAAGCACCACGTCCTGCACGTCGCGAATACCGCGATCGTGACGAGCGTGATGGCCGCCGTGACAGCCGTGAAGCGCGTGGCGATCGTGCTCCGCGTGAAAACCGCGAAAGCCGTGATGGCGACCGTCCACGTCGCGAACGTCGTGACGTTGGTGAAATGCAGCTGTACCGCATTGAAGTAGGCCGCGATGATGGTGTTGAAGTTCGTCACATTGTTGGCGCTATCGCTAACGAAGGCGACATCAGCAGCCGCTACATCGGTAACATCAAGCTGTTTGGCACCCACTCAACCATCGAGCTGCCGAAAGGCATGCCAGGCGATGTGCTGCAGCACTTCACCCGTACGCGTATTCTGAACAAACCGATGAATATGCAGCTGCTGGGTGATGCACAGCCAAACGAAGGCCGTGGTGATCGTCGTCCAGCTGGCGGTGAGCGTCGTGGTCCAGGTGCTGGCGGTCCGGGCGCAGCTAACCGTGAAGGTGGTCGTCGCTTCTCTTCTGAACGCCGTGAAGGTGGTCGTGAAGGCGGTGGACGTACATTTAACCGTGAAGGTAGCCGTGGTCCACGTCGTGAAGAAGGCGCAGCTGCCGCTCCACGTCGTCGTGATGCATAACGACTTAGCGTCGTAGTAAAAAGGGAAGCCACTGGCTTCCCTTTTTTTATGCCCGTCAGGCACCGCCGCTAATCATGACGCGCTCTCCGCTGACATAGGCGGACTCCTCAGAGGCCAGAAAAAGCGCCACCTGCGCGACATCCTCTGGCAGACCAAAACGCCCCAACGGCGTAGCCGCCAGCAGCTGCGCTTTGAGCTGCGGACTCATCCTCTTCGCTGCCAGTAATCCCTCAGTCAGGATCATGCCAGGCGCCAGGGCGTTAACCCGTATGTTCCTGGCACCCAGCTCGCGCGCCAGTCCCTGAGTCAGGGTATCCACCGCACCTTTGGTGGCTGCCCAGAGTACGGAGCCCGGCGTGCTGTTTTTACTGTTAAGGGCGCTGAGGTTAATAATGCTGCCGCCGTGCGCGGGGAAGTGGCGAATCGCCTGCTGACAGACCATCAGCGTGCCGAGCAGGTTAACGTTAATTTGCTGCTGCATCTCCTCCTGTGTCAGCGCCTCAAACTCGCCGTGATGAAAGCTGCCTGCATTGTTCACCACAATGTCAGGTGCGCCGAAACAGTCTGCGGTGGTGGCGAACAGCCGTTCAACATCCCGCAGGCGAGAGATATCTGCCTGAACTGCCACGGCTTCACTGCCCAGGGTGACGATATCGCTGACTACGTCAGCGGCCCCGACTTCATCCTGACGATAATTGACCACGACGCGTGCGCCCGCTGCGGCAAAGGCGATAGCAATCGCCGCACCTATGCCTTTCGAGGCGCCGGTCACCAGTGCGATTTTGTTCTGCAGTGCTTTCATTATGTCATTCTCCGCCGTAATGATTGCGTCGAAAGACTATGCGCGCTGGTGCTGAGAAGCGGGTAGCGCAATCCTGCAAGCTTTTTGCACAATCCTGCAAAAGTGCCTTATCGCAACAGGTATTTGGCCGGAGGTCAGGTAATATCAGCACAGCGAGCAGGAGGGGGAAGAACAGAGTGACAGAGAGTGATAAGTGGCAGGCGCTGGCACAGTTAATTGCCCGTCATGCGCCGGAGGATGGCCGGCATTCCAGTGCCATCGATTGCTTGTTTTTTGGCCGGGTTTCAGCGCCCACTGAGCCCATGCACTTTGCTCAATGGGCCAGTTTTGCGCTGGTGGCGCAGGGCAGTAAAGCGCTGCATATGGGTGATGAGGTGCTGCACTATGGGCCGGGTGATCTGCTGCTGGTGACTCTCGATATGCCGGTACGCGCCTGCGTGACTGTCGCCACGCCGGAAAAGCCGAATCTGGGGATTGGTATTGCCATCAACGAATCCCGGCTGAGGCGCTATCTTGAAAAGTTTCCTCCCGCGCTGCCGCTGGCGATCGCACCTGATGAACGCGGCGTCACCGTACACAAAGTCTCACCTTTGCTGGTGGATGCGGTCATTCGACTGGTACGCCTGCTTGACCATCCCGAAGATATTGATGCTCTGGCTCCGCTCATTGAGCAGGAGATTTTCTACCGGTTGCTGACCGGGCCAGAAGGCTCGCGGATTTTAAACATGGCGCTGGCTGAGCGGCCGGGCAGTCGGGTGGCACAGGCTGCACGCTGGCTGCGGGAGAATTTTCATCAGCCGCTGAAAATCGATCAGCTTGCCAGTAATGTCGGCATGAGTATCTCTTCACTGCATCATCACTTCAAAGCCGTCACTGCCATGACGCCGATGCAATACCAGAAACAGCTTCGGCTGAATGAGGCACGGCGTTTAATGTTGGTTGAAAAGCTGGATGCCGGTACGGCAGGTTATCGGGTGGGGTATCAGAGCGCGTCACAGTTCAGCCGGGAGTATCGCCGCCTGTATGGGCAATCACCGGCGAGGGACAGCCGTGAACTGGCGGTGAGCACGGAGACCCGCCGCCCACCGCAAAACTGATTAGAGGCTGTTTGCCGCTTCCATCGCAATGGCAAAGGATTTGAGGCGCGCATCGCGGTTAAAAATCTGGCCGTTGACCATAATCTCATCCGCCTGGGTTTCACGCATCAGTGAGGCCAGCCCATGACGCACTTTATCAATATCGCCGACCAGTGACATGCTGAGTGCCTGCTGAACACCATATTGTTCTGACGGTGACCAGAGGTTATCCATGTTTTCAACCGGTGCCGGTAGCGGGCCCGGTTTGCCGCGGCGCAGGTTAATAAACTGCTGCTGCATTGAGGTAAACAGGAAACGTGCATCCCGCTCATTATCAGCGGCAACCACATTAATGCAGACCATGGCATAAGGTTTGTCGAGACGCGCCGATGGCTTGAAGTTCTCGCGATAGACGTGCAGGGCCTGGAACAGCTGGTCAGGCGCAAAGTGGGAGGCAAACGCAAACGGCAGGCCCATTTTTGCTGACAGCTGTGCGCTGTAAAGACTGGAGCCGAGCAGCCAGACCGGAATTTTCAGACCCAGACCGGGCACCGGTTGCACTGGCAGCTGCGCATCCGCGTCAGCATCGAACCAGTTAATCAGTTCAGCGACATCTTCGGGAAAGGTGTCGATGTGCATGTTGGCCTGATGACGGCGCAGCGCCATCATGGTGCGCTGGTCAGAACCTGGCGCACGACCTAAGCCGAGATCAATACGCCCAGGATAAAGGGAAGCTAGCGTGCCAAACTGCTCGCCGATGACCAGCGGCGCATGGTTAGGCAGCATGATCCCGCCCGATCCCAGCCTCAGGGTCTCGGTATTCGCCGCCAGATAGCCAATCAGCACTGACGTCGCGGCGCTGGCAATCCCTGTCATGTTGTGATGTTCAGCCAGCCAGTAGCGTTCGAAACCCAGTTTTTCCGCCTGACGCGCCAGCGCCAGTGAATTATGGAACGCATCCCGTGCGGTCGCGCCCTGTGGAATCGGCGCAAGATCCAGTACGGACAGGCGAAGAGGTTTTTTATCAGACATGACTACTCCCGTTGAATGGCGCAGGCATTAAGTGAAGGCCTGCACCATTAAGTATTACGCATCATTCCTTCTATTAAAACTGCTAACCTGTGCAGGAATATAGCCGGTATGTGCTTTTACTCAGGAGACCAGCGTCATACCCGCCAGTTTGCGCCAGTAACCGTTACAATCGCTGCCTTTCGCGACCATTAACGGTGCCTGGCCGTTTTCATTGGCGCGGAAACGGTCGATCTCCGCCAGCGTCGTGACACCCTGCGGCGAGAGCCGGACACAATCAACCCGATCGCGCATACCGGCCAGATCGTTACCCAGGTTATAGCAGTAGCCGCTCATGGTCTGAATGCCATTGAGGACGAACACCTGCTGTCCCTCCTGAGAGTTAACGCGACGGCCTGCTGGATAGTTGATGCAGCAGGTTTCGCAGTCATCTTTCGCGCGGTTTTCCGAGCGGGCGGTGAAGCAGCGCGCCGAGAGCGCCAGCGGCAGATGACCGTAGCCCAGCACCTCCACCTCAAATTGCTGCCGGATACCTCGTCTCTCGCACTGCTCCAGCAGCTGTAGCAGCCAGTCACGGGACATCTCCACCGGCATACACCAGCGCGTCATGCCCTCTTTGACCAGCAGTTGTAGCGTGTCAGCGTTATAGACATTCAGCGTCGGGCCCGCGACAAAAGGCAGGTGACGTTCAGCGGCCATATTGACCGCGCCGATATCATTAGCTTCAATCAGAAACTCGCCGTTCTCAACGTAACGCTGCAGCTCTTTCAGCTCAGAGGGTGACTGCAGCAATGCCAGCGTGCTCAGCACTACCTGTTTGCCGCTGGCCGCGACTTCGCGGGCCAGATCCATCCAGCGCGCATAGGGCGTGGCGCGGCGTTTACTGCACACCGCTTCGCCGAGATAGATAATATCTGCGCGACTGCGGACAGCCTGTTGATAGAAATCTTCCAGCGTATCGGTTGGCCAGTACCAGAGCACCGGCCCAAGGGCATATTGCATCATGACTCCTTATTGCCATTCACGGTGATAAGCACCCAGCGTGGTTTGCGTGCCTTCGGAGAGATCGCCCAGCGTCTGCATCCACTGCGGCGCGACGTCAAACTGTTCCGGCTGCGCTTTGCAGCGATCGATGGCCTGACGCCAGACGCGCGCCACGTCAGCAACATAGGCGGGACTGCGCTGACGGCCTTCGATTTTCACTGAGGCGATGCCTGCCCGCAGCAGTTCCGGCAGCAGTTCCAGGGTGTTGAGGCTGGTGGGTTCTTCCAGCACGTGATAACGCTGATTGTTAACCTCATAACGCCCTTTACATAGCGTCGGGTAACCTGCACTTTCGTCCGGCGCGTAGCGATCAATCAGCACTTCATTGAGACGTGACTCCATGCCCTTTGGCGTCTGCTGCCAGCGCACAAATTTCGCCGGGGAACAGGCGCCCGCGCTGTTAGGTGATTCGCCAGTCAGCCAGGAGGAGAGGTAGCAGCGGCCTTCGGCCATAATGCACAGGCTGCCAAAGGCGAACACCTCCAGCGGCACTGGCGTGCTGCGCGCCAGCTGTTTAACCTGATGAATCGACAGCACGCGCGGCAGCACGACACGTTGCAGATTGAAGTGGCGATGGTAAAAGCGAATCGCCTCCAGATTGGTCGCGGAAGCCTGGACAGAGAGATGACGTTCAACCTGCGGATAGTGCTTCGCGGCATATTCCAGCGTGGCGATATCGGCCAGGATCAGCGCATCGGCGCCGTTTTGCGCCGCCACATCGATTGCCCGCTGCCAGCGCCCCATACCATCCGGATGGGCAAACGTATTAATCGCCACATGCAGTTTGCGCCGATGCTGATGCAGATAGCGCGCTGCTTCAGCCAGCTTTTTATCGGTGAAATTCAGGCCCGCAAAGTGACGGGCATTGGTGTCATCTTTCAGTCCCACATAGACTGCATCAGCCCCATTCTCTGTGGCGGTGCGGACGGCGGGTAAATTTCCTGCCGGACAGAGCAGTTCCATAGATGTTCCTCTCAACATGCGATGGGCGTCGAGTCTAGGCATCTGATCCGGGCAGTGTTTTGATTTGGGGCAGTGAAATTCCAGTTCATCGGCCCTTGCGGCACTTTTTTCCTTGCCACCGCAGCCGTTTTTATTGATCTCAGAGGAGGCGCGCAGAAAAGGATATGGCAATATACGTAAAATTTTCTAAAGGGAGTGACGAAAGTGTTAGAGCGGATACATGCCCATTTTGTAAAAAACGGCCCTAAAATCTTAGGGTTACCCGCAGCACTCACCCCATTTCCGGTCAAACAGTTGATTCTGCAACAACTCTTAAACTGGCAATTTCGCCATGCTTTGGCTGAAGGTGAGTTAGACTTTCTGAACGGTCGCCTGCTGGGTATCGAGATTGCCGATCTCAATCTGCACTGGATCACCACGCTGCAGGACGGCCGACTGGCGGTATTGCAACAGTCCGAAGCGGATGTCTGGTTTCGGGGCAATGCCAATGATCTGTTGCTGGTGGCAGCACGTAAAGCAGATCCCGATATGCTGTTCTTTCAACGCCGGTTGGTGATTGAAGGTGACACTGAACTGGGACTTGAGGTGAAGAACGTAATGGATGCTATTGAACCTGAGGCTATGCCCACCGCGTTACGCACGGCAATTGAACAGATGGCGAAATTTATCGATGCCGGTATGAAACAGGACGCGAAGGCCGCACGGGCGCGCGCGGGTGCCGCATGTTGATCCGTAGCGAAATTGGTGTTGATGCCGCGGGCATCGACGCATTGCTCAAACGCTGCTTCAGCACCCCGGCAGAAGCGGAACTGACTCAGGCGCTGCGTGAAGATGGTCTGCTGACGCTCGGCGTGGTCGCCACTGATGAGGAAGGACAGGTGCTGGGTTATGCCGCTTTCAGTCCGGTCAGCGTTCAGGGTGAAGATCGCGGCTGGGTGGCTCTGGCACCGCTGGCCGTCGATGAGACGCTACGCGGCCAGGGTCTGGCCAGCAAGCTGATTTATGAGGGGCTGGATACGCTCAATGAATTTGGCTACAGCGCGGTCGTCGTGCTGGGCGATCCGGCGCTGTTCAACCGTTTTGGTTTTGAACCGGCGGCACGTTACGGTCTGCGCAGTCGCTGGCCGGGAACAGAGGCCGCATTCCAGGTCTACCGTCTGGCGGAGAATGCTTATGACGGCGCGGAAGGGCAGATCGACTACGCCGAACCCTTTAATCGCCAGCCGTAATACTCAGCCAGCTCTCCAGACTGATCGGCTGAGCCGCCACCAGCAGTAATTTCTGTTGGCGGGGCAGTTGCTTAACCTGATACTCCAGTCTGGAGGCGCTGGCACGATCGCCCGCTGCACAGTGAAACACCAGGTCCAGCGGACCTTTGCCGCGTAGCGCACGTGCGCCACGCCCGCTCTGGTGCTGAGCGACCCGGCGCACCACATCCGTGGTGATGCCGGTGTACAGAATCCCTTTCGCCGTGCGGACGATGTAGAGTTGCCACTGCTGACTCATCGCAATCATTTCCCAAAAAAAGGTGCCGGGCAGTGTAGCGCGCTTCACGCTCTGGTGCACCGCCAGGAGTTTATCTTGTCCGATCACGCCCATCTGGTTCGCTACCTCAGAAAGCAGCATGTGCTTTCACTCTGCTGTACCGCCGACGATCAGCTGTGGTGCGCTAACTGCTATTACGTCTTTGATGAGACGCGCATGGTCTTCTGGATCATGACCGAACCCGATACCCGCCATGGCGAGTTGATGGTGCAGAATCCGCAGGTGGCGGGCACCGTCAATGGTCAGCCCAGAAGTGTGTTGCTGATAAAAGGGGTGCAGTATCGTGGCCGGATTAAAAGGCTGGAGGAGGCCACAGAGCAGATTGCCAGAGCCGCTTACCAGAAACGTTTTCCGGTCTCACGCAAAGTGTCGGCACCGCTGTGGGAGATTGAGCTGGATGAGGTGAAAATGACGGATAATGCGCTGGGATTCGGCAAGAAAATTGCCTGGGTGCGGGAAAAATAGAAACGCCCCTTTCAGCTGAAAAGGGCGTATCGAGTTTACAGCGCTTCGAGGATCCGCAGGGATTCACGATTAAAGGCCGGTAAATCGGCCGGCGTGCGGCTGGTGACCAGCTTATCGCCGTCTACCACCACTTCTTTATCATGGAAGTCAGCACCGGCATTGATCAGGTCAATGGCAACGGCTTTAACCGTGGTCATCTTGCGACCGCGAACGCCATTCGCGCTGATCAGCAACTGTGGCCCGTGGCAAATGGCAAAAATGGGCTTGCCGCTGGCAACAAACTCTTTGGTAAAGGCCACGAAACGATCGTCGCCGCGCAGGGCGTCAGGCGAGTGACCGCCTGGCAGAAGCAGGGCGTCAAATTCAGCCGGGCTGACGTCATCGATGCTGCGATCGATGGTCACTTCCGCTTCGCCTTGCTTGCCTTTAACAACATTACCGGCTTGTTTCTCAATGGTAACCACCTCAAAACCAGCGCGTTTATACACTTCCGCAGGTGAAGTAAATTCTGAGTCTTCAAATTCATCGGTAATTAAAACCGCAACTTTCTTGCTCATCTTTTTCCTCCTGAAATTTGTGGAGCGCGAGGCGCGCTTTCCGGATAACGCTGTAAGTCTGGTCGCTGAGAGTCAGAACGCAAGCCAGCCCGTGAAGATCAGCTATCTTTTAACCTATACGCAGTGAAATAAGGACGAATCTGAGATGAATCGCGTATTACTGACCGGTGCAACCGGCTTAGTCGGGTCGCATCTGCTGCGCTTACTGATTCAGGATCCGCGCGTCGATGAAATCATCGCGCCAACCCGACGGCCACTGCCTGTGATGCAGAAAGTCGTGAACCCGGTTGAAGCCGATCTCACCGATGTGCTGGGGCCGCTGGACTGTTCACTGGATACGGTGTTCTGCTGTCTTGGCACCACGCGTAAGCAGGCGGGCAGCAAACAGGCATTCATCCACGTCGATTACACTCTGGTCGTGGACAGTGCATTGTGCGGATTACGCTTAGGGGCGAAGCAGATGCTGGTGGTCAGCGCGCACGGCGCCAGTCGTCACTCACCGTTTTTATATAATCGTGTTAAAGGTGAAATGGAGAATGCGCTGCGTCATCAGGGCTGGCCGCGCCTGACGCTGGTGCGGCCTTCACTGCTGCTGGGAGAGCGCAAGCAGAAGCGCGGCGGTGAAAGCCTGGCGGGGCCGCTTTTCGCGCTGCTGCCGGGTAACTGGCGCGCCGTGCATGCGCGCGACGTCGCGCGCTGTCTGCACCAGCAGGCTTTCACCCAGGGAGGTGAGAGTGTCACTGTCATTGAGTCAGGCGATATCCCGCGTCACTCAGCGTAACGGCCAGATAATCTGATTACGACTGCCGCGCCATTGCAGCGTGGCATCTTTCTCTTCTTCGACAAAGCGGCCATCGATCAGTACGTCGAGATAGTCCAGCACAGCGCGCTGCGCGCTGTTCAGCTCCTGCATCCGGTAACCGGTCCAGAGCCAGATATCTTTATCGGGGCACGCCTGCCGCACCCGTTTTACCAGACGGCGGATGTGCGGCACGTTTTGCGGATGCAGCGGATCGCCGCCGCTCAGCGACAATCCCTGGCGCGGAATGCGCGTATCCTGCAAATCCGCCAGCAGTTGCTCCTCCATCTCAAGTGTAAAGGGCACGCCGGAGTCGAGCCGCCAGGTGCTCTGGTTGTAGCAGCCGCGACACTGATGTTCGCAACCGGCGACAAACAGTGTGCAGCGGGTGCCGGGACCATTAATAATATCGACATCATAGTAGCGATGGATATGCATCATCCCAGCGGTCCCTCTTCAAGATGTTTTACCCGACGCTGCACTTCCTGCTGCTTACCGGCGTTAAACGGCCGTGCATCCGGACTGCCCAGATAGCCACAGACCCGTCGGGTGACAGAGACGCGCGCTGGATCGTGGTTGCCGCAGTTCGGGCAGGTAAAGCCGCGGCTGGTACAGGTGAACTCGCCGTTGAAGCCGCACTCGTAGCATTCATCAATCGGTGTGTTAGTGCCGTAATAGGGCACGCGGTCATAGCTGTAATCCCAGACATCCTCCAGCGCTTTGAGATTGTGCTGGACATTCGGGTATTCGCCGTAACAGATGAATCCGCCATTCGACAGCGGCGGATAGGGTGCTTCAAAGTCGATTTTGTCGTAAGGATTCACTTTCTTCTCAACGTCGAGATGGAAGCTGTTGGTGTAGTAGCCCTTGTCGGTGACGCCCGGCACCAGGCCAAACTGCGCGGCATCAAGACGGCAAAAGCGGTCGCACAGATTCTCGCTCGGCGTGCTGTAAAGGCTGAAACCGTAGCTGGTTTCCTCTTTCCAGCGCTCGGTGGCATTACGCATACAGGCGATAATCTCCACACCTTTAGCACGCAGCGCCGCGTCATCGTAAGGGTGTTTATGACCGCCGCTGAGTGCGTTCAGCGTTTCGTGCAGGCCGATATAGCCCAGCGACAGCGACGCACGGCCATTGCGGAAAACAGGACCAACTTCATCATCCGCATTCAGCCGGACGCCACAGGCACCTTCCATGTAGAGGATGGGCGCGACGCGTGCTTTGGTCTTCTCCAGCCGCGCGACCCGCGTCATGAGCGCCCGCTTAGCCAGCAGCAGGCGCGCATCGAGCAGCGTCCAGAAACGCACCTCATCGCCGCCTGCTTCCAGCGCAATGCGCGGCAGATTCAGGCTGATCACGCCGATATTATTGCGCCCTTCATGAATCTGCTCGCCATTCTCTTCATAAACGCCCAGGAAGCTGCGGCAGCCCATTGGGGTTTTAAATGAGCCGGTCACTTTCACCACCTGATCGTAATTGAGGATGTCGGGATACATCCGCTTGCTGGCACACTCCAGCGCCAGTTGCTTGATGTCGTAGTTAACGTCGCCCGCCCGGCGGTTAACGCCCTCGCGAATGCTGAACACCAGTTTTGGAAACACCGCTGTTTTGCGATTTTTACCCAGCCCCGCCAGTCGGTTGCGCAGAATTGACTGCTGAATCAGCCGCGCTGCCCAGTCAGTCCCCAGACCAAAACCAAAGGTGACAAACGGCGTCTGGCCATTGGCGGTGTGCAGGGTATTCACCTCATACTCCAGCGACTGAAAAGCGTCGTAGCACTCTTTCTCCGTACGCTGGCGTGCATACTCTTCTGCCTGTGGAATCTGCCACTGCTCAGCAATCGCCAGATGCCGGGTATAGCTCTGCTCAACAAACGGAGCGAGCACTTCATCAATGCGGTTTATGGTGGTGCCACCGTAAATGTGGCTGGCGACCTGGGCGATGATCTGCGCCGTGACGGCGGTGGCGGTGGCGATCGATTTAGGCGGCTCGATCTCAGCATTGCCCATTTTGAAGCCGTTGGTCAGCATACCTTTCAGATCGATCAGCATGCAGTTGAACATCGGGAAGAAGGGCGAGTAGTCGAGATCGTGATAGTGGATCTCGCCGCGCTCGTGCGCCAGCACCACATCGCGCGGCAGGATCTGCTGCTGCGCGTAGTGCTTTGCCACGATCCCGGCCAGCAGATCGCGCTGCGTCGGGATCACTTTGCTGTCTTTGTTGGCATTTTCATTCAGCAGCGCCGCGTTGGTCTGATCGACCAGGCCGCGAATGGCGTGATGTAACTGGCTCTGACGATCGCGAGCGACATCGCGATCGTGCCGGTATTCAATGTAAGCGCGCGCCAGCTGCGGGTATGGGCCCGCCATCAGCGTTTCTTCCACTGCACACTGAATCTCCCGGATATCCACTTCCGGACGATCGGCCAGCCGCAGGGCAACCTGCTCAGCGACCTGCGTGCACCAGGCCAGGTCATCGACCTCTGCTGCCTGTGCCGCCGCCGCGACGGCCTGCTCAATACGCTGCGCATCAAAACCCGTCCGACATCCATCACGCTTGATGACCACCGTCGCCATTTCTCTCTCCGTAAACTACATATAGGTGTTTGATGGATTCTATCCCCTACATGTAGTGATTGCTGCGAATTATTGCGTTCTGTTTTGACCTGAAACAAGGAAGATTCAACGCGGCAGGGCATGCCGACTGAGGTAAGAATCAGGTTTTGAGATCAGGTTTCCGGGTGATTAACTGGCGTATTGGCGTGCAGCAACTTTAATCAACGTTATGCCCTGTTAAAACGTTGACGTCACAAGGATGCCCGCCAATGTGGTTACCCCGTTCTCTGCTCCTGCTTTCAGCCTTTTGTCCACTCGTCCTGGCCAGTCCGCTGCCACTGATGCCCTGGCCGCAGCAGGTGGAGCAGCCCGCCAGTGGCGGTGCACTTACCCTGACGCCGCAACTGACGCTGCAAATCTCAGGTGATCATCTGGCAGGTGCTGAAGCGCGCTGGCTGGCGCGAATCAGTAACCAGACGGGCTGGCCGCTGTTGCCTGCATCCCAGCCGGTGGCCGCGCCGACTATACGTATCGTCATTGCAAAGGCGGTGGACCCGCTGCCACTGCCCGACAGCGATGAGAGCTATCAGTTGCAGGTCGATGGCGACGGCGTCCTGTTAACTTCACCCAGCCGTTTTGGCGCGATGCGCGGTATGGAAACCCTGCTGCAACTTATCCAGAACGGTGCACAGGGCACGACGATTCCTTACGTGACCATCCACGATCATCCCCGCTTTCCGTGGCGTGGTGTGCTGATCGACACAGCGCGCCACTTTATGCCGGTAGAGACACTTAAACGTCAGATCGACGGCCTGGCCGCCGCGCGGATGAACGTCTTTCACTGGCATCTCACTGACGATCAGGGCTGGCGCTTTGCCTCCAGCCACTATCCCCAGCTGCAGCAGAAAGCCAGCGATGGCAACTACTACAGTCAGCAGCAGATGCGGGAGATTGTGAAATATGCCACCGAGCGTGGGGTGCGTGTGGTGCCTGAGCTGGATATGCCGGGACACGCCTCAGCGCTGGCGGTGGCGATGCCGGAGCTGATAAGCAGACCGGGAAATTATCAGATGGAGCGCGGCTGGGGCGTCTTTAAACCGCTGCTCGATCCCAGTAACGAACAGGTTTATCAGGTGATCGACACGCTGGTGGGTGAGATGGCGGCGATCTTCCCCGATCCCTGGCTGCACATCGGCGGCGATGAAGTCGATCCCACCCAGTGGAACGACTCACCCGCGATTCAGCAGTTCATGCGCGATCACAATCTGAAAGATGCGCATGCGCTTCAGGCGTACTTCAATCAGCGGGTGGAAAAGATCCTGGAAGCCCATCACCGTCAGATGGTGGGCTGGGATGAGATCGCCCATCCCGATCTGCCGCGCAGCATTCTGATCCAGTCGTGGCAGGGCCAGGATACGCTGAGTGCGCTGGCAAAAGAGAACACGCGCGGCATTCTCTCCACCGGGTTCTACCTCGATCAGCCCCAGCCTGCCAGCTACCACTACCGCAATGAGGTCACGCCGCGCGGGCTCAACGGCCTGGATCGTCTGCGGCCCGGCGATCAGGCGCAGAGCTGGTCATTCACGATGCCGCGCCTCAAAGGCAGCCCGGTGAAGGGCAGCTTTACGCTCATTCAGGGCGAGTCGGGCTGGCGCGGTTTTATCGACTTCGACGGCAAGTCCCGGCGGATGGTTCGTGAGATCAACTGGCTCTCGACGCAGCAGGTGCAGTTCAGCGTGGATAGCTGGATGGGACCGTTCCAGCCGGTGTTCACGCTGCAGCAGCCGTCCCTCAAAGGCTATGTGCTGGTAGGCAACGTCCGTTATCCCACCAGCGGTCAGCGCCTGATGCAGCCGCCGGCGGGCATCGCGCCCGTGCTGCCCACGCCAGAACAGGTGCAGCACAATCTGCTGGGTGGTGAGGCAGCGCTGTGGGCGGAAAACATCAACAGCCAGATTATTGATACCAAATTGTGGCCGCGCGCCTTTGTGGTGGCTGAGCGGTTATGGTCGGCAGAGGATGTCACGAACATGGATTCAATGTATTCGCGGCTGTCAGCGATGGATCGCTGGAGCACTGTATCGGTGGGAACGCTGCAGCAAGCCCAGACGGAGCAGCAAATGATGCGGCTGTCCAACGGGCACGATATTGCCCCACTGCAAATACTGGCTGAGGTGCTGGAACCGGCGCAGTACTACACCCGCCAGCATCTGAAGTTTCAGGCGGGCCATTACGACTATCACGAGCCGTTAAACCGGCTGGCGGATGTGCTGCCTGCCGAGAGTGAGGCGGTGCGCCAGCTGGCGCAGCATGTCGCCGTGTTAATCGCCAACCGTAATAACCCGGCCGCTGCCTCCGCAGTTCGTGCGCCGCTGCAGCGCTGGCAGGCCAACACGACTGCGGTAATGCCGATCATCAACGGTAGCGCGACGCTGAAGCCGCTGGCACACAGCGTGCAGCAGATTGAGGTGCTGAGCACCATGGGCCTCGCGCTGGTGAATGCTTACGTCCGCAATCAGGCGTTTGGTGCCAGCGAAGTGGCGGAGATGCATGCGACACTCGATGCCGCTGCGCAGGTGCAGGATGAAACGGTGATTGCGCTGGTCAGGCCGCTGGAGACGCTGTTGCGCGCCTTTCAGTAAATGCGGTGGCCGGTGCGGAACCGGCCACCGTGGCATCAGGCCGGGCCGCTGACTGAATGGCGACGCACCAGCGTCGGGCTGAACATGTGGGTGACTTCTGGCAGCGGCAGATCGTTAGCCAGTGCCAGCGCAAGCTGGGCTGCCTGCTGCGCCATGGTGACAATCGGATAGCGGACGGTGGTGAGGCGCGGTCGCACATAGCGCGACACCAGCACATCATCAAAGCCGATCAGTGACATCTCTTCCGGCACGCGAACACCGTTATCGCTCAGCACTGCCAGTGCACCTGCCGCCATGGAGTCGTTGTAACAGGCGACAGCGGTAAAGTTCCTGCCGCGCCCCAGCAGTTCCGTCATCGCCTGCTCACCGCCGACTTCATCCGGTTCGCCCCAGGTGACCAGCCGGTCGCTGCACGGCAGGCCGTGCTCTTTCAGCGCATCGTAGTAACCCTGCAGGCGATCTTCGGCATCAGAGATGGTGTGGGTCGAACAGATAAAGGCGATATTCTGATGGCCGAGCTGGATCAGATGACGGGTGGCAAGCCAGGCACCGTAGCGATCGTCAAGCGCAATACAGCGCTTTTCAAAGCCTTTTATCAGCCGGTTCAGCAGCACCATACCGGGCACCTGCTTCATCAGCACTTCCAGCTCTGCGTCGGGAATTTTCTTGGCGTGAACCACCAGCGCCGCGCAGCGATGACGCATCAGCTGTTCAATCGCCTGCCGCTCTTTTTGCTCATTATGGTAACCGTTACCAATCAGCAAAAAGTTACCGGTATCGCCTGCCACCTCATCCACGGCTTTAACCATCGCGCCAAAAAAGGGATCGGAGACGTCACCGACAATCAGGCCGAGCGTTTCGGTCGATTGTTGCGCCAGCGCGCGTGCGTTGGCATTCGGGTGATACTGAAGCTGCTCCATCGCCTGGCCTACGGCCTGTCGGGAGCTGTCGCTGGCTTTGGGAGAATTATTGATTACACGTGAGACTGTGGCGACAGAAACGCCCGCCAGTCGCGCAACATCCTTTATGGTAGCCATGCGTTGACCTGCTTTGGGGAAAACGTTTACACATCACATCAGTGTTACGGAAAAGGGCGGACACATCAACCCGACAGAATGTCAGCGTCGTCGCAAAAAGGGGCGAAATCGGGCACTCAGGCACATCTTCTGCTCAGCCGCCGCCCCGTGTTATGCTCAATCTCCCACCTGGCTACCGTGAAAAACAACGATGAAAACCAAAGTGCCACATCTGGCTCACTGGGGCGCCTTTACCGCCGTCACTGAAAACGATCGCCTGATTGGCTGCGAACCCTTCTTCGCCGATGCCGATCCGTCACCGATGATCCACACCATTCCTGAACTGGTCTACTCCGACAAACGCATTCGCCAGCCGATGGTGCGTCGGTCGTGGCTAAAGTCACGCGAAAAGAGCGATCGCACGCTGCGTGGCCGGGAAGATTTTGTCGCCGTCGACTGGGAAACCGCGCTGGACCTGGTGGCGGAGGAGAATCGCCGCGTGCGCGAGCGTTACGGTGCATCGGGCATTTTCAACGGCTCCTACGGCTGGTCATCGGCTGGACGCGTTAATCACGCCCGCACCCTGGTTCGTCGTTTCTACTTTCAGGGTGGCGGTGGCGTCGATCAGCAGGGCAACTACAGCTGGGGTGCCGCGCAGTTCTTCCTGCCCTATGTAATCGGCACGTATATGCCGCTGACCGGGCGTGTCACCGAATGGCCGCAGGTGGTGGAACACGCCGAAATTTTTGTCGCTTTTGGTGGGCTGGCGCTGAAAAATGCCCAGGTTGCCTCGGGTGGCGCAGGGCAGCACAGCCTGAAACCGGCGCTGATGCAGCTGGCGGCCAAAGGGACGCCAGTAATCAACATCAGCCCGATGCGCGATGACTGCCCGGAATTCGTTAACGCCGAGTGGATCCCGATTCGCCCCAATACCGACGTGGCGCTGATGCTGGCGCTGGGCCATGAAATCACCCAGCGCGGCGCGGTTGACGAAGCGTTTCTCGCCAGCCACTGCACCGGCTGGCCGCAGCTGCGTGCCTATCTGCTGGGTGAAACCGACGGCGTGGCGAAAACCGCTGGCTGGGCCAGTCGTATCACCGGCGTTCCAGCGGATAGAATTGTGCAGCTGGCGCAGCAGCTGACCGGCAAGCGCAGCTTTATTACCTGCTCCTATTCCGTTCAGCGCGCCCATCGCGGCGAACAGCCTTACTGGATGATGATTGCGCTGTCGTCGATGCTCGGCCAGCCAGGCCTGCCGGGCGCAGGTTTCTCCTTTGGTCACGGTTCAATGAACAGCGTTGGCAACCCGCGTCAGGAGGGGCCAGCCCCGATGATGAGCACCGGCCCCAATCCGTCCGGGCTGTCGATTCCGGTGGCGCGCATCAGCGACATGCTGCTCAATCCCGGCCAGCCGTACCGCTTCCAGGGCGAAACGCTGCACTATCCCGACATTCACATGGTGCACTGGGCGGGCGGCAATCCGTTCCATCATCACCAGCAGCTGAACCGGCTGGTGGAGGGGTGGCAACGGCCCGATACGGTGGTGGTGCAGGATATCGTCTGGACGCCTGCTGCGCAGATGGCGGATATCGTGCTGCCTGCCACCACCACGCTCGAGCGCAATGATATAGGCGGCTCCTCACGCGACCGCTTTGTGCTGGCGATGCATCAGGCGATTAAACCGCAGCACCAGGCGCGCAACGACTTCGATATTTTTGCGGACCTGGCCGAGCGCCTCGGCTATCGCGATACCTTCACCGAAGGGCGCAATGAGATGCAGTGGATCGCCCATCTTTATCAGCAGTGTGCGACCGCGCATCAGCGCAAAGGCATCGATTTCCCCGAATTTGATGCGTTCTGGCAGCGCGGCTTTGTGGAAATTCCGGAAGGGGGCAAGCCCTATCAGTTTATGGAGGCGTTCCGCGCCGATCCGCAGGCGAATCCGATTAAAACCGCCAGCGGCAAAATCGAGCTTTTCAGCCAGACCATTGCGGACTACCAGCTTGACGATTTTGCCGGTCATCCGGAGTGGCGTGAACCGCAGGAGTGGCTCGGCTCGCCGGTCAGCCACGACTATCCGCTGCACATGATCTCAATTCAGCCTTCGGACCGGTTACACAGCCAGCTGGATGCCACCGAAACGGTGCAGGGCAATAAAACTGCCGGACACGAAACGCTCTACATGCATCCACAGGATGCAGCAGCGCGCGGTCTGGTGGAGGGCGACGAGATTGAGGTGAGCAACGCACGCGGCGTGATGCTGGCGGGCGTGCGGATCACCGAGGGTGTGACGCAGGGCGTGGTCATTATCTCCACCGGTGCCTGGTTTGATCCCGGCTTCGGCAAGGCGTGGCAGCCGCACGATCGCGCGGGTAACCCCAATGTGCTGACGCTTGATATCGGAACCTCGTCGCTGACGCAGGGACCAAACGCCATGAGTTGCCTGGTGGAAATCAAAAAACATCAGGATTGCACAATAGCGTAAGGATCTCATGGCTGGTTACATTTTGCGGGTAACTGTTGCGTTTGAGAGATAGCAGCCGATTAATCCCTCTTGCTACATTCAGGGTCCCAGAGGTATTGATGGGTGAACATCAATAGATTTTCTTGATTACACCAACCTGCGCAGATGCGCAGGTTTTTTTTGCCCAAAATCTGCGGCCGATAACGAACTGATACACAGTTTTCCTGTTATACAGCCAGCGCTTTCTTTATAACTGCTGGCACCAGCCTCTTTCTCTTTATTTTGCGCAGCGGAATGCCATGCCCCGGATTAAAAAACTACTGGGAAAAGACCAGATAAAAGCGCCATTTAACCCTTTTCGTTTTCGGCTGATCTGCCTGGGTGTCACGACCTGTCTGGTGGTGCTGCTGGCGCGCGTCGCGGACCTGCAGTTCCTGAATCAGCCGATGCTGGAGCACGAAGCCGATCAGCGATCGCTGCGTACCGTCACGCTGCCGACCAGCCGCGGTACCCTGCTGGATCGTAACGGTGAAGCGCTGGCGCTTAGCGTGCCATCGCGCGATGTCATTGCCGATCCGCAGCGTGTGCTTGAGAGTAACCCCGATTTCACCAGCGCTAAATGGGCCTATCTTGCGGCGGCGCTTAACACCCGTCCTGAAGAGCTGGCGGCGCAGATCACCGCCAACCCGAAACGTCGCTTCCTCTATCTGGGCCGTAAAGTTGAACTGGGCATCGCGAAAGATATTAAAGAACTGAAGCTGAAAGGCATCAGCGAAGTCTACGATGACAGCCGTTTCTATCCGATGAGCGAGGCCTCTGCGCCGCTGCTCGGCATTGTGGGGGCGGATAACGTGGGTCTTAATGGCCTGGAAAAAGGCTTTGATAAGGTGTTGCAGGGCGAGCCGGGCAAAGAGGTCTATCGTCAGGATGCGGCGGGCAATATCATCGCAATGATCAACTATCAGCCGCCGACTCAGCCGCCAACGGTGCAGCTCAGCATCGACAAATATGACCAGTACACGCTTTACAGCAAACTGCGTGACGGCGTGCTGATCAACAAGGCGGATTCAGGCGCCGCCGTGCTGGTGAAAATTGACACCGGCGAGATTCTGGCGATGGCCTCCTATCCGTCGTTCAACCCTAATAACTACGAAGGGGCGACCCCGGCGCAGATGCGTAACTCGGCCATCAATGACAGCTATGAGCCGGGATCGACTGTTAAGCCGTTAGTGGTCATGGAGGCGCTGGAGCGCCACCTGGTGCGCCCGGATTCCGTCATCGATACCACGCCTTATAGCGTGAACGGCCACCTGATCCGCGACGTCGGTCACTGGCCGCGCCTGACCATGACGGGCATTCTGCAGAAATCGAGTGATATTGGCGTATCACACCTCGCGCTGGCGATGCCTGCGGAAGCGCTGGTGAATACCTATCAGGCGTTTGGCCTGGGTAAACCCACCGGATTAGGGCTGACCGGCGAAAGCGTCGGCTACTTCCCGCTGCACCGTACCCGCTGGGCCGATATCGAGCGGGCCACTTTCTCCTTTGGCTACGGCCTGCGTGTCACGCCGCTGCAGATTGCCCGTGAATACGCCACGCTCGGCTCTTATGGCGTTTACCGTCCGCTGTCGATCACCCGCGTTACGCCACCGGTCATGGGGCGGCAGGTTGCCAACCCGGAAACGGTGAAAGAGGTGGTGCATATGCTGGAGAGTGACGTCCTGCCGGGAGGAACCGGGCTGAAAGCCGCGGTGCCGGGTTATCGTCTGGCGACCAAAACCGGTACGGCGGAAAAAATGGGCACCAGCGGCAAGTATGATGGCGGCTACGTCAACTACACCGCCGGTATTGCGCCAGCCAGCCACCCTGAAGTGGCGCTGGTGGTGATGATCAACCATCCAACGGCAGGCGATCACTTCGGTGGCTCGGTTGCCGCACCAGTGTTCGGTAATATTATGGGGCCGGTGCTGAAACACATGAACATTGCGCCAGATGCCATTTACACGAAACCGGCGACCAATACTTCGGATAAATCTTAGTGGAATCAGAGTGTAAGCGAGACGTGAAAGATATTCACACCTCGTTGCACTTCCCCGAATTCGGTTGCGTTTTCTCGCTGTCCCCGCGCGGTCAATCAGTGCGAGGATAGCAGTCCCAGAGGTATTGATGGGTGTGAAAACAACACCGCTTCGGCAGTGAGATCCCTGTTATTACACCAACCCACGCAGATGCGTGGGTTTTTTTTGCCTGCTCGCCGGACGCTCTCTTCCCCGCTGTATAACCGCCGTTAAATCATCATCGTTCTTAACGAAACCCTGACAGTTTGCCAATAGAAAGGCGCGTCGGCTTTCACCGATAATGGCCGCCGTGAACCCTGGCGTTTTTTTGCTCGCCTCAGCCGGTTCACACTGCCGCATTCCGCATGTTCCGGGATTTCTTTTTCTGCTTACCTGAAGAGTTTGACGATGACTCACCTTTCTCGCCCCGGGCGTACTTTTGGGCTCAAATGGCTGCTCCTGTTGCTGGTGGTTGCGATTGTCGCGGGCGTTATCTGGCGTCTGCTGACGGCGGGTCATGGGCCGGGTGAGGGGATGCCGCCGGGCAGGCATGGCGCGCATGGCATGATGGGCGGCGGGGCGACGCTGGTTCACAGCGGTATGGCCAGCACGGCGGATGTGCCGGTGTGGCTCAATGCGCTCGGCACGGTGATCCCCAACGCCAGCGTGACGGTGACCAGCCGCGTTGACGGCCAGCTGGAGCAGGTTTTCTTTACCGAAGGGCAGAAGGTCAGTGCCGGGCAGTTGCTGGCGCAGATCGATCCGCGCAGCTATCAGGCGACGCTGAACCAGTATCAGGGCGAACTCAGCGAAAATCAGGCGCTGCTGAACAGCGCCGAACTGACGCTGGCGCGCTACCGCAAACTGGCGGCACAGGACGCGCTGGCGCGTCAGGATCTGGACAGCCAGATTGCCACCGTCGGGCAGTATCGCGGTGCGGTCGCCGCCGATCAGGCGCAGATCGCCAGTGCGAAGCTGAGCATTGAATATGCCCGCATCACCGCCCCGATCAGCGGGCGCGTCGGTTTGCGTCAGATCGACCCCGGCAACATGGTTCAGAGCGCCAGCAGCACGGGCCTGGTGACGATCACCCAGATGCAGCCCGCCGCCGTGACCTTTAGCGTGCCGCAAAGCGATATCCCGGCGCTGGTCAGCGTCCTGCATCAGGGCCAGAGCCTGCCCGCCACGCTGTTTGATCAGGACAACCAGCATCAGCTCGCCAGCGGCGAAGTAAAGTTCATCAGCAACCAGATCGACATTGCTACCGGCACCGTGGCGCTGAAAGCGGTATTCGCCAACCAGGATGAGTCGCTGTTTGCTAACCAGTTTGTCAATCTGCGACTGCAGATCCGGTTGCTGAAAGGCGCGACGGTGATCCCGGCGCAGGCGCTGCAGTTGAGCAGCGACGGCAGCTTTGTCTTTGTGATCAATCAGGATCACACCGTCACGCGCAAAGCGGTCACCACTGGCCCTGCGTTCGGCGACGATCAGCAGGCGATCCTCAGCGGCGTTTCGCCAGGCGATCGGCTGGTGACAGAAGGGATCGATCGCCTCACCAGCGGCAGCAAAGTCACGCTGGCCGATGAGACACCTGCTGCCGGTGCCGTGTCGAAATGAACCCGTCTCGCCTGTTTATTCTGCGTCCGGTCGCCACCATCCTGCTGATGGTCGGCGTGCTGATCTCTGGCATTTTTGCCTATAAATTTCTGTCGACCTCGGCGCTGCCGCAGGTCGACTATCCGACTATTCAGGTCACCACGCTCTATCCGGGCGCCAGCCCGGATGTTATGGCGTCGTCAGTCACCTCGCCGCTGGAGCGCCAGTTAGGGCAGATGGCCGGGCTGAGCCAGATGAGCTCCACCAGCGCCAGCGGCGCGTCGATCATTACCCTGAAGTTCAGCCTCGATCTCTCGCTGGATGTCGCCGAGCAGGAGGTGCAGGCAGCGATCAATGCGGCGAATAACCTGCTGCCCGACAATCTGCCCAATCCGCCGACCTATAAAAAGGTTAACCCGGCGGACAGTGCAGTGGTGACGCTGGCGGCGAGCTCTAACACGCTGCCGCTGACCGAGGTGCAGGATCTGGTCAATACCCGGGTAGCACTGAAGCTGTCGCAGATCTCCGGTGTCGGGATGGTGACGCTGGCGGGCGGACATCAGCCCGCGATTCGGGTGCAGATGAATCCTCAGGCGCTGGCGGCGCATCATCTGACGCTGGAGGCGGTGAATACGCTGATTGGCAACAGCAACGTTAATGGCTCTAAAGGCGGCTTTGACGGGAAATATCATTCGGTCACCATCGACGCCAACGACCAGCTGCGCACCGCCGACGCGTACGGCAACCTGATCCTCACCTATGAGAACGGCGCGGCGCTGCGCCTGAAAGATATCGCCCATATTGAACAGGGCCCGGAGAACAGCTTCCAGTCAGCGTGGGCCAACAACCAGCCGGCGATTGTGATTAGCGTGCAGCGCCAGCCGGGCGCAAACGTAATTCAGGTGGTGGACAACATCAAGGCGCAGCTCCCCGCGCTGCAGGCGGCGCTGCCGGACGGGGTGAAGATGACGATTCTCTCCGACCGCACTCAGACCATCCGCGCCTCGATCAGTGATGTGCAGTTTGAGCTGATGCTGTCGATTGCGCTGGTGGTGATGGTGACCTTCCTGTTCCTGCGCAACGTGGCCGCTACGCTGATCCCCAGCGTGGCGGTGCCGCTGTCGCTGATCGGCACCTTTGGTGTGATGTATCTGGCAGGCTTCAGCCTGAATAACCTGTCGCTGATGGCGCTGACTATCGCCACCGGTTTTGTTATTGATGACGCCATCGTGGTGGTCGAGAACATTTCCCGGCGGCTGGAGCAGGGCGAGTCGCCGATGGAGGCTGCGCTGAAGGGCTCACAGCAGATTGGCTTCACCATCATCTCGCTCACCTTTTCACTGATTGCCGTACTGATCCCGCTGCTGTTTATGGGTGATGTGGTCGGGCGACTGTTTCGGGAGTTCGCGATCACGCTGGCGGTGGCGATTCTGGTGTCGATGCTGGTGTCGCTGACTCTGACGCCAATGCTGTGTGCGTATCTGCTGCGCCACATTCCGCCCGAACAGCAGTCAACTTTTTCCCGCAAGGGCGGCGAACTTTTCGATGCGCTGGTGCGCGGCTATGACCGGCTGCTGACCGTGGTACTTAACCATCAGAAACTGACGCTGCTGGTGGCGCTGGCGACCTTCGGGCTGACCGCGCTGCTCTATATGATGGTGCCGAAGGGCTTCTTTCCGACCCAGGATACCGGGCTGATTCAGGGCATTACTGTCGCCTCACAGGATGTCTCATTTAAAGCGATGGCCACGCGGCAGCAGGCATTGTCGGCTCTGATTCTGAAAAACCCGGCGGTGGAAAGCGTCTCATCGACGATTGGCATCGACGGCACCAACACCAGCCTCAACAGCGGACGGTTACAGATCAACCTTAAGCCATTTGGCTCGCGTGATGTGAAAGCGGATGAGGTGATTAAACAACTGCAACAGGCGACCGCCGATGTGCCAGGTATCCGGCTCTATCTGCAACCGGCGCAGGATCTCACCGTCAACGACCAGGTCTCGCCGAGTCAGTATCAGTTCACCCTGGACGACGCCGACAGTGAGAATCTGGTCAGCGGGTCGTCAAAAATGGTGGCAGCGTTGCAGCAGCGGCCCGAATTTAATGGCGTGGTAAGTAACCTGCAGGATCAGGGGCGCGTCTCATACGTTGAGCTGAACCGCGATAAAGCGGCGCGCTTTGGTATTACTGCGTCGGACGTGGACACCGCGCTCTATAACGCTTTTGGTCAGCGTCTGGTCTCGACTATTTTCACCCAGTCGAATCAGTATCGGGTGGTGCTGGAAGTGGCTCCGGCTTACCAGCAGGGTCCGGCGTCGTTTGATGATGTTTATCTGCAGCCCTCTTCCGGCAGCAGCTCGTCATCAACCACCAGCACGGCTTCATCCACGGCTTCGTCATCAACATCAACGTCTTCATCAACGTCGACGTCCAGCTCAGCTTCTGATAGCGACACGGCCAGCAGCGGCATGGTGAAACTTACCGCTATCGCCACTATTCATCAGCGCACCGGCTCGCTGATGCACATGCGGCTGAATCAGTTTCCGGCGGTGATGATCTCCTTCAACCTTAATCCGGGCTACTCGCTGGAGGATGGGCAGCGGGCGATCGCCGACGTGCGGCAGCAGTTGCACCTGCCAGAGAGCACCACGCTGCGTTACCAGGGCGAAACCTCGGCGTTCCAGAGTGCCACCGGCAACACGCTGTGGCTGATTCTGGCGGCGCTGATCACTATGTATGTGGTACTCGGCATCCTCTACGAGAGCTTTATCCATCCGGTCACCATTCTCTCAACGCTGCCGTCGGCGGCGGTGGGCGCGCTGCTGACGCTGTTGCTGGCAGGCACGGAGTTCAGCCTGATTGCGCTGATTGGGGTCATCCTGCTCATCGGCATCGTGAAAAAGAACGCCATCATGATGATCGACTTCGCGCTGGAGGCAGAACATAAGCAGCATCTCAGCCCGCGTGACGCGATTCATCAGGCCTGTCTGCTGCGCTTCCGCCCGATCCTGATGACGACCATGGCGGCGTTGCTCGGCGCGTTACCGCTGATGCTGGCTTCCGGCTCGGGCGCAGAGCTGCGGCAGCCGCTGGGGCTGGTGATTGTCGGCGGGCTGATTGTCAGTCAGGTGCTGACGCTCTTCTCCACGCCGGTGATCTACCTGCTGTTTGATGGGCTGGCGCAGCGCGGCAATGCCTGGGTGAAACGCCGTCAGCAGCAGGCGCGGAGTGGACAATGAATCTGACCCGGCTGTTTATCTTTCGTCCGGTGGCGACGCTGTTGCTGACGCTGGCGATACTGTTGCTCGGCGCGCTGGGCTACCGGCTGCTGCCGGTGGCACCGCTGCCGCAGGTCGATTTCCCGACCATCATGGTCAGCGCCAGCCTGGCGGGGGCCAGCCCGGAAACGATGGCCGCCACCGTCGCGACGCCGCTGGAGCGTTCGCTGGGGCAGATTGCCGGTATTAGTGAGATGACCTCCAGCAGTTCGCAGGGCTCCAGCACGGTCATCCTGCAGTTTGATCTGGACCGCGATATCAATGGCGCGGCACGCGACGTACAGGCGGCGATCAACGCGGCGCGCAGCCTGCTGCCGAGCGCGATGGCCTCGCTACCCACTTATCGCAAAGCCAACCCGTCAGATGCGCCAATTGTCATGCTGGCGCTGACCTCCGCCACCCGCTCGCCCGGCGAGCTTTATGACCTGGCAGAGAGCAAAATCGAACAGGTGATGGGGCAGGTGCAGGGCGTCGGCGAAGTCTCGCTGATGGGCAGCGCTTTACCCGCGGTGCGCATCGATCTGCAGCCGCTGAAGCTGACGCATTACGGCATCTCGCTGGAGACGGTGCGCGCCGCTGTCGCCAACAGCACCACCAATCTGCCCAAAGGAATTTTGCAGAGCAGTGACCAGTCGTGGCTGGTGGACAGCAACGGACAGCTGGAAAAGGCCGCCAGCTACCGCGATCTGATCATCACCTGGCAGCAGGGCAAAGCGGTGCGGCTGCGCGACGTCGCCACGGTCTATGACTCGGTGGAAGATCGTTATCAGGCGGGATTCCTCAATGCCACGCCTGCGGTGATGATCGGCATTAAACGTCAGGCGGGCGCGAACATGCTCGAAACCATCGACGCGATCAAAGCGCAATTGCCGCTGCTGGAAAAAAGTCTGCCCGCTGACAGCCAGCTGAAAGTGGTGGTTGACCGTTCGCCCGGCGTGCGCGCCTCACTGTATGACACCGAAGAGACGCTGCTGATCGCGGTGCTGCTGGTGATTGCGGTGGTGTTTATTTTCCTGCGCAATCTGCAGGCGGTGATCATTCCGGCGCTGGCGCTGCCGGTGTCGCTGATCGGCACCTGCGCGGTGATGTACCTGCTGGGTTACAGCCTGGATAACCTGTCGCTGATGGCGCTGATCGTCTCCACTGGCTTCGTGGTGGATGATGCGATTGTGGTGCTGGAGAATATCACTCGCCATATTGAGCGTGGGCTGAGTCCGCTGCGGGCGGCGCTGCGCGGGGCGCAGGAGGTGAGCTTCACCGTGCTGTCGATGACCGTGTCGCTGATTGCGGTGTTTATCCCGATCCTGCTGATGGGCAGCATTGTTGGACGGCTGTTCCGCGAATTCGCCGTAACGCTCACCGTGTCGCTGCTGATCTCGCTGTTCGTCTCACTCAGCCTGACACCGATGCTCTGCGCACGCCTGCTAAAGCCCAAACCGCCCGTCAGCCAGCGACCACATCCGCTTTATCAGTTTATTGAAAATCAGCTGAACCGCCTGCTGGCTGCCTACGGACGCGGGCTGGCCTGGGTGATGCGCCATCAGAAGCTGACGCTGCTCAGCCTGCTGCTGACCGTGCTGCTGAACGTTTTTCTCTTTACCGTGGTGCAAAAGGGCTTTTTCCCCAATCAGGACACCGGGCTGCTGATGGGCGCGCTGCGTGCCGATCAGAACATCTCATTCCAGGCGATGAAGCCGAAAATGCTGATGTTTACAAAGATCATTCAGAAAGATCCGGCGGTCGAGAGTGTGATGTCGTCTATGGGCAGCGGTATGTTTGGCTCCCGCAACAGCGCCAACTTCTTTGTGCGGCTTAAGGATTTTAGCCAGCGCGATGCCACGGCTACTGAAGTGGCTAACCGACTGACGCGCAAAACCAGCCATATCGCCGGGGCGCAGATGTTCCTGATGGCGGCGCAGGATCTGCACATTGGCGGACGTAGCGCTAACGCGACGTATCAATACAGCCTGCAGGCGGACGATCTTGCGCTGCTGCGGGTCTGGACGCCGAAAGTGCAGGCGGCGCTGGCAGCCATTCCCCAGCTTAACAGCGTAGATTCCGACTCGCAGACCGGCGGTCAGGAGGTGGAGCTGACGATTGACCGCGACCGCGCCACCCGACTGGGCGTCAACGTGAAAATGCTGGATACACTGCTGAATAATGCCTTCAGCCAGCGGCAGATCGCCACGCTCTATCACACTCTGAATCAGTATCACGTGGTGATGTCGCTGCAGGACAGCGACACCGCGAATCCGGCGACGCTACAGCAACTCTATGTGATTAACGACAGCGGTGATCGCGTGCCGCTCTCCGCCTTTGTCCGTTTCAGCGGTGGCAACGCGCCGCTGTCGGTAGCGCATCAGGGCCAGTCTGCCACCAGCACGGTGGCATTTAACCTCAATGATGGCGTTTCGCTGGAGCAGGCGCAGTTACTGATTAAACAGGCGATGGCGAAGCTGGGCCTGCCCTCGACCATTCATGCCGGTTTTGCCGGTACCGCCGCGGCCTTTTCACAGCTGACCGCCACCATGCCGTGGCTGATTCTGGCGGCGCTGGCGGCGGTCTACATCGTGCTCGGCGTGCTCTATGAGAGCTATATCCATCCGCTGACCATTCTCTCGACGCTGCCGTCAGCGGGCGTCGGAGCGATGCTGCTGCTGCTGCTGACCAACACGCAGCTCACGGTGATCGCGCTGATTGGCATCATCCTGTTGATCGGCATCGTGAAAAAGAACGCCATCATGATGATTGATTTCGCCATTGATGCGGAGCGGCGGTTGGGCATGTCGCCGCAGCAGGCGATCACCCAGGCGTGCCTGATGCGCTTCCGGCCAATCATGATGACCACACTGGCCGCCTTTTTTGGCGCCTTGCCGCTGGCGCTGGGCAGCGGCGGTGATGCCGACCTGCGCAGTCCGCTGGGGATAGCGATTGCAGGTGGGCTGGCGCTTAGCCAGCTGCTGACACTGTTCACCACGCCGGTTGTTTATCTTTGGCTCGATCGTCTGGGCCGTGCCACTCAACGTCAATGGCGTCGTTTGCGCCCTGCGGAATCCTGATCCATGAAACCTCTCATCCCGTTTGTTGTGATGCTGCTGTGCGGCTGTAGCGTGGGTCCTGACTATCAGCGCCCGTCTGTAGCGATGCCGGTTCACTATAAAGAGGCCCGAGGCTGGCAGCCGGCGACACCGCTGGATGCGCAAAGCAAAGGCGAGTGGTGGACGGTTTACCATGACGCCACGCTGAGCGGGCTGTTGAGCCAGGTCAGCGTGTCAAATCAGAACGTAGCTACCTATGCCGCGCAGTACCGGCAGGCGCAGGCTCTGGCGGCTGAGTCACGTGCAGCGCTGTTTCCCTCGCTGGACTATGACGGCAGCGTAACGCGCAGCGGCAGCCATGCCACCAACAGCAGCGTTCGCACCACCAGCAGCAGCCATCAGGCGGAATTGAGTGCCAGCTGGGAGCTGGATCTGTGGGGTAAACTGCGGCGCACGCTGGAGGAGAACCGCGCCAGTGCTTCGGCCAGCGCGGCAGAACTGGCCAACATCACGCTGAGTGCCCAGTCTGAGCTGGCGCAGGACTATTTCCAGCTGCGCATCATGGATCAGAAAATCGCGCTCTATCAGCAGAGCGTTGATGCTTATCAGCACTATCTGAACGTGATCACCAGCCAGTATCAGGCGGGCACCGCGTCGCGTGCCACGCTGGCCCAGGCGCAGCTGCAACGGGAGAGCGCCAGCGCCTCGGCGCAGGATTATCAGTGGCAGCGTGCGCAGATGGAGCACGCCATTGCACTGCTGATCGGCAAAGCTCCGGCCGACTTCAGTCTGCCCGCTGCGCCACTGACGGCCACATTACCCGCGATTCCGGCAGCCCTGCCGGGCGAGCTGTTACAGCGCCGTCCCGATATCGCGTACGCCGAACGTAATATGGCCGCCGCCAATGCCGCCGTCGGTGTGGCGGTAGCCGGTTACTATCCTGAACTGACTCTGAGCGCGAGTGGTGGTGTCAGCGCCTCCGTGCTGCATTCGCTCTTCTCGCTGCCGGACCGCGTCTGGTCACTGGGACCAGCGCTAAGCGGTACATTGCTCGACGCGGGTGCGACCTCGGCGAAGGTCGATCAGGCGCGGGCAAGCTGGGATGCCAGCGTGGCCACCTATCGTCAGACGGTGCTGACCGCGATGCAGGAGGTGGAAGATAAGCTGGTGGAGTTGAACACGCTGCAGGGCGAAATCGCCGCGCAGCAGCGCGCCACCGATGCGGCCCAGACTTCGGCGCGGGTGACGCGCCTGCAGTATGAGGCGGGCATGATTGACTACTTGGATGTGGCGACCACTGAGAACAGCAGCCTGAGCGCACAGCAGAGTTTGCTGACGCTTGCGACCACGCAGTGGGTGAGCAGCGTCGCGCTGATTGCCGCGCTGGGCGGTGGCTGGCAGGCTCCCTGAAGCCGCATCAGATTGCCGATAATTCGGTTGTCGAACCGCGTCAAATCCTGCATCGTGAGGGCTATTTTTCACGATGCTAAGGAGCTGGCATGGCTTTCACACTTTTACGCCTGATATTTCGCCTGTTATGGCGGGTCGAACTGCGGGGCGACGTCGCCGAACTGCATAAGCAGAAGGTATTGATCACACCGAACCATATGTCGTTTCTGGACGGCATGTTGCTGGCGCTATTTTTGCCTGTTAAACCGGTGTTTGCCGTCTACTCGACCATCAGCGAAAGCTGGTTTATGCGTCTGGTTAAACCCTTTATCGACTTTGTGCCGCTGGATCCCACCCGGCCCATGGCGCTGAAGCAGCTGGTTCGGCTGATTGATACGGGCCGTCCGGTGGTCATCTTCCCGGAAGGACGAATTACTGTTACCGGCTCGCTGATGAAAATCTACAGCGGGGCAGGCTTTGTCGCGGCGCGTTCCGGCGCTAACGTCGTGCCAATGCGCATTGAAGGCGCTGAATACACGCCGTTTGGTCGTCTGGCGGGCGTGTTTAAACGTCGCCTGTTCCCGCGCATCACTCTCACCGTTCTGCCCGCCACCCGCATTCCGATGCCAGAGGCGAAACGGGCGCGCGATCGCCGCGTGCTGGCCGGTGAGCATCTGCATCATGTGATGATGGAAGCGCGCATGGCAGTGCGTCCGCGTGAAACCCTGTTTGAGGCGTTTCTGGCGGCGCGGACGCGTTACGGCGCGTTTAAGCGCTGCATCGAAGATGTGAATTTCAAACCCGACAGCTATAACGGCCTGCTGAAGAAGTCGCTGGGCGTAGGCCGTATTCTGGAGCGTTACAGCCAGCCGCGTGAAGTGGTGGGGCTCCTGCTGCCTAATACCACCGTGACGGCGGCGGCGATTTTCGGTGCCACACTGCGCGGGCGCGTTCCGGCCATGCTCAACTATAGCGCGGGCGTTAACGGCATGCGTGCAGCACTGACCGCGGCGCAGATTAAAACCGTCTTCACGTCGCGGCAGTTCCTGGACAAAGGCAATCTGTGGCATCTGCCGCAGGGGCTGGACGATGTGCAGTGGATCTACCTGGAAGATCTGAAAGATACCGTCACGGGCAAAGACAAGCTGTGGATCCTTGCCCATCTGCTGATGCCGCATCGCGCCCAGTTACCTCAACAGCCGGAAGATGCCGCGATGGTGCTGTTTACCTCCGGCTCTGAAGGCAACCCTAAAGGCGTGGTGCATTCCCATAAAAGTCTGCTGGCGAACGTCGAGCAGATCCGCACCATCGCCGACTTCACGCCGCGCGACCGCTTTATGTCGGCGCTGCCGCTGTTCCATGCGTTTGGTCTGACCGTCGGGCTGTTTACGCCGCTGATGACCGGTGCTCAGGTCTTCCTCTATCCCAGCCCGCTGCACTATCGCATCGTGCCGGAGCTGGTTTATGACCGTAACTGCACCGTGCTGTTCGGCACCTCAACCTTCCTGGGTAACTACGCGCGCTTTGCCGCGCCCTATGATTTTGCCCGTCTGCGCTATGTCGTTGCGGGTGCGGAGAAGCTGCAGGAGAACACCCGTCAGCTCTATATCGAGAAGTATGGCATTCGCATTCTCGAAGGCTACGGCGTCACCGAGTGCGCGCCGGTTGTGGCGATTAATGTGCCGATGGCAGCGAAGACACACACTGTGGGACGCATTCTGCCGGGCATGGATTCACGCCTGATGTCAGTGCCGGGCATTGAGCAGGGCGGACGCCTGCAACTGCGTGGACCAAACGTGATGAAGGGCTATCTGCGGGTCGAAAATCCTGGCGTGCTGGAAGCCCCGGCCGCCGACGACGGCGAAGGTAATCTGGAAGCGGGCTGGTATGACACCGGTGATATCGTCAGCTTCGATGAAGGCGGTTTCTGCCAGATTCAGGGACGTGCCAAACGCTTTGCGAAGATTGCGGGTGAGATGGTGTCGCTGGAGATCGTCGAGCAGATCGCGCTGAAGGCGTCGCCGGAGAAACAACATGCGGCGTCGCTGCGTCCGGATGGACAGCGCGGCGAGGCACTGGTGCTGTTCACCACGGACGCTGAACTGGTGCGCGACAGGCTGCAGAAAGCAGCCCGCGAGCTGGGTGCGCCAGAGCTGGCACTGCCGCGTGATATCCGCGTCATGAAGCAGTTGCCGCAGCTGGGCAGTGGTAAACCCGATTACGTCACGCTGAAAAAAATGGCGGAAGAGGAGCAGGCATGAGCCTTGATCGTAATGCGCCGCTGATGTCGCGCGGCATGATTGCCGTGATTATCGCCCAGTTCTTTTCGGCGTTTGGCGATAACGCGCTACTGTTTGCCACGCTGGCGGTACTGAAAAGTCAGTTCTATCCCGACTGGAGTCAGCCGGTCTTACAGATGCTGTTTGTCGCGGCCTATATTCTGCTGGCGCCGTTTGTCGGTCAGGTGGCGGACAGCATGGCGAAAGGGCGGGTGATGATGCTCGCTAACAGCCTGAAGCTGCTGGGCGCGCTGGTGATCTGCTTCGGCTTCAATCCTTTCATTGGCTATACCCTGGTGGGCGCGGGCGCAGCGGCTTACTCGCCGGCCAAATATGGCATCCTCGGTGAGATCACCCACGGCGAGAAGCTGGTGAAAGCCAACGGGCTGATGGAGGCTTCGACTATCGCCGCTATTCTGCTGGGTTCGGTGGCGGGCGGCATGCTGGCTGACTGGCATATTCTGGCGGCGCTGGGCATCTGTGCGCTGACCTACGGCATCGCTGTGGTCGCGAACCTGTTCATCCCGAAACTGCAGGCGGCACGGCCTGGTCAGAGCTGGCAGTTTGGCGTGATGGTACGCAGCTTTTTCAGTGCTGCCGCGCTGCTCTGGCGTGACGCAGAAACCCGCTTCTCGCTGCTCGGCACCAGTCTGTTCTGGGGCGCAGGCGTAACGCTGCGTTTCCTGCTGGTGCTCTGGGTGCCGGTGGCGCTGGGGATCAATGACAACACCACGCCAACCACGCTGAATGCCATGGTGGCAATCGGCATTGTGATTGGCGCAGCGGCGGCGGCGAAGCTGGTGACGCTGGAGACCGTGCGTCGCTGTATGCCGGCTGGTGTGCTGATTGGTGTCATGGTGGTGGTCTTTGCGCTGCAGCACTCTCTGCTGAATGCTTATTTAGTGCTGATGCTGATTGGTGCACTGGGCGGTTTCTTTGTGGTGCCGCTGAATGCGCTGTTACAGGCGCGGGGCAAAGAGAGTGTCGGTTCAGGCAACGCCATTGCGGTACAGAACCTGGGTGAGAACAGCGCCATGCTGATTATGCTGGGGCTCTATACGCTGGCGATTAAGGCGGGCGCGCCTGCGGTAGCGACGGGCGTCGGCTTTGGCGTGCTGTTTGCGCTTGCGATCGCCGTGTTGTGGCTGTGGCGACCTGCTAAGCGTTAAGTGATTCACCGCCGCTCTCCTGTATCCCCGGAGAGCGGCGGCTTACGCTTTAGCGACGAATCGCAATCGCTTCGATTTCGATTTTCACATCTTTTGGCAGACGCGCCACTTCGACACAGGAACGCGCCGGGAAGTGAGCTTCATGCTCGGTGAAAAACGCTTCATAGGTCGCGTTGACCGTGGCGAAATCATTCAGGTCCTTTACGAACACCGTGGTCTTCACGATGTCGCCAACCTTCAGACCCGCAGCTTCAACAATCGCCTTCACATTTTCCAGTGACTGACGCGCCTGTGCGGCAATGTCATCTGCCACCTGGCCGGTCGCCGGATCAACCGGAATCTGACCGGAGGTCATGATCATGCTGCCCAGATCGACACCCTGAACATAGGGACCGATAGCGGCAGGGGCTTTTTCAGTACTGATTTCACGAGACATCATGGCTCCTTTGATTACGTCGTCAGGCGGCGATGCCGCCAGTGTTGCCCATTATAAGGTCGGGCAGGGCGATTACCAGTGACCGAGCACCACATGGCGGGCGAACTCTTTCTCGCAATATTTGCACTTCAGATGCACATCGTCGGCGCGCTGCTTCACGGTAAAGCTGGAGAAGACCGGCTCACTTCGGCTGATACAGTTGCTGTTGGGGCAGGTCAGCACCCGTTCAACATGATCCGGCAGCGTCGGGGCGATCTTCGCCACTACTTCATAATTGTCGATGCGGTTAACCGTGGCATGGGGCGCATAGACCGCCAGCTGATTGACCTGATCGTCAGTGAGAAACGTATTTTCAATCTTAATCAGGTCTTTGCGGCCCATCTCACCCGACGGCAGATTCAGACCGATGGTAATGCGCTGATCGGTTTCGGTCAGCCGGAACAGGGAGAGCAGTTTAAAGCCAATCTGTGCCGGAATGTGGTCGATGACCGTGCCGCGTTTGATCGCTTCGACCTGCAATTTGTTGTCTTGCGTCATGGGAAATCTCCTTACAGGGCGAGTTCGCTGTTTAAAACCAGTGCCAGCAGAGCCTGGCGCGCATAGATGCCGTTACCCGCCTGCTGGAAATACCAGGCGTAAGGGGTTTTGTCGACATCGGTGGTGATCTCATCGATGCGCGGCAGCGGATGCAGCACTTTCATGTTGTCACGTGCCGTCGTGAGATCGGTGGCGCGCAGAATAAACTGCGCTTTTACGTTGGCATATTCTGACGGATCGAGCCGCTCTTTCTGCACCCGCGTCATGTAAAGAATATCAAGCTGCGGCATCACTTCTTCAAAGCTGTCGTGACGTGACCAGGCGATATTCTTCTCATCCAGCATGTCAGTGATATAAGCCGGCATTGCCAGCGCATCGGGCGCGATAAAGAAGAAGCGGTTACCATCAAACTTCGCCAGCGCCTGCGTCAGAGAGTGCACCGTGCGGCCATATTTCAGGTCACCGACCATCGCCACATTCAGCTGACCAAGACGGCCCTGGGTCTCCTGAATGGTGAAGAGATCGAGCAGGGTCTGGGTCGGATGCTGGTTCGCGCCGTCACCGGCGTTGAGAATCGGAATGCCGCCAGAGAACTCCGTTGCCAGCCGCGCCGCGCCTTCCTGCGGATGACGCATCACAATCGCATCAACGTAGGTGCTGATCACGGAAATGGTATCGGCCAGGGTTTCGCCTTTCTTGCCCAGCGAGGTATTACTGCCGTCAGCAAAGCCTACCGCTGATGCGCCAAGGCGATGAATCGCGGTCTCAAACGACAGGCGGGTACGGGTCGAGGCTTCAAAGAAGCAACTGGCAATAACCTTGTGCTTCAGCAGTTCCGGCTGCGGATGGGCTTTCAGCCTGGCGGCGGTGTCCAGTGCCAGTTCCAGCTCTTCACGACTGAGGTCGTTGATTGAAATGATGTGCTTGCGATATAGCGGGTTAGGCATAGCTCTCTCCTCTGCGCGGCCGGATTGCGGACAAAAAAAAACCCCTCAATGAGGGGCTTTTTTTAAGATCGGTGACGCCAGGTAAGGAAAAACGACACTGCCCGCCTGCGGTGAGGCGCGTCTGGGCGACAATGTCAGCGGTGTTTAACAACATACTTCCTCCCGGCAAATCGCCGCAAAGTATACGCGGTTCCGCAGTGACTTCAAGACGTGATCCCGCTTCTTGTTGACATATCGGACCACGTTTCCTCATCTGCAGGAGGATTTAACAGTCTGAGGATCCGGCGATGCAACTGACGGGTTTGCTGCGTGTTACGTGGGGCAATCCAGATACTGTTGTTGGTGGCAACAATACCCAGTATCCCCGGCAGTTCGCCGTGTTCAATCACCCGGGCTATCGCACGGGCATATCCTGCAACCACATGAACTATAACAAAATTATCGTTAAAATCAGCGTCGATCACCATCGCGCAAAGCGGGCTGATTGCATCGGGTTTCGCCTGCGTTAACGGGTTTAAAGCGTAGATTCTCTCTCCTCTGGCATTGGCTATTTTAATCACGTCCAGCAAGGTTATCAGCTTTGAGATCGTTGACTGACTGATATCAGGCCAGCCACGCTGCTGGAAGGCCAGCCTGATCTCCTGCTGACTGTGAAAGCTGTGGTTGGCGATAAGCTGGCGGCAAAGTGCCAGTTGCTGCTGTTCTCTCTCTAATGTTGCCCTGGATTTTTTTACCATCGCATTATTTTACGCTGTGGTGGGTGGGGAATAAGGCCGTAGTGAATCAATAAAGTTTCTATTAATTATGAGGTTATAATGCTGCCCCGAGGCCAATTACCGCCATCAGCAGCACGAAGAGGATCAGCAGCAGCGGGGCGATCCATTTCACCCAGCGCACGTAGGGCACGCGAGCAATCGCCAGGCCGCCCATCACCACGGCGGAAGTGGGGGTGATCAGATTAACCAACCCGGAAGCTGACTGATAGGCCGTCACGACCAGATCCCGGTTGATACTGGCGAAATCGGCCAGCGGGGCGAGGATCGGCATGGTTAACACTGCCAACCCGGAAGAGGAAGGTACCAGAAATGATAAGATCACCTCGAGGAGGAACATCACGCTGATAAAAGCGACGGATGAGAGGCCGGTGACAATCTCTTCAGCAGCATGCAGAACGGTATGGGTAATCATCCCGTTATCCATGACCACCACGATGCCGCGGGCGATACCAATAATCAGTGCCACCCCCAACAGATCTCGCGCACCGTCGATAAAGGTGGTGGTCAGCTCTTTCTCGCTCATCCGGGCAATCAGTCCAATCATAATCGCAGCCACCAGAAACACGCCGGAGATTTGCGCCATCCACCACCCCTGCACGGAGACGCCATAAATCATGATGGCAAAGGCTAAAGCAAACAGCAGCAGGATCACTTTACGCACCGGCGTGAAGGCCAGCATGTTGCCGCTGGGTTGATTACGCAGGAAAAACGATCGGTGTTCTTCCTGCAGATCTGCCACAATCGACCTGGCTGGATCTTTACGGATACCGATCGCATAGCGCATCACCCAGGCGACGCAGATCAGCCAGCCGAGCAACAGAATGATCAGACGCAGCCCGATCCCGGCGGTAAATGGGATCCCCGCAGCATTGGAGGCTATTACGGTAGCAAAGGGATTGATCGTCGATCCCAGGGTGCCGATTCCGGCTCCCAGCATTACTACAGCAGCGGCAACCACCGAGTCGAAACGGGCGGTAAGCATCACCGGCACTAGCAGAGAATAGAAAGGTAGCGACTCTTCGGCCATGCCATAAATGGTGCCGCCTGCGGCAAACAGCGCCATCAGTATCGGGATCATCCACTCTTCTTTGCCCCGCAGGCGCTGCGTCACCCGCTCAATACCGGCATCAATTGCCCCGGTTTTGGTCACCACGCCAAGAAACCCGCCAATCACCAGAATAAATAGCGCGACATCAATCGCCCCGGCCTGGTCGGTCTTGTGATTATAAAAACCGTCGCCTGGGGCCAGTACTATTGCCACCAGCCCCTGTGGTTGCGGGGCCGTTGGCTGCCAGGTTCCGGCAATGGGCACCTCTTTATTCAGGGCCGGGTTCATCTCCATCCGGTATTGCCCGGCAGGAATAACCCAGGTCAGGCCAGCCACCAGGGCAATCAGCACCAGCAAAATGGTATAGGCCGAAGGAAAGCTGAATTTATGCATAACGTCTTATCCTTTGTCGTCAGCCAGCCGCCCCCGCACCAGGTACGGCGGCGGCTGAGGGAGTTAACTGCCCAGAGTCGCCACCATCACCGCTTTGATGGTGTGCATACGATTTTCCGCTTGGTCAAAAACAATCGAATGAGAGGATTCGAACACGTCATCGGTGACCTCCAGCCCCTTCAGCCCGTAAGCCATTTCGATTTCGCGACCTGTTTGCGTCTGCTCATTGTGGAAAGCAGGCAGGCAGTGCATAAATTTCACCTGCGGGCTTTGCGTGGCCTTCAGTACGGCAGCATTCACCTGATAAGGGGTCATCAGCGCCACTCGCTCGGCCCAGGCGTCCTTGCTCTCTCCCATTGAGACCCACACATCGGTGTAGAGGAAATCCACACCTGCCACGCCTTCTGCCACATCCTCAGTCAGTACGATCCTTGCGCCGCTCTCCTTCGCCAGCTCGCGACATTGCGCAACCAGCTCTTCCTCCGGCCAGAAGGACCGTGGGGCTACCAGGCGAATATCCATCCCCATCTTCGCAGCCCCCACCATCAGGGAATTTCCCATATTGTTGCGGGCGTCGCCGAGATAGGCAAAGGCGATTTGATGCAGCTGTTTGCCCGGCGCGTGTTCCAGCATGGTCATCAGATCGGCCAGGATTTGCGTGGGGTGAAATTCGTTGGTCAGGCCGTTCCAGACCGGCACGCCGGCAAAGGCGGCTAGCTCCTCGACGATTTGCTGCCCAAAGCCGCGGTACTCAATACCGTCATACATCCTGCCCAGCACACGGGCGGTATCTTTCATCGACTCTTTATGGCCAATCTGCGAGCCGCTGGGGCCGAGATAGGTCACCTTAGCGCCCTGATCGAAGGCCGCCACCTCGAATGCGCAACGAGTACGGGTGGAAGTCTTCTCAAAAATCAGCGCGATATTTTTCCCAATCAGCTTCTGCTCCTCGTGGCCGCTGTATTTGGCTTTTTTAAGCGAGAAGGAAAGATCAATCAGGAACTGAATCTCTGTGCGGCTGAAATCAAGCAGCTTGAGAAAATGGCGGTTATGTAATGAAACAGGCATGATTTTTTCCTTTTATTTTGTTGAATGGGTGGCAATAAGGGTGCCTTTATGGCCCCGGAGAATCTCTGTGGCATCGGCGAGAGAGCCAATCCCGGCTATCCCTGCGCGTTGTGTCACAAACTCACAGGCGGCGGCGATTTTCGGACCCATCGATCCGGCATCAAACGGAATACCCAGCAAGTCGGCAGGCGTCACGTGATGCAATGCGCGGCAGTCAGCTTTTCCCCAGTTGAGGTACACGGCATCCGCATCGGTGAGGATCAGCAGAGCATCGGCGGAAAGTTGGGTCGCCAGCAGTGCGCTTGAGAGATCTTTATCAATAACGGCTTCGGCTCCGTGGCGCTGGCCTTGCTGGTTCCGGATCACCGGAATGCCGCCGCCGCCATTGCAGATCACCAGATGTCCCAACTCCGTCAGCGCGAGGATCGCTTCGTGCTCTACGATGTGAACTGGCAGGGGAGAAGGCACCACCCGGCGGACGTACTCGCCATCGGCTTTCATCGTCCAGCCCTGTTCTTTCGCCAGTTGCCTGGCCTGCTGAGGGGAATAAACCGGGCCGATATATTTGGTTGGGTTGAGGAAGGCGGGATCGCTGACAGCGATTTCGACCTGGGTAAGCAGCATACTGATTTGGACATCCGGCAGATGGTTTTGCAGCGCCTGCTGCAGCAGATAGCCGATCATTCCCTGGGTCTCGGCCACAAGAATATCCAGTGGATAGGGGGCTGCCGCATCGCAGGCACTGTTCTGCAGAGCCAGTAAGCCCACCTGTGGCCCGTTGCCGTGTACCAGAATCACCCGCCATTCAGCGGTGAGGGCGGCAATGGCTTCTGCCGCCTGTTCGATATTTCTGCGCTGAACATCGGCTTCCAACGGCTCGCCCCGCTTCAGCAGGGCATTGCCGCCCAGCGCGACTACCAGTAAAGGTTTTTTCATTGCTCTCTCCCTGTTCAAAGGTCGTCACGTTCTAGCGGACAACTCATACAGCGTGCGCCGCCGCGACCTCTGCCCAGCTCGTTGCCGGGAATCGGCAGCACCGTGATGCCTGCTTTGTCATATTTTTCATTGGTATAGGTATTACGCTCGTAGCCAATTACCACGCCAGGACGCACAGTCAGCACGTTGTTGGCATCGTTCCACTGCTCGCGTTCGGCTTCAAAGCGGTCGCCTCCGGTGGTGATCAGGCACAGCTGGTCGAGATGGAGTGCCTGCTCAATAGCCTGCATAAAACTGCTCTCTTCTTTGCGGTTCAGGCCACCGCGTCCGTTGCTGGTCAGGGTCCAGCAGCGGGTTTGCTGATCGATGACCTCCGGGTAGACGGAGAAAATACTATGGTCGAGCTGGGTCATCACGGTATCGAGATGCATACAGGCGCGGTGTTTTGGCAGCTCGATGGCAATCACCCTGCTGGCCTGTTTATGCTGAAAGAGCGAACAGGCGAGGAACTCGATGCCGCAGGAGGTAGTGCGTTCCGACATGCCAATCATTACCGTGCCATTGCCCAGAACCAGCACGTCGCCGCCTTCCAGTGTGGCATGCTCATAATTGGTGGTTTCATCGCCGAAATATTTAATAAAGTCGCCGTGGGAAAATGCGGGGTGCCAGCGATAAATCGCCCGCAGGTTATTGGTTTCCCGCTGGCGGGCGGTTTTCGCCATCGGATTGATTGAGACGCCGTTGTAGATCCAGCAAGAGGTGTCGCGGGTAAAAAGATGGTTGGGGAGAGGCGCCATGATGAAATCATCCGGCGAATGCAGATCGATGGCCATATTGCTGAAAGCCGCTGGAATTTCACCGTAGGTCAGGCCGCCAGAGAGGTAGCGCGCTAGCTGGCGATGGTCGACATCTGCCAACCAGCCGCGGATATCGGCAGCGAAAGAGGGGCCGAGGTTATAATCTGAAACCTGATTATCCAGCAGCCAGGCTTTCGCCTGGGGAATGCCGAGCGTTTCAGCCAGCAGATCGGTAAAAAGCAGTACTTCAACACCCTGCTGACGCAGTGTTTTAGAGAACACGTCGTGTTCTTCTCCGGCTTTCTCTACCGAAAGCACGTCGTCAAACAGCAGCGACTGACAGTTGGAAGGTGTTAATCTTTTCAGGCTTAAATTGGGGCGGTGCAGCATCACGGATCGCAGCTGCCCAATCTCAGATCCGACATAATGTCTGTTCATCTTCAGTTCCCTACGTTTTAAGCAATAGTGGGCCCGGGTGAATATTTCTTTTCACCTTGTTTGACCCGCTTAGCGATTAAGTTTCGGGGGGATAATAAGCGTTGATGAAATGCTGAACGTGATTTTTATCACGTTACAAACAGTAGGGTGAAGGAATCTCAATGAAGTTGATAAACGTCATCAATAACAGATTTAAGTTTTATGCGTGAGTGAATATTTAAGGGTTATTGATGACTTATTTTAAGGTGTATTCCCTTTTTAGAGCCGTTTTTGCCTTTTTTATTTATCTTATGCATATGAATTTAATAGGATTTATTCTTGATTTGAATTTTTATATTTTATGACTGAGTAAATATTTTTAATTAAATGATGAAAGTACAATAGATATTCAATCGCGTTATGGGTAAACAGAAATCTATTCCTGTGACCCTCTCGTGGTTTTAATTTTTTTAAGTCGTGGTTCAAAGAGTTAAAAATAAAACCGAAGCGGGTAAGTCGGGAATATGTTCAGGTGATGAATAATTATTTTGAAATGAATTCAGCAGAAGTGGGGGGGCGGAGATAATTATATCGGATCAGAAACTGGGAGGTTACTGTGGGCCAGCCAGGCTGACCCACAGTTCTGCCGTTAATGTTGGTCCGAGAGCGTGGCCACCATCACCGCTTTAATGGTGTGCATCCGGTTCTCGGCCTGGTCGAACACAATGCTGTGCGGCGACTCAAACACCTCGTTGCTCACTTCCATGCCGTTGGGCAGATCGTACTGCTCTGCCATCTGCTGACCCAGCGTGGTCTGATCATCGTGGAAAGCGGGCAGGCAGTGCAGGAATTTAACCTGCGGATTGCCGGTCAGATCGAGCATCGCGCGGTTAACCTGATAGTCACGCAGCAGGGCGATACGCTCGGCCCAGACTTCTTTGGCTTCGCCCATCGACACCCAGACGTCGGTGTAGATAAAGTCAGCGCCTTTCACACCGTCGGCAATATGTTCGGTAAGGGTGATTTTACCCCCGGTCTGCTGCGCGGCGTGACGGCACTGCGCCACCAGTTCGTCCTCTGGCCAGCAGCTTTTCGGTGCCACCAGACGCAGATCCAGACCCACCTGTGCCGCCGCTTCCAGCATAGTGTTACCCATGTTGTTGCGCGCATCGCCCACATAAACCAGCGTCATCTCACTGAGCTTTTTGCCCGGCAGGTGCTCCTGCATGGTCAGCAGGTCAGCCAGCAACTGGGTCGGGTGAAACTCGGTAGTCAGACCGTTCCACACCGGCACGCCCGCATGTTCCGCCAGCGTCTCCACCAGCGCCTGACCGTAGCCGCGATACTGAATACCATCGTACATGCGTCCCAGCACCCTTGCAGTGTCGCGCATCGACTCTTTATGGCCGATCTGACTGCCGCTCGGGCCCAGATAAGTGACGTTTGCACCCTGATCGTAAGCGGCAACTTCGAAAGAGCATCGTGTACGGGTCGAGTCTTTTTCGAAGATGAGCGCGATGTTTTTACCTTTCAGATACTGCACTTCGCTGGCGCTTTTTTTCGCCTGTTTTAATTCAGCGGAAAGGGACAGCAGATGATCAATTTCGGCGGGGGTAAAATCCAGAAGTCTGAGGAAATGGCGCTGATACAGCTGACTCATACAACACTCCGGTAAGCATTAAAATGAATTAAAATTCAATTTAACCGTATGAATATTCATTTTCAAGTGTGAGCTGAATAAACTTTTCGTTTTGTGTAGTGGCGCGACAGGCAGTGTGGGAAAATAATTGATTATTGCCGAACTCAGAGAGGACATTGTCATGGCATATGAAGCATTACTGGAAGAGCAGCAGGAAGAGACGCGGCAGGTTATTGAAGAGCTGCTGGAGGATGGCAGCGATCCTGATGCGCTCTATACCATCGAGCATCATCTCTCATGCAATAATTTTGATTCACTGGAAAAAGCCGCGGTTGACGCCTTCAAGCTGGGTTATGAAGTGACCGAGCCGGAAGAGCTGGAGCTGGAAGATGGCACCACGGTGATGTGTGTCGATATTATCAGCGAATCTGCACTGAAGCCGGAGCTGATTGATGCGCAGGTTGAACAGCTGGTGAACCTGATTGGCAAGTACAACGTCGATTATGACGGCTGGGGCACCTATTTCGAAGATCCCGATGCCGAAGATGAAGACGAAGATGACGACGCCATCGAAGATGAAGATGATAATGGTATTCGCCACTAAGTAGCCGGGGCGGAGAGTTCTCCGCCTGTCACCTCTGCCACACCTGTTTTGACATCATGAACTACGCACCGTTACTTGAACCGATCTATCAGTTTCTGCACTGTCGCACGCCCCAGGCCTGGATTGATGAGGCGCGCAAACCAGAAAATCTGACTCTGCTGTTAACCGACCATCTGGTGTGCGAACTGAAAGCCGCGCAGACTGCGGTGTGGTTGATCCGCAAATATGTCGCCGACAAACCCAGCGGCGACGCTATTCTGGCGTGGCTGAAGCCCTATGAAGATTTTATCTTCCGCGAAGATGGCGACAGCGACTTTATCAATGCCCATAAAAACCTGACGAAACGCATCATCGTGCGCAATGCGCTGCCCTGGGCGGATGAGCTGGTGGAGAAGATGGTGTTGCTGATTAAAGAGGAGCTGCATCACTTCTATCAGGTGTGGGAAATTATGCAGTCGCGCGGGCTGGTCTATCAGAAGATCACCTCCAGCCGCTACGCCAAATCGCTGCTGCGTGAAGTGACGACGCATGAGCCGGAAACCCTGGTGGATAAGCTGATTTGTGGCGCTTACATTGAGGCGCGCTCCTGCGAGCGCTTCGCCAGTCTGGCACCCTATCTTGATGACGAACTGGCAAAGTTCTATCTGTCGCTGCTGCGCTCAGAGGCGCGGCACTATCAGGATTATTTAACGCTGGCGGCGCAGATTGCCACTAAAGACATTACGCCACGCGTGCAGGCGATTGGGATAACAGAAGGGCGGTTAATCAGCGAACCTGACACCGAATTACGCTTTCACAGCGGCGTTCCGGCGTTCTGAACCAATTATAGTCACGGGGCTGGCAGCCCCGATTGTCATAGCTGTTTCAGCATCCGCACTTCGCAGTCGACATGGCCGGTACAACCCATCGCGCTATCGATATGCTCAAAGCCCAGCGACTCATAGAGTTTAATGGCCCGCGTCAGGCTGGCGGTGGTTTCCAGATAGCAACGACGGAAGCCGTGGCCGCGTGCATGCTCCATCGCCCTCAGCGCCAGTTCGCGCGCCAGACCCTGCCCGCGCACCTCCGGCAGAAAGTACATCTTTTGCAACTCGCAGATATCGGGCGCGCTGCAGGCGAGAGGCGCAACACCGCCGCCACCGACCACCTTGCCCTGATATTCAATAATCCAGTAGGCGCTCTGGTCGGCACTGTAGAGCTCAAACAGGTGATCCAGCTGGGGATCGGAGACGGTGTAGCCCTTGTCAGCCGTCAGGCCGAACTCCGCAGAAACGTCGCGAATCACCTGGGCAATATGCGGATTATCGGCGACAGTAATCGGCCGCACCTGGAGGTTAAAACGCAAAGTGGCGTTGGTCGTCATCATCTCTTCCGGATTAGTACGAGGTCAATAAAAAAGCCGGGCAAGCCCGGCTTTATGGATAAGCTGTCAGCTAAGACGCTTACAATGCCGCAATGACCGCCTGCTGTTCAATCAGTTTTGCTTTTGATTGTTGCAGGTCTGCCACGCGTTCGCGCTCTTTCGCAACGACCGCTTCCGGCGCGCGTGAAACAAAGCCTTCGTTCGCCAGCTTGGTCTCGATCTTCTCGATCTCCACATCCAGCTTAACCAGCTCTTTCGCCAGACGCTCCAGCTCAGCGGTTTTATCCACCAGATCCGCCATCGGGATCAGCAGCTCTGCGCCTTCAACCAGTTTGGTCACCGACACCGGGCCTTTCTCGCCCGCAGGCAGAATGGTCAGGCTTTCCAGACGCGCCAGGCGCGACAGGAAGTTGCGGTTAGCTTCAACGCGACGCAGCGCAGCAGGCGAGCAGTCACGCAGCAGCACATCCAGCGGCTTGCTCAGCGCGATGTTCATCTCGGCACGAATATTACGCACCGCGACGATCGCCTGCTTCATCCACTCAATGTCCGCTTTCGCTTCGGCATCTTCTTTCGACGCATCATAGTGCGGGAAAGGCTGCAGCATAATGGTGTCGTCGCTGATATTTTTCAGTCCCTTCACGCGCTGCCAGATGGTTTCAGTGATAAACGGAATGATCGGATGCGCCAGGCGCAGCAGCGCTTCCAGCACGTGAACCAGCGTATGGCGGGTGCCACGCAATTCAGATTCACTGCCGCTGTTCATCACCGGCTTGGTCAGCTCCAGATACCAGTCACAGAACTGGTTCCAGGTGAAGTCATACAGCAGGTTAGCCGCGATATCGAAACGGTAGCTATCCAGCGCTTCACGGTAGGCTTTCACTGTATTGTTGAACTCGGTCAGAATCCAGCGATCCGCCAGCGACAGCGTCATATCGCCGCCGTTCTGTCCGCAATCCTGGTCCTCGGTGTTCATCAGCACAAAGCGGCTGGCGTTCCACAGCTTGTTACAGAAGTTGCGATACCCTTCCAGGCGCTTCATGTCCCAGTTGATGTCGCGACCGGTTGAGGCCAGTGCTGCCAGCGTGAAACGCAGCGCATCGGTGCCTGATGGCTCGATGCCGTCCGGGAACTGCTTCTCGGTGCGTTTGCGGATCTTCTCAGCCAGCTGTGGCTGCATCATGTTGCCGGTGCGTTTTTCCAGCAGCGCTTCCAGCGAAATGCCGTCGACCATATCCAGTGGGTCAATCACGTTGCCCTTGGATTTCGACATCTTCTGACCTTCTTCATCACGGATCAGACCGGTCATGTAGACGGTTTTAAACGGCACCTGCGGTTTGCCGTTTTCATCTTTGATGAAGTGCATGGTCAGCATGATCATGCGGGCAATCCAGAAGAAGATGATGTCGAAGCCGCTGACCAGCACGCTGGTCGGATGGAAGGTACGCAGCGCTTCGGTGTTTTCCGGCCAACCCAGGGTGGAGAAGGTCCACAGACCGGATGAGAACCAGGTATCCAGCACGTCGTCATCCTGACGCAGCGCCACATCGGCGGCCAGGTTGTTCTCGGCGCGAACTTCCTCTTCGGTACGGCCAACGTAGACGTTACCGTTGTCGTCATACCACGCCGGGATGCGGTGACCCCACCAGAGCTGACGGGAAATACACCAGTCCTGAATATCGCGCATCCAGGAGAAGTACATGTTTTCATACTGCTTCGGCACAAACTGGATGTCGCCATTCTCAACGGCTTCAACCGCCACTTTCGCCAGCGGCGCGGTACGCACATACCACTGGTCGGTCAGCATCGGCTCGATAACCACACCGCCACGGTCGCCGTAAGGTACGGTCAGGTCATGCGGTTTGATCTCTTCAAGCAGGCCCAGTTCATCGACGGCGGCGACAATGGCTTTACGCGCGGCAAAGCGCTCCATGTGCTGGAAAGCAGCCGGGATCTCATCGGAACAGGCATCGCTGGCTTCGCCGTTGGTGTCATACACCTGAGCGCGGTCGCGGATATCACCGTCGAAGGTCAGAATGTTGATCATTGGCAGTTTGTGACGACGACCGACTTCGTAGTCGTTGAAGTCATGCGCCGGGGTAATCTTGACGCAGCCGGTACCTTTTTCCATGTCGGCATGTTCATCGCCCACGATCGGAATCAGACGACCCACCAGCGGCAGCATCACAAATTTGCCGATCAGATCTTTATAACGTGGATCTTCCGGGTTAACCGCCACGCCGGTATCACCCAGCAGGGTTTCCGGACGGGTAGTGGCGACCACCAGGTAATCTTTGCCGTCAGCGGTTTTTGCGCCGTCAGCCAGCGGATAGCGGATATGCCACATTGAGCCTTTGCTCTCGCGGTTTTCCACTTCCAGATCGGAGATCGCCGTGCGCAACTTAGGATCCCAGTTTACCAGGCGCTTGCCACGGTAGATCAGGTTCTCTTTATAGAGGCGAACAAACACTTCTTTAACGGCATTGGAGAGGCCATCGTCCATGGTGAAGCGCTCGCGCTCCCAGTCGACGGAGTTACCCAGACGGCGCATCTGACGGGTAATGGTGCCGCCAGATTCTGCTTTCCACTGCCAGATTTTGTCGATGAATGCATCGCGGCCATAGTCCTGGCGCGTTTTGCCTTCTTCAGCCGCAATTTTGCGCTCAACCACCATCTGCGTGGCGATGCCCGCGTGGTCAGTACCCGCCTGCCACAGGGTATTTTTCCCCTGCATGCGCTGGTAACGGATCATGGTGTCCATGATGGTTTGCTGGAAGGCGTGACCCATGTGCAAGCTACCGGTGACGTTCGGCGGCGGGATCATGATGCAAAAGCTTTCCTGGCTGGTATCGCCATTGGGTTTGAAGTAGCCCTGCTTTTCCCAATGCTCGTAAAGCGGCTGCTCGATATCTTGCGGGTTATATGTCTTTTCCATTTCTGCTATGTCGTTTGCGGCTGTGGTGGCGCTGCCGTATTCAATTGGAATCCAACGCTGCGATACGCTTTATAGCGGTCGCGCGCCAGTTGTTTGAGAGCGTCTTCGTAAGGAACGAAGTCTATCACTTCATGGAAAGCAGTAGCAAAATCTGCGAAGTGGGGCAGCAGGCTAATCAGCAGGTCGCGCTGTGAACTGCCGCGACGCTGGGGCCAGGCCAGTTCGACCGGCGCACCGTAGCGCGGGCCTTCGCCCGCCAGGTTGTGCGGCACAAAGGCATTTGCTGGCCGTTGCCACAGTGCTTCATCAAGACGAATGGCTTGCTGCTCATCTTCGCAGGCGATCAACACCCGCTTTCCGGCCCGCCAGCGTGTTTCCGCCAGATTGCACACCAGCGCTTCAACGGCGCTAAGGCCATCGCTCGTTGCATCGGTTTCCAGCACGTAGAAGGTTGCGTTTTTCATCGGTTTGCTCATCAGAAGATCAAGGGCGGAATCAGATCCGCCCTTGCTGTCAGAAAAGAGGGCGCTTAGTCGTCGCCGTTCAATCCTGCCCGATTCAACAGAAACTGCGACAGCATCGGCACCGGTCGTCCGGTGGCGCCTTTGGCTTTACCGGAGCGCCAGGCGGTGCCGGCGATATCCAGGTGCGCCCAGTTATATTTGCGGGCGAAACGTGCCAGGAAGCAGGCGGCGGTAATCGCGCCACCAGGACGGCCTCCAATGTTCGCCATATCGGCAAAGTTGGACTCCAGCTGCTCCTGGAACTCATCCGCTATCGGCAGACGCCAGGCGCGATCGCCCGACTGCTCCGAAGCGCTAATCAGCTCATGTGCCAGCGGATTGTGGTTCGACAGCAGGCCGCTGATGTGATGGCCCAGCGCAATCACGCAGGCGCCGGTCAGCGTCGCCACGTCAATCACCACTTCCGGGTCGAAACGTTCGACATAGGTCAGCGCATCGCACAGGACCAGTCGGCCTTCGGCGTCGGTATTCAGCACTTCAACGGTCTGGCCAGACATGGTGGTCAGCACATCGCCCGGACGCATTGAACGTCCGTCCGGCATGTTTTCACAGCCCGCCAGCACGCCGACCACGTTCAGTGGGAGATTCAGCTCGGCCACCATACGCATCACACCATAGACGGCGGCTGCGCCGCACATGTCATACTTCATTTCGTCCATGCTGTCGGCAGGCTTGATGGAGATGCCGCCGGAGTCAAAGGTCAGCCCTTTGCCTACCAGCACAATCGGCCGCGCTTCCGCATCCGGATTGCCTTTGTATTCAATCACCGACATCAGCGATTCGTTTTGTGAACCGGCACCGACCGCAAGATAGGCGTTCATGCCCAGCTCTTTCATCTGCTGTTCGCCGATCACGCGGGTTGTGACATTTTTACTGAAAGCGTCCGCCAGCTGACGTGCCTGTGACGCCAGATAAGCGGCGTTACAGATATTGGGTGGCATGTTGCCGAGATCTTTCGCTGCTTTCATACCGGCTGCAACCGCTAAGCCATGCTGGATTGCGCGTTCGCCGCTGGTCAGTTCACGGCGGGTCGGCACGTTAAACACCAGTTTGCGCAGCGGACGACGCGGCTCTGCTTTGTTACTTTTCAGCTGATCAAAGTTGTAGAGTGCCTCTTTAGAGGTCTCCACCGCCTGACGCACTTTCCAGTAAGTATTGCGGCCTTTGACATGCAACTCGGTCAGGAAGCAGACCGCTTCCATTGAGCCGGTATCGTTCAGCGTATTAATGGTTTTTTGAATGACTTGCTTGTACTGGCGTTCATCCAGCTCACGCTCTTTACCGCAGCCAATCAGCAGAATACGCTCTGACAGGATATTTGGCACATGATGCAGCAGCAGTGTCTGGCCCACTTTTCCTTCCAGCTCGCCGCGGCGCAGCAGGGCGCTGATATAGCCGTCGCTGATTTTATCCAGCTGCTCGGCAATCGGTGACAGACGACGCGGTTCGAAAACGCCAACGACAATGCAGGCACTGCGTTGTTTTTCCGGGCTTCCGCTTTTTACACTGAACTCCATGCACTCTCCTGAATCTTAAAGACAACGGCCGCTGCTGCCGCTAGAATGTAGCGCGCTCATGACCCATTTATTCATTGTCGCAGCATGACATTCTGCCGCTGGAGGTCATAATGAATCAGGGTGACAAGATGTTGTTTTTTCACCACCCGGACGCGTTTTTCATACAAATTTAGCTACGGCGACGGCCATTGATGAAGAAAAATGGCTGATAAGCGTTGAAACTAGCGATTTTCCTGCAAAAAGACAAGTTTTCACAGGCGTACTAAGCGTGATCATCATTAGATATCTGGTTCGGGAAACGCTCAAAAGCCAGCTGGCTATCCTGTTTATCCTGTTACTCATCTTCTTTTGTCAGAAGTTAGTCAGGATCCTGGGTGCCGCGGTGGATGGCGAAGTGCCGACAAACCTCGTTCTGACATTGTTAGGACTCGGTGTGCCTCAAATGGCACAACTTATACTGCCCTTAAGTCTGTTTCTGGCAATTCTGATGACGCTGGGGCGTCTCTACACGGAAAGTGAAATTACCGTGATGCACGCCTGCGGCCTGAGTAAAGCCGTCCTGGTGAAAGCCGCGATGATATTGATGCTGTTCACCTCCGTGGTGGCAGCGGTTAATGTCATCTGGCTGGGACCATGGTCATCCCGTTATCAGGATGAGGTGACACAGAACGCCAAAGCCAATCCGGGTGCGGCAGCCATGGCCGCCGGACAGTTCCAGACCTCCGGCGACGGCAGCGCCGTGCTGTTTGTCGAGAATGTGAAGGGCAACAACTTTGGTAACGTGTTCCTGGCGCAGTTACGGCCAAAAGGCAACGCGCGCCCTTCGGTGGTGCTGGCTGACAGCGGCCACATGGAACAGCGTAAAGATGGCTCGCAGGTGGTGACGCTGGATAAAGGCACCCGCTTTGAGGGCACCGCACTGCTGCGTGATTTCCGTATTACCGACTTCACCAACTATCAGGCGATTGTGGGCTATAAAGCGGCAACGCTTGACCCTAACGATTCAGAGCAGGCGAGCCTGAGCGACCTGGTCGCGAATAAAACACCTGATTTCCAGGCTGAGCTGCACTGGCGTCTGACGCTGGTGTTCGCGGTGCTGGTGATGGCGCTGATGGTCGTGCCGCTCAGTGTGGTGAATCCACGTCAGGGGCGCGTGCTGTCAATGCTGCCTGCGATGCTGCTCTATCTGATCTTCTTCCTGCTGCAGAGCTCGCTTAAATCGAGCGGGGCGAAAGGGCGGCTCGATCCGGCGCTCTGGATGTGGGTAGTGAATATCAGCTATCTGGTGCTGGCGGTGCTCCTTAACCTGTGGGATACGGTGCCGATGCGTCGGATTCGCGCCCGCTTTACCCGCGGAGGGTCGGTCTGATGTTTCGCGTACTTGACCGCTATATTGGTAAAACCATCTTCAATACCATCATGCTGACGCTGTTCATGCTGGTGTCGCTTTCCGGCATCATCAAGTTCGTGGACCAGCTGCGTAAAACCGGCCAGGGCAGCTACAGCGCGCTGAGCGCCGGTTATTACACTCTGCTGAGCGTGCCTAAAGATATTGAGATTTTCTTCCCGATGGCGGCGCTGCTGGGGGCGCTGCTGGGACTGGGCGCGCTGGCGCAGCGCAGTGAGCTGGTAGTGATGCAGGCGGCGGGCTTTACCCGTATGCAGGTGGCGCTGTCAGTCATGAAAACGGCGATTCCGCTGGTGCTGCTGACCATGGCGATTGGCGAGTTTGTCGCGCCGTCGGGCGAGCAGATGGCACGTAACTACCGGGCGCAGCAGCTTTACGGTGGTGCACTGGTCTCGACGCAGAATGGTCTGTGGGCGAAAGATGGCAATAGCTTCATCTATATTGAGCGCATTAAAGGCGACAACGAAATTGATGGCGTCAGCATCTACAATTTCAATGACCAGCGTCGTCTGCAGAGTGTACGTTACGCGGCGACGGCCACATGGGACAAAGACAAAAAACGCTGGTTGCTCTCCCAGGTCGATGAGTCGAACCTCACCGATCCAAAGCAGATTACCGGTTCACAGAGTCTGACTGGCGAATGGAAAACCAATCTGACGCCAGATAAGCTGGGTGTCGTCGCGCTGGATCCAGACGCATTATCGATTCGCGGTCTCCATAGCTACAGTAAATATCTGAAGCAGAGTGGTCAGGAAGCGGGAAGATATGAGCTGAATATGTGGAGCAAAATCTTCCAGCCGCTGTCCGTCGCGGTGATGATGCTGATGGCGCTGTCATTTATCTTTGGTCCGCTGCGCAGCGTGTCGATGGGTGTGCGTGTCGTCACCGGTATCAGCTTTGGCTTCCTGTTCTACGTGCTGGACCAGATTTTCGGCCCGTTAAGCCTGGTTTATGGCTTGCCGCCGATTCTGGGCGCGATTCTGCCGAGCTTTGCGTTCTTCGCGATCAGTATGTTTATGTTGATTAAGCGGCGCTAACAGTCAGCCGCAAAAAGGCCGCCTCTCAGGGCGGCCTTTTTCATGGCACGCACCCTGTGCCATTTCAGTCATCCCGCAGTGTCATAAATCCCTTCATTAATGCATCAACGCATCCAGTCGTTTATCACTGCACCATACAGCGTTTCCGCTTCTGCTAACCGGCTCAGCAGGCAATACTCATCGGTCTGATGTGCCATTGAGGGCTCGCCGGGACCCAGGATAATACAGGGCGGCGTGCCCAGCGCGGGCAGCAGTAATGATGCATCGGTAAAGTAGGGCACAATGCGCGGTGTCAGCGGGGCGTCATGTAATGCCTGACAGTGCTGATAAACCGACTGAATCCAGGCCTGATTCTCTTCGCTCAACACCGCTGGCAGATCCACCAGCGTCGTCACCGTGACGCTCTCTCCCAGTAATGTTGTCAATTGCTGACGAATTGCTGCGTGATGCAGATTGGGCGCGCTACGGATATCCACGTCAAACTGCGTACGATCGGGCACGGAATTAATGTTCAGACCGCCGGCAATGCGTCCGACGTTAATGGTTGGCTGCTTCATCAGCGGATGAGGTGCGCCGGGTGAGAAGTGCTGAATCTTGCCCAGTGCCTCCGCCGCCAGATAAATGGCATTAATACCCAGCTCAGGCATCGCGCCGTGCGCTGTTTTGCCCCGGGTTTCACAGCGTAGCCAGAGTGCGCCTTTGTGGCCGATAACCGGATAGTTGCTGGTAGGCTCGCCGACAATCAATGCGCCAACCTCGGGCAGGTCGGTGGTATCAATCAGTGCTTGCGCGCCGTCGCACCCCGTCTCTTCCCCGCCTGTGATCAACAGGACAACCCCCGACCCTTGCTGAATTGCCTGCTGGTGCGTCACGCAGGCGACGGCAAAGGCCGCGACGGCGGCCTTCATGTCACTCGATCCCCGCCCATATAGCCTGTCGCCCACAACTTCCCCAAACGGATCATACTGCCAGTCGGCGTTGCCGAGAGGAACCGTATCCAGATGGCCGGTAAACGCTAACTTCGGTCCAGGCAGGCTGCCAGGCAGGCTGGCAATCAGGTTCAGGCGGTTTTCACCGAAGGTCGACAGGGTGACGTCGAAGCCACGCTGCGTCAGCCAGTCTGCCAGGAACTGCATGCAGGCTGCTTCATTGCCCGGGGGATTAATGGTGTCAAAACGCAGCAGTTGCTGCGCCAGTATCAGGCTCTGGCTCATTCGCCACGCACCGTTAACCAGTCCAGACAGTTGATCCACAGCTGGCGATAACCCGGCCACTGTGCAAATTCCTGCGGCAGCCAGTGTGCCGACATATCACTGGTCCAGACCAGTGAACGGCCCTGCTGATATTCGCGCACTGCCAGCAGCGGATGTTCCGTGCCGGCAATGGTCGCCAGCAGTTTGCCTTCAGGGTGCATTTCCACTTCGTTATAACCCAGTAACCATGGCCATTCGTTGGGGATATCACTAAACAGCGGGTGAGATTCCGTGACGCTGGGATAAGCCCCTTCTGGCGTTTCAATGCGGTCATCCCAGGCCAGGCAGCGCACTGGCAAGACTTTCTCCACGGCCGTGTTGCGATAGCGCGCACCGCCATTGATACCCTGAAAACTAAAGTAGCCGCCAATCATCATCAGTGCGCCGCCTGCGGCCACATAGTCGTGGATCAGTGTCAGGCGGTTCGCTGTGCGCTGGCTCTTTAGCCAGGTATCCGGGTGCAGCAGCAACGTATTCGCACCGATGTCGGACAGAATGATCGCGTCCCACTGCGAAAGCCCATCAGGCGTAAGTGGAAACTCGGTGGCGGCAGCATGAGCGGGCATATAGGTGATGGCATAATCACTGTCGGCCAGCGCTGCCATAAAGTCGGTTGCGCCATTATGCCAGGTGGCAGTGGCAAACTGATCGAAGCCTTTGACGTGAACGGACGTGCTGGTCCAGGACTCGCCGACCAGTAAAATTTTCTTCTGCATGACGGTTCTCCCTTACCCACCAAAAACGCGCTGTGGGTTAGCAATCAGTAAGGTTTCAAGTTGTTCGCCGCTGACGCCGTGGCGTTTCAGGCGCGGAACAAAATGTTTAAGGATATAGCCATAGCCGTGACCGCCGTAGCGGGTCAGCATGGTTTTCAGGAACACGTCCTGCGACAACAACACCTGTTCAATAAAGCCGTCATCAATCAGCTCGCGAATGGCGCGGGCATTCTCCTCATCGGACGGCGACTGCGCAGATTCATCGGCGTAGTAATAACTCATGCCGATCATGTCGTACTCCAGGAAGGCTCCGCGCTCTGCAAGCTCGCGCTGGTAACGCTTATCCGCAAAGCTGGGGTTCATATGGCACAGCACGACATGGCGCAGGTCAGCCCCTTCTTCTTCAAGAATATCCAGTACACGATGACCCAGACGCTCCCAGCCGGGCAGATGCACCTCAATCGGCACATTTGTCGCAGCGCTGGCGCGGCCTGCAGCCCGCAGGGATTTCTCTTCATTGGGGGTAAAGCGGCTGGAGACGCCGATCTCACCAATAAGACCTGCCAGCACGTCGGGTTTATCTTCTCTGCCGCCCAGGTCGTAAATCAGCTTGTCGGTCAGTGCTTCAATGCTGATCGTTTTCATCCAGTCCGGATGTGACGGTTCCAGATACAGCCCGGTGCTCATGATGATATTCAGCCCGGTCAGGCGCGCGATCCGCTGCAGGGCTTTGGGATCGCGGCCAATGCCGATATTCGTGGGATCCACCACCGTATCGCCGCCCAGCGCCCGGAACTTCATCAGCTCTTCAATCGCCAAATCCACATCAAACAGCTGACAGTTGTCGCGGCTGATAAGCGGGTTGAGTGACAGTTCGCCCAGGTTTTCAATGCTGACCGGCATTTCCGCCAGATGACGATCGCCGCAGCAGCAGGGCGGCACCCATTTGCCTGAGGCATCCAGCAGGATATGTTCGTGCATCAGCGTTACGCCCATTTCACTCACCGGCAATGGGCCGAGCACGGTCATCACATAGCCGCTACTGATACCCAGTGGCAGCGGATCGGGATGGCGAAAAATAGAATGTTTCATGCGCTATCCTTTCGCCGCCGACCGCGTCGGGTTGAGAATGCGGGTGTTCAGCCAGATGGCCAGCAGAATAATCGTACCGGTGGCGATCTGCGTATAAAACGGGGAGATATGCGACAAAATCAGGCCGTTCTGGATGATGGCAATCGACAGCGCGCCTAACAGCGTGCCAACAACGGTGCCGAAGCCGCCGAACAGGCTGGTACTGCCCAGCACCACCGCAGCGATGACCTGCAGCTCAAAGCCTTCGCCCTGGTTAGAAGAGCCGCTGCCCAGGCGAGCAGTGATGATCATGCCCGCCAGCGCCGCCGCCATACCGCTGATAATGTAGACTTTCATGGTGACGGCTTTGGTATTAATCCCGCTACGGCGCGCACCTTCTGCATTTGCGCCAATAGCCGTGACATAGCGACCAAAACGCATATGGTTCAGCACGATATGGCCGACCACCAGCACCACGATGCCAATCAGCGCAGGCATCGGCACACCCAGCACCCATGCGCGTCCCATAAAGGCGAACAGGCTGTCAGCGGGGATGGGAATGGAGTAACCCTGAGTGATCAGCAGCGCCACGCCGCGCACCACCGCCAGCGTCGCCAGCGTGACGATAAAGGCAGGAATGCCTTCATAGGCGATAAAAAAGCCGTTGATAGCACCGACCAGCGCACCCAGCAGCAGGCCGCCCAGCAAGACCACCGGCCAGGGCAGGCCCCAGTTATTCAGGGCGATAGCGGACAAGGCGCCGACAAGGGCCAGTGTTGACCCCACGGAAAGATCGATCCCACCCGTGGTGATCACCAGCGTCATTGCCGTGGCGACGATCAGTAATGGCGCACTCTGACGGATGATATTCAGCCAGTTAGCGCTACTGAGAAAGTTGCCGGTGATCAGGGAAAACACCACGCAGCAGAATACGAAAAACAGCGCGATGCTGACTACGCCAGAGTGGTTATGCAGAAGGCGACGCGGCAGCGAGTGCTGTGCCATACGGGAACTGCTCAGATTCATAATAGTCATCCTGTTACCTCGCTCAGTGCGCTGCGGCCGAGCGGGCGACAAATTTTTCACCCACGATCAAATTGACGATCTCAGTCAGGTCCGTATCGGCCACCCGGCGTTCCGCCACGTTGGTGCCCTCGTACATCACCATGATGCGATCGCAGACCAGGAACAGATCCTGCAGGCGATGCGTGATCAGGATGACGCTCACGCCACGTGCTGACACCCGGCGGATCAACTCCAGTACCGCCTCCACTTCGGCGACGGCCAGCGCGGCGGTAGGTTCATCCATGATCAGCACTTTGGGATCGAAAGCGGCCGCGCGCGCAATGGCAATCGCCTGGCGCTGCCCGCCGGATAAATTGCGCACCAGCAGCCGGGTGTCCGGGATAGAAATCCCCAGCCCTTTTAGCATCTCCCGTGCATCAGCGTGCATTTTCTCTTCATCCAGAAACGGAATGCCGAGAATGGACTTCATCGGCTCACGTCCCATAAACAGGTTGCCTGCCACATCGACGGTATCGCACAGCGACAGGTCCTGATAAACCATCTCGATATGGCAGCGGCGAGAATCCGCCGGGTTACTGAAATGCTGGTCCTCACCATCAATACGAATCGTACCACTGGTTGGCACGACAGCCCCTGACAGCACCTTGGTCAGGGTCGATTTGCCCGCGCCGTTGTCGCCCACCAGCCCCAGCACTTCACCTTTAGCCAGTTGCAGGTTTACGCCGCGAAGCGACCGTATCGCGCCGTAGGTCTTGGTAATATTCACCATCTCTACCCGTGTCTGGGCAGTTTGTGCTTGCTGCATGTGATTACTCCCATCACCGCTAACAGGATTGTCAATCTGCATGTAAAAAGGGTTATCCGGCACGGTTTACACCCTTGTAAACCGGTTTACCTGCAGAATAAAACCTTTGTCTCAACACACAGAACAACACGCTACAACGATATTTGTTTGCCAGGTACGACATTGCAGCTTCCGTGCCAGCCTGTGAACAGGCGCCACACTCGCGGTCTAACTAACTGTAATAAAATGCATTTAACATTTTACTTTAGGTAAACCGGTTTACTTACTATAAACCTGAGAAATTAAAAAGCTCATTATTTGCGCCAAAGCTGTGCGCTTTTGCGCCATTCTGGGACGTTGTTAACAAATTTGGATCGAGTCACGCGCCACCCACTCTACCGGCAGGCGGGTTTCGGCGGGGATCGACAGGTCATCATTCAGAATACGCAACATAATCTCTACCGCCGTGCGGCCCAGCTCGCGTGCGGGCTGGCGGATGGTTGAAATACGGGGTAGGGTGAAGTCGGCATAGGTCGCGTCATCAAAGCCCACCAGCGACAGCGCTTCGGGTGCTTTGAGTCCGCGCGCGCGCAGGCCATCCATCAATCCCAGCACGAGAAAATCACTGGCAGCAAAGACGGCGGTAGGGCGCTCAGCGCAGCTAAACAGCCGTTCCAGCGCCTGTTTACCGAACTCGCGCTGGTATTCGCCATACATCACCCATTCAGGCAGGACATGCAGGCCAGCCTGCTCCATGGCGGTGCAAAAGCCCTGGTAGCGTTCACGCACACTCATCAGTTCATCCGGACCGCCGACAAAGGCAATGTGCCGGTGACCTGCGGCGATCAGGTTTTCGGTAGCAATCCGGCCTCCCTGAACGTTGTCGGCAAAGACCTTAGGCACCACGCTACCCGGAATATCTTCATCCAGCAGCACGATGCGCTGGTGGCGGTTAATTTCTTTACGTAACAGGCCGTTATCAGGATGGTTGGTGGTAAACAGCAGGCCGTCCACCTGGCAGGTATCCAGCCAGCGGATAAACTGACTCTCTTTGCCAGGGTGGTTTCGGGTAATGCAGAGCACCAGGCTGTAGCCATGGGCAGAGGCGGCTTCTTCGGCGGCATCCGCCAGTTCGGCAAAGAAGGGGTTGGTAATATCGGGTAGCACCAGCCCCAGGGTTTCACTGCCGCCCTTGCTCAGGCGACGAGCCAGGCTATTACCGCGATAATCCAGCTGGCGAATCGCCGCTTCAATGCGGTCGATCGTCTCCTGCGGCAGGATAATGCTTTGATTCATATAGCGGGAAACGGTCGCTTTTGACAGTCCGGCCAGCGCTGCAACATCGGATAACAGCACCCGTTTTTTACTCATATCATCTGCCATCTTGCCCGGAATCGGCTATCAGTAACACAGTTGCGCGCAGCGAATACAGTTTTTTCCCTGACCGCTGACGATAAAATAATCGCTTGACAAAATTTAAGCAGAAGCGAATGTTAGAGGCAGTTTACCGCATTACCCGGGAGTCACTCCCAAGCCCGATTACTCTCTTTCATACGTGCACCATAATGGACGGTGTGCAGAAAGTCGATTATTCAGGTCCTGGCTGAAGCAGCCATTCAGACGATATTTGCCCGCCAACAATAATCCCTCTGCATTTCGATGCGGAGATCGACTGGTTATCTCTCATTCCCGACGAGGAATTTTAAGATGATGGCATTTAACACCAGAAAACTGCGCGCTGTTGCACTGGCAACCGGCTTACTGTCTGCGGGTTCGTTATTTTCATTGGCGCAAGCCGCTTCCACATATGCGCTGGTTCAGATTAATCAGCAGGCCCTGTTTTTTAATCAGATGAACAAGGGCGCCCAGGAAGCAGCGAAAGCAAGTGGTAAAAATTTAGTGATCTTCAATGCCAACGATAATCCTGTGTCGCAGAACGATGCGATAGAAAATTATATTCAGCAGGGCGTGAAGGGCATTATGGTGGATGCAATTGACGTCAACGGCATTATGCCAGCCATAAAAGAAGCAGCGGCAGCTAAAATACCGGTGATTGCCATTGATGCGGTATTACCAGCGGGGCCGCAGGCAGCACAGGTGGGCGTGGATAACCTGGAAGGCGGCAAAATTATTGGTAAATATTTTGTCGACTACGTGGCGAAAGATATGGGCGGCAAAGCGCGGCTGGGCATTGTGGGCGCACTGAATTCGGCCGTACAGAACCAGCGTCAGAAAGGGTTTGAAGAAACCATCAAGAGCAATCCGGGTATCACCGTGGCGGATGTGGTTGATGGTCAGAACGTGCAGGATACTGCGATGACAGCAGCAGAAAACCTGATTACCGGTAACCCGGATTTAACGGCTATCTACGCGACCGGTGAACCCGCTCTGCTGGGTGCGATTGCTGCCGTTGAAAATCAGGGGCGCCAGAAGGAAATCAAAGTCTTTGGCTGGGATCTGACCTCAAAAGCCATCAGCGGCATTGATGGCGGTTATGTCACGGCCGTGCTGCAGCAGGATCCGAAAAAGATGGGTGAAGAGGCAGTAAAAGCGCTGAACGCGCTTACGTCGGGCAAAACGGTGGCAAAAACCATTCTGGTGCCGGCCACAGTGGTAACCAAAGCTAACGTGGACAGCTACCGCGCGATGTTTAAGTAATCGCTGACTCGCCGCCTGACTGGAGCAGTGCGGCGAGCTCTTCTGCAGTGGGAAAGGCCTGACGTGTGCCATAACGGCTGACGGTCAGCGCAGCAGCCTGACTGGCATGCGCGAGTGCTAATGCATCAATGTCACCCTCGCGCAGGATCGCGGAAGCCAGCATCACGGCCAGAAAAGTATCGCCTGCGCCGGTGGTATCTACTGCATCGGCGGGGTGCGCCGGGCAGAATATTCGCTGGTCGCCCTGAGTGAGCCAGACACCTGCACTTCCGAGCGTAGTCACCACTGTGTTTACTGCGTCGGGCTGTAACTGTTGCGCTTCGTGCTGATTGACCACGGCGATATCCACCAGCGACCAGCATGCGGCAAAACCGGCGTGCACTGGCGAGGGGTTAAAGACGGTAATCAGTCCCTGGGACTTAGCCAGACTGAACAGCGCATGGGTTTTCTCAGGGGAGAAATTGCCCTGCTGCACCAGCAGATCGCCTGGACGCGCGCTGGCAAGATGGTGGCGAAGCGTATCAATATCCAGCGCCTCGGCCGCCGTCTTACTGGTAATAATGGCGTTATCGCCATCGGCGCTGTGCAGAATAAGTGAGGTGTCGCTCAACGCGGTAATGGACTGCGTGGGCAATAACGTCACGGGCTCGTTCATGAGCTGCTGACGGATCCATTTTCCATTGCTGTCATGACCGGTCGCGGCAAGTAAACAGGTCTCGATGCCGCAGCGGGATAATACGATCGCCTGGTTCGCGCCTTTGCCGCCGATATCCTGCGAACGTTGATAACCGTGAACAGAGGCGCCCTTAGCTGGAATATCGGTAACAGACCAGGTTTCATCGACAGTAATATTACCAGCCACATAAACACGCATAGTGTTTCCCTGAACAGGATTAAGAAGCGATGGTTGCTATATCAGCAGAAAAAATTGATGCAATACAAGCGATATTTTCCCGTCCTAAAGCTGTTATTGGTGTTATTCACTGTGACCCTTTTCCGGGTTCGCCTAAATATCGCGGTAAACCCGTCAGCGCGATAATTGATCGAGCATTACGTGATGCGGAAAACTATATTCTGGGCGGCGTTCACGGCCTGATTGTGGAAAATCATGGCGATATTCCTTTTTCCAAACCTGAGGATATCGGCCCGGAAACGCCGGCGCTGATGGCGGTGATTACGGAAAAAGTACGCGAACGTTTCGGCGTGCCGCTGGGTATTAACGTGCTGGCGAACGCTGCATTACCTGCTTTTGCCACCGCGCTGGCGGGCGGGGCGGATTTTATCCGCGTCAATCAGTGGGCCAATGCTTATATCGCCAACGAAGGTTTTATTGAAGGGGCTGCCGCGAAAGCGCTGCGCTACCGCAGCCAGCTGCGCGCCGAACATATTCGGGTGTTTGCCGACAGTCACGTTAAACACGGCAGCCATGCGATAGTGGCCGATCGCTCCATTCAGGAACTGACACGCGATGTTGATTTCTTTGAAGCAGATGCAGTTATCGCCACCGGACAGCGCACCGGTGACAGCGCCACACTGGAGGAAATCGACGAGATCCGCGCCGCCACCACCTTACCCCTGCTGGTGGGGTCGGGCGTCACACCCGCTAACGTCTGCCAGATTCTGGGCCGCACGCAGGCCGTAATTGTGGCCAGTGCACTTAAGGTGGATGGTGTCTGGTGGAACGATGTGGATCGCGAGAGGGTAAAACACTTTATGGCGATCGCACAGGCTGCGCTGGATCCGGCTTAACCACCGTTTATCACCTGGCGCAGACCACAAAAAACCCTGCTGATGAGGCGTAATGCTTGTCAGTTAAGCTTTTAAGAACGCCGCAGCGGGTAACGCTGCGGTTTCTTTTTTACCGCCCGCGGATAATGCTTCTTTAAGGATTTTCACTCAGCCACTGGATCGTTCAACCGATCATTTCTGTCTTAACTGATCGGCATTACGCGAAAGCGGCCTTTTTAGTTGGCTAACCGTGCCAGCTCAGGGAGCATACGTTTATTAGCCGTCTGCGAATGACTGTTTCAGCCGCTTTTCTCTATACCCACAGGCTGTTTATGCTTAGCGCCGGGTGGTCTCCAAAAGTGTCCTGATAAGTTGTTCTCTGCTGAGTGCGACACAATAGGCGGGTGTCGCACGCTCGAAACGCCAGCCTTCCGCTAACGCGCCCGCATCCACCGCATCAAACCCAAAGGCATCATAAAGCGCCGTGACGATAGCCTTTCCTTCGCTGTCATCTCCCGCCAGCGGTAGCGCCTGACGGTTCGCATCGCCCGGGGGCAGGCCCTGGGTTTCCAGATCGGTCATGCGGATGGCATTAAATGCCTTGGTGATCCGGCTGCCGGGAAACTGGCGGGCAAGCCGTTCACTGGTGCTGATGCCACCACTAAGTAGCTCTTCGATGTCGCCATCGCGGTCGGGATAGTAATTGACCGCATCAAGCACGATTTTTCCCCGTAACTCCGCTGCCGGAAGTTGCTCAGTTGCCGTGAGCGGCACAGCGATCACGACCACTTCGCCGAAGTTTGCAGCCTCGGTGGCAGTACCGGTTTCGCAACCAATCATCGGTTTCAGACTGAACAGCGTTCGTGGATCACGCGAGTTGCTGAGCATCACCTCATGTCCCGCTTTAATTGCCAGTTTTGCTATCGCCCGGCCAACAAAACCTGCGCCAATAATGCCTATTTTCATGGGTTGTTCCTCGATGAGTTTTCACGTCCTGACCTTAATTAAAAACAGGAGGTGAATAAACCGACAAACGGACGCAATATAAACAACCAACAGGAGGGAATCATGGATCGACTTACCAGCATGAACGTATTTGTTACCGTCGCGGAATCAGGTTCGTTTGCCGCCGCCGCCGGGAAATTGCTCATCTCACCGCAAATGGTGGCGAAGCATATCGCGGCGCTGGAGAGGCATCTCGGCACGCTACTTCTGCATCGCACCACGCGACGACAAAGCCTGACGGATGTGGGCCGCAATTATTACGAACGCTGCAAAATCGTGCTGGCTGAAGTGCATGAAGCGGATGCAATTGCGCTGGATATGCAGCAGCGTCCATCCGGTACGCTGAAGGTCAGCGCGCCGGTCACCTTTGGTTCTTTCAGCCTGGCGCCGTTTGTGACCCGCTATCTTGATCGGTTTCCTGATACGCAGGTTGATCTTGAACTCAGCGATCGGCTGGTTGATCCGTTTGAAGAGGGATATGAGGTGGTGATCCGGATTGGTGCGCTGGCGGACAGTTCGATCATCGCCCATCCGTTGCAGCCCTATGAGCTGATAGCCTGTGCGTCACCCGCCTATCTGGCACGGCACGGTTTTCCAGCCACGCCAGCAGATCTGGAGAACCACGCCTGTCTCGTTTATGGCATCTGGTCGCCTTCAAAACCCTGCCGCTGGGTGTTTACTCAGGCCGGGAAAGTCGAAGAAGTGCATCCGCAGGGAAGAATGCGATCGAATGACTGGAAAGCGCTCCTGCACGCAGCGCTGGAGGGCTACGGCATTACCCTGGGACCCGCCACCATTCTGTCTGAAGAGATCAGGCAGGGCAGGCTGGTCCAGGTGCTGCCCGATTATGCCGGGCCAGCACGTCCCATGCATGTGCTAATCCCAGCGGGCCGTCGCCAGACGGTGAAAATCCGCAGCTTTGTTAAGGCCATCATCACCGGGTTTGGCCTCTATCCACCTGCATCCGGCTAAACCAGGCGGTTAGCGGCTCAGCAGCGGGATTAACTGGGGTAGCTGCGACAGCAGATAGAGAATCAACCCGATGGTGCCGCCCACCAGCGTGCCGTTGATGCGGATGAACTGCAGGTCTTTGCCAATGTTCAGCTCGATCTGCTGCGACATGTCGCGTGCATCCCAGCTCTTGACGGTGTCGCTGATGTGACGCGTCAGGAAGCTGGCAAACTCCGGCGCCACGCTGCGCGCCGCCTGCTCCAGATGCTGATTCATTGAGTCCCGCAGCGCCGGGTCGGCTGCCAGGGTTTCACCCAGCCACAGCGCGGCACCGCGTACTTTCTCCTGCACCCGCGAATCATCACTGCTGAGATCGGCTTTGAGCCAGTTGCGCATGTCATTCCACAGCTCGCCGATGTAGCGGTTGAATGAGGCATCCTCTTTCAGCCAGCCTTTGATCTCTTCGGCGCGCTGGGCCATTTCCGGATCGTTCTGCAACTTAACGATCAGCTTGTCTACCGCCCGGTTAAAGCCGAGACGCAGCTCATGGCCCTGATCCAGAGCCACATCATCCAGCAGCGAATCGACCGCGTTTGCCACCAGCTCGGCGCTGTGTTCACCCAGCCATTCGGTCGGCAGCATTTTGGCTTTGATCGGATGCTCGCGTTTCAGCCAGCGCACCAGCTGCATGGCAATAAACTCGCGGGTCGCGGGTTTATGCAATAACTTCAGCAGCTGTTCGATGGCCGCGTCCAGCAGCGCCTGATGACGGTTATTTTTGGTCAGGCTCTCCAGCACCATGGCGCTGGTCTGGCTGAGGTCGACCTTGTCAATCGCACGATGCACGGCGCGGCGCATAAAGGTCTGGATCCGCGCGTCATCGGTCAGATCGAGGAAACCACGCATCACCTGCAGCAGATGGCGGCCGATGCGGTCCGCGTTGCCCGGCGCATTCAGCCACTGCGCCAGCAGGTTTGAAGGATCGTGACGGCGAATGAGATTCAGCAGTGAATCGGTATCAAGAAACTTCTCCTGCACAAAGCGCCCGAGGTTCTCGCCGATACGATCTTTGTTGCGCGGGATGATGGCGGTATGGCGTGAGATAAAGGGCACCGGCACGCGCCGGAACAGCGCCACCACCGCAAACCAGTCCGCCAGTGCGCCGACCATTGCGGCCTCCGTAATCGCTTTGACGCCGCTGACCCAAAAGCCAGGAGGCAGAAAAAGGGTGACGATAAAAGTGGCTGCGGCGAGCAGTAACAGCAACAGTGCCAGACGTTTCGTCCGTTTCAGTTCGTATTGTTTATCCATAACCTGATCTTAGCAGAGAGCCGGGTTCATCGGCGACGGCCACCCAGCAGGCTGCCGAGTACCCCACGAATGATCTGACTGGTGATCTGGCGGGTGGCGCTTTTCGCCATGGTTTGCACCACACCGTCGTGCTTACCGCCGCGCGGACCGGTTCGGCCAAACAGGATCTCTTTCAGACCACCGATAATGCCATCGTCTGCCGCAACCTCGTCGCCTTTGGCGGGTGGTGCACCGGCTTCATCGCTGGCGGCCTGGACGCCTTTTTGCAGCTTTTCAAATGCCGATTCGCGATCGATTTCAGTATCATATTTGCCATACAGCGGCGAATGGTTGATTAAGCCGTTGCGTTCATCGCCGGTAACCGGACCCATGCGCGAGCCGGGCGCAATCACCATGGCGCGTTCCACTACCGACGGGCTGCCTTTGGCATCCAGGAAGGATATCAGCGCTTCGCCGGTGCCCAGTGCCTGAATCGCCTCAACACTGTTAAATGACGGGTTGGCACGCAGGGTGTCGGCGGCGGTTTTTACTGCTTTCTGATCTTTGGGGGTGAAAGCACGCAGGGCATGCTGCACCCGGTTGCCGAGCTGCCCCAGCACCCGATCCGGAATATCTCCTGGGTTCTGGGTGACAAACCAGACGCCGACGCCTTTGGAGCGGATGAGCCGCATCACCTGTTCGATTTTCTCCAGCAGCACCGCGGGTGCATCGGTAAACAGCAGATGGGCCTCATCAAAGAAGAACACCAGCTTTGGCTTATCGAGATCGCCCGCTTCCGGCAGATGCTCATAAAGCTCCGACAGCAGCCACAGCAGGCTGGTGGCATAGAGTTTTGGCATTTGATAAAGCTTCTCGGCGGAAAGGATGTTGATCACCCCTTTGCCATTGCTGTCGACGCGCATCCAGTCGGCGATATCCAGCATCGGTTCACCAAAGAAGTGTTCCGCGCCCTGTTGCTCCAGCGTCAGTAATCCGCGCTGGATCGCGCCGACCGAGGCGCTGTTGATGTTGCCGTAATGCGTCTGGAAACTTTTGGCGTTGTCACCAATGTACTGAGTCATGGCGCGCAGATCTTTGAAATCCAGCAGCAGCAAACCCTGGTCATCGGCGATGCGGAAAATAATCTGCAGCACGCCGCTCTGTACTTCATTGAGGTTCAGCAGACGCGCCAGCAGCAGTGGCCCGAGATCGGAGACAGTGGCACGCACCGGATGACCTTTCTCGCCGAAGATATCCCATAGCACCACCGGACTGCTTTGCGGCTGCCAGTCGGTGACGCCGATTTTCGCCAGCCTCTCCTGCAGCTTTTCGCTGGACTGGCCCGCCATTGCCACGCCGGTCAGGTCGCCTTTGACGTCGGCCATAAAGACCGGCACGCCACTGGCAGAGAACGATTCGGCCAGCTTCTGCAGCGTGACGGTTTTACCGGTACCGGTTGCGCCGGTGATCAGGCCATGGCGGTTGGCCATTTGCGGTAACAGATGAAGTTCGACATCTGGCGTACGGGCAATCAGTAGCGGGGAAGTCATGATTTTCCACTCTCAGGCTGAAGGTTATGCCTGAAGGATAGCAAGCCAGAGCGGCACAGGAGGAGAACTATTCACCAAAAAAGCCGTTGCTGCGTGAAGCAACGGCCTCAAACCAGGACTTACTTCTGCACCTCTTCAAAATTCAGCAGGCTGACACCGATGCCCTGCTGCAGGTGATTAAGGTTGCTGCGTACCGCCACCTGGACGGCACCCTGTAGCAGCACAACAAAGGGTGAATCCTGCTGAATGCGGGTTTGCAATCCGGTATAGAGGTTGCGGCGTTTCACAGCATCGCTCTCTCCGGCGGCGGCGCGGGTCTGGGCACTGAGTTCCGGAATGGACCAGCCGACGCGCCAAGCCAGGGTTTTACCGCCGCCTGGCACGTTAGAGGCAAAGGTGCTGGCATTACTGTTAGGGTCGATGTAGTCCGCGCCCCAGTAGGTGAAGATTGCCTGAAAGTCGCGGCTGCGCATTTTGCTCCACAGCTCTGATTCCGCCACCGGCTGGATATCGAGATTCACATCCGCTTTGGCAAAACTCGCCTGCAGCGCCTGCGCCACATCAATATAAGGCGGCTGGTTCACTACCGTGAGCGCGATATGCGTGCCGGGTTTAATGCCGCCTTTTTGCAGTATCGCCTGCGCCTTTTTCAGATCGTAATGGAACGGCGTGCTGTTCAGCGCACCGTCAAAGCCGTCCGGCAGGAAGCTCTGATGGATGCGGTACTGACCTTTCAGCAACTGGTTTGCCAGGCTGTCATAGTCAACCAGCCAGCGTGCCGCCTGCCACAGCGCCGGGTTCCCCAGCGCCGGTTGCTGCGGACTTTGGGTGTTAAAGCCAAGGTAATAGATCAGGCTGGACGGAAAAGCATCGACCCGCACATTGGCAGTATTTTTCAGTGCGGCAATTTGATCCGGGCCGAGCTGACAGGCGACATCCACGTCACCCTGCTGGATCAGCAGACGCCGGGAGCCGGGATCGGCCACACCTTTCAGTAATACGCGCTTCAGATGCGGCTTCTGCGTGCTGTGGGGGTTGGCCTCCAGCACCAGCGCCTGCAGCGGCACGAACTGTTTTATGGCATAAGCCGCACTGCCAGCGGAGTGGTTCTTCAGCCAGGCATTGCCGTAATCGTTGCTGCTGGCGTGTTCCTGCGCCAGTTTACTGTCGACGATGGAGGCGACCGGCGCGGTAAGCAGGCGCAGCGCCAGATCGCTGCCGATCTCCGCGGGCCAGCGCAGCTCAAGCTGGTGGTCATTGATCGCCGTGAATTGCTGATCGATATTTTCCGGCGTCCAGCCAAACTCGCCCAGGATAAAAGAGGGTGCTTTATTGAGTCTGACTGCGCGGGTTAAGGAGAAAACAACATCCTGCGCGGTGAGCGGATGACCGCTGGCGAAATGAGCCTGCGGGTTGAGGTCAAACACCAGGCTGTGGGGCGTTTTCCCGGCCTGCCAGCGTGTGGCGGCCAGTGGCGAGAGCTTCTGCGGGTTCTGATGATCCGGCTCCAGCAGCGTCTGGTAGATATTGCGCAGGCTGCTGGTACTGACGGTTTCAAAACTTTCCGCCGGATCGAAACTGATGATGCCATCGAGTGGCACAGCGACCACCAGAGTGTCAGCAGGCGTGGCGGCATGTGCCGGGTGAACCAGTGCCAGAGCAGTAACCAGTGACAAGAGTGTTTTGCGCATTGAGCATTATCCTGAGCCGTTGATTGCTCTACTGTATCGGGCGCCTGATAATCTCAAAATGCCGGTTTGTTATGAGCTTTGCACAAATATTTGCGTAGCGATTCGGGCAAAGAGACAAAATAAGATAGTGTCTGTCAGTAATTATTTCGTCGTTACTTTAAAATGCACAAAATTAATACGCTTTTACTCATACGATCACAAATTGCGCACTGTCTGATTGTGCGGCTGATAAAGCCACTATAGTGTTAGCGATAAGAAACGCTTTTCTTGTATGGAAGTATGATTTTTTTTTATCGGTTAGCAGACGTGATGATGACAGAGCGAAAATAACACCCTCCATTCTGCGTCGTAACAGCCAAATGCCCGATGTTTATGCGGTTTTATCCCCGATTTCAGCGATGTAAATCTTTTACCTCTCGATAACCCTTCTGCAACACCATGATAAACTTTCACTTCGACATCTTTTTAATTCAATTTTTACATTCAGAAATATTTATATCCCTAATATTGCCAGGTTATTAACCGATAAGTTCCGTTAGTCACCGAACCATAATTTTACCCGCCCTTGTCTGTTTTGCCGTCGTCAGTGCTGTTTGCATTTATCTCTGCGTGGAGTTTCCTGACTCTATTCAGCCTTTCAGCGACATAACAAATTAAACGGGTATTTAGCAGATGAGAGTCGTGCGGATATGCTTTTAGAAAAACCCACCACCAGGCGTAAATTTTTGCTCGGTTCACTGCTGGCGTTGCCATTAAGTGAGCTCGTCCTGAAAGGCATGACTGCGGCACAGGCTGCAGAGATGGCTGCACCCGAGTTAACCGATTACAAACCGATCTTTTTCAGCGCCGATGAGTGGCAATTCATTCTGGCTGCTACCGACCGCCTGATTCCGGCGGGCGGCAAAGGCAAAGCGCCGGGCGCGCTGGAAACCAACGTGCCAATCTTTATCGATCAGCAGCTGCACAGCGAGGCGTTTGGCAGCGAAATCTATCTGCAGGGGCCTTTTAATACCCAGGCGCCGGCCACCATGGGTTATCAGATTCCGTTCCGCCCACAGCAGATGTATCAGACCGGTATTCGGCTGATTAATCAGTGGTCGCAGAACACCCATCAGAAAGCGTTTCATGCACTGACGCTGGAAGAGAAAGATGCGGTGCTGACCCAGGTCAACAAAAACGAGATCGATTTTGCCGCGCTGGGCGAAGCCGATCTTAAACCTTCCCATTTCTTCAGCCAGCTGCTTTCAGATACCAAGCATGGCTACCTGGCCGACCCGATGTACGGCGGTAATAAAGGCATGAAAGCCTGGATCGCCATCGGATTCCCGGGCGCGCGTGCCAGCTTCACCGAATGGGTGAAACAGCACAACGTGCCTTATCCGCTGGGCCCGGTCAGCATCAAAGGTGAACGCGCATAACGCGCTTCCACATCAGGTATTTGAAACAGGATTATCATGGCACAGGTTACTAAAAAAGAAGTCGACGTCGTGGTCTGCGGCCTCGGCTGGGCAGGCTCGCTGATGAGCATCGAGCTGGCGCTGGCCGGTCTGGACGTGCGCGCGCTGGAGCGTGGCGGCGATCGTGATTACGACGAGTTCGCCTATCCAAAACCGGCGGATGAATACGCCTATGCGGTGCGCAACAAAGTGTTTGCGACGCCCGCCGAAGTGGCGGTCACCGTGCGCTACAACAGCAGCCAGACCGCATTACCCACCCGTAAATGGGGCGCGTTTGCACCGGGCACCGGCGTAGGTGGTTCTGGTCTGCACTGGACAGCGGTACTGATCCGTCCGACGCCAACCGATATCAAACTGAAGACCTATGTCGACGAGGCGTATAAGCCGGGCATTCTGCAGGATGATATGCGGGTAATGGACTTCCCGTTCAGCTGGGAAGAGATCGAACCTTATTACTACAAATTCGAACTGATTTGCGGCCAGTCGGGCAACACCGGCAACCTGCGCGGCAAAATCATGGAAGGCGGCGATCCGTTTGAAGGCCCGCGCTCTGAGCCTTATCCGCTGCCTGCACTGGATGACACGTTAAACAACGTAATGTTCAAAGAGGTGGCGACCAGACTCGGTTACCATCCGTTCCCGAACCCGTCAGCCTGTGTGTCGCGTGCATGGAAAAACCCGTACGGCAACCAGATCGCCCCGTGCAACTACTGCGGCTACTGCAGTAAATATCCTTGCCTGAACTACTCCAAGGCGTCGCCGCAGACCGCAGTCATGGATTCGCTGAAGCGCATGCCGAACTTCTCGTATGAAGTGAATGCAGAAGTGATCAAGGTGGTGCTGAACGATGATAAGAAAACCGCGAAAGGCGTGATCTACATCGATGCGCAGGGCAACGAGTGCTTCCAGCCCGCGAAAATCGTGGTGCTGAGCAGCTTCCAGCTCTACAACGTGCGTCTGATGCTGCTCTCCGGCATCGGCAAGCCTTACAACCCGATTACCGAAGAGGGCGTGGTAGGGCGTAACTACGCGTTCCTGTCGAACGGCGGCGCGACGCTGTTCTTCAAAGATAAAAACTTCAATCCGTACGCCACGGCGGGCGCGACCGGCCAGATGTTTAACGATATCTCGCCAGGCAACTTCGACGGTCCTTCGCTCGGCTTCCTGGGCGGTGCGAAGATCCACAGCTCACAGGCGACCGGTACGCCAATCAGCACCGCGCTGCCAAAAGGCACGCCATCCTGGGGCATGGGTTACAAGGAAGGCCTGGAAGAGTGGTACGGTCATTCGATGAAGATCAGCATCACCACCACCTGCCAGTCTTACCGCGATATCTATCTGGATCTCGATCCGAACTACAACGATCACCGTGGTCTGCCACTGCTGCGCATGACGTTTAACTGGAAAGAGAACGAGCTGAAGCTGCAGCAGCACCTGAAAGGCATCGTCGGCAATATCGCGAAAGAGCTGAACCCGGACAGCATGAGCATGAGCTTCCTGCCGATGGGCGCGGACTTCGATCTCACTAAATATGTCTCTACCCACAACGTGGGCGGCGCAGTGATGGGCGATAACCCGAGAACTTCTGCACTCAACAAGTATCTGCAGAGCTGGGATGTGCATAACGTCTTTGTGCCGGGCGGCAACGCCTTCCCGCAGAACTTCCAGGCGAACCCGACCGATACCATCGGTGCAATTACCCTGATGGCGGCGCAGGCGATCAAAGATCACTACCTGAAAAATCCCGGCCCACTGGTACAGGCATAAGCGCATGAATAAGCTGAAACTGAAGTCTTTTATTTTTGCCAACGCGGTGCTGCTGGCCAGTGGATTTGCGCTGCCGGCTCACGCCGAAGATGAAGCGCAACTGATTAAGCAGGGCGAATATCTCTCCCGGCTGGGCGACTGCATGGCGTGCCACTCACTGCCCGGCAAGCCTGCTTATTCAGGCGGACTGGCGATTGAGTCGAACCTCGGCACCATCTTCTCCACCAACATCACGCCCGATAAGCAGCACGGTATCGGCAACTACAGCGAGCAGCAGTTCGCTGACGCGGTACGCAAGGGAGTGCTACCGGATGGATCGCATCTCTATCCGGCGATGCCATACCCTGATTACGCCAAAATCAGCGATGCTGATATCCATGCGCTCTACGCCTATTTCATGAAAGGCGTGCAGCCAAGCGCAGAACAGCCGCCGGAAACCGATCTGAGCTTCCCGTTCAGCCAGCGCTGGGGCATGCGCTTCTGGAACTGGGCGTTCGCGTCAGATAAGCCGTTCCAGCCGATTGGTGGCGCATCAGCCGAGGTTAATCGCGGTGCCTATATCGTGGAGAGTCTGGGCCACTGCGGCAGTTGCCATACGCCGCGCGGTCTGGGCATGAACGAGAAAGCGCTGGACAGTGGTGATGATAAATTCCTGGCAGGCGGCAGCCTGAACAACTGGGATGTGCCGTCACTGCGCGGTTTGCCGCACTGGAGCGAGCAGGAGATCGTGGATTACCTGCAGACCGGCCGTAACGATAAAGCGGCAGTGGGCGGTGAGATGACCTCGGTGGTTGAGCACAGCAGCTCACACATGACTGATGCCGATCTGAAAGCCATCGCGGCCTACCTGAAGTTCCTGGGCGGCAATCCGCCATTGCAGGCGTTCAGTGTGCAGGCGCAGCAGGCAACGGAAGCGAAGCTCACGGCGGCGAAGAACCTCAGCGAAGGGGAGCGTCTCTATCTGGATAACTGCGGTGCCTGCCATTTCGTGACCGGCAAAGGCGCACCCGCGATCTTCCCGGAGCTGGATGGGGCAACCATCGTGAATGCGAAGGATCCAACCGGTCTGATCCATACCATTCTGGCCGGTGCGCAGCAGCCTTCTACGGCGAAAGCACCATCTAAGCTGGCGATGCCGGGCTTTGCCCAGCGTCTGAGCGATGATGAAGTCGCGCAGCTGGCGACTTTTATTCGCCAGGGCTGGAGCAACACCGCGCCAGCGGTGAGTAAAGATCAGGTTGCTGAGGTGCGTAAAACGCTGAAGTAATCAGGCAGTCCCCTCTGCCAGTCAGGAGAGGGGACATTCCGGATCAGTGAAAGGTGCGCACCACTTCCAGCACGCCGTTAATGATGAACTGCACGCCCATGCAGACCAGCAAAAATCCCATCAGGCGCGAGATCGCCTCAATGCCGCTTTTGCCCACCAGCTTCATGATGGCTCCCGAACTGCGCAGAGAGATCCAGAGGATCAGGCTTACCAGCAGGAAGGTCAGCACCGGCGCCACACTAATCACCCAGGCGGGAAAATCAACGCCACTTCTTACCGTCGAGGCGGACGAGATTATCATCGCAATGGTCCCGGGTCCCGCGGTGCTCGGCATCGCCAGTGGCACAAAGGCGATATTCACCGGCTCTTTGGCTTCATCCAGCTCATCCAGTTTCTGCTTAGCTTCAACCGAATGACCCGCAGGCTTGGCCGGAAACAGCATCCGAAAACCGATAAAGGCAACGATCAGCCCACCGGCCATACGCAGACCCGGTATCGAGATGCCAAAGGTATGCAGCACCGCGCTGCCTGCGTACCACGCCACCACCATGATGGCAAAAACATAAATTGACGCCTGGCGCGCCTGCCGGTTCCGCTGCTGGTAATTCATATCACCCGCCAGCCCCAAAAACAGCGCCACGGTGGTGAGTGGATTGGCGAGCGGCAGGATCACGACAAGCCCCAGACTAACGGCTTTAATCAGCTCCAGCATGTCTGCACTCCCTGATTAGTGTTTCGGGCGCTCCAGCGCCTCAAGCAGCTCCGGGAAGAAGTCCTGCAGGATTTCTGGCGTCATCAGTTCGGGATACTGCATCAGATGTTCGCGGATACGCTCGTTGACGTCCGGCAACAGACGCTGAGCCGCAGCACTGGCGGTGATTTTGTGCTTCTTCATGGCGCGCAGCAGATCGCCTGGCAGCGTGTCTTCGTCGTCGGCGTCATCGACCATCTCCAGTGCATCGAGCTCGTCGAACATCTCCATCAGTGCTTCAGTCTGCGGCGTGCGCGACTCATATTCACGCGGATGTTCATCTTCCAGGAAGCGCAGCATGGCGCGCATAGGCGTGCCGTCTGGCGTGGACGGCGGCTCGGTGGCGAACCAGCTCAACAGCTGATGCATGGTGACCTGATGGACGCGGAATCCACTGTCGACCAGCTCATCGGCCAGCAGTTCGGCCGTTTCGTTCTCAATCAGGCAGATGTGCGTGCGTTTGGGTTCATACTGCTCCAGCCACTGGTAGATCTCTTCTATCACGCCATCGTCATACTCGAATTTTTTGCTGAGATAGCTGTCATCCTGTTCGTGAACGCAGGCCTGAATCTGATCGGGGTCGAAGTAAAGTGCGATGTTGATGCCTTTCATGCGTGCTGTCCTGTAGAAACCAAAACAACACTATAGCGCTCAACCCCAGGTTATGGGAATGTCAGGCATCACAGCATGGCGGGGTTTAATGCTCCCCTCAGTGCTGCGAGGGGAGAGATGAATAGGGGGATCAGGAGATAAAGTTTTTACCCTGCTTCAGTACCACGTCGCAGGCTTTGGTTTTGAGCTTCTCACCCATGGGTGAGTTGCTCAGGCTTTGCAGATTCAGCTGCTGGCCATTTCCGGTATTCAGCAGGCCTGCCACGCCCTGGGTGTAATCGGTTTTCTGTTCCTGCGCGGTGGTGGTGTTCAGACCGAGCTTGCTCAGCACCTGATCTTTCACCGACTGCACATTGTTTTTCACCACGTTGTGTTCGACGCAATACTGCATCACACCGGCCGCGTTGGTCATGCTGTTGGCGCTGACCGCTTTGTCGCCGCCGCCCAGCATGCTGGTTATAGAAGAGAGCGACAGACCGCCATTCTGCTGCGTGGTGCTGGTGGTGCTACCATTGTTCTGCTGGCTGAGCTGCGACGCTGCACTGCTCAGCTGATCCTGCCAGCTTGCCGCTGATGCACTGCCTGCCACCAGAAGTGCCGCCACGCCCAAAACCCATGCACTGCGTTGTGCCTGCTTCATCTTAACCTCAGTATCTTCTTATTCAGTTTTGTTAAGAGAGGCTGACGAGCAGAAAGTTCCTGAAATTCTGGTTTAAATAGCGCTTTGAGAATGTTCTGTAAATGAGCGGGAGGCATTTGGATGAGTCAGGATAATATTGTTTCGTGATGAGATTTTGTTGTTGGGTAATAAGCGCGGTACTGCTGAGAAATTAATTGATATTTTTTTGGAGTTTTTCAGGCGTCGTGTTGGTTGAATGAATTTATCATATCTCTTATTTGAGAGTTCCAGTAGTCGATGCTTAAAGTTTGTTAGTGTTTACATGTGAAATTATTTTTTTATACCGGGTTGTATTGTGTTTATTTATCACGGTGTAAATAACAGGCGCATGAGTGAAATTTAATTCAGAGAGTAAAATTCGGCTAAAAATTTCTTTATCCTGTCTGGCGAACATCACCATATTCACGTTTTATCGACCCTGTTCCGCAAGAGGCAGGCAGGGGGTCATAAAATATCTGGTCTGAGCTCACGACGACTTAAGCTGGTTGTCCGGGCTTAAGTCAGTGCAGGTTAACGGCGGTCTGGCTTTTCAGCAATCAGATGAGTCAGGCCATAAACAACCAGTCCTGCGACAAGAACCAGCAGCGGAGCAATGATGCGCATGGCACCTTCGTTCAGCGTGGCAGCCAGAAATATGCCCACGACCATAGCCATTAATACCAGGCCGCCGGACAATTCGGCGATGAGCTTACGAAGAAGTCTAATAATTTTCGATAGCATTAATAAATTCTCTGGAGGCCGAGGGGTTTTTACGTAGCATTTCACCCATTCTGATGAAGTTCTGCAGGGGTTCTTCAAACATGAAATAGAGCATGTCGTCGTCGTTGACCCGCAGTTTCCGCCACAGTTCAGGGCTTTGCATCTGAAGTCGCCTGTAGGCTTCACAGGCGCGGGAAATGACGCCCTGAGCGATAACGCCACCAGTCAGGCCACCGGTCAGGCCCCGGAGTGCCACGCGGGAAATGAATGACAGCATAACGCCACTGATGACCTTTGATCCCAGGTAAGAAGACAATGTTAGTTGCGTAGCCGTCCGGCTGGTCATTGACGTTGCATTGCCTATAAGCTTGTCATAAACCTTACGCAGTGCGGGTTCGGGAAGATACTGCAGCGAATCATCAATGATGATATTAACGATTTTCGCTATCTTATTTCTGTCCCTGAAAGTCTGGTAGACAGCCCGGCCAACGCGGACGTCGTCATGCATATTGCGTGACTGAATGCGTCTGCCACCATCAGAAAGGTTTAAATCCTGAAAGGTTCGCTCCAGTCCCAGATAAAAATCCATTGGTACTGAAACCACGCCCGATAAGACTGAACTGGCGAGCATTTTTGCGTCCATTGCTTTTCCCCGGAAGCCGTGTCCTCTGATACGTAAACATTAAAATATTGTAACTACCATGGCAATCTTTTGACGGTCAGGGCCGCGCCAAAATGACAATTATTAAAGATTTTATGTAAAAAATTTCTGTAAAGTTTCTACGGATAACCGGCGTGCAAAACCGTGACCACAAAGAGAGCCTGACTGAGAAGGTGAAGGATAAAGCCAGCGAAGTGAAGGATAAGGTCGAAAATAAACTGCATCATGACCATACGCATTGAGGCGACGGACCTGACAACAGGCGATGATGGGCAGATTTGATGCTCGATGCTGATCATGCAAGATGCAAGAAGGAGCCAACCGACAGGTTGAATCTTTGCGTTGGTGGGCGGTAAAAACTGATAACGGCATCATATCTTCTTCGATATAATCAGGAGCTATCCGTACAGGTCGGGTCATTTAAATGCATCAGTTTGTTTATTTTATTTTCTCACTTCTGTCGTTAGCTTTCTTCATTTTGCTCATCTGGTATTGCTTCAAGCCTTTGCCCCTTAAAAAAGGGCTCCCTCCTTCTCCAGGAATGATGAAAAAGATCTCGGCTAACACCCCGATATTGAAAAGATTGGGCATGAACACGGAAGATTATTACTATGACTGCGACTTCCTGTATCAGCAGCGCGAAGGCGAAACGCTTTGCAAAGTTCCGCTGAAGAATATTATCAGGATAAAAGTCAGCGGAACTGAAGTCAGTAATCGCCGGGTATGGCTTGTTCGTTACGTCACCGGATCTTATAGCACCGAAAGGGAGTTCAGAGTCCTGAACAACTACACCCTTTTTAATCGGGAGTTTGTTGGTTTTCTTGCCGCCGTGAAAGAGGCCAATCCAGCGGCTGAGGTGCAGGAAATGACCCTGACGCGACTGTAAAACGGCAGGGAGGTGTGGCACTTCTGCGCCTGTTTTGACCCGTGGTGAGAGCGATATCAGCACTGATATCAGAAATAAAACATAAGGGAATAAAGTGAACTGTAAACCGATGCTTTTCATGCTGGCGATGCTCTCCCTCTCGGCTCAGGCCGCGCAGAGCGCAAGAACCCTTGAGCACAAAGACTGGGAAGTTGCCTGTGATAACACGTTGACCTGCCGCATTGCCGGTTATGGCAAAGAAGAGGATCCCTCCGGCTCCATCCTGCTCACCCGTGATGCGGGTCCTGGAATCGAGCCAACAGGAGAAGTGACGCTGGGCGACACCGAAGATGACAGCGAACCGGCGGAAAAGCTGACGCTCTGGATCGACGGTAAACCAGCGGGCGATCTTCTGGCTGCTGATGACAACTGGCAAATGTCGGCCAGCCAGACCTCTGCGGTAATTAAGGCAGTGAAAGGCAGCGGTAAAGTAGAATTTAAAGGCGGCTCCAAACCTTTCATGCTTTCCAATGAAGGCGCTTATGCCGTGCTGCTAAAAGCGGACGACGTGCAGGGCCGTATCGGCACGTCAGGCGCGCTCACCAAAAAGGGCAATAAACCGGAAAGCAGTGTGGCTAAGGCTGTGCCCGCACCCGTAATACAGGCGGCAAAAACTCTCAGCGGTGAACCCCGTTTGTTGACCGATCCAGAAATCGCTGCGCTGAAAACCCGACTGCTTTCGACGGTTAATCGTAATGACGATGACACGTGCGACAGCCTGTTTACATCGGCAGAGAACATCGACCCGGAAACCGACGGACCCACGCTTACGCCACTGGATGACAGCCACGCGTTACTTTCGGCGCTCTGCTGGCGAGCTGCGTATAACGAAGGCTATGGCTACTGGGTTATTGATAACCAGCTTAAAGGTCAGCCGGTGCTGGTGACCGTTTCCGGGTCCGATTACGACAAGGGCGAGATCACCAGTGTGCAGAAAGGCCGGGGCATCGGCGACTGCATGAGCCAGGAAAGCTGGGTATGGGACGGTCAGGCATTCCGCAAAAGCTATGACGGCGGGACCGGCATGTGTCGTTATATCCACGCGGGCGGCACCTGGGATCTACCTGTGTTCGTAACGGATGTGAAGCCTGTTTCAGGTTAGATGGTTTGTAATGTGAGTAGAACCTGAGAGCCAAAAGACGTTTTTTTCAGCAGTTGCACCGTCGCCTGCGGATAAGGGTTGCGGAAACAGGGGGTAACGGTATAATCCTCAACGTTTTCCGCATACCCTTCAGTGCCGAAGTGGCGAAATCGGTAGACGCAGTTGATTCAAAATCAACCGCCGCGAGGCGTGCCGGTTCGATTCCGGCCTTCGGCACCAGTATGCAAATTAAAGTCGCTTAAGGGCGGCTTTTTTTGTGTCTGAACTCCAGTATTTACCCATCATTCCCGCTATATTTACTCTCTCAAGGTCAACCGACTTCAATGTACATCTACCAACACATGTTGGTACAGATGATGGTATTTCCGGTTCGATAATGCTTGTACCAACAGGGAGGGGATAAGCATGGCTCTAACTGATATCAAAGTCAGAACAGCCAAGCCAATGGATAAGCAATACAAACTGACCGATGGCAGCGGTATGCACCTGCTTGTCCATCCTAATGGTTCTAAGTACTGGCGTTTGCAGTACCGCTTTGGTGGAAAGCAAAAGATGCTGGCACTTGGGGTATATCCTGAAATCACATTGGCGGATGCTAGATCACGCCACGACGAAACGCGTAAGCTGTTGGCGAATGGCGTCGATCCAGGAGACAAAAAGAAAAGTGATAAGGTTGAGCAGAGAAAAGCCCATACTTTTAAAGAGGTGGCGATTGAGTGGCATAGCACCAATAAAAAGTGGTCTGAAGATCATGCCCATCGTGTGCTAAAAAGCCTGGAAGATAATCTCTTCGCAGAGCTCGGGGAGCGTAATATCACGGAATTAAAGACTCGCGATTTATTAGCACCTATTAAAGCCGTGGAGATGTCTGGACGTCTTGAGGTTGCTGCCCGTCTTCAACAGCGAACCACAGCAATCATGCGTTATGCTGTGCAGAGTGGATTGATTGATTATAACCCCGCTCAGGAGATGGCTGGGGCAGTTGCTTCTGGAAACAGGCAACATTGTCCGGCACTGGAGTTAAAGCGCATCCCTGAGTTACTTGAGAAAATAGATGGCTATACCGGCAGGCCGCTAACCCGCTGGGCAACAGAACTTACTTTGCTTATCTTTATTCGCTCCAGTGAGCTGCGTTTTGCTCGCTGGTCAGAGATAGATTTTAAAACGTCAATGTGGACAATCCCGCCGGAACGAGAGCCTATTCCTGGAGTGAAACATTCTCATCGCGGTTCAAAAATGCGCACACCGCATCTGGTTCCGCTTTCTAAGCAGGCATTGGCGATCCTGAAATAGATAAAAAACAGTTTTGTGGGGAGCACGAGCTGATTTTCATTGGCGATCACGACCCGCGTAAACCCATGAGCGAAAACACGGTTAACAGTGCCCTACGGGTTATGGGTTACGACACTAAAGCTGAGGTTTGCGGTCACGGCTTTCGTACAATGGCCTGTAGTTCGTTAATTGAGTCAGGGCTATGGTCGAAGGATGCGGTTGAAAGGCAGATGAGCCATATGGAACGCAATTCGGTGCGGGCGGCGTATATCCATAAAGCGGAACATCTGGATGAGCGCAAGTTGATGTTGCAGTGGTGGGCTGATTTTCTGGATGCGAACCGGGAGAAAGGGATTACGCCGTTTGACTATGCGAAGATCAACCGGGGAGCAGGTCACAGGAGGAACATATCAAAAACAGGCAGATACACAATTTAAATTACAGTCTCTTTCATCGATTTTTGTCCATTATGATGACACTCTATATTCGTATTGAAATCACAGTAATACAGTGCATTTTTTAGTAATATTAAACCTATTGATTATTTTAAGGAATAATGACCGTTGAAATTTGCACAAGCTCTCAGCATTCTCTCAAAGTCTTCACCGTATGCGGTCAGTACCGAGAGAGAGCACTATCAAGATCACCTCGTTGGATTCAAGAGATACATATACATCACGACAGATATAGAAGCGGATTTTAATAAAGCACTCCTATCTGCTAAGTCCAATCAAGTCATCTTCCTATGCGGAAGTAGTGGTGATGGCAAGTCTGAGATCTTGACGCAGTACAGCCAAAAGCACAAAGTGACTCATGACTTCCATTTGGATGCGACTCACAGCTTCAATCCAAGCCAGACAGCAATTCAAGCTCTTGATCAAAGATTCACCCAGTTCAAGCAAAGTCATAAACCACTTGTTGTGGGTATTAACGTTGGTATGCTCGGCAATTATGCAGAAGAAGGTTCCGAAGAGCATAGCGACATCAAAAAGGTGCTCAGAGACTTTCTCTCTCGTAAGCGATCAGCAATTCCAAAGCAGTACGTATTCTTGGATTTTGAAGACTATCCAAAATTCACCTTCAATGCTGAGGGCTGTGCATCAGACTTTGCAGAAAAATTTCTAAAAAGATTGACAGCACAAACGCTTGAGAATCCTTTCTATGCGCTTTATGACAAAGAGCTCAAATCTCTAGGTCATACTCGCCTGACGGCAAACTATGCGCTGCTGAGTCGCCCTTCAGTTCAGGAATCTCTGATCGGCTTATTACTCAAAGCCCGTCTTATCAAAGATCAGTTCCTCACGGCCCGAGCGTTACTGGATTTCATTTTCCAGTTGCTCGCGGCGGATGGCTACTTGTTCGACAACTTGTTTGCAGGCAGTGATAACGAGCTGTTATCCCGTATACAGGGTTTTGACCCAAGTAATCTGCACACGCGCACCGTCGATGAGTTTGTGCTTCAGCATGAGCTGGGCATTGAAGATGAGTGTTTCAATGCGTTTAGATCTAAAATTAACGAGCTTGGTTTTTACGAGGTAACCAAAGCAACGTCTTTTCTTCGCCTTTTCTATTTGCTTCGGGGTGACAAAGAGCTCAGCAATGAGTTTGTAACGCCTATCCAAAACGAGTTCACAAACAATCTGGTAGAAACCTATGCATCTGTCTGGATGCGACATCGTGATTTCGATGGTTCAGGAAAGATGCGCAAACTGCTTGGCAGTTTCTACAAAGAAACGCTGATCGCAGCGCTTCACCGCTATTGTAATCGTCATGCCCCAACACTCGACAAAGACGAGTATTTAGTTTCTGAGCTTAATGGCTACAAAACGGCGGTGTCTCTTGAAGTTAAGGCCGATTTTTCAGCAATACAAAACAGTACACTCGAAAAAATAGGCACCTTCAATGTGTATCTGAAAGTCGATGAACAATCGCTTAAGCCAATGCCAATTAGCGTCAAACTACTTGAGCTTTTGGTCAAGATTGGGCAGGGATATCGCCCTAACAAGCACGACAAAAATGCTGTTTTGTTACTTGATGAAGCATTGGAACAGATGCTGACAGTAGCTAAGCTAAAAGAGACCTTTTTTATTCTCAAGGGTGATAAGCGCTACAAAATCGTGAAAGAAGAAAGTGACTATTTTGAAGTGAGTGGTATGCACTAATGACGACCGATAATTTCACATTACTGATAAAGGCCGGTTTGCCACAAACGGTAGCTGATAAGTTCCAAAATAAGAATACGTTGAGCAGTTACATTCCCATTCGTACGCAAGGCAATGATTTTGACTGGTCATCAGTCGTGGGCTTAGTCCTGCGTGGATTACTTTGTAAAAAAATAGAAAAGTACAATTACCAAGATTTTACTGCGGATTGCAAAAACAACTTACAAAAAAAATTGGGTGAAGAGGAATTTTGGAGTGTAATTGAAGATATGTATTTCACTAATGAAAATATATTCTCAGTAACCCCTGAGTTTCTGTTGTTTAAGAGCCAGAAGAGTCAAGATAACAAGTACACGCGCGACATGCGAATGGCATCCTTGTTTATTAACTTACTTCAAGGACAGCAAATTGAACGATTTGAATCTAACTTAAACTTCCTCGAAGAGGAGTTTCTTAAAACGCTTTTAGACAAAACAAAGTCAGATAGTGACAAGGACTTCCAAGTGACCGAGTCACCATATTTGCCCTATATAGCAGAGGCGTTTAAACGTGACCTCGAGTTTTTAACTGGTTATCCGAAATACCTGTTGGATGAGTTCGAGCGTTTCTTGGCATTCTATGGCTTTGCTTACACGGCTCAATTAAGCCTATCGTTGTCGGATTGGAAAACAGGTGAAGCCCCAACCGCGAAACCGCTGTATTTCATCATGGATCATGAGCGCGCCAGCAGTGAACGTATCCATATCAAAAAGCACGGTTACAAGCTTTTTAGCGAATCGTCTTTCAAGCTGTTTCCCTTCCTCTCTATGCTGGAAAATCTTCAACCAAACCCAGAAAAATTAAAAAAACCTTTGTGGCAATTGGCAAAGGATATTAAGAGTTCAGAGCGGAGTGATCTGGCTGGGTATATTGAAAATTACGCAAAAATGTTTCGCCATAACAGAAAACTTGAAACAGCAATACCTGAAAAAGCAGAAACCGCAATTGATTGGTTGGAATATGCTTTGAAGCTTGCTGAAGAACAGTTCAGAGACCCTAAAACCGACCGTCCGGGGACTATCAAAAAATATATTAAAGCGGTTGAAGAAAACATGGCTACTGGCTTCGTGCAAGCTCGTGGTCGCTCTGGTCGGGTGTTAGTACTCACTCAAGACCACATTATTTTGCTTACTAACCTGGTGGTGGGTAAGGAAGAAAAGCTTCGCTTCCATGAGCTGATAATTGGCTTACAGCAACGGGGGATTTTTGTTGATAAGCAGACAGAACAAGAGCTTATTAAGTTCTATGAGCGAATTGGCAACGTTGAACGCATGAGTGATAGTGGAGATGCAGTGTATGTGCGCAAAACAATTTGAATCGTTTCTGGTTGAGCAGTTTTTACTGCACGCGAAAGGAAACATTCGCGCAGGCTATCGCTACCAGTTTAACTCTCCTGACCATGCTAATAGTCAGCGACTTTTCGATGCGCTCTTAGCGCGAAAAGGAGGAGAGAGCGAAGCTCGCAATGGTGTAGCGCTGAGCTATTTAGACTTAGAAGACTGCAAAGTGGTGCCAGTGCTTCATAGCGAAGATGCGTGTGAAACGGGCTTTACCGAAAACTACATCTCTAATTTGCGTGACGAAATAGCAAGCCAGGAAGGTCCGTTGAAGGGCTGTGCACTGGTGGTGATTCACAATAGTCGCCTAGATACTCTCATCAACTCGGCGGAAGATCTTGGCCAGTCTGGCCAGGTGTGGAGTCCAGGGAAAATCAAATTCGCTCTTAGTGGCTTTATTGAGCAATCTGACAAATCTCGAGACGTTTCGCTTTGCCTTTTGGACGACCAATTTGACGCGATTTTGGAAGATGGTGCGACCATGTTCGGTTTCGAGTCTTTATACAAGGCAGTTGAGGATGGCGAGCTGTGTTTCAGCGAGCTAGGCATGTTTGAGGATCCTTTTGTTGCTGAGTTATCGGGCAATAAAAAACAGATCAAACAGCGCCTAGAAGAAAACCGTACGCTTTACCAAGAGTTGTCGTTTGAAGTAGAGCATTTTGGTCAGCAACTCGAAGAAAGGCTGAAAGGCTTTAGTAGTAGGTTTATCAAAGAACATTTTTCTGACGATGGTTGGAAAGATGTGGAGTTTGAAACTTATCGAGAAGAGATCAAAAGGAATAAGATTCAGAACCTTAAGCATGAAGGTGAAGACGAGACCAATAATGCGCAAGTGATTGGTCGCTACCCAAAAGAAACTAAAGCAGGATTGCGTGACCGTCACTTGATTATTGCACTGGAAGAAGGGCAAAGTGAGTTTGAACTTAAACTGAGCTTTTCTGGCATCAGCGATTTAAGAAAAGAGCAGTTTAAAGTCTTGCCAGCGAATGCACTTGGCAAACAAGAAGTCATCAGCACGCGCCAAACTAGTAAAGGGGCAAACGCTACTCTAGCAGCTAGTTATGCCAATGAGCCTTTGTTTTTCACGCTAGCATTGAAGCGTGACAATACCTCTGAACACCATAACTTCCGTTGCTTGGTTGTCAGAAAAGGCGAGTTTCACCTCGAGGCATTCAAAAACATTTTCGCCGTTGAGCCTTCAAAAAAACGCCTTACCTTGAAAACGGTAGACAACAGCTTGGTTATTAACCCGGCGCTAACTGCAAACCGAAGCCTAGATGATGTCGGTGAAGTGATTGACCGCGCAGAATTTGGTGTTGTCGATTTTGAATCTTTGGCCAACGAGTCAGAAGAAATCAGCTTTGTGGTGAAATCAGGTGATAATTCCCTGACATTTTATATTGAGGGTGAACAGGTAGAAAGCAGCCTGTCCTTCCCATTGCTGCTTAACCAATCTCGCTTCCACAAATTGTTTGACGATCACGTGTTTGGCGAGCTTTATCCGAGTAAAGACGTTGTCGCGATCGATCATAGTGAATTTCGCGTCATGGAGCCGCGCATTAGCCTACTTCGTTGGGAAGAGTGTTTCGTTCAGCAAAAGCAAGTCTACCTAGCGGAATCCAGCAGCATGGCGTTGGAACAGTTAAGGTCTATTGATGACGGTCTTCACTCAGCATATCAAGCACTGTTTGACTATCTAGCGAGCCGACGAACAACTATTTCGTTGGTTTCGTGGGGGCCTATATTTACGGCACTCGTGAAAGCGACCGTGGATGCATTCCTTGATTATTTCAACGCGATCCCAACTGGTGGCATGCTTACCAAAGAGCAAAAGCTTGTGATGCAAATCGGTTTGGTTCGCGAGAATGGTGAAGAATATTACTCGCCATTCCACCCAATGGTGTTGGCTTACTACTTAAATCTTTGTAATGAAATGCAAAAAGATGACAGCTTTGCTGACTTGCCAACTGTCACGTTCAATCGCTTGGGGCCAAGTGGACTGCTTCCGTATGTCTATCATCCCAAGCATGGATTTGCCTACAACCAGCAAGTAACAGAAAACGGGTTTTGGGTTAAAAGTGTCCCTCACCAGAAAAGTTGTCTGAAGTTCGTTCGCAAGCTGGTTAAAGAAAAGATCAACGAGTTCCAAAAAGCGTTTCGCCACTTGTTTACCGGCTCAGAGAAGAGTGTGTTGGTGAATGCCGTGAATCAAGATCGTGCAGAAGAGTTATTCCTCGGTTTGGTTGACTATGTAAAAGATAACCTCGATAAAGCGGCATCAATTCATGTCAACCTCTACGATGATGAGCTGGTTTTCAATGCATTTGACCAGTTTGCAGAAACGTTCAATTACGAAAAATTAAAGTCTTGGTTGGAATTGGACCGAGAGAAAGTGCGAGAAAATGCCGACACCATTATCGATATTCTGCGAACCCGGCTAACTTACAGCAAGTTTACCAATGCTCAAAGTGAACGCGAAGGGCAAGCCTACTCGCACCTGTCTTTTTTCAGAAACAACGACAACGTGAAGTTAACGACCTTGAGCGTTGACGACATGCCTAGTGGTATTGCGTGTGATGGTCTGCTGACGGGCGACGCTTCTAAAAGTGATGAAGGCTCATACTTCACTGCATTTGGTTTGCAAAACGTTCAATATAGTAACCAACCACACTTGGAAATAGCGAAGTATGTTGGCTCGTTAATAGAACCAGCATTTAAGTCCAGCACACAATACACGGGGGCCAATGCTCCTGCTCTTGCGGTCAGTGAAGACTTTAAATCTCTGCTAGCGCGCTCTTATGACAGCTCGATTTGGACCACCATCATCGACCCGAAAGTGACGCTAGACTTCTTCCACGCCAATCAATGTATCGTGCTTATTCATTATTCTGATCAGTACACCAGCTCAGCCAGCTACGATGCGATAACCGTGACGGCACAACGTGGTTTGTTCGAAAGGGTGGTTGCACAAAGTGGCGGCAAGCAGATTAACGAGTTCAATGCCTTCAATGGTGATTGGCTACTGAAGATGTTGACTTGCAACGACACCATTCGCAAAGAGCGAACTGGCATTATCGGCGCCTATAAATTTGCGACGTGTCTGGTGCACCAATCTGATATCACCTGGGTTCCGCTCTCAGTTGGTGAAATGATCCGCGTGTCGGGTAACATCGGCCTGAAAATGACCGACAGTGACTTCTCACGCAATGTGCAGAGATATAAAAAAGGCGCGATTTCAGATGATATACTGCTGGTGGGCTTTAAAGAGGGTAACCTTTATTTGCTTCCTGTCGAAGTGAAAGCAGGCTCCACGCCAGACTACAAAAAAGCAGTACAGCAAGCGAATGAGCTTCGCCGCTATCTCACAGAGCTTTTGAGCGACGAGACACTGGCGTCGAAGCTATACCGAGGCTTGTTTATCCGCCAAGTGTTGATGCAAATCGACAAATACCGTCTGTACAACGTATTCAGCAATGACTATTTCGAAGCCCTGCTGGCAGAGAAAGAAGAGTGGCTACGCGGTAACTACGCGATTGCGGAGCTTGATAACTATCCAGCAGGTCTAGTGGTTAGCCACCTTGAAAGCGGAAGCTGTTTCGAACCTGGCTATAACATGCAGGATGGCGTGTTGAAGGTTGACCTTCCTATGTCTTTGCTGCCTTCACTGGTGCAACACCCGCTTCAAGTATTAATGAACGAAAAGGACATCGCACAGATCTGCCATGTGCCGGCGGAGTATATGTTGGTGGGGCAGACAGCTTTGAAAAAAAGAGAGTCGCTCGTTCCATTAGACGTTGTGGTCGATAAGCCAGAGGATTTAAAACCGAACCTCCAAACAGAGGAGCCGTCAAAGTTAGCTGCAGAGCCAACCCCAGATTATGCGAGTGAATGCCGAGTTGAAATTGGTCAGAATACGCTTACCGGCGAAAAAGTTTTCTGGGAATACGGGCACAAGGATTTAGCAAACCGTCACCTGATCATTTTTGGTAGCTCAGGGCAGGGTAAGACCTACTGTATACAAGGTTTGTTGATGAGCTTGGCCGATGCTCAAATTCGGTCGCTGGTTATTGATTATACAAACGGATTCTTGCCGAATCACCTTGAGCCGGAGTTTATTGAACGAACAAATCCTAAATCCAATATTCTTTGTAATGAGCCATTTGGTATGTCGCCATTTAGAGCTCAAAAGCAAGATTTTGGCGGGATTTTTCTCGAAGAGAAGCCTCATATGGTTGCTGGAAGGGTAGCCTCTGTTTTTAACAAGGTATATTCGACAATTGGCGAGCGCCAGATCGCAGTGCTCAATGAAGTGATTGAATCTGGTGTCCAACGATATGGTAGTGCTTATAGCTTACAGAATATGTTAGATGACCTAAACGAGGAAGAAACTGCAGGACCAGCACTTGCAAGCAAGCTGGCTCCTCTTGTTAAGTCTAACTTGTTTTCATCTGACAGTGATAAAAGTTGGAATGATGTGTTTGAGAGTGAACATCACCGCTCAACAATTATGCAACTTGCGTCGCTTAACCACGATATTTCAATGCTTTGTACTGAGTTTTTACTTTGGGATCTATACTCCTACGCATGTAGTTACGGTAGTAAGGAAAAACCGATTCCTATTGTATTGGATGAAGTGCAGAACCTCGATCATCGCCTGGAGAGCCCATTGGGCAAAATGTTAACGGAAGGACGCAAGTTTGGGGTATCCCTGATTCTGGCGACTCAAACGCTAAGTATGCTGCGTAAAGATGAGCAAGATCGTTTATTCCAGGCGTGTCACAAGCTGATTTTTGCACCAGCAAAAACAGAGACAAAGACGTACGCGAAAATTCTTGAACTGAGCATGCCAGGTACAAAGCAGGCTGAGTGGGAAAAGCAACTAGGAGACCTATCCAAAGGACAGTGTTTATCAGTTGGCTACCATTTGGATAACGGTCAGTTGAAGATGAGTGTTAAGAAAGTGAAGGTTTCCTCCATGTTATCCCGCCTGAACAATTCTAAGGGTTGAGCCTGGTAGGTCTATGGATCTTAGCTTTCTGAAAAATTAGTTAATTTCGTGCTGGCGGCGAGGGGACTAAAGGGCCCCTCATAATCCTTTGATGTTGTTATATGCACTGGTAATCCCCCCTGCATTCAGGTTAGGAGAAAATTCTACTTATGCCTGCATCGATTTTTCGGGGGGATTACCATATGTCAGATCAAGTCGCGACTAATACAGATTACCGCTGTTAGTGTGCCATTTTCATGCTTTGTTAGCAAAGATGGGGTGAATATCGACTTATTATTTTCTATTATTTGTATACTCCATATACAAAATCTTTTACCGAGCGATAGTTTCTTAACCCCGCAATCCCATCCTCAACATGTGCTGCCCAGGCTTTAATCATATCCTTCTGCGTCATCTGTGGATAAAGCATCTTCAATACCAATTCTGTAGTCTGTAATGTCTCCCCCAGCCACGTAATTTTATCCAGTACCAGCGAGCCATCCAGCTTCTTGGTATCCCGCTCAGGCGAATAACGGAACTCGCTCTCTACCGAAAGGAAAAATGCCAGTCGAGCAGCGACATTGGGCGTAATCCCTGTATATCCTTTCAATTTTTTAAGCTGCTCTTCAGTCTGACGACTAAGCACCATTCGATTCGGGAGCATCAGATCGCCTCCTTAGTTAATTCCCAGAAATAGCCAGGTTTTAGTGCAGACGATTTGGTATGTGCATTAAACACAATCTCATAAGCATGAGATATGTCATCCCGCAATTGATCAACAAAATATCGCTCATCTACTTCTGTATCTGTAGAAAGCAACACTACCTGATGACTAGCAAACGGGAAGTAATGATTAATCAATTTATCTCTATGCTGTGAATCTAAACGACCCAATGGCGTATCAATAATCACTGGCAAATCACGACCAGAAGTCTTCGCCAGAGCTTCGAGTATTGCAATTGCATAGATCTGTTTTTCACCGGCAGAAAGAAGCTTGCGATTTATTACTGTGCCTTTTTCATCGATCAATTCCACATCAAAGGTTTCGGGATTGATATGTGCATTGAGCTGTAAATCCTCTTTACGGGCTAATTTGCGATAAGCATCGCCAAAATTAACTGACAGCGTTTTCACCCTGGCTTTTGTTAGAAGTTCACTATATCGATCAAGCAGGTTGATCGTTTCCTGCGCATTATTAAATGCACTATCGGAATTGTGCTGATTACGAGCCAGATCATGTGTCTTTTGTATCTGGCGAGCGCATTCAAGCTGCTGTTGTTTAGTTTGCTTTGCTTCTTCCAGAAGCGAGCAATACTCCTGCCGTTTAGTTTCGCGTTGCCGGTCAAGCTCTCGTAGTTTTTCAAAAATATCCATTAGCTGATCATCTTCCGGCGCTCGCGCGATGTTTGCTGCCGCTTGCTCCAGTTGCTCTTCAACCTCTGCTAATTGGATACGATAGAGATCAAAGCGTTCCCAGGATTTTTTACTGTCCTGCTCGATGGACTGTTCAATCATCCCAGCTTCCCGTTCGGAGATGTCAAACAATAGCTCTCCTTTAGGTTTACTAGCCAGGAAATCTTTTAGATTATCTTCAATCGCTTCGGCAGCAATAAGACCTGTAGTACCTGAACGGAATGAGATATCAGTTTTTAACTGTATGAGAAATTGATTCAATTCTTTTTCAAAACTGCTCGCTTGCTTGATTTGCATCTCTTTATTTATTTGTTCCAGCAAACGACTTAACGTTTTGGGTGCTAAAGCATATGGCAATGAGCCATCGCACTCATGACGCAAGGCTTTTTCAAGGCGCTCCTTTTCTTTTAAAAGTGTATCAACTTTTTGTTTTTCTTGTGTTTTAGTTTGGGCAAAAGCACCACCCTCTGCATTGAGAATGGATTCATATCGCATGATTTCTTTCGTCAATAAATCGATGCGCATCTTTATAAAATCAGCTTTTTCTAAAGTCTGCTCAGCTAGGAAAGAAAAATTTTTCGCCTGTTCTTCAAGATCAGAAAGCTTTTGCTGTTTGGAAACCTCTAGCTGGCTTGATTGTTGACGCTTGACAAATATCATCAAATCATTTCTAAGTTTCGAAATGAGATCTAAACCTAATAAGCGTCTAACCGCTGTGCGTAAAATATTTCCTGAATCGTCTTCAGCAAGTTCTGCAATTTTTTCGCCGTCGAAGAAGAACAAATCTGCAATTCCATGTGGAATTAATTCATTCAGAAATCCCTGGCATTGATCATAATCCAGCTCATTCAGAGGTTGGCCATCTTGCTGAAGCGATAGCTGATCTTTTTTACCTTTTTTCCACGTACGTGTAACAGTGAATTCAGCCTCACTACCGCCTTTGTTATAAGTAAAGCTGAGCTCTATAGATGCTTCACTCGGATCTTCGCCAGCAGTGGAACCGTTATGAATTAATGCACTAAGCTCTTCAATATATTGTTGCTGTTGGGTAGAGGAGCCAAACGCAAGTCTGCCGTATAAGGCAATCCTGATAGCCGATAGAATTGATGTTTTCCCAGCACCATTTAGCCCACCAAATAAAACTATCGGGCGCGGATTAGAATTGTTTTGGCGTTTTCTTGGCGCCAATTCAATAACGTGTTCACCTCTAAATACTCTAAAGTTTTGCAAAACCAGCTGTTTAATTAACATGTTCTTTTTCCTCACTGGTAAGCAAAGATGTGTCACTTACGTCGGCAATTCTTCGTTGCAATATCTGGAGTTCGGCTTCTAACTGAGCGACTTCGCCCTGATGTATATCCCGATCGTTTCGTTTCTGTAATGATTCTTGTTGCAGCTTAATTTCTTCAAGACTGCCCCAATCCTGCCTCAGGATGGTGCCTAACTTGTCAAAGATTCCCTGACGTCGGCTCAGGCCTTCCATCGATACTTCCAGTTCGATTAGCTTCATGACCATCTCAGGTTCAACATCAAACCCTTGAGATATCTGCATTAGCAAGTCAGCATCACTGGCATCAAATCTTGACTGGTCGTCTATAACCCAATCCAAATCTTTTTGATAGACCTCCCGATAGATACCTGGCAGGGCATCATACCAATCGGGTTCATTGGGATCTTTTAACCATTCCTGGCGAATAGCATGTAGTTCAGGTTCAGTGATGAGCGTGATGGTGTGACCCTGAGCATTCATATCTCGCTCAATTTCCAGTAAATCTTTCAACCATTGCTGACGGTATTTCATCCAGTAAGGACCTGGAACATGCTTACGTTCAGCGCTTATTTCTTCGCCGTCTTTAGCGTATTGATAGCTGACTTTGCCGCTACGGCGCTTATAGTTGCGGTAAGTATCTTTATTCACTGGATCGGTGGTGAACGCCAGAAGATCGCGATATTTGAGTAATGGAGACATCCAGACTTCACCATTCTGGATCAGGCTTTCCATCGCTTTATCTTTTGTAATCACGGTACAAGTCCAGCATCCAAAGCGTGAGCTACCGCAAGATGGCGTACTGTCATCGATAACCAGCGGACATTCGCCTTGCGCCGAAGAGTCCATATACAGCGTCCACAGGGGACGGTTATTACCACCCCATGGGTTTTCCCACTCATCCACATCATCTGGAGAATAACGGAATGCACCCCTGAGTAACTTCCAGACGTCTTCAGTGTCCCAAGTATCGATAGGAGTATAGATAAAAGCATTTGCAAGTGTGGTATGCCGCGCCAGACGGGTACCATCAATTTTGTGCTTAGCAATAACCTGGGCGCGGGATGCGCTTTCGCTACTACGTGATCCAAGTACAACGATGACTTCATCAAACTGGCTGACTTTATCTTTGATAAAGTCGCTTACCGGGTTTATTTTCATGCGCTCGGTACACCAGCGGAAACTTCGGGTAGGGGCCGGATAGCCTTTACCTAGCAGATTGACCCAGAAGGTTTCGTGAGTCTTTGGCATGACAGCATGTTGAGTGATTGGAAGCCCAGCGCGTTTAGCACCGGCTTCAATTCGTTGCATGGTCTTCTTGATCAAATCCACTACGACTGGTGTCTCTACCAATGTGTCGGACGAAACAAGAAACACGTCCTTCTGCCGCATAGCGGGCGGTAGCCCCAGTAATGCGAGGTATACCAAAGTAATGACAGCGCTGGAATCTTTACCCCCGCTGTAACCAATCACCCATGGACGCTTATCAGCACAATAGATACGCTGTACTTCAGATACGTATTCTGCCAGGGGCCGCCCGGCAAAATATTCCTGGTTGATGAAATCTTCATAATCGGCCAGATCGTGGGCCTGAATCAGTTTACTCATGAGATAACCATTTGAGCTTCTAGCTCTTTTTCTTCATTTGAAAGGGGGAGCGATAAGGCGATTTTAAGAGCATTGCAGGTAAGCTGAATAGATACTGTAGTCTTACTGAGTTTACCATGTTGCATCGCACGTTTGGTCAGCTCTGGGCTACTTTTACGCCAGTCGAAATCTCTAAGTGCACAAATTATTTTCTGCCATGAATCTGGGTGCTCTGAGAGCAAGCAATGACCCAGTAAACCCAGAGCCTGAAGTCCTATGCCGTGTGCATGAACATACTCCTGACGCAGTTGAGCAGGAGAGACTTCTTTCTTTGCAGCCAATTGCCAGTCTGGCATGACCTGGAATATCGCTTGCCAATAGAGGGCTGCAAGATCAGAGCACTGTTCAACATCATTGGCTTTAGGTTCTTTTCCCAGCAAAGAACGCGTCGCTTGCTTGATGCTGCTTAAAGTGAACAATTTGTTTGAAAACTTACTGATGCTGGATTTTTCCATTTCAGTCAGTCCGATAAAAGGCTCGATATTCATAGCCAGATACCGTGATAAGTTCGAACTGATATCCCTATGATCGTAAAGCGTGGCGAGAGAGGGACTTGGCCTGATGGCATATTTATTCAGGTCAGCAAACATTTGCTGACTGCGTTTAAGTCCTTCATCAACAAAGAATAAAACAGGAATATTGTCTTGCCCCAACTCTGGTCTTGCATCCAGTGCGTCTTCTATCGCTTTCCTGCGATGCTGCCCATCATTGATTAAAATTTGTGCTTCCATGGGCACGCGCAAAGTGCCTAAGTTATTAGAACCCGAATACTCATCAAACTGCACATCAACTGCAATGGAAGCAGTTAGAGCTGAAAAGACATAATTATCCGGATTTTCAAGCAAATATCGGACCATTTCAGGTATGCGGGCTTTATTCAGTGTTCTTTGTGCTCGCAACTCAGGCGGTACTTCATTTTCGTCAAAACTAAAAATTTTGGGGATTATGCGCATAGGGCAGGTAGCGATATAAAATGGTCGGCCTGCCTGGATTCCTCTGACAGCGGGGAAAGAATAGCAGTAGTCAGTATCAAAATTAGCCATACAGCAGTTACCTGGAAGTAATATTCATCTTACGTAAAAATAAACGTTTTATAGGCTTGTGTCATCCTTTTTCACGTAGGGATTATACTTTTTTAGGTGCTTTTTCTAGTTTTCAGTATATGATTAAAATTTTTTATTACAACACGTTACCTAAATATCTAAATTGCAAGCTCCAGGTTTTGGGAGCATTTTACATGCTTATTCAGGCACCTAATCCAGACCTATTCTTAACGCTGTTTTCTCTTGTCCTCACGAGAATTGCAAACTCAAACCAAGCTCTACCCAAACTCAAAAAAACACTCACCATCAGTAACTTTACCTGCCCTCCCAGCCCCATCCACTAATTCCTTACCGAAACAACACAGCTTTACCCATCGAAACTAATCAGCGCCAGAGTAACCAACCTGAGCAAATCACTACCGGCTCCATGCTAAACTGGCTAAACATTCCTCCAATATGAACTCTTATAAATGAGGTTATACCTGCATTGAGTCGCCTGAGCGGATGGAATCCACTGAACGGAAAATGGTTATGGCGATGCCGGCCTCTGCCGCTGGTCATCGCGCTGCTGCTGACAGGATGCGCCCGCTCTGACGCATTGTGGACGGTCACGCATGATCTCTGCATGAATAACTATCACTACCGTCGCGATCCGGCTCCCTGCCAGCAAGTCTATCTTCCGCAGGACGCCACCCAGGGCTACAGCATCATCCAGAATCCCCGCCACAAGCTGCACTTTATTCTGGTGCCGACAATGGCGATGTCTGGCATTGAGAGTATTGCGCTGACGCGGCCTGGACGTCCCGATTATTTCGGCGACGCCTGGTTAATGCGTTATCGTCTGATGGCGGCCTATGGTGCTGAAGTGCCTGAGGATCGGCTCGGCATGGCACTGAATTCCGCTTATGGCCGCAGCCAGAATCAACTGCATATTCATCTGACCTGCCTGCGGGAGGATGTCTATCGCCAGCTTCAGGCCGAGCGCCCCTATATTGGTGATGACTGGCGACCCTTGTCCGACCGTTTGCTGAATCACACCTACTATGCCCGACGCGTTATACAGCCCACGGCGATGGGGATCTATCCTGTCTCCTCCGTGGCAGACCATTTCCATCTGTCGCCGCCGCAGCTTGCGGAGTATGGTGTGGCGCTCATCCCCACAACGTTCTCGGGAGAGAAAGGGTTTATCCTGCTCACCACCCGGCGCGGCTGGGATAAGGGCAATCGGGCGTCCGTTGAGTCGCTACTGGATAAACGCTGCACTATTCTTTCAACGCCGCCGGCTGACGTTTCAGCTGCTCAGTAACCAAACCTCATCACCTTCAACCAACCCAACCACACTGCTGTAATTAAAACCTCTGATAGCACGAACCCAACTGGCAATAACGATTACCCGCGCAGAAAAACCAGCTTATGGCTTATGCCGTAATCAAGGAACAGCGCCCCGTCGCGCTGCCAGTGGCATCCCGTCTCGCACTTGTTATAAAACCCCGCTCTATAAACGAAGTCATCGACAGCGGAAAACTTCTGGTAGAATGCCCATTAAAATGAAACAGTGTTTCATTTATTGAAAATCATCGGAGGCAATATGTCCAAAAATGCAGCATTACTCCTGGCCACAGGATTTGAAGAAGCAGAAGCGTTTATTACTCTCGATATCCTCAGCCGGCTGGGCATCAAAGTCACCACCGTTGCCTGTCAGCCTCAGCGCGAGATCGTCAGCTACCACGGTGCCGTCATTAAAGCAGATACGCTGATTGAAGAATTAGCGGACGCACATTTATTCGATGCGCTGATCATGCCAGGCGGGCCTGAGGGTTCTAAGAATCTGGCCGCCAGCTCTGCTGTTACTGCTTTAATTCAGCGACATGATGACGCCGGCATGTTGATTGCCCCTATCTGCTCTGCCGCCGCCCGGGTGCTGGGTGGCAATAACCTTCTGAAAGGTCGTCGCTATACATGTTCAGGCGAGCTGGGGCTGGAGGTCAAAGATGGCGAGTATGTAATGGAGGATGTGGTGGAGGATGGCAATCTGCTCAGTGGCCGGGGGCTGGGTGTCGCCTTCGATTTTGCATTAACGCTGGCTCAGCGTCTCACCGGTAATAAAGGCGCGGTCGATTTCCAGGCTGAACACATTTATTACCGTCCGTGGCTGAACAGGTCGTCTCGCTAAACGCCCCTGAATTTTAGTCAGCCGCACAGAGCGCTGAGTGTTGTGATAGCAGCAAAAGAGACACCGAATCCTCAGTGTCTCTTTGAATCGCAGCCGTGTTCCACTAGTCATTGGCGACTGGCTTACCGATACAGCGCCGCTTTCCCCACCGAACTAAACAGCGCCATCTTCGCTGCGACCACTTCACCTGCCGCCTGCATCGGTTTAACGAAGAGTGAATTAGGCTCGTGTCCGCCCTGTTTCAGTTCCTGTTCCAGCGCCACGAAGAAGGCCTTCTTCATATCGCTGGAGATATTGATTTTACCGACGCCATAAAGAATGGATTCCGCGACCTCGCTGTCTTTGTTGCCTGACCCGCCATGCAGCACCAGCGGGATATCCACCACCTTACGGATCTGCTGCAGGCGCTCGATATCCAGCTTCGGCTGCTTCCCTTTGGGATAGAGGCCATGCGAGGTGCCGATGGCGACGGCCAGCGTATCGGTGCCGGTCTCGCGCACAAAGGTCTCCGCCTGCTGCGGATCGGTATAGAGAATCTCGTTACTGCCGCCTTCACCGCTGCCTTCCGCCACACCGATGGTGCCCAGCTCCGCTTCCACGGAAACATTAATCGTGTGCGCTATCTCGACAATCTTCTTCGTCAGCGCAATGTTCTGCTCAAAAGGATGAGACGAGGCGTCAATCATTACAGAGGTAAAACCGGCGTAGATCGCTTTCATCACCTCTTCCAGCGAGCGGCCATGGTCCAGATGGATTACCACCGGCACCCGCGCCTGAATCGCCAGCGTCCGCAGATAACCGATAAACTCCGGGCCGGTGAAGGCCATCTCCTCAGGATGGATCTCCAGAATCAGCGGTGAATCCAGTCGCTCGGCAGTCTCAACCGCCACCCGTCCAAACTCCGCACTGGCGATGTTGAATGCACCGACACCAAACTGATGCTGTTGTGCAACGCTGAGCAAGTCTTTCATGTTGTAAAGCATAGGTTTTATCCTTGTTGTTCAGGAACGGAGATATCTTTTTTCAGAAACAGCAGGATCAGCGCTGTCAGCAGACTGCCTGCAGCGATCGCAAACAGATAAGCCATGACATGGCTGATCACGTTAGGAATGAAGATGACGAAAATGCCGCCGTGCGGGGCGCGGGAAGCACAGCCCAGCATCATCGACAGGGCACCTGCGAGGCCGGAACCCGCCACAATGGCCGGGATGACGCGCAGTGGATCGGCAACCGCGTAAGGGATCGCGCCTTCGGTAATGAATGAAAGGCCGAGTATGTAGGTGACTTTGCCGGTCTCGCGCTCCTGTTCGGTAAACTTACGGCGGAAGAGGGTGGTCGCCAGCGCGATACCCAGCGGCGGCACCATGCCCGCCGCCATACAGGCCGCGATCGGTCCGTAGATCCCGCTCGACATCAGGCCAATCGCAAACATACAGACGGTTTTATTTAGCGGACCGCCCATATCAAAGGCCACCATCATGCCGAACAGCAGGCCGAGGAGGGCGGCGTTAGCGTTACCCAGAGAACTCAGGAAGTCGGTCAGCCAGCCGAGCAGCATTTTGATCGGCTCACCAATCAGCAGCGCCATCAGTGCACCGGTCAGCAGCACACTCAGCAGAGGCACAATCAAAATCGGTTTCAGGCCGGCGACGGCTTTAGGCAGGTGAATATGGTTATTGATCAACAGCGTGATATATCCGCCCAGGAAGCCGGCAATCAGCGCGCCGAGGAAGCCGGAGCCGGTGTGGATCGCCATCATCCCGCCCACGGCACCCGCCACGATGCCTGCTTTGCCGCTGATAGACTGGCTGATGCCCAGTGCCAGAATCGGCAGCATCAGGGCAAAGGCCGAACCGCCGCCAATATCAGAGAGCATCTTCGCTATCGGGCTGAAATTCGCGTCCCCTGGTGTGGCCGCAGTAATCCCGAATGAAAAGCTCAGGGCGATCAGGATGCCGCCCGCCACGACAAACGGAATCATCAGGTTCACACCGGTGATGAGGTGCACATAAATCTCAGACATCCAGGAGCGGGAACCTGACGTTTCACGGGCACTGTTAGCCGGTTCAGACGCATTCGTCGGCGATGCTGAATCCACCAGGCGAGGAGCCAGCTCGCCGTTCACGATGGCGTTTAACAGGCCTTCGGCATCTTTTGCGGCTCGGGTAACGGGCACCTCAATCACGTTTTTGTGCTGGAAGCGCGCCATCTCTACTTTCTTATCCGCGGCAATTAGCACCACGTCGGCCCGATGAATATCGTCTTCGCTGAAAATATATTCGCTTTCAATCGCGCCCTGAGTTTCAACTAATACATTCAGGCCCAGTTTTTTAGCCGCTTTTTTCAAATTACTTTCGGCCAGGTAGGTGTGGGCGACACCTGTAGGACAGGCGGTAATGGCAATAATGTTCATAAACGTTCTCCAGTGAAAATTTTATATTTATGTTTTTCGGTCTGAAGGAATGGCTACAACCTGGAATACCTCCTTAAGCTTTTTATCTCATTACATTCTCTGATTTATTCAGGCTCCCGAGCGGGATAACAGTAAATGAAACATCTCTTCACGATGCGCGACAGTCAGTAACTGTTCAACGACATCTTCATCGCCCAGCGCAATGGATATTCTGGCGAGCATTTTGATATGGCCGACATCTTTATCAGACTCTTTTACCGCGAAAAGAATCACTAAACGAACACTGGTGCCGTCAATGGTTTCCCATGGAATATCGCGGCGTAAACGGCCCACGGCAATCCGGGTTTTGGCTACGGCAGCAGATTTACCGTGCGGAATCGCAATATGATTTTCAAATCCGGTAGAGCCCAATTCTTCACGCAGATAAACATCCTTCAGGAATGCTGCTTTATCAGTGACCGCGCCGGTCTGGCAGAGCAGGTCAGTCAACTGAGAAATAATCTGCTCTTTCGTCTGGCAATCGACATCGAGAATAATGCACTCTTCTTTCAGCACTTCATTAATCGCCACGGCTGTTGTCATGTTACTTCTCCATTATTAATTAATTGAATTCGATACCAGACACTCTGTGACTCTTGCGATATCTTTCGCCGAAAACAGGGCTGAAACATAAACCACCGGTTTTTCCAGCGGCTCCAGCCGGATAGTAGAGATCACCACATCACACTCATGGCGTTTCAGGGAGTCCGCGATATTTTTTCCAGGTACGATGTCGATGATCTTCCAGTCGGGAAAGGCGCGGATAATCCGCCCGTAAAGCAGCTGCGACGTGCCCAGACCGCTGGAGCAGACCAGCAGTACCCGCTTAACTTTGATGCTGTTTTCGATGGCCGCCTGGATATGCACCGTCAGGTACGCCACCTCATCGTCACTGATTTCATCCAGGCTGTACTCCTGCGTCAGTTGGTTGATCACCGCTTTGACGGCGGCAAACACTGTTCCCAGCTCGGTCTGGATATCATGCAGCAGCGGATTTTTAATCCGGATGTGATATCTCAGACGGTTCAGCATCGGCTTGATATGCGAGGACAACGACGCCTGCAGGTTCTGGTCGGTCGTGATTTCAATGTTGATGCGCTGCGCCACCCGGCGAATCAACTCCTGCGCAAAGCGGGTTTCACGTTCCGAAATTAACGACTCATCCTGCAGTGGTACTTCACCGCCCGCTTTACCGGAGGAGACAAGATATTGATAGATAGAGTGAGACTCCTCAGCCACCAGCACCGTGTTACAGGCGGTCTCGATGCGCTCTACCACCGCCAGCGAAACCTGCCAGGCGTGATGATCGCTGACCCTGTTCATGGTCACTGCGCGCGCGTCGGTCCTGGGCATCGGCGAGTGACTGCGGTGAATCAGCACCAGAATGTGGGTAAACAAATTAATGTAGTAAGGATCGCTAATCGTATAGTGCAGTTGCTGTTCAATAAAATTGATGAGTTGCAAGGTAAAATGGACAGCCTGCTGACCAAATTTCTCTGAAAGCTCCTGCAGCGTGCTTTCATCCAGGCGGCTTTCCATCATGTCCTGACGGTTATAAATCGATTTTAATACCAGCGCTTTCATCGCCATGCGAATATTCTGGTCACTGCCTTTAATACTGGTGCCGACGCGATTTTTCAATAACGTTAAATTAAACTGATGCAACCAGACTTCCAGTGTTTTTAAATCATTCACTATCGACGCACGGCTGATAAAGTATTTATCCGCGAGCTCGCTAATGGATGAACTTTTTGGTGAAAGCATTAATAAATCCGATGCTATTTTTAGCATTCTGAAGTTGCTGCTGAAATCATCCACCTCGGTTGAAAAAATCCGGCGCGCAGCTATTTCTGCCTGGGCATCAGAGAATTTAATTGTGATCCCTCTCCCACTTTTTCCGCTGATATTGATCCCCAGGTCAGCCAGTTTTTCATTAATGTCAGCGATGTCGCGGCGTAAGGTTCGGCTGGTGATGGCTGTTTTTTCAGAAATAAATTGCAGGCTCACGTAACTGTTATGAGAAATAAGCTGTCGCATAATCGTCAGTTGCCGCTCAGTCAGCGCCTTCATCATCATCAGGTTCCGCTTAATTTGTTATTCGAGGTGTCAGTTATCATCTAAACAAAGGCCCTCAGCCATGTAAATATTAAAACATGGCCACAACAGAGTGAGCAGGCTGACCACCTGAAGGGGTATTTTTGAAATAATTCGGGTGGGGTGAAAAATGTGAGGGAAGAGATTGGGAGGGTTTTGCAGGCTAATCGGCAGCCAGTCTGGGACATACCAGTTGCCAAAAAAAGCCCGGCTTACGCCGGGCCAGAGTTTATCTTTACACCATCTTCAAACGCTGTAGTCGTTTCTCGCGGCGAATCTTGCGTTCTTCCATCACCGCAACCAACGACATCAGGCAGATACAGGCGATAGCGGCGATATCCAGTGCGGCGAACGTGCCAGCCCAGCCGGTCAGGCCAAATATCGGTGTGCCGTCAGCGATCATCCCAAGACCTAACTTAGCAAAGCTGTCACCAATCAGGTAAGCGAAAGTGCCTTTGATCCCATCCGCTGCGCCAATCGCTTTTTTCGGCACAAAGCCGACCGCGGCAACGCCGATTAACAACTGTGGGCCAAAGACCAGAAAGCCCAGTGCGAACAGCGAGGCCAGATAGACATACTGGTTGCTGGCATGCTGATAGATCCCGAGCGTGGCGATAATCAACGCCAGTGCGACGCAGGCCACCAGCGCACGACGGCCATTGGCCAGATCGGATAGCCAGCCCCACATCAGCGTACCCACCAGTGCACCCACTTCAAACAGGGTAAAGCCCTGAATCGCCACCTCTTTAGAGAGCTTCAGCTCCTGGAAGGCGTAAACCGTTGACCACTGATCGATCCCGATGCGCACCACATAGAGGAAGATGTTGGCGAAGCAGAGCAGCCAGATCACCTTGTTCTTCAGTACGTACTCGACAAAGATCTGCCATTTGGTCATCGACTCATCTTCAGCTTCTTTATCCTCATCGCTTAGCTCTTCGTCAAACAGCTCTTCGGCCTTGCCCAGGCCATAAGACTCCGGGGAATCGCTGCCGTAGCGCAGGCCGATAAAACCAACAATCAGCGCGATAATAGACGGGAAGATAAACATCCCAATCACATGGCCGTTGAACAGCACATTGGCACCAAACAGCGCCACGCCTGCCGCACCGGCACCGCCGAGGTTGTGGGAGATATTCCACATCCCCAGATAGGTGCCACGCTTGCGGCGCGGCGTCCACTTCGTGATGGTGGAGTAGCTACAGGAGCCGCCGGTACTCTGGAAGAATCCGCTTAAAGCATAAAAGGCGATCATCAGGAACAGGCTGACGGAACCTATGCCCATGCTGGCGCTGAAACCCAGCATACAGATGGCCGAAAGAATCAGCATAAACGGCAGGAACTGCTTGGTGTTTTTGCCGTCAGCATAATAAGAAACCAGGGTTTTCCCGACGCCATAGGTGATGGAGAAACCCAGACCGATCATCCCCAGCTGCGTCATGCTCAGTCCGTAGGTGGTGATCATATCGTTCTGCGCGATATTGAAGTTTTTGCGGATTAGATACATGGTCAGGTAGCCGATAAAGACCACCAGATAGGACTGCATAAACGGCTTGAACCACATCTTGCGCCGCAGTTCGATTGGCAGATCCAGCGTTGGTCTGCGCACCTGTTTGAGGAATGCCAGCATGTAAGGGGATTCTCCTGGTTGGAATAGCTGCAATGGGCAGCTAATGGCTGGCATTGTAAAAACTTGCCGCCAGACTGGCCTGAGACAGCATCCAGGCGAAACCAGGAAAATTTCTTAGTTTTGCCCCACCTTGGGCAAAAAGGAGAGGCGTATCACGCTTCAGGCAGGGATCTCGGCGCCTGAGCATTTAAAAACGGCAACAGCAGCAGGGCGGATATCCCCGCCGCCGTGGCAATCACCGCAAAGAAGCCGCTCCAGTGCCAGACGTCGATTACCCACGCCAGCGGCCAGCCGGAGAGTGACGCGCCGAGATAGGCGAAAAGACCGACGAAGCCGGTTGCCGCGCCCGCCGCCTCTTTATGCGAACACTCGGCAGCCGCCATGCCGATCAGCATCTGCGGGCCGAAGACAAAGAAACCGGTAGTAAAAAAGCAGGCGGCCTGCATCACGTAACTGGTAAAGGGCATCAGCCACAGTGAGCCGACGGAAAGCAAAATCCCGGCTGCAAAAATCAGGTTCATGGGGCCACGGTTGCCATTAAACAGCTTGTCCGAGCCCCATCCCGCGACCAGCGCGCCTATCACACCGCCCAGCTCAAACAGGGTGACTACCGAGTTGGCCGTCACCAGATCCACCCCCAGCGTGTCGGAGATGTAAAGATTCCCCCAGTCATTGAGCGCGGCGCGAACCACATAGACCAGCACGTAACACAATGACAGCAGCCAGATATAGGGATTGAAAAGCACGTAGCGGGTCAGGATCGCTTTGCGACTCAGACCTGCGCCTTCCTGCTGCTGCGCCATCTCCATCTCATCCTGTCGCCAGTCGCCTACAGTGGGCAGGCCGACAGTCTGAGGCCGGTCGCGCAGACGCCAGCAGAGAAACAGTCCGGCGAGTATCGCTAAACTGCCCGCAATCATCATCCCGGTTCGCCAGCCATAGTGCAGTGCCACCGCACCGATAACGATCGGGATAACCGCACCGCCAACGTTGTGCGCGGTGTTCCATAATGCCCACCAGCCGCCGCGCTCGTTACGCGAATACCAGTTGGTCAGCAGGCGCGCGCAGACCGGCGCGCCCCAGCCCTGGAAAAAGGCGTTGATGGTCCACAGCAGCGCAAAAGCCCATAGCGAGGTGGAGAAGCCAAACAGGATATTGACCACGCCGGTAGCGATCAGCCCCAGTCCCATAAAATAGCGGGCATTGGAGCGGTCACTGACGATACCGGAGAAGAACTTCGACAGGCCATAAGTGATGTAAAACAGCGTCGCCAGCAGGCCGATATCGGTTCGCATCATCACACCGCTGGCGATCACTTCAGGTGCTGCCGCGTTGAAGCTTTTGCGGGTAAAGTAGAACAGGGCATAGCCGATCCAGATGGTTGACATGATGTGCCGTCGCCAGTAGCGATAGCGGCTATCAATCTCACCTTTGTCCTGCAGCGGGGCGGCGTTAGCGGGCGTTTTCAGGAAGTTAAACACGGTGATTCCTCAGGCCGAACGCAGCGGCAGATGCACGCTGACGCGGGTTCCATGGGTGCAGGAGATCGTCAGGGAGCCGCCCAGCGCACTCACGCGTTCGCGCATCCCGACCAGACCAAAGCTTTGCTGACCAGAACCTGGCGGCAGACCGCAGCCATCATCTTCAATCACCAGCAAAACGCGACAATCCTGTTGCCAGCCTTTCAGCATCACGGCGCTGGCGCTGGCGTGTTTTACAATGTTGTTCAGCCCCTCCTGACAGACGCGAAACAGCGTGACGCGCTGCGCTTCGCTCAGCAGCGTCTCATCAATACGCCACTCAAGGTGACTGACGATGCCGCAATCCTCCAGCTCCATCTCACGCATCAGGGAGCGGACTGCCTGTTCAAGTGACAGGTCATCTAACTGGCGGGGTCGCAGACGTCCCAGCAGTCGCCGCACTGAATCGTAGACACCGAGTGAGAGCTGCTCAATATGGACGCCGCTCTGGATCACCCGGCCATTATCCGGCGCAAGGCGCTGCACAATGCCCGCCTGGGTGCGGATTGCCGTAATCGTCTGACCGATATCATCGTGCAGTTCGCGCGCCACCTCCTGGCGTACGTTCTCTTCTGTTTCGACCAGCCGTTCCGCCAGCAGCCGGTTGCGCGCCAGCTCGCTCTGCAGCGACTGATTCAACTCGCGCAGCCGCTGGATACCCGCACCCAGCAGCAGTCCGGTCAGACTTTGGGCCAGTAGTGAGAGGAGAAGATCGACCGGATGATCGTGCCAGGTCTGGCTGGCGATCAGCGCGATTGCATTCATCAGCGTCGCGATCAGCGCACCCTGCCAGCCGTAGTGCCAGGCCAGAGCAATAATCGGCAGTGCCAGACAGAATGGCGTAAAGCGCGACAGTTCAGCGGGCAGGCCAAGCTGCAACCAGAGACTGATGACAAACAGCAGCAGATACCAGATAAGATGCCGGGCGCGCCAGTTGACCGGGTGTGAGACCAGCGACGGCCCCAGCGGCTGCCAGCGGGTGCTGGTGAGATAGTGCCAGATGACCAGGCAGGTCGGGGCCAGCGTCAGACCACCGGTGAGCGTCAGTAGCAGGGCGTTCAGCATCTCCTGCTGTCCCGCCCACGCCAGAGATTGCAGCAGCGCCGCGGCGATCAGTGCCGCACCCTGGCTCAGCAGCGTGCGCCAGTCACGCTGATGGCGGTAATGGGAGATCAGCGCCACTGGCAGCAGCGTCAGTACACTGCCCGCCATTAACAGCGGCAGATGCGCCAGCGCGACCACCTTCGCCAGCCAGACCAGCATGATCCACTCACCTGCCAGCAGCACCGGCCAGTAAGCGCGTGGACATTGCAGCATCAGCCCCAGACGCAGGCCAAACGGGAATAGCAGCACCGCCAGTTCCGGGCGTTCCACCAGATGCAGGCTGATACTCCACAGGCAGAACCAGGCCGCCGAAAAGATAAAAAAGCTGGCGACAACGGAGATCAGCCGCGAAACAAAAGGACTCATTGCCAGCCATCAAACATGCGGCGCGCCAGCTCCACATCATTGCTGACGCCGAGCTTCTCCATCAGATTCGCGCGATGAACATGTACGGTTTTCGGTGACAGCGCCAGCTCAACGGCAATTTCCTTAACCGCCATGCCCTGTGAGAGTTTTTCTGCCACCTGACGTTCACGTCGGGTAAGCGGGTCCTGCCGACCAGCGGCCAGCTTGATCGCAATCTCTGGCGTCAGATAACAGCCGCCTGTGGAGACCGTGCGCACCGCCGCGATCAGCTCATCGGGACGACAGCGTTTAGAGAGAAATCCGCGCGCACCGGCATTAAGTGCCTGTTCCACCAGAGCCGGACTGTCATGGACTGAAAGCATGATGGTGGCCAGGCCCGCCGGCAGCTTGCTCAGCAGCGCCAGCCCGGAGAGATCTGGCATCGAAATATCGCAAATACAGACCTGAACGCCACAGCCCGGTAAACCTGCCAGTGCCTCACGGCCAGAACCAAATTCCGCCACCACCTGGAAATCAGATTCCAGGCTCAGCAGCTGGGCAAAGCCGGAGCGGACGATGAGGTGATCGTCAATCAGCGCGATGGTGATCATGGTTATTCCTGACGGGTAAAATCGCGCTTACCTTAGCGATAAGCGTGAAGCTGTTCAAGTCGTGAGCAGTCTATTCAGGTAAGAAGATGGGTAGAGTGATGCAGGTCAAACTGTCGTGGATCGTGAGAGAAGCATGCCGGGCCAAATAGCCGCCCGGCAGATCGTGAGGCTAAGCAGTCAATCAATGGAGACAGCACTGCTTATATTTTTTGCCGCTGCCGCACGGGCAGGGATCGTTGCGGCCAGGCAGTTTCTCTGCCGCGACCGGTTTCTGAGGCACGGGAATCGCTTCCGGCTGAGAGATCCAGTGATCGTGCAGCGCCAGGGCGGCAGGGCGGATCGCCTCAATGCTGGCTTCCATTTCGTCTGGCGTCATGGCGTCGATCTTTTCGAGATTCTCTTCCACGCCGTGCAGAGCGATAGCGTCCAGCGCAGGCTGCAGATCCGCAGGCAGGGCAGACCAGTCGGTCAGCGCGACACCGCGCATGTAACCGAAGCACCACTCTTCCACCACGGTAAATTCCAGACCTTCCATCTCGCGGATGCCAAACAGCGGTTCAAACTGCTCCGGGAACTCAGATAAACGATCAGCCACATCATTCATATGCTGGAAGCACAGCGACATAAAGCGCGTCATTTCACGCTCGTTGCTCCATTTTGGAATCTGCTTCTCGCCGCCCCAAAGGGCCACCAGCCACTGGCTGGGTTCAACGGTAGTGGGGCCGGAGAGAACGGCAGTCAGCAGACCATCCAGCTCGGAGACATCAATAATCGACGCTTCGCTGCCATATTTTTCCAGCATATCTTCCAGCCATTGCAGCTCTTTCTCGGACAGTGGGCCTTCTTTCATGCGGTTGCCTCCCGGGCATGTGAAAATTTCAGCGCGGCGTTGAGCCTTAAAACCGCAGCAGTGTACACCCTTGTGGGCGTTCAACACAGCTAACCCTGTCCGGCGCTGGCATGAGGTTAAACCGCGTTTAACACCATTTTGACCCCATTATGCAGGCGATAGCCTGCTGCACTTTGTGGTACATTTTTGCGCTGCAGAGAGGCTGCTGCGTAGTAAATAAAATTAACCTGATGATTATTAAATGAAAAATGGATTTTCCGGCAGCCAGGCTTTAGCTGTATATCTCGCACGGCTGGCCGATAGCAGCCACGGGATCGGCAGAGTCATAATGCGATTTATGCCCGTCATGATCTTCCTGCTGGCGGGCTGTGGAACCCTGTCGCAAACCTCCGCGCCGGTAGGCGACCGCGTTTATCTGACGCACGCCACCTTTCACGAAAATGTCGATGACATCGTGCATCACTACATGCAGCAGAAGCAGGTTCCCGGCATCAGCATTGCCGTTATTCATCACGGCGGCCCGACCCGCTATTACCCGTTTGGCGTTACTGATGGGGCGCATCGCTATCCGATCACGCCCGATACCCTGTTTGCGCTGGGCTCGCTGAGTAAAGGCGTGACGGCTGAAGTGATTATCCAGCTGGTTGAACAGGGTAAGCTGCGCTGGAGTGATACGCTGGCCGACCTGCTACCGAAAGAGGTTCATCTTAGTGCTGATGCGCAGCGCATCACCCTGCTGCAACTGGTGACGCATACCTCAGGCCTGCCGCGTCAGGATATGGACCTGCCGATGCTGTTGCAGTTCGTGGGTTATCTGGGCACTGGCGAGAATTTCTATGGCAATCTCGACAGTGACAGACTGCTGACTTATCTGGCGGACTTCTCTGCACCTGCGGTACGCATGCCACACTACTCCAATCTCGGCTATGCGCTGCTCGGTTTTATCATACGCACCCGTTTTCATCAGGAGATTCAGACGCTGGCGTCACAGCTTATCTTTACCCCGCTAAAGATGAGTCAAAGCAGTTTTGTCCCGGAAACGCTGCCAGGCTATCCGCTGCGTGCGCTGGGCCATGCAGGCGATCAGCCAAAATTTATCCGCCGTGGCTCGCTGACGCCCGACTGGCATTTTCGCGGCAATATGGTGGCGGCGGCCAGTCTCTACAGTAATGCGCGTGACCTGAGTGCTTATTTGCGCGCACATCTTGATGCCACCGATGATACGGCGCGGGGTCGGGCGTTTATGGCGGTGAACTGCGCATGGTATCAGCAGGGGACGCAGGCGCAGAACATCGCCTGGGTTACCGACACGATTGAAGGTCAGCAGATCACCTATCAGGTGGGGTATATCGGCGGTTACGCCAGTTTTATCGGCTACGATAAACGTAACGGCAATGCGATCGTGGTGCTGCAGAACGGCTTTAACTGGAGCAACTATTTAGGCATTGCGTTGTTGGTCGATTTGGCAACTCAGGATAAAGTGGTCGTACAGTGATCCGTTACCTGAGCTGTGCGCAGTAAAGTGAATCGCGCTGTTTTGCCTTACACATAGCATTAGCGTACCGGAACTGAAGTGCGATAAATTTTAGCCTGACTGTCAAAATTCAACGTGGAAATCATTATGCGCAGGACTCAACGTGTACTTTTATCAATGGGATTACTGGTTGGCTCACTGAGCCTGATCCCCGCTGTACAGGCTGCTGGCGAAGCAACGGATAGCGTTCCGCCACCACCGCAGATTCAGCCTGCAAACCCGGGTGCCCAGCCCGCTACGCCTGATACGGGCAGCGTTCAGCCGGACGCTGGTGCCGCACAAAACCAGCCACAGACCAGCTCACAATCTAATGATGGCATTACGCCGACGACGCCGACTTCTCCGGCACCGTCCAACGGCGCACGCCCTAATTACGAACTCAGCACCATCATCATCGACTACAAAGAGTACAAAATCGGTGACATCGTGCCAGAGAAGTACACCGATAAAACGTACACCATCACCGAGTGGCAAAAGCGTAATCTGCCCGCCCCGCAGGCAAATACCCACTGGGCCTATATCAACGCCAACTACATTCTTATTACCAATGACACCGGCAAAATCGTCATGGGTAAATCAGGCGATATCTTCTTCCGTGGCTAAATAAAATCAGCCGGTCGCAATGACCGGCTTTTTTTAGCTGAAACGCTCCGCACCAAAGCTCGCCAGCATCGGATGCTTCTCACCGCTTACGATCTCTTCCGCCAGTAATTCTCCGACAATCAGCGCCAGCGTTGCGCCCGAATGCGTGAACGCGACAAAACAGCCCGGCACCTTCTGCAGTTGGCCCAGCACCGGATCGCCATCACCGGGAATCGGCTTCAGGCCAATTTTCCAGCTCTGGACGCTGAGCGACTCGCTGCCACGTAATAGCCTGCTCGCTTCGTCCGCCAGCTTCGCCACCACCTGCTTATCAATATGGTAATCGCCTCCGGCCAGTGGCTGGATATCTTCCTCATACCAGTCATGATCCAGAGCGTAACGGTTGCCAGGGTTGGGCCGGATAGCGGCGCGTGGCGTGTTCAGCACCGCTTTGAGTTCATGTTGGCTTGGTTCAGTGATCACCAGCATTGAGACGGGCGATCCGTTGGGGATCGATACGCCCAGTGGTGCAACCACATCCGGTGTCCAGGGGCCGCAGGCGACTACCACCGCATCAGCCCGCAGTTCTCCCAGATCATTGCGGATGCCGCAGGCACGGCCATGCCCGGTGATCACACTGGTTTTACCGGCGTGCTCTATCACTTCACCCCCGCGCGCCCGGAACTGATTCACCAGATAATCGGTCAGGTGTGGCAGGCTGACCCAGCCTTCACCGGGATTGAATATCGCCTGTGACGGCAGCGCATCGGGATCGATCGTCGCATCTGCCTGCGCCACGGTATCCGCGGTTATTAGCTGTGAGTCGTAGCCGTGTGCTTTTTCATAGGCATGCCGCGCCTGCGTTCCGGCCTCATCGTCGCTAAACCAACAGACCCCGCCATCAAAACGCAGCCAGTCGAGGTCAGGATGCTGAGCAAATAAGGTGCGATAGCGATCAATGCCCGCCATACGCAGCGCGTGATAGGGCAAGGAGCGTTCACCCGCCGAGTTAAGCCACGACAGCGAGCGTCCCGATGCCCCGGAACAGAGCGCGGCTTCGGTCACCAGTGTGACGGTGGCACCGCGTTTTGTCAGCTCCAGCGCCGTCGACACACCGATGACGCCACCACCCAGTACCACCACGTTCATTTCAGTTTTTACTGCCATTATCAGGTTCCTTACTCAGTTACAGCACTTCAGAGAGAAAACGTTGCAGACGCGGTGACTGCGGTGCATCAAAAATGGCGCCCGGCGGCCCGGCTTCAACAATCTCGCCTTCATCCATAAACACCACCTGATCCGCCACTTTGCGCGCAAAGCCCATTTCATGTGTCACCACTACCATCGTCATGCCGCGACGACAGAGATCCGCCATCAGCGTCAGGACACCTTTCACCAGTTCGGGATCGAGCGCGGAGGTCGCCTCGTCAAACAGCATGACTTCGGGATCCATCGCCAGCGCACGGGCAATCGCGACACGCTGCTGCTGGCCGCCGGAGAGATCGCGTGGCCGGTGGTCTGCGCGCTGACCCAGCCCGACCTCTTCCAGCCGCTGACGCGCTATCGCCATCGCCTGCGCTTTGGGCAGGCCTTTGACCCGCCACGGGGCCAGCGCCACGTTCTCCAGCGCGCTGTGATCGGGGAAGAGATTGAAGTGTTGAAACACCATGCCAATCCGCAGCCGCAGCGTATCGGGCTTGTCGTGCAGCACGGATCGGTCAGCCAGCAGGACATCTCCCGATTGCGGCTCATGCAGTCGGTTGATGCCGCGCAGCAGTGTCGATTTACCTGAGCCGGATGGCCCGATGATGCAGGTGGTGCTGCCAGGCGCAACCCGCAGCGAGACCTTACGCAGCACCTCAATCGGGCCATAGGCCAGCGTCAGCTCGCGCAGCTCCAGGCTGGCACCGTGCCAGGTCGCGTCCGTTGTGCTGCTCAGGTTATTCATGGTTGCCTCCGATGCGGGGATGCGTGATCAGTGCGCCGCTGGGCGGCCTGACTTCATCCACCTCTTTTAAGCCGCTTTGCGGAACCGTCAGGCGACGGCGACCAGTGCGATAACGCACATCGACATAGTTGACCATGTGCGTCAGCGGTACGGTGATGATCAGATAGAACAGTCCGGCCAGCATCAGGGGCGAGAGATTGCCGGTGAGTACCGCCGCATCCTGACCCACGCGGAACAGCTCGCGCTGCTGGGTCATCAGGCCCAGTAGATAGACCAGCGAGGAATCTTTGATGATGGCGATAAACTGGTTAACGATGGCGGGCAGCACGCGGCGGATCCCCTGCGGGATCACCACCAGTCGCATTGCCCGTCCATAACTCATCCCCAGCGCGCGGCAGGCTTCCATCTGGCCGCGTTCAACACTCTGAATACCGGCGCGGAAAATCTCGCCCATATAGGCGCTGGCGATCATGCTAAGCGCGAAGATCCCCAGTGGGTAGGGTGTCGGACCGAACAGCTGATAGCTGAATCGCGCCAGGCCCTGACCAATCAGAAGAATAGTTAGAATAGAGGGCAGACCTCGAAACAGATCGGTATAGAGCCGGGCAGGCAGTCGCAGCCAGCGTGAAGGCGAGATGCCCATCAGCGCCAGCAGAAGACCAAACAGCGTGCCGAGCAGCGTTGCCGCCAGCGAGATAATCACCGTGTTGACCAGTCCGGTGGCCAGCATCTGCGGCAGCACTTCCATCATTGATGGAAAATCAAAGAAGGTGCGGGAAAGAATGGTGAGCAAGTCCATCGCCGTCTCCATGCAGGGCGGGGGTTCCCCCGGTTAACTCAGGACGCGAACGTCCGCCTCTTTACTGGCCGCCAGGCAGATACTGTTTTGGCATCGGCGATCCGGGAAACCATTTCTCATAGAGCCGTTGCCAGGTGCCATCCTGCATGGCGGCTTTGATGGCCTTGTCCAGTGCGGCCTTGAAGGCGGGCTTGCCTTTGGCAATGGCAATGCCGGCCGGTGCATCAAACGAGGGGATGTCGGCGGCAGAGACCAGCCTGAAGCGTTCGGCATAGCTTTTTGCCGCCTCATAGTCGAGGAAGATGGCGTCTAACGTGCCGTTGTTGAGTGCGGAAACGGCGCTGTTGTTATCCGGGAAGCGGACAAGATCGGTCTGGGTGAAGTGTTCGACGGCATAGCTCTCCTGCAGCGTGCCCTGAACGACGCCAAGCCGGTGTTTCGCCAGGCCGGCGACATTCTTCACGCCGCTGTCAGCGCGGGTGAGAACGGTGAGAAATCCCGCCAGATAGCCGGTTGAAAAGTCGACCGTCTTTTCCCGCGCCGGGGTGATGCCGATAGCCGCCACCGCCGCGTCATACTGACCATTGGCCACTGCTGGCATAATCGCCGAGAAGTCTTGACCAATAAAATCGACCTTATCGATTCCGATTCGGTGGGCGACATTTCTGAAGAATTCGACGTCGAAGCCGGTGAACTGACCGCTGGCATCCGTGAAGGTATAGGGTTTGGAGTCGCCGACGCTGGCGATGCGTAGCTGGTCGGGTTCGATCAGCCCATAAGGATTGTTATCGCTGGCAGCCAGCGTACAGAACGAAAGTGGACAGAGTGCGAGCAGTGTGCCCAGCAGTTTGCCCCGGGGGGTTTGCGATTTCATAGCTCATCCGTTTTTGCAGGTTTAAACATCAGAGACTGTTGAGCCAGCGATTATAATTGAGACCGGTCTCAACACAGGTGGCACCTTAAGACATGGGCATTGTGAGACCGGTCTCAAGGGGTTACAATGAGTTTAAGCACAGCCTTTTTTCGGCGTCAATATTCCTGTCATCAACCTGTGATTCAAAATAATTATGACGAGTCAGAAACGGCAATCGAAAGCGCCTACCGTGGCGGATGTGGCACGCGCAGCAAAAGTCTCTAAAGCTCAGGCGGCGCGCGCGCTGGGAGGCTATGGGGCAGTCAGTGATGAAGTGCAGGAGCGGGTCAACAGCGCCGCCACCGCGCTGGGCTACCGTCTGAATGCTCTGGCCCGCAGCATGAACACAGGACGTTCCAATACCATTGGAGTGATTGTCGGCGATATCGAAAATCCCCACTTTGGCCTGGCGCTGCGCGGCATGGCCGATGTGGCGCGCACGGCCGGTTACCATCTGCTGCTCAGTAACAGCGATGAAAAGCTGCAGGCTGAGCAGGATGCGGTGCGGGTGATGCTGGAAAAGCGGGTTGACGGCATTATCGTTGCGCCCTGCTGTTCAGAGCACCATCTCAACAGTCACCTGACTCAGGTTCTGGAGGAGGGCAGAGCAGTGAAATTGTTTGATCGCGCTGTGAATGGCCTTAAAGTAGAGGCGATCTGCTGCGAATTTACTGATGTCGCCGCAGACGCCACCGCCCGGTTACTGGAGGCAGGCCACCGTTATATCGCCTATATCACCAGCATGGCATTGGCAACCGACTACAGCACGCCAGGCGATTTTGGCCTGACGCCAGTCGCCCAGCGCGTCGGCGGCATGATGCAGGCCTTTGCCGCCGCGGGTGTGGAATTTGATCCGACGCTGGTGAAAGTGAACGCGCTGGATGAAGTGGAAATCGCCCGTATCGTGGCCGAGCTGTGGCAGCGTCCGCAGCCGCCCACGGCGCTGGTGGCCTCTGACAGCGTGGTCGCGATGTGGCTGCTGCGTGAAGTGACGCAGCGCGGACTGCGAATCCCTGCCGATCTCTCATTTGTTATGTATGACAATTTTCCGTGGAGTGAGATTGTCACCCCGCCGCTGACGGTGGTGGCGCAGCCAGTCTATGAGATGGGCCGTGAAGCGGCACGACGCCTGATTGCAGAGATACGCGGCGAAGCCGTCGGGCCGATGCCGCGCTTTGATGCCCGTCTGATGATTCGCCAGTCGATTGCCGCACCGGCCAGCCTCATCAGCGCGAAATGATCACGTTAGCCGGGCCAGCCAAGTAATCGACTTAGCTGGCCTGTGGCTGCGGTAATCTGTGTGTCGCTACAGTTACCGTATCCAATAACCAGCCCCTGCTGCACCGGTTCAGTCAGATAGAAAGTCGAAAGAGCACCAGGCGCGTAGCCAGCCTGGTGCAGCTTGCGGGTAATGGCGACGTCATCCCGATGAGGCTCGAGTGGCAGCACCAGATGCATACCGCTGTTACCGCCCAGCAACGAAATCGCCTGACCCGCAGCGCGCTGTAGTCCGGTTCGCAGCAGTGCCTGTCGCTGACGATAGAGACGACGCATTTTGCCCAGATGGCGACGATAATCACCATTGAGAATAAAACGGGTCAGCGCCTGCTGCTCCAGACGGTTTCCGCCGCGCAGGATCTGATGCAGTGCCGGTCGAAGACGCTTGACCAGCGGCGCGGGCAGCACCATAAAACCGATACGCAGCGCAGGGAACAGGGTCTTGCTGAATGAGCCGAGGTAGATAACCGGGGCATTATCTGTCATGCCCTGCATCGCCATAATGGGCTCACCGTGGTAATGGAAGTCGCCATCATAATCATCTTCAATAATCCACGCCTGGTGCTGCCGGGCGGCGGCAATCAGCGCCAGACGCCGGGCCGCGCTCATCACTACGCCGGTAGGATACTGATGAGTAGGCGTCGTATAAATCAGGCGGGGTGGTGCCGCAGTCCAGTGTTCCGGCTCGGGCGCCATTCCCTGTTCATCGGTGGGGATCGGGACAAGGTTAAGCTGCCCGGCCTGCAGAGCCGCTTTGGCATTGCGGTAGCCCGGCTCTTCAATCCAGCCCTGATCGCCCGGATTACTCAGCAGGGTGACACACAGCGCAAGCGCCTGCTGCACGCCTTCAGTAATCACGATCTGTCCGGCATCACAACGTACACCGCGCGTGATACGCAACTGCTGCGCCAGTACGGAACGCAATTCTGCTTCGCCAAACGGATCGCCATAACCGAGCAGATGCGGCGGCGTGTGGCTCATGACCTGACTAAGCGCCCGGCGCCATGCCGCCATCGGGAAATGGTTCAGGGCAGGTATGCCAGGACGCAGGGGCAATGAGCCGGTGTCGATCCACTGACCTGGGTGAAAGGCATCAATCCGTTTTGCCAGCGGCCAGCTGGCTAACGTGTCGTCATCCGCCTGCCGGGCCGGCAAAGCCAGTGAGCTGATGCGGCTGCCTTGCCGATCGCTCATCAGATAGCCCTCTGCCTGCAGCTGTGTCCAGACGTTCAGCACGGTATTCCGCGAAACCTGCAGCTCATGTGCCAGCTGCCGTGTCGCCGGTAACACCGTGCCGGCAGCCAGCTGGCCTTGCAGAATGCCCTGTTTTATCCGCTGATAGAGTTGCTGTTGCAGCGTCGTACCGGCTGCCGATCGTAAGGGAGCCAGCAGTAATGGCGGGATCACCGATTTCATTGTCTCTTCTCGTGGATCTATCATTCTTCATGATAGTGGACCTTTTTAACCCACCAGGATAGTGGCAATCTGCGGCTATTATCTGCAGCCGGGAGGCGATATGTCACAACACCTGAATCAATACGGTCAGCCTTTACCAGACTGGCAAACCCGTCCATTGCCGAAGCATCAGAGTTTCACTGGCCAGGCGTGTCGGCTGGAGCCTTACAGCGTGGCACGACATAGCGATGCCCTGTTTGAGGCGTGGTCGCTGGCGGAGGATGAGCGTGACTGGACTTATCTGTTTATGGGGCCGTTTAGTGACAGGCAGGCATTTCAGAATTATGCAAAGCAACTGGAGCCCAGCCGCGACCCGCTGCATTTCGCTGTGATCGATCTCGCTACAGAGCAGGCAGTGGGCACCCTGTCGTTAATGCGCATTCAGCCTGAACATGGCGTGATGGAGGTCGGGCATGTCACCTTTTCGCCGCTGCTGAAGCAGACCCGCATGGCAACGGAAGCGCACTTTTTGCTAATGCGTTACGCGTTTGAAACGCTGGGTTATCGCCGTTATGAATGGAAGTGCGACAGCTGTAATGCCCCTTCACGAAAAGCGGCGGCAAGGCTTGGTTTCCGTTTTGAAGGCGAGTTCCGTCAGGCCATCGTCTATAAAGGGCGTTCGCGTGACACCAGCTGGTTCTCGATTATCGACAGCGAATGGCCACAGGTGAAAAAGGGGATGCAGCGCTGGCTGGCCGCGGATAACTTTACCGCCGACGGTCAGCAGCGCGAGAAGCTGGAAGCGCTGCGCGACAGGCCCTGAGCAGGGAGCTGACCCGGTTAAGTCAGACAGGATTTGAGGTGATGGGCCTCTGCGGTAATCCGCAGAGGCGTGACCAGAAAAACGGGCGTTATGACTGTGGTACGATTTTAATTTCAACCATACCAATGCCTAATTTGCGCGGATCCTGACCGGTGATATTGCCGGTGTTACTCAGTTGTGGCTCCGGTGGTGCAATCACCAGACGATGGCTGGCAGTTGGATTGTCAAAATGCAGGGTATGCGTCGATATCTCTTCACCCAGCGACAGCAACTGCTGCTGGTCGCCGACCCGAACCGGAATGGCGCGGTGTGCATTGGGGCCATATGCGCGCGCGGTGATCACCAGATCGAACTTTGCGGGCAGCGCATCGACATAGTCGATATGCACTTCTGGTGCGAGATTGGCGTTAGACCAGCGTCCCCAGATTTCTGGTCGTGAGATGCCGCTAAAGCTTTTAACACTCTCCGGTGCGCCGGGCACGTCGAGCCGGAAGCTGTCGGCGATGTAGCGAATATTGTTATCTTCAATACGAAGCTGCGCCAGGTTCTGCTGGTAACGCGCATCGCTGACGGCGCCGTCCGGGAACTTCACGTTGCCTTTCCACTGCGCTTTATCGACGTGCGTCACCGACGGCGTGCCACCGAGCTGCCCCATTGCGACACAGAGATCGCTGGAGAGGGCCAGCGAAGGCTGCCAGAGCCGCGCCATTTTAAAACAGCGATCGACCCAGAGGAATTTATCAGCGGCGGCAAAATCGGCCAGCTGATAGCGCAGCGGAGCCGAATATTCTCCTTCCGGCATCGGCTCTACATGCTTGTCACTGATACGGAACAGAATCGGCAATTTAAAGGTGGTACCTGAGAAGCTGAATGTATTCTTCGCCTGATCCACCGTGAAGTCGTCTATTTTTTTCGGGAAGTTCCACAACTGGATGATGTCGGGTTTCCAGCTCGTCACCTTACTTTTCATATCGTCGAACTGGGTGGAGAGCGAAATCGAGGAGAGGCTGCTGCGGCCCAGACCAATCGCATTGTCACCACCAAGAATATCCAGCAGCGTGGCGCCATTATCCAGCGTGCTGCGCCTCGCCTCCATCAGCTCCGCCTGCGGTTTATCGCCGCGAATCACCATGAACAGATTGCGACGAGGCTGTTTAACCAGCCATGCATGCGCCGTGTTGTTCATCGCCAGATGATCGGAACTCACCACAATCACGGTATTTTTGAACCACGGTGATGCCTGTATGCGCGAAATCAGACGCGCAACATGCTCCTGCGAACAGGCGACTGCACTGAATGACTGGTTTGGTTTGCCCTCAATGCTGTAACTCCGGCGATCGCAGCTGCGCGAGATAAACCCGTCAGGATGATGGGTGTCGACGGTCAGGGTAAACAGCGCAAAAGGTTTACCGGCCTGTGAGAGTTCCTGATATTTCTCAAAGACTTCATCCAGCACGGTGTCGTCGTAATAACCCCAGTTATTGCGGTAGGTGGGATCGGCAACGCGGCTTTTCAGTTCCTGCGAACCATACAGGTTTTCGGGATCGAAACCGTGCGATTTCAGGAAGATATCTTTACCGGCAAAGCGCAGATCGGCGCCCTGAATAAACCAGTTCTGGTAGCCGGAGTTTTTCAGGATGTCGCCCAGACAGACGTTCTGGGGATAGAAACTGGAGAGTGACGCCGACGCATTGCCATCAAACGGCGCAAACAGTGGAATGCCACACTGTGAGGCAACCATGCCCGCGATAGTGTAATCGGTGCCAGGCAGCTGTTCGGTTTCGCTGAAGTCGATGCTCTGCTCTTTCTGCCGGCTTAGCTCCGGCGCTAAGCCAGGAAAAGCGATGGGGTTAAAATAGGTGCGCTCTAAGCTTTCACCATAGATGTAAACCACGTTGAGGTGCGGCTGCTCAATGCGATTACGCGGCACTCTGTAGAAGTTGTCGAAGTCAGAATCCGCCAGTTGGGTATGCGACACAATCAGCGTCGCGACCTGGCGAAAAGCCGGGGTGGTCTGCACGGAGCCGAGCGCGCAGACAGCCGCAAGCAGCGACCAGCCCATGTGATGGGGACGCTTACGCCGACGCAGAATCCACGACAGCAGGCAGAACAGCAGAAACAGTACGATGATCAGGCCAATCGCCGGCACCACATATTTACTGACGCCCGCGCCGGTCAGGCTATTGGTCAGGGTATACAGCACCGCATCGTTGATGCCGTCACCCGTAAAATAGTTGCTGGCATAAAGGGTGGCGTTCAGCACAACGAAAAGCACCAGCAGAATCAGAACAACAATAAACCAGAATTTGTTACGCCCGGCTTTACAGGAATAAATGGCAATAGCGGCCAGAAACAAGGCGACGGACACCAATTCGGACAATGGGAAATCCTCTTTTCAGGGTTACGCGAGGCTTCACGCAACCAGCCATCTTCGGGGGATGGTTTTTCGACAATCTATATTGGCTGTCATCCGGCTGCAACATATCCGGCCCGAATTGTGCGGTGGAGAGCAGATTGGTTAATTGTCATTCCAGAAGGGAGGTTATCAGGCGTGACGGTGGCTGGCGCGCACCGTCGGCAGAGCAGAGGTCAGGACGTTTTTCAGAGTTTGCCGGTGAGATATTGTGCTTCGCCGTCGGCAAAACTCCAGTCACCTTTGTCGTTGGTGATAAAGCTGATCATTAAATCGTTGCCCTGCACACCACAATGTTCGCGCAGCTCACGTGCCAGCTCCGCCATAAAATGCTGTTTCTGTTCGCTGCTGCGTGGGCTGGTATAGACCCGCACCATCACCAGATTATCGCTGCGTGTAAATCCCAGTCCGGTATCCTGAAACACCATCTGATAGCGCTTGTTTTCCTGAACAATCTGGTAGCGATCGCGTTCAGGCACGTTAAAGGCCGTAAGCACAGCGCGGTGTGCTGCATCCAGTAGTGTACGAAGTTCGGATTCTGAACGACCCTGAATAACATCAAATTGCAGCAGTGGCATAGCGAATTCCTCATCATGATTAATAACGCTATGGTGACCGCTTTATCCGGCGGGAAAAAGCGCGTAGCCTGAAATGATTATTCACTATAGTGAACAATCACAATGAAAGAGATGAAAACGGATGCGCTGTGGGATCATCTGCACTGGCTGACCGTACTGGCAGAGCAGGGCAGTTTTACCCGCGCGGCAGAGCGGCTCGATGTCAGCAAAGCGGCGATGAGTCAGAAAATCAAAGAGCTGGAAGAGATGGCGGGTGTGTTGCTGGTACAGCGCACCACGCGCAGTGTGCGACTGACGTCAGCAGGCGAGAAGCTGGTGGAGGACCTCCGCGAACCGTTTTCCCGCATCGAGCAGAGTTTTTTCAGCGTGAGGGATACCGCCGGACCTGTGCGGGGTCTGGTGCGGATGACCGCGCCAGTGGCGTTTGCCCGTCAGCAACTGGTGCCAATCATTGGCGAGTTTCTGCGTGACTATCCGCAGGTGCGTCTGCAGCTGGATGTGACCGACCGCATCGTGTCACTGAGCAGCGAAGGCTTTGATCTGGCGATTCGACACAGTGACACGCTACCGGAAACCCATGTCGCGTTGCCGCTATGCGATACCCGGACGTTGCTGGTGGCCTCACCCGCCTATCTCAGCCTGCAGGGTGTACCGCAGTCGCCACAGGATCTGAAACAGCACAACTGTCTTTACTACCCACGTGGCATCGAGTCACCGCGCTGGCGGTTTGAGACGACAACGGATAGCGAACAGGTGCAGGTGCGGATTCAGGGCAGCTTTGCCACCAACAACAGCGAGTCAATACGCGATGCGGCGCTGCAGGGACTGGGGATTGCGATGCTGCCCGATTTCAGCGCCCGTGAGGCGCTGGCAGCCGGTACATTGCGGCAGGTGCTGCCGGCGTGGCAGCCTGTTGAGGCCTTTGCCGCCCGCCTGTGGATCGTCCGGCCCTGGGCGGCGCAGGTCCCCCGCGCGGTCACCACGTTCACGCAGTGGCTACGCGCGCGCTTTGACTGCTGAGGGCAATGCCAGCGCAGGTGGCGTGGTCTGCATCATCTCGCCGATCAAACTGCTGCGGTTATACAAACCCAGCCGCAGATTGAAGTCGAGATGCAGTCGCTCGTTGCCGGTTAATTTGATAATCGGCGGTGGCGTCTGTGGCCGCTGATGAAACATCACGGACTGCGCAAAGGCGCTGCTGCTGTCGGCATGTAAACGCTGATAGTACCAGGCGCTGGCTTCGCCTTTACGCAGATAGAGATTGGCCCGCCGGTATTCACGCATTGCAACCTGCTGTGCCAGCGACAGGAGCTGGCGCGAGGGATTATCAATATTCTGCACAATCAGCGGAAAATCATCGCGCTTCTTCAGTTCATGGAAATAGTTGCGGATACCGACGTTTTTAACCGGCGCCAGTTGTTTCAGCCATTCGCGAATAAACGGGTTTTGCGGTGGCGCGGCCAGAAACCAGCTCTCAGTAACCGGCGCCAGCAGGTTCATCGTTGACTGCTCGCGGTAGTAACCGATGAGATCCATTGGCCGTGCCTCGTGCGCGCGATGCACCCAGACGAGGTTCTCAAACAGCAGGGTGCTGCAGTCGATGCCGATGCCACCATAACGGTGAATCAGCTCAAGCCGGATAATTTCACTTTTATGTGCCAGCGTCAGATCCGAAGAGATAAAGCTGAGTTCGGGCAGCCACTGCGACAGCGTGCGCTGTGTAATCAGATACACCTGGTGATCGGGATTATCCCGCCGGATTTTACTGATGTTCAGCGCCATTGAGGTGGGCAGGTGATCGTTATGCCAGACCATCCAGACAATTTTTGGAATCTCCGGCAGATCTTTCTGCTGCGAGACCAATACGACATTATCTTCCTGTCCCGGATCATATTCCGGTGCCTGACAGAGTCTCTGCTGTTTCTTATTCCATAACATCTGGCTACTGAACGATATTCTTTTCCAGTTACGCCAGATTTTATGCGCTGGACGTTGGCGATGTGAAGTCATGGTGCACCTGTTATTTTTATTTTCCCGTCACAGTACAGGCTCTGCCCGTTCCGCGTGCGGCGGCAACGGCTGGCATTGCATACTGGCTGCAATTCCGATGAGTGCGGGAATGAATGAATGGTTTTCCCTGGTGGCGACGCAGTGGTTTAGCGCGCGGAAGTTTCCTCACGGCTGTTTAATTGCACTGCACCTTTTTAATAAAGCATTATTTACCCATTAGCTATGTCTTTTTTTGATTTTAGGATAATACGGAAATAATCCGGTCACCTTAGCGAAATAATAATATTGTCGCTGTTAATCATTTATTTAAATATGACGAAATCTTTAATTAAGGAATATCTTAATATCATGCTTTATTATCGGGCTGACATAAGGCCTGGTCACCGCAGTCGTGAATATTGCACTTAATAGGTGGGGTAAGCCCGGCTCATCAATCCGCAGCATCAGACAGGCTGAAGAGGATTGTCTACGCTTAAGAAGAACTTACTGAGAAAGGAGTGCGCATGCAGAGTGAAGCTTACGGTTTACTGGCGGTCGATAAGCAGGGTAATCGCGTCCTGTTTCTTAATCCGGAAACCTTCGCGGTCGAGCGGGAACTGAACGCTTTTCCACCGCGGCCGCATGAACTCCTGATGCTGGTCCCCTGGGGTAAGGCCTATGTGCCTATTTATGGCGACGGCGTTCATGATAATAACCCGCATCCGGGTCATAAAGTGGCGGTCATTGATTTACAGCGTCGCGAGATCAGTGGCTTTATCGATCTGTCGCCGCTGCGGGCACCCCACAGCGGACAGCTGGGGCGCGATGGCAAAGTCTATCTCTGCTGTGAGCAGAGTGCCGCCGTGGCGGTGATCGATCCGCAGACTGACAAAGTAGAAAAAATTATCCCGATTCCTTCTCACAATGCGCATCGCCTGACGCTGTCACCCAGCGGCCGCAAGCTGTTCACGGATAACGAAGAGGATGCGACCATCACCGTTGTGGATCTCTGTGAAGCGGAAGGACGAGTGATCGATACCATCCTGCTTCCTGGCCCGATTGCGGGCATTGCCGCATCACCGAAGCACCCTTATCTGGTCGCCAGTGCCGCTGACGCGCCGCTGCTCTATCTGATCGATCGGCAGAGCCACCGTATTCGCCAGCGCATTACGTTGCCGGGTCATCAGCAGCCTTGTCAGGTGGTTCGCTTCAGCGCCGATGGCGAACAGCTGGTGGCAATAGGGGATCAGGAACCGCGGGTGACACTGTTTGACGATCTGCTGAATCCGCTGGGCGATATCAGCGTGGGTAACATGCCGATGGATGGCTGCTTCACGCCCGACAGGCAACAGCTGCTGATTGCCAATCAGGATGATGGCACGCTGAGTGTGATCGATCTGGCACAGCGTAAAGTCATTGCCACGCCGCGTGTTGGCACGGGCTGTGAGGTACTGGGCTATTTTCCGCTCGGTCAGATAAACGGACGATGATAGATCGCAGTGCTCCAGTGCCGGCTGCTGGCATGCTTCTCTGCCTGCCAGCCGCGTTTTCGTAACTCACGCGCAATCATTTTGTTCATGATGCCGTGGCCCAGCAGCAGTACCGTGCCTTGCTGTGAATGATCGATCAGTTTTTCTGCCGCCGCCGAAGCGCGGCTGCGTGCATGTTGCAGCGACTCCGCGTCGCCTGCATAACCGCAAAACCACAAAAGCCGCAGCAGGGCCAGCCAGCACACGGTCGGTAATTGTACCTCACCGGTTTTCACCAGCGGCACGGCGACTTCGCTGAACAGCGCATCAACCTCATGGGGTTCCAGACCGAGCTGGCTCAGTGAGGATTGCGCGCGGGGCAGGGGACTGCAGACGATAAACGTAGCCTGACGGGCAATTTCGATGCTGCGCGGCGGCGGTCCGTCACTGACCTGTGACAGATCGTACGCTTCGCACCAGTCAGCCAGTGCCTGCACACTCTGGCGACCCGCCGCCTGGTGGTCAGGTTTACCGTGTCGCATCAGAATAATTTTCATCGTATCTCTGTCCGGCCTTTTGGTCAGGGTAACGCATTGCCTGTGTTTACGGTGATTTTTCAGAATAAACAGCCAGTGTCATTTGCAGGTAATCTGCGCGTGCGATAACTGAAAATGATGAAGGGAACGTTGCCCCTTTTATCGTGCTTAATGATTAGTGAATCAGATAACTTACAGGCGCTGGTAACTTTTTTTGTGCAATAAGAAGGCGTTTAACTCGCTGAATTTGCGCAAAAAATGGGTGATGACGGAATGTTATAATGAAGTTTTTCTAACAAATATCGTCAGGATCTATTGATTTATCTACGCGCGTAGATACACTAAGTCCCCAGTGATTGCTCACGGTGCCCGATGCACAGTAGGCTCCATCGATTGTTAAGTTATATTCGCTCAGTTTAAGCGACCGGTGAAAAATACACCGGCGAAAGGGGGCGATGAATACGATTCCAACACCAGGGAATCCTTTAACCTTTCATCATGGTTCGCCCACTGAACGTCGTCACCGGGGGATTCCGCTTTCATCAGGGAATCGACCCATGGACGGGCGTTTATCGATCTGCATACTCATTCAGGGATAGGGTTATGACGGCACACAATTCCGTTAAGCAGCAGGCATCACTGTCATCCACTTCAGCCGCCGATGAGCGGTTTGACACCCCTTCAGGCCGCAAAGATTTCTGGCGCGCCACTTTCTCATGCTGGCTCGGAACGGCAATGGAGTACGCGGATTTCGCGCTCTATGGCCTGGCTGCCGGTATCATCTTTGGCGACGTCTTCTTTCCCGAATCAACCCCAGCCATGGCGCTGCTCTCCAGCTTCGCGACCTGGTCAGTCGGCTTTGTTGCCCGGCCCATCGGCGCGTTGTTTTTTGGCTGGCTCGGCGATCGCAAAGGCCGAAAGGTCGTCATGATCTCCACCATTATTCTGATGGGTGCTTCCACAACCTTTATCGGCTTAATCCCGGGCTACGCCTCTATTGGCGTATGGGCGCCTGCCTGCCTGGTTCTGCTCCGCTTTACACAGGGATTCGGCGCGGGTGCGGAGTTATCGGGCGGCACGGTGATGCTGGGCGAATATGCGCCGACAGAGCGCCGCGGACTGGTCTCTTCTGTGATCGCGCTGGGTTCCAATAGTGGCACGCTGCTGGCTTCGCTGGTCTGGCTGCTGGTGGTGCAGATGGATCAGCAGAGCCTGCTGGAGTGGGGCTGGCGCATTCCTTTCCTCAGCAGTGCGCTGATTGCACTGGTTGCGCTGTGGATTCGCCGTCATTTGCGAGAAACGCCGGTGTTTGAGCGCAGAAAAGCGGAGATGGAAGCGGAACGTGCTGGCATGAAGGCAGCGTCGGTGGTCGATCAGCGGCCTTTCTTCCAGCGTACCCGCGCTTTCTGGACCATGGTTGGCCTGCGCATCGGCGAAAACGGCCCTTCCTATCTGGCGCAGGGCTTCATCGTGGGTTACGTCGCAAAAGTGCTGATGGTGGATAAGTCTGTACCGACCACCGCCGTGTTTCTCGCGTCGCTGCTGGGCTTCCTGATCATTCCTTTAGCGGGCTGGCTCTCTGACCGCTTTGGTCGCCGGATCGTGTATCGCGTTTTCTGTCTGTTGCTGATGTTTTACGCCTGGCCTGCTTTTACGCTGCTGGATACCCGTGAACCGATGCTGGTGATTCCGGTAATCGTGGTCGGTATGGCGCTGGCGTCACTGGGTATTTTTGGCGTGCAGGCGGCCTGGGGTGTCGAGATGTTCGGTGTTCATCATCGCTATACCAAAATGGCGGTGGCTAAAGAACTGGGCTCGATTTTGTCCGGCGGCACCGCACCGCTTGTTGCCGCTGCTATGCTTTCTTATACCGGTCACTGGTGGCCGATTGCAGTCTATTTCTCGGCAATGGCCGCCATTGGATTCTTTACTACCTTTGTCGCGCCTGAGACGCGAGGGCGAAATCTGAATCTGCCTGAAGATGCCATCTAGCAGTACCTGAGGATCTCATCTGCCAGAAGAGAGCGACAACCAGCAGGCCGTGTAAAGCGGCCTGTTTTTATGGAGGGACATGATGTGCCTAAGTCATTAACGGGAAAAGTGACCCGCAGAGAAGTTGCGAAAGCGGCAGGCACCTCAGTGGCAGTCGTCAGTTATGTCATTAACAACGGGCCGCGTCCGGTCGCTGAGGCCACCCGTCAGCGGGTACTTGAAGCGATTAAAGCGACGGGTTACCGGCCAAATGCCGCAGCACGCGCACTGGCATCCGGTAATACCAAGACCTTTGGATTGGTGGTGCCTAATATCGGCAATCCTTTTGTCGCCTCCATGGCGCACATGTTGCTGCAGGAGTCGATGAACCACGGTCACGTTATGCTGCTGGGAGATGCCGGTGATGACCGCAGGCGAGAACTGGAGTTAATTCAGGGACTGCTTAACCGTCAGGTGGATGGGCTGTTTTACAACAGCGTCGATCGCCATCCTTACATTGATTTGATTAAAGCCAGCGGTACGCCGCTGGTGATGCTGGAGCGGGTTGAGCCACAGCCGGGCGTTAACATGCTGCGGGTGAATGAACGTCAGGCCGCCTGGCAGGTAACGGCGCATCTGTTAAGTCACGGCTATCAGCAGGTCGGCATTATCAGCGGTCCGGTCGATATGCTCAATGCACAGGATCGCATCCAGGGCTGGCGTGATGCAATGCAGGATCGTGGCCTGCACATTGATGAGTCGCTGATGTTTCCCGCCAGCTACACCCCTCAGGGTGGCTACGAGGCAGCGCAGGCTATGATCGCGCGGGGTTGTGTGCCGCGTGCACTGTTTACCAGTAACGAAGGTCAGGCGATTGGTGCGCTTCGCGCCTTTTCCGAACATCAGATTCGGGTGCCGCAGGATGTGGCGCTGGTCTGCTTTAACGGAACCAATCACTCGTCATTTCATGTCCCGAAATTAACGACTGTGCGCCAGCCACTGCGTGACATGGCCCGCTCTGCGATTCAGATGCTGAAAGAGGGCGAGAGCGAAGCGCAATTGAAGGAGTTTCCACACTATCTTGAAATCGGTGAATCCTGCGGTTGCCAGCCGCAAAGTCAGAGTTAACGTATAAAAATATGAAAAGAATCATTATTGATTGCGATCCCGGCAACGGTATCGCGGGTGCCAACACCGATGATGGGCTGGCGATTGCGCTGGCATTAGCTTCACCTGCACTGTCGCTGGAATTAATCACTACCGTGGCGGGCAATACACCCAGCGACGTGGGCGCGCGCGTCGCCAAAGATCTGATTGTCCGGCTGGGATCGTCTGTTCCGGTCATCCAGGGTGCGACGCAGGCGTTACAGGAAGATCCTGCGCCGTGGCGTGAAACGCTGGATAATCGGGTCAATCAGCTTGCGCTGAGTGAGCTGTGGAAGGGCGTGCGTCAACCAGCAGATGTTGCAGCGGATGCGTTTGATGCTGCTGACGCGATGGGCAAACTGATTTGCGACAATCCGGGCGAAATTACCCTGGTGGCGATTGGCCCGCTGACGAATGTGGCGCTGGCAATGCAGCGCTATCCTGCGATGGCAGACTCTGTGGCAGAAATTGTCATCATGGGTGGCGTGTTTACGCTGGATGATTATATCAAAGACACCAATTTTGGCCTGGATCCGGAGGCTGCGCATCAGGTATTGCACAGCGGTGCCGCCGTGACGCTGGTGCCAATGGATGTCACCACGCAGACGCTGCTGACCCAGCAGGATCTCACCCGTCTTACTGCTGTCGATCATCCGCTGGCCGATTTTGTGCGAGACACGCTGCGTCCATGGATCAACTATTCCATGGAAACGCGTCAACTGGCGGGATGCTGGATCCACGATGCACTGGTTGTGGCCTGGCTGCTGAACCAGCGGGTCGCGTCTGGCATCGATTACCGTGTCGATATCGAGCTACGTCCCGGTGCAACGCGCGGTAAAAGCTGGCGTTATCGTCAGCCGCTACGGCTTGCTGTCGGCGTACCTGAGCACTGCGGCGCATGGGTTCATGTGCTGCACCGCGTCGATAACACGATGCTGTTGTCGATCATCGAAGAAGCCTTTAAGCGGCTGACTGAGATGGGCGATTAACTCACCCGCTTACTGGCGCGCCTGATAGGTTTGCATGATGCGGCAATGACCCTCAAAGGCTGATAAACGCTGTCAGGAGGTGTGCAGCATCAGGGCTGGATCAAGAGATGCAAAGCATTACATCGCTTCGCACACGTCGATCCAGCGGGCGTTGGTCAGCTCAGCCATCTGCTGTGGCGAGATGCGGACGGCACTGTGGATAGCGCCAGCGGCGGGTAACACTTCGTCGAAACTGCGCAGTGAGACATCACAGTAAACGGTCAGCGGATTCTCCAGACCGAACGGACAGACGCCGCCAACCGGATGGCCGGTCCAGTTAATAACCTCATCAACGCTCAGCATCCGCGCTTTTGCGCCTAGCGCGGCTTTCAGCTTGCGATTGTCCAGCCGGGCATCGCCGCGTGTCACAATCAGCACGACGTCGTTTTTCACTTTCAGTGACAGGGTTTTCGCAATCTCTCCTGGCGTCACGCCATGGGCGCGCGCAGCCATTCCGACCGTTGCAGTGCTTTCTGCCAGCTCGATAATTTCAATTTCAGGGGCGTGTTCGGCAAAGAACTGGCGCACGGACTCCAGACTCATCTTTCTCTCCAGGCTGATCGAAGGCGTAAAAATTGCCACAAGCCTCAGTGCCTGTAAACGAGATAAACGGAGAATTCGTGGTAATTACGTCTGTTTAGCTGCCGCTCAGGGTGCAATTGCCGCATTGTTCGACATCAGGAATGCGATACCGCTGGCAACAGCTGCGACGGACCAGTTCGCCATTACGCATGATCATGGTGCGGTAGAGCGGATTTTCGCTGCCATCCAGCAGTTTCTGGTTAAAGAATAGCGCCTGCTCCAGTTGCAGCACCAGCGTCTCATCGATCTGACTTTTCAGCTCACCCAGAAACCACTGCAATGAGTAGCCCATGTTGTTCCAGATGAGTCGGGCGTTGATATCACCATGCTGAGTAATACCATTAACCACCGGGATCAGATGCTGCTGAATCAGCCGATCAATGCGCTGCTGAGGGTTAAGATAGCGGGCTTCTTCATCCTCCTGCACATCAATCCAGAACGTGGCCGGATGACCATTCTCATGAAAACCGACACGAATATGCTCTGGTGAGCAGTCCAGCGCGCGCGACTCCTGTAACAACGCCATGATCATCGGGGGCAGCAGCAGGCCAAAATACCATTGCGCCCACAGAGAGAGCACCGGCTTTGCTTCACGAACCGCATCAGGATGATCGCGATAGAGATAATCGCTGTAGCGCTGGATAAGTTGGGCAAAAGCCTCTGATTGTGACCAGGCAACGAGTGTCTGCGTGTCGTGCGGAGCGGGCTGGCTGAATTTAACAGAATCAAGAAGATAACTACGCTGTTGCTGCAGCTGCTCGTGCAGACTTTCCGCCAGTGGACGGTCATTCTGCCGAAAGATCATCGACTGAGCGTTGAAACGCTGTTCCTGAGCTGAAACGGTTGCCATGACGACTCGCGAAAAGTGTAGATAAGAAAGCAAATGATAATCGTTATTGATTAACTCTACAAGTCGCGTAAAAAAACGTCGCTGCCATCGGGGATTGGGTGGGGAATGCGATCAGCGAACAAACCCGTCTGCGCAGTGCAGAACCGGCCATAGCGCGGCAATGTCAGGGTTATTACCAGCCGAGTTGTGCTTAATCAGGCTGGTTCACTTAAGGTCTCATGCTGTTTTCGCGGAAGATCTTCCCAGGCAAGAATAGTATTCCGGCCCTGATTCTTAGCCACATATAATGCGCTGTCAGCATTGGCTACCGCCTGATCAAAATCATTATCGTAGATAGGCGCAATGCCGGCGCTGATGGTGACGTGGGTTGAAACAGTCTCATTAAAAAGATGGGGTATTTCTAAATCCAGCACATACTGACGGATGCGCTCTGCCAGTTTCATGGCGATGGAGCTGTTCACATTGGTCATTAACACCAGAAACTCTTCGCCGCCATAGCGGGTGACGACATCGCGTGAACGGACTGCATCCCGAATAGCCACAGAGACCCGCGCCAGTGCCTGATCACCCATCGCATGCCCATAATTATCGTTGTAGGCTTTGAAATGATCGATATCCAGCAGCAGCACATAGTGGCTGCCAGCATGGTTTTCCAGAATATTGTCCAGTCGGTTCTTCAGGCCACGACGGTTATACAGTCCGGTCAGTGGGTCGAGCATGCTGAGGTCACTGAAGGTCTCTTTCTCTTCATAGAGTTGGTGCATCAGCCGCAGGGTAAAGTTGTCGGCACGGCGACGCATAAGATGCTGGAGTGAGAAACCAATCAGCGGCAGCATAATGGTCAGCAGAATCAGCGGCAGGTGCTGCCCATTATCAAGTAGTAATACGGTGAGCACCGGTGGCGCGACATGGAGACAAAAAGCCCCCAGATAATCGCTCAGGGCGATGGCACTAACAAATAACACACTGATCAAACTGATAATAAGAAAGCCGCCATCAAAATAGAATACCTGATGAAAACGATAATTAATGTGCCAGGCCCAGAGCGCGCCCAGCACCAGCGCGACAGGATTTAAAAGGGGGAGTTTTACTTTAGACCATATTAAATGTGCAATTAACATTATGCCGCTAAAAGATGCGACACAAATTACCGGCAACGTGGTATCGATTTTCTCATTGCTCATTATTGGCAGCAGATAAAATAGCGAAACGGCGATATTTAAAAACAGAAAAAGCATCACTGAAAGCCGGTATTTACTCTGTTTCAGTTCTTCATATGATTGTAATTTCATTATAAATACTCGTGACGACCCTGAAATACCAAAGCGCAAGCCGGCATAAACAGGTTGTGCCAGACAGTGAGCAAATTATTGCTGGTGCTGTTATTAAAGGTGTTATCGGTCGCAATCTAGCATTTTCCAACTGGTCTGTCATCTTCGTTGCCAGGCGTGACAAAAACAGGCTGCAAGCAAAGCAAAACTGACATATGATAATGGGAATGCTTATCATTTGAGGTTTGCGTCATGGGAATAGCGATTATTGCGGCCTGCGGTTTGTGGGGCGTCAGTTGGGCGCTGGGTAAAAAACTGGATAGTGCGTGGGGCGTATTGTTGCCCTGCATCGCGCTGCCGCTGTTCGCGTTATGGGAACCCAGCTTCAGCCAGTGGCGGCTGGTGATGACAGTTGCGCTGCTGCTGACTGTCGTCATGCTATTTAACCAGCGTCTGCGTCACTATCTGTTATTGCCTTCGTGTCTGGCGTTAGCAGGTGGACTGGCGGCGATCTCTGTGAATTTTCATCTGAGTTAATACAGGCGTAAAGGCGTAAAGCGGGTGTTCAGGGTGTCGCGACCGGGAAAGTGAATGCCACGGGAAGAAAACAAAACAGGAAAGGGATAAAGCGACGCTGCAACAATGCAGCTGAGACCAGCAGGAAAGCCAGAGGATGACAACGTTGGTGCGAAGAGAGGGACTTGAACCCTCACGTCCGTTAAGACACTAACACCTGAAGCTAGCGCGTCTACCAATTCCGCCACCTTCGCATCGAGTTGTCTGTTCATATCACCGCAATGGTGCGAAGAGAGGGACTTGAACCCTCACGTCCGTTAAGACACTAACACCTGAAGCTAGCGCGTCTACCAATTCCGCCACCTTCGCGCAGTGCTCGCGATATGAAACATGTGATTTTGGTGCGAAGAGAGGGACTTGAACCCTCACGTCCGTTAGGACACTAACACCTGAAGCTAGCGCGTCTACCAATTCCGCCACCTTCGCATACCCGTAACATCCTGAGAATGTTACAACCACGGAGGCGCATTCTAGAGATTTTACTCTTTGCGTCAACAACTATTTCGTCGGGCTGAAACGATCGCTGTAAAAAGCAACGTTTTCAGCCCGGCAACGCGATTAATGACGTTAAAAGCCCTTATCGTGTTTTGGCACCACGACCATAGACGGCGCGATAAACTTTAAAGCGGCCGGTCTGTGCGATGACTTCGTGGCTGCCGAAAGCTTCATCCAGCACCTGCGGATAAGGCAGGAACGTGTTCGCAACAATACGCAGTTCGCCACCGGTGTTCAGGTGCTTTACTGCTCCCCGGATCAGCGCCTGTGCGGCGTCGAGGCTGGTCTGGGTGCCTTCATGGAACGGCGGGTTAGAGATAATCATGTCGAAACGGCCGGTCACGTCAGAGAAGACGTTGCTGGCGAAAACTTCGCCCTCGATGCCATTGGCGGCCAGCGTCAATTTACTCGCTTCAATGGCTGCGGCATGCACGTCGCACAGCCACAGGCGTACTTTAGGCGAACGGGCAGGCAGTGAGGCGGCAATTACGCCTGCGCCACAGCCCATATCCAGCACTTTACCTTTAGTGTGCGGGGTAAAGGTCGACAGCAGCAGGGCGCTGCCGCTATCCAGACCGTCACGGCTGAAGACGCCAGGCAGAGTGTGAATGGTCAGACCATCCAGCTGATACTGATGACCAAAGGTGCTGGCATCGAATGCAGGCTGTTTGTCGAGGCGACCATGATAGAGACCACAGCGACGCGCGCTGTCGATCTTCTCCAGCTTCACCCACGACTCCAGCATGCCTTCGGCACTGCGGACGCCGCTGCGGTTTTCACCCACCACGAACACGTCGCAGCCCACTGGCAGCATCGAGAGCAGGTTCTCCAGCTGGAACTGTACTTCCGGCTTATTTTTGGTCCAGAAGTAGACCAGGGTATCGCATCCCTGCACATCTTCCGGCTGCGCAACCATTCCGTAACGCGCCTGCTCGCCCATACGGCGGCTCAGGTTTTGCCAGTGATGATATTGCTGGGTGTGAACGCGCGATGAGGCGGTTTCCAGCTGAGCGGGCAGGTCATCCTGCAGATCGCCAGCAAATAAAACATGGCGGGCGGTAAATTCATCACTGTGGCGCAGAATGACTTCGCTGGCCGGGGTAAAAGCAGACATGTAGGGCTCCTGTAAGATCTGAGCGGGGATTATAGTGGTTTGTTGGCGCATGTTCGATGGGTTTGCTAGCATAGCGTCGCATTCAGCTAGCAGAACAGGTAACACCATGACGTCCAGGCGCGACTGGCTTTTACAGCAAATGGGAATTACGCAGTATCAGCTGCGCCGCCCGCGCGTGCTTCAGGGCGAAATTGCCGTCACGCTGGCACCGGACACGCAGTTAATTATTGTCGCTGACGCGCCACCCGGTCTGCATGAACCGCTGATGCGCGATGTGCTGCATACCCTCAATCTGCAACCCGCTCAGGTAATGACCGTGACGCCGGATCAGCTGCAGATGCTGCCGGAAACGCTGAACTGCGCGGGCTGGCTGCTCGGCGTAGAGAGCGAACAGACTTTTAATGGCGTGGCATTAACCAGCGCCTCTTTCAATGAACTGATCAGCAGCGGCGTCGCCAAACGCGCGCTCTGGCAACAGATGTGTAACCATGACAGCCATCTCTTTACTCACCCCTGACGACCTGGCGCAGGCCTTTGCCATTGAGCGTCGTAGCCACGCGTTTCCCTGGAGTGAAAAGACGTTTGCCAGCAATCAGGGCGAGCGCTTTATTAATTTACGTCTCGACGCCGACGGCAAAATGGTCGCCTTTGCCATTACTCAGGTGGTGCTGGACGAAGCCTCGCTGTTTAACATCGCGGTCGATCCTGACTTTCAGCGCCGGGGATATGGCCGCCAGCTGTTGCAGCATCTGATCGATGAGCTGATCAAACGCAACGTGCTGACGCTGTGGCTGGAAGTGCGGGCCTCGAACCTGCCCGCCATTGCGCTCTATGAGCAGCTTGGATTCAATCAGGTCAGTCGTCGCCCCAACTATTATCCCACCGCCAGCGGCCGTGAAGATGCCATTCTCATGGCCCTGACGCCGTAGTGGTGTTAAGGAGCTTTAATGACAGATAACTGGGACTGCATCCTGTTTGATGCGGACGATACCCTTTTCCATTTCGACGCCTATGCCGGTTTGCAGCGCCTGTTCGCCGGCTATGACGTGCAGTTCACCGACCAGGATTACAGCGATTATCAGGCGATCAACAAGCCGCTGTGGGTCGATTATCAGAACGGCGCCATCTCAGCGTTACAGTTGCAGACTCAGCGTTTCAACCACTGGAGCGAAAAGCTCAGCGTGGCACCAGAGATCCTCAACAGCGGCTTCCTCAGCGCGATGGGCGAGATCTGCACGCCGCTGCCGGGCGCGGTCAGCCTGATGAACCAGCTGCATGGCAAGGTAAAGATGGGGATCATCACCAACGGCTTTACCGCGCTGCAGCAGACGCGTCTGGAGCGCACCGGCTTCCGTGATTACTTCTCGGCGCTGGTAATCTCTGAGCAGGTTGGCGTGCCAAAACCGGCGGCCGCGATTTTTGACTACGCGCTGGAGCTGATGGGCAATCCGGATCGTGAGCGGGTGCTGATGGTGGGGGATACGCCAGAGTCAGATATTCTGGGCGGGATGAACGCGGGAGTGAAAACCTGCTGGCTCGATCATGGCACCCGACCGCTGCCAGAACATATCAAACCCACCTGGCAGGTTAAATCGCTGGGTGAGCTGGAAGCGTTGTTGATTGGCTAACGGAACACGCCTCGCAAATCCACATTTTTCCACTAATAAGGCCGCATTGCATGCCTTCAGACTGCTGAAAAACTCAAATCAAGGCACATCTGGCAACGATTGATTAGCTCAATACGCAGGGAACCGGGTCAGAGGAGGAAAGCGTCCCGCGCCATGGAGGGCGCGGGCCGAGCGGGCCAGGGATTGGCGTAAGCGACTTTCCGATCTGACCCGCTTTCCTGCGCAGGCTCGGTCTCACAGCGATCAGGCCAGGGTTTGTCAGCAGTCTGAGGCCCACACAGCGGGCCTTTCTCGTTTTATCTTTACCGCAGCGCAGAACACTACTCTTTCTTCTCGTCGTCCTCATCCCGGTCCTCTTTCACCGGGGTGCTGGCGGTAAGCAGGAACGGCGACTGCTGCCAGCGGGTGCGGCGATGGCGCAGCAGGGTGCGGGAGAGAATAATGCCGATCGCCAGTGCCAGCAGCATCATCAGACGCAGAATATTGGTGGTGTTATCGACCTGATGCGAGTCGGTGACCAGCACGTGGGTATCCAGCGTCACGCGCAGGAAGCCCAGCGGGCCATCGCTCCCGGCCAGCGGCTGCACAATCTGATGGTTGAAATAGCTGCCTGCGCGCTGACCATCGAGCGCCAGCCGATCACGCACATTAATATTTTCACCGCTGTGCGCCACCAGACTGCCGTCGCCGTCATACACCGACGCATCCAGAATACGACTGTTAGCCGTCATCTGGTTAAGAATGGCTTCTATCTGAGTGCGGTTATTTTCACTGTTGTCCATCAACGGCTTAAGACTAAACGCCACCTGGCTGGTCAGTGTATGTGCCAGCTCCTCGACCTGTTCAGAACGCGCCGCCTGATGACCAAGACTGAACCAGGATGCGCCCTGCATCAGCACAACCAGCAGCGCCATGGAGATCAGAACGATCACGGTCCGATGTAAGCGAAATTTCAGTGCGGTTTTAGCCATTACTCATCCGGGTCATATCACAACAGAAAGCCTGGAGATTATGTTGCCAGAAGCGGCGCAGACAAGGTAGCCTCTTGCGTGGTTTTGTTGTCCCTACAGGAGCTCTGATGCCAAATCGTTTAACCTGGTGCGATCTTCCCGCCGATGTTTCCCTCTGGCCGGGTTTGCCCCTTTCTCTTAGCGGTGATGAAGTGATGCCGCTGGATTATCGCGCTGGCCGCACCGGCTGGCTGCTGTATGGCCGCGGGCTGGACAAGCAGCGGCTCACCGATTACCAGCACCAGCTGGGGGCCGCGATGGTGATCGTCAGCGCCTGGAACGTCGATGAGTATCAGGTGATTCGACTGGCAGGATCGCTGACGCCGTTTGCCAGCAAGCTGGCGCACGATGCCGGGCTGGATGTTGCGCCGCTGGGCAAAATCCCGTATCTCAAGACGCCAGGCCTGCTGGTGATGGATATGGACTCGACCGCGATTCAGATCGAGTGCATCGATGAGATTGCAAAACTGGCGGGCTGCGGCGAGCAGGTGGCGGAAGTCACGGAGCGTGCGATGCGCGGCGAACTCGACTTCACCGCCAGCCTGCGTCAGCGCGTCGCCACGCTGCAGGGCGCAGATGCCAATATTCTGAAACAGGTACGTGATGCTCTGCCATTAATGCCAGGCTTAACGACGCTGACGCAGAAGCTGCAGGCGCTGGGCTGGCAGATTGCTATCGCTTCCGGCGGCTTTACCTATTACGCCGAATACCTGCGCGACAAGCTGCATCTGTCGGCGGTGGTGGCCAATGAACTCGAAATTCGCGACGGCAAACTGACCGGCAACGTGCTGGGTCCGATTGTCGACGCACAATACAAAGCCGATACCCTGAAGAAGCTGGCGGAGCGTTTTAATATCGCGCCGGAACAGACGGTGGCGATCGGCGATGGTGCCAATGACCTGCTGATGATCAAAGCCTCAGCGCTGGGCATTGCGTTCCATGCTAAACCTAAGGTGAATGAGCAGACCGCGGTCACCATTCGCCATGCCGATTTAATGGGGGTGTTCTGCATCCTTACCGGCAGCCTGATCCACGAAGAGCGTTAACTGAGGTATTGATTTGGCCAAAGCGGCAAAACGCGCATTTGTCTGTAACGAATGTGGCGCAGATTACCCACGCTGGCAGGGCCAATGCAGCGCCTGTCACGCCTGGAACACCATCACCGAGGTGCGCATTGCTGCCTCGCCTGCTGCTGCGCGTAACGAGCGCCTGAGTGGCTATGCCGGCAGCGCCGGAACCAGCCGGGTGCAGAAGCTCTCTGAAATCAGCCTGGAGGCGTTACCGCGCTTCTCGACCAGCTTCAAAGAGTTTGACCGGGTGCTGGGCGGCGGGGTGGTGCCGGGCAGCGCCATTCTGATTGGCGGCAGTCCTGGTGCGGGGAAATCCACGCTGCTGCTGCAGGTGATGTGCCGGTTGTCTGAGGGGATGAAAACCCTGTACGTCACCGGTGAAGAGTCACTGCAACAGGTTGCGATGCGCGCCCATCGTCTGGGATTACCCACCGAAAATGTCAATATGCTGTCGGAAACCAGCATTGAGCAGATCTGCCTCATCGCCGAACAGGAGCAGCCGCAACTGATGGTGATCGACTCGATCCAGGTGATGCACATGGCGGAGATCCAGTCATCACCCGGCAGCGTCGCGCAGGTGCGCGAAACCGCCGCTTACCTGACGCGCTTCGCTAAAACGCGCGGCGTCGCGATCATCATGGTCGGTCACGTGACTAAAGATGGCTCACTGGCCGGGCCGAAAGTGCTGGAGCACTGTATCGACTGTTCGGTGCTGCTGGATGGCGATGCCGACTCCCGTTTCCGCACCCTTCGCAGCCATAAAAACCGCTTCGGTGCGGTCAATGAGCTGGGGGTGTTTGCCATGACAGAGCAGGGCATGCGTGAAGTCAGCAACCCGTCCGCTATCTTCCTGTCACGGGGCGAAGAGGTTACCTCTGGCAGCTCGGTGATGGTGCTGTGGGAAGGCACGCGTCCACTGCTGGTGGAGATTCAGGCGCTGGTCGATCACTCCATGATGGGCAACCCACGCCGCGTGGCGGTGGGTCTGGAGCAGAACCGCCTGGCGATACTGCTGGCCGTTTTACATCGTCATGGCGGATTGCAGATGGCGGATCAGGATGTATTCGTCAACGTGGTTGGTGGTGTTAAAGTCACCGAAACCAGTGCGGACCTGGCGCTGATGCTGTCGATGGTGTCGAGCCTGCGCGATCGTCCGTTGCCGCAGGATCTGGTGATCTTCGGCGAAGTGGGACTGGCCGGTGAGATCCGTCCGGTGCCCAGCGGTCAGGAGCGCATCTCTGAAGCGGCGAAGCATGGCTTCAAACGCGCCATTGTACCGGCAGGGAATGCACCGAAAAAACCGATTGCCGGGATGCAGGTTTTCAGCGCGAAGAAGCTGGCCGATGCGCTGGCGATTCTGGACGATCTGTAATGCGCCTGCGGCCTGCCAGCCGGCGTCGCGGGCAGGCCGCTCCCACCTTAACCGCATTGATGCAGGAGGCACGACATGTCGTCGTTTGATTATCTGAAAACGGCTATTCGCCAGCAGGGCCATACGCTGCAACAGGTCGCTGATGCCAGCGGCATGACCAAAGGCTATCTAAGCCAGTTGCTCAATGCCAAAATCAAAAGCCCCAGCGCGCAAAAACTGGAGGCGCTTCACCGATTCCTGGGCCTTGAATTTCCGCGCCGCGATAAAACGGTGGGCGTGGTATTTGGTAAGTTTTATCCGCTGCACACCGGCCATATCTATCTGATTCAGCGCGCCTGCAGTCAGGTGGATGAGCTGCATATCATTATGGGTTATGACGAGCCGCGTGACCGTGAACTGTTTGAGAACAGCGCGATGTCACAGCAGCCTACGGTCAGCGATCGCCTGCGCTGGCTGCTGCAGACCTTTAAGTATCAGAAAAATATCCGCATCCACGCCTTTGATGAGGAGGGGATTGAACCCTATCCGCATGGCTGGGATGTCTGGAGCAAGGGCGTCAGCGCGTTTCTGAGCGAGCACGGCATTGCACCTGATTGCATCTACACCAGTGAAGCGCCCGATGCGGAGATGTATCAGCAGCACCTTGGCATTCAGACCGTGCTGGTCGATCCCAACCGATCCTTTATGAGCATCAGTGGCGCGCAGATTCGTCAGGATCCGTTCCGCTTCTGGGATTACATTCCTACGGAAGTGAAGCCGTTCTTTGTGCGCACCGTGGCGATTCTCGGCGGCGAGTCGAGCGGTAAATCGACGCTGGTGAATAAGCTCGCCAACATCTTTAACACCACCAGCGCCTGGGAATATGGCCGCGACTATGTCTTCTCCCATCTGGGCGGTGACGAAATGGCGCTGCAATATTCCGATTACGACAAGATCGCGCTGGGTCAGGCACAGTACATCGATTTCGCCGTTAAATACGCCAATAAAGTGGCGTTTATCGACACCGATTTTGTGACCACGCAGGCATTCTGTCTGAAGTATGAAGGGCGCGAACATCCCTTTGTGCAGGCACTGATCGATGAATACCGTTTTGATCTGGTGATTCTGTTAGAGAATAACGTGCCCTGGGTCGCAGATGGATTGCGCAGTCTGGGCAGTTCCGTGGATCGGCGGGAGTTTCAGTCGATGCTGGTGACAATGTTGCGTGAAAACAACATCGAATTCCTGCACGTGCAGGAAGATGATTATGATGCGCGTTTCCTGCGCTGCATTGAGCTGGTCAAAGCGATGCTGGGCGAGAAAAACGCCCAGCCGTAACGCCAGCTGTGACCCGGTCTGCCGCACGGCAGCCGGGTCAGCGCATTAATAGACCATGACCACTTTGCCGCGCATGTGGCCTTCCAGCACACGCTGATGGGCGGCAGTTAACGTCTCAACGCTTAAGCCGTGCAGCGTTTCGCTCAGCGTGGTTTGCAGTTTACCTTCATCCAGCAATGCTGATACCGCATCCAGAATCTCGCCCTGACGCGCCATATCCGGGGTATTAAACATGCTGCGGGTGTACATCAGCTCGAAGTGCAGTGCCGCACTCTTCAGCTTCAGTTGATCCATCGACAGCGGATGTTCGTTTTCCACGATGGTGCAGATATGACCCTGTGGTGCGATCAGCTTCGCCATCGTCTCCCAGTGACCGTCGGTATCGTTCAGGCAGAAAATATAATCAACCTGCTTAATGCCCTGTTTCTCCAGCTCACCGATCATATCTTTGTAATTGATCACCACATCGGCTCCGCGATCGCGGCACCACTGGGCGGAATCTTCACGCGAGGCAGTCGCAATGATCTTCACTTTGCTGCGCAGCTTCGCCAGGGGGATCGCCAGTGATCCAACACCACCTGCGCCGCCAACGATCAGCAGAGTCTGATCTTCCGATGCCGTCTCCAGGTTCAGTCGTTCAAACAAACCTTCCCATGCGGTCAGGGCCGTCAGTGGGATCGCGGCAGACTGTGCCCAGTCCAGACTCTCTGGCTTATGGCCGGTGATGCGTGAGTCCACCAGCTGCTCAGTGCTGTTGCTGCCTGGACGGGTCAGATCGCCGGCGTAGAAGACTTCATCGCCAGGCTTAAAGTTGCTGACTGAGCTGCCCACTTCCAGCACAACGCCGCTGGCATCCCAGCCCAGGATACGTGGCTGCTGTAAGCCGTTCTTCTTCGCCCCTTTGTGCACCTTGGTATCAACCGGGTTGACCGAGGCGGCTTTGACCTCGACACGCAGGTCATACTCGCCTGGCGTGGGGGTTTCAGGGAAAATTTCAGTAAAGTGTTCAGGATTTTCGGGATTAATTGCGATAGCGCGAATAGACATAACGTTTTCCTGTGTAGTTAAGCAAAGAGTCTGGCTCTTTTCTCTGACAGCCTGGTCGGGAGTCGGTGTACATACTCTCTATGGCAAGACCAGCTGTAATGATGAAGACAGGCCTTAAGTGTAGAACCTGATTTTAACGGTGATAAGATGGACAATCTTTCATAGAGTGTTCGTCTGAGGTGAACAATGGCATTTCGTCAGTGGCAGGACATGGCGCTGTTTGCGCTGGTGGCGGAGTGCGGCAGCTTTACCGGCGCGGCAGAACGCGCAGGCCTGCCTAAATCCAGTGTCAGTCAGCGTATCAGCCAGCTGGAGCAGCGGCTGGGGATTCGTTTGCTGAATCGCACCACCCGCCAGCTCAATCTGACTTTTGCCGGTGAGCGCTATCTGCTGCATTGTCAGGAGATGATGCAGGCCAGTGAACGCGCCGATCAGGCTATCGCCAGCCTGCGTGAAAACCCCAGCGGTCGTCTGCGCATCACCAGTCCGGCGGGCATTGGGGCCACACTGCTGGCGCGCTGTAATGCAGCGTTTTTGCGTCTCTATCCTGATGTGACGCTGGATGTCTCGATTTCCGATGAGATGCGGGATCTGGTACAGGAGGGCTTTGATGTGGCGCTGCGCACCGGTCAGCCGCAGGAGTCCTCGCTGATTGGCCGCCGGATAGGCAACTGCCCACGACTGCTGGTGGCTTCGCAGCACTATCTTAATCAGCACCCGCCGCTGCTTCACCCACAGCAGCTGTCAGCTCACCGCTGTATCGCGCATCGCGCATGGAATGAATGGGTATTGCAGCGTGATGGCGCGTTCTATCGCTGGCTGCTGCCGCCTGGCCATCTCACCGACAATTTACTCTATGCGCGCGAATCGGCGCTGGGCGATGCAGGCATTACGCTGCTGCCGCACTTTCTGACCGATGGGGCGATGGCGGATCCCCGGCTGGTGCCGGTGCTGCCGGAATGGGAAGTGGAGGGAAATGAGCTGTGGCTGGTCTATCCGGGCCGTAAACTGAATTCGCCTGCGCTGGCGCGCTTTATTGAGTTTGCGCTGCAGTCACCGGTGTTCAGAGAGTTTTATCGCTGAGTGAACCATCAAAAAGGGCGGCATCGCTGCCGCCCGTTTATTCGATTACTTCGTCATACGCTTGTACTTGATGCGCTTCGGCTCCAGTGCGTCGGCGCCGAGAGTACGCTTCTTGTACTCTTCATATTCGGTAAAGTTACCTTCGAAGAATTCGATATTACCCTCATCCTGGTAATCCAGGATGTGCGTCGCGATACGGTCCAGGAACCAGCGGTCATGCGAGATGACCATGGCACAGCCCGGGAACTCCAGCAGGGCGTTTTCCAGCGCGCGCAGGGTTTCGATATCCAGGTCGTTGGTCGGTTCATCGAGCAGCAACATGTTGCCGCCAACCTGCAGCAGTTTCGCGAGGTGCAGACGACCACGCTCACCACCCGACAGTTCGCCAACGCGTTTGCCCTGATCGACGCCTTTAAAGTTAAAGCGGCCAACATAGGCGCGGCTTGGCATCTCGGTGTTACCGATACGCATGATGTCCTGACCACCGGAAACTTCTTCCCACACGGTTTTGGAGTTATCCATGCTGTCGCGGAACTGATCGACGGACGCCAGTTTCACCGTCTCGCCCAGCACAATGCTGCCGGAATCAGGCTGTTCCTGACCGGACATCATGCGGAACAGCGTCGATTTACCCGCGCCGTTAGGACCGATAATCCCGACAATTGCCCCTTTTGGCACGGAGAACGAAAGATCGTCAATCAGCACACGGTCGCCATAGGACTTACGCAGATTGCTGACTTCCAGCACTTTGTCACCCAGACGGGCACCAGGCGGAATAAACAGTTCGTTGGTTTCGTTACGCTTCTGGTAGTCCGTGTTGTTCAGCTCTTCAAAGCGAGCCAGACGGGCTTTTCCTTTAGACTGCTGGCCTTTTGGCCCTTTGCGCACCCACTCCAGCTCTTTCTCAATCGACTTACGACGCGCGGCTTCAGAAGAAGCTTCCTGCGCCAGACGCGCATCTTTCTGCTCCAGCCAGGAGGAGTAGTTGCCTTCCCACGGAATACCTTCACCGCGGTCAAGTTCCAGAATCCAGCCTGCCACGTTATCCAGGAAGTAACGGTCATGCGTAATCGCGACCACAGTGCCTTCGAAGTCATGCAGGAAGCGCTCCAGCCAGGCGACAGATTCGGCGTCCAGGTGGTTCGTCGGTTCGTCCAGCAGCAGCATGTCTGGTTTTTCCAGCAGCAGGCGGCAGAGGGCGACGCGGCGACGTTCACCACCGGAAAGGGTGGCGATCTTCGCGTCCCAGTCTGGCAGGCGCAGCGCATCGGCAGCACGTTCCAGTTGGGTATTCAGGTTGTGACCATCGTGCGCCTGGATGATCTCTTCAAGACGGCCCTGCTCAGCGGCCAGCTTGTCGAAGTCTGCATCCTCTTCGGCATAGAGCGCATAAACTTCGTCGAGACGTTTCAGTGCGCCAACTACTTCTGACAGCGCTTCTTCAACCGACTCGCGCACGGTGTGTTCAAGGTTAAGCTGCGGCTCCTGCGGCAGGTAGCCAATCTTGATGCCTGGCTGCGGACGCGCTTCCCCTTCGATATCTTTATCGATGCCGGCCATGATGCGCAGCAGGGTAGATTTACCCGCGCCATTCAGGCCGAGTACGCCGATTTTTGCGCCGGGGAAGAAGCTGAGTGAGATGTTTTTCAGGATATGTCGCTTCGGCGGGACCACTTTGCCGACGCGATGCATGCTATAGACGAATTGAGCCACGTTGGATTGAGCCTCTGGGTCTGTTGGTCGTTGGAATGATGTCGAAGTTTAGCCTTTTTCACCGTTTAATCCCAGCCGGGGGGCGGCGAATAATGCCCTGAGGGCGGTGATGCCGGACAACGTATGAAATAACTGTCTGATTTCCGCGCGTAATCGCTGAAATGACGGCAGAGGCAGGCTCAGGGCAGGCGAAGCGGTATCGCCTGCTGCGCCAGCCAGTTCTGTAACGCCTGATCGGGTGCGCTGTCACTCACCAGCAGGTCAAAACGCTGCAGCCCGGCAATGCGGGCAGGCAGCACCTTGCCATATTTACTGCTGTCAGCCACCAGTACCGACGTTCGGGCACGCAGCATGGCGTGATGTTTCATCATCAGTTCATTGGTGTTGTAGCAGGTCGCCCCCTGATCTTTGTCGATACCCGCCGCAGAGATCAAAGCCAGCGTCGGACAAAGATCGTCCAGGATGGTGTGTACGCCAATCGGTGTAAACAGAGCGTTGTCAGCATGAAATTCACCGCCACTGAGAATAACGTTACAGCCAGGTTTCTCTTTCAGCGTCAGAAAGGTGTTCATAGCACAGCAGATGGCAGTGAACGACAGCGTGTCGGGAATCGCATCAACGATATAGGGCAGGGTAGTGCCGCAATCGAAAAAGACCGTATCGTTTTCGTTAATCAGGCTGGCCGCCGCCTGCGCCAGTCGCTGCTTTCTGGCCGCATTCTGCCCATGCTGATCGCTGACAAAATAGTGGCCGGTATGACTTTTTGGGTCGCTGACAATGTAGCCGCCCAGTAACACCACGCTGGAGCCCGGTTCGGTTAAATCGCGGCGAACCGTCATCTCTGAGACACCCAGCAGCTGGGCCGCGTCTTTGAGATGCAGTTTATCGGTGCGTTTAAGCGCCTGTGTCAGCTTGTGAATGCGTTCGTCGCGCCGGGTTTCCATGGTCATCTCTGTTTACCTATCCTGCAATGCGGAGGAAAGACGCCGGAACCGACGTCAATACGCGACAAACCTCACAGATTTTAATGAGTTGCGTCTCATCCGCCAGGCTGGCAACCAATCTTACCCGCATTCTGAAAGGCCCGCAAACCTCCGCTGTGCGGTGACTACCGCTCATCGCCGCAGGCGTTCACATTGCTCAGCCAGCAGGCTCAATGATGTTATTTTGTTATAATAGTAACACTTAAAATCCCGCTCCCTGTCGCATATTGTCGATTTTGCGCACTCATGTTGTGGTTTTTGTCACACATTTAACTTTTAAGAAAGGTTATTGTGACTTTAATAACATTTGAAGTTTGCAAAATATCCAGGAGAAATGGTCATGACAATTGCGGTCATCGGCTCAAACATGGTCGATTTGATTACCTATACCAACAGCCTGCCGAAAGCGGGCGAAACCCTTGAAGCGCCTGACTTTGCGATTGGCTGCGGCGGTAAGGGCGCTAACCAGGCGGTTGCGGCGGCGAAAATGGGCGGCAGCGTGATGATGGTCAGCAAAGTTGGCGACGATCTCTTTGCGCCCAACACCGTCGCGAACCTGCAGCAGCAGGGCGTGGACACGCGATTTGTCACCACTGCACCAGGCAACTCCAGCGGTGTGGCACCGATTTTTGTCGATGACCAGTCGCAAAACCGCATTCTGATTATCAAAGGTGCCAACCAGCAGCTGAAACCGGCTGATATCGACGACGCGGCAGAGGCGCTGAAAGCCTGTGAGCTGATCATCCTGCAGCTGGAGATCCCGCTGGAGACGGTCTATTACGCCATCGATTTTGCCCGCCAGCATCAGATCAACGTGATCCTGAATCCGGCACCGGCCGTCGCTTCGCTGGATATTCACTACGCCTGCAAATGCGACTTCTTTATGCCGAACGAAACCGAACTGGAGATCCTCACCGGCCTGCCCGTCAGCACCGATGACGAGGTGATCCTGGCGGGGCAGTCGCTGCTGAAGCGCGGCCTTAAAAATCTGATCATTACTCTGGGCAGCCGGGGCTCGGTCTGGATGAGCGGCGACAAGGTGCATCGCGTGGCCGCGACGCCGGTTCAGGCGGTCGATACCAGCGGCGCAGGTGATGCCTTTATCGGCTGCTTTGCCTATCTGCTGGTGAAAACCGGCGATGTGGCCGCCGCCATGACACAGGCGTCGGCCTATGCCGCCTGCAGCGTCACCGGGCGCGGCACGCAGCGCGCTTATCCCGACGCAGAGACTTTCCAGCGTTTTCTCAACCGTAACTGAGGTTCTGCTATGCAACAGAAAATTGTTCAGCAATCTGATGGCTATCTGAATAAAACGCCGCTGTTCCAGTTCATTCTGCTGTCGTGCCTCTTCCCGCTCTGGGGCTGTGCAGCGAGTCTCAACGATATCCTGATTACCCAGTTTAAAAGTGTGTTTGCCCTGAGCGACTTCGCCAGTGCGCTGGTGCAGAGCGCCTTTTATGGCGGCTATTTTCTGATTGCGATCCCCGCCTCGCTGGTGATCCGCAAAACCAGTTACAAGATGGCGATTATGATCGGTCTGGCGCTCTACATTGCCGGCTGTATCGCCTTTTATCCTGCTTCGCACATGGCGACCTACACCATGTTCCTCGCGGCGATCTTTGCGATTGCCATTGGCCTGAGTTTCCTGGAAACGGCGGCCAACACCTACAGCTCGATGATTGGTCATCGTGATCATGCGACGCTGCGCCTCAACGTCAGCCAGACCTTCTATCCGATCGGTGCGCTGATGGGGATTGTGCTGGGTAAATATCTGGTGTTCCAGGATGGCGACAGTCTGGAGAGTCAGATGGCAGCCATGACGGCAGAGCAGGCGCATGCTTTCCGCCTGACAATGCTGGAGCACACGCTGGAGCCTTACAAATATCTGGTGATGGTGCTGGTGGTCGTGATGCTGCTGTTTATGTTCACCCGCTATCCGCGCTGCAAACCAGAGAGTAATGAGACATCCCGGCCGTCACTGGGCGAGACCTTCCGCTATCTGGCGGCTAACCGTCACTTTAAACGCGGCATTTTGACCCAGTTCCTGTATGTCGGCATGCAGGTGGCGGTCTGGTCATTTACCATTCGTCTGGCGCTGACGCTGGGGGCGGCCAATGAACGTCACGCCTCTAACTTTATGATCTACAGCTTCGTCTGCTTCTTTATCGGCAAGTTCGTGGCGAACTTCCTGATGACCCGCTTCCGTGCCGAGAAAGTGCTGATCGCCTATTCGGTGCTGGGCGTGCTGACGCTGGCTTATGTGATGCTGGTGCCGAACTTTACCGCCGTCTACGCCGCCGTTTTTGTCAGCGTGCTGTTTGGGCCCTGCTGGGCAACGATCTACGCCGGTACGCTGGCGACGGTCGATAATAAATACACTGAAGTGGCGGGCGCGTTTATCGTGATGGCGATTGTCGGCGCGGCCTTTGTCCCGGCGCTACAGGGCCTGGTGTCTGACACGCTGGGATCAATGCAGCTGGCGTTTGGCGTCTCGCTGCTCTGCTTCGCCTGGGTCGGATTCTACTTCTACGGCGAACTGCGCCATAAAAAACAGCCGGTTGCGGCCGGTCGTCTGGTGGAGGAGTTACCATGAGAACCCGTTTACCCTTAGCGCGTGACCAGTTTCACACCACGCCCTCGCTGCTGCTGGAAAGCGATGACTTCCGGGTTGAGGTGTTTCGCTATCCGGCAGGAATCGAGGCAGTGCGCATTCATAACCGGCGCGGCAGCGTGACCGTGCTGCCGTTTCTCGGGCAGATGATCTGGGACGTGCAGTTTGACGATCATAACCTGACCATGGGCCACAGCTTTAAGCAGCCGCTGCCCGCGAATTCGATCATAGATACCTATGGCTGTTTTGCCTTTCATTCGGGGCTGCTGGCTAACGGCTGTCCCGCGCCAGAGGACAATCATCCGCTGCACGGGGAAATGGCCTGCGCCCGCATGGATAGTGCCTGGCTGGTGCTGGACGATCAGACACTGTCGCTGGAAGGGGAGTGTGAATATGTTAAAGGCTTCGGCCATCATTACCTTGCGGCACCCGCCGTTCGCATTCAGGCCGACAGGCCCCGTCTGACGATAGAGATGACGGTGACCAATCTGGCGGGTGCACCGATGCCGTTGCAATACATGTGTCACCTCAACAGCGCGTGGATCGATCAGGGGCGCTTCCGGCAGTCGATCCCCGAAGGGGCATTCCAACTGCGTCGCTCGATCCCGGCGCACCTGCGACCAACGCCCGCCTGGCGGGATTACACGGATCAACTGGCGCGCGATCCGCAGGCGTTACAGCAGCTCGATCAACCGCAGCTCTGCGATCCCGAGATCGTCTTATTTGCGGACGATCTGCCGCAGTATGGTGATGAGGTACAGTTTGAGTTGCATGCGCCGCAGGGCTACGCGCTGATGACGCGCTTCTCTACCGCGCAGTTCCCGCACGCGACCCGCTGGCTGCTGCACAACCATGACCAGCAGGTGGCGGCCTATATTCTGCCCGCCACCTGTCGGCCAGAGGGTTTTCTTGCCGCGCAGCAGGCCGGCACGCTGATCACCCTGGCGAGCGGCGAGCAGCGTCACTTCTCTGTGGAGACCGGCCTGCTCTGAGTCGGGTTTAAATCGCCACCAGGCCGCGCACACCTTCTGCTTCCATGGTGTCGCCGCGGCCACGCTGCACAATTTCACCGCGCGACATCACCAGATAGCTGTCCGCCAGTTCTGCCGCGAAGTCATAAAACTGCTCAACCAGCAGGATCGCCATATCTCCCCGTTGCGCCAGCTGGCGGATTACCGCGCCGATCTCTTTGATCACCGAGGGCTGGATCCCTTCGGTCGGCTCATCAAGGATCAGCAGCTGTGGCCGACAGGCCAGCGCCCGGCCGATCGCCAGCTGCTGCTGCTGACCACCCGAGAGATCGCCGCCCCGGCGTGACTTCATCGCCAGCAGCACCGGAAAGAGCTGATAGATCTCCTCCGGCACTTCACGCGCCTGCGCCGCCGGAAAGCGCGACAGGCCCATCAGCAGGTTCTCTTCGACCGTCAGACGCGGAAAGATTTCCCGTCCCTGCGGCACATAGGCGATGCCCGCCTGCACCCGCTGGTGCGGCTTGCGGCCATTCATCCGCTGCTGCTGCCACTGAATCTCGCCTGACTTCGCCGGGATCAGCCCCATCAGGCACTTCAGCAGCGTGGTTTTTCCCACGCCATTGCGCCCAAGCAGACAGGTGATTTCGCCAATTTTTACCTCAAACGACAGGCCGCGCAGAATATGACTGCCGCCATAATATTGATTCAGTTCAGTAACCTGTAACATTTTAGCGCCCCAGATAAACGTCGATAACCTGCTCACTGGCCTGAACCTCGCGCAGCGAACCCTCGGCCAGCACCTGCCCCTGATGCAGCACCGTGACATGGTCGGCGATGGTCTCGACAAAGCCCATGTCATGCTCCACTACCATCAGGGAGTGTTTGCCCGCCAGGCTGCGGAACAACTCGGCGGTGTAGGCCGTCTCTGCGTCAGTCATGCCTGCCGCCGGTTCATCCAGCAGCAGCAGATGCGGCTCCTGAACCAGCAGCATGCCAATCTCCAGAAATTGCTTCTGGCCGTGCGATAGCAGGCCCGCACGGCGCTGGCGTTCGCCACCCAGCCGCAGCAGTTTCAGCACCTCATCAATTCTGTCGCGCTGTTCGCTGCTGAGACGAGCGCGCAGGCTGGCCCAGACCGATTTATTGGCTTTAAGCGCGATCTCAAGATTCTCAAATACGGTTAATGCCTCAAACACCGTAGGCTTCTGGAACTTACGGCCAATGCCGGCGCGGGCGATCTCTACCGGCGACAGACGGGTCAGATCGCTGTCCTGGTCGTAGATCACCCGGCCGGCGTCGGGGCGGGTTTTGCCGGTGATCACATCCATCAGCGTAGTTTTGCCTGCGCCGTTGGGGCCGATCACGCAGCGCAGTTCCCCGATGCCGATCTGCAGCGAAAGATCGGTCAGCGCCCGGAAGCCGTCAAACGAGACGCTGATCTTCTCCAGTTGCAGGACGGGATCGCGCTGCGCCCGATGGCGATCCGCGAGCTGAGGCTGGGTAAACAGGGCATCACTCATTTTTTCCTCCGGCGCAGCAGGCCAATCACGCCGTGCGGCAGAAACAGTGTCACCAGGATGAACATCAGTCCCAGGAAAAACAGCCAGTATTCAGGGAAGGCGACGGTGAAGAAGCTGCGTGCGCCGTTAACAATTGCTGCGCCCAGCAGCGGGCCAATCAGCGTACCGCGTCCACCCAGCGCCACCCAGATCGCGGCTTCTATTGAGTTGGCTGGTGACATCTCTCCCGGATTGATAATGCCGACCTGCGGCACATAGAGCGCCCCGGCAAGACCGCACAGCACGGCGGAGAGCGTCCAGACTAATAGCTTGAAGCCGCGCGGATCGTAACCACAAAACATCAGACGGTTTTCGGCATCCCGCACCGCAGTCAGTACCCGGCCAAACTTGCTGCGCGCCAGGGTGAAGCCAATCACCAGGCTCAGCAGCAGCAGCAGTACCGTGGCGATAAACAGCCCGATGCGGGTTCCGGTCGCCGTCACCGAAAAGCCGAGCAGGGTAGTAAAGCCGGTGAAGCCGTTGTTGCCGCCAAATCCGGTTTCATTACGGAAGAACAGCAGCATACCGGCGTAGGTCAGCGCCTGGGTCATGATGGAGAAGTAGACGCCTTTGATCTTTGAGCGAAAGGCGAAGAAGCCAAACAGCAGCGCCAGCAGGCCCGGCACCAGCATGCTCAGGCAGAGCGCCCAGGCGAAGTATTCGGTGCCGGTCCAGAACCAGGGCAGCTCTCGCCAGGAGAGAAAGGACATAAAGGCGGGCAAGCCTTCGCCTGCGGCCTGGCGCATCAGGTACATGCCCATGGCATAACCGCCGAGGGCAAAGAACAGCCCGTGGCCCAGCGACAGCAGTCCGGCGTAACCCCACACCAGATCCAGCGCCACGGCGACCACCGCATAGCAGAGGATTTTGCCGACCAGCGTCAGGGTATAAGTGGAGATCGCCAGCGGATGGGCGGCGGGCAGCAGCGCCAGAAACGGCATCACCAGTAACGCCAGAGTGATCGCCACGCCGATGCTGATCGCCAGGCGCGGCGCGGTGCGCGCCATGCGAAGTGTGATGGGTTGCGTCATCAGTCAGTCACCCTTCCTTTAACCGCAAACAGTCCCTGCGGACGTTTCTGAATAAACAGCACGATAATCACCAGAATCAGGATCTTACCCAGCACCGCGCCAATCTGCGGCTCCAGCACTTTGTTCAGAATGCCCAGGCTGAACGCGGCAACCACGGTGCCTGCCAGCTGGCCGACGCCACCCAGCACCACCACCAGGAACGAGTCAATGATATAGCCCTGACCCAGCTCTGGTCCGACGTTACCAAGCTGCGACAGCGCCACGCCTCCCAACCCGGCAATGCCCGAACCAAGGCCAAACGCCAGCATATCGACGCGACCCGTTGGCACGCCGCAGCACTCCGCCATGGCGCGGTTCTGGGTCACGGCGCGCACGTTCATGCCAAGGCGGGTCCGGTTCAGCAGCAGCCAGGTGAGCGCCAGCACAAACACCACAAACAGGATCACCGCGATGCGGTTCCACGGCAGCACCAGGTTGGGCAGCAGCTGCAGGCCACCTGAGAGCCACGACGGATTCGCCACTTCCAGGTTTTGCGCCCCGAACAGCACCCGTACCAGCTGGATCAGCATCAGGCTGATTCCCCAGGTAGCGAGCAGCGTCTCAAGCGGACGGCCATAGAGATGGCGGATGATGGTGCGTTCCAGCGCCATGCCGATGGCGGCGGTGACCATAAAGGCGACCGGCAACGCCAGCAGTGGATACCAGGCTAAATAGTCCGGTGCAAACTGCTGAAACAGGCTCTGCACCCACCAGGTGGCGTACGCGCCGAGCATCAGCATTTCACCGTGCGCCATGTTGATCACCCCCAGCAGCCCGTAGGTGATCGCCAGGCCCAGCGCGGCCAGCAGCAGGATGGAGCCCAGCGACAGGCCGCTGAAGGCCTGCCCCAGCAGATCGCCCCACATCAGCCGTTTCTGAATCTGTTGCAGGCTTTCGGCCGCTGCCGCCCGTACCGTGACATCTGGCTCATTCGCGGGCTGGGTCAGGCGTTGCAGGCTGGCCTGCGTATTGGGATCGCTGGACTCACCCAGCAGTTTCACCGCCCGCAGGCGCACCATCGGTTCGCCATCCGCCAGTTGCAGATTCGCCAGTGCCAGCGCTAATGCAGCATGTACCCGGCTGTCCTGTTCAGCGGCCAGCCGCTGTTCCAGCAGCGGCAACTGGTCTGCGGCACCCTCATTTTGCAGCTGCTGCGCTGCGCGCAGACGCAGGGCCGCATCACTGCTCACCAGCTGGTGCGCAGCCAGCGCGTTGTTTACCAGCACGCGCAGGCGATTGTTCATAAATAGCTTTTTCAGGTTACCCGTGGGCTGTGCCACCGCATCCAGCGGCTGCAGCGTCGATCCCTGCTGGCTGAATGGCTGTTTGTTCTGGTCGATGACCACGGTTTCTGCTTTTAACGCTTCCAGCAGCGGCAGACGCTGACTGTCCGGCGCGGCAGCCCATTGTTGCAGCAGCGTGGCCTGCTGGCTGCGGCTGGCGGCGGTAAAGTCTGCCGCCGGTCCGGCGCTGGCAAACAGCGGCAGCAACAGAAGCAGGCTGAAAAAACAGCGACATAGATTCATAAAAGGAGCCTCGTTTGGGGAGGTCAGCACGGCAGTCGAATGACCACTGCCGTGCTGCCGCTTTACAGCGGGTGACGCTTTCTTATCAGCAACGAAAATTACTGCGCAGTCTTCACCGGGTAATCGGGCTTCTTGTCGTTACCGGCAATGTACGGGCTCCACGGCTGGGCACGCACGGGTTTATCGGTCTGCCACACCACGCTGAACTGGCCGTTCTCTTCCACTTCACCAATCATGACGGGCTTATGCAGATGGTGGTTGGTCTGGTCCATGGTCAGGGTAAAGCCATCCGGCGCTTTAAAGGTCTGACCGGCCATTGCCGCCCGCACTTTGTCCGGGTCCGTCGTGCCCGCTTTTTCCACCGCCTGCGCCCACATATGGATGCCGACATAGGTCGCTTCCATCGGGTCGTTGGTCACCACGGTGGCGGCGTTCGGCAGGTTATGTGCTTTGGCGTAAGCGCGGTAATCGGCAACAAATTTCGCGTTGGTCGGATTATCGATCGACTCGAAATAGTTCCAGGCCGCTAACTGACCCACCAGCGGTTTGGTGTCGATGCCGCGGAGCTCTTCCTCTCCCACTGAGAAGGCGACCACCGGAATGTCAGTGGCTTTGATGCCCTGGTTAGCCAGCTCTTTGTAGAACGGCACATTGGAGTCGCCGTTGATGGTGGAGACCACCGCCGTTTTACCGCCTGCCGCGAATTTTTTAATGTTGGAGACAATGGTCTGATAGTCGCTGTAACCAAACGGCGTGTAGACCTCTTCGATATCTTTATCTGCCACGCCTTTGCTGTGCAGGAAGGCACGCAGGATCTTGTTGGTGGTGCGCGGATAGACGTAGTCGGTGCCCAGCAGGAAGAAGCGTTTTGCACTGCCGCCATCTTCGCTCATCAGGTATTCCACTGCCGGAATCGCCTGCTGGTTAGGCGCCGCGCCGGTGTAGAAGACGTTAGGTGACATCTCTTCCCCTTCATACTGCACCGGATAGAAGAGCAGGCCGTTCAGCTCTTCAAACACCGGCAGCACCGATTTGCGTGATACCGAGGTCCAGCAGCCAAACACCACCGCCGCTTTATCCTGGGTCAGCAACTGCCGTGCTTTCTCGGCAAACAGCGGCCAGTTAGAGGCGGGATCGACCACTACCGGCTCCAGCTTTTTCCCCAGCAGGCCCCCTTTGGCGTTGATCTCATCGATGGTCATCAGCGCCACATCTTTCAGCGGCGTTTCAGAGATCGCCATGGTGCCGGAGAGCGAATGCATGATCCCCACTTTGATGGTGTCAGCCGCTTGCGCACTCCAGGCGAAACCCATACTGACAACGGTAGCGGAGAGGGCGAAAGCCTTGATCAACGAACGTCTTTTCATCATTTAAACCCCTGAGTGGTTGTTATGTTATTCGGTGAGCTGGAGCCGGGCCTGCTGGAGGCGGTGCAGTGTGATCTTCCTGACCTCCGCCTTACTGACAGCGATGTGATCGGTCAGGATGCGTTGCGCCTCGCCTGTCTGCTGCTCAAAAATCGCCTGTAAAATCTGAGCATGTTCCTGATAAGTCGCACAGATGCGATCATCGCGGGTGAAGTCGAGCCGACGGATGATGCGGATCTTCTCGGTGAGTTCGGCGTGGATGCGCGCCATCTCCGGGTTACCCGCGGCCGCGACCAGCGCCATGTGAAACGCTTCGTCATGCTGCGACACCACCAGACCTTCGGTGAGCGCCTCCGCTTCACACCAGAACTGGTTGAGTTCGTGTAACAGCGCGGCACACTGAGGCGCGGGCAGGGCGCAGAGGCGTTTTACCGCCTCGCACTCCAGCACGGTGCGCAGGTCATACAGCGATTCGAACCAGGCAAAATCGAAGTTTTTGATCTGCCAGCCGCTGCGGAACCAGACTTCGACAAAGCCTTCGCGCTCCAGCCGGAATAGCGCCTGGCGAACCGGCGTGCGGCTGACCGCCATCCGGCCGGCGATTTCGCTTTCGCTGAAGCGATCGCCCGGCATCAGGCGAAAGGCGAAAATATCGGCCTTCAGCGCCTGATAGACCCGTTCGGCCAGCGCTTCCGGGCGCGCTTTAGGGGATTGAGGTTGGGTTGTCATCGGCGCTCCTTATTCCAGCCACAGCAGGGTATCGCCAGGGCTGACCGGGCGGCCCGCCTGGCAGGCGATCCGCGTCACCCGACCGGCCTGCGGCGCGACAATCGCCAGCTCCATCTTCATCGCCTCGACGATAATCAGCGTCTGTCCGGCGCTGACCTCGTCGCCCGGCTGCACCAGCACTTTCCAGATGTTGCCATTGAGGTCGGCCTGCACCGCCAGTCCGCCTTCATCCGCTTCACTCACGTTGTCCGGCACCTCATCCGCCGCCGGTGCGTTCTGTTCTTCCTGCGCCCATAACTGCACTTCCTGTTCAAAGGCGGTCGCCTGGCGCTGACGGAAGTCCGCAATCTCAGCGGCATGGTCGGCGAGGAATTGCTGGTGCGCGGCAAAATCAAACTGCGTCTCTTCGATGCGCAGGCTGGCGCGGCCTTCACGGAAATCTTCGCGCAGCTGGTTGAGCTCGGTTTCACTCACCGGATAGAAGCGCACCTGATCGAAGAAGCGGAGCAGCCACGGCGCATCGGCTGTGAACTGCGGATTCTTCAGGAAGGTGTTCCAGATGGGCAGCGTGCGGCCTACCAGCTGATAGCCGCCGGGCGAATCCATGCCGTAGATGCACATGTACATGCCGCCAATTCCGACCGTGCCTTCGGCGGTAAAGGTACGCGCCGGACTGTATTTGGAACTCAGCAGGCGATGGCGCGGATCGATCGGCACGGCGCAGGGCGCGCCGAGGTAAACATCGCCCAGCCCCAGCACCAGATAGCTGGCGTTGAACAGGGTGTCGCGCACCTCATCGCGGCTGCTTAAGCCATTAATGCGCTGGATAAAGTCCACGTTGTTGGGCAGCCAGGGCGCACTGGCACGCACCGTCTCCTGATAGCGGCTGACCGCACCCAGCGTGGCGCTGTCTTCAAACGCCATCGGCATCCACACCACGCGCGACGGGACTTTCAGCGTGCTGACATCACCCAGCGTCGCTTCCAGCGCCAGCAGCAGCGACATCAGGGCGGACTGTGAAATGATGCGGCTGTCGTAGCGTACCTGCAGTGAGCGCACGCCTGGCGATAGCTCCTCAACGCCTGGCTCCGCCTGCGCCGTCAGCGCATTCATCAGCAGGTGCACGCGCAGACGTAGCGCCAGGGCCAGCACGTTGTCGCCATACTCAATCAACACATATTTGTCGCCGGCCTGACGATAGACCACTTTCGGCGTGCTGCCGGTGGCCTCAATGGCGGACAGAATCGTGGCGGAGCCGTGGGCGGTTTCAGCCAGCGACGGCACGGCAAAGGTCGGGGGATGTTCCGGCCGCAGGGTGTCGATCAGGTGCATCTGCGCTTTTTCCCGCGCCAGTGCATCGTCTGCGGTAATCGGGTGGAAGCGGATGGTGTCGCCCGGTTTGACCTGGCCCACTTTCCACAGCTCGGCTTTGGCGATGGTCACCGGACAGACGAAGCCGCCCAGGCTCGGGCCGTCGTGTGTCAGGATCACCGGGAAGTCGCCGGTGAAATTGACCGCGCCGATGGCATATTCACAGTCGTGAACGTTGGAGGGATGCAGGCCTGCTTCGCCACCGTTGGCGCGGGTCCAGGTCGGTTTCGGACCCACCAGCCGAACGCCGAGGCGGTTGGAGTTGTAGTGCACCTGCCAGTCGCTGGCAAAGAATTCGTCGATGGCGGCCTGGGTGAAGAAGTCCGGTGCGCCGTGCGGGCCATAAAGCACGCCGATGCGCCATTCGCTGCCGTAGTGGGGAATCAGCGTCGCATCAAGCGGCTGCGGATCGCTGACCGGGGCCGGTGTAGTGCAGGCTGCCCGTTCAGGCCGGGAGATTGCCAGCATATCGGCCACCCGCAGGGTGCGTCCGGCGTGACCGCCAAACTGGCCCAGTGAAAAGGTGCTGCGGCTGCCCAGATATTCCGGCACGTCGAAGCCGTTGCGCACCGCCAGATAGCTGCGGCAGCCCTGCCGGGCGCGTCCCAGTGCCAGGGTCTGTCCCGCTTTCACCGCCAGCGGCTGCCAGGCGCTGACCGGTTCGCCATCAAGCCGGGCGTCGCAGTCCGCGCCGGTCAGCGCCAGAATGGCATCACAGTGGAAACGCAGCGTCGGCCCCTGCAGGGTAAACTCCAGGCCTGCTGCTGCCTCGTGGTTACCCACGATTCGGTTTGCCAGACGGAACGCGAAATCATCCATCGGGCCGGAAGGCGGCACGCCGATATCCCAGTAGCCGAGGCGGCCGGGATAGTCCTGCACCGAACTGAAGGTGCCGGGTTGCAGCACTTCCACCACGGAGGCGGCAGGCACAACGCTGTCGAGATAGCGCGTCCAGACGTTGCCGCTGCGAAACGCGTCGCTGCGGGTGATCTGGCGCAGATAGTCGAGGTTGGTGGCGATGCCATGCAGCTGAGTCGCATCCAGCGCATGATGAAGTTTTTCCAGTGCCGCCTCGCGCGTGTCGGCATGCACAATCAGCTTGGCGATCATCGGGTCGTAGAAGCTGGAGACCTCGCTGCCGGTTTCGATGCCGCTGTCGACCCGCACGCCGTCAGGAAAGGTGACACCGGTTAACAGGCCGGGGCTGGGCTGAAAGTTCTTCAGCGGATCTTCCGCGTAGAGCCGCACTTCAATCGCTGCGCCCTGCGGCGCCTGCTGCAGACGTGACCAGTCCACTGCATCGCCCGCCGCCACCTGCAACATGCACTCCACCAGATCGAGGCCGGTGACGCATTCGGTGACCGGATGCTCCACCTGCAGGCGGGTGTTCACTTCAAGAAAGTAAAAGGCCTGCTGGCTGACGTCGTAGATATACTCCACGGTGCCTGCGCTGCGGTAGTTGACCTGCTCGCCAAGCCGCACCGCCGAGGCGAGCAGGGCGTCACGCGTGGCCTGCGACAGGCCGGGCGCCGGTGTTTCTTCCACCACCTTCTGATTGCGGCGCTGCAGTGAGCAGTCGCGTTCGCCCAGCGCTACCACGTTGCCTTTGCCGTCTCCAAAAATCTGCACTTCAACGTGCCGGGCGCGATCGATACAGCGTTCCAGAAATACGCCTGCATCACTGAAAAACTGCTCACCAAGACGGCGCACGCTCTCCCAGGCGCTGGCGAGCGCATCGGCGTCGGCGCAGCGCGTCAGGCCAATGCCGCCGCCGCCCGCCGTGCTTTTCAACATCACCGGATAGCCAATCTTATCAGCTGCCTGCATTGCCTCTTCCAGCGAGGCGAGCAGGGGTGTGCCAGGCGTCATCGGCACACCCGCGCTGGCGGCCAGTTCACGAGCGCGGTGCTTAAGGCCGAACTCCCCAATCTGCTGTGCGGTGGGGCCGACAAAGGCGATGCCTGCCGCGTCGCAGGCGTCGGCAAACGCCTGGCTTTCAGAAAGAAATCCGTAGCCGGGCCAGATAGCCTGCGCGCCGCTCTGCTGCGCCGCCGCCAGAATTTTGTCGATGCGCAGATAGCTGTCGCTGGCCTTCTCGCCGCCCAGGGCGATGGCGATATCCGCCTGCTTAACGTGCTGCGCATTACGGTCAGCGTCTGAATAGACCGCGACGCTTTTCACGCCGAGGCGTTTCAGGGTCCGAATGGCGCGGCAGGCAATTTCGCCGCGGTTGGCAATCAGTACGGTAGTGAACATGATCAGTGACTCCCCTGTGATGCCAGCCAGTTGCGCCAGCCGCCCGTCTCAGTGATTTCCAGCGCACTCTTCAGCGCTGAGCCTTCGCAGATAAAGCCTTTAACAACGCGGCCGTCGGCCAGCGTCAGGCTGCCGATCCCCAGTGGGGCCGGAATCTCCGCCACAAACTCGCCGAAACGGGCCAGTGGGATATCCCACAGCTCAACGGTGATCGCCGCTCCCTGTTCGTCACGCATCAGGCCCGGTTTTTTGATTGCACCTTCCAGCAGGGCAAAGAGGCGGTAGTGTGGCGCGGTCTTCGTCTCTTCCACCCAGACGGCATTGCGTTCGGTGAGCTGGAAATTGAGCGGCATGCCGGTGAGATGCGCGCCCACTACCGCCAGCCGGACGTGGTCAGGTGAGACAGGTAAGGTTGTGGATCGGGTCGGCCAGGGCTGACCGGTCGCGCCCAGCGGCAGTGCAAGCTGCTGCTGCCAGCGAAGGCCAAATTCCGCCAGCGCCCGATCGTGCCAGGCGGGTGCAATCAGCGTGATGCCTGCCGGAAGATCGTCGTTGCGGAACGGTGCGGGCAGCGCCAGGGCAGAGAGGTCGGCGAGATTGGTGAAGTTGGTGTAGGTGCCAAACTGCGAGTTGAAGTAAATCGGCTCCTGTTTCATCTCCTCCAGGGTGTGAATGGTGGGTGAGGTCGGCACCACCAGCGCATCAAACTGTGCCAGCGTCTCCTGAATCTGACGCGTCAGTTCGGCCCGCAGATACTCCGCCTTGTAGGCGTCCACCGCGCTGTATTTCAGGCCGCTGGTGACGATCTCATGCACTACCGGGTCCATCTCCGCCGGACGGTCAAGCATCTCACCCACCGCCGCTGTGCGTTCGGCAACCCAGGGACCGTAGTAGAGCTGTTCAGCGAGCGTCCGGAATGGCGTGAAGTCGATGGGGTGCAGCGTCGCGCCGCCCGCCTGCAACGCTTCCAGTGCCTGATCCCAGGCCGCTTCAGCGGCAGCATCATCAAAAAACGCCGGGTGCGCCGGAATAGCGAAACGGGGATGACGCGGCAGGCTGGCTGGGGCGGTGCGCGGATTAATACGCGAATAGGCATCACCGGCATCGTAGCCACCCATGATACTGGCGACGCTAAACGCATCTTCTGCCGTCAGCGCAAATACCGAAATGGTGTCGTTAAGGCGACAGGCGGGCACCACGCCGCGTGCAGAGAACCAGCCCTTGGTCGGCTTGAGTCCGACGATATTATTAAAGCCCGCCGGCACGCGGCCCGATCCTGCGGTATCGGTGCCCAGTGAAAAAGCGACCAGTCCGCGCGCCAGCACCGATGCCGAGCCAGAGCTGGAGCCACCGCTGACGTAATCAGCGTCAAAGGTATTACTGACCGCGCCATAGGGCGAGCGGGTGCCGACCAGGCCGGTTGCGAACTGATCGAGGTTGGTTTTACCGATGACGACTGCGCCAGCGGCTTTCAGCCGGGCGACGGCGACCGCATCTTCGCTGGCGGTATAGGTAAACGCAGGGCAGGCGGCGCTGGTCGGCCAGCCTGCGACATCAATGTTATCTTTTACGGCGAAGGGCACACCAAACAGCGGCAGCGACGCGGGATCGCGTTCATAGTCTGCCAGCAGCGGTTCAATCTGTGCCGCTAACTGGTCAGGTGTCGCCAGATAGATCCAGGCATTATCGTGTGTGTCGAGCGCTGCCAGGTGCGCACTCAGCAGCGAACGGATCTGTTGTGGTGCCTGCTGAGTGCGCTGCTGCCAGGCGGGAAGCGTCAGGCCGAAGGTAGAAGTCATACGAAGAATTCCAGCTGGTATACAAGATGGAATTCAACAGAGCAAAGCGTGTGCCAGTTTTTAACGCAATGATTCAACAGTTTAAATCGCTGGGTGATAAGATTTACTGATGATAATTTGCACAATCACGGCGCGTACGCTGAGCGATGACGGTGCGTTAACTGTCTGTATGCGTAAATTTTGTGAAGAACATGGCAAGAGTGCGGTGGCCCGGTTAGCATGAAGACTGTCTGGCAAGTTGCCGGCCCCAGCAACAGAGGAGATTTACGTGGTGAAGTGGCGTAACTGGATGATAGGGATCTGCCTGGTCGGTTCGGCCAGCAGCGCATGGGCCGATTCGCTTGATCAACAACGGCAACGTTATCAACAAATTAAACAGGCCTGGGACAGTAACCAGATGGCCACCGTGGATCAGCTGTTGCCTACGCTACAGGACTATCCGCTCTATCCTTATCTGCAATATCGCCTGCTGGCTCAGGATCTCGATCAGGAGACCACCCTGGCCGTGCAGAACTTTATTCGCCAGTACCCGACATTGCCTCCCGCGCGATCGCTCAGCACCCGCTTTATCAACGTGCTGGCTTACCGACAGGACTGGCAGGGCGTGCTGAACTTCAGCCCGACCGAACCCAAGCCGGTGCAGGCGCGTTGCAACTGGTATTACGCCAAATGGGCCACCGGGCAGCAGCAGGCCGCGTTTGATGGCGCGAAGCAGATCTGGCTGCGTGGCACGGCGCTGCCTGCGGATTGCGATAAGCTCTTCTCGGTCTGGCAGGCGTCCGGTCAGATTTCGCCGATTACTATCCTGGAACGTATCCGGCTGGCGATGAAAGCCGGTAATGACAACCTGGTGAGCTATCTGGCGAAGACGCTGCCTGCCGATTATCAGACCATGTCTGACGCGATACAGGCCCTGCAAAAGGATCCTTTAACCGTCAGCACCTTCGCCAGTGCCGTGGGGCCAACCGACTTTACCCGTCAGGCCACCATTTACGCCTTTACGCGTGTGGCGCGGCAGGACATGGAAAATGCCCGCAGCCTGATTCCGATTCTGGTCCGGGCCCAGAAAATGGGGCCGGAAGATGAGCAGGCGCTGAAGGAGATTGTGGTCTGGCGCATGATGGGCAGCGATCTCACCTCTGAGCAGGCACGCTGGCGCGATGCAGTAGTGATGAACAGCGAGTCTACCGCGCTGGTGGAACGCCGGGTGCGGCTGGCGCTCTCTCAGCATGACCGACGCGGCCTGAACACCTGGATTGCTCGTCTGCCGCTGGAAGCCAAAGAGAAAGATGAGTGGCAGTACTGGCAGGCCGATCTGCTGTTTGAGAAAGATCGTAAAGAGGAAGCGGAAGAGATCCTGCGCAAGCTGATGAAAGAACGCGGCTTCTATCCGATGGTGGCTGCTCAGCGGCTGGGCGTAGACTATCCGTTGCAGATTGATGAAGCGCCGAAGCCTGACAGCGCCACCCTCCAGGGACCCGAGCTGGCCCGCGTTCGCGAGCTGATGTACTGGGGGCTGGATAACCTGGCCCGTAGCGAATGGAGCAATCTGATCGGCAGCCGGACGCATACGCAGCAGCAGATGCTGGCGCGCTACGCCAACGAGCAGGACTGGTGGGATCTCAGCGTGCAGGCGACTATCACCGCCAAAATGTGGGACAGCCTGAAAGAGCGTTTCCCGCTGGCGTGGCGGAGTGTCTATGAGCGAAATACCGAGGTGAAGCAGATCCCACCGAGCTATGCGATGGCGATTTCGCGTCAGGAGAGCGCCTGGAACCCGAAAGCGCGTTCGCCGGTTGGTGCCAGTGGTCTGATGCAGATTATGCCTGCCACGGCGGCGCATACTGTGAAGATGTACGATATACCTGGCTACAGCAACACCAGCCAGCTGCTTGATCCGGAAACCAATATCCAGATTGGTACGCAGTATCTGGAGTATGTCTATCAGCAGTTCGACCAGAACCGGATTTTCGCCTCAGCGGCCTATAACGCCGGGCCGGGCCGGGTGCGAAGCTGGCTGAAAACCAGCGCGGGCAATCTCGACGCCGTAGCATTTATTGAGACCATTCCGTTCTCTGAAACGCGCGGCTACGTGAAGAGTGTGCTGGCGTATGACGCCTACTATCGTTACTTCATGGGCAAGCCTGACAAGATCCTGTCAGATGCTGAGTGGAATCGCCGTTACTAGCTGTGCTAAGCTTCCGTACTCTTTAGCGAGTACGGAAGCCTCTTCATGACCCATTCTGATTCCCTCTCTACCGATGCACATCCGGCAGAAGATAGCTGGCAGCGCTTTGTCGTGCTGATGCAGCAGGCCTTTGCAGATGGCCACGCACTGCCTCTGATGCAACTGATGATGACGCCCGATGAGCGGGAAGCGTTCGGCACCCGTCTGCGGATTATCGAAGAGTTAATGAATGGCGAGATGAGCCAGCGCGAGCTAAAAAATGAGCTCGGCGTCGGCATCGCGACGATTACCCGTGGGTCTAATAGCCTGAAAGAGGCGCCGCCGGAGCTGAAACGCTGGCTGGAAGCGCGTCTGGGACGCGCCTGATTACTGTTGATAGAGCGGATGAACGAACGGGCAGAGCGCCAGAATCAGTGCCTGATGATAGACACTGGATCGGCTGAGCAGGCCGTTCGTAAACGCCCCGATTGCGCCACCCTTGTGTTTGATATTGTCGATGCCGGTTAATCGCGCCATCTCTTCGCCGAGTTCACGGCCTTCACGCAGACCCGCCAGCACCACCGGAGGCAGGGTGAAACTGGCCGAGCGCGACTCGCCACGCTGTTTCTGATTTTCCACCACCATCCAGGCAAATGCGCTGTCATCTTCGATGCCCGCCTCAATGGCGACCCAGAATGCCGCTTCTGGTCGGACCTGCCGGGCATTCATCACGCGCTGACGTGCGCCAGTTCGCGTTTCGAGATGGGTTAACGGTTGTGCAGCAACGCCGCTATCGACCTCGACCCCTTCAATATGGCAGGATCCCTCGCCGAAAACGTCGCTGAAAGCCTGAGCAATCGCGTGAATCTTCGCTGGGTTGGTTGTGGCTGCGACAACATGGTACATAATTGATTAAACCCTCAGATGATTAAGCGCCTGACCCATCCGGCTGTTTTCGTTGTCATTCTGAACCCGGGCTGTGCTGACAACCCTCACGTACTGCGTGTACGCCGGATTGTTCCGCGCTGCCTGTGTCTGGAATGTCTGCAACAATGACGTTTGATGGAACAGGGTCTAAAGCGATTTTTGTCGCAGTATAACGGAAACTAACATGCTACAGGTCTATCTTGTTCGTCACGGTGAAACGGTATGGAATGCGGAACGCCGTATTCAGGGTCAGTCCGACAGTCCGCTGACGGAAAAAGGTGAGCAACAAGCCTGGCAGGTGGGTGAGCGCGTGAAGCATTTGGGCATCACGCACATTATTGCCAGCGATCTGGGGCGCACGCGTCGCACCGCCGAGATTATCGCAGATGCCTGCGGTTGCTCAGTGACGCTTGATGCGCGCTTGCGTGAACTGAATATGGGTGTGCTGGAGAAGCGTCCGCTGGATGGCTTAACGACGGAAGAGGAGCAGTGGCGCGCTGCACTGGTCAACGGGACCGAAGGTGGCCGTATCCCTGAAGGAGAGTCGATGACGGAGATGGCGACGCGCATGCACGCCGCGCTGAATGCCTGTCTCGATCTGCCTGCCGGAAGCCGTCCGCTGCTGGTCAGCCACGGTATGGCGCTCGGGTCTCTGGTCAGTACAATTCTGGGTTTGCCCGCCTATGCGGAACGTCGCCTGCGCCTGCGTAACTGCTCTATTTCACGTGTGGATTATCAGCAGAGCGCCTGGCTGGCAGAAGGCTGGATTGTAGAGACGGCGGGGGATATTTCCCATCTGGATGCGCCTGCGCTCGACGAGCTGCAACGCTGATTGCTTAAGGCTGCCGTCACGATGACGACAGCCTTAAACTTAGCTGGCTTCAGCCTGCTGGCGGCGAATCGGAATCAGATATTCGCAACGGATCTCAGTCGGTGGCTCCGAGCGCTTTTTACCGCCATGGGTATAAAAGCGTTCGATATCCTGCCCTTCACGGCGGGTCAGCCCCAGCGTTGGCATGCAGGTACCGTAAAGCAGCAGGATAAATTCCTGCAAATTGACACGCGGACCGTTAAAGGTGAACTGCACATAGTCGCCACCTTCCAGAATAACCTTCTGGCCAGAATGCAGGTTCACCGCGCTGTCAGCAGGCACCGCAGTGGTATAAAGAATCTCCTGCTCGTCATCTTTGTCCTGGCTGGCACGCACCTGATGCAGGCCATACAGCACCGGCGGAATCGTGTCCGTTTCCAGCAGGAACTGCTTCCAGAAGTGCATTCGCATTTCATCGCGGTAGCTGGAAATCTGCTCCAGAATACAGGTGTAGTTCTGGGTTTGTCCCACCAGCACCGTTTCCGGCAGGCTGACGAAAGCCGGTTCCGGCTGCGTCTCATCATCCAGGCGAATCGGGGGACGGATACCGAATGAATTCCATTCGGAAGAGCGACGATACCAGGCCGGTGTCTGTGCAAACTGTTTTTTGAATGCACGCGTAAAAGTCTGTTGTGAATCAAAACGATACTGCAGTGCGATGTCCAGGATCGGGCGACTGGTCAGGCGCAGCGCCACGGCGGCTTTAGACAAACGACGGGCACGGATATAGGCGCCGATTGCGTGCCCGGTCACGTCTTTGAACATCCTTTGCAGATGCCACTTAGAGTAACCCGCTTTCTGGGCAACATTGTCCAGTGAAAGGGGTTGATCCAGATGGCTCTCCAGCCAGACAAGCAAATCGCGAATGATACCGGCTTGGTCCATAAAACATCCTCTACTCTGGTGGTGCAGCTAAACGCATTCGAAGAATATTAGCACTCATTGCTCAAAAGACGTGGGACGTTTCTCGGGGAAGGTTGTGCTAAATCAGTACGGGCTAAAACCCGTTTTGGTTTGGTCATTGTATCGATTAACAGTACATTACATTCTCATCTATTCCATTTGCAATGGTAACTCCATGACAATATCCCGACTTATGATCGCTGCGCTGACTACGCTGACCTTTTCCAGCCCGCTTTTTGCCGAACAGATTGGCTCTGTTGATACGGTCTTCAAGATATTCGGGCCTGACCACAAGATTATTGTTGAAGCTTTCGATGACCCGGACGTTAAAAATGTAACCTGCTATATCAGCCGGGCAAAAACCGGGGGAATCAAAGGCGGATTGGGGCTGGCAGAGGATACCTCTGATGCCGCCATTTCCTGTCAGCAGGTCGGTCCGGTTGAAGTGAGTGATAAAATTGCACAGGGCAAAGCAGAGGGGGAAGTAGTATTCCGCCAGCGTACCTCTTTAATCTTTAAGAAGCTGCAGGTTGTCCGCTTCTACGACAAAAAGCGCAATGCGCTGGTCTATCTGACCTATTCCGATAAAGTGGTTGATGGCTCACCGAAAAATGCGCTCAGCGCCGTGCCGATTATGCCGTGGCACTGATAATGTTGTGGCATTCATAATGCCGTGGCACTGAACATAAAAAAACGCCCCAGGAGGCGTTTTTTTATTTGCTGCATCAAACAAGCACTTACTCGTGCAGGTCGCCGCAGAAGCGATAACCTTCACCATGAATGGTGGCGATGATCTCTGGCGTATCCGGCGTGGATTCGAAATGCTTACGGATGCGACGAATGGTGACATCGACGGTGCGATCGTGCGGCTTGAGGTCGCGGCCGGTCATTTTCTTCAGCAGGTCGGCACGGGTCTGAATTTTGCCCGGATTTTCGCAGAAGTGCAGCATGGCGCGAAACTCACTACGTGGCAGTTTATACTGCTCGCCGTTTGGATTGATCAGAGAGCGGCTATTAATATCCAGCTCCCAGCCATTGAATTTATAGCTTTCTACCTGACGGCGCTCTTCCCCTGGCATAGCCAGATTCATGGTGCGCGACAGCAGGTTACGGGCACGAATAGTCAGCTCACGCGGGTTAAACGGTTTGGTGATGTAATCATCAGCGCCAATTTCCAGACCGAGGATTTTATCGACTTCGTTGTCACGGCCGGTCAGAAACATCAGGGCGACATTGGCCTGCTCACGCAGTTCACGGGCCAGCAACAGACCGTTTTTGCCAGGCAGGTTGATGTCCATGATGACCAGGTTAACGTCATTGTCGGTCAGCACCTGATGCATTTCAGCACCATCAGTCGCCTCATACACCACATAACCTTCCGCCTCAAAAATACTCTTGAGGGTATTACGCGTGACCAGTTCGTCTTCAACGATAAGAATGTGCGGGGTCTGCATGTTTAGCTACCTAAAATTTGCCAACAAATTGAAAACAGGGCGTACAGCGGTATGGCGTTCTCCATCATCGAGAGCGGCGGGCCGCGCAGAACCGTTGTACGAAATCATATTTTGATAAGCCATCTATCAACGTCAACAACAGTATTAGCTCAGCCAGTCAGGATGAAAATTGCATGCCCCGGGCGTTAATGATAATGGCGCATATCCTAACTGTATTAACAGCAACCTAACAGCACCAACTACAACCGATAAGCATAAAAACAACGCTTCGTTGACTTATATCAAATGCAATTGTAGCACGTTAACACTTTTGTGAAAAACTTCTCGCAGAATGCCTGTTTAGCTCACAAAAAGCATCATTTTCGTTACATTTTTAACTCATGCAGGCCAGAATTGAACTGGCTGGGAATCACATTTTATCTTATTGAATTTAAATGGATAAATAACGTTTTTTTTAATAAAACGCCTTCTGCCCATAAAAAGGTTCAGGCCATCAGTTTTAACCAGTTTTAACATCATTAATCCACAATTTTCTTATTACCTTCTGGCACCTGAATCTTTAAGAGCCATGTTAATATGACGTTAGATAAATTGACCAATGGATTAAATATGCTTTTCCCACTGATTCTCGTCTCGCCTGCGCGGCCAGAAAACATCGGCGCTGCGGCGCGTGCCATGAAAACCATGGGGTTCAGCCAGCTGCGCATCGTGGCCAGCGACGCCTGGCAGGATCCTGCTGCGCGGCGTGTGGCACATGGTGCTGGCGACATTCTTGATAACATTCAGACCTTTGCTACCCTGGCAGACGCGTTAGCGGACATCGATTTTTCTGTCGCAACCACTGCGCGCAGCCGGGCAAAGTTTCGTTACTACGCCACACCAGAACAGGTTGAAACGCAACTGCTGGAGAAGCGTCAGTGGGTCAACAGTATGGCGCTGGTATTTGGTCGCGAAGACAGCGGGCTGACTAATGAAGAGCTGGAACAGGTCGACCTGCTGACGGGGATTCCGATGGCGAATGACTATCCTTCACTGAATCTCGGTCAGGCGGTGATGGTCTATTGCTATCAACTCTCGAAGCTGAATCAGGTTGAGGCGCCTGTTGCGTCTGCCGCCGATGGTCAGCAGTTACAGGCGCTGCGCCAGCGATTCCATCAGCTGCTGGCGCAACTGGAGGTCAGTGATGATGAGAAGCTGTCAGACTGGATCGATCAGCGGGTAGGTCTGCTGGAACAGCGCGACAGTGCGATGCTGCACCGTCTGCTGCACGATATTGAAAAAAAACTCACAGATAAATCCTCGGCAAAAAGCTGATTTTACAGCAACAGATCGCAGAGGATTTCTGCATGGCAAACGATCGCATAGCGTTTTACGGTTTCAGCGGTGGCTGTGCGCAGTGGTTGAAATCTGTCCACCGGACAAATCGGGTTGACTTAACGTGCGCTTTGCTTTACTTCTGGACGCAAGACGGACAGACAAAAACAGACAGACCATAAATCTAAATGCGTAAAATCAGCCTGAACACCACAATTATTACCACCACCATTACCACAGGTAACGGTGCGGGCTGACGCATACAGGAAAAACAGAAAAAAAGCCCGCACCTAACCAGTGCGGGCTTTTTTTTCGGCTTAAATTCAGGAGAGTTTATATCATGCGAGTGCTGAAATTCGGCGGGACCTCGGTAGCGAATGCGGAACGTTTTCTTCGCGTCGCTGACATTCTGGAAAGTAATGCGCAACAAGGACAGGTTGCAACCGTGCTCTCTGCGCCAGCAAAGATCACTAACCATCTGGTGGCGATGATTGAAAAAACCATCAGTGGTCAGGACGCTCTGCCGAATATCAGCGACGCCGAACGCATTTTCAGCGAGCTGCTGCAGGGACTGGCTGATGCACAGCCGGGCTTTGAGTTTGATCGACTCAAAACCCGCGTTGACCTTGAGTTTGCGCAGTTAAAACAGGTTCTGCACGGTATCAGCCTGCTGGGACAGTGCCCGGACAGCGTGAACGCAGCGATTATCTGTCGCGGAGAAAAACTCTCGATTGCGATCATGGAAGCGCTGCTGCAGGCACGCGGCCATGAGGTCAGCGTGATCGACCCGGTGGAGAAATTGCTGGCAATTGGCCACTACCTGGAATCCACAGTTGATATTGCCGAGTCGACCCGCCGCATCGAAGCCAGTCAAATTCCACCGCAAAACATGATCCTGATGGCGGGTTTTACGGCCGGTAATGAGCGTGGCGAGCTGGTGGTGCTGGGCCGCAACGGTTCAGACTATTCAGCCGCTGTGCTGGCCGCCTGTCTGCGCGCCGACTGCTGTGAAATCTGGACCGATGTAGATGGCGTCTATACCTGCGATCCGCGTCAGGTGCCGGATGCGCGTCTGCTGAAGTCGATGTCCTATCAGGAGGCGATGGAGCTCTCCTACTTCGGTGCCAAAGTGCTGCATCCCCGCACCATCGCGCCGATTGCCCAGTTCCAGATCCCTTGCCTGATCAAAAATACCGCCAATCCACAGGCACCCGGCACCCTGATTGGTGCCGAAGGCGAGCCGGATGAAAGCCCGGTAAAAGGCATCACTAACCTGAATAATATGGCGATGGTGAACGTCTCCGGTCCCGGCATGAAAGGGATGGTCGGAATGGCGGCCAGAGTCTTTGCGGCCATGTCGCGTACCGGCATCTCTGTCGTGCTGATCACCCAATCCTCTTCCGAATACAGCATCAGTTTCTGCGTGCCGCAGAGCGAGCTGGCGCGGGCGCGTCATGTGCTGGAAGAGGAGTTCTATCTGGAGCTGAAAGATGGGCTGCTCGATCCGCTGGATATCATTGAAAACCTGGCGGTGATCTCGGTAGTGGGTGATGGCATGCGCACCCTGCGCGGCATCTCAGCAAAATTCTTCTCGGCACTGGCACGCGCCAATATCAATATCGTGGCGATAGCGCAGGGCTCCTCTGAGCGTTCTATCTCGGTCGTGGTGAATAATGACGAAGTGATCACCGGCGTGCGCGTGGTGCATCAGATGCTGTTCGCCACCGATCAGGTGATCGAAGTGTTCGTGGTGGGTGTCGGCGGAGTCGGTGGTGCGCTGCTGGATCAGTTGCATCGCCAGCAGGCGTGGCTGAAGAAAAAGCATATCGACCTGCGTGTGTGCGGTATCGCTAACTCGCAGGCGTTGTTAACCCACGTTCACGGTATTGATTTAAGCAACTGGCAGTCGGCATTAGCCGAAGCCAAAGAGCCCTTTAACCTGGGCCGTCTGACCCGTCTGGTAAAAGAGTATCATCTGCTCAATCCGGTGATTGTGGATTGCACCTCCAGCCAGGCCGTTGCCGATCAGTATGCTGACTTCCTCAGCGAAGGCTTCCATGTGGTGACGCCGAACAAAAAGGCCAACACGTCATCCTGGAATTACTATCAGCAGATGCGTGCCGCCGCGGCCAAATCGCGTCGTAAATTCCTTTACGATACCAACGTCGGTGCCGGACTGCCGGTGATCGAAAACCTGCAGAACCTGATGAACGCGGGTGATGAACTGCTGCGTTTCTCCGGCATCCTCTCTGGCTCACTGTCGTTTATCTTCGGCAAGCTGGATGAAGGCGTTTCGCTGTCGCAGGCGACAAACATGGCGCGTGAGATGGGCTTCACCGAGCCCGATCCGCGTGACGATCTGGCTGGCACCGATGTGGCGCGTAAGTTGCTGATCCTGGCGCGTGAAGCGGGTCATCAGCTTGAGATGAGTGATATTGAGATCGAGCCGCTGCTGCCCGCCAGTCTGACCGAAATTCAGGATGTTGAGCAGTTTATGCAGCGTCTGCCCGAGCTGGATAACGCCTTTGCCGATCGCGTTGCACAAGCGCAGAATGAGGGCAAAGTCCTGCGCTACGTGGGCGTGATCGAAGAGGGTGGCGTCTGTAAAGTGAAGGTCGACGCCGTTGACGGCAACGATCCGCTCTATAAAGTGAAAAACGGCGAGAATGCCCTGGCGTTTTACAGCCGTTACTATCAACCGATTCCGCTGGTGCTGCGTGGATACGGTGCAGGAAATGATGTCACAGCGGCCGGTGTTTTTGCCGATCTGCTGCGTACGCTGTCATGGAAGTTGGGAGTTTAATCATGGTAAAAATTTACGCACCGGCCTCGATTGGCAACGTCAGCGTCGGCTTCGATGTGCTGGGCGCGGCGGTGTCGCCGGTCGATGGCTCCCTGCTGGGTGACTGTGTCTCTGTGGAAGCAGCTGAGCAGTTTTCTCTGACCAACGCCGGACGTTTTGTCAGCAAGCTGCCCGCCGATCCGAAAGAGAATATTGTCTATCAGTGCTGGCAGCTTTTCTGCGAGACGGTGGGCAAAGCGATCCCGGTGGCGATGACTCTGGAGAAGAATATGCCCATCGGCTCCGGTCTGGGTTCCAGCGCCTGCTCGGTGGTGGCCGGATTAATGGCGATGAACGAATTCTGCGGCAAGCCACTCAGCGACAGCACATTGCTGACGCTGATGGGCGAGCTGGAAGGGCGGATCTCCGGCAGCGTGCATTATGATAATGTCGCTCCCTGCTTCCTCGGTGGCATTCAGCTGATGCTGCAGGAAAATGAGATCATCAGCCAGGCGGTGCCGGGCTTTGACGACTGGCTGTGGGTGATGGCCTATCCGGGCATCAAAGTTTCAACCGCAGAAGCGCGCGCTATTTTACCGGCGCAGTACCGCAAAGAGGACTGTATCAAACATGGCCGTTTGCTGGCCGGCTTCATTCACGCCTGTCATACGCGTCAGCCGCAGCTGGCCGCTAAACTGATGCAGGATGTGATTGCAGAACCCTACCGGACCCGACTGCTGCCTGGCTTCGCCGAGGCGCGGCAGGCCGCGAAAGATATTGGCGCACTGGCGTGCGGTATCTCAGGCTCTGGTCCGACACTTTTCGCCGTTTGCAATCAGATGGAAACGGCACAGCGGATGGCTGACTGGCTGAGCCAGCACTATCTGCAGAATGATGAAGGCTTCGTCCATATCTGCCGTCTCGACACGGCTGGCGCACGACAATTGGGATAACGCATGAAACTCTACAATCTTAAGGATCACAACGAGCAGGTCAGCTTCGCCCAGGCGGTGAAACAGGGTCTGGGTTCGCAGCAGGGTCTGTTCTTTCCGCTGGAACTGCCAGAGTTTGAACTGACCGACATCGACGCGATGCTGGAGATGGATTTTGTCAGCCGCAGCAGCAAAATTCTCTCGGCTTTCATTGGTGACGAGATTCCGGCCCAGCAGCTGCAGGAGCGTGTTAAAGCCGCTTTTGCCTTCCCGGCCCCGGTAAAAGCTGTCAGCGAAGATATCGCCTGTCTGGAGCTGTTCCACGGCCCGACGCTGGCATTTAAAGATTTCGGCGGCCGTTTTATGGCGCAGATGCTGTCGTATGTTTCAGGCTCTGATGAGCAGATCACGATTCTGACCGCCACCTCTGGTGATACCGGTGCGGCTGTGGCGCACGCGTTCTACGGCATGAAGAACGTGCGTGTGGTGATCCTCTATCCGCAGGGCAAAATCAGTCCGCTGCAGGAGAAACTCTTCTGTACGCTGGGCGGCAACATTGAAACCATCGCTATCGACGGCGACTTTGATGCCTGCCAGTCGCTGGTCAAACAGGCGTTCGATGATGAAGTGCTGAAGCGGACGATTGGCCTGAACTCGGCTAACTCCATCAACATCAGCCGCCTGCTGGCGCAGATTTGCTACTACTTTGAGGCGGTCGCACAGCTGCCACAGGAAAAACGCAATCAGCTGGTGGTCTCTGTACCGAGCGGCAACTTTGGTGATTTGACGGCCGGTCTGCTGGCGAAATCACTGGGCCTGCCCATCAAACGCTTTATCGCTGCCACGAATGCTAACGATACGGTGCCGCGCTTCCTCGGCAACGGCGAGTGGCAGCCTAACCAGACGGTCTCTACGCTGTCGAACGCCATGGATGTCAGCCAGCCTAACAACTGGCCGCGTGTGGAAGAGCTGTTCCGCCGTAAAACCTGGCGCTTAACCGATCTCGCCTGTGGTGCGGTTTCTGATGAGACCACGCGCGCTGCCATGCGTGAACTGGCGGAAATTGGCTACGTTTCCGAGCCACATGCTGCCATCGCCTGGCGTCTGCTGCGCGATCAGCTGCAGGAAGGCGAATACGGTCTGTTCCTCGGCACTGCGCATCCGGCGAAATTCCGCGAAAGCGTGGAAACGATTCTTGAGCAGACCCTGACGCTGCCGCTGGAGTTAGCGGAGCGCGCCGATCTGCCGCTGCTGTCGCATCAGATGAAGGGTGACTTCGCCTCGCTGCGGGCGTTCCTGCTGAAGTAATGCGGTGAAAGGCTTCCCGGATTACGGGAAGCCTGTTTATGGCAGGTAGAGTGCGTGGGCGTTACTGCTCCGCGCGCTTGTTACTGCTCCGCGCGCTTAAAGACCAGCTCGCTCTCGCTGCTGCTGATCGCATCAAAACGATAGCCATCCACATCAAACGCCTTAAGCTGTTCCGGCGTTGTCAGACGCTGCTGAATCACATAGCGACTCATCAATCCACGCGCCTTTTTGGCATAGAAGCTAATGACTTTATAGCTGCCGTTCTTCTCATCAAGGAACACCGGCTTAATCAGCTGTGCCTGCAGTTTCTTCGGCTTAACCGCCCTGAAATATTCGTCTGACGCGAGGTTGATCAGCACCTCATCACCCTGTTTTGCCAGTGCGGCATTCAATGTTTCAGTGATGAGATCGCCCCAGAAGGTGTAGAGATCTTTACCCGCCGGATTCGCCAGACGAATGCCCATCTCCAGCCGGTAAGGCTGCATGAGATCGAGCGGACGCAGCACGCCATACAGGCCCGACAACATGCGCAGATGCTGCTGAGCAAAATCGAAATCCTGTTCGCTGAAGGTGTCGGCCTGCAAACCGGTATAGACATCACCTTTAAACGCCAGGATAGCCTGACGGGCATTCTGAGGTGAGAAGTCGGGGTGCCAGCTGTTAAAGCGATCGGCATTGAGGTGCGCCAGTTTGTCACTGATGCCCATTAACGAGGCGATGCTGGCGGGTGACAGATCGCGCGCAATCTCAATCAGCTGTTGTGACTTTTCTAACAGCGCAGGCTGGGTGAAACGCGTTGTCGCCAGCGGGCTTTCATAATCCAGCGTCTTGGCAGGAGAGATCACCATCAACATAGTTGCTTCCTCGGTTAATGCCTGGTTTAACAGGGCATTGGCGGCTTATCAGGCTTCGCAGTGTACCAAAAAAGCCGCAAAGAATGACGAATCACTCCTATTTGTTCGCGCTATCGTAAACGGCATTCCCTGACCTTGCGCCACCGTTGACGCGTGATATTATCGCAACAGCTTTTTTCACACTGACAGTTAACTAAGAGAAAAGAACATGACGGACAAACTTACCTCCCTGCGTCAGCTTACTACCGTAGTCGCCGACACCGGTGACATTGCAGCCATGAAGCTGTATCAGCCACAAGACGCCACCACCAACCCTTCTCTGATTCTCAACGCCGCACAAATCCCTGAATACCGTAAACTGATCGATGAAGCGATTAGCTGGGCGCGTGAGCAGAGCAGCAACAAAGAAGAGCAGCTGCAGCTGGTTTCTGACAAGCTGGCCGTTAACATTGGTCTGGAAATTCTGAAACTGATCCCAGGCCGCATCTCGACTGAAGTCGATGCGCGTCTCTCTTACGACACAGAAGGCAGCATCGCGAAAGCCCGCAGCCTGATCAAACTCTACAATGATGCCGGTATCAGCAATGACCGCATCCTGATCAAACTGGCGTCTACCTGGCAGGGCATCCGTGCTGCAGAGCAGCTGGAAAAAGAAGGTATCAACTGTAACCTGACTTTGCTGTTCTCCTTTGCTCAGGCGCGTGCCTGTGCCGAAGCGGGCGTGTTCCTGATCTCTCCGTTTGTTGGCCGTATCCTCGACTGGTATAAAGCGAACACCGATAAGAAAGAGTATGCCGCGCACGAAGATCCAGGCGTGGTTTCAGTTTCTGAAATCTACAACTACTACAAGCAGCACGGCTATGAAACCGTGGTGATGGGCGCGAGCTTCCGTAACGTCGGCGAAATCATTGAGCTGGCTGGCTGTGACCGTCTGACCATTTCTCCTGCGCTGCTGAAAGAGCTGGCAGAGAGCGAAGGCACCCTGGAGCGTAAACTGAGCTACAGCGGCGAAGTGAAAGCGCGTCCGGCCCGCATGACCGAGTCTGAGTTCCTGTGGCAGCACAACCAGGATCCTATGGCCGTTGCGAAGCTGGCAGAAGGTATCCGCAACTTTGCCGTTGATCAGGGCAAACTTGAGAAGATGCTGGCAGAACTGCTGTAACCGGCTGACCGTGGCGGCGCAGGCTGCCACGGTTTTCCCTTTTCCGACCCTTTCACTTTATATTATCCTCTCTGCTATTCCCCTTTTACTCCACCGCACCGCGGTAAATCACAGCGAAGCTAATCATGAATACATTACGCATTGGCCTGATCTCGGTCTCCGATCGCGCCGCGAACGGCATCTATCAGGATGAGGGGATCCCCGCGCTGGAGAGCTGGCTGAGTCGCGCACTCAGCAGCCCGTTTGAGATTGAGTCCCGTCTGGTGCCTGACGAGCAGCCGATGATTGAGCACGCGATCTGCGAGCTGGTCGATGAACGCTTTTGCCACCTGGTATTAACCACTGGCGGCACCGGTCCGGCCCGGCGCGATGTGACGCCGGATGCCACCTTAGCCGTTGCCGATCGGGAAATGCCGGGTTTTGGTGAGCAGATGCGCCAGATCAGCCTGCAGTTTGTGCCGACCGCGATTCTGTCGCGTCAGGTTGGGGTAATCCGCAAACAGTCGCTGATCCTCAACCTTCCGGGTCAGCCGAAGGCGGTCAAAGAGACGCTGGAAGGGCTGAAGGATGAGCAGGGCAACGTAAAAGTGCACGGCATTTTTGCTTCCGTACCCTATTGTTTACAGCTGCTGGACGGGCCTTATGTCGAAACACATCGCGAGGTCGTAGCATCTTTTCGGCCTAAAAGCGCGATACGTGAGATAAATAACTAAATATTCCCCATTTCAGGCATAAGCTATAGCCTGGCTGGTGTGGCAAAAGATTGACGGTATAGTAAGGCTATCTTTACAACGTTCTCTCTTTGCCTCTGGAATATTATGAATCCGACTCACACACAGCGTCTGACCGGTAAGGATTATAAAACCCTGGCGCTGGCCGCGCTGGGCGGCGCGCTGGAATTCTACGACTTCATCATTTTTGTCTTCTTCGCCACGGTGATTGGCGAACTCTTCTTCCCCGCAGATATTCCGGAGTGGCTGCGACAGCTGCAGACGTTTGCCATTTTTGCCGCAGGCTATCTGGCACGTCCGCTGGGCGGCATTGTGATGGCGCATTTTGGCGATAAACTCGGGCGCAAGAAGATGTTCAGCCTGAGTATTCTGCTGATGGCGCTGCCAACCTTAATGATGGGCGCTTTACCCACCTGGCAGACGATTGGGATTGCAGCGCCACTGCTGATGTTGCTGATGCGAATGTTACAGGGCGCGGCGATTGGCGGAGAGGTGCCCGGCGCGTGGGTGTTTGTCGCTGAACACGTGCCTTATAAACGTATCGGCATCGCCTGTGGCACACTGACGGCCGGGCTGACCATCGGCATTTTACTGGGGTCGCTGGTGGCGACACTGATCAATACCTCGATGTCGCAGCAGGCGATTCATGACGGCGGCTGGCGTATTCCGTTCTTCCTGGGCGGCGTGTTTGGGTTGCTCGCGATGTTCCTGCGCCGCTGGCTGCATGAAACACCGGTCTTCATTGAGATGCAGCAGCGCAAAGCGCTGGCTGAAACCCTGCCGCTGAAAACCGTGCTGGCGGAGCATAAAAAGTCGATTGTGATCTCCATGCTGCTGACCTGGCTGCTCTCCGCCTGCATCGTCGTGGTGATCCTGATGTCGCCGGTCTGGCTGCAGAAGCAGCAGGGCATCGCGCCCGCACTGACTCTGCAGGCCAACAGCATTGCCACCGTAATGCTCTGCATTGGCTGCATTATTGCCGGACTCGCTGCGGATCGCTTTGGTGCCAGTCGTACCCTGTGTGTCGGCAGCCTGCTGCTGGCGATCTGTAGCTGGCAGTTTTATCACCTGAGCGCCCTCTATCCGCAGCAGCTCTTCCTGCTCTATGGCGTGGCGGGGCTCAGCGTCGGTATCGTCGGCGTGGTGCCGTTTGTGATGGTGCGCGCCTTTCCGGCAGAGGTGCGTTTTACCGGACTCTCATTCTCCTACAATCTTTCCTACGCGATCTTTGGCGGCCTGACACCGATCCTGGTGTCGCTGCTGATGAATGTCTCCGTGATGGCACCGTGCTGGTATGTGATGGCGCTGGCGCTGGTGGGATTGCTGACAGGGATCTGGCTGCGGCGTGATGTCAGCCATGAGCCGGGACTGAATCAGGGGATTAAGTCGTTGTAAAGTAAGAACGCGGAGCCAGGCTCCGCGTTTTTTTATGGCTGAAAATATGCTTAACGTATTTTTGCGCCAATCGGCAAAAGGGTGCGGCCAAAGGTTTCATTCAGCACCTCGCCCATCGCCAGATAGCAGGCGCTGGCACCACAGATGATCCCGACCCAGCCCGCAGAGACCACCAGCGCAGGCAGGTGCATGAGATGAGCCACGGCCAGCAGCAGAAACAGCAGCGTAAGCGAGCCGAAAACAAACTGCAGCATCCGCGTACCTTTTAGTGTGCCGATAAACATGAACAGCGTGAAGATGCCCCACAGTGCCAGCCAGACACCCTGGAAGCGTTCATCAGGCGCGTTTGCCAGACCCATTTGCGGTAACAGCAGGATCGCCACGAAGCTTAACCAGAACATGCCGTATGAGGTAAAAGCCGTCAGCCCAAAGGTATTGTTCTTCTTAAACTCCAGCAGACCGGCCAGCACCTGCGCGATCCCGCCATAAAAAATCCCCATCGCTAAAATTGCGACATCCAGGGCAAACAGGCCCGTGTTGTGCAGGTTCAGCAAAATGGTTGTCATGCCAAAACCCATCAATCCCAGCGGGGCAGGGTTAGCCAGCGTTGAATTCGCCATAATTCCTCGGCAGTGAAAGAGTGTTGATTACATAAACGGATTCCATCCTGCTCCCCGGGAGGAGCAAGGGGACGCATCATATTCAGCGTTGTGTCAGCGTTCTTTGATCCCGGCAGGGCCAGCGATAAAAAATTTTTTTTGGTTTAACCCTTGATGCGCATCGAAGCGGCCCCATTTACTTGTCATCGAGCGTTGTGAACGTTGGAAAAAAAGCATGTGCTGGCAGGTTGAATGCAAACAACTCGCCCACATAAAAGGTTCACAACCCAAATTGGCAACGAATTTAAGTGGGAGATGTTTAGATGGGTAAGATTATTGGTATTGACCTGGGTACAACCAACTCTTGTGTTGCGATCATGGATGGCACCAAAGCACGCGTGCTGGAAAATGCCGAGGGCGATCGCACCACGCCTTCAATTATTGCGTATACACAGGATGGCGAAATTCTGGTCGGTCAACCGGCTAAACGTCAGGCAGTGACCAACCCGCAGAATACCCTGTTCGCAATTAAGCGTCTGATCGGTCGTCGCTTCCAGGACGAAGAAGTACAGCGTGACATTAAAATCATGCCGTACAAAATCACCGGCGCTGACAACGGCGACGCATGGCTGGAAGTAAAAGGTCAGAGAATGGCACCTCCGCAGATCTCTGCTGAAGTGCTGAAGAAAATGAAAAAGACCGCCGAAGATTACCTCGGTGAGCCAGTGACTGAAGCGGTTATTACCGTACCGGCCTACTTCAACGATGCGCAGCGTCAGGCGACCAAAGATGCCGGCCGTATCGCAGGTCTGGAAGTCAAACGTATCATTAACGAACCGACTGCAGCAGCACTGGCATACGGTCTGGATAAAGGCCAGGGCAACCGCACCATCGCGGTTTATGACCTGGGTGGCGGTACCTTCGATATCTCAATCATCGAGATCGACGAAGTTGACGGCGAAAAAACCTTTGAAGTTCTGGCGACCAACGGTGATACCCACCTGGGTGGTGAAGACTTCGATAGCCGCCTGATTAACTATCTGGTTGCTGAATTCAAAAAAGACCAGGGTATCGATCTGCACAACGATCCACTGGCGATGCAGCGTCTGAAAGAAGCCGCAGAGAAAGCAAAAATCGAGCTTTCTTCTGCACAGCAGACCGACGTTAACCTGCCATACATCACGGCAGATGCGACCGGTCCTAAGCACCTGAACATCAAAGTGACCCGTTCTAAACTGGAATCACTGGTTGAAGATCTGGTTGCACGCTCAATCGCGCCTCTGAAAGTTGCGCTGCAGGATGCCGGCCTGTCTGTTTCAGACATCAACGACGTTATCCTGGTCGGTGGTCAGACACGTATGCCACTGGTTCAGGCCAAAGTGACTGAGTTCTTCGGTAAAGAGCCACGTAAAGACGTGAACCCGGACGAAGCGGTTGCTGTGGGTGCTGCGGTTCAGGGTGGTGTACTGGGTGGCGACGTGAAAGACGTGCTGCTGCTGGACGTTACCCCGCTGTCACTGGGTATCGAAACGATGGGTGGCGTGATGACCTCGCTGATCAGCAAGAACACCACCATCCCAACCAAGCACAGCCAGGTCTTCTCGACGGCTGAAGATAACCAGTCAGCCGTGACCATTCACGTGCTGCAGGGTGAGCGTAAGCGTGCCAATGACAACAAGTCACTGGGCCAGTTCAACCTCGACGGTATCCAGAATGCGCCACGCGGTATGCCGCAGATCGAAGTGACTTTCGACATCGATGCCGACGGTATCCTGCACGTATCAGCGAAAGACAAGAACAGCGGTAAAGAGCAGAAAATCACCATCAAAGCCTCTTCAGGTCTGAGCGATGATGAGATCCAGAAAATGGTGCGTGATGCGGAAGCGAATGCTGAATCTGACCGTAAGTTCGAAGAGCTGGTTCAGACGCGTAACCAGGGTGACCAGATTGCCCACAGCACGCGTAAGCAGCTGGAAGAAGCAGGCGACAAACTGTCAGCTGATGACAAAGCGCCAATCGAAGCCGCACTGGCCGCGCTGGAAACTGCGCTGAAAGGCGAAGACAAAGCGGAAATCGACGCCAAAATGCAGGCGCTGATGGAAGTGTCTGGCAAACTGATGGAAGCAGCACAGCAGTCTCAGGCGGGTGCAGCAGATGCCGGTGACGCGTCAGCGAAGAAAGATGACGACGTTGTCGATGCTGAATTCGAAGAAGTGAAAGACAACAAGAAATAATTGCCCCTGACCGGGCGCGACGGTTGGCCTGACAGCCGTTGAAACCAGCACGGGCGTAGGAGATCTCTCCACGCCCGTGCGATCATGTTAAGGGCTAAATAAACATGGCGAAGAGTGATTACTACGAGATTTTAGGCGTCGCCAAATCCGCGGACGAGCGTGAAATCAAAAAGGCTTACAAACGCCTGGCAATGAAATTTCACCCGGACCGCAATCCAGGTGATAAAGAAGCCGAAGCTAAATTCAAAGAGGTCAAGGAAGCGTACGAAATCCTGACCGATGCGCAGAAGCGTGCGGCTTACGATCAGTATGGTCATGCAGCCTTTGAACAGGGCGGCATGGGTGGCGGTGGATTCGGCGGCGGCGGCTTTGGTGGTGGCGGTGCAGACTTCAGCGATATCTTTGGCGACGTGTTCGGTGACATCTTTGGTGGTGGACGCCGTCAGCGCGCATCCCGTGGCGCCGATTTACGCTACAACATGGAGCTGTCGCTGGAAGAAGCGGTACGCGGCGTGACCAAAGAGATCCGCATTCCAACGCTGGAAGAGTGTGATGTCTGCCACGGCAGCGGCGCGAAAGCGGGCACCCAGCCACAAACCTGTTCAACCTGTCACGGTGCAGGCCAGGTGCAGATGCGCCAGGGCTTCTTCACTGTTCAGCAGGCCTGTCCGACCTGTCATGGTCGTGGCTCGGTGATTAAAGATCCGTGCAACGCCTGTCATGGCCACGGCCGCGTTGAGAAGTCGAAAACGCTGTCAGTGAAAATCCCGGCAGGGGTCGACACCGGCGATCGCATCCGTCTGAGTGGCGAAGGTGAAGCGGGCGAGCAGGGCGCACCAGCGGGCGATCTCTACGTTCAGGTCTCGGTGAAGAAGCACCCGATCTTCGAACGTGAAGAGAACAACCTTTACTGTGAAGTGCCGATCAACTTTGCAATGGCGGCGCTGGGCGGTGAGATTGAAGTACCGACACTGGATGGTCGCGTGAAGCTGAAAGTGCCGTCAGAAACCCAGACCGGCAAGCTGTTCCGTATGCGCGGACGTGGCGTCAAATCTGTCCGTGGCGGCGCGGTCGGCGATCTGCTGTGCCGTGTTGTGGTGGAGACACCGGTCAGCCTGAACGAAAAACAGAAAACGCTGTTGCGTGAACTGGAAGAGAGTTTTGGCGGCCCAAGCGGCGAGCATAACAGCCCACGCTCAAAGAGCTTCTTTGACGGTGTGAAGAAATTCTTTGACGATCTGACACGCTAAACCATATCAGACTAAAAAACGGAGCCGCGGGCTCCGTTTTTTTTGCTGGATGCTATACGCCATCTGTTACTGGCATCAACCGGCGTTTCGCCCTTAATTCGGTTAAACCGAAGGAAAGGCGAGGCATAAGCTGCTTTTAACGAACTATATGAGCCGTTACACTCTTTATCTTTCTATCGCTGATCAGGAAGATAAACGTTGAATAAGCCTCGTAGTCTCAAAAACCTGCTTAAAAGCTTCATTGAAAGTGACGCCAGTAATGGCATGGTGTTAATCATGGCAGCTGTGGCGGCCATGATTCTCGCCAACTCTGCCGAAACCGCTCACGGCTATCAGGCGTTTCTCAATGAACCCGTTCAAATCCGCTTCGGTGCACTGGATATCAGTAAAAATCTGCTGTTATGGATCAATGATGCGCTGATGGCGCTGTTTTTCCTGCTGATTGGTCTGGAAGTGAAGCGTGAGCTGATAGTCGGCGAACTCGCAAGCCGTGACAAGGCGATCTTTCCCGTCATTGCGGCATTAGGCGGTATGGCACTGCCCGCGCTTGTTTTCCTCGGCTTCAACCATGGTGATGAGATAGCACGCAACGGCTGGGCTATCCCTACGGCGACCGATATCGCGTTTGCTCTGGGTGTCCTCGCCCTGCTTGGCAGCCGTGTTCCTGCTGCACTGAAAGTTTTCCTGATGGCGCTGGCGATTATCGATGATCTCGGGGCTATCGTTATTATCGCCCTGTTCTACACCAGTGGCCTCTCAATGCTCTCCCTGGGCGTTGCGGCAGGGGCGATTGTTGTGCTGGCACTGCTCAATTACTTTAATGTCCGTAAAATCTCGGTCTATATGCTGGTTGGGATCGTGCTCTGGACCGCCGTGCTTAAGTCTGGCGTCCATGCCACGCTGGCGGGCGTCATTGTGGGCTTCTTCATACCGCTGGAAAAGAGAGAAGGGCATTCGCCCGCAGAACATCTGGCGCACGGTCTGATGCCGTGGGTGAACTGGCTTATTCTGCCGCTGTTTGCCTTCGCGAACGCCGGTATTTCACTGAGCGGTATTACGCTGAGTGATGTCTTTTCACCGGAGCCGTCTGGCATCATCCTCGGCCTGTTAATCGGTAAACCTTTGGGCATTACCCTGTTCTGCTGGCTGGCTGTCAAACTGCGGCTGGCGGTATTACCTCACGGCACCACCATCCGCGATATCATGGCGATTGGCGTGCTGTGCGGCATCGGTTTTACGATGTCTATTTTCATCAGTTCGCTGGCCTTCGATTCGGCACATGAGCAGCTTGTGACCTTCTCTAAACTGGGGATCCTGACGGGTTCTGTGCTGTCAGCGGTTATTGGTTATACCCTGCTGCGGATTAAACTGCGTTAATGGAGAGGAGGCGAAAGCCTCCTTTTTTTCGATGAATCAGCTCAATTTTAACCATCTCTATTACTTCTGGCAGATCTGCAAAAGCGGCTCTGTGACAGCGGCAGCAGAGGTACTCTCTCTGACTCCCCAGACCATTACCGGGCAGATTAAGACGCTTGAGGAGCGCCTGCAGGGCAAGCTGTTCCGTCGTCAGGGCCGGGGACTGGTGCCGACTGAACTGGGGCAACTCGTGTTCCGCTATGCTGACCGCATGTTTATGCTGGGTCAGGAGATGCTGGATATCGTGAACTACCGCAAGGAGTCCCACCTGTTGCTGGATGTCGGAGTCGCCGATGCGCTCTCTAAGCAGCTGGTCAGTAAGGTGCTGGAAACGGCGGTGGTTGCAGAGGAGAAGACGCATCTGCGCTGTTTTGAGTCGACCCACGAAATGCTGCTGGAGCAGCTCAGTCAGCATAAGCTGGATATGATTATCTCTGACTGCTCCATCGACCCCACTCAACAGGAAGGGCTGTTTTCGGTGAAGCTGGGGGAGTGCCCGGTCAGTTTCTGGTCTGCTCAGCCGCTCACCGGTCTCACTTTTCCTGCCTGCCTGGAAGCGCGTCCGCTGCTGATTCCAGGACGCCGCTCAATGCTCGGCCGGAAAATCCTCAACTGGATTACGACTCAGGGGCTGCAGGTGGAGATTCTGGGGGAGTTTGATGATGCGGCACTGATGAAGGCGTTTGGTGCGCGTAAGAATGCCATATTTGTCGCGCCAGTGCTGGATGAGCAGGATAGCGGGCAGCGTGATGCGGTTACAGAGGTTGGTCGGCTTGATACCGTGTCAGAGGAGTACCATATCATCTTTGCCGAACGGATGATTCAGCATCCGGCGGTGCAGCGTCTCTGTCACGCAGACTTCAGCGGACTCTTTCCCAGCCAGAGTACAGACGAAAAAAAACCGGCGTAAGCCGGCTTTTTCAACAAAGCGATTAACAAGCGGCGATTAAGCCAGTTTGTTGATCTGTGCAGTCAGGTTAGATTTATAACGTGCAGCTTTGTTTTTGTGGATCAGACCTTTAGCGGCCTGACGATCCACAAGTGGTTGCATTTCATTGAATGCGTTCTGCGCAGCAGCTTTGTCGCCTGAAGCGATCGCCGCGTATACTTTCTTAACGAAGGTACGCATCATTGAGCGGCGGCTAGCGTTATGCTTACGGCGTTTCTCAGATGTTACGGCGCGTTTCTTAGCTGATTTGATATTAGCCAAGGTCCAACTCCCAAATGTGTTCTATAGAGACAAATCAAAGGCCGAGGACTATGCCCTTCTAACCTGATTTTGTCAATGGATTTGTGCAAATAAGCGTCGCTCTAAGAACGGCACTCGATTACGTATTTGATGGCGCAAGATTCTACCAGCTTCCCCTCACTGAATACAGTATTTAGCGACAAAATTCTTAACATGCACATCTGCAACAGGAAATGCAGCCGCTAAAGCATGAAAGGCGTGCAGACGGGTTAACCTGAGTCGCTTTCAAGGGTATAATCCGCCGATTTCCACCGGTTTGGGCCAGCCATGAAGTTTATCCGCGGTATTCATAATCTTAACGAGCAGCATCGCGGCTGCGTTCTGACCATTGGTAATTTCGATGGTGTACATCGCGGGCATCAGGCGCTGCTGTCGCGACTGTGTGAAGAGGGACGTAAGCGTCATCTGCCCGTCGTGGTGATGGTGTTTGAGCCACAGCCGCTGGAGCTGTTTGCCGGCGATAAAGCCCCGGCGCGCCTGACACGCCTGCGTGAAAAACTGCGCTATATGGCGGAAGCGGGTGTGGATAAAGTGTTGTGCGTGCGGTTTGATCGTCGCTTTGCGGCCTTGTCTGCACAGCGCTTTATCAGTGACCTGTTAGTCGACAAGCTGGATGTAAAGTACCTTGCGGTAGGTGATGATTTCCGCTTCGGCGCTGGTCGCCAGGGGGATTTCCTGTTATTACAGAAAGCCGGTGTGGAGTATGGCTTTGAGGTCGTCAGCACCGAAACCTTCTGTGACGGTGGTAAGCGAATCAGCAGCACTGCCGTGCGTCAGGCGCTGGCTGCGGATGATTTAGCACTGGCGCAGTCGCTGTTAGGTCATCCCTTCACTATTTCCGGCCGCGTCGTGCACGGTGATGCACTGGGACGCACGCTGGGTTTCCCGACTGCGAACCTCCCTTTACGCCGCAGCGTCACGCCGGTGAAAGGAGTGTATGCCGTGGAGGTACAGGGTCTGACGCCCGAGCCACTGCCGGGTGTTGCTAATATCGGCACCCGTCCGACCGTAAAAGGTTTACGCCAGCAGCTTGAAGTTCACCTGCTCGACATCAATATCGATCTCTATGGTCGTCACATTGATGTGGTGCTGAAACAGAAAATACGAAACGAGCAGCGCTTTGCCTCACTGGAGGCGTTGAAAGAACAAATTGCGAACGATGTGGTAACGGCCCGGCAGTTCTTTGGGCTGCTTTAACCTGAGCGAAAAACGGAATCGAGAATCTGATGAGTGACTATAAATCTACCCTGAATTTGCCGGAAACGGGATTCCCGATGCGTGGCGATCTGGCCAAACGCGAACCGGGAATGTTGCAACGCTGGTATGCCGACAACCTGTACGGCATCATCCGCGAAGCCAAAAAAGGGAAAAAAACCTTTATCCTGCATGATGGCCCTCCTTATGCGAACGGCAGCATTCATATTGGTCACTCCGTTAACAAGATTCTGAAAGACATTATCGTTAAGTCGAAAGGCATGGCGGGTTATGACTCGCCGTATGTGCCCGGCTGGGACTGCCACGGTCTGCCAATCGAACACAAAGTTGAGCAGATGATCGGCAAGCCAGGCGAGAAAGTCACCGCCGCGGAATTTCGTGCCGCATGCCGCAAATATGCTGCTGAACAGGTTGAAGGCCAGAAAGCGGACTTTATCCGTCTGGGCGTGCTGGGCGACTGGGATCGTCCTTACCTGACCATGGATTTTGGTACCGAAGCCAACATCATTCGTGCGCTGGGTAAAATCATCGGTAATGGCCATCTGCACAAAGGCGCGAAGCCGGTGCACTGGTGCCTGGATTGCCGTTCTGCCCTGGCAGAAGCGGAAGTGGAATATTACGACAAAACGTCACCGTCGATTGATGTGATGTTTAATGCCGTCGATACCGCCGCGGTGCGTGGGGCGTTCGGCGTATCCCAGGTTAATGGCCCGATCTCACTGGTTATCTGGACCACGACGCCGTGGACATTACCGGCTAACCGCGCGATCTCCCTGCATCCTGAATTTGAATACCAGCTGATCCAGATCGACGGCCGCGCCCTGATCCTGGCGAAAGAGCTGGTGGAAAGCGTCATGAAGCGCGCCGGTGTCAGCGAATGGCAGGTGCTGGGCGAATGTCAGGGCGCTGCGCTGGAGCTGCAGAAGTTCCAGCATCCGTTCCTGGCGCTTGAGTCGCTGGTCGTACTGGGCGAGCACGTGACCCTGGACGCGGGTACCGGTGCCGTTCACACCGCGCCAGGCCACGGCCCGGATGACTATGTTATTGGCCAGAAATATGGCATCGAAACCGCGAATCCGGTAGGACCGGATGGCGCCTATCTGCCAGGCACGTATCCGACGCTGGATGGGGTCAATGTCTTTAAAGCCAACGACATGATCGTTGAGCTGCTGAAAGAGAAAGGCGCGCTGCTGCACGTTGAGAAACTGCTGCACAGCTACCCGCACTGCTGGCGCCATAAAACGCCGATCATCTTCCGCGCCACGCCGCAGTGGTTCATCAGCATGGATCAGAAAGGATTGCGTGCGCAGTCGCTGAAAGAGATCAAAGGCGTGCAGTGGATCCCGGACTGGGGCCAGGCGCGTATCGAATCGATGGTGGCGAACCGTCCTGACTGGTGTATCTCTCGTCAGCGTACCTGGGGCGTACCGATGGCGCTGTTCGTTCACAAAGAGAGCGAAGAGCTGCACCCTGACACGCTGGCGCTGATGGAGAAAGTGGCGCAGCGTGTTGAGCAGGAAGGTATTCAGGCCTGGTGGGATCTTGACCCGCGTGAACTGATGGGCGACGACGCCGATCACTACGTTAAAGTGCCGGATACGCTGGATGTATGGTTTGACTCCGGCTCAACCAGCTATTCTGTAGTGGATGCGCGTCCGGAATTTGGCGGACATGCGCCAGACCTCTATCTGGAAGGATCCGATCAGCATCGCGGCTGGTTTATGTCCTCGCTGATGATCTCCACGGCAATGAAGGGCCAAGCGCCTTATCGTCAGGTACTGACGCACGGTTTCACCGTGGATGGTCAGGGCCGTAAAATGTCGAAATCAATCGGCAACACGGTCGCGCCGCAGGATGTGATGAACAAACTGGGCGCCGATATTCTGCGTCTGTGGGTGGCCTCAACCGACTACTCGGGTGAAATGGCGGTCTCCGATGAGATCCTCAAGCGCTCTGCCGATGCCTATCGTCGCATCCGTAACACCGCGCGTTTCCTGCTGGCTAACCTTAGCGGCTTCAACCCGGTCACCGATCTGGTGAAACCGGAAGAGATGGTCGTGGTCGATCGCTGGGCAGTGGGTCGCGCACAGGCGGCACAGGCTGATATCGTTGCCTCATACGAGAACTACGATTTCCATGAAGTGATCCAGCGTCTGATGCAGTTCTGTTCGATTGAGATGGGCAGCTTCTATCTCGATATTATCAAGGATCGTCAGTACACCGCGAAAGGTGATGGCCTGGCGCGTCGCAGCTGCCAGACCGCGCTGTGGCACATCGTCGAAGCGCTGGTGCGCTGGATGGCACCGATCATGTCCTTTACAGCGGATGAGATCTGGGGCTATCTGCCAGGCGAACGTGCGCAGTATGTCTTCACCGAAGAGTGGTATCAGGGTCTGTTTGGCCTGGCGGAAGATGAAGCGCTGAATGATGCCTACTGGGCCGAGCTGCTGAAAGTGCGTGGCGAAGTGAACAAGGTGATCGAGCAGGCACGTGCGGATAAACGTATCGGTGGTGCACTGGAAGCAACGGTCACGCTGTATGCCGATCCGGAGCTGGCCGCTAAACTGCATGCGCTGGGTAATGAGCTGCGTTTTGTGCTGCTGACTTCTGGCGCACAGGTGGCGGATTACGCGCTGGCGAACGATGAAGCGCAGCAGAGTGAACTGCTGAAAGGTCTGAAAATCGCGCTGCACAAGGCGGAAGGCGAGAAATGTCAGCGCTGCTGGCATTACACTACCGACGTCGGACAGAATCCTGAGCATGCTGAGGTCTGTGGTCGTTGTTACACTAACGTAGCCGGTGACGGCGAACAGCGTGAATTTGCCTGATGCGTAAACCTATTTTATCAACCGGATTGCGCTGGCTGTGGCTGGTGCTGGTGGTGATTGTTGTCGACTTCGCCAGTAAGCAGTGGGTGATGAACAACATGATGCTGCATGAAACCCAGCCGCTGATGCCCTACCTGAACCTGTTCTATGCGCACAACTATGGCGCGGCGTTCAGTTTCCTGGCGGACAAAGGCGGCTGGCAGCGCTGGTTCTTTGCGGGTATCGCGCTGGCTATCGTGATCTCACTGGTGGTGATGATGTATCGCAATCATGCCAGTCAGAAGATGGCCAATATCGCCTATGCTCTGATCATTGGCGGCGCGATCGGCAATTTGTTTGATCGCTCGTACCATGGCTTTGTGGTCGATTTTATCGATTTTTATGTCGGTAACTGGCACTTCGCTACATTTAATATCGCTGACTGCGGCATCTGTATTGGGGCTGCACTGGTGGTGCTGGAGGGCTTTTTCAGCCCGAACGGCAAACAGGCTAAACAGAAAGGGTAAGTGATGACTGAGTTCGTGCAGCGCGAAAGCGCGGTGTTGGTGCATTTTACGCTGAAGCTTGAAGATGGCTCGACGGCGGAATCGACCCGTGCAAACGGCAAGCCCGCGCTGTTCCGTCTTGGTGATGGCAGCCTCTCTGCAGCGCTTGAGCAGGCATTGCTGGGGCTGAAAGCGGGTCAGACTAAACAGTTTACTCTGGAACCGGAAGATGCCTTTGGTGGCGTCAGCCCTGACCTGATCCAGTATTTCTCGCGTCGGGACTTTATTGATGCAGGCGAACCGGAAGTGGGTGCCATCATGCTGTTCAGCGGCATGGGCGGCAGTGAAATGCCAGGCGTGATCCGCGAAGTCTCCGGTGATTCTATCACCGTCGATTTCAACCATCCGCTGGCGGGTCGCCGTATTCAGTTTGATGTAGAAGTGCTGGAAATCGATCCGGCACTGGAGACGAACGATGCAAATCCTGTTAGCTAATCCGCGCGGCTTCTGCGCTGGCGTTGATCGCGCCATCAGTATTGTTGAGCGCGCGCTGGAGATGTATGGCGCGCCCATCTATGTCCGTCACGAAGTGGTGCATAACCGTTACGTGGTGAACAGCCTGCGTGAGCGCGGTGCCATCTTTATTGAAGAGATCAGCGAAGTGCCGGATAACGCCATTCTGATCTTCTCCGCGCACGGGGTTTCACAGGCGGTGCGTGCCGAAGCTAAAGCGCGCAATCTGACCATGCTGTTCGATGCTACCTGTCCGCTGGTCACCAAAGTTCATATGGAAGTCGCACGCGCCAGCCGTAAAGGCGTGGAAGCGATTCTGATTGGTCACGCGGGTCATCCGGAAGTTGAAGGCACCATGGGGCAATACAACAACCCCAATGGTGGCATGTATCTGGTGGAGTCGCCGGAAGATGTCTTCAGACTGACCGTCAAAGACGAAAACAATCTGAGCTTCATGACGCAGACCACGCTTTCTGTGGATGACACTTCAGACATCATTGATGCCCTGCGTCAGCGTTTCCCGGCGATCATCGGGCCGCGTAAAGATGATATCTGCTACGCCACCACCAACCGTCAGGAAGCCGTTCGTACACTGGCGAAAGATGCGGAAGTGGTGCTGGTGGTGGGTTCGAAAAACTCCTCGAACTCTAACCGTCTGGCCGAGCTGGCACAGCGTGCCGGTAAACTGGCGAAGCTGATCGATTCTGCCGATGATATACAGGAAGAGTGGGTAAAAGGCGTGGCCTGCATCGGCGTTACCGCAGGTGCTTCAGCCCCCGATATTCTGGTGCAGCAGGTGATCCAGCGGTTACGTGAGCTGGGCGGCGAAGCGGCGATTGAGCTGATTGGCCGTGAAGAGAATATTGTTTTTGAAGTGCCTAAAGAGCTGCGCGTCGACGTACGTAACGTGCAGTAATGCTTCGATATGACTGCTAAAAAGGCCGACTCTGTTCGGTCTTTTTTGTTTTTATAGCCCGGCTGAAATGCCGTTGTTCACTGCGATGATTGCTTTTACTGATAATCACAGGCGGCTGGCATAAAATTCTTATTATCATGGATTATTAGTGGCGTGACTGTTAACTCACCGTTAACCTGATGACGCTTTGGATGCATAGTTTTGTTTTAGGAATGAATAAATATGAACACTATCCGCATTGCTATTGTGGGCGCGCCGGGCCGTATGGGCCGTAATCTGATTCTGGCGACGCAGCAGGCAGAAGGCGTTGAGCTGGGTGCGGCACTGGCACGTCCAGGCTCATCGCTGATCGGCAGCGACGCTGGTGAATTAGCGGGCATCGGAAAGAATGGCATCCTCATCGCTGACGATTTACTCGCGGTGACTAACGACTTTGATGTGCTGATCGACTTCACCCGTCCGGAAGGCACGCTGGAGTATATGGCGATCTGCCGTGAGCACGGAAAAGCGATGGTGATTGGCACCACCGGTTTTGATGAGGCAGGCAAAGCAGCCATTCGCGCGGCGGCGGAAGATATCGCCATTGTCTTTGCCGCTAACTTCAGCGTGGGGGTTAATCTGGTGCTGAAGCTGCTGGAGAAGGCTGCCAAAGTCATGGGTGAATATGCGGATATTGAAATTGTCGAAGCACATCATCGTCATAAAGTAGATGCGCCGTCTGGCACCGCACTGGCGATGGGTGAGGCGATAGCCGATGCCATGCAGTGGAAACTGGACGAGCATGCGGTTTATACGCGTGAAGGCTACACCGGTGAACGCCAGCCACAGACCATTGGTTTTGCTACGGTTCGCGCGGGTGACATCGTGGGTGAGCATACGGCGATGTTTGCAGATATCGGTGAGCGTGTAGAGATTACCCACAAGGCCTCAAGTCGCATGACCTTTGCAAATGGCGCCGTTAAGTCAGCTTTATGGCTAAAAGATAAGAGATCTGGTTTGTTTGATATGCGTGACGTGCTGGATTTGTCGATGTTGTGAGTGTTGTGAACCATCGTGATGTGGTTATTTCAATCGTTAATACCTTGATTGAAAAGGGGCAATGTTTTCATTGCCCTTAATTTTATCTTAAAATCGCCATTCTGATTTAAAATTACTTTCTGGTTGTTGTTTTTCTGTCTTTTCTTCATTTATTTTCCCTGATGGACGCCGTTTTTGACCATTTGGTCAAAAATAAGGGGCCGCTTACGCCGGTTTCGTTTTTATGTCGCCTGGCAAACGATTATTCTGCCGGGTTTTCCTCTCTTTTTGCCGCTCATACCTGTTTTTTACCTCATAAGGCAGATAAGTGTGAAAAAATCCCGCTGCAGGGTAGACAATGACCAGGGCTGTCATTAGAATGCGCGCAATTTGCCAAAAATCGACAATTCAGGCGGTTTTTGCATTGATTCAGGCGGCTATTTTGAATTAATATGCAGATATATTGACTGTTTATTCCCTGGAGGATGTTTTGATAAAGTCAGCAATCCTGGTTCTGGAAGACGGAACCCAATTCCACGGTCGGGCCATCGGGGCAACAGGATCGGCAGTGGGAGAAGTCGTTTTCAACACTTCAATGACCGGCTATCAAGAAATCCTCACTGATCCTTCCTATTCCCGCCAAATCGTTACTCTCACTTATCCCCATATCGGTAATGTCGGTGCCAATGCCGCCGACGAAGAATCCAGCCAGATTCATGCGCAGGGCCTGGTTATTCGTGACCTGCCGCTGATTGCCAGCAACTTCCGTAGCGAAGAAGGCCTGTCGGCCTACCTGCAGCGCAACAACATTGTGGCGATTGCCGATATCGATACCCGCAAGCTGACGCGCTTGCTGCGTGAGAAAGGGGCGCAGAACGGCTGCATTATTGCCGGCGACAATCCGGATGCCGCACTGGCGCTGCAAAAGGCCCAGGCATTCCCGGGACTGAAAGGAATGGATCTGGCGAAAGAGGTCTGCACCACTGAGACTTACAGCTGGCAGCAGGGCAGCTGGACACTGGACGCAGGTCTGCCAGAGCAGGCTGCTGCGGAGTCGCTGCCATATCACGTGGTGGCTTATGACTACGGCGCCAAGCGCAACATTCTGCGTATGCTGGTCGATCGCGGCTGCCGTCTGACTGTGGTTCCGGCACAGACGCCAGCTGAAGAGGTGCTGAAGCTGAATCCGGATGGCATTTTCCTCTCCAACGGTCCTGGTGACCCGGAGCCGTGCGACTACGCGATCAGCGCGATTCAGGACTTCCTGAAGACAGAGATTCCGGTGTTCGGTATCTGCCTGGGTCATCAGCTGCTGGCGCTGGCCAGCGGTGCTAAAACCGTGAAGATGAAACTCGGCCACCATGGTGGTAACCATCCGGTGAAAGATCTCGAAAATAACCGCGTGATGATCACCGCGCAGAACCACGGTTTTGCGGTCGACGAGAACAATCTGCCAGCGAACCTGCGTGTGACCCACATTTCGTTGTTCGATAAAACCGTGCAGGGCATCCATCGCACTGACAAGCCAGCATTCAGCTTCCAGGGTCACCCGGAAGCCAGCCCGGGTCCGGGTGATGCTGCGCCGCTGTTTGACCACTTTATTGAATTGATTGACGCATTCCGTCTGCAAGCGAAGTAATCAGGAGCTAATTCATGCCAAAACGTACAGACCTAAAATCCATCCTGATTCTTGGTGCCGGTCCGATTGTGATCGGCCAGGCCTGCGAATTTGACTATTCCGGTGCGCAGGCGTGTAAAGCGCTGCGTGAAGAGGGTTACCGCGTCATTCTGGTGAACTCCAACCCGGCGACGATCATGACTGACCCGGAAATGGCTGATGCGACCTACATTGAGCCGATTCACTGGGAAGTGGTGCGCAAAATCATCGAAAAAGAGCGCCCGGATGCAGTACTGCCCACCATGGGCGGACAGACGGCGCTGAACTGTGCGCTGGAGCTGGAACGTCATGGCGTGCTGGAAGAGTTTGGCGTCACCATGATTGGTGCGACTGCTGATGCGATCGACAAAGCAGAAGATCGTCGTCGTTTCGACGTGGCGATGAAAAGCATTGGTCTGGATACGGCGCGTTCCGGCATCGCACACACTATGGAAGAAGCGCTGGCCGTGGCAGAAGATGTTGGCTTCCCGTGCATTATCCGTCCTTCCTTTACCATGGGCGGCACCGGTGGCGGCATCGCTTACAACCGCGAAGAGTTTGAAGAGATTTGTGAACGCGGTCTCGACCTCTCTCCCACCAATGAGTTGCTGATTGATGAGTCGCTGATTGGCTGGAAAGAGTATGAGATGGAAGTGGTGCGCGATAAAAACGATAACTGCATCATCGTCTGCTCAATCGAAAACTTCGACGCAATGGGGATTCACACCGGTGACTCCATCACGGTAGCGCCTGCCCAGACGCTGACTGACAAAGAGTATCAGATCATGCGTAACGCCTCGCTGGCGGTACTGCGTGAGATCGGTGTTGAAACTGGCGGCTCCAACGTGCAGTTCTCCGTTAACCCGAAAGATGGCCGTCTGATTGTCATCGAGATGAACCCGCGCGTGTCACGCTCCTCAGCGCTGGCGTCAAAAGCGACCGGCTTCCCGATTGCTAAAGTGGCGGCCAAACTGGCGGTTGGCTATACCCTCGACGAGCTGATGAACGATATCACCGGCGGTTTAACGCCTGCCTCGTTCGAGCCTTCAATCGACTACGTTGTTACCAAGATCCCACGTTTCAACTTCGAAAAATTTGCCGGTGCCAACGATCGCCTGACCACGCAGATGAAGTCGGTCGGCGAAGTGATGGCGATTGGCCGTACCTTCCAGGAGTCCATGCAGAAAGCGCTGCGCGGCCTGGAAGTAGGCGCTAACGGCTTCGACCCGAAAGTGCACCTCGATGACCCGGAAGCGTTAACCCGCATCCGTCGTGAGCTGAAAGATGCCGGTTCAGACCGTATCTGGTATATCGCCGATGCTTTCCGTGCAGGCATGTCCGTCGATGGCGTGTTCAATCTGACCAACATTGACCGCTGGTTCCTGGTGCAGATTGAAGAGCTGGTTAAACTGGAAGATCAGGTCGCCCGCGAAGGCGTTAATAGCCTGGATGCGAATTTCCTGCGCACGCTGAAGCGTAAAGGCTTTGCCGATGCACGGCTGGCGACGCTGGCGGGTGTGGCGGAGAGCGAAATCCGCAAGCTGCGTCAGCAGTTTAATCTGCACCCGGTTTACAAGCGCGTAGATACCTGTGCCGCAGAGTTCGCGACGGACACGGCCTACATGTACTCCACCTATGAAGAAGAGTGCGAAGCCAATCCGAGTCCGGATCGTGAAAAAATCATGATTCTGGGTGGTGGACCCAACCGTATCGGGCAGGGTATTGAATTCGACTACTGCTGCGTTCACGCCGCACTGGCGCTGCGTGAAGATGGCTACCAGACCATTATGGTTAACTGTAACCCGGAAACCGTTTCGACCGACTACGACACCTCCGATCGCCTCTACTTCGAGCCGGTTACGCTGGAAGATGTGCTGGAGATTGTGCGCATCGAGCAGCCAAAAGGCGTGATCGTGCAGTATGGCGGTCAGACCCCGCTGAAACTGGCGCGTGCGCTGGAAGCCGCAGGCGTACCGGTTATCGGCACCAGCCCGGATTCCATTGACCGTGCTGAAGACCGTGAACGTTTCCAGCAGGCGGTTGATCGCCTGAATCTGAAGCAACCGGCTAACGCCACCGTCGCGACGCTGGAGCAGGCGGTGGAGAAAGCTGCTGGCCTGGGTTATCCGCTGGTGGTCCGTCCTTCTTATGTGCTGGGCGGCCGTGCCATGGAGATCGTCTACGATGAAATCGACCTGAAGCGCTACTTCCAGACGGCGGTTTCGGTTTCCAACGATGCGCCGGTGCTGCTGGATCGCTTCCTGGATGATGCGGTCGAAGTGGATGTGGATGCGATCTGCGACGGCGAGCGGGTGCTGATTGGTGGCATCATGGAACACATCGAGCAGGCTGGTGTTCACTCCGGTGACTCCGCCTGTTCACTGCCGGCCTATACGCTGAGTCAGGAGATTCAGAATGTGATGCGCCAGCAGGTTGAGAAGCTGGCATTCGAGCTGAATGTTCGCGGCCTGATGAACGTCCAGTTCGCGGTGAAAGACAACGAAGTCTACCTGATTGAAGTCAACCCACGTGCGGCGCGTACCGTTCCGTTCGTCTCTAAAGCGACGGGTGTACCGCTGGCGAAAGTGGCCGCGCGCGTGATGGCAGGTAAAACGCTGGCAGAGCAGGGCGTCACTGAAGAGGTGATTCCGCCTTACTACTCCGTTAAAGAAGTGGTGCTGCCGTTCAACAAGTTCCAGGGCGTTGACCCGATTCTGGGACCAGAAATGCGCTCTACCGGTGAAGTCATGGGTGTGGGCCGCACGTTCGCTGAGGCGTTCTCGAAAGCGATGCTGGGCGCACAGAGCAATATGAAGAAGTCGGGCCGTGCGCTGTTGTCGGTGCGTGAAGGCGACAAGAAACGTATCGTTGACCTGGCGGCTAAGCTGCAGAAGTTCGGTTTTGAACTGGATGCGACTCACGGCACGGCGGTGGTACTGGGCGAGGCGGGCATTAATCCGCGCCTGGTTAACAAGGTGCATGAAGGTCGTCCGCATATTCAGGACCGTCTGAAGAATGGCGAGTATAGCTACATCGTGAATACCACGGCGGGTCGTCAGGCGATTGAAGATTCGAAGCTGATTCGCCGTAGCGCACTGCAGTATAAAGTGCACTACGACACTACGCTGAACGGCGGTTTCGCGACTGCGATGGCGCTGAATGCAGATCCGACGGAACAGGTTATCTCCGTGCAGGAAATGCATGCCCAGATAAAGGCGATGTAATGTGAAAACGGCTCCTCCGGGAGCCGTTTTTTTTGGCCCTTTCACTGGCGATAATCTGAAAGTCAGGTCCGGGAAGGGGTTGGGATTTGTGTTAAAGTGACTGATTTGGCTTAATTTTTTAGCTTTAGGTGCGAATGGGGCTGGTTCGCACAAATTTATAATATAAACACTTCCTGTACGGATTTTTCGCCAGTACTATGCCTGCCGCTCATCACTGGAGCGTATCAGGACATAATTAAAAAATGAAAATGCGTACTTTTTCTCTGAGTGCAGTGGCTGCACTGATGGCTATTCTTCCTTTCGCCAGCCAGGCGGAAGTGACGTTGTTAAAGCAGGATCCGCAGGCGGGCGATCCGCTTAGCCGTCTTAATTTTAAGGTTGGCGGCAGCATTCGTGCTCAGTTCAATCATCAGACCGGCGTGGATGACAAATCTTACAAGCGTGACGGTTTTGATGGCGGCACCCGTTTCCGTTTCGGTGCTGACTATTACCTGTTTGATGACGTAAGCTGGATCAGCTATTACGAGCTGGGCGTTAACGTCCCGGCAGTTTTCGGCTGGGATCGCCACTATGCTGACGGTGCCAATAACACCACGCGTCGCCAGCTCTACACCGGTCTGAAAAGCAAAACCTGGGGTCAGCTTACCTTTGGTCAGCAGAACAGCGTGTATTATGACACTGTGGGCGCCAAGACCGATATCTGGGATTACGACATGATCGGCCAGGCACCGGGCAACGGAATCAACGGTGACTACGACGGATCTTACCGTTCACGCAAGCAGCTGAAATATAAAAACACCTTCGGCGATGCGGATATTTACGCCTCTTATCTGTTCGACGATAACGAATATCTGCCAGGCAATGGCCTGCGCTATAAGCGCAAAGGCGGCGGCTCGCTGGGCGTGGATTACCATATCTCTGATGAACTGAGCTGGGGCACGGCGTGGAACTACACGCGCGCGGCGATGCGTAACCCGAACAATGGCGACAGCCGCGATTACGATCAGAACATTTACGGCTCTGCATTAAACTGGACACCAGGCAACTGGACGCTGTCAGCCGGTGGTGGCTGGTATCAGAACTTCATGACGACCAAACGCAAAGACGCGCGTAACTACTTTGCTGGCGATGCGTGGGGCGTTGAATATTTCGCCGGTTACAAAATCCCGGTGGGGCAGTATGGTCTGAAAGCGGTTCAGCCTTATGTTATGGGTGATCGCATTGAGGTCATGACCGGTCGTGATTACCAGCGCATCGACAACGGTCTGGGTGTGGTGCTGTTCCTCGACTACGGTTTCCGTGTTGACTACGAACATGTCTTCACCTCCAGCACCGATAACCTGGGTGATATGAATCTGGTGCGTCTGCGCTACGACTTCTGATCATCCTGACGAGCCTTAATCAGGCTTGCAGCGATAAACGATCTTAACGGGCAGGGAGCACAGGCAGAGGAGGAAAGCGTCCCGCGCCATGGAAAAAAACGCCGGGAGCGTTTTTGAACAACGCAAAGCGTTGGCCCGTATACGGGCGCACCTCAGGGATGAGGTGCGTAATCGCGCGGGCCGAGCGGTCATGGATAACAGCTTTTGCGTCTTTCCGATCTGACTGCGTTCCCTGTGCTGCACCGATCTTACCGCTAGCCAGACCAGGCTTTACGGCTCCTCCGGGAGCCGTTTCCTTTTGCGCACGCTTTTTGTGCCAGCCTGAGGCCTGTCGCTGGCGCGCTGCGGCAAACTGACGCGATTACGCGGTGAAAAACGCTGCACAGGGCATGAAAAGCGGCATCATGAAAAGCTTTACGCAAATAGACCTTTTCCCCTATCGACGAAAGTTTCACCTTTACGTATCATGGCGCCAATTTTTTCAGTGAGTGGTTAACATGATTAGTCTTATCGCGGCATTAGCAGCAGATCGCATTATTGGAATGGAGAACGCCATGCCGTGGGACCTGCCTGCAGATCTGGCGTGGTTCAAACGCAATACGCTGAAGAAACCAGTCATTATGGGTCGACTGACCTTTGAATCTATTGGTCGTCCGTTACCTGGCCGACTGAACATCGTGGTCAGCAGCCAGCCGGGCACCACGGAAGGCGTCACCTGGGTCACCTCCCTGGATGAGGCGATACAGGCAGCCGGTGATGCTGAAGAGATCATGGTGATTGGCGGTGGACGCGTCTATGAGCAGATGCTGAAGCGCGCCGATCGTCTCTATCTGACGCACATTGATGCAGAAGTTGAAGGTGATACACAGTTCCCGGATTACGAGCCGGATGAGTGGCAGTCTACGTTCAGCGAGTTTCACGATGCTGACGAGCAGAACTCCCACAGCTACTGCTTTGAGATCCTTGACCGTCGTCGCTGATCCTCCCTTTGCCAGACTGTAACCTGGCTGTCATCTCTGTTCATTAGCATTGCTTCTTTTCTGGGATCTTCATGAAGGAAGCAATTAATAATGAAAACCGAACTCTCCGCATTAAGCACTGACCGTCTGCGCGATCCTCTGCGTCGTAAATTCATTGCCGGTTCCGGCGCTCTCGGGCTGACCGGCTTTCTCAGCGGCGGCCTCACACTCTCAGGAAGCGCACTGGCGCAGGAGAAGCCAGCGGGAAGCCCATTGCTGGGCTTTCAGGGGATTGCCGCATCCACCGCCGATGAGGTTGTGGTGGCCCCCGGCTATCGCGCAGACGTGCTGATCTCCTGGGGAGATCCGCTGGTGAATGGCGCCGTCGCATTTGATCCGCACGGCAATAACAGCGCGGAAGATCAGGAAAAGCAGTTCGGTGACAACAACGACGGTATGAGCTTCTTCGCCATTAATGACCAGCGTGGCGTCATGGCGATCAACAATGAATATGTGAATGAGCCGACGCTGTTCGCCCACGGCGGCAGCAAAGCGACCAGCCTGGAAGATGTGAAAAAGTCGCAGGCGGCGCATGGCATCTCCATCGTTGAAGTCAAACGGGGTGAGGACAATCGCTGGCAGGTGGTGCGTCCTTCTGAGTTCAACCGCCGTATTACCGCCAATACTCCGATGCGCTTTTCCGGTCCGGCAGCGGGCGATAAAGCGCTGCAGACCGCCGCCGATCCACAGGGAATGCATGTCCTTGGCACCTTTGGTAACTGCGCCAACGGTAAAACGCCGTGGGGGACTTATCTCACCTGTGAAGAGAACTACGACACCTACTTTGGTACCCATCAGGCGGACTTTACGCCAACGCCGCAGCAAAAGCGCTATACCCTGAATGCCGCCGAGCCAGAGCGTAACTGGGCCGACTTTGATCCCCGTTTCGACATCGCCAAAAACCCCAATGAATTTAACCGCCACGGCTGGATTGTCGAAATCGATCCCTTTGATCCTCACTCCATGCCGGTAAAACGCACTGCACTGGGGCGCTTCAAGCACGAAAATGCCGCCGTTACGGTCGCTAAAACCGGTCAGCTGGTGGTTTACATGGGCGACGATGAGCGCGGCGAGTATATCTATAAATATGTCTCAGACGACAAAGTCATCCCGGATGATGCCAAAGCCAATCACGGACTGCTGGATAAAGGCACGCTCTATGTGGCGCAGTTCAATGGCGATGCGCAGGGCACGCCGCTGAAAGGTACCGGCCGCTGGCTGGCGCTGAAGTGGGGTGAAAATGGACTCACCGCTGAAAAGGGGTTTAACAGTCAGGCCGATATTCTGATTAATGCGCGTGCGGCGGCTGATGTGGTTAACGCCACGCGGATGGACCGGCCAGAGTGGATTGCTGTTAATCCGCATGATGGTCGTGCTTACTGCACGCTGACCAACAATAACAAACGTGGCAATGAAGGCATGCCGGTTAATGCGGCGAATCCGCGTCCTAAAAATATCTACGGCCAGATTATCCGCTGGGATGAAAAGGGCGATGCCACGGCGCAGGCGTTTGAGTGGGATATCTATGCGTTGTGCGGCAATCCGATCGCGCATCCTGAAGGGATCTATCGCGGTACACCTAACATCACCGCTGAAAACACCTTTAACAGTCCCGATGGTCTGGGGTTTGATGCGCACGGGCGGTTATGGATCCTGACCGATGGCAAGTACAGTAATAAAGAGGATTATCAGGGGCAGGGGAACAATCAGATGCTGGTAGGGGATCCGGATAGTGGGGAGATCCGCCGGTTCATGGTTGGCCCCAAATCATGCGAGCTGACGGGCATCACCTTCACGCCAGATTACAAAACGCTGTTCGTCAATGTGCAGCATCCCGGCGAAGAGGGTGACTCGCACTTTCCCGATAACAGTCCGCGTCCCCGGTCGTCAGTGATCATGATCACCCGCGAAGATGGCGGCATTATCGGCGCATAAGAGAGGATGCTGGCCTTGCCGGCCAGCATCGCCGTTATAGCGCGGGCGGTGCCAGACTTTCGCTGGAGGCCAGCGCTTTTTCGCGATTGGAGGGCTGCACCATATAGCGCTGCGTTTCCCAGTGCAGCAGCGTCAGCGTTCCGCCCCAGCAGCAACCGGTATCCAGACCGATGATTCCCTCAGGCGTCCCTTTGCCTTCCAGCGAGGCCCAGTGACCGAACACAATGGTGTAGTCACGTGCGACCGGACCTGCAATGTTAAACCAGGGTTTTAGCGGAGGAAGGGCAGATTCAGGGGCATCTTTGCAGATCATATCCAGCTGACCATTGGGAAAGCAGTAACGCATGCGGGTCAGCGCGTTGGTGCTGAAGCGCAGACGTGCCAGACCAGTCAGATCTTCACTCCAGTTATTCGGCATGTCGCCATACATCGCATCCAGAAACAGCGGATAACTGTCACTGGCAAGTACCGCTTCAACTTCACGCGCACACTTTTTCGCGGTCTCGATATCCCATTGCGGCGTGATACCGGCGTGTCCCATCACCAGCTTTTTCTCTTCATCAACCTGTAACAGCGGCTGACGACGCAGCCAGTTGATCAGCTCATCCGCATCGTCCGCTTCCAGCAACGGTGTCAGGCGATCTTTGGGCTTATTACGGCTGATTCCAGCGTAGACCGCCAGCAGATGTAAATCGTGATTGCCCAGCACCAGACGCACTGCGTCGCCCAGCGATTTTACGTAGCGCAGAACCTCAAGTGAGCCCGGACCCCGCGCCACTAAGTCGCCGGTCAGCCACAGGGTATCCTGCTCAGGATTGAAATCAACCTGTTGCAGCAAGGCACGTAATTCGTCGTAGCAACCGTGAACGTCGCCAATCAGGTATGTGCTCATAAGGTTTTATCCATCAGGAAGCTGCCCGACTAAACGGGCAAAAAGCGTATGAATTAATGAATGTGGGTCTGAATGGCGAGGCGGAACACCGGGATCTCGACATGGAAGGTGTCACCCTGTTCGTCGACCATCACATAGTGTCCCTGCATGGTGCCCATCGGTGTTTCGATCACGGCTCCGCTGGTGTACTGAAACTCATTGCCTGGCGCGATAAGCGGTTGTTCACCCACCACGCCTTCGCCCTGAACTTCCGTTTCGCGGCCGTTACCGTTGGTAATCAGCCAGTAACGTCCCAGCAGTTGCACTGAGGAACGGCCCAGATTGCGAATCGTAATGGTATAGGCGAAGACGTAACGATCATCATCCGGTGAGGATTGTGAGGCAACGTACTGGCTTTGCACATGGACGGAGACGCGGGCCGTTTCACTCATGACTTACTCCTGCGATTTTCCCTGATGATTCGCCAGCCAGTTCGCCAGCTGACAATATTGCGCGACGGAGACGTTCTCGGCACGCAGGGTTGGATCTATGGATAACTCCTCCAGCGCGCCGGCAGCCACCATGTGGCTCAGGCTGTTGCGCAGCGTTTTACGACGCTGGCCGAACGCTTCAGTGGTAATACGGCTCAAAATACGCACATCGCTGACCGGATACGGCGGCTCGGCATACGGCACCAGACGCACCACGGCAGAGTCCACTTTCGGTGGCGGCGTAAAGGAGTGCGGAGGCACTTCCAGCACCGGAATGATCTGGCAGTAGTACTGCGCCATTACCGTCAGACGACCGTAGGTTTTATTACCCGGACCGGCGACCAGACGATTAACCACCTCTTTCTGCAGCATGAAGTGCATATCTTTGATCGAACCAGTATAGCTGAAAAGGTGGAACATCAGCGGGGTCGAAATATTGTATGGCAGGTTACCAAATACCCGCAGCGGCTGGCCTCTCTCCTGCGCCAGTGCGGCGAAGTCGAACGTCATGGCATCCTGCTGGAAGATAGTCAGTTTTGGGCCAAGGAACGGATGCGTTTCCAGACGCGCAGCGAGATCGCGGTCCAGTTCTATCACCGTTAATTTATCGAGGCGTTCGCCTACTGGCTCGGTCAAGGCACCCAGGCCTGGGCCGATCTCTACCAGCGCTTCATCGCGCTGCGGATGGATGGCGGAGACAATGCTGTCGATAATGTACTGATCGTTCAGGAAGTTCTGCCCGAAACGTTTACGGGCGTAGTGCCCCTGATGGACGCGATTATTCATTACTGCTCTTGATCATAGTGATGGCGAGGTTAAGCGCCGTGATGAAGCTGCCCGGTTCAGCCTGACCCAGACCGGCGAGTTCAAGCGCGGTGCCGTGGTCAACTGAAGTCCGGATAAAGGGCAGGCCCAGGGTGATATTTACCGCCCGGCCAAACCCCTGAAATTTGAGTACCGGCAGACCCTGGTCGTGATACATCGCCAGCACCGCATCGGCATGTTGCAGATATTTAGGCTGGAAAAGGGTATCCGCAGGCAGCGGGCCGGTCAGTTTAATGCCCTGCTGACGCAGTTCATTAAGTGCTGGTGTGATGGTCTCAATCTCTTCCCGACCCATGTGGCCGCTTTCCCCCGCATGAGGGTTAAGACCACAGACGTAGATATGCGGCTCGGCAATGGCAAACTTCTGCTGCAAATCACGATGAAGAATCGTGATCACTTCATGCAGACAGTCGCGGGTCACCGCCGCGGAGACATCTTTCAGCGGCAGATGGGTAGTAGCCAGCGCGACGCGTAGCTGCTCTGTCGCCAGCATCATGACGACCCGATGGCCGCCTGCGCGATCGGCGAAGAATTCGGTATGGCCAGTAAAGGCGATGCCGGCATCATTAATGACGCCTTTGTGCACCGGGCCGGTAATCAGGGCCGCGAATTCACCGTCGAGACAACCGTCACAGGCACGCGCCAGCGTGGCCAGCACGTAGTCACTGTTGGCGACGCAAAGCTCGCCGGGCGTGACCGTCGCGGCCGTTTCGACTGGCAGGATAGTCAGCGTTCCCGCCTGCTGTGGCTCAGCGGCCACGCCAGGCTGATAGGGACGCAGGGTCAGCGGTAAACCGAGTTGCGCCGCACGCTGCTGCAACAGGGCAGGCGAGGCGCAGACGACCAGTTCAACCGGCCAGGAGTGCTGGGCCAGCTGAACGGTGAGATCGGGACCAATCCCGGCAGGTTCGCCGGGCGTGATCACCACACGGGGATTACTGCGCATTGCCATCCAGAATCTTCACGTAGGCGCTGGCACGTTGTTCCTGCATCCAGGTCTGTGCTTCTTCCGCAAACTTACGGTTAAACAGCATACGGTAAGCACGCTCTTTCTGGGCCGCATCGGTTTTGTCCACCTGACGGGTATCCAGCAACTGAATCAGATGCCAGCCGAAAGAGGAGTGAACCGGCTGGCTGGTCTGGCCTTTTTTCAGGCGCAGCAGCGCGTCACGGAAGGCCGGATCAAAGACTTCCGGAGAGGTCCAGCCAAGATCGCCGCCCTGGTTCGCTGAACCCGGATCATCAGAGTACTGCTTAGCCGCCGCCGCGAAGGTGGTTTTACCACTGCGGATATCGTTAGCAATCTGCTCCAGCTGTGCGCGTGCCTGCTCATCTGTCAGGATTGGCGATGGCTTCAGCAGAATGTGACGTGAATGAACTTCAGTGACTGAGACATTTTTGTTCTCGCCACGCAGATCGTTCACTTTCAGGATGTGGAAGCCCACACCCGAGCGAATCGGACCGACGATATCGCCTTTTTTGGCGCTCGACAGGGCCTGAGCAAACAGGGTCGGTAACTCTTCGATTTTACCCCAGCCCATGTTGCCGCCTTTCAGCGCCTGCGAATCGGCAGAGTAGGTCACGGCCATTTTGCCGAAGTCAGCGCCATTTTTCAGTTCGCCAACCAGCTGTTTCGCCAGCGTTTCCTGCTCATCAACCTGCTGTTGTGTCGGGTTTTCCGGCAGTGGCAGCAGAATATGGCTGACGTTCAGTTCGGTGCCCTGACTGTTCTGAGAGCCAATCTGTTTCGCCAGCGTATCGACTTCCTGCGGCAGAATCGTGATGCGACGACGCACTTCGTTGTTGCGCACTTCAGCAATGGTCATCTCTTTACGAATCTGAGAACGATAAACGCTGTAGTTCATGCCGTCATAAGCCAGACGGCTGCGCAGCTGATCAAGGCTCATCTTATTCTGCGCCGCGATGTTCTGAATCGCCTGGTCCAGCTGCTCATCGCTGATCTGAACCCCGGCTTTATCACCCATCTGCAGAATGATGTTATCCATGATCTGACGTTCCAGAATCTGATGGCGCAACGTTTTATCATCCGGCAACTGCTGACCAGCCTGCTGGGCCTGAGATTTAACGGTGCTCATCATGCCATCCACGTCACTCTCAAGAACCACGCCGTTATTGACCACGGCTGCAACTTTATCAACGACTTGTGGTGCTGCGAACGCGGTGTTAGCACTGATTGCCACACCAAGAATCAGCATTCTCCAGTTCTTCATACTTTATCCATTGTTGGTTCCGCACTGCGGGATTGCCTGTCAAACATCACAACATCAGAAAGCAGGCTGGTAAGGGATAATGCCCTGACGCAGCATATCGTTGGTGCCTAAGCCATAGTTAGGACTCAGACCACGCAGCTCAATGTTGAATGAGATTTGGTTGTCGTACTTACTGTCGTCGTTTTCCCAACCGTTAATTTTGCGCTCGTAACCGACCCGGAGAGCGTAACAGCATGAGCTGTATTGCAGGCCAACCAGCTGCGACGCCGGACGCTTGTTGCGGGTATCGTAGTAGTAAGCACCTACCACAGACCATGCATCGGCAATCGGCCAGCTGGCCGTGGTGCCCACCTGTGAAATCCCATTTTTGTAGATAGGATTGGTCACCAGGTTGCTGTCATTTAACGCTGCCGCGATATATTCCGGGCTGCTGTAGCGGTAGCTCAACTGCACCATACGGTCGGCATCACGACGGTACTCCAGAACAGTATTGCCCTGGGAGACGTTGTCGAGTTTGGTGTCATATTGCAGCCCGCCCCGAACACCCCAGCGATCGCTGATTTTCCAGTATGTATCGCCAGCCCAAATCAGACTGCCGGTATCATCTTCTTTATTGGTTTGATTCACACCAGTACGAGAAGGGGTAAACGAGTAGATTTGACCCACAGAAACGTTAAAACGTTCAACCAGATCGTTATCATAAATACGCGAGGTAACACCGGTTGCCACTTCATTGGCTGAAGCGATGCGATCCAGGCCGCTATAGGTACGATCGCGGAACAGACCGGTGTAGTCGGTTTGCAGCAGCGTAGAGTCGTACGGATAGATATTGCTTTGGTCGCGGTACGGGATATAAAGATACTGCACGCGTGGTTCCAGCGTCTGGGTATAACCCACTGCGGAGTCCATATCGCGGTCAAACACCAGCCGGCCATCCACTTTAAACTGCGGCAGGGTGCGGTTTACCGATTCATCCAGTTCGCCGCTATTGCTTCCTCTGAAACCATTGGCCGTATTGTTATAATAATCAACGTCAGTCTGCTGATAGTGGGTCGCCAGGAACTTCGCTTCGGTATCCAGGCTGGCCCAGCCGTTGGAGAGCGGCAGGTTCAGGGTTGGCTCAACGTGTAAACGGGTCGCTTCAGGAAGACGACTGTTGACGTTGGTGAATTTCACCGCCTGAGCATAAACCCGGCCATCAAACGGCCCGATATCATTCTGATAAAGGTTAACATCCAGCTGCGGCATTGCGCGGTAGACGTTATTGCTGGTGGTACTGCCAAACACCTGGAAATCTTTGGCCGAGAGTGTGGCGTCCCAGTTGGTGTCCGCATAACCAACGCTGAATTTCTGCGTGGCGTAGTTGTCGGTGGAGCTGTAGTACTTCGAGTCGAGATCGTTGAAGTAATACTGATCGCTGACTTTGGTGTAGTTGGCGTTGAAACGCCAGTGCTGTTCATAGACACCGGCATGCTGCCAGTAGAACAACCAGCGGTCGGAGCTGGAATCCTCGGCGATGCCACGAAGTGCTTTGTCGTTATCGTACTGTTTATCGGAGCCAAGGTAGTCGAATTCGACCAGACCGGCACCCAGCGTCGTCAGATAACGGAATTCGTTTTCAAATTTCATGCCGCGCTTACTGATGTAGTGCGGCGTGATGGTCGCATCGGCCTGCGGCGCAATGTTCCAGTAATAAGGCAGCACGAACTCAAAGCCGTTGTTGCTGCCAAATTTTGCATTCGGGATCAGGAAACCGGATCGACGACGATCGCCAATCGGTAACTGCAGATAGGGACTGTAGAACACCGGAACCGGACCCAGCTTAAAGCGGGCGTTCCAGATCTCCGCCACTTCCTCTTCGCGATCCTGGATGACTTGTGAACCGACCACGCTCCAGCTGTTGGAACCGGGCAGACAGGACGTAAAGGTGCCGTTCTCCAGAATGGTGTAGCGGTTATCGCCGCGCAGCTTCATCTGGTCGGCGGTGCCGCGTCCCTGACGATCCACCATCTGATAATCACCGTTCCAGACATTGGTATCTTTGCTGTTGAGGTTTGACCAGGCTTTCGGACCTTTCAGGATGACCTGGTTGTCATCGTAGTGCACATTACCCAGGGCATCGACGGTACGTACTGGCGCCGTCTGGCCTTCCTGCTGACGCTGATGAAGCTGAACTTCATCCGCCTGCATACGGCTGTTGCCCTGCTCAATATTCACATTGCCGGTAAAGACCGCATCATTGGGATAGTTCCCTTTGGCGGCGTCGGAGTGAATAGTGACAGGCAGCTGGTTGGTATCACCGTTGACCAGCGGGCGGTTATAACTCGGCACGCCTAACATACACTGCGACATCAAATCGTCGGCAAAGGCTTGCTGGCTAATGGCTGCGCCGATCAGTGTGGCCAGCAGGGTAGGTATATGTTTTTTCATACGCGGTATCGAGAATTCCATGAAAACTGGCATCATGCCGACAATCGGGTCAGAGACTAACTTACTGCCCGGCGTTGCGCCAGTGTTAATCCTGGTCTGTCAGCGTTGCCGTTAGGCGCTGAGATAAATGACAGGTATGATAATGCAATTTTCAGCCGCAAGCATGGCGAATTGAGGAGTTTATGCGCTACTGGGGAAAAGTTATGGGTCTGGCGGTGGGATTACTTTCCGGCGCAGGCTTTTGGGGTATTGTGATCGGTTTGATCATTGGCCATATGATTGACAAAGTACGTGGCGCACAAGGCAAGGCTTACTTCTCAAATAATCAGACCCGGCAGACGCTGTTTTTCAGCACCACCTTTCAGGTGATGGGCCATCTGACCAAGTCAAAAGGGCGGGTTACGGAAGCGGATATCCAGATTGCTTCACTGCTCATGGAGCGGATGCAGCTGCACGGTGACTCACGCACGGCTGCTCAGCGCGCGTTCCGCGAAGGTAAGCAGGCGGATTACCCGTTGCGCAGCAAGCTGCGAGAACTGCGCAGCGCCTGTTTTGGCCGGTTCGACCTGATTCGGATGTTCCTGGAGATTCAGATCCAGGCCGCCTTTGCCGACGGCTCACTGCACCCCAATGAGCGACAGGTACTCTACGTGATTGCCGAAGAGCTGGGCATTTCGCGTGGTCAGTTCGATCAGTTCCTGCGCATGATGGAGGGCGGCCAGCAGTTTGGCGGCGGGCAGCGCAGTTCAGGCGGCTTTCAGCAGGCGCAACGCGGTCCAACGCTGGAAGATGCCTGTAGCGTTTTGGGCGTGAAGAGCAGTGATGACGCCACCACGATTAAACGTGCTTACCGCAAGCTCATGAGTGAGCATCATCCTGATAAGCTGGTGGCGAAAGGGTTACCGCCAGAGATGATGGAGATGGCGAAGCAGAAAGCGCAGGAAATTCAGGCGGCTTACGATCTGATTCGCAAAGAGAAAGGCTTCAAGTAATGCGTCGCTCCTGTGGCCTCTTCTGCAACAGAGGAGGCCACGGCGACAGTCCTGCCGTAAACCTTAAAAGTCCGCGGGCTGACGAAACGTCATGGCATTACCAAATGCCGGATGGGTAATGGTAAGTGACTCCGCATGCAGCAGTAAACGGGGCGCCATCGCTTTCGCCTCCGGATGTGCATAGAAGTTGTCCCCCAGAATCGGGTGGCCCAGCGCCAGCATATGCACCCTTAGCTGGTGCGAGCGGCCAGTAATCGGCTTAAGCGAAATCCGCGTACTGTTGTCCGCCCGATACTCCAGCACCTGATATTCTGTCTGTGCGGCTTTGCCGTTCTCGAAGCAAACCATCTGCTTTGGACGATTTGGCCAGTCGCAAATCAGCGGCAGATCAACCAGCCCCTCTTCCTTCTCCGGATGACCCCAGATGCAGGCCACATACGTTTTGGAAGGCTCCCGCTCACGGAATTGTCGTTTCAGCTCACGCTCCGCCGCCTTGGTCAGCGCCACGACCATCACGCCACTGGTCGCCATGTCAAGTCGGTGCACAGATTCCGCCTGCGGGAAATCACGCTGTATCCGCTTCATCACGCTATCTTTGTGCTCATCCAGACGACCGGGTACCGAGAGCAGACCGCTGGGTTTGTTCACCACCATGATATGCGCATCCTGATAAAGGATGTGCAGCCAGGGTTCACGCGGTGGGTTGTAAGGTTCCATGGGGCTTTCCAAAAATAAGGGGCCATGCGGCCCCTGAGCTTACTGGTGTGTCACCACAATCAGGCGCAGCGCGTCAAGACGCCAGTTGGCCTCATCCAGACTTTGCAGCACCTGTTCACGATTGCTTTCCAGCGCCTCAACTTCGTCGTCGCGGATGTTCGGGTTGACGGCTTTCAGCGCGTTAAGACGCGAAAGCTCGGCACCCAGCTTCTCATTCGCCTCGGTCCGTGCCGCCTCAATCACGGCACGCGCTTCGCTGACGACGCTCTCTTCGGCCTGAGTCAGAATCGCATGGACATCCTGCTGCACCGCATTCACCAGTTTACTGGCGGTGTGACGGTTAACGGCATTCAACTGACGGTTAAAGCTTTCGAACTCCACTTTGCCTGCCAGGTTAGTGCCTTTCGTATCCATCAGCAGACGGATTGGCGTTGGCGGCAGGAAGCGGGTCAGTTGCAGATGCTTCGGTGCCTGGGCTTCAACCACATAGATCAGCTCGACCAGCAGCGTCCCCACCGGCAGAGCCTTGTTCTTCAGCAGTGACAGGGCGCTGCTGCCGGTGTCGCCCGACAGAATCAGATCCAGTCCGTTGCGAATCAGCGGATGCTCCCAGGTAATGAACTGAGTATCTTCACGTGACAGCGCCTGATCGCGGTTAAAGGTGATGGTGCAGCCATCTTCCGGCAGGCCAGGGAAATCGGGCACCAGCATGTGATCGGAAGGGGTCAGCACAATGAGGTTATCGCTGCGATCTTCCTGATTGATACCGACAATATCAAACAGGTTAAGCGCGAAGTTCACCAGGCCGGTGTCGTTATCCTGCTCGCTGATAGCGTTAGCCAGCAACTGAGCCGATTCACCGCCGTTTGAATTCAGCTCCAGCAGGCGATCGCGACCCTGTTCCAGCTGCAGTTTCAGCGCGTCATGCTGTTTGCGGCAGTCGGTGATAAAGGCATCAAAGCCTTCGCTGTTTTCTGGTGCGGCCAGATAGCCGATGAGCTGTGAATGGACGCTGTCATAGATTGTCCGGCCGGTCGGGCAGGTGTGTTCAAATGCGTCCAGCCCTTCGTGATACCAGCGCAGCAGCACGGCCTGTGCGGTCTGCTCCAGCCACGGCACCAGAATCTGAATATCGTGTGCCTGACCGATACGATCCAGACGACCTATACGCTGCTCCAGCAGGTCCGGGTTAAACGGCAGATCGAACATCACCAGACGGCTGGCAAACTGGAAATTACGGCCTTCTGAACCAATCTCAGAGCACAACAGCACCTGCGCGCCATTCTCTTCTGAGGCGAACCAGGCGGCAGCACGGTCACGTTCAATGATCGACAGACCTTCGTGGAACACCGCTGCACGAATACCTTCGCGCTCGCGCAGTACCTGCTCCAGCTGCAGCGCGGTGGCCGCTTTGGCGCAGATCACCAGCACTTTCTCTTTACGGTTAGTGGTGAGATAGCCCATCAGCCATTCCACGCGCGGATCGAAGTTCCACCAGGTGCCGCTGTCGCCTTCAAATTCCTGATAAATCTGCTCCGGATAGAGCAGGTCGCGCGCCCGCTCTTCTGCGCTTTTGCGCGCGCCCATAATGCCGGAGACTTTAATTGCCGTCTGATACTGCGCAGGCAGCGGCAGGCGGATCTGATGCAGTTCGCGTTTCGGGAAACCTTTAACCCCATTACGGGTGTTACGGAACAGCACGCGGCTGGTGCCGTGGCGATCCATCAGCATGGAGATCAGTTCCTGACGCGCTTCCAGCTTGCCTTCACGGTCGCTGTTGGCAACCTGCAGCAGCGGCTCGATGTCCTGCTCGCCGACCAGATCGTTGATCCGGTTCATCTCCGCCTGGGAGATCGCTTTATCCGCCAGCAGCGCGGTAACGGCATCGGCGATGGGGCGGAAATGCTGCTGCTCTTCAACAAAGGCGGCAAAGTCATGGAAACGGTCCGGGTCAAGCAGGCGCAGACGGGCGAAGTGACTCTCCATGCCCAGCTGCTCTGGCGTCGCGGTCAGCAGCAGAACCCCGGCAGTTTTTTCAGCCAGCTGTTCAATAACCTGATATTCACGGCTTGGCTCGCCTTCTGACCAGGCCAGATGGTGCGCTTCATCGACCACCAGCAGATCCCATTCGGCATCGGCCAGCATTTCAAGACGCTGTTTGTTGCGACGCACGAAGTCGAGTGAGCAGATAATCAGCTGCTCAGTTTCAAACGGATTGTCGCTGTCGTGTTGCGCTTCGGTGTAGCGGTCGTCGTCAAACAGCGCAAAGCGCAGGTTGAAGCGGCGCAGCATCTCAACAAGCCATTGATGCTGCAGGGTTTCAGGCACCACGATAAGTACGCGCTCGGCACGGCCAGCCAGCAGTTGCTGCTGGATGATCATCCCGGCTTCAATGGTTTTACCCAAGCCAACTTCATCGGCCAGCAGCACGCGCGGCGCATGGCGGCGGCCCACATCATGGGCGATGTGCAACTGGTGAGGGATCAGGTTAGTACGCATACCGCGTAAGCCGCTAATCGGCAGGCGGTATTGCTCACTCTGGTATTTACGGGCGCGGAAGCGCAGGGCAAAACGGTCCATCCGGTCGAGCTGGCCGGCAAACAGACGATCCTGCGGCTTACTGAATACCAGCTTGCTGTCGAGCATCACTTCGCGCAGCATCACGTCGCTTTCTTCGGTATCCAGACGGGTACCGATATAGGTCATCAGGTCATTTTCGTTGCGTACTTCATCAACGCGCATCTGCCAGCCTTCGTGGCTGGTGATGGTATCACCCGGATTAAAGATGACGCGGGTAACCGGCGAATCGTTGCGGGCGTAAAGGCGGTTTTCTCCCGTAGCGGGGAACAGCAGGGTGATCATACGTGTATCGATCGCCACCACGGTGCCCAGTCCCAGTTCACTTTCCGTATCACTAATCCAGCGCTGACCTAATGTAAAAACCATATATTGTTTGCTCGAATTTTAACGTTTTTAAAGGTGTTCCCAAAGCTCAGGCAATAGCGCTACCACCAGACAACAAGGTCTGGAGCGGGCTTTAAGAGCGGTGAGTTTCAGGAAGGGCGCTATGGTACTGGATGGCAGGGCATTCGTCACCTGTCAAAAAAGCCCCAGTTGCCCGGTAATAAGTGTAGCAAAGTCCCCTTCGACAAAGGGCAGAATCCCCTCCGCGACCGGTTGAAGTTGCTTCGTAACGTAGTGGTCGTAATCCAGCGGCGTGCTGCGTGCCTCCAGTGGCTCGGGGCCTGCCGTGGCAATCACGTAACGAATCCGGCCTCCATTCTGATACTGCAAAGGCCGGTTTAATTTACGATTCTGCTCATCCGCCAGCCTGGCGGCACGCACGTGCGGGGGCACGTTTCGTTCATATTCTTTTAACGGACGTCGCAGACGCTTTTTGTAGATCAGCTGATCGTCGAGTTCACCCGCCAGCAGCTGCGCGACGGTGGTGCGAATGTAATCCTGCCACGGCTCACGGTGGAAGATACGGTGGTAGAGCTGCTGCTGAAATGCTTTTGCCAGTGGCGTCCAGTCCGTTCGCACCGACTCCAGCCCCTTGAAAACCATGCGTTCACCGGCGGCGTCACGAATCAGTCCGGCATAGCGTTTCTTGCTGCCCTGTTCCGCGCCGCGAATGGTCGGCATCAGAAAACGACAAAAATGGTTTTCATACTCCAGCTCCAGTGCGCTCGTCAGCCCGTGGGTCTGCTGCAGGTGGTCGCGCCACCAGGCATTCACTTTCTGCACCAGTTGGTGACCAATCGCGGCGGCCTGCTCTTCATTGTGGGCGGACTTCAGCCAGACAAAAGTGGAGTCGGTGTCGCCATAGATCACGTCATAGCCTTCCGCCTCGATCAGCGCGCGTGTCTGCTGCATGATGGCGTGACCGCGCAGGGTAATTGAGGAGGCGAGGCGCGGATCAAAGAAGCGGCAGGCGCTGGTGCCCAGCACACCGTAAAAGGCGTTCATGATAATCTTTAGCGCCTGCGACAGCGGCTGGTTTTTCTGCTTTTTCGCCGCTTCACGACCCAGCCAGATCTGCTCGACGATCGCAGGCAGGCAGTGAGTGTGCCGGGAGAAACGCGCTTCGCGAAAACCTTCGACCGAATCGGCATCATCAGGATGGGCCAGTCCTTCTACCAGACCCACCGGGTCGATCAGGAAGGTGCGGATAATGGACGGATAGAGACTTTTATAATCCAGCACCAGCACCGAGTCATACAGACCAGGGCGCGAATCCATCACATAGCCACCCGGACTGGCTTCCGGAGCCACATCACCCAGGTTCGGGGCAACAAATCCCGCGCGATGCATCCGCGGAATATAAAGATGACCAAAGGCCGCCACCGAGCCGCCGTGGCGATCGACTGCCAGGCCATTCACCGCCGCGCGTTCCAGCAGAAACGGCATTATCGCCGTTTTATGAAAAATGCGCGTCACCAGCTCGCAGTCTTTGAGGTTGTAGCGTGCCAGCGCCGGTTTATCGTTGGCAAAACGCCAGTTGATCTCCTCCATGCGCTGCCAGGGATTATCGATTGCTTTACCTTCACCCAGCAGTTGTTGCGATACCGACTCCAGGCTGAATGAGGGAAAATCCCAGAACGCTGATTTCAGCGCGTCAATGCCATCAATAATCAACCGCCCGCTGGCCTGCGCAAAATAAACGCCGGGCTTAAAGCCATGTTCACGCCACTCCAGCGCGGCCTGCTGGCGACCAAGACGAAGTGGAATGCCGTAACGATCGGCATGCTTTTGCAACACCCGCAGGTCAAACTGCACCACGTTCCAGCCAATCAACACATCCGGATCGTGATCTGCAAACCACTGGTTCAGCGCTTCAAGCAGCTGTGGTCGGCTGTCGAGATAGATCAGCTCGAAATCCAGCGTGCTGGCATCACCGTTGGCCGGGCCGAGCATATAAACCTGACGCTGACCGCAGCCCTCCAGCCCGATGCAGTAGAGCTCGCCATGCTGTGTGGTTTCAATATCCAGCGAGACCCACTTCAGTGGCGGGCGATAGTCGGGATGGGGTTTGAGCCGCGCATTGACCACGCTATCACCGCGCTGCTCGCCGTCAAACCAGACCGGCGCGGTAATAAAACGCTCCATCAGGTAGCGCTCCGGCGGGCGAATATCCGCTTCATACACCGGAATGCCCTGTTCACGCAGCCGTTTTTCAATGCGCTGCAGCTGACGATGCTGCGGACAGTAGAGGCCAAAAACCGGGCGGCGGCGGAAATCTTTCAGCGCCAGCGACTGAATCCGAAACTGACGTTCATCCTTGAGGAGTTCGCTCACCTGCGCCTGAAATTCTTCGGGAATAAATGCGACAGACTCCTGCACCGGCAGCACCACGCGCTGCGCACCGGCATCAGTGGCGAGCCAGAGGATAATTTCGGTGCCATGCGGGCTGTCGCGCCAGTGGCGGGTGAGCAGAAAACCTGCGCGGGGCATATTCAGATGTTCTCCGGACTCAGTATTTCAGGGGTGAGAAAACGGCTTAAGTATAACATGGATATTTATACAGTTCTCGTCACCGGTTTTGTCAACATTGTCCTACAATTCTTGCCTTGACGCTGTGTGGCTGGCTCTGGACAATCCAGCCTTCTGCTTTTACTTAGGATGATTATGGAAGCCTGGATTCAACAACTGATTACGCAGTCTCTGGAATGGGCTCTGTTTGCCGTTGCGCTGGTGACGTTTCTGGAGTCGCTGGCGCTGGTCGGCCTGTTGCTGCCAGGTACAGTGATGATGGCCAGCCTGGGCGCGCTGATCGGCAGTGGCGAGCTGGGCCTTTACCCGGCCTGGGCCGCGGGTTTTGCGGGCTGCCTGATTGGTGACTGGGTTTCTTACGGTATCGGCTGGAAATTCCAGGGGCCGCTGCACCGCTGGAAGTATCTGCAAAAGTACAAAGGCTTGCTGGATAAAACCGAGCACGCCCTGCATCAGCACAGCATGTTTACGATTCTGGTCGGGCGCTTTGTGGGACCTACGCGTCCGCTGATCCCGCTGGCGGCCGGTATGCTGGAGCTGCCGGTGCGTAAATTTCTGCCGCCGAACCTTATCGGCTGCATCCTCTGGCCACCGCTCTATCTGCTGCCTGGTATTCTGGCAGGCGTGGCGATCGATGTGCCGAAAGCCGCGCAGGGCGGCAGCTTTAAATGGCTGTTACTTGGCGCAGCACTGTTGATCTGGCTGGGGGGCTGGTTATGCTGGCGCTGGTGGCGCAGCGGCAAGAGTCGTGACTGGGCGACAGCCTGGCTGCCGCCGGAGCGTTTGCGCTGGGCAGGTCCGCTGGGGCTGGTGATCGCCGTCGCGGCATTTGTCGGCATTCAGTTCCATCCGATGATGCCGATTTTCCGTCATCTGCTGTGGCAGGTTTTCTTCGCGTAACGCTTAACGGCGCGGGATGCCGAGGACCTCGGCCTCCCGCGTGTCACCCGACAGCAGCTGTCGGGTCTCGCCATCCCAGTAAACCCGTCCATCCACAATCACTACGCTGCGCGGCGCAATCTGCTGGGCATCTTCCAGACTGTGCGACACCATCAGCAGTGTAATGCTGCGCGCTTCGCACACTGAACGCACCAGTTGCAGCATCTCGCCGCGCAACGCGGGATCCAGTGCAGAAAAAGGCTCATCCAGCAGCAGCACCGGACGATCACGCAGCAGACAGCGCGCCAGCGCCACACGCTGTCGCTGTCCGCCCGACAGCTCGCCCGGCAAACGGTTTAGCAGATCGCCTAATCCCACCTGATCGGCCAGTGCAGCCAGTTGCTGACGCTGCTCAGCGCTGAGTTTTAATCCCGGATGCAGCCCCAGCGCCATGTTCTGCTGCACGCTGAGGTGCGGAAACAGGTTGTTCTCCTGAAACAGCATCGAAACCGGTCGTCTGGCTGGCACGCTGTGGGTGTGATCCTGCCCGTCAATCATCAGGGTGCCCTGTTTCACCGGCAGGAAACCGGCAATCAGGCTCAGCAGGGTACTCTTCCCGGCTCCGCTGGGGCCGAGAATGGCGATGCGCTCGCCACGTGTGGCCTTGAGGCTGAAGCGCATCGGCAGATGCTGATAAAGGTAAGTGAGGTTATCAAGAGTCAGCATGGCGGCCTGGTAATTTTTCCATTAGCGTGAACAGCAATAAGCAGAGCAGCAGTAATAGCAGGGCGGTGACCGCGCCATCTGCGCCGCGATAGGCACCAATCTGCTGATAAAGGTAGAACGGCAGTGTGCGGAAGTCAGCGTTGCCAAACAGTGCCACCACGCCGAAATCACCAATCGACAGTACGCAGGCAAAGGCCAGCGCCTGGGCAAGCGGACGTTTCAGCGCCCGCAGCTCGATCAGCCGCAGCCGGTTCCAGCCGTGGATATCCAGCGAATCGCAGAGCCTGCCGTAACGCTCTGCGACATCCCGCATCGGGTTTACCAGTACTTTCAGCGCATAGGGAATGGCGATCAGCGCATTGGTAAAGATCACCAGCCCTTCTGCCGAATCAGGCAGGCCAATAGTGGCATTGAACAGCAGGAAAAAGCCGGTGGCGAGCACAATGCCTGGCATCGCCAGAATCAGCATGCCGCTGGTGTCGATCAACTGTGCCGCCGCCGGACGCTGGCGCAGACGCAGTTCCCGACTGCTCCACAGCAGCATCATGGTCAGCACCACACAGATCAGACCGGCACCGATGGCGATACGCAATGACGTCAAGGTGGCCTGCCACAGTGCAGGCTGCGCCAGCGCGCCGCGCAGTCCGCCGTGCAGACCATCGACGATGACCGCCGCCAGCGGCGGCAACAGCAGGAGGAGTGCCAGCAGGATCAGCAGTGCATCGATCAGCTGTGCTCCACGCGAATCCTGCGGATCACGCCAGCCATGCAACTGGCTGGTTCCGGCAGGAATCGCCTTGCTGAAACGCTGGCTGAGCAGCACCAGCGTCAGACAGCAGCCGAGCTGGATGAGCGCCAGTAGCGCTGCGCGTCCGGGATCGTAGTCATAACTCAGCGCCTGGAAGATCGCCAGCTCAATGGTAGTGGCCTGCGGACCGCCGCCGAGTGACAGTACGGTGGCAAAGCTGGCGAAACAGAGCATGAAGATCAGCGCACCGGTCGGCAACAGCTGACGCCGCAGCCATGGCCACTCCAGCAGACGAAAATGATGCCAGCCGCGCAGGTCAAGCTGTGCCGCCAGCTGACGCTGTTCCGCCGGAATACTCTCCAGCGCCTGCAGCATCAGGCGGGTCGCCAGCGGCAGGTTAAAGAAGACGTGCGCCAGCAAAATGCCCGGCAGGCCATAGGGAGAGAAGTGATAACCGATGCCTGCCAGCTGGCACAGCTTCGCCAGCCAGCCGTTGCTACCATAGACGGTCAGCAGGCCAAACACCGCGACCAGCACTGGCAGCACCAGCGTCATGGCGCACAGGCGCAGCAGCAGCAGACGACCCGGAAAACGGCGTCGATAGAGCGCCCGCGCCAGCGGAACCGCAGGCAGCAGCGACAGCAGGGCGGAGAGCAGCGCCTGACCAAAAGTGAACGCGATAACGTGATGCAGGTAGTCATCCTGCAGCACGCTACGTAAGTCCGTGTCCGGTGCGGCGCTCCAGAGTGCACCGAACGCCATAAATGCCACGATGGTCAGCAATATCGTGGCGAGCGAACCGGGAATCAGCCAGCGCGGCATCAGCGGCTGACGGCGCGTTGCCACTGGCTAATCCAGCCTGAACGCTGGCTGGCCACCTCTTCCGGTGAGAACTGCAGAGCGGTGGAAGGCACGTTGAGCGCCGCGAAACCTGCTGGCAGCGGCGTATCAATCACCGGATACATCCAGTTGCCGGTGGGGATGGTGCGCTGGAAGTCAGGTGAGACCATAAACTTCATAAACTGCTGTGCCAGCGCCGGCTGTTTGCTGCTGGCTAGCTGCGCGGCAACTTCGACCTGCAGATAATGACCCTCTGCAAAGGGTGCAGCGGCGTAATTCTCTTTCTTCTCTTCGATGATGTGGTAAGCCGGAGAGGTGGTGTAGCTCAGCACCAGATCGCCTTCGCCCTTGAGGAACAGGCCATAGGCTTCACTCCAGCCTTTGGTGACCGTCACGGTTTTCTGCGCCAGCTTTTGCCACGCCTGCGGAGCCTGATCGCCATAGACTTTCTGCATCCAGAGCAGCAGACCTAAGCCGGGCGTGCTGGTGCGGGGATCTTCGTAGATCACCCGCCACTTCTCCGGGCTGTCGACCAGCTCTTTCAGGCTTTTTGGCGGATTTTTCAGCCGCGTTTTGTCATAAACAAACGCGAAGTAGCCATAATCGAACGGCACGAAGGTGGTGTTGTGCCAGCCATCGGGCAGTTTTAATGTCGATGTGTCGACCTGACTTTCGGCAAACAGACCTGTTTTCTGCGCGGCCTGCACCAGATTGTTATCCAGCCCCAGCACCACATCGGCTTTACTGTTTTTGCCTTCCATCCGCACGCGGTTCAGCAGCGACACGCCATCTTCCAGCGTGACGAATTTCAGCTCGCAGTCGCACTGTGCTTCAAAGGCTTTTTTAACCGCCGGGCCAGGGCCCCAGTCGGCGGAGAAGGAGTCGTAGGTGTAGACCGTGAGAACCGGCTTAGCCGCCAGAACGGGGGCGGAGAGTAACAGCAGCACCGGCAGAACTTTGTTTAACACTTTGCGCTCCTTCAGGAGAATAGGGGATGAGTCGCAAAGGATCTGAGCACAGAGGCCTCTCAAATCCCTACGTCGGTATTAACCGAATCAGGTTCGACGGGTCTCTCTCAGCGGCTTGCTTGTGGCAGGCCGCACCCCGTTGAGAACGTCACATTCTAGTCATTTCAGCGCCGGGGCGAAAGCGTCACAGCGCGGGTGGGGCGAACCAGGCCGATTTAAAATCAAACCAGCCCAGCGTATTCATCCGGACGCCGCGCATACTGCGCTGCCCTTCAAGCAACAGCCAGTGATGAAACAGCGGATGCAGGCCGGCTTCGTCGACCAGCTGTTTGCTCCATTCGGCCAGCGGCAGCGCTTTCTCGCGCCAGCGGGCCGCATCGCCGTGCCAGTCGATAGCAAGGCAGTGATGCAGCAGCGGGATCTCATAAAGCTGTGCGAACAGCGAATAATTCAGCGGCAGGGTAAAGTTCACGCTTCCCAACCAGATATCACTCTCCGTTTCGCCCTGATACCAGCTTTCGTAGCTGATCTCACGGGTCTCCAGCGTGACGCCATGCTCTGCCAGCAGCGGACGCAGCGCATTCGCGATGCCTTCATGCTCCACGTGCTGGCTGTACCAGGTCAGCGTCAGATGGGTTAAGTCGGGCGGTTTTTCTACTGGCGTCAGGTCACGGCGATGATGCCAGCGTGGCAGCAGATCATACGCCGGAAACCAGTAGCGCTGATAGCCGACACCAGCGTGATTGAGCAGGGCGATGGGGTTAAACAGGTAGCTGACCCAGCGCCGGACCGCTTCGTTGCGACCCTGCTCTGAACGCTGGTCGAACAAAAGATAGTAGCAGCCCTCTTCAAGGCGGCTCTCCTCCTGAACTTCATCGGTGCTGCCGCCCTGCAGACGGACACCCGCATAGACCAGCTCATCGCTGATGTCGGGCAGTACCCAGATAGAGACATCATCAATCAGCGCGCGAAAACCGAAGTAGTCATCAAACGCTTCGATCTTCAGCTGGCTCTCCTGATTGCGGATCACCCGGTAAGGACCGGTGCCAACTGGCTGGCGAGCAAAGTCTTGCAGCGTCGGCCATTCGCGCGGCAGGATCATCGCACTGACGCTGCCCAGCAGCCAGGGCAAGCCCTCGTCGGGCTGGCTTAAACGGATATCCAGCGTCCAGGGGGCAGGTGAGTCGATTTGCGCAATATGGGAAAAGAGCGGATGGGGGCGCTGACGCTCCAGCGTGGCGAGCACATCCTCCATCTCCAGTTCTCTGCCGTGATGGAAGCGAATCGCCGGACGCAGGAAGAAGCGCCAGTGAAGTGGAGACGTCTGCTGCCAGTGGTGCGCAATATCGGGTTCGATTTCCCCGTTTTCCTCATTTATCCGCGTCAGACCGTTGAAAATCTGTCGGGCAATGTGGGTTTCCGAGCGCCGCAGCGGCGAGCCGGGCAAAAGGTTGAGCAGCGGACGATAGTAGAGCACCCGCAGGATATGCTTGCCCTGCCGGAAACTGCGCCCCAGGTGCGCGCTGATCATCTGCCGCACCTGGTTTTTATCGCCTACCAGCTGGACCAGCTGATCGATGCGATCCTGTTCCAGCAAATCCTCGGCACGCTGCTGCTGCAGGGCCAGGCCCGTGTAGCAGAAGATAAGCTGCGATCGCTTGCCGCGTCCGGCTTCAGCCTGCCAGGTCAGCCAGCCTGCGGCCTGCATCCGGTTGAGCAGATTGCGCATATGGCGGCGCGAGCAGTGCAGCAGATCAGCCAGTTCGCTGAGCGTAATCTCCTGCGTCTGGCCCTGACAACTCTGCCACAGGCGGATGAACTGCTGCTTCAGACGTGATGAGGACATAAAAGGGGAACTCCCTGTGAAAAGCGCTCTGTTTTTCCTGCCCCATTTTAAGAGCAAACTTTACGCTATGGGAAGAGCGGGAGGCATTCAGCAGTGAATGGCGTTCGACCCTCACTTCGCTGTTCAGCGGAGTGCTTTTCTGAGTAGGGTGCATTTACACCGCCAGCAGATGATCTCTGCTGGCTTTTTTCATGTTGCGCGGTATCGTCTACCCTTCTTTTTTCCCCTCTGTTTGTTCTGTAAGGGATTTCGAATGAAATCGCTGTTAACGCGGCAGCGCCGCATCAACCCGGTTTACCTCGCTTTTATGGTCGCCTCGTTCATGCTGGGCATCGCGGGTGCTCTGCAGGCACCGACGCTCAGCCTGTTTCTGACGCGCGAGGTACAGGCGCGGCCCTTCTGGGTCGGGCTGTTTTTCACCATTAATGCGGTGGCCGGTATCGTAGTGAGTATGCTGGTGGCAAAGCGCTCAGACAGCGTCGGCGATCGTCGTCATATCATTCTTTTCTGCTGCCTGATGGCGCTGGTGAATGCGCTACTGTTTGCCTTTACCCGCGACTATCTGACTCTGCTGACACTGGGTGTACTGCTGTCAGCGCTGGCCAGTGTTTCTATGCCGCAGCTGTTTGCGCTGGCACGAGAGTATGCCGATCAGTCGGCGCGTGAAGCAGTGATGTTCAGTTCTGTGATGCGTGCGCAACTGTCGCTGGCGTGGGTGATCGGGCCGCCGTTATCGTTCGCGCTGGCGCTGAACTACGGCTTTGTGACGCTGTTTATGGTGGCCGCGGTGCTGTTTCTGCTCTGCATTCTGCTGGTCTGGTTTACCCTGCCGTCGGTGCCACGTTCGCAACCACTGATGCAAAGCGGCGGGCTGCCGTTGAGCGGCTGGCGCGATCGCGATGTGCGTTTGCTGTTCCTCGCCTCGGTGGCGATGTGGACCTGCAACACGATGTATATCATTGATATGCCGCTCTATATCAGCACCACGCTGGGTCTGCCGGAGAAACTGGCCGGTCTGCTGATGGGAACGGCGGCCGGGCTGGAAATCCCGGTGATGCTGCTGGCGGGCCATTACGCGCGTCGCATCGGCAAGCGGCGGTTAATGCTGATCGCGGTGGCGGCGGGCGTCCTGTTTTATCTGGGGCTGGTGCTCTTCAATTCCCGCACCTCGCTGATGGTGTTACAGCTGTTTAATGCGGTATTTGTCGGGATTATTGCTGGCATAGGGATGCTGTGGTTCCAGGATCTGATGCCAGGACGACCCGGTGCGGCGACCACCATGTTCACCAATTCGATCTCAACGGGCATGATTCTGGCTGGGGTGATTCAGGGAACACTGAGTGAGCGGCTTGGGCATGAGGCGGTTTACTGGCTGGCATTCGGGCTGGCGATAGTGGCGCTGGTGATGTCGGCGCGGGTGCGCGACGTATAAAGAAGAAGGGCGACGGGATGTCGCCCTGCTTTAACGCAATCAGCGCAGGAAGGCGGGCTGATTCTGCTCATACTGCGAAATCGACGCTTCATGCTGCAGCGTCAGGCCGATGCTGTCGAGGCCATTAATCATGCAGTGGCGACGGAAGCTATCGAGTTCAAACGAATAGACTTTGTCGCCTGCCGTCACCGTCTGTGCTTCCAGATCGACTGTGAAGCTGATGCCTGGCTGGGCCGCTACCAGTCTGAACAGCTCATCCACTTCCTCTTCGCTTAATTTCACCGGCAGCAGCTGGTTATTGAAACTGTTGCCGTAAAAGATATCCGCGAAGCTCGGCGCAATCACCACGTGGAAACCGAAATCGGTCAGCGCCCACGGGGCATGCTCACGTGAGGAGCCGCAGCCAAAGTTTTCGCGCGCCAGCAGGATGCTGGTGCCTTTAAACTCCGGCTTATTCAGCACAAAGCCAGGCGTCGGCACCGTACCAGCGTCATCTTCAAAGCGCCAGTCATGGAACAGATGCTGACCGAAACCGGTACGGGTCACCTTCTGCAAAAACTGCTTGGGAATGATCGCGTCCGTATCGACGTTCGCGGCATCCAGCGGTGCAACAATGCCAGTGTGCTGAGTAAATTTATTCGCCATGACTTAAGCTCCTGTCGTCAGTTCACGGATGTCGGCAAAGTGGCCGGTCACGGCAGCCGCCGCGGCCATCGCCGGGCTGACCAGATGGGTACGTCCACCACGGCCCTGGCGACCTTCAAAGTTACGGTTGCTGGTAGATGCGCAACGCTCGCCCGGATTCAGGCGGTCATTGTTCATCGCCAGGCACATTGAGCAGCCAGGCAGACGCCATTCAAAGCCCGCTTCCAGGAAGATTTTATCCAGACCTTCCGCTTCAGCCTGCGCTTTGACCGGGCCGGAACCCGGCACCACCATCGCGACCACGCCAGGCGCGACTTTGCGGCCTTTGGCGATAGCGGCGGCGGCACGCAGATCTTCAATACGTGAGTTGGTGCAGGAGCCGATAAACACTTTATCAATCGCAACATCGGTCAGTTTAATGCCCGGCTGCAGGTTCATGTAGGCCAGCGCTTTTTCCGCTGAGGCGCGCTCAACCGGATCGGCGAATGAGGCCGGGTTCGGGATCAACTGATCAACGGCAATCACCTGGCCCGGGTTGGTGCCCCAGGTGACCTGCGGTGCAATCTCTTCAGCATGCAGCGTCACTACCGCATCATACTTCGCGCCTTCATCAGATTTCAGGGTGCGCCAGTATTCAACGGCCTGCTCCCATTTCTCGCCCTGTGGGGAGAACTGACGACCTTTCAGGTAGTTGAAAGTAGTGTCATCCGGTGCTACCAGGCCCGCTTTCGCGCCCATCTCAATCGCCATGTTGCACAGGGTCATACGACCTTCCATGCTCAGCGCCTGAATGGCCGGGCCGCAGAATTCAACCACATAACCAGTACCGCCTGCGCTGCCGGTTTTACCGATGATCGCCAGCACGATATCTTTGGCGGTAATGCCGGTGGACGCCTGGCCCAGTACTTCAATCTTCATGGTTTTCGCCCGACCCTGTTTCAGGGTCTGAGTGGCAAATACATGTTCCACTTCAGAGGTGCCGATACCAAACGCCAGCGAGCCGAACGCGCCGTGGGTGGCGGTGTGCGAGTCGCCGCACACAATGGTCATGCCCGGCAGCGTCATACCCTGCTCAGGACCGATAACGTGGACGATGCCCTGGAATGGGTGATTCAGGTCATACAGCTGTACGCCAAATTCTTCGCAGTTCTTCATCAGCTCCTGCATCTGAATACGCGCCATCTCGCCCGACGCATTAATGTCTTTGGTCTGGGTAGAGACGTTGTGATCCATCGTGGCAAAGGTTTTGCCCGGCTGACGGACTTTACGTCCGTGTGCGCGCAGGCCATCAAAGGCCTGGGGCGAGGTCACTTCATGGATCAGGTGACGATCGATGTAGAGTAACGGCGTTTCGTTTGGCGCTTCGTGGACGACATGTGCATCAAATAACTTCTGGTATAAGGTTTTCATTTTTTTATTTTTCCTCGGCGATAAAGCGGGCAATGATGCTGCCCATCTCATCTGTGCTGACCGCTGGGCCATCACCGGCTAAATCTTTGGTGCGGTAGCCCTGTTCCAGTGCACGACTGATGGCGCGTTCGATACTGTCGGCTGCCGCATCGGCATTCAGGCTGTAACGCAGCAGCAATGACAGCGACAGAATCTGGGCGACCGGGTTGGCAATATTCTGTCCGGCGATATCCGGCGCTGATCCCCCCGCCGGTTCGAACAGGCCAAAGCCCGCTTCATTCAGGCTGGCTGACGGCAGCATACCCATCGAGCCGGTGATCATGGCGCACTCATCAGACAGAATGTCACCAAACAGGTTGGAGCAGAGCAGCACGTCAAACTGCGACGGGTCTTTGATCAACTGCATGGTCGCGTTGTCGATGTAGATGTGGCTCAGTTGCACGTCCGGGTACTCTTTAGCCACTTCGTTGACGATTTCGCGCCACATCACCGAGGTCTGCAGCACGTTAGCTTTATCAACCGAGGTGACTTTGTTGCGACGTTTGCGCGCCGATTCAAACGCGATACGGGCAATGCGCTCGATTTCGAAACGGTGATAGACCTCGGTATCAAAAGCACGCTCTTCCGGGCCGCTGCCTTCGCGTCCTTTCGGCTGGCCAAAATAGATGCCGCCAGTCAGTTCACGCACGCACAGAATGTCGAAGCCTTTAGCCGCGATGTCGGCGCGCAACGGGCAAAATGCTTCCAGACCGCTGTAGAGCGCAGCCGGACGCAGGTTACTGAACAGCTTAAAATGTTTGCGCAGCGGCAGTAGCGCACCGCGCTCCGGCTGTGATGCGGGCGGTAAGTGCTCCCACTTCGGACCGCCAACGGAACCAAACAGGATCGCGTCGGCCTGCTCGCAGCCTGCAACCGTTGCCGGTGGCAGAGGCTCTCCATGCTGATCGATAGCGATGCCGCCGACCGCATATTCCTGAGTAGTGATCTGCATATCAAAGCGCTGACGAATGGCATCAAGCACCTTCATCGCCTGCGCCATCACTTCCGGGCCGATACCATCACCGGGTAAAACTGCGATATGAGATGAACTGGACATGGTTATACGGTTTCCTTCTGGTCTTTAAATTTGCGCTGCAATTCTTGTTCAACCTGACGGGCACGCCAGATATTGTTCAGGGCGTTGACCATCGCTTTAGCGGAGGACTCCACAATATCGGTCGCCAGACCAATTCCGTGGAATTTGCGGCCGTTGTAGCTTACGACGATATCGACCTGGCCCAGCGCATTCTCGCCGTGGCCTTTAGCGGTCAGTTTGTAGTTAACCAACTCAGCGTCAAACTGGGTAATGCGGTTAATCGCCTGGTAAACCGCGTCAACCGGGCCGTTACCGGTAGCCGCATCAGATTTAGCAACATCGCCGCAACCCAGATTAACCGAGGCGGTGGCAGTCATGCTGGAACCGGTCTGGACGTTAAATTCGTGCAGCTGGAAATGCTCCGGCTCTTCATTCTGTTTGTTGATGAAGGCCAGCGCTTCCAGGTCGTAATCAAAGACCTGACCTTTTTTGTCGGCCAGTTTCAGGAAAGCGTCATACAGCGTATCCAGATTGTAATCCTGCTCGGCATAACCCATCTCTTCCATACGATGTTTTACCGCCGCACGGCCGGAACGAGAAGTCAGATTGAGCTGAATTTTATGTAAGCCGATCGATTCCGGCGTCAGGATTTCGTAGTTCTCGCGATTCTTCAGCACGCCATCCTGATGAATACCGGAAGAGTGGGCGAAAGCATTGGAGCCGACCACGGCTTTATTCGCTGGGATCGGCATGTTGCAGATCTGGCTGACCATCTGGCTGGTACGGTAAATTTCCTGATGATTGATATTGGTGTGTACGTTCATGATCTGCTGGCGGGTTTTAATCGCCATGATCACCTCTTCCAGCGCACAGTTACCGGCACGTTCACCCAGACCATTCATCGTGCCTTCAACCTGACGCGCGCCTGCCTGGACAGCAGCCAGGGCATTACCGGATGCCATACCCAGGTCATCGTGGGTATGCACAGAGATAATCGCTTTATCGATGTTAGGAACGCGGTTCATCAGTTCACTGATAATGTGCGCATATTCGCCTGGCAGGGTGTAACCAACGGTATCCGGGATGTTGATGGTGGTCGCACCGGCGTTAATCGTGGCTTCCACCATACGGCACAGGTCATCAATCGGGGTACGGCCGCCATCTTCACAGGAGAACTCAACGTCACTGGTGTAGTTACGCGCACGCTTCACCATATGTACCGCACGCTCAATCACTTCTGGCAGCGTGCTGCGCAGTTTGGTTGCGATGTGCATTGGGGAAGTGGCGATGAAGGTATGAATACGGAAGGCTTCGGCAACACGCAGTGACTCATAAGCTGCGTCGATATCTTTTTCTACACAGCGCGCCAGTCCACAGACGCGGCTGTTTTTGATGGTGCGCGCAATGGTCTGAACAGACTCAAAGTCGCCCGGTGAGGAGACCGGGAAACCGACTTCCATCACATCCACGCCCATGCGCTCCAGCGCTAACGCAATCTGCAATTTTTCTTTCACACTCAGGCTGGCCTGTAATGCCTGCTCACCGTCGCGCAGAGTGGTATCGAAAATAATGACTTGCTGGCTCATCGTATTCATCCTTATGCTTTTTCTGGCCTGGCAACGAGCATAAAAAAACCCGCGACAGGCGCGGGTTTTTAACTTTCAGCAGGTTTGAATCAGTGTTTGATTCCGCCCACAAGTCTACCGCGCAAGCTGAGTGCGTTTAGTAGTAGACCGAGAAGGCGAACAGAACGAAACATGGATTCAAACCTTATAAAATGTTGTGCTGTACATATTGGTACTGGAATCATTCAGGGATGTCAACCTTCAATGCAGGGGTATTCTCCTGGGCGCCAGAGGAAGATATTCTGTTATTTATCGGTCAGGCAGCGTAATGAACAGCGCGACCCTCACTGTGGACGCAATCAGCGCGGGAATGCGGGGCGCTGGGGCGCGATTTAAATTCTATTTAATTGAATTATAAGTATTTTGTTTGCATGGTGTTATGCGGGAACACAGCATTTATCACCTGCTGGTTAGCATAATCCAATGTGCTTTAGTGATTTCCTGGTTAATTACGCCAGAAAAGAAAAATGTCAGACGATAGTGGGCTATTGCAGCCGGTAATAAGTTTTCGTTATTTCTTAGATCACGCTGAAAATAATTTCATACCCAGCATTTTCCTCTGCGGTTCTGCCGCGTAATTAGTTTAATCCGCGTAGCCAATTCTTATCGGCCAGAGGCTTTACGTCCCTGCCTTTTAATTTACGCGGGTTTGCGGTTTGCCTGCCCGTGTAACTGCGGTTATGGTAATCGACCTACTCTCAGAAAAATAAACGCAACAGATTTCTCTGTAACCGGACAGCGGCTGACGTTTCCGCTGTCGTGCATAAACATAAGATTTTGATTGGCAAAGCAGGCACCGGGGCAACGTGATACGCATAAACGGGCGCATTCACAGAGCCGGGTCCGCAAGCCTGGAGGCAGAAGATGGAGATGTTGTCAGGAGCCGAAATGGTCGTCCGTTCGTTAATCGATCAGGGCGTGAAGCAGGTATTCGGTTATCCGGGTGGCGCAGTCTTAGATATCTATGATGCGCTGCAAACCGTCGGAGGTATCGATCACATTCTGGTGCGCCATGAGCAGGGTGCGGTGCATATGGCTGATGGCCTGGCGCGCGCGACGGGTGAAGTCGGCGTGGTGCTGGTCACCTCCGGACCTGGTGCAACCAATGCGATTACCGGTATCGCCACCGCCTATATGGACTCGATTCCGCTGGTGATTCTGTCGGGTCAGGTTCCGTCGTCGCTAATTGGCTATGACGCCTTTCAGGAATGCGACATGGTCGGCATCTCTCGTCCGGTGGTGAAGCACAGCTTCCTGGTGAAAAACACCGAAGAGATCCCAAGCGTGCTGAAAAAGGCATTCTGGCTGGCCTCCAGCGGCCGTCCGGGACCCGTGGTGATTGACCTGCCAAAAGATATCCTGAACCCGGCGAACAAATTGCCTTATCACTGGCCGGAGTCAGTGAGCATGCGCTCTTACAATCCCACTATTCAGGGTCATAAAGGGCAGATTAAGCGCGCGCTGACAACATTGCTGGCGGCGAAGAAGCCGGTGATCTATGCGGGTGGCGGTGCCATTACCGCAGGCTGTGAAGCGGAGCTGTTACAGCTGGCAGAAAGCCTGAATATTCCGGTGACGACCTCGCTGATGGGCCTGGGCGCGTTTCCTGGCACCCATCGTCAGTGTGTCGGCATGCTGGGTATGCACGGCACCTATGAAGCTAATATGACGATGCACAACACCGACCTGATTTTTGGGATCGGTGTTCGCTTTGATGATCGCACCACCAACAATCTGGCGAAATATTGCCCCAATGCCACGGTGATGCACATCGATATCGACCCGACCTCTATTTCCAAAACGGTGTCGGCGGATATCCCGATTGTCGGCGATGCAAAACAGGTGCTGCAGCAGATGCTGGAGTTACTGACGCAAAGCGACACGCCATCACGTGCTGAAAGCCTGCACGACTGGTGGCAGGAGATTGAAGGCTGGCGCAGTCGTCACTGTCTGGAATTTGATCGCACCAGCGACAAAATTAAGCCGCAGGCCGTGATTGAAACCATCAGCCGGCTGACCAAAGGCGATGCCTATGTCACGTCAGATGTAGGTCAGCACCAGATGTTTGCTGCGCTCTATTATCCTTTCGATAAACCGCGCCGCTGGATCAACTCTGGCGGTCTGGGCACCATGGGCTTTGGCCTGCCCGCGGCGCTGGGTGTGAAAATGGCGCTGCCGGAAGAGACCGTCATCTGCGTAACGGGCGATGGCAGTATCCAGATGAATATTCAGGAGCTTTCAACAGCATTGCAGTACGATCTGCCGGTGCTGGTACTGAACCTGAATAACCGGGTGCTGGGCATGGTGAAACAGTGGCAGGATATGATCTACTCGGGTCGCCACTCCCAGTCTTATATGGAATCGCTGCCTGACTTCGTGCGTCTGGCGGAAGCCTACGGTCACGTCGGGATCGCGATTGAGCATCCGGCTGAGCTGGAAGAGAAGCTGACGCTGGCGCTGGAAACCCTGGCGAAGGGGCGTCTGGTCTTTGTGGATGTCACCGTTGACGGTAGCGAACATGTCTACCCAATGCAGATTCGCGGTGGCAGCATGGATGAGATGTGGTTGAGCAAAACGGAGAGGACATAATTATGCGTCGTATTTTATCAGTTCTGCTGGAGAACGAATCCGGCGCATTATCCCGTGTCGTCGGCCTGTTCTCACAGCGCGGCTATAACATTGAAAGCCTGACCGTGGCGCCAACCGACGATCCCACACTGTCGCGGATGACCATTCAGACGGTGGGCGATCAGAAGGTACTGGAGCAGATTGAAAAGCAACTGCACAAGCTGGTGGATGTCCTGCGCGTCACCGAGCTGGGGCAGGGCGCCTATGTTGAGCGCGAAATCATGCTGGTGAAGATTCAGGCCAGTGGTTATGGTCGCGAAGAGGTGAAGCGTAACGCCGAGATCTTCCGTGGTCAGATCATCGATGTAACGCCGACGCTGTACACGGTTCAGCTGGCAGGCACCAGCGACAAACTGGACGCCTTCCTGAGCACCGTCCGCGATGTCGCTGAAATTGTTGAAGTGGCGCGCTCCGGTATCGTCGGCGTTTCACGCGGCGATCGCATCATGCGTTAATCACGCTGCGTCATCATCAATCCTCACCTAACCCGGCGAAATGCCGGGTTTTTTTATTTTTTATGCGCCAGGCGGATTACATTCAGAAAAGCGGTTGCTCCGCGCACTTTTCTGCTGTTAGATGATAGACATGAGTTATCCATAGCTTAACTGCGGCTATTTCTGCCGTAAAAGCGGATTTGATGGTGGGGTTATTGTGAAACTGGATGAAATTGCGCGTTTGGCAGGCGTGTCGCGCACCACGGCCAGTTATGTGATCAACGGCAAAGCGCGGCAGTATCGTGTCAGCGACAAGACCGTTGAAAAAGTCATGGCAGTGGTACGTGAACATAATTATCACCCTAATGCGGTGGCTGCGGGGCTGCGCGCCGGGCGTACGCGATCCATTGGGTTAGTGATCCCTGATCTGGAAAATACCAGTTATACGCGTATTGCAAACTATCTTGAGCGACAGGCACGTCAGCGCGGCTATCAGCTTCTGATCGCCTGTTCTGAAGATCAGCCTGAAAACGAGATGCGCTGCATTGAACATCTGCTGCAGCGCCAGGTCGATGCAATTATCGTTTCCACCTCATTACCGCCAGAGCATCCCTTTTATCAGCGCTGGATCAACGATTCTCTGCCAATAATTGCGCTGGACCGTGCGCTGGATCGTGAACATTTTACCAGTGTCGTCGGGGCCGATCAGGACGATGCCCAGACACTGGCTGCTGAACTGCGTCAGCTCGACGTTAAAAATGTGCTGTTCCTCGGTGCGTTACCCGAACTGTCAGTGAGCTTCCTGCGCGAAATGGGTTTCCGCGATGCCTGGAAAGACGATCCCCGTCCGATTGATTATATCTACTGCAACAGCTTCGAACGCACTGCTGCTGCTGCACTGTTTGAGAAATACCTTGAAGATCATCCGATGCCAGAGGCGCTTTTCACCACCTCTTTTGGGCTGCTGCAGGGTGTGATGGATGTGACGCTGAAACGAAACGGCCGCCTGCCGACGGAGCTGGCGATTGCCACCTTTGGCGACCACGAATTACTGGACTTTCTTGAGTGTCCGGTCCTGGCCGTTGGTCAGCGTCATCGTGACGTGGCAGAGCGCGTGCTGGAATTAGTTTTAGCCTCACTGGACGAACCCCGAAAACCAAAACCAGGCTTAACCCGTATCCGGCGTAATTTATACCGGCGCGGACAATTAAGCCGAAGAGTTAAATGAGTAACGGGCAGTATTATACTGCCCCTTTTATTTCGCGATTTACTGATTAAATAAACAGGTCGACGTAAAAAAGGGTAAATTCTGCTCATCAAATCTAACAAAGCAGAAAGCCCGATACCTATTATTTGCTTACAACTTCAACAAACCTTCTTTCCCGTCTGCCCTGAAGCCGCTGGGCTTCCATTCAGAAATCCCCTAAAATGCCGCCGCTGTCTCAGAAATCAGGATAAATATTTAACCCTTTACATTGTTTCATTTTTAGTCTTTTTTCCCCGAGCCATTTTTTTTATTCAGTTATTCATTGGCTTAATTTTTAGTTTCTCCTTTTATTCGATTATATCGTCGCCAGACTTTAATTTTGCGCCTTGTAAAGAGTGATATTCAACTGCCGCTCCGGCTTGACAAGGATTTCATGGGATCCTTAAACTCGTTTCGTGGTAAAAAGTGGGATAAAGTGGCGTAAATGGGTGATGAGGAGAAGAGACTGGCATGTTCCGCGGAGCAACGTTAGTCAATCTCGACAGCAAAGGGCGGCTCGCCGTACCCACGCGATATCGCGAATTGCTGATTGGGGAGTCTCAGGGGCAGATGGTCTGTACCATCGACCTCCACCAGCCATGCCTGTTGCTTTACACCCTGCCCGAATGGGAAATCATTGAAAAAAAGCTGGCACGCCTTTCCAGTATGAATCCACTTGAGCGCCGCGTGCAGCGTTTGCTGCTGGGACATGCCAGTGAATGTCAGATGGACAATGCAGGCCGCCTGCTGCTGGCGAATACGCTTCGGCAGCACGCAAAATTAACCAAAGAAGTGATGCTGGTTGGACAGTTCAATAAGTTTGAGCTGTGGGATGAACAGACCTGGTATCAACAAGTCAGGGACGATATTGACGCAGAACAGTCGGCTCAGGAACCTTTATCTGAGCGGTTGCAGGACTTGTCGCTATAGCTATGCAGGAAAATTTCAAACATACCACCGTGCTGTTGGATGAGGCGGTTAACGGCCTCAATATCAGGGAAGACGGTATTTACATCGACGGCACATTTGGTCGTGGTGGCCACTCACGCCTGATTCTTTCGCAACTGGGAGAGAAGGGAAAACTGATCGCCATCGATCGTGATCCGCAAGCTATCGCCGCTGCTGCTGAGATTACCGACCCGCGTTTTTCAATTATTCATGGCCCTTTTTCTGCGCTGGCAGAGTATGTTTCTGAACGGGATCTGGTCGGAAAAATTGACGGGATTTTGCTGGACCTGGGGGTTTCATCGCCGCAACTGGATGACGCTGAACGCGGCTTCTCCTTTATGCGTGACGGACCGCTGGACATGCGAATGGACCCGTCGCGTGGTCACTCAGCCGCAGAATGGTTGCTGCACGCGGAAGAGGCAGATATCGCTTTCGTCCTGAAGACTTACGGTGAAGAGCGATTCGCTAAACGTATTGCCCGGGCCATTGTCGAGCGCAATCGCGAGCAGCCGATGACCCGCACCCGTGAACTGGCTGAAGTCATCTCCGTCGCTATGCCAGTGAAAGATAAGTTTAAACATCCGGCTACACGCAGCTTCCAGGCCATTCGCATCTGGATTAACAGTGAACTGGAAGAGATCGATATCGCACTGAAAGGCGCGGTTCAGGTACTCGCACCGCAGGGCCGTCTCTCTGTGATCAGCTTCCATTCACTGGAAGATCGGCTGGTTAAGCGCTTTATGCGCGATCAGAGTCGTGGACCACAGGTGCCGGCCGGAATACCGATGACTGAACATCAGCTGCGAGCCCTGGGTGGCCGTGAACTGAAGTTGCTCGGCAAAATGTCGCCGGGTGACGCTGAAGTCTCTGAGAACCCACGTGCGCGCAGCTCGGTTTTACGTATCGCGGAGAAAACCGACGCATGATCGGTAACGAGCGTCACAGTCTGCCTGCCGTTATCGGCGGGGATCTGCTGCGAAAGGGCAAGATTCCGGTGCTGTTGCTTATCGCTGTCGTGGTTTCTGCCGTGCTGGTGGTCACCACCACGCATAAAACACGACTGTTAACGGCACAGCGTGAACAGCTGGTGCTGGAGCGTGACGCGCTGGATATCGAGTGGCGCAACCTGATTCTGGAAGAGAATGCGCTGGGCGATCACAGCCGTGTTGAACGCATCGCCACCGAGAAGCTGCAGCTGCAGCACGTTGATCCTTCACAAGAAAATATCGTGGTGCAGAAATAAGGACTTAAGTTAGCGAATGAGCGGCACAGGCAGAACGCTGAAATTGAAGAAACCGGAAGATAAAGCCAGCTTTGTAAGCTGGCGTTTTGCGTTGCTGTGCGGCTGTATTTTACTGGCGCTGGGTGGATTGCTGTCACGTGTTGCCTGGCTCCAGGTGATCAATCCTGGCAAGCTGGTCAAAGAGGGCGATCTGCGCTCGCTGCGCGTTCAGGCGGTGCCAACCTCGCGCGGGATGATCAGCGATCGTGCCGGACGACCGCTGGCAGTGAGTGTCCCGGTTAATGCCATCTGGGCGGATCCAAAAGAGCTGCATGCCGGTGGCGGCGTCACGCTGGACAGCCGCTGGAAGGCACTCTCTGATGCGCTCTCTATCCCCCTTGATCAGTTGGCCGCGCGCGTGAATGCCAATCCTAAAGGCCGCTTTGTCTATCTGGCGCGTCAGGTCAATCCGGCCATCGGCGACTACGTCAAAAAACTCAAACTTCCCGGTATTCATCTGCGCGAAGAGTCGCGCCGTTACTATCCTGCCGGGCAGGTTACCTCTCATCTGATTGGCTTTACCAACATCGACGGGCAGGGCATTGAAGGCATTGAGAAGAGTTTTGATAAATGGCTGACCGGTGCGCCGGGCGAGCGGACGGTGCGTAAAGATCGCTACGGTCGCGTCATCGAAGATATCTCCTCTGTGGACAGCCGGGCCGCGCATAACCTGACTCTCAGCATCGATGAGCGCTTACAGGCGCTGGTCTACCGTGAACTGAATAACGCCGTGGCCTTTAACAAAGCGGAATCGGGCACGGCAGTACTGGTGGATGTGAATACCGGCGAAGTACTGGCGATGGCCAACAGCCCGGCTTACAACCCGAATAATCTTGGCAACACGCCGAAAGATCTGATGCGTAACCGCGCCATCACCGACATTTTCGAACCTGGCTCGACCGTGAAGCCGATGGTGGTCATGGCGGCGCTGCAACGCGGCGTGGTCAGAGAGAACAGTGTCCTGAATACCGTGCCATATCGCGTCAATGGTCATGAGATCAAGGATGTGGCGCGCTACAACGAATTGACCCTGACAGGGGTTTTACAGAAATCGAGTAACGTCGGTGTTTCACGTCTGGCGTTAGCGATGCCTTCCTCAGCGCTTGTAGAAACTTATGCGCGCTTTGGACTGGGCAAACCGACCAATTTGGGGCTGGTCGGGGAAAGCAGTGGCTTATACCCTAAAAAACAACGGTGGTCTGACATAGAGAGGGCCACCTTCTCTTTCGGCTACGGGCTAATGGTAACGCCGTTACAGTTAGCGCGAGTCTACGCAACAATTGGCAGCTATGGCATTAATCGCCCGCTGTCGATTACCAAAGTGGATCCGCCCGTCGCGGGACAACGCGTTTTCGATGAGTCACTGGTGAAAACCGTGATGCATATGATGGAAAGCGTGGCGCTGCCTGGTGGCGGTGGGGTCAAAGCGGCCATCAAAGGTTATCGGATTGCGATAAAAACCGGTACAGCGAAAAAAGTCGGGCCCGATGGTCGCTACGTCAACAAATACATTGCCTATACCGCAGGCGTTGCGCCTGCCAGTCATCCCCGATTCGCGCTGGTGGTGGTGATCAACGATCCCCAGGCCGGCAAGTATTACGGTGGTGCGGTTTCTGCCCCGGTGTTTGGTGCCATCATGGGCGGCGTACTGCGCACCATGAACATCGAGCCGGACGCGTTACCGACCAATGACAAGAATGAGTTGGTGACTAACAGAAGTGAGGAAACAAGTGACAGATCGTAACCTGCGCGACTTACTCGGCCCCTGGGTGCCAGGCGCGCCGGCGCGCCCACTGCGCGACATGACACTGGATAGCCGCATTGCGGCTTCTGGCGATCTGTTTGTCGCTGTTGCAGGCCATCAGGTCGATGGACGCCGCTTTATCCCGCAGGCGATTGCTCAGGGCGTCGCCGCCGTGGTGGCCGAAGCTGAAGGCGAAGCCGCCGACGGCGAAATCCGTGAAATGCACGGCGTACCGGTTATCTATCTGGCCCAATTGCCTCAGCGTCTTTCAGCCTTAGCAGGCCGTTTTTATCAGCAGCCGGGTGAGAAACAGACGCTGATTGGCGTTACAGGTACAAATGGTAAAACCACCACGACCCAGTTGCTGGCGCAGTGGGCAACGCTGCTGGGTGAAACCAGCGCGGTCATGGGCACCGTCGGGAATGGGTTGGTGGGTCACTTGTCCGCGGCAGAAAATACCACCGGCTCAGCAGTTGATGTTCAGCATCTGCTGAACGATCTGGCGGAAAAAGGGGCGACCCTGACCGCAATGGAAGTCTCGTCACACGGACTGGTTCAGCATCGCGTCGCGGCGCTGCCGTTTGCCGCAGCGGTCTTTACCAATCTCAGCCGCGATCACCTCGATTATCACGGTGATATGCAGAGCTACGAGTCAGCCAAATGGCTGCTGTTTTCTGAGCATCAGGTCGGGCAGGCGATTCTTAACGCCGATGATGAAGTCGGTCGTCGCTGGCTGGCGCGCTTACCGGATGCGGTGGCAGTCACCATGGAGAATAACCTCCAGCCTGGCTGCCATGGCCGCTGGCTGAAAGCCGATGCGGTGGAGTACCACGATAACGGCGCACACATCCGTTTCAGCTCCAGCTGGGGCAACGGAGAAATCAACAGTCCATTAATGGGCGCGTTCAACGTCAGCAATCTGATGCTGGCGCTGGCGACGCTGCTGTCACTGGATTATCCGCTGGCGACGCTGATCAACGTTGCACCGCAGTTGCAGCCGGTCAACGGGCGTATGGAAGTGTTCAGCGCCGCAGGAAAACCGACGGTCGTGGTGGATTATGCCCATACGCCGGATGCGCTGGAAAAAGCGCTGGAAGCAGCCCGCCTGCACTGCAAAGGCAAACTGTGGTGTCTGTTTGGCTGCGGTGGCGATCGTGACAAAGGCAAACGACCATTAATGGGCGCGATTGCTGAGCAATATGCGGATGTGGTGGTGATTACCGACGACAATCCGCGCAGCGAAGATCCGCAGGCGATTGTTAACGATATTCTGACCGGTTTGCTGGATCCGGGCCGTGCACGGGTGGTGTCTGGCCGCGCGCAGGCCGTCACTAACACCATCATGCAGGCTCAGCCTGACGATATCGTACTGGTGGCCGGTAAAGGCCACGAAGATTATCAGATCATCGGCAATCGCCGTCTCGACTACTCCGATCGTGCCACGGTTGCGGCACTGCTGGGAGGCGCAGCATGATTCCGGTTTCATTAAAAACGCTTGCGGAGATCACCGTCGGAACGCTGCACGGCAGTGATTTAACCCTGAATGACGTAACGACGGATACCCGCAAAGTGACAGCAGGCAGTCTGTTTGTCGCGCTGGTGGGCGAACGTTTTGATGCCCATGACTTCGCTGAAGAGGCCATTGCCCGTGGCGCACAGGCGTTACTGGTCAGTAAGCATTTACCTGTCTCTGTGCCTCAGGTCGTCGTGGAAGATACCCGACTTGCTTTTGGCCGACTGAGTGCCTGGGTTCGTCAGCAGTCCACTGCCCGCGTCGTGGCGCTGACCGGCTCGTCCGGCAAAACGTCGGTTAAAGAGATGACGGCAGCGATTCTGCGTGAGTGCGGTGAGACGCTCTACACCGCAGGCAATCTCAACAACGATTATGGCGTGCCGATGACGCTGCTGCGTCTGACCGCAGAGCATCAGTATGCGGTAATTGAGCTTGGCGCTAATCATCAGGGCGAAATCGCCTACACCACCGACCTGGTTAAACCGGAAAGCGCGCTGGTGAATAACCTGGCAGCGGCCCATCTGGAAGGCTTTGGTTCGCTGGCGGGTGTCGCTAAAGCCAAGGGCGAGATTTTTCAGGGCTTACCGGCGAATGGCATTGCGATTCTCAATGAGGAAAGCAACGACTGGCCAAACTGGCAGACCACGCTGCAGGACAAAACCGTGTGGCGCTTCTCGCCGCAGGCGGCAGCGTGTGATTTCTCTGCCCGTGATATCCGCATTGCCCAGGACGGCACCCATTTTGTGATGAAGACACCGCGTGGTGAGGCTGAGATTGTGCTGCCGTTGCCGGGTCGGCATAACATCGCCAACGCACTGGCTGCGGCGGCTCTGGCCCTGTCAGTGGATGCCCCGCTTAGCGCCGTTCAGCAGGGGCTGAAAAACCTGCAGTCGGTGCCAGGTCGCCTGTTCCCGGTGCGCCTCTCTGCGCATCAGCTGCTGCTGGATGACAGTTATAACGCGAACGTCGGATCGATGACCGCCGCCGTCCAGGTCCTGTCAGAGATGCCGGGCTACCGGGTGCTGGTCGCCGGCGATATGGCGGAACTGGGTGATGAGACCGAAAAATGCCACCGCGAAATCGGGGATGCGGCACGTGATGCAGGTATTGATCGCGTACTGAGCTGCGGAAAATTCAGCCATTTTATTAGTGAAAACAGCAAAGCTGGCGAACATTTCAGCGATAAGACAGCGCTGACTGAACGTTTGCGTCAATTGTTGTCCGAACACTCAGAAATTACCGTCCTGATAAAAGGCTCGCGTAGTGCCGCCATGGAGCAGGTAGTACAGAGCTTAAAGGAGAAAGGAACATGTTAGTTTGGCTGGCCGAGCATCTGGTCGCTTTTTATTCGGGCTTCAACGTCTTTTCCTATCTGACGTTTCGCGCCATTGTCAGCCTGCTGACAGCACTCTTTATCTCTCTCTGGATGGGGCCGCGTCTGATTGCGTGGCTGCAGAAATTACAGATTGGTCAGGTTGTCCGTAACGATGGCCCGGAATCGCATTTCAGTAAGCGCGGAACGCCCACAATGGGCGGGATTATGATTCTGACCTCCATCACCATTTCGGTGCTGATGTGGGCATATCCGTCGAATCCCTATGTCTGGTGCGTGCTGTTCGTGCTGGTCGGCTTTGGCATCATCGGCTTTGTCGATGACTACCGCAAAGTGGTGCGCAAAGATACTAAGGGCCTGATTGCCCGCTGGAAATATTTCTGGATGTCGGTGATTTCTCTGGGTGTCGCGTTTGGGCTTTATGCAGCAGGTAAAGATACCCCGGCGACCCAGCTTGTGGTGCCCTTTTTCAAAGACATCATGCCACAGTTAGGCCTGTTTTATGTGCTGCTGGCCTACTTTGTGATTGTCGGAACGGGTAACGCGGTCAATCTGACCGATGGTCTCGATGGTCTGGCGATCATGCCCACCGTCTTTGTCGCCGCAGGCTTTGCGCTGGTTGCCTGGGCCACCGGTAACGTGAAGTTTGCTGAATATCTTCATATTCCTTATCTGCGTCACGCCGGTGAGCTGGTGATTGTCTGTACCGCCATCGTCGGGGCAGGGCTGGGCTTCCTGTGGTTCAACACCTATCCGGCTCAGGTCTTTATGGGTGATGTCGGCTCACTGGCGCTGGGCGGCGCGCTGGGAACCATCGCCGTGTTGCTGCGTCAGGAATTTTTACTGGTGATTATGGGTGGCGTGTTTGTGGTTGAAACGCTGTCGGTAATCCTGCAGGTGGGATCGTTTAAGTTGCGCGGCCAGCGTATTTTCCGCATGGCGCCGATCCATCACCACTATGAACTCAAGGGCTGGCCGGAACCGCGCGTCATTGTGCGCTTCTGGATTATTTCGCTAATGCTGGTGCTGATTGGCCTGGCCACGCTGAAGGTGCGTTAATCATGGCTGACTATCGGGGTAGAAAAGTTGTCATTATCGGGCTGGGCCTTACCGGGCTCTCCTGTGTTGATTTCTTTTTAGCGCAGGGCGTAACGCCCCGCGTGATGGACACCCGTGTCTCGCCGCCGGGGCTGGATAAATTGCCCGGGCAGGTTGAACGTCACCTGGGCGGCATCAACGGTGACTGGCTGCTGGCGGCCGATCTGATTGTTGCCAGCCCTGGCGTCGCGCTGGCGCATCCGATTCTTAGCGAAGCCGTCGAAGCCGGAATCGAAATCGTCGGTGATATTGAGCTGTTCTGCCGCGAGGCGCAGGCACCTATCGTGGCGATCACCGGTTCCAACGGCAAAAGCACTGTTACAACGCTGGTGGGTGAGATGGCGAAAGCCGCGGGCTGGCAGGTGGGCGTTGGCGGCAATATCGGTCTGCCCGCGCTGAGTCTGCTGCAATCACCCGCGCAACTTTATGTACTGGAACTTTCCAGCTTCCAGCTTGAGACCACATACAGTCTGAAAGCGGCTGCGGCAACCGTGCTCAACGTCAGTGAAGATCATATGGATCGCTATCCGCTGGGTATGCAGCAGTATCGCGCCGCCAAGCTGCGGGTTTATGAGAATGCACAGATCTGCATCGTTAACGCCGATGACGCACTGACAATGCCGGTCCGCGGCGCAGATACCCGCTGTGTCAGCTTTGGTGTCGATTTTGGTGACTATCACCTGAATAAGCAGCAAGGCAGCATCTGGCTGCGGGTGAAGGGCGAGAAAGTCCTGAACACCGCTGAAATGAAGATGGTGGGACAGCACAACTATACCAACGCGCTGGCGGCACTGGCGCTGGCCGATGCGGTCGGTCTGCCACGCGCTTCAAGCCTGGCGGCCTTAACGCACTTTAACGGTCTGGCGCATCGTTTCCAGCTGGTCCATGAACATCAGGGCGTGCGCTGGATCAATGACTCCAAAGCGACCAATGTCGGCAGCACCGAAGCGGCGCTCAATGGCCTGCAGGTTCAGGGAACGCTGTGGCTGCTGATGGGCGGTGATGGTAAGTCAGCCGATTTTACGCCGCTGATCCCCTGGCTGCAGGGCGACAACGTGCGTCTTTACTGCTTTGGCCGCGACGGTGATGCGCTGGCCGCGCTGCGTCCTGATATCGCCGTGCGCACAGAAACCATGCGGCAGGCGATGGAGCAGATCGCGCCGCAGGTTAACGCAGGCGATATGGTTCTGCTGTCGCCGGCCTGCGCCAGCCTTGACCAGTTCCGTAACTTTGAGCAGCGCGGTGAGCAGTTCGCGCAACTGGCGAAGGAGTTGAGCTGATGCGTATTCCTGGTGCCGGACTGGCGGGATATTTCTCAGGACGCCTGAAAGATTGGGTCATGGGCGCACGTGAAAGTGATGACTCTTCACTGGTGCTCTATGACCGCACACTGCTATGGCTCACGCTGGGCCTGGCGGTGATTGGTTTTGTGATGGTGACGTCGGCATCAATGCCGGTGGGTCAGCGTCTGAATGACGATCTCTTTTACTTCGCCAAGCGTGATGCTTTCTACATCGTGCTGGCATTAGGTATGGCACTGGTCACGTTGCGGGTGCCGATGGATTTCTGGCAGCGCTACAGCAACGTGATGCTGATGGTCACGGTGGCGATGCTGCTGATTGTTCTGGTAGTTGGTAGCTCGGTAAACGGTGCATCGCGCTGGATTGCACTGGGTCCACTGCGTATCCAGCCGGCTGAGTTGTCGAAGCTCTCTCTGTTCTGTTATCTCGCCAGTTATCTGGTGCGCAAAGTGGAAGAGGTGCGTAACAACTTTTGGGGCTTCTGTAAGCCGATGGGCGTGATGGTCGTGCTGGCCGTGTTACTGCTGGCACAGCCGGACCTCGGTACGGTGGTTGTGTTGTTTGTGACTACGCTGGCGATGCTGTTCCTGGCAGGTGCCAAGCTGTGGCAGTTCATGGCAATTATCGGCTCCGGCATTTTTGCGGTAATTCTGCTGATCATTGCAGAACCCTACCGTATGCGCCGTGTGACGTCGTTCTGGAATCCGTGGGAAGATCCCTTTGGTAGCGGCTACCAGCTGACTCAGTCGCTGATGGCATTTGGTCGCGGTGAATTCTGGGGGCAGGGGCTCGGTAACTCTGTGCAAAAGCTGGAATATCTGCCGGAAGCCCATACCGACTTTATTTTCGCCATCATCGGGGAAGAACTCGGCTACGTCGGTGTGGTATTGGCACTTTTAATGGTATTCTTCGTCGCTTTTCGTGCGATGTCGATTGGCCGTCGTGCTCTGGAACTGGATCAGCGTTTTTCCGGCTTTTTAGCCTGTTCGATTGGTGTCTGGTTCAGCTTCCAGGCGCTGGTTAACGTCGGGGCTGCCGCGGGTATGTTACCGACCAAAGGTCTGACCTTACCGCTGATCAGTTACGGTGGGTCGAGTCTGATCATTATGTCGACCGCCATCGTTTTTTTATTACGCATAGATTATGAAACGCGCCTGGCGAAAGCGCAGGCGTTTACCCGAGGTGGTCGATGAGCGGTAAGCGATTGATGGTGATGGCAGGCGGAACCGGCGGACATGTCTTTCCCGGTCTGGCTGTCGCCCATCACCTGATGGAACAGGGCTGGCAGGTTCGCTGGTTAGGCACCGCCGACCGTATGGAAGCCGATCTGGTGCCGAAGCACGGCATCGAAATCGACTTTATCCGCATCAGCGGACTACGCGGTAAGGGCATGAAAGCGTTGCTGCTGGCACCGCTGCGCATCTTCAATGCATGGCGTCAGGCGCGTCGCATCATGAAAGCGTGGAAGCCGGATGTCGTGCTGGGCATGGGCGGCTACGTTTCCGGTCCGGGCGGCTTAGCGGCCTGGAGCTGCGGTATTCCGGTTGTGCTGCATGAGCAGAACGGTATTGCCGGTCTGACCAATAAATGGCTGGCGAAAATCGCCACCAAAGTTTTGCAGGCGTTTCCGGGCGCGTTTCCTGCCGCCGACGTGGTAGGAAATCCGGTTCGCACTGACGTTCTGGCACTGCCTTTACCTGCGCAACGTCTGGCAGACCGTCATGGCCCGATTCGGGTGCTGGTGATTGGTGGAAGTCAGGGCGCACGGATACTGAACCAGACGCTACCGCAGATTGCGGCGCTGGTGGGTGATGAGATCACCCTGTGGCATCAGACCGGTAAAGGGGCGTTGCCTGAAACAGAGAAAGCGTATCAGCAGGTCGGTCAGACGCAGCATAAAGTGACCGAATTTATTGATGATATGGCTGCTGCCTATGCCTGGGCTGATGTGGTGGTATGCCGCTCCGGTGCGTTAACCGTGAGCGAAGTTGCTGCCGCTGGTTTACCGGCCATTTTTGTGCCGTTTCAGCACAAAGATCGCCAGCAGTACTGGAACGCGCTGCCGCTGGAAAAAGCGGGCGCCGCCAGAATTTTTGAGCAGCCGCAATTTACTGCGGAGGCTGTAGCGGATCTGCTACGCCACTGGGATCGTGCAACACTGCTGACGATGGCTGAACAGGCCCGTCAGGTGGCTATCCCCGATGCGACTGAACGAGTCGCTCAGGAAGTGGCTCGCGCCGCAAAGTAATCATTCCGGTCAGCGCGTCTGACCTGTACCCGGACTGGGTACAAACTGAAATAGCAGGTAACAGAGAGCGATGAATACACAACAATTGGCAAAACTGCGTTCTATCGTGCCCGAGATGCGTCGCGTCCGGCACATCCACTTTGTCGGCATCGGCGGTGCTGGCATGGGCGGTATTGCCGAAGTGTTAGCAAATGAAGGCTACCATATCAGCGGTTCAGATCTGGCCCCTAACCCGGTGACGCAGAATCTGATTGCGCTGGGTGCCACTATTTATTTTAACCATCGCCCTGAAAACGTGACCGATGCCAGCGTGGTCGTGGTCTCCAGCGCCGTTTCGCAGGATAACCCTGAACTGGTAGCGGCACGTGAACAGCGCATTCCGGTGATCCGTCGCGCGGAGATGCTGGCTGAACTGATGCGTTTCCGTCACGGCATTGCCGTTGCAGGGACCCATGGCAAAACGACGACGACGGCGATGGTGTCGAGCATTTATGCGGAAGCGGGTCTCGATCCGACCTTCGTTAACGGCGGACTGGTTAAAGCAGCTGGAACCCATGCCCGTCTGGGTAACAGCCGGTATCTGATTGCTGAAGCGGATGAGAGCGATGCGTCGTTTCTGCATCTGCAGCCGATGGTGGCGATTGTGACCAACATTGAAGCTGACCATATGGACACCTATCAGGGCGATTTTGAGAACCTGAAGCAGACCTTTATTAACTTCCTGCACAACCTGCCGTTTTACGGTCGTGCGGTGATGTGCGTGGATGATGCAGTTATTCGTGACCTGCTTCCTCGCGTGGGCCGTCATATCACCACGTACGGTTTCAGTGACGATGCGGATCTGCGCATTGAAAACTACGAGCAGAGTGGTGCGCAGGGGCATTTCACTCTGATTCGTCAGGATAAAGCGCCGCTGCAGATTACGCTGAACGCGCCGGGCCGCCACAATGCCCTGAACGCAGCCGCCGCTGTCGCCGTCGCCAGTGAAGAAGGCATCGAAGACAATGCGATTCTGGCCGCACTGGAGAGCTTCCAGGGCACAGGTCGTCGCTTTGATCTGCTGGGTGAATTCCCGACCGAGCCGGTCAATGGACAACCGGGCACCGCGATGCTGGTGGATGATTACGGTCATCACCCAACCGAAGTTGACGCGACGATTAAAGCCGCGCGCGCAGGCTGGCCAGATAAAAAGCTGGTGATGGTGTTTCAGCCGCACCGTTATAGCCGTACCCGCGATCTGTTTGATGATTTCGCCAACGTACTGTCGCATGTCGATGTGTTGCTGATGCTGGATGTGTACTCCGCTGGTGAGACCGCGATTCCAGGCGCTGACAGTCGTTCGCTCTGCCGTGCCATTCGTAACCGGGGCAAGGTCGATCCGATTCTGGTGCCGGAACATGACGCACTGCCGGAGATGCTTGCACCGCTGCTGTCAGGCAATGACCTGATTCTGGTACAGGGTGCCGGGAACGTCGGCAAGGTTGCCCGCAAGCTGGCGGACACGAAGCTCCAGCCGGAACGCAAAGCGGAGGATCGTCATGGCGGATAAAGTTGCAGTATTAATGGGTGGCACGTCGGCAGAGCGCGAGGTTTCGCTCAACTCGGGTCAGGCCGTGATTGCCGGATTGCGGGAAATGGGTATCAATGCACATGGCATCGATACCCGCCATGTCTCCGTGCTGACGCTGAAAGAGCAGGGGTTCACCAAAGCCTTTATCGCGCTACATGGTCGCGGCGGTGAAGATGGCACGATGCAGGCGGTGCTGGAATTCCTGCAACTGCCTTACACCGGCAGCGGCGTGATGGCATCGGCGGTGACGATGGATAAGTTGCGCACCAAACTGCTGTGGCAGGGTCGTGGTTTACCATCAGGAAAATTTGTCTGGCTGACGCGTCAGCAGTTTGAGGGCGGGCTGGATGAGGAGAGCAACGCGGCGATTGCAGCGCTTGGCCTGCCACTGTTTGTGAAGCCAGCCTGTGAAGGCTCCAGCGTGGGCATCAGCCGTGTTAACGATCTGCACGCGCTGCCAGCGGCACTGGAGATGGCGTTTAAGTACGACAATGACGTACTGGTCGAGGCGTTTCTCAGCGGCGCGGAGTATACCGTCGCGATTGTGGGCGATCGTATCCTGCCCTCAATAGAAATAAAGAGCGCCAGCGAGTTCTATGACTATGAAGCTAAATACATTTCTGACGATACTCAGTACGTCTGTCCGGCCGAGTTAAGTGCTGAACGTGAAGCTGAATTGCAGCAGCTGGTGCTGGCGGCCTGGCGTGCGCTGGGCTGTCGTGGCTGGGGACGGGTTGATGTGATGACCGACGGGGAAGGGCGCTTTCAGTTACTGGAAGCCAATACCTCGCCGGGCATGACCAGCCACAGCCTGGTCCCTATGGCAGCGAAACAGGCGGGCATGAGCTTCCCGCAGCTGGTTGCTCATATTCTGGAGCTGGCCGACTGATATGTCACAGGCGGCGATGAGAGTTCGAAACCGTGAACCGCAGGAGCGTATTCGCACCGGGCGCAGTAACGGTGCCCGACTGTTCGGCATTTTTTTCCTGCTGATCGTTATCGGGATTATGGTTGCCGGCGGGCTGGTGGTGCTGAAGTGGATGAACGATGCGTCCCGGCTGCCGTTGTCAAAACTGGTGGTGACAGGACAGACGCATTACACCACGCACGACGATATTCGACAGGCGATTTTGTCGCTGGGTCCGCCCGGCACGTTTATGTCACAGAATGTGGACATTCTGCAGCAGCAGATTGAGCGGTTGCCGTGGATTAAGCAGGTCAGTGTGCGTAAGCAGTGGCCGGACGAACTGAAGATCCACCTGGTGGAGTATACGCCGGTGGCGCGCTGGAACGATTTGCATATGGTGGATGCAGAAGGTAACGCCTTCAGCGTACCCGCCAGTCATGTCGGCAAAGAGACACTGCCGATGCTGTATGGGCCAGAAGGGAGTGAAAAAGAGGTCCTGGCAGGCTATCACAGCATGGATGATGTGCTAAAAGCCCGGAAGTTTACTCTGAAGGTGGCGTCAATGACGGCCCGTCGTTCATGGCAGCTGGTCACCAGTGATGATGTACGCATCGAACTGGGACGCAGCGACACCATGAAACGACTGAATCGCTTTATTGAGCTCTACCCGGTACTGCAACAGCAAGGTCAGAACGAGAGCAAACGTATCAGCTACGTGGATTTGCGATATGACTCGGGCGCTTCTGTTGGCTGGACACCGGTCGTGATGGAGCCACAGGACAGTAATCAGCAACAGAACCAGGCACAGGCTAAACAACAATGATCAAGGCAACGGACAGAAAACTGGTAGTTGGACTCGAAATCGGCACTGCGAAAGTTGCCGCCCTGGTTGGGGAAATTCTGCCCGATGGTATGGTCAACATTATTGGGGTGGGCAGCTGTCCTTCCCGTGGTATGGATAAAGGTGGCGTAAACGATCTTGAGTCGGTGGTGAAATGCGTTCAGCGCGCCATCGATCAGGCTGAGCTGATGGCGGATTGCCAGATCTCCTCCGTCTACCTTGCTTTATCGGGCAAACATATCAGTTGTCAGAACGAAATCGGGATGGTTCCGATTTCAGAAGAGGAAGTGACTCAGGATGATGTAGAGAATGTCGTACATACCGCTAAATCGGTGAGAGTGCGCGACGAGCATCGCATCCTGCACGTTATTCCTCAGGAATACGCGATCGACTATCAGGAAGGGATCAAGAATCCGGTTGGGCTTTCTGGCGTGCGTATGCAGGCGAAAGTGCACCTGATCACCTGCCACAACGACATGGCGAAGAACATCGTTAAAGCCGTTGAGCGTTGCGGACTGAAAGTAGATCAGCTGATTTTTGCCGGTCTCGCCTCCAGTTTTGCCGTTTTGACTGAAGACGAACGTGAGCTGGGCGTGTGTGTTGTCGATATTGGTGGCGGTACAATGGACATAGCCGTATATACCGGCGGCGCTTTACGGCACACTAAGGTTATTCCGTATGCAGGCAACGTTGTCACCAGCGATATCGCCTATGCGTTTGGCACACCGCCAACGGATGCTGAAGCGATTAAAGTGCGTCATGGTTGCGCGCTGGGCTCGATTGTCGGCAAAGATGAGAACGTTGAGGTACCGAGCGTGGGCGGACGTCCACCACGTAGCCTGCAACGTCAGACGCTGGCGGAAGTGATTGAGCCGCGTTATACCGAACTTTTGAATCTGGTTAATGACGAGATTCTGCAGTTACAGGAACAACTGCGTCAGCAGGGCGTAAAGCATCACTTAGCCGCAGGCATTGTCCTGACCGGTGGTGCAGCGCAAATTGAAGGACTGGCGGCCTGTGCGCAACGCGTATTCCATACGCAGGTGCGTATCGGACAGCCGCTGAATATTACCGGCCTGACTGACTATGCGCAGGAATCGTACTACTCCACTGCCGTGGGACTGTTGCATTACGGCAAAGAGTCGCACATGAACGGTGATGCAGAGACCGAAAAACGGGTCTCAGTAGGTAACTGGTTCAAGCGTATTAACAGTTGGTTAAAAAAAGAGTTTTAATTTTTGTGAAAGGGGATCATGCTGTTTTCTTTAGTGATCTCCAGGCGACAGGCACATAACGGAGAGAAATCATGTTTGAACCTATGGAATTAACCAACGACGCGGTGATTAAAGTCATCGGCGTCGGTGGCGGCGGCGGTAACGCCGTAGAGCACATGGTACGCGAACGTATCGAAGGTGTGGAATTCTTTGCTGTGAATACCGACGCGCAAGCGCTGCGTAAAACAGCTGTCGGCCAGACCATTCAGATCGGTAATAACATTACCAAAGGTCTGGGTGCGGGTGCGAATCCGGAAGTAGGCCGTAACTCAGCAGAAGAAGATCGCGAAGCACTGCGGGCTGCGCTGGAAGGGGCAGACATGGTCTTCATCGCAGCAGGCATGGGCGGCGGTACCGGTACCGGTGCAGCCCCTGTAGTTGCTGAAGTGGCTAAGGATCTCGGTATCCTGACGGTGGCCGTTGTTACCAAGCCGTTCAACTTCGAAGGCAAAAAGCGCATGGCGTTTGCTGAGCAGGGGATCGCTGAACTTTCTAAGCACGTCGATTCACTGATCACTATTCCCAACGACAAGCTGCTGAAAGTGCTGGGCCGTGGTATTTCCCTGCTGGATGCATTTGGCGCTGCTAACGACGTGCTGAAAGGCGCAGTCCAGGGTATTGCCGAGCTGATCACCCGTCCGGGCCTGATGAACGTCGACTTTGCTGACGTGCGTACAGTGATGTCCGAAATGGGCTATGCCATGATGGGTTCAGGCGTTGCGTGCGGTGAAGATCGTGCGGAAGAAGCGGCTGAAATGGCGATCTCCAGCCCACTGCTGGAAGATATTGATCTGTCAGGCGCCCGTGGCGTGCTGGTCAACATTACGGCGGGCTTCGACCTGCGTCTGGATGAGTTTGAGACCGTGGGTAACACTATCCGCGCCTTCGCCTCTGACAACGCAACCGTTGTAATCGGTACCTCTCTGGATCCGGAAATGAATGACGAACTGCGCGTCACTGTCGTGGCAACCGGTATCGGCATGGACAAACGTCCGGAAATCACGCTGGTCACCAACAAGCCAGCCAGCCAGCCAGTGATGGATCATCGCTATCAGCAGCACGGTATGTCACCGCTGCCGCAGGAGCAAAAACCAGCTGCCAAAGTCGTTAACGACCAGGCTGCGCAGTCGAACAAAGAGCCTGACTATCTTGATATTCCGGCCTTTTTGCGTAAGCAGGCCGATTAGGATTAACCCTATAATTGGGATTATCCGCTCTTTGTGCTAAAGTGTCTGTCCGCTGGTAAAGTATACTGGCGGTCGGAAAGGTGATACTGCGAGATAATGCGATGATCAAACAAAGGACATTAAAACGTATTGTTCAGGCGACGGGTGTCGGTTTACATACCGGCAAAAAAGTCACACTGACATTACGCCCTGCGTCGGCTAATACCGGGGTCATCTATCGTCGCACCGACTTGAATCCACCGGTAGATTTTCCGGCTGATGCAAAATACGTGCGCGACACCATGCTGAGTACCTGCCTGGTGAATGATGAAGGCGTGCGTATTTCAACGGTTGAACACCTCAATGCCGCCCTGGCGGGTCTGGGTATCGACAACATTATTGTTGAAGTCGATGCGCCGGAAATCCCGATCATGGATGGCAGCGCAGCACCGTTTATCTATCTGCTGATGGATGCGGGTATCGAGCAGCTCAACAGCGCGAAGAAATTTGTGCGTGTTAAGCAGACCGTGCGTGTGGAAGAGGGTGACAAATGGGCCGAGATCAAACCGTACAACGGTTTCTCGCTTGATTTCACCATCGACTTCAAACACCCGGCTATCGACTCCAGCTCACAGCGCTATGCGATGAACTTCTCTGCTGACGCCTTTGTTCGTCAAATCAGCCGGGCGCGTACATTTGGCTTTATGCGTGAAATCGAATATCTGCAGTCTAAAGGCCTGTGCCTGGGCGGTAGCTTAGATTGTGCGATAGGTCTGGATGATTTCCGCGTACTGAATGAAGAAGGTCTGCGTTTTGAGGACGAGTTTGTTCGTCACAAAATGCTGGACGCGATTGGCGACTTGTTTATGTGTGGTCACAACATCATTGGCGCATTCTCTGCGTTTAAATCGGGTCACGCGCTGAATAACAAGTTGCTGCAAGCGGTTCTGGCTAAGCAGGAAGCCTGGGAATGGGCAACCTTCGAAGACGAAGCTGAACTGCCAGTGGCATTCAAAGCACCGAATCTGGTTCTGGCTTAACTACCCCAGAACGTGAAACGGCTGGTTATGCTGACACCCTCTCCGGTCAGCGGCGCCAGCCGTTTTTTTATGGCTTTCTGTCATACTCCTGACGATTGCGACGTCGCTCGCAACACATTGTCTGTTCTGCTGAATTGCTGAACAATCACACGCGTTTTCTCACACCGCCACTTTAATCCCAGGTGTGGATGCCCCACATTAATGTTACTATCTGTGGCGCTTTTACAGGCCGAAATCCGTTGCGGCTCGCGGCGGGTACACGAAAACAAGAGCGCAACAGAGCGTGCGCGATGGAAAGGTTGTGATCGGGATTCTTCAGCGCTGGCGACAATTAGGTAGACGCTATTTCTGGCCTCATCTCCTGTTAGGGATGGTAGCGGCCAGCTTTGGCCTGCCAGCCTGTGCGCAAAGCGCCGAACCCAACGCGTCCTCTGAATCGCCAGCCAGCAGCCTCTTTCTTGGCAATGCCACACGCTTTGATCATTTAATCCGGCTCCAGGAAGCGTCACGGCGCCCGAGCTTCAGCGTGGATTACTGGCATCAGCACGCCATCCGCACCGTTATTCGTCACCTCTCTTTCACGCTTGCTCCCCAGGCGCAGGCGGAACAACAGCAGTTACCGCTGGCGGCCCAAAAGCTGGCGCTTATTGACTCACTGCATAATTTACTGACATCGCATTCTGCGCTGCATACCGCACCGCAGCAGATGGCAACACCGCCTCTCTTCATGGCCGTTACCCGTTCATGGGTAGAATGGCATGCCAGTGTGCATGGCATCCGCGCCGGACCCGCCCGATTGTTCTGCTAATAGTATTGGTTTTACTCACTCTGTTTAGATTTCGCAGTCCGGAATATTCCGGCTGAATTGAGAATATATTTATTATGTTTAGCAAAATATTAACCAAGGTTTTTGGTAGCAGTAACGATCGTACGCTGCGTCGTATGCGCAAGGTGGTAGATGTCATCAATAAGATGGAGCCTGATTTTGAGAAGCTCTCTGACGATGAACTGAAAGCTAAAACCGACCTGTTCCGCGAGCGTCTGAAAAAAGGCGAATCGCTGGAAAGTCTGATCCCGGAAGCGTTCGCGACCGTACGTGAAGCGAGTAAACGTGTGTTCGGTATGCGTCACTTTGATGTGCAGCTGATCGGCGGCATGGTGCTGAACGACCGCTGCATCGCTGAGATGCGTACCGGTGAAGGTAAAACCCTGACCGCAACGCTGCCAGCCTACCTGAATGCGCTGTCTGGTAAAGGTGTTCACGTGGTGACCGTCAACGACTATCTGGCACAGCGTGATGCGGAAAACAACCGACCACTGTTTGAGTTCCTGGGTCTGACGATTGGTATCAACATGTCGGGCCTGCCGGCTGTGGCGAAGCGTGAAGCATATGCAGCAGACATTACCTACGGCACCAACAACGAGTATGGCTTCGACTACCTGCGTGACAACATGGCGTTCAGCCCGGAAGAGCGCGTACAGCGTAAACTGCACTATGCGCTGGTGGATGAGGTCGACTCCATCCTGATCGATGAAGCGCGTACACCGCTGATCATCTCCGGTCCGGCAGAAGACAGTTCTGATCTCTACACCAAAGTGAACAAGATCATCCCTCACCTGGTTCGCCAGGATAAAGAAGATACCGAAACCCATCAGGGTGAAGGCGACTTCTGGGTCGATGAGAAAGCGCGTCAGGCTCATATGTCTGAACGCGGTCTGGTGAAAGTGGAAGAGCTGCTGGTCAGCCAGGGCATTATGGAGGCGGGCGAGTCACTTTACTCGCCGACCAACATCATGCTGATGCACCACGTCACTGCGGCACTGCGCGCGCATGCACTCTTTACCCGCGATGTTGATTACATCGTGAAAGATGGCGAAGTGGTAATCGTTGATGAACACACCGGCCGTACCATGCAGGGTCGTCGCTGGTCAGATGGTCTGCATCAGGCGATTGAAGCGAAAGAAGGCGTAGAGATCCAGAACGAGAACCAGACGCTGGCCTCTATTACCTTCCAGAACTACTTCCGTATTTACGAAAAGCTGGCCGGTATGACCGGTACTGCTGATACCGAAGCGTTCGAATTCAGCTCTATTTACAAGCTCGACACCATTGTCGTGCCGACTAACCGTCCGATGGTGCGTAAAGATCTGGCTGACCTGGTCTACATGACAGAGAAAGAGAAGATCGATGCGATTATCGAAGATATCCGTGAGCGTACAGCCAATGGACAGCCGGTACTGGTGGGCACGATCTCGATTGAAAAATCAGAAGTGGTCTCTAATGAACTGACCCGCGCCGGTATCAAACATAACGTCCTGAACGCCAAATTCCACGCCCGCGAAGCGGACATCGTGGCGCAGGCTGGTCAACCGGGCGCGGTCACTATCGCGACCAACATGGCCGGACGTGGTACGGACATTATGCTGGGCGGTAGCTGGCACGCTGAAGTGGCCGAACTGGAAGAGCCAACTGAAGCGCAAATCGAAGAGATTAAAGCGGCCTGGCAGATTCGTCATGACGCGGTGCTGGCGTCAGGTGGTTTGCATATTGTGGGTACCGAGCGTCACGAATCGCGTCGTATCGATAACCAGCTGCGTGGTCGTGCAGGTCGTCAGGGTGACGCCGGTTCTTCACGCTTCTACCTGTCGATGGAAGATGCGCTGATGCGTATTTTCGCCTCAGACCGCGTGTCAAATATGATGCGTAAACTGGGCATGAAGCCAGGCGAAGCGATTGAGCACCCGTGGGTGACTAAAGCGATTGCCAACGCGCAGCGTAAAGTCGAAAGCCGTAACTTCGATATCCGTAAGCAGCTGCTGGAATATGATGATGTGGCTAACGACCAGCGTCGTGCGATCTACAGTCAGCGTAATGAGCTGCTGGATGTGTCTGATGTGAGCGAAACCATCAACAGTATTCGCCACGATGTCTACAAAGCCACTATCGATACCTACATTCCGCCACAGTCGCTGGAAGAAATGTGGGACGTGCCTGGCCTGGAAGAGCGTCTGCGCACTGACTTCGATCTTAACCTGCCGATTGCAGAGTGGCTGGACAAAGAGCCCGATCTGCATGAAGAAGTGCTGCGTGAACGCATCATGACCCATGCCATGGAAAGCTACGCAGAGAAAGAAGAGATCGTGGGCGCGGAAATGATGCGCAACTTCGAAAAAGGCGTGATGCTGCAGACGCTGGACTCTCTGTGGAAAGAGCATCTGGCAGCGATGGACTATCTGCGCCAGGGTATCCATCTGCGCGGCTATGCGCAGAAAGATCCAAAGCAGGAGTACAAGCGTGAATCCTTTGCCATGTTCGCCGCAATGCTTGAATCACTGAAGTATGAAGTGATCAGTACGCTGAGCAAAGTTCAGGTGCGCATGCCAGAAGAAGTTGAAGCGATGGAGCAACAGCGTCGCGAAGAAGCTGAACGTCTGGCACAGCAACAGCAGCTGAGCCATGTGGAAGAAGATCTGCTGGCAGCTGAGCCTGTGGCTGAGCAAAGTGGAGAACGCAAAGTGGGCCGCAACGATCCCTGCCCATGTGGTTCCGGTAAAAAGTATAAGCAGTGTCATGGCCGTATCGCCTGAGGCTAAATGCTGATAAAAAAGGAGCCGCTGGCTCCTTTTTTTATGGCCTTTGCCACTACGATGACTATGCCCATGCTGAGCTAAAGCGGTTAACTTCCGTTACGGCATGCTCTAAAATTAGCCTTCATTCACCATTACTACCGGATAGTCTTCATGAAGCACCTGCAGGTTGCAGTTGGCATCATTCGCAATGCCAATAAACAGATTTTCCTTGCCCAGCGCGCATCGACCTCTTATATGGCAAATAAGTGGGAGTTTCCTGGCGGTAAGATTGAAGCGGGCGAAAGCGCCGAACAGGGACTCATAAGGGAGCTCCAGGAAGAAACCGGGATCGATGTCACCGAGGCTCGCCCGATTGGTCATGCAGATCACAGCTATGACGATCTGCGCGTAACGCTGCACTTCTTTCTGGTTGAAGGGTGGAAAGGGGAGCCGTGGGGCAAAGAGGGGCAACCGCAGCGCTGGGTTGATCAGCATGCGCTGGTCGCGGAGGAGTTTCCGCCAGCGAATCATCAGCTGATTGCGCGTCTGGTCGCCGGCGAACTCTGAGTGGATGGGGCAGCGCGCCCCATCCTGTTATCAGCGCTCTTCTTCACTCCAGTTGTCACTGTCGTTCATATCGTCGCTGCTGGGAATGCGTTTCTCTTCTGCGGCCCACTCGCCTAAATCAATAAGCTGACAGCGCTTACTGCAAAAAGGGCGCCACGGGCTGAGCTCATCCCAGATGACATCTTTGCCGCACTGCGGACAGGAAACGGTCATGACTTCTTGCTGCATGTTTACCTCTAACAACAGGCCAACTGGAAGTTAAGGCGGGCCGGAACTTCACCGCGCTCACTATCAAATGGCATAAAACGGATGGCGTAGCGGCTTTTATGTCCGGACACCTGTGGATAGAGGGCATCGTCCAGCGATAACTGCAATCGCAGCAGATCGGCACCCTCGGCATTATCCTGATAAAAACCGTTCAGACTGGTCTGCATATGGAATGCGCCGGACTGGCGGATCAGATCCAGTATCATCGCCAGCGCATGATGCAGGGGCGCGAGCGTCTGCATCCAGGCTTCGACCTGCGCATCGCGTGTTTCCTGCGGCAGATGGAGCCAGATGTGCAGGCCTGGCAAATCAAAGCTGCAGCATCCGCCGGGAATGCTGAGTCGCTGGCGCACCAGGGCAATCAGACGATCTTCACGGAGCTGTTGCCCCATACGCGGGGCATTCATCAACTGCGTTGACTGAATTTTTAGTTTATCGTGCAGAGCATCCACCAGCGTCATGTCGACACCCGGCACATCAGCCCAGGCACGTAATTTTTGCTGCTGACGCTCCAGCTCTTTCAACAGTTCAGTCCGCATATCGCCGCGCTCGAAAATGTCGAGCAACTCGCCAATCAGGCGAAAAAAGGTCAGCGCATTAACGGTTTTATCCAGTGGCGTGGTTTCATCTAACTGATTAATCAAAAATTCAACCCGCAACCAGGTTCGCATTTTTTCATTCAGTGGGTGTTCAAACAGAACGGGTGTACTCATGGTATTAATCCTGTTTCGTTGCCGCCAGCCTGAGATAGCGCTGATGGAGTTCGGCAACCTGTGGCAGGGCGTCGTCGGGCTCGCCGCTGTTATCAATAATGTCATCGGCACAGGCGAGGCGTTGCTGGCGCGTGGCCTGTGCGGCAAGAATACGTTTCGCCTGTTCGACGGAAAGATGGTCACGCTGCTGAGTCCGCGCTAACTGCGTTGCCTCATCAACATCCACCACCAGTACCCGATCAGCCTGGTGCTGTAATTGATTTTCCACCAGTAATGGCACTACCCAGAGCACATAAGGTGAGGTGGCCTGGGCGATCAGCTGTCGCGTCCGGGCGTTTATCAGCGGATGAAGCAGTGCGTTTAACCAGCTTTTCTCTTCCGGCTTCTGGAAAATAATGTCGCGAAGCTGTTTACGATCAAGCATGCCCTGCTCCGTCACTATCGACGCGCCATAGCGCCCCTTTATAGCCTGCAAAGCGGGCGTGCCGGGTTCAACAACTTCACGGGCAATCAGGTCAGCATCAATAATGTCCACGCCAGACGCGGCGAATGCCTGGGCAATCGTACTCTTTCCACTGCCGATCCCCCCTGTAAGCGCGACGATATAGGGCATGTTTCTCACCTGACTTCTTTTACGACATGGGTTCAGGGTAATGATCTGACTAAAAAAGGCAAAAATGGGTGTCAGATCACACCGATAAATCACAACTAAATTTAACGGATTGTAGCGTAAATAAAGTGAAATTCGCAGTCTTGTCGCACAGCGAGAGGCGCGTATCATAACGCTACTGGAGCTGTGCTTACTTCGCGAACGACGATTCGTTGCCACTTACCAGGACACTATTTATGCGTATTGAAGAAGATCTGAAACTGGGCTTTAAAGATGTCTTAATCCGTCCCAAACGCTCCACGCTGCAAAGTCGCTCACAGGTTGAGCTGGAACGCAGCTTTACCTTCAGACATTCGGGCCTGAGCTGGAGCGGCGTACCCATCATCGCCGCCAATATGGATACCGTCGGCACATTTTCGATGGCCGAGGCGCTCGCCAGCTTCAATATCCTTACTGCAGTCCACAAACATTACAGCGTTGATGACTGGCGCGCGTTCATTCAGCGCGTGCCTGCGACATGCCTTAAACATGTTATGGTCTCCACCGGCACTTCAGAGTCCGATCTCAGTAAACTGGTCGCCATTATGGCGCTGTCAGACGATCTGCAGTTTATCTGCATCGACGTGGCCAACGGTTACTCACAACATTTTGTCGATTTTCTGCAACGCGCGCGTGAAACTTTCCCCTCTAAAACAATCTGTGCCGGTAATGTCGTCACGGGCGAAATGGTGGAAGAGTTGATTCTTTCCGGCGCGGATATTGTCAAAGTGGGCATTGGCCCGGGTTCGGTCTGCACAACCCGGGTAAAAACCGGTGTAGGTTATCCGCAGCTTTCTGCCGTTATCGAGTGTGCTGATGCGGCGCATGGTTTAAGCGGACAGATTGTCAGTGATGGCGGTTGTTCAGTGCCGGGGGATATCGCCAAAGCCTTTGGCGGCGGTGCTGACTTCGTGATGCTGGGTGGCATGCTGGCGGCACATGATGAGTGCGAAGGGCAGGTTGTTGAAGAGAATGGCGAAAAATCCATGCTCTTTTATGGCATGAGTTCCGAATCGGCGATGAAGCGTCACGTTGGTGGTGTTGCGCAGTACCGTGCGGCAGAAGGCAAAACGGTCAAGCTGCCCTTAAGAGGTCCGGTGGCGGAGACAGCACGCGATATCCTGGGTGGGCTGCGTTCCGCCTGCACTTACGTAGGGGCCGAGCGCCTGAAAGAGCTGACCAAACGCACGACCTTTATTCGGGTTAACGAGCAGGAGAACCGGGTTTTCAACCGATAGCCATCCGGGGCGCAGCGTGCGCCCCTAATGCATCGCATCACCCAGCCCGAAGACCGGCAGATACATGGCAATCACCAGTGTGCCAACAATGCCGCCAATCACCATCATCATCATCGGTTCCAGCGAAGCCGCCAGTGTGTCAGCGCGCTCTCGCGTTTCGGCCTCATGCCATTCAGCCAGACGTGCCAGCATCAAATCCAGGGCGCCCGCCTCCTCACCGACGCGAATCAGCTGACCACATAATGGCGTGAACAACGGATGCTGCATCAGCGCCTGATGCAGAGGACTTCCCTCAGCAATATGTTGCTGCAGTCCGGCTATCGCGTCCCGCCAGAGCAATGAGGAGAATGTTACCTTAACGGCGGATAGCCCCTGTAACAGCGTTAACCCGGCGCTCTGTGTGAGATGCAGAATGGTATAGATCTGCGTCAGTTGTGTGCCGCGCCACAATCCGGAAAGCAGCGGGATGCGCAGGAAAAATGCCTGCTCACGGCGTTGCCAGCCCTCAGATCGTCGTCGCAGCTGATGCCATCCAGTCAGCATCAGCGAGACACCCAGGGCCAGCACACCTCCCCATTCCTGAAGCGCGGCAGATAACTGCATTACCGCTGCGGTAAAGGCGGGCAGGGGCGCATCAAAGGCGTCATAAACCGCAACGAACTCCGGCAGCACGAAGAGCAGCATGCCGCAGGTGACAGCCATCGCCACCAGCAGAATAAAAAGAGGATAGCGCAGCGCTTTACCCACCTGATGCCATAACTGCTGCTGGCGGATCTGCTGCTGAGCCAGTTCGCTGCAACAGACATCCAGCTGACCGGTGAGCTCACCTACCTCCATCAGGGACGGATAGAGTGCCGGAAAGATCTGCGGCCATTCACGCAAAGCCTGTGAAAAAGGCGCACCGCTGAGTACCCGATGATGCAGAGCTAGCATCAGGGCCCGCCAGCCAGCATGCGGCTGCCCCTCCGCCAGCAAAACCAGACTCTCTGCCAGCGGCAGGCCCGCTTTGAGCAAGGTGGCCAGTTGGCGAATGAGATCGGTTTTGTGCTGCCACTTCCAGTCCGTCGGACGCCAGACTTTTTCACGCTTCCAGCTCACCGGCAAAAGATCACGCTGCGCCAGCATCAGCAGCAGATTGTCACTGTCGATAGCCAGTAGCTGACCGCTGAGTAACTGACCCTGACTGTCGACCGCCTGCCAGCTGAATAAAGAGGCATTAGCCATCGTCCAGCCCAATCACCCGTTGCATCTCCTCCAGGGAGGTATCGCCCCGACTTACCGCTTCTAAACCGGAAACCAGCAGGGTGCGCAATCCCTGCTGTTTCGCCAGATTCAGCAGATTCTCCAGCGGCATCTCGGCGGCGATCGCATTTTGCAGTCTGGCATTAATGGGCAGCAGTTCAAACAACGCCAGCCGGCCAAAATAGCCGGAAAAGCAGTGGTCGCAGCCTGGGGCACGCCAGGTTTGCAGGGTGCCAGGCCAGAGTTCCGGAGGATAGTGTGCCACTGCCTGAGCAGGCTGACGGCAGTGAGGGCAGAGGCGTCTGACCAGACGCTGAGCAACGATCAATTTCAGTGCTGACCCAAGCAGATAACCGGGAATTCCCATCTGTCGAAGCCGGGTCAGCGTCTCGGCGGTGGAGTTAGTGTGCAGCGTGGAAAGGACCAGATGTCCGGTTTGTGCTGCTTTAACCGCAATCTCTGCCGTTTCGGCATCGCGAATTTCGCCCACCATGATGACGTCGGGATCCTGTCTCAGCAGCGCCCGCAGCACGCGGTTAAAATCGAGCCCGTTTTTAGCATGGATCTGTGTCTGATTGATGCCCGGCAGTGGGATCTCAATCGGATCCTCAACGCTGCAGAGATTTTTTTCAGGCTTATTCAGCGCACTAAGCCCGCTGTAGAGCGTGAATGTCTTGCCGCTGCCGGTGGGGCCCGTCACCAGAATCAATCCCTGCGGCTGGGCCAGCGCAGCGCAGAACAGACGTAGCTGCGCAGTGGGTAAACCGAGCTTATCCAGTGACAGCGCCGCGCTTTCACTCTGCAATAGCCTGACTACGGCTTTCTCCCCGCCGTAGATGGGCAACGTGGCCAGACGAAACGAGGCGGGTTTACCGGCGATCTCCATGCTGAACTGCCCATCCTGCGGTAACCGTCGTTCGGCGATATCCAGCCCGCCGAGAATCTTCAGTCGTGCCAGCAGCGCCGCAGGTTGAGTGGCAGGTAATGAAGAGAGCGGATGCAGTACGCCATCAATGCGCAGTCGCACGCGTAAACCCTCGCGGCAGGGTTCGATATGCACATCGGAGGCGCGGCGTTCGAGTGCCTGACGCAGGATCAGCTGTGTTGCCTCAATCGCTGACTCTGCGGGCGCCTCTTCACGCGCCACCAGCGGTGTGTCGGCATGCCGAAGCTGGTCGAGCCGGGCCTGCGGCCAGCATTCGATCTCAATCTTACACTGGCTGGCAAAATGAAGCGCTTCAGACAGTCCGGGCGGCACGCTTTCTGCGACGGCCACACGCAGCTGACTGGCATCATGGTGTAACACCAGGGCGCGATAGCGCTGACATAAAGCCGCGATCGCTTCATCAGGCTTGTTCATCGCTGGCCCCTTTATCCGCAAAGCGGAACTGATCCTGACAATTGTCGCGCAGGCTATTGTTGCTACTGGTGCAACTGCGTTGCCATCTGATGCCGCCATCCGTGCTGTCCCAGACCGGCAGCATTTCAACGCTCAGGCCATTGAGACTTTCCTGGCCAGTCAATGCAATCACACCGTTGGTCACGCTCAGTGCCGAGACATAGCGCGATCCTCTGGCTGCCGGAATGCCCGCTTCTCCTGCATGACACTGGGTTGGGCCACCACGCTCCATGGCGCAGAGCTCTACCGCAGTTTTAAACGGCACCATTGTTTGCAACATGTCGGTGAGGGCAGCGCGCTGCAGATAATTTTGATAAGCGGGCAGGCCGATGGCACTTAAGATCGCCACAATACCGACCACAATCATCAATTCAACCAGCGTAAATCCACGTTGATGATTCATCACATCGTCTCCTGATTAAGAAGGCGACAGGTTAAAAATCAGTAGCAGTAAAAGACAGTCAGAGAGGGGAAAACTGGAAAGTGTGGTGTGAACAGATTTCAGGATTGCAGCGCAGTCGAAACTGCGCCGGAAGCGGGGTCGCAAAATCGCCGGGCCGGGTTACGGTAGCGCAGGCTACTTTTGTTTGAAACGCATCGAGAGATCCAGCGCCCGCACATGCTTGGTCAGTGCGCCAACAGAGACATAGTCCACGCCGGTCAGAGCGATCTGTGGCAGGGTTGTTTCGGTAACGTTACCGGAGACTTCCAGCAGCGTCCGACCCTGGTTGATGTCGACGGCGGTACGCATTTCTTCCAGGCTGAAGTTATCCAGCATCACAATATCGGCTTCGGCTTCCAGCGCCTGACGCAACTCCTCCAGTGATTCCACTTCAACTTCAACCGGCACATCGGGTTGCAGCCATTGCGCTCTTTCCACTGCCTGCGCAATTGAGCCGCTGGCAATAATATGGTTCTCTTTAATCAGGTAGGCATCTGAGAGGCCCAGGCGATGATTGCTGCCACCGCCACAGAGCACGGCATATTTAAGCGCGGTCCGCAATCCGGGCAGGGTTTTACGCGTGTCCAGCAGCTGTGTCTGGCTTCCCGCCAGCAGTGCGACATAGCGGCTGACTTCGGTGGCAACGCCCGAGAGTGTTTGCACAAAATTAAGCGCGGTACGCTCCGCAGTCAGCAGCAGTCGGGCAGGACCCTCGATTTCAAACAGCAGCTGGTCTGCCTCGATCTGATCACCATCTTCGACATGCCAGCTCAGTGTCGCGTGCGAGCCGAGTTGAATGAAGACTTCTTCCACCCAGCGTTTACCACAGAAAACACCCGCTTCACGGGTAATGACCTGCGCATGAGCCTGGATATCGGCAGGTAACAACTGGGCAGTAATATCCCGGTCAGCGTCGATCTCTCCACCAAGATCCTCTTTTAACGCCAGTGCAACCGCATCCGGGATGTCACTTTCAATGCGTTTGATGAGTGCCTGACGGCGGCTGTCAGGATCATAACCACGAGATGACATAGGTGTTTTACTCCAGAACGAGAAATGACAGAGGGTGACACAATAGCCTGAACCGCCATCAGGTTCCAGCAACGAATCGTATTTTGTTTAGTATCCTTAACACGCAGCGTTGTCATGTGACCCAACCGGCACACTAAGAGGCAAGAATCCTTTATTATTCATGCTATTCTCAGCCAGCTGAAACAAGGAAAATGGGTATGAAAATCGAACAGGGCTGGCTGACCGGAGCGCGTCACGTGCCGTCAACGCATTGCAATGAACGGCCAGACAATGAAGCGCCTTCACTGCTGGTGATTCACAATATCAGCCTGCCACCCGGTGAATTTGGCGGGCCGTGGATCGACAAGCTGTTCACCGGCACACTTCCGCCGGATGCTCATCCCTATTTTGCGGATATCGCCGCGCTGAAAGTCGCGGCACACTGCCTGATTCGTCGTGACGGGGAGATCGTGCAGTATGTCCCTTTTCATAAACGTGCCTGGCATGCAGGCATTTCGCAGTTTGAAGGACGTGAAAACTGCAACGACTTCTCTATAGGGATTGAGCTGGAAGGAACAGACAGTGAGCCCTATAGCGAAGCGCAATATCGGGCCCTGCAGCAGGTAACCCTGTTGCTGCTGCAGCATTACCCGTTAACGCCTTCACGTATCACGGGGCACAGTGACATCGCGCCGGTACGAAAGACCGATCCCGGACCTGCTTTTGACTGGGACTACTACAAACAGCTGTTAACGCAGCAAAAATCCTGATTTTTGCGGAGTCAGTATGACGTTGTTTACCTTGTTGTTGGTTTTAGGCTGGGAGCGCCTGTTTAAACTGGGCGAGCACTGGCAGCTCGAACACCGGCTGGAGCCGATTTTTCGGCATCGCCGACATTTCTCCATGATGCGTACTCTGCTAATGACTGTGCTGGCGATGGCGCTGACTGCGCTGGTCATCTGGGCGCTGAAAGGGCTGCTGTTTGGTATACTGCAATTACTGTTCTGGATCGTCGCCGGCTTGCTCTGCATCGGTGCCGGTTCGGTGCGTCAGCACTACCATAGCTATCTGAAAGCAGCCAGTCATGACGACGACGCGGCGCATCAGGCGATGGCGGCTGAGTTGACGCTGATTCATGGCGTGCCGGTAGAATGCAGCGAACGCGAGTTCCTGCGTGAACTGCAGAATGCACTGATCTGGATAAACTTCCGCTTCTACCTTGCGCCGATGTTCTGGCTGGTGGTGGGAGGGCCGTGGGGTCCGGTGCTGCTGGTGGGTTATGCGTTTCTGCGAGCCTGGCAAGGCTGGCTGGCAAAACATGGTACACCGATGGCGCGTTCGCAGTCTGGCGTGGATGCGATACTGCATCTTCTCGACTGGATCCCGGTGCGGCTGGCGGGGGTGGCTTACGCGCTGCTGGGCCACGGCGAAAAAGCGCTGCCTGCGTGGTTTGCTTCGCTGACTGATCGTCACCGTTCTCAGTATCAGGTGCTGACGACGCTGGCGCAGTTCTCCCTGTCACGCGATCCGCACACCGATAAAGTAGAAACGCCACGGGTTGCCGTGGCGTTAGCGAAACGCACTTCACTGGTGCTGGTGGTTGCCGTTGCGTTGCTGACGATTTACGGCACGCTGGTGTAATCGGCAGGTGGCACGCCAAAATCGGGCGTGCCATCTTCCCGCCAGCTGAAATATTTCAGTCGGGTGTGGCGGTTCGGATCCCACAACGGATCGCCCTCAATTTCAGTGTAGTTACGCGCGTGATAAACCAGCACGTCGCGTCCCGCCTCATCCTGGGTAAAACTGTTGTGGCCTGGCCCATACTGATGGTTGTCCCAGCTGGATACAAAGACCGGGCGTGCCGATTTTTGCCAGGCGGTGACATCAAGCGGATCGGCATCAGCGGCAATCGACAGTATCCCCAGACAGTAATTTTCATCGGTAGCGCTGGCGGAGTAGGTCACGAACAGCCGATCGCTGTGACGAATCACCGCCGGACCTTCGTTCACGCTAAACCCTGCGCACTCCCACTCATATTCTGGCCGACTCAGCATCACCGGTGTACCTTTCAGCGTCCAGGGATTCAGCAGCTCAGCCAGGTAGAGATTAGAGTTGCCGGGAATCACGGGATCTTTTTGCGCCCAGAGATACCAGTTTTTGCCCTGATGTACGAAGTGCGTGGCATCCAGAGAGAAGCTGTCGAGCTGGCTGAAAACCCGGCGGCAGGGCTGCCATTCGCCCTGCAATGGATCTGCCGCCTCACACACCAGCGCATACATCCGGTGCTGAAACAGTCCCTCTTTGATCTCCCGCGTCGGCGCTGCTGCGAAATAGATAACCCACTGGCCGTCAATGTAGTGCAATTCGGGTGCCCAGATTAACTCGCTACAGGGGCCGCTATCAGGCTTGCGCCAGACCACGACCGGCTCGGCGCTGCGCAGGCCAGCCAGCGTTGTGGCGCGTCGGATCTCCAGCCGGTCATACTCCGGTACTGATGCCACAAAGTAGTAGTACTGTTCATGGCGAAGGATAAAGGGGTCGGCGCGCTGCTCAATAAAAGGATTCGGCAGGATTGCAGTCATTTAACATCTCCGGTTGGCGTAGCAGCACCGTCGCGCAGGCGAACAGCGTGTAACTCGTGGAAGTTTTCGCGGCGCAGCGCGAGATCCTGCTGGATGGTAATCATCATTTTGCGGTCGACCTTCATCAGCCGCACCACGCCGGCGGTAATCAGATAGCCGACGCCTGGAATGATGGTGAAGAGCAGCATGATGCCGTTAATCGCTTCAGGGGACTGCTGTTTAGCACCCGCATTGTAGCCATAGATCGACAGCAGAAAGCCGACCATTGCACCGGCCACTGCCAGTCCCACCTTGAGGAAGAACAGGTTGCCGGAGAAGCTGATGCCGGTGATGCGCTTGCCGGTTTTCCACTCGCCGTAGTCATCCACATCCGCCATCAGCGACCAGTGCAGCGGAGAAGGGATCTGATGCAGGATATTCAGCACAAAGTAAGCCACTACGACCATCACCGTGGCGTGAGGATCGATCCAGTAAAAGCCGCAGGAGAAGAGCGCCAATGCGATATTAGTCCAGAAGAAGACTTTGAGTTTGCACCAGCGATCGGTGAGCAGTTTCGCCAGCGTGCTGCCGAACATCATGCCAATCACGCCCAGGCTGATAAACAGCGTGGCGAAGTGCGTGGACTGACCCATGACCCAGGTGACGTAATACATGGTGGCTGCCATGCGGATGAAGCCAGGACAGACGTTACAGAAGGTCAGCAGCAGAATGCGCACCCACTGGTCATTCTTCCAGACGTCACGCAGATCTTTTTTCAGGTCATCATTGCTCGGTACAGCAGGGCGGATACGTTCACGAACTGTGGCAAAGCAGAACAGAAACATCGCCAGACCAATCGTGGCCAGCACCGCCATCGCCATCTGGTAGCCGCGCGCTTTATCTTCCCCACCAAACCACTCCGCCATCGGCAGCAGCGACAGAGAAAGTATCAGCGTGGCGATACCGACCATGACAAAACGGTAGGACTGGCAGGAGACGCGTTCACCAGGGTCGTTGGTAATCACGCCACCCAGCGAGCAATAAGGAATATTAATCGCGGTATACGTCAGTGACATCAGGAAGTAGGTGACGAACGCCCAGATGACCTTGTTGTGATAGGTCCAGTCTGGTGTGGTGAACATCAGAACGCTGAAGACCACATAGGGAACGGAAACCCACAGCAGCCAGGGACGAAAACGGCCCCAGCGACTCTGGGTGCGATCGGCGATGGCGCCCATAATCGGATCGGTAACCGCATCCAGCACCCTGACCGAAAGCAGCAGGGTTCCCACCAGCGCCGGAGCAAGGCCGAAAACATCGGTATAGAAGTAGTTCAGGAACAGCATGATGGCACCGCCAATCATGTTGCATCCGGCATCACCCATGCCATATCCCAGTTTTTCCCGAAACGGGAGAGCTGTACCTTTCATGGTTTATTCCTGCGCATCCAGTGTGAACAGGAAGTATTGTCAGGAAATCAGTGAGATGAACGGGAGAAATTCGTCATGAAGATGGACAAAACAGGTGCGGGAAGAGAAGTGTGAGCTGGATCGGGCATCAGAGGTACGTGCTGCAACCTCCCTGAGAGGTCGCAGCACGTAGTAGAGCATCAGGCTTTCTGCGTCTGGTTTTTAATAAAGTAACCAATACCCAGAATGACCAGCCAGACCGGGATCAGCCAGACGGAGATCGCCATGCCCGGCGTGGTCGCCATCAGTACCAGAATCCCTGCCAGGAAGATCAGGCAAATCCAGTTACCTGCCGGATAGAGCAGCGCTTTAAAGCGGGTTGTGACGCCCTGCTGATCTTTCTTACGACGGAACTTGAGGTGCGCCAGGCTGATCATCGCCCAGTTGATGACCAGTGCAGAGACCACCAGCGACATCAGCAGGCCAAACGCTTCGCCCGGCATCAGGTAGTTGATCAGCACACACAGCGCAGTAGCCACAGCAGAGACCAGAATCGTTAACACCGGTACACCGCGACGATCGACTTTCAGCAGTGCTTTCGGCGCATTGCCCTGCTGTGCCAGACCAAACAGCATGCGGCTGTTACAGTAAACGCAGCTGTTATAGACCGACAGGGCAGCCGTCAGGATCACCACGTTAAGCGCATTCGCCACCATGGCATCGCCCAGTTCGTGGAAGATAAAGACGAACGGGCTGACTTCTGAGGTGACGCGGGTCCACGGCATCAGTGACAGCAGGACCGCCAGCGAACCAATGTAGAAAATCAGGATACGCCACAGCACCTGGTTGGTCGCTTTTGGAATGCTCACTTCCGGGTTATCCGCTTCAGCTGCGGTGATACCCACCAGCTCCAGACCCCCGAATGAGAACATGATAATCGCCATGACGGTGACCAGGCCGCCAATGCCATGCGGGAAGAAGCCGCCCTGTTCCCACAGGTTGCGTACTGTCGCCTGCGGACCGGCATGACCACTGAACAGCAGCCAGCCGCCGAACAGGATCATGCCAATGACCGCAACCACTTTAATGATGGCGAACCAGAACTCCATCTCACCAAACACTTTCACGTTGGTCAGGTTGATAGCATTGATCATCACGAAGAAGAGGGCAGCCGACGCCCAGGTCGGAAAGTCAGGCCACCAGAACTGGACATATTTGCCGACGGCAGTGAGTTCTGCCATGGCAACCAGCACATAGAGCACCCAGTAGTTCCAGCCCGAAGCAAAACCCGCAAAGTTGCCCCAGTATTTATAGGCAAAGTGGCTGAAGCTGCCGGCAACCGGCTCTTCCACGACCATCTCACCTAACTGGCGCATGATTAAAAAGGCAATAAACCCGGCAATCGCATAGCCCAGAATAACGGCCGGTCCGGCGGATTCAATGACCGATGCACTGCCCAGAAACAGGCCGGTTCCCACTGCACCACCCAGCGCGATGAGCTGAATATGGCGGTTCTTAAGACCACGTTTCAGCGCTTCGCCTTGCTGCTGTTCCATACAAACCTCGTGATGTTTTTATTCTTCGTTCGCAGCGCAATCCGCTGTAATGAAGTAGTTACAATAACGTATTGATTATTTTACGGTATCTGGCGTGCTTAATGCGGCCATTTGCTACCCTGGCGACAAGAATAGTGATAAGCGATTCGCTTTGCACCTGCTTTCGCCTTTCGTGCTGAGACTTGACTGAAAAAACGCCGTCCTGGTCATGTCTGCCTGTCGAAACTTCTGCCATGAAATTCGGGTAATGACGAATAGCTTTCACTTATGGCTGCCGCACTCATCAGGCGCTAAGCAGGTGTAAGGTTTGGTAAAAGTGCAATTATTTAACATTTGCCGTAGCGGATTTTTTCATTTTTTTAACCGCGAGTTAGCGCCAGGACAGGCTTTAAGGCGAGGTGAATGTCGCAGACACCATATAGACACAAGGTGAATACTTTGTTACTTTACCGGCACCTCATTGCAATTGGTATTACCAATTTACTCCGGACGCCTGGCTTAATAAGAAGGGATGATGGCTTACAGTAAGATTCGCCAACCTAAGCTCTCCGATGCTATCGAGCAACAGCTCGAATCCCTGATTATGGAAGGCACGTTGCGTCCGGGAGAGAAGCTGTTGCCTGAGCGCGAACTCGCCAAACAATTCGATGTCTCACGTCCGTCTCTCCGCGAAGCGATCCAGCGCTTAGAAGCGAAAGGATTATTGCTGCGCCGACAGGGTGGCGGAACGTTCGTGCAGGAGAATCTCTGGCAAAGCTTAAGCGATCCACTCGTTGAGCTGCTCGCCGGCCATCCGGAATCCCAGTTTGATCTGCTGGAAACGCGCCATGCCTTAGAGGGCATTGCCGCCTATTACGCGGCACTGCGCGGCACAGAGGAAGACCTGCGGCGCATTCGCGACTGCCATCTGAATATCCAGCAGGCGCAGGACAGCGGCGATTTAGACGCCGAAGCGGACGCAGTGATGCAGTATCAGATCGCTGTCACAGAAGCAGCCCATAATGTTGTGCTTTTACATTTGCTACGCTCAATGGGCCCTATGCTGGAACAAAACGTTCGTCAGAATTTCGAATTGCTCTACTCGCGCCGGGAAATGCTGGCAAAAGTGAGCGGTCACCGCGCCAGAATCTTTGAGGCGATTGTGGCCCGTGAGCCAGAAAAAGCGCGCGAGGCTTCACACCGTCACCTGGCGTTCATAGAGGAAATCTTGCTGGACAGAAGTCGGGAGCAGAGCCGTCGAGAACGCTCCCTGCGTCGTTTACAGCAACGTAAGGAATGACGTGCGACAAAGATCGTACTGATATCAGACGAGCCTGCCTGCATCTGCTTTAACAGGCTCCCGATTATTCAACGTATTAGACACAGATAAGGAACACACCCATGTCAGAACGTTTACACAATGACGTGGATCCGATTGAAACTCGTGACTGGCTACAGGCGATCGAATCGGTCATCCGTGAAGAAGGTGTTGAACGTGCACAGTATCTGATTGATCAGGTACTGGGTGCAGCCCGCAAAGGCGGCGTAAACGTGGCTGCAGGATCTTCTGCAATCAGCAACTACATCAACTCTATTGCCGTTGAAGATGAACCCGATTATCCGGGCAACACCTCTCTTGAACGTCGTATCCGTTCCGCAATCCGCTGGAACGCCATCATGTCGGTGCTGCGCGCATCGAAGAAAGATCTGGAACTGGGTGGCCACATGTCCTCCTTCCAGTCTTCTGCGACAATTTATGAAGTGTGCTTTAACCACTTCTTCCGCGCGCGCAGTGAGAAGGATGGCGGCGATCTGGTCTATTTCCAGGGCCACATCTCTCCGGGTATCTATGCGCGTGCGTTCCTTGAAGGCCGCCTGACCGAAGAGCAGATGAACAACTTCCGTCAGGAAGTTGACGGTAAAGGCCTCTCTTCTTATCCGCATCCGAAATTGATGCCGGAATTCTGGCAGTTCCCGACCGTATCAATGGGCCTGGGTCCATTGTCAGCGATCTATCAGGCGAAGTTCCTGAAATATCTGGAACACCGTGGCCTGAAAGATACCTCTGCGCAGACCGTTTACGCCTTCCTGGGTGACGGCGAGATGGATGAGCCAGAATCTAAAGGTGCGATCACCATCGCCACCCGTGAAAAACTGGATAACCTGGTCTTCATCATCAACTGCAACCTGCAGCGTCTGGATGGCCCGGTAACCGGTAATGGCAAAATCATCAACGAGCTGGAAGGCATCTTTGCCGGTGCTGGCTGGGAAGTGATCAAGGTCATCTGGGGCGGTCGCTGGGATGAGCTGCTGCGCAAAGATACCAGCGGCAAGCTGATTCAGCTGATGAACGAAACGGTCGACGGTGACTACCAGACCTTTAAATCCCGCGATGGTGCCTATGTGCGTGAGCACTTCTTTGGCAAATATCCGGAAACCGCCGCGCTGGTTAAAGATATGTCCGATGATGAAATCTGGGCATTGAACCGTGGCGGCCACGATCCGAAGAAAATCTACGCGGCACTGAAAAAAGCGCAGGACACCAAAGGCAAGCCAGTATTGATCCTGGCGCATACCATCAAAGGTTATGGTATGGGCGACACCGCGGAAGGCAAAAATATTGCTCACCAGGTGAAGAAGATGAACATGGATGGCGTGCGCTATATCCGTGATCGCTTCAACGTGCCGGTTGCTGATGACAAAATCGAATCACTGCCGTACGTGACCTTCGAAAAAGGCTCAGAAGAACATGCTTATCTGCATGGTCAGCGCGAGAAGTTAGGCGGCTACCTGCCAACGCGTCAGCCGAAGTTCACTGAAAAGCTGGAAATGCCAGCACTCGAAGAGTTCAGTGCGCTGCTGGAAGAGCAGAACAAAGAGATCTCGACCACCATCGCCTTTGTGCGTGCCCTGAATGTGATGCTGAAGAACAAGTCGATCAAAGATCGTCTGGTTCCAATCCTCGCCGATGAAGCGCGTACCTTTGGTATGGAAGGTCTGTTCCGTCAGATCGGTATCTACAGCCCGAACGGTCAGCAGTACACCCCGCAGGACCGCGAGCAGGTTGCATACTATAAAGAAGACGAGAAAGGCCAGATTCTGCAGGAAGGGATCAACGAGCTGGGCGCAGGTTCTTCCTGGCTGGCTGCGGCGACCTCTTACAGCACCAACAACCTGCCGATGATCCCGTTCTACATCTATTACTCGATGTTCGGCTTCCAGCGTATCGGCGATCTGATGTGGCTGGCGGGCGACCAACAGGCGCGCGGCTTCCTGGTCGGCGGCACCTCGGGTCGTACTACCCTGAACGGCGAAGGTCTGCAGCATGAAGATGGTCACAGCCACATTCAGTCTCTGACTATCCCGAACTGTATCTCTTACGATCCTTCATACGCTTATGAAGTGGCTGTCATCATGCATGACGGTCTGGTGCGTATGTATGGCGAAGCGCAGGAGAACGTGTACTACTACATCACCACGCTGAACGAAAACTACCATATGCCAGCCATGCCGAAGGGCGCGGAAGAGGGTATCCGTAAGGGTATCTACAAGCTGGAAACGGTAGAGGGCAGCAAAGGTAAAGTACAGCTGCTGGGCTCAGGTTCTATCCTGCGTCACGTTCGTGAAGCCGCCCAGATTCTGGCGAAAGATTACGGTATCGGCTCTGATGTCTACAGCGTCACCTCGTTCACCGAACTGGCTCGTGATGGCCAGGATTGTGAGCGCTGGAACATGCTGCATCCGACTGAAGAAGCGCGCGTACCTTACATCGCTCAGGTGATGAATGACGCACCTGCTGTTGCTTCAACCGACTACATGAAACTGTTCGCTGAGCAGGTTCGTAGCTATGTCCCAGCCAGCGATTATCGCGTACTGGGTACCGATGGCTTTGGTCGCTCTGACAGCCGTGAGAATCTGCGTCATCACTTTGAAGTTGATGCATCTTATGTGGTGGTTGCCGCGCTGGGTGAGCTGGCTAAACGCGGCGAGATCGAGAAGAAAGTGGTGGCTGACGCTATCACCAAATTCAATATCGATGCCGATAAAGTTAACCCGCGTCTGGCTTAAGAGGTAATAGAGTAATGGCTATCGAAATTAAGGTACCGGATATCGGGTCTGACGAAGTTGAAGTCACCGAGATTCTGGTGAAAGTTGGCGACAAGGTGGAAGCCGAGCAGTCGCTGATCACCGTGGAAGGCGACAAAGCCTCAATGGAAGTGCCGTCGCCACAGGCTGGCGTAGTCAAAGAGATTAAAATCTCTACCGGTGACAAAGTTGAGACCGGTTCGCTGATCATGGTGTTTGATGCTGAAGGCGCTGCGGAAGCAGCCCCTGCCGCCGCCGAAGAGAAGAAAGCGGACGCGGCGCCTGCGCCAGCCGCTGCTGCGGCCACTGCCAGCAAAGAAGTGGCTGTGCCGGATATCGGCGGTGATGAAGTTGAAGTCACTGAGATTCTGGTTAAGGTTGGCGACAAAGTCGAAGCCGAGCAGTCACTGATTGTTGTCGAAGGTGACAAAGCGTCAATGGAAGTTCCGGCTCCGTTCGCGGGTGTGGTCAAAGCGATCACCATTGCGACCGGCGACAAAGTCAGCACCGGTTCAGCCATCATGGTCTTTGAAGCAGAAGGTGCAGCACCGGCCTCTGATGCGAAGCCAGAAGTGAAAGAAGAAGCGGCATCGGCACCTGCCGCGGCTGCGGGCGCAAAAGACGTTAACGTTCCGGATATCGGGGGAGACGAAGTTGAAGTCACCGAGATCCTCGTTAAGGTTGGCGATAAGGTGGAAGCTGAGCAGTCACTGATCGTGGTTGAAGGCGACAAAGCCTCTATGGAAGTGCCGGCACCGTTTGCGGGTATCGTCAAAGAGCTGAAAGTCGCGACGGGCGATAAAGTCAGCACCGGCTCACTGATCATGGTGTTCGAAGTCGAAGGTGCTGCTCCGGCTGCCCCTGCGGCTGCGAAACAGGAAGCCGCACCGGCGCCTGCTGCCAAATCTGAAGCGAAAGCCGCAGCAGCACCTGCCGCCGCTAAAGCAGAAAGCAAAGGTGAGTTCGCAGAGAACGACGCTTACGTTCACGCTACCCCGGTGATTCGTCGCCTGGCGCGCGAGTTCGGTGTTAACCTGGCGAAAGTCAAAGGCACCGGCCGTAAAGGTCGCATTCTGAAAGAAGACGTGCAGACTTACGTGAAAGAGGCCGTGAAACGCGCTGAAGCAGCACCTGCTGCTGCCAGCGGCGGCGGTCTGCCTGGCATGCTGCCATGGCCGAAAGTTGATTTCAGTAAGTTTGGCGAAATCGAAGAAGTAGAACTGGGCCGTATCCAGAAAATTTCTGGCGCGAACCTGAGCCGTAACTGGGTGATGATCCCGCACGTTACGCATTTCGACAAAACTGATATCACCGACCTGGAAGCTTTCCGTAAGCAGCAGAATGCTGAAGCAGAGAAGCGTAAGCTGGATGTGAAATACACCCCAGTGGTGTTCATCATGAAAGCGGTCGCTGCGGCGCTTGAGCAGATGCCACGCTTCAACAGTTCGCTGTCTGAAGATGCGCAGAAACTGACGCTGAAGAAATATATCAATATCGGTGTGGCGGTTGATACGCCAAATGGCCTGGTTGTTCCGGTCTTTAAAGACGTGAATAAGAAAGGCATTACCGAGCTGTCCCGTGAACTGATGGCGATTTCGAAGAAAGCGCGTGACGGTAAGCTGACAGCGGGCGACATGCAGGGCGGATGCTTCACCATCTCCAGCCTGGGCGGCCTGGGCACTACCCACTTCGCGCCGATCGTTAACGCGCCGGAAGTGGCTATCCTGGGTGTCTCTAAATCGGCGATGGAACCGGTGTGGAACGGTAAAGAGTTTACTCCGCGTCTGATGATGCCGATTTCTCTCTCCTTCGACCACCGCGTGATCGACGGTGCTGATGGTGCGCGATTCATCACCATTATCGGCAATATGCTGTCTGATATTCGTCGTTTAGTTATGTAAATGTTAAGAAGGCCGGCGAATGCCGGCCTTCCTTTAACGATTCGTCGCGCCGCTGTTGGCAGTTTGTTAACAATTCTGTAAACTCTTGCGGTGAAAGTCCCGGTGGAACAAGGGCATTATAAGAACGTCTGACCCGCCGGATATCAATTAAGAGGTCATGATGAGTACAGAGATGAAAACCCAGGTCGTGGTACTTGGGGCAGGTCCTGCAGGTTACTCTGCAGCCTTCCGTTGTGCGGATTTAGGTCTGGAAACCGTACTGGTAGAGCGTTACAGCACCCTCGGTGGTGTTTGTCTGAACGTCGGTTGTATCCCATCTAAAGCGCTGCTGCACGTTGCTAAAGTGATTGAAGAGGCGAAAGCCCTTGAAGAGCATGGCATTGTGTTTGGCCAGCCATCTACTGATATCAACAAGATTCGCAGCTGGAAAGAGAAGGTTATCAACCAGTTGACTGGCGGCCTGTCAGGTATGGCAAAAGGTCGTAAAGTCACCGTGGTTAATGGCCTGGGCAAATTCACCGGTGCTAACACCCTTGTGGTTGAAGGAGAAGGCGGCGCGACCACCATCAACTTCGATAATGCCATCATCGCTGCGGGTTCACGCCCAATCGAACTGCCATTCATTCCACATGAAGATCCACGCGTCTGGGACTCTACCGATGCGCTGGAACTGAAAGAAGTGCCGAAGCGTCTGCTGGTTATGGGCGGCGGCATCATCGGTCTGGAAATGGCGACGGTTTATCATGCGCTGGGTTCAGAGATCGATGTGGTTGAGATGTTCGACCAGGTCATCCCGGCTGCGGATAAAGACGTGGTGAAAGTCTTTACCAGGAAAATCAGCAAGAAATTTAACCTGATGCTGGAAACCAAAGTGACCGCCGTTGAAGCGAAAGACGATGGCATTTACGTTTCAATGGAAGGCAAAAAAGCACCAGGTGAAGCGCAGCGTTATGACGCGGTGCTGGTAGCTATCGGTCGTGTGCCGAACGGTAAAGGTCTGGATGCTGGTAAAGCGGGCGTGGAAGTGGACGATCGCGGTTTCATCCGCGTCGACAAGCAGATGCGTACCAACGTGCCACACATCTATGCTATCGGCGACATCGTCGGTCAGCCAATGCTGGCGCATAAAGGTGTGCATGAAGGCCACGTTGCCGCCGAAGTGATCTCCGGTCTGAAGCACTACTTCGATCCGAAAGTGATCCCTTCAATTGCCTATACTGAGCCAGAAGTTGCCTGGGTCGGTCTGACCGAGAAAGAAGCGAAAGAGAAAGGCATCAGCTACGAGACCTCCACCTTCCCGTGGGCTGCTTCAGGCCGTGCTATCGCTTCTGATTGTGCAGACGGTATGACCAAACTGATTTTCGACAAAGAGACGCACCGTATTATTGGTGGCGCGATTGTCGGCACTAACGGCGGTGAGCTGTTAGGCGAAATCGGTCTGGCGATTGAGATGGGTTGTGATGCGGAAGATATCGCGCTGACCATCCATGCTCACCCGACCCTGCATGAGTCAGTGGGTCTGGCTGCAGAGATCTTCGAAGGTAGCATCACCGATCTGCCTAACGCGAAAGCGAAGAAGAAATAAGTTTCTGCCGCAGCTATTGAGAAAGCTCCCGTAATGGGGGCTTTTTTTTGGCCTGGATTCTGGTGGTGGGATTAGGTGTGATGTTGGGTAAAATCAGAGCGTTAAATTTGGTGGAATTTTTGAGTGCGAATAAGTATTTAGTAATCAGGCAAATAAATTTAGAGTGCTCCACGCGTTAGCAGGGGATAAACCGCCTGTAAATCATGGTTATCCCACGTGACACGTTTTATTGCAGCGGCAGATCTGCTGAATGAACGTGTACTGTCAATTTATGCGTCTCAGGGCCTGCCAATTCTAAGAATACTGACCGAAGGAGGCATAGAGTACTGTGGCAAAGTGGAGCAGCATGATTATCAACTTTGTCTGGCAATAAATGATATAGACCATACGAAGACCAAAGCGATGTCACCATAGACGAACGGCAACTGCGATGCGGTTCCACATCACGATATTGCAGGAATTATATCAGGTGACGTTCCACAAAAACCTGTATGGTGAACCCGACACATTAAAATCTGATCTTAATGACTGGCTGGCTCACTTAATAATTAGCGAACTCATCAGGGGAAAATGTGCCCTGGCCGGACGCTTATGGAAATATTACTTGATGGAAAACGCCTCTGGGCTGAGAAGAATTCAATCCAAATATACTCTGATAGATACCTGTATAAATAACGGGTAACTTTCAGATGAGGCCTGAGCTGATAAAACTTAGTATAGCCCCATGAGGGGCTTACTGATTTGGCCGTTCAGGTAAGACCTTACCTATCAGATAGACAACCCCTATAGATAAGCCAATCGCTATAAGCCTCTCATGCCACGTTTCATAGTGAAAGAACCAGTAGCAGCATAGTAAGAGCAAGAACCCGCCTATGATCGCACCTGACGCCTCTATAAGGCTATACATGATGCGTTTACCTAAGCTCAACTTAGCCGGCCCATTATCTCGCATTAGCGTTTACCTCCTGGTCTACCATCTCAATGATCTTCTCAAAAGCCGGTTGTCCCTGAGTTCGCTTTACATTCAGAGCTTCTAAGAAGGGGTTCAGAGCTGGCTCAACTAAGAAGTAAAGTAAATCATAGTTCCGCACGCGTAGCGCGTTGTAGACTTCTGGGTTGTTCTTTTGAAGCTTTTCAGAGGTGTAGACACATCTCTCTGTCATGCCACCGATCAGTAAAGCATTACCAATCAGGCCACCTCTGACCGCAACAAGGAAGGAGCTACGCTGCGCAATGGTAGTTGCTAACCTTCCGGCTATTAGTGAGTTCGTAAGCGTCCGGCCAGCAACTGAAGCCATCGTTTTGCTATAGATAGCGTTCTGCTTGAATTCAGGCACATTCTTGTTGAAGATATTGAGCACAGTCTCGATTGTCTTCATGAAGTTGTGATTTTCAAGAATGCCATGCCTGATGGCACTAACCATCCTTATTTTCTCTGTTTCACGTTGATAGCGGCTGTCTGTATCAAGAAATCCATAGGCAAGATAGCCAATGTCTGTAGGCACAGACAGGACTCCATGCATTAATCCTATCGCTGACTCAGGCGATATAATGATTTTGGCTATACGCTTTGCGATCTCACTGTAGCTACGCATCCTGAAGGTCCTTATCCTCGCTTACTTTGACTACATAGTAGTCCCTTGCTTCCGGCACTATCCTATCAACCTTGATGCCGACTGTGCCATTGCTTACCTCATCGTAAGGAACACGGTCTATCTCAATGCTTTCAATATTGAGTAAGTGCCAATGATTCTCACTGTGCTGTATTGCGATTTTATCAAACCTTGAGACAGTAAAGTTGCTGTCGGCAGGGATTATAAGGGAGTAAACCACCGCTCGATCATAGCAGTGATTGAAGTCGAGCCGGTGAAGGCTGTGTCTGAAGTCCATGAGGCATTCTTGCTTGAAGGCTTCACGAGCAGCCTCTTTGCTGATAACCCCTGATTCTATCATGTGATAGATGTTGAAAAGCTCATAGGTGAATGTCATACCTCGATTAGCTATCTCAGCATCAGTAATTTGGTTTTCGTTAAAGGGGATCGGCTCTCGTTCTTTAGGCGCTTTGTATCGACGGTGATTGACTGTGTAGATAGCTTTAGTGCCGGATAGACCAAAGATTACCGCTTTGGGCCAGCAATCTGACCGTATGAGAACGTTTGGTATATTAAGATATAGATTACTATAATCTATACATAATGATTGCGATTACTTGAGCAGCGTTCCGGCCTTCACCACAGCCTTATATAACCACAATCAGGGGCCTGCCAATGATCGCCAATCTGGTGTTCCACGCTTGAGGGGGATAAACCGCAGCTTAATCTTTGGAATGCGTGTTTTTTGCGTGTTCCCCGCGTCAACGGAAACAATCTCAGCCTCTTTAGCGCTCAGCTATGCGCTTCTCCTGCGCCACCCGTTCAATAAACATCTGCGCCAGTGCCGCAATGGCGCTATTGGCCGGCAGTCTCTCTTCGTTTATATGCATCACCAGTGAACTGCTGCGTCGGCGGCCCTGCAGTAGCGGCAGGGGACGAAGCTCACCGCTCTCTAAAAGCGCGGCGATATTCTGTTCCGGCAGCCAGCCATAACCTAACTGGTGCTGGACCGCCTCAATCGCGGCCGACAGTGTTGTAAATGACCAGTTTTCCGCTTGTTCGCCATTCACCTCTGACTGCTGCTGTTGCTGACGATCCAGTATGGTAATGCAGGGCCAGCGAGCCAGCGTGGCCGCATTAAGCGGGGCGGGTTCGCGGTGTAATGGGTGGTCACGATGGGCAACGGCGACGAAATCGACACTCATCAGGCTTTCGCCTGCAAACTGCGTATCGCCCTGCTGCGCCACCAGCCAGAGATCGGCCTGATTTTCCGCCAGTCTGTCAGGCGTTTCACTTCGGACGATTTCGCTGAACCAGATACGCACATGGGGATAGCGCTGCTGAAAGGTCTGGAGCACATCAAACAGCAAAGGTTTGGGCAGCGTCGCATCGACCATCAGATCGATGCGTGACCGCTCGCCGCGTTGTAGTGCATTAGCCTGCGCCTCAAGCGCACTGAATCCCGCCAGCAAAGGACGCACCTGCGCGAGCAACTGATGTCCCTCTGCACTCAGCATCGCACGGCGGCCCTCCTGCTGTAACAGCGTCAGCCCCAGCCGCTGCTGAAGCAGGCCCAGCTGGTAGCTCAATGAAGACTGGCTGCGATGGTTCTTCTCCGCTGCCAGCGCAAAACTCCCTTCATTGACTACTGCATCGAGCAGATACCACTGTTCCAGCGTTGTCCTGTACATGTTGACTCATCTAAAAAATGAATTATTTAGCGCTAAAAATAGCGTTATTCATCGCTTTTGTAACGCGCAATAATCCTCTCAACGGAAACAAATGAGGAGTTAATCATGAGTACTTTTGATAAACATGACCTGTCTGGCATCGTCGGTAAACATCTGGTTTATACCTATGACAATGGCTGGAACTACGAGCTCTACATCAAAAATGCCAGCACCATCGACTACCGTATTCACAGCGGCATGGTGGGAAATCGCTGGGTTAAAAATCAGCATGTCTATGTCGTTCGTCTGGCGCAGGATGTCTATAAAGTCTCCTGGACCGAACCTACCGGCACCGATGTCAGCCTGGCCGTTAATCTGGCCGATAAAATCTTCCATGGCACCATCTTCTTCCCTCGCTGGGTAATGAACAACCCGGAAAAAACCGTCTGCTTCCAGAACGATCATCTGGAAGAGATGGCAAAATTCCGCGAAACGGGTCCGGCTTATCCAACTGAGATTATCGATGAATTCGCGACGCTGACCGTTATCCGCGAAGTGGGCGAAAATAATGAAAGCGTGATTGATTGTCCGCCTGACCAGCTGCCTGCCAATTGGCCAGCTAACCTGCAAAATTAACGCAGAACAAAAGCGGTCATGGCGTCCATTTGTTAAAAATGGATTGCCCAGGCAGGCAGTGCAGGTATTAAAAGAGAATTGAGCCCTCTTGCCATGACGGAAAGGGAAGAGGGCGCGTTCTGGCGGCGGGACTAGCCACTATCACTGCAGGAAATGAAAACTACGCTGTAATCCTCTGACGCCAAAAGAACCTCACACTTCGCTCTGGTGTTGAGATTTTGTCAAACTCACCGCTGTTTTACACCCGATTCACACCGCGTTCTATTCCTGTCGGTTATCTATTTCACTGAATCATTTCGCTTAAACCGCTGCAAAGCTGACCTTATCGTGTCGCCATTTCACTGGAATACGGTAAGCTGCTGTGAGACCAAATCGGCTCACTCAGGAGCCTGATGCGGGGAGATAAGCGGGCAGAATGGGCGTAGTGGATTATGTTGTATTTTTGTAAACAGATTAACAAACAGACGGAATCCTGCTATTCTGCCCTCCGCGAAACCGGGCACCTCAACCTGGACGAGAAAGGGAAGTGTGTTCTCCATAAGTGAGCAAGGTGGTCGGAAAGCCCTACATAATGAGAGCGAGGATAACGTCGTGCTAGAAGAATACCGTAAGCACGTTGCCGAGCGTGCTGCCCAGGGAATTGTACCTAAGCCTTTAGAGGCTTCCCAGATGGCCGCGCTGGTTGAACTGCTGAAAAATCCACCTGCGGGTGAAGAAGAATTTTTGACCGATTTATTGGTCAACCGAGTCCCACCTGGCGTCGATGAAGCGGCGTATGTCAAAGCCGGTTTCCTGGCGGCTGTCGCTAAAGGCGAAGCAACCTCTCCTCTGATATCTCCTGAAAAAGCGGTTGAACTGCTCGGCACCATGCAGGGTGGTTACAATATTCACCCGCTGATTGAAGCGCTGGACGATAGCAAGCTTGCCCCAATCGCGGCGAAAGCCCTTTCACACACCCTGTTGATGTTCGATAACTTCTATGATGTTGAAGAGAAAGCGAAAGCGGGTAATGAATACGCGAAGCAGGTGATGCAATCGTGGGCCGATGCGGAATGGTATCTGTCACGTCCTGAACTGGCTGAGAAAATCACCGTTACGGTGTTCAAAGTCACTGGCGAAACTAACACCGACGATCTCTCTCCAGCCCAGGATGCCTGGTCACGTCCGGACATTCCACTGCACGCCCTGGCGATGCTGAAAAATGCCCGTGAAGGCATTGAGCCGGATGAGGCAGGCAACATCGGTCCGATCAAACAGATCGAAGCGCTTAAGACCAAAGGCTTCCCGCTGGCCTATGTCGGCGATGTGGTCGGAACCGGTTCCTCGCGTAAATCTGCCACCAACTCGGTGCTGTGGTTTATGGGCGACGACATCCCGAACGTGCCAAATAAAAAAGGCGGCGGCGTGGTGCTGGGCAGCAAAATTGCGCCAATCTTCTTCAACACCATGGAAGATGCAGGCGCACTGCCGATTGAAGTTGACGTCAACAACCTGAACATGGGTGATGTCATCGACATCTATCCGTTTAAAGGCGAAGTCCGCAATCACGAAACCAACGAACTGCTGGCCAGCTTCGAACTCAAAACCGAAGTGGTGATTGACGAAGTGCGTGCCGGTGGCCGTATTCCGCTGATCATCGGTCGTGGACTGACCACCAAAGCGCGTGAGTCACTGGGTCTGCCGCACAGCACCGTATTCCGTCAGGCGAAAGATGTTGCGGAGAGCACCCGTGGCTTCTCACTGGCGCAGAAAATGGTGGGCCGCGCCTGTGGCGTAGCCGGTGTTCGTCCAGGCGCCTATTGCGAACCGAAGATGACCTCGGTTGGCTCGCAGGATACCACCGGCCCGATGACCCGTGATGAGCTGAAAGATCTGGCTTGTCTGGGCTTCTCGACCGATCTGGTGATGCAGTCCTTCTGTCACACTGCCGCGTATCCTAAGCCAGTGGACGTGAGTACGCACCACACGCTGCCAGACTTCATCATGAACCGTGGTGGTGTATCACTGCGTCCGGGTGACGGCATTATCCACAGCTGGCTGAACCGTATGCTGCTGCCGGATACCGTGGGCACCGGTGGTGACTCCCATACCCGTTTCCCTATCGGCATCTCTTTCCCGGCGGGTTCAGGCCTGGTGGCGTTTGCCGCCGCGACCGGCGTTATGCCGCTCGACATGCCTGAATCGGTGCTGGTGCGCTTCAAAGGTAAAATGGAGCCAGGCATTACGCTGCGCGATCTGGTTCACGCCATCCCGCTGTATGCGATCAAACAGGGTCTGCTGACCGTTGAGAAGAAAGGTAAGAAAAACATCTTCTCTGGCCGTATCCTGGAGATTGAAGGTCTGCCGGATCTGAAGGTCGAGCAGGCGTTTGAGCTGTCTGATGCGTCAGCAGAGCGTTCCGCTGCGGGCTGTACCATCAAGCTGGATAAAGCACCGATTATTGAATACCTGAACTCCAACATTGTACTGCTGAAGTGGATGATCGCAGAAGGCTACGGCGATCGTCGTACACTGGAGCGTCGTGTTGAAAGCATGCAGAAATGGCTGGCCGATCCTCAGTTGCTGGAAGCAGACGCCGATGCTGAATATGCTGCGGTGATCGAAATCGATCTGGCTGACATCAAAGAGCCGATCCTCTGCGCACCAAACGATCCGGACGATGCACGTCTGCTCTCTGACGTTCAGGGCGAGAAGATCGACGAAGTGTTCATCGGCTCATGCATGACTAACATTGGTCACTTCCGTGCCGCCGGTAAACTGCTGGATAGCCACAAAGGTCAGCTGCCAACGCGTCTGTGGGTGGCACCGCCAACCAAGATGGATGCAGCACAGCTAACCGAAGAGGGCTACTACAGCGTATTCGGCAAAAGCGGTGCGCGTATCGAGATCCCAGGCTGTTCACTCTGCATGGGTAACCAGGCACGTGTTGCAGACGGTGCGACGGTGGTTTCCACCTCGACCCGTAACTTCCCGAACCGTCTGGGTAATGGCGCTAACGTCTACCTGGCATCTGCGGAGCTGGCTGCGGTCGCGTCTCTGCTTGGCAAACTGCCAACGCCGGATGAGTATCAGCAATTCATGGAGCAGGTTGATAAAACAGCCAGCGACACTTATCGCTATCTCAACTTTGACCAGCTGGCGCAGTACACTGACAAAGCTGACGGCGTGATTTTCCAGACTGCGGTCTGATTCTTCACCTGGCAGTAACAGAAAGGGGCGATGATTCGCCCCTTTTTTTCGTCCCGGCATTGGCCAGAGAGACGATCAAAAGCTGGATTTCGCCAGACAGCCTGTAATAATGCGCGACGTGTCACACTTTGCCGCGCAGGCAGCGCTGACACTCATTTAGTGACGCGATGACGTTAAGAGGAACGGGCGATGGAATATGAATTTTTACGCGATGTGACCGGACAGATTAAAGTTCGTATGTCGATGGATCATGAAGCGGTCGGCCACTGGTTCAACGAAGAGGTGAAAAACGATCCAGGATTGCTGGATGAAGTCGAAGCCGCAATCGAAGACGTCAAAGGCAGCGTGCGTCAGTGGCAGCGCGTCGGTAGCGAGTACACCATCCTGCTGGATGAGGAAGAGGTAATGATTCGCGCCAACCTGCTGGCTCTGGAGGATGACGGCATGGAAGAGGGGATGAACTACTACGACGAAGAGAGCCTCTCATTCTGTGGCATTGAAGATTTTCTGCTGGTGATCGCCGCCTACCGCCAGTTTGTTAATCAGTACGGTAAACCCGTACGGTAATTTTTACGCTGATACAGGCCGGGCTACCCGAGTCGCCCGGCCTGTTCATCAACTCAGCGACGCACCGCCGCACATCACCAGCTGCTGACCGGTGATTGTCGCGGCCGCAGGCGAAAGCAGGAACCCGACCAGTCCGGCGACTTCCTGCGGCTGAATATAGCGGCCTATCGGTGGCAAGCGCGGCGGGGAACTGGCCCGGCCCGGCTGTTGTAGCATCGGCGTTTCGGTGGCACCTGGCGCCACGATATTGGCTGTAATGCCGCGCGGTGCCAGCTCTGCCGCCCAGCTGCGCACCATGCCGATCATCGCCGATTTAGTGGCCACATACTGACTACGGCACGCCGCACCGCCTGACGTGCGACTACCCAGCAACACGATTCTGCCGCCCGCGTTCATCCGGGGCGCAAAATGGTTGGCCAGCTGTTCTGCGGCGGCAACATGCAGTTGCCACAGGCGTGTGCTGGCGTTCAGATCCAGCTCCCCGAGCGGCGCGGCCTGCATCATTCCCGCTGCATGGATCACCGCCTGCGGCACCGGCAGTTTGTCCAGTAAAGCCTGCAATGCCGCACTGTCGCTGATATCGATCTGATGGCTCTGCCAGCCCGCGTCTGACCGGTTTATCGCCGATCGGCTCAGGCCAATCACCTGCCAGCCCTCATCCAGCAGGCGATCCACAATCGCCTGACCGATGCCGGAACTTGCGCCGGTCACCAGCGCCATCTTTTCAATCACGCGTCACCTCCCTGCACCCAGGACTCCCCGACCCGCACATATTTAATTGCCTGGCGATACCAGGTGTAGGCGATATGGAGTTCGCCGTTCACACCCTGCTTGATGCTGGGGTAAGAGAACTCACGGTTTAACTTCTGCTGAGAGTTATTGGTCATGCAGTAGCCGTCGCCCTCATCCAGATTGCGCTGCAGCGGCCAGCTTTTGCCGCCATCTGTTGAGATCGCCAGCGTCATTGGCGCTCGTGGCGCGCCCCAGAAGGCGGTGCGCCCGCTGTGCACCACCGGCTCGGCGGCAACCGCAACGTCACCGTCTTCTTCATCATCTTCAATTTCGTCATACAGCGACAACCGGCGCTCGCTGGCCCCTTCGGCGCTCATCGCATTGAACACCAGCGCCAGATGACCGTTGCGCAGCGTCGTGACCTGAATGGAGGAGTTATTGTTGGGCAGCGACAGCGGCTCGGGCGCACTCCAGCTTTCACCCTGATCAAACGAGCGGCTCTGGTAGATATGGTCGGCCCAGCGACTGCGGTAGAGTGCCAGCAGCGAGCCATCATCCAGCAGGGTCACGTTCATATGAACGCAGCCGGTGCTGTCAGGCACGCTGACGTCGCGCCAGCTCTGGCCTTTATCTTCTGAGATTTTTACCGCGCTGACGTCATAGCTGCCGACCCACTTTTCGCCGGGCTGCGTCAGGCAGTAAAACACCGGCAGCAGCCAGTTGCCGTTGGGCAGCACGACAATCGGCTGACGAATAAAGGTGCCGGGCTTATCCAGCAGGGTTTTGATCTCGCCCCAGCTTTTGCCCATATCGTGAGACTGGCGATAGCGCACGATCGCGGTGTCCTGATTACCTGATTTCTGCGCCGTCCACAGCAGCCACAGTACCTGGTCGGGATCGAGAAACAGCACCGGATTCTGTTCTGAGCGACCCGGATCGTCAGAAAGCTTCTGCGCGTCACTCCAGCGATCGCTGCCTTTTGTCAGCCGGGAACACCAGACTGAGATATCGGCAATCCCTTCCTGCGTGCCACCAAACCAGACGCAAAGCAGATCGCCATCGGGCAGCGGCAGCAGGTTAGCCGCATGGTTTTGCGGGCAGGAGGAGGGCAGCATCGCAATCTGCTGGGCGCTATCCTGCGGGTGCGGCGCAACCAGGCCGGTGCGTTCTGCGGTGACGGTTTCCTGAGTCATATTAGGCTCCACTATTTTGTGCATTGTGTTGCGGTTGAGGCTGAGACTGGCGTGACGGGATACAGCGGTCAATCACCATAATGATGGCCGGCGTAATCAGCGCCAAATACATATTGTCGATACCGAACGGATTACCCATCAGGAACCAGACGGACGTGACCACGCAGGCACCAATCAGACCGGCGTTGGCACCGCGCGTGCTCTTAAACCACGGCAGATAGAACGCCATGATCGCCACCACGGTGATCGACAGGCGAATCGCGCGGGTAAAGAACGAGAGCTTCAGCACTTCCGGGAAGAACAGGACAAACAGCAGCGGGAAGAAGCCGATGCCAATCGAGATCCAGCGCGTCACTTTAAATTCGCGCTCCGGCGTCGGATTACGATAAGGCACGTAAAAATCTTTCACCACCAGCGAGGCGATGGCCAGCGCAACGGTGCCGACGCTGACGAAAATCGAGGCCACCAGCGAGGTGGTGACGATACCCGCCAGCCACGGTGACATATCCTGCAGAAACACTGGCAGCGCATAGAGGCTCTTGATATCGGGATGCGCAAACTTCGCCGCCACGCCAATCAGCGCCATCGCCAGACCGATCGGCAGGCAGAAGATGAAGGCGACCCAGGTAGCGCGCTTCGCGGACTTCACATCTTTGGTGGAGGAGATCGCCTGGATCACAAACTGCGTACAGAAGATCGAACCCACGGTCCCGATCAGCCAGGCCACAATGGTACTGGCACCGACGTGACCATCCCACGTCCAGTAGAACGCCGGCATTTTCTCGATCATCGGGGCCACGCCGCCGGTCATTTTCAGCGCCACATAGAGAATAATCAGAATCCCGATGTACTTGATGGCGCTGTGCAGCAGCGTAACCCAGGCGACGCCTTTCATGCCGCCAAACGCAAAGTAGAAGGTACTGACCACCGCGGTGATAAAGGCCGCCTGCGTCAGGTCGATCTTCAGCACGGTGGAGATCGCCGCCGCACCGCTGATGTAGTTCCCGACGTTCACCAGCAGCAGCGCATAGATCATAATCAGCGAGATAATGTTCTTGGTTGAGCTGCCATATTTCTCGGCGATGGCACCGGAGATCGTGATTTTTCCGGTGTTGTAGATGCGTTTGACCAGAATCAGGCCAAACAGCGGGAACCCAATCGCCGCGCCAATCACCGACCAGGAGGCGGCGAAGCCATCCTCAAAGGCTGCCTGCGCCGTGCCAATGGTCGATTTTGCCCCGATATACTCTGACATCAGCATAATGCCAACGATAAAGGCGGGCATGGCGCGGGAGCCTTCCATAAAGTCGCCGCTGGTTTTACTGCGCAGCCGCCAGGTCAGCCAGGTGGTGAACAGGATATAGGCGACCACCATGCCGACGATCAGTAAGGTGCTCTCAGTTGAAAATGCTTTCATCATGACCTCGATTGTTCTGGCAGATGGCGACCATCAGGTTCGTTCTCATCTGACCGATAGGGTACAAAGGCGATGGACGTTATTGCAGGTAGTGGTTCACGATTTGACGGATCTGCTGCTGCTCGTCGGCGCTGAACTGCACCGCATAGCGGCTTTCACCCACCTCAAAGCCCTGCAGGCTGACCGCTTTTTTCACGGCGGCCGGTGAGAAACCGATGCTGTACAGCGCGGTGCGCAGGCCGGTGACGTTCTCCTGTGCCTGATGCGAACCGGCAATATCGCCGGCACGGAAGCGCGCCCAGATGGCGTTAATCGCCTCCGGTGCCACGTTTGCCAGTCCGGAAATGGAGGCGGAGCAGCCATCAACGAATCCCTGATGAATCAGCGAGTCAGGGCCGTTCAGCACATCAAAGCCCTCACAGTCGGCGGTGGCCTGCAGAAATCCGCTCAGACTTTCATAGCTGCCTGCGGAGTCTTTAATACCGATGATGTTCGGGTGCACGGCCAGCGTGCGAACGGTCTCTGGCTGCAGGGTATTGCCGGTTCGCGCCGGGATGTTGTAGAGGAACAGCGGCACCGTCAGCGCGTCCGCTACGCGCTGATAGTGGTCGATCAGCTCCTGCTGTTTCAGCGGCACAAACCATGGGGTGATCGCCGAGACGGCATCCACGCCCAGGCGTGCAATCTGTTTGCCGAGCCGGATCGTTTCGCGGGTCGAAATTTCGCCGATGTGCGCCACGACAGGCGCGCGGCCGTTGATCTCATCGACGCAGGTGGTGGTGACGGCGATCTTCTCCTGCTCGTTCAGCACAAAGAACTCGCCATTGGTGCCGCCACAGAAGATGCCGTTTCCGGCGTTGATCTGGCGTCTGACCTGTTCACGCTGTTTCATCGGATCAAAGGCACCTTCACGGTCAAAGGTGGTGACGATGGCGGTCAGTACGCCGTTGATTTTCTTATTCATGACAATCCTCATTACGCCTGGCAGGAAGGGAACAGCGTCAGGTAGACGGCGCGCACATCGTCGGCGGTGACCGCCATCGGCACGTTTTTCATCAGGCGCTGCACGTCGAGCGCCGCTTCCACTAAATAAGGCAGGTGATTCGGGCCGATGCCCAGTGCTTCCAGGCTGGCAGGCAACTGCAGCCGTGCAACCAGCGCGGTGAAGTAGTCGACCAGCGCGTGTGATTTCTCTTCATCGCTTAAACGGACGTCGGCGTCGGGCAGCAGGTCATAGGCCTGAGCGAATTTGCTCACCGCGGCCGGACGGACAAAGCGCATGCAGGGGGCCAGCAGAATGGCGTTGGCAACGCCGTGAGGCAGGTGATATTTGCCGCCAAGCGGATAGGACATCGCATGCACCAGATGCGTCCCGGCATGGGCAATCGATGCGCCGCCATAATAAGAGGCCCAGAGCATCTCCAGCCGTGCCTGCAGATTCTCCGGCTCGCGCAGCGTGGTTTCGAGATTCGCGAACAGCTTCTTCATCCCAATCAGCGCATAGTTGTCGCTGACCGGATTGGCCACGTTGGCGGTGAAGCACTCGATCAGGTGACACAGGGCATCAATGCCGGTAGACGAGGCGATGTGCGGTGGCATGCTGGTGGTGAGTTCCGGCACCAGCGCCACCACATCGGGCAGCATCACTGGTGAAATAATGCCGACTTTGGTCTCTTTCTCCGGGATCGCCAGAATCGCATTCGGCGTCGCTTCAGAACCGGTGCCGCCAGTGGTCGGGATGAGCATTGAACGGGTGCGGCGCTGCGGTTTTTCGCCTGCCAGCAGAGCGTCCAGCGACGGTGCTCCGTCGATGCACAGCACCGAGAGCAGCTTCGCCACATCCAGCACGCTGCCACCGCCGATGCCAATCACCATGTCGGCCTGGCGCTGCGCGAGCGTTTCTATAATCGCGGCCACATCATGCTGGCTCGGCTCGGGCGGCACGCTGTTGACCACGCTGATACGCGGAATCTGATCCCGGAGTTGCCCCATCAGCGCCTGAACCGCCGGAATCGCTTCAATGTTCCGGTCTGTCACTACTATCGCTGTCGTTACGCCATTCAGCAGATAGCGCATGTCGTTTAACGCCTGATAACCGCTAATCACCGTGCTGTTAATATTCATTTCATACCCTTTTTTCTGTCATGACTGAGCAGATGATTAATTTTGCTCAGCGCAATGCGAAGTCAGTCACTCTCTGTGGCTAATTTTATAAGGCATATCGATTTCGATTAATTTGAACTTGCTCACATATAATCAATCATGATTGAATATAATCAAATACAGCGGCAATAGCCTGACAGGAGTGAGGATGGGCTCATCAATATGGAAAACCCCGGTGCTGGTCATCGCCGATGACTTTACCGGTGCTAACGATGCAGGTAGTGGACTGGCACAGGCCGGTGCCCGTGTACATGTGCTGTTCGGCACCGCCGCGCCGCAGCCCGACGAGGCGGCGGATGTGCTGGTAATCAGTACTGACAGCCGGGCGGTCAGCATCAGTCAGGCGGCAGAGCACGTCACGCAGGTGGTACAGCATTACGCGGCACAGTTTCAGCAGGGCTGGCTGTTCAAAAAGATCGACTCCACGCTGCGTGGCAACGTCGGTGCTGAAACGGTGGCGGCACTGCGCGCCAGCGGCAAAAGGCTGGCGCTGGTGGCACCGGCCGTGCCGCGCCTGGGCCGCACCACACGTGAGGGCAGCGTGTGGGTGAATCAGCGGTTACTGACGGATACCGAATTTGCCAGCGATCCCAAAACCCCGATCCTCAGCGCCCGGATTCTCGATCAGATGCAGATCGACGGTATGGAGATCGATCTCGCCACGCTGCGCAGCGATCGGCTGGATGCCGTGCTGGCAGCTGCGCAGGGCGTGGTGGTGGTAGATGCCGAAACGGAGGCCGACCTGGCGCGACTCATTACCGCTGCGGCGCGGCTGGCAGAGAAGCCTCTGCTGGTCGGGGCCGCCGGATTAAGCGATGCGCTGGGTGCTGCGCTCTCAGTTCGTCCTTCTTGTCCTTCGCGGCCTGTGCTGGCGGTGGTGGGATCGATGAGTCGTCAGGCAGAGCAGCAGATCGCCACGCTGCTTAACCAGCAGGCAGTGGAAATCGTGGATGTTGATATTCGTCAGCTGTTTCAGCAGCCCGCCTGGTGTGGCCGGGATAGCTGGATTGAACAGGCGGCTGCCGCACTGCGTGCCGGTCGCCACACGGTGATCCGTACCTGCCAGCATGAATCCCAGCGACACGCGATCGAGGATCTCTGCCAGCAGCACAGCGTGACGCGCCAGCAGCTGGGTGAGGCGATCTGTCAGCTGCTGGGCGAAATGACCCTGAGTCTGTGCCGGGCACAGCTGCCGCATGCGCTCTATCTGTCGGGCGGCGACGTGGCGATAGCCGTTGCTCAGGGGCTGGGGGCCAGCGGCTTTAAAATTCAGGGTCTGGTGACGGGTTGTGTGCCGCACGGGGTTCTGCTTAACAGTGAATTTACTCTGCCGGTGATGACCAAAGCGGGTGGCTTTGGTGATGAAAATACCCTGGTAGCAGCCATTGGTTTTATTGAGGAGAAGTCGAGTGAGTAAAATTATTGCGATCACCATGGGCGATCCGGCGGGCATCAGCCCGGAAATCATCATTAAAGCGCTCTCTGAAGGTGAGCTGAATGGCATTCCTGCCGTGGTGATTGGCTGTGCCAGTACGCTGCGCCGCATTATGGCGATGAACATCACGCCACAGGCCGAGCTGCGGGTGCTGGATCGGGTACAGGATGCACGGTTTGCGCCCGGCATTATCAATGTGATCGATGAGCCGCTGGCCGATCCCGACGCGCTGAAACCTGGCGTGGTGCAGAAAGAGGCGGGGGATCTGGCATGGCGCTGCGTAAAGCGTGCCACCGAACTGGCATTGGCCGGTGAGGTGCATGCCATAGCCACCGCGCCGCTGAACAAAGAGGCGATGCATGCGGCGGGCCATCTCTATCCGGGTCATACCGAACTGCTGGCGCACCTGACTGACACCAAAGATTACGCCATGGTGCTCTACACCGATAAGCTGAAAGTCATTCATGTCACAACCCACATTGCACTGCGTAAGTTCCTCGACACGCTCAATCAGACGCGCATCAAAACGGTAATTGGTATGGCGGACACCTTCCTGCGTCGTGTCGGCTACAGCGCCCCGCGTATCGCCGTGGCAGGTGTTAATCCGCACGCTGGCGAGAACGGGCTGTTTGGCGATGAGGAGATCACCACCGTTGCCCCCGCGATTGAGGCGATGAAAGCGCAGGGGATTGATGTCTCCGGGCCTTGCCCGCCGGACACGGTGTTTCTGCAGTGCCAGGATGGACGCTATGACATGGTGGTGGCGATGTACCATGATCAGGGGCACATCCCGCTTAAACTGCTGGGCTTCTATGATGGCGTGAACATTACCGCAGGCCTGCCGTTTATCCGCACCTCTGCTGACCACGGCACGGCATTTGATATCGCCTGGACAGGTAAAGCGAAGTCTGACAGCATGGCGATCTCGATTAAACTCGCGATGCAGCTCGCATAGGGAAATATGAAGGGACAGAGCCGTCTTGACCAGATTATGGATTACCTGAAAAGCCATAATCTGGTGACTGTTGAGCAACTGGTCAGTGCGATTTCCGCCTCACCCGCCACGATTCGACGTGATTTAATTAAGCTGGATAAAGAGGGCGTGATCAGCCGCAGTCATGGCGGCGTCACCCTGAATCGTTTTATTCCTGCCCAGCCGACTACGCTGGAGAAAATGCAGCGGAACCTGGCCGAGAAGCAGGCGATCGCCGCATGCGCCGCCAGTTTTGTCCGGGCGGGCGATGCGGTGGTGCTGGATGCAGGAACCACCATGCTGGAGCTGGCGCGACAGCTCACCCATCTGCCGCTGCGGGTCATTACGGCCGACCTGCACATTGCACTGTTTCTGTCTGAGTTTAAGCAGATCGAAGTGACGATTATTGGCGGCCGGATCGACGACTCCAGTCAGTCCTGTGTGGGTGAACATGGACGGCGGTTGCTGCGCAGCATCAATCCCGATATTGCGTTTGTCAGCTGTAACTCCTGGAGCCTTGAGCGCGGTATTACCACGCCGACTGAAGAGAAAGCGGGGCTGAAACATGACCTGCTGGCCAATGCGGCGCGTCGGGTTCTGCTGGCGGACAGCAGTAAATATGGCTCCTGGTCGCTGTTCTGCGCGTCACCGGTGGATGATCTGACCGATGTAGTGACCGACAGCCGGTTAGACGAGGATGTCTGCCGCACGCTGCGCGAGCGCGGTATTACGCTGGCGCTGACCTCTGCCTGAACTGAACGCGCCGTGCTTCTCTGACCTCATCGTAAAGCAGGGTGAGAGCAGCACTGCGCGTTTATCTTCTGCAGTCGCCGTTAACGCGCGTAGGCGTCATGCTCTTCGCGCGTCATTGCCGGCGCGTCTACCGTAACCCGCTCAAACCTCAGATTCGTTACGCCCGCTATTTTGCCAAACTCCTGCGCCTGCAGCGTAATATCGCTGAAACTCAGCTGTTCGATTGGGTTTTCCGGCGTGCCTTCAACAAAAAAGGCGCGGGAAAACGCCGCTGGCTGAGTCAGGCTGCTGCTGATATGACTGATACTGATATTCTCAACCCGCGTCAGGCCAGCATCACCCGTGACGCCTGATGCCAGCTTACGCCAGTGTGGCGGCTGTTTGGTGTCGGCGGGCTGTTCGCTGTAGCTGTACTGCGGGAACCAGTTCAGCTGCAGCATAAACGGATAACAGACATCCTCCATCTTCAGATGGCGAACCACGATGTTTTTGATCCAGCCGCCGCGATTTCGGGCGGACTTGATGCGAAAGCCGACGCCAGTGCCGGAAAAACGGTTGTGTTCGATGATGACATTTTCGATACCGCCAGAGGTTTCGCTGCCCAGGGTAATGCCCGAACCTTTCAGCAGAGTGCAGTCGCGAATAATGATATCGCGTGCGGTTCTGCCGAGCTGCTGTGCTTCCGCGCCGCGACCCGATTTCACGCAGATATTGTCGTCATTGCAGGAGACCGTACAGCTCTCCACACGCACTAACTGGCTGGAATCAATATCAATGCCGTCGGTGCTGGGGCCGGTGGCGTTCATGACACGTAGCCTCTGCAGATTCACCTGTTTCGAATAGCAGACGTGCAGGTTCCAGAAGCCGGAATCCTGTGAGGTGAAGTCCTCCAGCGTCACGCATTCGCTCTCGTAAACCACTACGTTACGTGGACGCCTGCAGTCGTAATCCACCACCCAGCGCAGGCCGCGACGGGTATAGTCCGCCAGCATCCCGCTGTTCTCGTCGTCGCCCCAGAATTTATGCCACCAGACGGCACCCTGTCCGTCGAACGTGCCGCTGCCGCAGACGGTGACGTTGCGGCAGTGATTAATGTTAAGCATCGCCGCGGGCCAGACCATATCAATTCCCGCCACGCGCGTAGGGATGTCCGGGTAGTCCTCCAGCCGCTGGCTGCCGAGCAGCATGGCATCTTTCGCCAGCTCCAGCGTCATCTCACTTTTCAGAAACAGCGCACCGGTCAGAAAGCGGCCAGCCGGGATCAGCACCGTGTCGCCTGCTGATGCGCTATCAATCGCGCGCTGTATCGCCTGAGTGGAAAGTGAGGTGGCGTCCGGGACGGCAGCGAAATCAATAATGTTAATTCTTGCCATTTTTTTTGCCTGTAGTGGTTGAGAAATGAGCGTTCAGCGCTGAAAGTAGCACGCTCTGGCAGGCAAATTATTGCTGGCGATCAGGGAATTACGGCGGTTGCCGTGATGAAAAGTCGGAGGGATAAGTGGGAAGAGACGCGCAGGTTATGGGGTGTCACGCTGCGCGCCGGATCATCAGAGGGTTTTCAGGCCCACTGAGGGGATATTTCTGCCGTAGTAGATCTCACGCATCTCTTTCCACAGCAGGTCAGTAATACGCTTATGCTCCTGCGGGCTGAGATCTTCCGGGCGGGTGTTAAACAGGTAGTGTTTCAGGTCGAACTCTTTCAGCAACATCTTGGTGTGGAAGATGTTCTCCTGATAGACATTCACATCCACCATGTCATACATCGCTTTCATATCGTCAGACATGAAGTTCTGAATCGAATTGATCTCGTGATCGATAAAGTGCTTCATCCCTTTCACATCACGGGTAAAACCGCGCACCCGGTAATCGACGGTGACAATATCTGACTCCAGCTGGTGGATCAGATAGTTCAGCGCCTTAAGCGGTGAAATCACGCCACAGGTTGAGACTTCGATATCGGCGCGGAAAGTGCAAAGTCCGCCTTCCGGGTGGCTCTCCGGATAGGTATGCACGCAGATATGGCTTTTATCGAGATGCGCCACCACCGAGTTTGGCAGCGGGCCTGGATGCTCGGAGTTATCGATATCTTTGGGATCGATCGGCTCTTCACTGACCAGAATCGTGACGCTGGCTCCCTGCGGTTCATAATCCTGGCGTGCAATGTTAAGCACGTTAGCCCCGATAATTGAGCAGGTCTCCGTCAGGATTTCCGTCAACCGGTTAGCGTTATATTGTTCATCAATGTAGGCGATGTAACCATCGCGTTCAGCTTCAGTATTCGCGTAACAGATATCGTAAATACAAAAACTCAGGCTTTTCGTCAGGTTATTGAAGCCATGTAGTTTTAGCTTTTGCAATTTTGTTAACCCCTTAAAAATGCCCGATCAGCACGCGGCAGATAACGCATTTAACAGATATTGAGGCAGAGCGAAGCTGCCGGTATGAATCGCTGGTGTGTAATAACGGCAGGTCAGGCCAGCAGCCTTGAAACGTGTCTGCAGAGTGGCGGTATCAAGCTGGCGCAGCGCCGGATTATCACTCGCCCAGGCAAAGGTCATAATACCGCCGTAGTAGGTCGGAATCGCCGCCTGATAGAAACTGACATCGCCAAAATAGTGGCTCAGCTTGCGATGGCTGTTGACGGCTTCATCCTGCTGAAGGAAGCAGACGCCATTCTGCGCCACGAAGATGCCATTTTCATTAAGGGACGCTTTGCAACCCGCATAAAATTCGGAGGTAAACAGACTCTCGCCCGGACCAATTGGATCCGTACAGTCAGAGATGATGACATCGAATTTTTCCTGGGTCTGATTGACGAAATTAACGCCGTCATCAATCACCAGCGTAAAGCGTGGGTCGTCATAGGCGCCTGCACTGTGGTTTGGCAGATACTGGCGACAGAAGGTTACGACGCCCGCATCGATCTCCACCATAGTAATCTTTTCGACTTCCGGATGACGTGATACTTCACGCAGCATTGCGCCATCGCCGCCGCCGATAATCAGGACGCTCTTCGCCGCGCCATGCGCCAGCAGTGGAACGTGAGTCATCATTTCATGATAGATAAATTCGTCGCGTTCGGTGGTCTGCACAACCCCGTCCAGCGCCATAACACGGCCCATTGCGGCATTTTCGAAAATGATTAAATCCTGATGCGCAGTCTTTTCACGGTAAAGCTCTTTGTCTACCGTGAAATACTGGCCAAAACCAGCATGAAGGGTTTCATACCACGTTTCATTTTGGGCCATGGTGCTCTCCTCTGATGACATCGCCATGAAGATGGGCGGCACATGATAGCTAACACTGACCGCCGTTGCACGGTCAATGTCCGGCTGCAGAGGGCAGAGCTGTTACCTGACGTAGGCCAGCAGGCTCAGGGAATCGCGGGCCAGTGACTTACATTTTTTATCGTTGGTGATGGCGATGCCGCTGAGATCGCGATAGCTATCTTCGCCCAGCGCCTTCATGTTGTAGTTGCTGTAATTACTTAAATCCCAGCGGTTCTGCTGAGCAAAAAAGACCAGCGCTTTGCGAATCTGCGCGTCCGGTAAATCCTGATAGCCACAATCATTTTTCAGATAGACGAAAACCGCCGTGAGATCAGCCAGATCTTCCGCTTCGGATTCACTCAGGGCAAAACTGGTGGAGGAGAAGCCAAGGAGTCCCGTCAACAGCAGGATCCTGATACTTTGCTTCATAGTCTTTCTCTTCAATGGATATTGCTCATGACGTTAGCACAGTTATTCTCAGATTTTCGATTAATTTGGCGCTGCAGGGCGCTGTACCGCCTTTTTTCGTCAGATTCTCACGGGTAAGACTTGACCTTCCCATAAGGTCAGGGTTTAGGCTGTCTGCACTGATGCCACAAGGATGATCACCATGCAACGTCGCCATTTCCTGAAACTCACCGCCACACTGAGTGCAGCCGGAGCTTTGCCGCTCTGGAGCCGTTCGCTGATGGCGGCCACCCGTCCACTGTTGCCGATCCCGTCGCTGCTGGAACCTGATGCCAGGGGAAGCTACAGCCTCACCGCGATGCAGGGCACCACCCAGTGGAACGGCAAAGCGGTGCCGACCTGGGGCTATAACGGCAGCCTGCTGGGACCGGTGCTGAAGATGCAGAGTGGTAAACCGGTTACGGTCAACATCTATAACCGCCTCAATGAGGCGACCACCCTGCACTGGCACGGTCTGGAAATCCCCGGCGCCGTCGATGGCGGCCCGCAAGCGGTGATTGCGCCTGGTGGTTCGCGTCAGGTCTCTTTTACGCCCGATCAACCCGCCGCCACCTGCTGGTATCACCCGCATTTGCACGGTAAGACCGGGCATCAGGTGGCACAGGGGCTGGCGGGCCTGATCCTGCTGGAAGACAAAGAGAGCGGAACGCTGCGCTTGCCTTCGCAGTGGGGCGTGGATGATGTGCCGCTGATTTTCCAGGATAAGCAGCTGACCAAAGATGGCAGCCATATTGATTATCAGCTCGACGTGATGCGCGCCGCGGTGGGCTGGTTTGGCGACATGATGCTGACCAACGGCGTGCAGTATCCGCAGCATGCGGTGCCGCGGGGCTGGATGCGTCTGAGGCTACTCAACGGCTGTAACGCCCGTTCGCTGAACATTGCCGCCAGTGATAAACGTCCTCTTTATATCATCGCCAGCGATGGCGGTCTGCTGGCTGAGCCCGTGAAGCTCGACGCGTTACCGCTCCTGCCGGGCGAACGTTTTGAGGTGATGATTGATACCTCTGATGGCAAGGCCTTTGATCTGGTCACGCTGCCAACAGAGCAGATGGGCATGACGCTGCCGCCGTTTGACCAGCCGCTGCCACTGGTGCAGATCCTGCCGCTGCGGGTGATGGCCAGCGCCACGCTGCCGGATCGGCTGGCGACGCTGCCCGCGCTGCCCGCCACCGACGGACTGACGACACGCTGGCTGCAACTGATGATGGATCCGCAACTGGACCAGCAGGGCATGCAGGCATTGATGCAGCGCTACGGCGAGAAAGCGATGGGCAAGGGCGGTCATCATTCGATGCCGCAGACGCCGAAGAAAAAGGCGGCAGAGCCGATGGAAGGTATGGAAGGTATGGAAGGTATGGAAGGTATGGAAGGTATGGATCACAGCATGCACGGCAATGCGCCGCCCGCCGGTTACGATTTCCACAACGGCAACAAGATCAACGGCCAGGCCTTTGACATGAAAAAACCGTCGTTTGCGGTGAAACTGGGTGATTATGAAAAATGGACGATTTCAGGGGAGGGCGATGCCATGCTGCATCCGTTCCACATTCATGGCACTCAGTTCCGTATTCTCTCTGAAAATGGCAAACCGCCCGCTCCGCATCGGCAGGGCTGGAAAGATATGGTGAATGTCGACGGCTGGCGCAGTGAAGTGCTGGTACGCTTCAATTATGTCGCCGCCGCCGAACACGCTTACATGGCCCATTGCCATCTGCTGGAGCATGAAGATACCGGCATGATGCTGGGCTTTACCGTGAGCTGATTACACCTGATCGAGCGCCAGTTTGATGTCTTCAATCAGGTCGCCGGCGTTCTCGATGCCAATCGACAGCCGCACCGTGGCGTCAGTGATACCAATACGCTGACGCACCGCCTGCGGCACGCCGGAGTGGGTGGTACTGCCAGGATGGCTGGCCAGCGACTCGGTACCGCCCAGGCTCACCGCCTGCTTAAACAGTGACAGCGCATTGAGAAAACGGAACGCCGCAGCCTGGCCGCCGGTGATATCAAATGAGAAGGTTGAACCCGCGCCGCTGCACTGTTCACGATAAGTCTTCCCTTCGGCGCTCTCCGCATCCAGATAAGGTAGCCAGTGCAGCTTCGCCACTTTCGGGTGATCGCGCAGAAACGCCGCGACCGCTTCCGCATTTTGAAAAGCTTTCTCCATCCGCAGCGACAGGGTTTCCAGCGAGCGGCTAAGCATCCAGCTTGAGTGCGGATCCAGCTGCGTGCCGATGGCGCTGCGCAGGGCGCGCACTTTCGCCATCAGCGCCTTACTGCCCATTGCGGCACCCGCAATAAGGTCAGAGTGACCGCCTACATATTTGGTTAACGAATAAAGCGACAGGTCAGCGCCCAGCGTCAGCGGCTGCTGGAACAGCGGGCCGAGCAGGGTGTTGTCACAGGCGATAATGGGTCGTGAACCCTGCTGCTGGTCAATCTCATCGGCAATACGCGCCATCAGGCGGATATTGACCAGGCTGTTGGTGGGATTCGCCGGCGTTTCAATCAGGATCACCGCCACCCGGCCCTGCACCATCGCCTGCTGAGCAGCATCCCGCACTTTGACTTCATCATTACCGTCACTGAAACCCACGGCCTGAATATCCAGATTGTGAAGCGTTTTGCTGAGCAGCGTTTCGGTGCCGCCATAGAGCGGCTGGGAGTGCAGGATCACCTCGCCTGGACGGGCAAACGCCAGCAGGGCAGTGGAGATGGCGGCCATGCCGGAAGAGAAAAGCGAACAGCTTTCTGCCTGCTCATAAACCGCCAGCCGATCTTCAACAATTTCGCTGTTAGGGTGATTAAAGCGGGAATAGACCAGACCACCAGATTTGCCTTCCGGTGGCTCACGTCGGCCAGAAACGTAGTCAAAGAAGTCCCGCCCCTCTTCAGCGCTGTCAAAGACAAATGTCGACGTCAGAAACACGGGCGGCTTCACCGCACCTTCAGAGAGGCGGGGATCATAGCCATAGTTCAGCATCTGAGTTTCAGGGTGAAGTGGCCTGTCGCCAATATGCGTTTTTTTGCCTGAATATGAAGTCATTGTGATCTCCGGCCAGCGGCGCGAGTAGAGTAACGATCTGTTGGATAAAGGCTACCATGCAGCGAATCATGCTGGTAAATGCCAGAATGTTCTAAGGTAATGCGCATTTCTGTGAGCTGCAGACCCTGTATGATAAATTTCGCGACGTAATCGTTTGCTTCGGGTGCCGCACAGCCGTCGCGGCTGCGTCTGTGATAGACTTCGGGGCTTTCTGACGTAACCGGGCTGAACGCAATGAAACACACTGTTGAAGTGATGATCCCTGAACAGGCAATCGCCACGCGCATCGCTGAACTGGGCAAAGAGATTAACGAGCACTACCGCGACAGCGGCAGCGATATGGTGCTGGTAGGGCTGCTGCGCGGCTCATTCATGTTCATGGCTGATCTCTGCCGCGCCATTGATGTGCCGCATGAAGTCGACTTTATGACGGCTTCCAGTTACGGCAGCGGCATGTCCAGCACACGTGATGTGAAAATCCTGAAAGATCTGGATGAAGACATTCGTGGCAAGGATGTGCTGATCGTCGAAGATATCATCGACTCGGGTAACACCCTGAGCAAAGTACGTGAGATTCTGCAGCTGCGTCAGCCAAAATCACTGGCGATCTGTACCCTGCTGGATAAGCCAGAGCGCCGTGAAGTCGATGTAAACGTTGAGTATGTCGGCTTTGCGATTCCGGACGAGTTCGTGGTGGGCTTTGGTATCGACTATGCTCAGCACTATCGCCATCTGCCTTATATCGGCAAAGTGGTGCCGCTGGAATCCTGATCCCGCTCTGACCGCACATTCTTCCAAGGCCTGCACCGGTTAGCTGGTGTAGGCTATGTCGCGCTTTACGCCGCGATCGGCTCAGGATTCGCCGTTCATCCGCAGATTAGCAATGCCATTACGGTAGCGCTGTTCGAGGATCTCCCGGCTGTTTGCCGTGACATTAAGGTTACGCAGGCAGCCGTCCTGAATGCCATAGACCCAGCCGTGCAGGGAGACATCTTTGCCGCGTTTCCAGGCAGATTGCAGCACGGTCGAGTGACCCAGGTTATAGACTTGTTCAATAACGTTGATTTCGCACAGTTTGTCCAGGCGCTTATCCGGCGGGAGTTCCCCCAGCAACACGCTATGCTTGTACCAGAGGTCGCGGATGTGCAGCAGCCAGTTGTCGATTAATCCCAGCTCCGGGTTATCCATTGCCGCCTGCACACCGCCGCAGCCGTAGTGGCCGCACACGATAACGTGTTCCACTTCCAGCACTTCAATAGCGTACTGCACCACGGACAGACAGTTCAGGTCAGTGTGGATCACCAGATTGGCAACGTTGCGGTGAACAAAAAGTTCGCCAGGTTCCAGTCCGGTCAGGCGTTCGGCAGGGACACGGCTATCAGAGCAGCCAATCCACAGAAAGCGCGGTTTTTGTGCCTGGGCGAGACGCTCAAAAAAGCTGGGATCTTCTTCAACCAGTAATTTTGACCATTCGCGGTTGTTTCTGATCAGGGTATTAATGTCTGTCATGGCGTTGAGCGACCGGTTACTGCGCAAAGTGCGCGCGCGTACTATATGCCAGGGTCTGATAAATTTAAACGGCATTGCAATGCCACCAAAACAGGGTATGGATGCAGAATGACTTATGCACTGGAACTTTCCCGGCTGACTAAGACCTATCCCGGCGGCGTGCAGGCGCTGAAGGGCATCGATCTTAACGTTGAAGCGGGTGACTTTTATGCACTGCTGGGGCCAAACGGTGCCGGCAAATCCACCACCATCGGCATTATCAGCTCGCTGGTTAATAAATCCGAAGGCAGCGTGCGGGTGTTTGGCTACGATCTGGAAAAAGATGTGGTGAATGCCAAACGCCAGCTCGGCCTGGTGCCGCAGGAGTTTAACTTCAACCCGTTTGAGACGGTGATGCAGATTGTCGTGAGTCAGGCGGGCTACTACGGCGTTGAGCGTCGTGAAGCCAATGAGCGTGCGGAGAAGTATCTGAAGCAGCTTGATCTGTGGGGCAAACGCACCGAACGTGCGCGCATGCTCTCCGGCGGCATGAAACGTCGTCTGATGATCGCCCGCGCGCTGATGCATGAGCCTAAACTGCTGATTCTGGATGAGCCGACCGCTGGCGTGGATATCGAACTGCGCCGCTCCATGTGGGTGTTCCTGAAAGATCTTAATGCCAAAGGCACCACCATCATTCTCACCACCCATTATCTGGAAGAAGCGGAGATGCTGTGTCGCAACATCGGCATTATCCAGAGCGGTGAGCTGGTGGAGAACACCTCGATGAAAGGGCTGCTGTCCAAGCTCAAATCAGAAACCTTTATCCTGGATCTGGCACCGCGCAGTCCGCTGCCCTCGCTGGAAGGGTTTCAGTACCGGCTGACTGACACCTCAACGCTTGAAGTGGAAGTGCTGCGTGAGCAGGGCCTCAACAGCGTCTTTAGTCAGCTGAGCGCGCAGGGAGTGCATGTGCTGAGTATGCGCAATAAAGCCAACCGTCTGGAAGAGCTGTTCGTTGGCCTGACGACGCAGGGAAAAACAGGAGCAAAAGCATGACACATTTGTACTGGGTGGCGCTGAAAAGTATCTGGGCCAAAGAGGTTAACCGTTTCGCCCGCATCTGGATCCAGACGCTGGTGCCGCCGGTCATCACCATGACGCTCTATTTCATCATCTTCGGCAACCTGATTGGTTCGCGTATCGGTGAGATGCATGGCTTCAGCTATATGCAGTTCATCGTGCCGGGATTGATCATGATGGCGGTGATCACCAACGCCTATGCCAACGTGGCGTCGTCGTTCTTCAGCGCCAAGTTCCAGCGCAACATTGAAGAGCTGTTGGTTGCACCGGTGCCGACCCACATTATTATTGCCGGTTATGTTGGCGGTGGCGTAGCGCGTGGTGTCTGCGTGGGCATTCTGGTGACGGCGATCTCGCTGTTCTTTGTGCCGTTTCAGGTGCACTCCTGGTCGATGGTCGCGATCACGCTGCTGCTGACCGCCATTCTGTTTTCACTGGCCGGCCTGCTGAACGCCGTGTTTGCCCGCACCTTTGACGATATCAGCCTGATCCCGACCTTTGTGCTGACGCCACTGACTTATCTGGGCGGCGTATTCTATTCACTGAGTCTGCTCCCGCCAATCTGGCAGGCGGTCTCTAAACTGAATCCAATCGTTTATATGATTAGCGGATTCCGTTATGGCTTCCTGGGCATTAACGATGTGCCGCTGGTGTTTACGCTCACGGTACTGGTGGCCTTTATTCTGGTGTTCTACTGGCTGGTCTATGCGCTGATACAGCGCGGGCGCGGATTACGCACCTGACGTTAACCTGAATCATAAGGGCCACGCTTCGATAAGGGCGTGGCTTTTTTTTGCTGAGTAAAAAACATCCATACCTGCGGTTCTGGCTGGCCTTAAAATTCCCCCTGAAACCCACCCTGACGTTTCTGTTATGCCACTGAAGCCGCCTGGCGCCTCGCTTACATCCTTTCTCACAAAAAATAACCCTAAGTATTATCTGATAATAATCTGACACCTTTCTCTATCTTAATGATTCTTAACTGTTAAATTTTTTTAAGAATAGCCTTAAGTTCTGACTGTTGTTTATTTTATTACGAATTATCAAAATACCGCCGGAATAAGGTTATTCCTCTGCTCAGGGATGAAAGGGTGGGCTTGGGATGTTCTCAATAAGAAAAATGGCATCGAATTCAGGGCCAGTTTTTAATAAAAGGCAGGAAAAGATGAATCGTATAACGTGGATCGATAATCTGCGGGGATTAAGTATTCTCGCAATCATTTTTTTGCACAGCACTATCGCCGTACATAATAACGCCGGACATTTTACCGCCTTTAGCAGCCTGTTGAACGAGATGCTGGCACCGGTAAGACTGGGGCTGATGTTCTTTGTTTCGGGTTTATTTGTCGATGCAGGGTTGAGAAAAGGCCTGGGGCCTTTTTTTAATAACAAAGTACGCAGTATTCTCTATCCTTTTGTGGTCTGGGTAGCCGTCTACGGCGGATTAAAAATCCTGTTCAGCTCAATGGCTAATACGCCGCAATCACCGATGAATATTATTCTCTCCCACCTGACCGGTGGCGGTGATATGACCTGGTTCCTGCATTCACTGTTTATTTTCTTTATTGTGATTATCTTTGCGCGTCACCTGCCATTCCTGCTGGTGTTTGCCGTCTGTATGACGCTGAGCTGGGCGCTGCCGGCGATTGAGGCGGATGGCGTGTTTGCCAGCTTCGACAATACGCACATCAACAAATCGCTTTATCTGTTTGTCTTCTTCTATCTCGGCGATTACGTAGTGAGAAAGCAGGTGAATATTGCAGAGAAAGTGCAGCATGGTCCGACGCTGCTGATTTCAGTAGTGAGTTTTGTACTTCTTTCCTGCCTGAATATCTTTATACTGGAACGTCATTCCCAGGCGTTATTATCACCGCTGGCACTATTGTCGGTTCCGTTTTTTGTCTGGATTGCGCTTAAGCTGAAATCTGACCTGGTTTACTACATTGGCGTCAACTCTATTGTCTTCTACCTGTCGCATTATCTGGCGATTCAGTTCTTCAGTAAGATTGTGAAGTTTGAAAGCCCGTCAGCCTGGGTAAATGACCTGAAGTTTATTTCAGCGTTTCTGGTAGCGCTGGCATTGCCGTGGACATTATGTCTGATGAGAAAACACGGCTGGTTTAATTTCCTCTTTACGATGAAAAAGTCATCAAAGCCGATGACAACCAAACCGGTTTAATTGCTGGAGCAGAATTGAAAAGGGCCACCGTTTTATCGGCGGCCCTTTTTTTAGATAAACGATTAATCAGGCGATCTGTACTGGCAGTGCTTTCGCCAGACGTTTCATCTGGTTGTCACCTTCAAAATAGGCGACTTTAGGCAGCCACTGACGCGCTTCGGCATCCTCAACCTGCACATAGGAGCAGATAATTAATATATCGCCCTCGCAGGCGCAGCGGGCTGCTGCACCGTTGACTGAAATGATTTTCGATCCGCGCTCAGCCGCGATAGCGTAGGTGGAAAAGCGCTGGCCATTGGTGACGTTATAAATATCAATCGCTTCATATTGCAGAATGCCGGAAGCATCCAGGAAATCCTGATCGATAGCGCAGGAACCTTCATAGTTGAGGTCCGCCTGCGTCACCTTGACGCGGTGCAATTTGCCTTGCAGAACAGTGCGAATCATAGCCAGAAACCTTGTCAGAGAAATAAAACAACCTGCCGCAGAAAGAGTTACAGCGTCAGGTCAACAGTTTGATTATCAATCAGGCGGGCTTTACCCAGCCAGGCGGCCATCAGTACCACCGCGCGCTGACTGTCCACCGTCAGCGGCTGCAGTGTGTCCGCATCACAAATCGCCAGGCCATCAGGACGCAATCCCTGCGCCAGCAGTGCCTCGCTGGCGGCCTCGATGATCTCGTCAATCTGACGCTCGCCATTCTCCAGCCGTGTCGCCATCTGACGCATTACCTGGCTCAGCAACGGTGCCAGCTTACGCTCATCGGCTGTCAGGTAGCCGTTGCGTGAACTCAGCGCCAGGCCATCTTTAGCCCGCACGGTGGGCACACCCACAATCTCAATGTCAAAGCCCATATCGGCCACCATCTTACGAATGATAGCCAGTTGCTGAAAATCCTTTTCACCGAAACAGGCAATATCGGGCTGCACCAGATTAAACAGTTTGCTGACGATGGTCGCCACGCCGCGAAAATGGCCTGGTCGCATCGCGCCTTCCAGCAGGGAAGAGAGCACCGGCACCTCAACAAAGGTCTGATTCTGGGTACCCTGCGGATAGACTTCAACCGGTGAAGGCGCAAAAACCACATCCACCTGGTGACGGTTCAGCTTTTCACAATCTTCCTGCAGCGTGCGCGGATAGCGCGCGAGGTCATCTTCGCGATCGAACTGCATGGGATTGACAAAGATCGAGACAATGACGATGTCGCCGCGGGCGCGCGCTTCATCCACCAGTGTCAGATGGCCTTCATGCAGGTTGCCCATGGTCGGCACCAGCGCAATGCGTTTACCCTGCTGACGCCAGCGACGGACTTCCTGGCGCAGCATCAACAGCGTTTCAATGATCAACACGGTGACTCTCCTGGATTACTGGAAACTGTGCTCTGCCGCCGGGTAGGTACCGGCCTCGACTTCGGCGATATAGTGGCGAATCGCCGCGCGAACATCGCCGGTCTCCGCCAGGAAATTTTTAGCAAATTTGGGAATGTGACCGCCAGTCACGCCCAGCGCGTCATGCATGACCAGAATCTGACCATCGGTGACGTTACCGGCACCGATGCCAATCACCGGTATCGTGAGTGCGTCGGTAATCTGCTGCGCCACCGACACCGGCACGCACTCCAGTACCATCAACTGCGCGCCAGCGGCTTCCAGTGCCAGCGCATCGGCCAGCAGCTGCTCTGCGCCTGCTTCATCACGCCCCTGTACTTTATAGCCGCCAAAGATATTCACCGACTGTGGCGTCAGGCCAAGATGACCACACACCGGCACGGCCCGTTCGGTCAGCATCTGCACGGTCTCAGCCAGCCAGCTGCCGCCTTCCAGTTTCACCATATTGGCGCCGGCACGCATCAGCTGTGCGGCACTCTCAAAGGTCTGCTGTGGCGTGGCATAACTCATAAATGGCAGATCGGCGAGCAGCAGTGCCTGCGGCGCACCCCGGCGTACGGCGGTGGTGTGATAAGCGATATCGCTGACCGTGACCGGCAGCGTGGAGTCGTGCCCCTGCACCGTCATTCCCAGTGAATCACCAACAAGCAACACCTGAATACCTTCATCGGCAAACAGACGGGCAAAACTGAAATCGTAGGCGGTCAGCGTCGCGAACTTTTTACCGCTGGCTTTCGCCTGACGCAGATGTGAAATCGTGGTGGGTTTCATGGCGCTCTCAACTCAGGAATTCTGATGGGCGCAGTTTACTGGATAGCGTGAAAGAGCGGAATCAGAGAGTTGCGTTTGTCTGATCAGCCATGCCACAGCGCGATGCTGCTACTGTCGAGGGCGGCAAGAAAAGTGCTGAGTGCGCGGCCGTCGGGCAGGTGGGCATCCGGGGCAATCGCCAGCAGCGGCACCAGCATAAAGGCGCGATTCTGCAGATCATAATGCGGCACAATCAACCGCTCCGTGTTGATCACTGCATCGCCAAACAGCATCAGATCGATGTCCAGCGTGCGGGGGCCCCAGCGTTCTGCCTTGCGCACCCGGCCATGCTCCAGCTCAATCCGCTGGGTATGGTCAAGCAGCGCGTCTGCGCTGAGATCGGTTTCAAGTGCCACTGCGGCATTGAGAAAATCGGGCTGATCGGGTGGGCCATAGGGCGGCGTGCGGTAGAACGGAGAGGTCGCGATGCGTTGCGTCTGCGGCAACGCATCCAGTGCGATCAGCGCTGCATCAACCTGATGCAGCGGATCGGCCAGGTTACTGCCTAACGCGAGATAAACCCGTGTCATGAGGCGTTTTGATTGTCACGACGCGGCGCGGAAGGACGGCGGCGCGGACGACGCGATTTATTGCGTGGCACCGGATCATCACCCAGGTTATTCAGCATGTTTTTCTGATGTGGCGGCGCAGCCACCTGGAATTCACCCCACCACTGGCTCAGGCGCAGCAGTTCAGGGTTATTTTCCACTTCTGCCCGCAGCGCCAGCAGATCGTAAGCGGCGCGGAATTTCGGATGCTCCATCAGTTTCCAGGCACGTTTACCGTGACGGCGTGACATGCGTAACTGCAACAGCCAGATATCGCGGATAAGCGAAGTAATACGCTTCGGAATCGCCAGCGCACGGCAGGCTTCATCCAGCGTATCGTTCATCGCCATCGCAAAAGCTTCGAAGTAGGTCAGGCCACTTTCCTGCGCGATGCGTTCGGCCGCTTCAAGCTGCGGATACCAGAACATCGCGGCAAACAGAAATGCCGGATTAACGCGCATATCGTTGTGAATGCGGTTATCGGTATTTTTCAGCACCTGAGCCAGCATCCGCTCCATGTGACTGTCGCTGTTTTCCGTGAAGTTGCGTGCCAGCGTCGGGAACAGCGGCTGGAACAGCTGATATTCACACAGTTTAAGATAGGTGCTGTAACCGTATCCGGCCTGTAGCAGTTTCAGTGACTCTTCAAACAGGCGTGCAGGCGGGATATCACGTAGCAGTGAGGCGAGACGCGGAATCGGCTCGGCGGTCTCCGGCGCAATACGCATATTGAGCTTGGCGGCAAAACGCGCAACGCGCAGCATCCGCACCGGATCTTCACGGTAGCGGGTTTCCGGATCGCCAATCAGGCGGATAATGCCCTGTTCGAGATCGCTGATGCCGCCGACATAGTCGCGCACGCTGAAATCAGCCACGCTGTAGTAGAGGCTGTTGATGGTGAGATCGCGACGCTGGGCATCATCTTCGATAGAACCAAAGATATTATCGCGCAGCAGCATGCCACTCTGGGCGCGCTGCGAACTGTTACGATCTTCTGCAATCTCTTCCACCTGATGATGGCCACGGAACGTTGCGACTTCGATCACTTCCGGGCCAAACATGACGTGTGCCAGACGGAAACGACGACCGACCAGGCGACAGTTGCGGAACAGCTTACGCATTTGCTCTGGCGTGGCGTTGGTGGTCACGTCGAAATCTTTGGGTTTTTGCCCCAGTAGCAAATCGCGCACGCCACCGCCTACCAGATAGGCTTCATAACCGGCTTTGTTCAGGCGATAGAGCACTTTGAGGGCATTTTCGCTGATGTCTTTACGTGAGATGGTATGGCTTTCACGAGGGATGATGGTCATCAGACGCTCTGGTTCAACCTCTGCTGGGGCTTCCTCTTCATCACGCTTCAGGACTTTCCGGCAAAAATTAGCTACTCGGGTAAAAATGGGACACCTCGACAGTGGCAATTAGGGTGTAGGTAAAATCAGCGGCTAATCATAGCCTGTTGAGAACCGTTTGAGAATGCTGTTGTCTATGCATCCGGTTTCAGGGCGTTCTGTTGCGGCATCAAAGCGATATTCCACTGCGACACCGCATCAGACAGCAGTTTGTCCTGCGTTAAGTCCTGCCAGCCGTCTGAAACAGGCTGTCCAAGGAAACGCAATGCTGCCACCAGCAGCGGTCTGGCATCGCCATCCGGCAGCGAAGGTGCATGATTCTGCTTTGATAACTTATTGCCATCATGGTTAAGCGCCAGCGGCAGATGTAACCAGGCAGGCTCCGGCCAGCCAAATTGCTGATAGAGCGCAATCTGTCGTACCGTCGGCTCAATAAGATCTGCGCCGCGAACCACTTCGGTAATACCCTGAAAATGATCATCGACAACCACCGCCAGGTTATAGGCAAACAGGCCATCACGACGGTGAATGATAAAGTCTTCCTGTGCCAGGCGTCGGTCCGCCTCCACATGGCCGCGCAGTCGATCCTCAAACGCAAAGACCGGCGCATGCTGTCGCAAACGTAGCGCGGCGTTTGCGGGTCCGCGTTGTCGTTCCCGGCAGTAACCATCATAGAAACCGCCAATCTCCTGGATGCGACGCCTCGGGCAGGTGCAGAAATAGCTCTGGCGATGCTGCTGCAGCCAGGCCAGCGCCTCCCGGTAGGCTTCATGACGCTGTGACTGCCACAACACATCGCCATCCCAGGTTAAGCCGTAGTGTTCCAGCTGATGCAGGATACGGCTGGCGGCACCGGATACTTCCCGTGGCGGATCGATATCTTCAATTCTTACCCGCCAGATGCCGTTTTGCGCGCGTGCGCTCAGGTAACTGCCCAGGGCAGCAATAAGCGAGCCAAAATGGAGTTCACCAGAGGGAGAAGGGGCGAAGCGACCGATACAGGAGGATGGCATAGGATTCAGAAGTGACCACGCAGCGGACAAAAAACATTTGTTCCGCTGCGTGGTAACAGGCTGGACGCGGCATTAGCCGGCCATTTGTTTCTCACGAATTTCTGCTAACGTCTTACAGTCGATGCAGAGATCGGCAGTAGGACGCGCTTCGAGACGGCGAATACCAATCTCAACGCCACAGGAATCGCAATAACCGAAGTCGTCATCTTCGACTTTCTTCAGCGTCTTCTCGATCTTTTTGATCAGTTTACGTTCGCGATCGCGGTTACGCAGCTCCAGACTGAATTCCTCTTCCTGCGCGGCACGGTCAACCGGGTCCGGGAAGTTAGCGGCTTCATCCTGCATATGCGATACAGTACGATCGACTTCGTCCCGCAATTGATTACGCCAGGCTTCCAGAATCTTGCGAAAATGGGTCAGCTGCGCGTCGTTCATATACTCTTCGCCTGGCTTCACCTGATAAGGTTCAACACCAGCGATAGCGAGAATACTCAGGGACGATGTTTTACGGTTTTGACCTTCTTGCATGTTGCTTCTCCTGGATAACACGCACTATACCCTCTGACTTCCGTCTCGCAGTGGCGTTGCTGCCAGCCTGCATTTAACGTCTGCGGGGTACATCGATCCCCCATTGGGGAAAAAAACAGGCCGCTATAAATAACAGAAGCAGTCAGGGTTGGCAATTCTTCATGAACACACCTTGACAAGCCTGTGAGGAACAGCGTATTCAGCCCTTAGCTCAGAACATTCTTAACACATAAAATTGCAAAAGATATTACAAGGTTACGTTGATCGGCGATTTAAGAAACATTCCCTCCGCCGATAAGTCTGCCTGATATGCTAAAATCTCTACGCCTTCCTGTTGCGCCTGAGCCAGTTGTTCTGCATACACCGCATCAATGTGGCGTGCCGGGGAAACGTCCTCAATCCCCGAGTGCAAAACGGCAAACAACAAAACGGCCCGATGACCCTCTGCTGCAACTGTCGCCAGTTCACGCAGGTGCTTCTGTCCTCGAATCGTCACCGCATCCGGAAAATAACCTTTTCCTTCATGGAGAAGGGTTACGGATTTCACCTCAATATAGCAGTTGCGCCGGGCATCTGCCTTGAGCAGGAAATCAATTCTGCTTTTTTCACTGCCATATTTCACTTCCGCCTGACGCTGGGAATACCCGGCCAGCGCGGGCAGCCTGTTTTGATCCAGCGCTTCAGCCACCAGCTGGTTAGCGCGCAGGGTATTCACGCAGATCCAGTGGCCCTGCTGCGTTTCGGTCAGCTCCCAGCTATGAGGGTATTTGCGGGTCAGGCTGTCGGACGTGGAATACCAGACCCGATCACCCGGCGTAGCACAGCCCGTCATGGCGCCGGTGTTGGCGCAGTGGATCGTCAGAACCTCACCGTCCGGCGTCATAACATCGGCAAGGAAACGTTTGTAACGGGCAATCAGGCGTGCAGGTTTAAGAGGAGGAGAGAAGTGCATGCGGATCCTGAGACGTTAATGGCCAGCTGGCCAGCGTGCGATAGCGGGTGCGGCCCCGGGAATATTCAGAGGCAAACAGGGAAAACGTGGAGACGTGAAAACGCCAGTGAAAGCCGCGTGGCGGTAACGCAACCGGCTGAGTGGCATGGCGTAACAGCGTGATATGCGGATGAAACGGCTGCGGACTCTGGTAACAGCCATGTCGGGCGGCCTGCGCACGGAGCAGGCTGGCGAGCTGCAGCAGACCCCGTGGTGCGCGCTGGCAACCCAGCCAGACCACGCCCGGACGTGGCCAGTGTCCGGCATCATCCAGGTCGAGATCAAAACCGGGCTGGATAATGCGGGAAGCCAGCGTTTGCAGTTGCTGTGAGGTTTGCGGCGCGACCTCACCCAGAAATGCCAGCGTCAGATGCAGATTCCCTGCGACCACTGGCTGGCCCGCCTCGGCAGGAAAGTTGTCTGCCCGCCAGTGCACCAGCTGCTGCTGCATCTCGTCAGGCAGGCTGATGGCAAAAAATAAGCGTTGTGTCGCCATGGCGCTCTCCGGCAAATATCACGTGCTACAATGCGCGCCATCTTAGCACAGGCAGAAGCGGAGTTTGCTGTGAGCGATTTACCGGTCAGCGTGGTGCTGCCTGACATCCTGGCGGCGCTGCGTGACGCCTCTCAAATCCTGCTGGCCGCGCCCACCGGCGCGGGAAAATCGACCTGGCTGCCCTTGCAGTTACTACAGCATGCAGCCTTGCCGGGACGAATCATTATGCTGGAGCCACGCCGGCTGGCGGCGCGTAATGTCGCGCAGCGGCTGGCGGAGCAGCTCGGTGAGCAGCCGGGAGCCACGGTGGGGTTCAGGATGCGTGGCGAAAGCTGCGTCGGGCCACAGACCCGGCTTGAAGTGGTGACCGAAGGCATGCTCACGCGCATGCTTCAGCACGATCCGATGCTGGAGGGCGTGTCGCTGGTGATCCTTGATGAGTTTCACGAGCGCAGCCTGCAGGCCGATCTGGCGCTGGCGCTGCTGCTCGATGTGCAGCAGGGGCTGCGCGACGACCTTAAAATCATGCTGATGTCCGCCACGCTGGATAATGCCCGACTGGCGGCGCTGCTGCCGGATGCGCCATTGATTGTCTCAGAAGGGCGCAGCTATCCGGTTGAGCGTCGTTATGCGTCGCTGAATCAGAACGTGCGTTTTGAAGAGGCGGTCGCGCGTGAAGTCGCCCAGCTGCTGCGCGATGAAGCCGGATCACTTCTGCTGTTTCTGCCGGGCGTGGCGGAAATTGAACGGGTGAAACGCGAACTGGAATCACGCATCAGCGACGACGTGGACCTGACACCGCTCTATGGGGCACTGCCGCTGGCGGCGCAGCGCCGGGCGATTCTTCCCGCTGCTGCCGGACGCCGCAAAGTGGTGCTTGCCACCAATATCGCTGAGACCAGCCTGACCATTGAGGGGATCCGGCTGGTGGTCGACAGCGCGCTTGAGCGCAGGGCTCTGTTTGACGCCCGCAGCGGCGTGACGCGGCTGCAGACCCAGCGAATCAGCCAGGCATCCATGATCCAGCGTGCAGGTCGCGCCGGGCGACTGATGCCGGGACTCTGTCTGCATCTGTTACCGCAGGAGCAGGCATCCCGTGCGGCGGCGCAGAGCGAACCGGAAATTGTGAACAGCGATCTCTCGTCGCTGTGGCTGGATCTGCTGCAGTGGGGCTGTACCGAGCCGCACCAGTTACAGTGGCTGGATCAGCCGCCCGCCAGAAATCTGGATGCCGCAAAACAGCAGCTGACTCGCCTGGGTGCGCTGGACAGCAACGGCCTGCTCAACACGCTTGGACGGCGCATGGCGCAGCTGGGCTGCGATCCCCGACTGGCTGCTATGCTCTGTGCCGCAGGCGATGAACCGGATGCGGTTGCCAGCGCCGCGCTGCTGGTGGCGATTCTGGAAGATCCTCCGCGTAGCGGCAGTGCCGATCTGCGGGATGCCCTGCATCGGCCACAGTCTCCATGGCAGCGACGCGCGCAGCAGTGGCAGCAACGACTCAAAATTCGTGGCGGACGGGTCGATGAAGATCGTTTCGCTGGCTTGCTGGCGGCAGGTTTTGGCGATCGGCTGGCGCGGCGACGTGACCAGAGTGGCCGTTATCAACTGGCCAACGGCCTGGGTGCCAGACTGGATGAGCAGGATGGCCTGACACGCAATGAATGGCTGATTGCGCCTGCTCTGTTACAGGGCAGTACCACGCCGGATGCCCGGATGTTGCTGACGCTACCGGTCGACATTGAGACGTTGTGCCAGCAGCAGCCCGCATTGATTGAGCGCCGTACTGAAGTGGAGTGGGACGAAGAGAAAGGCACACTGCGCGCGTTCAGACGCGAGCAGATTGGCGCGCTGATACTGAAGACCCAGCCGATGGCGCGCCCGGACCCGGCGGTGCTGCACGCAGCCATGTTGCGCTGGATTGCCGAAAAAGGTCTGTCGGTGCTGGGCTGGACGCCGGATGCCGAACAGCTGCGCCTGCGCATCCAGTGTGCGGCGCAGTGGTTGCCGGAAGAGAGCTGGCCCGCCACAGACGATGAGAGCCTGCTTAAGAGCCTGCCACAGTGGCTATTGCCGCAGATGTCAGCAGTGCGCGATCTCCGCAGCCTGCAGGCGGTGAACCTGACGACGGCACTCTTACATTTACTCACATGGTCGCAACGTCAGCGGCTGGATACTGTGCTGCCAACTCATTACACTGTGCCGACCGGAAGCCGGCTGCCGATCCGCTATGATGCGGACAAGCCGCCCGCGCTGGCGGTCAGGATTCAGGAGATGTTTGGTGAGGCGACGAATCCTGCCGTGGCGGAAGGACGTATTCCGCTGGTGCTGGAGCTGTTATCGCCCGCCCAGCGCCCATTGCAGATCACCCGCGATTTGGCGGCGTTCTGGCGCGGTGCCTGGCCTGAAGTCAGGAAAGAGATGAAGGGGCGTTATCCTAAACATCCCTGGCCAGAGGATCCGGCCAATGCCTTGCCAACAAGGCGAACCAAAAAAATGTCCCCGCAGGGTTGAGTCCGCTGGATCGAATTCAGAGGGTTCTGCCATGCGGCACGCGAGAAAGCAGTTAGAGTAGCGGCGCTGCCGTAAGCACTGCCTGGAGAAAAAAAGTCATGTCTGGGAACGATCGCGAACCAATAGGGCGCAAAGGTAAACCGTTGCCGCCGCGCAGCAGTGCGGGCCGGGGACGACGCAGGGATATCGAACAGGATATCGATCAGGACGATTTTAATGATGACGAGGAGGAAGCGCCGGTGCCACGTAAAGGTAAAGGTGGAAAACCGCCGCGCGGCAAACGCCGTTGGCTGGGATGGTTAATTAAACTGTTCCTGGTGTTTGTGGTGGTCATGGTCGCATGGGGCATCTACCTCGACTCAGAAATTCGCAGCCGTATTGACGGTAAAGTGTGGCAACTGCCCGCGACCGTCTATGGTCGCATGGTCAGCCTGGAACCGGGTATGGCCTACAACAAAAGTGAAATGGTGGCGCTGCTGGAAGGAACCCAGTATCGCGAAGTCTCCCGAATTACCCGCCCTGGCGAGTTTTCGGTGAAGGGCAACACCATCGATCTGCTGCGTCGCCCGTTTGATTTCCCCGACAGTAAAGAGGGACAGATCCACGCGCGCATGAGCTTCACGAAAGATGAGCTGAGCGAGATTAAAAACCTCGAAACCGGCCGTGATTTTGGCTTTTTCCGCCTCGATCCACGCCTGATCACCATGCTGCAGTCGCCGAATGGTGAACAGCGTCTCTTTGTGCCACGCGCCGGTTTCCCGGATCTGCTGGTCGATACGCTGATCGCTACCGAAGATCGCCATTTCTATGAGCACGATGGCATCAGCCCGTACTCCATTGGTCGCGCCTTCCTGGCGAACATCACGGCCGGGAAAGCGGTGCAGGGCGGCAGTACGCTGACCCAGCAGCTGGTGAAGAACCTGTTCCTCACCAACGAGCGTTCACTGTGGCGTAAAGCGCGTGAAGCCTATATGGCGGTGATCATGGATGCGCGCTACAGCAAAGATCGCATTCTGGAACTCTATCTGAACGAGGTCTATCTCGGTCAGGCAGGGAGTGATCAGATCCGCGGCTTCCCGCTGGCGAGCCTTTACTACTTTGGCCGCCCGGTGGATGAGCTCAGTCTGGATCAGCAGGCGATGCTGGTTGGCATGGTGAAAGGTGCGTCGCTCTATAACCCGTGGCGTAACCCGAAACTGGCGCTGGAACGACGCAACCTGGTGCTGCGCCTGTTGCAGCAGCAGAAAGTGATCGACCAGGAGCTGTATGACATGCTGTCGGCGCGTCCGCTGGGCGTGCAGCCGAAAGGGGGCGTGATCACGCCGCAGCCTGCCTTTATGCAGATGGTGCGTAACGAGCTTCAGGCGAAACTGGGTGATAAGATTAAAGATCTCTCCGGCGTGAAAATCTTCACTACGCTGGATCCGGTGTCACAGGATGCAGCCGAAAAAGCCGTTATTGATGGTATTCCGACGCTGAAAAAACAGCGTGGCCTGAAAGATCTGGAAACCGCGATGGTGGTGGTTGACCGCTTTAGCGGTGAAGTCCGCGCCATGGTCGGCGGTGCCGATCCGCAGTACGCCGGTTACAACCGTGCGTTACAGGCGCGCCGCTCTATTGGTTCACTGGCGAAACCCGCCACCTACCTCACCGCGCTGAGCCAGCCAAACAGCTACCGGCTGAACAGCTGGATCGCCGATGAGCCGATTGCGCTGAAGCAGCCAAACGGCAGCGTCTGGAAACCGATGAACGACGATCGTCGCTTCAGCGGAAAAGTGATGCTGGTGGATGCGCTGACCAACTCCATGAACGTGCCGACGGTTAACCTCGGTATGACGCTGGGGCTGGATGCGGTGGTGGATACCTGGAGCAAGCTGGGTGTGCCGAAAGATCAGCTGCATCCGGTTCCGGCGATGCTGCTGGGTGCCATGAACCTGACGCCGGTTGAAGTGGCGCAGGCGTTCCAGTCAATCGCCAGCGGCGGTAACCGCGCATCGCTCTCTGCAGTACGTTCGGTGATTGCGGAAGATGGTAGCGTGCTCTATCAGAGCTATCCGCAGGCAGAACGGGTTGAACCCGCGCAGGCGGCCTATCTGACGCTCTACACCATGCAGCAGGTTGCTGACCACGGTACCGCCCGTGCACTGGGTGCGCGCTTCCCGAATGCGCATCTGGCCGGTAAAACCGGTACCACCAACGACCTGGTCGACAGCTGGTTTGCCGGTATTGATGGCAAAGAAGTCGCGATCACCTGGGTGGGGCGCGATAACAACCAGCCGACCAAACTCTATGGTGCCAGTGGCGCGATGCAGCTTTATCGTCGTTACCTCGACATTCAGGCACCGATGCCGTTGCAGCTGACGCCACCGGAGGATGTGTCGATGATGAATGTCGATTCAGCCGGTAACTTTGTCTGTGGCACGGGCAGCAGCACCTGGCGTTCTCTGCCGGTGTGGGCGCTGGATCCGAATGCGCTGTGTCAGCAACAGCAGCAGCAGGTTCAGCAGCAGCAACAGCTGTTTGATCAACAGCAGCAACAGCAGCAGCCGCAACAACAACCGGCCCAGCAACCGCAGGAGCAGAAAGACAGCGACGGCGTAGCAGGCTGGATCAAAGATATGTTTGGCAAATAAATCAGTCAGACAGGTTTAAAAGGGCGCTTCGGCGCCCTTTTTTTGTTGCTGATTAATACGCATCAATCGCCCTCCAAACGGCGTCACGACTGGGATTTCTTCTTGCAGTGTCCGCTGAAGTTCGCATATTATCTAATCCGTTATAATAATCATTATCGTTTCGATTCGCCCTTAAGGGCCTATTTTCTGAGACACATTTATGAATGCGCGAACGACTTTTGCAGCCGACACCAAAAAAACATTTTCCCGACCGCTTCTGGGCATCATGATCTCTCTCAGTCTGAGCACCTCACTTTACGCCGCACAGGCGGAGACGATGGTGGTTTCAGCGGATGGCGGCAGCGGCGCCGAGGCGGAAAGCGCCTGGGGCCCGGCACCCACTGTGGCAGCCAAACGCAGCGCCACCGGTACGAAAACCGATACGCCGATTGAAAAAAATCCGCAGTCTGTCTCCGTGGTCACCCGCGAAGAGATGGAAATGCGCAATGTCACCAGCGTGAAAGGGGCATTTAACTATACGCCTGGCGTACTGACCGGTAACCGTGGCAGCTCAGATGTGATTGATGCGTTGTCGATTCGCGGCTTCAGCGAAACTAATACCAATCAGTATATGGATGGCCTGAAACTGCAGGGGGATAACTACTCTGAGTTTGCCATCGATCCTTATTTTCTGGAGCGCGCCGAACTGCTGCGCGGTCCGGTGTCGGTACTCTACGGCAAAAGCAATCCTGGCGGTGTGGTCTCGCTGGTGAGCAAGCGTCCGACCCAGGAAACTCTGCGTGAAGTGCAGTTCCAGATGGGCAACGATAATCTCTTTTCGACCGGCTTTGATTTTGGTGGGGCACTGGATGATGACGGCGTCTACAGCTATCGCCTGACCGGCCAGGCGCGCAGTCAGGATGCGCAGCAGGCGATGAACAAAGAGAAGCGCTACACCATCGCGCCCGCATTTAGCTGGCGTCCCGACGATCGCACCCGCGTTGACCTGCTGACCTATTTCCAGAACGAACCCGAAACCGGCTATTACGGCTGGCTACCGCGTCAGGGCACGGTCGTCCCCATCACGCGTGCCGATGGCAGCCAGTATAAACTGCCGACCAACTTCGATGAAGGCGAGCAGAGCAACAAGATTTCACGCACCACCAAAATGATCGGCTATAACGCCGAGCATAGCTTCAATGACACCTGGACGCTGCGCCAGAACCTGCGTTACGCCGACCTGCGCACCGATTACCGTAGTATTTATGGTAACGGTTTCCTGCCGGAGACGCAGCAGATCACGCGAGGTTCGGCCGTTTCAGAAGAGAAGCTCAATCAGTTTGCGGTGGATAACCAGGCGCAGGCGAAGTTTGCCACGGGTCAGGTTGATCATACGCTGTTGCTGGGCGTGGACTTCCAGCGGACCCGCAATGATATCGACGCACAGTTTGGCTCGGCATCGAACCTGAATGCGGTAAATCCGCAATATGGCGATAATAGCGTCACGCCATTTGCCAATCCCTATCAGCACCTCAACAAGCAGCGTCAAACCGGCCTCTATGCACAGGATCAAATGGAATGGAACCGCTGGGTGCTGACACTGGGCGGCCGCTACGACTATGCCATGACTTCGGTTTACGATCGGGTGACGGACACCGTTGATCGCCAGAACGATCAGGCCTTTACCTGGCGTGGTGGTCTGAACTACGTGTTTGATAACGGCATCGCGCCTTATTTCAGCTACAGCGAAGCCTTTATTCCAAATGCCGGATCGACCTTTGATGGCCAGGCATTCGATCCGTCGCGCGCTAAACAGTATGAAGCGGGCGTGAAGTACGTACCTAAAGATCGTCCGGTTGTGCTCACCGCAGCCGTTTTTCAACTGACTAAAACCAAAAACCTGACGGCCGATCCTGATACGTTCAATCATCCGTTTGCCAGCGTGCAGAGCGGTGAAATCCGGTCGCGCGGCGTAGAGCTGGAAGCGAAAGCGGCGCTGAATGCCAACGTTAACCTGACGGCGTCCTACACCTATACCGATGCGGAATATACCGAAGATACGCAGCTGAAAGGCCGAACGCCGGTGAGCGTCCCTAAAAATATGGCCTCACTCTGGAGTGACTACACCTTCCACGAGACAGCCCTGTCGGGTGTGACAGTGGGCGCGGGTGTGCGTTATGTCGGCGAGAGCCAGGGTCTCTACAGCACCGGCACCGAGCAGAACCAGAACTTTAAGGTTGCCGGTTACACCACGGTAGATGCGGCGCTTAAATATGACCTCGGTCGTTTCGGTCTGCCGGGCTCAACGGTGGGCGTTAACGTCAACAATCTGTTCAACCGCGAGTATGTCGCCAGCTGCTACCGGGAATACGCCTGCTACTGGGGCGCGGAGCGTAAGATTGTCGGCACCGCGACCTTCAGATTCTGATTTAACCGGGCGCTTCGGCGCCCGTTCGTTCACAGGGATAACCATGCCGCATCCGCACGCAGAAGAGGCGACTTTTACGCTGGCAAACGCCAGTTTTGAAGTGCCCGGCCGAACTCTCCTTCAGCCCCTCTCGCTGACCTTTCCACCTGGCAAAATGACCGCGCTGATTGGTCATAACGGTTCCGGTAAGTCGACGCTGTTGAAAATGCTGGGCCGTCATCACGTGGCCAGCGGCGGAGAGGTGCTGCTGAATCAGCAGCCGGTCGGGCGCTGGAACAGCAAAGCGTTTGCCCGCGAGGTGGCCTATCTGCCGCAGCAGTTACCGGCAGCCGAAGGGATGACGGTGCGTGAACTGGTGGCGATTGGTCGCTATCCCTGGCACGGCGCGCTGGGCCGTTTCGGGCAGGACGATCGGGACAGGGTAGAAGATGCGATTGCCCAGGTCGGGCTAAAGCCCTTTGCCGGGCGACTGGTGGACAGTCTGTCGGGCGGTGAGCGTCAGCGCGCCTGGCTGGCGATGATGGTGGCGCAGAACAGTCGCTGTCTGCTGCTGGATGAACCGACGTCGGCGCTGGATATCGCTCATCAGGTTGAGGTGCTGGCGCTGATAAAAGATCTGAGCCAGCAGCGCGGCTTAACCGTGATTGCGGTGCTGCACGATATCAATATGGCAGCCCGCTACTGCGATCATCTGGTGGCACTGCGTCAGGGCGCGATGATTGCCGAAGGTAACGCGCAGGCGATTATGCAGCCTGAGGTGCTCGGCGCGATCTATGGCATCCCGATGGGCATTTTACCGCATCCGCAGGGCGGCGCGCCGGTCAGTTTTGTTTGTTAAGGAAAGGATGATGCCCGATCTTTATCGCCGCCGACTGTTGCTGGCACTCGCGGCCTCGCCACTGTTTTGTGCACTTCCCCTGCGTGCTGCCACGCCCAATCCGGGCCGGATTATTGCACTGGAGTGGCTTCCCACCGAACTGTTGATCGCTCTGGGCGTTACGCCCTGGGGCGTGGCTGATCTGCACAACTACAATATCTGGGTCGGTGAACCACCGCTGCCTGCGGACGTGATCGATGTGGGTCTGCGCACCGAACCTAATCTTGAGCTGATGGCACAAATGCAGCCGTCGCTGATCCTCTGTTCAAATGGCTATGGCCCGCCTGAAGAGAAACTTACACGCATCGCACCGATCATGGGCTTTGACCTTCACAGCGGCGACGGGAAACCCTTCACCGCCGCGCGGGCATCGCTGCGTAAGCTGGCGGCGAGACTTGGATTACGCGATCGCGCTGAGCAACATCTGCGCGAGGTCGATGCGCAACTGGCACAGGCGCGTCAGCGGCTGGCGCCCTATGCCGGACGCACGATTCTGCTGATGTCGCTGCTCGACAGCCGTCACGCCATCACCTTTGGTAAAAACAGTCTGTTCCTGGAAGTAATGACGCTGCTGGGCCTGAAAAATGGCTGGCAGGGCGAAACAAATTTCTGGGGTAGCGCGGTAATCGGCATCGAGCAGCTGGCGCAGGCTGGAAATGTGGATGTCATCTGTTTTGATCATGACAATGACGCAGAGATGCAGCAGTTGATGCGCAGCCCGTTGTGGCAGGCCATGCCGTTTGTTCGCACCGGACGCTTTCAGCGCGTCCCTGCAGTCTGGTATTACGGTGCTACGCTTTCGGCGCTGCACTTTGTTCGCGTGCTGGAACGCGCGCTGGAGACGCACTGATGCGCCATGCTCTGTTTCCCGCAGGTCTCCTCAGCCTGCTGTTTCTGCTCTCACTCAGCCTGACGCTGGTTAATCTGCACCATGCGCTGCCGCAGCATGAGTGGTGGCAGGCATTCTGGTCACCGACGGTCGATAGCCTGCCGCAGATGGTGTTTCACTACAGCCTGCTGCCGCGCACGGCGCTGGCGCTGCTGGTGGGCGCCGGGCTGGGGCTTGCCGGTCTGCTGTTTCAGCAGATATTGCGGAACCCGCTGGCCGAACCCACCACGCTGGGTGTCTCTTCCGGCGCACAGCTGGGCATTACCGTGGCGACGCTGTGGCATCTGCCGGGCGGCGCGCTGACACAGCAGTTTGCCGCGCTTGGCGGAGCGTTGCTGGTGGCCGCGCTGGTGTTTGGTGTGGCCTGGGGCAAACGTCTGTCGCCGGTGACGCTGATTCTGGCCGGGCTGGTGCTGAGCTTCTACAGCGGTGCGGTAAATCAAATCTTCGCTATCTTCAATCACGATCAGCTGCAGAACATGTTTCTGTGGAGCACCGGCGCGCTGAATCAGATGAGCTGGGAAAATGTGCAGCAGCTCTGGCCGCGCCTGCTGCTGGCGTTTCTGCTGGCGCTGGCGCTGCTGCGTCCGCTGACACTGATGGGGCTGGATGATGGTGTAGCAAAAAATCTGGGGCTGGCGCTCTCGGTGGCGCGTATCGGTGGCCTCGGGCTGGCAATCCTGCTTAGTGCACAGCTGGTGAATGTCGCCGGTATCATCGGTTTTATCGGACTGTTTGCGCCGCTGCTGGCGAAGCTGCTGGGTGGTCGACGGCTCCTCAGCCGGATGCTGCTGGCACCGCTTACCGGCGCGCTGCTACTGTGGCTGGCCGACAGTTGCGTGTTATGGCTTAGCGCACACTGGCGCGATATCCCGACCGGAACGGCCACGGCACTGCTCGGTGTACCCATTTTGTTGTGGCTGCTGCCGCGACTGCGTACGGGTTCAGTGCCGCCCGCCCTGAATCAGGGCGACAACGTACCCGCCGAGCGACAAAACCTGTTGCGCTGGACGCTGACGGGTCTCGCGGTGCTTGCCCTGCTGGTGTGGGGTGCGCTGGCGTTTGGGCGTGATGCGCTGGGCTGGGTCGGGTCATCGGGCGAGATGCTGCACTCTTTGCTTCCGTGGCGTGCACCGCGCGTGCTGGCTGCGCTGGTGACCGGCCTGATGCTGGGCGTGGCGGGGAGCCTGATCCAGCGGCTGACCGGTAATCCTATGGCCAGCCCGGAAGTGCTGGGCATCAGTTCAGGTGCCGCCTGTGGCGTCGTCGTCATGATGTTCTTAGTGCCGGGCGATGCGATGGCATGGCTGCTGCCCGCCGGTGCGATGGGGGCCGCGCTGACGCTGCTGGTGATCATGGCGGTAGCCAGTCGTGGCGGCTTCTCACCTGAGAGAATGCTGCTGGCGGGTATGGCGCTTAACAGCGCCTTTGTCACCCTGCTGATGCTGCTGCTGGCAAGTGGCGATCCCCGCATGGGCGGGCTGCTGAGCTGGATCTCCGGCTCAACCTATAACATCAGCGGCAGTCAGGCGATCCAGAGCGCACTCTGTGCGCTGCTGCTGGTCTCGCTGGCACCACTGGCGAGCCGCTGGCTGACGCTGCTGCCGCTGGGAAGTGCTACCGCACGCTCGGCCGGCATGGCATTAACGCCCGCGCGGCTGAGTCTGCTGCTGCTGGCAGCCGCGCTGACCGCCAGTGCAACGCTGACTATTGGTCCGCTGAGTTTTGTTGGATTAATGGCGCCGCACATGGCGCGCATGTTGGGATTCCGGCGTGCCTTGCCGCAACTGCTGCTGTCGGGATTACTGGGGGCGGGACTGATGGTGCTGGCTGACTGGTGCGGGCGGATGCTGGCATTCCCGGATCAAATTCCTGCCGGGCTGATGGCGACATTTTTAGGTGCACCTTACTTTATCTGGTTGCTGCGTCGTTCAGGTTAAAAAAAAGACCAGCGCAAGCCGGTCTTCATCTTTAACGTTACCGAAATTACAGCTTCGCGAAACAACGACGCGCGGCATCAACCGTGCGCTGAATATCCTCTTCGCTGTGCGCCAGTGACATGAAGCCCGCTTCATAAGCTGATGGCGCAAAGTAAACGCCTTCCTCCAGCATCAGATGGAAGAAGGTTTTAAAGCGTTCCACATCGCAGCGGGTCACATCGGCGTAACAGGTCACGCTGTCAGCATCAGTGAAGAACAGGCCAAACATCCCGCCAACATGGTTAATCACCAGCGGAATATTTTGCTGTTGTGCGGCTTCGCGCAGACCCTCTGCCAGCTTGCGGGTCAGGGTATCGAGCTTCTCGTGCGTGCCCGGCTGCGCGATCTGCGTCAGGCAGGCAAAACCGGCAGCCATCGCGATCGGGTTACCGGAGAGCGTTCCTGCCTGATAAACCGGGCCGGTCGGCGCCAGTGCAGCCATCACGTCGCGACGGCCACCGAATGCACCGACTGGCATCCCGCCACCGATAATTTTTCCGAGGCAGGTCAGGTCAGGACGCACATTGTAGTGAGCCTGCGCGCCACCCAGCGCCACACGGAAGCCGGTCATCACTTCATCGATAATCAGCAGTGCGCCGAACTCATCGCAGAGCGCGCGCAGGCCCGGCAGGAATTCTGGCTGCGGCGGGATGCAGTTCATATTACCGGCAACCGGCTCAACGATGATGGCAGCGATGGCATCAGGATATTGCTCGAAGGCGCTGCGCACGGAGTCGAGATCGTTGAAAGTGCAGGTCAGGGTATGTTTAGCGAAATCTGCTGGTACGCCCGGCGAGTTTGGCTGACCCAGCGTCAGGGCACCGGAACCGGCTTTCACCAGCAAATGATCGGCATGGCCGTGATAGCAGCCTTCAAACTTAATAATTTTATCGCGGCCGGTAAAGCCTCGAGCCAGACGGATTGCGCTCATGGTCGCTTCGGTACCGGAGTTAACCATCCGCACCATCTCCATGCTCGGCACCAGCTCACACACCAGCTGCGCCATGGTCACTTCCATTTCGGTCGGTGCGCCAAAGCTCAGGCCGCGCTGGGCTGCTTCGATCACCGCATTACGGATCGCCGCGTTGTTATGGCCCAGCACCATCGGTCCCCATGAGCCGACATAGTCGATATAGGCTTTGCCATCAGCGTCATACAGATACGCACCATCAGCATGTTCAATAAACAGTGGAACGCCACCCACACCGGTAAATGCGCGTACTGGCGAGTTTACCCCACCCGGAATCAGGCGTTGTGCCTCGGCAAACAGTTGTTCGGACTTACTCATTTTCGGCTCCAGCGTTTCAGAAAAATATTGCGCCATTCTACGGAAGAGCAGCAGCAGACGAAAGGTGGATTCACCCACAGCGTCCTGAACGGAGGGGAAAGCGGCACAGAGTGCGAAGGGCAGAGCTTGATTGCGCTGAGGTGCTGACTGATAATAGCGTTATTAAGGTCGTTTTCTGACCTGGGCGTTTACCGGAGTAAAACATGAGTGATGAAGTAGTAGCACTGCCGTTGCAGTTTACCGACGCCGCAGCCACCAAGGTGAAAAACCTGATTGCCGACGAAGAGAACCCGGCGCTGAAACTTCGCGTCTATATCACCGGTGGCGGTTGCAGTGGTTTCCAGTATGGCTTTACGTTTGACGACCAGCTGAACGATGGCGATATGACAATTGAAAAGCAGGGCGTCTCACTGGTCGTTGATCCAATGAGCCTGCAATATCTGGTGGGCGGTTCGGTTGATTATACGGAAGGCCTGGAAGGATCGCGCTTTATCGTGACCAACCCGAATGCCAAAACCACCTGTGGCTGTGGCTCATCCTTCAGTATCTGATCGCGCAGGCCGTCACTCCGACGGCCTCATTTACCACTCTATTGTGACCAGCCGGTTACTCTGCTTCAGGCTTCCCTGCGATTGAATCTGACTTTGGGTTACGCGTGGCTGCGCGCTTGCCTGTCTGCCACAGTTGATTTGCGGCAAAAGCGGACCGTTAGCCGTGTTGATTTCACAGCGTGAATAGATGACAAGCCTGGCGCCTATAGAGCCATTTATCGATCCCGCAAAAGCAGATCCGGTGATCAAAAGCCCTATGGCCAGCAGCAGTGCTCTGGTCATATAAGGTTCCTGGTGTTTTAAAAAGCGCCGCGGCGCTAAAAGGACGGCGAGCATACGTGGCCCGCTCGTCTCTGGTATTGATTAACGGCAAAAAAGGCTGTTTCTTTAATCGATGCGTGGACTTATTGTGCGGGATGCAACGCGGAACAGAGTTGCTGCGCCGCCAGCAGCAGCCGCGGACCCGGCCGGCTTAACCAGTCCTCGTTAATGGCGATCACCGGCACCGTGAGCTGTGGCCGCCAGAAAGCACGAATGTTCTCCGCCTGCTGTGCACCTCCGGCTATAACTACGGCCTGAGGATGGCGCATCAGCACCTGCTCACGGCTGACCTGCGGCCAGCTGACGCGGCTGTCAGCAAAAATATTCCTGCCACCACATAACGTAATAACTTCATTTTGCAGCGTGGCTCTGGCGGCGGTAAAAAGCGGCTGCTGACCAAACTGCAAAAAAAGCGGAACCGCAGTCAGATGAGTATAGCGCTGTCGCAGCGCCGCTGCCTGCTGTCGTAGCGCTCTGGCCGCGCTGGCGGCCTGCTCTGGCCTGGGACTCCAGCGGCCCAGATCGGCCAGTGCCGTGAACATCTCATCCAGTGTCAGTGGATCAATCCATTTAATGGGTACGCCGAGCTGCTGCAACTGCTCAATCTGCCGCTGCGGATTACCGCCGCGCCAGGCCAGGACCAGATCCGGCTTGAGCTGCAGAATACGCTCGGCTTTGATGCCCTGCCAGTTGGCGACCTGTTCAATCTGTTTCGCCTGCGGCGGATAGTCGGACCAGGCGCTGACTGCGATCGGCGTAATCCCGGCAGCAAAGGCGAGTTCGGTAAGGTGTGGAGCGAGGGTGATAACACGCGGTGGGGAAGCGAGCAGGCTGCCGCTTAATAGCAGCAGCCAGCAGAACAGCAGCGTTTTAGCCACGCGCCAGATGCGCCAGCAGGTTCTCCACCATCAGCGACGATTGCGTCGCTGCAACGCTCAGGAATTCATCAAAGCTCAGGTGCGATTCTTTATCGGCCACGTCTGAAATCGCGCGGACCACCACAAACGGCACCTGGAACTGATGACAGACGTGACCGATAGCGGTCGCTTCCATCTCAACCGCAATCGCCTGCGGGAACAGACTACGAATGCGCGCCAGCGGCTCAGCGCCATTGATAAAGGCATCACCGCTTACCACCAGACCGCGTACAGCATTCAGGTCCAGCTGCTTAATGCAGGCTTCGGCAGCCGCGATAAGCTTGCTGTCTGCCACAAACGCAGCAGGGCAACCCGCCATCTGGCCTGGCTCATAACCAAAAGCGGTGACGTCAGCATCGTGATAACGCACTTCATCTGATACCACGATATCGCCGACGCTCAGTGACGGTGCTAAACCGCCTGCCGACCCGGTGTTGATCACCACATCCGGCTTGCAGAGCTGCAGCAGCAGCGTGGTACCCAGCGCGGCAGAGGTTTTACCAATGCCCGATTTCAGCAGTGCCACTTCAACGCCCTGCAGGGTGCCGGTATAGATTTCACAACCCGCCAGTGTCAGCGTTTGACGGTTTTCAATTTTGTCACGCAGCAGTGTGACTTCCTGCTCCATCGCGCCAATAATGCCTGCTTTCATAGTGAGTTCCGCTAATGTAAAGAATCAAAATTTAGGGCATAGTCTACCATGGCATTCAGGGGATTAATTCACGAAAAAGTCAGGGGTAATTCATGTCGGCGATCAATTTCAGGAAGAAGATCAGCTTCTCACGCCCTTATAACAGCCGAAAAGATCCGGAAGGTGAATATTACATTACCCGCCATTTTGAGAGCGACCGTGGACGAATTATCAACTCGGCCGCTATCCGGCGTCTGCAGCAGAAAACGCAGGTCTTTCCACTGGAGCGCAACGCCGCCGTTCGCTCCCGCCTGACGCACTCGCTGGAGGTGCAGCAAACCGGGCGCTACATCACCAAAGAGATTCTGCAAACCCTGAAGATGCAGGGCGGGCTGGCGCAGTATGGACTGGATGAGATGGAAGGCGCGTTTGAAAGTCTGATCGAGATGGCGTGTCTGCTGCATGACGTCGGTAATCCGCCGTTTGGCCATTTTGGCGAGGCCGCCATTAACGACTGGTTTGAAGAGAACCTCTCTGCCGAACTGGTGGATCCGCTGGTAGCGGGCGTTGAAGGAGAAGAACAGCGGAAGGCTTTTGATCAGCTGAATGCCATGATCCGCCAGGACCTCTGCCATTTTGAGGGCAATGCGCAGGCCATTCGTATGGTGCATACGCTGCTGCAACTCAATCTCAGTTATTCTCAGGTCGCCTGCATCCTGAAATATACCGCACCCGCCTGGTGGCAGGGTGAAAAACCTGCCGAATTTAGCGTCTTAATGAAGAAACCCGGCTTTTATCTCTCTGAGCAGGAGTATATTGCGGATTTACGTGCTGCCACCAATATGGAAGAACACCATCGCTTTCCGCTTACCTATATAATGGAAGCGGCGGATGATATCTCCTATTGTATTGCCGATTTGGACGACGCTGTAGAAAAAGATATCTTTAATGTTGAGAGTTTGTTTGAGTTTCTCAATAAAGCCTGGGGGCCGGTTAAAAATAATGACGCCTTCAGCCGGACTATTGGTGAAGCCTGGCGCGAAGCCTGCAGTAAAAAACGGCGAAGCCGCAGCGATCAATTTTTTATGTCATTACGCGTAAATGTTCAGAGCGTGCTGGTAAGTTATGCCGTGAAACGTTTCGTTGATAATCTGCCTGCTATATTCGATGGCAGTTTCAATCACGCGCTGCTGGAAGATGAGGGTGAAGAGGGCCGGTTACTGCAACTGTTTAAAACTGTTGCGCGCCAGCAGGTCTTTAATCACTCTGAAGTCGAGCAGCTGGAGTTGCAGGGATACCGCGTAATCAAAGGGCTGCTGGAGATCTATCAGCCGCTGATGCGCCTGAACTATGAGGCTTTCACCACGCTGATAAATGAAGACTTCCTGCGTCAGCATCCGATTGAAACCCGGCTTTTTCATAAGCTTTCTGGTAAACACCGTAAAGCCTATTTGCAAAAGATGCGTACCCTTGTGGTAGAGCATAAATATCAGCGGCTGCTGTGGGAACGTTATTATCGCTTCCGGCTTATTCAGGATTATATCAGTGGAATGACCGATCTCTATGCCTGGGATGAGTATCGCCGACTGATGGCTGTAGAATAAGCCGGCGTTTGTAAAGGCCGCGAATAAATTTTTACCTTTGACTTAAACTTTTAAAGGAATTTCGCGCTAAAACATTTATCTCACCTTTCGACCACAGCAATGGTCTGAACAGTAATCTTATCGAGAAATGAAAATGAAAAAAAAGACTTTAGTGTTAAGTGCGCTGGCGTTGAGCCTGAGCATGGCGCTCGCCCCAGTTACTGTTTTTGCTGCGCAAACGGCCTCTTCCGATAGCCAGCAACTCCCTAGCCTGGCGCCTATGCTGGAAAAGGTAATGCCGTCTGTGGTCAGTATCAGCGTTGAGGGTACCACCACCGTGAAAACCCCGCGCATGCCGCAGCAGTTTCAGCAATTCTTTGGCGACAACTCGCCCTTCTGCCAGGACGGTTCTCCGTTCCAGGGATCACCCATGTGTCAGAGCGGTGACGGCGCGGGGGGTAACGGTGGCGCGCCAGGCCCTGATACCCAGCAGGAAAAATTCCGGGCTCTTGGGTCGGGCGTCATCATCAACGCTGAAAAAGGCTATGTGGTGACGAACAACCACGTGGTGAACAACGCCACTAAAATTCAGGTGCAGCTCAGCGATGGTCGTCATTATGACGCCAAAGTCATTGGTAAAGATCCCAGCTCTGACATTGCACTGATTCAGCTGAAGGACGCTAAAAATCTGACTGCTGTGAAAATCGCTGACTCCGACAGCCTGCGCGTCGGTGACTACACCGTGGCGATCGGCAACCCGTATGGTCTGGGTGAGACCGTCACCTCCGGGATCGTCTCGGCGCTGGGACGCAGTGGCCTGAACGTGGAAAACTACGAAAACTTTATCCAGACGGATGCGGCAATTAACCGGGGTAACTCCGGTGGTGCGCTGGTTAACCTTAATGGTGAACTGATAGGGATTAACACCGCTATTCTGGCGCCGGATGGCGGCAACATCGGTATCGGCTTTGCTATCCCAAGCAACATGGTTAAAAACCTGACGGCTCAGATGGTTGAGTTTGGTCAGGTGAAACGTGGCGAGCTGGGCGTGCAGGGGACTGAACTGAACTCCGAGCTGGCAAAAGCGATGAAGGTTGATGCACAGCGTGGTGCCTTTGTCAGCCAGGTGCTGCCAGACTCTGCGGCGGCTAAAGCGGGTATTAAAGCGGGTGACGTGATTGTTTCAATGAATGGCAAACCGCTGAGCAGCTTTGCTTCTCTGCGTGCGGAAGTGGGTTCGCTGCCGGTTGGCACCACACTGAAACTGGGCCTGCTGCGCGACGGCAAACCCGTTGATGTCTCGGTTACCTTGCAGCAGAGCAGCCAGGCGAAAGTGCAGTCCGCCACCATTTACAACGGCATTGAAGGGGCTGACCTCAGCAATGTTGAAACCGGTGATAAAGGTGTTCGCGTGGATAATGTGAAACCCGGCAGCGCCGCAGCGCGTATCGGCCTGAAAAAGGGTGACGTGATCCAGGGAGTTAACCAGCAGCCGGTAACCAACCTCGGTGAGCTGCGAAAAGTCCTCGACACCAAACCAGCCGTTCTGGCGCTGAATGTGAAACGTGGTGACAGCAGCATCTATCTGCTGATGCAGTAACGGTATAACAACTGTTCATGAGGCGGACTGCGGTCCGCCTTTTTTATGGCCGCCTTCCGCGCCGCCAGAGTGTGATGCTCTCCGCAAATTCGGTAAATGATTGCCCGGCTCTGTGCAGTTGCACAATGCTCTGTGCGCAACCCATGCGTATTCTGTTTCTCACCCTCTTTTCCAGGAGTAATGGATGGCTACCTATCACCTTGATGCCCGGCTGGCGCAGGATATCGTGGCACGCACCATGAAAATTATTGACAGTAATGTCAACGTGATGGATGCGCGGGGCCGGATCATCGGCAGCGGTGACCGGGAGCGTATTGGGGAGTTGCACGAAGGTGCGTTGCTGGTGCTCTCTCAGGGGCGTGTTGTCGATATTGATGAGGCGGTGGCTAAACATCTTCATGGTGTGCGGCCCGGCATTAATCTGCCGCTGCGCATCGACGGTGACATTGTCGGGGTCATTGGGCTGACGGGCGAGCCACTGGCGCTGCGACATTATGGCGAACTGGTCTGCATGACCGCAGAGATGATGCTGGAACAGGCGCGATTGCTGCATATGCTGGCGCAGGACAGCCGTCTGCGTGAAGAGCTGGTGCTGAACCTGATCCGCAGCGATACCCTGTCGCCACAACTGACTGAATGGGCACAGCGGTTGGGCATCGATCTCAATCAGCCGCGTGTGGTCGCCGTGCTGGAAGTGGACAGCGGTCAGCTCGGCGTCGACAGCGCGATGTCAGAATTACAGCAGCTGCAAACGCTGCTGACCACGCCGGAGCGCGATAATCTGATCGCTATTGTGTCGCTGACCGAAATGGTGGTGCTGAAGCCCGCACTGAATGGACATGGACGCTACGACCAGGAGGATCATCGCCGCCGCGTGGAACAGTTACTGCAGCGGATGAAAGAGAGCGGACATTTACGGATGCGTATCGCACTGGGCAACTTCTTTACCGGGCCTGGCAGCATTGCACGCTCTTACCGGACCGCACGCACCACAATGATGGTGGGCAAGCAACGTATGCCCGAGTTACGCAGCTATTTTTATCAGGATCTGGTGTTGCCGGTGCTGCTCGACAGCCTGCGTGGCGGCTGGCAGGCCAACGAACTGGCCCGGCCACTGGCGAAGCTTAAGAGCATGGATAACAACGGCTTGCTGCGACGCACGTTAATCGCGTGGTTCACCCATAATGTCCAGCCAAGCGCCACCGCGCGTGCGCTGTTCATTCATCGCAATACGCTGGAATATCGGCTAAACCGGATTTCTGAACTCACCGGACTGAATCTTGGCCATTTCGATGACAGGCTGTTGCTCTATGTGGCTTTACAGCTGGATGAGCAGGGATAGGAGCCGAATTCAGGGCATAAAAAAGGCCAGCAAAGCTGGCCTCTCTCGTCGGACAAAAAATTAACGGCTGTTACGGGTTAATTTTTCCAGATCCGATTCAATTTCAGTGATCTTGTGGGAAACCACGCTTTCCAGGTGACGCAGGTCATCCAGAATTTTGCGTTTCAGATCCACTTCAACCTGGTCACGCTGGCAAATCTGGTCCAGTTCATCGATGACATAACGCAGATTCGGGCTGATTTCCTGAACTTCTTTGTAGCCCTGGGTTGCGTGATCGGCAACAACAGTTTTGCGCTGACGCGGATATTTGAATTTGACGCTCTTTGCGAAAAACTCGCCTTTATCTTTGCGGAAGTAAATCTTCAGAATGTCGTTGTTGGCTTCCTGACGCAGGCTGTAGCGGTCAATGTCGTCCGGGTTACTGATACCTAAGCTTTTCAGATTGTCATACATAGCGTTGTTTCCATCAAAAGTGAGAAGCGCGCAGACTTGTTCATGACGTCCGTCAACTGTAGACATAAATAAGCGGGATGAACATTGCGCGACAGGATTTAACTGGCGCGGATTATGACCTGGATGAAAACTAAACGCACCAGTTAATTCGCGACGCGAAGCATGTTGTTCAGGAATAGCTGTAAAGAAAAGATGACGGGCTGCTTTCCAGCCCGTCATTTTACTCAGTCGATGGTGCGCAGCAGTTCGTTAATGCCGGTTTTACCCAGCGTCTTCGCATCCACTTTCTTCACGATCACGGCACAGTAGAGGCTGTAGCTGCCATCTTTAGACGGCAGGTTACCTGAGACCACGACGGAACCGGCAGGAACACGGCCGTAGTGGACTTCACCGGTTTCGCGGTCATAGATTTTGGTGCTCTGACCGATGTAAACGCCCATTGAGATCACTGAGCCTGCTTCAACAATCACGCCTTCAACGATTTCAGAGCGTGCACCGATGAAGCAGTTGTCTTCGATAATGGTCGGGTTTGCCTGCAACGGTTCCAGCACACCACCGATACCCACGCCGCCAGAAAGGTGAACGTTTTTACCAATCTGCGCACAGGAGCCGACAGTCGCCCAGGTGTCCACCATAGTGCCTTCATCCACGAAGGCGCCGATGTTGACGTAAGAAGGCATCAGGACCGTGTTGCGGGCGATATAAGCACCCTGACGAACAGCTGCAGGCGGCACGACGCGGAAACCCGCTTCTTTGAAACGCGCTTCATCCCAGCCAGCAAATTTCATCGGGACTTTGTCGTAGAAGCGGGTTTCTGAACCTTCCATTACCTGATTGTCATTAATGCGGAAAGAGAGCAGCACTGCTTTCTTCAGCCACTGATGCGTTACCCACTCGCCGTCGATCTTCTCAGCAACGCGCAGCTCACCGCTGTCCAGCAGGGAGATAACCTGGTTGATTGCATCGCGGGTTTCGCTGTCGACGCTGGCAGGGGTAATGTCAGCGCGACGTTCGAAGGCGGATTCAATAACGCTCTGTAACTGTTGCATATTTTTTTCCTGATCTGTCATGTGCGGTGCCGGACAACAGCCCGACACAAGTAAATAGAGTAATGTCTACAAATTGAATCTGGTCACACTTTATCGTTTGGATTAAGGGCCTCTGTCAACCGTTGTTGCAACGCTTTGCGCATTTCTTCATCCAGTGCCTGACGTTCGCTGTTGGCCAGAATAAATAAATCTTCGACCCGCTCGCCGATGGTGCTGATGCGTGCACCGTGCAGTGAGACACCCAGATCGGCAAAGACTTCGCCGACCCGCGCCAGCAGGCCTGGCTGATCCAGCGCCACCAGTTCCAGGTAGCTGCGACGGTCAGTGTGCGTTGGCAGAAAGTTCACTTCGGTATCCACGCTGAAATGCCGCAGTTTGGCCGACGGACGACGGGTACGCGGCGGCACCCAATCTGACTGAGTGATTGCCTGTTCCAGCGCCTGAATGATCATCGGATGGCGATCGGGGGAGAGCGGGCTGCCATCCGGTTCCAGCACAATAAAGGTATCCATTGCCATGCCGTCCCGGCTGGTGAAGATTTGCGCGTCGTGAACGCTGAGGTTACGACGGTCGAGTTCACCGGCCACAGCAGCAAACAGATGAGGCCGATCGGGACTCCAGATAAAAATTTCGGTCCCGCCACGGGTGGCCTGCGGGCTGACCAGCACCAGCGGTTTTTTCAGATCGTGAACCAGCAGGTGGCGGGCATGCCACGCAATCTGATTCGGCGTATGGCGCAGGAAGTAGTCCGCGCGGCAACGATTCCAGATCTGGTGCAGACGCTCTTCATCAATATTATCCATCCGCAGCAGTGCCAGTGCCTGCAGGCGATGATGACGCACCCGCTCCCGCAAATCCGGACTGTTTTCCATACCGCGTCGTAACTGCTTCTCGGTGGCGAAAAACAGCTCGCGTAACAGGCTCTGCTTCCAGCTGTTCCACAGACTTTCATTGGTGGCGCAGATATCGGCCACGGTCAGACAAACCAGATAGCGCAGCCGGTTCTCATTCTGCATCACCTCAGCAAACTGCTGGATCACCGTCGGATCCTGAATATCGCGACGCTGCGCCGTGACAGACATCAGCAGGTGATGACGAACCAGCCAGGCCACCAGTTGAGTTTCACGCGAGTTAAGGCCATGCATTTCAGCGAACTCAAGCGCATCCTGCGCGCCAAGAATAGAGTGATCGCCGCCGCGCCCTTTGGCAATGTCATGCAGCAGCGCAGCCATCAGTAACAGCTCCTGCTGCGGCAGGCGTGGCCATAACTCGACACACAGTGGATGCTGAGGACGGGTGGCTTCATTGGCGAAGCTTTCCAGCTTCTGCAGGACACGAATAGTATGCTCATCCACGGTGTAGGCATGGAACAGATCAAACTGCATCTGTCCGACGATATGCCCCCACAGCGGTGTATAGGCCCACAGCACGCTATGACGATGCATCGGCACCAGCGCCCGGCTCACCGCGCCGGGATGGCGCAGAATTGACATAAACGTGCGTCGCGCTTCCGGAATCTGACACAGCGGCTGTTTAAGATGTCGACGTGCATGGCGCAGGTGACGCAGGGTGGTGGAGTAGATCCCTTTGATACTGTCGTTACGTACCATCACGTAGAACATACGCAGAATCGCCTGCGGCTCGCGGGTGAACAGCGTTTCGTCGCGCAGGTCGATCAAATCACCCCGCAGCTGGAAATCGTCGTCGATAGGCCTGGGTTTTTCACTGGTGGAGAGCGCCAGAATCGCCTCATCAAACAGCTGCAGCAGCATCTGGTTCAGTTCACCGATACGCCGTGTGACCCGATAGAAATCCTTCATCATGCGTTCGACCGGCTCATTGCCTTCGCCCTGGTAATTCAGGCGCTGCGCCACACTGAGCTGGCGATCGAATAGCAGGCGGTTATCGTAGCGGGGGAGGGAAAGATGCAGGGCAAAGCGGATGCGCCAGAGAAACTCCTGACATTCGTTGAGTTCGCTGCGCTCAGCGTCAGTGAGGAAACCAAAGCCGACCATCTCATCCAGGGTAGTGGCACCAAAATGGCGTCGGGCAACCCACTGCAGCGTATGGATGTCTCGCAGGCCACCGGGACTGCTTTTGATATCGGGCTCGAGGTTATAACTGGTGCCGTGATAACGCTTGTGGCGCTCCTGCTGCTCATCAATTTTGGCGGCGAAAAAGCGGGATGAGGGCCAGAAACCGTCGCTGAAGATATTTTTCTGCAGTTCCAGAAACAGCGCCACATCGCCAGTCAGCATCCGTGATTCGATCAGGTTGGTGGCGACGGTCAGATCAGACAATCCCTCCAGCAGACACTCTTCCAGCGTGCGGACGCTGTGGCCCACTTCCAGTTTAAGATCCCACATCAGCGTTAAGAGATCGCTGGTGCGTTGCGCAGCCTGTTCATCCAGCGGCTGGCGGCTGAGGATCAGAACATCGATATCAGAGAGCGGATGCAGTTCGGCACGGCCATAGCCGCCAACGGCGACCAGCGCGGTAGACGGCATTTCATCAAAGCCAAAGAAGCGCCACAGGCGACGCAGCAGCCGATCAATAAACAGCGTGCGGGCATCGATCAGCGGCTCAACGGGTTCACCGGCATCAAACGCGGCAGCCAGATGTTGCTGAAACAGCTCCAGCCTCGGCTTCAGAATGTCGCGGGTCAGCTGGTCGTCACCCCATTCGGCTGGCGAATCAACCAGACCGTTTTTCACATCTTCCGACAGACTCACGCTCATGCAGCTCTTCTCTTTTTTAGCCAAAAAAAAGCCGGCTCAGCGCCGGCTTGATCTGTTTTGGGGGAATTACCCTTCGGCGACGAGCACAGCGGGCAGCGTGTCGTCTTTGCGCAGGGTTAAAATCTCACAGCCGTTTTCCGTCACCACAATAGTATGCTCATACTGCGCGGACAAGCTGCGATCTTTGGTTTTTACCGTCCAGCCATCTTTCATGGTGCGGATGCGGTAATCCCCGGCATTGACCATCGGTTCTACTGTAAAGGTCATACCCGCCTGTAACACGACGCCGCTATCATCGGCATCGTAATGCAATACCTGAGGCTCTTCGTGGAACCCCTTGCCGATGCCGTGACCGCAATATTCGCGTACGACAGAGAAGTCGTTTGCTTCAACATACTTCTGAATGGCACGACCCAACTCGCGCAGGCGGATGCCGGGCTTAATCAGACGCAGGGAAAGATAGAGGCTCTCCTGCGTGACGCGGCACAGGCGCTCACCCTGAATAGTGGGTTTACCAACAATAAACATCTTTGAGGTATCACCGTGGTACTCATCTTTAATGACGGTGACATCGATATTGACGATATCGCCATCTTTCAGAGGGCGATCGTCACTGGGAATCCCGTGACAAACCACTTCATTCACCGAGATGCAGACTGATTTCGGAAAACCGTGATAGCCAAGGCAGGCAGAGACGGCCTGCTGCTTCTGCGTGATGTGTTCGTGGCAGATACGGTCCAGCTCGCCGGTGGTGACACCCGGTTGAACATGAGGCTCGATCATCTCCAGCACTTCGGCGGCCAGTCGGCCCGCGACGCGCATTTTTTCGATTTCTTCAGGGGTTTTGATTGAAATTGCCATTAAATTAATCCGCGGTTGTCGAAATTTTCGACAATAATAAGGTCTGTGCTGTCATGTTAGCAGCCAGTAAATGGGCTGCCAAATAGAGAACGCGCTGGCGCTTATCAGTGATGATTTATTGGCGTCCCATGGCGGTTTGTGGTATAAAGCGCGCCGACGATTCTCTGTATGGCTGTTTCGGTCAGCAGGAAACGCATAACTCTCATTATGTGTAATAAAACACACATGTATCGACACATACGCCGGGGTGCCTTGAAAGAGGTCGGTCGTATGGGATACATGGAGGCCCAACCCCAATCAAACTTTAGAGGTTTTATCATGGCAACTGTTTCCATGCGCGACATGCTCCAGGCTGGTGTTCACTTCGGTCACCAGACCCGTTACTGGAACCCAAAAATGAAGCCATTCATCTTTGGTGCACGTAACAAGGTTCACATCATCAACCTGGAAAAAACTGTACCTATGTTCAACGAAGCTCTGGCTGAACTGAACAAGATCTCTTCCCGTAAAGGTAAGATCCTGATCGTAGGTACTAAGCGCGCTGCTGCCCAGGCAGTAAAAGAGTCTGCACTGAGCTGCGACCAGTTCTTCGTAAACCACCGCTGGTTGGGTGGCATGCTGACTAACTGGAAAACCGTGCGTCAGTCAATCAAGCGTCTGAAAGATCTGGAGATTCAGTCTCAGGATGGCACTTTCGACAAACTGACCAAAAAAGAAGCGCTGATGCGTGCGCGTGAGCTGGCCAAGCTGGAAAACAGCCTGGGCGGTATCAAAGACATGGGCGGTCTGCCAGACGCACTGTTTGTTGTTGATGCTGATCACGAACACATCGCAATCAAAGAAGCAAACAACCTGGGTATCCCGGTATTTGCTATCGTTGATACCAACTCAGATCCAGATGGCGTTGATTTCGTTATCCCAGGTAACGACGATGCGATCCGTGCTGTAAACCTGTACCTGACTGCCGTTGCGACTACCGTTCGCGAAGGCCGCTCTCAGGACCTGGCTGAGCAAGCTGAAGAAGCGTCTTTAGAAAACGCTTAATTAAGGTTTGCTCTGCATAAGAGCCCTTAGCATTCAGATGTGATCTGTAAGGGGCCTATACTGGCCCCTTTATTTTATCTAAGTCTGTCACGCCCCCAACCGGACGGCGGGACAGAGTAAATTTTCCGCAAATAAGTGTCTGCTGGTGCAAACGTACTCAGGCACGAACCGAGGATTCTGGAATGGCTGACATTACCGCTGCATTGGTAAAAGAACTGCGCGAGCGTACTGGCGCTGGCATGATGGATTGCAAAAAAGCGCTGACTGAAGCGAACGGCGACATTGAGCTGGCGATTGAGAACATGCGTAAGTCTGGCGCAATCAAAGCAGCGAAAAAAGCAGGCAACGTTGCTGCTGATGGCGTAATCAAAACCAAGATCGTTGGCGACTACGGCGTGATTCTGGAAGTGAACTGCCAGACTGACTTCGTTGCAAAAGATGGCGGTTTCCAGGCGTTCGCAGACAAAGTTCTGGAAGCGGCTGCCGCTAATCGCGTTACCGACGTTGAAGTTCTGAAAGCGCAGTTCGAAGAAGAGCGCGTTGCACTGGTTGCTAAAATCGGTGAGAACATCAACATCCGTCGCGTTGCAATCCTGGAAGGCGCAGAGCTGGGCAGCTACCTGCACGGCGCACGTATCGGCGTTCTGGTTTCAGCGAAAGGCGCTAACGAAGATCTGATCAAACAGATCGCAATGCACGTTGCAGCAAGCAAACCTGAATTCGTTAAGCCAGAAGACGTTTCTGCTGACGTGGTTGATAAAGAGTACCAGGTTCAGCTGGACATCGCGATGCAGTCTGGCAAGCCAAAAGAGATCGCAGAGAAGATGGTTGAAGGCCGTATGAAGAAATTCACCGGCGAAGTCTCTCTGACAGGTCAGGCTTTCGTTATCGACCCAAGCAAAACCGTTGGCCAGGCTCTGAAAGAGCAGGGCGCTGACGTGATTAACTTCATCCGCTTCGAAGTGGGTGAAGGCATCGAGAAAGTTGAGTCTGACTTCGCTGCAGAAGTTGCAGCAATGTCCAAACAGTCTTAATGCTTTGAAAGAACCGCCATCCGGCGGTTCTTTTTTGTCTGTGAATCGCAACAGACACGTTTTCAGTTTCATCCCAATAGCATTTTCTTTGCGGTAAGCGGATGATCGATCAGAATTTACTTCTCCTTTACACCCAATCTTCCAGGAAGAACTGACCATGGCGACCAACGCAAAACCTGTTTATCAACGTATCCTGCTTAAACTCAGCGGCGAAGCTCTGCAAGGCGCTGAAGGTTTTGGTATCGACGCGAGTGTGCTTGACCGCATGGCACAAGAGGTAAAAGAGCTGGTTGAACTGGGCATCCAGGTTGGCGTAGTGATTGGCGGAGGGAACCTGTTCCGTGGCGCAAGCCTGCAGCAGGCAGGGATGAACCGCGTCGTGGGTGACCACATGGGTATGCTGGCAACCGTGATGAACGGCCTGGCGATGCGTGATGCACTGCACCGCGCCTATGTGAACGCACGCCTGATGTCAGCGATTCCACTGAATGGCGTCTGCGACAACTACAGCTGGGCAGAAGCGATCAGCCTGCTGCGTAACAACCGCGTGGTGATTTTCTCCGCCGGTACCGGTAACCCGTTCTTTACCACCGACTCTGCGGCGTGTTTGCGCGGCATTGAGATTGAAGCGGACGTGGTGCTGAAAGCGACCAAAGTTGACGGCGTCTACTCTGCCGACCCGGTGAAAAGCCCGGACGCAACGCTTTATGAGCAACTGAGCTATGCTGAAGTACTGGATAAAGAGCTGAAAGTGATGGATCTGGCGGCCTTTACCCTGGCGCGTGACCACAAATTGCCTATCCGTGTTTTCAACATGAATAAACCTGGCGCACTGCGTCGTGTAGTGATGGGTGAAAAAGAAGGGACTCTGATTACGCATTAATACCCGAGGCGAGATAAAATAAGGTATATTCTGTCAGCGCGATGAGAATGCATCGCGCACCAGTCAGGATTATCGATGATTATCGATCCCGCTTCCGGTTATGCCGGAACTGGCCAGGTCAAACCGAATCCAAGGGTTTCAACGTGATTAACGACATCAAAAAAGATGCTGACACGCGCATGGAAAAATGCGTTGAAGCATTCAAAACTACCATCAGCAAAGTGCGCACCGGTCGTGCTTCACCTTCGCTGCTTGACGGCATCGTCGTCGAATATTACGGCACGCCGACGCCACTGCGTCAGCTGGCTTCTGTCACTGTGGAAGATTCACGCACGCTGAAAATCAACGTGTTTGACCGTTCACTGAGTCCGGCAGTCGAAAAAGCGATCATGAAGTCTGATCTCGGTCTGAACCCAAGTTCAGCCGGTACCGACATCCGTGTTCCGCTGCCTGCCCTGACAGAAGAGCGTCGTAAAGATCTGATTAAAATCGTGCGCGGCGAAGCCGAGCAGGGCCGTGTGTCGGTACGTAACGTCCGTCGCGATGCCAACGATAAAATCAAAGCGCTGCTGAAAGATAAAGAGATCAGCGAAGACGACGAACGTCGTGCGCAGGATGAAGTGCAAAAAATGACCGATGCGTACATCAAGAAAGTTGATGCCGCACTGTCTGAAAAAGAGTCGGAGCTGATGGATTTCTAATCCCATCACTGCCGGACAAAACGCCGTACAGAGAGGTATTCGTATGAATGCGACATCTGGCGGCGTTTTACATTGTGCCTGAGGGCACGCTGACTTCACACGGATAGCCTCATGAAGCGATTAACTCTGCTGGGATCCACCGGCTCGATCGGCACCAGTACGCTGGCAGTGGTTCGCGCCAACCCGGCGCTTTATCAGATTACTGCGCTGGTCGCTGGCCACAATGTGGCGCTGATGGCCGAACAGTGTGCGGCTTTTACGCCGCGCTACGCCTGCATGGCAGATGAGGCATCCGCCGCTGCGCTGCGTGAGCGACTGAGAGCAATCAGGATCGATACTGAAGTGCTCTCCGGCGTTCAGGCAGCCTGTGAGCTGGCTGCGCTGGATGACGTGGATCAGGTGATGGCGGCAATTGTCGGCGCATCCGGTTTGCTGCCGACGCTGGCAGCCATTCGCGCCGGAAAAACGGTGCTGCTGGCCAACAAAGAATCGCTTGTCACCTGCGGCCGTTTGTTTATGGAGGCGGTGCGTCATCATAACGCGCAGTTACTACCAGTCGACAGTGAGCATAACGCCATTTTTCAGAGTTTACCGGCTACCATCCAGCATCAGTTAGGTTACGCTGACCTGCGGGATAATGGCATTGAGTCGATTATCCTTACGGGATCGGGTGGTCCTTTTCGTGACACAGATTTAGCTGATCTTAGCGCCATGTCGCCGGATCAGGCCTGTGCACATCCGAACTGGTCGATGGGGAGAAAAATCTCTGTTGATTCGGCCACCATGATGAATAAAGGTCTTGAGTACATTGAAGCCCGTTGGTTGTTTAATGCCAGCGCAGCGCAGATGGAAGTGATACTTCACCCACAGTCGGTGATTCACTCCATGGTGCGATACTGCGATGGCAGCGTGCTGGCTCAGTTAGGTTCTCCCGATATGCGTACGCCTATTGCCCACAGCATGGCCTGGCCATCGCGCATCAATGCAGGTGTGACGCCGCTGGATTTTACCCGCATGTCGGCGCTCTCTTTTGCAGAACCTGACTTTAGTCGCTATCCCTGTCTGAAACTGGCCATTGATGCCTGTGAGGCAGGGCAGGCGGCGACCACCACGCTAAATGCTGCCAATGAGGTTGCCGTCGCGGCTTTCCTGAATCACCAGATCCGCTTCACCGACATTGCCGCGCTTAATAGTGCAGTGATGGCGGCACAAGTGTGTCCGGAGCCGGATTCGGTGGACGCTGTCCTTGACATCGATCGCACTGCGCGCGCGCTGGCAACAGAAATGTTGCCGCGCTTCACGTCGTGAAACCGATCGTTATGAGGCCATTTGTTCGCTTCAGGTGAAAATGGTATAGTCGCTGGCTCGCGTTTCACGGTCTGTCACCGAATTCGGTGTGGCCCGGCACTAAGCGTGTGTCGGGATTTGAATCGGGCGCAATGTATTCAGAAAACACAGCATTTCTGATGAAAGGAATTGGTTAAGCGTTATGTCGTCTAACAATCACAACAACACTGATGACCAGCAGGGAAACGGTCCGCGCCACGTCGCTATCATCATGGATGGCAATGGTCGCTGGGCCAAAAATCAGGGAAAATTGCGTATTTCAGGCCACAAAGCCGGTGTTAAATCGGTGCGTCGTGCCGTCAGCTTTGCGGTCAATAACAATCTTGAAGCCCTGACGCTTTATGCCTTCAGTAGTGAAAACTGGAGCCGTCCTGCGCAGGAAGTCACCGCGTTAATGGAACTGTTTGTCTGGGCACTCGACAGTGAAGTAAAGAGCCTGCATAAACACAACGTTCGCTTACGTGTCATTGGCGATACCAGCCGTTTCAGCCCCCGCATTCAGGAACGTATTCGTCGTTCTGAGACCCTGACTGCAAATAATACCCGTCTGACGCTCAACATTGCTGCCAACTATGGCGGCCGTTGGGATATTATCGAAGGCGTGAAAAAACTGGCTGAACAGGTTCAGGAAGGATTACTGCGACCTGACCAGATTACCGAAGAGAGCCTGACGTCGCAGCTCTGCATGCAGGAGCTGGCGCCAGTGGATTTAGTGATAAGGACCGGGGGAGAGCATCGGATTAGCAACTTCCTGCTGTGGCAGATTGCCTATGCTGAATTCTATTTTACCGATGTGCTCTGGCCGGATTTCGATGAACACGTTTTTGAAGGTGCACTGAATGCATTCTCTCTGCGGGAGCGTCGTTTTGGCGGCGCTGCACCAGGCGGCGCCTGAGCAATCTGGGGGTAACCTTTGCTGAAGTCTCGTCTTATTACCGCGTTGATATTAATTCCGCTGGTAATAGCTGCACTATTCTGGTTACCGCCTGTTGGCTTCGCCCTGACAACGATTGTTATCTGCATGCTGGCAGCCTGGGAATGGGGTCAGTTTGCAGGCATGGCATCACGGCAACAGCGTGTCTGGCTGGCTGTACTTTGTGGTCTGTTGCTGGCGCTGATGCAGTTTACGCTGCCACCTTATCAACACACGGTGCATCTGCCACAGATTGCGACATCGCTTTGGGCGTCGCTGGTGTGGTGGGTCGCGGCACTGCTGCTGGTGCTTACCTATCCCGCTTCCGCGGCCTTCTGGCGTCATTCGCGTCCACTTCGCTTACTGTTTGGCGTATTAACGCTGGTGCCCTTTTTCTGGGGCATGGTGGCGCTGCGCCAGTATCACTATGAAACCGACCACTTCGCCGGAGCCTGGTGGCTGCTGTTTGTGCTGCTGCTGGTGTGGGGAGCGGATTCCGGTGCTTATATGTTTGGCAAGATGTTCGGCAAGCACAAGCTGGCGCCGAAAGTCTCACCAGGCAAAACCTGGGAAGGCTTCCTGGGCGGCCTGGTTTCATCGGCGCTGATTGCGCTGCTGTTTGCCACGCTGGCGCCGCTGACGGTCTCCACCGGTACGCTGGTGATTTGCGCGGTTATCGCGACACTGGCCTCTGTTCTGGGTGACCTCACCGAGAGTATGTTTAAACGTGAAGCGGGCATTAAAGACAGTGGTAATCTGATTCCCGGTCATGGCGGCATGCTTGATCGTATTGATAGTCTGACTGCGGCGGTGCCGGTGTTTGCCTGTTTATTGCTGCTGGTGTTCCGCACCCTTTAAGGACAGGCAAAGATGTTGAGCATAATCTGGAGTTTCTTCGCCTTTATCGTTGCGCTGGGCGTGTTGATTACCGTGCATGAGTTTGGCCACTTCTGGGTCGCTCGTCGCTGTGGTGTCAAAGTTGAGCGCTTTTCCATTGGATTTGGTAAGGCGCTCTGGCAGCGCCGTGACCGCCACGGCACCGAATTTGTCATCGCGCTGATCCCGCTCGGCGGCTACGTTAAAATGCTCGACGAACGTGTCGAAAGCGTGCCCGCCGAGTTGCGTCATCAGGCTTTTAATAACAAAGCCGTCTGGCAACGCGCCTCCATTATTGCGGCAGGGCCTGTCGCTAACTTTATCTTTGCCATCTTTGCCTACTGGGTTGTGTTTATTCACGGCGTACCGGGTGTACGCCCGGTAATCGGTGAAATTTTAAACGGTTCGGTCGCTGCAGAAGCGCAAATTACGCCCGGCATGGAACTTAAGGCTGTTGACGGTATCGAAACGCCTGACTGGGATGCTGTGCGTATGGCGCTGGTGGGTAAAATCGGCGATAGCAGCACCACGTTAACCGTGGCCCGATTTGGCGAAGATGCAACCCAGCAGAAGCAGCTGGATTTGCGTAACTGGCAGTTTGAGCCTGATAAGCAGGATCCGGTCGTTGCATTAGGGATTCAGCCACGCGGTCCGCAAATTGAGACCACACTGGCAGAAGTGCAGGCGAACTCGCCAGCGAGTGAAGCCGGTTTGCAAGCAGGCGACAGGATCGTTAAAGTCGATGGTCAGCCATTATCGCAGTGGCAGACTTTTGTCACGCAGGTCCGGGATAATCCCGGTAAAAGCATGGCGCTTGAAGTGGATCGCGGCGGTGAATCAATTGCGCTGACGATGACGCCAGAAGCGAAAAATGGCAGTAAGGCGGGCTTTGCGGGAGTGATTCCGCGTATCGTCCCGCTGCCAGAAGAGTACAAGACGGTAAGGCAGTATGGCGCATTTGCGGCAATCGGTGAGGCCAGTGTAAAAACCTGGCAATTGATGAAGCTCACTGTTTCCATGCTGGGCAAGTTAATAACCGGTGATGTGAAGCTGAACAACCTGAGCGGGCCAATTTCGATTGCGCAGGGTGCAGGATTGTCAGCTGAGTACGGGTTGATTTACTACCTGATGTTCCTGGCGTTGATTAGCGTCAACCTGGGCATCATCAACCTGTTCCCTTTGCCGGTTTTAGATGGTGGGCACTTGCTCTTCCTTGCGATCGAAAAGATCAAAGGTGGACCGGTGTCCGAGCGAGTTCAGGACTTTAGTTATCGCATCGGTTCGATTTTACTGGTGCTGTTAATGGGGCTTGCACTTTTCAATGATTTCTCACGTTTGTAACCGCTGGAACGCGAACATTCGAGGGATGTGTTAGGAAAACGCATAACAACGATGGCGATGAAAAAGTTGCTCATAGCGTCGCTGCTGTTTAGCAGCGCCACCGTTTACGGTGCAGACGATTTCGTGGTGAAGGATATTCATTTCGAAGGGCTGCAGCGAGTCGCCGTCGGCGCGGCTCTGCTGAGCATGCCAGTACGGGTTGGCGATACGGTGAATGACGATGATGTCAGAAATACCATTCGCTCGCTGTTCGCTACTGGCAACTTTGAGGATGTTCAGGTCCTGCGAGACGGTACAACGCTGATTGTCCAGGTCAAAGAACGTCCTACCATTGCCAGCATTACCTTCACCGGTAACAAAGCGGTGAAAGAGGATCAGCTCAAACAAAATCTGGAAGCCTCAGGTGTGCGTGTCGGCGAAGCGCTGGACCGCACCACTATCTCTTCTATTGAGAAAGGCCTTGAGGATTTCTACTACAGCGTCGGTAAATACACCGCCAACGTGAAAGCGGTGGTGACACCCCTGCCGCGTAACCGTGTCGATCTGAAGCTGGTCTTTACCGAGGGTGTCTCTGCCAAAATTCAGCAGATCAACATTGTCGGTAATAAAGCCTTTAGCTCTGATGAACTGATCTCCCGTTTCCAGCTGCGTGATGAAGTGCCGTGGTGGAACGTAGTAGGCGATCGTAAATACCAGAAGCAGAAACTGGCAGGTGACCTTGAGACTCTGCGCAGCTTCTATCTGGATCGCGGCTATGCACGCTTCAATATCGATTCGACACAGGTCAGCCTGACGCCAGATAAAAAAGGCATCTACATCACGGTGAACATCACCGAGGGTGACCAGTACAAAATTGCTGGCGTAATCGTCAATGGCAGCATGGCGGGTCACTCCGCAGAAATTGAACATCTGACCAAAATTCCGGCAGGCGAGCTCTATAACGGCGCCAAAGTCACGAAAATGGAAGATGACATCAAGAAACTGCTGGGCCGCTACGGCTATGCCTATCCGCGTGTAGTCACACAGCCAGAAATCAACGACGCCGACAAAACCGTGAAACTGCACATCAACGTGGATGCGGGTAACCGTTACTACGTGCGTAATGTTCGTTTCGAAGGTAATGACACGTCAAAAGACTCGGTGTTACGTCGCGAAATGCGTCAGATGGAAGGCGCATGGCTGGGCAGCGATCTGGTTGAACAGGGTAAAGAGCGTCTGAACCGCACCGGTTACTTTGAAACCGTGGATGTGGATACCCAGCGTGTACCAGGCTCGCCTGACCAGGTTGACGTGGTCTACAAAGTTAAAGAGCGTAACACCGGTACTTTCAACTTCGGCGTCGGTTACGGCACTGAAAGTGGTGTGAGTTTCCAGGTTGGCGTAACGCAGGATAACTGGCTGGGCACCGGTAATACCGTGGGCATCAGCGGGACCAAAAACGATTACCAGACCTATGCTGAATTCTCGCTTACTGACCCTTACTTCACCGTTGACGGTGTGAGTCTGGGTGGTCGTCTGTTCTACAACGACTTCAAAGCAGACAATGCTGACCTTTCTGACTATACCAACAAGAGTTATGGTCTGGATGGCACACTTGGCTTCCCGGTTAACGAAAACAACACCCTGCGTGTCGGTCTGGGCTATGTCCACAATGACCTGTCAAACATGCAGCCGCAGGTTGCGATGTGGCGTTACCTTGACTCGGTTGGTAAGCCGCAGCAGCTTAATGACAAAGGCGAATTCTCAGCAGATGACTTCACCTTTAACTACGGCTGGACTTACAACACCCTGGACCGCGGATTCTTCCCGACATCCGGTAACCGCACTAACCTGAATGGTAAAGTGACGATTCCTGGTTCAGATAACAGCTTCTATAAGGCCACGCTCGATAGTCAGCAGTATGTGCCGATTAACCAGGATCGTACCTGGGTGCTGTTGGGACGTGGTCGTATCGGCTATGGCGATGGACTCGGCGGCAAAGAGATGCCGTTCTACGAGAACTTCTATGCCGGTGGTTCAAGCACGGTTCGCGGCTTCCAGTCCAACACCATTGGACCGAAAGCAGCCTACTTTAATAACAACTCGTCGAACTGCCGAATCGCTGATCCAAATGGCGTTTGTAAGTCTGACGATGCGGTGGGCGGTAACGCCATGGCGATCGCCAGCCTTGAGCTGATCACGCCAACGCCGTTCCTGAGCGAGAAGTATGCTAACTCGGTGCGTACCTCGGTGTTTGTCGATGCCGGTACCGCGTGGGATACCCATTGGGAAAATACAGCGGAAACGCGTGCGGCAGGCATTCCTGACTACAGCGATCCAAACAACATTCGTGTATCAAGCGGTGTTGCGTTGCAGTGGATGTCACCGCTTGGCCCGCTGGTGTTCTCTTACGCCCAGCCGTTCAAGAAAGTCGATGGAGACAAGTCAGAGCAGTTCCAGTTTAACATTGGTAAAACCTGGTAATGTTCTGAGCAAGGATGCATAGCTGAAGTATTGCTGCCGGGCAGCACCTGTTGCTGTTCCGGCGCAAACACTGTGTCGCTGACACAAACGTTGATGGTAAGGAGTTTATAGTGAAAAAGTTGTTGTGTGCCGCAGGTCTGGGTCTTGCTTTAGCGGTTTCCGCTGGTGTTCAGGCTGCTGACAAAATTGCAGTGGTAAACGTGTCCAGCATTTTCCAACAGTTACCGCAACGTGCGACTGTTGCTAAACAGCTGGAAAACGAGTTCAAAGGCCGTGCAACTGAGTTGCAGAGCCAGGAGCGCGATCTGCAAACTAAAATGCAGCGTCTGCAGCGTGACGGTTCTACCATGAAGGCAAGCGAACGCAGCCGCATGGAAAAAGATGTCATGTCTCAGCGTGAAGCGTTCTCTTCAAAAGCACAGGCTTTTGAGCAGGATAACCGTCGTCGTCAGATGGAAGAGCGTAACAAGCTGCTGAGCCGTATTCAGGATGCCGTTAAGAAAGTCGCTGACAGCGATGGTTACGACGTCGTGATCGACGCCAACGCGGTGGCTTATGCATCAAACGCAAAAGACATCACAGCTGACGTGCTGAAACAGGTTAAATAATTCATGTCATCTATTCGACTGGCTGATTTAGCCCAGCAGTTGGATGCAGAATTGCACGGAGATGGCGATATCGTCATCTCCGGCATTGCTTCTATGCAATCCGCCACAACTGGCCAAATCACTTTTCTTGCAAACAGCCGTTACCGCGAGCAACTCGCCCTGATTAAGGCCTCAGCCGTGGTGCTGACGGAAGCGGATCTGGAGTGGTGTAATACCGCAGCGCTGGTAGTGAAAAATCCCTACCTGACTTATGCGCGTATGGCACAAATACTCGATACCACGCCACAGCCGGCGCAAAATATCGCCCCCAGCGCGGTAATTGACCCCTCAGCCCGACTCGGCAACAATGTCGCCATTGGCGCCAATGCAGTGATCGAAGCGGATGTTGAGCTGGGTGACAACGTAGTTATTGGTGCGGGATGTTTTGTTGGCAAAAAAACCCGTATTGGCAGTGGCACCCGTCTCTGGGCCAACGTCTCTGTTTATCACGAGATCGAAATTGGCCAGGATTGTCTGATTCAGTCAGGTACCGTCATCGGTTCTGATGGTTTCGGCTATGCCAACGATCGCGGTAACTGGGTGAAAATCCCGCAGTTAGGCGCGGTAATTATCGGCGATCGCGTCGAAATAGGGGCCTGCACCACCATCGATCGCGGTGCGCTTGATAACACTCTGATCGGCAATGGTGTTATCATAGACAACCAGTGCCAGATCGCTCACAACGTAGTTATTGGCGACAATACTGCGGTTGCAGGCGGTGTGATCATGGCGGGTAGTCTGAAGATTGGACGTTACTGTATGATTGGCGGTGCCAGCGTCATTAACGGCCATATGGAAATCTGTGACAAAGTAACGGTGACCGGTATGGGTATGGTCATGCGTCCTATCACAGAGCCAGGCGTTTATTCGTCAGGCATTCCGCTGCAACCCAACAAAACCTGGCGTAAAACTGCAGCGCTGGTGATGAACATCGATGATATGAGCAAACGCTTAAAAGCCATCGAGCGCAAGGTCGGCAAAGACGACTAACCGCCATCCCAAAACTGACCGGCTTTCATAATAAAAATGTTAAGCAGGGAAGCCCGGCGCCACAGTACCTATTTGCGGCCTGCGGAAGATCATTTTGATCTGTGCAGGCCGTGTTATTGATGTCATCAGATTTTTAGGACAGGAAGAGTATTTTGACTACTGAAACTCATACTCTGAAAATTGAAGAGATTTTAGAGCTGCTGCCGCATCGCTATCCGTTTCTGCTGGTAGACCGTGTGCTGGAATTTGAAGAGCACAAATACCTGCGTGCAGTGAAGAACGTTTCTGTTAATGAACCGTTTTTCCAGGGGCACTTCCCTGGTAAACCGATTTTTCCTGGCGTTCTGATCCTGGAAGCGATGGCGCAGGCCACCGGTATTCTGGCGTTTAAAAGCGTAGGTAAACTGGAGCCAGGCGAACTCTATTACTTTGCCGGTATCGACAGTGCCCGCTTTAAGCGTCCTGTGGTACCAGGTGACCAAATGATCATGGAAGTCACTTTCGAGAAAACCCGCCGTGGTCTGACCCGCTTTAAAGGCGTGGCGACTGTTGACGGTAAAATCGTTTGTGAAGCGACCATGATGTGTGCCCGCAGCCGGGAGGCATAATTCGTGATTGATCCAACCGCCACTATCCATCCCAGTTCTGTCATCGAAGAGGGCGCTATCATTGGCGCCCGTGTTCACATTGGCCCGTTTTGCTTTATCGGCGCGAATGTTGAGATTGGTGAAGGAACAGTACTGAAGTCACACGTTGTGGTGAATGGCCACACGCGTATCGGTAAAGATAATCAGATCTACCAGTTTGCCTCAATTGGCGAAGTGAATCAGGATCTGAAATATGCCGGTGAGCCAACACGGGTTGAGATCGGTGATCGCAACCGTATTCGTGAAAGCGTGACGATTCATCGCGGCACCACGCAGGGTGGCCATGTCACCACAGTGGGCAGCGATAATCTGCTGATGGTCAATGTCCACATTGCGCATGACTGCGTGATTGGTAACCGCTGTATCTTCGCGAACAATGCCACCCTGGGTGGTCACGTGACGGTCGATGATTTCGCCATTATTGGCGGCATGACAGCGGTACATCAGTGGTGCATCATCGGTGCGCACGTGATGGTTGGTGGCTGTTCCGGCGTGGCGCAGGATGTTCCGCCTTACGTTATTGCGCAGGGTAACCATGCGACGCCGTTCGGTATCAATATTGAGGGTCTTAAGCGTCGTGGCTTCAGCAAAGAGTCGTTGCATGCGATTCGCAACGCTTACAAGCTGCTCTATCGCAGTGGCAGAACGCTGGAAGAAGTGAAGCCGGAGATCGAAGCCATTGCGCAACAGCACAGCGAAGTGCAGCCTTTCTACGACTTCTTTACCCGTTCAACCCGTGGATTAATTCGTTAATCCATGTCAGCGCGTCCTTTAACGATTGCCCTGGTCGCCGGAGAAACCTCCGGCGATATTCTTGGTGCAGGTCTGATTCGTGCCCTGAAAGTGCGCCATCCTGATGCACGCTTTGTCGGTGTGGCGGGCCCACTGATGCAGGCTGAAGGGTGTGAAGCCTGGTATGAGATGGAAGAGTTAGCGGTAATGGGCATTGTCGAGGTGCTGGGTCGCCTGCGACGCCTGCTGACAATCCGCCGCGATCTCACCCGACGTTTTAGCGAGCTCAGACCCGACGTTTTTGTCGGTATTGATGCGCCCGATTTTAATATCACGCTGGAAGGCAATCTCAAACGTACGGGCATCCGTACGATCCACTATGTCAGTCCTTCGGTGTGGGCATGGCGGCAAAAGCGCGTGTTTAAGATTGGCCGAAATACCGATCTGGTGCTGGCCTTCCTGCCGTTTGAAAAAGCCTTCTACGTTCGTTATAACGTTCCCTGCCGCTTTATCGGTCACACCATGGCGGATGCCATGCCGCTGCAACCTGATAAGCAGGCTGCGCGCCGTCATCTCGGCATTGCGGACGATGCGCTCTGTCTGGCACTGCTGCCGGGCAGTCGTGGTGCGGAAGTGGAAATGCTCAGTGCTGACTTCCTGAAAACAGCCCAATTATTGCGTCGTCACTATCCGGCGCTGGAAATCGTGGTGCCGCTGGTTAACGCCCGTCGCCGTGAACAGTTTGAGAAGATTAAAGCTGACGTTGCGCCTGAACTGCCGATGCATCTGCTGGATGGACAGGGTCGTGAGGCGATGATTGCAAGCGATGCCGCACTTCTGGCATCCGGGACTGCCGCACTGGAGTGCATGCTGGCAAAATGCCCGATGGTCGTCGGTTATCGCATGAAACCGGCCACTTACTGGCTGGCGAAACGGCTGGTGAAAACCCCTTACGTCTCGCTGCCAAACCTGCTGGCAGGGCGTGAGCTGGTCAAAGAGTTACTGCAGGATGCGTGTCAGCCCGACGCCCTGGCTGCAGCGTTAGATCCGCTGTTGCATGCCGGGCCTGAGCGCGAAACTTTGCTGCAGACGTTTCATGAATTACATCAACAGATCCGCTGGAACGCCGATGAGCAGGCAGCGGATGCAGTACTGGAGCTGGTGAATGCCTGATTTTATCTATCCTGTCGCCAGACTGATTGCCGGTGTGGACGAAGTGGGGCGCGGTCCGCTGGTTGGCGCGGTGGTCACTGCTGCGGTGATCCTCGATCCGGCAAATCCGATTACCGGCCTGGCGGACTCGAAGAAACTGTCGGAAAAACGCCGCCTGGCGTTGTACGACGAAATCAAAGAGAAGGCGCTGGCATGGAGTCTGGGACGCGCAGAACCTGAAGAGATCGATCAGCTCAACATTCTGCACGCTACCATGCTGGCGATGCAGCGTGCGGTAGCTGGCCTGAGTATCCAGCCCGACTATGTGCTGATTGATGGTAACCGTTGCCCGGCATTGCCTATGCCTTCACAGGCCGTCGTCAAAGGGGATAGCCTGGTTGCCGAAATCAGTGCAGCATCGATCATCGCCAAAGTCTCGCGGGATCGTGAGATGGCCGAACTGGATCTGCTGTTCCCGCAGTATGGTTTTGCACAACACAAAGGCTATCCAACGGCGCTGCATATGGAAAAGCTGACACAATATGGCGCCACGCCGCACCACCGTCGTAGTTTTGCGCCCGTACGTAATGCGCTGCTCGATGCTGAAGTACTGGCTGCCCGCCAGACCCTTACGCTTTAATAGCCTGACGCTGTTTTAACCGGAAACTGATATGGCTGAACCCCGTTTTATACATCTGCGTGTCCACAGTGACTATTCGATGGTTGATGGCCTGGCAAAAACCGGGCCGCTAATCAAGAAAGCGGCTGCCCTTGGCATGCCGGCGATAGCGATTACCGACTTCACTAACCTCTGTGGCCTGGTGAAATTCTACGGTGGCGCGCACAGCGCAGGGATAAAGCCGGTCATTGGTGCCGATTTCAATGTGGCCAGTGAGCTGATGGGGGATGAACTGACACAGCTTACCGTGCTGGCGTCCAGTAATACCGGATACCAGAACCTGACGCTGCTGATCTCCCGCGCCTATCAGCGCGGTTATGGCGTGGACGGACCCATTATCGATCGCGACTGGCTGATCGAATTGCAGGAAGGATTAATACTGTTGTCGGGTGGGCGACGCGGCGATGTAGGTCGTAGTCTGCTGCGCGGTAACAATGCGCTGGTGTCGCAGTGCCTGTCGTTTTACCAGCAACATTTCCCCGATCGCTACTACCTGGAGCTGATCCGTACTGGCCGACAGGACGAAGAGAGCTATCTGCATGCGGCCGTTGAACTGGCGATTGCAGAGGGAATACCGGTCGTTGCCACCAATGAAGTCTGCTTTATCAATGCAGAAGATTTCGATGCGCACGAAATTCGCGTTGCCATTCATGACGGCTATACGCTGGATGATCCCAAGCGTCCGCGCAACTACAGTCCTCAGCAATATATGCGCAGCGAAGAGGAGATGTGCGAGCTGTTCTCGGACATCCCGGAAGCGCTGGAGAACAGCGTAGAGATTGCTAAGCGTTGTAACGTGACGGTGCGACTGGGCGAATATTTCCTGCCACAGTTCCCGACCGGTGATATGACTACCGAAGATTATCTGGTGGTGAAATCCCGCGAGGGGCTGGAAGAGCGCCTGGCGTTCCTGTTCCCGGACGAAGCTGAGCGCGCAGAAAAACGTCCGGAATATGATGAGCGTCTGGAGATTGAGCTCACCGTTATTAACCAGATGGGATTCCCCGGCTACTTCCTGATCGTGATGGAGTTCATCCAGTGGTCCAAGGATAACGGCGTGCCGGTGGGCCCAGGCCGTGGCTCCGGTGCCGGTTCGCTGGTGGCCTATGCGCTGAAAATCACCGATATCGATCCGCTGGAATTTGACCTGCTGTTCGAACGTTTCCTGAACCCGGAACGCGTCTCGATGCCCGACTTCGACGTCGATTTCTGCATGGAGAAGCGCGATCAGGTCATCGAACACGTCGCTGATATGTACGGACGTGAAGCGGTTTCCCAGATTATCACCTTCGGTACCATGGCGGCGAAAGCGGTTATCCGCGATGTGGGCCGCGTGCTGGGTCATCCTTACGGCTTTGTTGATCGCATTTCAAAACTGATCCCGCCCGATCCCGGCATGACGCTGGAAAAAGCCTTTATTGCTGAACCGCAGCTTCCTGCGATGTATGACGCAGATGAAGAGGTGAAGGCGCTGATCGATATGGCGCGTAAGCTGGAAGGGGTCACGCGAAACGCCGGTAAACATGCGGGTGGCGTGGTCATTGCGCCAACGAAAATCACGGATTTCGCGCCGCTTTACTGCGATGAACACGGGCAGTTCCCGGTCACTCAGTTCGATAAAAATGATGTGGAATATGCCGGCCTGGTGAAGTTCGACTTCCTGGGTCTGCGTACGCTGACCATCATCGACTGGGCGCTGAAGATGATCAACCCGCGCCGGGAGAAGCAGGGGCTGGAGCCGATCGATATCGCCTCAATCCCGCTGGATGATAAGAAAAGCTTCGATATGCTGCAGCGCTCGGAAACCACAGCGGTATTCCAGCTTGAATCGCGCGGCATGAAAGATCTGATTAAGCGTCTGAAGCCCGACTGCTTCGAAGATATGATCGCACTGGTGGCGCTGTTCCGTCCTGGCCCACTGCAGTCCGGCATGGTAGATAACTTTATTGACCGTAAGCATGGCCGTGAAGCGATCTCTTATCCCGACATTCAGTGGCAGCACGAAAGCCTGAAGCCTGTGCTGGAACCGACTTACGGCATCATCCTCTATCAGGAACAGGTGATGCAGATCGCCCAGGTTTTCTCTCCGGTTACACCCTGGGCGGCGCAGATATGCTGCGACGCGCCATGGGTAAAAAGAAACCCGAGGAGATGGCCAAACAGCGCTCCATATTCCGCGATGGTGCCGAAAGCATGGGCATCGACGGCGAACTGTCGATGAAGATCTTCGATCTGGTAGAAAAATTTGCAGGTTATGGCTTTAACAAGTCACACTCTGCGGCTTACGCACTGGTCTCCTATCAGACCCTGTGGCTGAAAGCGCACTATCCGGCCGAGTTCATGGCGGCGGTGATGACCGCCGATATGGATAACACCGAGAAAGTGGTGGGCCTGGTCGATGAGTGCTGGCGGATGGGGCTGAAAGTCCTGCCGCCCGATATTAACTCGGGTCTCTATCCCTTCCATGTTAATGACGCGGGCGAGATCGTTTACGGTATCGGCGCGATCAAAGGCGTGGGTGAAGGCCCGATTGAAGCGATTATCGACGCCCGTAATGAAGGTGGCTATTTCCGCGAACTGTTTGATCTCTGTGCCCGTACTGACACTAAAAAGATCAACCGTCGGGTGATGGAAAAACTGATTATGTCCGGGGCTTTCGATCGCCTTGGACCGCACCGCGCCGCCCTGATGAGTTCACTCAGTGATGCGTTAAAAGCCGCCGATCAACACGCGAAAGCGGAGGCGATTGGCCAGGCAGATATGTTTGGCGTGCTGGCGGAGGAGCCGGAGCAGGTTGAGAAATCGTACGCCAGCGTCACGCCGTGGCCTGAGCAGGTGCAGCTGGATGGTGAGCGGGAAACGCTGGGGCTATATCTTACCGGCCACCCGATTAATCAGTATCTGAAAGAAATTGAGCGTTATGTTGGCGGGGTGCGTCTGAAAGATATGCATCCTACCGATCGGGGTAAAATTACCGTGGCGGCTGGTCTGGTGATCGCCGCGCGGGTAATGGTCACCAAGCGCGGCAACCGAATTGGTATCTGTACTCTGGACGATCGCTCCGGTCGTCTTGAGGTGATGTTATTTACCGATGCGTTAGATAAATACCAGCAGTTGCTGGAGAAAGACCGAATCCTGATCGTCAGCGGACAGGTCAGCTTTGATGACTTCAGTGGCGGGCTTAAAATGACCGCGCGTGAAGTCATGGACATCGACGAAGCTCGCGAAAAATACGCGCGCGGACTTGCTATCTCGCTGACGGACAGGCAAATTGATGACCAGCTATTAAACCGGCTCCGTCAGTCCCTGGAACCTCATCGTTCAGGGACTATTCCGGTGAATCTCTACTATCAGAGAGCCGACGCGCGAGCGAAGCTGCGCTTTGGTGCAGCGTGGCGAATTTCGCCCAGCGATCGTTTACTTAACGATCTGCGCTCGTTGATTGGATCGGAGCAGGTTGAACTGGAGTTTGACTAGAACAGGAACATTATGAGTCTTAATTACCTGGATTTTGAACAGCCAATTGCAGAACTGGAAGCGAAGATCGATTCGCTGACTTCAATTGGTCGTCAGGATGATAAACACGTTAATCTGGATGAAGAAGTTCAGCGTCTGCGTGAGAAAAGTGTTGAGCTGACCCGTAAAATCTTCGCTGATTTGGGCGCATGGCAGATTGCTCAACTGGCGCGTCATCCGTTACGTCCTTACACCTTTGACTATGTTCGCAACGCCTTCGACGATTTCGATGAGCTGGCGGGCGACCGTGCTTATGCGGATGACAAAGCGATTGTGGGTGGGATTGCGCGTCTTGATGGACGTCCGGTGATGATCATCGGGCACCAGAAAGGCCGTGAAACCAAAGAGAAGATTCGCCGTAACTTCGGCATGCCAGCACCGGAAGGCTATCGCAAAGCGCTGCGCCTGATGGAGATGGCTGAGCGTTTCAAAATGCCAATCATCACCTTCATCGACACACCGGGTGCGTATCCTGGCGTGGGCGCGGAAGAGCGTGGGCAGTCTGAAGCGATCGCCCGCAACCTGCGTGAAATGTCTGGCCTGAAAGTACCGGTTATCTGTACGGTCATCGGTGAGGGCGGTTCTGGCGGTGCGCTGGCGATTGGCGTGGGCGATAAAGTGAATATGCTTCAGTACAGCACCTATTCAGTGATCTCGCCGGAAGGCTGTGCCTCCATTCTGTGGAAAAGCGCTGACAAAGCGCCGCTGGCTGCTGAAGCGATGGGCATTACCGCTCACCGTCTGAAAGAGCTGAAGCTGATTGACTCAGTGATCCCTGAGCCGCTGGGTGGTGCACATCGCCGTCCGGTTGATATGGCGCAGTCTCTGAAGCAACAGCTGCTGGCTGATCTGGCCGATCTCGATGGATTAAGCACTGAAGAGCTGCTGGATCGTCGTTATCAGCGCCTGATGAGCTACGGCTACGCCTGATTCAGGCTCAGCCAATCAGGAAGCGGACTTCGGTCCGCTTTTTTTATGCCGTGGGTTTAACGCGCTACGCTGCCTGATGCCTTTCAGCCTCATCTGATCGTCCCCTTGCTACACCTTCCCCTGGTTAGCGGTTATGCTTGTCCGGTTGCACAACAATCACGGAGATGGGCATTGAATATTCTGGCGATCATGGGCGCGCACGGCGTGTTTTATAAAGATGAACCGTTACGCGAACTCGACGCGGCGTTAAATCTGCAAGGCTTCCAGCTGCTTTACCCAAAAAACAGTGACGATCTACTGAAACTGATCGAACACAATCCGCGTATCAGCGGCGTCATCTTCGACTGGGACGCGCACAACAGCCCGGAACTGTGCGGTGAGATTAATCAGCTCAACGAATACCTGCCACTGTATGCCTTTATCAACACCCACTCTCAGATGGACATCAGCATCAATGAGATGCGCATGCCACTGCACTTTTTTGAATATGCGCTGAATGCCGCCGACGATATTGCATTGCATATCCGGCAGTATACCGATGACTATCTCGACCACATTACGCCACCGCTGACTAAAGCGCTGTTCACCTATGTGAAAGAGGGCAAGTACACCTTCTGCACGCCGGGCCATATGGCGGGTACCGCGTTTCAGAAGAGCCCGGTAGGCTGCCTGTTTTATGATTTCTTCGGGGCCAATACCCTGAAGTCAGATATCTCAATTTCCGTTACCGAGCTGGGTTCGCTGCTGGATCACACCGGTCCACATCTTGAAGCGGAAGAGTATATCGCACGCACTTTTGGTGCCGAACAGAGTTACATGGTGACCAACGGCACCTCAACGTCGAACAAAATTGTCGGCATGTATGCGGCACCGTCGGGCAGCACCGTGCTGATCGATCGCAACTGCCACAAGTCACTGACGCATCTGCTGATGATGAGCGATCTGATCCCCATCTGGCTGAAGCCGACCCGCAATGCACTGGGGATTCTTGGCGGGATTCCAAAGCATGAATTCACCCGCGAGAGCATTACGCAGAAAGTCGCGACGACCGATCGCGCCACGTGGCCGGTTCATGCGGTAATCACCAACTCCACTTACGATGGGCTGCTCTATAACACCCAGTACATTAAAGAGACGCTGGATGTGCCGTCGATTCACTTCGATTCAGCCTGGGTGCCTTACACCAATTTCCATCCGATTTATGCCGGGAAAAGTGGTATGAGTGGCGAGCGCACCCCGGGCAAAGTGGTGTATGAAACGCAATCGACCCATAAACTGCTGGCGGCGTTTTCGCAGGCATCCATGATTCACATTAAAGGCGACTACGACGAACAGACTTTTAACGAAGCCTATATGATGCACACCACTACGTCGCCCAATTACGCCATCGTCTCCTCCATTGAAACTGCTGCTGCAATGCTGCGTGGTAATCCCGGCAAGCGGCTGATCAATCGCTCGGTTGAGCGTGCGCTGCACTTTCGTCGTGAGATTCAGCGCCTGCGTGAAGAGTCCGACAGCTGGTTTTTCGATATCTGGCAGCCGGAACAGGTCGACGAAGCGCAATGCTGGGCGATCCAGCCCGGCGACGAGGATTGGCACGGATTTACGCAGGCCGATCGCGATCACATGTACCTCGATCCGATCAAAGTCACTATCCTGACGCCAGGAATGAGCGAGCTGGGAGAGATGGCAGACGAGGGGATCCCGGCAGCGCTGGTGGCGAAGTTTCTTGATGAGCGCGGCATCGTGGTGGAGAAAACCGGCCCCTACAACCTGCTGTTCCTTTTCAGTATTGGCATCGACAAAACCAAAGCGATGAGCGTGCTGCGCGGTCTGACTGAGTTCAAACGCGCCTACGATCTCAATCTGCGGGTAAAGAACATGCTGCCGGATCTCTACGCTGAAGATCCCGACTTCTATCGCAATATGCGCATTCAGACGCTGGCGCAGGGGATTCATCAACTGATCCGTCATCATGACCTGCCGCGACTGATGCTGCAGGCATTTGATGTCCTGCCCGAAATGAAGATGACGCCGCATCAGGCGTTTCAGCAACAGGTGAAGGGCAACATCGAAACGGTGGATCTCAGCGAACTGGTCGGGCGGGTGTCGGCCAACATGATTCTGCCTTATCCACCAGGCGTGCCACTGGTGATGCCAGGAGAGATGATTACGGAGAAGAGCCGTGCCGTGCTCGATTTCCTGCTGATGCTGTGCAGTATCGGCCGGCATTATCCGGGCTTCGAGACCGATATTCACGGTGCCAGTCTGACGGAAGAGGGCGAGTATCGCGTCCGCGTGCTGAAAAACGATCCGGCATAAATCTTTAAACGACTAATAGCGGCAGGGTGTCTGGGGACAGCCTGCCCGAATCAGGATATTCAACATGTTGCAGTTAACCGCTATTCACCACATCGCCATCATCGCTTCCGACTATCAGCGCAGCAAAGCGTTCTATTGTGACGTGCTGGGCTTTCGTCTCATGGGCGAATATTACCGTGAAGCGCGCGACTCCTGGAAAGGCGACCTGGCCCTGGAGGATCGCTACACTATTGAGCTGTTCTCTTTTCCTGAGCCGCCGGCGCGCGTCAGTCATCCCGAAGCGTGTGGCCTGCGTCATCTGGCCTTTACCGTGCCGGATGTGGCCGCCGCTGTCGCAACGCTGGCCAGTAAAGGCGTAATCTGCGAGCCGATTCGCATCGATGAACTGACGGGTAAACAGTGTACGTTCTTTGCCGATCCGGATGGTTTGCCGCTGGAGCTTTATCAGGCGTAAAATAGCGCGCTCAGCGGGCGACATTCAGTGGCCCGACTTTCTGGATCCTGCCATGCCTTTGCCCGCTTTTGACGCCATGTTGCAACCTGATGCCGCGCTGGTGGTCGCCTTCAGTGGCGGACTCGATTCAACCGTGCTGCTGCATCAGCTTCGCGGCTGGCAGCAGCAGCATCCCGAATCCCATCTGCGGGCGTTACATGTTCATCATGGGCTTAGCCCGAATGCCGATTGCTGGGCAGCGCACTGCCTGTCGGTATGCGAGCAGTGGCAACTGCCATGTGAGGTACTGCACGTTACCGTGGATGGCAGGGAAAACGGCATTGAAGCCGCCGCCCGCACCGCCCGTTATCAGGCGCTCAGTGCGGCACTGTTGCCGGGTGAAGTGTTACTGACCGCGCAGCACCTCGACGATCAGTGTGAAACCTTTATGCTGGCGCTGAAGCGCGGCAGCGGTCCGGCCGGGCTGGCGGCGATGCCTGCTGCGCGTGCGCTGGGTTCGCACCAGCTGCTGCGTCCACTGCTGAATCAGTCGCGGCTGTCGCTTGAAGCCTATGCCAGAACCCATCAGCTGGTGTGGATCGAAGATGAAAGTAATCAGGATCTTCGCTACGACCGTAACTTCCTTCGTCAGCGGCTGCTGCCGGCGCTTTACCAGCGCTGGCCCCATTTTGCTGAGGCGACAGCCCGAAGTGCGGCGTTGTGCAGTGAGCAGGAGCAGTTACTGGATGAACTGCTCACCGGACAACTCAATGAGCTCATCCAGCCAGATGGCAGCCTGCACTTTCCGCCCTTGATGGTCATGAGTGAGTTGCGTGCTAATGCGTTATTGCGCCGCTGGATCGCCGGGCAGGGCGGCAGGATGCCCTCCCGTGAAGCGCTGAAACGTATTCGCGATGAAGTCATGGCGAGCCGGGAGGATGCGCAGCCGAAGCTGCGATTCGGTCAGGCTGAACTCCGCCGCTACCGTCAGCAGCTCTACTGGCTGCCGTTGCGCAGTTCACTGCGTGCCACCGAGCTGGCATGGCCCGATCTCAGCCAGCCGCTGGTGTTACCACAGAATCTCGGCACGTTACACGCCAGCCAGGCGCAGAGCCTGTTGCGTTATCCTCAGCCGGATGAGCAGGTCAGCGTACGCTTTCATGCGCAGGGTCACGTTCATCTGGTGGGCCGTCAGGGTGGAAGGGAAATGAAAAAGTTGTGGCAGGAGTTGCAGATACCTCCGTGGCAGCGAGAACGGCTGCCGTTAATCTTTTATAACCAGACGCTGATCTGTGTTCCGAATCTGTTTGTCACCCACGCTGGCGCAGCTGTTGATCAACAGGGCTGGCAGATAGTCTGGGACAGGGCATGCAGCGCAGGGGAACAACAATAATGAAGCAATGGTTTATCGCCTTTTTAGTGGGCGCCGTATTACCAGCGTGGGCTGCGGGCGATGCGCAACGCGGCGCACAAAAAGCAGGGAGCTGCATGGCCTGCCATGGTGCAGCAGGTAAAGCGGCTGTGCCCCTCTATCCCAATCTGGCCGGGCAGCACGCACCTTATCTGGAACAGGCTTTGCACGCCTACAAAAAGGGCGAGCGCACTGGCGGCCAGGCTGAGGTGATGAAGGCATTTGTAGCGGGATTGAGTGACGGTGATATAGCTGATCTGGCGGCGTACTACAGTTCGTTGCAGCCCTGAGGGTTAACAGGGCGGGAAGGTCCCGCCCGTGATGCGTCTATTACTCAGCGCTGACAACCACCGTACCCAGTTCGGGATGGGTAAAGCTGGCAATATGGTCGAGACGTAATTCGCGATGTTCACCGGAAAGATCGATAGCCAGATATTCCACGTTCTTGCGTGAAAAAATCTCTTTGGCCTTTGCCTTGAGCTGTTCGCCATCTTTCATTTCCAGCGACAGCATCCAGGTGTTCTGGCAGGCGAGTTCCAGATTATCGTAGTCATCACAATTGATAGGTTGGTACGCTTCATTTATCAACATAGTCGCTCACCAATAAGTTAGCAGCGGCGTAGGCCGCCTGTTCCCTGACAGAAGAGTTTAGCTCAGTATTTGCGGCAATATCATTAAGTGCCTTCAATGCGCAGCCAATCGCATCCGGAATGTAACCTAAGTCTCCGCTGCCGATTTCGGCATATTTCCGGCGAACTAACTCACAATAATTTTGCACATGGCCCCCCTCAGCAGAGCGTCGATACTCTGGTTAACTGGCGACTATATCATAGCCATTTAGAGGAAATCAGCCTGCGTAAAGCAGGAACAGTGCGCGAATCACTGCTAAAGTGACAGATTCCGCTGTCTGGGACGGAATGAATCAGAGCACAAAAGGTTAATTTGATGAACAGGTTATCGGAGGTCAACGTGATTAAGGTGTGGGGAGCAAGCTGATGATTATGCTATCCCGTTCGGTTGAGATTCCGGAGAGTGAGATCGAACTGACGGCTATCCGCGCTCAGGGCGCAGGTGGACAACATGTCAACAAAGCCAGCACGGCCATTCATCTGCGCTTTGATATTGCTGCTTCTTCGCTGCCCGCGTTTTATAAAGAGCGGCTGCTCACTGCCAATCATCATTTGATTACCGGAGATGGCGTGGTGGTGATCAAGGCGCAGGAGTATCGCAGTCAGGAGATGAATCGTGAAGCGGCACTGCAACGTCTGGTCAATCTGATCCAGGAGCTGAGTACCGTGGAAAAAGCCCGGCGCGCTACGCGGCCGACCCGCGCCTCGAAAGAGCGTCGTCTGGAAGGAAAAGCCCGTCGCAGTTCGACGAAATCGATGCGCGGCAAGGTGCAATAAAAAACGCCCCGCAGGCGGGGCGTTTGAGTACTGATCAGGCAGCTCAGCGTGACTCTGGCAGCAACGAATAAGCGCATGGCGAAGGGAACAGGGTCAGAAGAGGAAAGCGTCCCGCGCCATGGACAAAAACGCCGGGAGCGTTTTTGAATAACGCCATGCGTTGGCCCGGTCAGGGCGCACCTCATGGATGAGGTGCGTAATCGCGCGGGCCGAGCATGCCATGGATGGCGGCTTTTGCGTCTTTCCGATCTGACCCTGTTTCCTGAGCAGATACGGAATTACAGCAACCGGGCAAACTCTTAAGCTGTTAGAGGCCACACAAGCGAGTTATCTGACCTTTCCTTCACAATTTACTTGTTCAGCGCTTTCAGCAGGAACTCAACAATTTCATCCTGCTTAATCATCTGCTTCTCACCGGCACGACGTGATTTGTATTCAATCTCCTGGTTGTCGAGATTGCGATCGCCGATGACGATGGTGTGTGGCACCCCGATCAGTTCCATATCGGCAAACATCACGCCCGGACGCTCTTTGCGGTCATCCAGGATAACTTCAACGCCTTTGGCACGCAGCGTGGCATATAACTCTTCTGCCAGCTCTTTAACACGGAACGATTTCTGCATATTCATCGGCAGAATCGCCACCTCGAACGGTGCCAGTGCGGCTGGCCAGATGATGCCACGATCGTCATGGTTTTGCTCAATGGCTGCCGCCACCACGCGAGTTATGCCGATGCCGTAGCAGCCCATGCTCATCACCTGATTACGGCCATCTTCACCCTGAACGGAGGCTTTCAGCGCGTCAGAATACTTAGTACCAAGCTGGAAGATGTGACCGACTTCAATACCACGTTTAATCTGCAGCGTGCCTTTGCCATCCGGGCTTAAATCGCCTTCGACCACATTACGGATATCCGCAACGCTGGCCAGCGGCAGATCGCGCTCCCAGTTAATGCCGAAGTAGTGTTTACCATCGACGTTGGCACCGGCGCTGAAATCGCTCATCTTCGCCACGGTACGGTCGGCAATGATCGGCATCTGCAGACCCACAGGCCCGATTGAACCCGGACCCGCACCCACTGCGGCGCGAATCTCTTCTTCCGTCGCGAACACCAGCGGCGATGCAACGATGGCTGACTTCTCTGCTTTGATCTCATTCAGCTGATGATCGCCGCGAACCAGCAGGGCAACCAGCGCGTGACCGCTCTCTTCTGCACCTTTAACAATCAGCGTTTTCACTGTCTTTTCAACAGGCACATTGAATTGCTCAACCAGCTCCGCGATGGTTTTTGCGTCTGGTGTTTCGACCAGCTGCATCTCCTGAGATGGTGCGGCACGTTCACCGGCCGGTGCGACGGCTTCGGCCAGCTCAATGTTAGCGGCGTAATCAGAATCGGTAGAGAAAATCACATCATCTTCACCGCTCTGCGCCAGCACCTGGAACTCATGTGATGCGCTGCCGCCGATAGAGCCGGTATCGGCCTGCACAGCACGGAAATCCAGTCCCATACGGCTGAAGATCTGACTATAGGCGCGGTACATCGCGTCATAGGTTTCCTGCAGCGACGCCTGCGACGTATGGAACGAGTAAGCATCTTTCATGATGAACTCACGTGAACGCATCACGCCAAAACGTGGACGCACTTCATCACGGAATTTGGTCTGAATCTGATACAGGTTGAGCGGCAACTGCTTATAAGAGCTCAGTTCGTTGCGGATCAGGTCAGTGACCACCTCTTCATGCGTCGGACCCAGCACGAACGGACGCTCGTGGCGATCGGCAATACGTAACAGTTCCGGGCCATACTCCTCCCAGCGACCGCTCTCCTGCCACAGGTCGGCGGGCTGCACAACCGGCATTAAAATCTCAACAGCGCCCGCGTTGTTCATCTCTTCACGCACGATGTTTTCGACTTTTTTCAGCACGCGAACCCCGGTCGGTAACCAGGTGTACAAGCCAGAAGCCAGTTTGCGGATCATACCGGCGCGCAGCATCAGCTGGTGGCTGATCACTTCAGCGTCGGAAGGCGTCTCTTTCTGAGTAGAGAGCAGATATTGAGTAGTACGCATTGATTACGGTTCCAGTTGATCGGAAAGTCACAGACAGAATTTTGCTGGCGGCTAGTGTACCAGTGAGATCACCGCCTCAAAAGCGGGTTTTAACGCGGGTCGATAGCGATCACTTCAGTACCGGCATCATCAATGCGCCAGCGGACATTAAAATCCATCAGCCAGGCCGCATATTCCCGCGCCTGCGTTTCGCCCTGACGATAAGCCGGACGGGGATCCTGTGCCAGCACTTCACGGATAAAGCGTGCCAGATTGGGGTAGCGCGACTGCTGCTGAAGCTGCTGCTGGGCCAGTGCGGAGAAGCGAACCGGCATATCAGCCGCAGGGGGCGCCTGAGCAAAACCTGCCTGGGCATGAGGCAGCGCTTCGGCAAAAGGCAGATAAGGTTTGATATCCACTACCGGAGTACCATCGACCAGGTCCAGACTGCCAAGCTGCAGAATCACCTGCTGCTTCTCAATTCTGACACCTTTCAGTTCAACCAGCGACATCCCAATGGGGTTGGGACGGAACGTGGAACGTGTCGCAAAAACACCCATGCGCGCATTGCCGCCCAGACGGGGAGGGCGAACCGTGGGACGCCAGCCACCTTCCATCGTCTGATGGAAAACAAACAGCAGCCAGAGATGGCTGAACGCTTCCAGTCCACGTACCGCTTCCGGCTGATTGTAAGGTGGCTGCAGATGAAGCTCGCCGCCGCCATCCTGCACCAGGCCTGGCTGACGCGGTACGGCAAACTTCTCCTTCCACGGCGAACGAATTACCCCAATTTGCGCAAAGGCGAATTCACTCATTGATTGCTGACTTTCAGCGCTGAACCCTGACACACCGCCTGGCGATAACAGCCTGGTGTGCCGGTAACGATTTCACACTGATGCAGCAGCACTGCATTGGCTTTCATCTGTGATGCTTTGATCTGCAGACGTTTCCGTGCTGTAGCGATATTGGCCGGGGAGTTCTGATTGCTCATCTGGCAATCTTCAGCGGAGACTTCACCCAGATCGCGGAACGGCTTACTGACCAGATCGGCGGCATCGGTATAGAGCTTAACGGGTGCGGGTCGTGCCACAGGCTTATGGGTCGGTTCACTGGATTGCTGCGGCCGGGACGGTGCGCTGCTTATCGGGTGATACTCATGAACACACCCTGTCAGCATCAATGCTAACAAGCAGAGCGGTAAAAAACGCATGGCAACATCCTCAGGTTTCAAAAAGTGGCGTTATTGAAACAAGGACAAGAATAAATAACAAGTCGGGCAGGGCACCCAATAGCAGAAAGGGCGGCATAGCGCCGCCCTTAGGGAGATCACGGACTGAATTACCAGCCTTTAACCGCGCCGCCGTTAAAGACTTTATTAGCTTCTGCGTTAACTTCGTCAGACTGGTAAGCCTTAACGAATTTCTTCACGTTTTCCGCATCTTTATTATCTTCACGCGCGACAATCAGGTTCACATAAGGTGAATCTTTATCTTCGACGAAAATGCCATCTTTCGCGGGTGTCAGGCCAATCTGGCTCGCGTAAGTGGTGTTGATCACCGCCAGAGCAATCTGCTGATCGTCCAGTGAACGTGGCAGCTGCGGCGCTTCCAGCTCAACAATTTTCAGATGCTTAGGGTTCTCAGTGATATCCAGTGAGGTTGGCAGCAAGCCCACGCCATCTTTCAGTTTGATCAGACCGACTTTCTGCAGCAGCAGCAGTGTACGGCCCAGGTTGGTCGGATCGTTTGGAATAGCAACCTGCGCGCCATCCTGCAGCTCATCCAGTGATTTGATCTTCTTCGAATAGCCCGCGATTGGGTAGACGAAAGAATTACCCACTGAAACCAGCTTGTAGCCACGATCTTTGATCTGCTGATCAAGGTAAGGTTTGTGCTGGAAGGCGTTAACGTCGATATCGCCTTTGCTCAGCGCTTCATTCGGCAGAACGTAATCGTTGAAAGTGACCAGCTCAACGTCCAGACCATACTTATCTTTAGCCACTTTCTGCGCGGCTTCAGCAACCTGCTGCTCAGCACCGACAATCACGCCCACTTTGATGTGGTTAGGGTCTTTCTCTTTTTGATCGCAACCTGCCAGCGCAATCGCGCCAATCAGTGCACCCACAGCGGCAATTTTCTTGAATCTGAAAGACATATCCTTTCCTTCTTAATAATGTGATATTGCTTACTTATGGGACACAGCATGCACGATGCGGTCGCCACAGAATTGAATGAGATACACTAAAACCACTAACAACACTAATACCGTATTCATCACAGTGGCGTTATATCCGATATAACCATACTGATAACCGATCTGGCCCAGGCCACCGGCACCCACCGCGCCACCCATGGCGGAGTAACCGACCAGCGTAATCAGCGTGATGGTCGCCGCGTTCACCAGGCCCGGCATCGCTTCCGGCAGCAGAACTTTACGGATGATCTGCATTGGCGTGGCACCCATGGCACGTGACGCTTCAATCAGGCCGGTTGGCAGTTCCAGTAAGGCGTTTTCAACCATACGCGCAATAAACGGCGCAGCACCGACGGTCAACGGCACGATAGCCGCCTGCAGTCCGATTGAGGTGCCGACGATCACGCGGGTAAAGGGAATCATCCAGACCAGCAGGATAATGAAAGGAATCGAGCGGAAGATATTTACCAGCGCGGAAAGCACGCGATAAAGACCCTGATTCTGAAGAATCTGTCCTGGACGGGTCACATAGAGTAAAACGCCGACCGGCAGGCCCAGCACAAAACCGAAAAAACCTGAGACGAAGGTCATCATCAGCGTTTCCCACACGCCCCGTCCCAGCAACCACATCATCGCTTCAGACATAACCTAACACCTCTACTTTCACATGATTCTCCTTCAGCCAGGCAATCGCCTCGCGGGTATCGCTCTCTGTGCCGTGCATTTCTGCCAGCATAATGCCGAACTTCACGCCACCGGCGTAATCCATCTGCGCACTGATAATGTTGTTATTCACGTTGTAACGGCGGGCCGCTTCGGAAAGCAGCGGCGCATCAACCGATTTACCGGTGAATTCCAGTCGCAGCAGCGGCACGGTATTTTCAGATGCGGTGGCAGAAAGACGCTGCTGATAGTCATCCGGGATATCCAGATGCAGCGTGGACTGAATAAACTGCTGCGCCAGTGGCGTTTTAGGATGAGAGAAGACTTCGCTGACACTATCTTTCTCAATCAGCTCACCGTGACTGATGACCGCAACCTGATCGCAGATGCGTTTCACCACATCCATCTCATGGGTAATCAGCAGAATCGTCAGCCCCAGGCGGCGGTTGATGTCTTTGAGCAATTCCAGAATTGAACGTGTGGTCGCGGGATCCAGTGCGCTGGTCGCTTCATCACACAGCAGGACCTTGGGATTACTGGCCAGGGCACGAGCAATCGCGACGCGCTGCTTCTGTCCGCCCGACAGATTGGCGGGCCAGGCATCATGCTTATCGGATAATCCCACCAGTTCCAGCAACTCAGTGACGCGAGCGTTGATCTGCGCACGCGAGAGATTACCCAGTTCCAGTGGCAGAGAGACATTGCCCGCAACCGTTCGTGAGTTCATCAGGTTAAAATGCTGGAAGATCATGCCGATCTGGCGGCGCGCCTGAGTTAACTGGCGTTCGTTGAGTGCGGTTAAATCCGCCCCATCGACCAGTACGCGGCCCGAGGTTGGGCGCTCCAGCAGGTTAACGCAACGAATCAGTGTACTTTTACCGGCACCGGAAGCGCCGATAACGCCATAAATCTGTCCGGCAGGCACATGCAGGCTCACATCCGTTAATGCCGGAATAGTCCGCGAGCCTTGCTGAAACACTTTGGTGATATTTTCAAGTTTAATCATTATGTTATTAATTATCGTATTGCGTTGTCCGTGGTGTGGGAAACCTCGTCGCTTTTGTTCATTATAAAAGCTGGATGGATGTTAAGGCATCCAGACGTCTAAATCAATGAAAGTGATTCAATCTGACATTCTCCCTTTTATAGCAATCATGCGATACTGATCGGCAATTTTTACAGCAGGAGTTTCTACGTGGCGAATAAAGTCCCCGCTATTTTTCTTGATCGTGATGGCACCCTTAATGTCGATAATGGCTATGTCCATGAGATTGATGACTTCCAGTTTATTGACGGCACCATTGAAGCGCTGCAACAACTGAAGGCAATGGGATATGCGCTGGTGGTTGTGACCAATCAGTCTGGTATCGCGCGCGGTATGTTTACCGAAGATACCTTTATGCGGCTGACTGAGTGGATGGACTGGTCGCTGGCCGATCGCGACGTTGATCTTGATGGCATCTATTTCTGTCCTCACCATCCTGAAGCAACAGTTGAAGCGTTTCGTCAGGAATGCGACTGCCGTAAGCCGCAGCCAGGCATGCTGCTGACGGCACAGGAAGAGCTGCACATTGATATGGCTGCTTCTTATATGGTGGGTGACAAGCTGGAGGATATGCTGGCCGGGCAGGCTGCCGGTGTCGGCACCAAAGTGCTGGTGCGCAGTGGCAAACCGATTACCGCTGAAGGTGAAGCCGCAGCAGATTGGGTAATTAATAGCCTTGCAGAGCTGCCAGGACGCATTAAAAAGGGTTAAAACGGCGCTTTTGTGCAAATTTCAGGCGAACAGTGAAAAAGTTGTAATTTGCACTTGCGCTATCTCAGCCGTTCCCTATAATGCGCCTCCACTGACACGGCAAACCGGCAACGGAAAACGGGTCAGCAGGCACAGGAGACTGCGCCGCCGGAGAAAAACTTCTGAAATAGAGGTTGACTCTGCAGGAGGAAAGCGTAATATACGCCACCTCGCGACAGGACGCTAACGCACTGTTCGCACTGCTCTTTAACAATTTATCAGACAATCTGTGTGGGCACTCGCAGGATTGATATCAGCGTCTTAGGACGCAACAAAATATCAAAGCCTCACGAGTGAACACATAATGAAATTCATTATGACGTTTTACAGATGAGCACCGCTTAACTTGTTTAAGCAAATCAAACTTAAATTGAAGAGTTTGATCATGGCTCAGATTGAACGCTGGCGGCAGGCCTAACACATGCAAGTCGGACGGTAGCACAGAGGAGCTTGCTCCTTGGGTGACGAGTGGCGGACGGGTGAGTAATGTCTGGGGATCTGCCCGATAGAGGGGGATAACCACTGGAAACGGTGGCTAATACCGCATAATGTCGCAAGACCAAAGAGGGGGACCTTCGGGCCTCTCACTATCGGATGAACCCAGATGGGATTAGCTAGTAGGCGGGGTAATGGCCCACCTAGGCGACGATCCCTAGCTGGTCTGAGAGGATGACCAGCCACACTGGAACTGAGACACGGTCCAGACTCCTACGGGAGGCAGCAGTGGGGAATATTGCACAATGGGCGCAAGCCTGATGCAGCCATGCCGCGTGTATGAAGAAGGCCTTCGGGTTGTAAAGTACTTTCAGCGGGGAGGAAGGCGATGTGGTTAATAACCGCATCGATTGACGTTACCCGCAGAAGAAGCACCGGCTAACTCCGTGCCAGCAGCCGCGGTAATACGGAGGGTGCAAGCGTTAATCGGAATTACTGGGCGTAAAGCGCACGCAGGCGGTCTGTTAAGTCAGATGTGAAATCCCCGGGCTTAACCTGGGAACTGCATTTGAAACTGGCAGGCTTGAGTCTTGTAGAGGGGGGTAGAATTCCAGGTGTAGCGGTGAAATGCGTAGAGATCTGGAGGAATACCGGTGGCGAAGGCGGCCCCCTGGACAAAGACTGACGCTCAGGTGCGAAAGCGTGGGGAGCAAACAGGATTAGATACCCTGGTAGTCCACGCCGTAAACGATGTCGACTTGGAGGTTGTTCCCTTGAGGAGTGGCTTCCGGAGCTAACGCGTTAAGTCGACCGCCTGGGGAGTACGGCCGCAAGGTTAAAACTCAAATGAATTGACGGGGGCCCGCACAAGCGGTGGAGCATGTGGTTTAATTCGATGCAACGCGAAGAACCTTACCTACTCTTGACATCCACGGAATTCGGCAGAGATGCCTTAGTGCCTTCGGGAACCGTGAGACAGGTGCTGCATGGCTGTCGTCAGCTCGTGTTGTGAAATGTTGGGTTAAGTCCCGCAACGAGCGCAACCCTTATCCTTTGTTGCCAGCGCGTGATGGCGGGAACTCAAAGGAGACTGCCGGTGATAAACCGGAGGAAGGTGGGGATGACGTCAAGTCATCATGGCCCTTACGAGTAGGGCTACACACGTGCTACAATGGCGCATACAAAGAGAAGCGACCTCGCGAGAGCAAGCGGACCTCACAAAGTGCGTCGTAGTCCGGATCGGAGTCTGCAACTCGACTCCGTGAAGTCGGAATCGCTAGTAATCGTGGATCAGAATGCCACGGTGAATACGTTCCCGGGCCTTGTACACACCGCCCGTCACACCATGGGAGTGGGTTGCAAAAGAAGTAGGTAGCTTAACCTTCGGGAGGGCGCTTACCACTTTGTGATTCATGACTGGGGTGAAGTCGTAACAAGGTAACCGTAGGGGAACCTGCGGTTGGATCACCTCCTTACCTGAAGATACCTTCCCGCGCAGTGTCCACACAGATTGTCTGATAAAAAGTAATGAGCAGGACGGCTGCGAAGTCGTGACACTATCGTGTCCCCTTCGTCTAGCGGTTAGGACTCCGCCCTTTCACGGCGGCAACAGGGGTTCGAATCCCCTAGGGGACGCCACCTGCTTGGTGACAGGTGAAAGGTGTCTCCATACAGTATCTCAAAACCGTTCTGGTTGCGTAAGCAGCCGTGGCGCGTTTGAGATATTTGCTCTTTAACAATCCGGAACAAGCTGAAAATTGAAACGACGTGTCGTTTTCATTCTCCGTAATAAGAATGAAAAATGCGACATGTTCGAGTCTCTCAAATGCTTGCAGCTCGCAGCGTTGTAAAACGCCTGTGGGTTGTGAGGTTAAGCGACTAAGCGTACACGGTGGATGCCCAGGCAGTCAGAGGCGATGAAGGACGTGCTAATCTGCGTAAAGCGACGGTAAGGTGATATGAACCGCTACAGCCGTCGATGTCCGAATGGGGAAACCCGGTGCACTCTGTGCATCATTGCAGCATGAATACATAGTGCTGCAAGGCGAACCGGGGGAACTGAAACATCTAAGTACCCCGAGGAAAAGAAATCAACCGAGATTCCCCCAGTAGCGGCGAGCGAACGGGGAGCAGCCCAGAGCCTGAATCAGCATGTGTGTTAGTGGAAGCGTCTGGAAAGTCGCAGGGTACAGGGTGATACTCCCGTACACAAAAGCACACGTGCTGTGAGCTCGATGAGTAAGGCGGGACACGTGGTATCCTGTCTGAATATGGGGGGACCATCCTCCAAGGCTAAATACTCCTGACTGACCGATAGTGAACCAGTACCGTGAGGGAAAGGCGAAAAGAACCCCGGCGAGGGGAGTGAAACAGAACCTGAAACCGTGTACGTACAAGCAGTGGGAGCCTTCTTTATGGGGGTGACTGCGTACCTTTTGTATAATGGGTCAGCGACTTATATTCTGTAGCAAGGTTAACCGTATAGGGGAGCCGCAGGGAAACCGAGTCTTAACTGGGCGTTAAGTTGCAGGGTATAGACCCGAAACCCGGTGATCTAGCCATGGGCAGGTTGAAGGTTGGGTAACACTAACTGGAGGACCGAACCGACTAATGTTGAAAAATTAGCGGATGACCTGTGGCTGGGGGTGAAAGGCCAATCAAACCGGGAGATAGCTGGTTCTCCCCGAAAGCTATTTAGGTAGCGCCTCGTGAACTCATCCTCGGGGGTAGAGCACTGTTTCGGCTAGGGGGCCATCCCGGCTTACCAACCCGATGCAAACTGCGAATACCGAGGAATGTTATCACGGGAGACACACGGCGGGTGCTAACGTCCGTCGTGAAGAGGGAAACAACCCAGACCGCCAGCTAAGGTCCCAAAGTCATGGTTAAGTGGGAAACGATGTGGGAAGGCACAGACAGCCAGGATGTTGGCTTAGAAGCAGCCATCATTTAAAGAAAGCGTAATAGCTCACTGGTCGAGTCGGCCTGCGCGGAAGATGTAACGGGGCTAAACCATGCACCGAAGCTGCGGCAGCGACACTATGTGTTGTTGGGTAGGGGAGCGTTCTGTAAGCCGTTGAAGGTGTGCTGTGAGGCATGCTGGAGGTATCAGAAGTGCGAATGCTGACATAAGTAACGATAAAGCGGGTGAAAAGCCCGCTCGCCGGAAGACCAAGGGTTCCTGTTCAACGTTAATCGGAGCAGGGTGAGTCGACCCCTAAGGCGAGGCCGAAAGGCGTAGTCGATGGGAAACAGGTTAATATTCCTGTACTCGGTGTTACTGCGAAGGGGGGACGGAGAAGGCTATATCAGCCGGGCGACGGTTGTCCCGGTTTAAGCGTGTAGGCGGAGGGTCCAGGTAAATCCGGTCCCTTATTAACGCTGAGGCGTGACGACGAGGCACTACGGTGCTGAAGTGATAAATGCCCAGCTTCCAGGAAAAGCCTCTAAGCATCAGGTAACACAGAATCGTACCCCAAACCGACACAGGTGGTCAGGTAGAGAATACCAAGGCGCTTGAGAGAACTCGGGTGAAGGAACTAGGCAAAATGGTGCCGTAACTTCGGGAGAAGGCACGCTGGCGCGTAGGTGGAGGGACTTGCTCCCCGAGCCGAAGCCAGTCGAAGATACCAGCTGGCTGCAACTGTTTATTAAAAACACAGCACTGTGCAAACACGAAAGTGGACGTATACGGTGTGACGCCTGCCCGGTGCCGGAAGGTTAATTGATGGGGTTATCCGTAAGGAGAAGCTCTTGATCGAAGCCCCGGTAAACGGCGGCCGTAACTATAACGGTCCTAAGGTAGCGAAATTCCTTGTCGGGTAAGTTCCGACCTGCACGAATGGCGTAATGATGGCCAGGCTGTCTCCACCCGAGACTCAGTGAAATTGAACTCGCTGTGAAGATGCAGTGTACCCGCGGCAAGACGGAAAGACCCCGTGAACCTTTACTACAGCTTGACACTGAACATTGAGCCTTGATGTGTAGGATAGGTGGGAGGCTTTGAAGCGCGGACGCCAGTTCGCGTGGAGCCAACCTTGAAATACCACCCTTTAATGTTTGATGTTCTAACGTAGGCCCGTGATCCGGGCTGCGGACAGTGTCTGGTGGGTAGTTTGACTGGGGCGGTCTCCTCCTAAAGAGTAACGGAGGAGCACGAAGGTCAGCTAATCACGGTCGGACATCGTGAGGTTAGTGCAATGGCATAAGCTGGCTTGACTGCGAGAGTGACGGCTCGAGCAGGTGCGAAAGCAGGTCATAGTGATCCGGTGGTTCTGAATGGAAGGGCCATCGCTCAACGGATAAAAGGTACTCCGGGGATAACAGGCTGATACCGCCCAAGAGTTCATATCGACGGCGGTGTTTGGCACCTCGATGTCGGCTCATCACATCCTGGGGCTGAAGTAGGTCCCAAGGGTACGGCTGTTCGCCGTTTAAAGTGGTACGCGAGCTGGGTTTAGAACGTCGTGAGACAGTTCGGTCCCTATCTGCCGTGGGCGCTGGAGAATTGAGGGGGGTTGCTCCTAGTACGAGAGGACCGGAGTGAACGCACCACTGGTGTTCGGGTTGTCATGCCAATGGCATTGCCCGGTAGCTAAGTGCGGAAAAGATAAGTGCTGAAAGCATCTAAGCACGAAACTTGCCCCGAGATGAGTTCTCCCTGACTCCTTGAGAGTCCTGAAGGGACGTTGAAGACTACGACGTTGATAGGCCGGGTGTGTAAGCGCAGCGATGCGTTGAGCTAACCGGTACTAATGACCCGTGAGGCTTAACCTTACAACGCCAGAGGCGTTTTTGAGAGACACGATTTTCAGCCTGTACCGGATATATCTGCGCGGCCTTAAGGGGCGGCGCGGAGAACAGAATCTGCCTGGCGGCTTTAGCGCGGTGGTCCCACCTGACCCCATGCCGAACTCAGAAGTGAAACGCCGTAGCGCCGATGGTAGTGTGGGGTCTCCCCATGCGAGAGTAGGGAACTGCCAGGCATTAAATTCGTTCCTTTTCCCCTGACAAGGAAAGCAACAGGAACAGACGGCTCTCAGCCGGTTGCTGAGAACCGTGAAAGAATCGGTGGAGCGGTAGTTCAGTTGGTTAGAATACCTGCCTGTCACGCAGGGGGTCGCGGGTTCGAGCCCCGTCCGTTCCGCCACTTAATTGGAAAGCCCTGACTTAACGGTCAGGGCTTTTTCCATTGTGCAGCCAATAACCCCGCCCATAAGACCTTACGTGCGCCACGGTTGCTTAGCTGTCCACTCACTGAGAAAATCGATAAAAGCCCGCACACGCTGGCTCACGCCAATATCGCTATAGTAAACCGCATTGAAGGGCATCTCGACCGGCAGCCGCTGATCGGCCAGCACTTCCACCAGTGTTCCCTCCGCTACCTCACGATCAATCATATAGTCCGACAGATAGGCAATACCATTACCGTTAAGGCATAACTGCTTGATCGTCTCACCACTGTTCGAAGAAAGAGCCCAGTTGATATCATAGAGTTCGCCGCTTTCACGGGCGACGGGCCAGCGATTAAGTTTTGGAGAGTCATCAAAGCCAAGGCAGTAATGGTTATCCAGTTCAGCGACAGTTTGCGGTATCCCATGCTCACGAAGATAGGCGGGTGAAGCAACCACCTTGCGAAAACTGTTGAACAGCAACCGGGCGCGCAGCGTCGAGTCGGTCAGATTGCCGGCACGAATGGCGATATCGACTTTTCGCTCAATCAGATTGATGAAACTCTCTGAGGAGATTAAAGAAATAGTCACTTCAGGATAGCGCTGACGGAAGGGCTTAATCATCGGCATCAGCAAATGCAGAATGACTGGTGTCGCGGCATCAACCCGCAGCAGGCCTTTCGGTGTCTGCAGACTTTCGATCAAATCGCTTTCTGCTGTAGTCATCTCCTGCAAAAAACGCTGAACGTGGCGGAAATAGCGTTCGCCCTCCTGAGTCAGTGCCAGCTGCCGCGTTGTGCGGGTCAGAAGAGCAATACCCAGCTTGCTCTCCAGCTTTTTAATGGTCCTGCTGACGGCAGAGTTCGCCATCTTCAACTGTTCAGCAGCGCGACTGAAACTCCCACTTTCTACTACGCTGACAAACACTTTTAGTTCGTCAGAAGATGCCTTCATTCTTTCTCCCTGCAGTGCCGTGACCATTAAATCAGTTTATAGCCGATAATGTTGTGATAACCAGTATAGAGCCCTCGATGATGACAACCTCAATGTCGTCTGCCGATCTGCCTCGATTTGCTTAGCGAGCGTAAAAGGGCTGCTTTATGCTGGAAATGCGTGATGAATTCCGACATTCACCTGCATCCATTGAAACCCCGGTCTAGAATCCCTATAACAGACAGGTGTTAACTGTATTTTTGAATCATCAGCCAGGCGGGAAAGTGCGCAAAAAAACTTATGCAATGCGATATGTAGCAGGACAACCAGTGGAACAGATCTTTCCACCTGGCGCGATGCTCCATCTCGGTCAGGCACTGCCTCCCGGCGCCCCGTTGCCAGCGCATCCAAACCTCAAGGTCCTGGTATGGAACATCTTTAAGCAGCAACGCGCGGATTGGATGTCAGTACTGGAAGGATTTGGTAAGGATGCACATCTTGTATTACTGCAGGAGGCGCAGACCACACCTGAACTGGTGGAGTTTGCGACCAGTAACTATCTGGCTGCCGATCAGGTGCCCGCCTTTGTGCTGCCTCAGCACCCCTCTGGAGTGATGACACTTGCCTCTGCGCACCCGGTCTATTGTTGTCCGTTACGTGAGCGAGAACCTCTGCTGAGGCTGTCAAAATCGGCACTGGTCACGGCTTACCCTCTGCCGGCCGGTGATATGCTGATGGTCGTCAACATCCATGCGGTTAACTTCAGCCTCGGTGTGGACGTTTACAGTAAACAACTGGGACCTATTGGTGAGCAGATTATGCACCACCAGGGACCGGTAATTATGGCCGGTGATTTTAATGCATGGAGCCGTCAGCGCATCAATGCGCTCTACCGGTTTGCACAGCGGATGAAACTGGAAGAAGTCATGTTTACTGCCGACCATCGTCGTAAAGCGTTTGGCCGCCCGCTGGATTTCGTCTTCTATCGAGATCTCAGAGTGAGCGAGGCATCCGTACTGGTCACGCGCGCGTCCGACCATAATCCGCTACTGGTGGAGTTCAGTTCAGGACGTGAGTAAGAGACATTAAGGCTGCCAGCAGAAGGAAAGGGAAGGGATGCGTAAACGGCGGCAGATGCATAAAAGAAAAAGGCTGACAATTGTCAGCCTTTTCAACGTATCAGGTATCAGGGGTTGCGTTATTATTCACAAACAGCGTTAAGTTATCGCCGGGTTGAATATCTTTCGCATTGTCCAGCACACTGTTCCAGCGCATCACGTCTTTAATATTGACGCCGTGATGACGGGCAATACTGTCAAGAGAATCACCCTTACGAACACGGTAGGTGATGCTGTTGCCGTTATCAGCCAGTCGGGTGCCATTCAAACCGATAGTCAGAGTCTGACCCGGTCGGATATCAGCACCGCGCAGGTTGTTTTCCTGCTTCAGTGTCGAGACGCTGACGCCAAGTTTAGCGGCGATACCAGAAAGCGTATCCCCACGTCGCACTTTATACCCGCCACTCGCGCTGGCTTTTGCAAGCTGCGTCGGCTGTACTGCTGCGATGTCACCGGAAGCCAGTGAGTTACGCAGTTTAGCGACGTTCGACTTCGGCACCATAATATAGTGCGGGCCGTTTGGCGCTGTTGCACCGCCTTTGTAGCCGGTATTGAAGCTCTTCAGTTTCGTGAGCGACATACCTGCCATTTCGGCAGCCTGCGTCAGCTGTATCTGCTGACCCACTTCCACTCGCGCCAGAGCACGACTTTCATTAGGTGTCGGCAGTTTGATACCGTAACGCTTGTTATTTTTGAGCAGTTCACTCAGAGCTAACATTTTAGGCACATACACGGTTGTTTCGCGTGGCAGCGATAAATGCCAGAAGTCAGTCGGCTTACCGCGCGCCTTGTTCTGCTTAATCGCTTTAAGCACACGTCCTTCACCACTGTTATAGGCGGCGATGGTTAATAACCAGTCACCGTCAAACATAGTGTTAAGACGCTGCATCATATCCAGCGCAACTTTCGTGGATGCGACCACATCACGTCGCCCATCGTAATACTGGTTTTGTTTCAAACCATAGTTTCGACCCGTAGCTGCAACAATCTGCCAGATGCCAGCGGCATTGGCGGATGACGTTGCCCGGGGGTCAAAAGCGCTCTCCACTATGGGTAGCAGTACCAGTTCCATCGGCATTTTACGTTTCTGTATCTGCTCGACTATCCAGTACATGTACGGCTCTGCCCGTAATGTTACATCGTGGAGATAGCTCTTATTTTTTAAAAATTTTCTTTTTTGTTCGCGGATTGCCGGGTTTTCCGGAATCCCCATCTTCAACTCGTCACTAATGAAACTCCAGAGATCTGCGTCTGCTGCGAGGCCAGTTCCATCTTCCTGCCATCGCGGCGACAAAAACTCGTCTCCGTACTTTCCATTTTCACCTTGACCAGCTGAAGACAGACTCTGTGCATGCTGTTCGGGAATATTGGCATCGTTCCTGGACGCCTGACATCCCACCAGCAAGACTGAGGCGAGTAATATCGCTTTAGCCTTCATATGTGTGTCAATAGTTCGCTTAAAAGACGAGCAACTATACGTGACGACTTTTCACAACACAACCCGAAAAATCAAAAAGCGTCTTTCTTCTCGCGTAGAACAGCAAATGTATGCCATAGCGGTTCATCAGAAACATTAACGTTTAAAGCGCGTTGTAAATCAACGTCTTGCGAACGGAGAAATAAATTAATTGACCGTTCGTGCGCCAGTTTTACAGGCAGACTAATGCCATTTTCAGCGCGTAAGTCCTTAATTTTCTGATATTCGGCCATTATTTGCGGGTCATGAGGCAGAATAGCCGCAGCAAACTTCAAATTGGATAAAGTATATTCATGCGCGCAACAGACTAAGGTTTCTCCTGGTAGCTGATTAAGCTTTTGAAACGAATCATACATTTGCTCTGCTGTGCCCTCAAAAAGGCGTCCACAGCCACCCGAAAAGAGGGTGTCGCCGCAGAAAAGATAAGGCGCACTGTAATATGAGATATGTCCTAAAGTGTGACCAGGGGTATGAATCACGTCGAAAGTCAGCCCCAGAACCGTGACTTTATCCCCTTCGCTGACGATCGTTCTGGCTCCTTTGGCCTCGGTTTCCTGAGGGCCGTACACCTCCAGTTGCGGGAAATGCTCACACAGGGTTTTCACTCCACCGGTATGATCGTTATGGTGGTGAGTCAGCAGGATGGCGACCGGCTCCCAGCCGTTGGACGCCATTTTTTCTAACACCGGTTGGGCTTCGCCGGGATCGACAATCAGGCATTTACCTTGATCATCCGTCAGTGCCCAGATGTAGTTGTCCTGCAACGCAGGAATACTGGTAAGATTCATCATCACCTCTCGCAGGTCGTAGTAAAAGGAAGAGCGTAAAGCATGAAGCCCGCTAAATCACGCCAGATTCTGAACGCTCCGCTGTCATGGCGCGATATGCCGTGGGGAGAGTATTTCCGCGACGCGTTAACGCAGCAGCTTCAGCCTTACCTCGGAAAGCTATATGGCTTTCATATGCTTAAGCTTGGCAATCTCAGCGCAGAAATCAACACAGAAAATTGTGCTATTTCACATCAGGTCAATGTGGGCAGTAAAGGTGAGCAGTTGCAGGTGCTGGCCGACCCGATGCAGTTGCCGTTTGAGTCGAAGTCGGTGGATGCCTGTCTGATGGCCCATACGCTCGCCTGGAGCCAGGATCCTCATCGGGTATTGCGCGAAGTGGACAGGGTGTTAATCGATGATGGCTGGATGATCATCAGCGGTTTTAATCCCTTCAGCCTGCTTGGCGTGAGCAAAATGGTGCCGGGATTAACTCGCAAGGCGCCGTGGAGCGGACGGATGTTCAGCCAGATGCGGTTGCTCGACTGGCTGGGGCTGCTGAATTATGAAGTGGTTTATCGCACCCGGTTTCAGGTGCTGCCGTGGCATCGACAGGGCGGGAAACTGATCAGCGCCCACTTACCGGCGCTGGGCTGCCTGAATATTGTGGTGGCACGTAAACGCACCTTCCCGCTGCTGCCGACACGGGCAAAGAAGAGCCTGAGTACCAGCAAGATCCGCCAGACGGTCAACGCGACGCGTCAGTTCCGCAAGGCAGAGGATCAGGACTCGGCTTTATAACCGATATCTTCAAAGGCAGGGTTTTCAGCTGCAGTGCGGGCCAGCACGTCGCAGCGTTCATTTTCCGGATGTCCGGCATGCCCTTTAACCCACTCCCACTGAATTTTGTGGGTGCTGAGTGCTAAGTCGAGACGCTGCCAGAGATCGACATTCTTTACTGGCTTTTTATCGGCGGTTTTCCAGCCACGCTTTTTCCAGTTATGAATCCAGCTGGTGATTCCCTGGCGCACATACTGACTGTCGGTGCTGAGCACCACATCGCAGGGTTGAGTCAGCGCTTCAAGCGAAACAATCGCCGCCATCAACTCCATCCGGTTATTGGTGGTAAGGTGATAGCCCGCGCTGAACGTCTTTTCATGCTGACCGTAGCGTAAAATCGCACCATAACCGCCGGGGCCGGGATTTCCGAGGCAGGATCCATCGGTGAATATTTCTACCTGTTTGCGCATCTCTGGTAGACTTCCTCTCAAAAACGCTAAGTCTGACATAAAACGGGTCTTATGAGCACTGCAAATAACCGCCAGATCGTTCTCGATACTGAAACCACCGGCATGAACTTGATCGGGGTACATTATGAGGGGCACCGCATCATTGAGATTGGTGCGGTGGAGGTGATTAACCGTCGCCTGACCGGCAACAATTTTCATATGTATCTCAAGCCCGATCGGCTGGTCGATCCTGAAGCCTTTGGTGTCCACGGGATTGCAGATGAATTTCTTGCCGACAAGCCCGCGTTCAGCGAAATCGCAGATGAGTTTCTCGACTACATTCGCGGTGCTGAATTAGTCATTCACAACGCACCGTTTGATATCGGCTTTATGGACTACGAGTTCTCAAAGCTGAACCGTGGCATTGAGAAAACCGAAACCTTCTGCAAAATTACCGATAGTCTGGCGCTGGCGCGTCGTATGTTTCCCGGCAAGCGTAACAGCCTTGATGCGCTCTGCTCGCGTTATGAAATAGACAACACCAAGCGTACTCTGCACGGCGCACTGCTTGATGCCGAGATTCTGGCGGAAGTCTTCCTGACCATGACCGGTGGTCAGACGTCACTCTCGTTCTTATCGGAAAGTGAAAGTGCCCGTGAGGCGCAGGGAGAGAGCATTCAGCGCATCGTCCGTCCCGCCTCTGCACTGCGCGTGGTCACGGCCAGCGAAGAGGAAGTGGTTGCCCATGAGTCCCGTCTGGATCTGGTGATGAAAAAGGGTGGCAGCTGTCTGTGGCGTGGCTGAATGGCCTGTTTTTGTGGATAAAATCAACGCCAAGCTGAAAAAAACAGCAAACGATTTATTCACCTGGAAAAAGCGTTGACGCCGTAACAACCTGCCATTACTATGCGCCTCGTTCTCGACGGGGAACAAAGCGCGGAGCGGTAGTTCAGTTGGTTAGAATACCTGCCTGTCACGCAGGGGGTCGCGGGTTCGAGCCCCGTCCGTTCCGCCAATCTCTTTAAAAAAGCCGATTCAGAAATGAATCGGCTTTTTGCTGTCTGCTATTCAGCGACGGCTTGATTCTTCTGCGCCACTACCTCGCCATGCGCGCGGGTCACATCTTCAGCTTCACGATCTTCACGGGCGATAAAGCGATAGCAGCCCGCCGCCAGACCAGCACCAATGAACCAGCTGAAGTTCGCCACCTGATGCAGGGAAGGGATAAAACTAATCACCAGGCAAATCGCTACCGACGGCAGCAGCGCGCCAATTGCTTTGGGGTTAAAGCCACCGCGATACCAGTAACGACCAGATGGCGTGTCATTAAACAGATCGTCGACTGAGATACGGCCACGCTTAATCAGATAGAAATCGGTTAACAGAATCCCGAACAGCGGCCCGATAAAGGATCCAAGCACATCCAGGGTGTAGTGAATCAGCTCAGGCGACTGGAACAGGTTCCACGGCGTTAACAGCACTGAACCAACGGCGGCGATCATCCCACCGGTGCGGAAGCTGATTTTCTGTGGGGAACAGTTCGAGAAGTCAAACGCGGGTGAAACGAAGTTCGCCACGATGTTGATGCCGATGGTGGCGGTAATCATGGTCAGCAGGCCAATCGCGACCGCCAGATCGTTGCCGACCATGCTTACGGTTTCGATAGGATCGGTGATCATTTTGCCAAACAGCGACTGGGTGCCCGAGACAATCACCACCGTCACCACTGAGAACAGCAGGAAGTTAAACGGCAGGCCCCAGCGGTTGCCGCGACGAATCTCGGACATATTCTTGCCGTAGCGTGAAAAGTCACCGAAGTTTAACAGCGGCCCGGAGAAGTAAGAGACCACCAGCGCCGTGGCCGTAATCATCTGCCAGGTCTGTTCGCCTGCGGTCAGCGATTTGCTGGCGAGGGTAAAGGAGATGCCATCGAAACCGGTCTTGTATACAATCCAGCCCGCCAGTGCCACCATCACCACATAGACCGCCGGTCCAGCGACATCAATAAACCGCTTAATGGCGTTCATGCCGTGCCAGAACACCATCGCCTGCAGTAACCACATAATGCCGAAACAGCACCAGCCCAGCAGCGACAGGCCCAGCCAGTGTGGCACGGTCATTGATGTCAGCGACGGCGCAAACTTCAGCAGCACCAGCATCAGGGCATTCGCCGCCAGATAGGTCTGAATGCCATACCAGGCGAACGCGATCAGCCCGCGAATCACCGCCGGAATATTGGCACCAAACACGCCAAACGCCTGACGGCAGATCACCGCATAAGGGACACCCGCCATCTGGCTCGGTTTCGCCACCAGGTTGGCACAGATTTGCACGATGCAAATCCCGGCCAGCAGGCAGAGCAGCACCTGCCAGCTGGCTAATCCCAGCGTGAAGAAACTGGCGGCTACCACATAGCCGCCCATGCTGTGCACATCGGACATCCAGAAAGAGAAGATGTTGTACCACGACCAGTTCTGATTGCGAGTCGGTGCCAGGTCTTCGTTACAAAGCCGTGGGCTGTAACGGGCACTGGCTTCAGAGGCCGCGCTGGCCACCGTTGATTGTTTTGGCATGAAACCTGCTCCTGTACCTGAAAGTGGAATGAATAATCTGGTAAGACGGTATTGCAGGATTCAGGCCAGATCTGTTTTCTTGTATACAATATTTATTTTTCACGTATACGATAGTGGCACACAGCGAGCGACCGGAGCAGGTAATGACGAGTAAAACAGGCCAGCGAGACGCCACTCATCTGCAGGACAAAGATGAAGGGATTTACCAGGCGTTGATGAACGCTATTGTTGAGCACCAGCTGCCGCCAGGCAGTAAATTGCCGGAAGAGGCACTTTCCGGGGTCTTTGGGGTGAGTCGCACCGGCATCCGCAAAGTGCTGCAGCGCCTCGCGGCGGTGCAGATGGTCACCCTGACGCCCAAACGTGGTGCGCAGGTGGCGACACCCGGCGTTGAAGAGGCACGTGACATCTTCTCAACCCGCAGTTTAATGGAGTGCGCCAATCTGCCTGCGGTACTGGCGCATCTGCAGCCTCCGCATCTGGCGGCACTGGAGCAGCTCATTGCACAGGAAAACCAGGCGCACGCCGATCATGATGGTCCGGCAGCCATCCGGCTTTCCGCCGCGTTTCATATTCAGCTACAGGCGATCTCCGGTAATCAGGTGCTCACCGGCATGGTGACCAGCCTGACTCAGCGCTCCTCACTGGTAATTGCCGCCTGGGGCGCGCCCTGGCAGCGCGGCTGTCGCTGTGACGATCACGCAAATCTTCTGGCGTTACTGCGCGCTCGTGCGCTGGAACCGCTGACTCTCGCGCTTCAGCATCACTTTGAGCACATCGTTTCCAGCCTGCACTTTGAGCGCAGCGGAGAAACCCTGCCCGATTTCTCCCGACTGTTTGCCTCAGTCTCTGGAGTCGCTTCATGAGTCTGATTCAGGTCATTAATCCCAACACCAGTCTGGCGATGACCGAAACTATCGCTCAGGCCGCGCGTGCGGTCGCCGCGCCGGGCACCGAAATTCTGGCGGTTTCGCCGTCGCAGGGTGTGCCCTCCATTGAAGGGCACTTCGATGAGGCGATCGCCGCCATCGGCGTGCTGGAGCAGATCAAGCTGGGCAGGGAGCAGGGTGTCAGCGGACATGTCATTGCCTGCTTCGGCGATCCGGGTTTACTGGCCGCACGCGAGCTGGCCAGCGGGCCGGTAATCGGCATTGCGGAGGCGGCGATGCATACCGCCACGCTGCTGGCGACACGCTTCTCCATTGTCACCACGCTGCCGCGCACGCTGGTGATTGCGCGTCATCTGTTGCAGCAGTATGGCTTTACCCATCACTGTGCCGCGCTGCATGCCATCGATCTGCCGGTACTGGCGCTGGAGGATGGCAGCGGTCTGGCGCAGGAAAAAGTGCGGCAGCGCTGTATTCAGGCGAAACGGGAAGATGGCAGCGGGGCGATTGTGCTGGGTTGTGGCGGAATGGCGACGCTGGCGGCTTCGCTGACCCAGGAGCTGGGCCTGCCGGTGATTGATGGCGTCAGCGCAGCGGTGAAAATGGTCGAGTCGCTGGTGGCGCTTGGTTTTGGCACCAGCAAACATGGCGATCTGGCCTGGCCTTTGCAGAAACCTCTCTCAGGTGCGTTTCAACATCTAAACTAACGGAACTTTCCCGAATCAAAACAGGTGGAGTAATGACTGACGCTGCAGAGAAGAAAGAGTACAGCTTTAACAAAAACTATCCGCGCGATTTAATCGGTTATGGCGCCAATCCGCCGCACGCCGCCTGGCCCAATAACGCCCGTGTGGCAGTGCAGTTTGTCCTGAATTACGAAGAGGGTGCAGAAAACAGTGTGCTGCATGGCGATGCGGGCTCAGAGCAGTTCCTCTCCGACATCATCGGTGCAGCCAGCTATACCGATCGTCACATGTCGATGGAGTCGCTGTATGAGTACGGCTCCCGCGCCGGCTTCTGGCGCATCCACAATGAATTTCAGAAACGTGGTCTGCCGCTAACCGTTTTTGGTGTGGCGATGGCGCTGGCGCGTCATCCGGAAATTGTCGAGGCGATTAAACAGGCGGACTACGATGTGGTCAGCCACGGCTGGCGCTGGATCCACTATCAGGGCATGGATGCAAAAACTGAACGTCAGCATATGCAGCAGGCGGTGGATGTGCTGGTGGATCTGTTTGGGAAAGCGCCAACAGGCTGGTACACCGGGCGCGACAGCCCGAACACCCGTCGGCTGGTGGTGGAGCAGGGTGGGTTCAGCTACGACAGTGACTACTACGGCGATGATCTGCCGTTCTGGACGCAGGTTACCTGCCAGGATGGCACGGTAAAACCGCACCTGGTTATTCCTTACACCCTTGAGTGCAACGATATGCGCTTTGCCTCGCCGCAGGGGTTTAACACCGCCGAACAGTTCTTCACCTATCTGCGCGACACCTTTGATGTGCTGTATGAAGAGGGAGAGACGGCACCGAAGATGATGTCGGTCGGCATGCATTGCCGCCTGCTGGGTCGCCCTGGCAAATTCCGCGCGTTGCAGAACTTCCTCGATCACATCCAGCAGCACGACGACGTCTGGATCTGTACCCGCCAGCAGATTGCTGACCACTGGATCGCAACTCACCCGGCACCTTAAGCCAGTTCCGGCGCTTGCCCCGTTCTGAACGGGAGCAGCGCCGGATGCCGTCAGCTCATCAGACTGACCTGCGCCGCCACGATGCACCAGCCGTGGGGCATTCGTACCCAGGTCTGCTGCTGACGGCCAATCTTATCGCTGCCAGGGCGGGTAAATTCGGTGCTGCAGACCGCATAATCCTCGCCAAAAGTCGTAATCACGGTGTTCCGTAGCGTCCTGTTCAGACCGGCTGAAGGACGCGCGGCACGGAAGGCCCGAATTTCATCAATGCCATACAGATTCTCTCCCGCCCCGAGACGCACGGTTCGCGGGTCATGCCAGAACAGCGCATCCAGTTCTTCCACGTCATTGCTGACCAGCGCCTGCTCGTAGCGATAAAACTGCGCCGTTACCTCGGTGAGCACCTGCGGTAAATTAATCTCTCTGTTCATCAGGCTCCTGCCATATTCATTTGCGGCATCGTAATGCCCTGTTGTTCCAGTGCCCAGGCGGCGCGTAGTACTGCCTCTTCATTAAACGGACGGGCGATAAGCTGTAATCCAATCGGCAGGCCACTTCGGGTCGCCAGCGGCACGGTACAGACCGGCAATCCCAGGAAGGAGATCGGCTGCGTCAGCATTCCCATGCTCGCCTTGGCGGGCAGCGACTCACCCTGAATCGTCAGAGTTTGCTGACCGATAGTAATCGCGCTGCAGGGCGTCGCTGGGGCGATCAGCACATCGAACCGATCAAACAGCGGTAACACCTGCTGCTGAAAATGGCGACGGAAACGCTGTGCCTGCACATACCAGGCACCAGGCATCATGGTACCGGCCAGCAGACGCTCACGTGAGTTCGGTTCAAACTGCTCCGGCATCTGGCGCAGGGCAGGCAAATAGTGATTGCCGCCCTCGGCAGCGGTCATGATAAACGCCGCCGAGCGGGCCAGCTCCGCCTCCGGCATCAGCACCTCTTCCTGAGCCTCAAGCGCGGCTGCAACTGCCGCGACGGCCGCGCGGGCATCCTCATCGCACCAGCGGGCAAAAAAACCACCCAGTACGCCACAGCGCAATCCTTCGCTGCCCTGTGACAGCCCTGGCAGCGTCTCGGCCAGTGGACGGTCAGCCTGAAACGCGTCAGCGTGGTCTGCACCCTGCAACAGGTCATACACCAGTGCCAGGTCCTCAACCCGGCGCGCCAGTGGGCCGATGTGATCAAGGCTGGCGACAAACGGATGGCTGCCGCTGCGTGACAGACGACCAAAAGTTGGCTTAAGACCAAAAATACCGCACAGCGAGGCGGGCACCCGAATCGAGCCGTTGGTGTCGGTGCCCAGTGAAAAGTGGACCAGCCCGGCGGCCACGGCGGCGGCTGAACCGCCTGAAGAGCCGCCCGCCACGCGGCTCAGATCGCGCGGATTGTGCGTCGCACCATAGTGGCTGTTTTCGGTGGTAAAACCATAGGCATAAGCATCCATGTTCAGCATGCCCGACAGCAGCGCGCCTGCGTGACGCAGTTTCTCCACGGCAAACGCATCTGCCTGGGCCGCAGGGCGATCGCGGAACAGGCTGGCACCGGCCAGTGTGCTGTGACCCGCCACATCAAACAGGTTTTTCACCGCATACGGGATGCCCGCCAGCGGTGGCAGGGTTTCGCCGCGCTGCCGCTGCGCATCAATCGCGCTGGCCTCTTTTAACATGCGCGGCCCGGTCACTTCCGTCCAGGCATTCAGCGCCGGATTATGCTGCTCAACGGCCTGCAGCGTGCTCTTCGCTACCTCCACCGCGCTGATCTCACCCTGCTGGATCGCCCGTTGCAGGCTCTGAATCGAAACATCACCTAATCTCATGCCTGGTATACTCCTGCCACTTCCAGCCGATCGTCCAGCGGAAACGCCATCAGCGGTGCCGCCATCTCCGCGATACGCGACAGCTGGATCAGCAGTTCAGCGCGGCGGGCGTCATCCAGTTCCAGTTGCAGTATCTGCTCCATATGGCCGATGTAGCTGGCCCAGTCGTGTTGATTCATGATTCGCTCCTGTTAAAAACCGGCAGCGCTGCCGTTACTGCGCGGATCGCTTGCGCCCTCAAACATGCCGTTGCTGTGACGCACGATGGCGCCCGCATGGCCCACGGATTCGCTGAAGTCCGGCAGCAGCTCCACCTCATGTCCCCACAGACGCAGCATTAATACCGTTTCGTCGTCAAAGCGGCCTTCCAGTTTTAATGAGTCTGATGATTGCCCCCAGGTCCGGCCCAGCAGCCAGCGCGGCGCACTGACCGCCTGCTGTAACGGCAGGCCCTGAATGACATGGCGGGTAAAAATCGCCGCCTGGGTCTGCGGCTGACCATCTCCGCCCATGGCGCCATACACCATTGTCCGGCCATCTTTCAGGCGTGCAGCGGCGGGATTCAGGGTATGAAACGGCTGCTTGCCGGGCGCAAGGGCGAGTAAATGGTCAGGATCCAGGCTAAACGCCGCGCCACGGTTCTGCCAGGTAATACCGGTGCCGGGCAGCACCACACCACTGCCAAACTCGTGATAGATGCTTTGAATAAAGGAGACCGCCAGACCGCTGCTGTCCATCACGCCCATCCAGACGGTATCGCCCGGGCCGCGTCCGCTCCCCCAGGCTGCCGCCTCACCATCGGTGATCTGGCTGGCGAGTGTGGCAAGGTGATCGCTATCCAGCAGCGCCTGCAGATCTTCGGTAACGTGACGCGGATCGGTGATGTGTTTGTCCCGCAGCGCAAAGGCTTTCTTGGTGGCTTCAACGATGCGGTGCACCGTCTGCGCGTCATCAGCCTCCGCCATCGCCAGCCAGTCGGTGATGCCGAGGATGGCCAGCGACACCATGCCCTGCGTCGGCGGGGCGATATTCCAGATGTCGCCTTCACTGTGTGCGAGGTGCAGTGGCGTTGTGCGGCGGGCGCGATGCTGCTGCAGATCGTTCAGCGTCACCGGCATGCCCAGTGTCGCCATCTCGTCGGCCAGATGATGAGCCAGCGGGCCGCGATAAAAACTGTCGAGTCCCTCTTCGGTGAGCTGACTCAGGGTGTTCGCCAGTGCGGGCTGGGTAAAACGGCTGCCGGGCTGCGGCACCTCGCCGTCAGGCATAAACGTGGCGCTGAAGCCGGGCTGATGCTGCAACTCACTGCGAAACGTCGCGGTGGCGGCGCTCTGTGAAGCGGTCACCGGAATGCCGTCGGCGGCGTAGCGAATGGCATCACGCAGCAGACGAGCCAGCGGCAGCGGCGGGGTGCCCATCTCCTTAGAGAGCATCAGTGCCTCCTGCCAGCCACTGACTGTACCGGCTACGGTCAGCGCCGCTTTCGGTCCGCGATGTGGAATTTTCGGGTGATCGGCGTAAAAATCGCGGTGAGCCAGTGAACCTGCTGCGCCGCTGGCGTCGATAGCGACAGGATCACCACCGGGCGGCAGAATCAGCCAGAAACCGTCGCCGCCCAGTCCATTCATGTGTGGATAGACCACCGCGATAGTTGCGGCGGCGGCCACCATCGCTTCAATGGCATTACCGCCATCACGCAGTACCGCGAGTGCGCTTTCACTCGCCAGATGGTGCGGCGTCACCGCCATCCCCTGCGGGGCCATATTGCTTTGAATCATCGTTTTCTCATTCTTCGGGTGACAGTACGCATAACAAAGCAAGAGCTGTTCCAGTTTTCACCCTGCGATGACAATGCGCCGGTTAACCTGGCGTAAATTGTGCTAGGTTTTGCTAAACAAAAGTGCTGAAACAAAAGTTACAGGACGCCTTATGCAACAGCTTGATGAACGACTCAGAAGTCACTATCCCCAGCTCTCGCCACAGGAACAGCGCATTGCTGACTTCGTGTTTGACCATTTCGATGACCTGATCAGCTACAACAGCGCCGAGCTGGCGCGGCTCAGTGGTGTGTCGAAAGCCACGGTCAGCAGGCTGTTTAAGCGTCTGGGCTACGAGAAATACAAAGATATGCGTGATGAGTTACGCATCCTGCGTCAGAGCGGCATGCCGCTGACAGATAATCGTGATGCCGTGCAGGGCAATACCTTGCTGGCACGCCACTATAAGCAGGAAATGGCGAATCTGACGCAGTGGGTTAACAGCCTGGATGCACAGCACTTTAACGAGGTTATTCAGCAGCTGTCGCAGGCAAAACGCGTCTTTATCATCGGTATGCGCAATGCCTACCCGGTGGCGCTGCACCTGCGCCAGCAACTGGTACAGGCGCGTTCTCAGGTGCATATTCTGCCGCAGCCGGGCCAGACGCTGGCTGAGGAGCTGGTGGATATCACACCGGACGACATGGTCATCGTGATGGCCTTTCGTCGTCGTCCACGCATCATTCGCCCGCTGATGCAGCAGTTGCAGGCAGCCGGTATCCCGCTGCTGGCGCTGTGTGAGCCACAGGCGCAGACGGTGATTACCCTGGCGCGGTGGCAACTCTGTACGCCGCTGGACAGCGTCTCCGCCTTCGACAGTTACAGTGCCGCCATGAGTCTGGTTAACCTGATTGCTAATGCCCTGCTGCATGAAATGCTGGCTCAGGGACGTCAGCGGATACATCAGATCGCTGACCTGTATCAGCAGTTTGACGAACTGGAGCACCGTTAACAGGCACCGTTTTGGTGCTTTGCCCCATTTCAGAACACATCTTTCCCGGCGTAATCGTCCCGATTACGTCCAGTTTCAACGGAACTCTCTGCCCTCTAACCCTTTTTTAATTGCCACCCGCATTGGCACATTAGTTGCAGAATGCATCCCAAAGAATCTTTTGTTTCACGTTAATCTCACCGGGGTGCATAATGAAAAAAGTTTTAATGGCGGTAGCAGCTGCAGCATTACTGATGGCTCAGGCGGGAAGTGCGCTGGCCGATCAACTGCAGGACATCCAGAAGCGCGGTGTCATCCGCGTCGCTGTGCCGCAGGATTTCCCACCCTTTGGCTCGGTCGGCACTGACCTTCAGCCGCAGGGGTATGACATCGACACGGCGAAATATCTGGCAAAGCAGATGAAACTTAAGTTGCAGCTGGTGCCGGTCAGCAGTGCCAACCGCGTGCCTTATCTGCAAACTGACAAAGTCGATCTGGTTATCTCCAGCATGGGTAAAAATGCCGAGCGTGAGAAAGTGATCGACTTTACCCGTGCCTATGCGCCGTTCTTCCTGGGCGTATTTGGTCCGAAAGGTGATGAGATCAAAGCGGCGTCGGCGCTGAGCGGCAAGTCGATTGGCGTCACGCGCGGTGCGGTAGAAGACATGGTGCTCAGCGACGTTGCGCCGAAAGATGCGCAGATAAAACGCTATGAAGATAACAACACCACGTTGTCTGCCTATCTCTCCGGTCAGGTGCAATATGTCGCCACCGGTAACCTGGTGGTCGCCGCGATTGCACGCCAGAATCCGGCTAAAGCGCCTGTCGCGCAGTTTATGCTGAAAGATTCACCCTGCTTTATCGGCCTGAAGAAAGATGAGCCTGCGCTGAAAGCGAAAGTCAATGCGCTGATTGAGCAGGGCATCAAAGATGGCACTCTGAATAAACTGTCAGAAGAGTGGCTCAAAGCGCCGCTGCCCGCCAACCTCGGCGTCTGAGGACGGATTCATGACCGGGCAACTTAACTTTCCCGCCCTGTGGCCCTACTGGCCGGAGCTGCTCTCCGGTCTGTGGGTCACCCTCCAGCTGACGGTGCTGGCGACGACCGGTGGTGTGGCGCTGGGCATTGCGGGCGCGGCGCTGCGCAGCGGCAAACCCAGCTGGATGAGCCGCCTGTGGGGCATCTATGTCGAGCTGATCCGCAATACGCCGTTTGTGGTGCAACTGTTCTTTATTGTTTTCGGTCTGCCTGCGCTGGGGCTGAAACTTACCGCTGGCGAGGCGGCGCTGCTGGCGATGCTGATCAACCTTGGCGCTTACAGTACCGAGATCATCCGCGCCGGAATTCAGGTAACACCCAAAGGGCAGTGGGAAGCAGGCCGGGTGCTGGGATTAACCCGCAGCCAGACGTTTTTGCGGGTGGTGTTGCCGCCTGCACTGCAGCGCATTTACCCGGCGCTGGTCAGTCAGTGCATCATCGTGATGCTGGGGTCGTCGGTGGTGTCCCAGGTTTCTTATGAGGAGCTGACCTTCGCCGCTAACCTGATTCAGTCGCGTACCTTCTTAAGTTTTGAGGTCTATCTGGTGACCACGCTGATCTACCTGGCGTTGTCGATTGCGATGCGCCATCTGCTGCTGGCAATTGGCCGTAAATGGTTTGGAGTGCAGCCATCATGATGACGACCTTTACTGACTGGGACATCCTGCGCAACCTGCTGCTGGCGGCGCGCTGGACCCTGTTACTGTCGCTGGTGGCCTTTGCCGGCGGAACGCTGGTAACGCTGCCACTGCTGTTTCTGCGTCTGCTGCAACGCAAGTGGCTGACGCGCGTGATACGCGGTTACACCGCGCTGTTTCAGGGCACGCCGCTGCTGATGCAGCTGTTCCTGGCATTTTTCGGCGTCGGGCTATTCGGCATTGATGTCGCGCCCTGGACCGCAGCTTCTCTGGCATTGACCTTCTACACCAGCGCCTTTCTGGTGGACATCTGGTACGGCAGCATTCGCGCCCTGCCGAAAGGGCAGTGGGAAGCGTCGCGCTGCCTCGGCCTGACCTTTGGTCAGACGCTATGGCGGGTGGTGGCACCCCAGGCGATCCGCATCGGTATCGCGCCGACCGTGGGCTTTGCCGTGCAGGTGATCAAGGGCACCGCGCTGGCCTCAATAATCGGCTTCATTGAGCTGACTAAGGCGGGCACCATTCTGAACAACGTGACCTATCAGCCGTTTAAAGTCTTTGGGCTGGTGGCGCTGGGCTACTTCCTGATGTGTTATCCGCTGTCTCGCTACAGCCAGTATCTGGAGAAAAAATTCAATGCCGCTCATCACCATTAATCAGGTGCAAAAATATTACGGCGACAACCATGTGTTGAAAGGCGTGGATCTGGATATCGACATGGGCGAGGTGATCTCGATCATTGGTCGCAGTGGATCCGGCAAAAGCACGTTGCTGCGCTGTATGAACGGGCTGGAAGGCTATCAGGAGGGCAGCATCAAGCTCGGCGGGATGACGATTACTGACCGTGATTCGCAGGCGCGTGAAATCAGCCGCTCGGTCGGAATGGTATTTCAGAGCTTCAATCTGTTCCCGCACATGACGGCGCTGGAGAACGTGATGCTGGCGCCGCGCCGGGTGCTGAAGAAAAGCGAGGCCGAGTGCCGGGCGCTGGCGGCGCAGATGCTGGAGAAAGTCGGGCTGGGTGAACGTCTTGACTACTATCCTGCCAGCCTCTCTGGCGGTCAGCAGCAGCGCGTGGCGATCGCCCGTGCGCTGGCGATGACGCCGAAAGTTTTACTCTGTGATGAGATCACCTCCGCGCTCGATCCTGAACTGGTGGGCGAAGTGCTTAAAGTTCTGGAGCAGCTGGCGGCAGAGGGAATGACGCTGATCCTCGTCACCCATGAAATGAGCTTCGCCCGCGACGTGGGCGATCGTGTGGTCTTTATGCATCAGGGGCGCGTCTGGGAGCAGGGCGACAGTAAAACGCTGTTCGCCCAGCCGCAGACGCCGGAGCTGAAGCAGTTTATCTCTTCGGTTCGTCTCTAAATGTTTAGTTTGACAGGCGTTTATTGTTGCAGACAGTCTGACCACGGACAGCGCGGAACAACCGGAGCGTACACGAAGTACGTGAGGATGACTCGCTGTGCTCGCCCCTTCAGGGCCGCCCTTACGGGCGTTCAGGTTGCTAAAGCAGCCTGTGTGAGCACTGCCCGGGGCCAGAATGGCAAATAAAATAGCCTGTCGGGCATCAGAAAAGGAAATGATGATGGATATAACACAATACCCGCAACTCAATCCGCCACAGCGTCTGCTGATGGGACCGGGACCGATCAACGCCGATCCCCGCGTGCTGCGCGCCATGTCGAGCCAGCTGCTGGGTCAGTACGATCCCGCGATGACCCACTACATGAACGAAGTGATGGCGCTCTATCGCGGCGTGTTCCGCACAGAGAACCGCTGGACGCTGCTGATTGATGGCACCTCTCGTGCGGGCATCGAATCGATACTGCTCTCCGCTATCCGCCCTGGCGACAAAGTGCTGGTCCCGGTGTTTGGCCGCTTCGGTCACCTGCTGTGCGAAATTGCCCGCCGCTGTCGTGCGGACGTTCACACCATCGAAGTGCCGTGGGGCGAAGTCTTTACCCCGGACCAGATTGAAGATGCGATCAAAAAAGTGCGGCCACGCCTGCTGCTGACCGTGCAGGGCGATACCTCGACCACCATGCTGCAGCCACTTGAGCAGCTGGGGGCGATCTGCAAACAGTACGGCGTGCTGTTCTACACCGATGCCACCGCGTCGCTGGCGGGCAACCCGCTGGAAACGGATGCCTGGGGACTGGATGCCGTATCGGCGGGGATGCAGAAATGCCTGGGCGGCCCATCAGGCACGTCGCCGATCACCCTGAGCGCAGAGATGGAAGCGGTGATCCGCAAACGCAAATGCGTGGAGCAGGGGATCCGCACCGAGGCGCATCAGGATGGAGATGATGAAATGATCTACTCCAACTATTTTGATCTCGGCATGATCATGGATTACTGGGGGCCGGAGCGGCTTAACCATCACACCGAAGCGACCAGTGCGCTGTTTGGCGCCCGCGAGTGTGCCCGTCTGATCCTGCAGGAAGGGCTGGATAACGGCATCGCTCGTCACAAACTGCATGGTGAAGCGATGCTGAAAGGCATTCAGGGAATGGGGCTGGAGACCTTTGGCGATCTGAAAAACAAGATGAACAACGTGCTGGGCGTGATGATCCCGTCAGGTGTCAACGGCGATCAGGTGCGCAAACTGATGCTGGAGGATTTCGGCATTGAGATTGGCACCTCATTTGGTCCGCTGCATGGCAAGGTGTGGCGCATCGGCACCATGGGTTACAACGCGCGCAAAGATTGCGTGATGCAGACGCTATCGGCGCTGGAAACAGTGCTGACTCATGTTGGTTATCGCACGCCGCAGGGCGCGGGTGCGCAGGCCGCCTGGGATCACTACGGGAGCCAGGCATGATGATGAGTGCCAGCGAAGCTCAGGCCGCTGCACAGCGCGTGATGGCGCGCTGTGATGCGCTGGCAGCGATCAGCGAAACGGCTGAGGGCCTGACCCGCGTCTACCTGTCGGCGGAACATCTGCGCGCCAACGCCTGCGTCGGTGAGTGGATGCAGGCAGCGGGGATGCAGGTGTGGCAGGATGAAGTCGGCAATATCTGTGGGCGCTATGAGGCGGCAGAAGCGGGTGCGCCTGCGCTGCTGCTCGGCTCCCATCTCGACACGGTGCGCAACGCCGGCCGCTACGACGGGATGCTGGGCGTGCTCAGCGCCATTGAAACCGTACAGTGGCTAAATGAACATCAGCGCCGCCTGCCGCTGGCCATTGAGGTGATTGGCTTTGGCGACGAAGAGGGCACCCGTTTTGGCATTACGCTGCTGGGCAGTCGCGGGATTACCGGCAGCTGGCCGCAAAGCTGGGTGACACATCCCGACGGCAATGGCATTACTGTCGCGCAGGCGATGGCCTATGTTGGTCTCGACAGCGACAGGATCGCATCTGCGGCGCGGCGGGTTGAGGATATCGTCGGATATCTTGAGCTGCACATCGAACAAGGCCCCTGTCTGGAGCAGGAAGATCTGGCGCTGGGTGTGGTCACGGCGATTAACGGTGCGCGCCGCCTCAACTGTCGTTTCACCGGCGAAGCGGGCCATGCGGGAACGGTGCCGATGACGCATCGCAAAGATGCGCTGGCCGCCGCCGCCGAGTGGATGGTGTTTATCGAGCAGGCCACCCGTGAGCAGGATCCGCAGCTGGTCGCGACTGTGGGCACGATTAACTGCGCGCCGGGTGCAGTGAATGTGATCCCCGGCGAGGTATCGCTGTCGCTGGACGTGCGCGGTCCGCTGGATAATCCGCTGGAGACGCTGCTCTCCAGCCTGCTAACGCAGGCTGAGGCGATTGCGCTGCGTCGTGGACTTCGCTTCGAGTCGAATGAATATTATCGCATCGGTGCTACCGCCTGTGACTCCGCGCTGCAACAGGCGCTGAGCCATGCAGTGGAAACGGTGCAGGGTCGCAGTCTGTCCCTGCCGAGCGGGGCCGGGCACGACGCTATCGCTATCGCTGAACGCTGGCCGGTCGGCATGTTATTTGTGCGTAACCATCGCGGCATCAGTCATCATCCGGCAGAGTCGGTGGCGGTTGACGATGTGGCTCCTGCGCTGCAGGCTTATCTGGAAGCGGTCTCGCTGATTGCCGGACGGAGTTAAAATATGGAGTTAGCCACATTTAATCAGCTGTCAGCTGACGAGGCGCAGTCGGCCATCCGGCACTGTGTGGCGATCCCGCACTGGCAGCAGTCGATGGTGGCGGGCCGGCCTTTTGCCACCATTGAGGCGCTACTGGCCACTGCCGATGCGCTGGCTCGCCAGTGGCAGCAGCCCGAGCTGGAAGCGGCCTTGTCAGCACATCCCCGCATTGGCGAACGCGCGGACGGCGCGGACAAAGAGTCTGTACTGTCGCGCGGGGAGCAGTCCGCGATGCAGCAGGCCGATTATGCTCTGCAACAGGCGATGCAGCAGGGGAATCAGGCGTATGAAGCGCGTTTTGGCCGGGTGTTTCTGATTCGTGCCAAAGGGCGCAGCGGCGAACAGATGCTCGCAGAGTTGCAGCGTCGGTTGCAGAATAGCGATGTTACCGAGCAGCAGGAGGCGCTGGATCAACTGCGTGAAATTACCCTGTTACGCCTTAAGGAGACGATTCAATGAGCACTGTGACCACCCATATTCTCGACACGGCGCTGGGTAAACCGGCCAGCGGCGTGGCGATTTCACTGGAGCAGAACAGCCCGGAAGGCTGGTTTCCGATTTCACAGGGTGAAACGGACAGCGACGGGCGTCTGAAAGATCTGACGCCTGAGCCGCTGACGCCGGGCCACTACCGTTTAACGGCGGAAATCGGCGACTATTTTGCCGTCGCCGGTCGGGATGCGCTCTACGTCAGTGCACAGATCGATTTTCTGATCGCTGAGGCGGGCAGCCATTTTCATCTGCCATTTCTGATTTCGCCCTGGTCCTGGTCAACTTATCGCGGCAGTTAACCGGCGGTGGTTTACAGCGAAAACCGGTCTGCATCCTGCCAGGCCGGGAAGCGCTCGCGGTAAGCCTGAAGCGCGTCCAGTGACAGCTCGGCATCCAGCCGGGCGCGCTGATGCTGCTCGGCCGCGCTGAGGATCTCCCCCTGCGGTGAAATAATCTGGCTGTCGCCACTGTAGTGATGCTGATTGCCATCGCTGCCAACGCGGTTACAGCCTGCCACGTAAGCCTGATTTTCAATCGCCCGCGCTAACAGTAGCGCCTGCCAGTGCAGCGCACGTGGCGCAGGCCAGTTGGCGACATAGAGCGCCAGATCGTAATCATTGCGGTTGCGCGAGAAGACCGGGAAGCGCAGGTCGTAACAGATTTGCGGCAGAATGCGCCAGCCGCGCCACTCAAACACCTGCCGCTGTTCGCCGGGCTGATAGTGGTGATGCTCGTCCGCCATACGGAACAGGTGACGCTTGTCATACTGATGCAGCGTGCCGTCCGGTTCGACCAGCAGGAAGCGGTTTACCGCGCCGTGTTCTGTCTGAATTGCCGCGCTGCCGCCGACCAGGGCATCGGTGCTGCGGGCATGCTGGTGCAGCCACTCAACCACCTGCGCCTCTGGCAGCGAGCTTTTCGCCGCCTCCATCGCAAAGCCGGTCGTAAACATCTCTGGCAGGATAATCAGATCGCGTCCGGTAAGTCCGGCCAGTTGCGCGTCAAAATGGCGCAGGTTGGCCTCGCCATCCATCCAGCTCAGCGTCTCCTGCAATAGCGTGATTTTCAAAGCTGACATAAGCGCTCCGCGGCGGCATCTAATGTCGCCGGCTGTTTGGCAAAACAGAGGCGGATCAGTTTATGGGGGAAAGCATCGGCGCAGAACACCGACAGGGGTATCGCGGCGACGCCGACTTCACGGGTCAGCCACTGGCAGAAACTGACATCATCCCGATCGGAGATGGCGCTGTAATCGACCAGTAAAAAGTAGGTCCCTTCGCAGGGCAGAACCTTAAAGCGGCTGTTGCTCAGCGCCGTGGCCAGCCTATCGCGGCGATCGCGATAGAACGCTGGCAGTTCAAAATAGTGTTCCGGATGCTCACGCAGCATATCGGCGATTGCCAGCTGCGCCGGGGTATTCACCGAGAAGGTCAGGTATTGATGCACTTTGCGCAGTTCAGCGCTGATCGCCGCAGGGGCAATGCAATAGCCCACTTTCCAGCCGGTCATATGGAACGTCTTGCCAAACGACGACACCGCGATGGCGCGCTGACGCAAATCAGGATGGGCCAGCACACTGGCGTGGCCCACCTCATCGAAGCAGATGTGCTCATAAACTTCGTCGCTCAGCACATAAACCGGGTGCGCCGAAATCGCCTGCCACAGCGCGGCGAAATCGGATTGCTGCCAGACGGTAGCGGTAGGGTTGTGCGGCGTATTCAGAATCACCAGCCGGGTTTTGTCACTCAGCAGTGCAGCAAACGCCTGCCAGTCCACCCGAAAAGCGGGCGGCTGCAGCGTAATGCGTTTCATCACGCCGCCAGACAACTCCACCGCAGGCGCATAGCTGTCGTAGCTGGGATCAAAGCAGATCACCTCATCGCCCGGCCGCACCAGTGCGGTAATCGCCGCATAGAGCGCTTCAGTTGCACCCGCTGTCACCGTAATCTCCACGTCAACATCCGGGCGGTAATCATAAAGTCGCGCGGTTTTTTCAGCTATCGCCTCGCGTAACGGCAGCGCACCGGTCATCGGCGCATACTGATTCGCGCCCTGGCTGACGTGATACGCCAGCCGCTGCTGTAGATAGTCCGGGCCGCTGAAATCGGGAAAGCCCTGAGAGAGATTGATGGCGTTATGCTGCTGCGCCAGCGCACTCATCTGGCTGAAAATCGTGGTGCCGAGTAAGGGAAGTTTACTCTCGGGGATCAGGTTGTGCTGCGTCATGGTGTCAGGCCTTAAGCGCGAAAATTGATGCGGTGTCACCCGGTGTTTGTGCCACTATAAACAGGATGGTAGTATTTGGCAATCAAGACGCTTAGACGGCTAAATGCGTCATGCTCCACATCTCTTCTGCGTTGGCTGCGCTTGCTTACCCCGGTCACTGACGAGTGTCAGCTCTCGGGGATGCGCGCACTTGCCGCCTTGTCCTGCCGACATGCTCCGCGCGGCAGCGGCGTTGGCTGCGCTTGCTTACCCCGGTCACTGACGAGTGTCAGCTCCCGGGGATAAGCGCGCTTGCCGCCTTGCTGACACACGGATCATTTGGCAGGACCTGGAGATGATGATGCAACCTGTTGAAATTTCATCGCCGTTACGATTATCTGAGTTACCGGGAATTACATTTCACCGTAAGGAACCTTTATGTCGCAGAGTCTTCCGTTAGATCAGCTGGTCGCCGCCTGTCACTGGATTGGCGAAAAAGGCTGGGCACCGGCCACCGGCGGAAATATGTCCGTGCGCCGCGATGAACATGTCTGCCTGCTGAGTGAATCGGGCAAAGATAAAGGCACGCTGACGCGGGATGACTTTATTGAGGTCGATATCGCCACCAGCCAGTCGCTCTCTGGCCGTAAGCCGTCGGCAGAAACCGGCCTGCACACGATGATCTATCGCCTCTTTCCCGAGGCGGGCGCGGTGCTGCACACCCACACGGTGAATTCGACCGTGCTGTCGCGGGTGGAGCAGGGTGCGGCGCTATTGCTGCACGGCTATGAGATGCAAAAATCGTTAAGTGGTCAGCATACTCACCTGGATACGCTGGCGATTCCCGTGTTCGACAATAGCCAGGATATCGCGGCGCTGGCGTCAGAAATTGAAGATTACGCCGCACGTTTTCCGCTGCGTTACGGCTTTCTGCTGCGCGGCCACGGCTTAACCTGCTGGGGCCGGGATGTCAGCGAAGCCCGCCGTCATCTGGAAGGTCTGGAATTTTTATTTGAATGTGAACGTCAACGTCGCCTGCTGGAGAAAGCATGATTCGCGCCATTGTTACTGATATCGAAGGCACTACCAGCGATATCCGCTTTGTACATAACATCCTTTTTCCCTATGCCCGCAAGCATCTGCCGGATTTCCTGCGTGAAAATGCGCACCAGCCGGACGTGGCGGCCGCACTGCAGTCGGTGCGCGAAGAAGCTGGTCAGCTGCAGGCCGATCTGGCTGGCGTCACAGATATTCTGCTGGGCTTTATGGACCAGGATCGCAAATCGACCGGCCTGAAGGCGCTGCAGGGCATGATCTGGCGTGATGGCTACGTGAACGGCAGTTTTACCGGTCATCTCTATCCCGACGTCGTGCCTGCGCTCAGCCGCTGGAAGGCGCAGGGCATTGAACTTTATGTATATTCCTCCGGCTCGGTTGCGGCGCAGAAATTGTTATTTGGCTACAGCGACGAAGGTGATATTACTGGCCTGTTCAGTGGCTATTTTGACACCCACGTCGGCGCCAAACGCGACGTCGCGGCTTATCGCACTATTGCCGCTGACATTGGCCAGCCAGCGGAGCAGCTGCTGTTTCTCTCTGATATTCATCAGGAGCTGGATGCCGCCGCAGAGGCGGGCTGGCAGACATTGCAATTACTGCGTGGCGATGCGGACAATGAGAGCCGCCATCGTCAGGTGACGGATTTTTCTCAGATTAACCCGGAGTCGATTTAGCATGAGCGCACTGACTATTTTTACCGACCGTGAAGCCAGCCAGCCGGTGTGGCACAGCACTGACGCGGAAGCGATTCGTGACCGCCTGAATGCAAAAGGTGTCCGTTTTGAGCGCTGGGAAGCCGATCGTGATTTGGGTGAAAATCCGGATCCCGAAACGGTGATCAACGCCTATCAGCATGCGATTGATCGGCTGGTGGCGGAAAAGGGCTATCAGAGCTGGGATGTGATCAGCATGCGTGCTGATAACCCGCAGAAAACCGTGCTGCGGGAGAAATTTCTCAATGAACATACGCACGGCGAAGATGAAGTGCGTTTCTTTGTCGAGGGGGCCGGGCTGTTCTGCCTGCATCTGGATGGCGAGATCCTGCAGATCCTCTGCGAAAAAAACGATCTGATCTCAGTGCCAGCAGGAACGCCGCACTGGTTTGATATGGGGTCGTCACCCCATTTCACGGCTATCCGTATTTTCGACAATCAGGAAGGCTGGGTGGCGAACTTTACCGGCGATAAGATAGCGGATGCCTATCCGCGTCTGGCGTAATCTGTCAGCCTGTTATGCGAGGCGTCTGCCATAGCGGCAAACGCCTCGCAGACCATTACTGCGGCTGGAAGATGCCGTCCTGTACCTGGTCAGGCGTCACCACGCCGGTGTCCAGCACCCAGCCGCTGATCAGCGCCGCTGGCGTCACGTCAAACGCCGGGTTATAAACCCAGGCTGCTTCTGGCGCCCACTGCACGCTGCCAAAACTGCCTGCAACGCCCGTCACTTCGCTGGCGGCGCGCTGCTCAATGGGAATCGCTGCGCCGTCAGGGCAGCTGCGATCCAGCGTGGTATGCGGGGCCGCCACGTAGAACGGGATCTGATGATAATGCGCCAGCACCGCCAGGCTGTAGGTGCCGATCTTATTGGCGACATCGCCATTGGCGGCAATGCGGTCAGCGCCGACCCACACCGCATCTACGTCGCCACGGGCCATGAGGCTGGCGGCCATGGAGTCGGTAATCAGGGTGTAGGGAACCGCCAGCTCGCCCAATTCCCAGGCGGTTAAGCGGCCGCCCTGTAACAGCGGACGGGTCTCATCAACCCAGACATTCTTAATCAGGCCCTGCTGATGGGCGCGGGCAATGACGCCCAGCGCGGTGCCTACACCCGCCGTTGCCAGCCCGCCGGTATTACAGTGAGTCAGCAGCTGGCTGTTGGGTTTCACCAGCGTGCAACCCGCATCAGCGATGGCATCACACAGTTGCTTATCCTCCTGCACCAGCCGCCAGGCTTCCTGAGCCAGCGCAGGAGCAAAGTCCGGCTGGGCCAGCGCCCCTTTCATTCGGTCAAGATTGTTCATCAGGTTGACGGCGGTAGGGCGCGCAGCGCGCAGGGTCTCCAGCGCCTGAGCCAGTTCAGCGCGCGGCTGCCCCTGTTCTGCCAGCAGCGCCAGCAGCAGTGAGGCAGAGAGGCCGATTAGCGGCGCACCGCGCACCCGCAGTGCATGAATATGTTCAATCAGTTGAGGCACGCTGTGTGCGGGCAGCCAGTTCTTCTGCTGCGGCAATGCCTGCTGATCCAGAATCCAGAGCTGATTGTCACGAACCTGTAAGCTGGTGGTTTGAAGTGTCTGCATTGTGGGTGAAATCCATGTTGCGTTAATGATGCGTATTGTGCCAACATGCTGAACGGATGTATAGACGTCTGAACGGCTTATTACACCTGAGTGACCCCCTTCGAATGATGAGGAACAGGCAATGTCGCAATACCGTACCTTTACTGCTGCTGATGCTGTGGAATATGCCCGACAATTTGGCGGCGTGGACAATCCTGCCGCGCTGAGCAGCGCAGAAGAGATTGGTGATGGCAACCTCAACCTGGTGTTTAAGATTTATGACGATCAGGGCATCAGTCGCGTTATCGTCAAGCAGGCACTGCCTTATGTGCGCTGCGTGGGGGAGTCCTGGCCGCTGACGCTGGATCGGGCGCGGCTGGAAGCGCAGACGCTGGTCGAGCACTACAAATATTGTCCGCAGCACACGGTGAAGATCACCCATTACGATGCGGAGCTGGCGGTGATGGTGATGGAAGATCTCTCCAGCCATCGCATCTGGCGTAGCGAGCTCGTGAAAGGCGCTGACTACCCGGAAGCGGCTCAGCAGTTAGGCAACTATCTGGCGCAAACCCTGTTTCATACGTCCGATTTCATCCTGCATCCGCATCAGAAAAAAGCGGAAGTGGCGCGTTTCATCAATCCGGAAATGTGTGAAATCACTGAAGATCTTTTCTTCAACGATCCCTACACCAATCATGAGCGCAACAGCTATCCTGAAGCGCTTGAACCACTGGTCGCCAGCCTGCGTAATGATGATGCCCTGCGCATCGCGGTGGGCGGTCTTAAGCATCGTTTCTTTGCTCACGCCGAAGCACTGCTGCATGGGGATATTCACAGCGGCTCGATTTTCGTTGCTGACGGCAGCCTGAAAGCGATTGATGCGGAATTTGGCTATTTTGGTCCCATCGGTTTTGATGTTGGTACTGCGGCAGGCAACCTGCTGATTAACTACTGCGGCCTGCCAGGTCTGCTGTCTCCGCGCGAGGCCGCCGATGCACGCGAGCAGCGCCTCAGCGATGTGCATACCCTCTGGACGACCTTTGCTTCAGGCTTCCTGGCGCTTGCGGCAGAGAAAACCCGCGATGAGGCGCTGGCTTATCCAGGCTATGCGGAAGCGTTTCTGCGTAAAGTATGGGCTGATACCATCGGTTACTGCGGCACTGAGCTGATTCGCCGCACGGTGGGAATGTCACATGTGGCGGATATGAAGCTGATTGCCGATCCGGCGATGCGCACTGACTGCATCCGTAATGCGATTAACCTGGGTCGCACGCTGATTCTGGCAGCCGATCACGTCGAAGATGTGGATGCGCTGATTGCCCGCATCCGTCAGGCAGGATAAAAAAAGCCGACATGATGTCGGCTTTCAGGTAAATCAAAAGCTGGCTATAAGAGTGTGCCCGCGCCGGTAACAGGGACAGATCGGAAAGTCGCTAAAGCCATCCCTGGCTCGCTCGGCCCGCGTCGTCCTGACGCGGGACGCTTTCCTCTTCTGACCCTGTTCCCTGCGCTTTGGGCTTAATTATTGCGGCCAGATTTCCCCTGATTTGGCATAGTGCCGCCCTACTGATGAAGAGCGCTGAACTTCAAGCGATGGGACCATACGCCTGGAATAAAGCATCGCGGGCCATGGATGGCCCGCGCTGAGCATGCAATGGATGGCGTTTTTGCGTCTTTACGGAAGGCGTATGCTCCCTGAGCCGATGCAACGCTAACCCTATGCCGCCTCACTCGCGCGTGATGCAGGCTGAGGGGCTTTCTCTGGCACCGGTACTGCCAGTGCCTCCGGCTCAAACTCATCGACGTTAATCGAACGCAGACGGCTGACTTCGGCACGCTGCAACACTTCCGCCTCTTTGGCATCAATCCAGCCCTGATCCAGCGCACGCTTCGCCAGCGCGTCCAGACGGGTAAAGGAGAGGTGCTGCTTCGTCTGTTTGCACAGCCTGTCATGAATCACTTCTGCCGCCATCACATCCTGCAGCGCCTGTTCCAGCTGACCGGCAGGGTTATGTTTACTCGGCGTCAGGTACATGCCACGGCCCAGTCGGCTGCGGGTGGCTGACGGCTGCTGCAGCATTTTTGCCAGCTGATGATCAAGACGGTCAGACGGAGCAGGGCAGTGATGACCGCCAGCGAAAATCGTCATCCGCAAGGCGCCCGCCACCAGACGGTTCGGGAAGTTACGCAGCAGATCGTCAATAGCCACTTCTGCCTGATGCAGTGCATCCTGTACGCCCCAGTGAACCAGCGGCAGATCGGCTTCGTTGCGACCTTCATCGTAATAGCGTTTCAGGGTTGCGGAGGCCAGATAGAGCTGACTCAACACATCGCCCAGACGCGCCGAGATACGCTCGCGACGTTTCAGGCTGCCACCCAGCACCGCCATCGACACATCAGAGAGCAACGCCAGGTTGGCACTGATGCGGTTCAGGTGCTGGTAATAACGGCGGGTGCCATCGCGGGTCGGGCTGGCGCTGGTGCGTCCGGCAGTTAAGCCCAGCCACAGGCTGCGCATCGTGCTGCTGCCCACATGACCGATATGGCTGAACAGCGCCTGATCAAACGCATTCACATCGTTGCTGGCTGCCGCCGCCATCTCCTGCAGTACATAAGGATGGCAGCGAATCGCGCCCTGACCAAAGATAATCATGCTGCGCGTCAGAATGTTCGCGCCTTCCACGGTGATAGCGATCGGCGCACCCTGATAGGCACGGGCCAGGAAGTTACTGTTCCCGAGCATAATGCCTTTACCGCCGGCAATATCCATAGCGTCGATAATGGCGCGCTGACCGCGATGGGTGCAGTGATATTTCACAATCGCCGACAGCACCGCCGGTTTTTCACCCTGCATAATGCCGGCTGTGATCAGCGTAGCGGCCGCATCCATCACATAAGCATTACCCGCAATGCGTGCCAGCGGCTCTTCAATCCCTTCCATCTTACCGATTGAGACGCGGAACTGGCGGCGGATATGGGCATAAGCACCTGTTGCCAGCGCCACACTTTTCAGGCTGCCGGTTGAGTTCGATGGCAGCGTAATGCCGCGACCCACTGACAGACACTCCACCAGCATCCGCCAGCCCTGGCCGGCCATTTCCGGACCGCCGATAATATAGTCAATCGGCACAAATATATCGTTGCCGCGTGTCGGCCCGTTCTGGAACGGCACGTTAAGCGGGAAGTGGCGATGGCCAATTTCCACACCGGGCGTGTTGGTCGGAATCAGCGCACAGGTAATACCAGGATTTTCGTTGTCGCTGAGCAGATGATCCGGGTCGGAAAGTTTAAACGCCAGGCCCAGCACGGTGGCGATCGGTGCCAGTGTAATGTAGCGCTTGTTCCAGGTCAGGCGCATACCCAGCACCTGCTGACCTTTCCATTCGCCCATGCAGACGACGCCAGTATCGGGGATCGCGCCGGCATCTGAACCTGCTTCCGGGCTGGTCAGCGCAAAGCAGGGGATCTCATCGCCGCGTGCCAGCCGGGGCAGGTAATGATTTTTCTGCTCTTCGGTGCCGTAGTGCTGCAGCAGTTCGCCCGGACCCAGTGAGTTAGGCACACCCACAGTAATCGCCAGAATCCCGGAGACGCCCGACAGCTTTTGCAGCACACAGGCTTGTGCATAGGCAGAGAAATCGAGGCCGCCATACTCTTTTTTAATGATCATCGCGAAGAAACGATGCTCTTTCAGATATGCCCAGAGTTCCGGCGGCATATCGGCCAGCTCATGGGTGATCTGGAAATCGTTGGCCATGCGGCACGCTTCTTCGACCGGGCCATCAAGAAAGGCCTGCTCCTCGGCAGTCAGGCGTGGCTGAGGATAGTTGTGCAGCTTCTGCCAGTCCGGTTTGCCCTGGAACAGATCGCCTTCCCACCAGGTGGTACCCGCATCGATGGCCTCTTTCTCGGTGCGCGACATCGGCGGCATTACTTTCTGGAAGCGCTGAAAGATCGGCGTTGAAAAGAGGCTGCGGCGCAGCGACGGCAGGTTAAACGGCAGCAGAATGATCGCCAGTGGCAGCAGCAGCCATGGCGTCCAGAGATGCGCAACAGCCATCGCCGCAGTCCACAGCAACAGAATGGCGCTGCTGAGCCGTAACGACAGGCGGTGGTAGAACAGGGCGCCAATCAGCGCCACCGTGGCAAGTATCGAAACAACCATCATAATGAACCGCTCCAAGTAGTAAGAGGTCTGACCTGTTATACAGAGAGGTTTAGAGCAGTTGAGAGCATTTATCAATTTGTTTACATCGCAATTACAACCTGCCTCACAAAAACCTGTTTTAGCCCATTTTTGCAGCACCTTCGGCAACAATATTCCGCGTTAGAGTCCGGACCGACGTGGCATGACGCTTTGCGCTGACCGGCCATTCCGTTAAACTTGCTGCGATTAACCTCTCCTAAAAAAGGACATCCCTATGTACCAGGACATCATCCGCTCTGAGCTCAATGAAGCTGCTGATACGCTGAATAAATTCCTCAGCGACGATGCCAATATCCATGCGATCCAGCGTGCTGCGGTACTGCTGGCTGACAGCTTTAAGGCTGGCGGAAAGGTGCTTTCGTGCGGTAACGGCGGTTCACATTGCGATGCGATGCACTTCGCCGAAGAGCTGACCGGTCGCTACCGTGAAAATCGTCCTGGCTATCCGGCGATTGCCATCTCTGACGTCAGCCACCTCTCCTGCGTCAGTAATGATTTTGGTTATGACTATGTCTTTTCGCGCTACATAGAAGCAGTAGGGCGTCCGGGCGATGTGCTGCTGGGCCTCTCAACCTCCGGTAACTCTGCCAATATCATTAAAGCGATTGAAGCTGCCCGTGCGCAGGGAATGAAAGTGATCACCCTGACCGGTAAAGATGGCGGTAAGATGGCAGGCAGTGCCGACATTGAAATCCGGGTGCCGCACTTTGGTTATGCCGATCGCATTCAGGAGATCCACATTAAAGTGATCCACATCCTGATGCTGCTGATCGAAAAAGAGATGGTGAAGTAACAGCGCTGGCCTCCCACAGGCGGAGGCCACTTAATCAGAGGCGGTGGCTATGTGCGAATTGCTCGGGATGAGCGCCAATGTTCCCACGGATATCTGTTTCAGCTTTACCGGACTGGTTCAGCGTGGCGGTGGGACCGGGCCTCACAAAGATGGCTGGGGCATTACCTTTTACGAAGATAAAGGCTGCCGTACGTTTAAAGATCCGCTGCCGAGCTTTAACTCACCGATTGCGCGTCTGGTGCAGGAATACCCGATAAAATCACATTCGGTGGTGGCGCATATCCGCCAGGCGAATCGTGGTCAGGTGTCGCTGGAAAACACCCATCCGTTTACCCGTGAGCTGTGGGGCCGTCACTGGACCTATGCGCACAACGGACAGCTCAAGGGGTATCGGCAACTGGAGACCGGCACATTCCGGCCGGTAGGCGAAACGGACAGCGAGAAGGCGTTTTGCTGGATCCTGCATCAGCTGGCGACGCGCTATCCACGCACGCCGGGCAACTGGCCTGCGGTGTTTCGTTTTATCGGGGAGCTGGCTGGCACGCTGCGGCAGAAGGGCGTGTTTAACATGCTGCTGTCAGACGGGCGATATCTGATGGCCTTTTGCTCCACCAACCTCTTCTGGATCACCCGTCGTGCACCCTTTGGCCGGGCGCAGTTACTGGATCAGGATGTGGAGGTTGATTTTCAGCAGCACACCACGCCGCATGACGTGGTGACGGTGATTGCTACGCAGCCACTGACGGCCAATGAAACCTGGCAGCGGATTGCGCCAGGTGAATGGGCGTTATTCTGCCTTGGAGAGCGCCAGGAATGAACGGGAGGCCGCTTCGGGACTGGCTAAAACCGGTGCCGGGCTGCTGTTCATCACATATTTACCGCTGGCGACGTTGACCGTCGGCGGCTGGTGATATTTAGCAAAATAAGCGTATCCGGGCTGGAGCTGCTGCCAGAAACTGGCATCGCTGGAGTAGCGGTGACGCTGCATGTTGCTGTCAGTCATGCGGAACGGATAGATGCTGATGCTGACATCCTGCTGGCCATTACGCAGCGCCGCGTTCACATAAGTAAAAATCTCATCCATATAGGCGTTCGTCATGGCATAGCAGCCAATTGACTTACAGTCGCCATGAATCATCAGGTAGTTGCCGCTGTAGCCCTGATTACGATCGAACTGATTCGGGAAGCCAATGTTGATCGCGCGATAAAAACGGCTATCCGGCTTCAGCTGATTCAGCTTCACGTTGTAAAAACCTTCCGGGCTTTTGAAATCGCCTTCACGGCGTTTCGGGCCGAGGCCGCCAGAAAAGTTACAGATGCGGTAGGTATCCAGCAGGCGATATTCATTACCGATTTTGCCGTAGAGTTCGAGGGTGCGTTCTTCCTTGAAGATCTGGATATAGACCGGGGTGCCCAGTAACTGTTTCTTTAATTCTTTGCTGACCGGTGCCGCTGTCTGGACGGGTTCGGGTGTCATTGCCATGCTGAGGGCTGGCAGTAAAATCATCGCAAACAGGAGTGCGATTTTGCCCATGCTGTGTATACCTTGAGGTGAATAGAACATGACGCAAATTGTGCGTCTCTGTTTGCATTATCGGAACTGTCCGCTATCGCAGCGCAACATTAAACATTGTCTGTTTTTTTAGCAAGACGCTGGCAGCCAGATTCGCGATTTACTGAAGGATATTCGGCCACAAATTTGTAAACTTTAATTGTGGGCGCGACAAATATTGCAGTTACCCCTGCCAACTGTATACTTATCCAGTGCCGGAGGGGGTATGCGTAAAATCATTCATGTCGATATGGACTGCTTCTATGCCGCGGTGGAGATGCGTGATAATCCCCAGCTGCGCGACATCCCGATCGCGATTGGTGGCAGCCGTGAACGTCGTGGCGTCATCAGCACCGCCAACTATCCGGCCCGCAAATATGGCGTGCGCAGCGCGATGCCAACTGGCATGGCCCTCAAGCTATGCCCGCATCTCCGTTTGTTGCCAGGACGTTTCGATGCCTACAAAGAAGCCTCCGCACAAATTCGCGACATCTTTACCCGCTACACCCCGCTGATTGAACCGCTCTCCCTTGATGAAGCCTATCTGGATGTCACCGACAGCCCGCACTGTCACGGCTCTGCCACACTGATGGCGCAGGCGATCCGCGCCACCATCTACCGTGAAACCGGGCTGACCGCTTCAGCGGGCATCGCGCCGATTAAGTTTCTGGCAAAGATTGCCTCTGACCTGAATAAGCCCGATGGGCAGTTCGTGATTACGCCGCCGGAGATGGCCGGTTTTTTGCTGACGCTGCCGCTGGCGAAGATCCCCGGTGTTGGCAAAGTCTCGGCCAAAAAGCTGGAGGAGATGGGGCTGGTGACCTGCGGTGACGTGCAGAAGGCCGATCTGGCGCTACTGTTAAAGCGCTTTGGTAAGTTTGGCCGGGTGCTGTGGGAGCGCAGCAATGGCATTGATGACCGCAGCGTCATTGTGGAGCGCGAGCGTAAATCGCTGGGGGTGGAACGCACGCTGGCAGAAGATATCAGCGACTGGGATGCCTGCCTGGAGATAATCGATTTTCTCTATGCCGAGCTGGATCGCCGGCTGACGCAGATCCGACCCGACAGGCAGGTGGCGCGTCAGGGCGTTAAACTCAAGTTCAGTGATTTTCAGCAGACGACCCAGGAGCATATCTGGCCGGTACTGAATAAAGAAGACATGATTGCCATCGCCCGGAAAACCTGGGATGAGCGTCGTGCCGGGCGCGGCGTGCGGCTGGTGGGACTGCATGTCACCATGGTCGATCCCCAGCTTGAGCGTCAACTGCTGCTGGGTCTGTAACGGTCAGCCTCACCGTTCGGCAAGGCTGACGCCGGATTATTTCTTATATTTCGCCGCCAGGGTAGCAAACCACGGCGCGACGAAATCCTCATTGCTGCCCCAGCCCGGAATGATTTTGTTCAGCGACGCGACGTTCACCGCACCAGGCTGGCTGCCGAGCTGCTGCTGAGAGATCGATGCCGCTTTAAACTGGTAAGTCGCAGGCGTCTCTTCACCGGCAATCTTCTTCGCCACCAGCCGCATATTCACCGCGCCAATGGTTTTAGGGTCGACCGCCACCGTCTGCATCCACGGGCTGTTCTTCTCACGCATCAGCTGCAAATCCTGATTCGAGACATCAATACTGTAGAGCTTGATCTCGGTCCGGCCATTCTCCTGCAGCGCTTTGTAAGCGCCCTGGCTGAAGGCATCCCAGGCACCCCAGATTGCGTCGATTTTGCCTTTCGGGTATTTCGCCAGAATCGCACCAATTTTGTTGGCGGTGTCGCCCTGTACGTCCGTTGAAACTGCGCCAATCGACTCCAGCTGATGAATGCCCGGGTTCTCTTTCAGCAGTTTTTCATACACCACCTGACGGCGTTCCATCGGTGGGAAACCGGCAACCCACAGCTTGACGATGTTCGCCTTGCCGTTGAAATCATGGATAAGCTGACCCAGCGACAGCTGCGCCAGTGAAGCGTCATCCTGCGCGGTGACGGTGACGCCCGGAATCGGACTATCTACCGGCGTATCAAATACTGACAGCTTGATGCCCGCGTCGGCAATGCGCTTCACCAGGCCGCTGGCGTAGGGCGCTTTACCGTGCGACAGCACGATGCCGTCATATTTCTGGCTGATCGCCTGATTCACGAAATCCTGGAAGCGCGCATCGTCGCCGTTGCTCAGGAAGGTGCTGACTTTAAAGCCCAGTTGGCGACCCTGCTGAATGGCACCGGCCACAAACTGGGTGGTGTTGTCATCAGAGCCAAGGTTGCGGATCACCGCAATACGGATCGGACCATCATGGCTGGCGATAGCCGCAGGTACCGGCGTGACGGTCTCCGCGAAGGCAGCGCTGGCGTTCAGCAGGCTCAGGGCCAGCAGCGAGAGTGTTATTTTTTGCATTGTTATCAACTCCGGTAAACGCGCCTCAGCGGCGCTGGATATAGGTGATCGCCAGTGCTAAAGCCAGCACCAGTCCTTTAATAATGTCCATCGCGTAGTAGGGAACAGAGAGCATCACCAGACCGTTCTGCAGCACGCCGAGAATCACCGCGCCGACCAGCGTGCCCAGCGCATTGGGCTTGCCGGAGCCAGCCAGCGAGAAGCCGATCCATGCCGCCGCGACAGCGTCCATCAGGTAGCCGCTTCCGGCGTTAACCTGCGATGAACCAATACGCGAGGCGAGCAGGATGCCGCCCAGACCGGCCAGCAGTGAGGCGATCACATAAGCCAGCACCCGATAACGGGTGGTGCGGATGCCGGAGAGGCGCGCCGCTTCCGGATTGCCACCCAGCGCGTACATCCGGCGACCATGTTTGGTCAGTGATAGCGCCAGCTGCGCGGCGACGGTCACCACCAACATGATGATGACAATGGTTGGCACCTGGCCGAGCAGGCCAAACGTCGCCGGAATAGTGCCTTCCGCCATATCACCGCTCGGCAGCACCATGTTTTCAGTGATCGATCCGCCAAAGCTGTAGGTCATTGCCACGCCCTGAATCACAAACAGCGTCGCCAGCGTCGCCAGCATGTCGGGGATACGCAGGATCACAATCAGGAAGGCGTTAAACAGACCGACCAGTGTGCAGAGCGCCAGGGTTATCAGGATCGCGGTGGTGGTGCCAAAGCCGTACCAGACAAACAGTGAAATCACTAACGCATTCGCCAGTGAGGCGGTCGAGCCGACCGACAGATCAAAGCCGCCCACGGTCAGTGATATCGACACGCCAATCGCAATCACCGTAACAATGGCAATCGATCGCAGAATATTGATGATGTTATTGGGTTCAAGGAAGCTGTCGGAGGCCAGTCCAAAGGCGGCAATCAGGATCACTACCGTAAGCAACATGCCCCATTTGTAGAGAAAGTCGAACAACTGGTGACGCCATGGCGAGGGGGTCAGGTTCAGGCTGGTTTCTTTGCTGCTCACGCAGGGGTTCCTCCGGTGGAATAGAGCAAAAGCGTCTCTTCAGTGACGTCGCGTGCAGCCAGCTCGGCCACGATGCGTCCATCCCAGAGCACGCAAATCCGGTCGCATAAACCGACCAGTTCAGAAAATTCACCCGACGCGTAAATAATGCCTTTCCCTTCGCGCGCCAGGTTATCGATCAGGGTGAACAGCTCGGTTTTGGCTTTAATGTCCACGCCTTTGGTCGGCTCATCGAAGATCAGCACATCCGCGTTGTTGCGCAGCCATTTGCCAATGGCCACCTTTTGCTGGTTGCCGCCGGAGAGACGTCGCAGTGTCTGTGCCGGACCGGTGGTGCGCACCTGCAACTGCCGGATAACCTGTTCTGCCCAGCGCCACGCCTGGCGATGACCAAACAGGCTCCAGCGCGAAAAGCTGTCGTCGGCGCTGACGCTGAGGTTCATTGCGATGGATTCATCAATAAAGATCCCCTCTTTGCGACGCTCTTCCGGCACCAGCGCCATACGACGACTGACCGAGTCGTGCGGCGAACGGGGTCGCCACGGCTGACCGTGCAGTTCACCGCCACTGACGCGGCTTTTGCTGGCACCAAACAGCGCTTTGCAGAGCTCGGTTTTGCCGGCACCGGCCAGTCCGGCAATCCCCAGAATTTCACCTTTATGCAGCCGCAGCGAGATATCCTGCAGCAGCTGCTCATCGTGCAATCCTTCCACCGTCAGCAGCAGCGGCTGTGCCTGTTGTTCACGGCGGGCCGGGAAGATATCGGTCAGCTGATGGCCGAGCATCTTCTCCACGATCTGTTCACCGCTCAGCGCCGCCATCGGGCCGGTTTCGATTAACCGGCCATCACGCAGCACCGTCAGCTGGTCGCAGATCGCTTTGAGTTCATGGATACGGTGAGAGATAAACACCACGCCGATACCGCTTGCTTTAAGACGACGCACCACGGCAAATAGCCGCTCGCTTTCGTGCTGATCCAGCGGGGCAGTGGGTTCGTCGAGAATCAGGAAGCGGCAGTGATGCGACAGCGCCCGCGCCAGCAGAATTTGCTGTTTTTCCGCCAGGGTGCAGCGCTCCACCAGCCGGTTAACATCCAGCGCCACGTCGAGCTGAGCCAGTAAGGCCCGGGCCTGACGGCGAATCTCGCCCCAGCGATAGCGGTGGCCTGGCTCTGCCAGCCGATCCAGCAGAATGTTTTCCGCCACGCTGAGCTGCGGTACCAGGGCGACATCCACTTCCTGCTGAACCAGATGGATACCCAGCTGTTTCGCGTCACGCGGGGTGCGGATAGAAACCGGCTCCCCATCCAGCAGGATCTCGCCGCTGTAGTGACTGTGCGCGCCGGAAAGGATCGCCATCAGCGTAGACTTGCCCGCGCCGTTAGCGCCGGTCAGCGCATGCACCGAATGGCCCTCACTGCGGAAATCCACCGACGATAGCGCGGAAAAACCGCCAAAAGCGATGGAGATATTACGCATCTCAAGGCAGTTTACCCCTGGCATGTGATGACTCTCCTGAATAAACACTGGCTGCATTTTTTCCTGAACCTTCAGGCGCGGCAACAGCCGAAAGCGCATAAGCTAGCACGAAATCTTATTAGCCATCCAGACATCTGGACATAATGGCGGCTGTGACCAGCGAAGCGTGAGAACGTGGCGGAATAGTAGGGGAAAGGGTGGAAAAAGCAGCGAATTATGCTGAGAAAAATTCGCTGCTATAAAAACAGGTTAGAGCCGGGTAGAAGGTACTTAAGAGTCAGATGCCAGCTCAGCGTCTATCCCGGAGCCCGCGATGGTAACGGGAGCTGGGAGATGACAAAATGGGAAAAGGAAAATTTTTTACTAAAACAGCACTGAAGCCGCTACTACCTTTATGAATAGCAATGATCTCAGGCGGATGTGAGGCTAACCAAAAAATAGCCAGCCATCGATACCCCTGCAACAGCAAGCAGTAGGCTCGTCTTTTGTAATAATGCTCTTCATTATAGCTTCCGATATTATTAAGACTCCTGGCTATATTGTTCATGACTATTTTAAAGTTGAAGTGATAACTGGCTAATAGCCGATTTAATAGCTGCCCACTATCCTGTCAGGACAGTTAATGACTTTCTAGCTTTGTTATTTTACCGTCATCTTCCAGGCTGTATTCTCCATCATCGACAGTAAATGTAATGCCACTGTTTTTGCTGTAACTGATTATAAAAACCCTGTCCTTTTCAATGCAATTCATGGGTGGCTTCATGTCAGAAAAACAGAGGCGGTCATATTTATCATCTTCTTTGTACCCTTCTCCAAACAACCAGATGCTTACCGTATAATTACCGTAGGAGGCCGGTTTAGGAATGTCATATTGTCGTTTCAGGGCGTCTTTATTTTTTAACCACCAGTTAATTTTTCCACGATCAGTAATCGGAAAATTTTTTACTAAAATGTCACTGAAATTTCCGGTTCCATGAACGTTGACGATTTCAACAGGACGGCGTTCGGCCCATAGAAAGTAACCAGCCAGCATGAAGCCACAAATCGTCAGTAAAATAAGAATTTTCATTCTATTTTTCATTGAGATTACCTATGATTTCTATAGTAGTTTCCATATTCGTCATGAAAGGTTTAAAACCAAACTTATTGTATCTTTGAAGAACAAACCAGATACGGAAAAAATGAAACTGGCTGAATTTTGTTTTTACTATATCAGCACTGTCGAGACCAAAGTGATCCTGTACTTTATAATGCACCGTTGCCCGATAATGGTTATTATCAATATGCAGTGATTTTATGGTGATATGCGCTGCCGAGATATCATGAACGGTAATCCCCATGCCGTTATAATTATCCTGTAACCTGTCAAATTTTGGTAGTCTTCCCCTTAGAATGACTTCCCGTAATTCTTTTTTTGTCAATGGATAGATCCTATTCTTCCAATCCATTTCTTTTTTAAGATGTTTCTCCAGCAATAAGCGAGTGCTGTTTTCACTTTTATCCCTGATAATATGTTCTTTCAAAGCCTGATCCAACGCCATATCACGGAAGGTCTTACCGCTATTGTTCTGCATATGCGTGATCATTTTTTCGATCAGGTGACTGTATGGCCCGCTCAGGGAAAATTTACGGGATAACGATCGAAATTCATCAAATAGCATTTCAGCACACTGCTGGCGGGAAATCGTTCGACCCTGGCCACGCAGATTACAGCAGAACAGGGATTGAGGACGATCCAGTGAGGAACGCAGAGTCAGGGTCCAAGGATCAACCCGATCAGAAATGTAATCCAGCCGGTATTGGGATTTTAATTGTGCCTCAGTCAGATCGCCGCAGCGCATATCATCAGCACTGTAGTCGTCCATCTTTTTCCGGATGGTAAATATTGTGCAGGGAAACTGTAATGCGCCCATTATGATACATTCCTTGTATTATTGAGTATTTATATTTTCACGGGAAATATAATACTCTGGTAATAAGGGATGCATAAGACTTGTATCACATTACTGTAATAATTTACCGGATTGGTCATGAAATTTATTTCTATATGATAATCCCGGTAAACCAGATGTAGAGGATAATGCAGTGGACGTAAAGATGTTAAAACGCTATGAATAAAAAAGTGCCGGTCACTTAAGTAACCGGCGTCAGGCCGGAGCCTGGTTGACTTTTTTTGTGACAGAATTACTTTTCTGGCACCACATTCAGCAGGGTGGTCAGCAGTTTCCAGTAAAGACCCACGCTTTCGATGTGAACCTGCTCATCCGGCGAATGCGGCCCGGTGATGGTCGGCCCAATCGAGACCATATCCATGTCCGGATACGGCTTTTTGAACAGACCACACTCCAGACCGGCGTGAATCACCTGAATGTTAGGGGTTTTATCAAACAGCGCAATATACGTCTGACGGGTCAGCGCCATGATGGCGGAGTCTGCATCCGGCTGCCAGCCTGGGTAGCCGCCTTTCGCTTTCGTCTGCGCGCCGGCCAGCTGGCCCAGCGAGGTCAGCATCTGCACCACATAATCACGGCCGGTGTCGATCAGCGAACGAATCAGGCAGTTAATCTCTGCGTGATCGGCTTCCATCGTTACTACACCGATATTCAGTGAGGTTTCGACCACGCCTTTCGCCACGTCTGAATTGCGGATCACGCCGTTTGGCGTGCTGTTCAGCAGGTTCAGGAAGCGATCGCGGCTGTCAGTGCTCAGGGCATCGCCCTGATGCGCCAGCGGCTCGGTGACCAGTGCAATGTTCGGCTCTTTGATGCCGTGCTCGTTTTTGATGGCGCTCAGGAACTGCGCTGCCGCTGATTTCAGCGCATCTGCTTTGTGGCTTTCTACCGCGACGGTAGCGAAGGCTTCACGCGGAATTGCATTACGCAGCGTACCGCCGCTGAACGCCAGCAGACGCAGATCCAGTTCAGCCGCGTGGGCCGCCAGGAAACGCGCCAGCAGTTTGTTAGCGTTGCCCAGACCCATATGAATATCGGCACCGGAGTGACCGCCACGCAGCCCTTTCAGCGTCAGCTTCAGAGTCTGGAACTCAGCAGGCACGGCTTCACGGGTCAGCGGCAGGGTGGAGACGAAATCGATACCGCCTGCGCAACCCATATAGATTTCACCTTCCTCTTCAGAGTCGGTGTTGATCAGGATCTCAGCCTGCAGCCAGTTGGGTTGCAGACCGAAAGCGCCATCCATGCCGGTCTCTTCGGTCATGGTCAGCAGCACTTCCAGCGGACCATGCGTCAGGCTGTTATCAGCCAGTACCGCCAGCGCAGAAGCCATGCCGATGCCGTTGTCGGCGCCCAGCGTGGTGCCGCGCGCTTTCACCCACTCGCCATCAATCCACGGCTGAATAGGATCTTTGGTGAAGTCATGAACGGTGTCGTTATTTTTCTGCGGCACCATATCCAGATGCGCCTGCAGCGCGACCGGAGTACGGTTTTCCATGCCTGCAGTGGCGGGCTTACGAATCAGGATGTTGCCGACCTGATCGCGCTCACACCAGAAGCCCTGCTCTTTAGCCCAGCCAGTGATGTAGTTCGCCAGCGCTTCTTCGTGAAAAGAGGGATGGGGAATAGAGCAGATCTTAGCGAAAATATCCCACAGCGGCTGTGGAGAGAGTTGAGACAATTCAGACACGACAGGTCTCCTGTGTCAGTGTACCGGCGAGGCCGGACATCGCGAGTTTCCAGTGAAAAATCGCCGTCAGAGAATCTGACGAGCCAGTCCTGAGAATATCACTGTTTTTTACCGGGTGCGCTCTCAGACGCGCTAAAAAGCCGCAACCGGCGCACGGGTGCTGGTTTTTAGTGCGTCAACTCCTTATAATCTCGCGCAACCTTTTCCCCGTTGCACATTTTTACGCCACCTCGGTTGGCTGGGATTTCTATTTATGAGCGAAAAATACGTCGTTACCTGGGACATGCTTCAGATTCATGCCCGCAAACTGGCCCAGCGTCTGCTCCCTGTTGAACAGTGGACAGGCATTATCGCGGTGAGCCGCGGCGGTCTGGTACCGGCTTCGCTGCTGGCACGTGAACTGGGTATCCGCTACGTTGATACCGTCTGCATCTCCAGCTATGACCACGATCATCAGCGTGAAATGAAAGTCCTGAAGCGCGCAGAAGGCGACGGTGAAGGCTTTATCGTAATCGACGACCTGGTCGATACGGGCGGCACCGCGCAGGCGATTCGCGAAATGTATCCGAAAGCGCGTTTCTGCACCATTTTCGCTAAACCCGCCGGTCGTTCACTGGTTGATGATTACATCGTCGATATTCCGCAGGATACCTGGATCGAGCAGCCGTGGGATATGGGTGTCGTTTATATCCCGCCGATTGTAAAAAACTGATTGATATACATCAGACAACGCCCGGTTTTCCGGGCGTTGTGCATTCTGAGCCTCGCACCCCGAATTGCCGTACAGTACACTTAGCCATCGCCGTTCTGTTGCAGGAGAAGTGAGTATGTCGAGCAAAAATCTCAGCGAGGAGCTATTCAAGCCGCGCTTTAAACATCCTGAAACCTCTTCCCTGGTTCGCCGCCAACATCACGCTACCCCGAATGTCCACTCTGCCCTGGAGGGTGACAGCCAGCGCGGCTGGTATCGCATGCTGAATAAGCTGATGTGGACATGGCGAGGCCTGACGCCGCAGGAGATCAGTGAAGTGCTGGCACGTATTGCCATCAGCAACGCTGAACATACTGATGAGACGCTGCTCGACACCGTGATTGGTTTTCGCGGCGGCAACTGGCATTTCGAATGGTCTAAGCAGGCGGGCATCTGGCAGCAGAAAGCGCTGGAGGCATCCGACGACAGCGAGGCGGGCGACGACTGGCTACATGCGGCCCATCTTTATAGCGTTGCGGCTTATCCCTATATAAAAGGCGATGAACTGGCTGACCAGGCACAGACGCTGGCCAATCGTGCCTATGAAGAGGCGACTCAGCGGTTGCCTGGCGAACTGAAAATCCTGACGTTTGCTATTCCGGGCGGCAGTCCGGTCAGCGGCTTTCTGCATATGCCGCCGGATGTTGAAGCGCCTTATCCCACCGTACTGTTTTGCGGCGCACTCGACTCGTTACAGAGCGATCACTATCGCCTGTTCCATGATTACCTTGCCCCGCGTGGCATTGCTATGCTGACAATTGATGTGCCGTCAGTGGGCAACTCGGTGAAATGGACGCTGAATCAGGACACCAGTTTTCTGCATCAGCAGGTGCTGCGCGATCTAGTCAATGTGCCCTGGGTCGACCATACCCGCGTGGCGGCATTCGGTTATCGCTTTGGCGCTAACGTGGCCGTGCGGCTGGCCTATCTGGAATCGCAGCGGTTGCGTGGGGTCGCCTGTCTGGGCCCGATTGTGCATGCTCTGCTGACCCAGACGGCGTTGCAGGATGCGATCCCGGATATGTATATGGATATGCTGGCGAGCCGGCTGGGTATGGCCACCGCCTCCGACAGTGCGCTGCGCACTGAACTCAACCGCTATTCGCTTAAAACCCAGGGATTACTGGGCCGCCGGACGCCCACGCCGATGCTGTCGGGCTACTGGCAAAACGATCTCTTCAGCCCGGAAGAGGAGAGCAGGCTTATCGCAAACTCTTCCTCAGACGGCAAAGCGTTGCGGATTCCGGTGAAGCCGGTGATGGCCAGTTTTGATAAGGCGCTTAATGAAATTTGTGACTGGCTGGAGAAGCGTTTAAAAAGGTGACTGGCAAAATTTACAGTATTTGCTACAACTAGTAGCGGAATTCTTCCGGGCTGCCGCTAAGTGAAATATGACGTCATCGGGCCCATGCGGTGTGGCGTCGTGCTGGCCGTCCGGAAATCAAGGCTGTATAGCGGTCAAAACCTATGGAGAATCAGCATGACGTTACCAAGTGGTCATCCCCGCAGTCGCCTGCTTAAGCGCTTTACGGAGCTTGGGCCTTATATTCGCGATGGGAAATGTGGCGAAACCCGTTTCTTCTTCGACTGCCTGGCTGCCTGCGTCAATGTGAAACCGGCACCGGAATTGCGAGAGTTCTGGGGCTGGTGGATGGAGCTGGAAGCACAGGCTGACCACTTTACCTATGTCTACCATATCGGTCTGTTCGATAAAGAGGGTGACTGGTCGGTGGCAACCATCAAAGGGAAAGAGAACACGGCGCGCGTGGAAGAGACCTTACGGAATTTCCATACCCGTCTTAAAGCGATGCTGAAAGAGTTCGAGCTGGATCTGATCCCAGCCAGCGATTTTGATGAGAAACCGGTGAAGCTGAGCGCCTGATAGGGTAGTGTAGTGAAATAAAGACGAAAAAATGGCGAGTTTAAAAACTCGCCATTTTTGTTGAAGTCTGACCCGCTGTTGGATCGAGCCTTCTCAGAGAACACGGTCAGATCGGAAAGACGCAAAAGCCGCCATCCATGGCACGCTCGGCCCGCGCCGTCCTGGCGCGGGACGCTTTCCTCTTCTGACCGTGTTCCCTGCGTGTTGAATTTATGCGTTGCTGCCAGCTCCAAATCTGCCCGGTTTGCGAGCCTGAAATCAGAACTGGTAAGTCACACCCATCGCCACAATGTCGTCGTTGTTAAGCGACAGCGCATTGTCGTCAGGCAGTTGGTTGATTTTGTAATCAACGAAGGCGGACATATTTTTGTTGAAGTAGTAGGTCGCGCCCACATCGATATATTTCACCAGATCCGCATCGCCGATACCGTTTTCGATATCTTTGCCTTTGGTCTGTACATACCCGATAGACGGACGCAGGCCGAAATCAAACTGATACTGCGCCACCAGTTCGATGTTCTGCGCTTTGTTGGCTGCGCCCGCAACCGCTGCGCCGGTGGCACGGTTGGTACCGCTAATTGGCGTCATATTACGGGTATCGGTGTAGATTGCGGCCAGGTAGACACTGTTAGCATCATACTTCACGCCTGCGCCCCAGGAATCCGCACGGTCACCGCCGCCATAAGCGCGCGCCTGTTGCTGGTTGGTGCGGTCAGATGAGGTGATGGCACTCATCAGGCTCACACCAGAATCACCCAGAGCATAGCCGAGAGACGCACCGTAGCCGTCGCCATTCTGACGGTTAATATCAGTACGGGTGTTGGTGCTGGACGCGTCATTTTTGCCCTGGTACTGCAGCGCAAATTTCAGGCCATCGACCAGACCAAAGAAGTTATTGTTACGATAAGTCGCAACACCGGTGGCGCGCTGTGTCATAAAGTTATCAGAGCGGGCTGTACCGTCACCGCCGAATTCCGGGAATACGTCAGTCCAGGCTTCAACGTCATACAGCACACCGTAGTTACGGCCATAATCTACCGAACCGTACTGAGAGAATTTCAGACCAGCAAACCCGAGGCGGGTTTTGTTGCCATTGTTGGCGTCACTGCCTTCGGAGTTGTTAACGTTGTACTGATATTCCCACTGACCATAACCGGTCATCAGGTCGTTAATCTGTGTCTGACCCTTAAAGCCGATACGGGTATAGGACTTGTCTCCATCCTGGCTGGCATTATCGCTGATGTAGTGCTCAGCTTTAACTTTGCCGTACAAATCCAGTTTGTTGCCATCTTTGTTATAGATTTCGGCAGCCTGCGCGGCAGAAGCCAGCGTCAGCGTGGAGAGGAGCATGGCCAGTGTGCTTTTCTTCATTTGCTATCAATCCCAATGTGAACACCGTAAAAAAATGAAAGTTTTTGTAAAACACGGACTTTTTACCCGTCAGTGATGAACTTTTTATGACACTTTTCATGATTTCTTGTTAACCATGAACTTTTGGTCTACCTCCTTGTCCGCGTAATTTCGTGCTTTTCCCCCGCTGGCTGTTGGCTTCCTTATCGACTCCTGTTAAAACGTCCTTTCGTAAAAATTTTTCTCTACGGCAGGAAATATGAGTGGCAGTCAGACCTTAGTGGTCAAGTTGGGTACCAGCGTTCTCACCGGCGGATCTCGCCGGTTGAACAGGGCGCACATGGTGGAACTGGTTCGTCAGTGTGCGCAGCAGCACGCCGCAGGCCACCGCATTGTGATCGTGACTTCTGGCGCAATGGCCGCCGGACGCGAACATCTGGGCTACCCCGAACTGCCACCGACCATCGCCTCAAAGCAGCTGCTGGCTGCGGTGGGGCAGAGTCGTCTGATTCAGCTGTGGGAACAGTTATTTTCTATCTACGGTATTCATATTGGTCAGATGCTGTTGACCCGTGCCGACATGGAAGATCGCGAACGCTTTCTGAACGCCCGCGACACGCTGCGTGCGCTGCTGGATAACCATATTGTGCCGGTGATCAATGAGAACGATGCTGTCGCCACCGCTGAAATCAAAGTGGGCGACAACGACAATCTCTCTGCGCTGGCGGCGATGCTCGGCGGCGCCGACAAGCTGCTGCTCCTGACCGATCAGCAGGGGCTTTTTACCGCCGATCCCCGTAACAATCCTGAGGCTGAGCTGATCAGTGATGTGCATATCATTGATGATGCGTTGCGCGCCCTGGCGGGCGACAGTGTTTCCGGGCTCGGCACTGGCGGCATGTCGACTAAGCTTCAGGCGGCGGATGTTGCCTGTCGTGCCGGTATCGATGTGATCATCGCCTCGGGCAGCCGCAGCGGCGTGATCAGCGATGTGATTGATGGTAAGCCGGTCGGTACGCGCTTCCATGCGCAGCAATCGCCGCTGGAAAACCGTAAACGCTGGATTTTCGGTGCGCCTCCGGCGGGTGAGATTACCGTCGATGACGGTGCACTGGCAGCCATTATCGAACGTGGCAGTTCGCTGCTGCCGAAAGGGATCCGGGCGATCCAGGGGAATTTCTCTCGCGGTGAAGTGATCCGCATTCGCAGCCTGCAGGGCCGGGATATCGCTCACGGCGTTTCACGCTACAACAGCGACGCGATGCGAATGATCGCCGGTCATCATAGTCAGCAGATCAGCGAGATCCTGGGATATGAATATGGCCCGGTGGCGGTTCACCGCGACGACATGATCGTCAGTTAAGGAGCGGACAATGCTTGAAGAGATGGGAAAAGCGGCGCGTGCCGCAGCGTATACCGTGGCCGATCTGTCAACGGCAGAAAAGAACGATGTTCTGATGACGATTGCTGACCGGCTGGAAACCGAGAGCGCTGACATTCTGGCGGCTAACGAGCTGGATTTAGCCGATGCGCGTCAGAACGGCATGAGTGCCGCGTTATTAGATCGACTGACGCTTAATCCGCAACGCCTCAGCAGCATCGCCAGCGATGTGCGCCAGGTTTGTCAGCTTGCCGATCCGGTAGGGCAGTTAATCGACGGTGGTCAGCTCGACAGCGGGCTGCGCATTGAACGCCGTCGCGTGCCGCTGGGCGTCGTTGCGGTGATTTATGAGGCGCGCCCTAATGTGACGGTTGACGTCGCCAGTCTGTGCCTGAAAACCGGCAACGCCGCTATTCTGCGTGGCGGCAAAGAGACCTGGCGCACCAATGCGGCCACCGTTCGGGTCATTCAGAACGCGCTGAAGCAGCACGGTTTACCGGTAGCCATTGTCCAGGCGATTGAAAATCCTGACCGCGAGCTGGTGAATCAGCTGCTGAAGCTGGATCGCTACGTCGACATGCTGATCCCGCGCGGCGGAGCCGGGCTGCATAAACTGTGTCGCGAGAACTCCACCATTCCGGTGATTACCGGCGGCATTGGCGTCTGCCATATCTACATTGATGAGACGATGGAGATTGAACCGGCACTTGATGTGATCGTCAACGCCAAGAAACAGCGTCCCAGCGCCTGTAACTCACTGGAAACGCTGCTGGTGGACCAGGCGATGGCCGAACGTTTTCTGCCAGCTTTCAGCGCGCGAATGGCGCAGGAAGGAATCGCGCTGCATGCTGACAGCAACGTGCTGGCACAACTTCAGCATGGCCCCGCCCCGGTTAAACCCGTGAGTCCTCAGCAATACAATGACGAGTGGCTGTCGCTGGATCTTAACGTTAAATTGGTGGCGGATATGGATGAGGCGATCGATCACATTCGTACGCACGGCACACAGCACTCAGATGCTATCCTCACCCGTAATACGCGTAATGCCGCGCGTTTTGTTCGTCAGGTCGACTCGTCAGCGGTTTATGTCAACGCCAGCACCCGCTTCACCGATGGGGGTCAATTTGGCCTGGGCGCGGAAGTGGCGGTCAGTACACAGAAATTGCATGCCCGTGGCCCCATGGGGTTAGAGGCGCTGACCACCTATAAATGGATAGCGTGGGGAGACGATACGCTCCGCCCATAACGACGATAATTTTTAACAAAGCGGGAGTCTTTCAAAGGCTCCCGTTTTTTTTATCCCGATTTTTCGGACCAGTGAAAGATAGGATTTTCTGCGCATCAGATCATTTTCTGTTCTGTTCTCGTCATCCCTGGCAATTATGCTGCCTGATATTCACGCAATTTCTTACGGAACATTCCTGAAAGCCGGGGCTGCAAGCGGCCTGAGGCAATATTTTTTGTTTAGCCGCAGGCTGAAGCGGATAATGATAGTTAGCATTGCTTGATAAAGCGGTTAGGTAGTAAACGAGCGGTAATATAAAATGAACTGGTAGCAATAACGAAAATAACATCCAGTATCTCTTCTATGGCTGATTATTAACTAATGGTTAAAAAAGAAAGTACAAGACAAGCTTTCACCGCCAGGCTGATAGCGGCCTGTGAGAGTGCCGGCATTGTCGGACATGGACGAAACAAACAGGTTGCCAGAGCTCTGCAGCAGCAAGGCTGTAAAATTTCAACGCCAGGCGTGTGGAAGTGGTTTAACGCGCAGTCAGTGCCTGATGGCGGCAATTTACTGGCACTCAGTCAATTGCTAGGCGTCAGGGTAGAGTGGCTCCAGTACGGCATGGAGCAATCCACTGAACCTGTAGCGATGAGTACACTCACTGGCCAAAAGAGTGTGTTTCGTATTGATAGCCTCGACATTGGTCAGCGCAGTGCTGCGGGCCTGCCCGCGCGCGATGAGTTTGTCGAGACTATCCAGGCGATTGAATATGGTCTGGATGAGGCACGGGTTCTGTTCAACGGCCGTCCGGCGGAAAACATTCGGTTGATCGCTATCAACAGTGATTCTATGGCTGACACCTTTGCACCGCGCGATCAGCTGTTTGTGGATATCAGCGTGCGGATGTTTGACGGCGATGGTATCTATATTTTTACCCTCGACGAGCAGCTCTACCTTAAACGCCTGCAGCTGCAGCATAAAAAAATTGCAGTGATATCAGATAATAAACGCTATGAAACGTGGTATCTCAATCGTGATGAGGTCACCAGCCTGAAGGTGCTCGCAAAAGTGATTATGAGCCAGGCGCGACACTATCAAATTCTCGGCTAAAGCCGTTTCTGCCGCTTTTCTCCGGAGAGCTGCAAAAAAATAATCGGCATAAATTCATAAATTTAACCAGCAGTAAATAAAAAATTAACCAACAGTGTTTGATAAAGCATAAGAACCTGTTAATAATTTGGACATGGATGAACGAAGACGTTCTTTTCAGGGATGACCCGCTCTTAAACAATTCAGGCGCTGCACAAGCGCGAATCATACCACCCAAAAGTCAGTGAACTTTGGGATGGGGTGGATGCGCAAATGCAGCGTCGTCAGATGCCGTTTATTTCCCCTCGCTTACTTTCCACCTGGCTGCTTACGCAGCCGGGCGGTGAGCGTGCGACCGCGATATACGACATTCGGGTCCGTTCGGTTTCCCGAAAGCTCGCGCCTGCCACCCCATCGCCAAATACTCATTCACAGGAGGAGTTATGGCGATTATTCACTATGGCAAAAGCGTTTTCACTGGCAACGCACGTACGCGTCGCCATCGGCGGCGCCAGCCTCTCAGCAGCCTGCAACAGAGCATCGATCAGGCACTGAACTTTCCAGCTGAACCACCAACCCTGAGGCGTGCAGAGCAAATCTGCCAGCGTCAGGTCGCCCCGCGCGTTGATCGCGCAATCACAACACCCCGCGTGACCAGTCAGGAAACACCCAGTTTCGACAATTGCTGTCTTCCGCATGTTCATCTCTACGCCGTGAGCTGAAGCGGAAGCGCGCGCCGTTTTTCGTTCCGGCTAACGCTTTGTTATCTCCAGCTCTCATTGGGCGCAATCTGCTGAATTACTGTTTAGTTTTGCTGCAGCTTCAGCAAGGCCCTTTGCTGTGCCGGGCTTGTTAATGATCAGCCGGCGTTATGTATTTATTTTCACAAGGCTGAAGGCCTTAATTCGTCATTGAGGAGTCCGTATGAGCCAGATCATCGCAGTACTGAATTTTGAAGAGGGATATGTCGACACACCTTATCTCGACACGCTGGGTTTCCCCACGGTGGCGGGCGGCATACGCATTGGGCCAAAAGGGGCGTCGCTCAGTAATTACACTTTCCGCGTGCCACGGCGCGTCGGTGATGTCTGGAAGCAGTGCATTCTGGAAAACAAAGTTCAGGAGATGCAGGGCAGGGAGCTGCTGCGCGATGCGCTGACAAAGTGCAATGACGCTCGCACCGATGTGTTGCTGAGCATGACGTATCAACTGGGCGTGGAGGGCGTCCTGCAGTTCAAAAACATGCTCACCTCCATCATCGCTGAACAGTTTAGTGATGCGGCTGACGCGATGATGAACAGCCTCTGGGCGCGTCAGACGCCGGGCCGGGCCCGGCGTCATGCGGAGATGATGCGCACCGGCACCTATGCGATTTACAGGGGGCTGCTATGAGATGGCTCATGTTTCTCATTGCCGTGCTGACGGCAATCATCATTCTGCTGCTGCTGCAGCGCTTTACCACCCTGCAGTTTGTCTCTCATGCCCGCCTGCTCTTCAAAACCTGGTCTGTCTGGCTTGCGTCGTTGGGCTCCATGCTCAGCGCCTGGGCGCAGTCATTCCCCTCTGCCGCCGTTGATGCCTGGAACGTGCTGCCGGAAGACGTGAAATCGATTCTGCCACACAACTACCTGGGGCTCGTGGGCGCGTTCATGGTGGCGATGGGGGTGATTGCCCAGTTTGTTCGTCAGAAAAACCTGCTCACCGCGAAGGAGCAGGCGGGAGGAGCGAAACCATGACTCTCATTACCACCTTACTGGGCGGCAGCTGGCACTGGCTGGCCGCACTCGCTGGCGTGATTGCGGCGCTGGGCGCCAGTTATTTCGGCGGCAAAAAAATCGGCAAAGTGCAGCAAAAAGCACGTTCTGACGTCGATAACGCGCAACAGGAGGCGTCTCGCGTTAGCGCGGTGGCGCACCAGCAACAACACAACCGCGAGGAGGCTAACCGTGTGGCGACCGACAACCATAGCCTTGATGACGCTGCTGCTCGTGACAAGCTGCAGCAGTCGAAATACCACAAACCCTGAGCCGGTAGCGATTACCGACTCTGCCTGCGTACTTTTTTCCCCTCTTTATACCTACGGCGATGACGCGCAAAAAATGGACGTTCGTACGGTGCGCGCCATCAACACCCACAACGACATGTGGGACTCCCTTTGCGGCCATCCGGCTGCGGCTAAGTAGTGCGCTGATTTCAGCGCGATATCTCTGTGATCCTGAGGAGGATTCTATGATCGAAGTTAACTCTTTTGCTGAACTGCGTACCACTGTTCCACCAAAATCAGGTGAAGTCGCCAGCCTTAAACGCTATTACGATAAGGACTCCAGCTTCCGGGGTGGCGCAGACTTTGTCGGTTTCCTGAGTACGACACCGCTGAAAGATGATGGCGGTACGGTGGCGATAGGCAACGGTTTCTACTGGAAACGCACCATCAACGATCCTACGGAAGTGAACATTCTGCACTTCGGTGCGAAAGGGGATGGCGTCACCGATGATACTGATGCTTTCAAGCGGATGCTGGCATGGACCCAGACCTACAACACCTACGTGAAAGCGATGCCGGTGCGATTTCCGGGTGGCCGCTTCCTGATTTCACCCATCGATCTCACCGATACGGAGTTGCCGTTCTTTGGTATCAGCGGTGATGATACCGAACTCGGATCGTCACCCCGCACCACCATTGTCTCTGACAAAAGCGCGAATACGGTATTCAAGGTGAATGCGCGCAAAATCGTCATTAAAGGCATTTGCTGGCACGGACAGGCTAACGCCGGAACTGTCGACACCTCTCTCAAAGTCACCGTCACGCCTGAACAGTGCAGCAACGTTCAACCATTCTTTGAAAATACGATTGTTGGAGGCCAGATCGTCAATATCTTCTGCTTCAAGGCTCAAAGCACCGGGGGAACTGTCTTTAAACTGCAGGATACGCTCGACAGTAAATTCGATCAGATCTACAGCTCCAGTACCTATTCCCGTGTGTTTGATGTCGGCTGGTCAAATACACCAAAGGGAAACTGGGACCACTCAACAGCGATTGAGCTGTGTAATGCTAACTTCCAGTCGGGCTATGGGGACGCCACGCTCTACATGCCGCGCGTCACACAGGGAGTCATGCGCAACGTCTGGATTGAGCACACGACTAACCCGGGTGATCTGTCGGACGGGGGCTGGAACATCGAAACGCTTAACATTGAAGATTGCGCCACGCCGCTCAATCTCAACAATGCCCGCGTGGTGATGCGTCATATCAACCTGCAGGCGGGGGCGAAAATCACCAATGATATAGCCGGAAACAAATGGCTATCGACTTTTGAATATGGCTACCGTCGGGATGAGAACTACGGCACGTTCATGACCGGTTCACTGCGTGCCGGCTATTACAGTGGCTATAAAGTGGTGAACAACACCGCTACCGATAACTGGTATCGGCTGGGGCAGCTCTATTTCCCGGCGCCTAACCAGCAATGGGTGATGGAGCTGATCGGTAAAGCGGATGCCACCACGCCGTCCGGCACCGCCGGTTCACCGGTAAATATGCCGGCCACAGGTAAAACCCTGATCAACCTGCAGCGACTGGAGACGGTCTGGGCCGATGCTTACCATATGGGACAACCTTCTGTGCTGGACATTCGTTATGGCCGGGTAGGGACCACCTATGCCGTAATCTGGGTCAAGCTGAAAGCCAATAGCGGCGAGACCATGTTCAATCTGAAGACCACGGGTCCCACCCGGTTTGATACCGGTTCCTGCTCGCTGTTCCAGTCAGATATGACGATGGTTGATGACATCACCAAAATCAGCAACCTGAAACCCGCTGCACGTTTCGGCATGCACAATGGGCTGGCGGGTATCGGTGCCAACGAGAAAGGGGTGGTGACGCTGGCGACTGCGGCGGGTACACCGACTAACAAGACCGCGCCGACCGGTTTTGTGCTGATCAATATCAACGGCGTGGATCGTAAGGTTCCTTACTACGATTGATGATCGGCATATTTTGGGCGAGGTGTGAGCCTCGCCCTTTTTTTGCTCTGTGGGTATCTCCACTTCTCTTTATGTCGGCAGGAACGCATCGCTGCAGAGCCCTGCCAGGCTGCTTCCCTGAGAGAGTCTCGCGCTTTCATGTTCTCCAGTCGACGGATTACGATTAATTTGAATTAGGAGTTGCGTCACTGTGAGAAGTGTGGCCTAATGAATCGTCGGTTTGATTAACAGACACTATCAAAGTAAGTAACCAAAGCAGTTCTCATCTCTAAGTTTGTCGCGAGACATCCCTTCTTTTTGAGTCTTCTCTTACGTTCTGATTAAAATCTGTTCTCAGGCCATTATGCCGGAAGGCTCGATATATTAAGGATTTAAGCATGTCTAACAAAATTCGCGGTACCGTTAAATGGTTTAACGCAGAGAAAGGCTTCGGTTTCATTTCTCCTGCAGACGGCAGCAAAGATGTATTCGTACATTTCTCTGCAATCCAGGGCACCGATTTCCGTTCATTAGATGAAGGTCAGCAAGTTGAATTCACAGTAGAAAATGGCGCCAAAGGCCCAGCTGCTGCGAACGTTGTTGGTCTCTAAGGACTGAAAATTACTTTTAAGTGTCCTCACTGTAATGGCTCACAGTTTCGTACATCACATTTTGATGTTACAAGAGCCAATCCGCATGGAGCGAAATGCATTTTCTGCAAATCTGTCGTCGTTCAGGTGAACATGGCAAGGATTGCAACTCAGAGCCAGCTTCGCGCGCTCTGATAAAGGCTAGTGAGCTTTATAGCGTTGTTGCATTTATAGTAATAAAAGGTCGCCTCTGGCGGCCTTTTTTGTGTCCGCTATTCCTGTCCTCAAACCTCAAACCTCAAACCTCAAACCTCAAACCTCAACCCTCAACCCTCAACCCTCAACCCTCAACCCTCAACCCTCAACCCTCAACCCTCAACCCTCAACCCTCAACCCTCAACCCTTAACCCTTAACCCTTAAACCCTTCCTGCACGCGTCGGGTGGCGTCAGCTTTCTTTGTCTCGGAACAGTGTTAACCGCCTGAAATCTATCCGCTCTCCATCATCGCGTAAAAAAAGACCCGCCGGGGCGGGCCGTTAAGAAGGATTAACGCAGTACGGGTTGCAGAGAAAGCTTGCCGGTATTGAACACGCTCATCGCCTGTGCCATGCGCTCGGCTTGATCCTGCAGTGCCTGAGAGGCGGCTGATGCTTCCTGTACCAGCGCGGCATTCTGCTGCGTTACCGCTTCCATCTGAGTAATTGCCTGATTGATTTCATGGATGCCGCTGCTCTGTTCGCTGCTGGCGATCGTGATTTCGCTCATAATGTTTGCCACGCTCTGCACGCTGTTCACCACTTCACCGATGGTTGAACCTGCATGCGTCACCAGTTTGCTGCCTTCATCGACTTTAGCGACAGAATCTTCAATCAGCACCTTAATCTCTTTGGCTGCGGAAGCTGAGCGCTGTGCCAGATTACGCACTTCACTCGCCACGACGGCAAAGCCACGACCCTGTTCACCCGCGCGCGCGGCTTCTACGGCGGCGTTAAGGGACAGGATATTGGTCTGAAAGGCAATCGAGTCGATAACGCTGATAATATCGACAATTTTGCGTGAGGAGAGGGCGATGGCTTCCATCTTCTCGATGACCTGCTCCATGACCACGCCACCTTCACGTGCCACGCTTGAGGTGGTGGAAACCAGGTGATTAGCTTCACGCGCGTTGTCGGCATTGTGTTTCACCGTCGACGTCATCTGCTCCATCGCAGAGGCGGTCTCTTCCAGGGAGCTGGCCTGCTGCTCAGTTCGGGTTGAGAGATCAAGGTTGCCGCTGGAAATCTGCGTTGATGCAACCGCGATAGTGTCGGAGCCGGTACGCACTTCCGTCACAATTGACAGCAGGTTATCGTTCATCCGCTGCAATGCCTGCATCAGAACACCTGTTTCATCGCGTGAGGTCACCTGCATCTGGGTACTCAGATCGCCGGCCGCCACACGTTCAGCGACATCAACAGCTGCAACCAGTGGACGCACGATTGAACGGGTCAGGAAGTAGCCCAGCATGATAGAAGCAAGAATGGCCAGTGCGGAGAAAATCAGCGTGATGGAGATAGCAGACTGGCCATTTTCCACAATACCCTGACCTTCAGTCCGCAGCTGTGCATCCTGAGAGTTGGCAAAATCCACGGCATCCTGCAGGAATTTATTCTGGGTAGCCGTCATTGATTTCAACACATAGATGCTTGCTGCATCAAAGTTGCCCGCTTTTACCAGGGTAATTAATTCGGCTTTGACCTTTTCAAATGCCTGAGAAGAGGCCAGCAGACCGGCGATCTTTTTCTTACCGATTGGCGTGACCTGAATGTCTTCAATCCTTTTCATGGCGCGGTTGGTACGTTGCGTGGCTTCATCCAGCTGACCATAACGTTTCACATTATTTTCCGGATGTGTCGTGTCGATCACCATGCCGCGCAGGTATTTGATCTGATCGTTGACGCCATCGCGCACATCAAATGCCAGTCGTACTTTCACATAGCGATCATCAACGATCGACGAGATTGCCGTATTGATATTGTTAATTCTGGTAATAGATGTCACACCAATCACTATCAGTAACGTCACAATAATGCCGAAGGCTGCTGCAAGCCGCATTCCGACCTTCATATTCCTGATGCTGAACATGTTCTTTTCCCCGTTATTGTATTAATCAATTTATTAGCAACACTCAGATTCCCTGCTGTTGTACGCAAAGCCGTGCTGAAGTCTGTGGTCACAGCCGCAGGCAAAATGTGATCTCGCGCATACAGTTATCGGAGTGCGGAGTTGTATCTTTAATAATTTTTAAGTAATCATGCAGCGTGAATAAATAATCAGTGAAAAGCATCAGAAAGGGTTAACAAACGAGCGGAGGCGGAATTCAGGCAAAAAAAGGGCTGTCAGCAGTGGTGCTGACAGCCCGATCCAGACAAACATGAATGGATTCAGAAAACTAAAAAGTAGAGGCCTACCCAGAACGCGACGCTTAAACTGACGGCGCTAATCCAGGCCAACTGACGTAAACGGCCACGCAATACCTTTTGAGGAGAAGGCGTCGCAGGTGCGGGCGTAACAGGTAAAGTTTCAATGTGCATAGTCGTTTCCTGGTCAGGTCAGCGATTCCGCTGATCAAAAAAGTAAAAGTGTGCCGGGCATTCTTTGCGGCCCGTGTTCACTTAACGGGCGGTATCGAGAACGTTGAAAATCACGTCTGAAAGTTCATTCAGCTCAAACTTTGCCACATAGCCGTCGGCTCCCACTTTACGCACGTGGTCTTCGTTGGCGCTTCCAGAGAGTGAGGAGTGGATCACGACCGGCAGCGTTTTCAGAATCGGGTCACGCTTGATGTTGCGGGTCAGCGTAAAGCCATCCATCTCGGGCATCTCCAGATCGGTCAGTACCAGGGCAATTTTGTCGTGAATCGACTCGCCTGAAGCCTGCACTTCCTGGCTTAGCTGCTTAATTTTTTCCCAGGCATCAAGGCCGGTGTTAAACATCAGCGCCGGAATGCCCATGCTCTTCAGTCCCTGCTCCAGCAGCTGACGCGCGACTTTGGAATCTTCTGCCACAATTGCAACCGCACCCGGGCGATAGTTGAAGGCACGCGGTTTGGCCGCTTCAGGCTCGACGCCGCGTGACGACGGGATGATGTCATACAGGATTTGCTCAACGTCCAGCACCATCGCCAGCTCGCTGCCCTGCTTATCGGTGTCCAGGCAGGCGATGCTGGTAATGTTGCGACCGCCGATACCGGCTTCAGCGGTATGGACCTGGCTCCAGTCGAGACGCACGATGTTATCCACGGATTCCACGGCAAATGCCTGGGTGTTACGGGCATACTCGGTGACCAGCAGCAGGTTAAGGCCCGTTTCGGGTACGCAACCTGCCACAGCAGGCAGGTCGATGACCGGAATGAACTGACCGCGAATACTGGCCATACCCAGCAGCGGCGAACTCATTCCCGCGGCTTTGGTGATGGTCTGCATTGGTACAATTTCACGCAGCTTGAAGACGTTAATGCCAAACAGCTCAGACTTGCCTTTCAGCTGATCAGAACCTAAGCGAAACAGCAGCAGCTCAAACTTGTTCGATAATGCGAGGTTCGCTCTCTCATCGATCTCTTTCTGAAAATTATCCATGGTTGCCTCTGCATTAACGCAGCTGGTGAAATAGGGTGTGAACAGGTTATCGGCAGCAAACGGAAAAAGGTGAGAAGAGAAAGGTGAAATAAAACGGACGCCAATTATTGTGCCAGGCTTAACCCTGAAGGTTCAACATGGACACCTTTCCAATAAAGGAGTGTGAAATGAAAAAAGTGATTTTAGCGTCGTTGCTGGTGATGATGAGCGCGGGTGTGTCGGCTGAAGAGGGCGGATACAAAGCGGGTGATGCGCCACCGCCGCAGCACAAGCAGGATGCGGGCTATAAAGGCTCAGAAGATACCGGTCAGACACATATTGATCAGATCCGCGACTTCCGTCAGGGCGGGTATGTGACGCTGGAAGGTTACATCGTGAAGAAAGAGCAGGGCGAGCGCTATCAGTTCCGCGACAACACCGGTACGTTACCGATTATCGCACCGAAGAAGACCTTTGATGGTAAAACCTACTCCGCGGAAGACAAAGTACGTGTCAGTGGTAAGGTACAGGGCAAAGGGGATAAAACCACGCTGCATGTGACACAAATCGAAGAGCCATAAGAAATCGGGCGAGGTAATAACCTCGCCCGATTTTATTCAGTCCTTCAGCAGAATCGCCCGGCAGGTTTTGCCTTTGATTTTGCCCTGCTTGAGTTTCACCAGTGCCGCTTTAGCGTGGTTCGCTTCAATCGCCACGTAGGCATGGGTTGGGGTCAGAACGATTTTACCAATCTGATCGGCGCGATAACCCGCTTCACCGGTCAGCGCACCCAGAATGTCTCCCGGACGCATCTTGCCTTTACGACCACCATCAATACACAATGTCATCATGGCGGCAGGCAGAGGCTTGCTGCTGCCTTTTTTCAGCGTGCTGGCAGAAACCCACGGCAGTTTTTGCTGCAGGAAATCCTCCAGTGCATGTGCGCGCGCCATTTCATCGGCAGCAACCAGGCTGACGGCAACGCCATGTTCGCCTGCACGTGCGGTACGACCGATGCGGTGCAGGTGGATTTCAGGATCCCAGGCGAGCTGGTAGTTGACCACCATCGCCAGTGATTTGATATCCAGTCCGCGCGCGGCGACATCGGTGGCAACCAGTACGCGTCCACTGCCGTTAGCAAAACGGATCAGCACACGTTCGCGATCGCGCTGTTCCAGGTCACCATGCAATGGCAGGGCGCTGATATCACGCGCGTTAAGCGCCGCAGCGACATCGTCACATTCACGTTTGGTGTTGCAGAAGACCACACAGGATGAGGGCTGACGGTCGCTAAGCAGTGCGATGAGCAGACCCAGTTTTTCATTGTGGCTGGCTTCAAAGAACTGCTGGTCAATTGAAGGCAGTTCGCTGACTTCTTCAGTTACCACGCTCAGCGCATCACGCTGGAAGCGGGTACTGATGGCGGTGATGCCGTCGGGCCACGTAGCGGAAAAGAGCAGCGTCTGGCGCGAGGCGGGCGTCGCCTCAATGATAGTTTCCATATCATTGAGGAAACCCATCTCCAGCATCCGATCTGCCTCATCCAGTACCAGCGTGTTGAGCTGGTCCAGTTTGAGGTTTTCGCGGTTGATGTGGTCGAGGATACGACCCGGCGTGCCGACCACGATATGCGGTGGATGCACCAGCGAGTCACGCTGTGCACTCATCGGTTGTCCGCCACACAAGGTGAGGACTTTGATGTTTCGGGTGAAGCGGGCCAGCTGGCGCAGCACGTTGCCCACCTGATCGGCCAGTTCCCGGGTTGGACACAGGATGAGTGCCTGAGTCTGAAAGCGGGTGCTGTCAATATGGTGCAGTAATCCAATACCAAAGGCAGCCGTTTTACCGCTGCCGGTTTTCGCCTGCGCACGCACGTCGCGTCCCTGTAGTATGGCGGGCAGCGTAGCAGCCTGCACGGGCGTCATGCTGGTGTAGCCCATCTCGCGCAGGTTATCGAGCTGGCTGTCGGGAAGCGAATTGAGGGTAGAAAAAGCGGTCACGGGCGCGGCCTCTGAGGCTGAAAGTGTAGGGCATTATTGCGGGGCAAGTCTGGCAGAAAGCACGCCTGACAGCAACGGGAACCTCGATGGTTAACGGTATGAAACTATCTCTGCCGGCACGCTTAGGAATAGACTGAAGTTTGCCTGGAAAAGACGGTTTTTTTTAATCGATTCGCTAAATGTAAAGCTTTTCATTTCAAAGTGATAATTTACCAGGACCATGCATTGCTATATAAGCCTTCGTTTTTAAATATTTATTTCATTGTTAATCAGATGATTCCTTAATAATCACTCCAGTAATAGAATTAATCATTAAAAAATATCGCTCTCCATGCCGATAAAAATCCTGAGCTAATTGCTTTATATTTAGCGCGCCATATTCCTGGTACAACGACCGGTAGAGGGTATTTGCATTGAGTAAACGCATCCAGGGACCACATGAAAATGTGCTTAAAATAGTAGGCCGCGCCGTACTGACACTGCATATTCATGGAGAGGGCTTATCGGCTGATAAGATCGCTTCGATGATTGCGTGTTATGCGGAAGATGAGCCCTGTGATCAGGAAGATCGTCGCTTATACGCGCTGGCAATGGAACTAATGTCGAATAATCAATGGGCCAAAAGCGCGTAACCCGCACTTCGCTCAGGTAAATGCAGAGCCTCCCTTGTGGAGGCTCTGTTGTTTTTGGGGGAGGGCTGGCTCGCGGCCGATTGAGTCTGGCTCAGTGAAACGGGTGGTGGCCTGCTATGCTTTGCTTCAGGCGCAGGCTCCCATCACTTCACGTCAGTTGGTCGTCTGTTAACCCAATGCGGTTTTGCTGTGTCAGGCTGAGGCCAGTGCAAAGACCGGTTTACCGCGCGAGAAGGTCGCGACCACCGGCGAAATTCGGGCTACGGCTTCGGCGGAACAGCTCGCCGCCACCAGCATCATACTCGCGTCATCGCCCGTCACGGGCCACTGGCGTTGACCCTGAGCAGAGAGTGGCAGCCGGTCGCCTGTGGCAATCGCCAGCGCCCGCGACAGCGAGAATTCATCCGAGCCGCGATAGAGTTGTGCGTAAAGATTCGCTTTTTCCAGCATGCTGCCCGTGCCAAAGGGTGACCAGTGATCGATGACGCTGTCTGTGCCGGTCATCACTTTCACACCCGCTTTCTGTAGCTGTGGAACTGGCATGGTGAGCTTGCCGATCGGCAGCGTTGAGGCGACGCTGAACTGCTGCTCCGCCAGCCCTTCGATCATCCTGTCCAGCGCACTGCCGGTCAGGGTCGCCAGCGCGAAACCGTGGCTCAGCGTCACTTTGCCTTTTAGCACCGGATTCTTCGCCACGGTGTCAATCATGTACTGAATCGCCGCCACGCCAGCAGGGGAGGTTTCATGCAGATGAATATCCACGCCGCGCTGGTAGTCGAGCGCAATCTGGAACATCGCATCCAATGACCTCTCCATCTCACCATCAACATTGGTGGGATCCAGCCCGCCGACATACTCTACGCCGTGCTGCATTGCTTCGCGCATCAGCCCGTCAACCCTGGAGTGCAGCAGGCCGTGCTGCGGGAAAGCAACGATCTCGCAGGGAAAATCGGGGTGCCGGGCTAATGCTGCCTGCAGATGTTCCAGGCTCCTAAGGCCGCTGACCGGATCGATGTTGCAGTGGCTGCGGGCGCGAGTGGTGCCTTTGGCGTGCAACAGAGCGATCAAGGCTTCAGCGCGAGCCTCGGAGTGCGGCAGCAGTTGCGGAATCAGGACTTGTTCGCGCGCAATCATATCCATGATGGTTTTGCCCTGACGGGGACGCGGAGCCTGCCACGGGCCGCCGTAGAAGGTTTTATCCAGGTGAATGTGCATATCCTGCGTGGCGGGCAGCAGCAGGGCATCCTGTGCGTCCCAGGACGGCAGCGTGCTGTCGCCCTGGCCTGCGGGCACCAGCTGGTCAATTTTACCGTCGCGTACGCTGATGTCATAACGTCCGGTCCGGGTCGCGACGATTTCGTCATCCTCGCGAATAAACCCTTCTTCCAGCCTCACATTGCGCAGCAGGTAATGATCCTGCTGTGGCAGGGCGGCGGGCTGGTCGGGATTGATAGCGGGTGAAGGTGAGGACGTGGCGGCACTGGCCTGCCCGAGACCGGCGGCCAGTAAGCCGCCTGCGGCGGTCCAGCGAACACCTTGTCCAAGGAAATCGCGGCGGCTCGGTGAAGAGGAAATAGGCATCAGAGGCTCCTGCAAAGTGAACAAGACATTAATCTGACAAACGACGCTTCACCCTGCTGCGTTATTTTCCACTGACGACTATTCGATATCTCACTGCCAGCGCAGCTGGCCAAAGGCCGCCAGTGACTCTGCCAGTTCGCGCTGCAACGGATCCTGCGGCTGGCGGCAGAACAGTGCCAGTTCAAAGGTATCAATCAACGGCAGTCCCTGCTCAGGACCCAGCACCCGATGTTGCGGCAGGCGGCAGCTGGCGGGCAGTAACGTGAGTCCCAGTCCCTGCGCACTGGCGGCGGCCAGCGCGACCAGGCTGGCGCTGCTGTAGCTAATGCGCCAGCTTCGACCCAGCGCATCCAGCGTCTGGCACACCTCGTCACGATAGAGCCCCTGCTGGGGAAACAGCACCAGCGGCACCGGCGTCTGTTCAAAGCAGGGCCACTCCGCGCTGTCGAGCCACAGCAGGGGTTCGGGACGCGACGCCATCGGACGCTCGCCGTAAGGCTGCTTGATCAGCATGATGTCGAGCTCTTCACGCTGCCAGGCGCGACGCAACTCCACCTGCATGCCACTCATCACATCCAGCCGCAACTGCGGATGGTCGCGGCTGAAGTGCGCCAGCAGGCCGGCAGTGGGTGCAGCGAAATCCTCCGGCACGCCAAGGCGCAACACGCCGTCGCGCCACTGGTCACTCAGCACATCGTGCGCTTCGCCATTCAGAGCAATAATCCGGCGGGCGTAGCCTAAAAGTTTTTCGCCCTCTTCGGTGATCTGCACCTGATGCGAGGTGCGAACCAGCAGTTCCTTTCCTAACATCTCTTCAAGACGCCGCACCTGCTGGCTGACAGTGGATTGCGACAGGTGCACTCTGTCGGCGGCGCGGGTAAAGCTGAAGGTTTCGCACACCGCCACAAAGCTAAGCAACTGCTGCGGGGTAAACATGGGCTGACGATTCATTTTTCCACTACCTGGCAGAGTAATATTTCATTTCCAGATAGTAGCGACTGCTGCCAGGCTGGCAACCTTTAACTGCTTGGATCTCAGATGAAGAGAGAGAACAATCTGCTGCTGGCGGCGCTGGTGCTGGCAGGACTCAATATGCGGCCACTGATGACTTCGGTCAGTCCGTTACTCGGCCAGTTGCGGCAGAGCATTGGTCTGTCGTCACTGGCGGCATCGCTGCTACCTGCGGTGCCGATGATGATGATGGGCGCGATTGCGTTAATCAGCGCCCCGCTGATGCAGCGTTTTGCGGTGCGCAGACTGCTGCTCGGCGGTCTGGTGCTGCTGTTGCTGGCGCTGGTGAGTCGGCTGTTGGTTACTGATGGCCGCTGGCTGGTGCTGACTGCCGTGCCGGGTGGGGCAGGCATTGGCATTGTACAGATGGCGATGCCGGGATTGATCCGTCAGCGTTTTGGCAGCCGGAGCGCCGGCGTGACCGGACTCTGGGCCGCCGCGCTGATGGGTGGCGGCGGAATTGGCGCGGCTATCTCGCCGTGGCTGAGCGCACATTTTGGCTGGCAGGGCGCGCTGAGTAGCTGGGCGCTGCCGGTGGTGCTGGCTATTCTGGTCTGGCTGTTTATCACCACCGCGCCGCCCACAGCCCGGACAGAGGCAGCAGAGATGCCTTCGCTGTGGCGAAAAACCCGTGCCTGGACGCTGGCGCTGAGCTTTGGACTGGTGAACGGAGGATATGCCATCTGTGTTGCCTGGCTGCCTGACTTTTATCATCAGCTCGGCTGGAGCACACAGGCGGGCGGTTCACTGCTTGGTATGATGATCGCCTGTCAGGTCTCGGGTGCGCTGCTGTTGCCGTTGCTGGCTCGGGGCCGCGATCGTCGTCCGCTGTTGCTGTTCACGCTGGCGATGCAGCTCAGCGGCATGCTCGGCTTTCTGCTTGCGCCACAAGGGGCGCCGTGGCTCTGGGCGGGGATTGCGGGCGTCGGACTGGGCGGGGCGTTTCCGCTGGCACTGGTGCTGGCGCTGGATCATCTTGATAAACCCCAGACTGGCGCACGGCTGGTGGCCTTTATGCAGGGCGTCGGCTTTATTATTGCGGGCAGCATGCCGTTTATCGCCGGTCAGCTGCATGCGTTCACCGGCCAGTTCGCCAGCATCTGGATTCTGCAGGCGGCGGTTACGCTGCTGCTGGTCGTCCTGACTCTGCGTTTCCATCCACGCAGCTATCAGCGGGCCTTTCCCGGCGTGAGTAGCTGATTTTGGTCGGACCAATCAAAGCAATAATTTTCTCTGGTTCACACTCCAGAAATATTCGCGCAACTTCTATTGCCACGGATTAACAATACATTAACTATCTCTTGCCACAAGCCCCGATAAAGCATTTTGGTCTGACCAATTCGGGGCGCAGGGCATGCAGCGCTGCGGCTACATGCTTCGTCACCTCTTCCTCTGGAGATACTGGCATGCAGATCTGGCAACAAAACTACGATCCGCTGGGTAATATCTGGCTCTCAAGCCTTGTTGCTCTGATCCCGATTCTCTTTTTCTTCTTTGCGCTGATTAAGCTGAAGATGAAAGGCTATCTGGCGGCTACCACTACAGTGGTGCTGGCGCTGTTGGTGGCGTTGTTTCTCTATCAGATGCCGGTTGCACAGGCGCTGGCTGCCGTGGGTTATGGCTTTCTCTATGGATTGTGGCCGATTGCCTGGATTATTGTCGCGGCGGTATTTGTCTACAAGATCTCAGTCAAAACCGGTCAGTTCGATATTATCCGCGCCTCTATCCTCTCGATTACGCCCGATCAGCGTCTGCAGATGCTGATTGTCGGCTTCTCATTCGGGGCTTTCCTGGAGGGTGCTGCAGGCTTTGGTGCGCCAGTGGCGATTACTGCCGCGCTGCTGGTGGGACTCGGCTTTAATCCACTCTACGCCGCCGGCCTCTGCCTGATTGTAAACACCGCGCCGGTCGCCTTTGGTGCGATGGGCATTCCGATTATCGTGGCGGGCCAGGTGACCGGGCTGGACAGTTTTGCCATCGGTCAGATGGCTGGACGCCAGCTGCCGCTGCTGACCCTGATTGTGCTGTTCTGGATCATGGCGATCATGGATGGCTGGCGAGGCGTGAAAGAGACCTGGCCAGCGGTGGTTGTCGCGGGCGGATCCTTTGCCATTGCCCAGTTCCTCAGCTCCAACTTCCTGGGGCCTGAACTGCCCGATATTATCTCGTCACTCGCCTCGCTGGTTTCGCTGACGCTATTCCTGCGGGTCTGGAAACCGGTGCGTATCTTTCGGTTTGCCGATGCAGAGGCGAAGCAGGGCGATCCGCTGCTGCCTCCGCAGAAGTATCGGCTGGGCCAGGTGATCCGTGCCTGGATGCCGTTCCTGTTTCTTACTGCCACCGTCACGCTCTGGAGCCTTCCGCCGTTTAAAGCGCTGTTTGCCAAAGGCGGTGCGCTCTATGACTGGGTGCTGGCTGTGCCGGTTCCGATGCTGAATGAGCTGGTGGCGCGGATGCCACCGGTCGTCAGCAGTGCGACGCCTTATCCGGCAATCTATAAACTGGATCTGGTTTCCGCCACGGGTACCGCCATTTTAATCGCAGCCATCATCGCTATGCTGTTCCTGCGCATGAAACCAAAGGCGGCGTTGCAGACCTTTGGTGAAACGCTGAAAGAGCTGGCGTTGCCAATCTACTCCATCGGAATGGTGCTGGCGTTTGCGTTTATCTCCAACTATTCCGGCCTCTCTGCGACGCTGGCACTGGCGCTGGCACACACCGGCCACGCATTTACCTTCTTCTCGCCGTTCCTCGGCTGGCTGGGTGTCTTCCTGACCGGATCAGATACCTCATCGAATGCACTGTTTGCCGCGTTACAGGCCACCACTGCCCAGCAGATTGGCGTCTCCGATATTTTGCTGGTGGCGGCGAATACCACCGGCGGCGTGACCGGTAAGATGATCTCGCCGCAGTCGATCGCCATCGCCTGTGCAGCGGTCGGGCTGGTGGGGAAAGAGTCCGACCTGTTCCGGTTTACCGTTAAACACAGCCTGATTTTCACCTGTATGGTCGGTGTGATTACCACACTTCAGGCCTATGTCTTCCCGTGGATGATCCCATGAACAGCCATGTCGATCCGCTGGTGATGCGCCTCCGGGCGTATATCACCGAACATCAGCTTGAACCGGGTATGCGACTGCCCGCCGAACGTCAGCTCTCTGCGGAGCTTGGCGTCTCCCGCTCCTCGCTGCGGGAAGCGATACAGCAGTTGATCAGCAGCGGAATGCTGATCAGCCGACGTGGGGGCGGCACCTGGCTCCGTCAGCAGCTGGCACCCTGGTCGGAGCAACGCATCGTCGAGCCGATTCGTCAGTTACTGCGCGACGATCCCGACTACCGTTACGACATTCTGGAGGCGCGCCATGCCATCGAGGCCAGCACCGCCTGGCATGCCGCACTGCGCGCCACCGACAGCGACAAAGAGAAACTGCAGTTCGCTTTCGACGCCACCCTGAAACTCAAGGAGAGTGACGATCCCGATCTCGCCGCGCAGGCGGATGTGCGCTTCCACCTGGCGATTGCCGAGGCGTCGCACAATGTGGTGCTGCTGCAGACCATGCGTGGTTTTTTTGAGCTGCTGCAGTCATCGGTGATGCAGACCCGTCAGCGCATGTACACCCAGCCTGCGATTTTCGGCCGCCTGACGGAACAGCATCAGGCGCTGCTTGATGCAATCCTTGCGGGCGACGCCGAAGCGGCCCGTCAGTCGGCGATGCACCATCTGGGTTTTGTGCACACCACCATGAAAAGCCTGCATGAAGATGAAGCGCGTCAGGCGCGCATCACCCGTTTACCGGATAACGACATACGCAACCCTAAGGAATCTGACTGATGATTATCTCAGCTGCCAGTGACTATCGCGCCGCCGCGCAACGTATCCTGCCGCCGTTCCTGTTTCACTATCTTGATGGCGGTGCCTACGCCGAGCACACCCTGCGACGTAACGTGGAGGACCTGTCTGACGTGGCGTTGCGTCAGCGCATCCTGAAGAACATGTCGGAACTGAGCCTTGAGACAACATTATTTAATGAAACATTGTCGATGCCGGTTGCGCTCGCACCGGTCGGTCTGTGCGGCATGTATGCCCGTCGGGGCGAAGTACAGGCCGCGCGCGCCGGCGCTCTGAAAGGCATTCCGTTTACGCTGTCGACGGTCTCGGTTTGCCCGATTGAAGAGGTGGCCCCGCAGATCAACCGCCCAATGTGGTTCCAGCTCTATGTGCTGCGTGATCGCGGGTTTATGCGCAATGCGCTGGAACGCGCCAAAGCCGCCGGTTGCTCAACGCTGGTGTTTACCGTGGATATGCCGACGCCGGGTGCACGCTATCGCGATGCGCACTCCGGGATGAGCGGTAATCATGCGGCGCTGCGTCGATACTGGCAGGCGGTTACTCATCCACAATGGGCACTGGATGTGGGCCTGCAGGGGCGTCCACACGATCTGGGGAATATCTCCGCCTATCTGGGTAAGCCGACCGGGCTGGAAGATTATATCGGCTGGCTGGCGAACAACTTTGATCCCTCGATCAGCTGGAAAGATCTGGAGTGGATCCGCGAGTTCTGGGACGGACCGATGGTGATCAAAGGTATTCTCGATCCGGAAGATGCGCGGGATGCGGTGCGCTTTGGCGCAGACGGCATCGTGGTCTCGAATCATGGCGGACGTCAGCTGGATGGTGTGCTCTCTTCGGCGCGGGCGCTGCCCGCGATTGCCGATGCCGTCAAAGGTGACATCACGATTCTGGCGGACAGTGGCATTCGTAACGGGCTGGATGTGGTGAGAATGATCGCGCTGGGCGCAGACAGCGTGCTGCTGGGAAGGGCCTTTATTTATGCGCTGGCGACCCACGGTCAGCGCGGTGTTGAAAACCTGCTGAACCTGATTGAGAAGGAGATGCGCGTTGCCATGACACTGACCGGCGCAAAATCCATTAGTGAAATCACCCGCGATTCACTGGTCCAGGCGGAGGCGTTGCTGGCCCCAGCAAGCACAACGCCACGTCCGCGTGCGGTGAATTAGCCTGCGAAAATGAATGTATTGTCTATACTTAGCTTCTTTACCAACAGGAGGAATGACATGACCATTCACAAGAAAGGTTCGGCGCACTGGGAAGGCGATATCAAAGGTAAAGGCACCGTCAGCACCGAGAGCGGCGTGCTGAGCCAGCAACCTTATGGCTTTAATACCCGTTTTGAAGGCGGTAAAGGCACCAACCCGGAAGAACTGATTGGTGCAGCGCATGCAGCCTGTTTCTCTATGGCGCTGTCGCTGATGCTGGGTAACGCGGGTCATCCGCCGGAAAGCATTGATACCACGGCCGACGTGTCGCTGGACAAAAAAGGCGACGGCTTTGCCATCACCAAAGTGGCGCTGACCAGCACCATCTCTCTGCCAGGCATTGATGCGTCAACTTTCGACGAGATTATCAATAAAGCCAAAGCAGGCTGCCCGGTTTCTCAGGTTCTGAATGCGGAAATTACGCTGGATTACACCCTGAACAACTGATGCCGGCGACGGGTCGCCTTTTGGTGGCCCGGACGTTATGCTATCCCCTCGGTCCTGTTACTGACCGAAACTGATGCGCCTTCTGGCGCATCTTCGCTTTCTGATGAGAGGAAACCGAGGTGACAAGATACCGGGCGGCCAAAAAGTACTGGAAGATGGTGCTGGTTCTTTTATGCATTTGCGGTGGTCTGCTGTTGATTCGCTGGGCCGCCATGATCTGGGCATGAGTCGATGAAGGGGACCGGGCGTCACACGCCGTGCAACGTTTTGATGGTGATGATTGCGCTGGAAGGGGAGCTCTGCCGGCTCACAGCCTCATGTCTGCCGGGATAATCGTGTTATTCAGACAAAGGCATCTTCACGCCGTTGTTTAGCCCGCACGTCACTGCGCGCAATGCGATACGCTTTGCGGGGATCGCCCACCACAAATTCAAAGGTTGGCGTGTAGTAAAATGGCAACCAGCCGCCATAGCTGCTCTCCCACTCCCATCGGACGGGGCAGGGCCACAGAATGCCATCATACAAAAGATAGTATACCCAGCGTCCACCAGGACGACGGGGGCGTGATGTTTTCATGGGATTCACTACGGTAATGGTTAACAACAGCTTATATTTTGTACGCTAAAGCGCCAGCTTGCAATGTTACAGCGCCGCTTTATTGAACCTGGTCCTGAATTAGCGATGGACCTCTCCGCAAAGCAGGACCACATTCGGCCTGACTTTATGAATGCGGTTCGCCATCGTTTCGCAGTCGACCTTTGTCGGATAGATGCGCTCCGAGACCGGCAGCGCTTCGCAGGCATCGTAGCCGCACGCGCTCACTAACAACACAAATCCTATCAACATAGTTCCTCTCCTTTGCACGGTCTGGTGGTACGGACTGCGGTGCTTTTTATCCCTTTTTAACATCCAGTATAGACAAACGTGACGGTGCGGCATTGTCAGTGTGAGCTATGGTCCGTCCGCAGGGTCATGCCGGCGTCTGTCAGCGTGTAAGAAGAGGATTGATGCCTGCATTAACCCGCGAAATACCAGGCGGGCAGCAGCGCAATCAGGTTATTCAGGGTGTGGAGGAAGATGGGCAGCGCCAGACTGTTGCTCCGCAGCCGGGCATAGCAGAGCAGCAGTGAAAACAGCGTCAGGGCGATAAGCGTCTGCCAGTGCACATACTGCGTATGCATTACCGCAAACAGCAGCGAGGTGAGCAGCATACAGGCGAAGCGGCTGCGCGGCGCCCACAGCAGAAAACCCTGTAACAGAAAACCGCGGAACAGCACCTCTTCAAAAACCGGCGCCAGCAACACGGCGGTCAACAGCAGGATAAGCAGCGAATTACGTCCCTGCTGCGCCTGCATCACCAGCCAGCCTTCCGGCTGCATAAATTGCATCTGTGCTGCCATCAGGACAAACAACGCGCCGGTAAAGAGCAGGGTTTGCAGGGTATAAAGTTCACCCAGCGGTAAATCGGTACGGCGCTGGCAGTAGAAGCGATAAAGCGGGTAGATCACAGCAAATTCAAACAGACAGAGCACGGGCACCAGCAGGCCGTCATTACGCAGCACGCCGTAATTAGGGAACAGGGTGATCAGCATGGTAACCAGGTAATAGACCACAAAGCTGCCGACGTAGAACAGCGTCAGGGTCACTCTGTCGGAATTGATGTTCATAGGCGACTCAGCCAGCGAAGGTAAGCGCATAGTAGCAATGCCCCCGATCGCTGTCGAGTCAGCCTGTAACACAATATTTAAGCGCAAAATGTTTACCGCAGACTAAACACCCGAGCGCCCGAGCCGATAACTGAGGAAACTAATCGGGTCAGCACCCTGTGTGGTATTGCCGGCCTTTCATCTCAACCCCTGGTTGTGTAGTGGGCACTCTTAATGACTTTTAATCCTCCGGCGCCACCCGCGTTGCCATTCAGACATGTTGCTGAAGATCGCACTGTCCGCTTTACGCGGCGCAGCCTGCGTGTCCTTTCGCTGCTGCTGTTTGGCGTGCTGGCGCTCTCGATGCTGATGGTGCTGACGATTGCGCAGCGGCAAAACAGCGTATCGGTTGAGCATGACCGGCTGCTGATGCAGCAGGCGTGGAAAAGTCGTCAGGAGGCGATGGTAACGGATATCCGGGATTATGCGTTCTGGGGCGAAGCCTGGCAAAATCTCCATGTCAGTGTGGACAAAGTCTGGGCGTTTGACGAAGAGAACTTTGGTCCAGGCCTGTATGAGGAGTATCACTACGAGGGTGTTTTCGTGGTCGATGGTAAAGGCCACACCCGTTATTCAGTCATTAACGGCAAACTGGTGGATACGCCGCTGGAGGCCTGGCTGGGCAAAGAGACCTCTGCATTTATTGCGGCGGCACGTCAGCTTAACAACAAAGCGATGCATCGTGATGTGCTGATCAATCATCTGCCCGCCATCGTGGTTGCTGCCCCTATCACCAGTGGCAAAGTGAGGGCGGTGACGCCAGTGGCGGGGCCTCCGTCCATCATGATATTTGTGAGTCTGTTTACGCCTGAAAAATTAAAGGCGCTGGGAACATCGCTGGATGTACGCGAACTGCGCGCGCCAGCCAGTGAGGAGGATGCCCTGCGTGAACCCCGGATGATGTTAACGTTGCCGATGGGCGACCCGATTGTGCTGCGCTGGACCTCAAAGATGCCTGGCATGGGCCTGATCTGGTTTTTGCTGCCACTGCTGATGTTGATGGCGATCATCATCGCCATAATTACCCGTCGCGTCAGTCGCCATGCGCTCTCAAATGCAATTATCTCTGATCGGCGTTTCGCTATGCTGGCGATCAGTCAGCAGGAGCTTGCCAACAGCGAAGCGCGGTTTCGCGATCTCGCTGAGGCGGCGTCAGACTGGATCTGGGAGACGGATGCAGAGGGCCGGCTAATCTATCTGTCAGCGCGCTTTCATACCGTTACCGGCCATGACATTACGCACTGGCTGGGGCGTCACATCGATCATCTGCTGACGCATCCCAGCCATTCGCTGGTTGCCTGGCTGCGACGTCAGGAGGAGGACGGACAGCAGATGCCGCTGCGCTGTCAGTTCATGTCTGCGCACGGCAATCGTCGCATCGGCCAGCTGGTGGCAAAAACCATCTGGCACGACGCGAAACGCATCGGGTTTCGCGGTACGGTATCGGATATCACTCAGGGTATGGAAGCTGAGGCGCGCATTCAGTTCCTGTCGCGTCACGACGTCTTAACCGGCCTGTCGAACCGCATGCAGCTGCTGGAGTTTCTGACGCTACACCTTGCAATAACGGATGGCTCCGCGCCGCTGACGCTGGTCACACTCGATCTTGATCAGTTCCGGCCGATTAACGAAACCTGGGGTCATGCAGCAGGCGACGAGGTGCTGAGCCAGATAGCACAGCGACTGAAGCGCTGTATTGGTCCGCAGGAGCTGGTGGCGCGGCTGAGTGGCGATGAGTTTGTGCTGGTATTACGTGAAGCGAACCGTGAGCGGGTCGATCAGCGTTGTGCTCAGCTGGTGCATGAGGTTCAGCAACCGATCAGCACCGGCCAGCATGTCCACTATCTTACCATCAGCATGGGGATTGCCTGCGCTCCTCAGGATGCCAGCCACCCGGAAGCGCTGCTGGAAATGGCAGATATTGCGCTGAATGAAGCGCGTGACGCGGGACGCAATCAGTGGGTCTGGTATGCCAATGAGATGACCAGTCAGCGGGAAGATAAACGTGAAATGGCGCGGCGGATTGAGAAAGCGCTGAAGAACAATGAGTTTCGCCTGCACTATCAGCCACGCTATCAACTGCTGACGGGGCAGCTGGCGGGCGCTGAGGCCCTGATTCGCTGGCAGATTGCCCCGGATCAATGGATAACGCCCGACCACTTCATTCCACTGGCGGAAGAGAGCGGTCTGATCGCCACCATCAGCGACTGGGTGCTGATGCGCGCCTGTGAGGATGCACTGGGGTGGGGCGGCGAACGCTATGTTTCAGTCAATATATCGCCAATGGAGTTTCGCACCAGCGACCTGGTGCAACGGGTCGCGAATGCGCTCGAGAAAAGTGGCCTGCCGGCAACCCGGCTGGAGCTCGAAATTACTGAGAACGTTACCTTTGAACACCCACAGCATGCGCTGGAAATCATGCAGGGGTTACGTTCGCTGGGTGTCCGGTTGACTGTTGATGATTTCGGCACCGGCTATGCCGCGCTGGGCTACCTGAAAACCTTCCCGTTTAATGGCCTGAAGATCGATCGCTCCTGGATGAAAGATTTCCCCGAGTCGCAGCAGGCACAGTCGGTGGTCGCGGGGATCATTGCGCTGGCTCGCGCCTTTGCCCTGACGATCACAGCAGAAGGCATTGAGACAGAAGCGCAGTTAAACCAGCTAAAACAGCTCTCATGCGAAGAAGGGCAAGGTTACTTCCTTGGCCGGCCAATGCCACTGGCTGCATTCAGAACGCTGCTGGAAAGAACGGCGCAAAATCAGCCTGAGATGGCTTAACGCACTTTGACCGCCAGGGCGGTCATTAGCATTGCGCAGACAACAAAAATAATCAGTTCCATTATGACCTCCACGGGGCTGGGTAAGAAAATTCTTAAGAAAGTGTAGAGATTCACGGGGGCTTTTTTTGGCTGAAAATGCGATTAATCTCAAAAGGACGCCTGCCCAGCAGTTGGCTTAATCCTGCTGTAACAACTTTACCTTTTAAGGGTTCAGGTCTGCCGGCGCGTTTTGCTACTCTTGGGCAAGGTGTTACACGTCCAACAGGAGAATAAACGTGAGATTTTATGGAAAAGGGCTGCTGGTAGTCGGTCTGTTCGCATTAACCGCCTGTCAATCTGCCTCTCAACCCGACACTGCCCGTGTGGCGCAGGATCCCGACGCTGACCGCTGCGGCGCCTCACAGTTTCAACACTATATCGGCAAACCGTTGACCGCACTGCAGGGTCAGCACTTCGAACAGCAGGTGCGTCCGATCCCCTATAATTCAGCCGTCACCATGGACTTTAATCTCAACCGGCTTAATTTCCTGGCCGATAAAAATGGCAATATCAGCTCAGTTTATTGTGGCTAATGGCCAGAATGTCATAGGCTTGTCATAACGGCAGGCGAGGATAGCTGCGCGTTTGAGAAACTTCCTCGTCACACAATAGATAGTGCTCGTCTTGTTTATTCCCGCCCCGGCGGGAATTTTTTTAGCGTCCGCGGACCGGAACAGGAGCGAAGAAGAAGATGAAACGCATAGTGGCATTTCTGCCCACGTTGTTACTCAGCAGCACACTGGCGCATGCGTCCAGTGAAGACGCCTGGAAAAAGAGCCGCGAGGTGATGGTTCAGGCGTGCGTCAACGCCAGCCACCTGAGCAAAGTCAGGGTGCTGGGCGAACCGATCGAATATGACGACAACACAGGTTACAGTGCACTGTTGCTGGAGGGACGCTACCCGCAGCAGCACATGAAAAATAAGCGGGGACGGGAGCTCTGCCTGTTTCAGCGCAGCAGCGGACGTGCCAGCGTCAGCGAAGCGGATAAGTTACGCTGGGTGAAGTAGACGCCGGGTTGATTTACGGCTCCGGCTGCGTGTCGATCAACTGAGCCAGCAAGGTGCGATAACGTTGCAACTGCATCTCGTCGCCCTCTACTTCCAGTTTATCGATCACCCGCGCAATCAGCACTTTACTGGTGGCGGGCTCGCCCGCTTCCATTATTTCACGCAGGATCACCGCCAGCAGATCGGACTCTGGCGGTGTCCGCCAGGCCGGGCTTTTAAAATAGTCACTGATTGCACGGCTGGCGCTATTTGGTTGTACTCTCATTTCCCCACCTCCGCTGAAACACGCCACTGCCCCTTACTGCTGAGTAAGGACGTATCTGTATGAAATAAGCTGGTTTGCCTCAGCGTAGCCGGATGGTCTGCACCGTTTTTTGCGGAGGACGTCGCACCGATAAGAATGATCGCCACACCGCCACGGCTGGCGGTTTTTTAAACATAGAAGCGGGGAGCGGGGTTGTCAGTAACAGAATGACATATTTTTCCATATTGATGAGGGGGCGTTTAAGAAGCGCATTTCAGTGCCGTCTGTCATCCGCGCGCTTCGCACTCTGAATTCCTGCGTCGGTGAAATTTGTGCCGGTAATTGAGCCGAATCAAAGCAGAATCCGTTCTTTCACTCTCTGTGCCATGTTTTGTCGGTCACGCTGAGAATGCGCGCGTTAGACTGAGCCTACCCTCTCTTTATATCGTCTGCTCATGCCACGCACTATTGAACCCTGGAAGATAAACCTGATCTCGGTCTGGTTTGGCTGCTTTTTTACCGGACTGGCGATTAGTCAGATTATCCCGTTTCTGCCGCTCTACCTTGAACAGCTAGGCGTAACCGGTGGCGAATCACTGAGCCTCTGGTCGGGTCTTACCTTCAGTATCACCTTTGTGGTCTCGGCGGCGGTGGCGCCGCTATGGGGCAGCCTGGCCGATCGCAAAGGTCGTAAACTGATGCTGCTGCGTGCGGCTTTTGGCATGGGCGTGGTGATCCTGCTGCAGGCTTTTGTCACGGAGGCCTGGCAGTTGCTGCTGCTGCGTGCCCTGATGGGGCTAACCTCCGGATATATCCCCAACGCCATGGCGCTGGTGGCGGCTCAGGTTCCGCGTGAACGAAGCGGCTGGGCGCTGAGCTGTGTCTCAACCGGTCAGATTGGCGGGGTGATTCTGGGGCCAATGCTGGGCGGGCTGCTGGCCGACTGGGTCGGTTTGCGTACGGTGTTTATTGTCACTGCGGTGCTGTTGATGGTCAGCTTTCTGGTGACGCTGTTCCTGATTAAAGAGACCGGTTATATCCCGGTCAGTAAAAAAGATAAGCTCAGCGGACGCGAGGTTTTCCGCTCGCTGGATAACCCAAAGCTGATGCTCTGCCTCTTTTTTACCACCATGGTGATTCAGATGTGCAACGGGTCGGTGAACCCGATTCTGACGTTGTTTGTGCGTGAACTGGCACCGACTGCGGAGAATATCGCTTTTCTGAGTGGCGTGATTGCCGCGCTGCCAGGCGTCTCAGCGCTGCTGGCGGCACCCCGGCTGGGGCGACTCGGCGATCGCATCGGCACGCAGCGTATCCTGCTGGCGACAATGGTTATCTCGCTGCTGCTGTTTGTTGCGATGTCGTTTGTGACCAGCACGACACAGCTGGGGATATTGCGGTTTCTGCTGGGCTTCGCCGATGGCGCAATGATGCCTGCGGTGCAGACGCTTCTGGTATGTCATTCGCGCGACAACATCACCGGACGAATCTTCGGCTATAACCAGTCGTTTATGTATCTCGGCAATGTCGCAGGCCCGCTACTGGGGGCTGCGGTGTCGGCGGTGGCAGGTTTCCGCTGGGTCTTTTTTGCCACCGCCGTGGTGGTGCTGATTAATGTGCTGTTTCTGAAGCGTTTTTACCGGCGTCCGAAGACCGAGCTGCCCCTGGCTGAGAAATCGTCAGCTCAGCCTGCCAGCGCTGCTGAGTCAGTAAAAACTCAGGACTGACGCTGGGGCTCCAGGAGTCATCGCCGCCAACGCCCATGTGAAACGCATCCAGATGCAGCCAGCAGCCCGTTTCAGGATGCAGCAGGTGGCGGTGTGAAGTCTCCCGTAGCTGCTCCAGACTGAAGCGGCTCAGCGAGAAAGCGAAGTCGCCGCTGACCTGCCAGCTGCCGCTGTCGAGCTGACGCGTACCGCCACGCTGACCATTCTCGCTGGGGAAAACGTAGGGCGTTGATAGCTGATCCAGCGGCAGCTGCCAGCGGGAAAACTGCGCGGCCAGCTGGCGGTCGGGATAGTTTTCATGCGGACCCAGGCCCAGCCAGCTAACCTGCTGCGGGATGTGTGCCAGCTCACAGCGCAAGCCGATGCGTGCGGGCGGTGGCAATCCGCGCGACTGCTCAACCGACAGCTGCAGCTGTAACTCACCCTGCGCGTTGATCACATAACGTTTACGGCTGATGAACGCGAGCTCACCGTTGGCGAGCCAGCCATGCAGCGTCTCAATCTGCACTGCCTGCGACAACGTATTCGCCGTGATCGATACCAGACTGCTGCTCATCTGGTCATAACCCGCCGTTTTCCAGCGTTCAACCCAGGCATCAGGATCAACCCGTTCCGCTTCGCTGGTGCCGATGTCATTGTCCAGCGGCGCGCGGATAAAGCAGTCCTGAAGAGGGGAGAGCAGCGTCGGCTCCTCATTGACAAACCACTGCGTCAGTTCGCCGCTGTGGCGTGAAAAATGCCAGCGTTGCTGCTGATGAGTGACAACAATGTCACTGGCATCATTGTGCAGCACAGGTGCTTCGGCAGCCTCTGGCTGTAATGGCATCGCCAGCGCCGAGGGCAGCGCCCACTGGTGCCAGGCGACGCGCCAGCCAGCAACGCTCCAGGGTGTGGCGTTGATCTGATGAATCGCGACGTTCAGCCAGCATTCGCCGTATAACGCGGGCGGTGTAGGCAGCGTGATCCGCTGCTGACTCTGCGCGGTGATATCCAGCACTATTTCGCCTTCTGTCACCACCTCTCCTTCCTGCTCAATGGACCAGCGCAGCACTTCATTATCACTGTGGCGGAACAGATAGTCGCTGCTGATCGTAACGCTCAGCGGATCGCGGGGATCAACGGTAAACTGATAAAACTGCTGGGCGCGCTGCGCTTCATAAAGCGCTGGATGTGGCGTGCGATCGGCAAACACCAGCCCGTTCATACAGAACTGACGATCGTTAGGCTTATCGCCAAAATCACCGCCGTAAGCCTGCCAGGAGTTGCCCTGTTCATCATGGCGGGTCAGGCTTTGATCCACCCAGTCCCAGACGAAGCCGCCCTGCAGTCGCGGGAACTGACGGAAGGCCTCCCAGTACTTCGCAAAACCGCCGAAACTGTTGCCCATGGCATGCGCGTATTCACACAGGATCAACGGACGCGTTTCGCCCGGCAGACCGATCCACTTCTTAAGCGACCATTTCGGCACTGCCGGGAACGGCTGATCTTCATCAACCCTGGCATACATCGGGCAGATAATATCGGTTGCGGCGGTATCTGCACCGCCGCCTTCATACTGCACCGGACGGGTTGGATCGCTGCTTTTCACCCAGCGGTAGAGCGCGTCATGGGTGGCGCCATGTCCTGACTCGTTGCCCAGCGACCAGATGATAATGCTGCAGTGATTACGATCGCGCTGCACCATGCGCGTGACACGTTCGCTGTAGGCCGCGAACCAGCGGGGATCATCGGAGAGCCGGTTCATCGGCTGCATGCCGTGGGTTTCGATATTGGCCTCATCCACGACATAAAGCCCGTACTGGTCACACAACCGGTACCAGAGCGGATGATTAGGGTAGTGCGAACAGCGGACCGCATTGAAATTGTGCTGCTTCATCAGCTCGATGTCGCGGCGCATCGTCGCCTCATCCACTACCTGACCGTGCTCCGGATGGTGCTCGTGACGGTTGGTGCCCCGGATCAGCAGCGGTTTGCCGTTCAGGCAGAGCAGGCCGTTGTCGATGGTGACCTGACGGAAGCCAACATCGTAAGCTTCCACTTCGACCAGCTGCTGATCGCCATCCAGCAGCGCCAGCGTCGCACGATAGAGGTGGGGCGTTTCGGCGCTCCACAGCGCGGGCTGTTCAACCGGCAGGCTGATCAGGGCGCGTTCAGGATAGTGACCCCGTTCGTCAATGATCGCGCTGCCCAGCGGCTGCTGACACTGCGCAACCTGCTGTTTACCCTGCCACAGCGTCAGGCGCAGCTGATAGCGCGAGGTGGCGTCCGGCGGTAAGGCGACGCGGACCTGGGCGCGTAGCTCGGCACGGGTAAACTCCGGGCTGAGCCGGGTTTCCAGCTGAACGTCGGCCAGATGCACCTGCGGTTTATGCAGTAATGTGACATCGCGGAAAATGCCGCTCATCCGCCACATATCCTGATCTTCCAGATAGCTGCCGTCGCTCCAGCGCAGCACCATCACCGCCAGCCGGTTTTTACCCGGTCGCAGATGAGGACTCAGGTCAAATTCGGCGGGCAGGCGGCTGTCCTGAGAGTAGCCAATCCAGCGCCCATTGCACCACAGGTGAAAAGCCGAATTTACGCCGTCAAAAATGATGCGTGTCTGTCCCGAATCGAGCCAGGCTGTGTCAGTCGTGAATGTGAGCGAGTAACATCCGGTGGGATTCCCGGCGGGAACCAGCGGAGGATTAACGGGAATCGGATATTGTACGTTGGTGTAAATGGGCGCATCGAAGCCGTGCATCTGCCAGTTAGCCGGGACCGGAATCGTGCTGGCATCCGGCAGATCCTGCAATAACCAGCTGGCAGGCACCGCTTCAGGCTGAGCAAAGTAACTAAATCCCCACTCTCCGTTGAGACATTGCCGTGACGCCGAAGGATGATCATCGCGCGCCGCCGCTTCATCGCGCCAGCTGGCGAATGGCGGATGGGCATCCAGACGATGCAGCGAGGTCACGACCGGGTTCTCCCAGTCGCGCCGGGAGAGGATGTCACTGAAAGTAGCCAGAGAGAGAGTCATGATTTTATCCTGTAAATGTAATGCGCTCACAATGCGCAAAATTCGTCAGTCTGTAAAGTGTTCACCCTCCCGATTTACACAAATAGTCCTGTTAACAAACTCACCGGGATGTTGAGAATACGACGACATACTGGCGGTAAAACGTTAAGTCTGGTCAGCAAAGATGAATAGCCGCCTGAAGCAGAGGAATCTCACTTGTCGCCATGCCAGCGGCTTCATACACTCCGCCCGATTTTTTCACTCTGAGGTAGATAGGGTACGAATCATTAAGCTGGTGGCTGTTGTGGGATTAGTGACTGCATTAAGTGGATGTATTTTCCCGCCTCCCGGCGGCGGTTGGGGCGGACACGGTGGCGGGCCGGGTCACGGATTCGTAAATCCTCGTTAAGCTTCTCTGTTTCATTTCAGGCAAGCGACATTTAACCGCGGCAGTGCAACCCCGCAAAACGTTTCGCCAGCAAAATAACCGTAAATGGCTGAACAGATGGGATAAATGTGGGCTAAGCCACTGAAAAAATGGCTGTCGCCCTCTGTTTTTTTAGCCAGCGTGATGATAATTTCAGCTTTTCTCCACCGCTGAGACAACAGCATGAAAAACCTGATTGCTGAGTTACTGGTAAAGCTGGCTGAAAAAGAGGCGACAGCGAAAGAGCAAATGGCGCAGATTGAAGCACTGGAGATCGTTGTCACTGCGCTGGTTCGCAAGCTGGAGCCGCAACAACATCTGGCAATCACCACCAGCATTGAAAGCGCTATGGACAACGTGGCTGATGCTGATGATAACGATGCACGCCTGCTGCGCAATTACATTGAAAAGCTGCTCCATCATCCCCGCCAGTATTGATCCCGGAACAGGTCGGGAATGGGATCTTCCCATCACTTTGACCTCAAACATTTTCTGCTTTGCTTATTCGCTGCCAGAATAATAGAGGACAATCCACTGTGGAGTTATCAAGATGAAAGTCGGTTTAATGGCGATGATGATGGCAGGCCTGCTGGTCAGCGGGCTGGCAGGTGCTGCGGAGAAAACTCCGCAGCAGGAGAAAATGACGATGTGCAACCAGCATGCGAAATCACAGGATCTCAAAGGGGATGCGCGCAAAACCTTTATGAGTGAATGCCTGAAAAAGGACAGCAAGATGTCGCAGATGTCACCGCAGCAGATGAAAATGAAAAGCTGTAACGGTGAAGCCGGTGATAAAAAACTGGCAGGCGATGCCCGTAAAACCTTTATGAGTCAGTGCCTGAAAAAGAGCTGATGATGCCCACGGCCACGCAGGTGGCCGCTTCTATCTGCCGCCCGATGCGGATTCACTTCCCCCTCAACGCCGATTAAATTACCTGCCACAACAGCAGGTTATCTTTCTGAAACAGATTCCTCATCAGGCTTCCCGGTTCTTTTGCCACACTTACTGTTTGTAGGGGATTGCGCAGCGGGCTTTTTTGCCGTGCAGCATAAGACCAGAAACAGTGAAAGGAGCCATGCCGTGAACTATCAATTTACCGTCGACCTGAACGATCTGCCGCAGCGACAGCCGGTTAAAAAGACGCTCGGCGATGTTGATCTATTATTGATTCGCGACGGTGACAACGTCCGTGCTTTTCAGGCGAAATGTCCACACGCTGGCGCACCGCTTGAACAGGGCGCGATTTGCGGCGATCGGCTGGTCTGCCCGTGGCATAAAGCCGCGTTTGATATCGCCGATGGCAAAATGTGTGAACCGCTGGCGTTAGCCGATCTCAAACAGTACCCGCTTCGCATTGAAGAGGGCCGGGTACTGATAAACCCCAAAGCGATGTCACCCGCAGCACCCATTGGCAGCGGGGCAGATGCACCGGTCTATGTGGTATTGGGTGGCGGCGCGGCGGGTAGCGCAGCGCTATGGCGTCTGCGTCATGAAGGTTTTAAAGGCCGCCTGATACTGGTCGAGCGTGAAGCCGATGCACCTTATGACCGCACGGCGCTGACCAAATTTGTGCCGTCGGGAAAAATGGATATTAACGAAGTGCCGCAGCTGCTGAAAGCGGATGTGATGGAGCACGTTGAACGACTCCAGGCTACAGTGAGCCGGCTGGATGCACAGCAACAGCGGTTAATCTTCGGCGATGGCGGGACGCTTGCGTTCGACAAACTGTTGATCGCCAGCGGCGCGACGCCTGTTCTTCCCGATTTGCCGGGCAGCGATCTTGACGGGGTTCATCTGCTGCGTAGCAAAGCGCAGACCGATGAGCTGCTTCAGGTGGTGGATGCCAGCCATAAAATCGTGATTATCGGCAACAGTTTTATCGGTACCGAACTGGCGTCGGCACTGCGTAACCGCGATATTGACGTCACAGTCATTGCCCGCCAGGCACTGCCTTTTGCTAAACGGTTTGGCGAGCAGATTGGTCGCTATTTCTACCAGCTTCATGAGCAAAACGGCGTGAAGTGGGTGCAGGGCGAGATCGAAGCACTGCAGGGTGACCAGAAGGTAAATGGCGTGCAGCTGAAGGGCGGACGCAAGCTGGATGCTACCGTTGTGCTGTTCGCGACCGGGGTTAAACCGGCCACCGACTTTATTCACGATCTGCCGCTGGCAGAGGATGGCAGCCTGCAGGCGGATGATCAGTTGCGGGTCGCTGATAATATCTGGGTGGCGGGGGATATCGCCACCTATCCGGCGGCACAGGGGCCGCTGCGTATTGAGCACTATCGCGTTGCACATCAGCAGGGACAGACTGCCGCATGGAATATGCTGGATCAAAACGTCGCTTTTGATCGGGTGCCGTTCTTCTGGACGACCCAGTATGGCACTCGTTATGAGTATGTTGGCCACGCGGCAGAATGGGATGAATTCCAGCTAATCGGTTCGCTGGAGGATAAAAAGTTTATGGCGTTTTATGGTCAGCAGGGGCAACTGGCGGCGATCTGCTCATGCGGTATGTATACGCTGACCGCTGAGCTGGTGGAGCAGATGCAGCACCCCATGACGCTTTCTGACGCGGTGGCGCGCTGTCAGGCGAAAATCAGTTAAGCTGCACGCAGGGCGGACCAGGCTGACGGGCCGCCCTGCGTACTTTCTCACCGGTTAGCTGCGACTCAGTTTCTCTGACTTCGCCATGCACTGCTGCATCGCTTCCATCACTGCCGAGCGCATGCCTTTTTCTTCCAGCACTTTCACCGCTTCAATGGTGGTGCCGCCTGGAGAGCAGACCATATCTTTGAGTTCAGCCGGATGTTTACCGGTGGTCAGCACCATCTGCGCCGCGCCTTTCACCGCCTGCGCAGCAAACTGATAGGCCTGAGCACGCGGCATGCCACCCAGTACGGCTGCATCCGCCATCGCCTCGATAAACATAAACACGTAGGCCGGTGCAGAACCGCTCACGCCGACCACAGAGTGAATCAGATATTCATCCACTACGGCCGCTTTGCCGAAGCTCTCAAAAATCGCCACGACTTCGTCGATCTCCGCCTGCTCAACCAGCACGTTAGGCGTTACCGAGGTCATGCCTTCGCTCACCAGTGAGGGCGTATTCGGCATTGCGCGGACAATTTTGCGATCGTAACCCAGCACGGATGAGAGCGAGTCCAGCGTCACGCCAGCGGCAATCGACACCACCAGCGCCTCTTTTTTCAGGCTGCCTGCCAGCTCTTTTAATACTTTCAGAATGACATTCGGTTTTACTGCGCCGAACAGGATGTCCACTTCACGCGCCAGCGCATCCGCGCTCTCTGCTGCGTTGATGCCATACTGCTCTGCCATCGCCTGGTTGGTCTCAGCTTTGCGATCGTAAACGAAGATATCAGACGGGGCGATTTTGCCGCTGTTGACCAGTCCGCCGATAATGGCTTTCGCCATGTTTCCCCCGCCGATAAATCCGATTTTCTTTGCCAGCATCGCCATCTCCTTAGGACATTATTCGTTTTTCTCAGTGAGCTAGCTTACTTCAGCCAGCCCGAATAACAAGTCAGCTGCAAGCGCGCTGGAAAGCGTGGCGCAAATTAAATTTGCCATTTAAGAGGAACCCGGCAAGATCTCAGGCTTCTCTGACTGTAAGGAATCATGATGTTTATCTGGGTCGATGCCGATGCCTGTCCGAATGTGATCAAAGAGGTGCTCTACCGTGCGGCGGATCGTACCGCGACCACGGTCACTTTTGTGGCGAACCAGTTTTTGCGCGTGCCGCCATCGCCGTATCTGCGCACGCTGCAGGTGCCTGCTGGCTTTGATGTGGCGGACAATGAGATTGTCAGACGTTGTCAGCCCGGCGATCTGGTGATCACCGCCGATATTCCGCTGGCGGCTGAGGTGATTGAGAAGGGGGCAGCGGCGCTGAATCCGCGCGGCGAGCGTTACTCACCGGCGACGATACGCGAACGCCTGACGATGCGTGATTTTATGGATACGCTGCGGTCAAGCGGCGTGCAGACCGGCGGCCCCGCGACGATGAGTCCGCGTGACCGCCAGCAGTTTGCGAATGAACTGGATAGCTGGCTCACCCAGCAAAAACGCTCAACTTAAACGAAGCTGTCGTCGTCGTCGAAATCGTTGCCGCCAAAATCGTTGAGATCGCTGTTGTCGGCATAATTGCTGTCCCAGCCCGTGTTCTGGTCGAGGAAGGCGCTGTCGTTACCGCCGTTAAAGTTATCGGCATTGTCATCGCCACCGTTGAAGGTGTTGAGATTATCATTCACCTCCGGCAGCGGCGGCTCATTGATGATATTCACAATCTCTTCCGGCTGTGAATGGTGGAACATGCTGGTCAGCATGTCGGCCATCACGACACCACCCGCGACGCCCACGGCAGTTTGCAGAGCGCCGCCAAGGAAACCGGTGCCGCGTGGCGCGGGTGCCTGGGCAGGGGCATACTGCTGCTGTGCCGGTTGCTGCGGCGCACTGTTCCACGGCGACTGTTGCTGCGGCTGCTGAACGGGAGGCTGCTGACGCGAACCGCTGCCAAACAGTCCCGACAGGAAGCCGCCGCTGCTCTGTGCAGGCTGCTGCTGTTGTTGTTGCTGCAACTGTGCCACCTGGCTTTCCAGCGCTGACACTTTCTCATTGAGTTTTTTCAGCGCCGCTTCCTGAATCAGGATTGCCTGCGTCATGTAGTAAGGCGCGCCTGGCTGCGCCTGAAGATGCTGGTTAATCAGTTGTTCGGCAGCGGCATCACGTGCCACGGCCTGGCTTTCGGCCTGTTTCAGACGGCTGAACAGCCCATCAATCAGTTGTTGTTCTTCGCGTTGCATGATGACTCTCCTGTGGCGATTGTTATCAGTATATGGGGGCGTCAACACGAAAAGTAAAATCCGGGCGGTAAGCAAATATTGCCAGCCCATTTTAGCCGCCGTTTTATGCGTTTTTTAGCGCCCGGTTACTCACCTGATGCACAAAACGTGCATGCATTTCCCCTTGAAAATAGAGAGATTATCGCTGTTCATGTGAGGAAAAAGCGTAAATCATGCCTGACAGGTGGAGGCCATAATAATTTCCAGTTATTATGCGTCGCATTAATCAGCTAACCATGCAGCCGCATCGCGCGGTCAGGCGGAGGAACGGCCCTGATGTCACTACCCATCTTTTTGATTGGCGCTCGCGGTTGCGGCAAAACCACGGTCGGCGAGGCGTTATCGCAGGCGCTGGGCTACGCCTTTACGGATACCGATCACCATCTGCAACTCAGCACGCAACGCAGCGTGACGGAGATTGTCGAGGCGGAAGGCTGGGAAGGTTTCCGCGCCCGTGAAACGGAGTCGCTGAAAGCAGTCACGGCCCCCAGGACGGTCATTGCCACGGGCGGTGGCATGATCCTGGCTGAAGAGAACTGCCGCTTTATGCAGGAGCAGGGGCAGGTGATCTGGCTGAGTGCATCACCTGAGGTGCTGGCAGAGCGACTGGAAAGCGAACCTGAAGCGGCCCAGCGTCCGACCTTAACCGGACGTCCGATCGCTGACGAGATGAGTGATGTGCTGCGTGAACGCGCGCACCTTTACCAGGCGGCGGCCCATCATCAGGTGAATGCCATGCAGGCACCGGAGTGTGTGGTGGAAGAGATTCTGCTGTCACTTTCTCTGGCGCGCGCCAGCTAACCCTCAGATTTTTCCCGCTTTGATCCCGCTTCAGATGGCATTGTCTATACTTATCCTATGACAGGCAGCAGCCTGTCCTGTGGAATGTTGTTCAGACAAGAGGGACACAGTATGCCTACCAGACCGCCGTACCCGCGTGAAGCGAAAATTGTGACTGTTGAAAAGGGGCCTGAAGGTAATAAGGTAACCTTTTATGAATTGCGTGCTGATCATCCCAAACCGAATTCATTAATCAGTGAGCATGAGACGGAAGAAGAAGCGCACGATGCTAAAGCGCGCTACGAAGACGTCGAAAAAGAGTAAAGCATTGCGGCTGGCAGGGAGGCCAGCCTGATATTCAGCGTCATTTCGCCGTTTGTCAGTACGTTGCCTGAGTTATGCCCATCACCTCTTTATTCCCGACATCCCCTTGCCGACGCACAACAAAGCTGCCTGAAACACTGGCTTAACGCTTTTTCGCTCTGCGCGTCTGATTTCTCCCGCCGGAACAGATCACAAACGACCATCATTTCGCGTGACAGATCAGCGGGTTCCCTTCTACACTGCCAGACACACAACATGTGCTCTGGAGAACTATTATGCTCAACGTTAGTGAGTATTTTGACGGAAAAGTTAAATCTATTGGTTTTGACAGTGCGAGCACCGGTCGTGCCAGCGTCGGCGTGATGTCTGAAGGTGAATACACATTTGGTACCGGCCAGCCGGAAGAGATGACCGTCGTTAGCGGCTCGCTTAAGGTGTTGCTGCCAGGTGAGACCGAGTGGAAATGGTTTGAAGCGGGTTCGGTGTTTAATGTGCCGGGTCACAGCGAGTTTCATCTGCAGGTTGGCGAGCCAAGTTCCTATCTCTGCCGTTACCTGAAAGATAAAGATTAAAAAAAGGGCCGCTAAGCGGCCCTTTTTTCTAGCGAATAATCTTCACATCACTCAGGGTGATAGCGCCCATCGGTTTATCACCTGTTTTTGCCCTTAGTGGCGCTAAAATCCGCAGGTCTTCAAGCCAGGCACTCTCTATGACGGTGACAGGCTGTTTGTCTGTCGCAATGGTACAGGTTACCTTCAGATAGCGTCCGCTAAATGCCAGGTTAATCTCTCGCGCGTCGCCACCGCTGGAGACGGCACAGGTTTCCCGCTGATGACTGTCCTCATCCTTGCCCACGCTACTCTCACTCACCGCGTCGTTCTGATAGTGCTGTCCGGCGGTTAGCGGATAACGCAGCGTCGAACTAAGTTGTTTTAACCGCGAAGGGGAATAGGAAATCGACATGGTATAGGCGAGCTGGATATCATTGGCAATCGTCAGACGCTGCACTTTCCAGATACCGTAATCCTCCAGCTTGCGAATAAATCCAGCGTCATCCGCCACCATATGCACGCTGACGCGACCTTCCCGACTATTTTCGACCCAGCTGAGCTGCTGAAAACGCGGTGTGGCCCAGGGATGGACCAGGGTTTTCAGTTGTTGCTGCAGGGCAGGGGCAAGCGGGACGGCGGCCAGCACCGAGGCCGGATTGCCATTCAGGTCGGGTAGCATCTGTTGTGCCATCGAACCGGGCGATTTATGCGAAGCGGGTCTGAAGTGGCCCAGTGCATGAAATCTCTTAACATCTGGCAGCGTACAGAGCTGGGCAAAAGTTTTTTGCAGCAGAGGCGTCAGATCAAAAGCGGTTTTACGGCGCGCCAGCTGGCCTCCATCCAGTGAATCGGTTACGTAACCGTTGTCATCAATATCAAATGCGGATAACGGTGTACTGACACCGGTTTCGCAGTTAAAACGGTAATTTTCGACCTTTAGACTGTAGGGCGCATCATAGGGTGGATCGAAATCGCTGGCCGCATAATCAGTGCCGACCCGGACCCGCAATATCTCTGCCTCACGCTTCAGGCTGGCAACGTCAATCAGTGTCGTGGCACCATACTTATCAGCAGATTCAATTTTTTCCCATAGCACTGACCTTTCGGGTAATCCGCAGATTTTTTTCAGAACAGCCGGATCCTGATTTGAGCCAGGCTGAGGTGCGCTGTAGCGGCCATATTCATTGCCGTAAAACCGGCCTTGTGGGCTGCCTTCTGCATCGACCATGTGGCGGTAAAGCGCTTCGGCATAAGGTTTTTGGCAATCATAAGCCTGCCAGACCTGCATTGCGCCCCCGTTTTTACCGGGAATAGCCACCATCACATTCAGGCGATCATTGATGCGCACCGCATCGAAACGGCTGACGCTGGGCGGATCATCCGAGGCGGGCTGACTGCGTGCAGAGAGTGAAAGAAGCGACAGTGTGCAAAATAAAAACAGGTGCCGAAATAAGCGGGACATAAGTGGAATTCCTTTGCCAAAGACCCGGTTATCGACAAAGTATGCCAAAACTTCAGGGCGGAACGGCGCCGCCCTGATAATGCTTAACGCTGGGCTTCGCCGCCTAACGCTTCCACCAGATTACTGGTGAGTGCCGCCAGTTCGCTGGTCATCAGAATAAAGTCCGCATCAAAGCGCTGCGCGAAATCTTCACGGTCGATATCGTCGTTCTGGTCGCGCAACGTGTCGCTGAACTTCAGACGCTTCACTGAACCATCATCGGCCAGCACGAACTGAATACGCTCCTGCCAGTCGAGTGCCAGTTTTGTCACGACCTTGCCGGCTTCGATATGGTTGGCGATCTCATCGCACACCAAATCCTGTTTCTTGCAGCGGATGACGCCGCCATCTTCCAGCAGGGCTTTCAGCTCCGCTTCATCCATCAGCGCAAACCCGGCTGGCAGGTCGCCTGAACGCACCCATTGGGTCAGCGTCAGTTCAATCGGATTTTCCAGCGTCAGTGGCACCACCGGCAGTGAACCCAGGCTTTTGCGCAGCAGCGCCAGGGTATCTTCCGCTTTTTTCGCGCTGGCACAGTCCACCATAATCAGGTTATTGACCGTGTCGATCCACAAATAGGTCTGGCTGAAACGGCTGAAGGCGCGCGGCAGCAGGCTATGCAGCACTTCATCTTTCAGCGAATCTTTTTCGGTCTTTTTGAGCTTGCGGCTCTGCTCAGATTCCAGCTTGTCGATTTTTGCTTCCAGCGCCTGTTTGACGACCGGCGAAGGCAGGATTTTCTCTTCTTTGCGGGCGCAAATCACAATCTGGCCTTTATTCTCGTGGGTCAGCGCGTCGCTGCGGTTACCCATCGGCGAGACCCAGCCGGTCTTGCTCATATCCTGACTGCCACACGGTGAAAAAGTGAAGGCGTCGAGCTGTTTTTCCATCTCATCTGCGGACAGCGGAATGTCACGATTCAGACGATAAACCATCATATTTTTAAACCACAACATCGGGATTCCTTACCGTGGCGCGATCGGGCGCACAAGTCTGCGAGAGTCAGCGCGCATGATAGCGAAACATCGGAGTGGTTTCATTGCCTTTAAGGCAGCCGCCTTTTACTGTATCTCTCACCTGAACGAATAACGAGGAAGTAACCTTGCGCATAGGCATAGATCTGGGTGGCACCAAGACAGAAGTGATTGCATTGTCAGATAAGGGAGAGGAGCTGTTCCGTCACCGCGTGAATACCCCGCGTGACGACTATCAGGCAACGGTGCAGGCAATTGTTGATCTGGTCACGCTGGCGGAGCAGAAAACTGGCGAGACCGGTACGGTCGGCCTGGGCATTCCCGGCTCGCTTTCGCCTTTCAGTAAGCGGGTGAAGAATGCGAACTCCACCTGGCTTAACGGCCAGCCGCTGGATAAAGATCTGGCTCAGGCGCTGAACCGGGAAGTGCGCATCGCCAACGACGCGAATTGCCTGGCCGTATCGGAAGCGGTCGACGGTGCCGGTGCCGGACAGTCGCTGGTGTTTGCCGTGATTATCGGTACCGGATCGGGTGCAGGTATCGCGATTAACGGTGAATCGCGCATCGGTGGCAACGGTAATGCCGGTGAGTGGGGCCACAATCCGCTGCCATGGATGGATGAAGATGAGCTGCGTTATCGTCAGGAAGTGCCCTGTTATTGCGGGCAGCAGGGCTGTATCGAAACCTTTGTTTCAGGCACCGGTTTTGGTATCGACTATCAGCGGCTTAGCGGCGTACATCGCAAAGGTGCGGAGATCGTCTCGCTGCTGGCGCAGCAGGATCCGATCGCCGAACTGGCAATGAGCCGCTATGAACTGCGTCTGGCAAAATCGCTGGCGCAGGTGGTGAACCTGATCGATCCTGACGTGATCGTGCTGGGCGGCGGGATGAGCAATGTGGATCGGCTCTATCAGACTGTGCCGGTGCTGATGAAGCAGTGGGTGTTTGGCGGGGAGTGTGAAACGCCGGTGCTGAAGGCGCAGCATGGCGACTCCAGCGGCGTACGCGGTGCGGCGTGGCTCTGGCCGCTTAACGGCTGAGTGTCCCGCACATCCGCTGACGTTCAGCGCCTGGATTTCAGGCGCTGAACGTAACCCACAGCGCGGCACCTTGCCGCGCCGCGTTTATTCGCCCACCAGCATCGTGTCCTGTGGCGCCCGGTCGCGCTGCGCTTTGGTGGCGAGGAAGTAAATATAGCCGACCAGCATGATGGCAAAGAACAGTGCGCCAATCACCGGGTTAAACCACAGCATCGCCAGCAGACAGACCACCGACAGCAGCAGGGCGATGCCCGGAACAATCGGATAGCCCGGCGCGCGGAAACTGCGGGGCATTTCCGGCGCGCTGCGGCGGAGTTTAAACAGGCTCAGCATGCTCATGATGTACATCACAATCGCGCCAAACACCGCCATGGTGATCATCGCCGCCGTCAGCGTCATTCCCTGCAGATTAATCACGCCATCGCTGTAAATCGCCGCGATGCCCAGTACGCCACCGAGAATAATCGCCCGATGCGGGGTCTGGAAACGTGACAGTTTTGCCAGAGAAGGCGGCAGATAGCCCGCGCGTGCCAGAGCAAAAAACTGCCGTGAATAGCCGAGAATAATGCCGTGGAAGCTGGCAATCAGACCAAACAGGCCAATCCACACCAGCATATGCATCCAGTTAGAGTGTTCGCCGACAATCATTTTCATCGCCTGCGGCAGCGGATCGTTTATGTCCGAGAGTTTGCGCCAGTCGCCCGCGCCGCCTGCCATCAGCATCACGCCAATCGCCAGCACCACCAGCGTCAGAATCCCGCTGATGTAGGCGCGGGGAATGGTTCGGGTGGGATCTTTTGCCTCTTCGGCGGCCATCGCTGCACCTTCAATGGCAAGGAAGAACCAGATGGCGAAGGGAATGGCGGCGAAAATACCGGAGAAGGCGGGCATGCCGAAGGTGTCGCTGCCTGCCCAGCCGTGCGCAGCAAAATTCGCCAGGCTAAAGCCGGGTGAGACCACGCCCATAAACACCAGCAGCTCAATGACAGCCAGCACGGTGACAACCAGTTCGAACATCGCCGCCAGTTTTACACCCAGAATATTCAGCGTCATGAACACCAGGTAAGCCCCGACCGCTGCGGTTTTTGGGTTGAGCTGGGGATACTGCACATTGAGATAAGCCCCAATCGCCATGGCGATCGCCGGTGGCGCAAAGACAAACTCAATCAGCGTCGCCAGACCGGCAATCAGTCCGCCGGTTTCGCCAAAGGCGCGACGACTGTAGGCAAACGGCCCGCCCGCATGAGGGATCGCAGTGGTCAGTTCGGTGAAGCTAAAGATAAAGCAGGTATAGAGTGTGGCGATCAGCGCGGTAGTGACCAGAAATCCCAGCGTGCCTGCCACAGCCCAGCCGTAACTCCAGCCGAAATATTCGCCTGAGATCACCAGGCCAACCGCAATCCCCCACAGGTGCAGGGTGCCCAGCGTGGGCTTGAGTCTGTTTGTCATACTGTTATCCCCGTCGTTGTTGGTCGCACGCGGCGTTACACCGCCATTACGACTAAAGTAAGGTGATAATGCCGTTGCATTACTCACCACGACTTGACGCGGGCGCAGTGACTTCTGTCCTCCACGGTCAACTCACAGGCAACAACCGGGCCGGATGCACGCTGCGGTCAACTTTGTCTCTTCTGAGGTCAAGCAGCTCACCTTCTGGCAACGCATGCTGAGATAACGCAAGTGAAAAGGAGCCGGACTGATGAGCGCTAAACAATATGACAACCTGACTGATTCCCAACTCACCCTGATGGCGCAGCAGGCGCTGGCCTGCTATCCCGCCGCGCTACAGGGAGATCTCAGCCTGCTGTGCCGCTCAGAGAATGCCACATTCCTCTTGCAGGCAGCAGGCCGGCGTTATGCACTGCGGCTGCATCGCGGCGATTACCATCAAAAAGCGGACATTGTCAGTGAGCTGCTGTGGCTCGATGCGCTGCGTGAAACCGGCATTATGGTGCCGGAAGCGGTGCCGGACAAAGAGGGGGAAACCGTACTGACGCTGCGACTGCCGGATGGCGGTGAGCGCTACGTGGTGCTGTTTCACTGGATTGATGGCGAGATGCCAACCACCGACGTCGATCCCCGCGCTTTTCAGCAGCTGGGCAGGATTACCGCGCGGCTGCATCAGCACAGTAAACAGTGGCAGCCGCCTGCGGGTTTCCAGCGGATTATCTGGGATCACCACACCATGACGAGTAGCGAGAGTCACTGGGGACGCTGGCAGGATGCGCCCAATCTTAATCCCGCCGATCACGGCGTGGTCGAGCAGGCGATAAGTCAGGTGGGTGCGTCGATGGCGCAGTTTGGCAAAGGATCGGATCGTTATGGCCTGATCCACGCCGATCTGCGACTCACCAATCTGTTGCTGCACAAGGGTGAAACGCGGGTGATCGACTTCGATGACTGCGGACTTGGCTGGTATCTGCACGATCTGGCGGCGGCGATCAGTTTTGTTGAGCATCATCCGCGCGCGCCAGAGTGGATCGATCACTGGATTCGCGGTTACGAGCAGGTGGCGCATATCAGCGACGCGGAGATGGCCATGTTACCTGCGCTGCTGATCCAGCGTCGCATCCAGCTCACTGCATGGGTGGGATCCCATGCCGAGACTGAAATGGCGCACAGTCTGGGTCCGGAGTGGGCCAGCCATTCGGTTCGTCTTTGCCGCCGCTATCTGGACGGTCAGCAGCTGCCGGTTGGCGTCTGATGCACCAGCGGCGGGCGTGACTGCGCCGCCGCAGTGCCCGATGCCATGCCCGCGCGCAGCCTGACGCCCCCACAGGCGGCGTGGCAGGCATCGGGGACCTGGTATGGAATTTGCTCTGATCATGTGACGGGTGATCCACCTGAATTCTGACAGAGGCGACCATGAATCCGACACTGATAAAGCCTGATGCCTTTGCGGCCTGTTCTGCAGCGGCGGGAGCAGGCAATCACGGCGTGCTGGCAGCGGCGGCGACCGGCTTAAGCGACTTTATTCATACCCAGGGCGGCGATGTTGATCGCATCTTCGGCATCAGCGGCATCGATCCCGAGCGCCTGGCCAGCCCGACGCTGAGTCTGGGACTGGTTAACTACTGTCGTGTACTGGAAGAGGCGGCGCGTCACTCTGGTTTTGATAACTTCGGTTTGCACTACGGCAGGCAGTTTAAACCGCAGTCATTAGGCCTGATAGGTTATATCGGCTTGTGCTCCGACACGCTGGAGCAGGCGCTGCACAATGTGGTCAATGCCTTTCCCTGGCATCAGCACGACACATTAACCCGGCTGGTGGATAAGGGGGAGTGCTGGCGGCTCGACTATCAGGTGCGACACGGCGCAATCCTGTCGCGCCGTCAGGATGCCGAGCTTACACTTGGCATGTTTATGAATCTGATCCGTCACGTGGCAGGCAGGCACTGGGCACCTCGTGAAGTTCACTTTGAACATCCGCGTCCCGGCCAGTGGCACGATCACTGTAAAGTGTTTGATGCGCCAGTCTGGTTCGATCAGCCGTTTAATTCGCTGGTGATCCCGAAGCGCGATCTGCTGCGCGCAATGCCAGAGAGCGATCCGATCCTGTTGATGGTGATGCAGGATGCGATCCGGCGGCTTAATCGTGGTACGTCACAGCAAAGCATGATTGAACAGGCGCGATCGCAGGTTAATTTATCGCTGATGCAGGGCGAGCCGGTGCTGGAAGAGGTGGCGGATAAACTCGGGCTGTCGAGCTGGTCACTGCAGCGGCGACTGCGCGAAGAGGGCAGTAGCTTTACCGCGCTGGTGGATCAGGTGCGCTGCGAAATGGCGACATATTATCTGCAGCAAAAGCAGCTGCCGATCTCAGAGATGGCGCTGCTGCTGGGCTATTCGGAAGTCAGTGCGTTCTCACGCGCGTTTCGCCGCTGGTTTGGCATCAGTCCGCGCCAGTGGCGTCAGGAAGGTCTGGCCAGCTAACCGCGCGGCGCAAAGCCGAACCACGCCGGTTGCCCGGGCTCCGGTGGCGGCGGCAGATCGCGGGTCTGCGCCACCAGCTGCCAGGCACGCAGGCAGAGCGCTTCATCACCCTGAGTCTGGGTCACCGCATAATGTCTGCTGTGCGCCTGCCACTCCATCCGTACCAGACATTGCTGGCCCGCATAACGCGCCGCATCCGTGAACTGCCTGTTGAGCACCGGCTGCATTTGATTAGTCCAGTGACAGGATTTGCTGTCCGGATCTTTCGCAGGCTGACAAAGATTTGCCACACTATCCTGTTGCTTTGTCACAGGTTGCTGACAGGCGCTGAGCGACACTGCAATAATCATCCCCAGCAATATTCTCATCTTCATATTAATTAAATTCATTTAACTGGCCAATTTTCCTTAAAGATCTTCCTGTCTGCTGCCGACAGTCTACAGACCGGCATCATGAATGCTATGGCATTACTCCGACTGTCGACAGAACCAGAATTTACCGCCCTGGCGCGGATTACGTCTCTTTTACTTCATGGATTAGAAATGCAGAAAAATTATGCCTTTGCGGCACTCTCCCTGTTAATGGCGTCGCTGATCAGCGGCTGTGCCACCGAATCTTCCCGCGCTATTCAGGCCCCGCAGGTTCGCGCAGCCAGTCAGCCGGTTTACCAGGGCGTGCGCAGCCCGATTGCGGTAGGCCAGTTTGATAATCGCTCCTCGTACATGAACGGCATCTTCTCTGATGGCGTCGACAGGCTGGGCAATCAGTCGAAAACCATTCTGATTACCCATCTGCAGCAGACCAACCGTTTCAGCGTGCTGGATCGCAGCAACCTGAAAGAGCTGCAGCAGGAGTCGGATTTCAAACGCAGCCAGCAGAATATCAAAGGTGCGAACTACATCATCACCGGTGATATCACCGAATTTGGCCGCAAAGAGGTGGGCGATCAGCAGCTGTGGGGCATTCTGGGCCGCGGCAAAACGCAGGTCGCCTATGCCAAAGTGAATCTGAACGTGGTGGATGTCACCACTTCTGAAGTGGTCTACAGCTCCCAGGGCGCAGGCGAGTACCAGCTTTCGGCGCGTGAAGTCATCGGCTTTGGCGGCACCAGCAGCTATGACTCAACGCTGAACGGCAAAGTTATGGATCTGGCGATTCGTGAAGCGGTCGATCATTTAGTGGATGGAATCAACAACGGCGCATGGCGTCCGGCTAAATAAGGAAGCAGTAAATGAAGATGATGACACTGAGTAGCCTGCTGATTGCCGCAGCGCTGCTGGCCGGCTGTGCGCCAAAAGCGCCGAAGACGATCTACTACTGGGGCGATTATCAGCAGCAGGTCTACAGCTACTATCAGCCGGGCAGCGATCCGCTGAAGCAGATTGATGCGCTGAATCTGGATATTGAAAAAGCCCGTGCTGTTAACCAGCCGGTTGCGCCTGGCCTGCATGCCCAGCTGGGTCTGCTCTTTGCCAAAACCGGCGACACCAATAAAGCCTTTGAGCAGTTTGCCATCGAGAAGCAGCTGTTTCCCGAATCGGCACCTTACATGGATTTTCTGATGAGTAAAAAACAAGGAGTGGTTCAGTGAAAAAACTGATTGCCCTGAGCGGCGCGCTGATGGTGTTGTTGCTGACCGGCTGTGCGCACCCGAAAAAACCTTATGATTACAGCGCGTTTCGTGCCAGCAAGCCCGCCTCAATTCTGGTGTTGCCTGCGGATAATAAATCACCGGATATCAACGCTGCTCACAGCCTGAACTCGCTGGTGACGCGTCCGCTGGCCGAAGCCGGTTACTACGTCTTCCCGGTGGCGGTTGTTGAAGAGACCTTTCAGCAGAATGGCGTGACCAGCGCCACTGATGCCCAGGCGGTCAGCGCGAAGCGTCTGAATGAGATTTTCCATGCCGACAGCGCGCTCTATGTCTCGATCAGCGAATATGGCAGTAGCTATCGGGTCATTGACAGCGTGACGACCGTGACGGCCCAGGCACGGCTGGTGGATCTGCGCAGCGGCAAAGAGATCTGGCAGGGTAAGGCCACTGCCAGCGACAGTGAAGATAACAACAATAACAATGGCGGACTGGTGGGGATGCTGGTGAACGCGGCGATCAAACAGATTGCCAGCAACGTCACTGATAAAGCGCACACCGTGGCCGGACTGACCAGCAATCGACTGCTGTCCCAGAACGAGCAGGGCGGGTTACTTACCGGCCCACGCTACACGCTGGTTAGCGCCCGCTGATCAGACTCAGACGGGCGCGCTGGCGCCCGTTATCCCTGCGGCAGTTCCAGCTGGCTGTAGCCTAACCCATTCATCTTACGCACTTTAATCTGCACCGGAATACGCTCTTTCATCGCTTCCACGTGGCTGATCACCCCAATGGTTTTACCGCTGGCGTTAAGCGCGTCCAGCGCATCCAGCGCGGTATCCAGCGTCTGAGCATCCAGCGTGCCGAATCCCTCATCCAGAAACAGCGATTCGATACGCGTTTTATGACTGACCAGATCCGATAACGCCAGCGCCAGTGCCAGACTCACCAGAAAGCTCTCGCCTCCCGACAGCGTGCGGGTGTCGCGTGCCGCATCAGCCTGCCAGGTATCGACCACATCCAGCTCCAGCAAATCCTGCGCCCGGCGTTGCAGCAGATAGCGGCCATGCAGCCGATCAAGCTGCCTGTTAGCGAGCGACACCAGATGATCCAGCGTTAGGCCCTGGGCGAAGCGCCGGAACTTGTCGCCGGTCGCGGAACCGATCAGATCGTTGAGCCGGCTCCACTGCGCCAGCACCACACCATCCTGTTCAATCTGCGTCATCAGGCTCTGCTGACGGGCGCGAAGGCTGGCATCGCTGTGCAGCTGCTGCTGAACCTTGCCCTGCAGGCTGGCGTTGTCGCGCAGGGCCAGCCGTAACTGCTCAAGCTGCTGTGCCAGCGCTTCGGCGGATTCCGGCATCGCGTCAGGCTTCGCCTGCTGATGGACGCTGAGCCGCTGACGCAGATCTGCCAGTCGCGCCTGCTGCTGCTGGCATTGCTGGTCGAGCTGCTGCAGCTGCTGACGCAGTTGCAGCGCGGTCTGCTCATCCAATAGCGCCGCGCGCAGGCTGGCTTCATCCGCGAATCCGGCGCTCTCCAGTGACTGCTGCAATGCACTTTCCGCTTCAGCCAGTTTGCCGCTGAGCGTCTGACGCTGATTTTCCAGTCCCGACAGCTCACCCTGCAGTCGACTGACCTCAGCCTGCGCCTGCTGCAGGGCAGCGAGCTGCTGCGTCAGCTGTTCATCAGACTGCTGAATACGGGCCTGCATCTGCTGACGGGCGAGGGTGACCTCGCGATCGCCAAACAGCGCCTGACGCTGCTGACGCATTTCACCTAACTGTCTCTGGCTCTGCTGTTGTTGCTGTTGACGGATGGCCAGTTGCTGCTGTTCCTGCTCTGCCTGCTGTTGCAGGGGGGTGAGCTGGGTTTCGCCTTTTAACAGTTGCGGCTGCAGGTTAGCGAGCAACTGCTCACTCTCCTGCCAGCGCTGCCAGCGCCTCTGCTGTTCCGCCAGCCACGTGTCGCGATTCGCGGCATCGGGAAGGGCAAGGTTGTGGGCGCTGAACTGTTGGGCTAAACGGGATTGCAACTGCGCCATGGCCTGCTGTTCCTGCTGCTTCCGCTGGTGCAGCGCATCCAGCGCCTGCTGCAGGCTGATCAGCGACTGCTGCGCCAGTTGCTCTGCCTGCAGATGTTGCTGCCAGGCCTGCAACTGCTGAAGATGGTGATCTTTCGCGGCCTGACGTGCCTGTTCGGCGGCTTCCTGTGCCTGCCGCTGTTGCTCAAGCTGGCTTTCGTGTTCGCTTTGCTGCTGCTGCCACGCGGCTAACGCTTCGCGGTCGGCAAGGGTGAAGGTAAGTGCCAGCTCACCGCTTAGTGCCTGCCATTGCTGCTCAAGCTGGTCAAGCTGACGCTGCATTTCCGCGGTTTCGTCACGCAGGGTCTGCTGCTGAACGGCAGATTGTTTTAGCTGTTCGCTTTTTGCCGTTCCTGCTTCACGCAATGCCTCAGTTTGCTGCTGCAGCGCAGCCCGGCGCTGCTGGTTAGCACTCACTTCCAGCGTGCTGTAGGTTTCAACGGCCGGATGGGTGCAGGAGCCGCACAGCGGGCACGGCTGATCGGGGGTGAGCCGGGCGCGGTAATCGCTGAGATCGATAATCTGCTGCTCCAGCGCACAAATTTTTTCAACGTCATCCAGCTGCTGTTTTTCGCGTTTCCACGTTTCACGCAGAGTCTGAAGTTCCGCTTCACTCTGCTGATGCGCTTTTTCAAGCGCGGTCAGCCGCTGCTGGCGCTGATTCAGCTGCTGATGCAGTGGCTGCCACTGCGTGGAGAGCAGCAACAGTTGCTGACGGGCCGGACGGCTGGTCTGCAACTGGCTTAATGCCTGCCGCAGTGCAGCGGGCGGATGCTGTTCATGAAGCGAAGTGAGTGCCTGCTCCGCCTGCAACAACGCCTGGTGCGCCTGTTGCTCCGCCTGCTGGCGCGGCAGGGCCTGCTGTGCCTGCTGTTGCTGTTTCGCCTGCTGGGCGTCGATCTGTTTTTGTTGCTGTTCGCACTGCTGCTGCAGTTCGGCCAGCATCGCCTCACGCTGTGCCAGCAGGGCAAAGTTCTCCTGCCATACCGGCAGTGAAGCGCCCCAATGCGCCAGATCGGCAAGCTGCTCACGTAACTGATGCTGTTCAGTCATCGCCTGCTGCACTGACGTGACCTGACGCTTCTGCTCCGCCAGTCTGGTCTGCGTCTGGTCAGCCTGCTGTTGCTGGCGGGCATTTTCCTGCTGTTGCTCTGCAAAGTGCTGCTGCAGCGTCGTGATTCGCTGATCCAGCGGTAATACCTGTTCCGTCAGCAGGTTCTCCTGCTGCTGCTGTTCCTGAAGCGCCTGCTGGCGGGCCGTCTGAGCAGCTGCGTAATTTTGCTGATGCTGCTGCTGTTGGTTCTGCGCCTGCTGCGCCGATGCGGTCAGTTGCTGGCAGTGGCTCACGACCTGATGCTGTTCGGTGCGTAATGCATCACGCTGCTGCAGTTTTATCCGCAGCTTTTCAGCCGGTTCGCTGCGAGCCAGCCGCTGGCGGTCCGTCTCTGCCGCCTGGGATGCGGACTGGGCCTGCTGCAACGCGGCATCAGCCTGCTCACTCTCCTGCTGTAACTGCTGCGCCTGCTGCTGCCACTGCTGCTGCTGCTGCGCCTGTTGATAGTGCGCGCTGAGCCGCTGTTCCGCGTCGGTCAGATCGGTGAGCTGCAGTTGCAGGGCGTCACGCGCGTCACTGTCCAGCAGTGCCATTGCACCCGCCTGACTGCGCAACATATCCAGCTGCGTTTTCGCCTCTTTGTGACGCTCGTAGATAGCGGCGGAGATCAGGCCGTAAATTTCGGTGCCGGTCAGCTCCTCCAGCAGTTCGGCACGCTCACTGGCTTTAGCGTTGAGGAAGGCGGCAAACTGGCCCTGCGACAGCATCATTGAGCGGGTAAAACGTTCGAAATCAAGCCCGGAGAGGGTTTCGATCATCTTCAGCTTGTCACCGACTTTATCGGCAACAATGGTGTTGTCGGCGCAGCGCGCCAGCTCAACGCGCGGGGCCTGCAGCTTACCGTCGGCGGTGCCACGCGCACGGTTCTGGCTCCAGAAGGCGCGCCAGGCTTCGCCTTTGATCTCAAACTCTACTTCAGCCAGACATTCGGCACAGTCGCGCGTCATCAGCGCATTCTGGCTCTGGGAAATCGCGCCCAGGCGCGGCGTCTGGTGATAGAGCGCCAGACAAATGGCGTCCAGCAGGGTGGTTTTACCCGCGCCGGTCGCGCCGGTTATGGCAAACAGGCCATTGCTGGCAAAAGGCTCGGCGCGGAAGTCGATGAACCATTCACCGCGCAGAGCATTGAGGTTTTTAAACCGTAGCGTGAGGATCTTCATTGGGTCTCTTCCATGGCGGCCAGCGTCTGGCGGAACAGGGTGGTCATCTCGTCGATTTGCGCAGGTTGCAGCTTCTCATCCAGCGCGAGCCGGCGGGCAAAGACCTCTTCCACTTTCAGTTCACTCAGGGTTTCGTTGTCGAGCCGCGCCAGGCTCTGCTGCCGCTGCTCGCGGCTGCGGCGCAGCAGCAGGACTTCAACCGGCAGCGTGGCGGTCAGGGTTTCGACCTGATGCTGCAGATCGCTGAGGTACTCCTGCGTAGTGACTTCGATGTCGAGCCAGGTTGGCTTCTCCTGCTCAGCCGTGCTGAAGGCGTGTAACTGTTCCGCAATCTGCGCCAGCGATCCTTTCAGCACCTGCATCGGCTGCGCGTGCGGCACCACCAGCGGCGTAACGGATTGCAGGCCGCCTGCCGCAAGCTCCAGCAGAAAGACGCTTTTTTCGCTGCCCAGCTCATCAAAACTCAGCGGAATGGGCGAGCCGCTATAGCGGATATGCTCGCTGCCCGCCACGCGCTGGGCGCGATGAATATGGCCCAGCGCAATGTAGTCAGCGGCCGGAAAGGCACTGGCGGGGAAGGCATCAAGCGTACCGATGTAGATGTCACGCACCGAATCGCTCTGGCTGACCCCGACGGTGGTGAGATGTCCGGTAGCGATAATCGGCAATGCATGACCCAGCGCCTGGGCGGCGGCGAAGCGTTGCTGATAGTGATGGGCAATCGCCTCCAGCAGCGAGGTCTGTTTATCGCGTCCTGACTGACCCGCCCGGCTGCGCAGAATATCGCGCGGTCGCAGATAGGGAATGGCACAGAGCAGTGCACCTGGTTCGCCCTGGCGGGTGTTCAGCAGCAACACATCATCCTGTTCCTGGGGGGTGGCTATTACCCGGGTGTTGAGACAGGCGAGCAGTTCGCGCGACTCATTCAGCGTCGCCACGGAATCGTGGTTGCCCGCCAGCACAATCAGCTGACAACCGGTGGGCTGCAGCGCCACCACAAAGCGGTTAAACATCTCGCGGGCGTAGCTGGGCGGCGTGCCGGTATCAAACAGATCGCCTGCAATAATCAACGCATCCACCTGATGCTGTTCAATCTGGATCAACAGCCAGTCGAGAAACGCCTGATGTTCGGCTGCCCGACTTTTGTTGTAAAAGAACTGCCCCAGATGCCAGTCCGCAGTATGAATGATGCGCATGATGAGTCCCTGCCGTTGTGATTCGCCCGGCGATTATACTGGCTATGCGGCCAAAGCGAAAAATTGTCGCTGCGCTGTCATAAATGATTACCAACGGCGTTACAGGCAGGTTATGTTTTTCATAAAAGTGTCACAAATCTGACGCATAATGGCGCCGCGAATCTCAGTGACAGCCGTCATAATCAGCAGGAGTAATAATGGCTAAGCGCATTTTGGTTGTGGAGGATGAAGCCCCCATCCGTGAAATGTTGTGTTTTGTTCTGGAGCAGAACGACTATCAGCCAATTGAGGCGGAAGACTATGACAGTGCCGTGGGCAGGCTGATTGAACCCTGGCCCGATCTGATTTTACTGGACTGGATGTTACCTGGAGGCAGCGGTATTCAGTTTATCAAGCATCTGAAACGCGAGGCGATGACACGGGATATCCCGGTGATGATGCTCACCGCGCGTGGCGAAGAGGAAGATCGGGTGCGTGGCCTGGAAGTGGGCGCCGATGATTACATTACCAAGCCCTTTTCACCCAAAGAGCTGATGGCGCGAATTAAAGCGGTGATGCGCCGTATTTCACCGATGGCGGTGGAAGAGGTGATTGAGATGCAGGGACTGAGTCTGGATCCTTCTTCACATCGCGTGATGTCCGAAACCACGCCGCTGGAGATGGGCCCGACCGAATATAAGCTGCTGCACTTCTTTATGACTCACCCGGAACGCGTATACAGCCGCGAACAGCTGCTGAACAACGTCTGGGGCACCAATGTGTATGTGGAAGATCGCACTGTTGATGTTCACATTCGCCGTTTACGTAAAGCGCTGGAAGTCTCCGGCCACGATCGCATGGTACAAACCGTCCGTGGAACAGGGTATCGTTTCTCTGCCCGCTACTAAACGGAGCCTTTACCGTGCTGGAACGCCTCTCCTGGAAGAGATTACTGACAGAACTGCTGCTGGCCTGTCTGCCTGCGGTGCTGCTGGGCCTGCTGTCTGGCGGTTTGCCCTGGTGGTTGCTGCTGAGCGTGGTCATGGTGCTGTTATGGCATTTCCACAATCTGATGCGGCTGTCGCACTGGCTGTGGCTCGACCGCACCATGACGCCACCCGCCGGGCGTGCCAGCTGGGAACCGCTGTTTTATGGTCTTTACCAGATGCAGCTGCGCAACCGGCGGCGGCGACGTGAACTCGGTAATCTGATCAAACGTTTCCGCAGCGGTGCCGAGTCGCTGCCGGATGCGGTGATCCTGACCACGGAAGAGGGCACTATTTTCTGGTGTAACGGTCTGGCGCAACAGCACCTGGGTCTGCGCTGGCCGGAAGATAATGGCCAGAACATCCTCAATCTGCTGCGTTATCCGGAGTTCTCACGCTATCTGCGCCAGCGCGATTTTGACAAGCCCCTGACGCTGGTGCTGAACAACAAACTTCACATGGAATTCCGCGTTATGCCCTACAGCGAGGGGCAGTGGCTGCTGGTGGCGCGTGATGTGACGCAGATGCATCAGCTGGAAGGGGCGCGCCGCAACTTTTTTGCCAACGTCAGCCATGAGTTACGTACGCCGCTCACGGTGCTGCAGGGCTATCTGGAGATGATGAACGACTCGGTGATGAGCGAGCCTTCGCGCAGCAAAGCGCTGCACACGATGTCGGAGCAGACGCGCCGTATGGACAGCCTGGTCAAACAGCTGCTGACGCTGTCGCGCATTGAAGCCGCGCCTGCCATCGATCTGAAAGAGAAGGTGGATGTGCCGGTCATGCTGAAACTGCTGCAGCATGAGGCGGCGACGCTAAGTGGCGGTCGTCACGATATTCATTTCCATACCGATCCCCATCTGAAAGTGTTCGGCAACGATGAACAGCTTCGCAGTGCTATCTCCAATCTGGTTTATAACGCGGTGAATCACACCCCGGATGGCACGCGGATCGATATCAGCTGGCTGCGCGGCAAACAGGGCGCCACCTTCCGGGTTTGCGACAACGGGCCGGGTATTGCTTCAGAACATATTCCCCGTCTGACCGAGCGTTTCTACCGCGTCGATAAAGCGCGTTCACGCGCCACCGGGGGTAGCGGGCTGGGTCTGGCGATTGTGAAACATGCGCTGAGTCACCACAACGCGCGGCTCGACATCACCAGCGTGCCGCACCAAGAGACCTGTTTTACGTTTACGCTGCCTGCGAGGTTGATTGTCAGCAGCGTGATGCAGGAGAATGCCGTTCATTAGTGGCTGCCGGATCTTCCTGATGCGCATTCTTCTTTTATTGATTGTTACGCTGCTGCCGGGCCTGGCGCTGGCCCAGCACGGCACGCTCTCCGGCAATCTCAGCAGTGTCGGCTCAGATACGCTTGGCTATCTTATGACCCTGTGGGGCGAGGATTTTAGTCGGCAGGCGCCGGGCGTCAATGTGCAGGTTCAGGCCTCCGGTTCCTCAACCGCACCGACCGCGCTGGCAGCAGGTGCCGCACAGCTCGGTCCGATGAGCCGCCCGATGCAGGCCGATGAGCGGCAGGCTTTTGAGGCGCGCTACGGTTATCCGCCGCTGGCGGTGCCGGTGGCGATGGATGCGCTGGTGGTGGTAGTGAATCAGCGTAACCCGCTGCAGCAGATTGAACCGCGTCAGCTCGACGCCATCTTCTCCATTACCCGTCTGTGTGGCGCACACAGTGTGCCGCTGCGCTGGGGCGATCTCGGTTTAACCGGCGCGCAATGGAACAAACGCCCCATTCAGCGCTATGGACGTAATTCCGCCTCCGGCACCTGGGGTTTCTTCAAACAGCAGGTGCTCTGCAAAGGCGATTTCCGCAGCGACGTGGCGGAATTTCCTGGCTCGGCCGCGGTGGTGCAGGCGGTGGCCGGTAATTCGCGCAGCATCGGCTACGCCAGTTTTGGCTTTCATCTCAGCGGCGTAAAAATGCTGGCGGTGACGAATGATCAGGGCCAGGCGATTGCTCCGGATGCCGATGCTATTCGTAGCGGCCGTTATCCCTGGGCGCGCCCACTCTATCTCTATGTTAATAAAGCACCCGGTAAACCACTGCCGCCGCTGGTGGCGGCATTTCTGCAGCAGGTTCTTTCACCACAAGGACAGCGGCGGGTCAGCGAAGCGGGCTATCTGCCGCTCTCAGACAGCCAGATGGCAGAGGCGCGCGCCGCCCTGCGTTAATCCCGGTTGAATTTTTTTCATCATCCCTGAATTTTCTTCAGTTGCAGATGCATGCCACTCATGACACTCTGTTTTCAGACATGTAGCCATCCAGATGGCTATTTATTTCAGAGTGTAATGATTTCCTGTCGTTATTACCGGCAGGAGAGACAGGAGTGATCATGCAAAGAGAAACCGCCCCGTTCCGTGCCGACACCGTTGGCAGTTTTCTGCGTCCCGCTGCGATTAAGCAGGCGCGCGAAGCGTTTGCTGCCGGAGAGATTGATGCGGCGGCCCTGCAGCAGGTCGAAGATGAGGCGATTCGCGATGTGGTAGCGAAGCAACGTGAAAATGGCCTGAAGGTGGTCACCGATGGCGAGTTTCGTCGCGGCTGGTGGCACTTCGACTTCTTCTATGGCCTGAATGGCGTTGAGCGCTATGAAGCGGAACAGGGCATCCAGTTTAATGGCGTGCAGACCAAAGCGCATGGCGTGAAAGTGGTGAGCAAACTCGGTTTCCCGGCGGATCATCCGATGCTGGCGCATTTCCGTTTCCTGCAGAGTATTGCCGGGGATGCGGTGCCAAAAATGACCATTCCCAGCCCCAGCGTTTTACACTTCCGCGGTGGCCGCAAAGTGATTGATGCAGAGGTCTATCCCGATCTGGCGGACTACTTCGAGGATCTGGCGCAGACCTACAAAGCGGCGATTCAGGCCTTTTATGATGCGGGCTGCCGCTATCTGCAGCTGGATGACACCGTCTGGGCTTATCTCTGCTCTGAAGATCAGAAGCGCGATATCCGCGAACGCGGCGACGATCCGGATCAGCTGGCACAGATTTACGCTCAGGTACTGAATAAAGCGCTGGAGGATAAGCCTGCCGATCTGACGGTGGGTCTGCATGTCTGCCGCGGGAACTTCCGCTCCACCTGGATCTCAGAGGGGGGCTACGGGCCGGTGGCAGAAATCCTGTTCGGCAGCGTCAACGTGGATGCGTTCTTCCTGGAGTATGACAATGCCCGGTCCGGCGGCTTTGAGCCACTGCGTTACATTAAACGGGGTCATCAGCAGGTGGTGCTGGGTTTAATCACCACTAAGGTGGGTGAACTGGAAGATCCGGCGCAGGTGAAAATCCGGCTGGAAGAGGCGGCGCAGTACGTCAGCCTGGATCAGATTTGCCTCAGCCCGCAATGCGGTTTCGCCTCAACTGAAGAGGGCAACAGCCTGAGTGAAGCGCAGCAGTGGCAGAAAATTCGTTTGGTGGTGGATATCGCGAATCAGGTCTGGTAGTGCTGTAACGTTGTGCAGACAGGCGCGTAAAACGCGCCTTTTGTGTATCTGAAACCCCGTTCATGCGGGGATTTCTCACGCTCTGTCTATTATTTAGGCACATCATCTTGTGTCCCTGCAGCAAAAATTAACGCTATCCACTGCCTTTGGGAAAAATGGTGGTATAACCTTCTGGTTTTCCGATCCCGTATTGCCTTTCACCGCTATAAACGTTTTACTTAGCGCCGTTGTCGATCCATCCCTCTGTGAACAGAATAAAAGCAGCTTAAATCACCTGCGCTTTACCCTGCGACGAGCATAATGCGCTGACATTGTCAGCCAGATCGCGGTTTACACGCAGCGAGGGGACAACACTAACCCAACTTCCACCGCAACATCAGTGACAGGCCGTATGACACATCGTTTAACTTCGAAGGACATTCTCGCGCTGGGCTTTATGACATTCGCCCTGTTTGTTGGCGCGGGCAACATCATTTTCCCGCCAATGGTCGGTATTCAGTCTGGTGAGCACGTCTGGACCGCCGCAATTGGTTTTCTGATTACCGCAGTCGGGTTACCGGTGATGACCGTGATCGCGCTGGCTCGCGTCGGCGGCGGCGTGGATGCACTCAGCACTCCGATTGGCAAGGTTGCGGGCATTGTGCTGGCTACCGTGTGCTATCTGGCTGTTGGGCCGCTGTTTGCCACCCCGCGTACGGCAACGGTTTCATTTGAGATGGGTATTGCGCCGCTGACCGGCGATGGTGCGCTGCCCCTGTTTATCTACAGCCTGATCTACTTCGCGCTGGTGATTGGTGTATCGCTTTATCCGGGCAAACTGCTCGACACTGTAGGTCACTTCCTTGCGCCCTTGAAAATTATCGCGCTGACCGTGCTGGGCGTGGCTGCACTGGTGTGGCCGGCGGGTGGCACCATTCCCGCGACCGTTGATTATCAGCATGCGGCGTTCTCAAGCGGTTTCGTTAACGGCTATCTGACGATGGATACGCTGGGCGCGCTGGTTTTTGGCATCGTGATTGTCAACGCCGCCCGTTCGCGTGGCGTCGACAATGCCGCGCTGCTGACGCGCTATACCGTGCTGGCAGGCCTGATCGCGGGTCTGGGCCTGACGCTGGTCTACCTTTGCCTGTTTAAGCTGGGCGCGGGCAGCGGTGCGCTGGTTGATCAAAACGCCAACGGCGCAGCGATTCTGCATGCGTATGTTCAGCACACCTTTGGCAATATGGGCAGTCTCTTCCTGGCCGCACTGATTTTTGTTGCCTGCATGGTGACCGCCGTTGGCCTGACCTGTGCCTGTGCGGAATTTTTTGCGCAATACCTGCCGTTATCGTATAAAACGCTGGTGTTTATTCTGGGTCTGTTCTCGATGGTGGTGTCGAACCTCGGCCTGAGCCACCTGATTCAGATCTCCATCCCGGTACTCACGGCGATTTACCCGCCTTGTATCGTGCTGGTTGTACTGAGTTTCACCCTTAACTGGTGGAACAAGAGCAGCCGGATTATCGCGCCAGCGATGCTGGTAAGCCTGCTGTTTGGCATTGTTGATGCGATTAAAACCACCGGGTTTAAAGATTTGCTGCCCGCTTTCAGTCAGCATCTGCCGCTGGCCGATCAGGGTCTCGCCTGGTTGCCGCCGTCGCTGGTGATGCTGCTGATTGCCGCTGTTGTTGATCGGGTGAAGGGGCCGGAACAGGTTGCCGTTCACTCGTAACAGAACGCACTGATTTTTCTTTAACCACGGGCCTGCCCGTGGTTTTTTCATTTCACAGGTACAGGTTGTTATGCAAGAAACCAACAAGCTCAAACGCGGACTGAGCACGCGCCACATCCGTTTTATGGCGCTGGGATCGGCGATTGGCACCGGGCTGTTTTACGGTTCCGCCGACGCGATAAAAATGGCCGGCCCGAGCGTGCTGCTCGCCTATATCATCGGTGGGGCCGTGGCTTACATCATCATGCGTGCGCTGGGTGAGATGTCCGTTAATAATCCTCAGGCCAGTTCCTTTTCACGCTATGCGCAGGACTATCTTGGGCCGATGGCGGGTTACATTACCGGCTGGACCTACTGTTTTGAGATCCTGATTGTCGCGATTGCAGATGTCACCGCGTTCGGCATCTATATGGGCGTCTGGTTCCCCGAGGTGCCGCACTGGATTTGGGTGCTGAGCGTGGTGCTGATCATCGGTGCCGTCAATCTGATGAGCGTGAAAGTGTTCGGTGAAGTGGAGTTCTGGTTCTCCTTCTTCAAAGTCGCCACCATCATTGTGATGATTCTGGCCGGTTTCGGCATGATCATCTGGGGGATTGGCAACGGCGGCCAGCCGACCGGCATCCATAATTTATGGACCAATGGCGGCTTCTTCGCGCACGGCGTGGTCGGCATGCTGCTGTCGCTGCAGATGGTGATGTTCGCCTACGGCGGCATTGAGATTATCGGGATTACGGCGGGTGAAGCGAAAGATCCGGAGAAGTCGATTCCGCGTGCGATTAACTCAGTGCCGTGGCGCATTCTGGTGTTCTATGTCGGTACGCTGTTTGTGATTATGTCCATCTACCCATGGAATCAGGTAGGCACGTCGGGCAGCCCGTTTGTGCTGACATTCCAGCATCTTGGCATCGCCGCCGCCGCCTCTATCCTCAATTTTGTGGTGCTGACCGCGTCACTCTCGGCGATTAACAGCGATGTGTTTGGTGTGGGTCGCATGCTGCACGGAATGGCGCAGCAAGGCCATGCGCCTAAAGTCTTTATGAAGGTCTCTTCACGCGGAATTCCGTGGGTGACGGTTGTCGTGATGATGTTTGCCATGCTGATTGCGGTCTATCTCAACTACCTGATGCCCGAAAAAGTCTTCCTGGTGATCGCGTCGCTGGCGACCTTTGCAACAGTATGGGTCTGGATCATGATTCTGCTGTCGCAGATCGCGTTCCGTCGCAAAATTGGCAAAGAGGCGGCCAGTAAGCTGAAGTTTGCACTGCCAGGTGGCAGCTGGACGGCGGGTGTCGGCGTTGCCTTCCTCTGCTTTATCATCGGGCTGATTGGATATTTCCCCGATACCCGTATTTCACTCTATGTGGGTATGGTGTGGATAGTGGTATTGCTGCTGGGTTATAAGCTGGTGCGTAAAACCCGCTAATCCTCTGTTCTGCTCTCCCGATTTATGGGGGAGCAGAACACGCTATTTCCCCTCTCAAATTTTCCCCGCATCTGATTATTTATGTGATCCCCGCCACAACACGAACTCCTTTTATTCGGCACTTATTGTGTATCAGCGAAATAAGGTCATGCATCACATTATTTCAGCAAATAGTTCCGGGAATGATTATTTCAAAGAGCAGTGAATATCACGGAGGATGCAAACCGGGGACAGGGACACAAGAGAGCCTGAGCAGGAGAGGGTGCAGCTAATCGGGCACGAAGGGTAATAAAGGCAGAAATAAAAAACGGCGAAACCAGTCGCCGAAATACTCAAGGATTACAGGAAAATAGTTAATAAAGGGATGATTGACGTAACTATCGTAAAACAAAACGGGTAGCGCTGATAGTCAGTCGTTTTAAATAAGAATAGGTCGGAGTGGCGTTAATTAACCGTGGTTAACATTAATAAGGCCGCATTGAGACTGCGGCCTTAATTTCATTAGCCACAGACTCAGGGCAATATAACCGAAACCGGCAACACAGCGCTGTTATCCAGGTTTTTCCGCAGCTGAGTCAGCGTGGATTGATAAGGGCAGAGCACGCCGACATGGGTAACTCTGCAGTCTGACTGATGCCATTCCTGATGTAATAACGGATGTTTATCATCAATTGGTTGCAGCTGTCGGATACCATCCAGACTCTGCGCCTGAAAATAGAGTCGCAAAAAACGTTTGCCACTGTGAATGTCGCGCCAGCGCTCCAGCACCAGACTGCTGCCCGGCGGAATGTTGCCGCGTGAATAGCCGGGTAACTGCCAGCTAAAGTCCATCAGAGTGCGCACCATTGCGATGTTGGTGTCATGCGCTACCAGAATCAGCCAGCGGGTTGGCGAGCGGTCAGACGCAATTTCCGCCAGCAGGGCGTTAAGCAGTATTGAGCCACGGTGCTGAGCCTGATAAAGGATATCGTTGCTCAGATCGTAGTTGGCGGTCAGCAATGGAAGCAGCGAGGTGATCTGCGCGGCCGAGGTGATGTGTCCCCAGGCGAGCTGATCAAACGGCAGGTTTTCGCTGTAACCCAGTCGCAGCGTCTCCACCATGCTCGCCATCACACTCAGCCCGTAAACGTAAGTATTGCCGTTGCGCGTCTGCCGAAACGCCCAGGGCGCATCAAACAACGGGCAATCTGTTGCGGGCGGGCAGACGGCGGCTTTCAGTTGCTGAATCGCCGGCTGCAGCTGCTGTTGTAGCCGGGCCAGATCGCCTGCTTTCTGCTGTTTCGCGGCGAGCTCCTGAGCGGGATCGGTCCGGGTGATGGTCAGCTTTTCGCTCTGAAACAGGGGATCGGCATCGCCTGCTACGTGATGCACGGGCACGCCGCAGCCGGGAAATGCGCCGTCCGTCAGCGCCGCGGCGGTGGCGCGGGTGCGCTGAAGCGGACTGGCGCGAACGTAGACCTCAGCCGCGTCAGGACAGCCCGTGCTCAGCAGCCCGAGCTGACGATAGCGATCGCCTTCCCAGCGTCCTTTATTCACCACAGCGCTGTAGCCATGGCCGGTCAGCTCACCATCGGCAGTGGTCCACTGCGTCCAGGTTTGCTGGCTGGCGGCTTCGATCTCTTTGCGATTGCCGGGCGTGGGCGGACGAACACCGTGACGGCTCAGTTCGACTACTTTCTCCAGCTGGTAATCCGCCGCCTGTGACGCCGGGCTTAGCAGCCAGAGAGAACTGAGGATCAGCGCGCAGCGGTACAGGGCAGGCATCGTCATTTATTCCTCCAGCGCCAGATTGCCGGTCAGCGCTTTTATTTTCGGGTAAAGGGCTGCATTGGACAGCAACACCGGGTTGCCGTTTTTCATTCCGTCATTACGCAGGTAATCATTGGTGACACCGCCTGCTTCACGCATCAGGACGATGCCCGGCAGACTGTCCCAGGGATGCATATGCGCTTCATAGTAGCCAATCAGCCGCCCGGCGGCGGCCCAGGCGCTGGTAAGCGCACCAGAACCGATACGAATAAACATGCCACCCTGTTCTGTTAAGCCGCGAATCAACCGCGAGGTATTTTCACCCGGTGTGCGGCTGGAGTTGCTGATGCCGAGTAACCCCTCGTTGAGATGCTGCGCGTCATGGGCCTGCAGACGGCTCTCATTAACCCACGCGCCCTGGCCCGCTCGTGCATGAAACAGCTCCTGATGGTTAGGATCGCAGACCACGCCGATCACCGGTTCGCCCTCACAGACGACTGCCAGCGAGACGCACCAGTTAGGCAGGCCATTGACGAAGCAGGCGGTGCCATCGATCGGATCAACGACCCAGATAAAAGGCGCGCCCTGGACCTCGCCACCGCTCTCTTCGCCATAGACGGCATCCTCAGGAAAACGCTCGGCAATTAACGACTTAATTAATGCCTCAACGTTACGATCAGCCTCGCTGACCACATCCTGCAAATCCCTTTTGTGTTCCACTACCAATGTCTGACGCTGTTGATACCATGACAAAGCCCGGCTGCCCGCAGCACGGGCAATGTCGCAGGCGTAACGATAACGCGCGTCTATTTCAGAATGCGAAGCGGATGACATCTTTTCCTCTTATGATTTTTTTGCCATAACGAACGGAAGGTGCGCCTGAGCAGGCGGTCTGGCTGTAATGTTTTCTTAGCTATTGTTAAGAAAGGCTTCATTAAGCCGCAGATAAGCAGCAATGGCAAGATGGCGGGAAGTCAGGAAAGCGGCTTTTTATTCAGACGAAAGCTGGCATCCGCCAGCCCGGCAGCAGAGGATCGGGTTTTACAGGGTTCTGCTGGTCGCCAGCGCCATTAAACGCGGATAAAAAATAAAAAACAGCGCTTCCAGCTGATCATAATGTTCGGTGAAATCATGGTAGGAGTCGCGCAGTGCCGCCAGGCGTGGACGGCGGCTGGCCATGCCGTGCAGCACCCGCTCAAGCCGTGCAGGCTGGGCATAATGCTCAAACCAGCGCTCACGCCACATCACAGCATTGAGTTCCTGAAATTCAGTGGGGGTATCTGGCAGTTGCGGCAGGATTTCGCGCTCGGCGGCGGCAGAAAACTGCACCAGCGTCTGCTCGGGTGTGAAACGCTGCCAGTGACGCGCCAAAAAATGGTCCCAGATGACATCCAGTGTGATGGGTGCCACGCGATACGTTTCCGCACGGAACAGCTGACGGGCGCTGCGCACTTCCGGCAGCCCATCGGTCATCACATCCAGACGACGATGCATCAGAATGCCGTCTGCAACAGGTGCAGACCAGTGCTGGTGCGGGTTGCCACGCACAAAGTCGGCCATTAAATTGCCGAGTAAGGAGCTGTTGGCCAGCTTAGCCAGATGGAGATGCGCAAGAAAGTTCATGCCGCATTATAGGCTGAACTGCCTTAGCGCAGCCAGTTGTTCAGAATTGGTCGTTTTTCCGCTAAACTGTGCCGCCTGTTTTTGCCTGAGAAAGAACATTTCAATGCGTGTCGCTGATTTTGCTTTTGAACTGCCCGAATCCCTGATTGCTCACTATCCCCAGGCGCAGCGCAGTGGCTGTCGCCTGCTGTCGCTCGATGGCCCCAGCGGGGCCTTGTCGCACGGTGTTTTCACCGACGTGCTGGATAAGCTGAATCCAGGCGATCTGCTGGTGTTCAACAACACCCGCGTGATTCCGGCGCGCGTCTTTGGCCGTAAAGCCAGCGGTGGCAAAATCGAAATGCTGGTAGAGCGGATGCTCGACGATAAGCGCGTACTGGCACATGTGCGCGCCTCGAAAGCACCAAAGCCGGGCGCAGAACTGCTTCTGGGTGAAGATGAGAGCGTGAAAGCGACGATGGTGGCACGCCACGATGCGCTATTTGAGATTGTCTTTGATGATGAGCGCGCGGTGCTCGATATTCTCAACAGCGTCGGCCATATGCCGCTGCCGCCCTATATTGACCGTCCGGATGAAGAGGCGGATCGCGAGCTTTATCAGACGGTTTACAGCGCCCGTCCGGGTGCTGTCGCGGCCCCGACCGCCGGTCTGCATTTCGATGAACCGCTGCTGCAGGCGCTGAAAGAGAAGGGCGTTGAAATGGCGTTTGTGACGCTGCATGTTGGGGCGGGGACTTTCCAGCCGGTGCGTGTCGAGACCATCGAAGAGCATCACATGCACGCAGAATATGCCGAAGTGCCGCAGGAGGTTGTTGACGCGGTGCTGGCCTGTAAAGCGCGCGGCAATAAGGTGGTCGCCGTCGGCACCACCTCCGTCCGTTCGCTGGAGAGCGCCGCCAAAGCGAGTCAGGATGCTCTGATTGCGCCGTTCTTCGATGATACCCAGATTTTCATCTATCCGGGCTATGAGTATCAGGTGATTGATGCGCTGATCACCAACTTCCATTTGCCCGAATCGACGCTGATTATGCTGGTCTCGGCGTTTGCCGGTTATCAGCACACCATGGCGGCGTATCACGCAGCCGTGGCTGAGCAATATCGTTTCTTCAGTTATGGTGACGCGATGTTTATCAGCAAAAATCCGCAGGCGCCGCTGGAAAAAGTGGGCGACTGATTTATTAACCGATAGCCGGAACCGCCTTAATAGCGTGAAGGTTGTATACATTGGACTGTTTCTCCAATGGGGGCTTTGTGAAATTTGAACTTGATACTACAGACGGGCGCGCACGCCGTGGCCGTCTGATTTTTGATCGCGGTGTGGTGGAAACCCCTGCGTTTATGCCTGTCGGCACCTATGGCACCGTGAAAGGCATGACGCCGGAAGAAGTGCAGGAGACTGGCGCACAGATCATTCTGGGCAATACCTTCCACCTCTGGCTGCGTCCGGGCCAGGAGATCATGAAACTGCATGGCGATCTGCATGATTTTATGCAGTGGAAAGGGCCGATTCTGACCGACTCCGGCGGCTTCCAGGTCTTCAGCCTGGGTGACATCCGCAAAATCACCGAAGCGGGCGTTCACTTCCGTAACCCGATCAATGGCGACCCGATCTTCCTCGATCCGGAAAAATCGATGGAGATTCAGTATGATCTCGGTTCCGACATCGTCATGATCTTCGATGAATGTACGCCCTATCCGGCGGACTGGGACTATGCCAAACGCTCCATGGAGATGTCGCTGCGCTGGGCGCGACGCAGCCGTGATCGTTTCGACAGCCTGGGGAATAAAAATGCGTTGTTTGGCATTATCCAGGGCTCGGTTTACGAAGATTTACGAGATGTCTCGGTGAAAGGTCTGGTAGAGATTGGCTTTGATGGGTACGCTGTGGGCGGCCTGGCGGTGGGTGAGCCCAAGCAGGACATGCACCGTATTCTTGAGCACGTCTGTCCGCAGCTTCCGCAGGATAAACCACGTTATCTGATGGGTGTCGGCAAGCCAGAAGATCTGGTTGAAGGCGTCCGTCGCGGTGTCGATATGTTTGACTGCGTGATGCCTACCCGTAATGCCCGAAATGGTCACCTGTTTGTGACTGAGGGTGTGGTGAAAATCCGCAACGCCCGATACAAAGATGACACTGCGCCGCTAGATGCGGAGTGTGATTGTTACACCTGTCGCAATTATAGCCGCGCCTACTTGTATCATCTCGACCGTTGTAACGAAATACTGGGCGCGCGTCTGAACACTATCCACAATTTGCGCTATTACCAGCGTCTGATGGCAGGTTTACGCCAGGCCATTGAAGAGGGTAAATTAGAACACTTTGTAACTGAGTTTTACCAACGGACGGGCAAAGAAGTTCCGCCATTAACGTCTGATAATTCATCAATGAGGGAAATTTAATGAGCTTATTCATTTCTGACGCCGTGGCTGCAGCTGGCGCACCGTCTCAGGGAAGTCCGTATTCTCTGGTGATCATGCTGGTGGTGTTTGGTCTGATTTTCTACTTCATGATCCTGCGTCCGCAGCAGAAACGTGCGAAAGAGCACAAGAAGCTGATGGATTCCATCTCTAAGGGTGATGAAGTGCTGACCAGCGGTGGCCTGGTAGGCCGCGTAACGAAAGTCTCTGACACGGGATACGTCGCTATCGCGCTGAATGACACCAATGAAGTCGTCGTTAAACGTGATTTCGTCGCTGCCGTGCTGCCTAAAGGCACTATCAAGGCGCTGTAATTCTTTCTTCCCTAAGGGAACTGCCGTGTTAAATCGTTATCCTTTGTGGAAGTATGTGATGCTGGTCGTCGTGATTCTCGTCGGCCTGCTCTATGCGCTTCCCAACCTGTATGGTGAGGATCCGGCCGTTCAAATCACTGGTGCGCGCGGAAGCGCCGCCAGTGAGCAGACGTTGGATCAAATTCAGTCCGCATTAAAACAAGACAATATCCAGAGCAAATCTGTTGCGCTGGAAAATGGTGCGATTACCGCGCGCTTCAACAATACGGATGTGCAGTTACGCGCCCGTGAAGCCATCATGAAAGCGCTGGGTGAGAACTACGTTGTCGCGCTGAACCTTGCGCCAGCCACGCCGCGCTGGCTGAGCATGCTGTCAGCAGAGCCGATGAAACTCGGTCTCGACCTGCGTGGTGGTGTGCACTTCCTGATGGAAGTGGACATGGACACCGCGCTCAGCAAGCTGCAGGAGCAGAATGCTGACACGCTGCGTAGCGATCTGCGCACCAAAAATATCCCTTATACCACCGTCAACAAAATCGCGAACTACGGCGTGGAAATTCGTTTCCGTGACGCTGCCAGTCGTGATGCGGCGATCTCCTGGCTCTCCTCGCGTCATCAGGATCTGGTGATCAACAGCAGCGGCAGCGATGCGCTGCGTGCCACCATGAGCGATGCCCGTCTCAGCGAAGCGCGTGAATATGCGGTTCAGCAGAACATTACGATTCTGCGTAACCGTGTAAACCAGCTTGGCGTGGCGGAACCACTGGTTCAGCGTCAGGGCTCCGATCGCATCGTGGTTGAGCTGCCGGGTATTCAGGATACGGCGCGTGCCAAAGAGATTCTGGGCGCAACCGCGACGCTGGAATTCCGTCTGGTGAACACCAGCGTAGATCCTACTGCGGCGGCCAGTGGCCGTGTTCCGGGTGACTCAGAAGTTAAAGACATGCGTGATGGCCAGCCGGTCGTGCTCTACAAGCGGGTGATCCTGACCGGTGACCACATCACCGACTCGACGTCCAGCATGGATGAGTACAACCAGCCACAGGTGAATATTTCACTTGATAGCGCAGGCGGTAACATCATGTCCAACTTCACCAAGGACAACATCGGCAAGCCGATGGCGACCCTGTTTGTGGAGTATAAGGACAGCGGTAAAAAAGATGCTAACGGCCGTTCAATTCTGGTGAAACAGGAAGAGGTGATTAACGTCGCTAATATCCAGTCTCGCCTGGGGAACAGCTTCCGCATCACCGGTATCAACAACCCGAACGAAGCGCGTCAGCTGTCGCTGCTGCTGCGTGCCGGTGCGTTGATTGCGCCCATCCAGATTGTGGAAGAGCGTACGATCGGGCCGACCATGGGTCAGCAAAACATTACTCAGGGTCTGGAAGCCTGCCTGTGGGGTCTGCTCGCCTCGATCCTCTTTATGGTGGTGTTCTACAAGAAGTTTGGTCTGATTGCGACGAGTGCGCTGCTGGTTAACCTGGTGCTGATTGTCGGCGTCATGTCCCTGCTGCCTGGTGCGACCCTGACCATGCCGGGTATTGCCGGTATCGTGTTAACACTGGCGGTAGCAGTCGATGCTAACGTACTGATTAACGAACGTATTAAAGAAGAGCTGCGTAACGGGCGCTCGGTTCAGCAGGCAATTCATGAGGGCTACAAAGGCGCCTTCTCCAGTATTGTCGATGCGAACGTGACCACCCTGATCAAAGTTATCATTCTTTACGCGGTCGGCACCGGTTCGATCAAAGGCTTTGCTATTACCACCGCAATTGGTATCGCGACCTCAATGTTCACCGCGATTATCGGTACCCGTGCCATTGTTAACCTGGTTTACGGTGGCAAACGCATCAACAAGCTGTCTATCTGAGGAGTGCGTTGTGGCACAGGAATATAACATTGAGCAGTTAAACCACGGGCGTAAAGTCGTCGACTTTATGCGCTGGGATAAGCTGGCCTTCATCATTTCAGGACTGCTGATTCTTGCCGCGATTGCGATCGTGGGTGTGCGTGGTTTTAACTGGGGCCTCGATTTCACCGGTGGTACGGTGATTGAGATCGCGCTGGAAAAACCGGCCGACCTTGAAGTCCTGCGTGGTGATCTGGTGAAAGCGGGCTTTGACGAGCCGCTGGTGCAGAACTTTGGCAGCAGCCGTGACGTCATGGTGCGTATGGCACCGGTGACCGGCCCGGCGGGTACTGAGTTAGGCAATAAAGTGGTGTCGGTGATTAACCAGACTACCCAGCAAAACGCGACCGTTAAGCGCATTGAGTTCGTTGGCCCGAGTGTGGGTAGCGACCTGGCGCAGGCGGGTGCGATGGCGCTGCTGTCTGCACTGATTGCGATTCTGATCTATATCGGTTTCCGCTTTGAGTGGCGTCTGGCGCTGGGTACCGTGCTGGCGCTGGCGCATGACGTGATCATCACCTGCGGCCTGCTGGCGCTGTTCCGCATTGAAATCGACCTGACAATTGTTGCCTCGCTGATGTCGGTGATTGGCTACTCGCTTAACGATAAAATTGTGGTCTCTGACCGTATTCGTGAAAACTTCCGTAAGATCCGTCGCGGCAGCTCTTACGATATTACGAACGTGTCACTGACACAGACGTTAAGCCGTACCCTGATTACCTCGCTGACGACGCTGGCGATGATCCTCATCCTGTTCGTGTTTGGTGGTGCGTTGCTGAAAGGCTTCTCACTGACCATGCTGATTGGTGTGACGATTGGTACGATTTCATCCATTTATGTCTCTTCGGCGCTGGCGCTGAAGCTGGGCATGAAGCGTGAACATATGATGGTGCAGAAAGTCGAGAAAGAGGGCGCCGATCAGCCTTCTATCCTGCCTTAATCACGCGTCAGAAATAAAAACGGGCAGCCAACAGGCTGCCCGTTTTTTTTGCACCGCGGCTATGGGTTAGCGGGTGCGGCAGGGGAAGTCTGAGTCGGCGCATCCCCGGTTACGTTGTGCACGCGGACATAACCCAATTGCTCCGGTGTCAGGCCACTGAGCCGCAGCGGGATGCTGGTCGAATGCTGGGGCAGCAACGAGGCCGGCACCGTGACGGTCTGGCTCAGACTGTCGCTGTTCAGAGGTTTACCGGTCGCCGGGTCGAGCTCACCCCAGATCACCGTCGCATGCAGGGCGGGCAGAGGGCGGTCGTCCATTGAACGCACAGTCAGGGTTGCCCGCGAGCCGCTGGCTTCAGCGGTCACAGGCGACAGCGTCAGTCGCAGTGTGCCGAGCTGGGTTTGCAGAGCCACTGGCGTTTTCGCCTGCGGCACCAGCCATGCGCCTTGTTGCAACTGACTGTTAAGCTGTCCCTGGATTTCCAGTGCACTGGCCTGCGTGGTCAGGTGCTGCATCTGCTGATTTAGCTGACTCACTTCCTGATGCAGCTCTTTGACCTGCGGATTGCCTGCCGTGGTGCTGCAGCCGCTCAGCGTTACCAGAGAGAGCGCCACCGGAATCCAAACCATCCTGCTCATAAGTTATCCTTGTCCGTTATTTTGGAATACGTAAAACCTGGCCAGGATAGATCTTATCAGGATGCGAGAGCATTGGCTTATTCGCTTCGAAAATCTTGTTATATTCGTTAGCGTTGCCGTAAACCTGTTTGGAAATCGCGCTCAGCGTATCGCCTTTTTTCACGGTGTACAGCTCTGACTCGACCGCGGTATCTGTCACGGTCACCTTGTCTTCAACTTTCGTGATGCCTGCAACGTTACCTGCAGCAATCAGAATCTTTTCTTTCAGCTCCTGGGACAGGCCATCTCCGGTCACGGTCACGGTATCGCCATTGACCTTGACGTCGACCTTGTCGCTGTCAGGCAAGCCGAGCTTGTTAATGTGATCCTGCAGCTTTTTATTCTGGTCATCTCCGCCGTTTACCGCGTCCCAGAGTTTTTCACCGGCTTCTTTCACAAAGTTAAACAGACCCATACAACCTCCAGAGTGTTAGTGGAAAATTTTACTTGCAGCTCTTAAAGCGTAGTCCCTTTTGCCGCAGACGAAATTTAGCCGCGTTTATCCTGCGATGAGAAGCCCGGTAAAGGCACGGAAGAGATTTTGTTGATTCGCAGTTCGCGCTACACTGTCAGACCCATCACTCTCGCGTCAGGAAACGTCATGCATTGCCCATTCTGCTCCGCTGTGGACACCAAAGTGATTGATTCTCGTCTGGTTAGTGAAGGCTCTTCGGTGCGTCGCCGCCGCCAGTGCCTGATGTGTCATGAACGCTTCACCACCTTTGAGGTGGCGGAACTGGTGATGCCACGCGTGGTGAAGAGCAATGATGTGCGCGAGCCTTTTAATGAAGACAAAATGGCCAGCGGGATGATGAAAGCGCTTGAGAAACGTCCGGTGAGTGCCGATGCGGTTGAAAGCGCTGTGAACCATATTAAAACGCAGTTGCGCGCGACTGGCGAACGTGAGATCCCCAGTAAACTGATTGGCAATCTGGTGATGGATGAGCTGAAGAAGCTCGACAAAGTGGCCTATATTCGCTTCGCCTCAGTTTACCGCAGCTTTGAAGATATTCGTGATTTTGGCGAAGAGATCGCCCGGTTACAGGATTAAACCATGGATGAACTTTACATGGCGCGCGCGCTGGAACTGGCGCGACGCGGTCGTTTTACGACCATGCCGAACCCCAATGTCGGCTGCGTGATTGTGCGCGATGGCGAAGTAGCAGGCGAGGGCTGGCATCAGCGTGCCGGTGAACCGCATGCCGAAGTTCACGCCCTGCGCATGGCGGGCGAAAAAGCCCGTGGTGCAACCGCCTATGTCACGCTGGAGCCCTGCAGCCATCATGGTCGCACACCGCCCTGTTGTGATGCGCTGATTGCTGCTGGCGTTAGCCGTGTTGTGGCTGCGATGCAGGACCCCAATCCGCAGGTCGCAGGACGCGGGCTGCACCGTCTGCATCAGTCAGGCATTGCGGTCAGCCACGGCCTGATGATGCCGGAAGCGGAAGCGCTGAATCGCGGCTTCCTCAAGCGGATGCGCACCGGCTTTCCCTGGATTCAGCTCAAGCTGGGCGCGTCACTGGATGGCCGCACGGCAATGGCCAGCGGTGAAAGCCAGTGGATAACGTCGGCTGCGGCCCGCCGGGATGTCCAGCGTCTGCGTGCGCAAAGCGCCGCCATCCTCAGCAGCAGCGCTACGGTGCTGGCGGACGATCCCTCGCTGACGGTGCGCTGGTCTGAACTTGATCCGGAGAGCCAGTCACTGCTTGATGAACAGCAACTGCGTCAGCCGGTGCGGGTGATTGTTGACAGTCAGAATCGCGTCACGCCGCAACATCGGCTCATTTCTCAGCCGGGCGAAACCTGGCTGATGCGTCATCAGCCGGATCAACAGCACTGGCCCGCTGAGGTGACGCAGATTGCCGTGCCGCTGCGCGAACAGCAGCTGGATCTGGTGGCGATGATGATGCTGCTGGGACAGAAACAGATTAACAGCGTCTGGGTTGAAGCGGGTGCCTCACTGGCCGGGGCGCTGTTGCAGGCCGGGCTGGTCGATGAACTGATTGTTTATCTGGCACCTAAGCTGTTGGGTCATGAAGGACGTGGCCTGTGTCAGCTGCCGGGGCTCAGCTCGCTCGCTGACGCGCCTGCCTTCCGTTTCAGCGACGTCCGGCAGGTCGGTGACGATTTACGCCTGACCCTGACACCCCAATAACACGGTCGGAAAAGCGAGAGCACGCCGCCCAAGAGTATGATAGAATCCGCCCCCCTGCGCGGGGCTAACCAAACCCCTGAAAGGATAAGTATGAAAGTTATCGAAGCTGCTGTTGCAACGCCTGAGGCCAATGTTGCCATCGTTATTGCGCGTTTTAACAACTTCATTAATGACAGCCTGCTGGATGGCGCAGTTGATGCCCTGAAACGTATCGGCCAGGTCAAAGATGACAATATCACCGTAGTCTGGGTGCCAGGTGCCTACGAACTGCCTCTGGCAGCCCGTGCGCTGGCTAACTCCGGCAAATATGATGCGATTATCGCACTCGGCACCGTCATTCGTGGAGGCACTGCCCACTTCGAATATGTGGCGGGTGAAGCCAGCTCCGGTATCGCCAGCGTTGCCATGAACAGCGAGATTCCTGTCGCGTTTGGCGTGCTGACCACTGAAAGCATCGAGCAGGCCATTGAGCGTGCCGGCACCAAAGCGGGTAACAAAGGTGCTGAAGCGGCTCTGACTGCGCTCGAAATGATCAACGTATTGAAAGCCATTAAAGCCTGATTTTTGTAAGGGGAATTTTGTGAAACCTGCTGCTCGTCGTCGCGCCCGTGAGTGCGCTGTTCAGGCGCTTTACTCCTGGCAGTTGTCGAATAACGACATTGCCGATGTGGAATACCAGTTTCTGGCGGAACAGGACGTCAAAGACGTCGACATTACCTACTTCCGCGAACTGCTGTCCGGTGTGGCGACCAACAGTGCGTATCTGGATGGACTGATGAAGCCCTATCTGTCGCGTCAGCTCGAAGAGCTGGGCCAGGTAGAAAAAGCTATCCTGCGCATCTCGCTGTATGAGCTGAGCAAACGTAACGATGTGCCTTATAAAGTGGCCATCAACGAAGGGATTGAGCTGGCGAAAGTCTTCGGTGCCGAAGACAGTCATAAATTTGTTAACGGCGTGCTGGATAAAGCCGGTCCACAAATTCGACCCACTCGCAAATAAACAAAAAGGCCGGCTTGCCGGCCTTTTTTCATTAAGGGTTAAGCGGAACGCAATTATGTCTTGTGGTGAATTTGAACTCATCGCACGCTACTTCAACCGCAGAACACGCAGCCGCCGTGATGTCGAACTCGGCATCGGTGACGATTGTGCGTTACTTAGCGTGCCGGAAAAACAGACGCTGGCGATCAGCACCGATACCCTGGTCGCGGGTGTGCACTTCTTACGGGATATTCATCCTGCCGATCTGGGTTACAAAGCCCTGGCTGTGAATCTCAGCGACCTTGCTGCTATGGGCGCCGATCCCGCCTGGCTGACGCTGGCCTTAACGTTGCCGCAGGTCGATGAAAGCTGGCTCTCGGCCTTTAGTGAAAGCCTGTTTGAACTGCTGGAATATTACGATATGCAGCTGGTGGGTGGTGACACTACGCGTGGCCCGCTGAGTCTGACGCTGGCGATTCACGGTCTTTTGCCGCAGGGCCGCGCCCTGAAACGATCCGGCGCGAAGCCGGGCGACTGGATCTTCGTGACCGGTACGCTGGGTGACAGCGCGGCGGGTCTGGCGTTGCTGCAGCATCACTGTCGCATCAACGATCCGGCAGTGCATGAAGCGCTGATTAAACGTCATCTGCGTCCGATGCCGCGCATTCTGCAGGGTCAGGCACTGCGTTCGCTGGCTTCTTCTGCGGTGGATATTTCCGACGGTCTGATTTCCGATCTCGGCCATGTGCTGAAAGCCAGCGGCTGCGGCGCGCGGCTTAACCTGGATGCGTTGCCGCTATCGGCGGCCCTGCGCGACCACTTCGAGCCTGAGCAGGTACTGCGCTGGGCGCTGAGTGGCGGCGAAGACTATGAACTCTGCTTCACTGTGCCAGAGGTTAATCGCGGCGCGCTGGATGTGGCGCTGGGGCATCTGGGCGTGCCTTATACCTGCATCGGACAAATAGCACCGGAGTCGGAAGGCTTGACGCTGCTGGATAATGGCAAGCCCGCCACCTTCCGTCACAAAGGGTTTGATCACTTTGATGCTAAATAACGACGTGGCCAAACGTCGCCTGCGGATGAGCAATCCCTGGCATTTGCTGGCGACCGGTTTCGGCAGCGGATTAAGCCCGGTTGTGCCGGGCACCATGGGATCGCTGGCGGCCATCCCATTCTGGTGGCTGATGACTTTCCTGCCGCAGGATCTCTATTCGCTGGTGGTGCTGGTGGGTATCTGCGTCGGCGTTTATCTCTGCCATCGCACCGCCAAAGATATGGGCGTACACGATCACGGCAGTATTGTCTGGGATGAGTTTATCGGCATGTGGATTACGCTGATGGCGATTCCGGTCAACAGCTGGCAATGGGTGCTGGGGGGCTTTGTGCTGTTCCGTATTCTTGATATGTGGAAGCCATGGCCGATTCGCTGGTTTGACCGCAATGTGCATGGCGGCATGGGCATTATGGTTGATGACATTATTGCTGGCGTGATTTCCGCTGCCATGCTCTATGGAATCGGGGTCTGGCTGGCGGCTTAACCGCCATGCTAAACGCCTGATAAGAGGTGACGCCCGGGAAGGGCGTCACGTCAGGTTTACTCGAATCCTACCGCCTGATGTGGCTGATAGACCTCTTCCAGCAGGGTAATTTCCTCGTCACTCAGCGTGACATCCACCGCCTTAACCAGATCGTCAAACTGCTCAGCACGGGACGCGCCAATAATCGGTGCCGTGACGGCAGGTTTGCTCAGCAGCCAGGCCAGGGCCACCTGCGCCCGCGTTACGCCTTTACCTTCCGCCACCATCGCCAGTCGTTCTGCAATCGCGGCATCGTTCTCTTCGGTGTTGTCATAAAGCTTTGCCATTACCTGGTCAGAGGCAGAGCGCGCGGTGTTTTCACCCCACGGGCGGGTCAGCTTGCCGCGCGCCAGCGGACTCCAGGGCAGCACGGCGATCTGCTCCTTCAGGCAGAGAGGATGCATTTCCCGTTCCTCTTCGCGCTGAATCAGGTTGTACTGATCCTGCATGCTGACAAAGCGGTGCCAGCCCTGTTCAGACTGCATCTGCAACGCCTGAGCAAACTGGCTGGCGTGCATTGACGAGGCACCGATGTAGCGGGCTTTGCCAGACTGCACGACGTCATGCAGCGCTTCCAGCGTCTCCTCCAGCGGGGTGTTGTAGTCCCAGCGGTGAATCTGCAGCAGATCGACATACTCCATGCCGAGGCGCTGCAGGCTGTCATCAATGGATTGCAGGATATTCTTGCGCGACAGGCCCTGTGAAAGATTAGTCAGGGGGAAATAGACTTTGGTGGCGACAACAACCTCTTCACGGCGGGCAAAATCTTTTAGTGCCCGGCCCAGAATCTCTTCGCTGCTGCCATCAGAGTAGCTGTTAGCCGTATCGAAGAAGTTGATACCTGCATCCAGTGCCTGCTGAATCAGTGGACGGCTGCTCGCTTCTGGCAGCGTCCAGGCGTGGTTGCCGCGCGTTGGCTCGCCATAGGTCATACAACCGAGACAGAGACGAGACACCTGCAGATCGGTGCTACCGAGTTGAATCGTATTCATGGTGAAGGCTCCTGCGAAAGTGCAAAGGTTACAGCATAGCAGGATGTTGCGCTCCCTGAGGGGGAGCGCAGCGAAGGGAGGTTACTGCGCCAGCCAGCGGGCGATCTGTTGCTGAATGCCTTCCGCGTCAAGCAGATAGTCATGACGCACTTCATCCTGCGTACCCTGCGGGATAAATTCATCCGGCAGACCGATGTTCAGCACGGGAACAGCCAGACGTTTCGCCATGATAAATTCATTCACGCCACTGCCTGCACCGCCTTTGATTGCGCCTTCTTCCAGCGTAATCAGTGAGTCGTGCGTGGCAGCGAGCTCAGCAATCAGCGCTTCATCCAGCGGCTTTACAAAGCGCATATCGACCAGAGTCGCATTCAGTGCTTCCGCTGTGGCGGCGGCTTCTGGCAACAGAGTGCCGAAGTTCAGAATTGCCAGCTTTTCACCCTGGCGTTTCACGACCGCTTTACCCAGCGGCAGGCTCTGCAGGGGTGCCAGCGGTGTACCGACACCGGTGCCGCGCGGATAGCGCACTGCACTTGGGCCAGCCTGATAGTGATAGCCGGTGTAGAGCATCTGCCGACACTCATTCTCATCGCTTGGGGTCATGATCACCATATCCGGCACACAGCGCAGATAGGCGAGATCAAACGCGCCCTGGTGAGTCTGACCGTCCGCACCCACAATACCACCGCGATCAATGGCAAACAGGACCGGCAGTTTCTGGATGGCGACGTCGTGAATCAGCTGATCATAGGCACGCTGCAGGAACGTCGAGTAGATGGCAACAATCGGTTTGTAGCCGCCAATCGCCATACCCGCTGCGAAGGTCACCGCATGCTGCTCGGCGATTGCCACATCAAAATACTGTTTAGGGAACTCACGGGAGAAGGCCACCATGCCGGAGCCTTCACGCATCGCCGGGGTAATCGCCATCAGCTTCGGATCGTCGGCAGCCATTTCGCACAGCCAGTTACCAAAGATTTTGGAGTAGCTCGGCAGACCTTCCGCACTTTTTGGCAGTTCGCCAATTGCCGGGTCAAATTTAGGCACGGCGTGCCAGGCAATCGGATCTTCCTCTGCCGGCGCGTAGCCTTTGCCTTTCTTCGTCATGATATGCAGGAACTGCGGCCCTTTCAGGCTGCGCATGTTGCTCAGCGTATTCACCAGCGTCAGCACATCGTGGCCGTCAACCGGGCCGATGTAGTTAAAGCCCAGCTCTTCAAACAGCGTACCCGGCACGACCATGCCTTTGAGGTGTTCTTCGGTGCGTCTTACCAGCTCTTTAATCGGCGGCAGGCTGGTCAGCACACGCTTGCTGCCTTCGCGCAGTCGCGCGTAGGTTTTACCTGACAGGATCTGCGCCAGGCGGTTATTCAGCGCACCGACGTTTTCAGAGATCGACATCTCGTTGTCGTTAAGGATGACCAGCATGTCTGGCTTGATATCACCGGCATGGTTCATCGCTTCAAACGCCATGCCCGCCGTGATGGCGCCATCGCCGATAATACAGGCGGTGCGACGGCCCTGGCCTTCACGTTCAGCCGCCGCGGCCATGCCGAGACCGGCACTGATCGAGGTCGATGAGTGTCCAACGCTTAAGACGTCATATTCACTTTCACCGCGCCACGGAAACGGGTGCACGCCATTTTTCTGACGAATGGTGCCGATGCGATCGCGGCGCCCGGTCAGAATTTTATGCGGATAAGCCTGATGACCCACATCCCACACCAGATGGTCAAAGGGGGTGTTATAGACATAATGCAGCGCGACCGTCAGTTCGACTACGCCCAGACCCGACGCAAAATGGCCGCTGGAGCGGCTTACACTGTCTAACAGATACTGACGCAGTTCATCACACAGCGCAGGCAACTTCTCTTTGGGCAGGGCGCGCAGCTCCTGAACCGTGTTTGCCAGCGCCAGTGTCGGGTATTTAGCAATATCAAAACTCATCAGAGACTCATTATGGAAGTTATTTGTCGCGTTCAATTATGAAGCTCGCCAGCGCCTGCAGTGCTGTAGTGTTATAAGAGTGCGCAGCGAGCAATTCTAAAGCATCAAGAGCTTCCTGATACAAATCCCGCGCTTTTGCACGGGCATTTTCAAGGCCTAACAATGAAGGATAGGTGCTTTTTCCCAGATCCTGATCGGCACCCTGGCGTTTTCCGATCACGGCCGTATCGCCTACGACATCGAGAATGTCGTCCTGCACCTGAAACGCGAGACCAATAGCCTCAGCATAGCGGTCGAGCAGCGGCAGCGCTTCACGGCCCGCATCGCCTGCCGTTAACGCGCCTAACCGGACCGCTGAGCGGATCAGCGCACCGGTTTTGTGGCGGTGGATCTGTTCAAGCTGGTCCAGATCGACAGATTTGCCTTCCGCCGCTAAATCCAGCGCCTGTCCGCCACACATCCCGGCTACGCCGCTGGCCTTAGCCAGTTCGGAGAGCATCATCAGACGGTATTCGGCACTGACACCCGGCATCGCTTCATCTGCCAGGATAGAGAAGGCCAGCGTCTGCAGGGCGTCGCCCGCCAGAATCGCCGTATCTTCGCCATATTTAATGTGACAGGTTGGCTGCCCGCGACGCAGTGCGTCATCGTCCATCGCAGGGAGATCGTCATGTATCAGAGAGTACGCATGGATGCATTCAACCGCGGCGGCGGGCGCATCCAGACTCGCCGGGTCGGCGTGGAGCATTTCACCGGTAGCGTAGACCAGAAAAGGACGCAGGCGTTTACCGCCTAATAATGCCCCATAATGCATGGCATTCACCAGAGGAGAACTCTGAAAAGGAAGTGGCTCTATAAAACGCGTCAGGGCAGCGTTCACCTGCTGCTGATAAACGTCGAGTAATCGGGCGAAATCCATTAGTCGTTTTCCGGCGTGAAAGCGGTGAGGTCGGCCTCTTTATCATCGTTCAGCAGAATACGAACCCGCTGTTCAGCCTGCTGCAGCGTCTGCTGGCCATTTCGCGCCAGCTGCACGCCGCGCTCAAATTCGTTCAGGGCTTCTTCAAGCGGCAGTTCACCACTTTCCAGACGGCTGACAATCTGCTCCAGCTGCTGCAATGACGTTTCAAAGCTGGCTGGCTGTTCGGCTTTTTTCGGCATATTTCGTGTCGACTCACGGTTGGGACATTATCTCGCAATCGGTCATGGTAGCTGAGACCCAATGATTAGCAAAATAATCAATGCGGCGGCTGATGAAGAAGCAGTCACCTGACAAAGGTGATATACTCCCGCGCCTCGGATGCGGTTGCGCATTGCAGCCCGCAATTTTGTGATTTTACCAGCTAAGTGCCGCCTGTTTTAGCACTTATTTGCCCAACGAAGCTGTGTCGCCATGAAGTTTATCATCAAGTTATTTCCTGAAATCACCATCAAGAGTCCGTCGGTGCGTTTGCGCTTTATCAAGATTCTTGCCAGCAATATTCGCAACGTCCTGAAAACCGTCAGCGACGACATCGCCGTTGTGCGCTACTGGGATCACATTGAAGTGCGGTCAAAAAATGCAGCGCTGGCGGACATTATTCCCGATGAGCTCGCCCGCATTCCCGGTATTCATCACGTTTTAGCGGTCGAAGATCGCGAGTACACGGATATTCATCACATCTTTGAACAGACGTTAGCGCAGTATCGCGACAGTCTGGAAGGAAAGAGTTTCTGTGTGCGTGTTAAGCGTCGTGGCAAGCATAGCTTCAGTTCGCAGGATGTGGAGCGCTATGTAGGCGGCGGTCTGAACCAGCATATCGAAAGCGCCCGCGTGCAGCTTAAAAATCCGGACGTGACGGTGAATCTGGAAGTTGAAGAGAATCGTCTGACGCTGGTAACTGCGCGCTACGAAGGCCTGGGTGGCTTCCCGATTGGCACGCAGGAAGATGTGCTGTCGCTGATTTCCGGCGGTTTCGACTCCGGCGTCTCCAGCTATATGCTGCTGCGTCGCGGCAGCCGTGTGCATTACTGCTTCTTTAACCTTGGTGGAGCCGCCCATGAGATTGGCGTCCGTCAGGTTGCGCACTATCTGTGGAATCGTTTTGGTCGCTCACACCGCGTACGCTTTGTAGCGATCAATTTTGAGCCGGTCGTCGGTGAGATCCTCGAGAAAGTGGATGACGGCCAGATGGGCGTAGTGCTGAAACGCATGATGGTGCGGGCTGCCTCGACGATTGCTGAGCGCTACGGCGTACAGGCACTGGTCACCGGTGAAGCGGTAGGCCAGGTGTCGAGCCAGACGCTGACCAACCTGCGTCTGATCGATAACGCGTCGGATACGCTGATTCTGCGTCCGCTGATCTCTCATGACAAAGAGCACATTATCCGAATTGCCCGTGAAATCGGCACCGAAGATTTCGCCAGCACCATGCCGGAATATTGCGGCGTGATCTCAAAAAGCCCGACCGTGAAGGCGGTGAAAGCGAAGATTGAGGCGGAAGAGCAGAATTTCGACTTCACGATTCTCGATCGGGTTATCGAAGAAGCGACCAACGTCGATATCCGCACCATCGCTGAGCAGACAGAAGAGGAGGTGGTGGAAGTTGAGACCGTCGCCTTGCTGAGTGAGAACGATGTGGTGCTGGATATCCGATCTATCGATGAGCAGGAAGAGAAGCCTCTGACGCTAAACGCGACGGAAGTGAAATCGCTGCCGTTCTATAAACTCAGTACGCAGTTTGGCGATCTCGATCAGAATCGCACCTGGCTGCTCTACTGCGACCGTGGTGTGATGAGCCGTCTGCAGGCGCTCTATCTGCACGAACAGGGCTTTAAAAACGTTAAAGTTTACCGCCCGTAGTCACGTTTCAGAGCCAGTCAGCACCTGTTCAGGACTGACTGGCTTTCTCGTTTTAAGCCTTAGTATTTAAGCCTGATAGTCATAAATGCCGGGAGCCAGCACCAGCTGTGCGGCAACCTCGCGCGCCATCTCTTTTCCCACCAGCAGATCAATCAGCTTCAGCGCAAAATCCATTGCCGTGCCGGGTCCCTGACTGGTCAGCAGATTAACGCGCGGATCCCAGACGACACGGCGCTCCATCCACTTATCTGCCGGAATGGTCTCTTTTAAGCCGGGGAATCCGGTCATGTTACCGACCGGGAAGAGATCGTGGGGGATCAATACGGTGCCTGCCGCTGCGCATATCGCGGCGACAATTTTCTCATTGAGATGAAACTGACGCACCGTTTCGACTAACAGCGGACTGTCACGGAAAGTCTCAGCCCCTTTAAGGCCACCAGGCAGGACGATGGCGGCGAAGTCATTGTCGGCGACTTCAACCAGTGTGACGTCAGCCAGCAGACGCACACCGCGAGAGCAGACGATCTCCCGGCTGCCATCGCTTTCGACGCTGGCGGTAACAACGTTTAGCCCGGCCCGAACCAGCAGGTCGATAGTGGTGACAGCTTCGGTTTCTTCACTGCCATGTGCCAGGCAAACCAGCACCGATGCGTTCGCGGTCATAATGGGACTCCTTGCGTTTTACAATGTCATACAGACGGGTGTTCTCCGTCAGCACCAGGCCGTGCGTCCGGGCGCGGCGCAGCAGAAAGCCGCTGATATAGTCGATTTCGGTGAGCCGTTGCGCGCGAACATCCTGCAGCATTGAAGAGGTGTTGGCCGCAGTGCTTTCAATCACGTCGAAGATGATGTCCTGAAGGCTTTCACTGGCTATGCTCTGGCCTTCGCGCTCCATGACCCAACTGATCTCTTCACACAGTTGCGCGATCTGTTCCGGATAAGCACGCAGTGCACCGTTCTGACACGCATATTCCACGCTGAGCGGGTTGATGACGCAATTGACGGCCAGTTTGCGCCAGCAGGCGGCCCGGATATTGTCATGCCAGGCAACGTCGGGCAGGGCAGGGTGCAGGATATCGGCGAGATCGCTATAAGCGGCGCTTTTACGGTTGCCGGGGCCGATATGGGTGATACCACTGGCAATGTGTTTGATGACGGTGCCATCGCGCATCGCCGCATGGGTAGTGACGCCGCGCAGCAGTGGCTGAGTCAGCCCTTTCAGCTCTTCAAGCGTCCCCATGCCGTTGTGCAGCAGCAGCACCGGGCAGTTCTTCTGCAGCACGCTCTCCAGGTTTTTCACCGCAGGCGAGACCTGCGGGGCTTTGAGCGTGACGAGCAGCAGCTGGCTTTCCGCCAGAAAGAGCGGATCATTGGCAATAAACGTGCGGTTCGATATGTTGCCTTGTGGGTCAACCACATTGGCTGAACAGTAGGGCTGCGGCACCCGCAACCATCCCTGTACCTCATGTCCCTGGCGGGCCAGTGCTGTCAGCCAGACCTGTCCCAGCGCACCGCAACCTAACACGGTAATTTTCATGCTGCCTCCCGCTGGCGGGCTATCCATCTATTATTCATTGTCACACTTTCATTATAGCGTTGTGTGCAGCCTGATTTTATTTAGCACCTTAAGACGCGTATTATGCATGTCACTTTAGCGTCAGGAGAAGAAGAGATGCCATCTTTCGATATCGTTTCAGAGGTCGATCTGCAGGAAATTCGCAATGCGGTGGAGAATGCCAACCGTGAAGTGTCTACCCGCTTCGATTTCCGCAACGTGAGCGCCGAGTTTGAGCTCAACGAAAAGAATGAAACCATCAAGATCACCAGCGAGTCTGATTTTCAGGTTAAGCAGCTGGTCGATATTTTGCGTGAGAAGTTACTGAAGCGCGGGATTGAAGGCGGCGCCTTAGAGGTGCCCGAAGAGATTGAGCATAGTGGCAAAAGCTGGGCGGTCGATGCCAAACTGAAGAAAGGCATTGAAAGCGACGTCGCGAAGAAGCTGGTGAAGCTGATTAAAGACAGCAAGCTGAAAGTGCAGACCCAGATTCAGGGTGAAGCATTGCGTGTGACCGGCAAAGCACGTGATGATTTGCAGGGCGCGATGGCGATCGTGCGCGGCAGTAATCTGGGCCAGCCGTTCCAGTTTAAAAACTTCCGCGATTAAGCGGGATTGGCTGAGTTTTCAGCATGAATGCAGTGATATAAACCCGGCTAATGCCGGGTTTTTTGTTTTCTGGCAGGAGCAGCGCTGCATCGTTCCAAATTTGTGAGCCGTATGAATAAAGGCGTGGTTTGTGACGTCAGTGGCATCGTGTGCTGGCTTGCATCTCTTTGAAGAAGTGGGTGTGAGCTGTAGGGCGTCTGTGCGATCACGCACTTGCTCAGGGAGCCTGTGCCTTTCGCAAAGACGCAAAAGCGCCATCCATGGCGGCTCAGCGCGGGCCATCCATGGCCCGCGATGCTTTGCTACAGGCACAGGCTCCCATCGCTATGAATTTCTGAGTTGTCTGTAAGAATGGTTATGCGGGTTGGAGGTTGCTTAGAAACTTAAATGCGGGTGAACCATTCAGCAACTCAAAAGCTTAGGAGGCGAAGGGAATACGGCCAGAGGAGGAAAGCGTCCCGCGCCATGGATGGCGACATTTGCGACTTTCCGATCTGACCTTGCCCCCTGCGCCAGCTCGATCCTGAAGCGAAACGAGCTGACGTTATCACCAAACTTTTTTAAGCTAGCAACTCCCCAGCAGCGCTTCCAGTTCAGGGCGGCTGGTGACCTTACTATCAATTTTGATATACGCGCTTTTCTCTTCCGGCACGATAAACACGGAGTTAACGCCAGGCTGCGCTTTCAGGCGCTGCTCCAGATTTGGCACAGCCAGAGCCGCATCACTCAGCACGATGCGCAGGCTACTGACATAAGGCGGCTCCTGCATCGTCATGCTGACAAACAGCCAGGCCGCAGCCACCATCGCGCCAACCAGGAACACGGTCTGAGCATCGAAATGACCAAATACCCAGCCACCCATACTGCCACCAACGGCCACACCCAGGAACTGGCTGGTGGAGTAGATCCCCATCGCCGTACCTTTATAACCTGCAGGGGACTCTTTACTGATCAGTGAAGGCAGGATGGCTTCCATCAGATTAAAGGCGAAGAAGAAGAGCTGAACACCCACGACCAGCGTCCAGAAATGACCTTCCGCGCCCCACAGTACAATCTCAGCAATGACAATCATCCCGACGCAGCCGACAAACACGCGCTTCATACGACGCTTCACTTCGGCATAAATAATAAACGGCACCACGCCGGCAAAGGCGATAAGCATAGTGGAAAGATAAACTTTCCAATGCTCGGGGGCCGGGAATCCAGCCTGCTCAAACTGTCCGGGTAACGCCACAAAGCTCGACATCAGCAGAACATGCAGGCAGAAAATACCGATATTGAGCTTTACCAGACGCGGGTTAGCCAATACTTTGCGGAAGCTGCCTTTCACCATACCCGATTCACGGTTCAGGACATGATGGGAAGCGGACGGCACCACAAGCAGGGTAATCACGATACCCAGCGACGCCAGAATCGCAATCATCCAGAACAGCGCATGCAGACCCAGCGCGTGCGTAACAATCGGGCCGACAACCATAGCAATCGCGAAGGTCACGCCAAAACTGATGCCGATAAACGCCATTGCTTTGGTGCGGTTCTGCTCACGGGTTAAATCGGATAACAGGGCCATTACGGCAGCCGCAATCGCGCCTGAACCCTGCAGCGCACGACCCAGAATAATGCCCCAGATGGAGTCGGTGCAGGCGGCGATAACGCTGCCCAGAACAAACAACAACAGTCCGCCGACAATTAACGGCTTACGGCCGATGCGATCGGAGAGCAGACCAAAAGGAATCTGAAAGATTGCCTGAGCAAGGCCATAGATGCCAATCGCCAGACCGATTAAGGTTTCACTTGCGCCCTGTAATGCCATGCCATAAGTGGTCAGTACCGGCAGGACCATAAACATTCCCAGCATGCGCAGGGAAAAGACCGTACCGAGGCCCCATGTGGCGCGCAGCTCCACCGGAGTCATTTTATTATCGTTCATTCCAACCTCTGTTAATGTGCTGCTTTTATTCTAGGTGGCGGGGCAGGGCGGGTAAAACAATAGTTTTTAAGCAGTGGTAACAAAAAGAAAGGGCGCGATAATCGCGCCCTTTTCATGCTGTATCGGTGCCAGTTACCAGACGTAAGTCAGCAGGTCCTTTGAAGCCGGAGCCAGCGAATCTACCGACATCATCACGCTCAGCGCGGTGATGGTCACGATAGAAAAGACAAACAGCTTGCGTGCCCAGACACGGTCATCTGCGGTTTTGTAACCCGATAACGCCATGCCCAGCCACCAGACGCTGACCGCAGCAGCCACAACCAGATATTTGTAACCCGCGTAGCCACCCAGCGTCAGCATCAGCGTGGCAATCATAAACGCCAGAATATAGAGCGTAATATGATTCTTAGCCACGGAAATGCCTTTCACCACCGGCAGAACCGGGATGTTCGCTGCCTGATAATCTTTAAAGCGGAAGATAGCAATCGCGTACGAATGCGGCATCTGCCACAGGCTAAAGATCGCCAGCAGGATTAACGCACCAGCATCAAACTGGTTAGAGACTGCACAGTAGCCGATAACCGGCGGCGCAGCACCTGACAGACTGCCAATCAGCGTTCCGTAAACGGAATTACGCTTCATGTAAAGACTGTAGATACCCACGTACACCACGAAGCCCATCACCGCCAGCCACATGGCCAGCGGATTAGCACCGAAGTAGAGCAACGCAAAGCCGGCAATACCCAGCACAGTGGCATAAACCAGGCTTACTTTCGCGGAGATGAGGCCTTTTACCAGCACCCGATTCCTGGTTCTCTCCATCTTGATGTCAATGTCGCGGTCAATCACGTTGTTGAAAACACAACCCGATGCAACCACCAGTGACACGCCCACCAGGGTGATGAGAAACAGGGCGTAATCTGTGTTGCCTTTGGAAGCCAACAGAAATCCGCCGATCACAGAAATTAAATTCCCGAAAATAATTCCTGGTTTTGTAACTTGCAGGTATTGCTTAAACATTACGCGTGACTCTTTAGTGAGGCATCATGTTGTAGTTGAGGTTCCACATGATCCACAGTGAGCCCACTACGACAATCAGGATGATGATGGCCGAGAAAACAATGGCTACCATGTTCCAGCCACCCTCAGATTTGCTGTCTAAGTGTAGGAAGTAGACCAGGTGAACCAGCACCTGGATTACCGCACAAACCAGAACAACACCGAGGATAGTACCGTGAGATGCACTGCCATCCATTACCATCCAGAACGGGATGGCCGTCAGGATGATAGAGAGGATGAAGCCGATCATGTAGGACTTCACGCTACCGTGTGAAGCGCCATGTTCGTTAACAGAATGACTCATTACATGGCTCCCATCAGGTAAACAACGGTGAAGACGCAAATCCAGACCACGTCCAGGAAGTGCCAGAACAGGCTCAGACACATGATACGGGTGCGGTTAGTCGCGTTCAGGCCACGTTTAGAAACCTGGAACATCAGAACCAGCATCCAGATCAGACCGGAGGTCACGTGCAGACCGTGAGTACCGACTAGCGTAAAGAAGCCAGACAGGAAGCCACTGCGATCCGGACCAAAGCCTTCAGCAATCAGGTGATGGAATTCATAGATTTCCATCCCGATGAAGCCCAGACCGAACAGGAAGGTCAGCGCCAGCCAGCCGATAACGGCACCTTTTTGCTCCTTGTTCATGGAGATAACAGCCATGCCGTAAGTGATCGAACTCAACAGCAGCAGGGCGGTTTCTACCAGAACAAACGGCAGCTCAAAGATATCTTTACCTGCCGGGCCACCGGCAGTGTTGTTGACCATGACAGCATAGGTCGCAAACAGGGTTGCGAAGATAATGCAGTCACTCATCAGGTAGATCCAGAAGCCAAAGACTTTATTGGCTCCTGCATCGTGATGCCCATGCTCCGCATGGGCGTCGTGGTGATGTTTAAGAGTTTCAGTTGACATTATTTCAGACCTGCTTTGCTGATTTCGTCAAAGTGCTGGTTTTCAATCTTCTGAACTTCAGCAACCGGAACGTAGTAATCCACGTCTTCGTCGAAGCTCTTCACGATCCAGGTAACGATCATGCCGAGGAAGGAAAGACCAGCCATCCACCAGATATGCCAGATCAGCGCGAAGCCCATTACAGTAGCGAATGCGCAGATGACGATTGCAGCACCACTGTTTTTCGGCATATGAATCTCTTCATAAGATGCCGGCTGTTTGTACGCTTCGCCTTTCTCTTTCATTTCCCAGAAAGCATCACGCTCATGCACATGTGGGATGACAGCAAAGTTATAGAACGGTGGTGGTGAAGAGGTTGCCCACTCCAGCGTACGACCGCCCCACGGGTCACCTGTCACATCACGGTTCTGATCACGGTCACGTACTGAAACGTAGAACATGGTCAGCTGACACAGGATACCCATTGCAATCAGACCAGCACCGACCGCCGCAACCACCAGAAGAGGGTGGAACTGTGGATCGATATCCTGGCTCAGACGACGGGTCATGCCCATGAAGCCCAGTGCGTACAGCGGCATAAAGGCAACGAAGAAGCCAATGATCCAGAACCAGAATGCGCGCTTACCCCAGGTTTCGTTCAGGGTGAAGCCGAATGCTTTCGGGAACCAGTAGGTCACGCCTGCCATACAACCGAAGACCACACCACCGATGATAACGTTGTGGAAGTGAGCAATCAGGAACAGGCTGTTATGCAGAATAAAGTCAGCGCCCGGAACGGCCAGCAGTACGCCGGTCATACCCCCTACAGAGAAGGTTACCAGGAAGCCAACGGTCCACAACATGGCAGAGTGCATCTGAATGCGGCCCTGATACATGGTGAACAGCCAGTTAAAGATTTTAACCCCGGTCGGAATCGCGATGATCATCGTCATGATACCGAAGAAGGCGTTAACGTTGGCACCTGCACCCATGGTGAAGAAGTGGTGCAACCAGACGATAAACGACAGCACGGTAATGGCGATGGTCGCCCACACCAGAGAGGTATAACCAAACAGACGTTTTTTGGAGAAGGTCGCGGTAATCTCTGCGAACACACCAAACACCGGCAGTACCAGGATATACACTTCCGGATGGCCCCAGACCCAGATCAGGTTGACGTACATCATCATGTTCCCGCCCATTTCATTGGTGAAGAAATGGAAGCCGAGATAACGATCAAGGGTCAACAGCGCCAGGGTCACGGTCAGAACCGGGAACGCAGCGATGATCAGGACGTTGGTGCACAGCGCGGTCCAGGTAAAGACCGGCATTTTGAACAGGCTCATGCCCGGTGCGCGCATCTTCAGGATAGTCACGAAGAAGTTAATACCGGTTAAGGTCGTACCAATACCTGAAAGCTGAAGGCTCCAGATCCAGTAATCGACCCCGACGCCGGGACTGTACTCCGCGCCGGAAAGCGGCGGATAAGCCAGCCAGCCGGTCTGTGCGAACTCGCCCACGCCCAGCGACAGGTTAACCAGGATCACACCGACCGCAGTAAACCAGAAGCTCAGGTTGTTCAGGAACGGGAACGCGACGTCACGTGCACCAATCTGCAACGGAACGGCGATGTTCATCAGGCCAACCACGAAAGGCATCGCCACGAAGAAGATCATAATCACGCCGTGCGCGGTAAAGATCTGGTCGTAGTGGTGCGGTGGCAGAATGCCCGCTTCACCGGCCGAAGCCATAACCTGCTGGGTACGCATCATAATGGCATCAGCGAAACCACGAATCAGCATGACGAATGCCATGATGATGTACATGATACCCAGGCGTTTGTGGTCGATTGACGTCAGCCATTCAGACCACAGATATTTCCACTTACCAAAATAGGTAATCGCAGCGACCAGCGCCGCACCACCTATCAGGATAGCGGCAACCGTAACCATGATAATCGGCTCATGGTACGGCACTGCATCAAGTGTTAATTTTCCGAACATCGTATTATTCCTCGGCTCCCGCGGAAGCGGCGTGACTCATGTCCATACCTTCATGCTGTGGCATGTCCATTTTCCCGTGGCTCATCTTGAACTTGTCGATGACTTGCATGAACAATTTAGGATCAGCTGAAGAGAAATATTCCACCGGGTGATTTTCGCTTGGCACAGCCACTTTCTCGAAATCATCCATAGTAGTCAGCGTGTTAGGGGCTGCTTTAACTTTAGCCACCCACTGCTGGAATTCCGCATCGTCTTTGGTTGCAATGGCTTTAAACTTCATGCCAGAGAAACCACGACCACTGAAGTTCGCAGAGATACCGTCGAAAATTCCCGGCTCATTCGCAATCAGATGCAGTTTGGTCTGCATACCAGCCATCGCATAAATCTGGCTGCCGAGCGTTGGGATGAAGAAAGAATTCATGACGGAGTTAGACGTAATTTTGAAGTTCACCGGAGTGTTTGCCGGGAAGGCAATCTGGTTCACGGTCGCAATACCCTGCTCCGGGTAAATGAACAACCATTTCCAGTCCAGTGCAACCACATCGATCTCAACCGGTTTCACATCAGATTGCAGCGGTTTGCTGGGCTCCAGTGCGTGGGTCGATTTCCAGGTCAGCACACTGAGGAAGATAATGATCAGGATCGGAATGGTCCAGACCACGGCTTCCACTTTGTTAGAGTGTGACCAGTTAGGGCTGTACTTCGCATTCGTGTTGGATGCCCGATATTTCCAGGCAAACACCACGGCCATCAGGACTGCGGGAATCACGACGATCAACATCAGGCCAAAGGCAGTCAGTATCAGCGAACGTTGCTCCAGTGCAATCTGTCCTTTGGGATTTAACAATGCACTATCGCAGCCACTCATTAATAAAGTGCCTGCAATTAATGACAAAATCCCCAAACTTTTATTGTATTTACTGAGTCTCATTTAACGACCTCAATGACAAAGGGCTCTATTGTCGTTTAAGTGTGCGCGCATTTTACGGGAAGGTTTATGCAGTGTAAACCAGCTTAAGGATGTGTCAGATACGTGTTGACACCTTTTGCTAAGGGTGTCACAGATGTTGCGCCAGGTGACAAATAATTAACGCAGACAAGCAGTTGGCATCAATATAACAAAAACCAATGGAAGTAACCGTAAAAAAATCAGGGAAAGGAATAACCCTTACTTTTAACTCCCAAATATTTAACAAGTCTGCATCATTTGCGCGATGAAATTTAACTAAAGTAATTGCTCACCGGTTTTTAGTATTTCCGCTACGCCTCCTCAGGTCATATTCTTATTTTTTAAAAATAACACGCGATGATAAATGATGGCGACTTATCGGCATGGCATAAAATAAGTCGCCGTTCGTTAACCTATCGATTTTACTTAAGCATCTGATGCAGGTAACACCGGCGTTTTCTTCAGCGCCCGGTAGTCCAGCAACACCCCGGCAAGCACCGCCAGTAAGGAGAGGGTCATGCCCAGCTCGAACAGGCGGGTCAGCAGCGGTGCCAGCGCAGTCAGTCCCAGTGCGTTCAGTGCCAGCGCTACCAGCCAGAGAGCCAGTACGCCGCATCCGGCTGCAAACAGACGATTAGTCCAGCGATAACCATGAGGATAGTAGCTTCGTGTGAGGAAATTGCCACTTTGCTCGACCTGATTCAGTGTGTGTCGACAAAAAGTCAGCAGTAGCAGCCCAGGCAGTCCCGCAAATACCGTAAAAGCATAAAATGTTGGCCAGCCCCAGAGTTCAACCAGCCAGCCCGCAGCCGGGCCAACATAGACCCGACCAACGGCTGAGAGCGCCGACAGCAGGGCAAACTGTGTTGCAGAGAAGGATTTGTTGCAAAGGGTCATTAACAGGGCCACGAAGGCCGCCGTGCCCATGCCGCCGCACAGGTTTTCAACAAAAACCGCGCTGGCCATACTCCACAATTGTTTGTCGGTCACCGCCAGCAGCCAGTAACCAAAGTTTGAGACTGCCTGCAGCACGCCGAAAATCATCAGTGCCCGGAACAGACTCAGACGCTGCATCAGAACACCGCCATAGAGCGCCCCGATAATCGTCGCCAGCAGGCCCAGCGTCTTGTTGACCAGGCCGACGTCACCGGCATTGAAGCCGACGCCACGAATCAAAAAGGTGGTGGTCAGCGAGGCGGCGAATGCATCGCCCAGCTTGTAAAGAATAATCAGGGTAATCAGCAACCAGGCGTTGTTACGCTGGAAAAAATCCTTAAGGGGATCAACAACCGCCTGACGCAGCGAATGTGGGGTAGAGATGCGTGTGTCGGGCTCGCTGGCCGCAAGCGTCGCGATAATACCCGGCACCATCATCAGCGCCATCAGCCAGTAGGTTGCCTGCCAGCCCAGATAGCGGTCAGCCAGCCACAACGCCAGTCCGCCTGAAATCAGCATCGCCAGACGATAACCCAGCACGGTAATCGCGGCACCGCTGCCACGTTCTTCAGGTGGCAGGATATCCGTTTTCCAGGCATCAAAGACAATATCCTGAGAGGCGGAGCAGAAAGCGATCAGCACCGCCAGCGCGGCCATCAGGGTCAGATCGCGTCCTGGTTGCAGAAATCCCATCGCGAAAATCCCCCCCACCAGCGCCAGCTGACTGAGCAGCAACCAGCCGCGGCGGCGGCCCAGAAACGGCGGCGTATAGCGGTCCATCATGGGTGACCAGAGAAATTTAAAGACGTAGGCCTGGCCGACCAGCGAAAAGAAGCCAATGGTTTTTAAATCGACATTTTCCACCGTCATCCACGCCTGCAACGTGCCCGATGTCAGTGCCAGCGGCAATCCCGAAGCGAACCCAAGGAGCAACAATACGGCGGCGTTTTTCTGGCTGAAGAGGCGAAGGTAGTGGTTCATGCGGATCCTGCAGATAACAAAATGCCCTGCACAAGGCAGGGCAGAAGAGAGAGGGTGTTAACGGGCGTTTTGCTTGATGAAGTCGTTGACGCTGGTGTCCTGCGCCATATCCGCGATCACATCGCTCATGGTGGAGTTAACCGCGTTGGTGATCTTCTGGTTACTGGCGTTGAACGCGCCTTCTACGCTGTAAGTCTGGCGGTAGTTTTTAACCTGTTTGTTGCCGTTTTTTGCGGTCGCAATGATCGAAATGTCCGCTTTGGTGGTGATGCTATAGCGCACATTGCCCTGCGTCACGTCAGCATAGAGGTTGTTAACCACAATCTGAAGGTCTACCGCGCCATTAGGACCAACCATATAACCGCGAGCGGTCATCTGCTTCTCCAGCACTTCCTGCAGCAGGAAACGCAGATCGCGCGAAGGTGTTAAGGTCACTAGCTGACCATCACGGTTTACTTTTGCCAGCGCCTGATCTTTACGCTGGTCGGCACCGTTGATGCTGACGGTTACGCCCATCAGGCCCGGGTCCTGCTGTGGCAACTGAATTTTAGGCTGGATTGTCAGGGTATTATTGCTGGTTGCACAGCCGGCTAAAATGAACGCAGCCAACAGTGGGAATAACAGTTTTTTCAACATACTTTTTCTCGTTGGTGTCAGGGGGTTGGTTTGCAAAAACTGGAGGCATCATAGCATTGCCCGGCAGTGAAAAAAGCCCTGTTGCCGGTGAAATTGTGTCTGAAACCGTTTTAAGCCCCTTCTCTGACAGGTTAGTTTGCTGTTCGTTTCAGCTACGTTATTATGCGCGTCGGAGGCGGGCTGACATAAAATGCAATATTTAGCCTCTGCTGACGGGTAAGCGCACTAAAAGCGACTAAGATTGAATGAGATGGGGCACAGCGCTCGCCATTGAGGAGTAATAGCCATGATCCGCGAACAAATAGAAGAAAAGCTGCGTGTGGCATTTCAGCCAGCTCATCTGGAAGTGCATGACGAAAGCTACCGGCACAACGTTCCTGCCGGCTCAGAAAGTCACTTCAAAGTGGTCATTGTCAGCGACTGTTTTGCAGGCCAGCGCTTTCTGGCGCGTCATCGCTTAATTTATGGCGAGCTGGCGGCTGAATTAGCGGGCAGCGTTCATGCTTTAGCCCTGCATACTTACACACTGAAAGAGTGGGAAGGATTGCAGGATACCGTACTGGCTTCGCCTAACTGCCGTGGTGCCGGTACACTCGCCTGACCTCCCTTCTCTAAAACGGCCTGCGGGCCGTTTTTTCTGTTATTTAGCGAAAAACGCGATCCCTGGCTCAAAAAAGCAGCAAACCTGCTGAAAAGTGGTGAGTTAGCGTCCTCGACTCATTCCAGCGATGCCGCTATAATGCTGCGTCTATTTTTCCGGAATGTCTTCGGGACGCTTCTGGTAACAGGGATCAGGTTCTCTTCACGGAAGCCGTCCCGGTTGTTGGATACGGCGCATTTCACTATGTGTGGTGTCTGAAGTTGACCGAGCACGTGATTTTTTGAGGTAACAAGATGCAAGTTTCTGTAGAAACCACTCAGGGCCTGGGCCGTCGCATTACGATTACTGTTGCAGCTGACAGCATCGAAAGTGCAGTAAAAAAAGAACTGGTTGACGTTGCCAGGAAAGTCCGTATCGATGGTTTCCGTAAAGGCAAAGTGCCGATGAACATCGTTGCGCAGCGTTATGGCGCTTCTGTCCGTCAGGACGTGCTGGGCGAGCTGATGACGCGCAACTTCGTTGACGCCATCATCAAAGAAAAAATTAACCCGGCTGGCGCACCAAACTACGTGCCAGGTGAGTACAAAGAAGGTCAGGATTTCACTTACGCGGTTGAATTCGAAGTTTATCCGGAAGTTGAGCTGAAAGGCCTGGAAAACATCGAAGTCGAAAAACCAGTCGTTGAAGTCACTGACGCTGACGTTGATACCATGCTGGACACGCTGCGTAAGCAGCAGGCCAACTGGATCGAAAGCGACGCTGCTGCAGGCCCGGAAGATCGTGCCACTATCGATTTCAACGGTTCTGTTGACGGTGAAGAGTTCGAAGGCGGCAAAGCCACTGATTTCGTTCTGGCCATGGGCCAGGGCCGCATGATCCCAGGCTTTGAAGAAGGCGTTGTGGGTCACAAAGCGGGCGAGACTTTCACTATCGATGTGAAATTCCCGGACGACTACCACGCAGAAACCCTGAAAGGGAAAGATGCGAAGTTCGAGATCGTGCTGAAGAAAGTTGAAACGCGCGAACTGCCAGAGCTGACTGAAGAGTTCATCAAACGTTTCGGCGTTGAAGATGGTTCAGTTGCCGGTCTGCGTACCGAAGTGCGTAAGAACATGGATCGCGAGCTGAAAGGCGCTATCCGTAACCGCATCAAAACGCAGGCGATCGACGGTCTGGTTGAAGCTAACGAAATCGACGTGCCAGCTGCGCTGGTTGACAGCGAAATCGACGTTCTGCGTCGTCAGGCTGCACAGCGTTTCGGTGGCAACGAACAGCAGGCGCTGGAACTGCCACGCGAACTGTTCGAAGAGCAGGCTAAACGCCGTGTTGTTGTCGGTCTGCTGCTGGGCGAAGTGATTCGTACCCATGAGCTGAAAGCTGACGAAGCACGCGTAAGCACCATGATCGAAGAGATGGCTTCTGCGTATGAAGATCCGCAGGAAGTGATCGAGTTCTACAGCAAGAATAACGAGCTGATGAACAATATGCGCAACGTCGCGCTGGAAGAGCAAGCGGTTGAAGCAGTCCTGGCGAAAGCTAAAGTGACTGAGAAAGAGACCAACTTCCAGGATCTGATGAATCAGACCGCTCAGGCCTGATCTCACATTTAACTGTCTGTGCTAAGCCCGTGACTGAAAAGTCACGGGCTTTTTTGTGTTTTGCGTACAGAACGGCACTCTTCGCTGCTATTTGTTTAATTAATCGGCAAATTATTCACGCATCGCTTTTTCCGGGTTAGCGAACAGGGAAAAGATTGTTATGCTTGAAACATGCGTGCAGCATCCCCAGATAGTGGGAGTATGCAGAAATGAGAGTGAGGCTGGCTGATTAACCGTCCTGAAGGTGTCGGAAAAGGTGCGACGTGGAGTTTCCCGCGCGTCTTACGTAGAATCGGTACAGAATGTTGCCAATGAAATTTATCCAGGAGACGGTAATGTCATACAGTGGCGATCGTGAATATACTGCACCGCACAATGCGCTGGTGCCAATGGTGGTTGAACAAACTTCGCGTGGTGAGCGTTCATACGACATCTACTCCCGTCTGCTGAAAGAGCGTGTCATTTTTCTGACCGGCCAGGTTGAAGACCACATGGCAAATCTGATCGTGGCGCAGATGCTGTTTCTGGAAGCTGAAAATCCGGAAAAAGATATCTATCTGTACATCAACTCACCTGGCGGTGTGATCACGGCCGGTATGTCGATCTACGACACCATGAAATTTATTAAACCGGATGTCAGCACCATCTGTATGGGACAGGCCTGTTCAATGGGTGCGTTCCTGCTGACGGCGGGTACCAAAGGTAAACGTTTCTGTCTGCCAAACTCACGTGTAATGATCCACCAGCCGCTGGGCGGCTATCAGGGCCAGGCGTCAGATATTGAGATCCATGCGCGCGAGATCCTGAAAGTTAAGCAGCGTATGAATGAGCTGATGGCTGAGCATACCGGTAAAACGCTGGAAGAAATTGAGCGCGATACCGAGCGTGATCGTTTCCTCTCTGCAAGTGAAGCGGTAGAGTATGGATTAGTCGATTCAATTCTGACGCATCGCCAATAAGACCCGACTTACCGTTGTCCCTGGTCTATAGTTAACAGGGTAACGGTACTATTATGGGTTGAATGAATTTCGGCCGTCTCTGCACGGCCTGAGCCGTACGCGTGTATGGCCTGAGAACTAGAAGAGGTTAACTGATGACAGATAAGCGCAAAGACGGTTCAGGAAAGTTGCTGTACTGCTCTTTTTGCGGCAAAAGCCAGCATGAAGTGCGAAAGCTGATTGCCGGGCCGTCAGTGTATATCTGCGATGAATGTGTTGACCTGTGCAACGACATCATTCGCGAAGAGATTAAAGAAGTTGCGCCGCATCGTGAACGTAGTGCGTTGCCAACCCCACATGAAATTCGCCATCACCTTGATGATTATGTCATCGGCCAGGAAAGAGCGAAGAAAGTGCTGGCGGTTGCCGTTTACAACCACTACAAGCGTTTGCGCAACGGCGATACCAGCAATGGCATCGAACTGGGCAAAAGTAACATTCTGCTGATTGGTCCCACCGGTAGTGGTAAAACGCTGCTGGCAGAAACCCTTGCACGCCTGCTGGATGTGCCGTTCACCATGGCTGACGCCACTACGCTGACTGAAGCCGGTTATGTGGGTGAAGACGTTGAAAACATCATCCAGAAACTGCTGCAGAAGTGTGATTACGACGTTCAGAAAGCACAGCGCGGCATCGTTTATATCGATGAAATCGACAAAATCTCACGCAAGTCAGATAACCCGTCGATTACCCGTGACGTGTCAGGTGAAGGCGTACAGCAGGCTCTGCTTAAGCTGATTGAAGGCACCGTCGCTGCCGTTCCACCGCAGGGTGGACGTAAGCATCCGCAGCAGGAGTTTTTGCAGGTTGATACCTCGAAAATTCTGTTTATCTGCGGCGGCGCATTTGCCGGCCTGGACAAAGTGATTTCCCAGCGTGTTGAAACCGGATCCGGTATCGGTTTCGGCGCCACCGTGAAAGGGAAGTCGCAGAAAGCCAGCGAAGGCGAATTGCTTTCACAGTGTGAACCTGAGGATTTGATCAAATTTGGTCTGATTCCTGAGTTCATCGGTCGTCTGCCAGTGGTTGCCACTCTGAGCGAACTGAGCGAAGAAGCACTGATTCAGATTCTGCGTGAACCTAAAAACGCCCTGACGAAACAGTACCAGGCGCTGTTTAACCTGGAAGGCGTTGAGCTGGAGTTCCGTGACGAGGCGTTAACTGCCATTGCGAAGAAAGCGATGTCACGTAAAACCGGTGCACGTGGTCTGCGTTCCATCGTAGAAGGCGCATTGCTGGAAACGATGTATGATCTGCCTTCCATGGACGACGTGGAAAAAGTAGTGATTGATGAATCAGTTATTGAAGGTCAGTCTGAGCCCATGTTGATCTATGGTAAGCATGAAGCGCAGGCTTCTGGCGAATAATTAAACAGATCGTCCATGTTGTCATAATAAAAAAGGGGAAAATGTTTCCCCTTTTGCTTTTCTCGCCTCTGTGACGTTGAATGTCGGATAAGCATCCCCATATACTCAGATACCTGTGGGTTTAACTGCATACCTGCCTGATGCGGTTCCCATCACCTGGCGGACATTAAACAAAGAGAGAGCTCTATGAATCCTGAGCGTTCTGAACGCATTGAAATCCCCGTGTTGCCGCTGCGCGACGTGGTGGTTTATCCGCACATGGTAATTCCGTTGTTTGTTGGCCGGGAAAAATCAATTCGGTGCCTTGAAGCCGCAATGGATCATGATAAAAAAATCATGCTGGTCGCACAGAAAGAGGCTTCAACGGATGAACCTGGCATTAACGATCTCTTTTCAGTAGGGACCGTAGCCTCAGTATTGCAAATGCTGAAACTGCCGGACGGCACCGTCAAAGTTCTGGTCGAAGGTTTACAGCGCGCCCACATTACGACGCTGGCCGATAACGGTGACCATTTTGTGGCACAAGCTGAATATCTGGTTTCGCCAGAGATCGAAGAGCGCGAGCAGGAAGTGCTGGTGCGCACGGCGATCAATCAGTTTGAAGGCTACATCAAACTCAATAAAAAGATCCCACCAGAGGTTTTAACCTCGCTGAACAATATTGACGATGCGGCCCGCCTTGCCGACACCGTCGCAGCACATATGCCACTGAAACTGGCAGACAAACAGTCTGTGCTGGAGATGTCCGACGTCAACGAGCGTCTGGAATATCTGATGGCGATGATGGAGTCTGAAATCGATTTGCTGCAGGTTGAGAAGCGTATTCGCAACCGTGTTAAGAAGCAGATGGAGAAAAGCCAGCGCGAGTACTATCTGAATGAGCAGATGAAGGCGATTCAGAAAGAGCTGGGCGAGATGGATGACGCGCCTGACGAGTACGAAGCGTTAAAACGCAAAATCGACGCGGCAAAAATGCCGGAAGAAGCGCGTGAGAAAGCAGAAGCTGAGCTGCAGAAGCTGAAAATGATGTCCCCGATGTCCGCTGAAGCCACCGTGGTTCGCGGCTACATCGACTGGATGGTTCAGGTTCCGTGGAACGCGCGCAGCAAAGTGAAGAAAGATCTGCGTAAAGCGCAGGAGACGCTGGATACCGACCATTACGGCCTGGAGCGCGTGAAGGATCGTATTCTTGAGTATCTTGCGGTTCAAAGTCGCGTCAGCAAAATCAAAGGGCCGATTCTCTGCCTCGTCGGACCGCCAGGGGTAGGTAAAACTTCTCTGGGTCAGTCGATCGCGAAAGCGACCGGACGTAAATATGTGCGTATGGCGCTGGGTGGCGTGCGTGATGAAGCAGAAATCCGTGGTCACCGCCGTACTTACATCGGCTCTATGCCGGGTAAATTAATCCAGAAAATGGCGAAAGTGGGGGTTAAAAACCCGCTGTTCCTGCTGGATGAGATCGACAAAATGTCTTCTGACATGCGTGGCGATCCTGCGTCTGCCCTGCTGGAAGTGCTTGATCCTGAGCAGAACATTGCGTTCAACGACCACTATCTGGAAGTCGACTATGACCTCTCTGATGTGATGTTTGTGGCAACGTCGAACTCAATGAATATTCCGGCACCGCTGCTGGATCGTATGGAAGTGATTCGTCTGTCGGGTTACACCGAAGATGAAAAGCTGAATATCGCTAAGCAGCATCTGCTGACTAAGCAGATTGAACGTAACGCCCTGAAAGCCAGCGAAATTACGGTTGAAGACAGCGCGATTGTCGGCATTATCCGTTACTACACCCGTGAAGCCGGTGTGCGTAGCCTTGAGCGTGAGCTGTCGAAGTTGTGTCGTAAAGCGGTGAAATCACTGCTGATGGACAAGACTAAGAAGCACATCACCATCAATGGCGAAAACCTCAAGGACTTCCTGGGCGTACAGCGCTTTGACTATGGCCGTGCTGACAGTGAAAATCGTGTCGGTCAGGTTACTGGCCTGGCCTGGACGGAAGTGGGTGGCGATCTGCTGACCATTGAAACCGCCTGCGTGCCGGGTAAAGGCAAACTGACTTACACCGGTTCTCTGGGTGAAGTGATGCAGGAGTCGATTCAGGCTGCACTGACCGTAGTGCGTGCCCGTGCCGAGAAGCTTGGCATCAATGGTGACTTCTACGAAAAACGTGATATTCACGTTCACGTGCCAGAAGGCGCCACACCGAAAGATGGTCCAAGTGCCGGTATCGCCATGTGTACTGCGCTGGTTTCCTGTCTGACCGGTAACCCGGTTCGTGCAGATGTCGCCATGACCGGTGAAATTACCCTTCGTGGTCAGGTACTGCCGATTGGTGGGCTGAAAGAAAAACTGCTGGCAGCACACCGTGGCGGTATTAAAACTGTGCTGATCCCGGACGACAACAAGCGTGATCTGGAAGAAATTCCACAGAACGTGATTGCCGATCTGGAGATTCATCCGGTGAAACGCATTGAAGAGGTGCTGAATCTGGCACTGGAAAATGCGCCATACGGCATGCAGGTCGCGACAGCAAAATAGTGATTAACGGCATAAACCGTTAAAAAGCGGAGCTGGCAAGGCAATTGGCGCTTGCCAGCTTTTTTTTGTGCCGCTAATTTAGGTGGCTGCCGACGCGACGTTCTCAGAGAAATTACGTTGTTTCGGCGTCACTGGCTTGATATAACTTGCTGCGCGCTCGGACCTGGCTGGATGCAGGGTGCGATGTGAAATAATAAAAGAGGGGATGAATAGAGTGAATAAGTCACAATTGATCGACAAAATTGCTGCCGATGCTGATATTTCTAAAGCTGCTGCAGGACGTGTTTTAGATGCATTTATGGGCTCAGTTTCAGATGCGCTGAAAGAGGGTGATGAAGTGGCTCTGGTGGGTTTCGGCACATTCTCTGTGCGTGACCGCGCTGCACGTACCGGTCGTAATCCGCAAACCGGTAAAGAGATCACCATTCCGGCCGGTAAAGTTCCCGGTTTCCGTGCTGGTAAAGCATTGAAAGACGCTGTCAATTAATAACAACGAATAGATTCATTGACGCATTTTCTTCAGTGGATTAGAGGACGATTAACCCGTTCTCATGTAACATACGGGCACATCAATCTGATGTGCCTTTTTTTTGTTTTAACCGGTGAGAATCGGGCCGTAAGATGGACCTGGACCGGATTGAGACTGCCAGCTAAGCCTGCAGTTGCGTGAGTCGCCAGCGAGTGGCGAATTGCGACCGAGCTTTACATTCACACTACAGCGGAGTGTTGCCATACCATGATGGACAATTTACGCGCGGCGTCGAACAATGTCGTGCTCAAGATTATTCTGGGACTGATTATGGTCTCCTTTGTGCTGACGGGCGTTGGCAACTATCTGATTGGCGGCAATAACGATTATGCGGCCAAAGTTAATGGTCAGGAGATCAGCCGTGGACAGCTGGAGCAGGCGTTCAACAGCGAACGCAGCCGTCAGCAGCAGATGCTGGGCGACCAGTTCTCGCAGTTGGCCAGCAACGATGGCTACATGCAGCAGATCCGCCAGCAGGCGCTGTCGCAGTTAATCGATCAGGCGCTGCTTGACAGCTACATCAAAGATCTCCACCTCAGCATCAGTGACGATCAGGTTAAGCAGGCTATCTTCAATCAGCAGGCTTTCCAGACCAACGGCAAATTCGACAATGCGAAATATCTGGCTCTGATCGGCAACATGGGTTTCAGTGCTGACCAGTACGCTGAAGCATTGCGTAAGCAACTTTCTAATCAGCAGCTGATTAATGCCGTTGCTAACACCGATTTCACGCTCAAAGGCGAAGCCAGTAAACTGGTGGACCTGGTTTCACAACAGCGTGACATTCGTCAGGCGACGCTGGACGTCAACGCGCTGGCGGCGAAGCAAACCGTCACCGACGATGAAATCAGTCAGTATTATCAGCAGCATAAAACCAGTTTTATGGCGCCGGAACAGTTCCGTGTCAGCTATATCCTGATGGATGCGGCCAGCATGCAACAGGATGCCAGCGAGGCGGATATTCAGGCCTGGTACGACCAGCATAAAGCAGACTATACACAGCCGCAGCGTACGCGTTACAGCGTGATTCAGACTAAAACTGAAGCCGATGCCAATGCGGTACTGGCCCAGCTGAAAGGTGGCGCCAGCTTCGCGGATGTGGCGAAAGCCAAATCAATCGACCCTATTTCTGCGCGTAAGGGCGGTGATATGGGCTGGCTGGAACCTTCAACGACGCCGGATGAGCTGAAAAATGCGGGTCTGACTCAGAAAGGCCAGATGTCAGGCGTGATCAAATCCTCAGTGGGTTTCCTTGTCGTTCGTCTCGACGATATTCAGCCAGAGCAGGTTAAGCCGCTGAATGACGTTCGCAGCGCCATTGCCGCGAAAGTGAAGCAGGAAAAGGGCGTTGATGCCTTCTACAAACTGCAACAGAAAGTCAGCGAAGCAGCCAGCAATGACAATGAGTCACTGGCGGGTGCGGAGCAGGCTTCGGGTCTGAAAGCGAAAGAGACCGGCTGGTTCAGCCAGGATACGCTGCCAGACGCACTGAACTTCGATGCGGTGAAGCAGGCGATCTTTAATGGTGGCCTTGTGGGGCAAAACGGCGCGCCGGGCAACAACTCCGATATCATCACTGTTGATGGCGATCGTGCCTTTGTGCTGCGTATCAGTGAGCACAAACCAGAAGCGGTAAAACCGCTGGATCAGGTTAAGGCGCAGATCACGGACACGCTTAAGCATGATAAAGCGACGCAGCAGGCGAAAGCCCAGGCGGATAAACTCCTGACCGATCTCAAAGCCGGTAAGCAGGATGCGCTGACTGCCGCGGGTCTGACCCTGAGCGCCAGCAAAACTGTTGACCGTAACGCGCAGGATCCTGTTGCACAGGCGGCCTTTAATCTCCCTCAGCCCGCGGAAAATAAACCTTCATGGGGTGTGAGCGAAGATATGCAGGGCAACGTGGTACTGGTGGCGGTTGATAAAGTTAAAACGGGTAGCATGCCGCAGGCGCAGATTGACGAAATGGTCAAAGGCGTCACGCAGAATAATGCACAGCTGACGTTTGAAGCGTTGCTGCAAAACCTGCGTAAAGAAGCCAAAATTAAGTACGGCGCTGCTGCACAAATGCAGTAAGCCTCGCAGAAACAGTGCAACAACAGTAACAATCAAAGGCCGCATTCGCGGCCTTTTCCATTTCTGCAATTCCACTTTTGTGCCTTGTGCGCAGCGGTGACACGCTGTCGCTGCTGTTTAAACACAAGGAGAAACACAGCATGGCTAAACCTAAACTCGTTGCCCTTTATCTTTCCCTCGCGCTGGGTGGTGCACTCTGTCATACCAGCGTCTCTGCGGCCCCTGAATCTGCCAGCGACGCTGTCACGCAGAGCGCACTATCCGCGTCAAAGCCGGCATCACCCTTACAGCCACAGCAGGAGCAGGTCAGTATCAATGACGCGACAGCGGAACAGCTCACTGCCGTCATGAATGGCGTAGGGTTGAAAAAAGCCCAGGCGATTGTGAGCTATCGCGAACAGTACGGGCCCTTTAGCGCAATTCAGCAACTTAGCGAAGTGCCGGGCATTGGCAACGCGTTGATAGAGCGGAATGCGGGCAGGCTGAAATTGTGAGGCAGTACACATCTGTGATGCTTAAGCCGCGCTGAGCAGGCGACTCTGCTAAAGTGAACAGGTCCAACCAGTTAACTTACAGTAGCAGGAGAGCATGACCATGCAGACCACCATAAAAGTGCGCGGCTATCATCTGGATGTCTATCAGCACGTCAACAATGCACGCTATCTTGAGTTTCTTGAGGAAGCTCGCTGGGAATGGCTGGAAGAGGTTGAAGCATTCCACTGGTTGCAGGAACAGAAACTGGCTTTTGTGGTGGTCAACATCAACATCAATTATCGTCGCCCGGCCGTGCTGGGCGACGTACTCACTATCGACAGTGCAATCACGCAGTTGAATGGTAAAAGCGGCATTATTGCGCAGCGGGTTTTGCTGGCAGGTCAGGAAACCGTCGTGGCGGATGCTGCACTCACGTTTGTCTGTATTGATTTGCGGACCCAGAAGGCGGTTGCGCTGGAAGGAGAATTACGCGAGCGACTGATGCGTCTGATGGCATAAACCGGGTAAAGGCGGCAAACTAAATTCTCTGCCGCCACGCCAGAGTGCCTTAACTAAGGCCGCTCTTAGCTTTCATCGCGGCCATTACGCTATCACGATCGTTGAGATACCCCTGCAAGCCATTAGCCCTTAAATTGCAGGCAGCACACTCACCACATCCGTCACCTTTCACGCCGTTATAGCAGGTCAGCGTCTGCTCACGTACCAGCGAAAGCTGCTGCCAGTAGTCCGCCAGCGCCCAGGTTTCCGCTTTGTTGAGCCACATCAGCGGCGTCTCAAAACGAACCTCGCGCGCCATGCCAAGCGACACCGCATGGTTCAGCGCTTTGACAAACTCATCACGGCAATCGGGATAGCCAGAGAAATCGGTCTCACAGACGCCAGTGATCACCGCTTCCGCTTCAACCTGGTAGGCGTAAACCGAGGCCAGCGTCAGAAAGAGAATATTGCGGCCCGGCACGAACGTACTGGGTAAACCACTGGCCTCAGGATTGTAAGCCGGCACCGGAATGTTATCCCGTGTCAGGCTGCTGACGGCGAGTTCGTTCAGCATGGTCACATCCAGTACTTTATGCGCGCGCGCGCCCAGTTTACTGGCCAGATCCCGGGCAACCTCAATCTCTTCCCGGTGGCGTTGTCCATAATCGAACGTGACGCAGTGAACCTCATCATATTGCTCTAAGGCCTGAATCAGACAGGTAGTGGAGTCTTGTCCACCGCTGAAAACTACAACAGCGCGTTTCATGGTGTTTTCCTGGTCATTAATTTTGCGCTTATGGTAATGCCTCAGTCCGCTGCTGAACAGCTGCAAGGCGGATCAATGGGCGGTGGAATCCAGGCGCGACTGAAATCGAACCAGCCCAGGGTGTTGAGCTCAATGCCTTCAACGCCAGGCGGTGCGTGGATTTGGTAGCGATAATTGAACAGCGGCAGCAGAATGCCCTTCATCATCAGCTGATGATAAAGCTGGTGAAGCGTGTGAGTACGAATGTTGCTGTCCGCGATCTGCTGAATAGCCAGCAGTTGCGCCTGGACGTCTTCGCCCTCTGGTGTGACCCACAGCGGCCGCCATAGCGGATCGCTCTGCAACCAGTTGGCCAATGTAAAGACCGGCGCATCACCAATCAGCCTGTCACCCATCACGATATCTGCTTCATCGAGTTGCTCGATGCGGTGCCAGTTTTTTACCGGGTGAAACACCACGTTCAGGCTGCAACCGTGCCGTTTTAACAGGGCAACCAGCGCCTGTGACATCTGGTGTAATTCAACCGGTAACTGATAATGCAGCGTCAGTGTCGCCGGCAAGGGGACCGGGACATGATTAATCCGCGGCACATCCCAGCCAGGTAACAGTTCGCTGCTGGGCGTGATTAATCCTTCATCCAGTGGCAACCGGCTGACGATGCCGCTTTGCTGAATTAGCTGAAAAAGCGTACGTGCCTGATCGCACGTAAATCCGGCTCGTGGTCGGCAGACCAGATAACAGAAGCCGAGACTGATGCTGCTGCTCACCGGTTGTAACGTCCTGAGTTCATCGGCATCCCCTATGGCAATTTGCACCGGATGACGACAGCTACTGCCGAGAGCAGGATCAAACAACTGAGGCGTAATCCAGTACTCCACGGCTTGCAACAGCGGCCGCTGCAGATGCCAGCGGGAATGACTTTCAATCCTGACCAGCTCAGGACTAAAGTGTGCCAGTTTCCATGGGCCGCTGCCAATGACAGCATCATCAGGATGAGGCAACAGGCATAACAGATGGGCAAGGCGATGAGGCAGCCAGAAGTCAGGGCGTCGCAGGATAAACCGCAGCGCAAGCGGATGGGGGGCATCCACGCTAATCACATCAGCCAGCAATACACGCACGCGCGTATCGTGCAACAGCTGACGGAATTGCGTCACCAGTTGTGCGGCCTGCACTGGCTCGTCGTTGTGCCACATTAGCTGAGGACGTAACCAGAATAACCAGCAACATGATGCCTCATCATGTTGCCAGTGGTGTGCCAAATCGCCCACCGGCTCATCCTGTTCAAACCGGGTCAGTCCTGAGTAGATCTGGCGCACCAGATGCTGTTCAGCCCGTCCGGCAATCTGGCGCGGCTCAGTGCTTTCCATCGGGCGATAGTAGGGAATACGCAGAACCGGCGTATCGTTCTGCCACTGACCACCCATGAGTGGCCGCAGCATATTGATCAGCCTTTCCGGTGCCAGATCCAGCAACTGCAAAGCCTCCGCCGCCTCTCCGGCATCAAGCTGGCGTTGCAGCAACTGCTGTCGTAATTGTTCAGGCGTTTGCAGAAACGTTAATTTCCCCTGCTTGCCACGGCCTGGCTCGCCATGCCAGCGAAGCCAGCCTGCGTGCTGCCACTGTGACAGCAACGTTCGCAGATGGCGTTCGCTGCAGATGCAGTGGCGCGCCATCTCTGCCACGCAGGTCTGCTGAGAGGCGCCCAGACTCTGCTGCCACAGACGTTGAAACTGATTAAGGCGATTAAGTTGGCGCATGCTAAACCCGGAACAGTTTTTTTTAAGTATTCACTATTAGTTCCGTAATTTACAGGCAATAGTAAAGCCATCTTTCATCAGGAGGGGAATCATGGTGCGTTTAGCCGCGTTCGATATGGATGGCACATTGTTGCTGCCGAATCATCAGTTGGGTCAGCAGACTCTGGAGAGTTTGCAGGCATTGCATCTGCGTGGTGTTAATCTCGCGCTGGCAACGGGCCGCCATCTGCAGGAAATGCAGATCCTGCGGGAAAAAATGACACTTCCCGCATGGCTGATCACCGGTAATGGCACCCGCGTACACGATCGGTCTGGCAATCTTATCTTCGCACGTGATCTGCCTCCTGCCGTCGCTGAAGAGGTCATCCACCGCCACTGGGATACCACCGCGACAATCCATATTTTCAACGATCAGGGGTGGTTTACCGATCGACCTGCTCCGGAGCTGCTGCTGGCCCATCAGATGAGCGGATTCGGCTATCAGCTGTGCGATCTTAAAAAGCTGCCTGCGCATCAGGTGACAAAAATCTGCTTTATTGATCAGCATCAGAATCTGTGTCGGCTAAAGATCTCGCTGGATGCCGCATTGGGCGAGCAGGCTACGATCTGCTTCTCTGGGGTGGACACGCTGGAGGTCTTGCCCGCTCACTGCAACAAAGGCAGCGCGCTGGCGCTGTTATGTGATCACCTGTCGCTGACAATGGCGGAATGTATGGCGTTTGGTGATGCGATGAACGATCGCGAGATGCTGGCGCAGGTCGGGCAGGGCTTCATCATGGGCAATGCGATGGCGCAATTGAAAGCCGCACTTCCGCATTTACCCGTATTAGGGCATTGCGAGACACAGGCAGTGTCTCACTATTTAAATCACTGGCTGGCTACACCTGACCTCGCGTATTCCCCCGAATGCTGAGGATTGCCGTGCACCGGACAGGATGTCCGGTTTTTTATTCCAGCTCGCGATGCCACGGCGTGATATCGCCAATATGTTTTGCTACCCACTCTGGCTGATAGTAGCTATCGGGATAACGTTCGCCACTGTCGCAAAGCAGTGTCACCAGCGCCCCTTGCTGATTTGCCGCCCGTAAGCGTTTCGCCACCTGCATCATGCCCCAGAAATTAGTGCCGGTAGAGGCGCCAGGTTTGCGTCCCAGAATCTTTTCCAGTTTCAGCATGGCGGCCAGCGTCGCACCATCCGGCACTTTTATCATTTCATCGATCACGTCAGGCATAAACGAGGGTTCTACCCGTGGACGGCCAATCCCCTCGATCATGCTGCCGCGCGTGCTGGTCAGAGTGGCATCACGCTGCCTCCAGTAGTCGAAAAAGACAGAATGCTGCGGATCCACTACCAGCATTTTCGTTTCCAGTCCCTGGTAACGAATATAGCGGCCCAGGGTCGCTGAAGTGCCGCCGGTGCCTGCACTCATGATGACAGTATGGGGAATGGGATAGGGCTCGTGCTGCATCTGACGAAAGATGCTCTCTGCAATGTTGTTATTGCCACGCCAGTCTGTCGCGCGTTCAGCGTAAGTAAACTGATCCATAAAATGGCCATTCAGCTGCCGCGCCAGCCGTTCAGACTCTGCGTAAAGCTGGCAGGGATCCTCGACAAAATGGCACTGTCCGCCATAAAACGCGATCTGCTCAATTTTACGCTTCGCTGTACTGGCGGGCATCACTGCAATAAACGGCAGGCCCAGCAGCCTTGCGAAGTACGCCTCAGAAACCGCAGTGCTGCCTGACGAGGCTTCTATAATCGGCGTATCCTGTTTAATCCAGCCATTAGAAAGGCCGTAAAGAAACAGAGATCGTGCCAGCCGATGTTTAAGACTGCCACTGGGATGGGTGCTCTCATCTTTCAGATAGAACCAGATGCCGGGAAAATCCGCCAGATCGAACCGGATCAAGTGGGTCTCTGCCGATCGTTGAAAGTCAGCATTAATTTCGTTGATAGCGTGACGAATCCAGCAAGTGTGCATCTCAGGCGTCCGATAAAAAATAATGAGACTATTTTATGGCACGTGCAGGAAAAAGAGATTGCAAAATTACCGCTAAAATCGCGGTAATGGAGAAAATGATTCTCTCGGAGCCCCGAATGTTAGATAAAACTGACCTCAAATTGCTCGCGCTACTGCAGCAGGACTGTACCCTGTCACTGCAGGCATTGGCGGATGCCGTCAACCTTACCACCACACCCTGCTGGAAGCGCCTGAAAAAACTGGAAGATGATGGCATTATTCGCGCTCGGGTAGCGTTGCTGGATGGTGATAAAATCGGACTGTCACTGACGGCATTTATGTTTGTGAAAACCCAGCAGCACAGCCGCGACTGGTATCAGACTTTTGTCTCCGTGGTGAGTAGCATGCCGGAGGTCATGGCCTTTTACCGCATGGCAGGGGAGTATGATTACCTGCTGCGCATTCAGGTGGCCGATATGAAAAGCTATGATGCTTTTTACAAGCGAGTAGTCAATGGGGTGCCCGGCCTGATTGATGTGACATCCAGCTTCGCCATGGAAGAGATTAAATACACCACGGCTTTACCTGTCGCCCTCTGAGGGCCTGAGATTGAGAGCAGCGTTGTGCGATTATTCAGTCAGTTAAGTTGGTATTTCCTGCGGGAGTGGCGGCGCTATCTGGGCGCGGTCATCCTGCTTATTGTTATTGCTATTCTGCAGTTGCTGCCGCCGCATGTAGTCGGCGTGATTGTCGATGGTGTAACACGTGACAACATGAGTTCCAGCCGCATCATGATGTGGATTGGGATCATGCTGGCAACGGCAATCGTGGTCTATCTGCTGCGCTATGTCTGGCGCGTCCTGTTGTTTGGTGCCTCCTACCAGCTGGCGGTTGAACTGCGCGAAGATTTTTATCGCCAGTTGAGTCGTCAGCAACCGGCATTTTACCTGCGTCACCGCACCGGCGACCTGATCGCGCGCGCCACCAACGACGTGGACCGCGTGGTGTTTGCGGCCGGAGAAGGGGTACTGACGCTGGTCGATTCGCTGGTGATGGGATGTGTGGTGTTGCTGGTGATGAGTACTCAGATCAGCTGGCAACTGACGCTGCTGGCGCTGGTGCCGATGCCGATTATGGCTATCGTGATCCATCGTTACGGTAATCAGTTGCACCACCGCTTTAAGCTGGCACAGGCGGCCTTCTCCAGCCTCAACGATCAGACGCAGGAGAGCCTGACCAGCATCCGGATGATCAAAGCCTTTGGTCTGGAACAGCATCAGTCGCAGCAATTTTCCGACATCGCCCGTGATACCGGGGAAAAAAACCTGCGCGTCGCGCGGGTCGATGCCCGTTTCGATCCCACAATCTACATCGCGATCGGTTTCTCAAACCTGCTGGCGATTGGCGGCGGCAGCTGGATGGTATGGCATGATCAGATGACGCTGGGACAGCTCACCAGTTTTGTGATGTATCTCGGCCTGATGATTTGGCCAATGCTGGCGCTGGCGTGGATGTTTAATATTGTCGAACGCGGCAGCGCCGCCTGGAGCCGCATCGGTGCGCTGCTGGCAGAAGCGCCAGCGGTGGAAGATGGCGATAAATCTTTACCCCCTCAACCCGGCATGCTGCAGGTCGCTATTCGCGCCTTTCACTATCCGGCCAGCACAGGTCCGGTGCTAAGCGATATCATCTTCCAGTTGAAACCCGGTGAAATGCTGGGACTGTGCGGGCCAACCGGCAGTGGCAAAAGCACACTGCTCAGCCTGATTCAGCGTCACTTTGATATTCAGCAGGGTGACATCCGCTACCATCAGATCCCGCTGCCGCAGTTACGGCTGGACAGCTGGCGCAGCCGTCTGGCCGTAGTCAGCCAGACACCGTTCCTGTTCTCAGACAGTGTGGCGAACAATATTGCATTGGGGAAACCGGGCGCAACCCAGCTGGAGATAGAACGTGCAGCTATGCTGGCCTGTGTTCATGACGATGTCCTGCGTCTGCCACAGGGTTATGAAACGGAAGTCGGGGAGCGCGGCGTCATGCTGTCCGGTGGACAGAAGCAGCGTCTTTCGATTGCCAGGGCACTCCTGCTGAATGCCGAAATCCTGATTCTGGACGACGCACTTTCTGCAGTGGATGGACGTACCGAACACGAAATCCTGCATAATCTGCGCATCTGGGGGCAGGGGAAAACACTGATTATCAGCGCACACCGCCTGTCGGCGCTGACAGAAGCCAGTGAAATTCTGGTGCTGCAACAGGGCAGCGTGATGCAGCGAGGCGATCACGATGCGCTGGCCAGCAGTGCTGGCTGGTATCGTGATATGTACCGGTATCAGCAACTCGAAGCGGCACTGGATGATGATGAAAATGAGAAAGGAGTGCCGCATGGCTAAGTCTGCACGCTTGTGGCCAACCCTGAAGCGTCTGCTGAGCTACGGCAAGCCATGGCGCAAATCTCTGTCGCTGGCGGTTGGCATGCTCTGGATTGCTGCCGCAGCGGAAGTGACCGGCCCGGTGCTGGTCAGCTATTTTATTGATAACCTGGTGGCGAAGCATCAGATGCCCTGGGGTATCGTTGCCGGACTGGTGGTGAGTTTTATTCTGCTTCAGTTACTGGCCGCCGGGCTGCACTACTGGCAGGCGCTGTTATTCAACCGTGCCGCAATTGGTGTGGTCCAGCAGTTGCGCTGTGACGTGATGAATGCAGCACTCTGTCAGCCGCTGAGCGCCTTTGATACCCAGCCGGTCGGTCAAATCATTTCGCGTGTGACGAACGACACCGAAGTCATCCGCGATCTCTACGTCACGGTGGTCTCCACTGTGCTGCGCAGTGCTGCACTCGTTGGTGCCATGATGGTAGCGATGTTCAGCCTTGACTGGCGTATGGCACTGGTGGCGATGATGATCTTCCCGCTGGTACTGATAGTCATGTTTATCTATCAGCGCTACAGCACGCCGATTGCCCGACGGGTTCGCAGCTATCTGGCAGACATTAACAACGGCTTTAACGAAGTGATCAGCGGCATGAGCGTGATTCAGCAGTTTCGCCAGCAGGCGCGATTTGGTGAGCGTATGGGCGAAGCGAGTCGCTCCCACTATCTGGCGCGAATGGAGACGCTGCGTCTTGATGGCTTTCTGCTGCGCCCTCTGTTGAGCCTGTTTTCAGCGATGGTACTGTGTGGGTTGCTGATCCTGTTCAGCTTCTCGGTGCCTGGCGTGTTTGAAGTCGGGGTGTTGTATGCCTTTATTACTTACCTGGGCCGCCTGAATGAGCCGCTGATTGAGCTGACCACGCAGCAATCGATGCTGCAACAGGCGGTGGTTTCTGGTGAGCGTATTTTCGAGCTGATGGATGCTACGCAGCAGCAATATGGCATCGACCCGCAGCCACTGGCTTCAGGTCGTATCACCCTGAACAATCTCAGTTTTGCCTACCGTGAAAACCGCGATGTACTCAGTGATATCAATCTTGACGTCGCACCGCGTGAATTCGTGGCACTGGTGGGCCATACCGGCAGCGGCAAGAGTACTCTGGCTAATTTGCTGATGGGCTACTACCCGGTGACGCGCGGCGAAATCCGGATTGATGACCGGCCTATTGGTGACCTGAGTCATGCCGTGCTGCGACACGGTATCGCGATGGTGCAGCAGGATCCGGTCGTACTGGCCGATACGCTGCTGGCCAATGTCCGGCTGGGCCGCGACATCAGTGAAGAGGCTGTCTGGCAGGTGCTCCAGCAGGTACAGCTGGCGCCACTGGCGCAGGCTTTACCAGAGGGAATTCATACCCGGCTGGGCGAGCAGGGCAATAATTTGTCGGTCGGACAGAAGCAGCTGCTGGCGCTGGCCCGGGTACTGGTTGATCTGCCGCAGATACTTATCCTCGACGAGGCAACAGCCAATATCGACTCCGGTACCGAACAGGCGATTCAGCAGACACTTGCGACGCTTCGTCAGCACAGTACGCTGGTGGTGATTGCGCACCGACTATCAACGATTGTGGAAGCGGACAAGATTCTGGTGCTGCATCGCGGTCGTGTGGTGGAGCAGGGTACCCATCAGCAACTGCTGGCGATGCAGGGACGCTACTGGCAGATGTATCAGCTACAACAGGCAGGTGAAAATCTGGCGTCGGGCGTGCCTGTAACATCTGAAGGTTGAGCTGCACCTTTTTTGAGCATGTTTATCAGAATAATCTGTACAAATGCACTCCTTTGACGCCTTAAGCACCAAAGGAGTGCAGTCCCTGGCAGTATTCCCCTTCATCCAGGCTTCAGGTTTCCGCTACGGTTAAAACCATGCCTTGCCGCGTCTCGCCTGACTCACTGATTAACGTCAGTTTTACACTCTGGCACAGGCTTTGCTTATATCCCTTCGTGTCCATAAACGTTACCAATTTACTCGCTGGAGGGGATCCAATGAAGCTGGTCACCGTCGTAATTAAGCCATTCAAGCTGGAGGATGTACGTGAAGCTTTATCCTCTATCGGCATTCAGGGACTGACCGTCTCCGAAGTGAAGGGGTTTGGCCGTCAGAAAGGCCATGCAGAGCTTTATCGTGGCGCAGAATACAGCGTAAATTTCCTGCCAAAAGTCAAAATTGATATCGCGATTGCCGATGATCAGCTGGACGAAGTGGTGGATGTCATCAGTAAAGCGGCTTACACCGGCAAAATTGGCGACGGTAAGATTTTCGTGGCTGAACTGCAGCGCGTCATCCGTATTCGTACCGGCGAGACCGATGAAGCCGCTCTGTAATCAAGACTCAGTACTGTGATGGGATGGAATAAAAATGAATAAAATGTTAGCTAAGTTGGGCCTCACCAGCCTGGCACTGTTACCCTCACTCGCGATGGCTGCGCCTGCCGTTGCGGACAAGGCTGATAACGCATTTATGATGATTTGCACCGCGCTGGTGCTGTTTATGTCAATTCCAGGTATCGCGCTGTTTTACGGTGGTCTGATTCGCGGCAAAAACGTTCTGTCGATGCTGACCCAGGTCGCGGTGACCTTCTCGCTGGTTTGCGTATTGTGGGTGGTCTACGGCTACTCCCTGGCGTTCAGTGAAGGCAATGCTTTCTTTGGTGGCTTTGGCTGGGCCATGCTGAAAAACATTCAACTTACCGCCGTAATGGGCAGTTTCTATCAGTATATCCACGTCGCTTTCCAGGCCTCATTTGCCTGTATCACCGTGGGCCTGATTGTCGGTGCGATCGCTGAACGTATCCGCTTCTCTGCAGTACTGATTTTTGTCGGTGTCTGGCTGACGCTCTCCTATTTACCTATCGCGCACATGGTGTGGGCGGGCGGTTTCCTGGCTCAGGATGGTGCGCTGGACTTTGCTGGCGGTACAGTAGTGCATATTAACGCCGCAGTAGCAGGTCTGGTGGGCGCTTATCTGGTAGGCAAACGTGCTGGCTTTGGTAAAGAGGCCTTTAAGCCACACAACCTGCCAATGGTCTTCACCGGCACCGCGATTCTTTATGTTGGCTGGTTCGGCTTCAACGCCGGTTCTGCGTCTGCAGCAAATGAAATCGCGGCATTGGCCTTCCTGAACACCGTCGTCGCAACCGCGGGCGCAGTCCTGGCATGGACCTTTGGCGAGTGGGCGGTACGTGGTAAGCCTTCTCTGCTGGGTGCCTGTTCAGGCTTTATTGCCGGTCTGGTAGCGATTACCCCAGCCTGTGGTTACGTTGGCGTGGGCGGATCCTTGATCATCGGTCTGGTTGGCGGCCTGGCAGGATTGTGGGGTGTGACCACCCTGAAGAAATGGCTGCGTGTGGATGATCCCTGCGATGTGTTCGGCGTACACGGCGTCTGCGGAATTGTAGGCTGTATTCTGACTGGCGTGTTTGCTTCCTCTTCACTGGGCGGCGTGGGCTATGCACAGGGCGTTACCATGGGCCATCAGGTCTGGGTGCAGCTGTTCAGCGTCGGCCTGACTATCGTCTGGTCGGGTGTTGTCGCCTTTATCGGCTTCAAGCTGGCTGACCTGATTGTTGGTCTGCGCGTACCGGAAGAGCATGAGCGTGAAGGTCTGGATGTAAACAGCCACGGCGAGAACGCTTACAACCAGTAATGTGTCAGTACGGAAAAGATTAATCGGGGGCGAGAAATCGCCCCTTTTTTTATTCGCTGCGCTGACGCATCACGCCTTCCTGAACCGTCGACGCCACCAGCACACCTTGCTGATTGTAAAACTCACCCCGGACAAAACCGCGTGCGCCAGAAGCCGAGGTACTGACTACGCTGTAGAGCAGCCATTCAGTGAAGTCGAACGGGCGATGGAACCACATGGAATGGTCGATCGTGGCGACCTGCATGTCCGGTTCTAAAAAGCCTTTGCCGTGCGGCTGAAGCGCGACCGGCAGGAAATTGAGATCGGAAGCATAGCCGAGCAGGTACTGATGAATACGTAAGTCGTCAGGTAGTGGGCCAGTGGCACGGATCCAGACCTGGCGCTCAGGCTTAGCCACATGTCCCCGCAACGGGTTGTGAATCTGTACCGGACGGATCTCCAGCGGACGTTCAGCAATGAATTTCTCGCGTAGCTTTTCTGGCAGAAGATGTGCCATTTTCTGCGCCATCGCCTGTTCAGTTAACAGGTTTTCAGGCCCGACGACTTCAGGCATCGGATTTTGATGTTCAAATCCGCTTTCCGGCGACTGAAACGATGCGGTCATGTAAAAAATCGGCTGTCCATTCTGAATGGCACTTACCCGCCGGGCACTGAAACTTTTGCCATCACGCAGCGTTTCAACATCATAGATAATCGCTTTCTGGCTATCGCCGGGCCGCAAAAAGTAGCTGTGGAAAGAGTGGATAACGCGATCTGGCGGAACGGTTTGCTTAGCGGCATAAAGCGCCTGACCGACCACCTGACCGCCAAAAACCTGGCGCAGACCCAGATCTTCGCTCTGGCCGCGATATAGACCCTCTTCGAGTTTTTCCAGATTTAACAGATTCAGCAGATTTTGCAGTGCCTGACTCATGGCGCATTCCTCAATAAAGTGACCTGCTCAGTGTGAAAGATCGGACCAGTTAACGTCAATCAGACTTTCCGCTTTAGCTGAGCCAGGCAAAATTTCATTTTTGTGCCAACATTAAGGACATACGGCGAGTGAAACGCTGTAAGCAGGATTCGCTGCCGACAATCATTTTGATCAAATGGAGACGACATCAATGAAACTCAGGCATGTGTGTAGTGGTGTAATTATGGCGCTTGCTGTTGCGGGATGCGCCGATAAGAGTAAACCCGTTCCGACCCCCACTCTGGGTTCTGCGGTTGCAGGCCAGACCGCGGCAATTGCGCAGCCTAACGTAAGTGGCTCTGTATTTATCCGCCAGCGCATTGCGCTGCCGCCGGATGCGGTGTTAACGGTAACCCTGTCTGATGCCTCTGTATCCGACGCACCATCAAAAGTGCTGTCGCAACGCGTGGTGCGTACTGAAGGTAAACAGGCACCGTTCCAGTTCGTGCTGCCGTTTAACCCGGCCGACATCCAGCCTAATGCGCGCATTCTGTTAAGCGCAGCGATCTCAATCGACGGCAAGCTGGCTTTTGTCACTGAAGGCGTGAAGCCGGTGATCAACCAGGGTGGCACTAAAGCTGAACTGCTGCTGGTACCCGTGCCATCAATGGCGATGCCAACCCAGCCGGGGGCAGCGACCACCGTTCCTTCGACCTCACCGACTCAGGTGACGCCGTCTGCAGCTGTTCCTGCACCAACCCATATTTAATCACTTTTCGGGGCGACCTTGTCGCCCCTTTTACTGCCTGAAATCCCAGCGATACGTTCCGATATCAAGCTGTCCCTCATCACTTACCTCTATGCCTTCGGCTTCCAGTGCATCGCGCTGTCTGAACAGACGGTCGCCCTGCAGTGAAATTTTACCGTGACGATTGACGACGCGATGCCAGGGAAGGGCAGTACCTTCAGGTAACCGACTGAGCACGCCGCCGACCTGACGTGCCGCCCGCGGAGAACCTGCCAGCAGCGCCACATCGCCATAGGTAGTGACATGGCCATACGGAATAGCGGCAACAATTTGCCAGATGCGTTGCTGAAAGGTGTCAGGCTGATCCATGTGTTTATTTCATCTGCTTATTTCATCAGGAATAGGGTCTTAACTTTAGCATGGGGAGAAAGCAGTGAAAGCGTTATAGCGGCGGTTGTTCAAGAAAACAACGGTTGTCCCGACTACGCTTGCAATTGCACCCTCCTTCCCAGATAATGCCCCCGCTCTCGTAAAGAGGGCTTGTCAATGGGGGCCCTGTTGGTTCTCCCGCAATGCTAGCTTGTGAACTCGGTCAGATCCGGAAGGAAGCAGCCGTAGCAGGTGACGCGTGTGCCGGGATGTAGCTGGCAGGGCCCCCACCACTTTCTCCCTCGCAATATCCCTTCACAGAAACTGCAGACAGGCAAAACCCGCCTGGCCGATTGGTTTGACGGCAGGCAGGAATATCCGGTACTAAAAAGTGTAAAGCTAAGTACTAATCAATAAAACTAGCGGACAAATTTCCAGACTGAACCCGGGACTTTATCGTAAAGCTTGTTCATCGTCAGTTCTGCCAGACGATGGTCAGCTGCCGAGTAAAATACCGCTAACTCATCTTCAGGTAATTCATACTTATTTTTTTCAATGACCCTTTCCAGGGTATCCAGTGAACGGCAACGCCGTAGTCGCATCAAATAATCAGTTTTAGTCAGGGTTTTGTTCATAAATAAACCGTTCTCATGTCTGTACTATAATGAATGGCTCGGTTGCTGGAGAAAAGCGCACTCTTCAGTGAACAGATTAAATAAGCGTTTAGCTGAACGTTGCCACCGTTGAAGATCCGGACTATTGACACCATAGTTGCTGAATAACATAAAGGTATCATCAAGATATTCATCGATTTGCGAAATCAGCGCTTCATCTTCAACGTGCTTAATTTTGTAATTCATGGTGAAAGAGGCGATGTGCTCAATCAAATCGTTAAGCTGCAGATTGCTTTCAGAAGTGGGATCATTTACCCAGCCATGATGGCTGTCGGTTAATGTTGCCATGCTGTCGTCAAACAGGCTTTCACATAGGTATTTAAGCTGGGCAATATCATGCCGTTTCGGTGAGTATTCGTCCATCTTTTTCCCCTCCATAGCTAGCACAGTTGCCGCAGGGCAGCGAGTCACGATAACGCCGCCGGGAAGCGATTATTCGGGCAGTTATTAAACGGGATATCTTAAAGATAGTGTAAAACCATTAGTTCTGCTCACCTCCATTACTAAATATTACAATTCATCGCTGGGGGAGGGTTGTGCATTGTCAATCGCATCAAACTCAAGTGCACCGGGCACAATGCGAAACTTCACCTGCTCCGATTGCGTTACTGTTTCATTTAAATCCTGACAAGGACTAAATAAATTCCAGTCAAAATCGTAAAGTAATTTAAAACTATCCAGATCCTGATATTCAACACAAATAATTTTTAAACTGCCAGGAACTAACTGCGCATTCTGCGAATACCAGCGTAAATCCCCTACCAGCAAATCTGTTATTTTGAGAATATTCCGCTGAACAATCTCCGCTAATTTTGTGCAGTCTGATTCGCCTACAGCAATATCACATTCAATTCGTGACAACATATCTGGTCCGCTTATAACCGTTAATAAACCTATCATTGGATTTCTGCAACCAGTTTGCAAGCCAGCAGAGCACAAAACCGTTAATTGTTAACCTGCGCCAGTGGTGTGAGCAGGCTGCATCGCATGTCTGCGACGGCCAGTGACACCTGGTGTTATTTATCTTTTGATACACATTCGCGCATAGGTGCAACAACAATATTCGATATATTATTGTTATGTTATAACATATTGGTGAAGTGATGCGTCAGAGTGGATTACTTATGTCATTAGGTGGGCGACTGGCTATCGCACTGCTGTTCATTGCGCTGCTTGCTGTGGCGATAAAATGGGGGATCAGCACATGATCCGGTTCAACGCACTTCGCGCGGGCTATCAGGGACAGGCTGTTACCCCCGCCATCAATGGTCAGCTCAGCGCTGGCTCGATGACAGCCCTGGTCGGCGCGAATGGTAGCGGCAAATCAACACTGTTAAAAACCATCGCGGGCTTGCTGCCACCAATAGCGGGGCGCTGCGAGCTGCAGGTTTCGCGGCGGGCTATTGGCTGGATGCCACAGCGTACTGAACTGGAGACGCGCTTTCCCCTGACGGTATTTGAACTGGTTTCAATTGGCTGCTGGCCTCGCTGCGGCTGGTTCGGCGGCATCAACCGGGAACTGCGTCGGGAAATCTGGCAGGCGCTGGAGGCGGTTCAGATGCGTGATTATGCAGATGCGCAGCCCGCGACCTTATCGGGCGGACAGCTTCAGCGCGTCTTGTTTGCGCGACTGTTGTTGCAGCGCAGCCAGCTCTGGCTACTGGATGAGCCTTTTAACGGCATTGATAGTCAGACGGTAACATTACTGATGTCGATACTGGAACAGCAACAGCAGGCTGGAACAACGCTGCTGGTGGTGCTGCACGACCGTCCACTGGTCGCTCGCTACTTCAGTAATGTGATGTCGATGGATGATACGGAGGTCAGTTGCACCTGGCTCCCTGATCCCCCTCTGCGGAGTTATGCGCCGTGACGTTGATACAGCCTTTTATTGAGTTTGGGTTTATGCGGCGCGCACTGGTTGCCTGCGTCGCGCTGGCTATCAGTGCCACGCCACTCGGCGTATTTCTTTCGCTGCGCCGTATGAGTCTGATTGGCGATGCGTTATCACATGCCGTGTTGCCGGGTGCGGCTATTGGCTATCTGATCTCCGGACTGTCACTGGTCGCGATGGGTATCGGCGGCCTGATCGCAGGTTTAGCCGTGGCGCTGCTCTCGGGCGCGGTGAGTCGATACACGCCCTTAAAAGAGGATGCCAGTTTTGCCGGGTTTTATCTCGGTTCGCTGGCGCTGGGCGTCACGCTGGTCTCACTGCGCGGCTCAAGCGTGGATCTGCTGCACGTGCTGTTTGGCTCGCTGCTGGCGGTGGACAACGCTGCACTGTTGCTGGTTGGCGGCATCGCCGCCTTTACGCTGATTATGCTGGCGATCATTTATCGTCCGCTGGTCATCGATGCCTTTGACAGTGACTTCCTGCGGGCGCAGGGAAAATGGAGTGCACCGCTGGTGCATGGTCTGTTTTTAATGCTGGTGGTGCTGAATCTGGTGGCGGGCTTTCAGGTGCTGGGCACGCTGATGTCGGTGGGATTAATGATGCTGCCCGCTGCCAGCGCCCGTTTCTGGAGTCGCCATCTTGCCGCGATGCTGGCTATCGCCATTTTCATGGCAATGCTTTCAGCCCTGGCTGGCCTGATGCTCTCCTGGCACTTTTCATTACCGGCCGGTCCCGCTGTGGTGCTGAGCGCCGCCATGCTGTTTTTTTTCTCCATTCTTGCAGGGCCATGCGGCGGGATTTTGCGCCGCCATTAATCTTAAGGGGTATCTATGAAAAAATTACCGGTTAGCCTGGCGCTCGCTGCGCTGTTTGCCACGCCATTTGCAATGGCAAAAACGGTGGATGTCGTGGCCAGTTTTACTGTGCTGGCAGATATCGTCAAACAGGTCGGCGGCGATCATGTCAACGTAAAAAGTCTGGTGGGACCGAATGGCGATCCCCATACGTTTGAACCTACGCCACAGGACAGCCAGGCATTGGCGAAGGCCGATCTGGTGTTTGTCAGCGGACTGGGGCTGGAAGGGTGGATGGATCGCCTGGTCAGCGCGTCGGGATATCGCGGGCAGCCCGTGGTCGCTTCAACGGGTGTGACTACCCGCAGCATGGAGGAGGAGGGCAAAACGGTGACCGATCCACACGCCTGGAACAGCATGCAGAACGGCGTTATCTACGCGACCAACGTGATGAATGCGCTGGTCAAAGCCGACCCTGAAGATGCACCAGCAATCCGCAAGCGTGGGCAGAATTACATACAGCAACTGCAGGCGCTGGATAGCTGGGCAAAAACGGCCTTTGATGCTATTCCAGTCGACAAACGTAAAGTGCTGACCAGTCACGATGCGTTTGGTTACTTTGGACAGCGATATGGCGTAACGTTTCTGGCACCCGTCGGATTCTCTACTGAAGCAGAAGCGAGTGCCAGCAACGTGGGGAGCTTAATCAACCAGCTCAAACAGCAGCACATTAACCGCTATTTCATCGAGAATCAGACGGACCCGCGGTTAGTGAAACAGATAGCCAGCGCGACCGGTGCTGAGCCAGGTGGTGAGCTCTATCCGGAAGCGTTATCCACGGCTTCTGGCCCGGCGGCGACTTATCAGGCGGCCTTTAAACATAACGTGAATGCGATGCTGAAGAGTATGCAATAGGCATAAAAAAGGCCGGGCGAGCCCGGCCAGTCATCACGACACAAACTAGCGTTTCTTCTTCCTTCCCTGTACAGCCTTAAAGCGTGGATTTGTTTTACAGATGACGTAAACACGTCCTTTCCTGTGCACCACTTTGCAATCCCGATGGCGATTTTTGGCGGAGCGCAGAGAGCTTAATACCTTCATGAGTTACCTCTTCTTTGCGGCCAGGAAAGAACCGAAACGCTGGTTAAAGCGCGCGGTGCTGCCTTCTTTAGCAAAATCTTTCTGTTTGCCGGTGTAGAAAACATGCGAGGCGGATGACACGTCCAGAGTGACGTAGGGCAGTGTTTCGCCTTCGAACTCAACTGTGCGATCGGTTTTAATGGTGGATCCGATTTTGAACCACACATCCGCGGATGTGTCATGGAAGACCACGTGACGATAGTGAGGATGAATATTCGCTTTCATAATGCACGCCTATGTAATGTTATAATATAACATTATTATGCGCCGCACTTTTCAGCATTGCAACTGCCAGCGCGTTATTAAAAGCAGAGGATCTGCAAAGAGCAGGGACAGAATCGCAGGCATAAAAAAGGCCGCTTGCGCGGCCTCAGATGATTTACAGCTTAGTGAGTCTGGTTATGTTCAACCGGATGACTGTTCGCTGATTCTTCTTTTTTCTTGCCAAAGCGGCGGCGTACCACCACAAAGAACACCGGCACAAAGAAGATCGCCAGGATGGTCGCGGTAACCATACCACCGATTACGCCTGTACCTACCGCGTTCTGCGAACCGGAGCCAGCACCGGTACTGATCGCCAGCGGCAGCACCCCGAGAATAAACGCCAGTGACGTCATCAGGATAGGACGCAGACGCATACGACACGCTTCCAGCGCAGCTTCAATCAGCCCTTTGCCCTCTTTATCCATCAAATCTTTAGCAAATTCGACAATAAGGATGGCGTTCTTGGTCGACAGGCCGATGGTGGTCAGTAACCCGACAACAAAGTAGACGTCATTGCTTAAGCCACGCAGAGTGGTAAAGAGCAGTGCACCAATGACCCCGAGCGGGACAACCAGCATAACCGAGAAGGGAATCGACCAGCTCTCGTACAGTGCGGCGAGACACAGGAAGACCACAATCAGCGAGATAGCATAGAGCGCAGGGGCCTGATTACCGGATAAGCGTTCCTGATAGGACATGCCAGTCCAGTCATAGCCGATACCGGCAGGCAGTTTCGCCGCCAGCTCTTCCATCAGATCCATTGCCGCACCCGAACTTTTACCGGGAGCTGCCTGTCCCAGGATTTCCATCGCAGGCAGGCCGTTGTAACGCTCAAGGCGCGGTGAACCATACTGCCATTTCGCTGACGAGAAGGCAGAGAAGGGCACCATGGTTCCACTGCTGTTGCGCACGAACCATTTACCAATGTCGTCCGGCAACATGCGGGAGTCCGCTTTACCCATCACGTAAACTTTTTTCACACGACCGCGGTCAATGAAGTCGTTCACGTAAGAGCCACCCCAGGAAGCCGCCAGCGTAGTGTTGATATCACTGAGTGATACGCCCAGTGCCTGCGCTTTTTCCTGATCGATGGTCAGCTTGTACTGCGGTGTATCTTCCATACCGTTCGGGCGCACGCCAACCAGCGTATCAGGATGCTGTGCAATCATACCAAACAGCTGATTACGCGCTTCCGTCAGCTTATCGTGACCCAGGTTATTCTGATCGATGAGCTCAAAATCGAAGCCAGTCGCGTTACCCAGTTCAATGATAGCGGGCAGGTTGAACGGAATGACCATCGCATCTTTGATTGCGCCCAGCGCCTTCATGGCGCGGCCAGCAATCGCCGGAACTTTCATGTCTGCGCCGGTACGCTCATCCCACGGCTTGAGACTGACGAAGGCGATACCGGTATTCTGTCCACGACCAGCAAAGCCGAAGCCGTTAACGGTGAACACCGATTTAACCGTGTCTTTCTCCTGCGTCAGGAAGTAGTCCGTGACCTGATCCAGCACTTTCTGAGTACGCTCCTGCGTTGCGCCTGCAGGCAGCTGCGCCTGAGCCAGCAGCAGACCCTGATCCTCTTCCGGTAAGAATGAAGAGGGCAGTCGCATAAACAGAAACGCCATTCCGACCACGATGACCAGATAGATCAGCATGTAGCGACCCGTACTGCGAACCATGTGGCCGACACCATCCACATAGTGACTGGTGCTTTTGTCGAATATACGGTTGAACCAGCCGAAGAAACCGGTGGTTTTCCCGTGATCGCCTTTTTTGATCGGTTTCAGCATGGTGGCACAGAGTGCCGGCGTCAGAATAAAGGCGACCAGCACCGATAGCGCCATCGCCGAAACGATAGTAATGGAGAACTGGCGATAGATAACGCCGGTCGAGCCACCAAAGAACGCCATCGGAATAAATACAGCGGCCAGTACCAGCGCGATACCGACAAGTGCGCCCTGAATCTGCTCCATTGAACGCTTCGTTGCTTCTTTTGGCGGTAATCCTTCTTCCGCCATCACGCGCTCAACGTTCTCAACCACCACGATGGCGTCATCCACCAGCAAGCCGATGGCCAGCACCATCCCGAACATCGTCAGGGTGTTTATCGAATAACCAAATGCGTTGATAACGGCAAACGTACCCAGCAGTACCACGGGCACAGCGATAGTCGGAATGAGCGTGGCGCGGAAGTTCTGCAGAAACAGATACATCACCAGGAACACCAGCACAATCGCTTCGATCAGCGTTTTCACCACTTCGAAAATCGAGATCTTAACGAAAGGTGTGGTGTCATACGGATAGACCACTTTCAATCCGGCCGGGAAGGTCGGCTGTAATTTGGCCAGTTCTTCTTTCACCGCATTGGCGGTATCCAGCGCATTCGCACCGGTGGCCAGCTTGATACCGATACCGGACGCAGGCTTGCCATTATAACGGGCAACGATTTCGTAGTTTTCTGCACCGAGTTCAATCCTTGCCACATCACGCAGACGAACCTGAGAACCATCTTCGTTCACTTTGAGCAGGATTTTGCCGAACTCATCCGTTGAGGTCAGACGGGTTTGCGCAATGATTGAGGCGTTGAGCTGCTGTCCTGGCACCGGCGGCGTACCACCTAACTGACCGGCAGCGACCTGGGTGTTCTGAGTGTTCAGCGCACTGATCACATCAACCGGCGTCAGGTTGTAGTTGTTCAGCTTGTGCGGATCCATCCAGATACGCATCGCGTACTGCGCACCAAATACCTGGGTATCACCCACGCCTTTGGTACGGCTGATCGGATCTTTGATTGATGACGAAATAAAGTCAGAAATGTCATTCTGCGTCATGTTGTCATCGTCGCTGATGAAGCCCGCAACCATCAGGAAGCTACTGGACGATTTCTTAACCTGAATCCCCTGTTGCTGCACTTCCTGCGGCAGCAGCGGCGTCGCCAGCTGCAGTTTGTTCTGCACCTGAACCTGCGCGATATCTGCATCTGTACCCGACTCAAAGGAGATGGTCAGGGTCAGCGTACCGGATGAATCGCTGCTCGAGGACATATACATCAGTCCATCGATACCGTTCATGTTTTGTTCGATAACCTGGGTCACCGAGTCCTGCAGCGTTTTAGCATCCGCACCAGGGTAGGTGGCCTGAATCTCAATCGCCGGCGGGGCAACATTGGGATATTGCTCGATCGGAAGTTTGAGAATCGACAGCGCACCGACCAGCATGATGATGATGGCAAGCACCCACGCAAAGATGGGTCGATCGATAAAGAACTTAGCCATGAATCAACGGCTCCTGTTATGACGGTGACTTGTCAGACTGCGGCTTTGAATCGGGTGCCGCTTTCGCATCGTCTGAGACTTCTTGTGGGGTCACCTGTGCGCCCGGCTTGGCACGCTGCAGACCGGTGCTGATCACACGTTCACCCGCTTTAACACCGTCAGTGACTAACCATTTGTCGCCAATCGCCTGAGAGGTGGTGACCTGACGCGCTTCAACTTTGTTATCTGCACCCACGACCATGACCGTTGCCTGACCCGTTGGGGTACGGGTTACCGCCTGTTGCGGAACCAGCAATGCATCAGGATTGGTGCCTTCATCCAGACGCGCACGAACAAACATGCCCGGTAACAGGGTATGGTTCGGGTTCGGGACAATGGCGCGCAGGGTGATAGAACCGGTGGTTTCATCAACGGTGACGTCAGAGAACTCCAGCGTACCAGGCTGTGGATAGCTGCTGCCGTTCTGCATCAGCAGTGTCACGTTGGCTTTGCCCTCGCTCTGCTTCAGCTGACCCGACTCCAGTTCTGAACGTAAGCGCATAAAATCTTCGCTCGACTGGGTGACGTCGACATACATGGGATCAAGTTGCTGCACGGTGGCCAGTGCGGTGGTTTGTGCGCTTTGTACCAGCGCACCTTCCGTTACCGACGATTTACCGATGCGGCCACTGATAGGCGAGGTGACTTTGGTGTAAGCCAGATTAATGCGGGCCGTTTCGACATTGGCTTTTGCTACCTGAACTGCAGCCTCGTTTTGCGCGGCTGTAGCAACAGCGGTGTCATAATCCTGCTGACTGATATATTTGGTGCCGAGCAGAGGTTTATAACGTTTGACGGTCAGCTGAGCGATATGTGCGTTAGCCTGCGCCTGCGTTAAATCACCTTTGGCGCTGTCATAGGCTGCCTGATAGGTAGCCGGATCGATCTGATAGAGAGACTGACCTGCTTTAACGTCGCTTCCTTCAATAAAGTTACGCTTCAGAATAATACCGGACACCTGCGGACGGACTTCAGCCACACGGTATGCCGAGGTGCGGCCTGGTAATTCAGTTGAAATCTTAAGGGGTTCCGTTTTCAGTGTAACAACACCTACGGCTGGCGGTTGCTGGGCGGCTTGTTGGGATTTATTGTTGTCACATCCTGTTAACAAAAAGCTGCCTGATAGCATCAGGACGGCCGCCAGAGGCGATAATCCTCTGATTTTATTCATAAATAAACCTCTAGTGTCCGGTATCAATTGGTCAATGGATCACAAAATGAAAAACCCATTGCTGTGGCAAGGCGCAGGTCATGCTATGGTACATACATTCACAAATGTATGTAAACTTACCTGTTTGTAAAAAAAGCCCACTATGGCACGAAAAACCAAAGCGCAAGCACTTGAAACACGGCATCAAATTCTTGATGCCGCTATTGTTCTCTTTTCGCAGCAGGGCGTCTCAGCCACCTCACTGGCAGATATCGCCACCGCAGCCAGCGTTACGCGCGGGGCAATCTACTGGCATTTCAAAAACAAAGCCGATGTATTACACGAAATATGGCTTCGTTGTGATGCGGGTCTGGACGATGTGGAACTTGAGTATCAGACAAAATACCCTGGCGATCCACTCTCTGTGTTGCGCGCAATGCTGGTCTATATCTTTGAAGCGACTGCAAAGGATCCACAGCGACGCGCGTTGATGGAGATCATTTTCCATAAATGCGAGTTTGTGGGCGAAATGTCAGCACTGAAGAATATGCAACAAAGCTTACTGCTGGAATGCTACGATAAAATTGAAGATGTCCTGCGCCAGTGCATTGACGCCGGACAACTTCCGGGCACTCTCAGCACGCGTCAGGCTGCCCTGATTATGCGCGGTTACGTCAACGGTATGATGGAAAGCTGGCTGTTTTCGCCGGACAGTTTTGATTTAGCCGCAGACGCACCCGTTCTGACCAACGCCTTTATCGATATGCTGCGCCTCAGTCCGACGCTGACGGCTTCCTGTTAGGTCGGCTGGCTATCGCGCTTGTTCTCGAAATCGCGCTGCACCATAGCCAGCGCGGAGAGCACGGTCTCAACCGGCAATTGATGCTCTTCCAGTAGCTGAATCAGATCAACAGCCAGTTTGACGTCGTCAGGGGCGTTTTCCAGTGACATCTTGTCTCCTAAATACGTAATCGGGCCGCGACCAGCAGCATCAGTAACGCGCCGACAATCGCTATGCCCAGGGCGCCAGCATGCAGCGTTGCCAGCGAGCCCAGTTCAAAATAGGCGGCGATATAGCCGCCGATCAGTGCGCCGATCATCGACAGCGTCAGGGTCGCCATCAGGCCACCGGGCCGACCCGGTATCAGCAGACGCTTTAACAGGCCCAGCAGTAGCCCGCAAATTAGCCAGCTCAGTAAACCCATGGTTCGTCTCCAGGCAGAATTGCACTCAGTATAGAAGCGCTTTTCTCACGCTGCGCTTTATTCGCTGTGCTCACCGCCGCGCAGGGAAGCGCCCCATTCGACAGAGCGAATCGCCTGACGACAGCGCGCCAGTCTTCCCTCTAGTGTTTCCAGATCCTGCTTCAGCTGACGCTGGACCGCCAGCGTTTCGGCCAGTGCCAGCCGCTGTTCACGCTGATCGATCATCGCCAGTAAGCGCCGTTCAAATTCACGGTACTCCTGATATTTTGAGGCGCGTGGGTTCTTAACCGGCTGTTCACGTTGGGTACGCAGCTTTTGGGTACTCGCCTCGCGTTGCAGGGCAGCAATCTGATCCACCAGGTGTTCAGCCAGCCAGGCACTGCGCGCCAGATCGTTGACGCTGTCGCACAGTCGGGCGAAATTCTGTTCCACTTCCAGCAGGTAATCTGCCAGCCGCGTGCCTTTGGTGTGAAAAAGCTGCGAGTCAAAGCGTGGCATACGGCACTCACCATCCGGATGACGCGCAATCTCCTGACGCAGGTCGATCAGAAGCTGTTGCAGGCGCTGTTGCAAAGCGATCGCACTCATCGCGTGACGTCCGGTTGTGCTAACGTAGTCGGATGAGGAAAGAGCTGGGCGGGATTCATGCAACGCATTCTGTTATTAACCCTCGGCTGGCTGGCGATTGTGCTGGGGACGCTGGGCATTGTATTACCTTTATTACCTACCACGCCATTCATGCTGCTTGCGGCCTGGTGTTTTGCGCGGTCATCGCCACGCTTCCATCACTGGCTGCTGTGGAAATCGCCATTTGGCCGCTATCTGCGCCACTGGCAACAGCATCGCGCAATGCCGCCGGGCGCCAAAGTCCGTGCTATCTGCCTGATAGTCGCAACATTTAGTCTTTCGCTTTTCCTGGTGCATCAGCTCTGGGTACGCATCATGCTGCTGATCATGCTGGCGGCGCTGCTGCTGTTTATGTGGCGTATTCCGGTGGTGGCAGAAGCAGCGGACGCACCCAAGTCGCCGCGATAAAGTTGCATTTAGCCGGTCATTTGCTTAGATTTGGGCGTCTTCGTGCGTGGCTTCCCTTTGTGAATTGACTTCCGCTGAGCCTTTTACCAGGTATTAGCGCTTTTGAAGCTGCGCGAAACAGAATTTTTTACCAGGCGTATCATTATGACCGACACTGCGCAGCAGCTTGAATTCATTAAAAACAGCATTAAAAGTATTCCCGATTATCCTAAGCCAGGCATCCTGTTCCGCGATGTCACCAGCCTGCTGGAAGATCCCAAAGCCTATGCCGCGTCGATTGCGCTGCTGGTTGAGCGTTACCGTAATAAAGGCATCACTAAAGTGGTGGGTACGGAAGCGCGCGGTTTCCTGTTTGGTGCCCCGGTGGCATTAGGCCTCGGCGTCGGTTTTGTTCCGGTGCGTAAGCCCGGCAAACTGCCGCGTGAGGTTTACAGTGAAGCTTATGAGCTGGAATATGGCACCGATCAGCTGGAATTGCACAAAGATGCCATCCAGCCGGGCGATCTGGTGCTGGTGGTTGATGACCTGCTGGCGACCGGTGGGACCATTGAAGCGACCGTTAAACTGATCCGTCGTGCAGGCGGTGAAGTGAAAGACGCGGCTTTCATTATTAACCTGTTCGATCTGACCGGTGAATCGCGTCTCAATGCCCTGGGCGTTGAGAGTTACAGCCTGGTCAAATTCCCCGGCCACTAAGCCACTCTTTCGGCCTTGCCACCCGGCGAGGCCGTCACGCCTCTGGCGTCAAGATAACGAGTGCCAGCCAAAAGCGTAGCTGATAGACTACTGCAATCTTATACAGGGGTTGCAGAGCGTCTGCGCTCATCTTTCCATCCAACTTCGTCGAATCCACATGAGCTATCAGGTACTTGCGCGAAAATGGCGTCCCCAGGCTTTTGCTGATGTTGTCGGTCAGGAACATGTTCTGACGGCGCTGGCGAATGGATTGTCTCTGGGACGCATCCATCATGCTTATCTCTTCTCCGGCACCCGCGGCGTGGGGAAAACCACCATTGCGCGTCTGCTGGCCAAAGGCCTTAACTGCGAAACCGGTATCACCGCCACGCCCTGTGGTCAGTGTGATAACTGCCGTGAAATTGAGCAGGGCCGCTTTGTCGATCTGATCGAGATTGACGCCGCATCGCGTACCAAGGTTGAAGACACCCGCGATCTGCTCGACAACGTGCAGTACGCCCCGGCCCGTGGACGCTTCAAAGTCTATCTGATTGATGAAGTGCATATGCTGTCGCGTCACAGCTTCAATGCGCTGTTAAAGACGCTGGAAGAGCCGCCTTCACACGTTAAGTTTCTGCTGGCGACTACCGATCCGCAGAAACTGCCGGTGACGATTCTTTCGCGTTGCCTGCAGTTCCATCTCAAAGCGCTGGATGTTGATCAAATCCGCCAGCAGCTCGAGCATGTGCTGAAGCAGGAACAGATTGAGAGCGAAACCCGGGCGCTTCAGCTGCTGGCGCGCGCCGCCGATGGCAGTATGCGCGATGCGCTGAGCCTCACCGATCAGGCGATTGCCATGGGGCAGGGCGCGGTGACCAGCAGCACGGTCAGCGTCATGCTCGGCACGCTGGATGATGAACAGCCGCTTGGGCTACTGGAAGCGCTGGTGGACGGTGACGGTCAGCAGGTCATGACACTGCTGAGCCAGGCGGCTTCACGCGGTGTGGAATGGGAGGCGTTGCTGGTAGAGATGCTGCGCCTGCTGCACCAGATTGCAATGGTGCAACTGCTGCCGGCTTCGCTCAGCGATGATGACGAGAGCAACGCTCTGCGACTGCGTGAACTCGCTCGCGTGGTGCCACCCGCCGATCTGCAACTCTATTATCAGACGCTGTTGATGGGCCGCAAGGATCTGCCGATTGCGCCCGATCGCCGCATGGGCGTGGAGATGACGCTGCTGCGCGCACTGGCGTTCCACCCCAAAGCGGCGGTGGCAGAACCGATTGCCCGTCCCGCGCTAACCCAGCAGATGGCACCTGTCGCGCCGGCGCAGACGGAACCGGCACCTTCCGGGCCTTCGCCTTCAGCACGACACACGGCAGCACAGCCCGCCACAGCGTCACCTGCTCAGACAACGTCACCTGTGGCGCAGCAGCCTCAGCAGCCGATGCCTGCGCCGCAACAGCACGTTGCCGCTCAGCCGCAGATGGCCGCGCCTGATGCGGCTCCGCAACCCGCGCCGCCGCCGGATGCGGCACCTGAAGCGCCACTTTCAAGCTCCACCAGCCAGCTCCTCCAGGCGCGCACGCAGTTGTTGCGTCAGGGAGCGAACAAACCAAAAAAGAGTGAGCCGGCGGCGCCAGGTGCGCGGCCGGCCAACTCGGCACTGGAGCGGCTGGCTTCGGTTACCGAGCGCAGTCAGCAGCGTATCCGCGATCGCGAGCCTGCCGCGCCGGTAAAAGAGGAAGCGTACCGCTGGAAAGCCGTTAATCAGCAGGTTGAAGTGGCAGAGCCGGTCGCGACGCCGAAGGCCTTGCGTTCTGCGCTGGAGCATGAGAAAACCCCTGAGCTGGCGGCGCGACTGGCGGAAGAAGCGCAACAGCGCGATCCCTGGGCCGCAGAGATTGCGACTCTGCCGCTGCCAAAACTGGTGCAGCAGCTGGCATTAAATGCCTGGAAAGAGACCACCGAAAACGGGGTCTGCCTGCATTTACGCAGCAGTCAGCGTCATCTGAATTCACCGTCGGCGCAGCAGGTGTTATGCGATGCACTGAGTGAGCGTGCCGGGCAGAAAGTTGAACTCTCGGTCGTTGAAGACGATAATTCATCGGTGTTGACGCCACTGGAGTGGCGTCAGGCCATTTACGAAGAGAAACTGGCGCAGGCGCGTCAGTCGATCACCTGTGATACCCACATCCAGACGCTGCAGCGATTTTTCGATGCTGATCTGGATGAGGAGAGTATCCGACCTGTTTGAACACGCTGCTGCTATCGTAACGATAGCGTTGTAGCCTTAGCTGAGAGAGAAAACTATGTTTGGTGGTAAAGGCGGATTGGGCAACCTGATGAAACAGGCCCAGCAGATGCAGGACAAAATGGCCAAGGTTCAGGAAGAGATCGCCGCGATTGAAGTGACCGGCGAATCGGGTGCTGGCCTGGTAAAAGTGACCATTAACGGCGCGCACAACTGCCGTCGCGTGGAAGTCGATCCCAGCCTGCTGGAAGATGACAAAGATATGCTGGAAGATCTGATCGCTGCGGCGTTCAACGATGCGGCACGTCGCATTGATGAAACCCAGAAAGAGAAGATGGCGTCTGTCTCTTCGGGTATGCAGCTGCCACCAGGCTTTAAGATGCCGTTCTGATGCAAACCAGTCCACTGCTTGAATCATTGATGGAGTCGCTGCGCTGTCTGCCCGGCGTTGGGCCGAAATCGGCACAGCGCATGGCTTTTCAGCTGCTGCAGCGCGATCGCAGCGGTGGTATGCGCCTGGCGCAGGCGCTGACCCGGGCGATGTCGGAGATTGGTCACTGTGCTGATTGCCGGACATTCACCGAGCAGGAAATTTGCACCATCTGCGCCAATCCACGGCGTCAGCAGAATGGTCAAATCTGCGTAGTGGAAAGCCCGGCAGATATTCACGCCATTGAGCAGACCGGCCAGTTTGGCGGCCGCTACTTTGTGCTGATGGGACATCTGTCGCCGCTCGACGGCATTGGTCCGGCAGATATCGGCCTGGATCGTCTGGAACAGCGACTGGAGAGTGAAACGCTGCAGGAAGTGATCCTCGCGACCAATCCGACGGTGGAAGGCGAGGCGACCGCAAACTACATTGCGGAACTCTGTGGTCAGTATGGCGTTGACGCCAGCCGTATCGCGCACGGTGTGCCGGTGGGCGGAGAGCTGGAGATGGTCGATGGCACCACGCTGTCCCACTCGCTGGCAGGTCGACAGAAGTTTAAATTTTAATCACTTGCCGGTGTTGTGAAAGACACCGGCTTGAAAACCCCCGCGTCATCCCCACATCAACCTCAACAACGTTTGTTCAACCTGTTTTGTTGAGGTAGCAATGACCATGAAAGGACAAGAGACCCGTGGCTTTCAGTCGGAAGTAAAACAACTTCTGCACCTGATGATCCATTCTCTCTATTCAAACAAAGAGATTTTCCTGCGTGAGCTGATTTCCAATGCCTCGGATGCGGCAGACAAACTGCGTTTCCGCGCGTTGTCAGATTCCAGCCTGTATGAAGGTGACGGCGAGCTGCGCGTTCGTCTCTCTGTTGATAAGGACAACCGTACCCTCACGCTCAGCGACAATGGTATCGGTATGCGTCGCGATGAGGTCATTGAGAACCTCGGCACTATCGCCAAATCGGGCACCAAATCCTTCCTGGAATCCCTCGGCTCCGACCAGGCTAAAGACAGCCAGCTGATCGGTCAGTTCGGTGTGGGCTTCTACTCTGCCTTTATCGTGGCAGATAAAGTCACCGTTCGTACCCGCGCTGCGGGCGCATCTGCCGATGAAGGTGTGTTCTGGGAATCTGCGGGCGAGGGCGAATATACCCTGGCTGAGATCGAGAAAGCCGATCGTGGTACTGAGATCACGCTGCATCTGCGCGAAGGCGAAGATGAGTTCCTGGACGCATGGCGCGTTCGCAGCATCATCAGTAAATATTCCGATCACATCGCGCTGCCGGTTGAGATCGAGAGCAAAGATGAAGAGGGCGAGGGAACTCACTGGGAGAAGATCAACAAAGCCCAGGCGCTGTGGACCCGCAACAAAGCTGAGATCAGCGACGACGAGTACAACGAGTTCTACAAACATATCGCCCATGACTACAGCGATCCGGTCGCCTGGAGCCACAATCGGGTGGAAGGTAAGCAGGAGTACACCAGCCTGCTCTACATTCCGGCGCGTGCGCCATTTGATATGTGGAACCGCGATCAGAAACATGGCCTGAAACTCTATGTGCAGCGCGTCTTTATCATGGACGATGCTGAGCAGTTTATGCCGAATTACCTGCGCTTTGTGCGTGGTCTGATTGACTCCAGTGATCTGCCGCTCAACGTCTCCCGCGAGATCCTGCAGGATAGCCGCGTGACCCAGAGCCTGCGTGCTGCGCTGACGAAGCGTACTCTGCAGATGCTGGAAAGACTGGCGAAAGATGACAACGAGAAATACCAGACCTTCTGGAATGAATTCGGCCTGGTGCTGAAAGAGGGTCCGGCGGAAGATAACGCCAACCAGGAAACGATTGCGAAACTGCTGCGCTTCGCCACCACCCAGAGCGAAGGTTCAGCACAGACCATTTCACTGGAAGACTACGTCAGCCGCATGGTGGAAGGTCAGGAGAAGATTTACTACATCACTGCTGACAGCTATGCCGCTGCGAAGAGCAGCCCGCACCTGGAGCTGTTCCGCAAAAAAGGCATCGAGGTGCTGCTGCTCTCTGACCGCATCGACGAATGGATGATGAGCTACCTCACTGAGTTCGACGGTAAGACCTTCCAGTCGGTCAGCAAAGCGGATGAGTCGCTGAGCAAGCTGGCGGATGAAGAGACCGAAGAGCAGAAAGAAGCGGAAAAAGCGCTGGAGCCATTTGTTGAGCGTGTGAAAAATCTGCTGGGCGAACGCGTGAAAGAGGTGCGTCTGACCCATCGTCTGACCGACACGCCAGCGATTGTGACTACCGATGCCAACGAGATGACCACGCAGATGGCGAAGCTGTTTGCGGCGGCTGGACAGGAAGTGCCGGAAGTGAAGTACCTGTTTGAAATCAACCCGGATCACCCGCTGGTGAAACGTGTTGCGGATACGCAGGATGAAGCACGCTTCGGTGAGTGGATTGAGCTGCTGCTGGATCAGGCGTTGCTGGCAGAGCGCGGTACGCTGGACGATCCAAACCAGTTTATCCGCCGCATGAACCAGCTGCTGACCGCATAACGGCAACAGGCCGGTGGTTTTCACCGGCTTTTTTTATGGCTGTGCGGCCTCACGCAGCCAGTCACGAAACACACGGATCTCTGTATCCTGACGACGGCTCTGCTTCGTCATCATCCAGGTCGCACGCTCCACGGGAACAAAGCCCAGCGGGGCGATCAGCGTGCCATCTTCCAGCTCTTTGCGAACCAGCAAACGCGGTGCCATCAGAACACCCAGACCACTTCGTGCGGCCTGAATGCCCAGCGACAGCGTCTCAAAATGTTTACCGCTATTAAAGCGACCCCTGACTCCGGTCTGGACCGCCCACTCTGACCAGGCGTGCCGTCGGGTATCTGCATGGAGCAGAGGCAGTGCTACCAGATCCTCTCCGACCCGCAGTTGCGTGGCAAAATGCGGTGCGCAAAGCGGTCCAATCTCATCCTCGCTGACCAGCGTGGCGTCTAAATCGGGTTCAGGTGGATCGCCATGGCTGAGGATCAGTACATCCACATGTTCGCTGCGCAGTTGCGCGATCTCAGCGAGCGGCAGAAAGTGAACTTCAATCTCCGGATAGCGTTGGTAAAAGCTGGCGATTCGGGGGATCAGCCATTGTGACAAAAAGCTGGGAGCACAGGAGACCCGGATTTGCTGAAGCAGGCCGGTGCGAATAGTCTCGCAGCTGCTGCGTAACTCACTGAATGCCTGCTGACAGCTCAGAAGCAGCCGGTCGCCGTGTGCGGTCAGTTTCACGCGGCCATGACTACGGACAAACAGCGGCTTACCCATCCAGCTCTCCAGCTGGCGAATCTGATGGCTGATGGCGCTGTGGGTCACATGCAGATGTTCAGCCGCCACACTAAAGCTGCTGTGTAAGGCTGCCTGGTGAAAATAGTGCAGCGCTCTGAGTGGTGGCAGTCCGTTCATCCCTATCTCCTGTGCAGAAACCTAACAGGGATTGTTAATTTATATCATTTTAATGTCCAGCCGCATTCCTCTACTCTGTAAAGCAAATTCTGGCGGGTTGACTCAGCCTTATATCTGTGTTTTTTTCACCGATATTCCGCCTCGCTTAACCTGCGCTCACGCCGCACACTCCCTGAAGCGAGACAACCATGGCTCACAGCCCTTTATCCTCTGAAACGTCAGCAGAGGCGCGCCATCGGTTACGCCTGGCGCTCTCACGCTTTTACCGGCTGGAGCAATTCGATCTCTTCTTCGCGCCCTCACTGCATGTAGCGCAGGTCCTGCTTTCTCAGCTTTTTCTGCGTCAGGAGCAGGCACGTAATCAGCAGCGCTACGCCTCGCGTTATCCGATCACCGAACTTAGTAACCTGCCAGCGGTTCCGCTGATAGCAGGCAGCATTATGCTGGTTCCTCATATCGAATTGCCGAATGGCCGCGTGCGTCCCTTACAGGATTGCCAGAATCAGGGCGTGACTGAGGCGAGCGAGAGCTTCGCCAGCGTGCTGCATCAAAGACTGATCGATGAATCCCATTTGTTTGTTACCCGGCTGGATCGCCACGCTGAGATCTGCAGCGATCTGGTGCTCGTAGCGTTGCGGACCCATGACTTCAGTACGCTGGTGCGCAGCGAACTGCGGCTATTTGAACAGGGACTGACTCTTAACGCCACGTATGAGGCGCTGCGCCGCTTCGACGATCCGCTGTGGCGCCCCTACAATGCTGCCACCGTCGATGCGCTTTCCCTGTCATCCCCACTGCCGCTGAACTCCTGTCATCAGCCTGGTTTGCCGTTCGCCAGCTTTAATGTTCCGGCCTCGCTGATCTCTGCGCTGTCAGATGCGGACGATGTGGTGAAATGGCCGCAGCTGGCGAGGCTGCAGCTGAATGCTAACGTGCGGGGCAGCGGCAAAAAAAGCGTGAATATGACGCATCATCTGAGTCGGCGACTGCAATTTCTGCTCAGCGCAGGTGGTAAATCTGAAAAAGCGTCAGTCAGGCCGGGCGGGTCGGGGTCAGGGCCAGAAAGCCGCTAAAGTCACCCTGCGCGATCCGCGCCCTTCCTTGTGATGAGCGGGTCATAATGGTATGTTCTTCCGCTTCTAAGATAGATCAATGCGATTCGCAAGGGGATTTACGCAATGCGTATTATTCTGCTCGGAGCTCCGGGCGCAGGTAAGGGGACTCAGGCCCAATTCATCATGGAGAAGTACGGTATTCCGCAAATCTCCACCGGCGACATGTTGCGTGCAGCAGTAAAAGCAGGCAGCGAGCTGGGCAACCAGGCGAAAGCCATTATGGATGCTGGCAAACTGGTGACCGATGAGCTGGTGATTGCGCTGGTCAAAGAGCGTATCACTCAGGAAGACTGCAAAAACGGTTTCCTGCTGGACGGTTTCCCGCGCACCATTCCTCAGGCAGATGCAATGAAAGAGGCCGGGATCAAGGTTGATCACGTGCTGGAGTTTGCCGTACCGGACGAACTGATTGTTGAACGCATCGTGGGCCGTCGTGTTCACACCCCATCTGGCCGCGTTTATCACGTCACCTTTAATCCACCGAAAGTGGAAGGCAAAGATGATCTGACCGGCGAAGAGCTGACCACGCGTAAAGACGATCAGGAAGAGACCGTGCGTAAGCGCCTGGTGGAATACCATCAGATGACCGCGCCACTGATTGCTTACTACAGCAAAGAAGCGGAAGCGGGCAACACCGCCTATCACAAAATCGACGGGACCCGTAAGGTGACCGAAGTGAGTGCTGAGCTGGCTAAGATCCTCGGCTAAGCTCAACGGGGCCGGTATTACTGGCCCCTTTTGCAGTAATCGATTTTACCTCCCACTAATTCCGCTACAATTTCCCCGTTTTCACGCATCCCCGCTGTCATCAAGGAACTCCAATGAGGCAAGATAAGCCCGGCGTGTTATTGGTAAATTTAGGTACGCCAGACGCCCCAACCACACCTGCAGTTAAACGCTATCTGAAACAATTTTTAGGCGATCCGCGCGTGGTTGATGCGCCGCGCTGGCTCTGGTGGCCGGTTCTCAATGCTGTCATTCTGCCGTTTCGCTCGCCACGCGTCTCTAAACTCTACGCATCGGTCTGGATGGAAGGGGGATCACCGCTACTGGTTTACAGCATGCGTCAGCGCGATGCCCTGGCGGCCCGTGTTGATATGCCCGTCGAGCTGGGCATGAGCTATGGTAACCCGAGCCTGAAAAGTGCAGTCGATAAGCTGATGGCGCAGGGCGTGACCCGCCTGATTGTGCTGCCACTCTACCCGCAATTCTCCTGCTCCACTGTGGCCTCAGTGTGGGATGGTCTGACCGCCGTATTCAAAGATTACCGTTCGCTGCCTGACGTGCAGTTTATTCGCGACTATGCCGAGCATCCGGCCTATATCGCCGCGCTGAAAGCGACGGTGGAGCGCTCATTTGAGCGGCACGGTCAGCCCGATCTGCTGGTGTTATCGTTCCACGGCATTCCGCAGCGTTTTGCCAACGAAGGCGATGACTACCCGCAGCGCTGTGCGGATACCACAGCGGCCCTGGTTAAAGCGCTGGGTCTGCGTGACGGTCAGTACATGATGACCTTCCAGTCACGTTTTGGTCGTGAACCCTGGCTGATGCCTTACACCGACAAAACCATGGAAAGCCTGCCCGCCAAAGGGATCAGGCATGTTCAGGTGATGAGTCCGGGCTTCTCCTCTGACTGTATGGAGACGCTTGAGGAGATCAGTGGCGAAAACGGCGAGATCTTCATGCATGCCGGTGGTGAGAAGTTTGAGTATATCCCTGCGCTGAACGCCGATGAGGCGCATATCGACATGATGGCGCAACTGGTCGACGCACGCCGTTAAAGCGCAGGCGGAGAGTGTGATATCATTCTCCGCCTGTTTTTCCAGACGGCACCTCCCGATGAAATTTCCCGGCAAACGCAAATCCAAACACTACTTTCCCGTCAGCGCACGCGATCCCCTGTTACAACCCGCACAACACGACGTTGATGCCGGCAGCTGGGTGGTGGGTATCGACCAGACGCTGGTGGATATCGAAGCAAAAGTCGATGACGCTTTTCTTGAGCGCTACGGCCTGAGTGCCGGGCACTCGCTGGTCATCGATAATGCCGTCGCGGAAGCGCTCTATAACGAGCTGATGCGCGAAGCGCTGATCACCCATCAGTTTGCCGGTGGCACCATCGGTAACACGCTGCATAACTTCTCGGTACTGGCTGATGACCGCTCGGTGCTGCTGGGTGTTATGTGCAATAACATCCAGATTGGCGGCTACGCCTATCGTTATCTCTGTAACACGTCAAGCCGGGTCGATCTCAACTATCTGCAGGGTGTCGATGGCGCTATTGGCCGCTGCTTTACGCTGATTGGTGAACATGGCGAGCGAACGTTTGCTATCAGCCCAGGCCAGATGAACCAGTTACATCCGGATAACGTGCCGGAAGAGGTGATTGCCGGTGCCTCTGCACTGGTACTGACCTCTTACCTGGTGCGCTGCGCCGAAGGTGAGCCGATGCCGCAGGCGACGTTACGGGCGATTGAGTATGCCAAACGTCACAACGTGCCGGTGGTGCTGACGCTGGGCACCAAGCATGTGATTGGCGATAATCCTGAGTTCTGGCGGGACTTCCTGCGTGATCATGTCAGCATTGTGGCCATGAATGAAGAGGAAGCGCTGGCGCTGACCGGCGAAGCCGATCCACTGCTCGCTTCCAATATGGCGCTGGATTGGGTGGATCTGGTGCTCTGCACCGCCGGCCCGATTGGGCTTTACATGGCGGGCTACACCGAAGACGAGTTCAAACGTAAAACCAATCATCCGCTGTTGCCGGGTGCGATTGCTGAGTTCAACCAGTACGAGTTCAGCCGCGTAATGCGCCAGCAGGATTGCCAGCAGCCGCTGCGTGTTTTCTCGCACATCGCGCCTTATATGGGCGGACCGGAAAAGATCATGAACACCAACGGTGCCGGTGATGGGGCGCTGGCGGCGTTACTGCATGACATCACCGCCAATAACTATCACAGCCTGAATGTGCCTAACTCCAGCAAACATGCGCGTCCGTATCTGACCTATTCGTCGCTGGCGCAGGTGTGTAAATATGCCAACCGTGTCAGCTATCAGGTGCTGAATCAGCATTCGCCGCGTTTAACCCGCGGCCTGCCGGAGCGGGAAGACAGTCTGGAAGAGTCTTACTGGGATCGGTAAAGCGGGTCGCCACAGGGCGGCAGACAGTTTGCAAACTTAAATGAGGGTGAATCTGACAGCAATGGATTAATTCAACGCGCAGGGAACAGGGTCAGAAGAGGAAAGCGTCCCGCGCCAGGACGGCGCGGGCCGAGCATGTCATGGATGACGGCTTTTGCGTCTTTCCGATCTGAACCTGTTCCCTGTGCCGTCTCGGTATCACAGCTATACGGGCCAGACTTAATCAGCGCACTACGTCGCAGGCCTGTAAATCCTCGCCCTGCGTCATCTCATCCTGCAGAATTTGCAGCATACTGCTGGCAATCTCACGCTCACCCATCACCACGCGAGTGGCGCCACGTTCCATGATGTACTCCACTTCATCGTCATAGTGAGCGCGGGCGATAATCTCGATATTCTGATGTTTTTCACGCGCGGCGGTGACCACTTCTCCCGCCTCATATCCATTCGGGATGGTCAGCAACAGCCAGCGGGCGCAGTCGAGTCGGGCCAGTTCCATGGTGTCCGCGCGAGCCGCATTTCCCAGCACGGCTTTGATGCCTTGCTCGCGCAGTGCTTCAACACGCGTGCGGGAATTCTCAACCACCACCAGCGGAACATTGGCTTCAAGCAGCTTCTGGCCAATCAGGCTGCCAACACGACCATAACCCACAATCACGGCGTGATTGCAGAAATCGACCGGGATCTGCTTCTCTTCTTCAATTGCTTCTTCCAGCGTCTGCTCTTCCATCGTCTCCGTTTTCGCCAGGAAACGCTCAAGCAGGGTAAACAGAATCGGGTTCAGCATAATCGACAGGATGGCGGCGGCCAGCACCAGATTGCGGCCCTCATCATTCAGCAGCCCAAGTGAGATACCCAGGCCGGCCAGAATAAAGGCGAACTCACCAATCTGCGCCAGGCTGACCGAAATGGTCAGAGCCGTACGACGCGAATGGCCAAGCAGCGACACCAGCAGCCAGGCAGCGACTGACTTACCCACCACAATAATGACCAGCGCGCCCAGCACCGCCAGCGGCTGCGTAACCAGAATCGACGGGTCAAACAGCATGCCGACCGACACAAAGAACAGTACGGCAAACGCATCGCGCAGCGGAAGGGTATCGCGCGCAGCGCGGTGGCTCAGTTCCGACTCGTTCAGCACCATACCGGCGAAGAAAGCGCCCAGCGCAAACGACACATCAAAGAATTCAACCGCACCAAAGGCGATGCCCAGGGCCAGAGCTAACACCGCCAGTGTAAACAGCTCGCGTGAGCCAGTGGCGGCGCTGCGGGCGAGAATCCAGGGCACAGCACGGCGTCCCACCACCATCATCAGCACCATAAAGGCGGCGACTTTGCCAATCGTCCACAGCAGGTCCCAGACCAGCAGTCCGGCGCTGGCGTTACCCTGTTCCATCATGCCGGCAATCGCAGGCAGCAGCACCAGCGTCAGTACCATCACCAGATCTTCAACGATCAACCAGCCAATCGCTATCTGTCCACGCTGGCTGTCGATCAGCTGTCGCTCCTCTAACGCGCGCAGTAACACCACGGTACTGGCGGTAGAGAGGCACAGACCAAACACCAGGCCCGTCATCCATGACCATCCCATCGTCCACGATAATCCCATTCCCAGTAACGTCGCGACCGCGATCTGTGCGATGGCACCGGGAATGGCGATCGACTTTACCGACATCAGATCTTTCATCGAGAAGTGCAGGCCGACACCAAACATCAGCAGGATAACGCCGAGTTCTGCCAGTTCAGGGGCCAGATTCGTATCTGCAACAAAGCCGGGAGTAAAGGGACCGGCCAGCACGCCAGCTATCAGGTAGCCGACCAGGGGAGAAATTCGCAGGCGATTTGCCAGCATCCCAAGGAGAAATGCCAGAACCAGTGCTCCGACAATGGTAGTGATCAGCGGTGTGGTGTGATGCATGCCTGTCTCCTTGTATACAAATGTGTCCGCTTGTAACAAATGAGTTTAAAACAAAATCTATTCTTTCGCTGAGCAATTTGCGGGAATACCTTAAAAAACCACGAAAAAAAGTCAAATGTACAGTTGAGTGGGTGTTTTTATTCATTATCCGCAATATTCACTGATTTGACGCTTCAGACCAGGGGATGAGAAATAAATATCAGATGCAGTAAATGATGCCGTTCTGGCGTGAAAAAGAGATAAATGTGTGTGCAGAGCAGTTAAATTCTGTCAGCGGCACTTTTTACAGCAGTCAGCAGGGAGGTCAGCAATAGCGTTTACTGCCTGTATCTGCACTCTCCACCAATAACCGGACAGGGTCACTGGTAAAGCGCGTTATCGCACTAACGCCGCTTTGCAGGGCTGTCCTGCTCATCAAAGGCGGATCAGAAATAAAAAGATCAGGGCGTGTCAGGCAGATGAATGTGCATTGGCCTTGAGTTCGCCGGGGGAATGTGCGACACAGTGGGGCAAAGCGGCAGAAAGTCGGGCCAGACGATAAATTAAGGAGAGTCTCAGTGTTGTTATCTAAATGGACAGGGGTGGGCATGGCACTGCTGGTGGCCGTGATGCCGCTGTTTTCACAGGCCGCCCAGGCCGATCGCACCTATCGTTTCAGTCTGCTGCACACCAACGATGAGCACGGTCATTTCTGGTTTAATGAACAGGGTGAGTATGGCCTGGCCGCGCAGAAAACCCTGATGGATACCATGCGCTACGATGTTCAGTCCCGCGGCGGCGGCGCATTGATCCTCTCTGCCGGTGATGTGAACACGGGCGTGCCGGAGTCCGATGAGCTGGACGCTGAACCCGATTTCCGCGCGATGAATCTCATTGGCTATGATGCGATGGCGCTGGGCAATCATGAATTCGACAAGCCGATCGCGGTCCTGCGTAAGCAGGAGAAGTGGGCGAGATTCCCGCTACTGGCCGCCAACGTGTATCAAAAAAGCACCGGTCAGCGCCTGTTCAAACCCTGGGCGGTATTCAACCGTCTCGGATTAAAGATCGCGGTGGTCGGGCTTATCACCCCGGACACGGCGAAACTGGCTAATCCGGCCGGACTGACAGATACCGAGTTCCGCGATCCGGTCGCAGAAACGGTGAAAGCGGTGGCTGAATTGCGCGCCACCGAGAAGCCGGACGTGATTGTCGCGCTGACCCATCTGGGCCACTATGACGACGGTAAACACGGCAGCAACGGCATAGGTGATGTCACGCTGGCGCGCAGCCTGCCTGCCGGAACGATCGACCTGATTGTCGGCGGTCATTCGCATGATGCGGTCTGCATGGAAAAAGAGAACGTCAGCGTAAAAAATTATCAGCCAGGCCAGCCGTGTGAGCCGGATAAGCAAAATGGCATCTGGATTATGCAGGCCGACAAGTGGGGCAAATATGTCGGCCGCGGTGACTTCACCTTCCGTAATGGTCAGGTGACGCTGGAGGCTTATCAGCTGGTGCCGGTTAACCTCAAACATAAGATAAAGAATGCAGATGGCAGCGAAACCTGGCTGACCTGGCAGGAAGAGATCCCGAAAAACACCGCCATGATGAAGTTGCTGATGCCGTTCCAGAAACGTGCAGAGGCGAAGTTAATCATGAATGTTGGCAGCGCTGACGGCAATTTCAGTGGTGAAAAAGAGCAGGTTCGCTTTGAGCAGACGAATCTGGGCCAGCTGATTCTGCGCGCCCAGATGGCGTTCACCAAAGCCGATTTTGCGGTGATGAGCGGTGGCGGTATTCGTACCTCACTGAAAGCAGGCAAGCTGAACTGGCGTGACCTGTTGCAGGTTCAGCCATTTGGCAATCAGGTGGTTTCGGTCACCCTGACCGGTGCGGAGATCAAAAAATATCTGGATGTCGTTGCTAATATTCAGCCTGATTCAGGCGGCTACGCGCAGTTTGCCGGCATCAGCCTGACCACCTACGGTAAGCAGGTCAGCAACGTCAGCATTAACGGTAAACCGCTGCAGGACACGCAGATTTATCGCATGGCGACCAACAGCTTCAATGCAGCAGGTGGCGACGGTTACCCGCGTCTGGATAATCACCCCGGGTATGCCAACAGTGGAGCCGTTGATGCGCAGGTGCTGCGCGACTTCATTAAGGCGCATTCGCCAGTGAAAGCCAGCGACTATGAGCCGAAAGGGCAGATCGTGCATTTGACGGATGAGCAGATTAAGGCGCGGGATGAGGCGGCGGAAAAAGCGCGGAAGCGTAATTATCCCAAAATGATTCTGGCGTGGATCTGGCCGTGGGGGAACCAGACAGCCGCCACGCATTGAACTCACCGGGAGGCGCTTGCGCCTCCCTTTTTTCTTACGCCTGGCAGGAGTGACGTCTAATCCAGCGCTCGCGCAGTTTGTCCCATACCCAGTTGTAGGCCATGGTGTAGGGCAGGAAGAAGAGGAAAAAGGCCACTTCTACCAGCAATGCCTGACCCAGGGAGATATCCAGCATCCAGGCGGCAATCGGCAGACCAATCAGGATAAATCCGCCTTCAAACCCCAGTGCATGTAACACACGCACGCCGGGTCCGCGTTTCTGGCCCGGCGCATAGAGCCTGTCAAATCCGCTGTTATAAATCATGTTCCATAGCATCGCGACCGTTGAGAGCATAATCGCCAGCGATCCCATCTGAAACAGCGGCTTATTCATCACCCATGCCGCCAGCGGCGAAACGGTCAGAATCGCCAGCGTTTCAAAGCAGACAGCATGAAGAATACGTTCTTTAATTGAGCGGGTACGCATTGTTAATTCTCCTTGAATAATGCGGCGCATTTTCACACGTCAGAATGCTAAGATAAAATGAACACCTATCGAAAAAAGCGATGGTTCAGATGCGTTACTCCCCGGAATCCCTTGAGGCTTTTATGCAGACCGTGGCGAGCGGTTCTTTCTCTGCGGCGGCGCGCGCGCTGGGTAAAAGTCAGTCCACCATCAGCGCAGCAGTGGCAAATTTAGAAGATGATCTCGGTTTCGTGCTGTTTGATCGCGCCGGTCGTCAACCCATCCTGACCGAGCAGGGACGCCGTGTTATTCCTCAGGTTCAGCAAATCCTCGCCGCCAGTGAGCGGCTGGATGCGCTGGCGATACGTCTGTCGCAGGGCGTTGAGCCCCGGCTGAGTTTTGCTATGTCCGATTTCTGGCAAACCGATCACCACGAGCATCTGCTCAGGCAATTTGATGCCCGTTATCCGGAGATTGAACTGGAGGTCATGATTGCCGAGGATGGCGATGTGCTGGATCTGCTGCAGGCCGGGCGGGTCCATCTGGGTGTGGTGCGGGCACAGCCTAATCTGCCGGTGGATATTGCGGTAGCACGACTGCAGGTTGAAGCGCAGATGGCCGTCTTTTTACATCGCGATCATCCGCTGGCGCAGCTTAGTACCGTCAGCGAAAGCGAGCTGGAAGGCGTTCGTCACCTGCGGCTAAACACCTGGGTTGAGGCCTCTGAACCCGCGCCGATGGGACGAATCTGGTCGGCACCCACGTACTTACTGCTGTTAGAGATGGCGGAGCAGGGATTTGGCTGGACTGTTTTGCCGCGCTGGCTGGTGAAGCAGTTTGGACATGACGTCCTGAAAGAGCTGTCGATGCCGGGCTGGCCGCAGCATATCGCCATTGAGGTGGTATGGTCGCGACGCACGCCACCTGGCCCGGCGGGCCGCTGGATGATCGATCAGCTTTGCGCCCAGCCACGGGTTTAATCGTGGCGGGCGATATCCGCAAACGGGGCGTCCAGCAGCCGCGAAAGATCCTGTGGTGCCAGTTCGATATCCAGTCCACGCTTACCGCCTGAAATAAACATGGCGTCAAACGCGCGGGCAGAATGGTCAATCACCGTAGGCAGCCGTTTTTTCTGCCCCAGTGGACTGATACCGCCCACCAGATAACCGGTAACCCGCTGCGCCAGCTGGGGATCGGCCATATCTGCTTTCTTCGCGCCCAGCGCTTTTGCCACCTTCTTGAGATCCAGCTGTGTCGAAACTGGCGTAATCGCCACCGCCAGCTGTTTCGCCTCGCCATTCAGCGCCACCAGCAGCGTTTTATACACCTGCCGCGCATCCAGATTGAGTTTGCGCACGGCTTCATCACCAAAATGCGTTTCGTGACTGTCATGCTCATAGGGGTGCAGGACGAAGCTGACTTTTTGTTTTTCCAGCAATTTTACGGCGGGCGTCATACGGGCTCCTTACTAAGAAAAATCTTATTGCGCAGATCCATTGAAAAAGGTGGCGAAATTTTGTTCTTTGCGTAAAATTGGCCTCGCGCCCGCAATCTGATTGCTGGCGATAACCAAAATCATAAACAAATTCCTCTTTGACGGGCCGATAACATTATCGGCTCTCTTTTTTTCAGGGCTTCTTCAGCATATCAGGCAGATTAGCTTCGCCGTACAGATGCAGCGCGCCGACCGCGACCACATAGTTTCCTGCCGCGAGCCCTCGCAGGCTGTCACACCATTGCGCATTGCGCTGACCGATCAACGTATCATTCAGCGCCTGACTAAACGTGGCGGGCAGGGTAATTTCCGGCTGGCGTGGCGGCGTATCGAGCCACCAGCTCACCATCATCTGCAGCAGTCGCGCATTGGTATGCCAGTGCAGCAGTGTATCCTGTAACAGCGCCATACCGTCATCCGGCAGTGCGGTCAGCAGGGCGATCTGTGCATCTGCGCCTTCCAGTTCAATCACCGGCTTGTTCAGATCTTTTGCTGCCTGCAGCAACTGATAATCGATGCCGTAGTCAGGTCGCAATCCCAGTCTTTGCGCCTGCTGTGCCTGTAACATCAGCGCCACCTGCCAGGCGGGCAGGTTATCCAGCAGGCTCAGGTTGAGACTCATCTCCTGACACAGTGCGGTGAGCGTTTGCATCGTACTGCTCTCCAGCCGTGTCGTGAGTGCTGGACGATCGCCCCGGTGATCAAAGGGTGATCCACCCTGCGTAATATCCGCTTCCACTATGAGCGCATCCGCCTGCTGCAACAGATGCAGCAGGCGCGGCGGCAACGGTTGCATGTCGCGCGTTCCCATATGGATGCTGCCCACCAGATGCAACTGACGATCGCCAAGCCGGACATCCATCGCAGGCCAGCGGTAACTGGCGGGAAAAAGTTGGCTGATAAAGCCGCGCAGTGAGCGCCAGATGTTGCCTGTCATTCCCAATCCTTGCGGTTCAAAACGCCATGCTAGCGACTTCAGAGAACGAAAAACAGCGCTGAAAAGGCGATTACTGGCGCGGCGGTTGGTAACGCAGCAGGCGGTTTGCATTGCTGACCACCGTTATAGAGGAGAGCGCCATCGCTGCACCCGCCACAATCGGGCTAAGCAGAGTACCGGTCAGCGGATAGAGCACACCCGCAGCCACCGGAATACCGATGCTGTTATAGATAAATGCGCCAAACAGGTTCTGCCGGATATTGCGCAGTGTCGCAGAAGCGAGCGCTAACGCATCCGCCACGCTGTTCAGGTCGGCACGCATTAATGTAATGCCTGCCGTTTCCACGGCGACATCGCTGCCGCCGCCCATGGCAATGCCCACTTCGGCCTGCGCCAGCGCAGGCGCGTCATTGATACCATCACCGACCATCGCAACGCGGCGGCCCTGTTGCTGTAAGGCTTCAATGGCAGCCGCTTTGCCATCCGGCAACACGCCAGCAATGACTTCATCAATACCGGCTTCGGCTGCAATGGCGCGCGCGGTATTTTCATGGTCACCGGTCAGCATAATCAGGCGATAACCCTGCTGATGCAGCCGCTTCAGGGCGGCGCCACTTTCTGGCCGAAGCTGATCGCGGAGCGCAATCAGACCGGTTAGCTGGCCCTGTTCCGCCAGTAACACCGGCGTTGCCCCCTGTTGTGTCAGGCGCGCAATCTCTGCTTCTGCCACCTGATAATCAATGCCGCTGTCGTGTAACAGTGCAGCATTACCCAGCAGCAGCGTTCTGCCATCCAGAATACCGCTGACCCCTTTACCGCGTATTGTACGAAATTGCGCTAACTGAGGCGGTTGCGTCAGTTTCGCTTCAGCGACAATCGCTTTCGCCAGCGGATGACCCGAGGAAAACTCCAGCGCGGCCGCAGTCGCTAACACGGATTCACGGCTGGCATCACCCCAGACCAGCACCTCGCTGACCTGCGGCTTACCGGCGGTGAGAGTACCGGTTTTATCAAACACCAGCGTGTCGATTTGGCTGGCGCGCTGCAGGGCATCGGCGTCGCGGACCAGCACGCCCAGTTCAGCGGCACGTCCAACACCGGCAATAATTGACATCGGTGTCGCCAGTCCCAGCGCACAGGGGCAGGCAATAATCAGGACGGTAGTCGCGATTACCAGCATGTAAGCGATGTGTGGCTGTGGCCCGAACAGATACCACACTGCGCCGCTGAGCAGTGCAATCAGCACCACGACCGGAACAAAAACAGCAGAGATACGATCGGCCAGACGTCCCACATCCGGTTTGCTGCTCTGTGCCTGACGTACCAGCCGGATAATGCGCGACAGGGTGGTGTGATTCCCGGTGGCCCGTGCGGTAAATTCAACCGAGCCGTCCTGCACCAGCGTGCCGGCGAAGATCGCCGCACCCGGATTTTTGCTTTGCGGCACCGCTTCGCCGGTAAGCATCGCTTCATCAAACCAGGCTTCACCCGTGACGATTTCACCATCGACCGGAACCCGATCGCCGGTGACCAGGCGCAGCGTCATGCCAGGCTGGACGTCGCTTACCGGGATCAGCCGGTCACCCTGTTGATCGACCAGCCGCGCCTGGGCCGGCGTCAGATCAAGCAGGCGTTCCAGCGCCTTAGACGATCGCTGACGCGCCCGCTGCTCCAGCGCATGTCCCAGATTGATCAGTCCCAGAATCATGACGCTGGCTTCAAAATAGAGATGGCGTGCCTGCGGCGGGAAAAAGTCGGGCCACAGCACCACGCTAAAGGAGTAGACCCAGGCGGCGCCTGTGCCGAGTGCCACCAGCGTATCCATGGTGGCGCTGCCATTGCGTAAACTGCGCCAGGCACTGCGATAAAAGTGGCTGCCGGTCACGACCATGATCAGCAGGGTTACGACGCCCAGCGCCAGCCAGGTGGTGTGGTTGCTGTCGGTGAGCATCATGTTGTTGCCCACCATGCCCCAGATCATCAGTGGCACGCCAAACGCCAGGGCGACAGCAGCCTGCCAGCTGAAACGCCGCATGGCACGGCGAGCGCTGTGCTGCTGTTTTTCACGTCGCTCCTGCTCGTCATCCACGACCTGCGCGCCATAACCCGCGGCATCGACGGCAGCCACAAGCTGGTGCGGGTCAACATTGCCCAGCACCAGCGCGCTGCGTTCACCGAGATTGACCCGTGCCTGGCTGACACCGGTAACCTGCTGCAGCGCTTTTTCAACACGACTGACGCAACTGGCACAGGTCATGCCTTCAATCAGCAGCATATGGGCAGGCAACGCTTTTTCTGCCGGATGAGAAGCGGTCTCCGTTGTCAGCGCCTCCGGCGGCGGCTCCGATGCTGTCAACGGTTCAGACTTTGGGGAGGCGTCTGCTGTTTTCAGCGTGGCGTGATAACCCGCCTGTTCCACAGTAGCAATCAGCGCGGCCGCATCCGCCTGACCAGAAACCTGCGCTTCCTGTTGAGTGACCTCAGCCAAATCAACATCGTCGCGTTGTTCCAGTGCCTCTTTGACGCGTTTGACACAGTGACCGCAGGATAAGCCGTCGAGTGCCAGGGAAATAGTGTGTGACATAATCAACTCCTTCTGTAATCCCATTTGACGAATTGGTCAGTTCCGATTCATGCTTAAGCATAAACCTTCCATCAAGGGGAAGGTCAAGGGGACGCAAATGAACATCAGCGATGTGGCGAAAAAGACCGGGCTGACCAGCAAGGCGATTCGCTTTTACGAAGAGAAAGGCGTGGTGACACCGCCGTTGCGCAGTGAAAATGGTTACCGCACGTATAGCGGTCATCACATTGACGAGCTAAACCTGTTACGTCAGGCGCGTCAGGTGGGGTTCACGCTGGATGAGTGTCGTGAGCTGGTGGCGTTTTTCAATAATCCCTCGCGCCACAGTGCTGATGTCAAAGCCCGCACGCTGCAGAAAGCTGATGAAATCGCGGCCCACATTGAAGAATTGCATACCATGCGCGCACGCCTGCTGGCGCTGGCGGACGCCTGTCCCGGCGATGACAGTGCCGAGTGTCCCATCATCAATAATCTGGCCGGATGCTGCGGTCAGCGTGGCTGAATACGCAGTGTGATGCCCTCAACACCCACCACGACCACCGCTGTGCCCGCAGGCAGATCCCGATCTGCCTCAACACGCCAGCTGCTGTCCCCGATGCGCACATGGCCGGTGCGGTTGTGCAGGGCGGTATCCAGTGTAAGCTGCAACCCGATCATCTGGCTGCCGCGCTGGTTCAGAGCGTTGGGTTTTTGATGCGCCTCGCGGTGGCGCATCCAGCGATACCACAAAAAAACACACACCAGCGTCATCGCGGCAAACAGGGAGCCCTGTGCCGTCCAGCTCACTGGCATAAACCATTCAATGAGGCCGACAATAACCGCCGCCAGACCGCTCCACAGCAGATAACCGCTGGTGCCCAGCATCTCAGCCGCCAGCAGTAATCCACCCAGCGTCAGCCAGAACCAGTGCGGGTGCGCGATAATGTCGGCCAGCATCAGCGTTTCGACTCAGTGCGTGAGTCCTTCAGCAGTTCACCGATGCCTGCAATTGAACCCAGCAGACTGCTTGCCTCCAGCGGCATCATGACGACTTTGCTGTTATTCCCCTCACCGATTTTTTGCAGCGCATCGGTGTATTTTTGTGCCACGAAGTAGTTGATCGCCTGAATATCGCCTGCTGCGATCGCTTCAGAGACCATTTTCGTGGCGTTAGCTTCTGCCTCAGCCTGACGCTCACGCGCCTCTGCCTGAAGGAATGCCGACGTACGTTCACCTTCGGCTTTAAGGATTTGCGACTGCTTTTCCCCTTCAGCGCGCAGGATTGCCGCCTGCCGTACACCTTCGGCTGTGAGAATGTCGGCGCGTTTGGTTCGCTCCGCTTTCATCTGCGCATTCATCGCGCCAATCAGTTCCTGCGGCGGACGCACGTCACGAATCTCGATGCGGGTGATCTTAACGCCCCACGGATTCGTCGCTTCATCCACGATGTGCAGCAGGCGGGTGTTGATGCTGTCGCGCTGTGACAGCATTTCGTCCAGCTCCATACTGCCAAGAACAGTACGCATGTTGGTCATGGTGAGGTTCAGGATAGCCTGCTCAAGATTGCTGACTTCATAGGCGGCACGCGCAGGGTCAACAACCTGAATAAAGCAGACGGCGTCGATGGTGACGTTGGCGTTGTCTTTAGAAATGATCTCCTGCGAGGGAATATCCAGTACCTGTTCCATCATGTTGATCTTACGACCGACACGATCCATGAACGGCACTACCAGGCTTAATCCTGGCTGCAGGGTGCGGGTATAACGGCCAAAGCGCTCGACCGTCCATTGAAAACCTTGTGGCACGATTTTAACGGTCGCCCAGACCGCTACCAGTGCCAGGATAATCAGGGCAGGAATAACAGTAATCATACAACCTCCGCATTGTCAGATTAACGGGCCGAGTCGCTTCGGCCCGTGGTACTGCTGTTTAATACAGCAGGGAGTAGAGCTGGCGACGATAGCGCGCAGCCAGTGCATCGCCGGTTCCCAGCGCGGCCAGAATTTCCTGTAGCATTTTACGCGCCTGGCCATCAGCGGCATTAAGATCGGATTTCAGGAAACTGAACAGCAGTTCCAGTGCTTCTTCATTACGACCCACCTGATGCAGCTGTAACGAGAGTTTAGCAGCCAGTCCGGCGTTAGTCGGGTCCGCTTCCAGCTCGGATTGCAGCTGCTGAATCTCCGGCGTATCCGCAGCCTGTTTCAGCAGATCGATCTGTGCCATCAGGCTCTGATAACGGGTATCCTGGTCCTGCAGCGGCACCACTTTCAGCACTGCCTCCGCTTCATCGCTGCGGTTCAGGGTAATCAGCACCTCCGCCAGCAGGAAACCAATTTCGCTGGACTGGTTGCTCAACTGCCACGCATCTTTTAACAGCGGCAGCGCCTCCAGCGGTTTCTCTTCCTGCATCAGCGCCATCGCCTGTTGCGCTTTCAGCTCTTCTTCGCGCGGCAGCACTTTTTCCAGCAGGGCGCGGATCGCTTCTTCTGGCTGTGGTCCCTGGAAGCCGTCGACCGGCTGGCCATCCTGGAACAGGTAGACGGTCGGAATTGAACGCAGACCAAACTGCGAGGCCACCCGTTGCTCTTTGTCACAATCCAGCTTTGCGAGGATAAACTGACCCGCGTACTCCTGGGCAAGACGCTCCAGCACCGGCGTCAGCTCCAGACAGTGCTGGCTGCGCTCAGACCAGAAGTAGAACAGCACCGGCAGCTGCATCGACTGCTCAAGGGTCTGCTGCAGGTTAGATTCGTTGATGTCGATGATAGAAGCTTGTGGTGACATGGATAAGTCTCTTTGCAAAAAGTGTTCTAAGAATATGGGGCCAACTGGCCCGGCTTCAAGCGCTATTACGCAGGCCTGATTAATGGCTGCGCAAAATGCGATCCAGCATCCAGCCAGGCAGTAACCGTTTCAACAGGCTCATTACGTGTGCGACCAGTGTCACCGGGTAGCGTAAACGTGGATGTTTACTCTCGAGTGCGTGACGAAGTTTAGGCAGAATGGCTTCCGGTGGCAGGGTGAAGCGTGCCGCGATGCCGGGGTTACGCACGGGATTATGCTGTTCGCCCTGCGTCACATTATCGGTAAAGCGCGTCTCAATCGGTCCCGGTTCTATCAGACTGACCCGAATGCCACTGCTGCGCACTTCCAGCCGCAGTGCATCGCTCCAGGCTTCCAGTGCATATTTACTGGCAGCGTACGCGCCCCGGCCTGGCGTGGAGATCAGTCCCAGCACCGAACTGGTATTCACAATGCGGCCATCGCCGCTGGCTTGTAACGCAGGTAACAGCCGCAGCGTTAATTGATGTACACCGAAAAAGTTGCTGGAAAACTGCTGTTCAAGTTGCTGACGGGAGAGGGTACGAAGCGGTCCATAGAGGCCAAACCCGGCGTTGTTAAACAGCGCATCCAGACGGTTATCGCATAACGCGAGTATCGCATCTGCTGCCTGATCCACGCTCTGCGGATCGTCCAGATCGAGCTGTAGCCCGGTAAAACCCAGCGTGTTCATACGCGCGACATCGTCGGCTTTGCGGCAGGCGGCGATCACCCGGTAACCTCGCGCCAGTAAATCGTGGGCGGCGACCAGGCCAATGCCGCTTGAACAACCTGTAATCAGAATAGTTTTTTGCATTTATTTACCCTATTTGCGCATCCTGGCGCGTTACGGCTGCTTAACTAAGGGGGCCAGTTCTTTTGCCATTAACGCAGAGATAAACGGCTGAGCATCAGGATTCGGATGAATACCATCCTGCTGCATCCATTCGGGTTTCAGATAGACCTGCTCCATAAAAAAGGGCACCAGAGGAATGGCATGCTGCTGTGCGAGCTCCGGATAGATGCCGCTGAACGCCTCGGTGTAGCGGCGGCCATAGTTGGCGGGCAGACGGATCTGCATCAGCAAGGGTTTCGCATTAGCGGCTTTGACATCGTCGATCACTTTACTCAGATTCTGTGCGATAGCGTCGGGCGGGAAACCGCGCAGACCATCGTTACCGCCCAGTTCGATTAACACCCATTGCGGCTTATGCTGTTTTAATAGCGCAGGCAGGCGCGCCAGTCCCTGGGCAGCAGTATCACCGCTGATGCTGGCGTTGACCACTTTCGGTTTCTGCTGCCACTGCTTATCAAGCAGGCTGGGCCAGGCCGCAGTGGCAGACATGCGATAGCCCGCACTCAGGCTGTCGCCCAGCACCATCAGGGTATCTGCAGCAGCAAGACGGGATACCAGCAGAAGAATCAATAACAGGAAGGGATAATGCCAGCGGAAAACATTGTTGAAGTTCATCATCTTACTAAGTCCGTCGGTCAGGGAGAGCATCAGTTAACCATCCTCACCGGAGTTGAGTTGGTTGTCAAACCAGCCGAGACCATTGCGCTGATTGGCGAGTCGGGTTCCGGCAAGTCTACCCTGCTGGGCATTCTGGCCGGGCTGGACGATGGCAGCAGCGGTGAAGTGCATCTGCTGGGTCAGCCGCTGCACCAGATGAATGAAGAGCAGCGTGCAGCACTGCGTGCCCGGCAGGTTGGTTTTGTGTTTCAGTCATTTATGCTGGTACCGACTCTGAATGCGCAGGAAAACGTTCAACTGCCATCACTGTTGCGCGGCGACAGCGATCGCCAGAGCCGCGAACAGGCGCGTGAACTGTTGACGCTACTCGGGCTGGGTGAGCGTCTGCATCATCTGCCCGCCCAGCTGTCCGGCGGCGAACAGCAGCGGGTCGCGCTGGCCCGCGCCTTCAGCGGTCGTCCGGGCCTGCTGTTTGCCGATGAGCCCACCGGCAATCTCGATCGTAAAACGGGTGACCGTATTGCCGACCTGCTGTTTTCTCTTAATCGCGACTTCGCCACCACGCTGATTCTGGTGACGCATGATGAACAGCTGGCGGCGCGTTGCGACCGTCGATTGCGGCTGCGTGACGGAAAATTGTGGGAGGAGCAATGATCTGGCGCTGGTTCTGGCGCGAGTGGCGCTCCCCCTCACTGCTGATCGTCTGGCTGGCTCTGACGCTGGCGGTAGCCTGTGTACTGGCGCTGGGCTCAATCAGCGATCGCATGGAAAAAGGGCTGAATCAGCAGAGTCGTGATTTTATGGCGGGTGACCGCACGCTGCGTAGCACTGAAGCTGCCCCGGAAGCCTGGCTGGAAAAAGCGAAGGAAAACGGCCTGACGGTCAGTTCTCAACTGACTTTCATGACCATGACCTTTGCCGGGCAGTCGCCACAACTCGCCTCAGTCAAAGCGGTCGATGATCGCTATCCGATGTTTGGCACCTTACAGACGCAACCTCCGGGGCTGAGACCGCAGGCAGGCACCGCGCTGGCAGCACCGCGCCTGATGGCGCTGCTCAATCTGAAAGTGGGCGATACGCTGGAAGTGGGAGACACCCAGCTGCGCATCAGCGGCGAGGTAATTCAGGAGCCGGATGGCGGCTTTAACCCGTTTGAGATGGCGCCACGTCTGCTGATTAACCTGGCAGATGCGGCGAAAACCGGTGCAATTCAGCCGGGCAGCCGCATCACCTGGCGCTATAAATTCTCTGGTAATCCTGACCAGCTGACCAGCTATGACCGCTGGATTGAGCCGCAGCTGAAGGCGGATCAGCGCTGGATCAGCGTTGAGAACACGGAAGATGCGCTGGGCCGTTCGATGCAGCGCGCGCAACAATTCCTGCTGCTCTCGGCCTTGCTGACGCTGATGCTGGCGATTGCAGCCGTGGCGGTCGCCATGAGTCACTACTGCCGCAGCCGCTACGATCTGGTGGCGGTGCTGAAAACCCTGGGTGCGACGCACGGCGCGTTGCAGCGCTTAATCATCGGTCAGTGGCTGGCGGTGCTGCTGCTGGCGGCGATTGCCGGTGGCCTGGTGGGGCAGGGTGTGAAAGCGATCCTGATGGCGATGCTGAAACCGGTATTGCCTGCCAGCTTACCGGCAGCCAGCGTCTGGCCATGGATCTGGGCAGTGGGTTCATTGTTTGTAATTTCGCTGCTGGTGGGACTGCGTCCCTATCGTCTGCTGCTGGCAACCCAGCCGCTGCGGGTGCTGCGGCGCGATGCGGTGGCAAATCTCTGGCCGCTGAAGTTCTATATTCCGGTAATGATCGTGGTGGTCGTGACGCTGTTAGCGCTGCTGGTCGGCGGCAGTAAAATGCTCTGGGCGCTGCTGGCGGGTGTGGTGGTGCTGGCAGGATTACTGGCGTTACTCGGCTGGGGAACTCTGCTTCTATTGCGTCGGCTGGTGGTGCGCAATCTGGCATTGCGACTGGCGATCAACCGGCTGCTGCGCCAGCCCGGCATGACGCTGAGCCAGCTCGCCGCTTTTTCACTGTCGTTTATGCTGCTGGCGCTGCTGCTGGTAATGCGTGGCGATCTGCTGGATCGCTGGCAGCAGCAGTTACCGGCGGATAGCCCGAACTTCTTCCTGTTGAACATGACGGCCGATCAGGTGCCGCAGGTGCGTGACTTCCTGCAGTCGCATCAGATCGCGCCCGGGACCTTTTACCCGATTGCGCGAGTACGGCTTAGTGAACTCAATGGCAAACCGGCCGATCCGAAGCTGGATAACGCCCTGAACCGTGAGCTCAACCTGACGGAACTGGCCGATCGCCCGGATCACAATCCGCTGGTGGCAGGCAACTGGCCACCAAAAGCGGGTGAAGTGTCGATGGAAGTGGAACTGGCGGATCGGCTGGGGCTGAAGCTCGGCGATACCCTGACGTTCGACGGCGATACGCAGACGTTCAGCGCACGTATTACCAGCCTGCGTAAAGTGGACTGGGAAAGCCTGAAGCCGAACTTCTTCTTTATCTTCCCGCCGGGGGCGCTCGACAGCCAGCCGCAGACCTGGCTCACCAGCTTCCGCATGGAGGCGAATCCGGTTCTGCTGGCGCAGCTGAATCGTGCTTTTCCGGCGCTGAGTCTGCTGGATATCGGCAGCATCATGCAGCAGATCGGTCAGGTACTGACGCAGGTCAGCCGGGCGCTGGAGATCATGGTGGTACTGGTCACTGCCTGCGGTGTGTTACTGCTGCTGGCGCAGATTCAGGTCGGAATGCGGCAACGCAGGCAGGAGCTGGTGGTCTACCGCACGCTGGGTGCGGGCAAAAGACTGCTACGCACCACGCTGTGGTGTGAGTTTGCCCTGCTCGGCGTCGTCTCGGGCGTGGCGGCCGCGATGGGAGCAGAAGCGGCGCTATGGGGATTACAGACAAAGATTTTCGATTTCCCGTGGCAGCCTGACTGGACATTATGGCTGGCACTGCCGTTATGCGGCGCGTTGCTGTTATCGCTGTGCGGTGGCTGGCTTGGGATTCGGTTACTGAAAGGGAAGGCGTTGTTCAGGAAGTTTGATGCGGCATAAGGCAGGGCTGACTAAGGCGGCATGAGGCCGCCTTTAACCTTTATCCGGAACGCCCCAAGAACCCGCAAGCGGGTAACGGGAAACTACAGCTTTTCAACGGCCCAGGCGATGCCGCTGGCGTACTCTTCCGGGAGCAGGGGCACCAGCGCATTGAGTGCTGTTTTGAGCCGCCTTGCATCGCTGTCGGTCAGATTCAGATGACCCACTTTACGGCCCGGTCGCACCTCTTTGTCGTACCAGTGCAGATGCACCAGCGGCTGCTGCAGCCAGTTGAGATTCACATCGGTGCCGATCAGATTAACCATTACCGACGGCGCAAATACCATCGGCTGTGGCAATGCCAGACCAAGAATGGCGCGCAGATGCAGCTCAAACTGGCTGATCGACGCACCGTTCTGCGTCCAGTGACCACTGTTGTGCACGCGGGGCGCCAGCTCATTAATCAGCAGCCCATCAGGCGTAACGAAACACTCCATTGCCATTACGCCAACGTAATTCAGTGCCTGCATAATGGCGCTGAGCATCGATTCAGCCTGCTGCTGCTGAGCCTGGTCTGCCTGCGGAAACGCTACACTGGTGCGCAGAATGCCATCCTGATGCAGGTTATGCGTCAGCGGATAGAATACAACGGTGCCATCGTGACCGCGTGCGCCCACCAGTGAGACTTCACCGGAAAAGTTGATGCCCTGCTCAACGATACATTCGCCGTAACACGCTTCGGGTAGCTGATGCGTCTCATCAGCACGCAGACGCCACTGACCTCGCCCGTCGTAACCGCCGGTGCGGCTTTTCACGATGGCCAGTTCGCCCAGCGAGTCAAACACTGCCGGCCATTCGCTTTTATCGGCCAGCAACTGCCATGGCGCGGTGGCAAGCCCCAGCTGGTCCAGCAGCTGTTTCTGCGTCAGACGATCGGCCAGACGCGGAAAAATATCACGGTTAACAAAGGCCGGATGGCTCGCCAGTTCGCGCGTCAGCGCGGTCTCCGGCCAGCGTTCGATTTCGGCGGTGATCACACTGTCAGCGATGGGCAGGGAAGCAGGATCCGCCTCCAGACCCACCGGATAGACCGCGATCCCCAACGGTTCACCTGCCTGACGCAGCATACGACCCAGCTGGCCGTTGCCCAGTACGCAAACCGGCTTCATGCATCCACCCGCGGATCAGGATGGTTCAGCACCTCATCGGTCTGACTCTGACGCCAGGTCGTCAGGCGTGACGCCAGCCCACTGTCATGCAGCGCCAGAATCTGTGCGGCCAGCAGCGCGGCATTGGCTGCGCCTGCTTTGCCAATCGCCAGCGTTCCGACCGGAATGCCGCGCGGCATCTGCACAATTGAATAGAGGCTATCCACGCCGCTTAGTGCAGCGCTCTGCACCGGTACACCCAGCACTGGCACCAGAGTTTTTGCCGCCAGCATACCTGGCAGATGTGCTGCGCCACCTGCGCCAGCAATAATCACCTGAAAACCGTTATCGGCTGCCGTTTCGGCAAAGCTGAACAGTTTATCCGGGGTACGGTGCGCAGAGACTACTTCAACATGAAAAGGGACGTCCAGGCTGGTGAGGATCTCAGCGGCGAACTGCATGGTGGCCCAGTCACTTCTGGAACCCATAACAATGGCGATGCGGGCCGGGGCGTTGGATGACATGCGGTCAACTCCTGTGAATAGACAAACAGACCTGGCCGGGCGGACAGGTTTTGAAGGGCACCGAGAATAGCATGAGAAGCACGCAAGGAAAACGGTTGCGTCCCGCTAACGTCCGCGAATTAACCGCAGATTAGAAGTCGAAATCGATGAGCTGAATGCCGCTGGCGTCGAGCTGAATCATGGAACCCCGGCTGTGCCAGGCACCCAGCACCGCGCGTTCCGCCGTTTCACCCTGCAGGTTCAGCGTATGAATGGCGGGGCGATGGGTATGACCGTGGATCAACAGCGGCACCTGCTGGCGCAGCATAGCGGCAGTGACTGCCTCCTGGTTTACATCCATGATGGTCTGGGATTTGTGCTGGTTTGCCTGTTTACTGTCGGCGCGCATCCGGGCCGCAATGCGTTTGCGGATCCTCAACGGCAGCGCCAGGAACAGTCGCTGGATCCACGGATTGTGCACTTTGGCACGAAAGCGCAGATAACCCGCATCGTCGGTGCAGAGCGTATCACCGTGCATGATGAGCAGCCGATGGCCGTAGAGCGTCAGTACCTGCTCTTCCGGCAGCAGCGTCATGCCGCTTGCGCGCGCAAAGCGTCGGCCAATCAGGAAATCCCGATTGCCATGGATGAAGAAGACCGGAACCGGGAGGGCGCGCAGGGCGCGGGCAATCTGCTGATGCAGAGGATTGGGATCGTCGTCACCAATCCAGGCTTCGAACAGATCGCCGAGAATATAGAGCGCGTCGCAGTGGGGCGCTTCGCGCTGTAAAAAATGCAGAAAACCGGCGGTAATCGCCGGTTCTTCCTGACACAGATGGAGATCTGCGATAAACAGCGTGCGCGACATTACTCGCTGACGGTCACTTTCTGGATAACGACGTCATCTTTTGGCACATCCTGATGCATGCCGCTGCGGCCAGTAGAGACTGCTTTGATTTTCTCGACCACATCCATGCCTTCAACCACTTCAGCGAACACGCAGTAGCCCCAGCCCTGAACGCTTTCGTCACGGAAGTTCAGGAAGTCGTTGTCAGCTACGTTGATGAAGAACTGTGCGGTGGCAGAGTGCGGCGCAGAAGTACGTGCCATTGCCAGCGTACCTTTGGTGTTTTTCAGACCGTTGTTCGCTTCATTCTGAATTTCGGCTTTGGTTTCTTTCTGCTTCATGCCCGGCTCGAAGCCGCCGCCCTGAATCATAAAGCCGTTGATTACGCGGTGGAAAATGGTGTTGTCGTAAAAACCTTCACGGCAGTAATCCAGGAAGTTCTGTACGGTTGCCGGCGCTTTATCATCGAAAGTTTTGATTACGATATCGCCATGGTTCGTCTGGAAAGTTACCATTTTTGTCGTCCTGTAAAGGTTGTCATCAGTTGCTGAGGTCGCGGTGTCGATTGGCGTACCTCTTTTTGTCGACCGTTCTTATATCATAATTTCCAATGACGCGTCAGCAGCACGGCGCAGTTGGCTTGCTTTGCGTCGCGCGAGCGATAAAAATACGGCACAATGTCTGGATACTTAAAAGTGCCAACCACACGCGAAAACGGAACCGTTCAATGCTTAAGATTTATAACACCCTGAGTCGACAGAAAGAGGAATTCAAACCCATTCATGCCGGTAAAATCGGGATGTATGTTTGCGGCATCACGGTGTATGACCTCTGTCACATTGGTCATGGGCGGACGTTCGTAGCATTTGACGTCGTGGCGCGCTACCTGCGTTACCTCGGTTATCAGCTTAATTATGTCCGTAACATCACTGACATTGATGACAAAATCATCAAACGCGCCAACGAAAACGGCGAGAGCATCGAAACCCTGACCAACCGCATGATCGGCGAGATGCACAATGACTTCGCTGCGCTGGGGATCCTGCCGCCCGATGAGGAGCCGCGCGCGACCCGTCACATCGCTGAGATTATCGAGCTGGTGGAAAAGCTGATTGCTCGCGGTCACGCCTATGTAGCGGACAATGGCGACGTGATGTTCGATGTGCTCAGCGACACCGATTACGGCGCGCTGTCGCGTCAGGATCTGGAGCAACTGCAGGCGGGCGCACGCGTTGAAGTGGCCGATGTGAAGCGCAACCCGATGGATTTCGTGTTGTGGAAAATGTCCAAAGCGGATGAGCCAGCCTGGTCATCGCCGTGGGGCAACGGCCGTCCTGGCTGGCACATTGAGTGTTCTGCGATGAACTGCAAACAACTGGGTACGCATTTCGATATCCATGGCGGCGGTTCAGACCTGATGTTCCCGCACCATGAAAACGAAATCGCTCAGTCGAGCTGCGCCCATGACGGCCCTTACGTCAATTACTGGATGCACTCCGGCATGGTGATGGTTGACCGTGAGAAGATGTCCAAATCACTCGGCAACTTCTTTACCGTGCGTGACGTGCTGCAACATTACGATGCGGAAACAGTGCGTTACTTCCTGATGTCCGGTCACTATCGCAGCCAGCTTAATTACGGCGAAGATAACCTGAATCAGGCGCGTGCGGCGCTGGAGCGTCTCTACACGGCGCTGCGCCACACCGACAGCAGCGTGCCTGCAAGCGGCGGCGACGCGTTTGAAGCGCGTTTCCGCAGCGCGATGGATGATGATTTCAACACCCCGGAAGCCTACTCGGTGCTGTTCGACATGGCGCGTGAAGTCAACCGTCTGAAAAGTGAAGATGGTGCTTCAGCACATGCGCTGGCGTCTAAACTGCGCGAAATGGCTAACGTGCTGGGTATCCTGCAGCAGGATCCTGAGCTCTTCCTGCAAAGCGGCGCGCAGGTGAATGACGAAGAAGTTGCCGAGATTGAGCATTGGGTGAAGGCTCGTGCCGATGCACGCGCTGCCAAAGCCTGGGCAGAAGCGGATATCGCGCGTGACAAACTTAACGCGCTGGGTGTCATCGTCGAAGATGGGCCACAAGGGTCCAACTGGCGTCGAAAATAAACCGGAGAGGGCGAGCAATCGCCCTTTTTTATTATGGCGATTGAACAGATTCAGATCCGCGGCTTCCGCTCAATACGGAACCTGACGCTATCGCTTCAGCAGCTGAATGTGGTGAGCGGTCCCAACGGCTGCGGTAAATCCAACCTCTATAAAGCGGTGCGGTTGCTGCATGAGGCTGCCAGCGGTCGTCTGGCGCTGGCGCTGGCTGAAGAAGGCGGCATCCAGAAAGCGATGTGGGCAGGCGGTTTGCGCCGGGGCGATCGCCGACACGATCCAAAGCGACTGGAGCTGGCGGTGGTAATGGATGACATGGATTACCAGCTGGAGATTGGTTTTCCCGAGCCACTGTCGACCAGCCTGTTCAATCTGGATCCGCTGGTGAAGCAGGAACGGCTCTGGCTCAGCGGCCAGCGACGTCGTCCTTCTGCCTGCATCATGCAGCGCGAAAACCAGACCGCCTTTCTGCACAACGTTGAAGGTGAGCGCGTCGCCTATCCGGCGGTGTTGCATCCGGAGGAGTCGCTGTTTGGTCAGCTTGGCGAACCCCATCTTTATCCGGAGCTTTCGCAACTGCGCGAACGTCTGCAGCAGTGGCGCTTCTACCACGAGTTCGCGGTCTGGCCCGGCTCACCGATTCGTGCGCCGCAGATTGGCGTGCGTGCGCCGGTGCTCGCTCATGATGGCCGCAATCTGGCAGCGGCCTGGGCGACCATCGTGGAGCGTGGTCATTCAGAACTGTTGTTTGAGGTTATGGCGCAGGCGTTTCCCGACTGCCAGTTTGACGTCGAGGTGCAGAACGGCCGTTTTCAGATGCTGATGTCCCGTCATGGCATTCTGCGTCCGCTGGAGAGCGCGGAGTTTTCTGATGGCACGTTGCGGTTTCTTTGTCTGGTTGTGGCGCTGCTCAGCCCGCGTCCACCCGCCTTTATGGCACTGAATGAACCGGAAAACAGTCTGCATGAGGATTTGTTGCCTGCGCTGGCGCGGTTAATCGCCGAAGCCAGCGAGTACAGTCAGCTCTGGATCACCAGCCATTCACCCCGACTCGCAACGCTGATTGCGCAGCATACGGCGGTGAATCATATTGCACTGGAGCAACGGGAAGGGGAGACGCGTGTGAAGGAGGATGAACCGCTGTAATAGCGTCCCCGCAGGGACGCTCCGGAATTACTCGACCACAGTGATGCGGAAACCGGCAAATTCCACGGTCTGACCGGCTACGATCTTGCAGCGCTTACGGGTTTCAACCGCGCCATTCACCTTCACTTCACCCTCGGCAATCACGACTTTCGCCTGTGCACCGCTCTGAACCCAGCCTTCCAGCTTTAACAGGTCACACAGATCGACATGCGGGAATTTACCCAGTGAAAAACTTGTCATTTAAAAAACCTCTTTATCATGAAACTCTTCGCACGCCTGCAGCGTGTTTTGAATCAATGTTGCTACTGTCATTGGACCCACACCGCCTGGCACCGGGGTAATGTAAGATGCGCGCGCTGATGCGCTGTCATAGTCAACGTCGCCTACGACTTTGCCGCTCTCCAGACGGTTAATGCCCACGTCGATAACGATGGCACCGGGTTTGATCCAGTCGCCCGGAATAAAGCCTGGCTTGCCCACAGCAACGACCAGCAGATCGGCGTGCTCAATGTGATGACGCAGATCTTTGGTAAAGCGATGGGTAACCGTTGTCGTACAGCCCGCGAGCAAGAGCTCCATGCTCATCGGACGACCAACGATGTTGGATGCCCCGACCACCACAGCGTTCAGGCCATAAGTGTCAATGTTGTAGCGCTCCAGCAGCGTGACGATACCGCGTGGCGTGCAGGGACGCAGGGTTGGTGCACGCTGACACAGGCGGCCGACGTTATAAGGGTGGAACCCATCGACATCTTTGTCAGGCGTAATCCGCTCCAGCACTTTCACGTTATCGATGCCCGCTGGCAGCGGCAGCTGTACCAGAATGCCATCGATTTCATCATCCTGATTGAGCTTATCGATCAGCTCCAGCAGCTCAGCCTCGCGGGTGGTGGCAGGCAGATCGTAAGAGCGGGAGTGGAAACCAACCTCTTCACAGGCGCGGCGTTTGCTGGCCACATAGATCTGCGAAGCCGGATTTTCACCCACCAGAACCACTGCCAGACCTGGGGCACGTTTTCCGGCCGCCAGACGCTGCTTCACTTTTTCCGCAACCTCAACGCGCACCTGCTGCGCAATCGTTTTACCGTCAATAATTTTTGCTGCCATCAGAGAGGAAATCCACTGTGTTGTGTTGAATCGGGGAAGGGCGCTATTTTGTCAGAAGCGTGGGCTGCTGTCAGTTACAGTTTCAGCCGTGTATGCGCTTTCCGATGTTTTCGTCGCGACGATACCAGCCTGCATGCGTATGATATCTGCAGGACAATCCGGGGACGATGTAATGATTTGGATAATGCTTGCGACTCTGGCGGTGGTATTTGTCGCTGGATTTCAGCTGCTCACCGCGGGCTCACGCCACGCCGCCCAGCGGCTCAGCAAACGACTGCAGCTGCCACCGGTACAGGTGGAATCAATGATCTCTATGATGGGAAAAGAGGCCGCGAAAGAGTTTACCGACTATCTCAGCCACGATAATGAAACGCATCTGCATAATGGCGCAGCGGTACTGCTGATCTGGCAGGTGTTGATTGTTGATGGCAGCGAGGAGAACAGCCAGCGCTGGCATACGATTCTCAGTCGCGCCGGTTTTTCACCGCTTATCAGCCGCCAGCAGCTGCTACTCGCGCTGGGCTTTCTGCGCCAGCTGGAACCGGACAGTCAGGAACTGCACGCACTTCGTGAGCAATACAACGCGCGCTTCACATCACAAGGGATTGAGCTGGAAGGAGAATTGACCGGCAGCAGTAAACTCGTGTCGCTCAGCGAATGGCGCAGTCGTCACTGACGCCAATTGGTTATTCCCGCAGCACTTCGCTGCGGTGAAACGGCAAAAACGTTGACGTACCCGCTTCCCGACGTATAATCCGTGCCATCTCCATGCGCCCTTAGCTCAGTTGGATAGAGCACCGGCCTTCTAAGCCGTAGGTCACAGGTTCGAATCCTGTAGGGCGTACCAAATTCTCTCCTATTTTTTGCATACTGAGACTCTTTTTTCTCTATTGTCAGTTTGATACCTCAACATTTTACTCTTATTTATGTTCAAAAAACGAATTGCCCGCATTACTCGCATGGCTGTTTGGATAGGTTAGTATTTTTCTGTGCTTACGATCTGCTTATTGTGCATGCTGTTTTTTGCATATAGCATTTTAATATCATGCGCAATTGCATGGATATGATGTTTAGGCAGAGCCTTCTGAGGTGAGGAAACGTTGATACCAGTGCTGGCCAGGTAAGCAGGTTGGTTAGCATGTGTCTCGTTCACTGTGCTATATTTCGCACGTATCGCAACGTTATTCAGGATGAATCAGATGAACGAATTTGAGCAAGAACTCTATAATAACGGCTTCTCTGCTAAAGATATCGGTAAGCTCAAGAGCATCATTAAAAAAGACGAATCAAAAAAAGATACACTACAAAGCCTCGTTATTGATTTGAGTAAACGCTTCTGGGGCGGTGTCATTGCTCTTGTTATTTTGCTACTGATTGGACTGGATGGCATTTTCAATGCGGATGCTTCAAATGCCATTCCATATATTATTGTTCTGACGTTTGCATTTCTTGTGGTCTATTTTGTGACTCCTCTGAACCTCTCCTGGAAAGCTAACAGGTTTATCAGAAAAACCAGAGGTTAGTTTTGTGCAGGGCTATTTTGCATTTGGTATAGGTTCAAACCTACTCCAGCCCCCTTATAGGCTGCTCCAGCGCCTTTTAAGGCAAGTGCTGGTTTACTCATAACCTGAACCTTGCGGTAATAGTCTGTTGGCAGATATTTGTATAGCCGCCATGCTTCTGGCTTTAAAGTCAGTTTGAAAATGCCATAGTATGATGTTGTCAAATCAACTACCTGATAGGCTAACAAGCCGAGTCGCTTATCAAAACCAAAAAAATCTGCAACATTTTCATATTTATCTCTTATTGGGTTCGATGGGTGAGGCACACCGCTGAGTTTTCCTATGCTCTCAATCCCTGATCCCACTCCATTCATCACCAGGGTCGAACCCGCTACAACACCTAAAATATTACCTGTAGTGACAGAACCTACAATCAGACCGACACCAGCCACGATTTGCAAGCCACTTAACACCACGCCGATCCCATTGATGACATATCCAATGACCTTTTCATGGTCATGATAAAACTGCACGGAAGACGATACGACAGCTTCACCGGTCCTAAGCATTCTGTCCTGAATCTTGAGATGCTGACTTTCCTGCTTAAGATTCTGAATGCACTCCTGACACTGATCGTCAGAATTTGAAGTACGAATGGTATGGATCTGTAAACGAGCGAACTCGCGCACCTCATCCTGGAATTTCAGTTTTACAAGAGCATCCTTGAGGTGAAATTGAGAAAGTGAAGTAGCTATGTTAACTAAATGATTAGCTTCAAGATTTGCCATCGTCAGAAAGTAGTTTGAGAGTCTTTTTGTGTCCCAGTAGTTGTCCATAACAGTACCTCTGTAAAAACGTGGTCTCACTAAACGTGATTTTCAGATCCTAAAATAGCTGGAGTTGTATGGGATCACAAATTGAGGTGTGCAAGTTTTGCAATGCTGAGCAATTTATCGATGATTGACCTGCTGACCTGCTGACCTGCTGACCTGCTGACCTGCTGACCTGCTGACCTGCTGACCTGCTGACCTGCTGACCTGCTGACCTGCTGACCTGCTGACCATGAATAGTGATGTATTCATAAGTCACTGGAGAAGATCCTTTGAAGAAGTATTTTTCCTGCACACCAATCTTCAGTATTCTCCGCGAGACAGAAGCCGGTGTTTTGGCCCGGGAGCGCTGCCACAGGCTGTATACCGGAAGTCTCATCAGCTGCTAACCGTACTCAGGATTTCGGTCAACACACCATCAATATGTAGCCTGCATAAATTTATAAGGCAGAAGCTATTATAATCAGGGGTTAAAACTATTTTTTAAAATATACGAATATTTTTTAACGTGATTTTGTTCATTTTTATTCAGGAGCTGGCTGTAAAAATAACATATTCTTTTCATGTTGTATGATTTTCAATTCTTTGTTGCTGGTCATTTTTTCTGTGTAATCTGATTATACATGCTCGAAAGCTGTTCTTCAGTGAGTGATGCGCCAACCTTTATTTAACATTAATTTAAAGTTGGTTCATTTTTGATTGTGTCTTTGTTTAAGGTTCCTGAACTTAAAGGTGGTGTCAGGAAAAAAATTTAGTTACATTAGTTTCGCATTAACGAGATGATGAATGAAATTACATAATATGGATCCGGCTGGTAATAATGATTTTTTGGGTGGATGGCTGGTTTTTTATTAGGGCGTTTAAAGGAAGGTAATAAGCAGGTGATTTTTTTAATTATTCCTTTTATTCTTGCTCGCAGTGTGAAATTGCTTCGCTTAATACGATAGGTGAAGGTTTTGACGTTAACATGCTTTTTCAGGGCGAAGTGAGCTATTAAAGTTATCTGTTTAATTTTATCCTCTGGCTTGCGGGCATGATAAATGTCAGAGAACTAATACATGCTGGGACACCCACTGCAGTGGAACCAAATGTCCTCTTCAGGAATCTGATCATGTTAATAAACCAGAGCAAAGTGACAGCGAGGATTATGAACGTCAACACTGAGCGTGGGTAAAATTCAAAAGCGAGGTTAATACGCCGAATTCAACTTATTTGAGATGTCACCAAATTCCATTGTCTTTTCTATGGGGCTGTTTTTAGCTTGCTACCGATTTTGCTGGTGAACTGAGCGGATTTTTTAAATATTAAAAATCTAATTTTCTCTTGAGATCTTAATGTCTGTGAGTTTAATTCATGTCAGAAACCCAAAGTAAACTGGGCAAGGCCCGGCCGCCACGCGTGCATATTACCTATGACGTTGAAGTTGGTGGCGCGGAAACCCAGAAAGAGTTGCCACTGGTTATTGGTGTGATGGGCGAATTTTCGGATGAAAAAAAGCCCCTTCGTGAGCGACGCTTTGTTCAGATTGATAAAGACAATTTTAATGAAGTGATGCAGGGCATGAAGCCTGAAATCGAAATGCTGGTTGATAATGAACTGAATAATGACGATGGAAAGCTGTCGGTCGCACTGCGTTTCAATTCTATTGAGGATTTCGCTCCTGAAAATATAGCTCTACAGGTGGAGCCTCTGAAAAAACTACTTGAGCTGCGGGAGCAACTGAGTGATTTACGCAACCGTACAGCCAGTAATGATCGCCTGAAAGAACAACTGGCGGAACTGCTGGCCAATCAGCCTTCAGAAACGAAAGTTGATAATGTGGGAGAAGAGGCAGAATGAGTGCTGAGGAAATGCAGGCTGCAGTCACAGAGGCGGTCAGTGCCGATTACCTTGATCAGATAATTGACAATACCCAGGCTATCAGGCGTGAGTCTGATCGCAGCAAGCTGAGGTCTCAGCTTGACAGTTTCCTCAGTGAGGTGGCAACAGGCGCTGTTGTTGTAAGTAATGACCTGGTGGGTAGCATTGAGGAGCGCATCACAGTCATTGATGCCCTTCTTTCGGCGCAGATCAGCAAAATCATGCAGGCGCCAGCGTTTCAGAAAATGGAATCTTCGTGGCGGGGTCTGCAGAAGCTGGTTCAGAGCAGCGTTACGGAAAACACGAAAGTCCGGGTGTTGAATTGTACCAAAAAAGAGCTGATCCGCGATTTTAAATCTGCCTCTGATTTTGACCAGTCAGTCCTGTTCAAAAGCGTCTATGAGAGCGAATACGGCACTTTTGGTGGAGAGCCGTACTCCGCATTTGTGGGCGATTTTGAATTCGACGCCATGCCGGAAGATTTATATCTGCTGGAGCAGATTTCTCATGTTGCGGCGGCGGCTCACGCCCCTTTCCTCACGGCAGCGGATGCCGGCATGTTTGGTATGAATAACTTTCAGGAGATGCCGCGTCCCCGGGATCTCGGCAAGCTTTTTGACACGTCAGACTATATCCGCTGGCGTTCTTTCCGACAGAGCGACGACGCCCGCTACGTTGGACTCACACTTCCCCGGGTTATAGGTCGCCTGCCTTATGGTGCCAAAACAACACCAGTAGAGATGTTCAATTTCGAAGAGAAAATCGACGAGAGCCGTGAGGGAGCCTGCTATCTGTGGATCAATGCCGCCTATGAACTGGCCGGCCGAATGATTTCTGCTTTTGAAGATCATGGATGGTGTGCGGCTATTCGCGGTGTTGAAGGTGGTGGTCTGGTGAAGTCGATGCCGGTGTATAACTACATTTCGCATACCGGCGAGAAGGTATTGCAGTGTCCAACGGAAGTGGCTATCTCCGACCGCCGTGAAAAAGAGTTAGCAGACCTCGGGTTCATTCCTCTGGTGTACTGCAAAGGAACGGATTATGCCGCCTTTTTCGCTGTGCAGTCGGCAAATAAACCGCGGAAATATGACTCCAACCTTGCAAACGCGAATGCGCGGTTATCAAACCAGCTGCAGTACATTATGACCACATCAAGGTTTGCTCATTACCTTAAATCGATTGTGCGGGATAAAGTCGGCAGTTTTATGTCCAGAACAGAATGTCAGAACTTCCTGCAAAACTGGATTAATCAATATGTGGTGGGCTCTGACAATGTCGGCCTGCATATTAAGGCCAGCCATCCGCTGCGCGAAGCCCGGATTGAGGTAGTGGATGTCCCGGGATGTCCCGGAAGCTATCGTGCCGTGGCCTATCTGAGGCCTCACTTCCAGCTTGAGGGACTGACGATGTCGCTTCGGCTTGTAGCTGAATTACCTGCATCGGCAGGCTGATAAAAAACGTATTATAACCAGGAGAAGATATGTCCAGTGCAAGTAATCTATTTATGCAAATCGACGGTGTAAAAGGAATTGTAACTGATAAACAGTATAAACAGTGGATTGCTATCGGTCATGCATCAATGGGCGTGCATAGCCAGGCCAGTATTGATAATGGCAGTGGGCAACTGAATAGCAGCGGCGTGCATTTTGAAGATATTTCTATTGCGAAGGCGCTGGATGCCACATCAACCCAACTGGTTGATATGGTTGCGCAGGGAACCAACGTTAAAAAAGTGATTATTGCGCTGAACGTCAAAACTGACAATAAAGATAATGAAATTTGCCGCTGGGAATTTGAGAATTGCATTTTTACCAGCCATAACATCAGCCTGCATAATTCAAACGGTATACCTGATGAGCAGCTTGCCATGGTATTTGGCTCGGTTAAGTTCCAGACCAGTATGATTACGTCTGAAGGTTCAACCAGTAAACAGGGTCCTGTTGGCTGGAATCAAGTCACTAATACCAAACTTTAAGTTAAGCGGCAGCGCGCTTTATAGCGTGCTGCTTATGGGAACATTATGCTTTTACAGCTGCTGTCTGATGATAATCCTGTCGCCCAGGATGAAATCCCGGAAATTATTTCGGATGACGGGGTGCTCGCAGCGGAGCTATTGATGCTGCTCTCATCCAGGCCTCGGCACTACCACGTTTCAGACATGCCTGAAATATGTCAGTCGGTCATTAACTACGGTATCAGCGATGTGTTTCCGGGAGGGATATCCAGAAGTGATAGAAATATTATTCTTGAATCCCGCATTTTACGTGCGCTTCAGCTTTTCGAACCGCGTTTAAAAGACGTCATGGTGTCCGCCGGAAACGAAAGTTATGGATGCAGTTCCTTTATTATTGAGGCTGAAAAAAATAATGCTCCCATCCGTTTTTATCTGGAATGGGATGACGTCCTCAGCCATTTCTCATTACGTTAACAGTGGTTTCTGACATGCTGTCAAAGAAGTTGCTTTCTTATTATCAGAATGAGTTGAGCTATCTCAGAAAATACGGAAAACGGTTTTCCCGTCATTTTCCGAAGGTTGCCCGACGTCTTGGCATGTCAGATGGACTGTCCGAGGATCCGCACGTTGAGCGGATCATCGAGTCTTTTGCACTTGTTACTGCGCAAATTCAGCAGCGTCTGGATGAGGATATGCCTGAAGTAACCGAAGCTCTGCTGACCGTTCTGGCTCCTCAGTTTCTCCGGCCGTACCCGTCGGTATGTATTGTACAGATGCAGCCTGACAAAAGAATCAGCGGACTGACCACTGGCTGTGAGGTTGAGGCCGGGACAATGCTCTATACCCGACAATCAGAGGAGCATGTCTGCCATTTCAGGACGCTTTACCCGGTCATTATGGAGCCCATGACGCTTGAGGAAACAAGTCTCAGGTTTGATAACAGCACTCTGCGCTGGCAACTGGAATTACGGCTTCAGGTCTGGCCGGGAGCAATCCTGAATTCACCCTCACTGCGCTTTTATCTTAATGGCAGCAGTCTGGCAGTGAATATACTTTACACACTGATAAATGATGAGATTGAAGCCTTTTCACTGGTTTGCGGAGAAAAGCATTATTTACTTTCTGAATCTGATATTCAGGTCGTGGGATTTAACCGTGCAGAGAGTATTCTCGAATGCGATCCCCGTATATCACCGGTCTATGCTCTGCTTCAGGATTATTTTTATTTCCCTCAGAAGTTCCATTTTATTGATTTCAGCCTGCCCGCAGGACTCACTGTGACATCGAATGAGGTCATGTTGTTCAGGCTGCGTTTTCGCCAGTGCGCGATGGTTGCAATGCTGGATAAAATTGCTTGCTCGGTTGACCGACATTTTTTCCGGCTGCACTGTACGCCGGCAGTAAACCTTTTTCCAATGCGCGCTGAACCTCTGGTTCCGCACGATGATACTGCGGAATATCCTGTGAGACCCGATATCCGTCATGGTGATGCTATAGGAATATGGTCAGTGAACCGCGTTTGTGCCACGCACAAAACGGGTAATGAAATCAGCACAAGGGATATCGCGCCGCTGTTTGGTCTGTCGCATTCCGTTACAGGGGGAGAGCAGGGGACATACTGGCAGTGTATGCAGCGTGAAACCGTTGATGAAAGTGGCCCTGCAAACCGCCTGTTTATTGCTTTTTCCGACCGCGGTGAAAAGCCTCTGACGCCGAAGAATGACTTGATTAATATAGAACTGACCTGCTATGACCGGGATATACCCTCCAGCATACGCAATGGTAATCCTGAAGGGGATTTCGAGTCGGATCTGGCAGTAGCGGGAGTGACCATTACGGCACTCACGCGGCCCACGCGAACCGTCTCTCAGCAGGTAAAACAGGCTTCACGCTGGCGGCTCATCTCGCATTTATCCCTCAATCATATGCTCATCAGCGGCGATAACGGGGTTCAGGTCCTTAAAGAAACATTTGCGCTATATAACATTAATGATAATCCCGCTATTCAGCAGCTGATCGGATTAATCAAACATGTCGTTGTAACACCTGTGACCGCTCGTCTGGTGAGCAACGATCCCCTGTCAATGGCGCGTGGGGTTGAGATCTGTGTGACTTTCCAAAGTTCCGCCGCAGAAGAACCTGAGTATTTTCTATTCTGTCGTTTTATTGAGCACTTTCTTTCGCTTTATGCACCAGTAAACAGCTTTTCACAGGTCGTAACCTGCATCGAATTTCATCAGGAAAGCCGGCGAGTGTGGCCTGTGCGGAGCGGGAGGCTGTCGTGGATTTAAGTACGATTTTCAGCCGATATAACTTTTTCCAGCAGGTTCGCCTGATGTTGCGGCGCCTGAAGGAACGACCTGAGAGTAACGGAACAAAATCGCTGACCAGTGATATCAGTTTTGTATCGCCTCTTTCACTTGACGCTCCAGCAGGCGAAGTGGGTCAAATTATCAGAACGGAAGAGGGAGTATGGCAGGTTGAGGTTCTGATGTATGGAATGACGGGTGCTCTGGGAGCACTACCCACGACGTATACAGAATGGATGCTGGAGCGCTATTACCGATACGGTGATAAAACGGCGAAAGCATTTATTGATATCTTTAATAACAGATTGCATGCCCTGCGTTATCTGGCCTGGCTTAAATATCACTATTACGCCTCGTATGAGTTGAACAGTCAACGCCCTCTCAGCGAGGCGTTGCTGGGGCTGGCTGGCGTCATGCAGTCTGCTCCTGCGCTTCAGAATGAAGCCTTCGCAGGTCTTTTTATGCACCCTGTGCGGTCAGCCCTGAACCTTGAAACATGGCTGGAAAACCTTTTTTCCGTTCCCGCCCGAGTGCGTTCTTTCACCGGAGGATGGCTGAAGGTTCCTTCTGAGCAGTGTTGTCATCTTGGTCATGTCAGGCTGACTCTGGGACAGGCCCCTATGCTGGGTCAGATGCGCAGAGACAGGGCTTCCGGCTTTACAGTGGAATTGGGCCCGTTGCCATTAAGTCATGCGCCACAGTATCTGCCTGGCGGAAAATTCTATGCCGACCTGTTAAAACGCATTCGCGAATATGTTGGTCCCGGACTGGCATTCTCGGTCGAAATAATTACAAAACATGATCGCCACGGCGTCCCGGGGGGATGTCTCGGTGTGGATCTTTGTCTCGGGCAGCCCGGACCAGGTTTTCATCGTGTTTATTTACCCGTGTGCCGTGAACAGGAATAAATAAATGTTATCAGGTCAGGAAAAACGCTTTATCCGTTTTGTCGGACAGTCTGCATCGTCTCTGGTTCTGTTGTCCCTGGAAGGTAAAGAACAGTTGTCTGCGCCGTACGACTTCACAATCCGCTTTCGTTCAACACTGACATCGTCAGAAACGGCGAGTTTGCTGGGTGAGGAACTTGCCTGCCATGTTGGTTCAGGACAGCGCTCGCGTTATGTGCAGGGGGTCGTAACAGAAATGGAAGAAGAAAGCGATGACAGGGGGATCTGTACCTGGCACGCACGGTTACAGCCTCGCCTGGCTCTGCTGAAAATGGGCCGTAATCTGTCCGTATATCAGAATATAACGGTACCCGACCTGGTGTGTCGTTTGTTACGCGGGAATAACATCACCGATATTGACCTGCGGTTACATGGCAGTTATGCACCGCATGAATACTGTATTCAATACCGTGAATCGGACTTTGATTTTATCAGCCGACTTCTTGAGCAGGAAGGAATTTACTATTTCTTCTGCCAGACCAAAGATCGACATACGCTTGTCCTGGCCGATCATCCATCCGGTCACTACCGTGCAATAACACCTGAGCTGGCCTATCAGCCTGAAGCGGGAAAGGGTGAGGATGGCGGCATTTCGAGCTGGTCATCCCGTGTAAGTCTGGCAGTGTCTTCTGTTCATTATAAAGCGTTCAGTTTCGAACAGGCGGCTACCGCAGAGGGCGAATGTCTGTGTAATAACCTGGAATACAGTGCTCAGGGGATCAGTTTCGTTGATGCGTATGACCTGAGTGACCGGGAGACGCTGCAAAGCGCTGCACGGCTGAAAATGGAGCAGCTTGAAGCGCAGACCCGCTATGCGCATGCCCGCATTCAGGCATGGTGGCTAAGTTGCGGCGAGACGTTCTGTCTCACGTCGCTGCCTGATCAGGCAGGCGAATATATTATGCATTCCCTGACATTTCAGGCTGTCAGCAACCTGGATGATGGTTTACCCGATTTTAAGTGTAACGCGTCAGTTTTTGATACCGCCAGAGTGTGGCGGCCTGAGTGTGTCACGCCCGTACCTGACATACCCGGAGTACTTACGGCGACTGTGGTCGGTCCTGCCTCTGAAGATGTGCATACGGATGAGTACGGCCGCATAAAAATACAGTTCCCCTGGGACAGCGAAAATAAGAATGATGACAGCAGTTCCTGCTGGGTCAGGGTATCTCAGCCCTGGAGCGGCGCGCGCTTCGGTGCCATGTTCATCCCCCGCATCGGCAGTGAGGTGGTGGTTAGTTTCCTGCTCGGCAATCCTGACAATCCGCTTGTTACCGGCACCGTCTCCAACGGCAGGAACCTTCCTTTGCTTAACCTGCCCGGTGAGAAAGAACAGGCGGGATTTGTATCAAGAAGTTCTCTCAATGGTTCAGTGGAAGAGGGGCATCAGCTCCGTTTTGACGACAAAAAAGGAGAAGAAAAGCTAACTCTCGTCGCCCAAAAAGATATGGATGTGGTGGTCAAAAATAATCTGACGACGGCCGTTACTTCTGCGGTTAAAGAGACCATCGGCTCTGATCGCTCCACGGAAATCACCAAAGGAAACGATGCGCTCATTCTGCATCAGGGAAATTGTAACCTGACCCTGGAACAGGGAGATTTTAACACCCTCCTTCAACAGGGAAACATGGCGCTGGGTCTGCAGCAGGGGAATTACAGCCTGAAAATTAATGGTCACCTGCAGCAAAATCTGAAAGACGGAAGCCATTCACTCAGCATATCCGGGGGAGGCAGCACAATAAAGGCAGATAAGCGCTGTGTTATCGAGTCAACCCAGGCGGTTGAGCTGAAAGTGGGCAGCAGCAAAATCTCCATTACCCCGGCCGGAATAACGCTGAGCGGCACCACCATCAAAATTGAAGGGACAGCCACGGCAGAACTGGGTGGTGCAATGGTCACGATCAAAGGAAGCGGCATGACCCAGGTCAAAGGTGGCGTGGTCATGATTGGCTGAGGATGACAAAAATGACTGTGTCTAAGATTTTATCCCCGGAAGGGGTTGCAAAGATTCGGGATTCGGCGTCCTGGCATGAAAACATGCATAGCCTGCTGACCGCTTTGCACTGGGAAGACGCGCTTGGGTACTGGGTAAACGCGTGTACGGCTGAGAAATTGATTGCCTGGCTGCTACCGCATTCAGTCAGCACGCTGCCGCCGGGTGAATCCACCCATGCATTTGAAGCCGATATCAGTAACTGGCTTAAAACCTACGAGGATAACTACCGCTGGCGTATTTTTCATCAGGCTGAATCGCTGGGTTTTTCCACACCTGCAGGTGCTCTTGGCCTGGCGATTTTCTGGACGGGAAGCCTGACGCAGCCGGAATATGAAGCTGTATATGCTGACGAACATCTTACGCCCCTGATGCTCTGTACCGTGTTGCGACTCCTGAGCATCAGGCTTGCCGGACCCGATACGCCGGATTTTGGCGCACGGCAACTCTATTCTCTTTGGCTTCCGGTGCAGGAGAACGAATGATGGGACAGCCAGCAGCACGAGTCGGCGATATGCATATCTGCCCGATGGTCACTCCGGGAGTGCCGCCAATTCCTCATGTGGGAGGGGCGGTATCAACGCCCGGTACACCCACGGTGCTGATAGGCGGCGTGCCTGCAGCGACAGTGGGATCGCTTGCCATCTGTGTGGGGCCACCAGACAGTTTAGTGGCGGGAAGTACCTGCGTATTCATTGGTGGTAAGCCAGCGGCGCGTATGGGGGACATCTGTGCCCATGGTGGAACGGTTGTCGCAGGTTGCGTCACAGTGCTGATTTCATGAAAGGGCATAGGGATGAAAATTGATTTAGACGAGCTTCTCTTGCCCCTGCCCGGAGGGCAGCCAGCGGGCAGATGCATGGAATATGAATCTGTATATGAAGAGATCCGTCAGGCGCGTGAGAGCGATCCGGACTTTCTGCCACAGGACGAATGGCGGACACCCCTGCGTAAAGCCGACTGGCCAAAAGTAATACGTCTTAGCGCATCAATACTGCGTGAAACCAGTAAAGACTTGCAGGTCGCCTGTTGGCTGGTTGAAGGGACCAGCCAGCAATACGGGATTGTCGGTATCAGGGAAGGCCTTGCTTTTCTGCATCGTTTTGTTGCCCGTTACTGGGACAGTGGCTGGCCCAGGAAAGACGATGACGATGGCCTGTTGATTAGTCATGCCATCGTCAGCCGGCTTGATCGGCAACTGTCTGATCTGATTATTCAGCTTCCTTTGCTCAGTCAGCCTGAAAGCACGCTCGAATACTGGCGGAAGGTACTGGCTTATGAACATCAGGCGTCAATGGCTCCGGGTGAACGCGGCAGCGAGGATTTTTCAGCCGAAACGTTTCACCTTTGGGCCTCCCGGCAGTCAGCGGAAAAGTTAGCACGACTGTCTGATGAATTGTTACTGCTGTCAGTATGTCTTACAGATTTTGAAGCCACATATCAGACGCTGAATCCGCAAAAAGAAGGACCAGCACTAGGGCAGACAGCTCAGGGAATTAAAGACCTGCAGGCATTTTCACAACGACTGGCCGGGTTAGTGACACCAACCAGCGAAGATGTCATGTCGCTTAATGTTCTCGCACGGAATGACGAACAGCCTGTGTTAAAAACCAATGAGCTGGCTTCAGGATCAGGCAATCAGCAAATGTCTCGCGATCTGGCGATCACCCAGATGTTAACGATTGCTCATTTTTTTCGTCAGTCTGAGCCCTCGAGTCCGGTTCCATTTTTAATGGAGCGAGCTGCCCGCTGGGCTGACATGACGCTGACGGAATGGCTGGAAGAGATGCTGAGTGATAACAACACTCTTCAGGATATTAATAACGTGCTAACGGGGCCAGGGAAGGAATGATTATAAAAGGGAAAAATCTGTGCTGTTTCAGCCTGATATGGATGTTGTCAGGTTGTGCGGGACATCAGAGCAGTTTGCAAAATTCAGCGAAACCAGATCTGTCAGCGCCGTTTTCAGCTGGAGCCATTAGCGTAACGCTAAATGCCAGGCCTGACCTGAATCTGGTCAACGGCATGGCCAACAGTTGCACTATTTTAGTGCTTCAGGCTGCAAAAGCCGAAACGCTTGAACAGATACTCATCAATCCTGTGAAAGTAAAGAGCCTGTTTGCGGGGGCAGGAGTCGGGACGGATGCGGCAAACGGCCACGCAGTTTTACAGATTGATCGTTACACCATGATGCCGGGACAGACAACCACGTTGCATGTCGACAGGGCAATGCACACGCGATACATGGCGCTGATTGCAGGGTACTACCCATTCCCGGGTAAACAGCACCAGATCCAGGAAGATATTCCTGTAAGGAAATACAAGACAGGATGGCTGAATCCCGTCTGGCATCGCGAACTTTCACCATTATCTCTGGCAATCACGCTGGGAAGTGAGGGAATTATCAGCACACAGAAAAACGTTCAGAAAAGCCAGGCTCCGGATGTCAGCCTGCCTGACATTGATCTGACTGAGACAAAAAATAGCGGAGCAGATAAACAATGAACGCTGAAGAACAACAGATCTATTGGCATTCTGGACTTTATCTGCAACCTCAACATTTCCAGTCGCTCGATCTCCATTATGCATGGTTGCATGCCCGTCATCGGCAGCAGGCGCAACCTTATAACTACGGGATTAGTGAGATGTCTGTGAACAGGGCTGCTCTGAACGATTATGTCATGAGTGTTGATAGTATTCGTTTCTTTCTTCCGGGTGGAGATTATCTGACGTACCCCGGAAACTGTCGTATTCAAAAAAGAAACTTTCGTGATGCCTGGAAACTTCGCGATCATCCTTTAACGTTATGGCTGGCATTACCGCGGTTTGACGCTGCCCACTGTAATGTGACGTTGCCAGAAAAGGAAAACAGCCATGTGGTAACTCGCTGGCTGAGTATGGCAAACGCTCCTCTGATGAAAGACGTGCATGGTAGCGGTCCTGAAACTGAAGTAAACCGTATCTTATATAATGTTTTGTTGCTGACGAGCGAGGAAAAAGAGGCCGCAACCAACTGTGAATGCATCCCATTGGTAAGGTTGTGTCATGAGGGTGAGCAAGTGGTCTTTGATTCAATGTTTTCACCTCCTGCCGTTACGCTCTGTGGCAGCCCCTCACTGCATAAGCTCATTGAGAGCCTTGTGTTCGAAATCGGAGCCAGAACCCGGAAACTCGAAGAATATAAGCGTCCGGAACAGCTGGTCAGCCGTCAGGAACGGAGCGATCAGCTAATTCAACTGATGACTATGCGCTCTCTTAATCGCGCATTACCCGTGCTGAAAAATTACATGGCGGCTGCTCAGGTACATCCCTGGAGTATTTATAATTTACTGAGTCAGCTTGTCGGCGAACTTTCCTCATTCAGTGATTGTTGTAATTGTCTGGGAGAATGGAAAGGGGAGGAAAATATCGCCCTGTATTATGATCATGAAAAACTATTTGACTCATTTTATCGTCTGAGAACGACGTTAACTATGCTTATGAACAGCCTGGTGCTTGAAGACAGCACGTATATAAAGCTGAAAAATGAGAATGGCATATTTTGTGGAGAGATAACGAAAAATCAGGAACTGAAGAAAGGCGATGTTTTATTGTTATTACATACTTCGGAAAAAATCCTGAGCCAAAGTGGTCAGTTCAGTGCGGCAGGCTTTAAGCTTGCCTCGGGTAATACGATTGACGGATTGATTCGACATGCTTTGCCAGGGGTAGCGCTCACCGCCTGCGAAAATCCACCTCGGGGAGTGCCTGTTCGCAACGATTATTATTATTTTCACATACACCACAATTCTGACCAGTGGCGTTCTGTAGCTGAAAATGGGGAGGTTGCGTTTTATTTTCCTGAAATGCCGGATGACCTGGAAGTGCAGCTGGTTTTTACGGGGGCAGAATGAATTCTCTGTTAAATCATTATCTACCTGTGTTCAGTATGGGAATAAAGTTCAGTCTGACGCCCGAGGATTATCCTGACTGTAATCATTTCAGAAATGAGTGCATTACATTGCTGGATAAGGCTATGCTGAACTCAGAATTATTATACAGCCTGCAGGACTGTGAGGATTCACATTTTGCGGTGATTGTATGGCTTGATGAAATGGTATTAAAAACGTCACCGGACTGGGTAAATGAATGGCGCACCAGCATGCTGCAAAGTCAAAGGTTCCGGACGGCGATCGGGGGCGAGGAATTTTACACCCGTCTTGATAGAATTGATTTAGTGAATAAGGACCTGAGGCAGGTTTACCTTTTTTGTTTGCTCATGGGTTTCCAGGGGAAGTATGCTCATAAGAGGAGCGATGAATTACAGTTGCGTATCAGTGATGAAAGGAAATGTCTTCCAGATGAATGGCAGTCCTGGCCCGGTGTTGCGAGAATTATAGCAACGGACGTCGAATTAAATTCGCGCCAGTCTTTTCAGAGGTTGCGTTTTTTTCATAACAAAACATCATTGTTTTTATTTGGTGCTATTTTTTATCTGACAACTCTTTCAGGACTGCATCTGTTAATCCGGAACTAATATGTTAAAAAAGATAATTCCCGTTATAATCTGGGCGGTTTTGCTGTGCATTCTTTTCATCTTTTGCCTTTTCCTGTCAGTATGGATGGAAATATCTCTTGTTTACGCCATTGTTTTATGGTTTTTTTTTATTTTTTCTGTTTGTCTGGTTAGTCTGCTTCGGAAATCGTTATCCGCCTTGCAAAAACAGGATTATTTTCAGAAGCTTTTTTCCCGCCATGTATTTTCCCGTACAGAACGGATCCTGTATACACACTGGAGATCGGGCGTACGTAGATTAAAAAAAGCCAAAAGAATAAATAAGGTCTATCCCTGGTTTTTTATTACCGCAGCAGGCAACAGTCATTCAACCCTGCTGTCGGGGTCAGAGATGATGCCAGCTTCGGGATGTCGGGAAAATCGGGAGATCACGCCAGCCCGAACCCTGCGGTGGTGGTTTTTCCAGCCACTGTCATTTCTGGAACTGCCCGGACTATTTTCTGAGTCCGGATGTGTGAAAAAAGTCTGGAAACGAACTGCGAGCTGGTTTCATGCGGCTCCGCCGCCGGCCGGCGTTGTCGTCTGCATTTCTGTTACCGAATTGCTGAATCTTCGCGATGAGCCGCCTGTCATCAGGGGGAGGCGTATACGTGCTTGCCTGGAGCCGTTGCTGAATAAAACCAGAAGACGTTTGCCGGTTTATGTCCTGGTGACAGAGTGTGAAAATATCCCGGGATTCAGCCGCTGGATAAGTGCGCTATCACCAGAACAACAGCACCAGCCTCTGGGATATTTCTGGCTCACGCCTCCCGCGATTGATAGCCGTGATCCCTCATTCCTCAGTCCCCTTTTCGATGCCATGAGAGAGGGGCTAAATAACGTGCGTATCAGCATGTTTTCCGGAGCAAAGCCTGATGCTGATACACTTTTTCTGCTGGACATGCCTGAGCAGATGCAGTCGCTTCAGCCTGTATTGCATCAATATATTGCGTCCATCTGTGGGGATGATGTCAGTTCAGACTCTACGGTCCCGGCATTAGGCGGGATCTGGTTTACGGCAACAGAACCTGTTAGCAACACATCAAATGAGAGAAAGAGTTATTTTACAGGAGAGTTGTTTTCCAGAACGCTGCCATTTATCAGTAGCAACAGCAAAATATTATACACATGCCCTGTCCGCGGCTTTTTGAGCCGCTGGGGAACGCTTTTTATCGCGAGCATAGTTACATTTCTGCTGTTGATTAGCGCGACAATGACCTTTCATGTTGTTGATACCGATAAAAGCAGTGATGTAATTAGCTCTCTTTCTCAGCTGGAATCGATTGATGCTGCTCTTCAGCATCCGGTCCGCTATTTACCTTTCATAAGTGTGCTTTATTCCCGCCAGGCCGAGATTGAGGATAGGATATTATCCTATTCGGTGATTCATTATCAGGATGATCGCGAGGTTATCAGCCGTTACCACCAGGATTTCAAACTGGCCGTTCCGGAAAAACAACGTGAACTCATCATGGAACTTGCTCGTGCTGTTGTGGCAAAAGAAAGCCTTCTGAACGGCAACGCACTGGCTTCGTCATCAGGAAAGTCACCGATATCTCCTGCCCTGACAATGATGACTAGCGATATTTCCCTGACTCCACGCCAGAGTTTGCTGCTCCAGCGTGCACTTTTGTTGCGTAATGGAGGAGAACAACAGATATCCCGTTTAAGACGTTTACTGGGTGAACTTGTCAGTGACGATCCACAGTGGCGATGGCTGCTGGCATCAACTCAGCAGATTTCGCCTGTACGTTCGGGAAGCTTTTTTCCAGGAAGTGGTGACAAAGTTAGCATTGATGGCATCTGGACAGCGGAGGGGACGCAACAAATTTACCGCTGGCTGAAAGAGATTCACTACGCAGCAGGTAAAAAAATAGACTTACCCGCCTTGGCACGGTTTGAACAACGCCTGCCTGCACTACGTCAGTCGGCCTGGATTAAGTTTATTATACAGCTGAACAGACTGCCTGTTTCGGATCTGAGTGAGCAACAGTGGTCTGATATCTTGCTCAATATTGCCCAGGGAAACAGTCCTGCAACAGGCCTTGCGCGTATGGTAAATCAGCAGCTTGCAGACATCAGTCATGCTGACGCTTCGCCCTGGCTGTTACAGCTGCGAAAGCTGGTTGAATTGCAGACGAACAGTGTTTCAGGAACGCTGGTTCGACAGTTCAGTCAGCGCAAGCAGGAGCTGGATTTTGTCTTCGGGGAGTGGCTTAAAAAGGGCAAGGGCGCTCAGGTTATTACTGACGCGGGCTTACAGGCACAGTCGTGGACGGATTGGCAGAGCAGTTTACATTCTGCCGTATCAGATGCACTTAATTCGCCATCAGATACTCCCTTGCTGACGTCAGGTCTGTTTGCCCCTGTTCAGGGAAACGAAAACAATCCACTTCCTGCACTGAGTAAGCGTTTCACAGCATTGCGTAAAAACCTGATCTCTGTGACGCCAGATGCCGGTGTTGACGCGGTCTGGACACTGTATGGGCAGGATAAAAAATTGATAATCGCTCATGCCATGCAACAGAGTGGATGCTGGTTACAGCATCAATGGCAAAGCACGGTGCTATGGCCACTGGAGCAGAACGCCAGGCGAATAGACTATCCGGCACAACAGGCTCTCGCACACCAATATATTTCCTCCTTTATGCGTGATTCAGCAAAACATGTTCTCGCTATCGGTAAGAACGGTGCTGAAGCAGGCAAATTTGAAGGCCAGCATATAAAGCTGAGCCAATCGTTTATCTCCCTGATAAACGCGGAACTCAATCCCGATGATTTGCTGCCCATGCCTGAGCGGGATAAAACCCGTAAGGATGACAAATTAGCCCTGCTCAGAGCCCAGCAGAAAAGTCTCGAAGATAAGCAGAAACAGCTGGAGAGCACGCCCAGAGAACTGAGCCTGCATAGCCTGCCAGCCACAGTACCTGGTGGTGCCGGGCTAATGCCTGTCGGCACAAAACTTACTCTTTTTTGTGACGATCAACGCTGGGTACTGAAGAGTATGAACTTCGATGAACAGGCGCTTTTCAGATGGCGGCCGGGTCATTGCGGCCGGGTGGCACAGCTTATTCAGTTTCCCGGCTTCAGCCTTGAATATAACTACACAGGAGAGAGTGCCTGGCCAGATTTCCTCAACGATATAGCAGAAGGGCAGCACACTTATCAGGCGGAGGATTTTTCCGACCAGGCTGCATTATTGCGTGCGCAGGGTATTAAACAAATTATGGTTCGCTATCAGCCAGCCAGCCAGGCTGATGTTCAGGAGACCTGGCGGCAATGGCAGGCGCTTGAACACGCACTTGATGAGAATAATAGCGCGCAGCAAGCGTCTCTCATTCAATCCGGCGATGGACGCTTTTCTGAACCGCAAAAACACCTGCTTTCCCGCCTTCCTGCAAAAATTGCAAGTTGCCCCTGACCAGCTGTCGGATGAACTGTTCATTTAGTATAAAAATCAGGAAAAAAACATGAGTCAGTATTTGAAAAAAATTACGGAAGTCTTTTCTGCCGATGCGCGGCACTGCCTGAATGCGGCAGTGAGTCAGGCCGTTAGCCGGACTCACCATGAGGTGAGTGTTGAGCATTTACTGCTGGCGCTAATCACTACTCAGACGGTATTGCTTGAACAGCTGTGTCTGGGGGCGGGGCTCAGAGGGGACCAACTGGCAGACGCGCTGACGCATAGTCTGAACCAGCAGCGCAGCGGCAATACCTGTGGACCCGTACTGTCTGAGTCCCTTGTCCGGCATCTTGAGAAAGCATGGCTGCATGCCAGCATTTGCTGGCATCAGCGGCATCTTCCTGCCACGGCGTTTATTGGTTGTCTGCTTGCTGACCCGGACGATGTTACGTTGCCTCTTCCGACAGAGGTTCGTCAGGCACTGCATTGTGACGTGCTGAAGGCTGACGCACTCATGTCTGAATACTCAGGTACGGGCCAGAAAAAAGATAACACGGAAGAAGGTGTGCCATCTGGTGGGCCTGCATTGCTGAAATACACCCATAATCTGACTCAGAAAGCGCGCCGGGGAGAGCTGGATCCCGCTACAGGGCGTGAGAATGAAATCCGCCAGATGATAGATGTATTACTTCGTCGGCGTCAGAACAATCCAATCCTGACGGGTGAACCTGGCGTCGGTAAAACAGCACTGGTTGAGGGATTAGCGCAGCGCATCGTCAGCGGTACCGTACCAGACGCACTGAAAAAAATGGATATCATGTCACTTGATCTCAGCCTGTTACAGGCTGGAGCCAGCGTAAAAGGTGAATTTGAAAATCGGCTGCAAAGCCTGCTCTGTGACATTCAGTCACACCCCGTGCCGATCATTCTTTTTATTGATGAGGCACATATGCTGGTTGGAGCAGGAGGGACTGCGGGCCAGAACGATGCGGCCAACCTGCTAAAACCCGCCCTGGCAAGGGGAGAGTTACGCATGATCGGTGCTACCACGTGGTCTGAGTACAAAAAATATTTTGAAAAGGATGCTGCGCTTGCCCGCCGCTTTCAGATAGTCAGGGTGACGGAACCCGACCGGGACACGGCAATTAACATGCTGCGGTCGATTGTACCCGCCATCAGCAGTCATCATGGTATTCCAGTCCCTGATTCGGCAATCGTGGCTGCTGTTGAATTCTCTGCCCGTTATCTTCCGGGCCGGCAGTTGCCTGATAAGTCAGTCACGCTGCTGGATACGGCATGTGCCAGGGTGGCTTTATCCCAGAGCGACGAGCCACGAGAGATTGAAGATCTGAATGTCATGCTGAGGAATATCTCACTTGAGCGCCGTAGCCTCTCTCTGGACAGTGGATGTGCAACACGTATTGCCTGGCTGGATCAACGTAAAGCTGAAATCAAACAAGACCTGACCATTCTGACTCCGGTATGGAAAGAACAGCAGAGCCTGGTTGCCCGGATTGCTCAATGCCAAAATTCTGAGCAGCAAGCAAGCCTGCGGCAGAAACTGTCTGTAATGCACAAACAGCAACCTATGGTCTTCGAGCGTGTTGATGCGGCATGCGTTGCAGAAATTATTGCCGGGTGGACGGGGATTCCGGTGGAACAAATCCTGGAGCAAAAACAGGGGCCGCTGAATACTCTGTATGAACGTTTGTGCGAACGGGTTACCGGACAATCACATGCGCTTGAGGCAATTGTCCGGCAGATTCGAACCAGTCGGGCGGGTCTTGCCGATCCGTTAAAGCCAATGGGCGTCTTTATGCTGGCCGGACCTTCCGGGACAGGTAAAACAGAAACAGCACTGGCCCTGGCAGAAATGTTGTACGGCGGAAGTAGAGGGCTGATAACGCTGAATATGTCTGAGTACCAGGAGGCACACTCTGTCGCCGGCCTGAAAGGCTCTCCCCCTGGCTATGTCGGCTATGGACAGGGTGGCGTACTGACTGAGGCTGTGCGTCGACAACCCTATAGCGTTGTTCTGATTGATGAAGTTGAAAAAGCACACAGAGATGTGATCGAACTTTTCTATCAGGTATTTGACAAAGGGGTCATGGAGGACAGTGAAGGGCAAACTATCGACTTTCGCAACACCTTCATCATTCTGACCAGTAATCTGGCTGATGATGTAATTATGGCGGCAGGAGAAAAGGAATCTCCTGATATCAATGCATTAGTCCGCCAGATACGACCTGAATTCAGCCGCGTATTTCCAGCGGCGTTTATGGGGCGTCTGACCCTGCTCCCTTACTTACCGCTCAGTGCCCAGGCGCTTAATAATATTATCAACGCTAAGCTCAGAAAAATCAGCCTGCGCTTTTCTGGCAGAGACGGTGAGAAGAGATCTCTCAGTTACAGTCCTGCAGTAGTGAGGTATATCGCTGACCGCTGTCATGTCAGGCAAAGTGGCGCGCGTGATGTTGATACTGTAATCAATCAAAGCCTGTTGCCTTTGGTGACCGATTATTTGCTCGAAGCTGACGGCAGCGGAAACCTGCATATCCGGGTGCAGGTTACGGGAAAAGATCTTGCCATCGTTACAGATCGACAGAGTAAAAGAAAATGAACTCAGGCACTGGTTTTCAGGCGCTAAAAGTTAATAAAAAAGATCCGAGACAGAGCCCGGAGTTTCTTGAAATCAACTGGTCCATGCAGAATGCAGATATTCGCAGGATGAGTGAAAGTGAATGGAAAACGCTGGATAGCCAGTGCCGGGCATACTGGCGTAAGTATGGGTATGATTTGCAGAGTGGGTGTTGGTTCTGTCTGATGAGCTTAAAGCTGGACGGCTGGAGAGGTCTGGCGCAGGGACTCAATATCCTGGTTAGAGTATGGCGCGGCAAGGCATCCGAATATTGCTGGCCTCCGGTCGTCGATTCGGATCGACGACGATATCTGCTTGAATGGCTGAATACACACGTAGTGACCAGTATTTACCAGCTTGACTGTGATGATAATTTTACGGCCGTGGCCAGTAGTATTGCTGAAAGCATTGCACTGCTTTATGACGAAGCGGTGAAAACGGATGCGCGTTGCAGAAACTCTTTAAAAAATATGCATTATTTTCTTCAGGTTCGCAGTAAAGCATCTTCTTCTTTGATTTTAAGCCTTGCACATTTAAAAATTGATAAAGATATACGGCCAGAATTATCTCCGATCAATATTAAAACCAATTCCTCTGTCCAGGGGAGCAGCATAAAAAGAAAGCATCTTATTCAGGCTGGATGTGCAGGTATTATTGGCGGTATGTTGGCGACCATGCTGTTAATGTCCGGCATCAGATACATGGAAAAACCAGGAGTTACCGAAAAGCTTGCTGGGGTACTTCAGGATTTTCCGGGTGACGATGCACTGACAGCATTAGCATGGCAGGGGATAGATAAGGAAGAACTGGAAAGTCATCGTGATGAAATATTGCATAAGTCGGCGTCATTATTGACATGGATTGCGGATCGTCCAAACGATGAATTACTTCGCAAGGGCGATATTCTTGCTCAGCGTCTTGAAAATGCATGGCCTGATAATTCAGTCAGTCAGAAATGGAAGTATAAACTGCAGGCTAAGGCTAACATTTTACCCTCAACGTGGAACTACAAAGAGGTTACTGCCGATCTGGACGAATTTGATTTAAAACTGGCCAATGCAGAACAGAAAAAAGGAGGATATTTAACGATTTCTGAACTGAAAAGCTTTTCCTGGAAAATACGCAGAAAACTGGAAAGTTCAGGCGTACCACCAGAAGAACTGCTTAGATATTCAGCAGAGGATAAAGAAGGCAGCCGTAAAGAAATTCTGGAGTCTGTTGCAAAAACCTTGTCTGCTTTAAATGCTTTGTATGTATTGTCAGTGAACCAAAATGATAAGCCAGCACAAGAAAATCATTAAGTCCCAAAAGGATTATGCTCTTTAATGAACGTAATGTTTTTTCTGAAAAAATAAAGCTGATTTGATTTTGTTATTTTGAGGTGGCTGGCAACGCTAAGCTAGCATCACCCGTGTAAAATTATACTAAACATGAGATTTAAAATGATAAACTTTGATAGAAGTATTTCAAAGAAATGTTTAAAAAAATTCAGTGAGAGAACTCAGGTTAGAAACGAAAGAGAAAAGATTAATAGCGATATATTACGGGCGTGGGATTATGAATTAAATAAAAAAGCAAGACCAGATTTAATGATCGCACACTGTATCTCTTCCCGCGGAAGCGTTTCTGCCATTGGAAAAAAGAACACAAACTCACCTTTTTTAACAAAGACTGTAGAAGCGGTTCTATCATCATGGGATGTTATATCTGCCTGTTGTACAGGTGCAGTGACGAATTCTAACGGTATTATGAAAGGTCGGGTGCCTCTGGATATTCAACTCAATCTTCGTGTTCCGGTACAAAATATTTTGGGTACGCATCATAGTGATGTGAGATTCAATAATTTTTCAGGGCTTGAAGGTAATGTTCCGCATGGACGTGTTCTGGATAAAGCGGCATTGACCGAAAGTATTTTTAAAGGGATAGAAAGACCTAATGATCATGGTTTCAAAATGTCTGGTCCTTATAATATTTTACGTCATCCAAATGAATTCTTGAGAAAAATTTTTTCCAGTGCGGGTAATTATAACGAAATACTTCTTGTGGGGAAGACAGGCGTACGGATGTATATGGACTTCCCATGTACTGAAATGATAAAGCTAAGAGGGGTTTCATTCAGACCAAATTATCTTATAAAGCTTTTGATCAAAGGGGAATATGACGAAGAAACACTGTCAAAATTTGAAGAGGACATGGAGTTTATAAAAAAAATCCTCAGGGTTAATGCTAGTAACAGACTTCTATTTCCGATGGGAAGACATCCTGGGTTAAGAAGGCTTAATTTTTCATATCACATTGAAAAAGAAGGGTTTATAACAGTTGATGGTAGCTCTTATGTGCTTAGATGAAAGCTAAATTTTTAACATTTTACTGATTATTCGTAAGGTGCCGGGAGAATGTTCCTGCCAGCCCTGTTATCCGTTAATTAGTAAGGAGATACGTATGGATAAAAAAAAGTGTGTGGCCAGCAATCCATTGCAGGTAAACAAGGCATTGGAACTACAGGCATTGATTATGTGTTATTTCCCAAAATATACTAACTGCGAAGTTGAGTTTGAAGAATACAACTGGGATTTCGGGGGTAGTGATAATGTTATTCAGTCAAAAATAAGAAGTATGGCTATATCAAAAGGGTATTGTAAAAAGGATTTTATAGTGCGAAACCGGATGGTTGTAAAAAAAGAAAAAGCAATCAGCCCCATAAAAACCCTTCACAGGGCATTGGTAGCAACCTATGTTACTTCAGGTAATTACTATAATACGCCCTTAAGACGACGTCTCAATCCAGTTCAGCGGCTTGTGTCTGAACCACTTACCATGAGTATGGAGGATGTCATTGAAAAGTTCAGGCGTGAAAGCGAAGAAGCTGCCAGAGGTTATGGGTTTAGCCTTGATTTTACTGTAAGAAGCATGAGATTACAGGGCAGGTTGTCTGCGGGCTTTTCAACATTACTGCTTAAAAATCTGCTATTGGAAAGAAAAAGAAAAGGGACAACGTTTCGTGGCGTTCTGGCGTCATCACAGTTTGTGACTTTGCTCGATTATTACAGTCAGCATTCTACCGTTGTAACCACAGATCAATTTCTTTCCACTACCACATATCAGCTTGTTGCCAGAGAGTTTTCCGCAGGAAAATATGATTCCCGATCTGTTTCTGAAGGAGATAAAAAAGTTGTCTTTATCGTGGAGGGATACTCTGGTGCAGAAATATCAGCCTGGATTGATGAAGGTGAAGTGTTATATCCGCCAGAAGTTTATTTTCAGGTCTGTCCAGTAAATACTTATGAAAAAATACGTTATCTGGGTGCTACATACGGCGCGTTTATCTATAAATTAAAAGAGGTTCCTGCGCCAGATACCGATAAGGAAATACCCTTTTTAACAGATGTTCATAAATTGCAACGTTAAGGCATAATTTTAATAACATGTTTGATATCACACCTGAAAATGCTGGGGTTAAAACATACACTCCATAAATATCTTCTTTTGGTTTTTTAGCTTTTAAGAAGAATATGGCGGTGTTTTCAGGGTGAGGTTTCTCTTATTTTTTTCTGGTGGATGCTTTTATTTTTCTATAATATAAAAGGTAATGTTTATGTTAACAAGCACTCAATGTGATAAGTTAAAAAATATATTTAATCATCGTGCTAAAATGAAGACAATCAATTCATTTTTATCCTTACAAGAACCTGCTGGCCCAGAGCAAATCCTTGAGCTAAGGAGGTTGTCTGACAATGATTATTTTTTTGTCCCTGTGATGCCTGAAAGGAAAGTTAATATCCCGAAACCTCATGGGCGATTTTTATTTGTTATTCCCTCTTTCTCGCCAGGAAAGGTCTTCTGTGGCGTACCTGATGGTTACCGGACGTTTGCTTCTGATATTATCAAACCAATACAGGGCCATACTTCAATATGTCTTGATAAAGATGTGTTTTTTGCGGGTGAAGTGGATTTTATTAATGGTGTATTGAAAAGCTGGTCGAATAACAGTGGTCATTATATGCCAAAAGCAGAACTCATTGATATTAATTTTATTCCGGCAGTAAAATTACTCTTGCCTAAAAGTAAGTTTAATGAGATTTTTTGAAGTAATTTTTTGTTAATAATAGACATGTAATTTTTTAGACTACTGTTTTTTTTGAAAAGCAGGATGTCCAGGAGTGCCAGAAAGATTCATTCACTACAGAATCTGGCAAATGCCTGCAAATACCTCAGAATTGGTAAAGGAAATAGATCGTTCATTACGGTCTGGAAGAATGCGTTAGCAAAGATACCTGAACTCTAAAATTTTATGAACAAGGAGCACCCCATCATGGAAAGTCAGAGTCTTGTTGATATCGCTGAGGCCTTTCCTCAGTCAGCCATCGATCTCAAATATGCCACCGCTGACAACCTCACCGGTAAGCCGATCTATCGCGACGCGCGTTGTCTGCTGCACGTTGATGCGGCGAAAGCGCTGGCAAAATGTATCAATATCGCCGGTGTGGCGGGCTATAAGATGCTGATCCTCGATGCATATCGGCCACCTGCTGCGCAGGCTATTTTATGGCAGGCCTGTCCGAATCCTGACTATGTTGTGCCGCTTTCGCGTGGATCAAACCACAGTCGCGGAACGGCGGTAGACGTGACGCTGATCGATGAGCGCGGTGAGATCGTGGATATGGGCACCGGCTTTGATGAGATGAGTGAGCACTCTCATCCTTATCATCCTGCAGTGCCTGTTCCGGCACAGCGCAACCGACTGATGCTTAATGCCATCATGCTGGGCGGTGGCTTTAGCGGTATTGCAACCGAATGGTGGCATTTTGAATTGCCCGGTTCAGAGAACTATCCTCTGATTGACGGTGCGTTTCACTGTTATTCCTCGTCTCATGCTGAAAATATCAACATCTGAAGCGTTATAAACAGACGGGGTATAATGAGTGCAGGGAAATGCGTATCGCGCTGTTTAATATAAGCAGAGTGATTAAATAAAGGAGTTCGGGCAGGGCGGAATGACGTTTTCATTTACAGCGGTTTTCTGGAGTAATAAAAATAAGCCGTGGCAGGCGCCACGGCTAACGATTTATGCAGACTGCCACTCGCTTTCAACATCCGCTTTGGCTTTAGAGAGAATGACTTTATTGTCATCCACTTCTTTAACCCAGCTGAATGGGATAATGTGGTGCTTGCCGCCTGCTTCAGGGTCGCTTTTCGCCAGTTTAATTTTGTCGTCGCCTTCAAAATGGTCGACAATACCGACATGTTCGCCGTTTACATCAACAACCTGTGCGTGATCCAGAATCTCTGATTTATCTACCATGGTGGCTTAATCCTTATATTTGATGAGTTAAGTTGCCCTCAGACAAAACAAGCCTGGTAGTTAAATACGTTTTTAGCCAGGCGATTAACAAAATGAAATAGTTAAGTGCACTGGTCCTGGTCGATATTATTTCCCCTCATAAGTGTGTGAAAGAAAAATAAGCGAAACCGCAGATAAGGCGGATTTGTCTGTTGCATCAGGCATTCTGACCTGTTCATCTGCCACATCACTTTAATCAGATTAGCTGCGTGAGTCTGCCGCGCGTTTAACAACAAGGCTATGATAATCAGACCCATCGCCTTGCGGTAGAGCAACCTGATCGCGGGCGGTTTAACGTACAGAAAGGAGTCCCTATGACAGCAGTCAGTTCATTGACCACCGAAGGCGGCGTCTGGATTAATCAGCCGCCGGTACACAGTCTGGATGGCAATACGTTGCAGTTCGAAACCGCATTAAACAGTGATTTCTGGCAGCGCACCTGGTACGGCTTCGAACGGCACAGCGGCCACGCCTTTGGCTTCTGGGTAGAAAACGACTTCACCGTTCAGGTGCAGGTGAGGGCAGAATTCAGTCAGCTCTATGATCAGGCTGGTCTGTTCATTCAGGACAGTGAAACGCATTGGGTTAAAGCGGGTATTGAGTTCAACGATGACCAGCCCGCCATTGGCAGCGTGGTCACGCGTGAGTTTTCTGACTGGTCTACCGGCGTTTTTCCAGGCGATGCGCGTCAGTTCTGGATGCGAGCCACGCTGGAAAATGCCGCGCTGAGGATCCAGTACTCCACTGATGGAGAGATATGGCCGCTGTTGCGACTCTGCCCGTGGCCGGGTCAGGGGCGGCGTTTTGTCGGCGTGATGGGCTGCTCGCCCGAACGCGAAGGGCTGGCGGTTAGCTTTATGGATTTCGCGCTGACTCCGCCGCTCGGTAAAGCACTGCACGACCTGTCATAACCCTGGGCAGATTGCTTATCATCGCAGAATCGGCTTAATTGTCGGGTCAGAATTTGCGGTGACGCGTCGTCCATGCAGGACAACGCTTTTACAGGGAAAGCCATGCGTTGTTCCAACTTGTTGACCAGACTGCTGGTCATCTTCTGCTGTGCCGGATGGGCAGAGCAGGCCGCAGCCGATACCGTCTGGCTGAATAATGGCGACCGGCTGACGGGCACGATTCGTTATCTCAGTGACGGCAAGCTGGGTATAGAGACACAGTATGCCGGGACCGTCACGCTGGACTGGAATGCGGTCAGCACGCTCGCCAGCGAGAATCCGGTCAATGTCGAAAACAAACAGACCGGTGAGCATTATCAGGTGCGGCTCAGCTCGTCCGATCCCGGCTATGTCTGGGTTGAGCGCAACGAGCAGGAGCAGCAGGTCTCCCTCAGGCGTATTGACGAGTTTATGAAAGCCAAAGTACGCACCGATCAGCTCGCCTGGACCGGCAACATCGATGCGGGCGTCAAAGTCAAAAAAGCCTCGACCAAAACGGATGACTACAGTTTTGCGCTTAACACCAAACTCAACCAGGGAAAATGGCGGCATGACATCGGCGCGACCTTCAATCGCGAGCAGGAAAACGACAGCATCAACACCAGTAACTACAGCCTGCGCTATGCCTTTGATTACCTGGTCAGGGAGCAGTATTTCTGGCAGACCCGCGCGACCTACAAGCGCGACTGGGTTGAGAATCTCTCCCGGCAGGCGCTGATCGGGACCGGGCCAGGCTATCAGCTGTGGGACACTGAACTCAGCGCGTTCTCACTCTCATTGCTGGGCGGTGCCTTTGAGTATGGCTACAGCGATGACAGGGAAGAGCGACATTTTGGCGGCTCAGTACGCTGGAACTATCAGCGCTATTTGCTGGGCAAGTCGGTCACGCTTTACAGCAATGGCGACATCGGCCATTCGCTGGACGATGACGGGGTATTTATGCTGGATGCGGAAGTCGGAATGCGCTATAGCCTGACTTCCTGGTCAACCCTGCATATTGGCTATCATCGCAACCTGGTCAGCGGCATACCGGATACCCTGAATGAAGGCATCTTCTCCACCGGGCTTGGGCTAAAGTGGTAATCCGCAGATTGCGCAACGCCGCAGCAAATCCTTACGGTTTTTATCCGGTTACAGGCCCGGCATTAGCTAAGCTCCATGTACTGTCACAACAGGAATGCAGAAGATGATCGTAAGTAGCATGGTGTATCGTCCGGGATGCGCGGGCGAAGAGGTCCAGGTCGATGATATCAGTGAAGTGATTAAAGAGCCGGAGGCGTTTATCTGGCTTGGGCTGTGGCAGCCAGACGCTGAGTTTATGGCGAAGATTAAAGAGGAGTTTGGACTCCACGAACTGGCGGTTGAGGATGCGCTTAATGCCCATCAGCGACCTAAAATCGAACATTATGGCGACTCACTGTTTATTGTCGTGAAGACGGTGTGCGCTAAGGATGATACCTGCGAGCTGGGTGAGTCCCATTTCTTTGTTGGGAAAAAATTCCTGATCAGCATCCGTCACGGCGCATCGGAAAGCTACACCCCGGTGCGACAGCGGGCGTCTGAAAACCCGGCGCTGCTAAAATTTGGTCCGGCCTATCCGCTTTACTGCCTGCTCGATTTTGTCGTGGATCGGTATGCTCAACTCTCCACCTCACTGAATGAGCGGGTCGGGCAGATGGAGAACGATCTCTTTACCAGCGAATTCGACCGCAAGTCGGTGCAATCGGTTTACACCATGCGTCGTCATCTGCTGTCGCTGCGCAATGTGGCGCTACCGGTTGAAGAGATCTGCAATCAGCTGATTCACCTGCATGAAGATTTGATACCCCGTCCGCTGCGTGCCTATATCCGTGACGTACAGGACCATGCCCGCCATGTGGTAACTGACGCGGAAGATATGCGCGAGATGCTGACCAGCGCCATGCAGGTCAATCTGGCGCTGGTCACGGTGCAGCAGAATGAAGTGGTGAAAAAGCTGGCCGGCTGGGGCGCGATTCTGGTGATCCCGACAGTTGTATTCAGCATGTATGGCATGAACTTCGAGCACATGCCAGAGCTGAAGTCGCTGTATGGTTATCCGCTGGCTGTCGGGCTGACGCTGGTGGCCTGCGGCGGGCTGTGGGCCAGGCTGCGCCGCTCTGGCTGGTTGTAATCGTGACGGGTCAGGAGAGGGTGCATAAACGGTCATCCTGTTCCTGACCCGTGTTCTTTCGCTGTACCTGACGCAACTGCCCGTTTTTGCTGCGGGTCCACATGAAGATGCGCGGGATTGGTCCGGCAGAACAGGCAACAGACACCGCCACAAAGCGAACCCTTTGACGCTGCGCTTATTCTGCCGCTGCCCTTGTAATCCTGTCGATTTAGTTCAGACTCACTACTCCACTCATGTTTTATCATCAGAGCTGGCCTGACTATCAATCAGCGTTATGCTTTTACAGTCAGGATTAATGTGAATGAATTTACACGTTTTACCTTCTACCCCATCACCGGCTGGCATATCGGTCCTCTGAGTTCGCATCAGGCACTCGTCCTCAAATTCGGTTATATCGATCCCGACGCCCCGCGTGAACAGGGCCCGCAGGAGACGCTGTTCCTGGGGCTGACCATTGAAATGGCCAAAAAACTGGTTGCCAGTCTTTCCGAACATATCGACTACGCCGAAAAAATGGGCAACCAGCACTAGTTTCCATCCGGGAAGACGCCTGGCGGTTGGCATTCAGTAATCCATCGTCGGGTGCGCACACCGTTACGCTGCCGCCGCATTTAACCTACTGGCACCACCGCCGACAATAACGCTATCCACGCCACTCTACGCGACTGGCCTACGCTACGATTCACTGGCTGTCGCTGCGGGGTTCGTTTTCGTCTGATTGCAGCATAATGAGTCCTGTTTGAGTCAGCAGCGTCTGTGCCCGACGGGCCTCCACGCCTCTTTTGGACTATTGGTGATTAATCAGCAATAGTCCTGTTCTTTCATGGTGAACACACTTTTTTGTCATCCTGATGTCAAACCAGCGACAATAAGAAAGCAGGAACAGCATCCGACTGACCGGTCAACAACGTTGCCTGCGCGACGGTACGTAACCCGTTGAGTGCCATAAGTAACCATAAAGATCGTCTACACTGCTTAGGGTCTGTTCCACATTGAGGTGTTGCCATGACCGAACATGAATTCAGAAAATTGTTAGCCGAACAGGGCTTTGATGAGCCGCTGCTGGTTGAACGAGCAGCGTCAGCCCAGCTTGATAATCACGTCCATCCCTTTGAGGCGCTGGCACTGATTCTCAGTGGTGACATCACTATCAGTACTGAACAGGGCGACACGACGTATCATCCCGGTGAGACATTTCACCTGCAGCCGAATGAGCTGCATCGCGAGGCGTTTGGTCTGCAGGGCGTCAGTTATCTGGCGGGACGTAAATATGAGTAACGAGTATTAGCATGAAGGTTTCAGACGATCTCTTTATCCGGCTGGCGCGCTCACCGTTCCGCCAGCGTTTTCGCCTTGGACGCGCTGAATATGATTACGCCAACAGCAAAGGCGAGTCGGTAGTGAGGCAGCACGCCGCAGAGTTTGTGGAACAGCGCCTTGCGCCTGCCCAGCCTGAGAATGATGGCAAACAGACACCCATGCGCGGCCATCCGGTGTTTATCGCCCAGCACGCCACCGCGACATGCTGTCGTGGCTGTCTGAGTAAATGGCACAATATCGGACAGCATCAGCCGCTGAGTGCTGAGCAGCAGGTGTATGTGGTAACGGTGTTACTGGCGTGGATTACGCGACAGCTGGAACAGTCTGCGCCGCCTGTTCGCGTGACCCGAAATCAGCCTGAAAAAGACGACGATCCGCAGCTCGCGCTTTGGTAGTGGGCGAAAAATCTACAATCAATCACTTTTTCTGGTGAAAACTGGCCCTTTTTCATTCCTGGTTTATTCTTAAATCTTTCCTGGGAAGGCTATGCCAGGATTAAAACCTACACGGCAACGATGAATACAGAGGGAATTATGAAGAAATCAATTATTGCACTGTCTGCTATTTTGCTGGCCTCGCCAGTATTTGCTGCTACTACTACAGACAACACCGTTGCAGAAGCGCATAAAGGCGCTGATACCGCGAAAGAAAAACTGCATCAGACCCAGAACGAAGGCGAAGAGCTGAAGCTGAAGTCTGAGCACGACGCTGAAGGCAAGAGCCACACCACCGGTAGCAAAATCACCGAAGGTACACAGAAGGGCTGGCACAAAACCAAAGAAGGCACTGAGAAAGGCTGGGATAAAACCAAGCAGGGTGCTGAAGATCTGAAAAACAAAGCGACCAACTAATTCGCTGCTGTTTCAGAGTTAAAAAAAACCCACCGAAAGGTGGGTTTTTTTATGGCCTGACGCTGTCAGGGCTTATTCAAGGCTGCTTTCTCTCTCTGCGAGGCGACTAATGCTGAGACTTTGCTTTCCGTTTCTGCAGCCGCTTCCGCTGATGCCGCAGCCGCTTCTGCCGCGGCTTCTGCTGCTGCCTCGGCGGCGTCATCGGACTGTTTCTTGCCTTCTTCGATAAACTCTTCGTCGATGGCTTCGATATTCTCGCGGTTGTCGCGTCCGGAGAGGAGATTCCAGCAGGCGATAAACAGAGCAGCAATCACCGGACCGATAACAAAACCGTTAATGCCGTAGATTTCCATACCGCCCAGCGTGGCGATCAGGATCATGTAGTCAGGCATTTTGGTGTCTTTGCCGACCAGCAGCGGACGCAGGATATTATCCACCAGACCGACAATCACCACGAAGAAACCCACCAGGAACAGCCCTTTCCACAGTGCGCCAGTGGCGAAGAAGAAGATCGCCGCAGGCACCCAGATAATGGCGGAACCGACGGCCGGAATCAGGGAGAGGAAGGCCATCAGCGCACCCCACAGCAGGCTGCCGTCGATGCCGGTAAACCAGAAGGCCAACCCGCCGAGAATACCCTGAACGATACCGACTACCACCGTGCCTTTCACCGTCGCGCGCGCCACGGCGGCAAACTTCACCATCAGGTGATGCTTCACGTAGGTTGAAAGCGGCAGCGCTTCCAGAATCAGATGTACCAGATAGGAGCCATCTTTCAGCAGGAAGAACAGCAGATAAAGCATGATGCCAAAGCCGACGGTGAAGCTGAACGTCCCTTTACCGATGATAAAGGCGCTGCCCGCGACATACTGACCGCCCTTAAGGGCAAACGAGGAGAGCTTCTGCTGAATCTGCCCGGCGTTATCCAGATTGTTTTCAGCCAGAAAATGCTTCGCCCAGCGCGGCAGATGCTGCAACAGATCGGCGAAGACCACCGGGAACTGCGACGAGTTGGTCTGCAGCTTGTGATAGACGGCGTTGGTTTCAACCACCAGTGAGGAGGCAATGATCGCCAGCGGCGTAAACACAATCAGGCAAATACAGAGCAGGGTAATTAACGCCGCTACGCCATTACGATCACCCAGTCGATTACGAAGCCAGGTTTTCAGCGGATGGAAAATGACCGCCAGAATCGCTGCCCATAAAATCGACGAGAAATAGGGCGAAAGGACGTCAAAAAAAGCGACGGTGGCGATAGCCAGAATCAAAATGAAAAACCCGATGTTCAATCCTTTAAAACGCATGGAAAAACCTCATCTGGAACAAACGCTGATAAACCCGACGCGCAAATTTTCTGTGCCTGTCTTCGCCTATGCGAGGGCCTGGGACGCATTAACGGTCTGGCTTTGTTCTTAACACGCTGCTGGTGGCAGCATCATACTGGCTAACTATCTGAAAGGTCTGGCAGAAGTGATGAACGGATAATGTTCGTTCGCTGCGTGACTTCCGGTCGGTAGCAGGCTGCTTATGACTGCAGCGCGCTGAATCCTACATTAGCGTAGCGGTTTCGACCATTATTGGTAGGTCAGAGACTCATGTTCTCTGTGTATGCTGCCGATAATAGCGTTGACTGAGCAAAAAACAGGCAATAAGAAATGGGTAAACCGAGCGTTTTAACGGTGCTGCTGGCGCTGGCACTAACCGGCTGTGCCACCAAACAGTATCCTCAGGCGGCGGCGGTAACGCCGGAAGAGACGGCGACACTTAACTGCAGTGCACTGGATCAGGAACTCGTGAAAGCGCACAGCGTGCAGAGTGACATTGAGCAAACCGGCCAGTTTGATGCACTGACCGTACTGGGGTTTGTCGGCGATTTCGGGCTGGGTAATGGCATTGCGAAATACAATGCCAGCCAGAAGGCAGAACGGCGACTGAATCAGTTACAGTCGCTGAAAGCCGCGAAGTGCAGCCAGCGACTGTCGTAGCGGGCGGCTTAAAATCAGCCAACGGTTCCTGCGCGGACATGCTGCAGCCGGACATTTTCGGCTGCACGTTTACCTGCCAGAAACGCGTGATCCGAATTGTAATATTCCCACTCGCTGTAGCGACCCGACAGATGAATATCCTGAGTCAGCAGCCACTGACGGATCAGCGCCACGTTATCGCTTCGTGCATGGTCATAGACCACGTAGGCATAGGGCATATCAACCTCTGAAGCACAAAGCAGCGGATCGTCCGCAGTGATCATGCCGACCCTGATGCAATCCTGACGGCAGCGCTCAATCAGCGCATCGCCCTCCAGCGGCAGTGGGTTGGCCGCATTGTAGGTGATTTCGCAGGTTAAGCCGAATCCGCCCGGCGGATTGCAGTGTGGGCTGGCATTACCCTGCACAAAGATGCGGTGGAACAGCGTATCGCCAGGATAGTAAATCCAGTGCTTTTCGGTCAGATCAGCGCGACCAATGCCCAGATTCACACAGCGCACCGAAACAAACTGCAGCTGCTGCGCCGCCCGTTGCACACTCTCCGGCACCTCATCGCCCATCAGTTTAATCAGCTCAGGTAGCGGCATGGTGCTAATCAACTGCTCATAACGGTAGTGGCGACCATCCGCCAGCAGCGCAACATGCGCCTGCGAATAGATGCGGGTCAGCGTCGTATCCGTTTCCAGCGTACATTTCAGATGCGGCAGGAAGCCGGACATCAGTGCCTGGAAACCGCCGCGCAGCGGATAGCCAAATCGGGCGTTAGGGCCGACCGGTTTCGCCAGTGGTTGTAGTGCGCCATCGATGATCTGCGACAGATCGGGCAGTGGGACGCGTCCGCCCAGCCAGGAGGTTTCCATATCTGTCAGCGGCACTTTCCACAGCTTCTGGTTGTAGGGCAGGGCAAAGTGACGTGCGATGCCTTTACCCCAGGTTCGCATAATGAAGTGCTGGAAATCCTCTTCGCCTTCCACCATGCCGCTGCTGCTGCCCTCATCAGGAATCGCGCCATCCGCACAGCAATCCCGCCGCGCCCGCGCGCGATCCAGCGGCACGGCAGCTGTCGCCGTTGCGCCATAACGCGCCTCGATAGCCCCCAGCACGCACTCTTTTACCACCTCGACCGGCAAGCCGTGCAGCGCAGACTGGAACGGATAGCGGGTATACACGCCGTCACTGTAGACCCAGGCTTCACGTGCCTGCCAGTGCAGATTGTCGCCCAGCAGCATTTCATAGAGCTGCAACACATATGGGTCCTGCGAGAACATAATGTGACCAGCATAATCGAAGGTGAACCCCTGATCGTCAATCGAGCGGCACCAGCCGCCTGGGGTGCTATTTTTCTCCAGCAGTACGGCACCTTCGCCATAGTGATAACCGGCGCTCAGCCCGGTGGGTCCGGCTCCGATAATCAGGCACGGCACCGCATCGCTCTCCAGCATGGCCGGCGTTAAAGGTGTGACGTTAGCCTGTGCGCTGGCCTGACTGGCTGACTTCAGGGCAGGCTGACGTTGCGCGAGCGCCTGCTGGATCAGCCCATGTATCTGCTCAGCGGTGCGATCCCATGAGGTGGCATCCACTTTTGTCTGCATCCGTCCCATCAGCGCCAGCCGCTCAGCGGCACCCATCGCCATTGCCTGTTCACAAGCGGCAATAAACGCCGGGTGAGTTTCTGCTACTGCCACCTCCTCTGCGTAGTGGCGCGCCACATCGACAATCGCGGTACTGACAATCGGCAGCTGCGCCGCCATATATTCCAGCACCTTGGTAGGCGAGATGAAGCGGGTGGAGGCATTAATGGCGAACGGCATCAGACAAACATCCCAGCCTGCCAGAAATTGCGGCAGTGCCTGGTAGGGCTGCTGGCCGAGCCAGTGAATATTGTCGCGCTGTGGCAGGCTGGCGGGATCAATTTTTACTACCGGCCCAACCATAATGATCTGCCATTCGGGGTGGGTGTCTGCCAGCGTCGCAATCAGCGACAGGTCGATGCGCTCATCAAGCACGCCGTAGTATCCCAGACGCTGCGGTGGAATCGTATCCTGCAACGGATGACGATTAGTGCGATCGCGTGCCTGCTCAAAATGAACAGCATCGACACTGCTGGGAAAGCAATAGACCTGAGAATGTTTGTCACGCTTCGCTTCGTAAAGACTGGTGCCGCCGGTAAAGACCAGATCGGCGCGGGTCATCAGTGCCGATTCGCGCTGTTGCAACTGGCGCGGCGCATTCTGGAAGGCGGAAAGCTCATCCATACAGTCGTAAATTACCAGCGAGGGATCAAACGGCGTCAGCAGCGGCAGCGCCATCGGCGTATAGAACCAGATCAGCGGCTGTTCATCTTCCTCAAGAAGTGGCGCCAGCAGCAGCAACAGTGGCGCGATCTGGCTGTCATGAAAACCGGGCGCGTCGCTGTCGGTATGTGGCTGGATGACCGTGATGTTAGCGGCAGGTGAACTCTGATGCAGACCCGGTGGCCCCGACTGCCGGACCGGCTCCTCGACAAACAGCACGCGATAGTGCTGCGCCAGGCGTGTCAGAAGCTGCTGCGGACGCTGGAAAACAAATCCCCAGCGTAAATGGCTGAAAACAATGAGAACAGGTGGTTTCATGGTGTGCTCCTGACGTTGTAGTGGGGACTGAATATGCTGCAAAAAGCGCTGCGCCTGCCGTAAAGCGTCGGCATAAGGCTGCTGTAACTGGCGGGCGTAAGGATCCGGCCCCAGCAGATCGAGATCCCATAAACCGCTGCGGGTCCAGAAGGTTGTCTCTTCCCACAAGGGACGATCGAGGATCGGATAGAGGCAGATGCCGATCAGATCAACGCCTGCCAGCTGTGCCTGCGCTACCTGGGCGGTGATTTCGCTGATCCAGGCTCCACGTCCGCTGCCAACATGACTCGTTTCCGCCAGCAGAATGGGCCGCTGGTAACGCTGCCAGACTTGCTGCAGCATCTGATGCAGTGGCTGGCGGCGGTTGTCGCCCAGATGCCAGTAAAGGCGGAGGTTTGAGCCCTGTTCCCACTGGTTATCGTGGTAGTAATTCACGCCAATCAGATCGAGATAGCGGGGTGTGCCACCCAGCTCCGGGTTACGCCTGCCGCTAAGCATGTCCCACGCCTGATACTGGGTATCGCACATCTCACGTGCCAGCACGTCACTGGTGGGATCGGCAGGATCGGGCACGATATGGATCAGCGGATCGCAGTGCAGCAGACGGGCGCGCGGATCGGCCAGCCAGATCGCATCACAGGCGGCCAGAGTGGCGCGAACCAGTTGCTGCTTGGCAGCATCCGCCCGATCCGGCGCCGGAATCGCCTCACAGGCGAACAGCCCGACCGAGATGCCCCAACTGACAAAGGAGATTTCATTCATTGGGGAGTAGACCGGCGGCTGCTGATACCAGGGCGCCAGAAAGCGGGCCAGCGCACCGCAGAACGCAGCAAAGCGACTGATAAAATCGTGATCAAACAGGCTGACGCCAGCGGGCCAGCCGTAATGGCAGATTGTCCAGCTCAGCTGGATGCCCTGCTGCTCTGCGGCCCGCATCCGCGCAGCGACCGTCGAAAAGTCATAATGCCCATCGCGTTCACATAAGCGCCAGCCGACGCTTTCGCGTACCGTGCGAATAGAAAAGGGGGACAGCGCGGCATAATCCTCTGCTACACGTGCCTGATGCTGATTAAGATCGTTCATCGACAGCGCAATCCCGGCAGGATTGATATGGTCGGCACCTTCATAGCCGGCCTGCCAGAAACTGGTAAAAGGCGTCATGGCATCTCCCGAAAAAAAAGCAACACGTTTCTCTCTGACGAGCCGTCGTGAAACGGGTCAGGGCGTTACAGGTATGCATTGCAGACTGGTCGTTATGACCAGTCTGAACAGATGGGCGATCCTTGCCATAAGGCACAACCACTGAAGGACAGGCATCAGGTCCTGTGGCGGTCTGGACGAGAGATAGCAGGTATCTATGTGCGGCGCTATCGACAGGAAAAAGACTGACTTCTCTGAATGTTATCGGGTTTACGGAAGCCTTACTGGAAAGTATAGATGCGAGAGTGTGGTAATCAACTCATTGAAGTAAAAAGAAAAAAGCGTAGCGGTAAAAGAATTCCAGTCAGAAACAGGATGTTTTTTGGTTAAGTTTCATAATCTGTTTGATAAGCGCAACGTGAACAGCGTCAGCGCTATTTTCAGCTTTATTAACCTTTTCCTTCACATGCAGAGAGGTCAGACTCACCCGCTTTTACGTTACAGCTTCGCTTGCCTTTTGGCGGGCTGGCGACAAGATTTACTTATCACTGGCCTGAATCTGCGGGTCATCAACGGAGGGCTGCGATAATGCGCGTTCCCTTAAAACAGGATGTTTAGCAGACTATGTTCTCATTCGACTGGCACCGTTTCTTACTCAACGATCAACCGGCCACTTTTTTATTTGAGGTGGTGGCGCGGGTCCTGATCGCATATCTGGTGGTATTCACCTTTTTGAAAGTGTCTGGACGACGCGGCGTGCGCCAGCTGTCCCTGTTCGAACTGGTGGTCATCCTGACACTGGGCTCGGCATCGGGTGACGTCACATTTTACGATGATGTACCGGTGTTGCCGGTCATTATGGTGTTTGTGGTGCTTCTGGCCCTCTACCGCCTGACGACCTGGCTGACGGCACACAGCCCGCGCTTTTCACGATTTATTCAGGGCGACGTCATTACGCTGATTAAAGATGGGTTGTATGTGCTGGAAAGTCTGGATCGGCTGAATATTTCCGAAGATGAGTTCTTTATGGAGTTGCGGCAGAGCGGCGTGGAGCATTTGGGACAGGTCCGGCTGGCGCTGGTGGAGGTCGACGGTCAGCTTAGCCTCTATTTCTATGATGATAATGAGATGCGCGCCGGGCTAAGCATACTGCCGCCGGAGCATCGGCAGGATTACAGTACGGTGCCGATCAGCGCCCTTTACGCCTGCACGCATTGCGGGCAAACACAGAGGATAGAAGCCGGGCAGCCGGCCGTCTGTCCGCGCTGTCAGCGGCAGCGCTGGTCTGCGGCACTGAGCGTGCGTCGGCTGCATTAATGGCCCGTGCCTGCTTAACCTTTCCGGCTTGTCGCGTCAGTATCGCCCCGATGAGCACCGGCGAAACAGGCGCTGAGTGAGCGCTTTTGCTCTCCTTCGGCGGTGAAATTATCCGCGCTCAACCAGGCGTTCAGGGCGCGCTGAACGTCTGGCCATTCCCGATCAATCATCGACAGCCAGTCGGTATCCCGATTACGCTGTTTTCGCGTCATGACCTGACGAAAACGGCCCTCAAATCGAAACCCCAGCCGTTCTGCTGCGCGTCGTGACGCCACATTGGTTGAATCACAGCGCCACGCGACTCGCCGATACCCCAGCGAGAAAGCCTGTTGCAGCAGCAGAAAAATCGCCTCGCTGCCGATAACACTACGCTGCATCAGCGGCGACCAGGTGACGTGACCGATTTCAAGGGTGCCATGTTCGGGTTCAATGCTGGCGAAGCAGACCACACCGCAGGGCTGCTGATTCGGCGTGCAGACAGTGAAGGGTACCAGGGCTTTATCAGCAACTTTATCCGCAATCCAGCGCTGCATCTGCATCAGCGAAGCGGGCCGCTCTGCGCTCAGCCAGGTCCAGTCGCGATCATCCGGTGCCAGCATAAAGGCCTGTAACAGCGACGCCGCATGTTCCACGCTAAGCGGTAAAAGAAGGCAGTGCTGTCCCTGGAGAGGAACGCCGTGAGGTCTGGCGACCGGCTGCCAGTCGGGCAACGCTTCACCGACCGGCTGATCAAACTGATTGATGTTCACTGGCATCCTCCTGAAGGGAATAGGGACGGGAAGCGGGAAAACTTTCGAGCTGTACTGACGGGCTATCCTGAACCGCGAGTAAACCCGTCGCAGCTTGTTCCCGCTACCCACATAACTTTGCCTGTTACTGACAGAAAATGAAAACCCTTCAGGCAGCATAGCGACACCGAATTCATTGAGGTGTGCGTATGAAAGTGAGGCTGGCCAGTACATTACTGTTTTTGCTGTTATCGTTTGGCGCGTTTTCACAACAGGTGATCAGTGAAAGTCATCCCCATTCACGCAGTGCGCGACTGCTCGAGCAGGGGAGTCAGGTGGACACGGCGGATTCGCCGGATGAACATCTGCTGGAGCGGCGGGAGTGGCGAAGCAGTCTGGAGCGTAAGCCGTTTTGAAATGAATTCCCCGGCAGAGTTCTCTGCCGGGGAGCAGGGAATGTGGCCCTGCTGGTTCATGTGACTAAATGGTGGCCTGGGAGGCTGCCATGCCAGGCACCAGAATCACCTTGCGACACTCCTCTTCGCGTTTTGCGAAAATATCGTAGCCGCGTGCGGCATCTTCCAGCGGGAGATGGTGAGTTATAATCTCTTCCGGCGTCAGATGGCCCTGCTCAATCAGCTTCAGCAGGTCAGGCAGATAAGCATGGACATGCGTCTGTCCCATCTTAAAGGTCAGCCCTTTGTCGAAGGCATCGCCAAACAGAAAGCCGTGAATAAATCCTGCGTAGACGCCTGGCACGCTGACGATACCGCCACGTCGCACTGCAGCAATACACTGACGCAATGCTTTGCCGCTACTGCCTTCCAGCTTGAGATTGGTGAGCACGGTCTCAGTCATGCTGCCTTTTGCCTCAAACCCGACGGCATCAATTACGGCATCTACACCGCGATTGCCGGTACTGTGTTCGATAATCCAGCCAGCCGGATCATCAATTTCATCGAAATTAATCGGGATTACGCCGTAACGTTCGCGGGCAAAGTTTAAGCGGTAATTATTATGGTCAATCATGTAGATCTGTTCGGCACCCTGCTGGCGGGCGCAGGCAGCACTGAGCAGGCCAACCGGTCCGGCACCGAAAATTGCCAGGCTGGAGCCCGGCTTGACCTCAGCGTTTTTCACCGCCTGCCAGGCAGTGGGCAGAATATCCGACAGGAACAGCACTTTTTCATCCGACAGCACCGACGGCACTTTGAACGGGCCTGTATTGGCTTTGGGCACACGGACATATTCCGCCTGGCCGCCAGGCACACCGCCATAAAGCTTGCTGAACCCAAACAGCGCCGCAGGTGGCGTGATGTTTTTGCGGTTCAGGATGGCGCCTCGTCCGCTATTGGTATTTTCACAGGCGGCATACTGACTCATGAGGCAGAAAAAGCAGTCGCCACAGGCGATAACAAAAGGGATGACAACCCGATCGCCTTTGGCCACGGCGGTCACGGCGCTTCCGGTCTCAACCACTTCACCCATAAACTCATGACCAAAGATATCGCCATGCCCGGTCCCCGGGATTTTGCCGCGATAGAGATGCAGGTCTGAACCGCAAATAGCGGTAGCGGTCACACGCAGGATAATATCATCGGCGGCTTCCAGTCCCGGATCGGGCACGTTATCCACACTGACTTTATGGGGACCATGATAAGTTAATGCTTTCATCTCTTCATCTCCTGCTGACAAGGGAATGGTGGTCAGGCCAGAAAGCGTGACTACCCGCGGGAAAGACTCAGGGAACCTGAAATCGCAACCTGCCTGAAGTGTAGTAACCCTTTGAGGAGTAAGCAGAGCGGTGCATATGACTGACCTGTATCAGCCGGGCTGACAGGGCGGATGCAGCTGGATCGTAGCGACCGGGGCGGAGGCCGAATCGGGCTGCCAGCGGGCCAGATCGGCAAAGGCACGACGATAAACCGTATCGATCTGCGCCGGAACCTGTTCGATGTAGTGAAACGCATGCTCGCGTGTTTCACCGGTGAGATTCTGCAAATAGTGCCGTGCGTCATCCAGCGTGGGGATCTGGCCTTCCGTTCCCGCCATGCGGGCGGGCAGACCGGTCCAGATTAATCCTTCAATGCCTTTCGTCTGTGCCCACTCCGCCAGCGGTCCGGTTGCGTTCTCTGTCACCGTAATCATGCCGATGCCATCGACGCGGCTGTCCGGAATCGCCTCACGAAGGCGCAATGCACGGCAGGCGCTCTCCAGTGACGCCGTGTTTAACCAGGCCCAGAGTACCTGCACCGGTTTTGCGTTCAGACAGATTGCGGTCGAGAGTTCACCGCCGTCAGCGATGCGCACAAATTCAATCGGTACCGCAGGACCATCATGATGCCACGGACTGGCCACTGGCAGGTCGCCGGTTTTCCAGATTAACGATCCCCATCCCAGGCAGGCAATCTTCATTTTCATCTCCTTTGCATCTGTCGGCGTGATCGCGACAGCGTGAGGTAAAGCGTAGTCCGTTATGCTGAATCGTTGCAGGGATCACCTTTTTAAGGGGGTAAAACCGCCACATAAATGGCATGATCGCCGTGCAGTCGTCTTGCACGATATGACGGATTTTTGCGCAACACATGCGAGTTTATCTTCGTTACTTGAAGTTTTATCGTCATGTAGTGTAAAAAGTGGCGCACGCAATCGATTACCTAGGCGCGGGCGGATCAGCGTTACCCTTCACTGATCCGCTTGCAGCAGAGGCGGAGAGCGGGAGAGACCTTTTCCTGCCTGTTGGCTCAAATTAATGGCGGCTTTTAACACGGAAAATCTGATGAAAACCACGCAAACGGGCACGCTGGGTGCGCTTGAGAGTGACGTCGATACGGGATGGCGTAAAACCGACACCATGTGGATGCTGGGTTTATACGGCACGGCAATTGGCGCGGGTGTACTGTTCCTGCCAATTAATGCGGGTGTCGGCGGTCTGATCCCGCTGATCATTATGGCGGTGCTGGCTTTTCCGCTGACCTTCTTTGCGCACCGCGCTCTGACGCGCTTTGTGCTCTCCGGTAAAAATCCGGCCGGTGATATCACTGAAGTGGTCGAGGAGCATTTTGGCATCGGCGCGGGCAAGCTGATTACGCTGCTCTATTTCTTCGCTATCTACCCGATACTGCTGATGTACAGCGTGGCGATTACCAATACGGTAGAGAGCCTGATGGTGCATCAGCTTGGCCTGGTGCCACCGCCGCGTGTGCTGCTGTCGCTGCTGCTGATTGTCGGACTGATGACCATTGTGCGTTTCGGCGAGAAGATGATCGTGAAAGCGATGAGCGTGCTGGTTTACCCGTTTGTGGCGGTACTGATGCTGATGGCCTGCTACCTGATTCCACACTGGCACGGCGCGGCGCTGTCGACCCTTAACGTTCAGCCTGCGGGCAGCAGCCTGTGGATGACGCTGTGGCTGGCGATTCCGGTGATGGTCTTCTCGTTTAACCATTCACCTATCATCTCTTCCTTTGCGCTGGCGAAGCGCGAAGAGTATGGCGATGCCGCTGAGAAAAAGTGTTCGCGCATTCTGGCCTGTTCGCACCTGATGATGGTAGTGACGGTGATGTTCTTTGTGTTCAGCTGCGTGCTGAGCCTGTCGCCCGAAGATTTACACGCTGCCAAGGCGCAGAACATCACCATCCTTTCTTATCTGGCTAACCATTTTCAGGTGCCGATGATTGCGTGGATGGGGCCGCTGATTGCCATTGTGGCGATCACCAAATCATTCCTGGGTCACTATCTGGGTGCGCGCGAAGGATTTAACGGTATGGTCAATAAGGCGTTGCGCAGTCGCGGTAAGACCATCGCGCCAGCCAGACTGAATCGCCTGACGGCACTCTTTATGCTGCTGACCACATGGCTGGTGGCGACGCTGGACCCGAATATTCTCGGCATGATTGAGACACTGGGCGGACCGATTATTGCCATGATCCTGTTCCTGATGCCGATGTATGCCATCCAGAAGGTGCCCGCGATGCGTAAATACAGTGGTCACATCAGCAACCTGTTTGTTGTGTTGATCGGACTAATTGCTATCTCTGCAATCTTCTATTCGCTGGTGAAGTAACACGCAACAGGCGCATCTCAGTCACGCTGAGACGCGCCTGCTTTCCTGCCCGCCACTCGCCGTTCTTACTCTCCTCCTCCGCAATTCTGCGCCATCGCTTCGTGATTTCAGCCAGCAGTCGCGTTCCTGATCTTCTCTGCCAGTAGCATCCGGTCAGCAATTTTTACATTTGTTACGTATTCGCATGGTAAAGTAAACGCGAATAATTATTATTCCTTTATGGGACAGGAGAAAAATGAAAATCGGGATTGCTGCAGCTACCACACTTTTACTGTCAACGGCCTGTGCGGCTACCACCTATCCGGTCACCGTGACCGACATGGATGGCCAGAAAATTACGCTGCAAAAAGAGCCGCAACATGTAATTTTGCAGGATGGGCGCGACGTGATGTCGCTGGCACTACTGGATCGACAGAATCCGTTTCAGCGGGTTGTCGCCTGGAACAACCTGCCGAAAAAGCAGGACACTCAGACCTGGGACCTGCTGAAGCAGCGCTGGCCGCAGGCCGCATCCATTGTGGATATGGGCTTTAACGATCAGGGACAGGTCAATCTGGAGAGCGTGCTGGCTCAGCAGCCCGATATGATGATTGCCCAACTGCGTGCCAAACCGGCCCTGATGCAGTCAGGCGTGCTGGCGACCCTGAAAAATCTGCATATCCCGGTGCTGTTCCTGGATGATGAACTCCATCCAAAAGAGAATACCCTGAAGAGTGTGAAAGTGCTGGGCACCGTTCTGAACCGCGAAGCCGAAGCAAAAGCCTACGCAGATTTTTACCAGCAGCGCTGGGAGATGCTTCAGCAGAAGATTGCGCAGGTGCAGCACAAGCCGACAGTGTTTATTGAGCCAATTGCCGGCAACAGCGATAACTGCTGCTTTACCCACGGTCATAACGGCTGGGGCGCACTGGTAGAAGCGGTCGGTGGAAAAAATATCGGCTCAGCGTTACTGCCCGGCAGTTCAGGATTTGTGTCGCTGGAGAAGATTATCGCCATGAAGCCGGACGTCTACATCATGACCGGCTCTAAACGCCCGAACAGCAACGTGCTGCCGTTTGGCTACGGTGCCAGCCAGGCCGACGTGACCGCCACCTTTAACCGCCTGCAGAGCCGTACCGGTCTGGAGCAGATCGAACCGATAAAACAGAAGCGGGTGTATGGCGTTTATCACCATTTCTATAATCACCCTTACAACATTATCGGAATGGAAATTCTGGCAAAAGATCTCTATCCGGAGTTGTTCAGGGATCTGGATCCGACGGCTGATTATCACCACATTGTGACGCACTTTACCGGGTTACCGGACGCGCCAGTGATCCTCAGTACGCCATAACCGGATAACGCGTCAGAGAGCGATTCAGCATCCTGACGCATCTCAACGCTTAAACAGTCAGCCTGATGCGTGATTATCAGGCTGACTCTTTGATATCTGGATTACGTCAGGAAAGCTGTCCGGATATGACGCGTGTTAAGAAAGCGCTAAGCAAGCGTAATAGTGTGTAAGTTACCGGATTTTAAGACTTTTGAAGATGTCTCCCGCCACAATTATTGCCATCATGCCAATCAACGGTGCCTGAACAGCCGTTATTTTCGGAGGCAGTATCATGAAAAAAACAACACTTACGCTTATCGCTTCACTTTTGACATGCAGCACACTCTTTTCTCAGGCCTCACGGGCAGACGATCACGGAGACGCACCGCGTATGCCGGTACCACATCAGAATGATGATCATCGTCCTGACAATCGCGGTCCTGACCAGAATCGCGGCCGCGACAATCGCGATCATGATATGGGCAATCATCGCCCGGATCAGGATAACAAACGCCATGGCAGAGAGGGCCGCAATGAACGGGACCATTTCGCCTGGCAGGGGCACGACTTCCGTCGCGGCCATCCTGTTCCGCCAGAATATCGCGGTGACCATTATCGTGTAGCCGACTGGCATGAACGCGGTCTGCGTGAACCGCCACGTGGTTACCACTGGGCAAACATTGATGGCAACTATGTGCTGATTGCTGCCGCGACCGGGGTGATTACCGCGCTGGTGCTGAATAGCGCCCTGAACTGATTCCCGGGGGATGGCTCAGGCCATCCCTCTTTCTTTCCGTTTTGCTGCGCCAGCGGCTATCCTGAGACTCCACTCTGAAATTTCCTGTGTAAGGAGTCATGATGACGACGGTTAAGATGGTTGCGGTAGATATGGATGGCACGTTTCTGGACGATAACAAGCAGTATAATCGATCCCGTTTTCTCGACGGCTATCAGCAACTCACCGCCCGTGACATCAAATTTGTGGTAGCCAGCGGCAATCAGTATTACCAGCTCAAATCCTTCTTCCCGGAGATCGCCAGCGATATCGCTTTTGTGGCAGAGAACGGCGCATGGATTATTGATCGTGATGAGGAGCTGTTTTGCGGTGCCTTTGAACGACGTGATGTGGAAGCGGTCATCGACACTCTGCAAAACGGCAACTATCCCGGCCTGCGTTACCTGCTGTGTGGACGTGACAGCGCGTATTACTTCGAGGGCATGGAAGAGACCTGGCTTAAGAAGATGCGCCACTACTGTCACCGGCTGAAGCCGATTCATCATCTGAATGAGGTGCAGGATGACAGGCTGTTTAAGTTCGCACTGAATCTGTCTGACGATCACATAGAAGCACTGATGGCGGATATTGAGCGTTTGCATCAGGGCCGCGTGGCGGCGACCTCCAGCGGTCACGGTTCGGTAGATTTGATCGTGCCGGGAAATCATAAAGCGCACGGTCTGGATCTGCTGGCTCAACGTTGGAGGATTACGCACGATCAGGTGCTGGCCTTCGGCGATGGCGGTAACGATCTGGAGATGCTCAAACAGTCCGGCTTTAGTTTTGCCATGGGCAACGCGCCAGAGCGGGTAAAGCAGGCGGCGCGCTTTGAAGCACCCTCTAACAACGAGCAGGGCGTGCTGCAGGTGATTGAGCAGATGCTGGCAGGTGAGGGGCCTTTTAGCGCCAGAGAGGCTTAGCCTCGCGTCTCAGAGCGCGGATGCAACAGAATTGCGCTGAGCGGATGCCTGACCTGCCAGGGCTGGCAGGTCAGAATTGCCGGAACCGGGAAGCGAGATTCGCGTTGATCACGCCGTGATTTGCCAGGCCTGCGTAATCATCGTCTGCATCTGTTCGTGGCTGTAATTTACCAGCGAGTTTTTGCTGTTGGCACGCGCCAGAATCCACTCGACCTCGGTGCGGCTCAGTGTGGGGCCATCCTGCCAGAACGGGGTGATCGACTGCGCCTGCAGCCACTGCTTCAGAAACTGTGCCGGTGAATCCGTGGTTTCGCTGAAAAGTTGTGGGTGTAGCTCGGCCATCAGCTTTCGCTGCAGCGGCTGCTCGCTATCAGACAACAGATCCAGGAACGGAAACAGAAGCCGTCCGCATACTTCTCCGTGATGGAACGGTTTTATCGCCCCCAGTTCTCCCGCAATACCATGGATCACGCCGAGACCCGCACTGCTGAGACTGACACCTCCCAGCCACGACGCCATCATCATCGCTTCTCGTGCCTCATCACCAACCGCATCCTCGCGATTGAGTGCAGGCCAGGCCTGAATAAACTGACGCAGACCGGTCAGCGCCAGCTGTCGGGTGAAGAGATTGCCTTTGCTGGAGAGATACGCTTCGAACAGGTGGGTAAAGGCATCAATTCCGCAGGTCGCCAGCACAGAGTCAGGTGCACCTTTCAGCAGATCCGGGTCAAGAATCGCCACCTCTGGCACAAAGACCGGGTGGCGCAATGACGCTTTGATTTGAATGTCCTGCTGATCGGTTACCACCGCATTTTGCGTCACTTCACTGCCGGTCCCGGCAGTAGTCGGAACAGCAATCAGCGGCAACGTGATGGGCTGAACGGCGGTGTCACCCACTTTTTCCAGATAACGGGCGACAGGTAACGGATGCTGTACCATCGCACTGAACGCTTTCGCCGCATCCAGCACACTCCCTCCACCAATCGCGACTACCCGATCAACATGCCCGCGCCAGCGCGCAACCCAGCCATCAATTTCAGTGGGTGAGGCTTCATGGCTGACAATTTCGTAGCCAATAATGTGATCGTTGAGGCCAGCTTTCAGCCGGGCGTAGGCCGGGCCCTGCAGGAAAGATTGTCCGCAAAACAGCAGGGTAGGCTGTGAACGGGCGGCCAGCAGCGGCACCAGCTTATCCAGACTACCGCGGCCAAAAAGGGTTCGTTGATTACTGTACAGCTCACTCAGGTTCTCACTCACCAGTGCATCCTTTTTACATTTCACTAAAATCTGAGTGTAACGAAAAGCGCGGCGTCGACACTGGCAAACTTTCTGATAACGCATCGGCAAAAAGTTGATCACCTTCGCAAAACAGAAATTCACCGTCGGCGGGGTGATGCTTTCCTGCCGATGTTACCCTTAACATGTTATCGGTAACAGCGTTTGTCGGGATGTGTAAACATCTTACAAAGGCACTGTTTTGTCGCCCTACGGGGATCATGATAATAAATCGACACCGTATTCCGTTCGGTGCACAAGGTGGAGAAAAGCTATGCCATTACTCTATGTGGCGATCGGCGTCGCGCTACTGTTGCTGCTGATGATTCGCTTTAAGCTCAATGGATTTATCGCGCTGATCCTGGTGGCGCTGGCCGTCGGCGTGATGCAGGGCATGCCGGTGAATAAAGTTATTACCTCAATCAAAGCGGGTGTAGGTGGCACGCTGGGCAGCCTGGCGTTGATCATGGGCTTTGGTGCCATGCTCGGTAAACTGCTGGCCGATTGCGGCGGGGCGCAACGTATCGCGACCACCCTGATTGAGAAATTCGGCACAAAGCACATTCAGTGGGCGCTGGTGCTGACCGGTTTTATTGTCGGATTTGCGCTGTTCTATGAAGTCGGCTTTGTACTGATGCTGCCGCTGGTATTCAGCGTGGCGGCGTCGGCGCGTGTGCCGCTGCTCTATGTCGGGGTGCCGATGGCCGCTGCTCTGTCCGTGACGCACGGTTTCCTTCCGCCCCATCCGGGTCCAACCGCCATTGCCACGCTGTTTAACGCAGACATGGGTAAAACGCTGCTGTTTGGCACGCTGCTGGGTATCCCTACGGTGATTCTGGCAGGTCCGGTCTACGCACGTTTCCTGAAAAATATCGATAAACCGATTCCACAGGGGCTCTATAACCCGAAAACGTTTACCGAAGCGGAAATGCCCAGCTTTGGCGTGAGTGTCTGGACGGCACTGGTACCAGTGGTGCTGATGGCGCTGCGTGCCGTGGCGGAGATGCTGCTGCCAAAAGGCCACGTGCTGCTGCCCTATGCGGAGTTCTTTGGCGACCCGGTCATGGCGACCCTGATTGCGGTGCTGATTGCCATCTTCACCTTTGGACTGAATCGTGGCCGCACGATGGAACAGGTGATGGATACCCTGACCGACTCGATCAAAATCATTGCCATGATGTTGTTGATCATCGGTGGTGGCGGTGCCTTTAAACAGGTGCTGGTGGACAGTGGCGTAGATAAATATATCGCCAGCATGATGCACTCAACGCAGCTGTCACCCATCTTTATGGCGTGGTCGATTGCCGCAGTGCTGCGTATTGCGCTGGGCTCTGCCACGGTAGCAGCGATTACTGCCGGCGGTATTGTTGCACCGCTGATTGTTACCAGTGGCGCCAGCCCGGAACTGATGGTGATCGCCGTGGGGTCCGGCAGCGTGATCTTCTCTCACGTTAACGACCCTGGATTCTGGCTGTTCAAAGAGTATTTCAACCTGACGATTGGCGAAACCATTCGCTCCTGGTCTGCGCTGGAAACCATTATTTCGGTTTGTGGCCTGGTGGGTTGCCTGTTGCTCTCCTGGGTGATTTAACCTGTCGTCGCTGGCAAATCTGTCAGCGGCTCTCTGTTCTGACCGGGTGCACGACGTTAAAACTAAAATGGGCCGCAAGTGCGGCCCAGGCTGTCACTTAACTCTGACGCCTTAGTGAGGCGGTTCAAAACCGGCTTTCACCATCTCTTCCCGCAGCGCACGTGCAATTTCACGGTTGCCGCCAGTGACCGGGTAGATCACGTTATTCACCACATCATCAAGATAGTGCTCGTCAAACTCCTGCATAGAGAGCTGCGTGCCGCCTTCATCGTTGATGGCGAAAGAACCTCTGATGTGGTTACCGCTGTTTTTGGCCTTAAGGCTGTAGCGGCCCATGCTGGTATTAATCGTGCTCATAAGATCTCCTCGCGACTCATTTCAGTCTCATCACTATTGAGGCCTGCCTTGCCGCATAAATTTTAGCCAGGAGTATTCTTTAAAACGAAAAAAGAGTGCCGGTAAAAACTGGTGTTGCGATCGCTATCCCAGAAAGCAAATAAAGAGCAGGATTGGTGAACTTTTGACCAATTGAAGCCTGAGTGAAGCGGCGCGATAAATATTCCTGTCTATACTGCCTACAGGAAACGTGTCTAATCAGTGAGGGAAAAGGAAATGAAAATTATTCTGTGGATTATCGCGATTATCTTTATCGTCGGCCTGCTGACCCTGACAGGGGTGTTCAAACTGATTTTCTGATTTTTGTAAAAGCTTCAGCGATAACGGGCACCTAATCAGGTGCCCGAACTGTTTTCTGGCTGGCCAGCAGACACTGTGTAATGGGATCCATCGGCGTCGTGGGCAGCAGATCCTGGGAATCCAGGCATTTTTTACAGTTCGCACAGCGGGCACCATGAACGTTGTGCTCTTCCTCGTGATATTCCGTAAAAACGAATCGGGTGCTTCCGCACTGACTGCAGCGTATCTTCATCACCATCCTGTGCCTCACTCTCCTTTTCATTTGCCCGGAAGGAAGCTATCCCCTCACCGGTTAAGCGGACGTAATCTATTGCCGGGTAATATTATTCCGGCTCGCCATAAGAAAAGTAGTTGCTCATAACGTTAATTGTTTGTTGCCAGATGCGAATCCGGACACTAAAAAGCACTTCATTGATCTTTCTCAAGGTTTGCCTGCTTTTGGTGAAAATATCAGCAGGTGGCCTGCTCTCACTGGGGGCAATGGCACAGCAGTCTCAATATTGTCTGAGAAAAAGTCGTTTCGGCGGATAGGAATTTGCGATCAACTGCACATTAAATAACCAGACGCGTTATGGCGGCCTCCGGAAGCAGGGAAATCGGATTTTTATGCTGAGGTTTACTACCCGCGGGACGATAAAAAATAACGCTTTTGAGACGATCGTTATCAGTGATAACAGGAATACGTCTTAATAAGATTTTCCTGTTTAACCTCAAAACGTCACGGTGCTAAAGATCAAAAAGGTTTGCCTTTCCAGCAGGTTAGCGGAAGGCACAGGCCATACGTCTGATCCCTGCTGATGAGTGTTTCGCAAGTCGAAAAGCAGGAAAGTGTGATGCATGCACGGAAAGTCGATATTTATCACTTTTTCATCAAATCATGCTGGACAAATCCCTCAGCAATTGCTGTACTAGACCCCGACACAGTTTAGTGTCCATTTTTCATGTAAAGGTAATATAGATGTCTAAGATCAAAGGTAACGTTAAGTGGTTTAATGAATCTAAAGGATTCGGTTTCATTACTCCTGAAGATGGCAGCAAAGATGTATTCGTACATTTCTCTGCAATCCAGAGCAACGGCTTCAAAACTCTGGCTGAAGGTCAGCGCGTAGAGTTTGAAATCACCGACGGCGCTAAAGGCCCATCTGCTGCTAACGTTATCAGTCTGTAAGTTAACAGTCAGAATTCTAAAAACCCGCCTTATGGCGGGTTTTTTTATGGCTGTAATCTGCGCTTCATCCCTCACATCGTAACCTTCTGAATTGTCCCCAGGGGCGCACAAACTGCGCGGCGGTTCACAATAAATCCTCGTAACATATTTATAACAACCAGCTGTGCAGCTTTTTAGCCTGCGACGCTATATAACAGTGCTACAGAACCCGATGAGTGAGGAGACAGGATGAACATACGGCATGCGGAGTTGAGAGACAGTTTTGCGTTGAGTGCCTTGCTGAGTGAGTTAGGCTACGGCGGCACTGAAAGTTTCATTGAGCAGCGTCTGGCGCAGTTATGCAGCGATCCCAGTGAAGCGCTGTTAGTGGCTGAACTGGGCAGTCAGGTTCTGGGTTTCCTTTCACTTCATTTTATTCCTCAGCTGGCCCTGGCCGGTGATTTCGCCCGCATCAGTTACTTCTGTATTGCGGAAGGTGAGCGCAGCAAAGGCGTCGGCCAGCAACTGCTCCAATATGCCGAAACGCTGGCAGCCCGCCGTGGCTGCGATCGTATGGAAGTCCATTGCCATCAGTCACGGCTCAAGGCGAATCAGTTTTACGCGCGCGAGGGTTATGCTGAATCACCCTGTTATCTCATTAAAAATCTGCAAGCGGGTTAAATTCCCGTCCTGAGGCGATGACCAGTGCCTCGGCAATCATCTCCCGCTGTTCATCCCTGAGGCTGGCGACAGGGATTATTGCTAACCTGCTACCACAGCATTTGTTCTTTGCCAGCACTTTCTGCTTCCTATCTGGTTTCAGGACAGCATAAAAAGTTGTCCGACTGCTGATTAGCGCCGTTACCTCACGTGATGCAGACACTCTCTGCATACCCATCGGGACGGCGTCCACGCAGAACACGCACTGAAGCTGTTAGCGGTATTAAGGGCGGCGAGCGATAGCGCTTAGAGGCTATGGCGGTATAAAAGAAAACAGGATGACACTGCACTGGCTGTACAATGCCGAAGCACAGCGCAGGAATAAGCGGCGATCAGGTTCGTTTTAAAGAGAACAGACAACGATCGCCGGCTCTGGATGCGAGCATTCTCTGCAAGGGCTTAATCACTGATGAGTGACGCGGGAAGTGACACTTCTGGTCGCTGGGGGAGGAAAGAGATGATGAAAGTTGCACTGGGACAATTTGCGGTCAGCCGTGAATGGCAGGAGAACGCTGATAGCTGTCTGGCTCTGATGAAGCGGGCAGCAGAAGGAGAAGCGCATCTGCTGGTCCTGCCAGAAGCTGTTCTGGCGCGCGATAATACCGATCCCGATTTAGTGGTGAAAGCCGCACAGCCGCTGGATGGCCCTTTTATCACACAGTTGCTGGCTGCCAGTGAGCATAATGCGCTGACCACTATAATGAGCGTCCATGTCCCCAGTGACCAGCATAAAGCGCTCAATGTACTGGTGGCTATCCGCAACGGCGAAATTATTGCCACCTATGAAAAGCTGCATCTGTACGATGCATTTGCCGTGCAGGAATCGCAACGGGTCAATCCAGGCCATGTCATTCCACCGCTGATTGAGGTTGCGGGTATGAAAGTCGGATTAATGACCTGCTATGATGTGCGTTTCCCGGAACTGGCACGACGACTGGCGCTGGACGGTGCAGAAGTGCTTGTGTTGCCTGCCGCATGGGTGAAAGGCCCGCTGAAAGAGATGCACTGGGATTTACTGACCCGTGCCCGCGCGCTGGAGAACACCTGCTATATGGTGGCGGTGGGCGAGTGTGGCCCACGCAATATTGGCAACAGTCTGGTGGTCGACCCGCTGGGGGTAGCGGTGGCGAATGCCGCGGAGTCCCCGACACTACTGTTTGCTGAACTCGACCCGGAACGCGTCGTCTATGCCCGACAGATGCTGCCGGTACTAGAGAACCGGCGCTTTGCGCGTCCTGAACTCAAGTGATCTAAGGATAAAAATCCATGACGACAAAGCGAGCAAAACGCTGAGTGCTGGCACTTGTGCATACTTAATCGGCCTCTCTGAGATCTCACTCTGTTACAGATTCCAGTTGTCGCCGCAGGCAAACTGCGCGTAAATAACAGTCACCGTGATTTGAATAAGTTGAAAGGTTAAATATGGAAGGTATCAGTATTGCCAAGCTGCTGATTATCGGTGCGCTTATCGTACTGCTTTTTGGTACCAACAAGTTGCGCTCACTGGGCGGCGATCTGGGCTCCGCGATTAAGGGCTTCAAAAAAGCCATGAAAGACGAAGATACCAGCGCAACCCGAACAACCGCTGAAGACGTACCGGCAGAACGCGTCGTTCATAAAGATTAATCGGTTATTTGCTGAAAATAACTGTTACTTTTTATTTCAGGCAACGTCAGGCACGCATAAAAAAACCAGGCTGTTTCCAGTCTGGTTTTTTGTTTTTCAGGCTTCTGATAGCGGAGGCCGGCTTATTTCACTTCTTCGCCTTTGGCCTGCATATCCGCATGATAGGAAGAGCGGACAAACGGACCGCATGCGGCATGGGTGAAGCCCATCGCCATCGCTTCTTCTTTCATCTCATCAAATTCAGCCGGGCTGACGTAGCGCTGAACCGGCAGGTGGTGACGGCTCGGCTGCAGATACTGGCCCAGAGTCAGCATGGTGACACCGTGGCGACGCAGATCGCGCATCACTTCCACGATTTCGGCGTTGGTCTCACCCAGCCCAACCATCAGACCCGATTTGGTCGGGATATCCGGATGCGCTTCTTTGAACCGCTCCAGCAATTTCAGTGACCATTCGTAGTTAGCGCCCGGCCGCACCTGGCGGTAGACGCGTGGTACGTTTTCCAGATTGTGGTTAAACACATCCGGTGGCGTTGCGGTGAGAATTTCCAGCGCACGGTCCATGCGGCCACGGAAGTCCGGAACCAGTGTTTCAATTTTAATCGTGGGATTTTTTTCGCGAATGGCGCGGATACAGTCTGCAAAATGTTGTGCACCGCCATCACGTAAATCATCGCGGTCAACAGAGGTGATCACGACGTAGCGCAGGCCCATATCGGCAATCGTCTGCGCCAGTTTTGCCGGTTCGTTAGCATCAGGCGCATTAGGACGGCCATGTGCCACATCGCAGAACGGACAACGACGGGTACAGATAGCACCTAGAATCATAAAGGTGGCAGTACCGTGGTTGAAGCATTCAGCAAGGTTAGGGCAGGAGGCCTCTTCGCAGACTGAGTGCAGCCCGTTTTTACGCATCGCGGCTTTAATGCCCTGAATACGACTGGAGTCAGCTGGCAGCTTGATTTTCATCCATTCCGGCTTACGCAACATCTCCTGCCGTTCAACAGCCACGGTTTTCACCGGGATCAGCGCCATTTTGTCTGCGTCACGATATTTGACGCCGCGTTCCATCTGAATTGGTTTACTCATAAATCAGCAGGTTCCGGTCGGATTGCGATTTGAAAGCGTTCCCACTCAAACCGGGAAGGGGGCTTTCAACTTTATTTGAAAAAAGTGCAAAAATTATATCATCACATCGCCTGCGAAGCAGCCACAGTCAGCACGGATACGTTACATATTTGTAAATTCGCATTCTGCGTTAAGGCTTAACAGGGAGATCGCCTGATATCCATTCAACATTTTCATAACCTGACAGCCGCGCAAAGGCGCTGACCAGCGGAGAACGTACCTGCTCCGTTGTCACCTCTGGCTCAAAATTTTTCAACTGTGTCATGCTCATCCCGGCGTAACCACAGGGATTGATGCGCAGGAAAGGAGATAAATCCATGGCCACATTCAGCGCCAGGCCGTGAAATGAACAGCCTTTGCGGATGCGTAATCCCAGTGAACAGATTTTCTCTTCCCCGACATAAACGCCGGGGGCATCCGCGCGGGCGCGGGCGCTGACGCCGAACTCTGCCAGCGTCGCGATCACCGTCTCTTCCAGAATGGTCACCAGCTGGCGCACGCCGAGTTTACGGCGTTTCACATCGATGAGGACGTACATCACCTGCTGTCCCGGCCCGTGATAGGTCACCTGACCGCCACGATCGCTCTGCACCACCGGAATATCGCCTGGCATCAGCAGATGCTCCGCTTTTCCCGCCTGACCCTGCGTAAAGACCGGAGGATGCTCGACCAGCCAGATTTCGTCACGACTCTGGTCATCGCGCTGGTCGGTGTAGTGATGCATGGCGTCGGAGACAGATTGCCAGTCGCACAGACCGGACTGACGGACAAAGAGGGTTTCAACTGACAAAACGATAGCCCGCTAAAGGAAATAACGTTAAGAATAACGTCGGCAAACCGTCAGGCAGAGGCGCCTTGCCGACCCGTAAATTACAGGACCATCCGCACGATTTCGATGTTGCCCAGCTCTTCGTACAGGCGTTCAACCTGCTCGATGTGGGTGGCGGTGATAGTGATGTTTACGGAGTGATAGTTGCCTTTGCTGCTCGGCTTAACTTCAGGGCTGTAGTCGCCGGGCGCATGACGTTGCACCACTTCAACCACTTGATCAACCAGCTCCGGTTGCGCCAGACCCATTACTTTGTAGGTAAACGGGGTAGGAAATTCGAGCAGCTCATTCAGTTTGGTTTTCATATTAACTCCGGTGCATAAAAAACAGGCTCCCGCCTGAGCGGGAGCATCATAATATCCTGTAATGGGGGCAGAAGGGTGATTTTTCAATCACCCCTTACGCTTAACCGAACCAGTGATGGAACATCAGTTTGATGTAATCAACGATACGGCCAAAGAAACCACCCTCAGAAACTTCGTTCAGCACCACCAGCGGACGCTGTTCGATAGTTTTGCCATCCAGCTGGAAGTTGATGCTGCCCACAACCTGGTTTTTCTTCAGTGGCGCGTGCAGTTCTGTATTGGTCAGCACATAGCTGGCTTTCAGATCTTTCATACGGCCACGTGGAATGGTCAGGTAAGCATCTTTTTCCACGCCCAGTTGTACACGGTCATTATCACCGAACCAGACTGGCTCAGAAGCGAACTCTTTGCCTGCTTTCAGTGGCGCAACAGTTTCAAAGAAACGGAAGCCCCAGGTGAGCAGTTTCTTGCTCTCAGTTTCACGGCCTTTATAGGTATGACCGCCCATCACAGCGGAGATCAGGCGCATCTGGCCTTCGGTCGCTGACGCCACCAGGTTGTAACCGGCTGAGTTAGTATGACCGGTTTTGATCCCATCCACGTTCAGGTTGGTATCCCACAGCAGACCATTACGGTTCATCTGACGGATATTATTGAAGGTGAATTCTTTCTCTTTATAAACAGCATACTCTTCCGGTACGTCGCGGATCAGCGCCTGGCCGATCAACGCCATGTCGCGCGCGGAGCTGTACTGACCTTCCGCGTCCAGGCCATGAACGGTCCCGAAGTGGGTATTCTGCAGGCCAAGCGCTTTGACGTAGTTGTTCATCAGGTTAACAAAGGCATCCTGACTGCCAGCGACATAGTCAGCCATCGCAACGCAGGCGTCGTTACCGGACTGCAGGACAATGCCACGGGTCAGCTGTGAAACCGGCACGCGATCGCCTGGTTTCAGGAACATCAGCGAAGAACCTTTAAACACCGGGTTGCCGGTCGCCCAGGCATCCGGGCCGACGGTCACCAGATCATCCTGATGAATTTTGCCCGCTTTCACGGCCTGACCAATGACATAGCTGGTCATCATCTTGGTCAGACTGGCAGGATCGCGGCGTGCATCGGCGTTTTTCTCTGCCAGCACTTTGCCTGAGTTGTAGTCGATGAGGACATACGCTTCGGCATCAATGTCCGGCACGCCCGGAATCATGGTCTTGAGATTGACGTCATCAGCAATAGCAGCATGGCTGAGAGAGATAGCGATCAGTGATCCCACTGTCAGGCGTTTCAGTAAACGAGATGATTTCAGCGTGTTCATGTGTAGGACTACAACATCCGTGAGTTTGAGGTTAAAAATGTCACTCATCATAACCAATGCCAGATTTTCTGGCACCGGGCATGATGATTGGGTTGTTAGCAGACGTAACCTGCAGTGCTCTGAACCACGGTTCAGCGACGTGTGTTCGTAATAAATGACGCGGCCTGGCCTTCACTGCTCAGGCGCTGTTGCAGCGCAGCCGCTTCGGCGCGGGAGGCATAACCACCAAGCTGTACGCGATAGACATTGTTGCCCGCGTTTTCAACCTTGCCGGGCACACCATAACGCTGGCTCAGGCTTTTCATCATCTGCTGCGCACGCGCCGGATCGTTCAGCGCACCAACCTGCACCACATAGCCATCGGCGGAACCACTGCTGGCTGCAGGCGAGGCACTGGCTGCTGCGGGTGCGGAACTGGCAGGTGCGGCGGCTGGCGGCTCGTTACCTTCCAGTACACCGTTCGCTAATGGCTGGGGTGCGCCAAGAAAGCCGCTGCTCTGGACTGGCGCGCCCATGTTGTCACTGCTCTGCAGCGTGCTGTTGCTGATGGCTTCAACATTCTGTGCAGGCGGTTCAGAAGGGGCTGCACTGCCGCCGTTCATCACCGCGCCGCCACTCAGATCCGGGCGGGCAGGCAGAGAGTAGCTCTGTTTGGCTACCACGGTTCCGATGGTGCCGGGACCTGAGAGCGTGCCGTCGGGTGCGACCTTAATAAAGTCGACGCGTACCCGCGAATTATTAGAGATATTCAGGCGGTCACCGGCAGCCCGCGACAGGTCGATAATGCGTCCCGGCGTGTAGGGACCGCGATCGTTAACGCGCACCACAATCTGACGGCCATTCGCGATATTGGTCACGCGCACATAGCTCGGCAGCGGCAGAGTAGGGTGAGCCGCAGTCAGCGCATCGGGATCGTAAGCTTCACCGGTGGCGGTGCGGTTGCCCTGTGCCTCTTCGCCGTACCAGGTTGCCAGACCGACTTCGCTGTAGTTCGACGGATCTTTGATAATGCGATAATTTTTGCCGTTAACGCTGTAATCCTGGCTGGTGCCCGGATTGATTGGCTCATAACGTGGCTCAACGCCTGGAATCTCTACCACCGGTCCGTTGTAAGCCGGTTGCGGCGGCGCCGTATTTTGGGGTTCGGGCGTGGTACAGGCCGCCAGAACCAGTGATGCCAGTGCAACGCCAAGCCATTCCTTACGCATCTGCAGCCTCTTAGACACTTTTAGATAACATTTTTCGGTGAGTGTGGATCGACATCACAATGCCAAATCCCGCCATAAGCACGATAAGCGCGGAGCCGCCATAACTGACCAGCGGCAGCGGCACGCCAACTACCGGTAAGATACCACTAACCATGCCAATGTTAACGAAAACATAAACGAATAAAATCAGCATTAAACCGCCCGCCATAACACGGCCAAAGGTGGTCTGCGCCCGGGCTGCTACCACCAGTCCCCGCATGATCAGCAGCAGATAGAGGGCCAGCAGCAGCAGCACGCCGACCAGCCCTAACTCTTCGGCCAGGACCGCGAAGATAAAGTCAGTATGACGTTCCGGCAAAAACTCCAGCTGAGACTGGGTGCCCTGCAGCCAGCCTTTGCCGCGCAGTCCGCCCGAGCCAATCGCGATTTTCGACTGGATGATGTGATAACCGGCGCCCAGCGGGTCCGTTTCCGGATCGAGCAGCATCATGACGCGGTCGCGCTGATAGTCGTGCATCAGGAAGAACCACAGAATCGGGATAAAAGCGGCGACCAGCAGTACCGCCACGCTAATCAGTTTCCAGCTCATTCCCGAAAGGAAAAGCACAAACAGGCCCGAGGCGGCAATCAGAATCGAGGTGCCGAGATCGGGCTGTGCGGCCACCAGCAGAGTAGGCAGGAAGATCAGAATCAGCGCGATACCGGTATTTTTCAGCGTCGGCGGACAGACATCGCGGTTGATAAAGCGCGCCACCATCAGCGGCACCGCGATCTTGGCAATCTCCGAAGGCTGGAAACGCACAAAGCCGAGATCGAGCCAGCGCTGGGCCCCTTTACTGATCTGTCCAAAAGCATCCACTGCCACCAGCAGGATGACGCAGACAATATAGAGATAGGGCGCCCAGCCTTCATAAACGCGCGGCGGCACCTGCGCCAGCACAATCATGATCACCAGACCCATCGCGATCTGCCCGAGTTTACGCTCCATCATGCCAGGATCCTGTCCGCTGGCACTCCAGATCACCACGGCGCTGTAGGTCAGCAGCGCGAGAATGATCAGCATAAACATCGGATCGATGTGGATGCGCATCCAGATCGATCGTTTCTGCGGACTATCTTGCATCGACATGTTTATTCACCTTCATAACCGGGCGGCACAGGGGCGGCGTCCGGCAGAACTGTATTGTTATCACCCAACATAATGTGATCCAGAATCTGGCGCATGACGGTGCCGACAGCCGGACCGGCGCCACCGTTTTCCAGGATAATGGTCACAGCGACCCGAGGTTTGTCATAAGGGGCAAACGCGGTCATTAATTTATGGTCGCGTAATCGTTCAGCAATTTTATGGGCGTTATACGTTTCGTTCTCTTTCAGGCCGAAGACCTGTGCGGTACCGGACTTGGCGGCGATTTTATAGGGCGCATCAGCAAAACTCTTGTGCGCGGTACCATTAGGGCGATTCGCCACGCCGTACATGCCATCTTTGGCGATTTCCCAGAAGCCGGAATGGATATCACCAATCGGGGCCTCAGGCGGCTGACGATAGGGCACCAGGGTACGACCTTCGCGGGTAGCACGCAGCATATGCGGCACCTTGACGACACCGTCATTGATTAAAATCATCATCGCTTTGTTCATCTGCAGCGGGGTTGCCGTCCAGTAACCCTGACCGATCCCCACCGGAATGGTATCACCCTGATACCACGGCTTTTTAAACCGTTTCATTTTCCAGTCGCGGGTAGGCATATTACCGGCGCTCTCCTGCGGCAAATCGATGCCGGTACGGCTGCCATAACCAAATTTGTTCATCCACTCCGACAGGCGGTCAATACCCATGTCGTAGGCGACCTGATAGAAGAAGGTATCAGCAGACTCTTCCAGTGCTTTGGTGACGTTCAGACGGCCGTGGCCCCACTTTTTCCAGTCACGAAAACGCTTTTCTGAACCCGGAAGCTGCCACCAGCCGGGATCAAACAGACTGGTGTTACGGTTGATCACGCCCGCACTCATGGCAGAAACCGCGACATAAGGTTTGACTGTGGAAGCCGGTGGGTAAGCCGCCTGAATGGCGCGGTTGTAGAGCGGGCGGTTTTCATCTTCCAGCAGTCCACGGTAATCCTTACTGGAAATACCGTCGACAAATAAGTTGGCATCGTAGCTCGGCGTAGAGACCATGGCGAGAATTTCGCCGGTGCGCGGGTCGCTGACCACCACTGCTGCGCGACTTCCCGCCAGCAGAGTCTCGACATATTGCTGCAGTTTGAGATCGATCGTCAGATAGATATCACGCCCAGCCTGAGGTGACTCCTCATGCAACTGGCGAATAACGCGGCCACGATTGTTAACCTCTACCTCTTCAAAGCCGGTTTTGCCGTGCAGCAAACTCTCGTAATACGCTTCAATCCCCAGCTTACCGATATCGTGTGTTGCGGCATAGTTCGGCCATATGCCCTCTTTATCGAGGCGGGCAACGTCACGGTCGTTGATTTTTGACACGTAGCCGACGACATGCGTCAGCGTGGCACCGTAAGGATAGTAGCGGCGCTGATAACCTTTCACTTCCACGCCGGGGAAACGGTACTGATTAACCGCAAAGCGCGCCACCTGCACTTCATTCAGACCGGTTTTAACCGGGATAGAGGTGAAACGACGTGAGCGTTTACGCTCTTTCTGGAAATTCTCGAGGTCTTCATCCGTCAGCTCAAGAACCGGACGTAAGTTTTCCAGCGTCTGTTGCAGGTTATCGACTTTTTCCGGGACAAGTTCAGCCTGATAGATGGTGCGGTTCAGTGCCAGCGGGGTGCCGGTACGATCGTAAATTATGCCGCGACTGGGCGCGACAGGCACCAGTTTGATGCGGTTCTGGTTAGAGCGGGTGCTGTAATCATCAAAGCGAAGAATCTGCAGGTGGTAGAGGTTAACCACCAGAATTGACGAGAGCAGTAAGATACCGACGAAGGCGATAAACGCCCGACGGACAAAGAGTTTCTGTTCGGCGCTGTAATCGCGAAAGGCGTTGCTTTGTAATTTCATCCGCTACTTGTCATGTCTGATGTGGGCTGATCGGTCATTCACGATGATAAGGATGATTTGTCGTTATACTCCAGGCACGATACAGACTTTCGGCTACCAGCACGCGCACCAGCGGATGGGGCAACGTCAATGCTGACAGTGACCAGCTCTGTTCTGCCGCCGCTTTACAGGCGGGGGCCAGGCCTTCGGGCCCGCCAATCAGCAGGCTGACATCGCGACCATCAAGCTTCCAGCGTTCAAGCTGCTGTGCCAGCTGCGGGGTTTCCCACGGTTGGCCCGGAATATCCAGCGTGACGATGCGATTACCTTTGCCGACCGCCGCCAGCATCGCTTCACCCTCTTTTTCAAGAATGCGTTTGATATCAGCATTTTTACCGCGCTTACCTGCGGTAACTTCGATCAGCTCAAACGGCATATCTTTCGGGAAGCGGCGCAGGTATTCCATAAAACCGGTCTGCACCCAGTCAGGCATTTTGGTGCCGACGGCAACGAGTTGCAGTTTCACCGATTAGCTCCAGAGTTTTTCCAGCTCATACAGCTGGCGACTCTCTTCCTGCATCACATGCACGATGACATCGCCCAGATCAACCACGACCCAGTCTGCCGCGCTTTTACCTTCAATGCCTAATGGCATCAGGCCAGCTAAACGGGATTCCTGCTCAACGTGTTCTGCGATCGAAGTCACATGACGCGTGGAGGTACCGGTGCAGATGATCATGTAATCGGTGATGCTGGATTTGCCCTGAACGTCGATGGTAACAATGTCCTGGCCTTTAAGATCATCAATCTTATCAATAACGAACTCTTGGAGTGCTTTACCTTGCAAAAGGTTCCCCTTGGAATCTGGTAGTAACGAGCCGGCTGTAAGCCCGGAGAGTGCAGCCAAAAAATTAAGCGGCGCAGTATAGCATGCCCGGATCAGTCGCGATATAAGCCTTCGCGGTCGATATAGTCGATAACCGCAGCGGGTAAAAGGTCATCGCAGGGCTGATTTTGATGGCGACGGCGGCGAATTTCGGTCGCCGAAATATCATAGAGTGGGGTTTCCGCCAGCCAGATATGCCCCGCGGGCTGCTGATGCAGCTGCCGGATATCCTGAGCGACGTGTTGCTCAAGCCACGCCTGCATCTCTGGCGAGTCGAACCGGGTCGGATAGCCGGGACGCTGGCAGACCAGCAGATGGCAGAGTGACAGCAGATCCTGCCAGCGATGCCATTTGGACAGGCTCAGCAGGGAATCCTGACCAATGATAAAGGCCAGCGGCTGCTCTGCACTGCGTTCTGCGCGCCAGGCTTCCAGGGTGGTCACGGTCCAGGAGGGTGTGTCACGTTCCAGCTCCCGGGTATCAATTTCAAACAGCGGTAAGCCACGGATAGCGCAGCGCAGCATAGCAACCCGCTGAGACGCGCTGGCTTCCGGTTGTGGACGATGCGGGGGCACATTATTGGGCAGCAGCGTCACACGCCGTAAGCCGGTCTGCTGAGCCAGCGCTTCCACCGGGCGCAGATGGCCAAAATGGATCGGATCGAAGGTGCCACCAAACAGTGCGTGTAACTCAGACATGGGCAAAGCTCGTCGGAAAAGCGCGACTGCTGAGCAGCAGCGTCAGGGTTTGCAACTGCGGCCACACTGACTGACCATAATCCTGCTTCAGGGTGATCTCAATCTGACTCAGCAGATGGATGGCGCGTTGCAGACGGGTGGCATCCAGTCGCTGGAGTGCGTCGGTGAACAGCGCGCGGCGGTTTTGCCAGATACGCTGCTGATCCATCAGCGTGCGCAGTGGTTGCCGGGCCTGATGGCGTTGCAGATGCAACAGCGTCAGCAAATCGCGCTGCAGCGTACGCAGCAGAATCACGACTTCGCTCTCTTCTTTCTCCAGCTGATGCAGGATATGCAGCGCGCGACGACTTTTACCCGCCAGCAGGGCATCCACCCAGTGGAAGGGCGTGAAGTGCGCGGCATCACTGACTGCTTCTTCGACCCGTGGCAGTGTCAGCTTGCCGTCCGGCCACTGGAGTGAGAGCCGCTCCAGCGCCTGCGCCAGCGCCAGCAGATTACCCTCATAGCAGTAACACAGCAGCTGTACTGCCGCGTCATCCACGGATAATTTCAGCGCTTTCGCGCGATTTACCACCCAGCGTGGCAATTGTGCCTGCTCTGGCGTCTGGCAGGGCACGACAACCGCAGAGGCAGCCAGTGCCTTAAACCAGGCGCTGTTTTCCTGCGCTTTGGTCAGCTTTGGCATCCGGCAGATCAGCAGAATATCGGCGTGCAGCAGCTGAGAGAGCTTAACCAGCTGCTCGGCCATGGCGGCGTTGGGGCCATTCTCGGGGAATTGCAGTGTCATCGTCTGACGCTGTGCAAACAGACTCAGTGACTGGCAGCTGACGAACAGGCTCTCCCAGTCGGTCTGGGCATCCAGCGTAAAACTAAAATGTTCGTCGAATCCCTGTGTGGTTGCGGCGGCACGGATGGCATCCGCGCTTTCCTGCAACAGCAGCGGTTCGTTACCGGCTAACAAATAACAGGCGCGCAGCCCCTCACGGAGCTGCGCGCTGAGTTGCTCAGGATAAATCCTGATCATTGCAGGCTGGTAGCAGAGGAAGAGGGCGCTTCCTGTGAACCCTGACCCGGCACCGAAATCACTGACGCTGGCAGAGTATCTTTGCTGTTCATCTGCGCGGCATGCACCGACAGCAGCTTACGAACCAGCTGTTCAGCTGCACGCTGACGCATCTCCTGCGTAATCAGGTCCTGCTCGGCATCTTTTGCCAGCGCCGCATTCGGGTTATCGAAGAACGAACGATAAACCGTGGTGCTGATGGGATAGATACCTTTGCCCGGCAACAGCACCTGCGCAGTGAGGGTCATCACCAGCTGATACTCGGCAGTGGTGCCGCTGATAAAGACCGAGGCTGTGTTACGCCCTGACATTTCAGGACCCAGACGCAGTGTCGGAATATCGGTACGGGTCTGCTTGCTGTCTTCAACAATGGTGACATCGTTGATGCGCAGTTGCTGACGTACAGTACGTGCCAGCGGACCATAAGGATCGCCGGTTGAAACAATCAGGGTTTTCAGTTCGCTGGGCACCTGCGTGGTGCCGCGCGGATGAAAACCACAGCCAGCGGTGATCACCACCGCCAGCATGACAAACAGCCTGATAATCGGATGTCGCACAGTTCCTCCTGAACTTAACCTACGACCAGGTTAAGCAGTTTGCCCGGTACATAAATGACTTTACGGATAGTCACGCCGTCCAGGTACTTCGCCACCAGATGCTCCTGCGCAGCGCGTGCCTGAACCTGTTCCTGTGTTGCATCGGCGGGTACGGTGATTTTGCCGCGCACTTTACCGTTAACCTGTACCACCACCAGCAGTGAATCTTCAACCATAGCGGCTTCATCAGCAACCGGCCAGCTCGCTTCATCAATGGTGCCTTCGCCGCCCAGCGTCTGCCACAGAACATAGCAGGCGTGCGGGGTAAACGGATAGAGCAGACGGACGATAGCCAGCAGCGCTTCCTGCATCAGGGCGCGATCCTGCTCGCTCTCCTGCGGAGCGCGGGCCAGCTTGTTCATCAGCTCCATGATTGCCGCAATAGCGGTGTTGAAGGTCTGACGACGGCCGATATCATCCGCCACTTTGGCGATGGTTTTGTGCAGGTCACGACGCAGCGATTTCTGCTCGTCATTCAGGCTGTCCACATCCAGTGCCACGGTCGCACCCTGTGAGGTGTGCTCGTAGACCAGCTTCCAGACACGTTTCAGGAAGCGGTTAGCCCCTTCAACGCCCGATTCCTGCCACTCCAGCGTCATATCTGCTGGCGAAGCAAACATCATAAACAGACGTACGGTATCGGCGCCGTAACGCTCAACCATCAGCTGTGGATCGATGCCGTTGTTTTTCGACTTCGACATTTTGCTCATGCCCGCGTAGATCACGTCGCGGCCCTGCGTGTCGGTCGCTTTAATAATGCGGCCTTTCTCGTCACGCTCAACTTCAACGTCAACCGGGGAAACCCAGTTACGTTCGCCGTTGTTGCCCAGGTAGTAGAAGGCATCAGCAAGTACCATGCCCTGGCACAGCAGACGTTTTGCTGGCTCATTAGAGTTCACCAGGCCCGCGTCACGCAGCAGCTTGTGGAAGAAGCGGAAATACATCAGGTGCATGATGGCGTGTTCGATACCACCCACATACTGATCGACCGGCAGCCAGTAGTTTGCTGCGGCCGGGTCCAGCATGCCTTCCTTGTAGCTGGCGCAGGTATAACGCGCATAGTACCAGGAGGACTCCATAAAGGTGTCAAAGGTGTCCGTTTCACGCAGCGCTGGCTGACCGTTTACTGTGGTTTTCGCCCACTCCGGATCCGCTTTGATCGGGCTGGTAATGCCATCCATCACCACATCTTCCGGCAGGATAACCGGCAGCTGGTCTTCAGGTGTCGGCATCACAGTGCCATCTTCCAGCGTCACCATCGGGATAGGTGCACCCCAGTAGCGCTGACGGGAAACACCCCAGTCGCGCAGACGGTAGTTCACTTTACGTACGCCCACGCCTTTTGCCGCGAGTGAATCCGCGATAGCGTTAAAGCCAGTTGCGTGATCCATGCCGTTGAACTCACCCGAGTTGAACAGGGCGCCTTTATCCGTCATCGCCGCAGCGCTGACGTCAGGAATGGAGCCATCCAGGTTGAGTATGACCGGCTTGATCGACAGATCGTATTTAGTGGCAAACTCCCAGTCACGCTGGTCGTGTGCCGGAACCGCCATCACGGCACCGGTGCCGTATTCCATCAGGACGAAGTTGGCGACCCAGACCGGAAGCAGCTCACCGGTCAGCGGATGAATAACAGACAGGCCGGTCGCCATGCCTTTCTTCTCCATGGTCGCCATATCGGCTTCGGCCACTTTGGTATTACGGCATTCAGCAATAAAATCGGCCAGTGCCGGATTATTTACCGACGCCTGAGTCGACAGAGGATGGCCTGCTGCGACAGCCACATAGGTTGCGCCGATAAAGGTATCCGGGCGGGTGGTGTAGACAGTAACTTTCTCTTCGCTCTCTGCCACGTCGAAAGTGATTTCGACGCCTTCAGAACGACCAATCCAGTTACGCTGCATGGTTTTGACCTGTTCAGGCCACTCTTCCAGCGTATCCAGATCGTTCAGCAACTCTTCCGCATAATCGGTGATTTTGATAAACCACTGCGGGATCTCTTTACGCTCAACTTTGGTGTCGCAGCGCCAGCAACAGCCATCGATCACCTGCTCGTTCGCCAGCACCGTCTGATCGTTCGGGCACCAGTTCACTGCGGAGGTTTTTTTATAGACCAGGCCTTTTTCATACAGTTTGGTAAAGAACCACTGTTCCCAGCGGTAGTACTCAGGCTGGCAGGTGGCCAGTTCACGACTCCAGTCATAGCCAAAGCCCAGCAGTTTGAGCTGGTTTTTCATGTAGGCGATGTTGTCGTAAGTCCACGGGGCAGGTGCAGTATTGTTTTTAACCGCAGCGCCTTCTGCAGGCAGGCCGAAAGCATCCCAGCCAATCGGCTGTAGCACGTTTTTGCCGAGCATACGCTGATAGCGCGCGATTACGTCGCCGATGGTGTAGTTACGAACGTGACCCATGTGCAGGCGGCCAGAAGGATAGGGCAACATGGAGAGGCAATAGTATTTCTCTTTACCTTCCTGCTCAGTCACTTTAAACGTTTCGTTTTCATCCCAGTGCTGCTGCACACGGGATTCAATTTCTTCCGGGCGGTATTGCTCTTGCATGGCTGCCTGTGGTCCTTTATGAAAAACATTTTTCTGGCTCTAAGATCCGCATAGCATACCCATAAGGCCGCGTATCAACAACACTTCCCACTTTTGCTGGCACGATTTCTGCCGAAAGCGTCAGCCTCTTCACCCTTTTGTAATTCACTGTACAGACGACACGGCAAAAGCAACATTACGACTAAACTTAAGTCAGCGAGGGTCTGCATAAAGGAGAACAAAATGAATAAAGTGGCTCAGGAGTATCGCGAGTCGTTAGCCGTATTGACTGAACGTCTTCGTCAGGGCGATCGTAACCTTGATGAGCTGATTGCCGGGCGGCGAAGTCAGTTGCTGGTGCGCGATGATATGTCAGAAAGTGAGATTGACCAGGCGCTGCGTTCGGTGCGCCGTGATTTAGGCGAGTTTGCCCGCAGTTACAGCGATGCTGAAGAACCGCTGGCGGACTCACTGTTTATGCGCATTATCCGCGAGAGCGTCTGGAAAGAGCTGGCGGATATTACGGATAAAAGTCAGCTGGAGTGGCGTGAGGTCTTTCAGGATCTGCATCACCATGGTGTCTATCAGAGCGGTGAAGTGGTCGGTCTTGGCAATCTGGTGTGTGAAAAGTGCCAGTTTACCCGGGCAATCTATACGCCTGAGACCTTATCCCGTTGTCCGGAATGCGGCCACGATCAGTTCCAGCGTCAGCCTTTTGAACCCTGATAACAAACATTATGCGGGCCACATTGAGTGACCCGCATACGTTGTTTAGTGCAGAATTTTAGCGAGGAAATCTTTAGCGCGGTCAGACTGCGGATTATTAAAGAAGTCATCTTTGTTGGTGTCTTCGATAATTTTCCCTTCATCCATAAAGATCACGCGATTGGCGACTTTACGGGCAAAGCCCATCTCGTGTGTCACCACCATCATCGTCATCCCTTCCTGCGCCAGTTCAACCATCACATCCAGCACTTCATTGATCATTTCCGGATCCAGCGCGGAGGTCGGTTCATCAAACAGCATCGCAATAGGATCCATGCAGAGCGCACGCGCAATGGCTACACGCTGCTGCTGACCGCCGGAGAGCTGGCCAGGAAACTTCTCCGCATGGGCTGACAGTCCCACACGCTTCAGCAGCTTCAGCCCTTTATCGCGGGCCGCCGCTTTGTCTCGCTTCAGCACTTTTACCTGCGCCAGCACCAGATTGTTAATAATGCTCAAATGCGGGAACAGCTCGAAGTGCTGGAACACCATTCCGACCTGACTGCGAAGCTGCGCCAGATTGGTTTTTTTGTTGTTCACTTCGGTGCCGTTGACGGAAATCACACCCTGCTGAACGGGCTCAAGTCCGTTCACGGTTTTGATGAGCGTCGATTTACCGGAGCCGGACGGGCCGCACACTACCACCACTTCACCGGTTTTGACTTCGGTTGAGCAGTCGGTCAGCACCTGAAAGTGACCATACCACTTAGAAACATTTTTCAGGCTAATCATTTAAACCGTCCTTTTTCTTTTTAGATAGCTGACCAACAGCGATGCGCTCAGGCTGATAACGAAGTAGACCAGACCTGCAAACAGAACCATTTCAACCTGGGTGCCGTCGCGCTCACCGATAGTCGACGCGGTACGGAAGAAGTCCGCCAGGCTTAACACATAAACCAGAGAGGTATCCTGGAACAGCACGATACCCTGCGTCAGTAACAGCGGAACCATGGCCCGGAATGCCTGCGGCAGAATAATCAGTTTCATGGCCTGCCACTGCGTCATACCCAGCGCCAGCGCGGCATTCCCCTGGCCGCGTGAGATACTGATGATGCCGGCACGAATGATCTCTGAGTAGTACGCCGCTTCGAACAGTGAAAAGGCGACCATGGCTGAAATCAGGCGGATATCGGTTTTAGGCGACAGGCCCAGCACCTGTTGCAGGAAACTCGGCACCACCAGATAGAACCACAGCAGCACCATCACCAGCGGTACTGAGCGGAACAGGTTGACATAAATTTTGGCGAACCAGCTGATGGGCTTAAAGGTCGACAGACGCATTACCGCCAGCAGGGTGCCCCAAAGAATGCCGAAAACCACGGCGGTAATCGTGATCTTAAAGGTAATCACTAAGCCGTTAAGCAGATAGGGCAGGCTGGGCGCAATCGAACTCCAGTCAAAGTCGTACATTACTTGCCTCCCGCATTGCCTGGCAGCCGGACTTTGCGCTCGACCAGACTCATCAACAACATAATCACCAGGTTAATCGCGACGTAGGCCAGCGTAATGGCGGTAAAGGATTCATAGGCGTGAGCAGAATAGTCGAGCAACTTGCCCGCCTGTGCTGCCATATCCACCAGACCAATGGTGGAGGCGATAGCGGAGTTCTTGACCAGGTTCAGCATTTCCGAGGTCATCGGCGGAACAATCACGCGATACGCATTCGGCAGCAATACATAGCGGTAAGTCTGCGGCAGGGTTAATCCCATCGCCAGGCCAGCATTCTTCTGTCCACTCGGCAGTGACTGAATCGCCGCGCGCACCTGCTCGCAAACGCGGGCGGCGGTAAACAGGCCGAGACAGATCATGGAAGAGAGGAAGAACTGAATGTTGGGGTCCAGCTCAGACTTAAACCACATGCCGAGATTCTCGCCCACCAGCTCGGGCGCCACCAGATACCAGAAGAAGAACTGGACGATCAGCGGGATGTTACGAAACAGTTCGACATAGCAGGTGCCAATGGTCGACAACAGGCGATTCGGCACGGTGCGCAGAATGCCAAAAAATGAACCCACGCAGAAAGCGATAATCCAGGCGCAGCAGGAGACGGCTATCGTCACCTGAAAACCGGACCACAGCCAGCCGAGGTAGGTCGTGTTACCGAACGGGGCCTGTTCGAGAAATATGCCCCAGTTCCAATCGATACCCATAACGAGCTCCGGAAAAAAAGGGTAGCTAAGCTACCCTGAAGATTGATGAACGGCGTTTTATGTCCTGACGCAGGGGAACGACCCGTGTCAGTCTGTCTGTCCATGCCGCGGTTTCAGCAATCGAGAGGGCAGCCAGGCCGCCCTTGTTATACCCGCCGTCTTTCAGGCTGCATTTTGTTGGCTATGTATGTCCACGCACCCGAATCATCTACCTGAGTAAGTTCCCCGGGATGCATGCTCTCCTGCCGACTCAATGTGACCTGAAATCCATTGGGTATTTTTTTGTTAATTGAGTGCTTTGTCGTTTGGCGTTTTGAACAGCGCTTTCATGTCATCAGACAGCTCAAAGTTCATGTTCAGGTTCTTAGGCGGAATAGGCTTTTTGAACCAGGTATCGAACCATTTTTCTGCCTGACCCGACGTCTGGGCTTTGGCGATGGTTTCATCTACCAGCGCTTTGAACTGCGGATCATCTTTACGCAGCATGCAGCCATAGGCCTCTTTAGACTGTGGCGTGCCTAAAATTTCCCAGTTGTCCGGCTTTTTGGCTTTAGCGCGTTCGCCAGCCAGCAGGGCATCATCCATCATAAAGGCCACGGCACGGCCGGTTTCCAGCGTACGGAAGGAGTCGCCATGATCTTTGGCGCTGATGATGCGCATATCCAGTTTCTGTTCGTCGTTGAGTTTGTGCAGCAGCACTTCAGACGTGGTCCCTGAGGTTACCACCACGGTTTTGCCTTTCAGGTCGGCGAAATCTTTGATCGGGCCATCTTTCTTAACCAGCAGACGGGTGCCAATAACAAAAATGGTGTCAGAGAAAGCCGCCTGTTTCTGGCGCTCAAGGTTATTGGTGGTGGAGCCACACTCATAATCGTAGGTGCCGTTTTGCAGCAGTGGAATACGGTTTTGTGAGGTGATTGGAATCATTTTGACCTGCAGGTCAGGCTTATTCAGCTTCGCTTTGATGGCTTCCACAATGGCGTTTGAGTAATCCTGTGAATAGCCGACGACTTTTTGCTGGTTGTCATAATAAGAAAAGGGAACTGATGATTCGCGATGCCCGACCACAATGACACCATTGTCATTGATTTTCTTCAGGGTGCCGCTGAGATCTTCCGCCTGGGCCGCTCCCGCCGCTGCACCGATCAGCAGAAGAGATAATGCCACTTTGCGTAGTTGCATGTTCCAACTCCTTCGTATGAAAAAGGCACAGGATATAACCTGCGCTGATTATGATGGTGTGTCTGTTTTGTGCTGCGTTTCTGCTCATTCTGCGGATTAAATGGGCGCAGAAGAGTCACTAACATAGCTGATTGTTAACGCAATGAAACAAAAAAGTTTCTTTTTTGCGAGGTGATCCGCACCAAAAAAAGGCAAATTTCTCACGCTGCGCGTTTACGGTGCAGGAGGTGCGACAGTTTTGGTGCAATCCGCCTCGCGGCAGCGTCTGCAATCAGGCCGTTAGCGAAAAACAGTGAAACATTTTGCAATCATCGTGCCAGAAAGCGGTGCAGGGTGAGAAAGGCAGCAGAGTATGCGGTCAGGGAGTGGGAGTATCAGAAAATAACAAGGAGAAAAGGCGAAACTTGCACCTCGCACCGACGGCAGACAAACGTCAAGCGAGGGGAGCTTTCGCCTGTAGCAGCGCATCGCGGGCCATAGATGGCCCGCGATGCGCAAGGCAGGGATGGCGGTGTTTGCGTCTCTGCGTAAGGCGTTTACTCCCTGAGCACCGCGCGTTTTCAACAACCTCAGGCGAAGCATTCGCTTCGCCATGACGCCTCTGCGCTGTTATCGGCGTCGGCGCAGCAGGGCAATCAACGCCGCCAGCAGCGTCAGTGACCAGACAGGCCAGATGCCAGCCCGCGCGTACGGGGTTTCTCCCTGCGTAGGCGTAACTTTGCTGGTCAGGACATCGCGCGTAAATTGCGGCAGCATGGCTTCCACATCACCACTGGCATTCACCACTGCAGTTACGCCATTGTTGGTACTGCGCAACAGCGGACGACCCAGTTCCAGCGCCCGCATCCTCGCCATCTGGAAGTGCTGCCACGGGCCGATAGAGTGGCCAAACCAGGCATCGTTCGAAACGGTCAGCAGGAAGTTGGTGTCGGGATGGAAGTTGGCCCGCACCTGTTCACCCAGCACGATCTCATAACAAATGGCGCTGGTCAGGTTATAGCCCGCCACGCGGAGTTGCGGCTGGAGATAGTTGCCACGGCTGAACGCCGACATCGGCAGATCAAAGAACGGAGCCAGCGGACGCAGCAGATCGGCCAGCGGCACAAATTCGCCAAATGGCACCAGGTGATTTTTCTGGTAACGATTGCCGCTGAAGTAGTTGTACGGCGTCTTGCCACCCAGCACGATCACGGTGTTGTAATCGTGATAGCGGTTCTGCTCCAGTCGGGAGTCTACGATACCCGTGACCAGCGAACTGCCGCGTTCACGCAGTTCATCATCCAGTGAATGCAGGAACGGCTGCTGATTACTTTCCAGATCGGTAATCGCCGATTCAGGCCAGATAATAATCGGCGCTTTGCCCATGAGCGGCTGGCTCAGACCGTGATAAATGCGCAGGGTGTTGAGCAGTTGCTGCGGATCCCACTTCATCGACTGCGGGATGTTTCCCTGCACCAGCGCCACTTCGACGGCACGCTCGGGCATCGGCTGAACCCACTGGATATAGCGCAACGGCCACGGCAGGGCCAGCAGCAGCAATGCTGCGACCAGACTTCTGACGTTGCGCTGCTGCAGGGCATATGCCAGCAGGCCAGCCACCACCATCAGCAGGAAGGTCAGGGTCTCGACCCCCGCCAGCGGGGCCAGACCTTTTAACGGGCCGTCAATCTGGCTGTAGCCAAACTGCAGCCATGGAAAGCCGGTCAGCACCCAGCCGCGCAGGAATTCCGTGATCTGCCACAAAGCCGGTGCGGCCAGCGCCAGTCGCCACAGCGTTGTGCGCGGCCAGATGCGATTCAGTACACCGGCAAACAGCGCCGGGTAGATCGCCAGATACGCCGCCAGCAATGCCACGATAAAGACATTCACCGGGCCAGGCATGCCACCAAAGGTGGCGACACTGACGTAAACCCAGTTGATGCCGCTGCCGAATAAGCCCACTCCCCAGACAAAACCGATTGCCGCAGCCTGCGGACTTGAGCGGTTCAGGGTCAGGAGCTGTAAGCCGCACAGCGACAGCAGGGCGGCGGGCCAGAAATCGTAAGGAGAGAAGGCGAGGGTGCCCAGCGCACCCGTCATTAAAGCCAGCAGCAGGCGAACCCGCTGGCGCGGGTAGAGTGAGGCTAAAGCCATAGACTTATTCGTCTTCCAGTTGAGGTTGTGGCGAGTTTTCCGGAATGGTCACGTGAACCTGGATAATGCGGCGGCTGTCAGCCATTGCTACCTTGAACTGGTAACCCTCAATCTCAATGCTTTCACCGCGCGCGGGCAGATGGCCGAAGCCCTGCATCACCAGACCACCAATGGTATCGACTTCATCGTCACTGAACTGCGTGCCAAACAACTCATTGAAATCTTCAATGGCGGTCAGAGCGCGCACCGTAAAGGTGTGACGGTTGAGCTGACGGATATCACGATCTTCTTCATCGTCATACTCATCTTCAATCTCACCGACAATCAGCTCCAGAATATCTTCAATGGTCACCAGACCAGAGACACCACCAAACTCATCGATAACGATCGCCATGTGGTAGCGCTGGGAGCGGAACTCTTTCAGCATCCGGTCAACGCGCTTACTTTCAGGCACAACCACCGCAGGACGCAGGACTTTCTCAATGCTGAAAGGCTCAGATTCGCTGCTCATAAACGGCAGCAGATCTTTCGCCATCAGAATCCCTTCCACATGATCTTTATCTTCGCTGATCACCGGGAAGCGGGAATGGGCGGATTCGATAATGACATCCAGACACTCTTCGAGGCTCTGATTACGTTTCAGGGTGATCATTTGCGAGCGCGGGATCATGATGTCACGCACGCGCTGCTCCGCAATATCCAGAACCCCTTCGAGCATGTCGCGGGTGTCCTGGTCAATCAGCTCTTTGTTATTCGAGTCGCGGATCAGCTCCAGTAGCTCATCACGGCTTTTCGGTTCACCGTGAAAAAGTTGGTTGATCAACAGGGAGAAAAATCCCTTTTTACTACTGGGTGCATCGCTGTTTTGAGAATGGTCGTCGCTCATGGCGGTTTTTATAGATCTCTCTGGTGAGGAATAGGTGCTGTCAGCAAACCGTGCTGACAGCCGGATAGCCAGAATTCGGGATTCAGGCGTCTTCTTTCTCCGAAATGTACGGATCAGGATACCCAAGAGCAAGCATTATCTCGGTCTCCAGTCCTTCCATCTCGTCCGCTTCGTCGTCTTCAATATGGTCGTAACCCAGCAGATGCAGCGTGCCGTGTACCACCATATGCGCCCAGTGGGCTTCAACGCTTTTGCCCTGTTCTGCGGCTTCCTGCTCAACCACCTGGCGGCAGATGATCAGATCGCCCAGCAGAGGTAACTCGATGCCCGGTGGCGCTTCAAACGGGAAGGAGAGCACATTTGTCGGCTTGTCTTTGCCGCGATAAGTCAGATTTAACTCATGACTCTCCGCTTCATCGACCAGACGGACGGTGACTTCGCTTTCGGGCTGAAAAGGGGTAACAGCCGCGGAAAGCCAGCGATGAAACAGGCTTTCATCCGGCAGGTCCGCCGTGTTCTCACAGGCGACCTGCAGGTCGAGAATGACCTCACTCATTTGCTCTCCTGCGTGGCGCTCTGTGCAGCCAGTGCTTCACGTTTACGCTCTTCAGCCTGCTGATCGCGACGGGTCTGATCGGCCGCTTCCCAGGCTTCATAGGCGGTAACAATGCGGGCAACCACCGGATGGCGCACCACATCTTCACTGTGGAAGAAGTTAAAGCTAATCTCTTCAACGTCTGCCAGCACTTCAATGGCATGCCGCAGGCCCGACTTAACGTGACGTGGCAGGTCAATCTGGGTGACGTCGCCGGTAATTACCGCTTTGGAGTTAAAGCCGATACGCGTCAGGAACATCTTCATCTGCTCGATGGTGGTGTTCTGGCTCTCATCAAGAATGATAAACGCATCGTTCAGGGTACGGCCACGCATGTAAGCCAGCGGAGCCACCTCAATGACGTTGCGCTCCATCAGCTTTTCTACCCGCTCAAAACCGAGCATTTCAAATAGGGCATCGTAGAGGGGACGCAGATATGGGTCGACTTTCTGGCTCAGATCGCCAGGCAGGAAGCCGAGTTTTTCACCCGCTTCGACGGCAGGGCGCGTCAGCATGATGCGGCGAATCTCCTGACGCTCCAGGGCATCCACTGCGGCTGCCACCGCCAGATAGGTTTTACCGGTACCCGCCGGGCCGACGCCAAAGGTGATGTCGTGGTCGAGCACGTTAGCGATGTACTGCGCCTGGTTCGGCGTGCGCGGCTTAATCACACCACGCTTAGTCTTGATGTTGACCGCTTTACCGTACTCCGGCACGCTTTCGGCGGTTTGTTCCAGTACCCGGCTCTCTTTGATGGCCAGGTGAATCTGGTCAGGCTCAATATCCGGGATCTCACCACGCATCGGCGCGGTGTCGACATACAGGGTTTTCAGAATATCTGCGGCGGCATTGACGCACAGTGGACGTCCCACCAGCTTAAAGACATTGTCGCGACGATTGATCTCAATGCCCAGACGACGCTCAAGCTGTTTCACATTATCGTCGAAAGGCCCGCACAGGCTCATCAGTCGACGGTTATCAGCCGGTTCAAGGGCGATTTCACGAGTTTCGATATTCAAACGAATCCTTTGGGTCACTCAGGGCCAGTTATGGGATGTGTCTGACGCACCGTTGGGCTTAACCGTGTGCACCATAACGAAATTATTTATGCCGTAACGCCTGGGCGCAAGCTTAAGGAGAGATATTTGGGCGACACTTTCATAAACCAAGTGTCGCGGCGTGAAATTGGCGGCAACAACGCGCTGCGCGCTGCCGCCCGGTAGTGCAGGGATCACGGCTGGAACAGGCTCACGCCGATTTCGTTTTCTTTGCGGGTACGGGCAATCACAGAGGCCGGGCTTTCCGCCATACGCAGGCCCATCTCTTCTTCGGTACGCACCAGTTTGCCGCGCAGCGAGTTGGTGTAGACATCGACAATTTCAACATCCACAAAACGGCCAATCATCTCAGGCGAGCCTTCGAAATTAACCACACGGTTATTTTCGGTGCGGCCGGAAACTTCCATGACGTTCTTGCGGGAGATGCCTTCTACCAGAATACGCTGCACGGTGCCCACCATGCGGCGACTGATCGCCTGTGCCTGCTGGTTAATGCGGTCCTGGAGGATCCACAGACGCTGCTTTTTCTCCTCTTCGCTGACATCATCCGGCAGGTCAGCGGCTGGCGTGCCAGGACGGGCAGAGTAGACAAAGCTGAAGCTGACATCGAAATTGATCTCGGCGATAAGCTTCATGGTCTGCTCGAAATCCTGCTGCGTTTCACCCGGGAAGCCGATGATGAAGTCAGAACTGATCTCAATATCTGGCCGCGCCGCGCGCAGCTTGCGGATAATCGCCTTATATTCCAGCGCGGTGTGCGCACGCTTCATCAGCGTCAGAATACGGTCCGATCCACTCTGAACGGGCAGATGCAGGAAACTCACCAGCTCCGGGGTATCGCGGTAGACCTCGATAATGTCGTCAGTAAACTCAATCGGGTGGCTGGTGGTGAAACGAATACGGTCGATACCGTCGATAGCAGCGACCAGGCGCAGCAGCTCGGCGAAGGTACAGATCTCACCGTCAAAGGTGGCGCCACGATACGCGTTGACGTTCTGGCCAAGCAGGTTAACTTCACGCACACCCTGCGCCGCCAGCTGCGCGATTTCCAGCAAAATGTCATCGCTGGGACGGCTCACTTCCTCGCCGCGTGTGTAAGGAACCACGCAGAAAGTACAATATTTGTTGCAGCCTTCCATGATAGAAACAAAGGCTGTGGGACCTTCTGCGCGCGGATCCGGCAGGCGATCGAATTTCTCAATTTCCGGGAAACTGATGTCGACCACCGGACTTTTGGTGCCGCGCACGGTGTTAATCATTTCCGGCAGACGATGGAGTGTCTGCGGACCAAAAACGATATCGACGCAGGGAGCACGCTGGCGAATATGGTCCCCTTCCTGCGACGCGACGCAGCCGCCAACGCCGATAATGACATCCGGATTGCGCTCTTTGAGTTTTCTCCAGCGTCCCAGCAGGTGGAACACTTTCTCCTGCGCTTTTTCACGAATAGAACAGGTGTTAAGCAGCAGGATATCCGCCTCTTCAGGGACCTCGGTCAGCGTGTAGCCGTGCGTCGTGTTCAGCAGATCAGACATCTTGGATGAATCATACTCATTCATCTGACATCCCCAGGTTTTGATATGCAGTTTTTTTGTCATCGCGCTAGCCATTGATTCAGTGCAGTGAAGTGAGGGGCGCGTATTGTAATGCTTTGATGCTGTTGTGACCAGCCTGAGGGCTTTTCTGCCAGCCTTCGGGTTTTCCGGTACACTTTGCTCTATTCAGACCCGTGTTGCGCAGGCTGGCGGGAATAAGAGAGGGATATAAGCAATGCAGGATAATCAGTTTGATGTCGTGATTGTCGGCGGTGGCATGGTCGGTGCTGCGCTGGCCTGTGGACTGACACAGCAACATTTTCGCGTGGCGGTCATTGAGCGTGCCGAACCCGCTCCATTTGAGGCCGACAGCGATCCCGATTTGCGAATTTCAGCGATCGGATCCTCCTCGGTAGCGTTACTGAAGCAACTTAACGTCTGGCCGCGGGTAGACGCGATGCGCAGCGCGCCCTATCGGCGACTGGAAACCTGGGAGTGGCAAGCGGCGCAGGTAAGTTTTGATGCTGCCTCGCTGGGCTTACCTGAACTGGGTTTTATGGTTGAGAACAGCGTGCTTCAGCGGGCGTTGTGGGAGGAGATGCAGTCGCTGGGCGTGACCTGCTATTGTCCGGCCACGCTGGAAAATCTGCAGCCAGAAAATGGCGGCTGGCGCGTTGATCTTAACGACGGCGTGGCCTTACACACCCGGCTGGTGGTTGGCGCAGATGGTGCGAACTCACAGGTGCGGCAGATGGCCGGAATCGGGATTCATGGCTGGAGCTATGCGCAGTCCTGTTTACTGATCAGCGTGACCTGCGAACATCCGGCAGGAGATGCCACCTGGCAGCACTTTACGCCGCAGGGGCCGCGCGCCTTCCTGCCGCTGTATGGCAATCGCGCCTCACTGGTCTGGTACGACGCGCCTGCAAGAGTGCGTCAGCTGCAGACGATGCCGATGGCCCAGCTGGAAAAAGAGATTGCCAGCCACTTCCCGGCGCGGCTGGGACGTTTCAAAGCCCATGCGGCAGGGGGTTTTCCGCTGGTGCGTCGCCATGCTTCACGCTATGTCCTGCCAGGACTGGCGCTGGTTGGCGATGCCGCGCATACCATTAACCCGCTGGCCGGGCAGGGCGTGAATCTTGGCTATCGCGATATTGATGCGTTGATTGAGGTGCTGGTCAGCGCACGCGGTGCGGCGGAAGACTGGGCGTCAGAGCGGATATTGCAGCGCTATCACCGGCAGCGTCGTAAAGACAATATGCTGATGCAGGGCGGAATGGATCTCTTTTACTTTGCTTTCAGCAATCAGCTGGCACCACTGCGCTTCGCGCGTAATCTCGGACTGATTGCTGCCGAGCATTCCGGTGTCCTGAAGCGACAGGTATTACGATACGCACTGGGTTTATAGACCATTGCGCATTGAGGCTCGCCGCAGGGCGGGCCGGCAATCAGGAAGCGTGGAACGTTTCAGAAGGGACAAAAACAACAAAGCCCGCAAAAGCGGGCCTGGTTGTGCAATTTGGCTGGGGTGCAGGGATTCGAACCCCGGAATGCTGGTATCAGAAACCAGTGCCTTACCGCTTGGCGACACCCCAATAATGGTGTTTTTCAAATTGTCTTTGTATGGCTGGGGTGCAGGGATTCGAACCCCGGAATGCTGGTATCAGAAACCAGTGCCTTACCGCTTGGCGACACCCCAATTATATGGTGGCTACGACGGGAATCGAACCTGTGACCCCAGCATTATGAGTGCTGTGCTCTAACCAGCTGAGCTACGTAGCCTAATTGTACTGCATTTTTCAATGATGGCTGGGATACCTGGATTCGAACCAGGGAATGCCGGTATCAAAAACCGGTGCCTTACCGCTTGGCGATATCCCATTCGTCCGTTCTCAGCATACAAGAATCATCGAAATTGGCTGGGATACCTGGATTCGAACCAGGGAATGCCGGTATCAAAAACCGGTGCCTTACCGCTTGGCGATATCCCATCCACGCTGCCGAATAATGAAATGGTGCGGGAGGCGAGACTTGAACTCGCACACCTTGCGGCGCCAGAACCTAAATCTGGTGCGTCTACCAATTTCGCCACTCCCGCAAAAAAAGATGGTGGCTACGACGGGAATCGAACCTGTGACCCCAGCATTATGAGTGCTGTGCTCTAACCAGCTGAGCTACGTAGCCATCTTTTTTTCGCGTTACCTTCATCGGCGTTGCGGGGCGCATTATGCGGAGTTGACCAGACAGCGTCAACAAGTTTTTTACCGTTTTTTGCCAGATAATTGCTGTTTGACTGGCTTATAACCAGCCTGGCGGTTTATTCGGCAATTTTTCAGTGAATACAACGCTAATCGTAAAAAAAATGGGCCGCAGCGGGCCCATTCTGACGGCTCTCTGCCTGCTTATTTGTAAGCTGACTGATGCACACCGACGGCACGTCCGGATGGATCGTCCATGTTTTTAAACGCTTCATCCCACTCAATTGCTTTGGCAGAAGAGCAGGCGACCGATGGACCACCAGGCACACATTCTGCCGCGCTCGCTAATGGGAACAGCTCTTCGAAGATCTCACGATAAAGATACGCTTCTTTCGAACCTGGCGTGTTGAACGGGAAACGGAAGTGGGCGGTTGCCAGCTGCTGATCGCTGATTTGCTTCGCCGCGACTTCTTTCAGTGAGTCGATCCAGCTGTACCCCACGCCATCCGAGAACTGCTCTTTCTGACGCCACGCCACGCTCTCTGGCAGGTAAGAGGAGAAACATTCACGCAGAATGTGCTTCTCCATTTTACCGTTGCTGCCACACATTTTGTCGGCCGGGTTAATCCGCATCGCCACATCCAGGAATTTTTTATCCAGGAAGGGTACACGTGCCTCAACGCCCCAGGCTGACATCGCTTTGTTAGCACGGGCGCAGTCGAACATATGCAGCGCCTGCAGTTTACGCACGTTTTCTTCGTGGAACTCTTTGGCGTTTGGCGCCTTATGGAAATAGAGATAGCCGCCGAAGACTTCATCTGCGCCTTCGCCAGACAGCACCATCTTAATGCCCATCGCTTTGATTTTACGCGACATTAAGTACATCGGCGTAGAGGCGCGAATAGTAGTGACGTCATAAGTTTCAATGTGATAAATCACATCCCGAATCGCATCCAGTCCTTCCTGAACGGTGAAATGAATTTCGTGGTGCACGGTGCCCAGATGCTCCGCTACGGTTTTCGCCGCTTTTAAATCGGGTGAACCTTCCAGTCCGACTGCGAAGGAGTGCAGTTGCGGCCACCAGGCATCACTTTTGTCCTGATCCTCAACCCGCTTTGCTGCAAAACGCTTGGTCACAGCTGAAATGATGGAGGAGTCCAGACCGCCTGACAGCAGCACACCGTAAGGTACATCTGACATCAGGTGGCTTTTCACGGACTCTTCCAGCGCATGCTTCAGGCCAGCGGCGTCGGTGGTGTTGTGCTCAACGTTTTTGTATTCCATCCAGTCACGCTGCCAGTAACGACGGATTTCACCATCGGTGCTGGAGAGATAGCTTCCCGGCGGGAATTCTTTGATGGAACGGCAGGCTGGCACCAGCGCTTTCATTTCTGAAGCAACAAACAGGTTGCCGTGCTCATCGTTACCCATATAGAGCGGGATGATGCCAATGTGGTCGCGACCAATCAGCCAGGTTTTTTTAACGGTGTCATAGAGGATAAAGGCGAACATGCCTTCCAGCTCGTCGAGGAAATCGACACCTTTCTCCTGATAGAGCGCCAGAATGACTTCACAGTCAGAACCGGTCTGAAATTCGTAGCGATCGCTGAGTTCAGCGCGCAGTGCCTGATGGTTGTAAATTTCGCCGTTAACCGCCAGTACGTGGGTGTGATCGGCGTTGTACAGCGGCTGTGCGCCATTGTTAACGTCAACAATTGAGAGGCGTTCATGCGCCAGAATAGCATGATCATCGGCGAAGACGCCTGACCAGTCCGGGCCGCGATGACGCATTAAGCGTGAACATTCCAGCGCTTTTTTGCGCAGCTCAACAGGATCGGTTTTCAGATCCAGCACACCAAAAATTGAACACATAACTGACTCCTGAGCTCACCTTACGGCGATGTTATCTTTTACGTTTGTCCGGCAGCCTGTCGCTGCGTGATACATAAGAAAATGCGCTATTTAGTGTATTCAATGCAAGAGGAATCGTGATTTACTGATAAAAATATTGTTCACATGGCAATAATTTTGAATAAACGATAATTTAAACGTTGTTTTATTGATGGATCAGCAATGGAATGGCTTTTGTGAACAAAAAACAGGCAGTGAAACCCGCGGGAACAGGGGAAAAAAAGGGGGACGCATCACAGATTAGCCGGATGCGTCATAAGAGAAATGAATCAGAACAGGTCAATATCGGCAACAGAAGGGTAGATCCAGTCCGGGCGGAACGGCATAGCATCAATATCCGTCAGCGTGGAGACGCCAGAGAGAACCAGCACCGTCTCCAGACCCGCCTGAAAACCGGCCAGAATATCGGTTCGCAGATTGTCGCCAACAATGACCGTCTCTTCAGAGTGAGCCTGCATTTTGTTCAGCGCGGCGCGCATGATGTAGGGGCTGGGTTTGCCAACAACAAACGGGCGACGACCAGAGATTTTCTCGATACCCGCACAGAGCGCGCCACAGGCAGGAATAAAACCGCGCGCATGCGTATCCGGGTTAGTAGCAATGAAGCGAGCGCCGCTAGCCACGAAAAAAGCCGCTTTATGCATCATGTCCCAGTTAAACGAGCGTGTCTCACCGACAATCACGAAGTCGGGATTCACATCAGTAATCGTAAAGCCCGCTTTGTAGAGTTCGTGAATCAGCGCGCCCTCACCAATGACATAGGCCTTTTTGCCTTCCTGACGGCGCAGGAAATCGGCTGTGGCCATTGCCGAGGTATAGAAAACGGATTCAGGAACCTCAACACCGGCCGAGGCAAAACGGTTAGCCAGATCCTGCTCGGTTTGCGAGGGATAGTTTGTCAGCACCACCAGCGGCATCTCTTTGGCCAGAATGCGCTGTAAAAATTCCTGCGCGCCGGGAACGGCCGTGTTGTCGTGCATCAGCACGCCATCGATATCACAAATTACGCTTTTAATGGTCATAGTCAGATCCGATGTGGCCCGCCACAGCAGCGGGTTAGCTTAGTCTTCAAGAAGATGTTGCAGCAGAATGCCGTTAAGCATGGCACGTTTGGCGAGCGCAAACGCGCCAATGGCAGAACGATGATCCAGGGTGGAGCGCACAACCGGCAGATTTTTGCGAAAGGCGGCTAAGGCCTGGGTATTGATACAGCCTTCGATAGCGGGCAGCAGCACTTTTTCGGCCTCTGTGATCTCACCCGCCAGCACCACTTTTTGTGGATTAAACAGGTTGATTGCGATTGCGATCGCTTTGCCAAGATAACGGCCCACATGCTCGATCACTTCACACGCCAGCGCATCACCCTGATTGGCCGCTTTGCAGATATGAGACATCTGGCTCGCCTCCAGCGTCAGCGTGCTGGGATGGCCCTGACTCAACAGATGTCGCACCCGATTTTCAATGGCGCCGTTGGCGGCAATGGTTTCAAGGCAGCCAAAGTTGCCGCAGTGGCAGCGTTCACCAAGGGGATCGACCTGAATATGGCCGATCTCGCCGACGTTGCCGTTGCTGCCAAGAAAGATATGGCCGTTAGCAATAATGCCGGCACCGGTGCCACGGTGTAAGCGCACCAGAATTGAGTCTGCACAGTCGCGGCTTGCACCGAAGTAGTGCTCGGCCAGGGCCAGACTGCGGATATCGTGGCCGACAAAGCTCGTGACGTTGAAACGTTTTTTCAGGCTGGCGACCAGCGGCCAGTGGCTGACGGAAATATGCGGCATATAGCGGATGACGCCGTTAATCGGATCGACCAGCCCTGGCAGGATAACGGAAATCGCGATCAGCTCGCGTATTTTGCGCTGGTGCTGCTCAATGAAGCTGCTGATAGCGTTAAACAGCGCATGTTCCAGCGTCTCCTGAGTGCGCTCCGGCAGGGCGTAATCTTCCTGTGCCAGTGATTTACCACTGAGGTCGAACAGGGTCAGGGTGGCATCATTGCGTCCGAGACGGACGCCGATGGTATGGAAATGGCGGGTTTCAGTAATAATCGAAATGGCGCGGCGACCACCGGTAGAGGCCTGCTGGTCTACCTCTTTGATCAGGCCGCGCTCAATCAACTGGCGGGTAATTTTGGTGACACTGGCGGGGGCAAGCTGACTGAGTTCAGCAATCTGAATGCGCGATATCGGCCCCTGTTGATCAATCAGCCGGTAAACCGCTGCGCTATTGAGTTGCTTAACAAGATCGACATTTCCTATTTGTGACTGGCCGCCAGTGGTCATTCAGTGCTTACTCGCTCAGGACGTCGTCTCCGTTGACAAACGTCTTAATGATTTTAAAGTCGCGCGTAAACACAGTCAGGTTCGCGATTTTTCCTGCTTCGATCGAGCCCAACTGCCTTTCCACGCCCATCGCCCGTGCCGGGTAAAGTGATGCCATGCGCAACGCTTCATCCAGTGCGATACCCACATGCTCGACGCTGTTTTGTACCGCTTCGATCATCGTCAGGGCAGAACCACTTAATGTGCCGTTTTCGTCGACACAAAGCCCATCACGATAATAGATTGTTTTGCCTGCAAAAATAAACTCGCTGATGTCAGCACCAGCGGGGGCAGTGGCATCCGTTACCAGCACCAGTTTGTCGCCTTTAATGCGCTTTGCATTCCGTACGTTAGCGTAATGTACATGTAAACCATCCGCAATAATGCCGCAGTATACATCAGGTGAATCAAACAGCGCACCGATAAGCCCGGGTTCACGGCCGGCAAATGCCGGCATGGCGTTGTAGAGGTGCGTTGCGAAACGCACGCCAGCAGAAAAACCCGCTTTCGCCTCTTCATAAGTCGCATTCGAGTGACCCGCTGAAACGATGATTCTGGCGTCTGTCAGCTGACGAATCACCTCGCTGCCGGCGTTTTCCGGTGCCAGCGTGACTTTGGTGATGACGTCTGCGTTGTCACAAAGATACTGCACCATCGCAGCATCCGGCAGGCGAATCAGCGCCGGATCGTGGGTGCCTTTTTTCGCCTTACTCAGCCAGGGCCCTTCCAGATGCAGACCCAGGGCCTGATGCTGATGTTTCTGCAGATAGGCGCGCATGGTTTCAATCGCACGCTTCATCAGGGCATCGCTGCTGGTAATCAGCGTCGGTAAAAAGCTGGTGCAGCCAGACTTCTCATTGGCGCGCTGCATCGTTTCCAGGGTTTCGATACTCAGTGCATCCAGGCTGTCATTGAACTGCACACCGCCGCAGCCGTTGAGCTGAAGATCGATAAAACCTGGCGCAATCATCGCGCCCGCCATATCCCGCTGCTCAATATTGGCCGGGAGCGATTCACGCGGGCAGACGCGTGCAATAAGCCCGTCAGCCACCACGACGGCATGATTGTCCAGAACCTCATGGCCACTGTAAATTCGACCGTTTACTAATGCGTACATCTCTTTTCTCCCGTCCTGGCCTGCTGTCACTCAGCGTAACAGCAGGGCACGACAATGTTCTGTTACACGCCTTTCATATTTTCCGCTTCCATTTCGCGGAAATATTTCACGGTTTTCACTTTCAGTTCCATGGTGGCGGGTTCATCACAGACCACCACCGATTTGGCATGCAGCTGCAGACAGCTGATTGTCCACATATGATTCACGTTGCCTTCGACCGCCGCCTGCAGTGCCTGCGCTTTAACATGGCCGGTAACCAGAATCATCACTTCTTCTGCATCCAGCAGCGTACCGACGCCCACGGTAAGGGCATATTTAGGCACCTGATCAACATCGCCGTTAAAGAAGCGAGAGTTTGCCACGCGGGTGTCATGCGTCAGGGTTTTAATGCGGGTACGGGAGGCCAGTGAAGAAGCCGGCTCGTTAAAGGCGATATGACCGTCGTTACCGACACCGCCCATAAACAGGTGAATTTTACCCAGCGTGCGAATTTTCTCTTCGTACTGACGACATTCTGCGTCAATATCCGGCGCATTACCATTCAGCAGGTTGATATTTTCCGGTTGAATATCAACGTGATCAAAGAAATTGCGATACATGAAACTGTGATAGCTTTCCGGATGCTCTTTCGGCAGGCCAACATATTCGTCCATATTGAAGGTGACGACATGCTTAAAACTGACCTGGCCCGCTTTGTGCATATCAATCAGGTGCTTGTACGCCTCCAGGGGTGTACCGCCGGTCGGCAGACCCAGAACAAAAGGTTTATCCGCCGTCGGATTAAATGCATTGATGCGGTTAACAATATGTCGGGCGGCCCATTTGCCTACCTGGGTTGGCGTCGCTAAAGGAATCAGTCTCATGTTTCACCTCATTAGAAAATGGAAAGGGGATCGCTAAACCGTTGCGTTACTCATCAGCCTGAGCAGATTTTCTATTCTCGCCACGGGCGGAGCGCAATTCAATATTTCGGATCATAAAATAAGTTTGCAGTCATTGCCAGATGTTGCCGTATGACACGATGTTTTTTAGTGATAAAAATCACATCTGGCAGGGTTTTAATTTGCGAAGCGAATTAATTTATTATTACACTTCGCTGCGTGATATGAAGTGTATTAACGATCTTTGCAGCTGACACAACAACATTAAGCAGCGCAAAGCGACAAGTCAGGCTCATAGGGGGAAGGGTTATGTTAGGTTACTTACAAAAGGTGGGGCGTGCACTGATGGTGCCGGTCGCTACCCTGCCAGCAGCAGCAATACTAATGGGGGTTGGCTACTGGATTGATCCAGACAGCTGGGGTGCAGGCAATGCGCTGGCTGCCTTACTGATCAAATCAGGTTCTGCCATCATTGAGCACATGTCAGTCCTGTTTGCGATTGGTATCGCCTATGGCATGTCAAAAGATAAAGATGGTGCGGCAGCCCTGACCGGCTTTGTCGGATTCCTGGTGGTCACCACGCTTTGCTCACCGGCCGCGGTGGCCATGATTCAGAAAATTCCTTTAGCTCAGGTACCTGCAGCGTTTGGCAAAATTGAGAATCAGTTTGTCGGTATTCTGGTCGGTATCCTGTCAGCAGAAGTCTATAACCGCTTCAGCCATGTTGAGCTGCCTAAAGCGCTCTCCTTCTTCAGCGGACGGCGGCTGGTGCCGATTCTGGTTTCGTTCCTGATGATCTTCGTCGCTTTTATCCTGATGTACATCTGGCCAGTTGTGTTTAACGGCCTGGTCAGCTTTGGTGAACACATCCAGAAGCTGGGCTCTGTCGGTGCCGGCATCTATGCCTTCTTCAACCGCCTGCTGATTCCGGTCGGTCTGCATCACGCGCTGAACTCCGTGTTCTGGTTTGACGTTGCAGGTATTAATGACATTCCTAAATTCCTTGGCGGTGCGCAGTCACTGGCTGACGGAACCGCAACCGTAGGGATTACCGGTCGTTATCAGGCGGGCTTTTTCCCGATTATGATGTTTGGTCTGCCGGGTGCAGCACTGGCTATCTACCACTGTGCGCGTCCAGAGAACCGCGTCAAAGTGGGGAGTATTATGCTGGCTGCTGCGTTTGCTGCCTTCTTTACGGGTATCACCGAACCGCTGGAATTCTCCTTTATGTTCGTGGCGCCGGTGCTCTATCTGATCCACGCCGTTCTGACCGGTCTCTCTGTCTTTATCGCTGCCAGTATGCACTGGATTGCCGGATTTGGTTTCAGCGCCGGGCTGGTGGATATGGTGCTGTCGACCCGTAATCCTCTCGCGACACACTGGTACATGCTGATTCCGCAGGGGCTGGTCTTCTTCGCTATCTACTATGTCGTGTTCCGCTTCACGATTAAAAAATTCAACCTGATGACGCCAGGCCGTGAGCTGGCGGTTGACGGTGATGAAAGTGATGGTTACGACGTCAACGTGGATAAAACCGACAATGGTGAAACGGCGACTGAATCACTGGCGCGCCGTTACATCGGTGCAGTGGGTGGTTCAGAGAACTTAACCAGCATCGATGCCTGTATCACCCGTCTGCGTCTTAATGTGAATGATTCCGCTCAGGTTAATGAAGGTGTGGCGAAGCGTCTTGGTGCGTCCGGCGTGATTCGTCTTAACAAACAGAGCGTGCAGATCATCGTGGGCACCCAGGCAGAAAGCATCGCCTCGGCCATGAAAAAAGTGCTGACCAAGGGTCCGGTTGCTGCAGCGACAGCCAGCAGCGCACCGACTGAGCCGGCTGTAGCACCGCAGGCGGTGCTGAACAGTGAGAAGCGTGTCATCGCAACCCTGCTGGCACCAGTCAGCGGTGAAGTCGTGGCACTGGATGATGTGCCGGATGAAGCCTTCGCCAGCAAAGCGGTGGGTGACGGTCTGGCGATCAAACCCAGCGACAAATGGGTCGTGGCACCGATAGCGGGTACGCTGGTTAAAATCTTCAACACCAATCACGCCTTCTGTCTGGAAACGGAGAATGGTGTAGAGATTGTGGTGCATATGGGGCTGGATACCGTAGCGCTGGAAGGTAAAGGCTTTACCCGTCTGGCAGAAGAGGGGGCCAGCGTGGTCGCCGGTCAGCCGGTGCTGGAGATGGACCTTGAATTCCTGAACGCGAACGCCCGCTCAATGGTGAGTCCGGTCGTGGTCAGTAACAGCGATGACTTCGCAGGGCTGACATTACTGGCTCGCGGCCAGGTGGTAGCCGGTGAAACCCCGCTATACGAAGTGAAAGGCTAATCCCCGCAACAGAACCCCACGGGCAGGAAGCGATTCCTGCCTTTTTTGTTTTAAAGGCTTAACAAACGGTTGTTTCCCTCAGACGCTTTGTGGATCATACTCCGTTACTTCGTGGTACAAATCACCCGTTATTCGTATTGAGGATTTTTGAGATGAGTGAGGCTGAAGCCCGCCCAACTAACTTTATTCGTCAGATCATTGACGAAGATTTGGCGAGCGGTAAGCACAGCAGCGTGCATACCCGTTTCCCGCCAGAGCCCAATGGCTATCTGCATATTGGTCATGCGAAATCGATCTGTCTGAATTTTGGCATCGCCCAGGATTATCAGGGGCAATGCAACCTGCGTTTCGACGATACCAATCCGGTTAAAGAGGATATGGAATTTGTTGAATCCATTAAGCGTGACGTCCAGTGGCTGGGTTTTGAGTGGAGCGGTGAGGTCTGTTACTCATCAAACTATTTTGATCAGCTCTACAATTATGCCATCGAGCTGATTTCTAAAGGTCTGGCTTACGTTGATGAACTCAGTCCGGATGAGATTCGCGAATATCGCGGCACCCTGAAAGAGCCTGGCAAAAACAGCCCTTATCGCGATCGCAGCGTGGAAGAGAACCTGGCGCTGTTTGAGAAAATGCGCAACGGTGAGTTTGCCGAAGGCAGCGCCTGTCTGCGTGCCAAAATCGACATGGCCTCTAGTTTCATCGTGATGCGTGATCCGGTGCTGTACCGCATCAAGTTCGCAGAACACCACCAGACGGGTAACAAGTGGTGCATCTATCCGATGTATGACTTTACCCACTGCATCTCCGATGCGCTGGAAGGCATCACGCACTCACTGTGTACGCTGGAGTTTCAGGACAACCGCCGTCTCTATGACTGGGTGCTGGATAACATCACCATTCCGGTTCATCCGCGCCAGTACGAGTTCTCGCGTCTGAATCTGGAGTATGCGGTGATGTCGAAACGCAAACTCACTCAGCTGGTGACCGAGAAGCACGTAGAAGGCTGGGACGATCCGCGCATGCTGACCGTTTCAGGTCTGCGTCGTCGCGGTTACACCGCAGCCTCTATCCGTGAGTTCTGCCGTCGTATTGGCGTGACCAAACAGGATAACATCGTGGAGATGGCCTCGCTGGAATCCTGTATTCGCGATGATCTTAACGAGAATGCACCACGTGCCATGGCGGTGCTCGATCCGCTAAAAGTGGTGATCGAAAACCTGCCAGCGGGTCACAGCGAAACCCTCACCATGCCCAATCATCCGGGTAAGCCGGAGATGGGCACGCGTGAAGTGCCGTTCAGCCGCGAGATCTGGATCGACCGTGCAGATTTCCGTGAAGAGGCGAACAAGCAATATAAACGTCTGGTGCTGGGCAAAGAAGTTCGCCTGCGCAACGCCTACGTGATTCGTGCTGAGCGAATTGCTAAAGATGAAGCGGGCAACATCACCTGCATCTATTGCACCAGCGATGTTGATACGCTGAGCAAAGATCCTGCTGATGGCCGTAAGGTCAAAGGCGTGATTCACTGGGTCTCTGCCGATCACGCGCAGCCTGCTGAGTTCCGTCTGTATGACCGCCTGTTCAGCGTGCCAAACCCGGGTGCGGCTGAGGACTTCCTGGCGGTAATCAACCCTGAGTCACTGGCGATTAAACAGGGCTTTGTGGAACCGAGCCTGCGCGATGTAGAACCGACCACACCGTTCCAGTTTGAACGTGAAGGTTATTTCTGCGCCGACAGCGTTTACTCTACGCCCTCGCAGTTGGTATTCAACCGTACCGTTGGTCTTCGTGATACCTGGACGAAAGCCGGCGAATAACGTGTTGAGGCTGACCTCATAAAATGACAAAAGGGCGATTTATCGCCCTTTTTTATTGTCCCTATTTCGACCATTACCGACGTTTGTTCTGAACTAACTGCAATCCATTAAATGCCATACTGTGAGAGAAATCTGAGTTTAAAAAAATTAATCAATTTCAGGATGTGAATTAGCAGCTTTCAGGTAGGCTATGCGCTCTCAGAGGTTGCACAGCGGGTTACAGAAGGAAAAAATATGACCATTCTCGCCCAGGAAGCCAAACACAGTGTCGTCGTTTTACATCAGCTCATTGAACGTATTTTTAATAAGCCCGCCGGATCAGACGACAGTTTTGAGCTGCTGATGTCCTATTTTCATCCTGAATTCCGCATGGTGACCCCTAAAGGCAAAGAGTACAATCTGAACGAGGTCGAGGATCTTTTCCGGCAGTTGCAGGGGCAGCGGGAAGGGATGCGCATTGCCACCTGCGAACATGTGATCCTCTCTCATCATGATAAAGAGATCACCGTGCAGTATCGCGAAATGCAGATGATGAATGGCAATAACAATAGCCGCATCTCGCTGGCCATTCTCGATTGCAGTAGCTCTATTCCGCGCTGGCGTTATCTGCAGGAGACGCTGGTCGCCTGACTGACAGCAGACATCAGACGAAAAAAAACCGGTGAATTCACCGGTTTTTTTATTTCAGCTCGCGTTACTGGTCGTGCAGGGTTTCATTTTCCCGGCAATCGCCCAGTGTGCAGTGTCCGTAAAGATAGAGGCTGTGGTTAGTGAGCTTGATGCCGTGGCGGGTTGCGATTTCACGCTGACGCGTTTCGATAGACTCGTCGCTGAACTCAATAACCTTGCCGCAATCCAGGCAGATCAGGTGATCGTGATGATGCTGCTGCGTCAGTTCGAAGACCGATTTGCCGCCTTCAAAATTGTGGCGCGTCACAATACCGGCGTCATCGAACTGGTTAAGCACACGGTAAACGGTAGCCAGTCCAATCTCTTCGCCGATATCAATCAGGCGTTTATACAAATCTTCCGCACTGACGTGATGGCACTCAGGTTCCTGAAGCACTTCCAGAATTTTCAGTCTGGGCAGTGTCACTTTCAGGCCAGCCTTCTTTAATGCGGTGTTGTTGTCAGTCATGCGGATTTTGTCCTGTTACTAATATTCACTTTTGTGGCTTGTCGCCTTGAATGTCGATCTACACTCATTCTCATTTGCGTCTCATTATAGAACTGAAGCGATGAAATGAAAACCAGAGGGCGTGCCTGAATCATCATGGGCTGCTGGGGAGGCGTCACCGGGCCGGGGAGAATTCTGGCAGATGTCTGTTTGTACATCGCTTAGTCTTGCCGCGTGAGAAAATAAGCGGAAGATCGATGCGGGTATTCTACAGATTAAACGGAGAAAGTTAAAAAAATGTGGCTATTATTTCTATAGGAATTTCCATTACCTCAATGTGAGCTGGCGCTCACATTGAGTCAGACACCATCACGCTTCGATGATCTCTTTCAGTTGCAGTTCATCAAAAATCTGCTTAACCCACTGATCAACACGCTGGTTAGTCAGTTCAGGCTGACGATCTTCGTCGATAGCCAGACCCAGGAAGTGGGTATCATCCGCCAGACCTTTTGAGGCTTCGAAATGGTAGCCCTCAGTTGGCCAGTGTCCGACAATCACGGCACCGTGTGGCTCAATAATGTCGCGGATAGTGCCCATCGCATCACAGAAGTACTCTGCGTAATCTTCCTGATCGCCGCAGCCAAACAACGCCACCAGCTTGCCATTAAAGTCGATCTCTTCCAGCGTCGGGAAGAAGTCATCCCAGTCGCACTGTGCTTCACCGTAGTACCAGGTTGGAATACCCAGCAGCAGGATATCAAATGCTTCCAGATCTTCTTTTGTGCTTTTCGCGATGTCATGCACTTCTGCAACGTCTGAACCCAGCTGTTTCTGGATCATTTTTGCAATGTTTTCGGTATTACCGGTATCGCTGCCAAAGAAGATGCCTACGAGTGCCATGAGTAAAATAACCTCTTAAATCCTGATGATGAGATGTGTGCCGCAGCACATTTCAGCGAATAATAGCAGACGAGAGAAAACCGGTGAACGGTTAAAGCCCCGACATTTGCTCCTGCGTGCGATTTGCCCGCATCAATCCAGTTTGAGCTGCGCCAGCAGCATCTGTTCAATCAGTTCGCTGCGGCTGAGATTACGCTGTTCTGCCAGCGTATTAAGTGCATCGACGGCTTCACTGTTCATTTTCAGTTCGACACGACGAAGTCCGCGTCCTTTGTCACGTTTAAGCTGGTTGCGCTTGTTGATGCGCAGCTGTTCATCACGCGAAAGCGGACTGGTTTTGGGTCGACCGGGGCGGCGCTCATCAGCAAAGAGATCGAGCGTCGTGCGGTCAGTCTGTTCTTTTGCCATGGCTTAGTAAAACTGAATGGGGGCGGGCGCCAGACACTCACCGCGCAGATTATAAATTATTGGCCATTGCCGCAGCAAAACTGACCAGCGGCAAAATTTTAGCGCGCCATCATACTTCACGCGTACTCCCGACGCCAATCCTAAACTTTTACCGCCATCTATTTGCTTTTAAAGCGCAAAAAAACGACGAATGCTGCGCAAAACGGCATCAGGTTTCTCTGCATGAACCCAGTGCCCGGCGCCGCCAATGACATGTGCCTGAGCCGCCGGAAACTGTTGAAGTAACACGTCGCGGTAGCGGTTATCCAGATAGCTTGAGTCGCCGCCACGAATAAACAACGCGGGATGATCCCAGGCAGGAACCGGCTGCCAGCCAGAAATCGTGGTGTAGTTATCCCACAGTACCGGCACATTGAAGCGCCACTCACCCTCCTGAAATGACTTCAGCAGAAACTGGATAACCCCTTCTTCATCAATCAGCGTGCGCATAATGCGGGCTGCCTCGCTGCGGGATGAAACGCCCGCATCAGTGACGGCACGAATACCGGCAAAAATCTCATCGTGGCGGCGGGTCTGGTAGTCCACCGGTGCGATATCGATCATCACCAGTCGCTCAATGCGATCCGGCACCAGCGCGCTCATGGTCATCGCGATTTTACCGCCCATCGAGTGACCGATAACCGCGACGCGTTCGATGCCCTGTGCATCCAGCGTGTCGACCATATCCTGCGCCATTACAGCGTAGTTCATCTCGTCGGATCGTGGCGAAAGACCGTGGTTACGGACATCAACCTGCAGCAGGGGACCGGCATCTTTCAGCCCGCGCGCCAGCACACCAAGGTTATCCAGGCTGCCAAACAGACCATGGATAAGGAGGATGGGCAGGGAATCAGGAGGGGATTGTTCAGTTTGCAGACGGGCGTTCAAAATCATAGCAAAGTTCTTAAGTTTGAGACCTGAGCTTAGGTTATCATGGTTTCACCTTTTCAGGTGCGCCGGTTCCGGTGGCATTAGGACATATTCTGACTTTTGCCCGTAAACCGTTTGATTGCTAACAACCCGCCTGAATTTAACTTTATAATCCTGATGTTAGAACCCACACACCTTTTGAATTGCCTGACTATACTCAGTGCTTTTCAGGAAACAGGTGGTTCTGTCATGAGAAAGAACCGTACGGAATAAGATGAAAACGATTGAAGTTGACGAAGAGCTCTACCGTTATATTGCCAGCCATACGCAACACATTGGTGAAAGCGCATCCGACATTCTGCGTCGTATGCTGAAATTCACGGCCGGTCAGACTGCACCTGCTTCGCCTGCTCAGCCAGCGTCAAAAGAGGCAGCGAAAGAGTCCCAGGCCTCTGTGGGTTCCCGCCCGCAGGATCGTGTTCGCGCGGTGCGTGAGCTGCTGCTTTCCGATGAATATGCGGAGCAGAAGCGGGCGGTGAATCGCTTTATGCTTATTTTGTCAACGCTCTATCGTCTTGATACCGCAGCCTTTGCTGAGGCTACTGCATCGCTGCAGGGGCGTACCCGCGTCTATTTTGCAGGCGATGAGCATACGCTGTTGCAGAATGGCACCCATACTAAGCCGAAGCATGTGCCCGGCACGCCGTACTGGGTGATCACCAACACCAATACTGGTCGTAAATGCAGCATGGTTGAACACATCATGCTCTCGATGCAGTTCCCTGCGGAACTGACCGAGAAAGTTTGCGGCACCATTTAAAAACTTAAGCGTCAGGGAGCAGCGCCAATGGCCAATCACCCACGTGCCGGGCAACCCGCCCAGCAGAGCGATTTGATTAACGTTGCACAATTAACGTCACAATATTATGTCCTGCAGCCCGATGTGGCGAACCCGGAACATGCGGTGAAATTTGGCACCTCTGGCCATCGCGGCAGTGCAGGGCGCCAGAGCTTCAACGAGATGCACATTCTGGCCATCGCTCAGGCAATTGCCGAAGAGCGTAAAAAGAACGGCATCACCGGACCTTGCTACGTCGGTAAAGATACTCATGCGCTGTCAGAACCGGCGATTCTGTCTGTTCTGGAAGTCCTGGCGGCGAACGGCGTTGATGTGATTGTTCAGCAGGATAATGGCTATACGCCAACCCCTGCGATTTCCAACGCCATTCTTGAGCACAATAAAGCGGGTGGCCCGCTGGCAGATGGTATCGTCATCACACCTTCGCATAACCCACCGGAAGATGGCGGCATTAAGTACAATCCACCTAACGGTGGACCGGCGGATACCAACGTCACTAAAGTGGTGGAAGATCGCGCTAATCAGCTGATCAAAGATGGGCTGAAAGAGGTGAAACGTCTGCCACTTGAACAGGCTATGGCGAGCGGTCACGTGGTCGAGAAAGATCTGATCCAGCCTTACGTTGAAGGTCTGGCAGAGATTATCGATTTCCCGGCAATTCAGAAAGCTGGCCTGAAGCTGGGTGTTGATCCACTGGGCGGTTCAGGTATTGCTTACTGGCAGCGTATTGCTGAGCATTACAAGCTGGATCTGACGCTGGTAAACGATGCAGTCGATCAGACCTTCCGCTTTATGCATCTGGATAAAGATGGCGTTGTGCGCATGGACTGTTCGTCCGAAAGCGCAATGGCAGGCCTGCTGGCTTACCGCGACAAGTTCGATCTGGCGTTCGGCAACGATCCCGATTATGACCGTCACGGCATCGTGACCCCGGCGGGTCTGATGAATCCAAACCACTATCTGGCGGTTGCGATCAACTATCTGTTCCAGCATCGTCCACAGTGGGGCCAGGATGTTGCCGTGGGTAAAACCCTGGTGTCCAGCGCCATGATTGACCGTGTGGTCAACGACATTGGTCGCAAGCTGGTGGAAGTGCCGGTTGGTTTCAAATGGTTTGTTGATGGTCTGTATGACGGCAGCTTCGGTTTCGGCGGTGAAGAGAGCGCGGGCGCTTCATTCCTGCGTTTCGACGGCACGCCGTGGTCAACGGACAAAGATGGCATCATCATGTGTCTGCTGGCGGCTGAAATTACAGCGGTGACCGGTAAAAATCCGCAGCAGCATTATGATGAACTGGCTGCGCGTTTTGGCGCACCAAGCTACAACCGTCTGCAGGCATCCGCCACTTCAGCGCAGAAAGCTGCACTGTCGAAGCTGTCACCAGAGATGGTGAGCGCGGATACGCTGGCGGGTGATCCTATCACCGCGCGTCTGACGGCGGCACCAGGTAACGGTGCCTCAATCGGCGGTCTGAAAGTGATGACGGAGAATGGCTGGTTTGCTGCCCGTCCTTCAGGCACCGAAGATGCCTACAAAATCTACTGTGAAAGCTTCCTGGGCGCAGAACATCGCGAGCAGATTGAGAAAGAAGCCGTAGAGATTGTCAGTGAAGTGCTGAAAAACGCCTGATAAGTCAGGATGAGAAAAGGCGCCTCTGGCGCCTTTTAGATTGCTGACAAATTCTACCCCGGTTAGTTGCGGGATCGTGCCAGCACAGGAAACAGGGTCAGATCGGAAAGACGCAAAAGCCGTCATCCATGACACGCTCGGCCCACGCCATCCATGGCGTGGGACGCTTTCCTCCTCTGACCCTGTTCCCTGTGCCTCGGGTTTATCCGTTGCGGTCAGATTTAGTATGATTTGAGTTTGTTTGCAGTCATGAAAGGCGCCTCTGGCGCCTTTTTTATGGCATAAAACGGTAGCCGATCCCGGTTTCGGTCAGCAGATGGGCAGGTTGTGTCGGATTCGCTTCCAGCTTCTGGCGCAGATGGCCCATATAGATGCGCAAATAGTGGCTGTGCTCCACGGCATTGGGTCCCCACACCTGGCTCAGCAGCTGTCGCTGTGTCAGCACCTTTCCGGCGTTATTCAGCAGAATACTCAACAGACGAAATTCTATTGGAGTGAGGTGAATCTCATTGCCGCCGCGCTGCACCCGCCGTGCGGCGAAATCGACACTGACGTCGGCAAAGTGAACTCTGGCATCAGGTTGCTGGCCACTATGACGACGCAGCGCAACCCGGACGCGCGCCAGCAGTTCGCCAATACCAAAAGGTTTGGTCAGATAGTCATCCGCGCCTGCATCCAGTGCGGCGATTTTATCCTGCTCATCGCTGCGCGCTGACAATACAATTACCGGGATGGCGCTCCACTGGCGCAGGTCACGGATAAAATCGGTGCCATCCCCATCTGGCAGGCCAAGATCGAGGATCACTAAATCGGGCTTACGGGTTGCCGCTTCAATCAGTCCGCGCTGCAGCGTATCGGCATCAAACACCTTAAGATCTTCATTTTCCAGCGCCAGCCGGACAAAGCGACGGATCTCTTTTTCATCTTCAACGATCAAAACCGTGGTCACGCAATACCTGCCTTGGATAGGGGCCGAACTACCATTTTATCAATATTACAGGCTGCCGTCCGTGAGCTTCACCTTCCGGGCGTTTAAACCCTCATGTAACCAGACGATAACTTATCTGTAACTTAATTACAGGCTGATTCTTAAACCGTGTAAATAGCGGCAAATAAGTGGTCAGACGAGTAGTAAAATTACACAACCTGGCGTAAAGTCAGACACAGATCACATTCAAACACTTTTGCTTACCGGGAGGAGAACCATGTATCAGGCTTATCCACGTTACAAAATTATCGCGCGTCGTACGCTGGTGGTTTTTCTCGGCGTGCTGGCGCTTCCTGTCATGCTGTTTCGACAGGACCGGGCACGTTTCTACAGTTACCTGCACCGTGTCTGGTGCAAGACCAGCGCAAAGCCGGTCTGGCTGGCGCAGTCTGAAGCCGGTGGTGGCGCGTTCTGGTAAGTCGTACTGCCACAAAACAGGCCTGGTCAATTGACCGGGCTTTTTTTTGCGTTTTTTCTGAGTATAAGCAGATCTGAACCGCGTTTTCCTCCTTTATTCCTGACCATTTTGCGCTACACTTAAACCTCTACAAGATTTCTGAGGTTGTACAAGTATGAGCAAAAAAATCCCCGTTGGAATCAGTGCATGCCTGCTCGGCGACCGCGTCAGATTTGATGGTGGGCACAAGCGTCTTACTTTTGCGACCGACGATCTTACCCCGTTTGTGCGTTTTGAACCGATCTGTCCGGAAATGGCGATCGGTTTGCCAACGCCGCGCCCGGCATTACGCCTGGTAAAGCAGGGCGACGATGAGCTGCATCTCTGCTTCAGCAAAGATGGTGGAGAAGAGGTCACCACGCAGATGCGTGACTGGTCTGCCGAGCGGGTAAAATCGCTGCATCATCTCTGCGGCTATATTCTGTGCGCCAAGTCCCCCAGCTGCGGCATGGAGCGTGTGCGGGTCTATGAGCCTGACAACAATAACAACCGCAAAGTGGGCACTGGTATTTTTGCTGAATTCCTGCAGCGCGAAATGCCCTGGCTGCCGCTGGAGGAAGATGGTCGTCTGCACGATCCCGCTCTGCGTGAGAACTTTATTGGTCGTATCTGCGCGCTGCACGAGTTCAATCAGATGTGGGAAAATGGCCTGACCCGTCAGGCTTTAATCGCCTTTCACAGCCGCTACAAATTGATGATGCTGGCACATTCGCAGGAGAAGTATCGCGAACTGGGACCGTTTGTCGCCTCAATGAGCCAGTGGGAGTCGCTCGACGCCTTTGCCTTCGAGTACCGCAATCGTATGATGGAACTGATGTCACGCCCCGCCTCACGTCGCAATCACACCAATGTACTGATGCATGTGCAGGGCTACTTCCGCACCCATCTGAGCTCACCGCAGCGCCAGGAGCTGGCAACCCTGATTGACCGCTATCGTCAGGGCACACAACCCTTGCTGGTGCCGATCACCATTCTTAAGCACTACATGGCCGAATACCCGCATCCGTGGCTGGCCCAGCAACGCTATTTTGATCCCTATCCCGAAGCCTTGTGCTTACGCTACGGACAATAATTCAGGAGGAGTATGACCACCCATCTGGTCTGGTTGCGTAACGATTTACGCATCAACGACAACCTGGCGCTGCACGCCGCCTGCCGCGACAGCGATGCAAAAGTGATTGCGCTCTACCTCTCCACGCCAGAACAGTGGCAGCAGCATGACATGTCCCCAAAACAGGCGGCGTTTATTCACGCCAGTCTGCTGGAAGTCCAGAGCGCCCTGGCTGAGCGGGGCATTCCACTTCACTATCAGGCCTGTCATGCCTTCAGCGACAGTATTGATGCGCTGGCAGAATTCTGCGAAAAGCAAAAGGTCGATCAGCTTTTCTACAACTATCAGTATGAGGTCAACGAGCGCCAGCGCGATGCCCGGGCTGAAAAGCGTCTTGATGATGCGGGCGTCATTTGTCAGGGTTTTGATGACAGCCTGTTGCTGCCGCCCGGCAGCGTGCAGAGCGGCGACCGCTCGATGTATAAGGTTTTTACGCCGTTTAGCAAAGCGTTTGTCCGCCGTTTGCAACAGAGTCTGCCGGAGTGCGTGCCAGCGCCGAAACCGCGTGAAGGCTCGCCGCTGAAAGTCACCCCGATTCCTGCTTTTGACTACCCGACCGAGGCTTTTGATGAGGACTTGTTCCCGGCAGGCGAAGCAGCTGCGCTGAAACGTTTACGTCATTTCGCCACTAAACCGGTTATCGATTATCCTGCGAAGCGTGACCTGCCGGCGCTGGATGCCACCAGCCGTTTGTCGGTTTATCTGGCGACCGGCGTGCTGTCACCCCGCCAATGCCTGCATCGTGTGTTGCATGAGCATCCCGATGCACTGGACAACAGCCGCGCATTTACCTGGCTGAACGAGCTGATCTGGCGTGAGTTCTACCGCCATCTGCTGGTTGCCTACCCGGCGCTTTGTCGGCATCAGCCGTTTATCGACTGGACGCGTAACGTTGAATGGCAGCGTAACGACGCACACTTTGACGCCTGGAAAGCGGGTAGAACGGGTTACCCGATTGTCGATGCGGCGATGCGTCAGATGAAGGCGCTGGGCTGGATGCACAATCGCTTAAGAATGATCACAGCCAGTTTTCTGGTCAAAGATCTGCTGATCGACTGGCGTGAAGGCGAACGCTATTTTATGCAGCAACTGCTCGATGGTGATCTGGCCGCGAACAACGGCGGCTGGCAGTGGGCAGCATCGACGGGCACTGACGCGGCTCCCTATTTTCGCATCTTTAATCCGACGACACAGGGCGAGCGCTTCGACGAGAAGGGGGATTTTATCCGCCACTATCTGCCGGAACTGGCCGACGTCCCTGACAGCGATATTCACCAGCCCCACGTCTGGGCGGAGAAGCATCACAAGAAACTCGATTATCCGGCACCAATCGTGGATCATAACGCCGCCCGTAAAAAGACATTAGATGCCTTTGAGCGCGCCAAAAGCGCCGCCTGAGGCCTCGAAGGAGCCTGAATGAACCATTACGAATTAGAGACGCTGATCAATCAGCACCTCGACAGCCACAGCTTTAGTGACTACGCCCCCAACGGTTTGCAGGTTGAGGGACGCAGCCAGGTCAAAACGATTATCACCGGCGTGACGGCCTGTCAGGCACTGCTGGACGAGGCGGTGGCACGTCAGGCCGATGCGATTATTGTCCATCATGGCTATTTCTGGAAAAGTGAACCGGCCGCGATTAAAGGTATGAAGCGTCGTCGTCTGCGCACTCTGCTGGCTAATGATATTAATCTCTATGGCTGGCACCTGCCGCTCGACGCGCATCCTGAACTGGGCAACAACGCCCAGCTGGCAAACTTGCTGGATATTGAAATAAAGGGTGAAGTGATGCCGCTGGTGTTCTGGGGTGAGCTGGCTGAGCCGATCTCCGGTGAGCAGCTGGCACGTCGAATCGGTGACCGACTGGGACGTGAACCGCTGCATTGCGGAGACAACGCGCCCGCGCTGATTCGTCGTATCGCCTGGTGCAGCGGGGGTGGCCAGGGCTTTATCGACCAGGCCGCTGCCGCAGGCGTCGATGCTTATATCACCGGAGAAGTCTCTGAACAGACCATTCACAGCGCACGTGAGCAGGGGCTGCACTTCTTTGCTGCAGGCCATCACGCTACCGAGCGCGGCGGCGTAAAAGCGCTGGGCGAGTGGCTGGCGCAGCACCACGAGCTTGATGTGACTTTCATTGATATTCCCAATCCTGCCTGATCCCCTTCCCAGGTCCTGTGCGCCTGCGCAGGACCTAAATCTATTGACACTTCCCTGTCACTTTCGCATAACTATTTGCTTTATGTAGATAAGCCATCGGCTGATTCGGGCATCCGGCACGGTCAGCCGGTCGCGATCTCAACTGAGCGGGAGGTAGCTGTTGCAACGAGCACGGTGTTATTTATTGGGTGAACGCGCTGTCGTGCTGGAGCTGGAACCCCCGGTCTCACTGGAGAGTCAGCAACGTATCTGGGGACTTAACCAGCGATTGCAGTCCTCTGCGAGCGTGCTGGAGGTCATTCCCGGCATGAACAACATTACCTTGATTTTGCGTGATCCCCAGCAGAGTGCGCTGGATGCGATTGAGCGACTTCAGCGATGGTGGGAAGAGAGTGAAGCGCAATTACCTGAGTCGCGTCTGGTAGAGATCCCGGTGATCTACGGCGGTGAGGCCGGTCCCGACCTGACGGCGGTGGCTGAACATGCCGCGCTGACGCCTCATCAGGTGGTTGAGCTGCACAGCAGCAGCGAATACGTCGTGTTTTTTATTGGCTTTCAGCCGGGTTTCCCCTATCTGGGCGGACTGGATCCGCGCCTGCACATTCCGCGTCGTAGTGAGCCCAGGGTGGCCGTGCCCGCGGGATCCGTGGGTATCGGTGGCAGCCAGACCGGCGTCTACCCTCTGGCGTCGCCCGGCGGCTGGCAGTTGATCGGCCAGACACGCACCGCGCTGTTTGATCCGCTGCAGCAACCGCCCACGCTGCTCCGTCCGGGTGACAAAGTGCGCTTTGTGCCGCAACAGGAGGGCGTATGTTAAACATTCTGCGGGCCGGGCTGGCGGCCACTATTCAGGATGCGGGTCGATACGGCTGGCGTCAGTTCGGTATCAGCCCCGGCGGTGTGCTGGATTATCCCGCCATGTTCACCGCCAACGTACTGGTAGGCAATGCGCCCGACAGCGCGGTGCTGGAGATGGTGCTCGGCCAGTTCAAAGCAGAGTTTACCCGCGACGGCTGGTTTGCGCTGACGGGTGCAGGCTGTCATGCGGAGCTGGACGGCCAGCCGGTCTGGACGGGTTGGCGCACGCCAGTGAAACGCGGACAGGTCCTGTCGCTGGCGATGCCGCAGCGTGGTATGCGCAGCTATCTGGCGGTGCAGGGTGGTTTTGACATCCCCGCGGTGCTTGGCTCTGCCAGTACCGACCTGAAAGCAAAATTTGGCGGATTTCATGGGCGCGCCTTGCAGGATGGCGATCAGGTCCCGCTGGGGAAACCGACGCGTCAGTTCGACCGCAAAGTCGGGGTACGACAACTGCTGTGGGGCAACCGCATTCGCGCCTTGCCTGGTCCGGAGTATCACGAATTCAGTCCCGAAGCGCAGCAGGCGTTCTGGCGCACCGCATGGAAACTCAGCCCGCAAAGTAACCGGATGGGATACCGGCTGGAAGGACGTGAGCTTAAACGTGAGCGCCCGCGCGAGCTGCTGTCACACGGCGTGATGCCAGGTGTGATTCAGGTGCCGCCGAACGGACAGCCCATCGTATTGATGGCGGATGCCCAGACTACCGGTGGTTATCCGCGCATCGCTTCTGTTATCGAAGCCGATCTTTATCACCTGGCGCAAATCCGTCTGGGTGAGCCGATTCACTTTATTCACTGCACCCTGCCGGAAGCGATGCTGGCCCGTCAGCATCAGCAACGCGCTCTGGACCAGATGAAATGGGGACTCAATGAAAATTGATTTAAACGCCGACCTGGGTGAGGGCTGCGCCAGCGATGAAGCGCTGCTGCAACTGGTGAGCTCTGCCAACATCGCCTGTGGCTTTCACGCCGGTGATGCACAGACCATGCTGCAGTCGGTGCGCTGGGCAAAGGCATCCGGCGTCGCCATCGGGGCGCATCCCGCCTTTCCCGATCGCGAGAACTTTGGCCGCAGCGCCATGCAGTTGCCGCCGGAAACGGTCTATGCCCAGATGATCTATCAGATTGGCGCGCTGAAAAGTCTGGCAGAAAGTGAGGGCGCGCGCCTGGTGCATGTTAAGCCACACGGCATGCTCTATAACCAGGCTGCATCTGACCCGGTGCTGGCTGATGCCATTGCCCGCGCCATCAGGGCGGTGGACAGCCAGCTGATTGTGGTCGGGCTGGCGAATAGCGAATCGATCCGTGCTGCGGCGCATTACGGTTTACACACGCGGGAAGAGGTGTTTGCTGACCGTGGCTATCTCAGCAGCGGTGCGCTGGTGCCGCGCAACCAGCCGGGCGCGCTGATTGAGAATGAACAGCAGGCTATCGATCAGACACTGACAATGGTACGGCAGGGCAAAGTGAAAAGTATCACCGGAGAATGGGTGGCGGTGAACGCGCAGACTGTCTGCTTACATGGCGACGGCGAGCATGCCCTGCAGTTTGCACAGCGGTTACGTGATGCGTTTGCCGACCAGCAGATTCGTGTCACCAGCGCCTGAATAATCACACTTAGCCCGGCTTATGCCGGGTTTTTTAACTCGGGGAAAATCCATGGAAACTGCAGTGAATCTCTGGCCACTACTGGGCATTGCCGCGATCATCGTCGGCTTCGTATTACGTTTTAATCCGGTGCTGGTGGTGATTGTCGCCGGATTTGTCACCGGTCTGGCTGCGATGATGCCGCTGGCGGACATTCTGGAAAAACTCGGCGCAGGGTTTCTTAACACCCGGAACCTGCCGCTGATTCTGCTGCTGCCACTGGCGGTCATTGGCCTGCTGGAACGTCACGGGCTAAAAGAAAGGGCGCAGGCGTGGATTGCTCAGATTAAAACCGCCACCGCCGGACGGCTGCTGATCGTCTACCTGTTTGTGCGTGAAATTACTGCGGCGCTGGGGTTAACCAGTCTTGGCGGACATCCGCAGATGGTGCGTCCGTTACTGGCACCGATGGCGGAGGGCGCCACAGAAAATCGCTATGGCGAGATCTCGCCTGAACTGCGCCATAAGCTGCGCGCCATGTCAGCGGCGACCGATAACGTCGGCCTGTTCTTTGGTGAAGATATCTTCGTGGCATTTGGCGCGATTATCTTTATGCACAACTTTATGCAGGCGTCGGCCGGGATTCAGACTGAGCCGCTGCACATCGCCTTATGGGGCATTCCGACTGCCGTTGCTGCGTTCCTGATCCATTCAGCGCGTCTGGTTCGTCTGGATCGTCAGCTGGCACGTGAGCTGCAGCAGCTCAACAGCCAGGCGCTGAAAGCCAAAGGAGGCCAGTAATGTTTCAGCAACAATATCTGATGTGGCTGGCGGGCATTATCCTGCTGGTGGTGGCTATCCTCTCATGGCGTGACCGCGCTAATCCGCGTCGCTTTACCACCGGACTCTTCTGGGCCTTATATGGCCTGGTTTTTCTGGTCGGTGACTGGACGACGGTGCTGATGAGCAGCCTGATGGGCTCGGACGCGGCGGGCACCCGAATGCTGCACATCACCATCGGTGTCATTGTGGTGATCATGGCGCTGATTGCGGGTTTAGGGGGTGTCCGGCTGGGTCGTTATCATCAGCGCACTAATGAAGAGAAACAGGCAAGCGCACAGCGTCTGCGGAATAAGCTGTTTCTGCCTGCACTGGCGATTCCGGTTGTGACCGTGGTCGGTGTGCTGGCGTTCAACAATATTCCTGGGTTGCAGGATGCGGTGTTCGGTCCCGGTAATCACGCCACGCTGGTGACATTGTTTTCAATGATGGCCGGCTGTGTGATTGGCTGGCTGGTGGCGTTAAAACTGACCCATGAAAAACCGGTACAGTCGATGCAGGAGACCCGTCGCCTGCTGGATTCAATTGGCTGGGCGTTTATCCTGCCGCAGATTCTCGCCACCCTGGGACTGCTGTTTACCGCCGCGGGCGTAGGCAGTGCTATTTCGCATCTGACTGAAACCTGGCTGGCGGTGGATAACCGCTTTATCGCCGTCACCGTCTATGCCGTCGGGATGGCCCTGTTAACCATGGTCATGGGTAACGCGTTTGCGGCATTTCCGATTATTACTGCAGGCGTTGGCATTCCGATTCTGGTGCTGCAGCACGGCGGAAATCCGGCGGTAATGGCGGCGATTGGTATGTTCTCCGGTTACTGCGGCACGCTGATGACACCGATGGCGGCCAACTTCAATATTGTTCCGGCGGCGCTGCTGGAGCTGCCCGATCGTAACGCGGTCATTAAGGCTCAGATTCCAACCGGTGTGCTACTGTTAATCGTTAACATTTTCCTGCTCTATTTCCTGATGTTTCTGTGAGGCTGCATGAAAACTGTCCTGATGACCGCTTTTGAACCCTTTGGCGGTGAAACGATTAATCCCTCGTGGGAAGCGGTGCGCGCGCTGGAAGGCAAAAAGATTGGCGGAGCGACGATCGTCATCCGACAGCTGCCGGTGGTATTCAGTGAGGTACTTAATGTGCTGAATCAGGCACTGGAAGAGGTTAAACCGGACGCGGTAGTGTCAGTCGGGCAGGCGGGCGGTCGCAGCGACATTACCGTGGAACGTATCGGTATCAATGTCGATGACGCCCGCATCCCGGACAACGCCGGCCAGCAGCCTGTAGACGAACCGATTGTGGCAGGCGGCCCGGCAGCCTATTTTTCCCGTCTGCCCATCAAAGCGATTGTGGCGGCAGTGCGCGACGCGGGGATCCCCGCGTCGGTCTCACAGACCGCCGGGACCTTTACCTGCAATCGGGTGATGTATGGCCTGCTGCACTGGCTTGAGCAGCAAGGGAGTCCGGCGCGGGGTGGCTTTATTCATATTCCTTACCTGCCTGAACAGGCCGCGAAACATCCTGGTGCGCCGAGCATGGCGGTCGCGACCATTATTCAGGCGCTGGAGATTGCGGTGAAGGTGACGCTGGAGACCGGCGAAGATATTAAACAGGCTGGCGGCGCCACCCATTAAGAGGAAGAACGATGCCAGAAGGACCGGAAATTCGCCGCGTGGCGGATAAGCTTGAAGCCGCCATTGTGGGTGAGCCCTTAACGGAAGCGTGGTTTGCGTTTCCTCAGCTCAAGACCTATGAACCTTCACTGATTGGTGAGCAGGTGCAGGCGATTGAGACGCGGGGTAAAGCGCTGCTGACTCATTTCAGCAATGGTCTGACGCTCTACAGTCATAACCAGCTTTATGGTGTCTGGCGCATTGTGAAACCCGATACCGAACTCAATACCACGCGTCAGTTGCGGGTGCGGCTTGCTACAAAGGGTAAAGCGATTCTGCTTTACAGCGCGTCAGATATTGAACTGCTTAACGCTGATACGCTGGCGGCACATCCGTTTCTGACCCGCATCGGACCGGATGTGCTGAACAGCGCGCTGACGGTTGAAGAGGTGCGAGAGCGGCTGCTGTCACCCCGTTTCCGGCGGCGTCAGTTCAGTGGTCTGCTGCTGGATCAGGCTTTTCTGGCCGGGCTGGGAAACTACCTGCGTGCCGAGATTCTCTGGCTGACGCAGCTGCTGCCAAATCATCGGGCGCAGGATCTCAGTGACGATCAGCTGACTGCTTTCAGCGAGGCGCTGCTGTCAGTGCCGCGTCATGCCTATCGGATGCGTGGAACCATGAAGAAATATCATGAGGAAGCGGCGTTTCAGTTTGAGGTGTTTCATCGGCAGGGCAAAGAATGCCGGCGCTGTGGCACGGTGATTGAGAAGGGCACGCTGTCATCACGGCCGTTTTACTGGTGTCCGGGGTGTCAGAGATAGACAGTAAAGTCAAAAGGGTAAAATGCTCTTACGGCTGACAGAGCCAGGCCCGTGTGAATCTTATAGCAATAAAATAGCTTAACGCGCAGGGAGCATGGTCAGAGGAGGAAAGCGTCCCGCGCCATGGACAAAAACGCCGGGAGCGTTTTTGAACAACGCAAAGCGTTGGCCCGGAAACGGGCGCACCTCTCGGATGAGGTGCGTAATCGCGCGTGCCGAGCGGCCAGGGAGGGTTTAAGCGACTTTCCGATCTGACCGTGTTTCATGTGCAGGCGCGGTATCAAAACCAACTGCCCTGTCTTTAAAACAGCATAAGGCGGAGAGATCTCCGCCCTCCGAATCTTACTTCTTCAGCTGTGAACTGAATTCGCGCTCGGTATAACCGGTGTAGAGCTGACGCGGACGGGCAATCTTCATGCCTTCGTCGTGCATCTCTTTCCAGTGTGCAATCCAGCCAACAGTACGGGCCATCGCGAAGATCACCGTAAACATGGAGGATGGAATACCCATCGCTTTCAGAATGATACCGGAGTAGAAGTCCACGTTTGGATAGAGTTTACGCTCGATAAAGTACGGGTCGTTCAGCGCAATGTGTTCCAGCTCCATCGCCACTTCCAGCAGGTCATCCTTCATACCCAGCTCATTCAGCACTTCATGGCAGGTATCGCGCATTACGGTCGCACGTGGATCGTAGTTTTTATACACGCGGTGACCAAAGCCCATCAGACGGAATGAGTCATTTTTGTCTTTGGCGCGCTTAACAAATTCCGGGATGTGCTCGACGGTGCTGATCTCTTCCAGCATACGCAGGGTCGCTTCGTTGGCACCGCCGTGCGCCGGTCCCCACAGGGAGGCGATCCCGGCAGCGATACAGGCAAACGGGTTCGCGCCGCTTGAACCGGCGGTACGTACGGTCGACGTCGAGGCGTTCTGCTCATGGTCAGCATGCAGGATCAGAATGCGGTCCATGGCGCGTTCCAGGACCGGATTCACTTTGTACTCTTCGCACGGGGTAGCAAACATCATGTGCAGGAAGTTACCGGCATAGGAGAGGTCGTTGCGAGGATAAACAAATGGCTGGCCGATAGAATATTTGTAACACATTGCTGCCATGGTCGGCATTTTGGAAAGCAGACGGAATGCCGCGATTTCGCGGTGGCGCTCAATGTTTACATCCAGCGAATCGTGGTAAAACGCAGCCAGAGCACCCGTAACACCGCACATAACCGCCATCGGATGTGAGTCACGACGGAAGCCGTGGAACAGGCGGGTAATCTGCTCATGAATCATGGTGTGGCGGGTAACAGTGGTGCGGAACTCATCAAACTGTTTCTGGTTCGGTGCTTCGCCATTCAGCAGAATGTAGCAGACTTCCAGATAGTTAGAGTGGGTCGCCAGCTCAGAAATAGGGAAACCACGGTGTAGCAGGATACCTTCATCACCATCAATAAAGGTGATGGCAGATTCGCAGGACGCAGTAGACGTAAAACCGGGATCGAAGGTGAACAGGCCACTTGAACCCAGAGCGCGGACATCAACCACATCCTGGCCCAGCGTACCTTTCAGCACGTCCAGTTCAATAGATGTTCCATCTTGCAGGGTTAGCGTTACTTTTTTATCTGTCATTTTCGTCTCCATAGCGCCTTATGTAGGTAAGGATCTTTAGACACCTGAAACGCGTTCATGTTGCGGTTGGCAAAACTACACAGTATCACTCTGCGGGGATAAAGCGGGTGCAGGGTACAGAGTGAGCGGCGCGTTCCCAGCGGGAACCGGTGAGCCATGGACATGCTGCATATCGCGGTTGTTAAAGATCCGGTCAGGACATAACTTCTTGGTAACCAATAACCTGATGCTTTTTAAAGCTCATTATCGCAATGTTACATAACTTGCGCTTAGGGGAAAGTGTATCCCCATAACTTTTGTGCATCATAGGAATTTATAGGCTTAGTTTGTAACTGAATTGTTGAACTATTGTCAAATCAGATAATTAAAATTGTATCAATTGTGAAAATCGTGAGTATGATCACTGTTCTACCTAAAATATACCAAAGAGTTTGTAGGGGAATTGTAATCAGAATGTGATCCTCCTATACTCCAGGCAGGTCTCCGGAACACCCTGACACCAGGAGCCACCCAGCGTTTACTACCGCGTCAATTAACACTGGATGTTGCTTTATTGGTGACGGTTAAAGTCTGCCACGCGTTGTGATTAGACTCCGCCTCAGGTCCGGAGGAAGCAAAATAAAAAAGAGCTGTGTGGGCAAAACCGTGAAAAAACAAAGACCTGTCAACTTGGATCTCTCGACGATCCGGTTTCCCGTTACTGCAATAACGTCCATTCTTCACCGCGTCTCCGGCGTAATCACATTGGTTGCTATTGGCATCCTGCTGTGGCTACTCGGTCTCTCTCTCTCTTCTCCTGAAGGTTTCCAGCACGCTGCATCCATCATGGACGGCTTCTTCGCGAAGTTCATCATGTGGGGCATTTTAACGGCGCTGGCCTATCACGCGGTGAGCGGGATTCGTCATATGTTGATGGATTTTGGTTATCTGGCCGAAACGCTGGAATCAGGTAAGCGTTCCGCTCATATGACTTTTGTGATCACTGTCGTGCTGGCAATTCTGGCGGGAGTCCTCGTATGGTAAGCAATGCATCCGCGTTGGGTCGCAACGGCATTCAGGACTGGCTGCTGCTGCGGGCAACGGCAATCCTCATTACGCTCTACATCGTCTACATCCTCGGTTTCGTTGTGATGACAGACACGCTGACCTATGACCTGTGGCGTGGCTTCTTCGCGTCCGCATTCACCAAAGTGTTCACGCTGCTGACGCTGTTCTCCATTCTGGTCCACGGCTGGATCGGGATGTGGCAGGTGTTAACAGACTACGTCAAATCGCTGCCGGTTCGCTTGCTGTTGCAGTTTGTGATTGTCGTGGCGCTGTTGTGGTATGCGATTTATGGCTTTGTTGTGGTGTGGGGTGTGTAAATGAGTTTGCCAATCAGAGAGTTCGATGCCGTGGTAATCGGCGCAGGTGGCGCAGGAATGCGGGCCGCACTGCAAATCTCCCAGGGCGGCCAGACCTGCGCTCTGTTATCTAAAGTTTTCCCGACCCGTTCCCACACAGTATCTGCGCAGGGCGGTATTACCGTTGCGCTGGGTAATACCCATGAAGATAACTGGGAATGGCATATGTACGACACCGTCAAAGGGTCCGACTACATCGGTGACCAGGACGCGATTGAATATATGTGCAAAACCGGCCCGGAAGCGATTCTGGAACTGGAGCACATGGGCCTGCCTTTCTCGCGTCTGGAAGATGGTCGTGTTTATCAGCGTCCGTTTGGTGGTCAGTCGAAGAATTTCGGTGGCGAGCAGGCGGCACGTACCGCGGCCGCAGCTGACCGTACTGGTCACGCGTTGCTGCACACGCTTTATCAGCAGAACCTGAAAAACAAAACCACCATCTTCTCTGAGTGGTATGCACTGGATCTGGTGAAAAATGCCGATGGCGCAGTCGTTGGATGTACCGCAATCTGCATCGAAACCGGCGAAACCGTTTATTTCAAAGCGAAAGCGACCATTCTGGCAACCGGCGGCGCAGGCCGTATTTACCAGTCCACCACCAATGCGCATATCAACACCGGTGACGGCGTCGGTATGGCACTGCGTGCGGGCGTGCCGGTGCAGGATATGGAGATGTGGCAGTTCCACCCAACCGGTATCGCCGGTGCGGGCGTGCTGGTCACAGAAGGCTGTCGTGGTGAAGGCGGCTATCTGCTGAACAAACATGGCGAACGCTTCATGGAGCGTTATGCGCCGAATGCCAAAGATCTGGCGGGCCGCGACGTGGTTGCGCGTTCAATGATGATTGAGATCCGTGAAGGTCGCGGCTGTGATGGCCCGTGGGGTCCGCATCTGAAGCTGAAACTGGATCACCTCGGTAAAGAGGTGCTTGAGTCACGTCTGCCAGGCATCCTTGAGCTGTCTCGCACCTTTGCCCATGCCGATCCGATTAAAGAGCCGATTCCGGTTATCCCAACCTGTCACTACATGATGGGCGGTATTCCGACCAAAGTGACCGGTCAGGCACTGCGCGTGAATGAGCAGGGCGAAGATGTGGTAATTCCAGGCCTGTTCGCCGTCGGTGAAATTGCCTGCGTATCGGTCCATGGTGCCAACCGTCTGGGCGGTAACTCACTGCTCGACCTGGTGGTCTTTGGTCGTGCGGCGGGTCTGCATCTGCTGGAAAGTATTCAGGAGCAGGGCGACCTGCGCGATGCTTCTGAAGATGAAATCGCCGTGGCGATGGCGCGCTTCAACCGCTGGGAAAACAATACTACCGGTGAAGATCCGGTTGAGATTCGTAAAGCGCTGCAACGCTGCATGCAGAACAACTTCTCTGTATTCCGCGAAGGCGACGCAATGGCGCAGGGTCTGGAAGAGTTGAAAGAGATTCGCGAGCGTCTGAAGTCAGCGCGTCTGGATGACCGCTCACCAGATTTCAATACGCAGCGTATTGAGTGCCTTGAGCTGGATAACCTGATGGAGACGGCTTTTGCCACGGCGGTAGCGGCTAACTATCGCACCGAGAGCCGCGGTGCACACAGTCGCTTCGACTTCCCGGATCGTGATGATGAAAACTGGCTGTGCCACAGTCTTTATGTCCCGGAAACCGAAAGCATGACGCGCCGTGAGGTGAACATGCAGCCGAAACTGCGCGCGGCGTTCCCGCCGAAAGTGCGTACCTACTAATTTCGGAGACGATCATGAGACTTGAGTTTTCAATTTATCGCTACAATCCGGACGTCGATGACAAGCCGCGCATGCAGGATTACACCCTGGAGTCGGAAGACGGTCGCGACATGATGCTACTGGATGCGCTGATTCGCCTGAAAGAGAAAGATCCAACGCTGGCGTTTCGTCGCTCCTGCCGCGAAGGCGTCTGCGGCTCTGATGGCCTCAACATGAACGGTAAAAACGGACTGGCCTGTATTACGCCCGTCTCGGCATTGGGCAACGGCAAACAGAAAATTGTTATCCGTCCGCTGCCAGGTTTACCGGTAGTGCGTGACCTGGTCGTAGACATGAGCCAGTTTTATGCACAGTATGAGAAAATTAAGCCTTTCCTGCTGAATGATGGCGAGAACCCGCCAGCACGTGAGCATCTGCAGTCACCGGATGAGCGCGAACACCTGGATGGTTTGTATGAATGTATTCTCTGTGCCTGCTGCTCAACCTCATGCCCATCTTTCTGGTGGAACCCTGAGAAGTTCATCGGTCCTGCTGGCCTGCTGGCAGCATACCGCTTCCTGATTGACAGCCGCGACACGGAAACCGAAGCGCGTCTCGACAATCTGAATGATGCTTTCAGCGTATTCCGCTGCCACAGCATCATGAACTGTGTGAGTGTCTGTCCGAAAGGGCTTAACCCGACGCGCGCCATCGGCCATATCAAGTCGATGCTGCTGCAGCGCGGCGCATAAGTTATCTCCGCCGGGAACCTCAGGTTCCCGGTGTTTTACGGAAGCCTCTGTAAGCGCGGTGACTACCACGTTTACAAAGGTTCCCTTACGGGCCACGCGCGCTGCGCAAAGTGCTCGTATCGCTGAACTCACTACGGCAAACCGCGAAAGCGGCAACAAATGAAACCTCAAAAAAGCATAGCAATGCTTAAGGGATCACAATGCAGAACAGCGCGATGAAGCCCTGGCTGGACTCTTCCTGGCTGGCCGGCGCGAATCAGTCTTACATAGAGCAGCTCTATGAGGATTTCCTGACCGATCCTGACTCTGTCGATGCAGTGTGGCGCTCGATGTTCCAGCAGTTACCGGGCACCGGAATGAAACCTGAGCAGTTTCACTCCACCACACGTGAGTACTTCCGTCGCCTGGCGAAAGATGCATCTCGTTACACCTCATCTGTCTCCGATCCGGAAACCAACTCCAAGCAAGTGAAAGTGCTGCAGCTGATTAACGCGTTTCGTTTCCGCGGTCATCAGCATGCCAATCTTGATCCGCTCGGCCTGTGGAAACAGGACCGTGTCGCCGATCTCGATCCCGCTTTTCACGACCTGACCGAGGCCGATTTTCAGGAAAGCTTTAACGTAGGTTCATTTGCCATTGGCAAAGACACCATGAAGCTGGCCGATCTCTTCCAGGCGCTGACGCAGACTTACTGCGGCTCGATTGGTGCAGAATATATGCACATCAACAACACCGATGAAAAACGCTGGATCCAGCAGCGTCTTGAGTCGGTTGCGGGCCGTGCAGCGTTCAGCAACGAAGAGAAAAAAGGTTTCCTGAAAGAGCTGACTGCGGCAGAAGGGCTGGAAAAATACCTTGGGGCGAAATTCCCGGGTGCCAAACGCTTCTCGCTGGAAGGCGGCGATGCGCTGGTTCCGATGCTGCGCGAAATGATTCGTCACGCCGGCAAGAGCGGTACCCGTGAAGTGGTACTGGGTATGGCGCACCGTGGTCGTCTCAACGTGCTTATCAACGTGCTGGGCAAAAAGCCGCAGGATCTGTTCGACGAGTTCGCCGGTAAGCATAAAGAACATCTGGGCACCGGTGACGTGAAGTACCACATGGGCTTCTCCTCTGACGTGGAAACCGAAGGCGGCCTGGTTCACCTGGCGCTGGCGTTTAACCCGTCACACCTGGAGATCGTCAGCCCGGTGGTTATGGGTTCTGTGCGTGCCCGTCTGGATCGTCTGGATGAGCCAGCCAGCAATAAAGTTTTACCGATCACCATTCATGGTGATGCGGCCGTGATTGGTCAGGGCGTGGTTCAGGAAACCCTGAACATGTCACAGGCGCGCGGTTATGAAGTGGGTGGTACGGTTCGCATCGTTATCAACAACCAGGTTGGCTTTACAACGTCCAACCCGAAAGATGCGCGTTCTACCCCTTACTGCACCGACATCGGCAAAATGGTGCTGGCACCGATTTTCCATGTCAATGCTGACGATCCGGAAGCGGTCGCGTTTGTGACCCGTCTGGCGCTCGATTACCGCAACACCTTTAAGCGCGATGTGTTTATCGATCTGGTCTGCTATCGCCGTCATGGTCATAACGAGGCGGATGAGCCAAGTGCGACCCAGCCGCTGATGTATCAGAAAATCAAAAAACACCCGACGCCGCGCAAAATCTACGCCGACCGTCTGGAAGGTGAAGCCGTTGCCACGCAGGAAGATGCGACCGAAATGGTCAATCTCTACCGTGACGCGCTGGATGCGGGCGAGTGCGTGGTGCCGGAATGGCGTCCAATGAGTCTCCACTCCTTTACCTGGTCACCTTACCTGAATCATGAGTGGGATGAGCCTTATCCGGCGCAGGTCGACATGAAACGTCTGAAGGAACTGGCGCTGCGTATCAGCCAGGTGCCTGAAGAGGTGGAAGTGCAGTCGCGTGTTGCCAAGATTTATAACGACCGTCGTCTGATGGCTGAAGGCGAAAAGGCCTTCGACTGGGGCGGCGCGGAAAATCTGGCCTACGCCACGCTGGTTGATGAAGGTATTCCGGTTCGCCTGTCGGGCGAAGATACCGGTCGCGGTACTTTCTTCCACCGTCATGCGGTGGTTCATAACCAGGCGAACGGCTCAACCTATACTCCTCTGCATCATGTGCACAGTGGTCAGGGTCAGTTCAAAGTGTGGGACTCCGTGCTGTCAGAAGAGGCGGTACTGGCCTTTGAATATGGCTACGCCACCGCAGAGCCGCGCATCCTGACCATCTGGGAAGCGCAGTTTGGTGACTTCGCCAACGGTGCACAGGTTGTTATTGACCAGTTCATCAGTTCCGGTGAGCAGAAATGGGGCCGTATGTGTGGCCTGGTGATGCTGCTGCCGCACGGTTATGAAGGTCAGGGCCCGGAGCACTCCTCTGCGCGTCTGGAGCGTTATCTGCAACTTTGCGCTGAGCAGAACATGCAGGTTTGCGTGCCGTCTACACCCGCACAGGTTTACCATATGCTGCGTCGTCAGGCGCTGCGCGGTATGCGTCGTCCACTGATTGTGATGTCACCAAAATCTCTGCTGCGCCATCCGCTGGCTATTTCCACGCTGGATGAACTGGCGAATGGCAGCTTCCAGCCTGCGATTGGTGAAGTCGATGATCTGGATCCGCAGGGCGTTAAACGCGTCGTACTGTGCTCCGGTAAAGTGTATTACGACCTGCTTGAGCAGCGTCGTAAAAATGAGCAGACCGATGTGGCTATCGTGCGCATCGAACAGCTTTATCCGTTCCCGCATCAAGCGGTTCAGGAAGCATTGAAAGCGTATTCTCACGTACAGGATTTTGTCTGGTGTCAGGAAGAGCCACTGAATCAGGGCGCCTGGTACTGCAGCCAGCATCATTTCCGTGAAGTTGTGCCATTTGGTGCCACTTTACGTTATGCAGGCCGCCCGGCCTCCGCCTCACCGGCCGTGGGTTACATGTCCGTACACCAACAACAGCAGCAAGACCTGGTTAATGACGCGCTGAACGTTAATTAATTAAAAGGAAAGATAATGAGTAGCGTAGATATTCTCGTTCCCGACCTGCCTGAATCGGTTGCCGATGCCTCAGTGGCAACCTGGCACAAAAAACCAGGCGATGCAGTCACTCGCGATGAAGTGCTGGTCGAAATCGAAACCGATAAAGTGGTGCTGGAAGTACCAGCCTCTGCTGACGGTATCCTGGAAGCCGTTCTGGAAGATGAGGGTGCCACTGTTACCTCCCGCCAGATCCTGGGTCGTCTGAAAGAGGGCAATAGCGCCGGTAAAGAGAGCAGCGCGAAGTCTGAAAGCAAAGAGTCTACCCCGGCTCAGCGTCAGACTGCGTCACTGGAAGAAGAGAGCAACGATGCGCTCAGCCCGGCTATCCGCCGCCTGATTGCAGAGCACAATCTCGACGCCTCTCAGATTAAAGGCAGCGGTGTTGGCGGACGTCTGACCCGTGAAGATGTTGAAAAACACCTGGCCAACAAGCCGCAGGCTGCTAAAGCGGCAGCACCTGCTGCTGATGCGGCTACCGCGCAGCAGCCAGTGGCTAACCGCAGCGAAAAACGCGTGCCGATGACGCGTCTGCGTAAGCGCGTTGCCGAGCGTCTGCTGGAAGCGAAGAACAGCACCGCGATGCTGACCACCTTCAACGAAATCAACATGAAGCCCATCATGGATCTGCGCAAGCAGTATGGTGAGGCGTTCGAGAAGCGTCACGGTGTGCGTCTGGGCTTTATGTCCTTCTACATCAAAGCGGTTGTTGAAGCGCTGAAACGCTATCCGGAAGTGAACGCTTCTATCGATGGAGAAGATGTGGTTTACCACAACTACTTCGACGTCAGCATTGCGGTCTCTACACCACGTGGTCTGGTTACGCCAGTCCTGCGTGACGTTGATGCGCTGAGCATGGCGGACATCGAGAAGAAAATCAAAGAGCTGGCAGTGAAAGGCCGTGACGGCAAGCTGACAGTGGAAGATCTGACCGGCGGTAACTTCACCATTACCAACGGCGGCGTCTTTGGTTCACTGATGTCTACCCCGATCATCAATCCACCGCAGAGCGCCATCCTGGGCATGCACGCCATCAAGGATCGCCCGATGGCGGTCAATGGTCAGGTTGTAGTGCTGCCAATGATGTATCTGGCGCTCTCCTACGACCACCGTCTGATCGATGGCCGTGAATCAGTTGGTTATCTGGTTGCAGTGAAAGAGATGCTGGAAGATCCGGCGCGCCTGCTGCTGGATGTCTGATTTTCACCGGGCGCGCCTGGCGCGCCCAACCTCAATACTCTTTTCAGACCTGAATGGATAGAACATCATGAACTTACACGAATACCAGGCGAAACAACTGTTTGCACGGTATGGCATGCCTGCACCAACGGGTTACGCCTGTACTACACCACGTGAAGCGGAAGAAGCTGCCTCTAAAATTGGCGCAGGCCCGTGGGTAGTTAAATGTCAGGTTCATGCCGGTGGCCGCGGTAAAGCGGGCGGTGTGAAAGTAGTTAACAGCAAAGAAGAGATTCGCGCCTTTGCTGAAAACTGGCTGGGCAAACGCCTGGTGACCTATCAAACAGATGCAAACGGCCAGCCGGTAAACCAGATTCTGGTTGAAGCAGCGACCGATATCGACCAGGAGCTCTATCTGGGCGCTGTGGTCGATCGCGCAACGCGTCGCGTCATTTTCATGGCGTCGACTGAAGGCGGTGTGGAAATTGAAAAAGTGGCGGAAGAGACCCCGCACCTGATCCATAAAATGGCGCTGGATCCGCTGACCGGTCCGCAGCCTTACCAGGGCCGTGAGCTGGCATTCAAACTTGGCCTGACTGGCAAGCTGGTTGGTCAGTTCACCAAGATCTTCATGGGTCTGGCGACACTGTTCCTGGAGCGCGATCTGGCGATGGTTGAGATCAACCCGCTGGTGATTACCAAGCAGGGCGACCTGATCTGCCTGGACGGTAAACTGGGTGCCGATGGCAATGCCCTGTTCCGTCAGCCAGAACTGCGTGAAATGCGCGACCCAAGCCAGGAAGATCCACGTGAAGCACATGCGACACAGTGGGAACTGAACTATGTTGCGCTGGAAGGCAACATCGGTTGTATGGTTAACGGCGCAGGTCTGGCGATGGGTACCATGGACATCGTTAAGCACCATGGCGGTCAGCCAGCCAACTTCCTTGATGTCGGCGGCGGCGCGACCAAAGAGCGCGTAACCGAAGCCTTCAAAATCATCCTGTCTGACGATGCGGTTAAAGCCGTTTTCGTTAACATCTTCGGCGGTATCGTACGCTGTGACCTGATTGCCGACGGCATCATCGGCGCAGTGGCTGAAGTGGGTGTGAACGTGCCAGTAGTGGTACGTCTGGAAGGTAACAACGCCGAGCTGGGCGCCCAGAAACTGGCGGACAGCGGTCTGAACATCATTGCAGCAACCAGCCTGACAGACGCCGCACAGCGTGTTGTTGCTGCCGCGGAGGGTAAATAATGTCCATTCTGATCGACAAAAACACCAAAGTCATTTGCCAGGGTTTCACCGGTGGCCAGGGGACTTTCCATTCTGAGCAGGCGCTGGCTTACGGCACCCAACTGGTTGGCGGCGTGACGCCAGGCAAAGGCGGCACGACTCACCTCGGCCTGCCGGTGTTCAATACCGTGCGCGAAGCCGTAGAAGTGACGGGCGCAACTGCCACCGTGATCTATGTCCCCGCACCATTCTGTAAAGATGGCATCCTGGAAGCGATCGAAGCGGGCATCAAACTGATCATCACCATCACCGAAGGTATTCCGACCCTGGATATGCTGACCGTGAAAGTGAAGCTGGATGAAGCAGGCGTGCGGATGATCGGTCCAAACTGCCCGGGTGTTATCACCCCTGGCGAATGTAAGATCGGCATCATGCCGGGCCACATTCACCAGCCGGGCCGCGTTGGTATCGTATCGCGTTCAGGTACGCTGACCTATGAAGCGGTTAAGCAGACCACTGACATCGGCTACGGCCAGTCAACCTGCGTCGGCATCGGCGGTGACCCGATCCCAGGCTCTAACTTCATCGACATTCTGAAAATGTTCCAGGATGATCCACAGACTGAAGTTATCGTGATGATCGGTGAGATCGGCGGTAGCGCTGAAGAAGAAGCCGCAGCCTTCATTAAAGAGCACGTGACCAAACCGGTTGTGGGCTATATTGCTGGCGTAACCGCGCCAAAAGGCAAGCGTATGGGCCATGCAGGCGCCATCATTGCCGGTGGTAAAGGCACAGCAGATGAGAAATTTGCTGCGCTGGAAGCGGCAGGCGTGAAAACCGTTCGCAGCCTGGCTGATATCGGTGATGCAGTTAAAGCCGTATTACCGGCCAAATAAGTCAGCGTCATCTGAAACTAAGCCACCTTCGGGTGGCTTTTTTTATGTCCGTTATCAACGGGCATAATGCTGGCAGTGAAAGCGAAGAATACGTTGTTAAATAACCTGCTCACCGTTTATCACGTTAAGAAAAAGTGGCAAAGGTAAACTATTTCTTCACGTCTTATTTCATTAATGACAATTTTTTAACAGGAAACTGACCCAGCTCTATCTGGAAACTTATTACGTTAATCCAGATCAATAAATCACGTTTTATATCCAACTATATCTCTGGCAAAGCGCAACGCTAAGGGCGTAAATTGCGCTGCATCAATCCAGCCTTTTACACAAATTTTCATACGACTGCTCAACCCGGGATGACACCCACTTTTCTCCTGTTAAAGCAGCCGTTAATAAAGCGCTGATTGACATTTTTCAGAGCTGCTTCATTCGTTACTCGCCTTTTCGGGCAGCTCACAGACCTGTTCTGCTGGTAATAAAAAACTGGAATCAATAAACAGTCGTTCCTGACTCCGATTACGTTCGATCTGATCGCGCGCGTGACGGAGACAAAGCGAGGAGCAAGGAGTCCTTATGTTAGATATCGTCGAGCTGTCGCGGTTACAGTTTGCCTTAACGGCGATGTACCATTTTCTGTTCGTCCCTTTAACGCTGGGTATGGCGTTTCTGCTGGCGATCATGGAAACGGTCTATGTCCTGAGCGGTAAACAAATTTATAAAGATATGACGAAGTTCTGGGGCAAGTTATTTGGTATTAACTTTGCGCTGGGTGTCGCTACCGGACTGACCATGGAATTTCAGTTCGGGACAAACTGGTCATATTACTCTCACTACGTCGGCGATATCTTCGGCGCGCCGCTCGCCATTGAAGGTCTGATGGCGTTCTTCCTGGAATCGACCTTTGTCGGCCTGTTCTTTTTTGGCTGGGATCGGCTGGGTAAAGTGCAGCACATGGCGGTGACCTGGCTGGTCGCCCTGGGCTCGAATATGTCTGCGTTGTGGATTCTGGTCGCCAACGGCTGGATGCAGAACCCTATCGCTTCAGAGTTCAACTTTGAAACCATGCGCATGGAGATGGTCAGCTTCTCAGAGCTGGTGCTGAACCCGGTGGCACAGGTGAAATTCGTTCACACCGTCGCGGCCGGTTACACCACAGGCGCGATGTTTATCATGGGCATCAGTGCCTGGTACATGCTGAAAGGCCGCGACTTCGCCTTTGCTAAACGCTCGTTCGCTATCGCGGCCAGCTTTGGCATGGCGGCGGTGCTGTCAGTGATCGTGCTGGGTGATGAGTCTGGTTACGAAATGGGTGACGTGCAGAAAACCAAGCTGGCCGCGATTGAAGCGGAGTGGGAAACCCAGCCAGCGCCAGCGTCCTTTACCCTGTTTGGCTTGCCCGATCAGGCCACTCAGGAGAACCGGTACGCCATTCAGATCCCCTGGCTGCTGGGCCTGATCGTCACCCGATCCACGGATACGCCGGTGACGGGCCTGAAAGAGTTAATGGCACAGCATGAGGTGCGCATCCGGAACGGCATGAAAGCCTACGCCTTGCTGAATGAACTGCGCGGTGGCAGTCAGGATCAGGCGGTACGGGACGCGTTCAACAGTCACAAACAGGATCTCGGTTACGGTCTGCTGCTGAAACGCTATACCGATAATGTGGCGGATGCGACAGAAGCGCAGATCAAACAGGCGACGCAGGACTCTATCCCGCGTGTTGCCCCGCTTTATTTCGCCTTCCGTATCATGGTGTTGTGTGGTGTTCTGCTGCTGGGCATTATCGCGCTGGCGTTCTGGAGCGTGTTGCGTAACCGCATCGGTAAAAATCGCTGGTTACTGAAAGCGGCGCTGTTTGGTATCCCGCTGCCGTGGATCGCAATCGAATCCGGCTGGTTCGTCGCGGAATATGGTCGTCAGCCCTGGGCTATCGGTGAAGTTCTGCCGACTGCGGTGGCGAACTCTTCTCTGACTGTAGGCGATCTGTTGTTCTCGATGATCCTGATTTGCGGACTCTACACGCTGTTCCTGGTGGCTGAGATGTACCTGATGTTCAAATTCGCCCGCCTTGGGCCGAGCAGCCTGAAAACCGGGCATTATCATCATGAGCAGATCACGGCAACCACGCAGCCGGTTCGGGGATAAGGAGAGCGACCATGTTTAATTATGAAGTTCTGCGCTTTGTCTGGTGGCTGTTGATTGGCGTGCTACTAATCGGCTTTGCTGTCGCAGATGGTTTTGATATGGGCGTCGGCATGCTGACGCGCATTCTGGGTCGCACCGATACTGAGCGTCGCATTATGATTAACAGTATCGCCCCGCACTGGGACGGCAACCAGGTCTGGCTTATCACTGCCGGTGGCGCACTGTTTGCCGCCTGGCCGATGGTCTATGCGGCGGCCTTTTCTGGCTTCTACGTGGCCATGATTCTGGTGCTCGCCTCGCTGTTCTTCCGTCCGGTTGGCTTCGATTACCGCTCGAAGATTGAAGACAACCGCTGGCGCGGTGCCTGGGACTGGGGCATCTTCATCGGCAGCTTCGTGCCGCCGCTGGTCATTGGCGTGGCGTTTGGCAACCTGTTACAGGGCGTGCCGTTCCATGCCGATGAGTATCTGCGTCTGTTCTACACCGGCAACTTCTTCCAGCTGCTGAATCCGTTTGGCCTGCTGGCAGGTGTGGTCAGCGTAGCGATGATTCTGGCTCAGGGCGCAACCTATCTGCAGATGCGCACCACGGGCGAACTGCATCTGCGTTCACGCACCGCAGCACAACTTGCCGCCCTGGTGATGATGGTCTGCTTCATCCTGGCCGGTGTCTGGGTGAAATATGGTATTGATGGCTATGTGGTGACCAGCACGATGGATCACTTTGCTGCCTCTAACCCACTGGGTAAAACGGTAGTGCGTGAGGCAGGTGCCTGGATGGTCAACTTCCAGAACCATCCTGTGCTGTGGCTGTTCCCGCTGCTGGGCGTGGTGTTGCCGCTGCTGACCATACTTTGCTCGCGGGTTGAGAAGGGCGCCTGGGCATTCCTGTTCTCTTCACTGACGCTGGCCTGCGTCATCATGACCGCCGGCATTGCGATGTTCCCGTTCATCATGCCATCCAGCACCGTGCCGGGTACCAGCCTGACGATGTGGGATGCAACGTCCAGCCTGCTGACGCTGCAAACGATGACCGTTGCCGCCGCTATCTTTGTTCCAATCATTCTGATTTACACCACCTGGTGTTACTGGAAGATGTTTGGTCGTATTACCAAAGAGCATATTGAAAGCAACAGTCACTCACTCTATTAATTAAGGAGAAGTCGCATGTGGTATTTTGCCTGGATTCTCGGCACGTTGCTGGCCTGTGCCTTTGGTATCGTGACCGCGCTGGCGATTGAACACGTTGAAGCGCAGGATGAGTCTCACTGATGCGTACGCCAATTCGGATGCTGTATGATCTGATGGATAAGGGCCCGTTACGGGCCCTTTCACTGCTGCTGGCGCTGCTGGCGGCTGGCGGCGTGATGTGGGACCCGACCCGCTTTGCTAAACACGCGGGTCAGCTGCCTGCGCTGCAGGGTCTGGTGCTGATCTGGGCGGTCTGCAGTGGTGTGATTCACGGTACAGGCTTCCGGCCACAGCAAACCCGATGGCAGGCGCTGTTTAGCCCGTTACCCGCCATGCTGGTGTTATTTATCGCGCTTTACCGTTTTTACCTGTAACACCCCACCTCACCAGCGCTGTCAGTGAATATTTGTCAGCGTCTGGTCAATTAATCTTCCTGAAATCGTTCCATTTGTTACCGAGCGATAATTATTTTCGCCTGGCTCTGACGAGCCATTCCCAACCCCAATTCTCTTGCGTATAGTAGCAACGTTTAAAACGAGGCCGGGATGTAGAGTGAGTACAACGCTGTTTCGCTGGCCGGTTCGGGTCTACTACGAAGATACTGATGCCGGTGGTGTGGTTTATCACGCCAGCTATATCGCTTTTTATGAACGAGCACGTACCGAAATGTTGCGACAGCACCATTTCAATCAGCAGACGCTGTTAGAACAGCAGATCGCTTTTGTGGTACGGCGCATCACGGTGGACTATCTTGCAGCGGCGCGTCTTGATGACCTTCTGGAGATCCAGAGCGAGGTCACCTCAATGACTCGGGCTACCATGACGTTCACTCAGCGTATCGTGAATACTGAAGGCAAAGTGCTCAATGAGGCAGAGGTCCTGATTGCCTGCATTAACCCTCATCTAATGAAGCCGATTGCGCTTCCCAAGTCTATTGTCGCGGAGTTCAAGCAGTGACTGACATGAACATTCTTGATTTGTTCCTGAAGGCGAGCCTTCTGGTCAAACTTATCATGTTGATTTTGATCGGCTTTTCTATTGCCTCCTGGGCCATCATTATTCAGCGCACACGTATTCTGAATGCGGCGGGAAGAGAAGCTGAGGCATTTGAAGACAAATTCTGGTCCGGCATCGAACTCTCCCGACTGTATCAGGAGAGCCAGGAGCGTCGGGAAGAGCTGGGCGGCTCGGAGCAGATTTTCTACTCCGGCTTTAAAGAGTTCGCCCGACTGCACCGCGCTAACAATCATGCGCCGGAGGCAGTTATTGATGGTGCAAGCCGTGCGATGCGCATCTCAATGAACCGTGAGCTGGAAGCGCTGGAAAACCACATTCCGTTCCTCGGTACTGTCGGTTCAATCAGTCCCTATATCGGGCTGTTCGGTACTGTCTGGGGGATCATGCACGCCTTTATCGCGCTGGGCGCGGTGAAGCAGGCAACACTGCAGATGGTGGCACCGGGTATCGCTGAAGCATTGATTGCAACCGCAATCGGTCTGTTTGCGGCAATTCCGGCGGTAATGGCGTACAACCGTCTGAACCAGCGCGTCAACAAACTGGAGCAGGGCTACGACAACTTCATGGAAGAGTTCACTGCCATTCTGCATCGCCAGGCTTTCTCCAGCGATAGCGCTAAGTAAATAGAGGTTAATGATGGCCAGAGTACGTGGTCGCAAACGCCGCGACCTGAAGTCGGAAATCAACATCGTTCCGCTACTGGACGTCCTGTTGGTGCTGCTGCTGATCTTCATGGCAACGGCACCCATTATTACCCAGAGCGTGGAAGTGGATCTGCCTGATGCGACCGACTCTAAAACCGTTTCCAGCGATGATAATCCGCCGGTAATTGTTGAAGTGGCGGGCGTGGGGCAGTACAGCCTGGTCGTGGATCACGATCGTATGGATCAGCTCCCCCCCGAGCAGGTGATCAGCGAAGCGCAGCGTCGACTGGAAGCAAATCCTAAGACGGTGTTTTTGATCGGGGGCGCGAAAGAAGTGCCTTACGATGAAATCATTAAAGCGCTCAACCTGCTGCACCAGGCGGGTGTTAAATCTGTCGGTTTGATGACGCAGCCGATTTAAAATCGAACCGTTTTTTGGGAACCGAGTGTGTCGAAGGCAACCGAGCAAAACGAGAAGTTAAAGCGCGCGATAATCATTTCGGTGATTCTGCATATCGTGTTGATCGCGCTGCTGATTTGGAGCTCGTTTAATGAGCACGTTGACCCCAGCAGTGCGGGTGGCGGTGGCAGCGATATTGATGCTGTGATGGTCGATCCCGGTGCCGTCGTGAGTCAATACAATCGTCAGCAGAACCAGCAAAGCGACAGCCAGCGGGCTGAGCAACAGCGTAAAAAGCAGGCGCAGCAGCAGGCAGAAGAGCTGCAACAGAAACAGGCTGCTGAACAGCAGCGTCTGAAAGCGCTGGAAAAAGAGCGTTTAGCCGCGCAGGAAACCGCGAAAGAAGAGGCTAAACAGCAGGCTGAGCAGCAGAAAGCGGCAGAAGACGCCGCGAAACAGGCTCAGGAACAGCAGAAAACGGCCGAAGCGGCAGCAGCTAAAGCCAAAGCCGATGCGAAAGCCCAGGCGGATGCCCAGGCCAAAGCGACCGCCGAGCAGGCAAAGCAGGCCGCGGCTGAAGCAAAGAAGCAGGCTGATCAGCAGGCGAAAGCCGCTGCTGCCGCTGCGGCAAAAGAGAAAGCCGTTGCGGAAGCGAAGGCAAAGTCTGAAGCGGATGCAAAAGCGGCGGCTGAGGCCAAAGTGAAAGCGGCTGCGGATGCCAAAGCTAAAGCCGCCGAAGAAGCGAAAGAGAAAGCCGCAGAAGCGAAAGAAAAAGCTGCTGAGGCAGCAAAAGAGAAAGCCGCTGAGGCTGCTAAAGAAAAAGCCGAAGCCGCCAAAGAAGCTGCCAAAGAGAAAGCAGAGGCGGCAAAAGAGGCCGCTAAAGAGAAGGCCGAAGCGGCTGCTAAGGCGAAAGCCGATGCGGCTGCCAAAGCGAAGGCTGAGGCTGCCGCTAAAGCCAAAGCAGATGCGAAGGCGAAAGCTGACGCCGATGCGGCCAATGACAGCGATGTTGATGATTTGCTGGGTGGACTCACTTCCGGTAAAAATGCACCGAAAAGCGGCACATCAGGTGGCGCAGCGGGGCAGGGCAACCAGAAGAAAGCGGGGGCATCGGGCGCTGAGATCAACTCCTACATGGGTCAGGTGGTGAGTGCGATTCAGAGCCGATTCTACGATGCCGATCTGTATCGCGGAAAAACCTGTGATTTGCGGATTAAACTTGCGCCTGATGGCTTGTTGATTGATGTTAAGTCAGAGGGTGGTGATCCCGCGCTCTGCCAGGCCGCGATTGCTGCTGCCAAACAGGCACGTATTCCGAAGCCGCCTTCTCAGGCGGTCTACGAAGTGTTTAAAAACGCCCCGATGCGTTTTAAACCGCAATAATGCAGTCACGGTCGGCAAGTTGATCTATGTTTAGCTTGCCGTACTTATGTTGTACTCGTGGTTTCCAGGAACAGTGCCAATTATCGTGGACTGAGGTTCAGATAAGGGAGATAAAATGAAGCAAGCTCTTCGCGTTACGTTAGGCTTTTTTATCCTGCTGTGGGCAGCCATGCTGCATGCAGAAGTTCGAATTGAGATCACCCAGGGTGTGAATACCGCGCGCCCGATTGGCGTGGTGCCGTTTAAATGGGCCGGTTCTGGTGCCGCGCCGGAAGATGTTGGCGGCATCGTGGCGGCTGACCTGCGCAACAGTGGCAAATTCAATCCACTGGATCGCTCACGTCTGCCACAGCAGCCAACCAGCGCGCAGGAAGTGCAGCCTGCCGCCTGGAGTGCACTCGGCATCGACGCCGTAGTCGTCGGTCAGGTCGCGTCTAACCCGGATGGCAGCTATCAGGTCTCTTACCAGCTGGTTGACACCGGCGGTGCGCCGGGTACAGTGCTGGCACAGAACTCATATAAAGTGACAAAGCAGTGGCTGCGCTATGCCGCTCACACTGCCAGTGACGAAACGTTCCAGAAGCTGACAGGCATTAAGGGCGCTTTCCGCACCCGCATCGCCTATGTCGTGCAGACCAACGGTGGTCAGTTCCCTTATGAACTGCGCGTCGCTGACTACGATGGCTATAACCAGTTCGTCGTGCATCGTTCACCACAGCCACTGATGTCGCCAGCCTGGTCTCCGGATGGCAGCAAAGTGGCCTACGTGACCTTTGAAAGCGGCAAGTCCGCGCTGGTGGTCCAGACGCTCTCTAACGGTGCCATCCGTCAGGTTGCCTCATATCCGCGTCACAACGGTGCTCCGGCATTCTCGCCAGATGGTTCTAAGCTCGCTTTCGCACTCTCTAAAACCGGTAGCCTGAACCTCTATGTGATGGATCTGGCGTCAGGTCAGACGCGTCAGGTGACGGATGGTCGTTATAACAGTACTGAACCGACCTGGTTCCCGGACAGCCAGACTCTGGCTTATACCTCCGATCAGGCGGGTGCCCCTCAGATTTATAAAGTCGGTATTAATGGCGGCACGCCACAGCGTATTACCTGGGAAGGCGGTCAGAACCAGGATGCGGATGTGGCAACAGATGGTAAATCTATGGTGATGATTAGCACCAACGGTGGTGCTCAACACGTCGCCAAACAGGATCTGGAAACGGGAGCCGTTCAAACGTTAACGGACACGTTCCTGGATGAAACGCCGAGCCTGGCACCAAATGGCACAATGGTAATCTACAGCTCTACTCAGGGTATGGGTTCCGTGTTGCAGTTGGTTTCAACCGACGGCCGTTTCAAAGCGCGTCTTCCGGCAACTGATGGACAGGTAAAATTTCCTGCCTGGTCGCCGTATCTGTAATGTCTGACACTTCAGACATCGCAAACAATAAACAATAATGGGATTTTTGAAATGCAACTGAACAAAGTGCTGAAGGGTTTGATGCTGGCTCTGCCGGTTCTGGCAGTAGCGGCTTGTAGCTCACACAAAAACAACAACAATGACCAGACTGGCATGGGTGCTGATGGCGCTTACGGTGCAAATTCTGGCATGAACGGCAACGGCGGCAACATGTCTTCTGACGAGCAGGCTCGTCTGCAGATGCAGCAGCTGCAGCAGAACAACATCGTGTACTTCGGTCTGGACAAATATGACGTTCAGTCTGATTACGCACAGATGCTGGATCAGCACGCAACTTTCCTGCGCAGCAACCCATCATACAAAGTGACCATCGAAGGTCATGCGGATGAGCGCGGTACGCCGGAATACAACATCGCCCTGGGCGAACGTCGTGCTAACGCCGTTAAGATGTACCTGCAGGGTAAAGGCGTGTCGGCTGATCAGATGTCTATCGTTTCTTACGGTAAAGAGAAGCCAGCCGTTCTGGGTCATGACGAAGCAGCGTATTCTAAAAACCGTCGTGCCGTTCTGGTCTACTAAGAGAATCACATGGTTAGTAACTTCAGACGTCATCTGTTGAGTCTGTCGTTACTGATTGGCGTAGCGGCCCCCTGGGCCGCTAATGCCCAAGCGTCAATCAGTAGCGTTGGCTCCGGCTCGGTCGAAGACCGTGTCACCACTCTTGAACGAATCTCTAATGCCCAGGCACAGCTGATGCAGCAATTGCAGCAGCAGATGAGCGATAACCAGCGTGATATTGATGCGCTGCGTGGGCAAATCCAGCAAAACACGTATCAGTTGAATCAGGTGGTTGAGCGGCAGAAGCAGCTTTACCAGCAGATTGACACGCTGAGCAGCGCCAGCAGCAACGGCGGGCAACAGGCAGCCGGCAGCGATGCCGCAGCAGATACAGGCGCCGCAGCAACCGCAGGCGCGGCAGCATCAACGGAGAGCGCACCTGCGCAGACCGGCGATGCGAACAGCGATTACAATGCGGCTGTGGCGCTGATTCTGGAGAAGAAACAGTATGACCAGGCGATCAGCGCGCTTCAGGCGTGGGTAAAACGTTACCCTGATTCGACCTATCAGCCGAATGCGAATTACTGGCTGGGTCAGCTGAACTACAACAAAGGCAAAAAGGACGACGCGGCGTATTATTACGCCACGGTAGTGAAAAACTATCCGAAGTCGCCGAAAGCTGCAGAAGCGTTGTTGAAAGTGGGTGTGATCATGCAGGAGAAAAAAGACACGGCGAAAGCCAAAGCGGTCTTCCAGCAGGTGATCAAACTTTATCCAGACACTGAATCTGCTAAACAAGCTCAGAAACGTCTGAGCGGTCTGTAATTTGTCCGGTTCAGACCAGATATCGTGTGATTTCTGGTCTTGCCGTATGAAAGGTAAGCAACTGAAGCGTTTAGCAGAAATAAGAGTTGCGCTACCCCGCTAAATCAGTAATATATGCCGCCGTTGCCGGGACACATTGAAAAGTGTCTGGTAAGCCTGAAGATGGGTCGTTAGCTCAGTTGGTAGAGCAGTTGACTTTTAATCAATTGGTCGCAGGTTCGAATCCTGCACGACCCACCATCTCCTTCAGACGCGCTTTTACCGCGCAGTTTCAAGAAGAACACTTCAGCATTGCTTCACAACCTAAGTTGGGTCGTTAGCTCAGTTGGTAGAGCAGTTGACTTTTAATCAATTGGTCGCAGGTTCGAATCCTGCACGACCCACCATCTTATCTCAGCCGCCTGGTGCGCTGAACGGTTGTAAGCCCCCAGCGGGTCGTTAGCTCAGTTGGTAGAGCAGTTGACTTTTAATCAATTGGTCGCAGGTTCGAATCCTGCACGACCCACCAATTAAGAAAGAAGCGCCTTTTGGGCGCTTTTTTCGTTTCCGGGGCACGGGCGTTACCGTGCAGGGTGAGAACCTGCAGCAGGTTCGACTGAATCGCCCGGTGATTCAGGCTGATGCGTCAGCATCACCCGGAGGGCGAGGCCCTGGAAGGGCCGAAATCCTGCACGACCCACCAATTAAGAAAGAAGCGCCCTTTGGGCGCTTCTTTCGTTTCTGCTGTATCACAGACTCGCGTTGAATGTAAAAAGCCAATGGCGTTTAAGGTGTTGTGAAGTCTGACCTGGATTGCTGTGAGATCGAGACTGCTTAGGGAACACGGTCAGATCGGAAAGACGCAAAAGCCGTCATCCATGACCTGCTCGGCCCGCGCCGTCCTGGCGCGGGACGCTTTCCTCCTCTGATCCTGTTCCCTGCGCATCGAACTTATTCGTTGCTGGAAGATTCAGTCGGGTGCGAGTCTGTAATCAGTCAGGAAGAGGCTCTGCATTTTTAGTTTCTGCGATACCGACTATGCAGGTCAGGGCAGACAATCCGCATCCTTACATTGACCGTCACGGCTTTTTCTTCACCTTCGCCACTGCCAGGCTCTCCCAGATATGCATCACCGCATAGCTGCGCCAGGGACGCCAGGATTGCGAGCGCGCTTCTGCTTCTTTAGATGACATGCCGCCCAGGTTATTACGGATGGCAATGTCCTCTTTGGGAAAAGCATCCGGCCAGCGCAGGGCGCGCATCGCGATATAGTGCGCGGTCCAGGGACCAATGCCCGGCAGGCTGACCAGCTTTTTTATTACCTCATCAGGCGGCTGCGCGGCACTGAGACGCAGATCGCCGCTGGCGCAGGCGGTGGCAAAGGCGATGATGGCGCGGGAGCGGGCAGCGCTGACGATGCCCATCGGCGCAACGTCATCCACCGTCAGCGCTGCGATGCGTTCAGGAAGCGCGGTGTAGCGGGTCAGGTCGGCAAAGGGCGTTTCACAGGGCTCGCCAAAGGCGGCGGCAAATCGGCTGCTGACTGTGGTGGCGGCTTTGACGGTCACCTGCTGGCCGATAATAGCGCGCACGCCAAGTTCAAAAGCGTCGAAGGCGCCCGGCACACGCAGACCAGGATGTGCAATCAGGCTGGGTGCCAGCAGCGGGTCCTGAGCCAGACAGGCGGCGATACGCTGCGGCTGCGCGTCCAGGTCAAACAGATCGCGCAGGCGGCGCAGCAGCAGCGGCAGAACCGGCGTCAGTGAGGTTGAGAGCGTCACCTGCAGCGCGTTCTTCTGCGGCAGATGGGACACACTGACCCAGCCCCGAAAACGTCCCAGCGCCACGGTACGTCGCCAGCAGCCATCTTCCACTGCCTCAACTTCCTTCATCAGGTGTGTCTGCAAAAACCAGAGCATCGCCGCCCAGTCGTAGGGCGGGCGATAGGCCAGCCGCAGCGTCACACGGTCGCCGGGCTGCGCACGCTTCGCGCCGGTATCCTCGCGACGCAGCGCGCTTGGCGTCATGCGGTAGCGAGCCTGGAAAACATCATTAAAACGGCGCAGACTGCTGAAGCCACTGGCGTAGGCGACCTCCGTGACCGGCAGTTGTGTTTCTGTCAGCAACTGCTTGGCCAGCAGCATACGCCGTGTCTGCTTCAGCTCCAGTGGTGAGACGCCGAGTTCATGTTGCACGATACGGCGCAGCTGACGCAGGCTGAGACTGAACTCAGCGGCAATCGCCTCCAGACCTTCGCGCTCCTCCAGCATCCCTTCCTCAATGCGCTGAATCAGCTGCTCCGCCACGCGATGCGGCTGATCGACAGGCGCATTGCCGGGAGCCAGCTCAGGCCGGCAGCGCAGGCAGGGGCGAAAGCGCGCTTTCTCCGCCGCCTCGGCGCTGCTGAAGAAAAGACAGTTTTTCTGCATCGGCGCTTTGACCGGGCAAATTGGGCGACAATAGATACCGGTTGAGGTCACGCCCACAAAGAAAACGCCGTCGAAGCGGGTATCACGTGAGGTCAGCGCCTGATAGGCAATGTCGGGATCGAGCATGGCATTTCTCCGGTAAATAAGCGCAGCCTACAGGGGGGAATCCCGGCAGACTGGCTGTTTTCGGACAGCACAACAGTTTATAACCATGACCGAAAACAGCCAGTCAGGCTTATGAAAAGTGCGATACTGAACGACGGAACCGTGACGGGAGAATTACCATGTACTACTTCAAGCAGATAGTTACCCCGGTGGGCGAGCTGAAGCTGGTCGCCAGCGATATCGGCCTGGCGGGGATTTTGTGGGAAAACGACGATCCAAAACGCACCCGGTTTTTACCTCAAACGCGCAATGACGATCATCCCATTCTGATCGAAACCGCGCGTCAGCTCAGCGAGTACTTTACCGGTGCGCGACGCTGTTTTGCGTTGCCGTTCGACATGGTCGGCACCGACTTTCAGAAAAAAGTCTGGCAGGCGCTGGTGGCGATACCGTTTGGTGAGACGCGCAGCTACAGCCAGATTGCACGGGAGATCGGCCATCCGCAGGCGGTGCGGGCGGTCGGCGCGGCCAACGGCCGTAATCCACTTTCCATTGTCGCACCGTGCCATCGCGTGATCGGTGCCAACGGCAAGCTGACCGGCTTTGCGGGCGGCCTGGAGACCAAAGCTTTCCTGCTGGCACTGGAAGCGCCGCAGAAAACGCTGGTGCTGGCAGATGAAACGCAGCCGGGCAGGGTCGGTGCTGTAACGCAGGCAGAGTAAAAATCTCACGACACAGTGTGGCTTTTCCGCTATCGTGTTTAGCATATAAAACACGACGGCGTATTCATCGCCAAAATTCGCCTTCTCAGGTGATTTTCGTTAATTAGACAAAACGAGAGCTGTGTCATGAGTGTAATGTTCGATCCTGAAAGCGCCGTTTATCCTTTTCCACCGAAACCCGCCCGCCTGAGTGACGATGAGAAGACGTTTTACCTTGAGAAAATCAAAGCGCTGCTGAAAGCGCGAAACGCGGTGATGGTGGCGCACTATTACACCGATCCGGAAATTCAGGCGCTGGCGGAAGAGACAGGCGGCTGCGTCTCCGACTCGCTGGAAATGGCGCGTTTCGGCAGCAATCATTCGGCGACCACACTGCTGGTGGCGGGCGTGCGCTTTATGGGTGAAACCGCCAAAATCCTCAGCCCCGAAAAAACCGTGCTGATGCCGACCCTGCAGGCGGAGTGCTCACTGGATCTTGGCTGTCCCATTGAAGAGTTTAACGCCTTCTGTGATGCGCATCCCGATCGCACTGTGGTGGTCTATGCCAATACCTCGGCGGCCGTCAAAGCCCGCGCCGACTGGGTGGTGACCTCCAGTATTGCGGTAGAGCTGATTGAGCATCTCGACAGTCTGGGTGAAAAGATCATCTGGGCACCGGATCGTCACCTTGGCCGCTACGTCACCCGGATGTCGGGCGCAGATGTGCTGTGCTGGCAGGGCGCCTGCATTGTGCATGACGAGTTCAAAACCCAGGCGCTGCAGCGCATGAAAGCGCTCTATCCCGATGCGGCGGTGCTGGTGCATCCTGAGTCACCGCAGGCGATTGTCGATCTGGCAGACGCGGTAGGCTCGACCAGCCAGCTGATTCAGGCGGCGAAATCCCTGCCGCATCCGCAGATGATTGTGGCGACCGACCGCGGCATCTTCTACAAAATGCAGCAGGCGGTGCCGGATAAAGAGCTGCTGGAAGCGCCGACCGCCGGTGAAGGGGCAACCTGCCGCAGCTGCGCGCACTGTCCCTGGATGGCAATGAACGGCCTTAAAGCCATCGCAGAGGCGCTGGAGTCGGGTGGGGTGGAACATGAGATTCAGGTGGATGAGACGCTGCGAGAGGCGGCGTTACTGCCGCTTAATCGCATGCTATCCTTTGCGGCGGAACTTAAACTCAATGTGAAGGGCAACGCTTAAGCGTTCCCGGACAGGTGCTCTGCATGGACTTCTTCAGCACACATAATATTCTGGTTCATATTCCTCTGGGTGCCGGAGGCTACGATCTCTCATGGATTGAGGCCATTGGCACGCTGGCGGGCTTACTCTGTATCTGGTTTGCCAGCCTGGAAAAAATTATTAACTATCCGTTTGGCCTGATTAACGTCACGCTGTTTGCGGTGATCTTCTTTCAGATCCAGCTCTATGCCAGCCTGCTGCTGCAGCTCTTCTTCTTTGCCGCCAATCTCTATGGCTGGTACGCATGGAGCCGACAGACCGAAGATCATCAGGCGGCGCTGAAAATCCGCTGGCTGCCGCTGCCTAAAGCGCTGGCCTGGACAGCAGGGTGTGTGATTGCGATTGCGCTGATGACCCTCTATATCGATCCGGTGTTTGCGCTGTTAACCCGTGCGGCGGTAACGCTGATGAACGGTCTGGGCCTGTCGGTGGCGATGCCTGCGCTGCAGCCGGATGCCTTCCCGTTCTGGGATTCCTGTATGATGGTGCTGTCTATTGCCGCGATGGTGCTGATGACGCGCAAATATGTGGAGAACTGGCTGCTGTGGGTCATCATCAACGTGATTAGCGTGATGATCTTCGCCCGCCAGGGTGTCTATGCGATGTCGCTGGAGTATGTGATTCTGACGCTGATTGCGCTGAACGGATCACGTATGTGGATCCGCAGCGCGCGGCAACAGGGTTCCCGCGCGCTGTCAGCTCAGTGAGTGTGCTTGTCGCCTTTAACATGGTCATGATCGTGGTCGTGAGAATGACTGTGGTCATGGCCGGTGGCAGCCGCACTGCCTGAGCCGAGTTCACACTCGGCACCAGCGCAGGGCTGGTACTCCATCTGCACTGTCGCGTGCGCGATCTGATAGTTCTCGCGCAGATAGTCGTGAATGCGATGCAGCAGCGCATCATGATCGTAAGGCGGGATCACCTGCGCATGCAGCGTCAGCATCGGCTTTTCGCCTACCTGCCACAGATGCACATGGTGAATATTACGCACCTCGGCGATGTTCAGGGTGAGATCCCGTGTCAGCTTGTTCACATCCAGTGAATGCGGTGCCCCTTCCAGTAACTCCTGCAGACTCTCACGCAGCAGCGACCAGGCGCTGCGTAGCACCAGCAGTGACACCAGCAACGACAGTATCGGGTCGATGGGCGTCCAGCCGGTCAGCATTATAATTACTGCCGCCACAATCGCGCCCACTGAACCGAGCAGGTCACCCATCACATGCAGCGCCGCGGCCCGCACGTTGAGGTTCTTCTCTCCGCTGCCATGATGCAGCAGCCAGAACGAGAGCAGATTGGCCAGCAGGCCGCCGATCGCGATTCCCAGCATCAGTCCGCCGGTCACCGGTTGCGGGTCGGCAAAGCGGCGCACTGCTTCCCAGACGATCAGCGCAGTAATGCCGAGCAGTGCAATGGCGTTAATAAATGCGGCTACCGTGGTCAGACGCAGCAGGCCAAAGGTGTGACGTGCATTGGGTTTACGGCGTGAGAAATGGACCGCCAGCAAGGCCATCAGCAGTGCGGCGGCATCGGTCAGCATATGCCCGGCGTCCGCCAGCAGCGCCAGTGAACCAGAGAGCCAGCCGCCAATGACTTCAGCAACCATGAAGACGACGGTCACCCCGAAGGCGGCCGCCAGACGCGTGCGATTACTATCCTGCCCGCTATGAGTGTGGGTATGTGCCATAAGTTTCCAGTTTTTTCAGTAACCTGTTTGCTAATAATATCAGTAATTGCCACGTCTCAGACGGGTCCTGATGCTGTTTTACCTGCTCCGTCAATTGCTGGCTGAGCTGCGCGCCATGCTCCAGCCCCACCAGTAAAAAGCTTCCTTTCATCCTGTGTGCCGCCTCAGCGAACGGCGTCCAGTCCGCACGATCATGCGCCGCCTGCATCGCAGCCAGATCCTGCGTGACCGTGTTGTGCAGCGTCTGGCTCAGACGGTTGAGGAATTTGTCATTCTGCTGTGCCAGTTGCCACAGATTGTCATCCAGTGACGCCAGCGGATCGTCCTGCCACGCCTGCTGCCACTCTGCCAGCAACGCGCTGAGATCGCCTAACTGCACCGGTTTGATCAATACCCGCTCCCGCTCCTCAAGCGAGCGCGACAGCAGCTGCGCATCAGCCGAGCAGAGTACCCGCATCGCCTGCCGTCTCCGCTGGCGGTCACGCCGACGCAGTATCCGCAGCAGCAGCGTGCCGTCGGGACGCGGCATCATCTGGTCGATAAACAGCAGGTCATAAGGTTGCTGCGCATCGGCCTGCAGCAGCGCACGTCCCTGCTCAAAGATGTCAGCCTGAATGGCAAAGCGTGCCAGCTGCTGCTGCATCACCAGCAGGTTAGTCGGGTGGTCATCCACAATCGCCACCCGCAGCTGCGGAAAACCGGGCAGGGCGGATTCGTCCACGTGGTTTGCTGGCGTGCAGATCTCAAGCGGCAGCGTCACAGTGACCTGAGTGCCGAGCCCCGGTTCTGAGGCGAGCCGGATATCGCCGCCCATCCGCAGCACTATTTCGCGGCAGATAAACAGCCCCAGGCCGCTGCCCTGCACCGAAACTGATTTTCCGGACGGCGCCTGATACCAGGGATCAAACAACTTCTGCTGTTCCTCCGATGGGATACCGCTGCCGCTGTCGCTCACTGTGAGAATCAGCTGTTGATCCTGGGCAGCCAGGGTCAGGCGAATCGTGCCGTGACGCGTAAATTTCAGCGCATTGGTCATCAGGTTGTTGATCACCTGCTGCAGGCGATCGGCATCGATGAGCACCGTGTCAGGCAGCGGCGTCAGCGCCTCGACAATCAGACGCGGCCCGTCACCGCGCATTAACGGGTGATAAAAGTGCTGCTGCTGGCTGAGCCATTGCGCCAGCGCCAGTGGACGGGGTGCCAGGGTAAAACTGTTGCTCTCAATGCGGGCATGGTCCTGCAGGTCATTCAGCAGCGTCAGCAACGATTGAGCGCTGCTGTGAAGCAGCGTCAGGTTCTGGCTGCTGTGCTGCTGTTTTTCCAGCTCAAGCAGCCCCAGGATAGCCTGCATCGGCGTGCGCAGCTCATGACTGACGGTTGCCAGAAACTGGCTTTTCATCGCATTGGCATGCTCTGCCTGTTCACGCTGCTGACGCTCGCGGCGTTGTTGCCAGTAACGGCGTGCCAGCAGCAGCAACAGCAGCACAATGGCCGCACCGGCCACCGCCAGCACCATCATTGGCAGCGAACCCATTGCCATCACGCTACCGGGCTGCGGCGGGGTAGACCAGCTGTCGCGCATCTGGCTCTGGGTATCGGCCGGGATCTGCTGCAGAGCGCGATCCAGCAGCGTACGCAGCACCGCCTGGTCGGGTGTGACACCCAGCGCGATGGGCCAGGCGATGTCGCTGGCGGCAAAGGCCAGGTGGATGCGCGCATCATCGCGGCTGGCAATACGCCAGCGGGCGGAAAGCACATTATCGACCAGCACATCGATCTGCCCTTTTGCCAGCGCGTCATAAAGGCTATTACGGTCGGCAAACTGCAGGGGCTGCAGATCCGCAGGCAACAGACGCAGCGCCAGGTCATCCTGCAATACACCAATCCGTTTGCCGCGCAGGTCGCGCCAGTGCGCCAGCGTGTCAGACTGGATGCTGTAGATGCCCCACAGCGCTCGCCACACCGGCAGCGACGTACTCTGCATCGCATCGCCGTTCAGCGGCTGCATCAGCTGCAGCATCGCCTGCTTTTGCTCAATCAGGGTGCGTGCCTGACGGGGATTGCTGACCCATACCGGCTCAAACTGCAATCCTGTGCTCTGTGCTATCGCTTTCAGCAAGTCCACGCCATAACCTCTGGCGGTGCCGCTGGCATCGCGGTAGCTCCAGGGATAGTTGTCCGGTTCGGCGGTGTAAGTAACGCGCGGATGATCGGCGATCCAGGCGCGTTCAGCGGGGCTGAGCATCAGGGTCTGCGTATCCTGATAGCGCGGCAGGTTACTGCTCCAGCGCGCCTGTAGCGTGTTCATCAGTTCCGCTGGCAACTGACGCAGGCTCTGATTAATCCAGCTGATAAGCTGAGGATCACGTGCCACCGCGCGCAGGTTGAGCTGTCCGGCCTCGATGTGAGAGGCGATCTGGTAAATCTGGCCCTGCTGAAGCTGGCTTAACAAAAAACCGGCGCTGGTCTCATCCGCCACCACATAGTCATTCTGCTGATTGAGCAGGGTGTAGAGCGCCTGCAGATCGCTGCTGTAGCGTCTGAAGCTGTGGCGGGCCGCCAGCGCGGGCGGCAGTTGGGCCAGCGTGCTGTCGCTGATCGCCAGTTGGGCATTCTGGCTGTTAAACATCACGGCACGCTGGTTTTGCTGATTGCGGTAGACACGCAGCGGGCTGCTGTACCAGTTATCGCTGCTCAGGGTGCCGGCGGGCAGGGGCGTGACCCACATGCCCAGCGCGAAATCAATCTGGCCGCTGCTCAGTGCCTGCATGAGATGCGGCTGATCGCTGTACAGGTTGAGGGTGAACTGCGCGCCGGTCAGCTGTCGCAGCGCGGAAAGATAGTCGGCATTGATGCCATAGAGGTCATTGCCGATGCGCATTGTCCAGGGCGCGTGGTTCTCTTCCAGCAGGCCAACGCGCAGAATTTTGCCCTGCATGGTTTCCGCGTGCGTCACCGGCAGCATCATCGGCAGATTGACGCTGCTCACCGGACGCACCTCAGCCAGCGCGGAGCCGCACAGCAACAGCAGCATCAGCAGAAAAACTCTCACTGCTGTGCCTTCCACAGATCGGCCAGTTCTACCACCGAGCGGGCGCCGGTTTTTTCCAGAATATTTTTCTTATGGGTGCTGACCGTTTTATTGCTGATGTGCAACTGGGCAGCAATTTGCAGATTAGACAGCCCGCTGGCCAGTAGGGCCAGAATCTGACGCTCTTTCTGGGTTAACGGGAGTTCAGGCTCATCATCCATCTCCGGGAAAGCCGTCTGTCCGCCGAGCACGGCAAGGATAGCGCTGAGCAACTGCGCCATACGCTGGCTTTTCACCACATAACCGGCGGCACCCAGCGCCTGAGCGCGCCGCACATAGTGGCGGGTCTGCTGCGCGGAGTAGATGAGGACCGGGCAATCGGGTCGATGGATCTTCAGGCGACGCAGGAACTCCAGCCCATCACTATCCGGCAGGCCGATATCCAGCACGATAATGTCCAGTGACTGCTGAAGCAGGGGACGGGCGGCTTTTTCACTGCTGGCAGAGAGGAGCTGAACCGGAATAGGTGACTGGCTCAGGGCGGCTTCAAGTGCCACTTCAACCAGCGGATGATCGTCTATCAGAAGCAAAACAGCCATGAAGGATTCCCTGTAAATTTCACAGGATTAGCATAGCGGAAGAGTGGGGCAGAGGGGAGAAAAACCCGGAGAGCCGAAGCGCGCCGGGTTAAACAGAATTACTGGGTGGTGCCGTCGGTTTTGGTATCTACGTCACCGCCGCCCACTTTAGTCTGAACTTTTTTATTAATGTTCGGACATTTGCCATCTTTACACTGGGCGTTCTGGTCCATTTCATTAGCAGACATATTTCCATTGCTGGTGGTGCTGCCAGAGGTTGCAGGATTGGTGTCATTGCCAGTGTTATTAATTTTGTTGTTATCGACTTTATTTGGCGGCAGATTTTCGTTCGCTCCGCCCGCTGCTGCACCTGCACTGGCTGCCTGGTTAGCTGTACCATTGTTGCTGCTGCTGTCCGCAGCCAGTACCGCACCGCTGCTCAGTGTCATTGCTGCTGTCAAAAAAACTAAGGCAAACTTTTTCATCATTATACTCCCGTTAATAAATGAAGTTGCTTTAAGCCCAGAGGTGCAATTTCGGGTAATAAAATCCCTGACGAAATAAAATTCGCCGGTTGGCTTAAACAGGGTGATTAAATCTGGTAAGCGGGATGTTCCTCAGTGCTTACCAGTAAAAAGTCTAGTCGCTAACCTGATTAATGCAAATATGACCCGCACATTTAACCCGCAGCGGGAATTTACACCCCTGGCGCTTCGGGCTACATTGGGCAGGTTGTGTCCGGCGGGCGGCGGGCCAGAAATAAAATGGAATCAGTATGAATTACCAGAACGATGACTTACGCATCAAAGAGATTAAAGAGCTGTTACCTCCGGTTGCGCTGCTCGAAAAATTCCCGGCGACCGATCGTGCTGCACAGACCGTTTCACAGGCCCGTCAGGCGATTCATCAGATCCTGCAGGGCAAGGATGACCGCCTGCTGGTGGTGATTGGACCCTGCTCCATTCATGACACACACGCGGCGAAAGAGTATGCCGATCGCCTGCTGGCGCTACGTGATGAGCTGAAAGGCGAGCTGGAAGTGGTGATGCGGGTCTATTTTGAAAAGCCGCGCACCACGGTGGGCTGGAAAGGGCTGATCAACGATCCGTATATGGACAACAGCTATCAGCTCAACGACGGTCTGCGTCTGGCGCGTAAGCTGCTGCTGGACATTAACGACAGCGGTTTACCGGCGGCGGGCGAGTTTCTGGATATGATTACCCCGCAATACGTGGCTGACCTGATGAGCTGGGGCGCGATTGGTGCGCGTACCACAGAATCTCAGGTTCACCGTGAGCTGGCATCGGGTCTATCCTGTCCGGTGGGTTTCAAAAACGGCACCGATGGCACCATTAAGGTCGCGATCGATGCGATTAACGCGGCAGGTTCGCCACACTGTTTCCTGTCAGTGACGAAGTATGGTCACTCCGCGATTGTTGAAACCAGCGGCAACGGTGATTGCCATATCATTCTGCGCGGCGGAAAAGAGCCAAACTACAGCGCGCAGCATGTGGCTGAGGTCAAAGAGGGTCTGGCAAAAGCGGGTCTGCCACAGCAGGTGATGATCGATTTCAGCCATGCCAACAGCAGCAAACAGTTCCAGCGTCAGATGGTCGTGGCAGACGATGTTGCACAGCAGCTGATTAACGGTGAGCAGGCGATTGTCGGTGTGATGATTGAGAGTCATCTGGTGGAAGGTAACCAGAGCCTGGAGAGCGGCGAGCCGCTGGTCTATGGCAAAAGTGTTACCGACGCCTGCATTGGCTGGGAAGATACCGACAAGGTGCTGCGTCAGCTGGCGGCAGCGGTTAAACAGCGCCGCGGCTGATTTGCCTGGCCAGACGTTGTCATCAATAAAAAAGGCCAGACTTTCGTCTGGCCTTTTTGCCTTTCAGCGAGAAATTACTTCGCTTTACCCTGATTCGCAACGGCTGCAGCTTTCGCGGCGATCTCGTCCTGGTCGCCCAGGTAGTAGCGTTTCAGCGGTTTGAAGTTTTCATCGAACTCATACACCAGCGGTACGCCGGTAGGGATGTTCAGTTCGAGGATTTCATCTTCGCTCAGGTTATCCAGATATTTTACCAGTGCACGCAGTGAGTTGCCGTGTGCGGCAATGATCACTTTCTCACCGCTTTTGATGCGCGGCAGAATGGTGTCGTTCCAGTAAGGGATAACGCGGTCGATGGTCAGCGCCAGGCTTTCGGTGGTTGGCAGCTGCTCTGGGGTCAGTTTCGCGTAACGCGGGTCATGGCCCGGGAAGCGCTCATCTGAACGATCCAGCTCTGGCGGGGTGACGGCAAAGCCGCGACGCCACTGCTTAACCTGCTCGTCGCCATATTTGGCGGCAGTTTCAGCTTTATCCAGACCCTGCAGCGCACCATAGTGACGCTCGTTCAGACGCCAGGTTTTCTCAACCGGCAGCCAGGCCTGATCCAGCTCATCCAGCACATTCCACAGCGTATGAATGGCACGCTTCAGTACGGAGGTGTAAGCAAAATCAAAAACAAAGCCCTCTTTCTTCAGCAGCTGACCTGCTGATTTGGCTTCGCCACGACCTTTCTCAGAAAGGTCAACATCATACCAACCGGTAAAGCGGTTTTCGTTGTTCCACTGGCTTTCGCCGTGTCGCACCAGAACCAGCTTAGTTACAGCCATAGCTTAACTCCTTAATACTGTGATGTTTCTGTGAGATTGGAAACCTGCTGCTGCCCGCCTGATACACGAGCTGATTGCGCCATACCATAACGGAAAAGCGGGCAGCGCGTAAGCCTGTGTGTGACGCACTGCGCGTTTTTCAGCCGGAGGCTCAGCGTGGCGTGAAGCGATAACGCGTCACCGATTCCCAGCGATCTCCCGGCTGCAGCCAGCAATCAGGCTGAGGCCACTCAGCGTGATTAGGCGAATCCGGTAAAAATTCACTCTCCAGCGCAATGCCCTGAAAGGCATTATAGCTCGCCTGCTCACGGGCACGGGTGCCCGCCAGATAGTTACCGGAGTAGAACTGCAACGCCGGGGCCGAGGTAGTCACGCTGAGCTGTAATTTTCCATCTTCTGACCAGAGTTCTGCCGCAGGCTGACTCTCGTCGCCGGCGCTGTTCAGCAGAAACGCGTGGTCATAGCCCTTTACTGCACGCTGGTCGTCATCTGCCAGGAAATCCTGCGCCACGACTTTAGCGTTGCGGAAATCAAAGCTGGTATCGGCGACCGCTTTTAGCGGCGCATTCGGAATGCCTTCGCTGTCGACCGGTAAATACTGGTCGGCGTGCAGTTGTAAGCGATGCTGGCGGACATCGCCATGATGCGCATCAAGATTAAAGTAAGCATGGTTGGTCAGATTGACCGGGCAGGACTGATCGCAACGCGCTTCATAACTGATGCTCAGGCAGTTCTGATCATCCAGCTGATAGCGCACGTCAGCAATCAGATTGCCCGGATAGCCCTGATCGCCATCCGGTGAATCGATGCGGTAATGCACTTCGCTGTCAGACTGACTGACAATTTGCCAGCGGCGTTTATCAAAGCCTTCCGGTCCGCCATGCAGCTGATGTACGCCCTGGTTAGGCACCAGCTGACGGTTAAGTTTATTGAGTTTTGCGCCAGCGATGCGGTTAGCGTAGCGGCCCACGGTGGCGCCCAGATAGGCATCCTGGTGCAGATAGTCAGAGGGCGTGGCGCAGCCGAGCAGCGCTTCACGCACCGTGCCATCCTGCATCGGTACGCGGGCAGAGAGCCAGGTCGCCCCCCAGTCCATAAAAGTTGCCAGCATGCCGTTGGCATTGCGCAGCACGGTTATGCGCCACGGCTGACCGTCGGGCGCATGGGAGTTGACATCATTCAGCATTGGCCGGCTCCTTCAGAGGCTTTACAGACGTAGAAGGTCTCTTTGATGCCGGTCGCGGCTTCATACTGTTCTGCCACGGCGGCTTTAACCTGATCGATGAGGTCCAGTGGCATCAGTGCCACGATGCAGCCACCAAAGCCGCCGCCGGTCATACGGACGCCGCCGCGCTCACCAATCTGCGCTTTCACGATCTCAACCAGCGTATCGATCGGCGGCACGGTGATTTCGAAATCGTCACGCATTGAGGCGTGAGAGTCGGCCATCAGCTGGCCCATACGGGTCAGGTCGCCCTGCGTCAGCGCATCGGCGGCTTCCAGGGTACGGGCGTTCTCGGTCAGAACGTGACGCACGCGTTTGGCGACCTGTGGATCGAGCTGCGACTGTGCCGCTTCAAACTCGGCCAGTTCAACGTCACGCAGCGCTTTCTTATTGAAGAAACGCGCGCCCGCTTCACACTGCTCGCGGCGGGTGTTGTATTCGCTGCCGACCAGCGTACGACGGAAGTTGGAGTTGATGATCACCACCGCGATATCTTCCGGCATCGACACCGGACGGGTGCCCAGGGTGCGGCAGTCGAGCAGCATAGCGTGATCTTTCTGGCCCAGTGCGGAGATCAACTGGTCCATGATGCCGCAGTTACAGCCAACGAACTGGTTCTCCGCTTCCTGACCATTAACGGCGATGGCTGCGCCATCCAGCGGCAGGTTATAGAGCTGCTGTACCACGGTGCCGACCGCCACTTCCAGCGAGGCCGATGAGCTGAGGCCCGCCCCCTGTGGCACATTGCCGCTGATCACCATGTCGATGCCGCCGAAATCGGCGTGACGCTTCTGCAGATGTTTCACCACGCCACGCACATAGTTGGCCCACATCGGTTCCTGCACGCTGACAATCTCTTCATCCAGCGAGAACGTGTCCTGCGCATTCTCATAATCGGCAGCGACCACGCGAATCTGGCGATCGTCACGGCGGGCACAGGCGATGACCGTCTGATAATCGATAGCGCACGGCAGCACGAAGCCGTCGTTATAGTCAGTGTGCTCGCCAATCAGATTAACGCGGCCCGGTGCCTGAATGGTATGGGTGGCAGCGTAGCCAAATGCGTCAGAAAAAAGCTGCTGCGTGATGGTTTTTAAGCTCATTGTTGTGCCTCACGGAAGTGAACGTCGCTGACAGAACGCAGACGTTCCGCCGCCTGTTCCGCCGTTAAATCGCGTTGGGTTTCGGCCAGCATTTCATAGCCAACCATAAATTTACGCACCGTTGCTGAACGCAGCAGCGGAGGATAGAAGTGAGCGTGCAGCTGCCAGTGATCGTTGGCTTCGCCATTAAACGGCGCGCCGTGCCAGCCCATTGAGTAGGGGAAGGAGCACTGGAACAGATTGTCGTAGCGGCTGGTCAGCAGCTTAATGGCTTTTGCCAGGTCGGCGCTCTGGGCTTCGCTGAGGTCCGTCAGCTGTTTAACGTGCGCTTTCGGCAGCAGCAGCGTTTCAAACGGCCAGGCCGCCCACCACGGCACCACGGCCAGCCAGTGTTCGGTTTCCACCACGGTGCGGCTGCCATCCTGCTGCTCACGGGCCAGATAATCGACCAGCATCGGCGAGCCATGTTTAGCGAAATAGTCGCGCTGATGATCATCTTCACGCTGCGCTTCATTTGGCAGGAAGCTGTTGGCCCAGATCTGACCGTGCGGATGCGGGTTGGAGCAGCCCATCGCCGCGCCTTTGTTCTCAAACACCTGCACCCACGGGTAGTGCTGACCCAGATCGGCGGTCTGCGCCTGCCAGGTGCGCACCACTTCCTCCAGCGCGCTCAGTGACATCTCCGGCAGCGTTTTACTGTGATCGGGCGAGAAGCAGATGACCCGACTGGTGCCGCGTGCGCTTTCACAGCGCATCAGGATATCGTCGCTCTCGGGCGCGTCAGGCGTGTCGGTCATCAGTGCGGCAAAGTCGTTGGTAAAGACGTACGTGCCCGCATAGTCCGGGTTTTTATCGCCGGTAATGCGGGTATTTCCGGCACACAGGAAGCAGTCCGGATCGTGCGCCGGTAAAGTATTGACCGCCGGGGTTTCCTGCGCGCCTTGCCACGGACGTTTGGCCCGATGAGGTGAAACTAAAATCCATTGATCAATCAGTGGATTGTAACGGCGATGCGGGTGATCGACCGGGTTGAATTTGTCCATGTGAGATCCTGGTAAGCGTCAAAAGCCAAAGAGGCATCGGTAAAAAGTAGCACATCAGCGCGCCCGAAAGCGTGATCAAGTCTGGATAAATGGTATCGTTTACACAAGCTGAATATTCTTATTTCGAGGCATTGTGTGCGGTTATGCGGCGTTAAAGACGGTGCTGAATGGTAGCGCTTACACCGATGTGCTTTAAAACGCCGCGGTAGCGGCGTTGAAGGACGTGATGTGAAAGCTTTAGCGCACCGTTTCCTGCTGAAAAACGTAGCCGCCATTATCGGGAACAAAGCTCAGGCGATGTGTGATACAGGCGGGCGCATCTTCAGCGTGATGCGAAACGAACAGCAACTGAGTCCGCCCTTCGCCAATCAGCACATCCACAAAGCGCCGCACCAGCTGGCGGTTAATCGGGTCCAGTCCCTGAAGTGGCTCATCCAGAATCAGCAGCGTCGGATGCTTAACCAGTGCGCGGGCAATCAGCACCAGTCGCTGCTGTCCCCAGGAGAGTGAGTGGAACGGCGCATCGCCCAGCCGGTTATCCATTCCCAGCAGCGTCAGCCATTGCTGTGTCAGCGCTTTTTGCCGGTCAGATGCCGCCTGATAGAGACCGATAGAGTCGAAGAAGCCCGACAGAATGACCGTTCGCACATTGGTGCTGACGCGGTAATCAAGATGCAGGCTGCTGCTGACATAGCCAATATGCTGTTTGATCTCCCAGATGGTTTCGCCGCTGCCGCGACGGCGCCCAAACAGGGTTAAATCATTGCTGTAGCCCTGCGGGTGATCGCCGGTCACCAGGCTGAGCAGGGTCGATTTTCCGGCACCGTTTGGTCCGATGATCTGCCAGTGTTCGCCGGCGTTGACCTGCCAGTTCAGCCCCTGAATCACCGGCTGATCGTTGTAGGAGACGGTGCCGTTGCGCAGAATAACGCGCGGGGCATCATCTGTCAGTGAGGGTAACTGATCCGGCGCATCCGCCTCGGGTAACGCCATTCCCATCAGCTGTTCACTGTGCGCCAGCTGTGCCACCAGTGCTTCCGTTAAAATGGCCTGGCGCGGCCCGCTGTGGGTGAGGGTACATTCTGCCAGTACGCCAACCTGCTGAATGAAATCGGGAATGTCGTCAAAGCGATTGAGCACCAGCACCAGGGTAAACGCGGGATGCTGCAGGCTGCGCAGCGTGTCGGTCAGGCTGGCGCGTGACGCCACATCCAGTCCGTCAAATGGCTCATCCAGAATCAGCAGATCGGGCTCGCTCATCAGCGCCTGGCAGAGCAGGGTTTTACGGGTTTCGCCGGTGGAGAGATATTTGAAGCGACGGGACAGCAGCGGTTCAATGCCAAACTGCCGGGCAAGCTGTTTGCAGCGATCGGGCTGCTGCACCTCCGCCTGAATCACCTCTGCCACGGTCAGTCCGGTATCTTCTTCGCCTTCGCTGAGCATATCGGTGTTGTTACGCTGCCACTCCTGCGCCACCAGTGTCTGTAACTGCTCCAGCGACAGCCGGACCGGCCGTCTGAAATCGCTGCTGACGGAACCGGCCAGCGGTGGCAGTTCACCGGAAAGCGCGCGCGCCAGAGAGGATTTACCGCTGCCGTTGGCACCGACAAAAGCCCAGCTTTCGCCGCGCTGCAGTTCCACCTGATTCAGGTTCAGTGTCCGTGTATCGCTAAGATGAAACGTGCCTTGCAAAATCTGCAATGAAGCCATGATCTGTTCCATTTTCTGCATCGTGTTACTGAGTTGTAACCATTGCCCGTAATGAAGTCAAATCAACGGCTAGAGCAGGGTAGCGACAATGGCATTTTCCGCGTTAAAGCTGGCAATCACAGCGTCGCCTGGCTGAAGCTTCAACTGCTGCAGCTGATCGTGACTCAGGGTGGCGCACAGGGTTTCGCCGCTGGCAAGCTGCATCAGCACTTCGCTCATCTGCTCACCGGGCTCGATGGCACTGACGGTGGCTGGAAGCTGATTATCTTCTTCCGCGGCGTCACGGCTGATACGGATCCACGGGGCTTTAATCAGTACCAGCACCTCTTTACCTGCCGCCAGTTGCAGACGATCGGCGCTGCGCTGGGTCAGCGCCACATTGAGCTGTGTGACGCCATCAGCAAGCTGAATCATAAGATGCTGGACCACCTGCTGCGCATCGTTGCTGATCACGGTGCCAAACAGTTGATTGCGGGCGCTGGTCTGCAGAGAGAAGCGGGCGATGGCCGCCAGCAGACTGTCGAGCGGCAGCGTATCCTGCTGCAGGGCATCGAACGCTTTCTGCTGAATCTGTTCCATCAGCTGAAACAGCTGTATCAGGCGTTCACCGTAGCGGGTCAGCGTGGCGCCACCGCCGCCTTTACCGCCCGTTGCCCGCGCCACCAGCGTTTCATCCGCCATCTGGTTCATCTCATTAATGGCATCCCAGGCACTTTTGTAGCTGATGCCCGCCAGCTTCGCCCCCTGACTGATCGATCCGGTCTGTTGCACGCGCTTCAGCAGCTCAATACGCCGGGGATCGGCAAACAGTTTCTGTTGTAAACGGATATGAAGGGACAGTTCGGCTTCCATGACAGCTCCGGCAAAGGGTTAAGGCGAAGGCCGATGATAGCGGCGTTTTGTGACCAAAGTAAAAGCACGAAAAGGGCTGCGCAAAATTTTCCTGACCCGTTACAATCACTTTTTTGTTAGCAGAGTGAGACTCTCCATGCTGGAATTACTGAAAAGCCTCGCCTTCGCCGTCCTGATGGTGCCTGTGGTGATGGCGCTGATGCTGGGTATGATTTATGGCCTGGGTGAAGTGTTTAACGTCATTTCTAAAATTGGTCATCGCGAAAAATCCTCAGCCCGTTCGCATAATTAATTGCTGCCACGCCCGCCATTGTCGCGGGCGTGGTCGTTATTATTCCTCTCTGATTTAACCTTTTGTTCCTCCTGCCGATAATTTACTGAACCTCCCGGTCATTGCGTTATATTATCCACTACACAACGTATAGCCGGAGAACATCATGTCATTGAATTACACTCGCTGGGGCGCAGCGGCGCTGATCACTGTTTCGCTGGCCGGGCAGGCTGTGGCCGCCGATAACATTACCGTGTTTGCCGCAGCGTCACTGACCAACGCGATGCAGGATATTGCCAGTCAATACAAGCAGGAAAAAGGGGTGACGGTGGTCTCTTCATTCGCCTCATCGTCAACGCTGGCGCGCCAGCTGGAGCAGGGTGCGCCTGCCGACCTGTTTATCTCTGCCGATCAGCAGTGGATGGATGATGCGGTGGTGAAAAAAAGCGTGATCACCCGCACTCGCTACACGCTGCTGGGCAACGATCTGGTGCTGATTGCACCACGCAGTGCGCCAGCTAAAGCGGTGACGCTGGACGCAAAGACCGACTGGAAAACACTGCTGCACGGTGAACGTCTGGCGGTTGGCGATCCGGACCATGTTCCGGCCGGCATCTACGCCAAAGAGGCGCTGCAAAAGCTGGGCGCCTGGGAAAGCGTTGCGCCTGTGTTAGCGCCAGCCAATAATGTGCGTGCGGCACTGGCGCTGGTGGAGCGAAACGAAACACCTTATGGCATTGTCTATGGCTCGGACGCTGTTGCCAGTGACAACGTGCAGGTGGTCGGGCGTTTTCCGGCAAAGAGCCATAAACCGGTGGAATATCCGATGGCGATCGTGAACGAGCACGACAATGCGACTGTTAAAGCGTTTTATGATTATCTGAAAGGACCGCAGGCCGCGGCTATCTTCAAACACTACGGATTCACACCGACGAAATGATACTCAGCGATCCCGAATGGCAGGCGGTACTGCTTAGCCTTAAAGTCTCTGGCATAGCCGTGCTGGGCAGTCTGCCGTTTGGCATCCTGATGGCCTGGATTCTGGTGCGCTGCCGTTTTCCCGGCAAAGCGCTGCTCGACAGCCTGATCCACCTGCCGCTGGTGCTGCCGCCGGTGGTGGTGGGTTATCTGCTGCTGATTAGCCTGGGCCGGCGCGGCATCATTGGCGAAAAGCTTTTTGACTGGTTCGGTTTCAGCTTTGCTTTCAGCTGGCGTGGCGCCGCACTGGCGTCTGCCGTCATCGCCTTTCCGTTGATGGTGCGTGCCATCCGGCTGGCGCTGGAGGCGGTGGATATCCGGCTGGAGCAGGCGGCCCGCACGCTGGGTGCCGGGCGCTGGCGGGTCTTTTTCACTATCACGCTGCCGCTGACGCTGCCTGGCGTGATTGTCGGGACGGTGCTGGCGTTTGCCCGTTCGCTGGGTGAATTCGGGGCCACCATCACCTTTGTTTCCAATATTCCCGGCGAGACGCGCACGCTTCCGCTGGCGATGTTTACCCTGATAGAGACTCCCGGTGCAGAGGGCGCGGCGGCGCGCCTGTGCGTTATCGCTATCGTGCTGGCGCTGGCGTCACTGCTGGCGTCGGAATGGCTGGCTCGCGCAGGCCGTAAGCGGATGGGAAGCTGATGCTATCACTTAACTTTATGCAGCAGCAGGGCGATCACCAGTTGGAGGTTGACCTGCAGATCCCGGCCAAAGGGATCACCGCTATTTTTGGTGTTTCCGGTGCCGGTAAGACGTCCCTGATTAACGCGATTAGCGGGCTGACCCAGCCGCAGCGCGGGCGGATCCAGCTTAACGAGCGTCTGCTGTTTGATGCGGAGCAGAAAATTGCGCTGCCGCCTGAAAAACGACGCATTGGTTACGTGTTTCAGGATGCGCGGCTGTTCCCGCACTATCGGGTTCGTGGCAACCTGCAATACGGTATGGCGCCGGCAATGAAAGCGCAGTTCGACAGCCTGGTGTCGCTGCTGGGTCTGGAGGCGTTGCTGCCGCGCTTTCCGCTGTCGCTGTCTGGCGGGGAAAAGCAGCGGGTCGCGATAGGCCGTGCGCTGTTGACCGCACCGGACATGCTGCTGCTGGATGAGCCGCTGGCGTCGCTGGATCTGCCGCGCAAACGTGAACTGATGCCGTATCTGCAAAAACTGGCGAAACAGGTAGATATTCCGATGCTTTACGTTTCTCACAGTCTGGATGAGATCCTGCATCTGGCGGATAACGTGCTGGTGCTGGATGCGGGCAAGGTCAAGGCCTTTGGTCCGCTTGAGCGGGTCTGGAGCAGCAGCGCGATGCGGCCGTGGCTGCCAGTAAGCGAACTGACCAGCGTACTGCGGGTGCTGGTGCTTGAGCAGCATCCCGACTATCCAATGACCGCGCTGTCGCTGGGCGACCAGCATATCTGGGTCAGCCGGGTGAATCAGCCGGTGAAAACGCCACTGCGTATTCGCATCGCCTCTTCTGATGTCTCGCTGGCGCTGCAACCGCCGCAACACAGCTCCATCCGCAACATTTTACCTGCACAGGTGGTAGAACTGCTGGAGGTCGGCGATCAGGTGGAAGTGAAGCTGCGTATTGGTATCAGCGAGCTCTGGGCGCGCATTACGCCGTGGGCGCGTGATGAACTGGGCATCCGGCCGGATCAGTGGCTCTATGCCCAGATCAAAAGCGTCTCCGTGACGCCCTGATTACAACACGTACTGACGGAGGGTATCGGCAATACCGGTTTCAAGGTTGGTGCCGATCACCCGCTTCGCCCGCGCTTTGATCGCGTCGTCGGCATTGCCCATCGCCACACCCAGCCCGGCCGTTTCCAGCATGCTGAGATCGTTGTAGTTATCTCCGAATGCGATCACATCAGACATGTCCAGCCCCAGTGATTCAACCCACTGCGCCAGCCGTTTGCCTTTGCTATTGCCGCCTTTCGCAATATCCACCTGATCGTGCCATGACCATTCGCAGGCCAGACCCAGCTCCGCTTCGGCGCGGGTGGCGAACTGCTGCAGTTCCTCATGATTGTCGTGCGACAGGGCAAACTTCCAGATCGAACCGGCGTCACGCGCCGCCTGCGCTAAGTCGGGCACCTGAATGAACAGCGGACGCTGATGAGCAGGCAGTGATTCGGCCCACTTCAGTGTGCGCATCACGTGACCGGTCGGCGTCTGATAGAGCATTGCATCATCCACGTAGAGCAACCCGTGAATACGCTGCTGGTCCAGCATCTCAATGACCTGTAACGCCAGTTGCGGGTCCATGGGATCGGACGCCAGCACCTTTTTTGCCTGGTAATCATACAGGTAGGTACCATTACAGCAGATTGCGGGGGTATCCAGCTGTAACGCCTGATAAAAAGGATGAATAGCGCAGTGATGGCGTCCGGTGACGATAGCGACATGAACGCCCGCCTGTCGGGCCTGGTTTAACACATCGATTGACTGCGGCAGAATCGTCTTGGCTGGGGTCAGCAGCGTGCCGTCGAGGTCGAGGGCAATTACACGGTAGCTCATTAATCCTCACGTTTTTCCAGGTTTGCAGGGGCTGAAGTCTACACCTGACCACGGCCCGGAGACAAAAAACAGGGCACAAATGATTCCAGCGTAGGGCAATAAAACGCGCTACAGTGATTCAAAGATCATGACAAGGCAGCAAAAAAGGAGAATGCATGAAACAGGTTGTTTACACCGCCAGTCCCGAGAGCCAGCAGATTCACGTCTGGCAGATGAATGATGAGGGTGCGCTGACGTTGCTTCAGGTGACCGATGTCGCCGGCCAGGTTCAGCCGATGGTGGTGAGTCCGAAACGCGATTTTCTCTATGTCGGCGTGCGTCCCAATTTTCGCGTGCTGGCGTTTAAGATTGCCGCTGATGGCACGCTGACCGAAGCGGGTCAGGCACCGTTGCCCGGCAGTCCGACCAACATTTCCACCGATCGTGAGGGCCGGTTCCTGTTCTGCGGCTCCTACAATGATGCCTGCGTCAGCGTCAGCCCCATTGGCGATGACGGCATTCCGCAGGCTCCGCTGCAGGTGATCAACGGTCTGGATGGCTGCCACTCGGCCAACATCGACACTGACAATAAGACCCTGTATGTGCCGGCACTGAAGCAGGATCGTATCTGTCTGTTCTCGCTGGGCGCTGACGGTCAGCTGACGCCGCGTAAGCAGGCGCAGGTCACGACAGTAGAAGGCGCTGGCCCGCGCCACATGCAGTTCCATCCGGGCGGTCAGTTCGCTTATTGCGTAAATGAGCTCGACAGCACGGTTGAGGTCTGGGCATTAAATACGGGTGAAGGTGAAGCCGAAAGCGTGCAGACGCTGGATATGATGCCACCGGACTTCACCGGTACGCGCTGGGCTGCGGATATTCATCTGACGCCGGATGGCCGTTTCCTCTACGCCTGCGATCGCACCAGCAGCACCCTGGCGGTGTTCAGCGTCAGCGAGCTGGGTGACGAGCTGACCCTGGAAGGGTTCCAGCCGACAGAAACGCAGCCGCGTGGATTCAATATCGATCACAGCGGACGCTATCTGGTGGCGGCGGGACAGAAATCGCATCACATCGAAGTCTATGCGATTAGCGAACCAAAAGGGCTGTTACAGCCGCTGGGACGTTATGCAGTTGGGCAGGGCCCGATGTGGGTCGTGATTCATCAGTTGCAGGCGTAACGCACCACGAAAAATGCCTCTCCCGGGCGGGAGAGGCGTGGCTGCCAGCTGTGAGATCCTGCAGACACAGGGAACAGGGTCAGATCGGTAAGACGCAAAAGCCGCCATCCATGGCATGCTCGACCCGCGCCATCCCTGGCACGGGACGCTTTCCTCCTCTGACCCTGTTCCCTGCAATTTAAGCTAACGCGTTGCTGCCAGATCATTCAGCTTTAGGCTTGTCAGTGGTCAGTCTTACTGAATTACTGATAATTCACGGTCAGCGAGGCGCTCGCCAGTGCGTGGAAATGCACATTAAAGCCGACCATTGCGCCGCTGGCGCCTTCATCCACCTCAATCGTCTCCACATCCAGCGCATGTACGGTGAAAATGTAGCGATGGGTTTCACCCTGCGGCGGCGCCGCGCCACCGTAGCCCGCCTGACCGAAATCGGTACGGGTCTGAATTGCGCCTGCTGGCAGTGACGCTTTGCCAGAACCGGCACCCTGTGGCAGTGACGTGGTGCTGGCCGGAATATTCGCCACCACCCAATGCCACCAGCCTGAACCGGTCGGCGCATCAGGATCGTAGCAGGTCACCACGAAACTTTTGGTGCCTTCCGGCGCCGCTTCCCAGGCAAGATGGGGAGAGATATTCTCGCCCTGATAACCCATGCCGTTGAAAACATGCTTTTCAGGCATCTTCTCGCCGTCATTAAAATCCTGACTAAAAATGCGCATCACATCTCCTCAATTGTCGATGAATAGCCTTTCATCATAACCAAAAGCGCCACCAGTGCCAGCGGTCAGCCCGCTTCAGGCAGCAAAATGTTGCGAATGTTCCAGCGCGCCGCCTATCGCCTGCACCAGCTGACTCAGTGCCTGTGGCGTGATGATGTAGGGCGGCATCAGGTAGATCAGACGACCAAATGGCCGGATCCAGACGCCCTGTTCGACAAAGAACTGCTGCAGCGCCGCCATGTTGACCGCCAGATGCGTTTCCACCACGCCAATTGCGCCCAGCACGCGCACATCAGCCACCTGCGGTGAGTTGCGTAGCGGCAGCAACTCAGCGCGCAGCTGCTGTTCGATGGCGGCCACCTTATGCTGCCAGTCTCCTTCCGCCAGCATGGTCAGGCTTTCTGCCGCGACCGCGCAGGCCAGCGGGTTGCCCATAAAGGTCGGGCCATGCATGAAACAGCCTGCCGCGCTGCGACTGATGGTGTCGGCCACGTCACGGGTGGTCAGCGTCGCCGCCAGCGTCATCATGCCGCCGGTCAGCGCTTTACCGACGCAGAGTATATCCGGCGTGATGTCCGCGTGTTCACAGGCGAAGAGTTTGCCGGTGCGACCAAAGCCGGTTGCGATCTCATCGGCGATCAGCAGCACGCCATAGCGATCGCAGGCTTCCCGCACCTGCTGCAGATAGCGTGGATGGTAGAAACGCATCCCGCCCGCTCCCTGTACTATTGGCTCCAGAATCACCGCCGCCAGCTGCCGGTGATACTGTTCAATCAGGCGGGCGAAATCATCGAAATCGCGCTCATCCCACTCATCATCAAAACCGCAGGCGGGAGCCGCCGCAAAGTGATGCTCGGGCAGATAGCCGCGCCACAGGCTGTGCATTGAGTTATCGGGATCGCACACCGACATCGCGGCAAAAGTATCACCGTGATAGCCGCGCTTCAGCGTCAGGAACTGCTGGCGGGTTTCGCCCCGACCCAGCCAGTACTGCAGCGCCATTTTCATCGACACTTCCACCGCCACCGAGCCGGAATCGGCCAGGAAAACACACTCCAGCGGCTCAGGCGTTATCGCCACCAGCTGACGGCAGAGCGCCACCGCCGCCGGGTGGGTAATGCCGCCAAACATCACGTGCGACATCTGTGTGACCTGCTCCGTCAGCGCCCGGTTCAGGCGGGGATGGTTATAGCCGTGGATCGCCGCCCACCATGATGACATCCCATCTACCAGCTCACGGCCATCGGCCAGTTGCAGCTGAAAACCCTGCGCGGTAACAACCGGATAGCAGGGCAGTGGATTCTGCATTGAGGTGTAGGGATGCCAGATATGCTGGCGGTCAAAACGGGCATCATCTGAGGAAAAAACAGGGGTAGTCATCGGAGTTGTAAACCAAAATAAAAAAATATAGTTTACAAGTATACCCCTGCTTTTCGTCGGGATGACACCCTTTTCTGGAGTAAGTAATGGCTCAACGCTGGACAATTGCACAGGCACAAGCGCTGTTTGATCAACCTTTTCTCGAACTGATGTTTCAGGCGCAACAGGTGCATCGTCAGCACTTCGACCCGCGCCAGGTGCAGGTCAGTACCCTGCTGTCGATTAAAACCGGTGCCTGTCCGGAAGATTGCAAATACTGCCCGCAGAGCGCGCGCTATAAAACCGGCCTGGAGTCGGAGCGTCTGATGGAAGTGGAAGAGGTGCTGACCTCCGCGCGTCAGGCCAAAGCCGCTGGTTCAACCCGTTTCTGCATGGGAGCCGCGTGGAAAAACCCGCACGAGCGCGATATGCCTTACCTGGAAAAGATGGTCGAAGGCGTGAAGGCGATGGGCATGGAAACCTGCATGACGCTGGGCACGCTCAGCGACGACCAGGCGCAGCGCCTGGCGGGCGCGGGCCTCGATTACTACAACCATAACCTCGACACCTCGCCGGAATTCTATGGCTCCATCATCACCACCCGCAGCTATCAGGAACGTCTGGATACGCTGGGTAAAGTGCGTGACGCCGGGATCAAAGTCTGTTCGGGCGGCATCGTTGGCCTGGGCGAAACCGTGAACGACCGTGCAGGTTTGCTGGTGCAGTTAGCCAACCTGCCGACACCACCGGAGAGCGTGCCGATCAACATGCTGGTGAAAGTGAAAGGTACACCGCTGGCGGATAACGATGACGTCGAACCATTCGATTTTATCCGCACCATCGCGGTGGCGCGGATCATGATGCCGACCTCGCATGTGCGTCTCTCCGCGGGCCGCGAGCAGATGAGCGAGCAGACCCAGGCGATGTGCTTTATGGCCGGGGCGAACTCGATTTTCTACGGCTGCAAACTGCTGACCACACCGAATCCGGAAGAGGATAAAGACCGCGTGCTGTTCCGCAAACTGGGGCTGAACCCGGAACATACTCACACCCAGCATGGCGATCAGCAGCAGGAACAGCAACTCAGCGAGCAGCTGTTTCATGCCGACACTGAACAGTTTTACAACGCGGCACTGTAATGAGCTGGCAGCAACGACTCCGGCAGGGGCTGGCGCAGCGCCGTGCGGCTGATGGCTGGCGGCAGCGTCGGGTTATTGATGAGCAATCGACCCGCACACTGCAGAGCGGTGGCCGCCGCTATCTCCATTTCTCCAGCAATGACTATCTCGGCTTAACCCGCCATCCGGCGGTGATTGCCGGCTGGCAACAGGGTGCGGTGCTGGCAGGTGCAGGGGCGGGCGCTTCAGGGCATGTCACCGGTTATCACCGTCAGCACGCCCATCTTGAGGCGCAACTGGCCGACTGGCTCGGCTATGACTGTGCGCTGCTGTTCATCTCTGGCTTTGCCGCCAATCAGGCGGTGATTCATCTGCTGAGTGAGAAAAACGATCGTATCCTGGCCGATAAGCTCAGCCATGCCTCGCTGCTCGACGCTGCCAGCCACAGCCCGGCGCAGCTGCGTCGTTTCAGTCACAACGCACCTGAGAGTCTGGCGGCGCGGCTCGCATTACCCTGCGAGGGGGAAACGCTGGTTGTGACCGAGGGCATTTTCAGCATGGATGGTGACAGCGCGCCGCTCGCTGCACTGGCGCAACAGACGCGCCAGGCTGAGGGCTGGCTGCTGGTGGATGATGCGCACGGCATCGGTGTGGTGGGTGAGCAGGGGCGCGGCAGCTGCTGGCTGCAGGGCGTTAAACCGGAACTGCTGGTGGTCACTTTTGGCAAAGCCTTTGGCGTCAGCGGTGCCGCGCTGCTCTGTGATGCGGAGACTGCCGACTATTTCCTGCAGTTCAGCCGGCATCTGATCTACTCCACCGCGATGCCCGCCGCGCAGGCTGTTGCACTGCAGGCGGCGCTGCAGGTCATTCAGCAGGGCGATGCATTGCGCCAGCAGCTGCAGCAGAACATCCGGCATTTCCGGCGCGGCGCAGCCTCACTGCCGTGGCAACTGATGAACTCAGAGAGTGCGATCCAGCCGCTGCTGGTGGGTGAAAATAGCGATGCGATGACCCTCTCTCAGCGTCTGGCTGAAGCGGGCTGCTGGGTCAGCGCCATCCGGCCGCCCACCGTGCCGCCGGGAACGGCACGGCTGCGCATTACCCTGACGGCGGCACATCGCCCGGAAGATATCGATCGGTTACTGGAGGTGCTGCATGACGCTGCGGATTGATAAGCAGGCGGTTGCACGCGCTTTTGGCCGGGCGGCCAGCCATTACGACGCCCATGCGGCGCTGCAACGCCTTAGCGGCGATGCGCTGCTGGCTCTCGCACCGGCTCACAGCGGGGTTCAACTGCTGGATGCCGGATGTGGCACCGGCTGGTACAGCAGGCTGTGGCGCGAACGCGGCAAACAGGTGACGGCACTGGATCTCTCGCCACAGATGCTGCAACAGGCGCGGGATAACGACGCGGCGCACTGCTATCTGGCGGGCGACATCGACGCGCTGCCGCTGGCGGATAACAGCATCGACCTGGTATGGAGCAACCTGGCGGTGCAGTGGAGTGAAGATCTGCCCGGCGCGCTGCGCCAGTTCCGGCGGGTGCTGCGACCCAATGGCACGCTGCTGTTTTCCACGCTGGGCCACGGTTCGCTGCAGGAGGTTCATGAAGCCTGGTCTCATCTGGATGCGTTGCCGCACGCCAATCGCTTTCTTAGCGAGCCGCAGATTGCAGCGGCCTGCCAGGCAGAGCAACTGCGTTGCAGCTCAGAGGAGGTGACGCTGCATTTCCCCGATGCGCTCAGCGCCATGCGATCCCTGAAGGGGATTGGGGCAACCCATCTGCATCAGGGCCGCGACGGGCAGATACTCACCCGGCAACGTCTTAACCAGTTAGAGGCGCACTGGCCGCGCGATCGGCACGGTTATCGCCTGAGTTACCATTTAATTTATGGAGTCACGTTTTCATGAAACGGTTTTTTATTACCGGCACCGACACTGAAGTCGGTAAAACTGTCGCCAGCGGCGCACTGTTGCAGGCAGCAACTGCCGCAGGCTTTCGCTGTGCGGGCTATAAGCCGGTTGCGTCGGGCTGTGAGATGACGCCAGAGGGGATCCGCAACAGCGATGCGCTGGCGTTGCAGCGATTCAGCAGTGTGCCGTTAACCTATCAGCAGGTGAATCCGCTGGCGTTTATGGAACCCACCTCGCCGCATATCGTCAGCGCTGAAGAGGGCAGACCGATTACCCATCTGGCCCTGTCAGCCGGTCTGGCGGCGCTGGAGCCACTGGCGGACTGGATTCTGGTGGAGGGCGCGGGCGGCTGGTACACGCCGCTGTCAGAGACACACACCTACGCAGACTGGGTAGTCAGGGAAAAGCTGCCCGTGATTCTGGTGGTGGGAATTAAGCTCGGCTGCATCAACCACGCGATGCTCACCGCAGAGGCGGTGCGGGCGCGTGGCCTGCCGCTGGTGGGATGGATCGCCAACACCGTGGAACCGCCTGGCAAACGCTATCCGGAGTATCTCACCAGCCTGAAAAACCGACTGCCTGCGCCCTGTCTGGGCACAATTCCGTATCTTACCGATGCGGCGCAGCAGGCGTCATGTGGTCACTACCTGACGCTTCCGGCGTAAGCCTCAGGCCACCGTCAGCCACTTATCGACGGTGTGGTCATCCAGCTGTTCCATGCTGCCCTGCGCCACATTGCGACCGCGGTGCAGCAGCAGAAAATAGTCTGCCACGCGACGGATCAGCGACAGTCGCTGTTCAAGGAGCAGGATGGTCAGCCCGTAGTCGAGATTAAGACGACGAATCAGGTTGCCCATCTCCTCTTCCAGCCACGGCGACATCCCGTCAGTCGGCTCATCCAGAATCAGCAATTTGGGCTGCAGCACCAGTGCGCGCGCCAGGGCCAGCTGTTGCTGTTGATCGATCGGCAGATCGCCGCTGCGCTGCTGTCGCAGTGAATAAAGCGCCGGAAACAAATCAAATACCATTTCGGGAATGGCGCGATGGCGATCACGCTGGCTGGCCCCCGCCAGCAGGGCAATCAGCAGGTTATCTTCCACGCTCATCTGCGTAAAAATATGGCGGCCCTGTGGCACATAGCCAATGCCCATCTGTGCCCGCTGTTCAGCGGGCTGCAGCAGCAGATCTTCCGGCGGTGAGCCATCCTCTTTCCAGGAGATAGAGCCGCTGTTAATCGGCAGTCTGCCCATGATGCAGTTGACCAGCGTGGTTTTCCCCATGCCTTGACGACCCAGAACGCCCGTGCAGGTGCCAGGTGCCAGATCCAGATCCACATCCCACAGAATATGGTTCTGACCGTAAAATTGATTGACCGAACGTAGACTCAGCATCTGACACTCTCCTTCCCGATCATTAGCCTGATTGCATCCGCTCTCTGTCGTCTGGCAAACAAGTCTTCAGCAACAGCTGTCTCGCTATTGCAGCACAGTGCGCGTGAAGCGCGTTGACGCCAGTCACTCCTGCAATTCTCAGGCCAGATCTAAAAACGGTCCTGATTCCGGCCGGGATGCCATGTTTAAGGGGTAAAAGTTGAGAAAAACTTATCAATTCCCCACGGTGGTCACGCCGCTGCACTTTTGCAGTGCCTCGGGGCGCTGTTTCTGGTGCAGACGGTGTGTTAAGAGGCAATAAGTCTGATTAAGAATCTTAGTGGATTGATGAAAATTTGCGTGATACATCAGGTGGACGATGAAAAATGCAGAATATTCCGTCAGCGGCTGACGCGAAATTTAACGCAAAAAAAATTATTTTCGAGGCGATGAAGGAGCAGGGAAAAATTATACAAAGCTGATGGCGGCGGGGCTGCCATCACTTATCCACCATTCCTGTGGATAACCTTGTGTATTAGGTAATGAAAACCAGTTGGAAGCGAGGAAATACGCGGCCTGGTAACATTATGACGAGAATCTGGCCTTGTGGCATAAAGTAAATTAAATCAGTAGGTTATCAAAAAACAAGCCTGCGAATTATCTGTCAGGTAATCGAACTGTAATTTTGTGACGCTCTATTGACAAATGTTAAATCTGATCCGGGTCTGGGGATAACATTGCGCAACAGACTTGGTGCTATCACTACCACGTCGCCAGTTCAAAAAGTCTCATTGTGCTGACGTTAACAATGCATCATTACTGTTTTTATATCCAGTATTATTTTCTGGCAAAATCACCATAGCAGAGTAAAATAAGTGCCTGCCCGCCGACTTCTCCAGCAGGAACTGCATTCATGACCAAAGCCTTTAAATTGAATTCCGCCTTCAAACCTTCGGGCGATCAGCCTGAGGCGATTCGTCGCCTGGAAGAGGGGCTGGAGGATGGACTGGCCCATCAGACCTTATTGGGTGTGACGGGTTCTGGTAAGACCTTTACCGTCGCCAACGTGATTGCCGACCTCAACCGCCCGACAATGGTGCTGGCCCCGAACAAGACGCTGGCCGCTCAACTTTATGGCGAGATGAAAGAGTTTTTCCCGGATAACGCCGTCGAGTTTTTCGTCTCTTACTACGATTATTACCAGCCTGAAGCCTATGTGCCGAGCTCGGACACTTTTATTGAAAAAGATGCATCGGTTAACGAACACATTGAGCAGATGCGTCTCTCGGCTACTAAGGCGCTGCTGGAGCGGCGCGACGTTATCGTCGTCGCGTCGGTTTCGGCAATCTATGGTCTGGGCGATCCCGATCTCTATCTGAAAATGATGCTGCACCTCACCCGCGGCATGATTATTGATCAGCGTAGCATCCTGCGCCGCCTGTCAGAATTGCAATACACCCGTAACGATCAGGCGTTTCAGCGCGGTACTTTCCGCGTGCGTGGTGAAGTGATCGATATTTTCCCGGCAGAGTCGGACGATATTGCGCTGCGCGTTGAACTGTTTGATGAAGAGGTGGAGCGTCTGTCGCTGTTTGACCCGCTGACCGGCCAGATCGATTCCGTGGTGCCGCGTTTTACCATTTACCCCAAGACGCACTATGTCACGCCACGTGAGCGCATTCTGCAGGCAATGGAAGATATCAAAGTCGAGCTGGCGGACCGCCGCCGGGTGCTGCTTGAGAATAATAAGTTGCTGGAAGAGCAGCGCATTACCCAGCGTACCCAGTTTGACCTGGAGATGATGAGCGAACTGGGCTACTGCTCTGGCATCGAGAACTACTCGCGGTATCTTTCTGCACGCGGACCGGGCGAAGCCCCGCCGACACTGTTTGATTATCTGCCGGCGGATGGCCTGCTGGTAGTGGATGAGTCACACGTCACCATTCCGCAGATTGGCGGCATGTACAAAGGTGACCGGGCGCGTAAAGAGACGCTGGTTGAGTATGGCTTCCGCCTGCCGTCGGCGCTGGATAACCGTCCGATGAAGTTTGAAGAGTTTGAAGCACTGGCGCCGCAGACCATCTATGTTTCTGCCACGCCGGGCAAATATGAGCTGGAAAAATCGGGCGACGAAGTGGTCGATCAGGTGGTACGTCCTACCGGCCTGCTGGACCCCATCATTGAAGTGCGCCCGGTCGGGACGCAGGTCGACGATTTGCTGTCAGAAATCCGTCAGCGCGTGGCAATCAACGAACGTGTGCTGGTCACGGTGCTGACCAAACGCATGGCTGAAGATCTCACCGAGTATCTGACGGAGCATGGCGAGAAGGTGCGTTATCTGCACTCCGATATCGACACTGTGGAGCGTATGGAGATTATTCGCGACTTACGTCTGGGGGAGTTTGATGTGCTGGTGGGCATCAACTTACTGCGTGAGGGGCTGGATATGCCGGAAGTCTCTCTGGTCGCGATTCTGGATGCGGATAAAGAGGGCTTCCTGCGTTCTGAACGATCGCTGATTCAGACCATTGGTCGTGCGGCGCGTAACATCAACGGTAAGGCGATTCTTTACGGCGATAAAATTACGCCGTCGATGGCACGCGCCATTGAAGAGACCGAGCGTCGCCGTGAGAAGCAGCAACTGCACAACGAGCAAAACGGCATTGTGCCGCAGGGGCTGAACAAGAAGATCACCGATATTCTGGAACTGGGTAACAACATAGTGAAAACCCGCGGCAAAGCGAAACCGGCACGTCCTGGCGAAGCCCAGGCACTGGCCGATTTCAAGCTGCTAACGCCGCAGGCTCTGCAGAGAAAGATTCACGAGCTGGAAGGGCAGATGCAGCAGCACGCGCAGAACCTGGAGTTCGAACAGGCTGCAAATGTGCGTGATCAGCTGCATGAGCTGCGAACGCTGTTTATTGCGGCCTCGTAGCGCCGTCAAAGCCCTGAATGGCGTGTTCCAGCGCCACCCGTAATAGCTGGCGGTCGTGACGATATTTGATGTCGGCGGCCTCCAGCGGTTCACGGACAATCAAACGGTTTTCAATGCCCTCTGTTGCCACTGACGGGCCGACCACCACCGCATCAATGACTCGCTTGCCAATGTAACGCTCCATCATCTGAAGCTTATCAGCCACAGACAGACTGGCGGCAGCGGGACTGAGCTCACGGCCCAGATTGCCGATAAACACCATGGTGGCGGGCGTGCGACGCAATGCCTGCGCCATCTCTTCCATCAGCAGAATCGGCATCAGGCTGGTGTAAAAACTGCCTGGACCAATCAGGATCAGATCCGCGTCACCTATCGCCTGTAATGCTTCCCGTGTGGGCTGGACATTGGGATGCAGCATCAATTCCTGTGGCGGCTGTTTCATCTCGTCAATGGCGGTTTCACCGTAAACCATATTACCTTCGGCATCCATCGCCACCAAATCCACCGGCTGTTCTGACATCGGGATTAAAAAGGCATCCACTTTCAGCAGGTTGCGGATGATATTAATCGCTTCAAGCGGACGTACGCTCAAATGATCCAGCGCCCGCAGCATGAGGTTACCGAGATTGTGTCCGGCCAGTTCGCCGTTACCGGCAAAGCGATACTCAAACATCGCTGAGGCGACGCTGGGTTCCGCAATCAGCTGGTTGAGGCAGTTACGCATGTCGCCCCAGGCGATCCCGCCTTCGGAGCGGCGAATACGGCCGGTTGATCCACCGTTGTCGGTGGTGGTGACGATACCGGTGAGACGCGAGCCCAGCGGGGAAAGGGCAGACATCACGCGGCCTAAACCGTGTCCGCCTCCCAGTGCCACAACGCGATCAAGATCGGCCAGTGTGCGATTCATACTTCTCCTTAAAATCCGTTCGCGTGGCGAGGCTCTAAACGCTAAGCCCGCGCGGATGACATGCGTCAAAATCTGGATCGCATTTTAACGTATCCTGTCGCTAACATGCGGTGAAAATTCGATATGTATAAGAATATATAGCGAAAAGAGCACATGGAAGAGTGGCGAAATACACGCTACCATCATGCTTACCGCGCTGATCAACGGGTCAGCGTACACTCAAGCCTGAATGCCTAAGTCTGCGGATAGGGGGTTCAGGCCGTAGCCATCGAGCTGCCAGGGTGCAGGAAGAAATGACTGCATCTCCCAATCTGGAAAGGTGTTCTGGTGTCACAATTTACTGATGCATACGCGCGTAAGTTCTATTACCTGCGCCTGTCGGTCACGGATGTCTGTAATTTCCGCTGTACCTACTGCCTGCCTGACGGCTACAAACCGCAGGGAATTCGTAACAAAAGCTTTCTCTCTCTGGATGAAATCCGCCGTGTCACGCGGGCCTTCGCCGCTGCCGGCACCGAAAAAGTGCGGCTGACCGGCGGTGAGCCGTCGCTGCGCCGTGATTTCACCGACATCATTGCGGCGGTCCGTGAAAACGCTTCTATCCGCCAGATCGCGGTGACCACTAACGGCTACCGGCTGGCGCGTGATGTGAAGCAGTGGCGCGATGCGGGTTTAACCGCACTTAACGTCAGCGTCGACAGTCTGGATGCCCGTCAGTTTCACGCTATTACCGGTCAGGATAAATTCCATCAGGTGATGAGCGGCATCGATGCCGCGCTGGACGCCGGTTTTCGCCAGGTCAAAGTCAATAGTGTGCTGATGCGCGATCTCAACAGCCGTAATCTGGCGACGTTCCTCGACTGGATCCGCACCCGCCCGATCCAGCTGCGTTTTATCGAACTGATGGAAACCGGCGACGGCGGCACGCTGTTCCGCGAGCAGCACGTTTCCGGCATGGTGATCCGCGATCAACTGATCGCCCAGGGCTGGCAGCGCCGCGAAAGTGGACGCAGTGACGGGCCGGCGCAGGTCTTTTACCATCCCGATTATGTCGGCGAGATTGGCCTGATCATGCCTTACGCCAAAGATTTCTGTGCCAGCTGCAACCGTCTGCGCGTCTCAGCGCACGGTAATCTGCACCTGTGCCTGTTTGGTGACGGCGGCGTACCGCTGCGCGACCTGCTGGCGTCCGATGAGCAGCAGGCCGAACTGCAGGCGCGCATTGCCAGCAGCCTGGGGCAGAAAAAGCAGACCCACTTCCTGCATCAGGGCAACACCGGCATCACACAGAATCTCTCATACATTGGCGGCTAATTTCAGGAGGAAGTATGGGTAAACCAGCCAGCGAATTTCAGGCATTGCAGATGGCGGTGATGACGGTGTCAGATCGCCGCGATGCCAGCAACGATACCTCCGGCGACTACCTGCGCGAGGCGGCAGCAGAAGCGGGCCATGAGGTGGTTGATCACGCCATCGTGCCGGATAATCTCTACCGCATCCGCGCCACCGTGTCGCGCTGGATCGCCAGTGAAGATGTACAGGTGGTGATTATTAATGGCGGCACCGGCTTTAACCTGAAAAACAGCACCCCGGAAGCCCTGCTGCCACTGTTTGATCGCGAGATTGACGGCTTTGGCGAACTGTTCCGGATGGTCTCCTATGAAGAGATTGGCGGTTCAACATTGCAGTCGCGCGCCGTTGCCGGTCTGGCTAACGGGACGCTGATTCTGGCTGTGCCGGGATCAACCAGCGCCTGCCGTACTGCCTGGGAGCGGATTATTGCTGACCAGCTTGATGCGCGCACCGCGCCCTGTAATTTTGTCTCACATCTGAAGAAACGGTAAGAACGGTAAGTATGTCTCAACTCACACACATTAACGCCGCGGGCGAAGCGCACATGGTGGATGTCTCCGCCAAGGCTGAAACCGTGCGCGAAGCGCGGGCAGAAGTGCTGGTGCTGATGCAGCCTGAAACGCTGCAGATGATTATGGAAGGCAGCCACCACAAAGGGGATGTCTTTGCCACGGCGCGCATCGCCGGGATTCAGGCAGCAAAACGCACCTGGGAGCTGATTCCGCTCTGTCATCCGCTGATGCTGAGCAAAGTGGAAGTGAATCTGGAAGCGGAACCGGATCATAATCGGGTTCGCATTACCACGCTCTGTCGCCTCACCGGCAAAACCGGCGTCGAGATGGAAGCGCTGACGGCCGCCTCGGTTGCCGCCCTCACCATCTACGACATGTGCAAAGCGGTACAGAAAGATATCGTCATCGATCAGTTGCGTTTAATCAGCAAGAGCGGCGGTAAAAGCGGCGATTTCCAGGCGGTCGCGCATGATTAAGGTGCTGTTTTTTGCCCAGGTGCGTGAGCTGACCGGCACGGCATCACTTGAGGTCGGTGCTGATTACCCGGATGTGGCCACGCTGCGCAGTGCGCTGGCCGACCGCAACGATCGCTGGGCGCTGGCGCTGGAGTCAGGCAAACTGCTGGCGGCGGTCAATCAGACGCTGGTGCCGATGACGCATCCGCTGCACGCCGGGGATGAAGTCGCCTTTTTCCCGCCCGTGACCGGAGGCTGAGATGGAAACGCAGATTCGCGTTGGCCCTGCACCCTTTGATATGGCGGAAGCGTATCGCTGGCTGGCGGCCTGTGATGAAGATGGTGCGGTGGTAACCTTTACCGGCAAAGTCCGCAACCACAATCTGGGTGATAACGTGGCGGCGTTGATGCTGGAGCACTATCCCGGCATGACCGAAAAAGCGCTGCAGGAGATTGTGGATGCGGCGCGCGAACGCTGGCCACTGCAGCGGGTTACCGTGATTCATCGCGTCGGCGAACTGTTTCCCGGCGATGAAATCGTGCTGGTGGGTGTGACCAGTGCGCATCGCAGCAGCGCCTTTTCTGCCGCAGAGTTCATCATGGATTACCTGAAAACCCGCGCCCCCTTCTGGAAGCGTGAAGCGACTGAGCAGGGCGATCGCTGGGTGGACGCCCGCGACAGCGATCACCAGGCAGCTCAGCGCTGGGACTAAGGCGGCGTTAATGGCTCAGCGGGCCAGACCCTTTTCGCCCGCTGAGTCTCCTCTGTGTATCCACACGCCACTGCCAGAAAACACGCTTATCACGTCGCTTAAGGCTGCTTTAGCTGCTCCGCCGGGCCAAACCCGGTCTGGCCGTGGCTGTGTTCACCACCGCCAGTGGTGCGCTTCAGCTGAATAACCTGACCCTTTTCCCAGGCATTGGCGCCCGGTGCCGCCGGATGCGCTACGATATCCGCTCGTTCGGCACGGATCTGTTTACTGTCGACGTCAAAGCGGCGATCGCGGTCTGCCAGCAGTCGCGAATCCATCTGACCATCCGCTGTAAAGCCCATCATCAAGGCCGGAATGCCAATTGGCAGCGTTTTATCACGATCCGTGTGCCAGGTGTGCCAGGTCTTTCCGTAGGTGTTCGCGATGCGTGTCATCAGGGCATGGTCGGCGGCGGCGGGTAAGCCCGGCGCAATCAGCGTGCCCGATTTCACCTCATACTGATGGCTGTGCCACAGTTTCTTCTCTTCCGGCGGCAGGGTCTTAAACAGCCGTTCGCTGATAATGTACTCCACGCCCATCAGCCGTGCGTCGCGCGTATTGCCGTCGTAAATCACCGCCTGCATCACATCGTCGTTCAGCACGGTGACATAGTGGTGCGCCTCCATCTGACCGTTCCTGTCGCCGTTATAAAAATGGAAGCCATCGAGATAGGTGTTAATGGCGTCGATAGGCGGACGTGACTGCATCACGCTGGCACCCGTCTCCAGCACCTTAAGCGAGGAGGAGGTGGGCGCGCCCGGTGACTGCACCTGGGCAGGCGTATTATTGGCGCCGCAGCCGGTTAATAACAGGCTGAAGGCCGCAACAGGCCAGAGTTTAAACATCGTAAGTTCCTTTAACGTTAAAAAAGGTAACCTTAGTTCAGTTCTCGCCTGCCTGCGAAACGCTGGCAATGGTAGAGTAGGGCTTTCGTTCATTCTGAGGACAGGCATGTCATCCACCCCGATTCTGCAACGTCTGACACTGGTCGCCGCGCTGGTGCTGGTGGGTTGTAGCAGCAAGAAAACCCCTGAGGCGCCCGTGCGGCAGCCCGAAGATGTCAAAGCGCAGATCCAGCGACTGCTGCCGTCTCACGTCAGTAATAAAGCCGCATGGAGCGACGACATCTACACCACCTTCCGCACGCAGCAGATCGATCCCAGCGCCAGTAATCTCTGCGCAGTCATCGCCGTAGCGGATCAGGAGAGCAACTTCAGCGCGGAGGCCGCCGTACCGGGCCTGCCAAAAATTGCCTGGGGCGAGATCAACCGCCGTGCGGCGCAGGTGCATGTGCCGGCCTTCCTGGTGCGCACCGCACTGCTGATCAGGTCGCCGACCGGGGAAAGTTACGCGGCCCGTCTGGACAAGGTGCGCAGTGAAAAAGATCTCAGCGCTATCTTTGATGACCTGATCGACATGGTGCCGATGGGCCAGACGCTGTTCGGTAATCTCAACCCAATCCACACCGGCGGGCCGATGCAGGTCAGCATTGCGTTTGCCGAAGCACACGCCAAAGGCTACCCGTGGCCGATCGATGGCACCATCCGCCGCGAAGTCTTTACCCGTCACGGCGGAATCTACTTCGGCACTATGCATCTGCTCGGCTACCCGGCTGACTACAGTCAGCCGCTCTACCGCTTTGCCGATTACAATGCGGGCTGGTACGCCAGTCGCAATGCGGCCTTCCAGGCGGCGGTGTCACGCGCCACCGGCATGAAGCTGGCGCTGGATGGGGATCTGATTCTTTATGGATCGGATGCGGCAGGGGGAACTGAACTCGCGGTGCGCACACTGTCGAAGCAGATCGACATGAGCAACAGCGATATTCGCCGCGATCTGGAGAAAGGGGAAAAAGCGTCGTTCAGCGACAGTGAACTCTGGAAACAGGTCTTTACCCTGGCGGACAAAATGGCGGGTCGCAAACTCCCGCGTGAAATGCTGCCGGGCATCAAGCTGGAAAGCCCGAAAATCACCCGTAATCTGACCACGGCGTGGTTTGCGCAGCGTGTTGACAGCCGCTATCAGCAGTGCCTGTCGCGCCGTTAAGCGGCATGTTGTGGCGCAGTTGAGCTGAGCTGTGCCACACTTAGCCTCTGGCATGTCTCCCGGTTGGGAGCGCATCTGTTCATCCGTCTAACAAGAGGTGCATCATGGACCGATATCCAAGAAATGATTCCATCGTTCAATCCGCATCTCGCGGTTTACAAGCCTATATGGCGCAGGTTTATGGCTGGATGACCTGTGGTCTGTTACTGACCGCGTTTGTCTCCTGGTATGCTGCGCGCACGCCTGCAGTGATGGAGATGGTGTTTGCCAATCGCATCACTTTCTTCGGGCTGATTATCGTGCAGCTGGCACTGGTCTTTTTCCTGTCAGGTATGGTGCATCGCCTGAGTGGGGCAGTGGCTACCGGACTGTTTATGCTCTATTCGGCCCTCACCGGCTTGACCATGGCGAGTATCTTCCTGGTTTACACCTACTCCTCCATCGCCAGCACCTTCTTTGTTACGGCGGGGATGTTTGGTGCGATGAGCTTCTACGGCTACACCACCAAACGCGATCTGAGCCGTTTTGGCAGCCTGCTGTTTATGGCGCTGATTGGCATTGTACTGGCGTCGCTGGTGAACTTCTGGCTGAAAAGCCCGGCGCTGATGTGGGCGATTACCTATATCGGCGTGGTGGTGTTCGTGGGATTAACGGCGTATGACACGCAGAAGCTGAAAAATATTGGTGAGCAGATCGATGCCCGCGACACGGAGAACCTGCGTCGCTACTCGATTATGGGTGCACTGACGCTCTATCTCGACTTCATCAACCTGTTCCTGATGCTGCTGCGGATTTTCGGCAACCGCCGTTAAGTCAGTGAGTCATTAGCAGGGAGGCGCATTATCTGCGCCTCCCTTTTTTTACGACTTCTGCAATTTCTGTTCGTTCTTCTGACGCAGATGCTTCGCCCGACTCTCCAGCCCCAGATAGAGCACCAGCGCTAACAGCAGCGGCAGGATAAAGTAGAGCACGCGATACGCCAGCAGGCCCGCAATAATGGTGCCATGCGAGACGTGCTGACCGCTGAGCAGCGCCAGGAAAACCGCTTCCAGCACGCCAATACCCGCCGGAATATGCACGATTACGCCCGCGATACTGCTGATCAGCAGCACGCCCAGCACCATCGGATAGCCTGTGTCACGTCCCAGCAGCAGCCAGATAATCGCGCCCATCACCATCCAGTTGGCGCAGGACACTGCGAACTGCAGCAGCGCCATGCGCAGCGAAGGCAGCTGCAGCGTCTGGCCTTTTACCGTCCAGCGCCGCTGCTTTGAGAAAGCGCAGGCCCAGAGATAAACCGCCACCAGTACCAGCAGAACCCCGCCAATCAACCGCAGTGTGGTCTCGCCGATAAACCAGCCGCTGGGGATCGAGACCATGCCGGCACTGAACACCACGCCCGCCAGCAGAATATAGCCCAGCCAGTTGGTCGCGATGCTCAGGGAGAAGATGCGGGTGATGGTGCCGCTATCGAGACCGAGTCTGGAGTAAAGCCGGTAGCGCATCGCCACACCGCCGACCCAGGTGCTCAGCGTCAGGTTAAAGGCATAACAGATAAACGACACCAGCATCACCTGACGCTTCGCCAGTTTGTGGCCGCAGTAGGCGCGGCCAATCAGGTCATAGCAGCCATACACCAGGTAACTCAGCACCACCAGTCCGGCGGCGGTCAGCACCACAAAACGGTTGTAATTAACGATGACGTTATAAACATCTTCCCAGTTCACTTTGCGGGCATAAACCACCAGCAAAACCACCACCGCGATGAAAAACAGTACGGTGAGGATTTTTTTCGCCAGTTGCCAGCGTGGATGTTTTTTTGCCATCAGGATTTTGCTCCCGGATTATCAGCTTCAACGCGATCCTGCGTTTCCATTTCAGGTTGTACCGGCGGACTCACCTGAGCCAGCAAGGGCGTATGCGCCGGAAGCCAGCCCGCGATGGCCGGGAAATGGCGCAGGAAGTGAAACACCACCACGCTTTTACTCAGTTGCCACCAGTTTCGCGGTGGCAGGTGCTCCTCCTGGACGCGCTTGCAATCGTTGGCCAGCAGCGCTTCGAGGTTGTCACGCAGCGTCTGATTAAAGGGATGATCGTGAATGATCAGGTTGGCTTCCAGGTTTAAAGAGAGGCTGAGCGGATCGAGATTGCTGGAGCCGACGGTGGCCCAGTGATCGTCTTTTACAGCAATCTTGCCGTGCAGCGGACGACGAATATATTCATACACTTCGACGCCGCCATCGACCAGATAGTTATAGAGCAGCTCCGCACCCACTTTTACTATCGGCATATCTGGCTCGCCCTGAACGATCAGGCGTACCCGGACGCCACGCTGTGCGGCATTACGCATCTCACGCAGCAGCCGGTAGCCAGGAAAGAAGTAGGCGTTGGCAATAATGACATCCCGCTTCGCCTCGCGCAGCATCTCAAGATAATGCACTTCGATGTCGTCGCGATGCTCGTCGTTATCGCGATAGACATAGAGCACCTGGGCATCGCCAGGTGTAGCGTTCACTGCCGGACGATGAGAACGCGAGCCCCACCAGCGGCGGGTAGGCTGCTCGCTGCCAATCGCCTGTTGCAGATAGCGGGCAATATCGGCCACAACCGGGCCTTTGACCTGCACTGAGTAATCCTGTTTTGCCTCCGGGCCATAATCGGTGTTGTGTTCAGCCGAAAAGTTGATGCCGCCCACAAAGGCGACGACATCATCCACCACCACGGTTTTGCGGTGCAGACGGCGAAATACGTTGGTGCGCATCCCCATCACCAGCGGACGGGGATCGTAATAGATGAAACGTACGCCCGCGCTGGTCAGGCTGTTCACAAATTTATCTGAGAGTTCAGCGGAGCCATAACCATCGACCATCACTTCAACCCGCACGCCGCGCTGTGCCGCAGCCAGCAGCTCACGGTGCAGAGCGTTGCCTACCTCATCCTCAAACAGAATAAAGGTTTCGATTAATACCGTGCGTTCTGCCCGCTGAATCGCGCCAAAGACGCGCGGGAAAAACGCTTCGCCATTTTCCAGCAACAGCAGCCGGTTGCCTTCCTGCCAGCTAAAATTCATAGGTGGATCTCCACGGCCAGCGGTGCATGGTCCGACAGATGTGACCAGGGTTTACGTGGCAGTGCCCACGGATGACTGACCGTGGCGTTGCGCACATAGATGCGGTCAAGTCGCAGGATCGGGAAGCGTGCCGGAAAGGTCCGCGCCGGGCGTCCGGTTTTCATGCTGAATACCTCTTTCAAACCCGCACCCTGTTTTAAAATTGAGTTAGCGCGTCGCTGCCAGTCGTTGAAATCACCCGCCACGACGACCGGTGCGTCGGGCGGCAGCGAGTTAACCATTTCACATATTTTCTTCATCTGCGCGTGACGATGCGCTTCTTTCAGGCCCAGATGTACGCAGATGACATGCAGCGTGCCGTGCGGTTCCGGCAAGGCAATCTGGCAGTGCAGCATGCCGCGATTTTCACTGCCTGCCACCGAGATATCCCGGTTTTCATATTCGGTGATGGGGAAGCGTGACAGCACCGCATTGCCATGATGTCCCTCCGGATAGACCGCATTTCGCCCATAGGCGAAATCGTTCCATATGGTGTCGGCCAGAAACTCATAATGCGGAGAATCGGGCCACGCCTCATGATTAAGGGCGTGGATAGCATGCGTGCCCATTACCTCCTGGAGAAAGACCACATCCGCCTCTGTTGCGCGAACGGCGTCGCGTAATTCGGGCAGGATGAATCGGCGATTAAACGGGGCGAAACCCTTATGTGTATTGATCGTCAGGACTTTTATTGAAAATCCTTGCGTGTTTTGTGGCATACTCGCGACGCACTCCTTTTCATCATCATCAGAATCAAAGTGTAGTCTTTGTCACAAATGGGTGGTGAAAGAGGGCAATAATTAGGGCGTTATCCGAAAATTGTTTTACATTGAGGAAATCGTTTCCGGCTTCTGCCGGTAGCACTTGGGCGACCTGTTGGGTCTGCCAGGAGAACTGAATGAAATGGTCTAATCGTATTCAAATCATCACGGGTCAAACGTTATTGCATATTGCTATGCATTTACTGGTGATCGCTGCGCTGATCTGGGGCTGGAAGCACAAGGCTCTGGTTGATGTCTGCAGTACGCTGGTGGCGATGTATGCACTGGTTTTTGTTGCCATGCTGGTAACACAGCGCATCCCACGTTTACGTACTCTCGGCGATTATCTTGAAGAAGCGACCACCACTTACTACTTTGGCGCTGCCATGATGACACTGTTCCTGGTGTCGCGAATTTACCACAACAACCTGCTGCTGGCCTGTCTCGGCGTAGTGATGTTGCTGGGTCCGGCGCTGGTCTCGCTGCTGGCGAAAGAGCCGCCGCGGCGAATCGAAAACAAACGTAGTTAAGTTGAAGGCCACCGGAAGGTGGCCTTCCTGTTTTCAGGCTATTAAGTTGTGTCAGTAAATGTGAGCTATCTCGCACACTGTCTATAAAGCTGATACACTCGCTCGCTTACGCATCGTAGTTTGTGCCCTTTTCACGCGTCAGCCCCAGCTGGCGTCATTATCCCTCTGAAAACTACACCGTGAATCACGGCCAGAGCGGACCGGAGTAAATCACGTAATGTCTTTTGACTCTCTCGGCCTGAGTGCCGATATTTTGCGCGCGGTCGCCGAACAAGGCTACAGCGAACCTACACCTATCCAGCGCCAGGCGATTCCTGTGGTGCTGGCTGGCCGCGATCTGCTGGCGAGTGCCCAGACCGGCACCGGCAAAACGGCCGGCTTTACTTTACCCCTGTTACAGAAACTCTCAGCCACTGCCACGCCAATCCGCGGTCGTCGCCCGGTGCGCGCCCTGATCCTGACCCCAACCCGTGAACTCGCGGCGCAGGTCGGTGAAAACGTCAGCGACTACAGCAAGTATCTTTCGCTGCGTTCGATGGTGGTGTTTGGTGGTGTCAGCATCAATCCCCAGATGGTCAAGCTGCGTGGCGGCGTTGATATTCTGGTCGCAACACCAGGTCGCCTGCTGGATCTGGCGCAACAGAATGCCGTTGACCTGTCACAGGTCGAAGTTCTGGTGCTGGATGAAGCGGACCGCATGCTGGATATGGGCTTTATCCATGATATCCGTCGTGTGCTGGCGCGCCTGCCGGCGAAACGTCAGAACCTGCTGTTCTCTGCCACCTTCTCTGATGAGATTAAAGGTCTGGCTGAGAAACTGCTGACCAATCCGGAAATGATTGAAGTGGCTCGCCGCAATACCGCCTCTGAGCAGGTTGCGCAGCAGGTCGCTTTCGTTGATAAGAAGCGCAAGCGTGAACTGTTGTCGCAGCTGATTGGCGAAGGTAACTGGCAGCAGGTGCTGGTCTTCACCCGTACCAAACACGGCGCGAACCACCTTGCCGAGCAACTGGGCAAAGATGGCATCAGTGCTGCAGCCATTCATGGCAACAAGAGCCAGGGTGCACGTACCCGTGCGCTGGCCGACTTTAAGTCAGGCGGCATTCGCGTGCTGGTTGCGACCGATATCGCGGCCCGTGGCCTGGATATTGAAGAGCTGCCACACGTCGTGAACTACGAGCTGCCTAACGTCGCCGAAGATTATGTTCACCGTATTGGCCGTACAGGTCGTGCAGCCGCGACCGGTGTCGCACTGTCGCTGGTCTGCGTCGATGAGCATAAACTGCTGCGTGATATTGAGCGTCTGCTGAAGCGTGAAATCCCGCGTCTGGCCGTTGAAGGTTATGAACCCGATCCGAGCATCAAAGCGGAGCCGATCATTAATGGTCGTCAGCAGCAGTCTCGCGGCGGTGCAGGTGGCGGCGGCCGGGGTCGTGGTCAGGGCGGACAGGGTGCAGGCGCATCGCGTTCATCTTCATCCGGCGACAAGCGTCCTCAGGCGCGTCGTCAGAGCCAGGCCGCGCCTCAGGGCGATAAGCCCGCGTCGCGTCCACGTCGTCCGGCAGCCGCGAAGCGTACCGGTAACGTCTGAGTATGAGGGTTTTACTGGCGCCGATGGAGGGCGTGCTGGATTCACTGGTGCGCCAGCTGTTATCGGAAGTGAACGACTACGATCTCTGCATCACTGAGTTTTTGCGCGTGGTCGATCAACTGCTGCCGGTAAAATCTTTCTACCGTCTCTGCCCCGAACTGCATAACGCCAGCCGCACGCCTTCAGGCACGCGGGTGCGTATGCAGCTGCTGGGGCAGCATCCCGAATGGTTAGCCGAGAACGCCGCACGCGCGGTGGAGCTGGGTTCCTGGGGTGTTGATCTCAACTGTGGGTGTCCCTCTAAACTGGTCAACGGCAGCGGAGGCGGCGCGACCCTTCTTAAAGATCCCGATCTGATTTATCGCGGCGCGAAAGCGATGCGTGAAGCCGTCCCTGCGGATTTACCGGTAACGGTAAAAGTGCGGCTCGGCTGGGATTCCAGTGCCCGCAGTCTGGAGATTGCCGATGCGGTTCAGCAGGCGGGAGCCAGCGAGCTGACGGTGCATGGGCGGACCAAAGAAGAAGGCTATCGCGCAGAGGCGATCAACTGGCAGGCAATTGGCGAGATTCGTCAGCGGCTGCGCATTCCGGTGATTGCCAACGGCGAGATCTGGGACTGGCAAAGCGCGCAAAATTGTATGGCAGTGACGGGCTGCAGTGCGGTAATGATTGGCCGTGGTGCACTGAACATCCCCAACCTGAGCCGGGTGGTGAAATACAACGAACCACCGATGTCCTGGACGGATGTGGTGCGGTTACTGCAGAAGTACAGCCGGCTGGAGAAGCAGGGCGATACCGGCCTCTATCACGTGGCGCGTATCAAACAGTGGCTGGGTTATCTGCGCAAAGCCTATGGCGAAGCCGATGGCTTATTCAGTGAAATCCGCGCGTTAAAAAACTCCGGCGATATTGCGCAGGCAATCGATCGTCACGCGATTGTTCACGGTTTGTGATAAAAAATCAGGCGACCCCTTCGCGACCTGACGGTATAGTGGGCAAAATTTCCTATACCACTAGCCTGCTATGTCTGACACCGCTGTACTGAGCAACAGCCAGCTCAACAAACGAATCCTCTCCGTTATTATCTTCACTTTCTTCTGTTATCTCTCCGTCGGACTGCCGCTGGCCGTACTGCCGGGCTTTGTCAACAATCATCTTGGCTTCAGCTCCTTTATTGCCGGACTGATTATCAGCATTCAATATTTTGCGACGCTGCTCAGTCGTCCGCAGTCGGGCCGTCTGGCCGATCGGCTGGGGCCAAAACGGGTGGTGATGCTGGGACTGCTCTGCTGCGGCATGAGCGGGGTGCTGACTATCGTGGCCGCAATGCTGAGCAGCTGGCCGTGGCTGAGTCTGGCGCTGCTGGCTATCGGGCGACTGTTTCTCGGGGTAGGCGAAAGCTTCAGCAGCACGGGCTCTACGCTGTGGGGCATGAATATCGTCGGGCCGTTGCAGACCGCGCGCGTCATCTCCTGGAACGGTGTCGCCACGTATCTGGCGATGGCTGTGGGTGCACCGCTGGGCGTGCTGCTCAACAATCAATTTGGCATGAGTGGATTTGCCGGACTGATTGCGCTGATGGGCGTCGCCGGTTATCTGATGGCCAGCCGCAAACCGTCGGTCACCGTCAGCGTCGGCGAGCGCATTCCGTTTCACCGCGTCTTCTCCCGCGTCTGGCTTTATGGTCTGGCGCTGGGCTTCGGCACGATCGGTTTTGGCGTCATCGCGACCTTTATTACCCTCTATTTTGCCAGTCGTGACTGGCAGGGCGCAGCCTATGCGCTAACGCTGTTCAGCCTGGGTTTTGTGCTGGTGCGGCTGGGGTTTGGTCGCTTTATTACCCGCTTTGGTGGATTGCATGTGTCGCTATTCTCTTTTCTGCTGGAGTGTCTGGGACTGCTGATTATCTGGCAGGCGGATAGCGCCTGGCTGGTGGGCGTGGGCGCATTCCTGACCGGCAGCGGTTTTTCGCTGGTCTTTCCGGCGCTGGGTGTTGAGGCGGTAAAAAGGGTTGAGCGTCAGGATCAGGGCTCGGCGCTGGGAACCTATTCCGCTTTCCTCGATCTTGGGCTGGGTTTAACCGGCCCGGTGGCGGGACTGTTTATCGGACACTGGGGAATGCAGTCGGTTTATCTGGCTGCTGCGATGATGGTGCTGGGCGCATTACTGATTACGCTGCGGCTCTATGGGCAACAACGGCTCAGCGCCTGATTATGGTCAGCATTGGCTCACCCCCTGACTGGTGGTGAGCCAGAGATGCATCAGAAATGGGTAAACAGCCAGTAGAGCAGGGCGGAAAGCAGAATAGAAACCGGCAGTGTTAATATCCAGGCGACAGCCAGATTACGCAAGGTTGAAAACTGCAGACCTGAGCGGTTGGCCGCCATGGTGCCTGCCACGCCAGACGACAGCACATGTGTAGTCGACACCGGCAGGCCAAAGCCATCCGCTGCGCCTATCGTCATCATCGCCACCAGTTCGGCGCTGGCACCCTGCGCATAGCTCAGGTGCGTTTTCCCAATTCGTTCTCCCACTGTCACCACAATTCTGCGCCAGCCCACCATGGTGCCAAGACCCAGCGCAATCGCCACCACCACTTTCACCCACATCGGGATAAAGCGGGTGGCGCTGTCGAGTTCCGCTTTCACCGCCTTAAGGTTGCGTTCCGTCTCCTGTGGCATTGCAACTTTCGTGTTTTGCAGATGCTTAATCGACTCTGAGGCCAGATACATCTGGTTGCGGGTGTTGGTCACCGCCTGAGCAGGAATATTGTCCATGGAGCCGTAACGGCGAATCTGATCGCCTACCTCGTTCAGCGTCCTCGCCAGCGCCGGCAACACATCGGCATTCATCTGGTTACTGCCGACAAAGCCGGTCAGCACGTCGCGGGCCGCCGGCGGGTTCGCCGTCGCCGGTTGCAGCTGCAACAGCTGATGCGCGGTCACTTCAGTCAGCGCGGCTACGCGTGGGATCTGATCGGCAGGCAGCGATCGGTTGAGGGCGTAGGCGATCGGCATGGTACCGACCAGGATCAGCATAATCAGCCCCATCCCTTTCTGCCCATCGTTGGAGCCGTGCGCAAATGAGACGCCGGTACAGGTCAGGATTAGCAGGCCACGAATCCAGACCGGTGGTGGTTGATCGCTTTTTGGCGCCTGATAAAGCTGCCGATTGCGGATAAAGATCTTCATTACCCAGAGCAACAGCCCGGCGCAGACAAAGCCGACCACCGGTGACAGTAGCAGAGCGTAGCCCACCTTCAGCGCCTGATCCCAGTCTACGCCGCTCACACCGCTGCGCCCGTGCAGCATGGCGTTGGCAACCCCGACGCCAATAATCGAGCCAATCAGGGTATGCGACGACGACGACGGCAGGCCGAAATACCAGGTGCCGAGATTCCAGATAATGGCGGAGAAAAGCAACGCATAGACCATGGCGAAGCCGTTGCCGCTGCTGGCCTGCAGGATCAGCTCGACCGGCAGCAGCGAGATAATGCCAAATGCAACCACGCCGCTGGAGAGCAGCACGCCCATAAAGTTACAGAAACCGGACCAGACCACCGCGACGCCGGGCGTGAGCGAGTGAGTGTAAATCACTGTAGCAACTGCATTGGCGGTATCGTGGAAACCGTTGACGAACTCAAAGCCGAGCGCAATCAGCAACGCCAGTCCCAGCAGAAAGAACGGCAGATAGCTGGTGACCGGCATATTGGTCTGTTCGACGTCATTGACCAGGTTGAGTCCGGCGAAGGCCAGTCCGGCGACCAGCAGAATAAAAAATAGCGGCTTGCTGAAGCGACTGCCCTTGCCGTTGAAATCGGGCCGTCCCTGGGCTGATGAGGAGGAGAGACTGTTTTCGCTCATGGTGTACCTCATATGGCTGATGCCGGATGCTGATATGCATCGGGTTAACGGAGTGTGATACGCGCTTTATATGACAGATTAATGATGGTCACGTGGGGAAGGAGAGGAGAAATATTCGTCAATTTGCCTTTATGCAGGCAATAAAAAAGCCAGCGACAGGCGCTGGCTTCAGAAGGCAGAGTGACAATTACGAGCTGGTATTTGCCGCTGCTGCTGGCGCTGCAGGTGTTACCGGCGCGGCAGGTGCAGCTGGCTCAGTGGCTGGCTGCTGCGGCTGCTGCGGCTGAGTAGCATCGCTGCTTGCACCCTGTGGCGTTACCGGCGTCATTGGCTCTTCCTGAGGAGCAGCCTGTGAATTTTCGGGTACCGGAACAGGCGCAGTCTGGACATTGTTTTCCACACCATTCACTTTTACTGGCATACCGGTACGGCTCTGAATCGCGGCATTAACCTGATCCTGATTCACGCTGGCATCAACCACAATTTTGCTCACGGCCTGAGTCAGGGTAATCGGCACCAGCTCACGTGAGTTGAACTGCTCTTCAGTGGTCGACAGTGGGTTATGCACTTCCACATAACGTGAACCGTCCGGCTCTACAGTCGCTTTCACGGGCTGATCAACGAACTGTACGCGTGTGCCAACCGGCACATTCTGATACAGCCATTTGATATCGTCAGCACGCAGACGCACACAGCCATGGCTCACGCGCAGGCCGATGCCGAAGTTGGCGTTGGTGCCGTGAATCGCATAGAGACGACCAATGTAAAGCGCGTAAAGGCCCATTGGGTTATCCGGGCCTGCCGGGAACACCGCTGGCAGCGTTTCGCCGCGAGCCGCGTAGTCCGCATGCATACCTTTGGTTGGCGTCCAGGTCGGGCCATCTTTCTTACGTTCTACCGCGGTAGTCCAGCTGATCGGCGTATCTTTACCCAGTTCACCGATACCAATTGGCAGAACCACGACGGTTTTGCTGCCCTTCGGGTAGTAGTAAAGACGCATCTCCGCGCTGTTAATCACAATGCCTTCACGCGGTGCGTCAGGCAGGATCAGCTGCTGTGGGATGATCATTTTGCTGCCAGCCTTTGGCAGATAAACGTCAACGCCCGGATTGGCTTCCAGCATATTGCTGAGGCCCATCTGGTACTGTGCCGCAAAAGCTTCCAGCGGCAGTTTGCTGTCTTCAGGAACAGTAATTTCGATATTTTCCCCGATCAGACGGCTGTTGGCCGGCGGCAACGGGTAAACCACAGCAAAGGCTGACTGGCTGAACGCCGCCAGAGCCAGTGCGATTGAAGCGAAAGCGCGAATGATTTTCATATTTTACAATTCTTTATCGCCATATTTCAGGCTGTTCAGTGTGTCGAATTCATGCTGGCCAATGTGACCTGCTGCGCATTATATGTTCATTAAACTGACGTTGTGAATCGGGATTTTAACCTCCCTGCAATACTTTACGTAATTTCAGCGCGGATGTTAGCGCATTTCCGTGAATCAGGAGGGTAAAAATGGGGCTTTCCGGGGTTACCACCGATTAAGGTTGCCACTGCGTCTGTTCGCCACTGAGTTTGCGGTTCAGGAAAAAGGCGGCACTGATCAACGCCAGATGTGTCAGCGCCTGCGGTGTATTCCCCAGCGCATGGCCGTGACTGTCAAACTCCTCGGCATAAAGGCCCAGCGGATTGGCGTAGCTCAGCAACTTCTCGAATTCAAAATGCGCCTCCTGAATCCGCCCTGCGCGTGCCAGACATTCGACATACCAGAAAGAGCAGGCGCCAAACGAGCCTTCCGATCCTTTAAGACCGTCGGCGGGCGTCTCATGCGTATTGTAACGCCTCACCATACCATCACTGACCAGGTTGGCTTTGATCGCATCCAGTGTGGCAATCCAGTCCGGATCGGTGGCACCAACAAAGCGTACAAGCGGCATCAGCAGCATGGAGGCGTCAAGGTATTCGCCATGCCGGGTCGAAGAGAAGTGACCGCGTTCGCTGTTCCAGAAGTTCGCCCAGATATCTTCGCGGATCTCACGGCGTGCCCGATCCCAGCGCTCGTAAGGCATCGGCAGGGATCGCTTCATGCCGAGACGCAGCGCACGATCCATCGCTACCCAGCACATCAGACGTGAATGCAGGAAATGCTCCGGTTCGCCGCGCATCTCCCAGATACCGGCATCGGGCTGATCCCAGTTATCGCTTAGCCAGTCGATCATTTTGACCACATGTTGCCAGCCGCGCTGAGAGATCGCCTCGCCATATTTGTTGGCCAGATAGACCGCATCCATCAGTTCGCCATAGATATCGAGTTGCGTCTGCTGCCAGGCATCATTGCCGATGCGCACCGGTCGGGAGTCGGCATAGCCGGAGAGATTCAGTAATTCCATCTCATGCAACTCAGTGCCGCTGTCGAGACGGTACATCACCTGCAGGCGCATCTCATCATGATGGCTGTTTTCAACGCAGCGACCCACCCAGTGAGTAAAGTGTTTAGCTTCATCGATATAACCCAGCCGCATCAGCGCATACATGCTGAAGGACGCGTCGCGGATCCAGGAGGCGCGATAGTCCCAGTTGCGTTCGCCACCCAGTTCTTCAGGCAGACCAAACGTTGCCGCCGCCGCAATGGAGCCGTGCTGATACGAAGTCAGGAGCTTCAGGACCAGCGCCGAACGCTGCACCATTTCACGCCAGCGTCCCTGATAGGTGCTGTGGCTGCTCCAGTGTCGCCAGTAATTCAGTGTCTCTTCAAAGCAGTGTTCAGTGGCCAGCGCTTCGATATGCGCATCATCCACGCTGCCAAATTCGAACTGCGCATATTCGCCGGGCTGTAACGTGAAGTGGGCTGTCGCACTCTCATCCTCCAGCGTCATCACCACCGAGGCTGCAAGGCGCAGCGACGGCTGGCCCTCAGCATGAAAGTCGATACAGCCATTATGCGCTTCTGCACGGGTCTGCGCCCGGGCATAGTCGTGGCGGGGCGAACAGCGCATCTGAAAGGTGGCACTGCCGCGGACCATTTTGAGCCGACGGATCAGGCGCGGCATCTTATCCCTGTCATCACAAATCGGCATGTAGTCGGTGATTTCTGCCACGCCTTCATCATCCAGCCAGCGGGTCTGCAGGATGTTGGTGTCGGGCAGGTAGAGTTGCTGACGTCGTGCATTGGGCCAGTCAGGAGCCAGAGAGAAAAGTCCGGCGTCATCGCTATCGAGCAGGGCGGCAAAGACCGACGGGCTGTCAAGTTCAGGCCAGCAAAGATAATCAATGGTGCCGTCATTGGCGATCAGCGCACAGGTGCGCAAATCGCCAATGACACCGTGGTCTTCAATCTTACGTTTTACCTTACTCATTCTCATCTCCCTGTCAGTGTCCCTGCTAACTATAGCTGAGCTATTCGATGCGGCTTCGGTTGGGCACAGATGGTTAACGTAAGGTTGAATAAGGCAGGGAAGGGAAAGCGCGTAGAACAGGGAAGGTGAAACTGACGACGTGGTCAGCAGGGTGCCCGGGCGCTGATGCGTGTCTGGCGACCCTGCTGACGTTCACTGCCAGTGACGCCTGCTGGCAACGGCGTTGTTTATTTCATTTATTCCTGATCGGCCCGACGGTTATGCCAGCGGCGGATGAACCAGCGCAGCACAAAGGCAAAGATGACCGCGCCCACCAGCCACAGCAGATGTTTCAGATGCTGATCGAGTTTGTGCAGCCACGGCGCGATGATGCCACCCGCGAAATAGCCGAGGGTCACGAAAATCACGGCCCAGATGGCCGCTCCGATAACGTTAAGAATGAAAAATTTCATTGGATTAAGGCGGCTGGCACCGATAATAATTGGGCCAATCAGCCGGAAGCCATACATAAAACGCACGCCAATCACAAACAGGCTGGGACGGCGTTTAATCAGTCGGTTCGCCTTGACCACTTTATCCTGATGCTTTTTAAAGCGGCGCAGGATGCGCGTGCCCCAGCGGCGGCCTACCCAGTAGAGCAACTGATCGCCGACAATGCCGCCACTCATCGCGGCCAGCACCACGCCCACGTAATGCAGCAGCCCCTCATGCGCGGCCACGCCGCCCAGCAATGTAAATGTTTCCCCTTCGGCAATACAGCCAATAAAAAGTGCCAGATAGCCGTACTGTGTAATTAATGCGTTGATATCCAGATGCAAAATGACTCTCCCTGTGCATTGGGTGATGGTTTCTTTCAGTCTATACGCGATTTGGCCTCCCTTCCGCCCGTGCACGATGGAGGGGTTTATTTACGCTGTTTTTTTGTCCGGTCACCACGAAAGTTTTACTGCCGTTTATACTTGAGAAGACGCTGCCCCCAAAGACGCATGCATCACCGGGCGGCCCATCGCATCAGAGGAGTGACTGTATGAACCATGTCTGGGGACTTCTGGCGCATCCGAACCAGGAAATGCGTCATATCAAGCAAGAGAATGAAAGCGTATCGCACCATTACACCCATCATGTTCTGCTGATGGCGGCGATCCCGGTGATCTGCGCCTTTATCGGAACAACTCAGCTGGGCTGGAATCTGGGCGACGGGCAATATGTGCAACTTAACCTGGCGACCGGGATCGGGCTGGGCATTCTGTTCTATCTGATTATTCTGGGTGGCGTGGCGGTAATGGGACGCGTGATTCACTGGATGGCGCGGGATTACCCTCAGCGTCCCGGCGTTCAGCGCTGTACGGTCTTTGCCGGTTACGTCGCTACGCCGCTGTTCCTGAGCGGACTTGTCGCACTCTATCCGCTGGTCTGGCTCTGTGTGCTGGCAGGTGCGCTGGCGCTGCTTTACACCGGCTATCTGCTCTATATCGGCATCCCCCTGTTTCTGAATATCGACCGCGAAGAGAGTCTGCGCTTTTCCGGCTCAACGCTGGCCATCGGCGTGCTGGTATTTGAAGTGTTACTGGCATTAACTGTCGTGCTGTGGGGATATGGACCGCATCTTTTCTGATAGAACGCTGCCGCCGCTCTGGCGGCAGTTCTCTTTTTACGCCCGGAAACAATCTCACCAGGAAATTTCTTAACCTTACGCGTATGATACCGCTGCCAGCCCGCGCTGCGAGTTTACTGAGGCGGGCGGCCTGTGTCGGTCTGACACAGTACATCTTCATAACCGGGTTTTTTTCTACGATGCCTGCAAAAATTCGTTTTACTCTGCTTTCGCTGGCGCTGCTCGTTTCAGGGCAGATTGTTTCACTTCCGGCGCAGGCGACTACCACACTGTCGCAACTTGCGCCTATCGCTCAGCCGCAGATCGCCTCTGGCAGTGCGATGATTGTCGACCTCACCACCAATAAAGTGCTCTTTTCCAGCCATCCGGATCGGGTCAGGCCTATCGCGTCGATCACCAAGCTGATGACGGCGATGGTCGTGCTGGATGCGCATCAGCCGATGAACGAGATGATACCTGTCGATATCAGCCAGACGCCGGAAATGCGTGGTGTCTTCTCACGCGTGAAGCTCAACAGTCAGATCAGCCGCCGTAATATGATGCTGCTGGCATTGATGTCCTCGGAAAACCGTGCTGCTGCCAGTCTCGCGCACGCCTATCCGGGCGGTTATAACGCCTTTATCCGGGCAATGAACGCGAAAGCGCGATCGCTGGGCATGAAACAGACCCGCTATGTCGAGCCGACCGGTTTGTCGACGCAAAACGTCTCAAGTGCACAGGACCTGGTTAAGTTGCTCAAAGCCACACGGGAATATCCGGAGCTGGGCGCGCTTAGCACCACGAAAGAAGAGACGGCGGTTTTTGCTCATCCGAGCTATGCGCTGCCGTTCCGCAACACCAACCATCTGGTCTATAAAAATGACTGGCATATTCAGCTGACCAAAACCGGTTACACGGATGAGGCAGGCCACTGCCTGGTGATGCGTACCATGATTAATAATCGTCCGGTGGCGCTGGTGGTACTGGATGCCTTTGGCAAATATACCCACTTCGCCGACGCTAACCGTCTGCGTAGCTGGATCGAGACCGGTAAAGCGGCACCGGTCCCTGCGGCCGCACTGGCTTATAAAAAACAGAAGTCGGGCCAGGTCGCCAGCAATGGTGCCAGCAGTGCCGGCGTCGAGTAAAAATAGCCGACATGTTGTATTGCGCGACAGGCATTGCCTGCAGGCTGAGCAGGATGCCAGAATAGAATGTGGTCAGAGGCTTCAGGCCCTTTTTTGCCTCTGACCGCCCGGAATCAGCCCCAAAAAATGCCCGTTATTCCTATATTGCCCTCCCTTGCAAAGCCCTACACTACGCGCGACTGGCGAGGGAAGATCGCCTGATTTAAGCTGCCGGAATCTTACTCATATGTTTATACGATCCTTTTTTGCATTGTTAATGCTGGCGCTGGTGGGGTTTGCCCCGGCGCTGGCGCTGGCCGCGGATAATACGGCCACGCCTGCTCAGGAACAGGATGCGCCACCGAAGCTGAATGCTGCGGTGGAACTGCCGAAAATGCAGAAGATCCTCGATAAAATTAAAAGTCAGGTCTCCGTCGATGCCGGCGAAAACAAGCTGACACAGCTGAATGAAATGGCGCTGGAACTCTCTGGCAGTGCCGATACGCTCGGGCAGGCGCTGGTACCCGATCGCCAGCAGGTCGATGCACAGCTGGGTGTACTTGGCCCGGCCCCGAAAGCCGACAGTGGGGTGAAAGAAACCCCGGAAGTGACACGCAAGCGTAACGCGCTTGAGAGCCAGAAAGGCAAACTCGACGACCAAATCAAACAGGCAGAAGGGATTAAAAATGGCGCGCTGATGCTCTCCTCGCAGATTGTTAACCTGCGTCGTGATCAGCTGAAAAGCCAGCTGGCGTTGAACTCCGGCAGCATCCTTGGTGCACGCTTCTGGTCACCGTTGCTCAATAGCCAGGATCTGGATGGTGAGAAGATTGGTGAGTTCCTGCAGGAGTTGCAGGATACCGCGGCACTCTCATGGGAGCCGGGCTGGCGCGTGGGCAGTGTCTTCTGGCTGCTGGCGGCATTGCTGGTGATGACGGTCGGTCGTCGCTACAGTGAAGAGTTTCTGGCCTGGGTCAGCATTAATAAACTGCCGGAAGGGAAGCTACGTCGTAGTTTCCTGGCGGCAGCGGTAGCGCTGACTACGCTGGCGGCTGTTGTCCTCACCTTTAACTTTCTCTCTCTGGCCTTTACCCGCCGGGATGAGGTCTCTGAAAACGTTCAGGACTTTGTTGATCGTCTGGTGCAGCTAAGCGTCTTTTGTGGCCTGATTGCCGGACTGGGGCGCGCATTCCTCTCTACCCGCAGGCCCAGCTGGCGCTTACCGGCTATCTCCAATGAAGTGGCGATGGCATTAAAGCCGTTTCCACCCATCACCGCTGTGCTGGTGTTTATCTTCCAGACGGTCGAGGCGTTTAACTACAGCGTCGGCACCAGTCTGAATACCACCATTTTTGCCAACGGCCTGACGGCACTGTTGATTGGCAGTACTGCACTGGCGATCAGCATGCGCACCAACCGCGTACGCCGTCGCCTGACCCAGGCGGGCACACCGCCGGAAGCACGCTCAACGCTGGTCGGGCTGATTCAGATGGGCCTGACGCTGACCGCGGTTGCCATCCTCGTGTCGCTGCTGATCGGTTACGTTACGCTGGCGCGCTTCCTGAGTTATGAAGTGATCTGGTGCGGTCTGCTGTTTGGTTCGTTCTACTTCCTGAGTCACCTGCTCAAGGATGGTTGTGAGAGTCTCTTTTCGACCAGTAATGCCACCGGTCGACGCATTCAGAGTTCACTTAACATCAATGAGCGTCATTTGCAGCAAACGGCTACGCTGCTGACGGCCATCGGTAAAACCTTCCTGGTGCTGGTGGTGGCGCTGGCGCTGGTCAACGGCACCTTTGCCTCTTCAACGCCGATTGAGCTGCTGCAAAAAGTCATTGAGTTCTGGGGCGGTAAAGGCCTTGAATCCCTGAACATCGTGCCAGCGCATATGGTGAATGCGATAATTTGCCTGATTGTCGGCATCTATGTGCTGCGATCGGTGCGTCGCTGGCTTGATACCGATTTCCTGCCCAAAACCACCATGGATGTGGGGATGCGGGTGTCGCTGGTGACGCTATTCAGCAACATTGGTTATGTGCTGATCATTCTGCTGACCCTGTCGATTATGGGGCTGCAGTGGAACAAGCTGGCCTGGATCGTCAGTGCGTTGTCGGTTGGTATCGGTTTTGGCTTACAGGAGATCGTGAAAAACTTTATCTCCGGTCTGATTCTGTTGACCGAGCGGCCAGTCAAAGTCGGCGATCTGGTGAGCATCAGCGGCATCGAAGGGGATATTCGCCGGATTAATGTGCGTGCCACGGAAATTCAGCTGGGCGACAAATCCACCGTGATTGTGCCGAACTCGCAGTTTATCTCGCAGAATGTGCGCAACGCGACAATGGGTAATGCGCAGGGTGTGGTCACCATTACGCTGACCTTCCCGCTAAATATCGATCCGGTAAAGGTGCGCGATATTCTGCTGGAAGTTTATAACGAAAACGAACGTATTCTGGAAACACCTGAGCCATCGGTTTCGTTTAAAGATCTGACCCAGCAAGGGATTGTCCTGAGCGTCACCGGTAATGTTGCCGGTCAGCGGCAGATAGCAGGAGCGAAGAGCGATCTGCTGTTCGATATTCTGACGCGTCTGCGTAAAGAGGGCATTCTGCTCTCCACTCCGCAGACCATGATTATTGAGCGCCGTCAGCAGATAGCAGATGTGGAGCCGGTACCCGAAGAGAAGCTGGTTTAAAAGAACCCGTTTCAGAGGTGAAAGGGCCGACGTCTGTCGGCCTTTTTTATGTCCAAAACACGGGCTTTTAAGCCTGTTTTCTCACTCCCGCTGACTACAACGTTTCCTCACGGCTGGTGCGCTGGCCATCGCTGCTCACCGACCGAATGGCGACAGTACCGTTGACCTGCGGCGGTCTGTTGGCGTCGTAGCGCTGCCAGTTCTCACCCTTGTCCAGGCTGTATTCCAGCGTAATGCCAGGCAATGCCACGTTCATCAACAGAATACCATCAGCAATTTTTGCTCCCGGTACGGGCAGGCGATAATCAATACCCGCTTTATCCAGTTTTGCCAGTTCCCGTTGTCCCAGCAGGTTGGCAAATCGCTGCCAGTCGTTCAGAAGCGCCTTCTGATCAACAAGTTGTGTTTTGCCACCGGTATACTCCTCACCCGGCTGATAGTCCCGCTCCCAGCTGGCGCGGTGCCAGCTGCGTTCTGCGACTGAAAGGAGGCGAGGATAGTTCATGTACTCCATTTGATCGTCAGTGCGCACGGTCTCGCTCCACAGCTGGGCCGAAATACCATAAGCCCCTTTCCAGGGTTTCGCGGATTTGGCGCTGAAAACGTTACCGTCGCGATCTACCGAAGTTTCAGCATTCTGCGGCAGGTTGTCCGGTGCGAAGCCAAAGATTTTTCGCTCATCGTTGAAGCGAGTGCCCCAGTAATAGCCGCGCTCCAGTGGGTTAACTTCATACGGGAAGTCCAGATAGAGGTAGTCAGGGCTGGAGATGACTACGTCGTACCCTTTCTGTGACCAGTCACCGGCGCTGTCAAAACCGCCCCAGTAGAGGGTATCCCAGAAGTTGACTGCGACACGCGGCGTCGCGAACTCTCCGGCATGTTTGACATCTTTCAGGCCATCCTGCCAGGCCTGCATTTTGCCAATACCGTGCCGGTTCACGATTTCGTTCACGGTCAGGGCAAAATAGCTCGGCAGATGGGCCAGATCTTCCACTTTGCCGCTTTTCACCAGTGCCTGACAGGCCTGTGATTTTGCCCATGGCAAATCTTCGCGGCTCAGGTCTTGCAGACCGGTACCCGGTTTTGGACTGTTTTTGTCAGAGTAGCCTGCGCCCAGCCGGATATTCTTCGCTTCATCACCGCCAAAATGCCAGACGCTGAGTGGCTGGCCTGCCTCCTGGTGCATCGCCTTGATTTCACCAATCACTTTGTCCACGAAGCGTTGTGAACTTTCAATGCAGGGGTTGAGATAGCTGGTACGGTCGTAAAACTGCACTGAGGTGGTGTTGGAGTTATCGGTCGGATCGATCAGGCGCCAGGCGTTAGCCTCGTCAGGTTTCCCCTCCTTCATCAGCCGCTGATAGCGCGCTTCCATTGAGATGACCGCCGCCCGGGCATGGGCGGGTATGTCAATTTCCGGGATGACCTGAATGTGGCGCGCCTGCGCATATTTAACAATCTCTATATAGTCAGCGCGACTGAAATAGCCGCTGCCATTGTTATCACTGAAGGGGCCGGAACCCAGTTGCGGCAGCAGACACTTTTGTTCGGAAAGATCATGACAGCGTTTCGCACCCACTTCCGTGAGTTCCGGTAGGCCGGGAATCTCAATCCGCCAGCCTTCATCATCACTGAGGTGGAAATGGAAACGGTTCATCTTCCACGATGCCATCTGATCAAGCTGTCGCATCACCGCCTGTTTACTGTGGAAGTTACGGGCAACGTCAAGGAAGGCACCGCGATAAGCAAAGCGCGGCGCATCATGGGCTTCCAGCGTGGCAATCCGTGGCGCGCCCTCTGAGGGGACCAGTGACAGAATCGACATCAGACCGTAGAACGCACCGGCAGCGTCGTAGCCGACTATGCTCGCACGGCGGGAAGTAATATCGAGGTCGTATGCGCCCGATATCGCTTTTTTGCCGCTAAAGTGACCCGGTTTGACCTGCGTGTTAATAGCGAATCCATCAGGCGATTCTTTGAGGCCAAGCAGTGCCATACGCTGTCTCACTGCCTCAGCGGTTTCACGGCTCAGTCCAGTCAGTGACAAGGTGACGCCACGGCTGAGATCGGTATCCTGCGAACGAAGTTTAACGTCCAGCGGCGTGGGTGTGATTTGCCCCCGCAATGCTGAGGCTGGCAGGGTGGCGACATCGCTGTTTTTCTCAAACCGGCTGACAGGCTGCATCAGGACGTTATTGTCATCGGCACTGCGTCGCCAGTGGTTATCCAGCGGCAATACAAACTGGCTGGGATCTTCGTAGTCAGTGCTGGCAATGATTTTTGGCGTCGCCTCACCGGAGGTGACATACCAGCGCGGCATCACATCAGTCACGAACAGTTGCCAGTATTCGTTAACGATGGGGATCTGCACTGATTCGCCCGCGCCAATACCCGTGAATTTCTCTGTTGGCTCCAGTCGCGTTAAGTCTCCGACCAGATGCGTCAATGTAAACTGATCGTTATCGACCCGCAGCGTCTGGCGGATGTTGCTCATGTAGATGGCCCAGTTTTTGTCGGTCAGTGCAGGGCCGTTATTGGTCAGCGTGATAATGGCGCGGTTACAGGAGGCAAAATCGGCGCCTAACGCGGCGCAATCTGTACCGTGCAGTCCCGCCTGGTTGTCTGTTACCTGATAGGTCACGCCAAACTGGCTGATTTGATCAACCACCTTCTGCCCTGACGAGCTGGCGTGGCCTGTGGCGGTAACGCTCAGCAGAGTGAGCGCGATAAGGCTTAACTTGAACATGTTGATTCATCCTTAATGGTGAAAATAGTTCCGAAAGTCCGCAGGGCGTCAGAACAGCGTAAACGGCGCGATAACAATAAATTTGATGTCCTTCTCGTCCTGGAAAATGTTGTTGTATCCATTGCTGAAGCTGGGCAGGTCGCTGTGATTTTTGTAGCGGGTATAGTGAAGATGGAACTGGGTGTCTTTGGCCCGGCCCTGCTGGATTTGATAGATCAGATCAAGGTTCCAGGCCGACTCTCTCAGTCGCTGACTCTGGTCAACGGTGGGGAGCGTGGCGGGTTTTGCATCCCAGCCCCAGACGTAAGATGCGCCGGCTTTCCAGCCCGTCAGCTGCCACGGCGATAAATCGAGCATCGCGCCTGCAAAGATCGCTTTTTCACCATTGGCGTTCCAGTCAGAACGCGAATCCCACCAGATATCCATTCGTCCGTTGGAGGTGGCGTAGCCCGGCGTCATGCGCTGCAGGAAAAAGCCCTGATTCCCTTCAGCTTTAACCCAGCTGCCTTCAAGTCGGAGATCCACCGGGCCGACGGTATAACCGACGGTGATCGCCTGTAACCAGGCCAGGCCATCATAGACATCACGCGGGTTTGCGGCGCCCCCCGAGACTTTGTCGCGTGCGCCATAAAACTGATAGCTGGTGCGCAGTTCGTTACCACCTGGGCTGGCAGACCAGGATGCTTTGGCAAAATATTGATCCATATAATGTGCGGCCTGACCAAATGCACCTTCAAGCACCAGATTATTTTTGAAGTCATATTTCATGCCGAATGAATGCAGGTAGCTGACAGGCGTTTTATTATCAGCCTGCCGGAAATCATATAAATCACGATACCAGGGGGCTTTATATTTATCGGTCCACATCCAGGAGAGTGATAATGCGCCTGCTTGCTGGAAATCATAAAGTGCACCCGCTTCAAATCCGCGATAGGTGCCGGGCAGGAAACTCCAGTGAGGCGCAATCAGTGTCTGTCCGGTTGGCTGGATATAACCCGCGCGTAACCAGTAGTCGTTATGTTTTAATTTCAGTGCGGCTTTATAAACCGATGCGCCACTGCTGTCGCCATTCCATTTTTCATTCCAGCGGGAATGCGATTTACTGAAGCCAATTTCATTGGGTGCGGCGGGACCGCTATTGGAAAGTTCAACGGCGCCAAACACGGCGAGGTCCATGCCAATCCAGTCCCCGGCATAGCCGGACTGATAGTCGAGGTTACTGTTGAGTGAAGTATGGTGTAAATTAGCCTGGTACTCTCCCTGATGCTGACTGGCGGGATCGCTCTCTTTTCGGTCTCGCTGTCGCTGCCAGTAAAAAACATTTCCTGTCAGCGTTGAGTCGTCAAAAAATCCGGCAGCATAGGCTGGCGTTGATGACATTGCCGTTACGCCTGCTGACAGCGCTATTATTTCCATCAATACTAATGTGTAGTTTTTTTTAGACATGGAAGATCCTGCCCTGAGGTAAATTAATATTTGTGGTTTTTTATTTTTGTGTCGTGAATATATTTTTCGCGACGCGAATTATCAATTGGCAGGGTGGTTTTTTGTGAGGCGTTGCGCATAACCCAGAGACATAAAATAATGTGGGTTCAATATGGGAGGATGGATTAATTTTTTATTAAAATATTATTAGCAGACAAGGTAAGGGCAATCGGTAATCAGGGAAAGCAGTCAGGCTGGATTAAGTGATGACTATTTCATTAACTGAATAACCAAATAGTCTGCAGGTTTTATGGGGTCTGCTGGTTCGGCTGTTTTGAACGTCAGCCTGCAGAGAAGGGCAGGCTGACAGATAACAGCGAGTTAAACCTGTTTCACCGCCCAGCCTTTTTGCTTGCTGGTTTTGCCAATGCCGGGATTGAAGCTGTTAGTCGGATCGAGCCGGCGATAGAACGCCGCCAGTTGCGGTTTCGCCTGATAGAGATGCCCAACGTTATGTTCAGCGGGATATTCCGCGCCGCGCGCCTGAAGGATCTCCAGCATCTGCGCTTTCAGCGCGTGCACATCGACCCCTTTTCTGACGATGTAATCCTGATGGAAGACATGACAGAAGAAGTGACCATAGTAGAGGCGATGGCTTAAAGATGCGCGAATCTCATCGGGCAGAGTTTCAAACCAGTCCGCATCGTTGCGACGCAGGGCGATATCCAGCGCCAGAATATCCTCGACCTCATCGGCATGCACCGCGTGGTAGCGCACGGCCGCACCTGCCGCCGCGAAGCGATGCAGAAAGGCGTGCGCACCTTCTTTGCCTTCACACTCAAAGAACTCGCCGCCGCCTTCGCGGAAGTAGTCACGCAGGAACTGACGCGCTTCTGCCACGCCGTCGCCCGACATCTTCAGCATCAGATGATGTTCATATTTATCGCGATACTGCTTCATGCGTTTGGGCAGATGCGCCGGAAACAGTTTACTCAGGCGCTGCAGCAGGCGATCGCTGAAGTGCGGTTTAACGAAGGAGAGCTTGTTCAGCCAGGCATCAATCCGCCCCTTCAGCGTGAAAAACAGCGGCATCTTATCGGTGCCCAGCTTGTCGATCATCAGGAAGGTGTCTTTGCCATAGACTTCCGCAATGTCATAGATGTCGCGGTGCATATATTCGCCCGCCACCGGCAAATGAGTAAAATGCGCCAGCATGTGACGGCGGATATCGTTGAGCACAGCGGGTTCGTTAGTGCCGATGTAAAACACCTGCTGCTGCGGTTCAGTGGGGAAGGTATCAAGTCGCACCGCGAAGACCGCCAGTTTCCCGGCACAGCCGGATGCTTCGAACAGACGACGCGCATCAGCGTTGTAACGCGCTGGCGTATCGGCATCAACTTCACGCACCCGGTCTGCATATTCATGATCGGAAGCGTGACGGCCATCGTGCTGCACATCTTTAGGCTGCCAGCGATCGTCATCCAGTCGCCCCAGAATCTCTTCCGGCGACGTTCCCAGATCGATGCCGAGATGGTTAACCAGCTTCAGTCTTCCCTGTGCATCAATCTGAGCAAACAGGGCCATTTCGCTGTAGGCCGGGCCGCGCTTAATCAGCGATCCGCCGGAATTATTGCAGATGCCGCCCAGCACCGAGGCACCAATACAGGAGGAGCCAATCACCGAGTGAGGCTCGCGCCCCAGCGGCTTCAGCGCTTTTTCCAGCTGATAGAGTGTACTGCCGGGGAACGCCAGCACCTGCTGGCCACTGTCAATCAGCTGAAGCTTATCGAGTCGCAGGGTACTGACGATCACCAGCGGGCGATCGTAATCGTCGCCATGCGGCGTTGACCCTTCGGTCAGGCCGGTATTGGCCGCCTGCATCAGGATGATGACATCCGCATTCACCAGCGTTTGCAGTACCCGCCAGAGCTCCAGCAGCGTACCAGGAAACGCCACGGCCAGCGCGTCACCTTCGCCGGAGCGAAAGCCTTTGCGATAGCGGGCGGTCTGTTCAGGTTCTGTCAGCAGATGAGAGGGGCCGACCAGGCGGCGCAGGTCAGAAAGCAGGGCAGAGGTTTGTGTCATGAGCAATTCCCTTGTCTTATCAGTGCGTCCTAACTGTAGCACGTCAACTGACCACAACGCAGTGTGACCCTGACCGCTACCTGCTATTCTCATCTTGTGGCACACTGCCGCCTGTTAATTCGATATTGCGCAGTTACTTAAGAGAACCCAACCTGATGAAATGGATTTGCTCTGTTAGTCTCGCTGTCTCCCTCGCGATGCAACCCGCTTTAGCTGAGACAGTGCAAGGTAACCACCCGATGACCGAACAGGCGCGGGATGCCTTCGTTAACCAACTGCTTAAAAAAATGACGCTGGACGAGAAAATCGGCCAGCTGCGTTTAATCAGCGTCGGACCTGATAATCCGAAAGAAGTGATTCGCGACATGATTCAGAAGAGTCAGGTTGGCGCGATCTTTAATACTGTGACCCGTCAGGATATCCGCGCGATGCAGGATCAGGCGATGCAGCTCAGCCGCCTGAAAATCCCGCTGTTTTTCGCCTACGACGTTATTCATGGCCAGCGCACCATTTTTCCTATTCCTTTAGCCCTGGCGTCGAGCTGGGATCTGGATGCGGTGAAAGAGGTGGGGCGCGTCTCCGCCTATGAAGCGGCCGACGATGGGCTGAATATGACATGGGCACCGATGGTGGATGTCAGCCGCGAACCGCGCTGGGGTCGTGGTTCCGAAGGTTTCGGTGAGGATACGTATCTCACCAGCGAAATGGGTCGCAGCATGGTGCAGTCGATGCAGGGAAAAAGCGCGGCCGATCGCTACAGCGTAATGACCAGCGTGAAGCATTTCGCACTCTATGGCGCAGTGGAAGGGGGACGCGACTACAACACCGTGGACATGAGTCCGCAGCGTATGTTCCAGGACTATCTGCCGCCCTACAAAGCCTCACTGGATGCGGGCAGCGGCGGCGTGATGGTGGCGCTCAACTCCATCAATGGCGTACCGGCCACGGCAGACAGCTGGCTGCTGAAAGATCTGCTGCGTGATAAGTGGAAATTCAAAGGCATCACCATCAGCGATCACGGTGCGATTAAAGAGCTGATCAAACATGGCGTCGCCAGCGATCCGCAGGAAGCGGTGCGCATCGCCCTGAAGTCGGGCGTCGATATGAGCATGAGCGACGAATATTACAGCAAGTATCTGCCTGCGCTGGTGAAGAGCGGCGACGTTACCATGGCTGAAATTGATGATGCGGCACGGCATGTGCTTAACGTCAAATATGACATGGGCCTGTTTAACGATCCCTACAGCCATTTAGGTCCGAAAGAGAGTGACCCGCAGGATACCAATGCGGAAAGCCGTCTGCATCGGGCTGAAGCGCGCGACGTCGCGCGTAAAAGCATCGTGTTGCTGAAAAACCGTCTGGAAACGCTGCCGCTGAAAAAATCGGGCACCATTGCCCTGATTGGTCCGCTGGCAGACAGTCAGCGCGACATTATGGGCAGCTGGTCTGCGGCGGGCGTGGCGAAGCAATCCGTTTCGCTGCTGCAGGGCATGCGCAATGCCACCGAAGGCAAAGCGACGCTGCTGTATGAGAAGGGCGCGAACGTCACCGACAACAAAGGGATTCAGGACTTCCTGAACCTCTATGAGCAGGCTGTTTCTGTTGATACGCGTTCACCGCAACAGATGATTGATGACGCGGTCGCTAAAGCGAAGCAGGCCGATGTGGTGGTCGCCGCCGTGGGTGAAGCGCAGGGTATGGCGCACGAAGCCTCCAGCCGCAGCGATCTGGTGATCCCGCCGAGCCAGCAGAAGCTGTTAGCCGCGCTCAAAGCTACCGGTAAGCCGCTGGTGATTGTACTGATGAACGGCCGCCCGCTGTCGATAGTGAACGAAGATCGCATGGCTGATGCCGTGCTGGAAACCTGGTTCAGTGGCACCGAAGGTGGCAACGCCATCGCCGATGTGCTGTTCGGTGACTATAACCCATCGGGCAAACTGCCGGTCTCCTTCCCGCGTTCAGTGGGTCAGATTCCGATCTACTACAACCATCTGCCAACTGGCCGGCCTTACAACTTTGCGAAGCCGAACAAGTACACCTCGCACTACTATGATGCGGTTAACGGCCCGCTCTATCCGTTTGGTTACGGCCTGAGCTATACCACGTTCACCGTGTCGCCGGTAAAAATGTCTTCACCGACCATGCCGCGTAATGGCAGCATTGAGGCCAGCGTAACGGTAACTAACAGCGGTAAGCGTGATGGTGCGACGGTGGTCCAGATGTATCTGAACGATCCGGTCGCCTCTATCAGCCGTCCGGTGCAGGAGCTGCGTGGTTTCAAACGCATCATGCTGAAAGCAGGCGAGTCGCAAACCGTGACCTTTAAGATCGACGTCGATGCGCTTAAATTCTGGAACCAGCAGATGCAGCATGTTGCCGAGCCAGGCAAATTCAACGTGATGATTGGACTCGATTCCGTGCGTACTCAGGATGCGCAGTTCAACTACCAATAACCGTCAGCCTTTCCCCTGAATGCAGGGGAAGGTGATGCGGCGCGTCGTGAGCGTCCTGCTACCGCGCGTCGCATCATATCCACTATCAGAGCCGCTATGATTAATCTGCGTGACCGCATTCAGCAGCAGGTCTTCCGCCTTAATGGTCTGTCGATGAATGAATTTGACCTCTCTCAACCGCCAGGCGATCCCGGCCTGTATGGCCCGGACAGCGTGATCTGGCGCGTCCACGGTGATTTCACCTCCATGATGTGCGGCGGGATCAGCGCGCTGCTGTTGCAGATGCTGCATCCAGCGGCGCTGGCGGGCGTCTGGGATCACTCCAATTTCCGCGAAGATATGATGGGCCGCCTGCGGCGCACCAGTCAGTTTATCGCCGTGACCACCTACGGGAATTCGCAGGATGCCCGGACGCTGATTGAGCGGGTGAAACGCATTCATCTGAAAGTCAGCGGCGTCGACAGCGAAGGCAAACCTTATGCCGCCAGCGATCCACATCTGCTGACCTGGGTGCATGTGGCGGAGACCAGCCGTTTTCTGGCGGCGCATCTGCGCTACAAAAATCCGCAGCTCAGCCGCGCCGAACAGGATCAGTACTATCAGGAAGCGGCGCAGATTGCCGAGGCGCTGGGCGCGGAGAAGGTGCCGAAAAGCGTTGTTGATGTGGCGGATTACCTGCAACAGATGCGAGCAGAGCTGCGCTTTGATGAGCGTACCGCCGAAGTGACGCGATTGCTGATGAACGCCCCTGCACCGAGCTGGCAGGCGAAACCAGTGATGAAAATCATGCTGAAATCAGGCTTCGGGTTAATGCCAGCCTGGGCGCAGGCGATGTCCGGTAGAGAAATCGGCCGCTTTGAGCAGGCGATCATTGACCAGAAGATTAATGCCATCGCGTTGGGGTTGAGATGGTCGATTCAGCGCGGAGCGTGGTATCGGGCAATGGTGCGGATGGGGAGAGATCCGCACTGAGGTGACTGGTATCTGTTTTACTCGTTTTTTAAGTAAGTCAGATGGTTAAGTTTTACCAGCATAACGACGCGGGTTCAGTGCTTTAAAAGTAACCCTACAGGCGCTTTTATGGCTTCCCGCAGAACCGAAAATGTCACGCGAGAGCAAGCAGCGTTTCCTGAAGCTATGACCACGAAAAAGCAGGTTATGCTCTGACGTTTATAGTCTGTTCAGGCTTCTGCATGTCTTACACTCATAATCTTTTGTACAGCAGTTTCAACAATTGATCGTTCCGGGCCAGCCATAAAGCTTACAGGCTGAGACAGATTATGGCTGTTTCTCCAGGCCTGGTTTCCAGCAAAGGATAAGTTGGGCATATCCGTGAGCGGTTATAATAAGTATTTTCTTTTGACTAACGACTCTGGGGGAAAAGTGTTTTCTGACAGCAAGAACATTCCGATACTTAATTCTCTGACCGGCTATCAGCTCTCCCGCTTGCATACTTTTGAGTGTGTTGCACGGCGATTATCATTTGCGCTTGCTGCCGAGGAGTTATTCGTTAGCCCAAGCGCGGTGAGCCATCGTATCAGCCAGCTTGAAAAAGAACTGGGTTTCAGCTTGTTTTACAGGCTCCATCGTAAAATAGCTCTCACGCCTGAAGGAGAACGGATGCAATGGGCACTAAAAAATTCTTTTAATCTTTTAAATCAAGAGGTTAATTACATAAGGAATAGCGGGCTTACAGGTGATCTGACTGTTTATTCACATCCGTCTATCGTTCAGTGCCTTCTTCTTCCTCATCTTAATAAGTTTATAGAACAGAATCCTGCCGTTCAGCTGAAGATTCTGACCGGACTTGAAGCTATTAATCTGGCTAATCGGGGAGTAGACCTGGCAATATACTTCGGAAAACCTTCGTTTTCTGAAAGCTATACAGAAGAGATCTTCATGAAAGAAGCCATAACGCCGGTCTGTACTCCGCGGTATGCCAGAAATCATGGTCTTTATAACAATCCCGAAAAACTGTCAGATTGTATCTTTCTGCACGATCGTTTTAACTCAGGTGAAAATGAATGGGCAAATTGGACAAGTTTTTTTCAGCTGGATATTGATACTGATCTAAAAGGAATATCCTTTGACCGTTCTGATTTGGCTCTGATTGCAGCTTCCCGGCATCTTGGTATTGCGATGGGAAGAATTAATCTTGTCCAGGAATGGACGGAAAGAGGAGAATTAATTTTTCCTTTCCCGGGCATGCTGATGCCCGTAGAGCACTGTTACTTCAACTGCATAATATCCGACAGGCAGTGGCCAAAAATCATGGCTTTTAAGCGATTCCTGAGTTGTCTGCCTGATGTATATTAATATTTTTTTTTAGCCCAGGTGTCGGGGCTATACCAGGAAATAAGATTGCACCTGAAGATTTTTCCATGTTTAAAATAATCGATATGTGACCTGGTTTCGTTCCATGCTATTGCTGTATCGTCGCCAAATCGAAGTATCTCAATACGTTGATTTTTTGCAAGACTAAACCATTTTCTATTTCTCATGATTTCAAAGCTGGCATTGTCACTCAATGTGATGAGAGGCGCACCGTGAGAGTAATTTGTTACCTGAATCATAATGTTATTACCTCCAGTGCAGTTTATATTATAACTTAAAATATCGTAATTCATTCTACTGACTTATTTTTTGAATGCTGTTGATGCGTTTTTACTGTAATAAAAAGCAGGCCAATAATAAGCAGCACTGTGCCAGCAATAAAGTTGGCCTGAACTTTTTCATGCAATATTATTATGCCCGAAAGTATTCCGAAAAAAGGTGTCATAAATGTCAACATTGAAAGTGAGGCTACCTGATAATTTCGCAGCAGGCTGAACCACACAAGATAACTGATTACTGAAACAATTAATGTCTGGAATATCAGGCTTCCATATGCCACTGTACCTGGCTTGAAATGATAACCATCATTAAAGAGCGATATGGTCATTAGAATGATAAATGCACCTGAAAGCTGATACAGCAGGGTCTGTTTGGCTGAGCACACAGAAAGTGGCGTTGTACGTATAACTACGGTAGTGCATCCCCAGGCCAGGCCAGCAAGTAGTCCGCACAAATCGCCATAATTAATGCTGTCAAAGCCAGCATGAGCGACTGTATTGATCATGCTTACCACCAGCCCAAAAAATGCAATCATCACACCAAACCACTGTCGGGCAGTAAGTTTTTCTTCGGCAGAAAAAATATGCAAGCCTACAGCCGAATAGAGTGGAGCAGTATAAAGAAGTACCGCCATATGCGATGCGCTGGAGTAGCGTAGTCCTTCAGAAAGAAAAAAAAATTCCAGCGCAAAGAGGACTCCTGCACAAACGCCTGCGAAGAGTGTTATTTTCTCCATTGAAAATTTTTCTCCTTTAATCTTTGCATAAACGTATATTACTAATGCCGCGAGACCGGATCGCATAGCAATCTGCAGAGTGAGTGAAACCTCTTTTTCGGCAGCCTTGATTGCAACCTGCTGTAGTCCCCATACAAAGCAGATGAGCGTCATGATCATGATCGCTTTGCTGTTTAAACGTAAACGCATAATATTTTCTTTAACTCCAGGCTATAGACGATATCAGGCGTGTCCGGATATCATAATTCGTTTGTATGAACGAAAAATTGTGAGTTTTTTATTTTTAGCGCTGATTCATGATGGTGCGTTATATTTTTAACATCTTTCCGGTATGGATATTCGCGTTTCTTTTTCCGCTTTCGGGTTATTTCATTTTTCCTGCAGTGTTACGGGGGAATAGGGTAATTGTTAATGGTATTATTATTGAAAATATTAGCGTTCAGGATGCGCAGAATGACATTCTGCAATACAGGTCGGGGATTGCAAAACTACTATAATCAGATGTGCCGGATTCAACCTTCCGCTTTGGTTACATGGATTTAGTTCGATAGGGATATTTAACGTTTTTTTGCCTTAAGCTTCAAATGATATATATCATGCTTTACATGATATGAATTCATCTCAAGGGTAATATCATTTCTTTGAGGATTTCCGAGCTATTTGAAAAAAGGATGCAGTTAGCCACAGCTGATTTTTTATGATTGATATTTGCTCAGTTTCTGCATAGGAACATCAGGCAGTCGGATTTACGCATAGGGCCGGTCATTATCGATGCAAACAGACGCTATTCTTTTAGAAAGCCCTGTATGGTTTTATGATTAGCATGAGGCGATGATCGTCTCATCCTGTGTTAAAACCTTAGTCTTTTTTTAAATCGCATCGCTCTGGAATTTCACACTGTTTATCCGGGTCGTGTAAAAGTGTTTTTGTTACAAGAATCCTTCATCAGCTCCTCGCTCTACATCATCCTGAGATGCACTTTGAGACTATTACCCTTGTCTCATATCGCCGTAGCCAGGATCCTGCTCTATTCTCGGGGAAAATGGATTCCTCCAGGCTTTGTCGAGGCACTATGACGTACAAATCCCTGATTGCTGAAGTCCACAATCAGCAGCGCACACTGACCGCGATTGTCGAACAGGATGAGCGCACTGCCTATTTTTACATCTGGCCAACCGACCTGTTCCGCAGTCAGTATGCTGTGCGCGGCTGCTGGCTAAGAAATCTGCTGTCTGCACCGGCGCAGGAAGATCGCGAGGCAATGGAGCAGGGCATAGCGCCGCTGCTCAGCGCAGAGTATTGCCGTAATCTGGAAGCGGAACCCGCACTGGACCCGGCCGGTCTGCAGATCCTGTGGGAGCCTTCTGATGATGGTGCAGCACTGTGGTATTACGGCCAGCTGCTGGCTGTCATCCCTGGCTGGAGCCTTTATCAGGAAAAGCAGGTGAGCTTCTCTGCGGGCTGCATTAAAAAGAACCGGCTGACGGCTCCGCTGGGGTCGGCATCGACCAATGACTACTATGCCCGTGCGGAGCATCAGCGTCAGTTCTGGCGTGAATGGCACGACGGCAGCGAGTGGGATAAGGTCCAGCAGGATCTCATGGCCTGCTATCAGGCACGCTTCGGGGAGTCGGTGAAATATTACGCGATTGATCAGGGTAGCTGGCCGCCAATGGCAATCTCGCAGCACTGGCATCAGGGCGTCTGGTATTTCCTGACGCTTGGCATGAGTATCCGGCCCATGCCGCAGGTCGATTATCTGTTTGATGAGCTGGCACCGCAGTATCGACGTATCGAACTGGGTATGGCGGTTGACGGTGAAATCATGACGGAAGGCAATGCGGTGCAGATGGCCAGCGCATTGGCGGAATTTGTACATCTGCCCTGGGCGCGTCTCACCTGGCTGGGCGAGGGCCATACGCTGGCGTCAGAAGTGGCACCGGTCGGCTTTGAAAGCTTCCTGCTGGCGAATGAACTGGCAACCGAAAAAGGGCAGTTCACGCTGCCCAAGCGTGATGGCGATCGCCCGACGCTGCTCTGGACAACGCCGATTACTGAAGCGGAGCGGCAGTTCGCGCAGGCCGATGAACACGGCGGCCAGAAGTTACGGGAGTTGTTAACAGCAGACGGTAACGATCACGTTTTCCGTCCACGCCAGCAGGTGGTCGATTCGCCAGAGTAGCTCAGCAATGACGCGCCTGTAGACACTTTCCCCGGCGGCTGTCGGGGAGGTGATAGTCCCGGAGTGAAATTAAATTTCACATAAATCATACATTTCTTAAATATGTGATCCCGCCCATCTCAAGTTCCCCTTAAGCGAGCCGTTAACCCGAATAAGGCAATCGCGCCGTACCAGGGGCAGGGGCATGAAGATGTTCAAAACAACACAATCCCGCTTTACCGCAACAATGATCGCATTCTTTGTTGCGCTTTTACTCGTTACAGTCTGGGTGATTAATCAGTTCGTCGCACCACAGCTCGTCGACAGCGAAAGCCGTCTGGTTCGCTATCAGGTTGATTCACTGGCCTCTGGCATCGTTGAACAGATGAACCGCGTGCAGGCTCAGCAGCGTGCGATTACCGAAGCGGCCTCCGTTATGGACAGCGCGACTATCGACACCCTGTTACCGACGCTGGTAAACCAGTATCAGGACAGCAATGTGTTTGGTGGCGGTATCTGGCCACTGCCAAACCGTCGTGATCCGGCCAAAGAGAAAGACAGCAGCTTCTTTGCCCGTAATGCCAGCAATGAACTGCAGGTCAATACCTACTGGAACTCCGACGCCGCCGACAAATACTGGGAGCAACCCTGGTATAAAGATGGCATGGCTGCTGCAAAAGGGCAGTGTGCCTGGGCTAAAGCCTATCAGGATGCCGCCAGTCCGCAGCCGCGTACTAACTGTGCTATGGCCATCTACAAAAATGGCACGGCCTGGGGTGTTGCCACTATCGACGTCACGCTGGGGTTCTTTAATCAGCTGGCGAAGCAGATGGGTGAAACCATTCATGGCAACGTGCTGATTGTTGAAGCCGACGGCAAAGTCGTGGGCAATGGCGCGCTGGTCAATGCCGCACCGAAGCTGGAGAACCTGGCTGAAGTGCAGATGCCGATGGCAGCACCGCTTAAAGCGCTGCTGAACGGTGTTGGCAGCCAGCCGCTGGAAACCACCTATGACAGTAGCGAAGGCGAGCAGACCCTGTTCGTTCAGGCGATTCCCGGCAGCCCGTGGTATCTCGCCAGTAGTCTGCCGACCAGCCTGCTGAAAGCGCAGTCGCATAACATGCTGACCCGACTGGGCCTGGTGCAGATTCCTCTGGCGGTAATCCTGCTGCTGGTGTCGCTGGGATTTGTCCGCGCCATGATGAAACGTCTTAACGTGCTGAACAGCAACATTGAAGCGCTCTCGACGGGTGGCGCCGATCTGACCCAGCGTCTGCCAGCCAGCAACAGCCCGGAGTTCAACGCCGTTGCGCAGAGCTTTAACCAGTTCATCAGCTATCTGCAGGGCCTGCTCCAGCAGGTGGGTGACAGCGCGCTGGCGATCACCGCCGCGTCGCGGGAAATTGCCAGCGGCAACGCCAATCTCTCGTCCCGTACTGAAGATCAGGCCAGCTCGATTGTCGAAACGGCTGCGTCGATGGAACAGCTGACCGGCACCGTCCGTCAGAATGCCGACAACGCGACGCATGCTAACCAGCTGGCGGCCGATGCCTCACAGGTAGCCGCGCGTGGCACCGAAGTGGTCCGTCAGGTGGTCACCACCATGGGTGAGATTCATCACTCGTCCCGTAAAGTGGTCGATATCATCAGCGTAATCGACAGCATCGCATTCCAGACCAATATCCTGGCGCTGAACGCCGCAGTCGAAGCTGCACGTGCCGGTGAACAGGGTCGTGGGTTTGCGGTCGTGGCATCGGAAGTGCGTAACCTGGCACAGCGTTCAGCTAACTCGGCACGAGAGATTAAAAAGTTAATCGAAGAGTCAGTGGCGAACATTGATACCGGCAGCGCGCTGGTGGAACAGGCGGGTCAGACCATGGATGAGCTCATGCAGGGCGTGAGCAGTGTGACCACCCTGATGAGCGAAATCATGTCAGCCAGCCGTGAGCAGAGCATGGGTATCGAACAGGTCAACGTGGCAATTACCCATCTGGATGGCACCACACAGCAGAACGCCGTGCTGGTGGAGCAGGTTTCCGCTGCCGCGCAGGCGATGGAATCACAGAGTACCCAGCTTGAGCGGGTTGTTCAGAGCTTCCGACTGTAATTCTCTTCCAGGCCAGCCTTGCTGGCCTGATTTCCCCTCTGCTTCATCCGCTTATCTCTGACGGACCTGGGTAAAAAATCCGCGATGATCCGCCCAAACTGCGCATTCTGTGCCAGAATAGTTGGGAATAATCTCAAGGAAACGCCATGTCTGCTATTGAAGTTATCCTCGTTGACCACCTCGATCGTCCCACCGGCAAAATGGAAAAGCTGGAAGTGCATGAAAAAGGATTGCTGCACCGCGCGGTGACGGTCTACATCTTCAATTCCCGGCAGGAGCTGTTATTGCAGCGGCGCGCCAGCGATAAGTATCATTGTGGTGGTTTATGGAGTAACACCTGTTGTGGCCATCCTTATCCCCATGAATCGACCCGCGACGCCGCCGAGCGCCGTCTGCGTGAAGAGATGGGTATGACAGTGGCACTGACGCCGGTGTTTGAACTGAGCTATAACCTGAAGCTGAGCAATGGCCTGACAGAGCATGAATATGGTCATGTCTTTTTTGCGATCTGTGACAGCCTGCCGCAGCTTAATCCTCAGGAAGCGGATGCCTTTGATTATCGTCCGATGGCGATGATCGAGCAGCAGATGCAGCAGCAGCCACAGCAGTTCACGCCGTGGTTTTTGCATACCTTCCCGCGTATCCCGGATTATCTGGAGCAGTTTCCATTTCCGGCTGTCACGGCATAAAAAAACCGCACTAAGGTGCGGTCAGACGGTTTGAAATTCACAGCGATGGGCGCAAACGTCCATCGCAAAGCATCGCGGGCCAGGGATGGCGTCTTTTGCATCTTTGCAGAGGACGTTTGTTCCCTGAGCCTGCGTGCGCGCCACGCCTGGAATGTTGTTTAACGCGGCAGCTCAAAATCCTCCGCATCCACATCATAGCCCGACGGCTCCCAGCGGATGGCCAGCAGCGCCAGAAGACCGGCCAGCGGCGCCAGGAAGATCACCCAGAACACGCCAGTGCCCAGCGCCGCGACCAGCACCGGAAACAGAAACAGCGAAACGGTTGAACTGCCGCGCATCAGTGTCTGGTTGAAGCCCACGCCCACGCCGCGCAGTGAAGTGGGATAGCTGAGTGAGGCAAACGTCATGGTGTGCGAGCCAGGCCCGAATCCCTGACCAAACAGGAACAACGCCAGCATGGCGATAGCCATTGCTGCCTCCTGACCGCCTTCCGGGCGACCAATCAGCGCCAGCCCAAGCAGCGCCACACACTGACAGCCATATCCCGCCACTGACATCTTCCACGCACCCAGACGCGGCACCAGTCGCACCGCCAGAATCCCGCCAACAAAGGCAAACAGCAGATTCAGTGCCAGCGACACCAGAATGGTGGTGAGCATCGACTGAGCAAAGAAGCTGGAGATAATCACCGGCAGTCCAAACGCCACAGCGTTATAGGCAAACGACGAGGCGATAGAGGTAATGGTCGCCAGCAGCGTACGGCGGCGATAGACGCCCTGCAGCAGCGCACCATAGTTACGCCAGCTTGCCTTACGCACCGGCGTGGCAGCGGTCAGTGCGGCGTCGGACGCGACCTGAGCGTTGATATTCCACGCACTGCGTAAAATCGCCGCGGCCCCTTTCAGGTCGCCCTGATTAGCTGCCCACACCGGGGATTCGCTCATGTAACGGCTGCGGATAGCGATGATGACAATCGCCGGAACGGCGCCAAAACCGAGGATCAGCCGCCAGAGCCAGTCGGTGTGACTTTCGGGCAACACCGCATAGAGCAGCAGCACCAGCAGATAAGAGATGCTGATTGCTGCGTACCAGGTCGGACACCACATCGCCACGCTGGCCGCTTTATTCCCCTTACCGCGCAGCTTTGAAAACTCCGCCAGAAAGGCCATCGCCACCGGCAGATCGATCCCGACGCCCAGCCCCATTACGAAGCGCGCGCCAGCCAGCACATATTCATTGGGCGCAAATGCACAGGCGATAGCCGCCACCACGAAAAAGAACATATCGGCCATGAAGACCCGATAACGGCCAATTTTGTCGGTGAGATAGCCGCCAATCAGCGCGCCGATAATCGCCCCGAAGGTAATGGCCGAGGCGACCATGCCGGTGCCGGCTGGGGTGAGATTAAACTCGCGTGTGATGTCTTTGATGCCAAAGGCCAGCGCACCCAGGTCGTAGGCGTCGAGAAAAACGCCTCCCAGCGCAATCGCCACCACAATGCGGGCATTATTACGGGCGCTGTCGCCGCTGTTGACTAATCGGGAGACGTCAGCTGCGCTACGAATCCACTGTGTTTCGCCACCGGGCGAACTCCCTGCTGTTGCCACATGGGCGGAAGAAGTCAGATCGGACATGATGTTATGTATCTTTTATTTTAAACAGATTACCGAGGATAGCCGTTTAGACGCCCAGACGTAAATTCATTTCAGTTATATAAGATAATATTATAATCCCAAATCGTTATTAATTTTCGATAAAGTCCGCTGCATCACCGCTATGCCAGGCTACGCTTTTAAAGCAGATAATTTATCGCTGCACGCCTTGCCAGCAACACTCTCAGCGGCAGGAGAGCAGCCTGCACCCTCAGGCGCATGACGCCTTGTAAGTCATCACGCACTCACGAAACACAAAAACAACACGCGAAAATGCGATAAGGAAAAGGCCATGGTCAGAGTTCGGGGTTGGATGGGCGTCAGCGCGTTGCTGCTTAGCATGGGGATGGCACACGCGGCCGATCCTGTGCGGGTCGGCTCAAAAATTGATACCGAAGGATCGCTGCTGGGCAATGTGATTCTTCAGGTGCTGGAAAAGCATGGGGTAAAAACTGTCAATAAAATCCAGCTCGGCACGACCCAGGTCGTCCGTGGCGCCATTACGGCGGGCGAACTCGACATCTACCCGGAATACACCGGCAACGGCGCATTCTTCTTTAACGATGAAAAAGACAGTGCCTGGAAAAATGCCGGCGCAGGCTACGAAAAGGTGAAGAAACTGGATGCGGAGAAAAACCATCTGGTGTGGCTGACACCGGCTCCGGCCAACAACACCTGGACCATCGCCGTGCGTAAGGACCTGGCGGAGAAGAACCAGCTTACCTCGCTGGCCGATCTCAGCGCTTTCCTGAAAAAAGGAGGTACCTTCAAACTGGCGGCCTCAGCCGAATTTATCGAACGCAGCGATGCCTTACCGGCCTTTGAAAAAGCCTATGGCTTCGACCTTAAGCAGGATCAGCTGTTGTCTCTGGCGGGTGGCGATACCGCTGTCACCATCAGCGCGGCAGCACAGCAGACGTCGGGCGTGAACGCGGCGATGGCCTATGGCACCGACGGTCCGGTGGCGGCACTGGGCCTGCAGACGCTCAGCGATCCTAAAGGCGTACAGCCGATCTATGCGCCGACGCCGGTGATCCGCGAATCGGTGCTGAAAGCCTACCCACAGATTGCCGACTGGCTGAAGCCGGTCTTCAGCGCGCTTGATGAGAAGACGCTGCAACAGCTCAATGCGAAAATCGCGGTCGACGGTCAGGATGCGAGCAGCGTAGCGACTGAGTGGCTGCAGCAGAAAAAGCTGCTGTAACCGATGCTGATAGCGCGGGACGCGATACGCCGCCCGGCTCAGCAGCCGGTAGCATTGTTGCTGCTGACGCTGTTGAGTCTGGCGCTGGTGACCTTGCCGTTTCTTAACTTCGCTCCTAACCGGCTGGTGGCGGGTGAACCGCTGATGAGCTGGCAGGTCAGCAGCGCCGGGCTGTTACTGCTGCCGCTGATGATGCTGTGGTTGCTGCTGTGGCGTCAGCCTGGGCGTACTACGCTGATACTGGCCCTGCTGGCGGCAGAGCTGCTGCTGGCCGCCATGCTCTGGCTCAGCGGTCATCAGGCGACACTACTCAGTCAGCAGGGCAGCCGTCTGCCACGAACCAGCTTTGCCAGTGGCTTATGGTGCAGTGGTGCACTCATTCTGCTGCTGATTACCGATCAGGTGCGTCAACTCACTTCCCATCGGCTGGCTCAGCTGCTGCTCAATCTGCAGGTCTGGCTGTTGCCGCTGTTGCTGCTGTTCAGCGGCCAGCTCAGCGATCTCTCCCTGCTGAAAGAGTATGCCAACCGTCACGCGGTGTTTGATGCGGCACTGAGCCGTCATCTCACTCTGCTGGTGGGTACAGTACTGCCAGCCTTAATGTTTGCACTGCCGCTGGGCGTCACGCTTTTCCGGCGGCCTGACTGGCAAGGCAGTGTGTTTGGCGTCCTTAATGTTATTCAGACAGTGCCGTCAGTGGCGCTGTTTGGTCTGCTGATTGCGCCACTGGCCGGACTGGCGCAGCATTTTCCGTGGCTCAGTGACTGGGGCATTAGCGGCATCGGCATGGCTCCAGCCTTGATCGCGCTGGTGCTCTACGCCCTGTTGCCGCTGGTGCGCAGCGTGGTGGTGGGCTTGCAACAGGTGCCGCAGGAGGTGCGCGAAAGCGCGCGCGGCACGGGCATGAGTGGCTGGCAGCAGTTTGTCGCGGTGGATGTACCGCTGGCGCTACCGGTCTGGCTGGCGGGCCTGCGGGTCGTCGTGGTGCAGACGCTGGGCATGGCGGTGGTTGCGGCATTGATTGGCGCGGGCGGCTTTGGCGCGATTATTTTCCAGGGGCTGTTAAGCAGCGCGCTTGATTTGGTATTGCTTGGGGTGATCCCGGTGATTGCGCTGGCGGTCGTCATCGATGCGCTGTTCCGCCTGCTGATCTCACTGCTGGAGAGAGAAGATGATTGAGTTTGATAGCGTTTGCCGCGCGTTTAACGGCAAGGCGGCGGTGAAAGATCTGTCGCTGCAGGTGGCAAAAGGGGAGTTCTGTGTACTGCTCGGCACTTCCGGCTCCGGCAAATCGACCACCCTGAAGATGATTAACCGGCTGGTGGAGTATGACAGTGGTGAAATCCGCTTTGCCGGTGAGTCGATTCGCCAGCTCGATGCCCGCTCGCTCAGGCAACGCATGGGCTATGCGATTCAGTCGATAGGGCTGTTTCCACACTGGACGGTGCGAAAGAATATTGCCACGGTGCCGGTGCTGCTGGGCTGGTCCGGAGCAAAGATCAACGAACGCATCACGACGCTGCTGGCGCTGCTCAATCTCGACGAGCGCCTGCTGAATCGTTATCCGCATCAGCTCTCAGGCGGTCAGCAGCAACGTGTCGGCGTGGCGCGTGCGCTGGCGGCTGATCCGGAGGTCCTGCTGATGGATGAGCCGTTTGGTGCGCTTGATCCGGTGACGCGCGGCGTGCTGCAACAGGAGATGCTGCGTATTCATCGCCTGTCGGGGCGAACCATCGTGCTGGTGACGCATGATATCGACGAAGCACTGACGCTGGCGGACCGCATTGTGCTAATGGATAACGGTGAGATTGTTCAGCAGGGCAGGCCGGTTGAGTTGCTGACCCAGCCGAAAAATGATTTTGTGCGCGACTTCTTTGGCCGCAGCGAAATGGGCGTACGGCTCTTGTCGCTGGAGCAGGTGGGTAATGCCGTGCGACGCGGCGAGTGGCTGGCGGGTGAACCGATTGCTGCAGGGCTGACGCTGCGCGACGCCCTGTCGCAGTTTATTGCACGGGGCACAGACAGACTCCCGGTCATTGACGATCAGGAGCAGCCGCTGGGCGTGCTCTACTTTGGCGACCTTCTGCGACAGCGCGAGGCATTAACATGCGCAGGCTAAGGGATCCGCTGTTGTGGCTGGTACTGCTCTATGGCGCGCTGCTGACGCTAATGCCTTTGAGTGGGCCGCTGTTCCATCTCTGGTTTCCGGAGCTGGCCCGGCCACTCTATCAACAGGAGAGTTTCTGGCAGTTGACGCTGGCGCATCTGTTTCTGGTGATCACCGCCAGCCTGCTGGCGATCGTCATCGGCATTGGCAGTGGCGTGCTGGTAACCCGGCGGGCAGGGCGTGCGTTCCGGCCGCTGATAGAAACTATCGTGGCAGCGGGCCAGACTATTCCGCCGGTAGCCGTGCTGGCCATTGCGGTGCCGGTGATGGGCTTTGGTGCCTGGCCTGCCGTGGTGGCACTGCTGCTCTACGGTTTACTGCCGATTTTACAGGGAACCCTGGCGGGCATTGATAGCGTACCGTCCAGCAGCCGGGAGATCGCTATTGGCGTAGGCATGAGCAACTGGCAGCGGCTGTGGCAGATTGAGCTGGCGCTGGCTGCGCCGGTGATCATTGCCGGGATACGCACCTCGGTGATCATCAACATCGGTACCGCGGCCATCGCCTCAACGGTCGGGGCAAAGAGTCTCGGGTCGCCAGTGATTATCGGCCTAAGCGGCTTTAATACCGCCTACGTGATTCAGGGAGCGCTACTGGTGGCGCTGCTGGCGATAGTGAGCGACCGCCTCTTTGAGCGCCTGCAACGTCGGCTTAGCGTGAGTGAACGATGAGAGAGTATCCCACCAGCATGAGACCGCTGGTGCCGCCAACCGCCATAATAAAAAACAGCGTGGCGAAAAAGGCTTTTTTGACATTCATGACGGAAACCTGAACTTGTTAACAGTGAGGCGGGGATAATAGCGCGCGCAAGGCAGCAGGCAAAGCGCCCGGCGTGCGTTTTTTGTTATCAGCCGGGTTCATGTAACCGCACGGCATAGCCCTGTTCCTGCCAGTGTGACAGCTGTTCCTGCTGGCGACGGGTTAATTTTTTACCGGTAAATACAAACATATTCATGCCAGGAAAAAGTTCAGGACGCGGGACATCAAGCGGTTCAGCCAGCACATCAATCCGCCAGCCATGCTGTGAAAGACGCCAGCCTTCCAGCCAGATACGGGTACGATCGTCGGTACCCCAGCCAATGATCAGCGCATCTTTTCCCGATTTTTTGCGGCTGCCGGTCAGACAGAAAGCGACATAGTCGATCAGCAAACCATCCAGCAGGCTGCACATGGTTCGGGCAGTATTCTGGTCCAGACTCAGTTTCTGGCGTACAGGCATGAAAACGTGATCAATTAGCGCATCAATCGGATGTTCGCGACCAATCGCAGCAATTTTGTTACGCAGTTTAGCGGGTCTGACATGACGTAATACGCTGATTAGCTCATCCTGCAGTGTGGTCCAGCCATCGTGTGCATCAACATCGCCACCTTCCAGCAATGCCTTTACTTTACCGACCGGCACGCCGCTTTCAATCCAGCGCATGATCTCTTCAATACGCTGCACATCCTCTTCATCAAACTGACGATGTCCGCCTTCGGTACGTTGCGGCTTCAGTAAGCCATAACGACGCTGCCAGGCGCGCAGGGTAACTGGGTTTATGCCACAGCGCTCGGCGACGTCACCGATACTGTATAAGGTCATAAATTCCTCTTTCGATTGGTCTGAGTGTAATTACCATAACGAAGCAAACTAAGTTGTACAATACATTTCTCAATGTACAACTTGACTGATACGGCCCTTTTCAGCTATATCTCATTTGAGAGAATGTTTCCCATAAGTGAGAAAAGTAATGTCTGAGCTGAATACTGAGCAACGACTGGCTGTGAGGCTGTCAGAGTTACGCCTGCAACGCGGCTGGTCGCTGGATGAACTTGCGGTGGCCACGGGCATCAGTCGTGCGACATTATCGCGCATTGAGCGAGGCGAGACCAGCCCTACGGCTGCACTGCTTAACCGTCTGTGTGTCGCCTACGGATTAACGATGTCACGCCTGCTGAGTGAGGTGGAGGAGGAGTCCAGTTTGCTGGTCACCAGCCAGCATCAGCCGGTGTGGCAGGATGAGGCCAGCGGATTTATTCGCCGCAATATATCCCCTCCTGCACTTCATTTCAGATGCGAACTGGTTGAGGGCAGGTTACGGCCTGGTGCGCGTATCGATTACGATTCACCACCCATCCAGGGACTGGAGCAGCATATCTGGCTGCGTGAGGGCGGTCTCACCGTCACGATGGGATCTCAGGCGTGGACGTTGCAGCCAGGTGACTGTTTACGTTTTCATCTGACAGGAAAATCGGCTTTTGAGGCGCACCTGACCGACGGCGCGCGCTATCTACTGGTGGTGGCGAAACCATGATTGAGTACGTAACCCTCAGCGCCACCCAGGCGCAACAGAATCTGGCCGAACTGACCCATGTTTTACAGGGCTGTGTGGCAGATGGGGCCAGCGTCGGGTTTATTGATGCTGAAGACAGTGAGGTGATGACGCGATTCTGGCAGCAGCGAATCATCAGCATCACAGGCGGCGACAGCGAGTTAATCGTGGCGCGTCAACAGGGTCGCATTGTGGCGACGGTGATGATCAATAGCAGCGGCATGCCAAACGGCCGCCACCGGGCGGAGATCAGCAAACTGCTGGTGCATCCGCAGGCACGCCGACAGGGCATCGCCCGTGAACTGATGCAGCGCGCCGAGCAGCGGGCGCGCGAGCGCGTCAAAACCCTGCTGGTGCTGGATACGCGCAGCGGCGATGTCGCCAGCGATCTCTATCGCTCGCTGGGCTGGCAGGTAGCGGGATCGATCCCGTTTTATGCGGAATCCACCGCAGGCGTGCTGGACGCCACCACCGTAATGTACAAAGTGCTGGCGTAAATCACCGCCGCCGGGCACGCACTGAAATTTACGACAGCGCACGAAAAATTCGGCGTGAAAGCTGACGCCGCCGGGATACTGTGTAAAAATACAGGCCATATTTTCAGTGTGGTAACGCAAATCATGGCCCTGACAGCCGCAGTAAAAAGCCAGATAGCGCAATGGTATAAAGCGCTTCAGGAGCAGGTGCCTGATTTCATCCCGCGAGCGCCGCAGCGCCAGATGATTGCCGAAGTGGCAAAATGCCTGGCCGGTGACGATTCGCGCCATCTGGCGGTTGAAGCGCCGACCGGCGTGGGTAAAACTCTTTCTTATCTGATCCCAGGCATTGCGGCCAGCCGCGCCCAGGAAAAGCAGCTGGTCATCAGCACCGCCAATGTGGCGTTGCAGGATCAGATCTTCACCAAAGATCTGCCGCTGTTGAAGAAAATCATCCCCGACCTCACCTTTACCGCTGCTTTTGGCCGCGGGCGCTATGTCTGTCCGCGCAATCTGGCGGCGATGGCAGCCGACGCCGATCAGCAGGGCGATCTGCTGCTCTATCTGGACGATGATGCGGTCAGCAGCACCAAAGAGGAACAGACGCAGTGTGGCCGCTTACAAAAATCCCTGGATCGCTATCAGTGGGATGGCCTGCGCGATCACAGCGAAGAGAACGTCAGCGACAGCCTGTGGCAGCGCCTTTCTACCGATAAAGCAAGCTGCCTGGGCGCGCACTGCCACTGGTATCGTGAATGCCCGTTCTTTGTGGCGCGACGCGAAATCGAGCAGGTGGATGTGGTGGTGGCGAATCATGCGCTGGTGATGGCGGCGATGGAGAATGAGTCGGTGCTGCCACCGGCTAAAAACCTGATGCTGGTGCTGGATGAAGGGCACCATTTGCCCGACGTAGCCCGCGATGCGCTGGAGATGAGTGCCGACATTACGCCGGGCTGGAGCAGCCTGCAACTTGACCTGTTTATCAAGCTGGTTGACAGCATCATGACGCAGATGCGGCCAAAATCGCCGCCGCCGCTGGCTAACCCTGAGCGGCTGAAAGCACACTGTGATGAGCTGCGCGAACTGCTGACCGTGACCGCGCAGGCGCTGAATCCGCTGCTGCCACCGCATAACCAGCCGGGCGAATTTCGCTTTGTGCTGGGTGCGCTTCCGCAGGAGCTGCTGGATCTCTGTGCCCGGCTGTTCAAACTCAGCGACGCGCTGCGCGGTTTGAGCGAAGGCCTGATCAATGCACTCAGTGAGCAGACTGGCAAGGTGGACGTGGTGCGATTGCATCGCAATCTGCTGCAGCTCAATCGTCAGTTTGGCTGGTTCGAGTCGGTGAGCAAATTGTGGCGGCTGGCGGCGATGGAAAAAGCGTCTGGCGCACCGGTATCGAAATGGATCACCCGCGAGCTGCGCGAAGGTCAGGCGCATCTGCTGTTTCACTGCGCCGGTATTCGCGTCAGCGATCAGCTGGAAAAGCTGCTGTGGCGCAAAATCCCACATGTGGTGGTCACCTCTGCCACACTGCGATCGCTCAACAGTTTCAACCGCCTGCAGGAGATGTCGGGACTCAGCGAAAAAGCAGGCGATCGTTTTGTGGCGCTGGACTCGCCGTTTAACCATGTAGAGCAGGGCAGGCTGGTGATCCCGCAGATGCGCTTCGAGCCGCTGATGACGCACGAAGCGGAGCACATTGCGGAGATGGCCGGTTTCTTCCGTCAGCAGATGGCGGAGAAAAAGCACAAAGGCGTGCTGGTGCTGTTTGCCAGCAACCGGGCCATGCAGCAGTTTGTCGCCTGTCTGCCTGACCTGCGGCTCTCGATGCTGGTGCAGGGCGATCAGCCGCGCAGCCGGCTGGTCGATTTGCATCGCCAGCGCGTCACCAAAGGGGAAACCAGTATTCTGATTGGCCTGCAGTCCTTTGCCGAAGGGCTTGATCTGAAGGGCGATCTGCTGAGTCAGGTGCATATTCACAAAATCGCTTTTCCCCCGGTGGACAGTCCGGTAATTTTGACCGAAGGCGAGTGGCTTAAAAGCCTGAAGCGTTATCCGTTTGAGGTGCAGAGCTTACCCAGCGCCTCATTCACCCTGATTCAACAGGTCGGGCGCCTGATTCGCAGCCATCAATGTTATGGCGAAATCGTTATTTACGACCGTCGTCTGCTGAGCAAATCCTACGGCAGTCGGTTATTAGCCGCGTTGCCGATCTTCCCGATTGCGCAGCCGGAAACGCCAGAGCCGGAAGCGATACCGGCCACCGTGGCGCCAAAAAACACGGTGCGAAAACGACGTCCCACGCGGCGCTAAGCCGCGCACTTAACCGGAAGCGAGTGATGGAACTGAATAAAATCATTAAAGAGATTGGTCGCGGTAAAAATCATGCCCGCGACATCGATTTTGATACCGCGGTGACGCTGTATGGCGCAATGCTGGCGGGCGAGGTGCCGGACCTGGAACTGGGCGGCATCCTGATTGCGCTGCGTATCAAGGGCGAAGGCGAAGACGAGATGCGCGGCTTTTATCAGGCGATGCAGGCACAGATGATGCAGCTGCGAGCGCCAGAAAACCGGCCGATGCCGATCGTCATCCCCAGCTACAATGGCGCGCGCCGCCAGGGCAATCTGACGCCGTTGCTGGCGTTGCTGCTGGTGAAACTCGGCTTCCCGGTGGTGGTACATGGCGTCAGCGACGACGCGACGCGTATCACCAGTGAGGCGGTGTTTGCCGCACTGGGTGTAACACCTGTCACCACCGCAGAGTTGGCGCAGGCGAAACTCGACCAGGGCGAACTCGTTTTTATCACTATCGATCACCTCTGCCCGCCAATGGCGAAACAGCTCTCACTGCGCTGGCGGATGGGCGTCCGTAACAGCGCACATACGCTGGCAAAACTGGCAACCCCGTTTGCAGAGCGTGCGGCGCTGCGGCTGTCGAGCGTGTCGCATCCGGAGTATGTGCCGCGCGTGGCGAAATTCTTCAGTGACATTGATGCGCCAGCGATACTGCTCAATGGCACCGAAGGGGAAGTCTATGCGAATCCGCAGCGCTGCCCGGCGATCAGTATGATTCAGGGCGCAGGCGTGGAAGCGGAAGTGTGGGTCGAGCGTCAGCCTGAAGTGGCGGTTGAACTGCCGGCGGACAAGACGGCAGAGGTGACGGCGCGCTGGATTGATGAGGTGCTGAATCAGCAGCGCCCGGTGCCTGCGTCACTGCGATTGCAGCTCGCCTGCTGCCTGCGCGCCAGCGGCCAGTGCGACTCGCTGGCGGCGGCCGGGCAGCAGATTGCCGCTGCCGGATACTGAGTCAGGCGGCTGGCAGCGCCTGTTCAACCAGGTTCTGCCAGAAACGGATGCCAATCGGCAGCAGCGCGTCGTTGAAATCATAGCGAGCGTTATGTAGCGGCGCGGAGGGCGTCTCGCCATCCGCGCCCAGCCAGAAGTAAGCGCCGGGACAGGCTTCCATCATGCAGGCAAAATCTTCTGATGCCATCGACGGATTGACCTGCCAGTGAACCTGTTCTGCGCCCAGCGTTGCCAGCGCCACGTCGCGCACCTGCTCAGCCGGGGCCGCATGGTTAGCCGTGACCGGATAGCCCGGCAGCCAGTTAATCTCGCCGCTGACGCCAAACGGACGTGGCAGAGTCGTCACAAACTCATCAATCAGTCCGCGTACTTTTTCGCGCACGCTGGTCTGCAGGCAGCGCACTGTGCCGCGCAGCATAATCTGTTCCGGAATCACGTTGATCGCTTCACCCCCGTGGATCTGCGTTACACTGACCACCGCAGAGGCAAGGGGCGAGAGCCGACGGGAGGGAATCGTCTGCAGCGCCAGAATCAGCTCGGCCGCTACCACCATCGGATCGGCGCCACTTTCTGGCATCGCCGCATGGCAGCTTTTACCGTGCAGGGTAATTTCGAATGAATCCAGCGATGCCATCATTGCGCCAGGATTAACAGCCAGTGACCCCAGCGGCAGCCCCGGCCAGTTGTGCATCGCGTAGATCGCATCCATCGGAAAGCGCTGGAACAATCCCTCTTCCACCATTTTGCGCGCCCCGCCCAGATTCTCTTCGGCAGGCTGAAAGATGAAATGCACCGTGCCGCTAAACTGACGCGTGGCAGCCAGCTGTCGGGCGGCGGCCAGCAGGATAGCGCTGTGACCATCGTGGCCGCAGGCGTGCATGACGCCAGGCGTCGAAGATCGCCACTCAGCGTCGCCTTTCTCTGTAATCGGCAATGCATCCATATCCGCACGCAGCCCGATAACCGGACCGGGACCGTTTTCCAGCGTACCGATGACTCCTGTTCCCGCCAGACCACGAAACACCTGCAGCCCCGCCCGCGCTAATTCTTCAGCAATAAACTGGCTGGTTTGCTGTTCCTGGTAACCTAATTCGGGGTGGCGATGAAACTCACGGCGCCAGTGCAGGGCGTCTTCAAGCAGGGCAGGGGAAAGGGTCATGCAGCGTCGCGCTCCATACAGAATGAGAAGATTTCACTTTAGTGATTGGGTGGCGCGGCGTCTATCGCTGTCGGGACTAAATATGGCTATAGGCTAAATCAAAATGGAATAAGTAATAAGGAAGTGATTTCAGAGAGGGGTTTCACAATGGAAAAGTCAGAAAAACGGGGCAGGCCACAGCGCGCCCCGTGTAGTGAACAATATCAGACTATTTTTGCATTGGCAGGTTCAGGCCGTGCTCTGCAGCACAGCTCTGCGCCAGCTCATAACCTGCATCGGCGTGACGCATGACACCGGTGGCCGGGTCATTCCATAACACACGACCCAGACGCGCATCGGCTTCTTTGCTGCCATCGGCAACAATCACTACGCCAGAGTGCTGCGAGAAGCCCATGCCAACACCGCCGCCGTGATGCAGGCTGACCCAGGTCGCGCCGCCCGCGGTATTCAGCAGCGCGTTAAGCAGCGGCCAGTCAGAGACCGCATCCGAGCCATCTTTCATCGCTTCGGTCTCGCGGTTTGGTGAGGCAACTGAACCGCAGTCGAGATGGTCGCGGCCAATGACCACCGGCGCTTTCAGCTCGCCGTTGCGCACCATTTCATTGAACGCCAGACCGGCAAGGTGTCGCTCGCCCAGTCCCAGCCAGCAGATACGTGCCGGCAGGCCCTGAAAAGCGATGCGCTCCTGCGCCATATCAAGCCAGCGATGCAGCGTTTTGTGGTGCGGGAACAGCTCCTTGAGTTTGGCATCGGTCTTGTAGATATCCTCCGGGTCGCCTGACAACGCCACCCAGCGGAACGGGCCTTTGCCTTCACAGAACAGCGGACGGATATAGGCCGGTACAAAGCCAGGGAAGTCGAAGGCGTTGCTGACACCCTCATCCAGCGCTACCTGACGGATGTTGTTGCCGTAATCCACGGTCGGAATACCCATATGACAGAAGTCGAGCATCGCCTGGACGTGAACCGCCATAGAGGCACGCGCGGCTTTCTCAACCGCTTTCGGCTGTGAAACGCGCGCCTGTTGCCAGCGCGCCAGATCCCAGCCAATCGGCAGATAACCATTTATTGGGTCATGTGCCGACGTCTGGTCGGTCACGATGTCCGGCTTCGGCCCGCCCGCCCGGGCGCGTTTCACCAGCTCTGGCAGGATTTCAGCGGCATTGCCCAGCAGCCCGACTGAAATCGCTTTTTTCGCAGCAGTGGCTTCGCTGATGATGGCCAGCGCTTCGTCCAGCGTGGTGGCTTTGTAGTCTACGTAGCGGGTACGCAGACGGAAATCGATGCGTGACTCCTGGCACTCAATCGCCAGTACGCAGGCACCGGCCAGCACACCCGCCAGCGGTTGCGCGCCGCCCATGCCGCCCAGCCCGGCGGTGAGAATCCAGCGTCCGCTGAGGTCGTTGTTATAGTGCTGACGTCCCGCTTCCACAAAGGTTTCATAGGTGCCCTGCACGATGCCCTGTGCACCGATATAGATCCAGGAACCGGCGGTCATCTGGCCGTACATCATCAGGCCCGCTTTATCCAGCTCGTGGAAGTGATCCCAGGTCGCCCAGTGTGGCACCAGATTAGAGTTCGCCAGCAGGACGCGCGGCGCATCCGCGTGGGTGCGGAAGATGCCGACCGGTTTGCCGCTCTGGATCAGCAGCGTCTCATCCGGTTGCAGCGCCCGCAGCGAACGCAGGATCTGCTCGAAGCATGCCCAGTTTCGCGCTGCTTTACCGATGCCGCCGTAAACCACCAGATCTTCCGGCCGCTCGGCCACATCGGGATCGAGGTTGTTCTGAATCATGCGGTAAGCCGCTTCAATCAGCCAGTTAGCGCAGTGCAGTGTGGTGCCATGTGGCGCACGAATTTCACGTGCCACAGCCTGAGAAAGAGTTTCGCTCATAAGAGATTCCTTAATTCAAGAAGTTGGGCGCATGCTCGGCAGCAGCGCGGTCAATGCCTGAGGCCAGTCAGCGCGACTTGCCCACTGACGCATGGCCTCGATATCGGGTGCCAGCAGGCGATCTTCCTCAAGGAAAGCGACCTGCTCGCGAATGGTGTCGATGGCCTGCTCAATCAGCACAGAGCTTTTCAGCGGCCGGTTAAATTCAATACCCTGCGCGGCGGCCATCGCTTCAATACCGACCACCGCGGCGCTGTTAAAGCACATGCTGCCGAGACGGCGGGCGGCATAGGTCGCCATTGAGACGTGATCCTCCTGGTTAGCGGAGGTCGGCAGACTGTCTACGCTGCCCGGATGGGCCAGCGATTTGTTCTCAGAGGCGAGCGCGGCGGCGGTGACCTGGGCGATCATAAAGCCAGAGTTCACGCCACCGTCACGCACCAGGAAAGGCGGCAGGCCAGATAAGCCGCTGTCCAGCAGCAGCGCCAGGCGCCGCTCGGAGATGGCGCCGACTTCAGCAATGGCCAGCGCCAGGATATCTGCGGCAAAGGCCACGGGTTCGGCGTGGAAGTTGCCGCCGGAGATCACATCGCCGCTGTCGCTGAACACCAGCGGGTTGTCCGAGGCTGCGTTTGCTTCGATTTCCAGAATCCGCGCCGCGTGGCTGAAATTGTCCAGGCAGGCACCCATCACCTGCGGCACGCAGCGGATGGAGTAGGGGTCCTGCACGCGGCCGCAATGGGTATGCGACTGCAGAATTTCACTGCCCTCTATCAGAGCGCTGACGGCGGCGGCGACCGCAATCTGGCCCTGCTGACCACGCGCTTTATGAATACGGGCGTCGAACGGTTTCAGCGAGCCTTTGATCGCCTCCAGCGAGAGCGCACCCGCCATCAGACCGGCAGCAAACAGATTTTCACCTTCAAACAGGCCACGCAGCGCCAGCGCAGTCGAAACCTGGGTGCCATTGAGCAGCGCCAGTCCTTCTTTTGGACCGAGCACAAACGGCGACAGGCCGACGCTTGCCAGTCCTTCTGTGGCCGGGATCAGCTTACCAGCGAGCCGTACCTGACCTTCACCCAGCAGCATCAGCGACATGTGCGCCAGCGGCGCCAAATCGCCAGAAGCCCCGACAGAGCCTTTTTCCGGGATGCAGGGCATCACACCCGCGTTAAACAGGGCAAGCAGCGCCTCAACGAGTTCGATTCGCACGCCAGAGTGACCGCGCGCCAGACTGATGATTTTGGTTGCGACCACCAGCCGGGTGACATTGTCGGGCAGCAGATCGCCCAGTCCGACGCTGTGTGACAACACCAGATTACGCTGCAGATCCGCCAGCCGGCTGGCCGGAATTTGGGTCTGCGCCAGTTTGCCGAAGCCGGTATTAATGCCATACACCACGTTACCGGAGGCGACAATGGCATCTACGGTTTGCTGCGCCGCTGCAATCGCCTGACGCGCACGCTCATCGAGACTTAATGTGACATTACCCTGATAGATAGCGCGTAATGTGGCGAGGTCCACCTCGCCTGGCACCAGGCGCAATGCCTGAAACGAACCTGACATAGCCTACTCCTGTCGATACAAGTGTGCTGGTGTGGCGAAGCTGCTTCCCTTGCCCTGAACCAGCGGGATAATTCGAGTGAAACATAAGCATTAAATCTTGTCTATGCTTGTCTATACAATCAAGCAAAAGAAGCAAAGGACGTGCCAGGCCGATCACAAAAATCGAATCTCCCTATGCTGCGGGTCGGGTGTTTAGCATGTGGGAGAAGCTGCACCATCAGGATGCGGAGGCTGCACCATCGGAGCATCGCGTGCTCTGCTGGATGTATATACATTCACGCAGTGAGACAGTAAACTCAGGGGACTTTCAGCATAAGGAACAGCAAATGGTTGAGCATACGGCACTGGCACAACTGGCGGCGGCAATGAGCGATGAACCCGCACCGATCTATCAGCGGGTGAAACAGGCCATCGTCAGCCAGATTCGTGAAGGGTTGTGGAAAGCGAATCAGCGTGTGCCATCAGAAAGTGAACTGGTCAATGAACTGGGCGTCAGTCGCATGACCATTAACCGGGCGCTGCGTGAGCTCACCAGTGAGGGATTTCTGGTGCGGATGCAGGGTGTCGGGACCTTTGTGGCGGAGATGAAAGGGTACACCGCCATGCTGGAGGTGCATAACATCGCCGATGAGATTGCCCAGCGAGGTCATCAGCACAGCGCAAAAATCCTTACCATCGGTCAGAACAAAGCCGATCCCGAGCAGGCGGCCGTACTGGGTCTCACTACCGGGCAGACGCTCTTCCATTCGCTGATTGTGCACTACGAAAACGATCTGCCGGTGCAGCTGGAGGATCGTCTGGTCAATCCCCTGGTCGCGCCCGACTACCTGACGCAGGATTATGAGAAGATGACGCCGTACACCTATCTCATGCGGGTCGCGCCGCTGACGGCGGGTGAGCACATCGTTGAAGCGGTGCTGCCCGATGCGCGTCAGCGTAAGCATTTGTCGCTGGATGAGCACGAACCCTGCCTGCTGATTCGCCGTCAGACCTGGAGCGACACGAAAATCGTGACCTATGCGCGATTGCTCTATCCCGGCTCACGTTACAAACTGCTGGGCCGCTTCAGAGGACACGGTTAAGTCGGGTAAACAGCAGCCGGGCATCCGTGTCACACGGGCTGAGTTGTGTCTCATCATCGACCCACCACGTCCCCTGTTGCGCGCTCAGCTTTTCTCCGTCAGCCGTCTGCCATGCGCCAGCCAGCACCCAGGCGACGCCATGCAGCGCGCTGACCTCTGTGGTCACCACCTCCACCGTTGCCTGCCATTCACCACGTCGCGTCATGATATTAAAATCTTCGCTGACGCTGCCCTGCAGTTGTGCCGTTAAGGCGAGTTCGCCGGCAAACGCCCACGGCTTTTGCGGCGTCAACAGATGCTGCACGCCGGGCGCGGTTAACAACACCGGATCGCCGTGCAGCAGGGTGATAACCCGATCAATCTCCGGAAAGGGAGAGAAGGGGCCATCCTGCGCCAGGGTCGCAATACTGGCGCGCCAGCCAAAGCGATCTGCGCCGGGCGGGAAACTAATAATCTCACGGGTCTCACCGCCACCGTTGCGCCAGCGGCTGACTGCCAGATCGGCATATGCGAACCGGGCGATCATCGCAGCGCCGCCATTGCCTGAGCAAAGCGTGCGGCACACGCTGTCTGGTGCGGATGCACGCCATCTTTCACCACGGCTTTACCTGCAACATAGACGTCGCGAATCTGATCGCGCTGTCCGGCAAACAGCCAGCGGTTCATTACGGCGTGTGATTCCACGCTGCCGAGCCATGCCTCATCACGCAGCACCAGCCAGTCAGCACGTTGTCCCACCGCCAGCGTACCCTGCTGAATGCCGCACGCCTGCGCACCCCCTGCTGCAGCCTGTTGCCAAAGCAGATCGCCTACCGAGGGCTGGTCAGGCAGGGTGATTCGGTTGCGGCGCTGGTCGCGCAGGCGCTGCGCATACTCCAGCCAGCGCAGCTCTTCCTGGGTGCTCAGCGAGACGTGACTGTCGGAGCCAATGCCCCAGCATCCGCCCTGCGCGATATACTCCACCGCCGGAAAAATGCCGTCACCGAGGTTGGCTTCGGTGGTCGGGCAGAGACCCGCCACCGCACCGCTGCGGGCAAGGCGTGACAGTTCGCTCTCATCCAGATGCGTGGCGTGGATCAGACACCAGCGCGTATCCACGTTAAAGCGGTTAAGCAGCCAGGCAACCGGCCGTTCGCCGCTCCACGCCAGTGAATCATTGACCTCTTTCTGCTGTTCAGCCACATGGATATGGACCGGCAGCCCAGGATCGCTGGCCGCCAGCACGTCGTGCATCTGACTTTCACTTACTGCCCGCAGCGAATGGAAACAGAGGCCACGATTCAGCAGTGGCCGCTGCTGCTGCCACTCCTCCAGCCGCGCCTGCTGTTGCAGATACTGGTCGGTCTGCTGGATAAAACGTTTCTGACCCGCCGTTGCAGGCTGACTGCCAAAGCCGCTGTAGCTGTAGAGCACCGGCAGCAGGGTCTGACCGATACCGGCGATCTCCGCCGCCTCGATCAGCTGTTGCAGCATCGCATCATCACCATAGGGTGCGCCGCTGGGGTCGTGATGCAGATAGTGAAACTCCGCCACCTGGGTGTAGCCGCCCTTCAGCATTTCGATGTAGAGCAGGGCGGCAATATCACCCACCTGCCGGGGTGTCAGGCGCTGCACCATGCGGTACATCAAATCCCGCCAGGTCCAGAAGCTGTCCTGAGGATCGCCCGCGACTTCTGCCAGCCCCGCCATGGCACGCTGAAAGGCGTGCGAGTGCAGGTTGGCGATCGCCGGAATTACCTCGCCGTTGAGCTGGACAGCATTCTCCGCATGGCTATCCGGAGCAATGGCATCGATAAAACCCGCCTGATTAACTGTGATACGAACCTGCTGCTGCCAGCCCTCTGCCAGCAGTGCACGCGGGGCAAAAAAAGTTACCATGGTTGATCCTCTCCGGATGTGGTTGTATATACATATACATACTTTGAGGCACAGTGTAAACGGTGGAGGCTTAGGCAGCGATGGCAGAAGAGATGCGTGTAGATACGGTATGGACCGGGGCCGACCTGGTTACCATGCGTGACGGAAAGTACCATCTGATTCCGCAAGGCGCGCTGGTGGTGCGGGCAGGTAAACTGGTATGGGTGGGCCCGCAGGCGGAGATGCCCGCGTTCGTCGCCGATCAGCATCATCAACTGCCAGGCGGCATCGTGACGCCTGGGCTGGTGGATTGTCATACCCATCTGGTGTTTGGCGGCGACCGCAGTCAGGAGTTTGAACAGCGCCTGAATGGCGTCAGCTACGCAGAGATCGCCGCGCAGGGCGGCGGCATTCTCTCCACCGTGCGCGCCACCCGCGCGGCCACGGAAGAGGAGCTGGTAGCGTCGGCTCGCTGGCGGCTCGATCGGCTGCTGGCCGAAGGCGTCACCACCGTGGAGATTAAGTCCGGCTATGGTCTGGATGAAGAGAGCGAACTGCGGATGCTGCGGGCGATTCGCCAGCTGGGAGAGAGCGTGTCCGCCGATGTGCGTGCCACCTGTCTGGCAGCACATGCCTTTCCGCCGGAGTTTAAGCACGACCCGGATAGCTGGGTCGATATCATCTGCGATCGACTCCTGCCGCAGGTGAAGGCGCTGGGGCTGGCGGATGCGGTGGATGCGTTCTGTGAGCATCTCGCCTTTTCCCCTGCGCAGGTGGCGCGGGTGTTTGACCGGGCGGTGGCGCTGGGTATGCCGGTGAAATTGCATGCGGAACAGCTTTCGGCACTGGGGGGCGCAGCACTGGCGGCGCGCTACGGCGCACTCTCTGCGGACCATCTTGAATACGCCACGGAAGAGGATGCCAGGGTGATGGCAGAGCATGGCACCGTCGCGGTGCTGCTGCCTGGTGCGTTTTACCTGCTGCGTGAGACCCAGCGCCCGCCGGTGGAAAGCTTCCGGCGACATGGGGTACCGATGGCACTGGCCAGCGATGCGAATCCTGGCACCTCGCCTGCGCTGTCGCTGCGTCTGATGCTCAATATGGGTTGCACGCTGTTTGGCATGACACCGGAAGAGGCGCTGGCGGGCGTCACCCTGTGGGGAGCAAAAGCGCTGGGGCTGGCTGACAGTCACGGCTCGCTGGAGGCGGGAAAAGTGGCAAACTTCGTGCACTGGCCGCTGGCTCGTCCCGCGGAACTGGTTTACTGGCTGGGTGGTGAGCTGCCCTGTACCGTTATTTATCGTGGAGAACCACAATGAACCCTTTCTATTTCACCCAGGGCAGCCTGCCGCTGCTGGTCAGCATTCCTCACGCCGGGACCGACCTGACACCCGACGTGGAGGCTGGATTAAGTGAGGCCGCGCGCGGCCTGCCTGACACCGACTGGCATATCCCGCTGCTGTATGATTTTGTGCGTGACCTCGGGGCCAGCGTGTTAATTGGCCGCTACTCCCGTTTTGTGGTTGATCTTAACCGTCCGCCCGATAACCAGCCGCTCTACACGACGGCCACCACTGGCCTGTTCCCGGAAACGCTGTTCGACGGCACGCCGACCTTTGCGCCAGGTAAAACGCCTGATGCCACGGCGCGTCAGGGCTACATCGATCAGATCTGGCAGCCTTATCATCAGCAGATTCAGCAGGAGCTGGCGCGGCTTAAAGCGCTGCATGGTTATGCGCTGCTGTTTGATGCTCACTCCATCGCCAGCGAAATTCCCCGCCTGTTTGAGGGCCGTCTGCCCGATATCAATGTTGGCACCAACGACGGTGCAAGCTGTACACCTGCCATGAGCGCGGCGATTGAAGCAGTATGCAGCGCACAGAACGACTACAGCTGGGTGATTAACGGACGCTTTAAAGGCGGCTACATCACCCGCGCTTATGGACAGCCGCAGCAGCATATTGAAGCCGTCCAGCTGGAGCTGGCGCAGCTCAACTACATGGATGAGATGCCTCCTTACGCCTGGCAGCAGGCGCGTGCCGCTCAGTTACAGAAAGTGCTGAAGGCGATGATTCATGCCATGCTGGCGCAGGCTAAACCGCAGTAAATCAGCGATGCGCCACGCCGGTGCAGCGCTGCGCTAATCGGGTGCAGGTGAGGGCAGCCTGTGTGGCTGCTCCCTTGCTACCGCCTCCATTCTTCGCTTTTTCAGAGCTGGCATAACCTTTGCTTGGTTGTATGTACAAGTACTGCAGTGCGTGCTCTATCTGAATAAATTCCGTCTGGCTCACAAAATGAAAAAGCCGGCAATGAACTGCGTTGCGTTAACTTGTATATACATGACATATCATCTTGTGGGGTTTATGTTAAATCTCATCAGGGCGATCACCAGGCCGCTACTTCAGGAGAACCGTATGACACACCCTCTGACTCTTCGTCGTTTATGTCTTACTACGCTGGTTTCCAGTCTGCTGCTCTGTGGCGTCAGCGCCCAGGCTAAAGAGTGGAAGTCGATCACCATTGCCACTGAAGGCAGTTATGAACCCTGGAACCTCACCCTGCCGGGCGGCAAGCTGGGCGGTTTCGAACCGGAGCTGATGGCGGATCTCTGCCAGCGCATGGCGATCCAGTGCAAGCTGGTGGTGCAGAACTGGGATGGGATGATCGCCGGACTGAATGCCGGAAAATATGACGTCATCATGGATGCGATTGTGATTACGCCCGACCGCAAAAAAGTGGTGAATTTCACCGTGCCTTACGCCTCAACACCCGCCACCTTTATCACGGTAAAAGGGTCACTGCTGCCCGCTGACAGCAAGATCATCAAACTCACTGACGATGAAAAAACCATTGAGCCTGCCATCGCACCCCTGAAAGCAGCGCTGAAGGGCAAAACGATTGGTATCGCCTCTGGCACGGTCTATACGCCGTTTATCGACAAATACTTCAAAGGGGTGGCGGATGTGCGTGAATACACCAGCTCAGCCGATGCGATTCTTGATTTGCAGGCCGGACGCATTGATGCGGTGTTTGACGATGTGACGTTCGCGCAGTCGATGCTGGCACGACCGGATAACCGCAACCTCAGTTTCAGCGGTCCTCAGCTGGGCGGCCCAATCTGGGGTGAGGGCGAGGCGATGGGTGTACGCATGGCCGACAACGATCTGAAAGCCCGACTGGATCAGGCGATTAAAGCCGCGCTGGCCGATGGCACAGTGAAAAAGCTGAGTGAGAAGTGGTTCAAAACTGACGTCACACCCTGAGTGAGGTAACTGATGATAAGCCTGCTGAGTTTTGGCCCGGACGGCTGGGGACGGTTGATTCTGAGTGCCACGCTGACCACGTTGCTGCTGTCGTTTTGCGCGCTGCTGGTCGGCGCGGTGGTGGGATCGGGCGTGGCCGCCGCAAAGTTATCCCCGCACCGGGCGGTACGCTGGCTGGGTGAAAGCTACTCGGTGATCTTTCGGGGTATCCCTGAATTGCTGGTGATCTACCTGTTCTACTTCGGTGGATCGGGACTGATCACGCAGATCGGACAACTGTTTGGCGCAGACGGTTTTATCGAAGCGCCGCCGTTTCTGATCGGGGCATTGGCGATCGGGCTTATCTCCGGCTCTTACCAGGCGGAAGTCTATCGTGCCGCGCGGCTGGCTCTGGCGAAAGGGGAGATCGAAGCCGCCGTCGCCATTGGCATGCCGCGCTGGCGCATCCGGCAACGTATCCTGTTGCCGCAGGTGGCGCGCTATGCGCTGCCCGGCCTGTCTAACGTCTGGCAGATGAGCCTGAAAGATTCCGCGCTGGTATCGGTGACCGGCATTGTCGAGCTCATGCGGGCCAGCCAGATAGCAGCCGGTTCTACCCGGGACTACTTCTCCTTTTACCTGGTGGGCGGTGCCTGTTATCTGCTGCTGACGCTGCTGTCGAATCGCGCCTTTCTGCGCGCCGAATCCCGTCTGGGTCGCGCCTGGCAAAGCCGCACCGCTGCACAGCATTAAGGAGAGTTATGATTGATTTTGCGTTCCTTACTGACACCTTCCTGAAACTCAGCGCGGCGCTGCCGGTCACGCTCGGCCTGTTTATCAGCGCCTTTCTCTGCGGGGGCGTGCTGGCGGTCGGTATTCTGGCGCTGCGCATGAGCCGCTGGCGGCTGCTGAGTGCATTCGCCCGCGGCTACATTCTGGTGTTTCGCGGCTCGCCGCTGATGATTCAGTTGTTCCTGATCTACTACGGGCTGGGACAGTTTGGGGTGATCCGCCACAGCGTCTTCTGGCCGTTTCTGCGTGAGCCTTTTACCTGCGCGGTGCTGGCCCTGTCCCTCTGTACCGCCGCCTACACGGCGGAGATCCTGCGCGGCGCGTTGCTGGCGGTCCCGCCCGGTCAGGTGGAAGCGGGGATGGCATGCGGCATGTCGCGCGGCCTGCTGCTGCGGCGCATTATCGCACCGGTGATGCTGCGTTATGCGCTGCCTGCGTACTCCACCGAAGCGATTCTGCTGGTGAAATCAACCGCGCTGGCGAGTCTGGTGACGGTGTGGGATGTCACCGGGGTCGCGCAGCAGATTATCCAGCGTACTTACCGCACCATGGAGGTGTTTCTCTGTGCAGCGGCGATCTATCTGATCCTCAACTTCATCATTGTTCAACTGTATGCCCTGCTGGAGCGGCGTCTGACACCGGTTCATAAACCGGAAAAAAAGCCGTTACCGGCCGCTAAGCCGATCCCCGGAGGAGAAAAAAATGTCTGAACTGCCACCCGTCACGCTGTCGGCCAGCGATATCCATAAATCCTTTGGCGCGATGGAGGTGCTGAAGGGCATCTCGCTGCAGGCGCATCAGGGCGATGTCATCTCTATTCTCGGTGCCAGCGGCTCCGGTAAAAGTACGCTGCTGCGCTGTATCAACCTGCTGGAGACGCCTGATTCTGGCGTCGTCAGCGTGGGCGGTGAAACCATTGAGATGAAGCGTCATGCACGCGGGCACCAGCTGGCGGCTAACCCGCGTCAGATTGAACGGCTGCGTTCCCGGCTGGGGATGGTGTTTCAGAGCTTTAATCTCTGGTCGCATCTCACCGTACTGCAAAACGTTATTGAAGGGCCGCACTATGTGCTGAAGCGCGATAAAAAAGCCTGCATCGCTAAGGCAGAACAGCTGCTGGATCGGGTTGGCCTGCTGAATCGCAAAGACTTCTATCCCGCTCAGCTTTCGGGCGGCCAGCAGCAGCGGGTGGCGATCGCCCGCGCGCTGGCGATGGACCCGGAGGTGATGCTGTTTGATGAACCGACATCGGCACTGGATCCGGAACTGGTGGGTGAGGTGCTGAAGGTGATGCGCAGCCTGGCCGAAGAGGGGCGCACCATGCTGGTGGTCACGCACGAGATGGGCTTTGCCCGCAACGTCTCAAACCGGGTCGTGTTTATGCATCAGGGCACGATTGATTGTCAGGGCACGCCAGAGGCGATGTTCGGCGAGGCGGGATCGGCGCGCTTTAAGCAGTTTATTTCCAGTCATCATCAGGTGGAGCCGGTGGTATGAGCGACGTCATGAGTCAGACGCGGGTCTGGGGCGATGGTCCGCTTAAATGGCAGGAGCTGGTGCAGGTCGCCCGGCATGGCGCGACTCTGATGCTAAGCGACAGCGCCTGGCAGCGAATTGCCCGGAGTCGTGAAATCGTCGGCAACATCGTCGCGGCGGGGCAGGTAGCCTACGGCATTAATACCGGATTAGGGGCGTTGTGCAACATTACTCTTTCCGAAGATGAACTGAGCCAGCTGTCGCGCAATACCTTACTGAGCCATGCCTGTGGTGTCGGGCCGGTGCTGAAAAAAGCGGAGGTCCGCGCCATTCTGTGTGCCGCGATTGCCAACTACAGTCATGGCAAATCGGGTGTGTCAGTGGCGCTGGTGCAGCAGCTGCTGGCGCTACTGAATCTGCAGATTACCCCTCAGGTGCCGTCTCAGGGATCGGTGGGCTATCTGACCCACATGGCGCATATCGGTCTGGCCCTGATTGGCATCGGCGAGGTGGAGTGGCACGGCGAAATCATGTCCGCGCAGCAGGCGCTGGCCCAGGCGGGCTTAGCGCCTTACCGGCCAGGTGCCAAAGAGGGACTGAGCCTGGTCAACGGCACGCCTTGCATGACCGGCTTAGCCTGCCTGGCGCTGGACGATGCCGGGCGTCTGCTGGACTGGGCGGATGTGACAGGCGCAATGAGTTTTGAAGCGCTGCGCGGTCAGCTGGTGGCGTTTGATCCAGAGGTGCTGGCACTCAAGGCCAGCCCGGGAATACAGCGCAGTGGTGAACGTCTGCGCCAGTTGCTGAGAGACAGCCCGCTGCTGAACGCGAGTGTCGGCATCCGCACTCAGGATGCGATGAGTCTGCGGTCGATGCCGCAGGTGCACGGCGCCTGCCGCGATCAGTTTGATCACGCCGCACGTCAGGTGGAGACTGAACTCAACGCCTGTACCGACAATCCGTTGATTCTGGGCACGCCGCAGGAGTGGCGCGTGGTGTCACAGTCACATCCGCACGGTGAATCGGTGGCGATGGCCTGTGACCTGCTGGCGATTGCGCTGGCGGAGCTCGGGAGTATTGCCGAACGACGGCTGGATCGGCTGGTAAACCCGCTGGTCAGTGGCCTGCCCCCGTTTCTGGTGGCCGAGCCTGGCGTCAATTCTGGCATGATGATTGCGCAGTACGTCGCGGCCTCACTCTGCGCGGAAAACCGTCAGCTGGCGCAGCCTGCGGTACTCGATAACTATGTCACTTCAGGATTACAGGAGGATCACGTCAGTCTTGGCACCGGTTCGGCGTTAAAGCTGCTGAAGCTGGTCAGCAACGTCGATCACATCATCGCGATTGAGTATCTGCTGGCGGCGCAGGCGCTGGAGTTTCACGGTGAATCACAGCTGGCAGCCGGCACGCGGCGCGCCTGGCAGCATCTGCGGCAGGTGGTTGAGCGCTGGCAGCAGGATCGCTGGCTGGCGCCCGACATCGCCCGTGCGGTGGCGCAGATAAGGGCGCACCGGACCGATGCGCTTGTGGGGTGAGGATTATTTAGGGCGTGCGTCCGGACGGACCAGGTCAAAGCGTTGTGTTTCGCTGATGCCGTAATAGGCGCTGGGACCACCTGCGCGCAGAATCGGCTCGGCTTTTGCGGTCTGATAAATGCCCGCTTCCAGCAGCGATTCATCGATGTGGATCGCGACCGCTTCACCCAGCACCAGCCAGCTGTCGACCAGATTGCCACTGGCATCCTGCAACTGAATCAGCTGGGTCAGACGACACTCAAAGTTGACCGGGCTTTCCGCCACCAGACTGGCACCTACCTGTGATGCCGCCAGTGGTGTTAACCCTGCAAAGGCAAACTCATCCTGATCGGCAGGCAGCGAAGCGGAACTTTCGTTCATCGCTTCGGCCAGCGGGCGGGTAGCCAGGTTCCAGACAAACTCTTTGGTGTCCGCAATGTTCTGCACGCTGTCTTTCCAGCCGCTGCTGGCGAAACCGATAATTGGCGGATGATAGTTGAAGCAGTTAAAGAAGCTGTAAGGGGCCAGATTGCGCTGGCCGCTGGCGCTGACAGAGCTAATCCAGCCGATTGGTCGTGGTCCGATAATGGCGTTGAGCGGATCGTGGGGCAGACCGTGACCAGCACGGGGTTCATAGGAATAGCGTTTCCGGGTCATAACGTCTCCAGCAGGTGATTTTATTTATCTTAGCCCGACAGCATCACCCGACGGAATCGGAAAGCGGTAAGCGGATGGTGCGGGTTTATTTTCCGCCGCCTACAGCGTATTGTACGCGCGCCTGAATAATTGAGAGAACGTATGAAAAAGTCAGCCAGCACGTCGCCCTTCCACGCCCGCAATCGCCATCAGGGCGAATACGATTTTGCCGCGTTAACCGCTGCTCATCCGCCGCTGAAGGCTAAAGTCCGGCCTAATGGTTATGGCGTGAAGTCCGTGGATTTTGCGGACCCGGAGGCGGTGATGCTGCTGAACCAGGCGCTGATCAAACTCTTTTACGACATCGACTGGCAGCTTTCTCCCGGCTCACTCTGCCCGCCGGTACCGGGACGCGCCGATTATCTGCACTACCTGGCCGATCTGCTGGCGCTGGATAACAACGGGGTTATCCCGATGGCGGACATTCTCGATGTTGGCTGCGGCGCAAACTGCATCTATCCACTGATTGGTGCGGCAGAATATGGCTGGCGCTTTACCGGCACCGAAATTGATGACGCCGCCATCAAAGCCGCTAACCGCATCGTTGCGGCCAACCCACGCCTGACGCGCCAGATCCGTCTGCGTCGTCAGAAAAACAACGATGCGGTGCTGGCGGGTGTGGTCAGCAAAACGGAATTCTTCAGCGCGGTGATGTGTAATCCGCCGTTCCACGCGTCGCCGGATGAGGCAGTGGCCGGTTCGCAGCGCAAGGTCCGCAATCTCGGACTGGACAAGAGTGCGCCACTTAACTTTGGCGGTCAGCACAATGAGCTGTGGTATCCCGGTGGCGAAAAGGCGTTTATCGGCAAGATGATCGCCGAGAGCGTGGCGCTGGGTCGTCAGATCGGCTGGTTTACCTCGCTGGTGTCGCGCAAAGAGAACTTACCGGCACTGGAAAAACAGCTGCAGGCGCTCGACGTTGCTGAAGTGCGGGTGGTGAACATGGCCCAGGGTCAGAAGCAGAGCCGCTTCCTGGCGTGGAGTTTTATGCCTGCCGCCCAGCGCACCAAATTGCTGAGTCGTCTGGGAAGTTAGGGGTTTCCCGGTGCAGGCACGCTATTACTGCGGCCCGGGGCATTAAAAAACGGGCCGCTTAGCGGCCCGTTTTGATCAGGAGACGTGCTGCAGGAATTCGCGCAGACGGTCACTGGGTGGATTACTGATCAGGCTGTCAGGATCGCCATCTTCTGCAATCCGGCCTTTATCAATAAAGATCAGGCGCGAGGCGACCTTCTGTGCAAAGCCCACTTCATGCGTCACAATCACCATCGTCATGCCTTCTTCCGCCAGATCCTGCATCACTTTAAGGACTTCATGACGCAGTTCCGGGTCCAGCGCTGAGGTTGGCTCATCGAACAGCATCATCTTTGGCTTAACCGCCAGCGCACGGGCAATCGCCACGCGCTGCTGCTGGCCGCCGGACAGCTCAGACGGAAAATGATGTGCACGCTCTGCCAGGCCCACTTTGCCCAGCAACTCACGCGCCAGCTGGCGTGCCGCTTCTTTACTGGCGCCACGCACCCGGATAGGACCAAAGGCAACGTTGTCCAGCGCACTCATCTGTGGGAACAGATGAAACTGCTGGAATACCATGCCCGCTTCCTGACGAATCAGGCGGTCATCAACTTTCGGGTCATTCACGCGCAGGCCATCAACAATCAGCTCGCCGCTGGTGATCTCTTCCAGCTTGTTAATGCAGCGTAAGAGGGTGGATTTACCGGAACCGGATGGGCCGATAATCACCACCACTTCGCCCTGGTTAATCTTCAGATCAATATTGTGCAGCACCTGGGTCTGGCCAAAATGCTTGGAGACATCTTTAAATTCAATCACAGGATTTTCACCCTTTTCTCAATGCGGCGCAGCACAAAGCTCAGCACCAGCGTAATCACCAGATAGATGATCGCGACGGCGCTCCAGATTTCCAGAGCGCGGAAGTTACCGGCAATAATCTCCTGACCCTGACGCGTCAGTTCAGCCACACCAATAACGATAAACAGCGAGGTATCTTTGATGCTGACAATCCACTGGTTGCCCAGCGGTGGCAGCATACGGCGCAGCGCCAGCGGCATAATCACGTAGCGCAGCGTCTCACGGCTCGACAGGCCAAGCGCCAGTCCGGCTTCGCGGAAGCCCTTATTAATCGACAGCACGGCACCACGCGTAATCTCCGCGATATAAGCGCCAGAGTTAATCATGATGGTCACTACCGCTGCGCTGAAGGGATCAATGCGCAGGTCGGGGAACGCCATCGGCAGAGCAAAGTAGATGAACATCACCTGCACCACGATAGGGGTGCCGCGGATAATTTCGATAAACACCAGTGCGATGTTATTGGTGATCCAGCCGCCGTAAGCGCGGGCAAAACCGGCAATCAGCCCGATAAACAGGCCGCCAACCAGTCCAATAACAGAGATTATTAAAGTCAGTTTAGCGCCTTCAAGCAGCGCTGGCATGGCGGGCCAGATGACGCTCCAGTCAAACTCCATGGTGTCACTCCAGATATGTTGCGATGGAAAAAAGCAGGGAAAAAGTTTCCCTGCTGAAATCAGATAACGGGCAAATTATTATTTAGGTTCGGTGCCGAACCATTTTTTATAGAGCGTGTTATAGGTGCCGTTCTCTTTCAGGGTTTTCAGTGCGCCGTTTACTTTTTCACGTAAATCGTCGCTGCCTTTCGGGAAGGCGATACCATACTGCTGCGCTTCAATCGAATCGCCTACCGCTTTAAAGCGGCCTTTACCGGCGGTGTGGATGAAGTAAAGAATGTTTGGCGTGTCATGCAGCACGGCGTCCGCACGGTTAGTGCCCAGTTCCATGTAGGCGCTGTCGATGTTCGGGAACTGACGCAGGTCTTTAGATTTGATGTGGGCTTTTGCGTATTCCACAGAGCCGGTGCCGCTTTTCACAGCAACCACTTTACCGTTCAGATCGCTGATGCCTTTGATGTCGTTTTCATTGTTACGCACCATTACCTGCAAACCGCTTTTGTAATAGCCATCAGAAAACTCGATCGCTTTTTTACGTTCTTCGGTAATGGTGATGCCCGCAAGGGCCAGATCGACATTGCGCGTTTGCAGTGCAGGGATGATGCCGCTGAAGTCCATTGGCTTCAGGGTATAATCCAGCTTCAGCTCTTTCGCAATGGCATCCCACAGATCCACATCAAAGCCGACATATTTGTCACCCTGTTTGAATTCGAACGGAACAAAGGCGGTATCGGTAGCGACAACCAGCTTCTTATCTGCTGCAGTGGAAGAGAGGGAGAAGGCCAGCGCCAGCGCGGCCACAGAAACTTTTAACAGTGACTTCATCATTTTTCCTTTTTTTACTACCAGGCGGCAGGGCCTGCGTTTGCGGCTTGTCATATGAAATAATTATGCCAACTTTGCAAGTTTCGCGAAATCAGAGAGTTAAATAACATAGCTGACACGATTTTGCAGTTAATTCTGCCTTTGCACCATTTAGGTGCTCAGTTTTGGTGCATATGGCTGTTTTGGTGCAAGCGGTAGTGTGCCTCAGATGTTAAGGCTGTGAAGCGAAGGAAGGAAGAACTGTTAACAGGGTCATAAAAATGCGGTAACGCAGACGTAAAAAAGGCGGGTTTCCCCGCCTGATTGACTGCATTGAGTTTTATTCAATGTTGGCTTCGATGAACCACAGGAATTTGTCCAGGTCACGTGATGCCGCAGTAAAGATGTCAGCGGTATCTTCATCTTTCACTTCAGTAATGGCTTTACGGGTATCATTAGCCACGACGCTATAACGGTCTGCCAGCGCTTTCAGGTGATCCTGAACGCTGTGAATATTCAGCGGATAGCTTTTCAGCGGCGTCGTATCGTTAACAACCTGCGTGGTGCCCAGTGCAACGCCGCCCAGCTGTACCACACGCTCAGCAATGGTGTCCTGATGCTCGGTGATTGCAGTACGGAAGCCGTCCAGCATTTCATGTACACCGATGAAGTTAGCACCGCGCATGTTCCAGTGCGCCTGCTTAGTAATCAATGACAGGTCAATAAACTCGACTACCAGACGGTTCAACACCGCGATGGTGGCTTTCTTCTCATCTTCGGCCACGTCATTACGGGTATAAATCAGGTCAGCAGATTTAGTTTTAACCAGTTTAGCGGTACTCATCGTTTCAGTCCTCTCTTTGATGGTTGTCCTAATCAAGTACCGGATAAGTATAGCAGCGCTTTTCAGCTTTGCAGAAACGACTTTATCGATAGATGAAATAGTGCAGGTCTTTATTAAATGCGGGAAGGCACAGACGAGGTTAACGCAATGTTAAAATAAAAGCGCTTGTATTTAATTAATTAAATCAATGCTTTAATTTTACATGTAAATAACAGGTAAGCGTCTGTTTCAAAATAGTCAGAACCTGGACAGGGAATGGTTAAGAATAATTCTCATGATGAGCATGATTGTTATTTAGCCCACCACAAAGGCAGGCTAAAGGCGTTTATTTCTGACCAGAATCTGATAATTCCACGCTGCTTAACTGGCTCTTTTTCGGTCGCATGGTCAGCGTTGAGCCTGCCGAAGCGATGATGATTGCCAGTAGCGCCAGCCACTGTAGGCCGGTCAGCGTTTCGCCCAAAAACAGCATGCCGGAAAAAGCGGCCATGGCGGGTTCCAGACTCATCAGCGTGCCGAAGATGCGCGCCGGTAAGCGGGTAAGGGCGATCATCTCCAGTGAGTAGGGTATCGCGCTGGAGAGCAGGGCAACCAGCAATGCGATCGGCATCACGGCCCATGTCCAGATGCCACTTTCTGCAAACGTCAGCCCCAGCGGTACAAAAATCACCGAAGCAATCAGCGAACCGATAGCCACTGTCGCAGGACCATGTTCTGCACCTGCCCGCTGTCCCGCCAGGATATAGATTGCCCAGCAGGCACCCGCACTCACGGCCAGTGCTGCGCCCAATGGATCAATCGCGGTCATCCCTGTCCCAAACGGCAGCAGGAACCACAAACCAATCACCGCCAGCAGCACCCAGACAAAATCCAGTGGTCTGCGCGATCCAAACAGCGCCAGCGCCAGTGGACCGGTAAACTCCAGTCCCACCGCCACGCCCAGCGGCACAGTGCGAATCGCCAGATAGAATGTGAAGTTCATGGTGCCCAACGCCAGACCATACATCAGCAAAGGCAGACGTTGTTCCCGGCTAAAGCGTAAACGCCAGGGTTTAAAGATGACACAGAGTATCAGGGTGCCAAAGCCCAGACGCAGCGCGGTGATTCCCGTCGCCCCAACAGAAGGAAACAGGCTTTTTGCCAGAGAAGCACCGCCCTGCAGCGACAGCATCGCAATCAGCAGTACGGCAATTGGCAACACGATTGGCGCAAGATTTTTAGAAGCGGGAGAGGCAGACATCCTGTGTACTTTTCCTGGTCATCAACGTAACGAGTGGGCCAGTGTAAAGGAAATGTCAGGCAAAAAATCATGAGTCAGCGTTTTTAATTTGCCTTAACTGCGCAAATTTTGGCCAAAATCAGTGCCATTTAGGTAAAGAAATGTCAGGTTTTTTTAGGAATTAACTTAAACGGCAAATTGAGCACAAAAAGATTATTGCAGGAAGATGACGGATTTTATAAGAAAAATGAATGACATAGTATGTCGCATTAACGTCCTGTTACACCAAACTTTCTGTTAGACAACAAAATCCGGGCAGAGTTTCTCGCTATTTTTTGTTATATTTTCAGCGTTGTCAGGAGAGAAGTATTTTCACATTTGAGGTGGTTATGAAAAAAATTGCATGTCTTTCAGCATTAGCCTGTGTACTGGCAGTATCTGCAGGTTCAGCAATGGCACAGAGCACCGTAACTGGTGGCTATGCTCAGAGCGATTATCAGGGCGTAGCGAACAAAGCTAACGGCTTCAACCTGAAATACCGCTACGAAGACGGTTCTAACCCACTGGGTTGGATCGGTTCATTCACCTACACTGAAAAAGATCGTACCGAAGATGGCGTTTACAACAAAGGCCAGTACTACGGTGTGACCGGTGGTCCAGCTTTCCGTCTGAACGACTGGGCTAGCATCTATGGTGTTGTCGGTATCGGCTATGGTAAATACCAGGGCAACGAAACTGCATCACGTGATAAAACTGACACCAGCGACGTAGGTTTCTCTTACGGCGCAGGCATGCAGTTTAACCCAATGCAGGACATCGCACTTGACGTTGGTTACGAGCAGAGCCGTATCCGTAGCGTTGACGTCGGTACCTGGATTGCTGGCGTAGGTTACAGCTTCTAAGTTTAGCTTAGCTGACCTGCAAAAAAACGGCCCCTTGTGGGCCGTTTTTTATTGTGCTGATTTTACCCGCCACCCCGACTTACCTGTCGGTCTCCCGTCTCATTCTCTGGCAGACGCTGATCTGCAGGCATGCCCCTTTCAGCCTCAGGGCAGTTTCTTATGAGGGGAAAAAACAAAGAGAACAAACAGAGGGGCGTGAGCCTTTCAACCGCAGGCAAAAAGGCTCTGAATCAGGATTAGCCGCGCCAGATAAGATTCGGACAGCGAGGTTCGGCAGGCTTATGGCCCAGCAGTTTTTCAATCAGCATCAGACGCAGTGTGAAAGGGGAACGCGTCAGCAGGCACAGCCAGGATTTAAAATCCGTGGTTGTTTTCTTCTCTGTCTGGAAGCATTTGCTGCAATCTAAGCAACATTTCAGAGTGCTCATAGAATTACCTCCCAATCCTGATCGACGCGGTAATCAGCAGCGTGGGGTGAGAGCGTCATCATCACCAGAGCAACAGAAGATCACTAGGGATCATGCGTTGGCTGCTTACATTATCAACAAAGATAGCACTGGCTATATCGTTTAGCCAAGGCTAATGACGAAAAATTTGAGCTTCTTTGTGGCTGGTTTACAATGAGCGCAGCTAAATCCGTACAGCAGCGTCAGTACGGGAAATAATAATGAGGAAGCTGAATGAGTCGTCGTGCTAAAAGCGTGGTTTCTGCGCCGAAAGGACCACTGAAAGATATTGAAGAGCATGTCGAAGGTTTTCGGCAGGTGCGTGAAGCGCATCGTCGGGAGTTAATTGATGACTACGTTGAGTTAATCTCTGATTTAATTGGTGAATTTGGCGAAGCACGTCAGGTCGATATGGCAGCCCGTCTGGGCGTTTCGCAACCGACAGTGGCTAAAATGCTGAAACGACTTGGCAGTGCCGGGCTGGTTGAGCAGGTCCCTTACCGCGGTGTCTTCCTGACCAGTGAAGGGGAGAAGCTGGCAGAGGAGAGTCGCGCCCGTCATCATATTGTTGAAAGTTTTCTGCTGGCGTTAGGCATCAGCCCCGAAACGGCCCGACGCGATTCAGAAGGTATTGAACATCACGTCAGTGATGAAACTCTGGCTGTATTTAAGAAGTTCTCCGAAACCCGTTAACGCTAAGGCGTACCCTCACCATGCCACAACTGCTTCGATCTTTTTTGCATGACTCAATTTTGCATTTATTAATCGTGATTGGTGTAGTTCTGGCATTCCTGGCGGATTTCCGCTGGGCCGATCTGCCCGGAGCCGTAGACTGGCATACCATTATCACACTCACCGGGTTATTGATTCTGACCAAAGGGCTGGAAACCAGCGGCTACTTTGACGTGCTGGGAGGACGCCTGATTGCGCGTTTCCGGCACGAACGTGCGCTGGCGCTATTTATGGTACTGGCTGCCGCGTTGCTCTCCACGTTTTTAACCAACGATGTTGCGCTGTTTATTCTGGTGCCGCTGACATTAACGCTGCGGAAGTTCTCTCATTTACCTATCTCGCGACTGATCATTTTCGAGGCGCTGGCAGTGAATGCCGGGTCGCTGCTGACGCCGGTCGGCAATCCGCAAAACATTCTGCTGTGGAGTCACGGCAAGCTCAGCGTTATTGCATTCATTGTGCAGATGCTGCCGCTGGCCGCCTGGCTGCTGCTGAGCCTGGTCGTGCTGACCTGGTTTAGCTTTTCAAAGCGGACAATTGATAAACATGACAACCCGGAGCAGCCGGAGTGGCAGAAGCCGCTGTTTATTGTCAGCGTGGTGTTATACCTGCTGTTTATCGCCGGTCTGGAGCTGGAAATCACCGGCTGGATACTGCTGGTTATCCTCGCCACCTTTTTGGTAATGGCGCGTCCGGTACTGCAACGTATCGACTGGAGCCTGCTGGCGGTGTTTATCGCCATGTTTATTGACGTCTTCCTGCTGACACGTCTGCCGGTGATGCAGGCTCACTTTGATGCGGTGGCGCATTTCGGCCAGGGGCAGCTCTATCTGCTGGCGATTGGTCTGTCACAGGTGATCAGCAATGTCCCGGCGACGATTCTGCTGCTGCAAAAAGTCCCGCCAACCGATGTGCTCGCCTGGGCGGTCAACATCGGTGGATTCGGTCTGCTGCCAGGTTCACTGGCTAACCTGATTGCTCTGCGTATGGCGAAAGATCGTGCCGTATGGTGGCAATTTCATCTCTTTTCCCTTCCTTTGCTGGCCTGGTCAATGGCCAGCGGCTGGCTACTGCTGCGGTTGCTCAATTAGGCCCGATACATCCTGCTATCGCTGTCAGGTGGCAGGATGTGCGGCATTCCTCAAGTTTCGTAAAGTTGCACTGGATTTTGTCAATTTCCGATATAAGGTTAACAGGACCTTTATGCCCGGAATCAGGGCCTTAGCCAGTGATGGGAACTATGAGCGAGAACAATCAACGCGATCCACATCAGCAGGACGCAGAAAACACGACGGATCAAAACCGTCAGTCAGAGGAAAATCAGGACAACGACCAGCAGCCTGAGCGTAAACGCCCCGGTAAAAAGCCGCTGATTATTCTGGCGGTGGTGGTGGTGATTATGCTGATTGTCGGTCTCTGGTTCTGGTTATCTACCCGCAATATTGAAACCACCGACGACGCCTTTACCGAAGGCGATGCCGTTACTATTGCGCCTAAAGCATCCGGCTATGTCGTGAAGTTGCTGGTGAAAGATAACCAGCGGGTGAAGAAGGGCGATCTGCTGGTGGAGATTGATCCCAGCGACAACCGTGCCCAGCGTGAACAGGCTAACGCGCAGCTCGGTTTAGCCGTTGCACAACTGCATCAGGCGCAGGCCCAGCTGGCGCTGTCAAAAGTACAGTATCCGGCTCAGCGCGATCAGGCTCTGGCCGATCAGGCGAAAGCAGAAGCCAATATGCTGAATGCGCAGGCGGATTATCGTCGCCAGCGTGGCGTCGATCCACGTGCGACCAGCCAGCGTAATATCGACAGCGCGTCTGCGCAGCTACGTTCGGCGCAGGCACAGTTACAGAGTGCGAAAGCCCAGGTTGAAGTCGCTTCACAGGTTGCCCTGCAGATTCGTCAGCAGGAGACCAATGTTGAAGCGCGTCAGCAACAGGTTGAGCAGGCGAAAGCACAGTTAAGCACGGCCGATCTTAATCTCTCCTATACCCAGGTTCGCGCGCCTTATGACGGGTTTATCACCAAGCGTAACGTTCAGCTGGGCACGCTGGTGCAGGCCGGTTCCTCTCTGTTTTCGCTGGTTTCGCCTGACATCTGGGTTACTGCGAACTTCAAAGAGTCTCAGCTGGAACGCATGAATCCTGGCGATAAAGTGAAAATCAGCGTTGATGCCTGGCCGGACATGAAGCTGGAAGGACACGTCGACAGCATTCAGATGGGCTCCGGCTCACGCTTCTCGACCTTCCCGTCAGAAAACGCCACCGGTAACTACGTGAAAATTGTTCAGCGTGTGCCAGTGAAAATCGTTATCGACAAGGGCCTGGATCCGAACCATCCGCTGCCGCTGGGTCTCTCCGTTGAACCCGAGGTAACAGTGGAATGAGTACGGCGCAGAGCTGGAAACCGGCCAGTAATCCGTGGTTAGTGGCGATCACGGTCACGCTGGCGGTGTTTATGGAGATCCTCGACACCACCATCGTTAACGTGGCGCTGCCGCACATCGCCGGTTCGCTCTCCTCCAGTTATGATGAGTCAACCTGGGTGCTGACCTCCTATCTGGTGGCGAACGGCATTGTGCTGCCTATCTCTGCGTTCTTCAGCCGGCTGTTTGGCCGTAAACAGTTTTTCCTGATTTGCATTGTGATGTTCACCATTTGCTCGTTCCTGTGCGGCATCGCCACTGAACTCTGGCAAATCATTCTGTTCCGCGTGCTGCAGGGCTTTTTTGGTGGCGGATTGCAGCCCGTTCAGCAGTCCGTGCTGCTGGACTACTTCAAGGCAGAAGATCGCGGCAAGGCATTTGGTCTCTCCTCCATCGCTATTATCGTCGCGCCGGTGATTGGCCCGACATTGGGTGGCTGGATCACTGACAACTACAGCTGGCGCTGGGTGTTCTTTATTAACATTCCGGTGGGCGTGCTGACTGTGCTGGCGATCTATCAGCTGCTGGAAGATCCGCCTTGGGAGCGTAAATGGGCCAAAGGTAAGCTGAAGATCGATTACATCGGGATCAGCCTGATTACCTTAGGCCTGGGGTGTCTGCAGGTGATGCTGGATCGCGGAGAAGATGAGGACTGGTTTGCTTCGCACTTTATCGTACTGTTCGCTGTTCTGGCGCTGGTTGGCATCGTTGGCGCCATTTACTGGCTGATGTATGCGCGTAAGCCGGTGGTCGATATTCTGGTAATGAAAGATCGCAACTTCTGGGTGGCCGGGCTGTTGATGGCGGGAATGGCAATGATTCTGTATGGCAGTTCTGTGGTGTTGCCACAGCTGGCGCAGCAGGATCTGGGTTATACCGCCACCTGGTCAGGGCTGGTGTTGTCGCCCGGCGCGGTGCTTATTGTGCTGACCATTCCACTGGTGCTGAAACTGATGCCGATTGTGCAGACGCGATACATCATCGCCTTTGGTTTCAGCTGTCTGGCCATGGCGTTTTTCTATTCAGCTACCCTGACGCCGAATGTCGATTTCAAAACGCTGGTGATGATGCGTAGCGCACAGTCGATCGGGCTGGGTTTCCTGTTTGTTCCGCTGACTACGATTGCCTTTGTCACCATTCCTCAGCGACTTAACGCGGACGCCTCCGCGCTCTTTACCATGTTCCGTAACGTGGCCGGATCCATTGGGATCTCGCTCTCGACCGCGGCCATTACCGAGCGCGCACAGGCGCGGTCTGCGCATATGGTGCACAACATGACGCCGCTTAACGAGCCGTTCAACATTACGCTTGAGCACTGGGCGCAGGCGATACGCGACTTCACGTCGGCGGTGGGCGATCCCATTACGCTGGCAACCGGTCAGCTCTATCAGGAGATGATTGCGCAGTCGCGTATTCTCGCATACATCGATGTCTTCTCAGGCCTGAGTATTGTCGCCCTGATTTTGATTCCATTTTGTTGGCTGCTGTCGCCGATCAAGAGCGAAGGCAGTGCAGGAGCACACTAACATGAAGGTTTTTTATACTCATCGCCTGAAACCCCTGAGCTTACTGCTGGCCCTGGGGCTGGCGGGCTGCGCTGTCGGACCTGACTATCAGGCACCGAAACCTGCCGTGCCAGGTAGCTACAACACGCTGGATTCACAGGAGGCGTCAAAGCCGCAAAATTCAGCGATTAATTCCCGCTGGTGGCGGAGCTTTAACGATCCGCAGCTCGACAGCCTGATTGAGCGGGCGATAGCGGGGAACCTGAGCCTGCAGCAGACAGTGCTGCGGATTGCGGGTGCGCGTGAACAGCTGACGCAGGCCCAGGGCAGCCTGTTCCCCAGTCTGAGCGGTTCGGCTAAAGTCACCCGTCAGCAGCTCGGCCTGAAAGGCTTGCTTGAGTCCAATGGCGCCACCGATCAACTCGACAGCAACGTGGCCAGCCAGCTCAATGGCCTGACCCAGCCGGTTAACCTCTATCAGGGCAGCTTCGATGCCAGCTGGGAGCTTGACCTGTGGGGCAAAGTTCGCCGTCAGGTTGAGGCCGCCAATGCCCAGCAGCAGGCAGCGATAGAGCAGCGTAACGATGCGCTGGTCTCACTTGAGGCCGAAGTTGCGCGAGCCTGGCTGCAGCTGCGAGGCGCGCAGAGCACCGTTCAGACTCTGCAGGAGCAGATTAATGTGGCGCAGCAGACGACCGAGCTGACGCAAAGTCAGCAGCGTAATGGTCTGGCTCCGTTAACTGATGTAGAAAATGCCCGTGCCCAGCTCAGCACGCTTCAGGCCCAGCTGCCGCAGTATCAATCGCAGGCACGGCAGGCGATGAACGGATTAGCGGTGCTGCTCGGCAAAACACCGGGTGCACTGGATGCTGAACTCAGCACACCTAAAGCCTTACCGCCGTTGCCGCAGTTTGTACCGGTTGGTATTCCCTCCACGCTGGCACGTCGTCGTCCTGATATTCGCCAGGCTGAAGCGACGCTGCATGCTCAAACCGCGGAGATCGGCGTGTCTGTTGCGCAGCTCTTCCCAAGCCTGTCGCTGACCGGACAGCTGGGCGTCCGCAACACTGACGCCAGTTATCTGGATAACTGGAGCAGCCATTTCTACAGTTATGGCCCCTCGCTTTCGATCCCGATTTTCCAGGGTGGACAACTGGTATCGAGCGTCAAGTTAGCGCGGGCGCAGCAGGCCAGCGCCGCGCTGGATTACCGTCAAACTGTGCTGACGGCGTTACAGGATGTCGAGAATGCGCTGGTCAGCTACCGCGCCGACCAGCAGCGCGTGACTGCGCTGGATGAGACGACCGGCGCCCTGCAGCGGGCCTTTAACCTCGCCAGCGACAGTTACCGCCAGGGGCTTTCGACCTTCCTTGACGTGCTGGATGCGCAGCGCCAGCTGGCACAGGCTCAGGAGCAGGCGACTCAGGCGAGAATGCAGAGCGCTCTGGATTTAGTGGCGCTTTATAAAGCGCTGGGCGGCGGATGGGAAACGTATCAGAACGTTGAGATGCCTCAATATCCGGTATTTGGTCCGGCCACACAGGCGAATTAATCCTTTCGCGGTCGCTGCCTGTGCGCAGTGACCGCTTTATCTCTCCCTTTTAACCGCGTTAAGTTAAGGGTTCTCACCCACTCAATGTAAATCTCAATGGTCTAAGCCGTTGAATTAGCATACATCGCAGCCCCAACGCGTCCGGTCCGGACTGCAGAAAATAAACAGCCAGTCTTAGCCGGAATATTATCAGCGCTTTTGACCGGCAATTATTTTTACGTTACCGGCCATCCTGGATTCTGAGCCGTGTCACCTTTCTGAATTTATTTCTTTGACGATTCTTTAATGCAACTTACGACTGTTAAGGTGAGAGCACGTGATCATTCACCAGGCGGAGTCAGACCCTACAGTTATTGCACAGCCGGTCGGGCTGCGAATAATCTGACGCTGCTGGAAATCTCACCGTTAAAAAAGGGCTGGCTGCACGCTGAGGGATAATTAAAAAAAACACGCGAGCGGTAATAATTTTGCACTATTTAAGGTGGGGGAGGCGGTTTTTCAGGCATGATCTGTAAGCTGGTGTGACAGAGATCTCAATCAGGGCACGCGTTTAATCAGCTATCAACGAACCTTTAATTGCAATTAATGACGCGCTGTAGTGCGCGTTTAGCGAAAATCGTTAACGCCTGTTGCCGGTATAACAAGGCTGAAATCGTTTTCATCGGTTAAGTAAAAGGGCGATTTGTTGTTAATTCAGCGTTAATAAATTACCAGCCACTGCCGATTTAATAGTAAGATTTTAACTGAAATTAAAACTTAGGAATTATCTGTAGCGTAAAAATAATTTATTTTTTTATTTGAATTAGGTAGTCTTGGCGCTACAGTTTTATTAACCCCCCTTAATCAAGGACATTGTGATGAGTGACGCATTTAAGGTACTGAACAATATTCGCACATTACGTGCCCAGGCTCGTGAACTGCCACTGACCGATCTTGAAGAGATCCTGGAAAAATTAACGGTAGTCGTTACTGAGCGCCGCGAAGAAGCAGAAGCGGAAGAGACACAGAATCGCGAAAAAGAAGAAAAGCTGTCTAAATATCGCGAAATGCTGCTGGCTGACGGCATCGATCCTAATGAATTATTAGGTGCGCTGGAGAGCGGAAAAAAACGCACCAAGCGTGCGCCGCGTCCGGCTAAATATTCTTACACCGACGAAAATGGTGAGCAGAAATCCTGGACTGGCCAGGGCCGTACCCCGGCAGCGATCAAAAAAGCGCTGGATTCCGGTAAAAGCCTGGACAGTTTCCTGATCGATTGATCAACACAATCCTTGTAAGTGGGAGCCGGGGGGCCAATATGGCCCTCCGGCTTTTTTATTTCTGCCGGGATATCAATCACCCCGCCAGGAATCCACGCCTGACGCTGGCGTGCGCTGCGTCACATCTGGCATAATAGCCGCCGTTTTTTCATCCATTCTCTTCACAAAGGTCAATGCCGTGTTAGTTAGCAGCAATATCACCATGCAGTTTGGCAGCAAGCCACTGTTCGAAAATATCTCCGTTAAATTTGGCGGCGGTAATCGTTACGGTTTAATCGGTGCGAACGGCAGCGGAAAATCCACCTTCATGAAGATTTTGGGTGGCGATCTGGTGCCTTCAGGCGGCAACGTCTCTTACGATCCTAATGAGCGTATCGGTAAGCTGCGTCAGGATCAGTTTGCCTTTGAAGAATTCAGCGTACTGGACACCGTAATCATGGGTCACCATGAATTATGGGAAGTGAAGCAGGAGCGCGACCGTATTTATTCTTTGCCCGAGATGAGCGAAGAAGAGGGGTATAAAGTCGGCGATCTTGAAGCGCTCTACGGTGAGATGGACGGCTATAGCGCCGAGTCCCGTGCCGGTGAGTTATTGCTCGGCGTGGGTATTCCGGTTGAGCAACATTACGGCCCGATGAGCGAAATTGCGCCGGGCTTTAAATTGCGTGTGTTGCTGGCACAGGCGCTGTTTTCAAATCCCGATATTTTGTTACTCGACGAACCGACGAACAACCTGGACATCGACACTATTCGCTGGCTGGAGCAGGTGCTGAACGAGCGTGACAGCACCATGATTATCATTTCGCATGACCGTCATTTCCTTAATATGGTCTGCACTCACATGGCCGATCTGGATTATGGCGAGCTGCGGGTTTATTCCGGTAATTATGACGAATATATGACCGCTGCAACGCAGGCACGTGAACGTCTGTTATCAGATAACGCGAAGAAGAAAGCGCAGATTGCTGACTTACAATCGTTCGTCAGTCGTTTTAGTGCTAACGCCTCTAAATCGCGTCAGGCGACATCACGCGCCAAGCAGATGGATAAAATTAAACTGGATGAAGTGAAAGCGTCCAGTCGTCAGAACCCATTTATCCGCTTTGAGCAGGACAAGAAGTTGTTCCGTAATGCGCTGGAAGTGGAAGGTTTAACTAAAGGCTTTGATAACGGTCCGCTGTTTAAGAATTTAAATCTGCTGCTGGAAGTCGGTGAGAAACTGGCGGTCATCGGTGCCAACGGTATTGGTAAGTCGACGCTGTTGAAATCGCTGGTGGGTCAGCTTACGCCAGATAATGGCACTGTTAAATGGTCAGAGAACGCACGCATTGGTTATTACGCTCAGGATCATGCCGATGATTTTGCCAATGACCTGACAGTATTTGACTGGATGAGTCAGTGGAAACAGCCTGGCGATGATGAGCAGACCATTCGCGGTATTCTGGGTCGTCTGCTGTTTTCGCAGGATGATATTAAGAAGCCGGCGAAAGTGCTTTCGGGTGGTGAGAAGGGTCGTATGCTGTTCGGTAAGCTGATGATGGAAAAACCGAACATTCTGATTATGGATGAGCCGACCAACCACCTGGATATGGAGTCGATTGAATCACTCAATATGGCGCTGGAGATGTATGAAGGCACGCTGGTGTTTGTTTCACATGACCGCGAATTTGTCAGCTCGCTGGCAACCCGCGTGATTGAGCTGAAAGCAGACAAGGTGGTGGACTTCACCGGTAATTATGAAGATTACCTGCGCAGTCAGGGTATCGTCTGATAAAAACGGGGTGGCGCAGGCCACCCCGTTTTTTTGGTGCTGATGAGAGAGCTGAATGCTTATTGATTGTCAGAGGGTGTGGGTTGGGCTGATTGCCACGCTCATAGGTTATCTGACAGCAACGCAAATGCTCAAGGCGCAGGGAACACGGGCAGAGGAGGAAAGCGTCCCGCGCCATGGACGGCGTGGGCCGAGCATCCATGGATGGTTTAAGCGACTTTCCGATCTGCCCGTGTTCCTGAAGCAGATCTCAATCTGATCGCTAAGCATTCACACTCTTATCAGCTGAGCGGGCTTCAGGGAGCATACGTGTTTCGCAAAGACACAAAAGACCCCGTCACTGGCATGCTCAGCGCGGGCGATTACGCACCTCATCCCTGAGGTGCGCTCGTAACCCGGCCAACGCATTGCGTTGTTCAAAAAACGCTCCCGGCGTTTTTATCCGGGCGGCGCGATGCTTTGCTACAGGCGTATGCTCCCTTCGCTTTAAGTTTTGAGCTGTCTGCGAACGGATATCTGCAGAAGGTTAATCTCCACCGCCACACACTTCACAGTGCGCGTCCTGCGCGACTTTCATGCTGCGGAACTCCGCGCTCATCGCATCGTACATCAGCAACCGGCTGGTGGCGGGTGTGCCAAAGGCGGTCAGTACTTTAATCCCTTCCATCGCCTGCATTGCACCAATGACGCCAACCAGCGGGGCCATGACGCCCGCTTCCACGCAACTCAGGGTCTGTTCGCCAAACAGGCGGCTGATGCAGCGATAGCAGGGCGTGCCGGGCTGCCAGTTAAATACGCTGATCTGACCTTCCATCCGAATTGCGGCGCCCGAGACCAGTGGCACCCGCTGCTGCCGACAGAGCCGGTTAAGCTGCTCACGCACCGCAACATTGTCGGTGCAGTCCAGCACCACCTGCTGCCGGGCAATCAACGCCAGCAGCGCTGCGTCCTCCAGCTGTCCATTGACCGGATGCAGCAGGCAGTGCGGATTGATAGCGGCCAGGCTTTGCGCGGCAGAGTCCACTTTGGCGCGGCCAATATCCACGTCATGGTGCAGAATCTGCCGTTGCAGATTAGAGTGCGACACGGTATCGAAGTCGAGCAGTGTCATGTTGCCGACGCCCGCAGACGCCAGATAGGGCGCGGCGGCGCAGCCGAGTCCCCCCAGCCCGACAACCAGCGCATGACTCGCTTTGAGCCGCTCCTGACCGTCGAAATCAAAGCCGCGCAGGACAATCTGCCGGTTGTAGCGCAGTATCTCCTCATCGCTTAATTCAGGCACCATTTATGCCTCCAGCAAGGCGTTGAACGGTTCTACCTCAACCCATTCGCCCGGCTCAACGTTTCCGCGTTCACGTTCCAGCACGATGAAACAGTTCGCCTGGGCAAAAGAGCTGAAGACGTGTGAACCCTGCATTCCGGTCGTCTCCACCTCCAGATCACCCTGTGCGTTCTGGCGCAGGATGCCGCGCTGGAAGTCGAGGCGGCCCGGCGACTTTTTCAGTCGCGAGGCGCTGCGCACTTTCTGACGGGGCGGCAAGGCGGATTTTTGCTGGCCGGTAAGGGTGGCAAGCAGCGGCTGTACCAGCTGATAGAAGGTCACGGCGGCGGAGACCGGATTGCCGGGCAGACCGCAGAACCAGCTGCTGTTAAGACGACCAAAGGCAAATGGTTTGCCAGGCTTAATCGCCAGTTTCCAGAAACTAATCGCGCCCAGCTCTTCCAGCATATTTTTAGTGAAGTCCGCTTCGCCGACCGAGACGCCGCCGGTGCTGATCACCACATCCGCCTGCCGATCGGCTTCCTCAAATGCGGCGCGAAGGGCAGCAGGATCATCTTTGATGATGCCAAGGTCGATGACTTCACAGTTGAGCTTATGCAGCATCAGCGAGACCGCAAAACGGTTAGTGTCGTAAATCTGGCCCTCTGCCAGCGGCTCACCGACCGGCTGAAGCTCATCACCGGTGGAGAAGATAGCGACCCGCAGTTTACGTAGCACGCTCACCTGCGCGATACCCAGCGAAGCCAGCAGCGGCAGCTCGGCGGCACCCAGACGTGTTCCCGCTTCCAGCACCACATGACCTGGCTGAATGTCGTCGCCGGTCAGGCGGATGTTTTGTCCTGGACGCACGGGCGCGGTAATCACAATCGCATCGCCCTGAGATTCGGTCTGTTCCTGCATCACCACCGCTTCACAGCCTGCGGGCACTGGGGCACCGGTCATGATGCGAATCACGCTGCCTTGCGGCCACTCACCGCTGAACGGCGCGCCCGCAAAGGCTTTGCCCGCGACGGGTAACGGCTGGCCGCTGCTGACATCGGCCAGCCTGACGGCGTAGCCATCCATCGCAGAGTTATCAAAGGGCGGCACGGCGATCGGGGAGGTGACGGCTTTTGCCGTGATGCGGCCGACCGCGTCGGCCAGCGACACGCTCAGTGAGTCGGTAACGGGCGTCAGCTGTGACAGCATTTTTTGTTGCGCCTCCTCAAGGGAGATCAAACCTGCAGTAAAACTTTCCATAAACAGTCCAGCCTGGTTAACTCAGATGCTGCCTATTATGAGTCGGATTAGCCGCTGAGTCACATCGGTGTCGGTCAGACGCGCCGGTTGTTATGGCAAAAATGAATCAGGGTGGTAAGAAAAGGTTATAACCACAGGAACAGTTTCCGCTTTACAACACTTAGCAGGCTTTCTATAGTCAAAAATCACCCAAAATGGGTGAAAACCATTTTAAATCAGTGTTTTTCGTCCTGATGCAACCACAGGGTAAAGCGTTATGGTCAATGCAGTGATCGCCATTCACGGCGGCGCGGGTGCAATTTCGCGCGCAGCAATGAGCGCTGAAAAAGAACAACACTATCGTCAGGCGCTACACGATATTGTTACTCAGGGTCAGCAGATACTGGCTCAGGGTGGCAGCGCACTGGATGCGGTGACGGAGGCCGTGCGACTGCTGGAGGAGTGTCCACTTTTCAACGCCGGTAAAGGCGCGGTGTTCACCCATCAGGGCACTCATGAACTTGATGCCTGCATCATGGATGGGCGTACGCTGGATGTGGGCGCGGTCGCGGGCGTGACGCGGGTGCGTAATCCGGTGCTGGCGGCACGTGCCGTGCTGGAAAAAAGCGAGCATGTGCTGTTTATCGGCGAGGGTGCAGAGCAGTTTGCCGTAGCGAACGGGCTGGAAATGGTTGCACAAGATTACTTCTCAACGCCGGAACGCTGGGAGCAGTTGCAGCGCGCGCTGAACAGCGATACCGCGGTGCTGGACCACGATGGTGCCGCGCACAGCGACGACCCGCTCGATCCGGACCGCAAGTTCGGTACGGTAGGCGCCGTCGCGCTGGATCTGGCAGGCAACCTGGCTGCAGCTACCTCAACGGGCGGTATGACCAATAAACAGGCCGGGCGGGTCGGCGACTCACCGCTACCGGGTGCGGGCTGCTACGCCAGCAACGACAGCGTGGCCGTCTCCTGTACCGGCACCGGTGAAGTCTTTATGCGCACGCTGGCGGCCTACGATGTGGCTGCGCAGATGCGCTACGCCGGACGTTCGCTGCAGCAGGCTACGGTTAATGTCATTCATGACAGCGTGCTGGAACTGGGCGGCAGCGGCGGGCTGATTGCGGTGGATCGTGCAGGTAACGTGGCGCTGCCGTTTAACAGCGAAGGCATGTATCGGGGTGTTGGGCGCGTCGGCGAAGCGGCGGACGTCGCGATATATCGCGAAAGTTAAGGAGCAGTGATGAGCGACAGGCAAACGTTACCGCCGCTGGCCCCTGAACAGGTACTCGCGGTGCGCGATCTCAATGTGCGTTTTCAGCACGAAGACACCGTCACGGATGCGGTGCGTCATTTGTCACTCGATCTGTTTCGGGGCGAAACGCTGGCGCTGGTGGGGGAGTCAGGTTCGGGGAAATCGGTCACCTCGCTGGCGCTGATGAGACTGATTGAGCAGGCGGGCGGAATCGTCAGCGGAGAAGTGCAATTGCGCCGTCGCAACGGCGACGTGCTGGATCTGATGCGCGCCTCAAAAGGTCAGATGCGCCGGGTGCGCGGCGCGGATATGGCGATGATCTTTCAGGAGCCGATGACCTCACTGAATCCGGTCTTCTCCGTGGGCGAGCAGATTGCCGAATCCATTCGTCTGCACCAGGGCCTGAGCCACGCCGGGGCGCTGGCAGAGGCGCGCCGGATGCTGGATCTGGTGCGCATTCCCGATGCGCAGAATGTCTTATCCCGCTTTCCGCATCAGTTGTCGGGTGGGATGCGCCAGCGCGTGATGATTGCGATGGCGCTCTGCTGCAAGCCGGCGTTGCTGATTGCCGATGAACCGACCACCGCGCTTGACGTCACCATTCAGGCGCAGATTCTGCAGCTCATCCGCGTGCTGCAAAAAGAGATGCAGATGGGGGTGATTTTTATCACTCACGATATGGGCGTGGTCGCCGAAATGGCCGACCGGGTGCAGGTGATGTATCGCGGCGAAGTAGTGGAAAATGCTCCGGTCGCCGAGCTGTTCAGCGCACCACAGCAGCCCTATACACAGGCGCTGCTGGCGGCGGTGCCAAAACTCGGCTCGATGCAGGGGCAGCCTTTACCCGCCAAATTCCCCTTGCTGCACAGTGATGCCGTTGATGATGTGCCGCAGGATACGGTACGCCGCCTGCAGCCGCCGATTTTGCAGGTGCGCGATCTGGTCACCCGCTTTGATATTCGCGGTGGTCTGCTGAATCGGGTTAAAAGCCGGGTTCATGCCGTCGAAAAAGTCAGTTTTGATCTCTATGCCGGTGAGACGCTTGCACTGGTGGGGGAGTCTGGCTGTGGTAAATCGACCACCGGCCGCTCGCTGCTGAAGCTGGTGGCCAGTCAGGGCGGCACGCTGACGTTTGACGGCCAGCGAATAGATCATCTCTCCGGTGCCGCGCTGGCCCATCTGCGGCGTGATATTCAGTTTATCTTCCAGGATCCCTACGCCTCGCTGGATCCCCGGCTGACGGTCGGCTTCTCCATTATGGAGCCGCTGCTGGTCCACAAGGCGATGCCGCGTCGCGAGGCGGAGCAGCGCGTTGCCTGGTTGCTGGATAAAGTGGGACTGCTGCCGGAACATGCTCAGCGTTATCCGCATGAATTTTCTGGCGGGCAGCGTCAGCGCATCTGTATAGCCCGCGCGCTGGCGCTGAACCCCAAAGTGGTGATTGCCGACGAGTCCGTCTCGGCGCTGGATGTGTCGATTCAGGCGCAGATTATTAATCTGATGCTCGACCTGCAGCGCGAGTTTGGCATCGCCTTCCTGTTTATTTCCCACGATATGGCGGTGGTGGAGCGTATCAGCCACCGCGTGGCGGTGATGTATCTCGGTCAGATTGTCGAGATGGGGCCGCGTCAGGCGGTGTTTGAACAGCCTCAGCATCCCTACACCCGAAAACTCATGGCAGCGGTGCCGGTCGCCGATCCGGCTCACCGGCGTCGTGAACGCGCCTTACTGGTCGATGAGATCCCCAGTCCGATCCATGCGTTAGGGGATGAACCTGAAGTGGCGCCGCTGATGGAGGTGGCTCCGGGCCATTTCGTCGCCCGCCACATTATCAGCGCGACCTGAACAGTGACAATGTCGCCCCGGCGACCAACCCGACAGGGATTACAGGAGAACAAGATGCAGATGACGATGCGTAAAGGGTTACTGGCAGCTGGCGTGTTAAGCAGCGCAATGACATTGCCCGCCTGGGCAGCACAGGATGCGGTGATTGCCGTCGCGTCCAACTTCACCACGCTCGATCCCTATGACGCCAATGACACACTGTCGCAGGCGGTCGCGAAATCCTTCTATCAGGGTCTGTTTGGCTTCGATAAGGATATGAAACTGACTAACGTGCTGGCAGAGAGCTATCAGGCCAGCGCCGACGGCCTGACGTATACCATCAAGCTGCGTCCTGGCGTGAAGTTCCAGGATGGCACGGATTTCAATGCGGAAGCGGTAAAGGTCAACCTCGATCGTGCCAGCAACCCGGATAACCATCTCAAGCGCTACAACCTGTTTAAACGCATCGCCAGTACGGAAGTCGTGGATCCGACGACGGTAAAAGTGACGCTGAAAGAGCCGTTCTCTGCCTTTATCAACAACCTGGCCCATCCGGCGGCGGCGATGATTTCGCCAGCCGCGCTGAAAAAATATGGCAAAGAGATCGGTTTCCATCCGGTAGGAACCGGCCCGTTTGTGTTTGAAACCTGGAACCAGACCGATTTTGTGAAAGTGAAGAAGTGGGACGGTTACTGGAAGCCGGGCTATCCGAAGCTGGACAGCATCACCTGGCGTCCGGTGGTGGACAACAACACCCGTGCGGCGATGCTGCAGACCGGCGAAGCAAACTTTGCTTTCCCGGTGCCTTATGAGCAGGTGAAACTGCTGGAAAAGAACAGCAAGCTGGATGTGGTGACCTCACCTTCCATTATGCAGCGTTATATCAGCCTCAACGTCACTCAGAAGCCGTTCGACAACCCGAAGGTACGTGAGGCGCTGGAATATGCCATCAACCGTCAGGCGCTGGCGAAAGTGGCTTTCTCCGGTTATGCCACACCCGCTACCGGCATCGTGCCGTCCGCTGTCGACTTTGCACAGACCTATCCGGCCATCAGCTACGATCCAGCCAAAGCCCGTGCGTTGCTGAAAGAGGCGGGTTATCCGAACGGGTTTGAAACTACGCTCTGGTCGTCACATAACCACAGCACCGCGCAGAAAGTGTTGCAGTTCACTCAGCAGCAGCTGGCGCAGGTTGGCGTGAAGGTAAAAGTCACGGCGATGGATGCGGGCCAGCGTGCCGCAGAAGTGGAGGGCAAGGGCCAAAAAGAGAGCGGCGTGCGGATGTTCTACACCGGCTGGTCCGCTTCAACGGGCGAAGCAGACTGGGCGCTGACGCCACTGTTTGCTACCGCAGCCTGGCCACCGGCGATCTTTAACACGGCGTTTTACAGCAATCCTAAGGTGGATAAAGATCTGGCCGATGCGCTGAAAACCACTGACCGTGCAGAGAAAGCGCGCTTGTATAAAGATGCGCAGGACACCATCTGGCAGGACCATCCGTGGATCCCGCTGGTGGTGGAGCAGCTGGTTTCTGCCAACAGCAAAAACCTCAGCGGTTTTTATGTGATGCCCGATACCTCATTCAATTTTGATGAGGCCACTCTGAAGTAACGGAGCCGGCCAGCCTGCGTGGCTGGCCGCAGCTGCAGGATGTTGCATGTTTAACTATTTTCTTAAACGACTGTTGGGGCTGATTCCAACGCTGCTGATAGTGGCGGTGCTGGTGTTCCTGTTTGTTCATATGCTGCCGGGCGATCCGGCACGCCTGATTGCCGGGCCGGAAGCTGATGCCTCCGTGGTGGCGCTGGTGCGTCAGGAACTGGGGTTGGATCAGCCGCTGCCGCAACAGTTCTGGCACTTTATGCTGAATGCGCTGCAGGGTGATTTCGGCCAGTCGATGGTCTCAAAGCGGCCGGTTGCGGATGAGATCGCCTCGCGCTTTATGCCGACCCTGTGGCTGACGCTGGCCAGCATGATCTGGGCGGTGATTTTTGGCATGACCATCGGCATTGTTTCGGCTGTCTGGCGCAACCGCTGGCCTGACAGGCTGGGGATGACGCTGGCGGTATCGGGCATCTCGTTTCCCGCCTTTTCGCTGGGCATGCTGCTGATGCAGGTCTTCTCAGTGGAGCTGGGCTGGCTGCCAACCGTCGGTGCTGACAGCTGGAAACATTACATTCTGCCCTCGATCACCTTAGGTGCGGCGGTGGCGGCGGTAATGGCACGCTTTACCCGCGCGTCGTTCGTGGAGGTGATGCAGGAAGATTACATGCGCACCGCCAGGGCTAAAGGGGTACGCGAGTCGCTGGTGGTGGTGAAACACGGCCTTCGCAACGCGATGATCCCGGTGGTGACGATGATGGGGCTGCAGTTTGGTTTTCTGCTGGGGGGATCGATCGTCGTCGAAGTGGTGTTTAACTGGCCGGGACTGGGCCGTCTGCTGGTCGACTCGGTGGCGATGCGCGACTATCCGGTTATTCAGGCAGAGGTGCTGCTGTTTTCACTGGAGTTTATTCTGATCAATCTGTTTGTCGACATGCTCTATGCGGTGATCAATCCCGCTATTCGCTTTAAGGAGTCGCGATGAAAAACTGGCGACGTGAAGCGGCCCTGAAAACAATGCCGCTGATTGCGGAGAACCGGGTTCGTACGCCATGGCGAGAGTTCTGGCGGCGCTTCCGGCAGCAGCCGGTGGCGCTGCTGGCCGGCGCGTTTGTACTGCTGCTGATTGTGCTGGCGGTTATCGCTCCGTGGATTGCGCCGTTCGACGCAGAGAACTACTTCGATTATGACCGGCTCAATGAGGGCCCGTCCCTGATTCACCTGTTTGGTGTCGATTCGCTGGGTCGTGATATTTTCAGCCGGGTGCTGGTCGGGACGCGTATTTCCCTGATTGCCGGTTTCTTTTCGGTGGTGATCGGCGCATTGATTGGCACGCTGTTTGGGCTGCTTGCCGGGTATTACGAAGGCTGGTGGGACCGCATTACCATGCGCATCTGTGACGTGCTGTTCGCGTTTCCCGGCATCCTGCTGGCAATTGCGGTGGTGGCGATCATGGGCAGCGGCATGAGCAACGTGATTGTGGCGGTGGCTATCTTCAGTATTCCCGCCTTTGCCCGCCTGGTGCGCGGCAATACGCTGGTGCTGAAGCATCAGACCTATATTGAGTCAGCACGCAGTATTGGCGCGTCTGACTGGACCATTCTGATGCGGCATATCCTGCCCGGTACGGTATCGCCGATTGTGGTCTATTTCACCATGCGGGTCGGCACTTCGATCATCACCGCTGCCAGCCTGTCGTTTCTGGGGCTGGGTGCACAACCGCCCACACCGGAGTGGGGCGCGATGCTGAATGAGGCGCGTGCCGACATGGTGATTGCGCCTCATGTAGCGATTTTCCCCAGTCTGGCCATTTTCTTCACGGTTCTGGCATTTAATTTACTGGGAGACGGGCTGCGTGACGCACTTGATCCTAAACTAAAGAGATGAAACCTTTCGATTATGATCAGGACTTCAGCACGATTGATTTCCGCCAGCATCCCGAGCGTTATCAGGTCGGGCGAGGCGAGCAGGGTGTGCTGATGGTCGAGCCTTATAAGAGCGAAATTCTGCCGCACTGGCGTTTTCGCACTGTCCCCATTGCTGAAGAGTCGGCTGAGAAAATCATGGCGCTGTTTGAGGATTACCGGCGTCAGGATGATTTTGTCGGTATGGATATGGCGCGCAAATTTATCCAGATGGGGTATACCCGAGCGCGTCGCTACAGCAATCATAAAGGCGGACGCAAGTATGACGCAGACGGCAAAGAGCTGCCGCGCGGCGTCAACGAAGAGAAAGCCGCAGCGGCGGCCATTTTCAAAGCGTACTGGGATAAACTTCGGGAAGATGAGGACTATCTGAAACGTAAAAAAGCGCATCAGCAACGGTATGGCTGAGTGCTGATTCCCCCCGGCGGCCTGTCGCGCAGCATTGCGGTTCAGGCGGCCCTCCAGCGTGTGCCACATCCGCTGACGTAAAAGTGAAAGTACGTCCACCTGCTATGTCGTGCGTAAAGTAGTGAAAAAACGCGTAAAAGCGGAGCGCGATCTCAGGTAAAAAAAGCAGACAGATCAAACGTTACCTTTTCCAGTAACTTCCCGTGCTATAAAAAGAAATCAACCAGGATGCTTCTGGCTGACCGATAAGCGAAACGCTGACAGTGGCGATGGTCCAGGGCTGACTGCAAAACTCGGGTTGATATTCACTTGTTTTCATTAATAATAAACCAGCAAACCCCACTGAGGAGGCTATGCTCCTCAGGTAATGAAATGGATAATGTGAGAGCTAAATAATGAAAGAGATCATCAACGGATTTCTGAATTTCCAGCAGAATGTGTTTCCTGAAAGGAAGGATCTTTTCAAAAGCCTGGCGTCAAATCAAAATCCGAAAGCGCTGTTCATCTCCTGTTCAGACAGCCGTCTGGTGCCTGAACTGGTAACACAGCAGGAGCCAGGAGAGCTGTTCGTTATCCGCAATGCGGGCAACATCGTTCCCTCATTCGGCCCGGAGCCAGGCGGTGTCTCTGCCACTATCGAATATGCGGTTGTCGCACTGGGTGTCTCCGACATCATCATCTGTGGTCACTCTAACTGTGGTGCCATGAATGCCATCGCCTCCTGCGCCTGCATGGATACCATGCCAGCGGTTGAGCACTGGCTGCGTTATGCCGATGCGGCAAAAGCGGTGGTTGAGCAGCGTCAGTATGACTCGCCAGAGAAGAAGCTGAACGAAATGGTCAAAGAGAACGTTATCGCCCAGCTCAACAACATGAAAACCCATCCGTCGGTCTCCGTTGCCCTGCGTAATGGCAAGCTGCGTCTGCACGGCTGGGTCTACGATATCGAAAGCGGCACCATTATGGCGCTGACCCAGGGTGGCAAGCAGTTCATCACCCTGTCGGATAATCCGGATACCTGTTTCGAGTAATGCCTTTCACCCGCTGCGTCCTGCAGCGGGTTTCCTGTTTAATCTTTTGTAAATCCTCAGGTTCACCCCGCGACGGATGACTACGCTTAAGGTCAAGCCATCCTGTCAGGAGATCCCTATGTCCCGTTTTTCGACCGCTCTGCTGCTGAGTAGCGCGCTATTCTGCGCTTCGCCGCTGTTTGCCGCTGACGTGAAAGTTGAGGTATTACAGGATAAGTTACAACATCCATGGTCCGTTGCCTTTCTGCCCGACAACAAAACCCTGCTGATTACCGAACGTAGCGGACAGTTGCGCAGCTGGAGCCCGGAGAGCGGTCTGTCGCAGCCAATCAAAGGGGTGCCGACAGTCTGGGCAGAACGGCAGAGTGGTTTGCTGGACGTGGTGCTGGCACCCGATTTTGCGACCAGCCGTCGCGTCTGGCTGAGCTACACCGAGGCGAACAGCAGCGGCAAAGCGGGCGCGGTAGTGGGCGTCGGGACGCTGAGCCAGGATAACCGGCAGCTCAGCGATTTTCGTGAGGTGATTCGGCAGACGCCGATGCTCTCCAGCGGCAACAATATCGGCACCCGGCTGGCCTTTGATACCCAGGGTTATCTCTGGATTGCATTCGGCGATAATTTTGTCAGCAGTGCGGCGCAGGATCTCGATAAGCTTCAGGGCAAGCTGCTGCGGCTGAATGCTGATGGCAGCGTGCCTGACGATAACCCGTTTGTGAAAAAGGCCGGCGCACGGCCAGAAATCTGGGCATATGGTCTGCGTAATCCGCAGGGACTGGCGCTTAACCCCTGGACCGGCATGATATGGGAAAACGAGCATGGCCCGCGAGGCGGCGATGAAGTGAATATCATGGCCCGGGGCAAGAATTACGGCTGGCCGCTGGCGACGTACGGCATTGACTACAATGGCGACAACGTGCCGGAGTCAAAAGGCACTCATGTCGCGGGCACCGAACAGCCGCTGTATCACTGGAAAGTTTCTCCGGCTATCAGCGGCATGGCGTTTTATAACAGCGCCCGTTTTCCCCAGTGGAAAAACTCGCTATTCATCGGTGCACTGAAAGAGAAAAACCTGATTCGTCTGAGTATTAACGGCGAAAAAGTGGTGGAGGAGCAGCGGCTGCTGGGGGATCAGAATGTGCGGATTCGTGATGTGCGACAGGGGCCGGATGGCTATCTCTATGTGCTGACCGATGAGGCCAATGGCAAGCTGTTGAGAGTGGGATTAGCGCAGGACGCTGGCGCATCCCGCGGCTAAAAACCTTGTCCATCAGGTGAGTTAATTTTTCAGTCTGCACCTGGCTCTGCTCGCAACCCTCGCGTACTCCATGTGCGTTCCGATTGTTCAGCGCCCAGGCTGTCTGCAAAAATTACGCCCGATGGACACGACGCTGAATCAGCGAGCCCAGTGATAAACCTGCCATCCACGGTTTAACGCTTCCTGGTGTAGCTGCGCATCCGGGTTGATGACATGGGCATGATCGGCCTGCTCCAGGAGCGGCAGGTCGTTCATTGAATCACTGTAGGCCCAGGTGCGCTCAAAGTGCTCCTGCTGCTGCAGCGCTTTCCAGTCACCCAGTCGGGTCACTTTGCCCTCTTTATAGGTCATGGTGCCGTAGGTGTTGCCGCTGTAACGCTCGTCCACGATTTCAACACCAATCGCCAGCGCGCCGCAGGCTCCGAGTTTCTCAGCAATCGGCACCACCAGATGCTCGCCGCTGGCAGAGATGATCATCACCCGGTCGCCGCGCGCCCGATGCCATTCGATCCGCTCGCGGGCGGCCGGATAGACACGAGGCAGGATGTCGCGCTGAATGAAGCGACGCACCCAGCCTTCAACGGTCAGCGTCGCCATGCCCGCCAGCGGTGAGAGCGTCTTATTCATATACTCTTCAATCGACAGCGTACCGGCATAATACTGATTCATTAATGCCTGTTCCTGATCAATCAGTTCGCTGGGAGCAAATCCCTGTGATACCAGCCAGCGCAGCCACAGGCTGGTGCTGTCTTCACAAATGAGTGTTTCATCAAGATCAAAAAGGGCTAAGTCCATGGTCGGTCTCCTCGGCTGACTGGCGTTCAGGTTAGCTGATATTTGTGACGGGCTTAACTCTTCTGCGAAAAATCGGAATTTCACGCAGTTTTGGTGGCGACAGAATCGGAAAAAAGGGGCACGCGCGCGGCGTTTATGCCAGGGTTACTCTACTAAACTCTAAAAAACTTTACGATTCGACGGTTTTTTTCACTGCCGTCAGGGGGTAGCGTTTGAGTGAGAATTTTCTGCCCCTGGAATTTCGATTTAACAAGGACAATCCGGCCAAGCTCATGACAAACACTCGCTTCTCATCTCGCCTGCGGCACTTTGCTGCCACCTCATTACTGATTCTTGCCCCCATCAGCGTTTTTGCTGAGCAGGCTCCCGCCGCGCCCGGCATTGATGCTAAAGCGTGGATTCTGATCGACTACGCCAGCGGTAAAGTGCTGATTGAATCCAGTGCCGATCAGCGTCTCGATCCCGCCAGTCTGACTAAGATGATGACGAGCTACGTAGTGGGTCAGGCAATTAAAGCAGGCAAAATCAAACCGGATGATCTGGTCACCGTCGGACAGGATGCCTGGGCGACTGGCAATCCTAAGCTGCGCGGCTCTTCGCTGATGTTCCTCAAGCCTGGCGACCGCATTCCGGTGCATGAGCTGAATAAAGGAATTGTGATTCAGTCCGGTAATGATGCCTGTATCGCGCTGGCGGATTATGTGGCAGGCAGTCAGGATTCGTTCATCGGCCTGATGAATAACTACGTGAAGGCGCTGGGACTGCAGAACACCCACTTTATGACGGTGCATGGTCTGGATGCAGAAGGGCAGTACAGCACTGCGCGGGATATGGCGCTGATTGCTCAGGCGCTGATCCGCGATGTGCCTGAAGAGTACGCCCTGAATAAAGAGAAAGAGTTCACCTTTAACAATATTCGTCAGATCAACCGCAACCGTCTGTTGTGGAGCACCAACCTCAAAGTGGATGGCGTTAAAACCGGCCATACCTCAGGCGCAGGCAATAACCTGGTGGCCTCCGCGACGGAAGGCGATATGCGTCTGATCTCGGTGGTACTCGGCACCGCCAGCGATGCGATTCGTTTCCGCGAAAGTGAAAAGCTGCTGACGTGGGGCTTCCGATTCTATGAAACAGTGACGCCAATTAAAGCGGATGCACCATTTGCGCAGCAGCGGGTCTGGTTCGGTGACAAGAGTCAGGTGAATCTGGGCGTGGCGAAAGATGCCGCGCTGACCATCCCGAAAGGGCAGATGAAGAATCTGAAGGCGAGTTTTAAACTCAATGCGCCGCAGCTTGAAGCGCCGCTGAAGAAGAATCAGGTGGTCGGCACCATCGACTTCCAGCTGGATGGCAAAACGATTGAGCAGCGTCCGCTGGTGGTGCTGCAGGACGTGCCGGAAGGCGGCTTCTTCAGCCGGATGATTGATTTCGTGATGATGAAGTTCAACGGCTGGTTCGGGAAGTGGTTTTCATAAGTCTGAGGGACGCTGAGGCGTCCCTGCTGACTGCTGGCAAACCCAAATCAGGATGCATCTGGCAGCAATGAATTAGCTTAACGTGCAGGGAACACGGTCAAAGGAGGCAAGCGTCCCGCGGCATAGACAAAAACGCCGGGAGCGTTTTTGAACAACGCAACGCGTTGGCCCGTTTACGGGCGCCCCTCAGGGATGAGGGGCGTACTAAAAACGCCGGGAGCGTTTTTGAACAACGCAACGCGTTGGCCCGTTTACGGGCACCCCTCAGGGATGAGGGGCGTACTAAAAACGCCGGGAGCGTTTTTGAACAACGCAACGCGTTGGCCTGTTTACGGGCGCCCCTCAGGGATGAGGGGCGTAATCGCGCGGGCGGAGCGAGCCATGGATGGCAGTTTTTGCGTCTTTCCGATCCGAGCGTGTTTCCTGTGCAGGCTCAGTCTTACAGCAACCAGTCCAGACTTTGTCAGCAATCTCAGGAACGCTAACAAGTCCCTTTTTAATCCTGCGTCCAGCCTTTACGAATCGGTACGGCAAACAGCGCCCGATAGAGCGGGTTGATCACTGCCAGCATCCGCTCGCCATAGAACTGCCACGCCAGATGAGACGCCAGACAACTCAGCAGACCCACCAGGAACCCACCCAGCATATCCATTGGCCAGTGAACGCCCAGGTAGACCCGCGACCAGGCGATAGCGCAACCCGCTATCATCAGCACTACGCCCGACCAGAGGCGATGCCAGAAGATAAAGGCCAGCGCAAAGGTGAAAATCGTGGTGCCGTGATCGCTGGGATAGGAGTCATCGGCGGCGTGGTGCAGGAACTGATAGCCGTAACCAATGGCAAAAGGGCGGGGATGCGGCAGCAGATGGCCGACACACCAGGAGATTGCCAGCGCATAAATCAGCGCCATACCGGTTTTCAGAACCAGCGCCCGTTGTGAAGAAACCTGATCGCGCGGTCCCCAGAGCCACATCGCCACAATTAACAGCGGCACAATGGCAATCAGGTCTTTGGCAATAAAGGTCGCGAGGTGTATTAACCAGGCGGGTGACGCCGGCGTGGCATTGATGGCAGTAAACAGTGAGTGGTTCAGCTCTTCCATTTCGGGATACATTCCTCAGCACAAATAGCTAACTTAACAGCGCACCATCCTGCTTTTTAAGACGCAATTCGTCTACGGAAAGGCTCCGAATCTGATAATGAGTTGCACAACTGTTTAAGTTTTATGACCGTTTCGGGTCAGTTTGTGGTGCTGGTGAGTGGCGCAGGGAGGAAAAAAGGGCATAAAAAAACCCGCCAGGAAAAAGACCAGCGGGCTCCACAATTTGGGGATTTCAAAGAAAAGCAGTGGCACTTATTATGACTATCGCTTAACTATAAAGTTCTGGACGCAGGCAAAAAAATTTTATAAAGGCAAAATTGGCCAGATGATCACAATCAGTGTCCCCGCCAGCGTGAGCAATACGTTGGCAATGGCATAGGTTCCGGCATACCCCAGCGCCGGAATATTGCTGCGTGCGGTATCACTGATAATCTCCATGGCCGGTGCACAGGTTCGCGCACCCATGATGGCACCAAACAGCAGGGCGCGGTTCATCCGCAACACATAGGCACCAAACAGATAGCAAATGATCACCGGAATCAGGCTCACCAGCAGGCCGCAAAGTAGCATCAGGGCACCGTCACTGCTCAGGCCGTGATTAATGCCGCTGCCAGCGCTTAATCCTACTCCCGCCATAAACACCATCAGCCCGAACTCTTTCACCATCGTCAGCGCGCCCTGCGGAATATAACCAAAGGTCGGATGGTTGGCACGGAGGAAGCCGAGCATGATACCGGCGAACAGCAGACCCGCTGCGTTACCAATACCAAAACTGAAATTGCTGAACTGGAAAGTAATCAGGCCAATCATCAGACCCACGATAAAGAAGGCGCAGAAAGCTAAAAGATCGGTCATCTGACTGTGAATCGCGATGAAACCAATGCGATCGGCCACACTTTTGACCCGTCGTGCCTCACCGCTGACCTGCAGCACATCACCTTTGTTCAGTATGATGCTGTCATCGATCGGCATCTCAATCTGACTGCGTATCACCCGGTTCAGGAAGCAGCCGTGATCGGTGAGGTTTAACTTGCTCAGGCGCTTGTTTACCGCATTATGGTTCTTCACCACGATCTCTTCGGTAACGATGCGCATATCCAGCAGATCGCGGTCAAACACCTCTTTACCATTACGAAAGCTGGGGTCGAGCCGGGCATGTGCGTCGGGATAGCCGACCAGCGAGATATCATCACCCAGCTGCAGTACCGCATCCCCATCGGGACTGGCGAGAATACCGTTGCGGCGAATACGCTCAATGTAGCAACCGGTCTGACGATAGATGCCCAGTTCACGCAGGTTTTTGCCCCCGCTCCACGCCACCAGTTCCGCGCCCACGCGATAGGCGCGAATGACGGGAAGAAAGACTTTGCGCTGGCTGTCCGCATCCAGACCGCGTTCCCGGGCAATTTGCTGGGCACAGGTGGGCAGATCCTGATGTTGCAGACGGGGCAGGTAGCGTGCGCCAAAAATCAGACTCACCAGGCCAATCAGATAGGTTACGGCATAGCCGAGGCTCAGCTGATCCTGCATGAGTGCGAGCTGCTTTGGATCGGTGATGCTTTGCCGCAGGGTATCACCCGCGCCGACCAGTACCGGCGTTGAGGTCATCGAACCGGCCAGCATGCCAGCGGTGAGGCCAATATCCCAGCCAAAGAGTTTGCCCAGCCCCAGCGCCAGCAGCAGTGCGCTGACCACCATGACGATGGCGAGCATGAAATAATTTTTGCCGTCGCGGAAGAAAATGGAAAAAAAGTTGGGACCGGCTTCAACGCCGACACAAAAAATAAACAGCATAAAGCCCAGGCTCAATGCATCGGTATTGATCGTGAAGTGTTGCTGGCCTAATAAGAGCGAAACGACTAATACGCCAATCGAATTTCCCAGCTGAACGGAGCCAAGACGCAACTTACCCAGACAAAGGCCAAGCGCTAAAACGACAAATAATAACAAAATGTCATTTCCGCTTAACAATCCTGCGACGTTAATATTCACTGTTTAACTTCTTGTTTACATGTAAGCTATTGAAGAGTAGCCTGTTTTTCGTTATCGTGAGCAGGCCGTTGAGGTTCTGTTGTATCAATGCTGTAAATGGAACCTTTACCGCGGCGCTATTCTAATCACAATTATCTTTCTCAGCCATTGGCTGTTTTCATTCGTTGCCACAACGAACTGTTTCTTTTTATTTCCATCTGAACGCATCAGGGATATCAGCAGGTTATTGTCGGGGTTATTTTTAATCAGTGGGGTAGTATGCCGCAGCGCTCTTATCTCTGGACAACCCGCCTGTGCGGCGTGGTGTTGTATAGTCTGGTGTTTGTTTTTACCTGTCGTTTCTGGCAAGTCGGTCCCGGCCCGCTTCGTGGTCAGCCCGAATTACTGCTCTTTATGTTGCCCGGTATTGTGATGGCGTTGATGCAGGTGGAAAGCCCGCTAAAAAGCACGCTGCTGATGGGACTCTGGGGAACGTTACTGGCAGCACTGCTGTTAAACAACAGCCTGTTTATTCACAGTAGCGGATTCTTTTTAGTGGCCTGGAGCCTGAGCGCCCTGTTCTGGGCAGGTTGCGGGGCATTGCTGGTGCGATTGATGCAGATTGTCATGGCGTCACTCAACTGAAGGGTGCCGTTTGATTTCCCACAGCCAGAGAGCAAAAAAGGCGAGACAGAATTTTCTGCCTCGCCTTTTTCATTCCGGCCCTTTGCGCTTACGCGACAAATCCCAGATTCTCTTTAGTCCATGCAGCGAACTCGGTGTAGCCACCGATATGTTTTTCGTCCACGAAAATCTGTGGGACGGTGCTGACCGGTTTACCGGCGCTGGCTTCCAGATCGGCTTTTGTAATGCCTTCTGCGTTAATATCAACGTACTGGTAGCTAAAATCATCGCGCTCAGCGGTCAGTTTATCGGCCAGTTCGTGGGCACGCACACAGTAAGGACAGCCCGGACGACCAAAAATAACAGCAATCATAAAGAACTCCTTGCAGCGACTATTATGTGATGTATGTCACATAACGAAACAGAGAATGGGCACCATCATGCCCGCTCGTATCGCTTAAGGAAAGCAGGATTTGCCTGTTAGTCTGATGCCCGCACGCTATTGCCGCGCGTTCAGGAAGCATCTGAAACAGGGGCTTTTTCGCAGCAGCGGCCTCTATATCCCGCGCAATTTTTGGGTTGTTGACCATAATTGACGCTCAGTAAGCCGCTAAGGCAGGAGGATGTGATGCAGAGTGTAGCCAGATTGCCCCGGTTTGTGGTGGTGGTGGAGGCGGCAGGTGGCCTGTTGATTTTAGGCGCGCTGCTGCTGATCAACCACTGGCTTCCGCTGCCAGACATGGCTGACGTGAAAACGCTGGCCACTGTGCTGTTCATCGCCGGCGTGGTTCTGATGCTGCCTGCTGCCTGGCTGTTAATGTGGCGCACCGCGAAAGCGATAGCACCACAGCTGTTCAATCAGATTGATAAAAAAAGATAATTTTGCTGGAGACTTTATGACACCGACCATTGATTTACTGTGCAGCCACCGTTCGATCCGCGCCTTTACTGACCAGCCGGTCAGCGAAGAGCAGCGTGAAGCGATTATTAATTCGGCGCAATCGGCGTCCACATCCAGCTTTTTACAGTGCTCTTCTATTATCCGTATCACCGACAAAGCGCTGCGTGACAAGCTGGTAACGCTGACCGGCGGGCAGACGTGGGTCGCAGATGCGCCTGAGTTCTGGATTTTCTGCGCGGACTTTAATCGTCACCTGCAGATTTGCCCGGATGCACAACTGGGCCGTGCCGAGCAGTTGCTGCTGGGCTGCGTCGACACCGCGCTGATGGGACAGAATGCCATGGTCGCAGCGGAATCACTGGATCTGGGCGGCGTCTTTATCGGCGGGATTCGTAACAGCATTGCGGAAGTGACAGAACTGCTGGGCCTGCCGAAGTTTGTGCTGCCGCTGTTTGGTTTCTGCCTGGGTCATCCGGAATCGAAGCCGGACGTCAAACCGCGTATGCCACATGCGATGCTGGTACATGAGAATCGCTATCAGCCACTGGAACCGGCGGTGCTGGCAGAATACGATAGCCGCACAGAACTCTATTATCAGCAGCGCGACAGTAACCAGCGTAGTGAAACCTGGAGCGAGCTAATCCAGCGGCTGATCATTAAAGAGACGCGTCCGTTTATGCTCGATTATCTGCATCAACAGGGCTGGGCCACGCGTTAATTCAGAAAGGGAGAGCAGCGATGAAGATAGCCATCCTGTCACGTGACGAAACGCTCTATTCCAGCCGACGATTGCGTGATGAGGCCGCTGCGCGCGACCACGAAGTACAGGTCATCGATCCGCTCTCCTGCTATATGAATATCAATCCTGCCTCGCCAGCGGTTCACTATTGTGGTGAACCGCTGGGTCATTTCGATGCCGTTATCCCGCGCATTGGTAACGCCATCACTTTTTATGGCGCGGCGGTACTGCGGCAGTTTGAAATGTGTGGCAGCTATCCGCTGAATGAGTCCGCCGCCATTACCCGCACCCGTGACAAATTGCGCTCGCTGCAGCTGCTGGCACGAGAAGGCATCGATATGCCGGTGACGGGCTTTGCCTCTTCGCCCGATGATACCGATGATTTGATTGCCATGGTGGGCGGCGCACCGCTGGTGGTCAAGCTGGTAGAAGGAACCCAGGGCATTGGTGTCGTGCTGGCCGAAACACGTCAGGCGGCAGAGAGTGTTATTGATGCCTTTCGCGGCCTGAATGCCCATATTCTGGTGCAGGAGTTTATTAAAGAAGCGCAGGGACGTGACATTCGCTGTCTGGTGATCGGCAATCAGGTCGTGGCCGCGATTGAGCGTGTCGCGAAAGAGGGCGATTTCCGTTCCAACCTGCATCGTGGTGGCAAAGCGTATCCCGTCGAGATCACGTCACAGGAGCGGCAGATGGCCGTGAAAGCGGCAGCCACACTGGGACTGGAAGTGGCGGGCGTCGATATTCTGCGCGCTCATCGTGGCCCACTGGTGATGGAAGTTAACGCCTCGCCAGGTCTGGAGGGCATCGAAACCAGCAGCGACCTTAACATCGCCGCGTTAATGATCCAGCGGATCGAGCAGCAGGCTATCCCCGGGCTCCGTCCTAAAACCGCTGGCTGACGCGCGCTTTTCAGCAGTTTTCGTGGCATCGCCGCGCATTTTTCCGTAAGCTAAGTCGCCTGTTTATCACCCCACTGGGATTTTACGATGGATTCTCTTGTCGTTCCGGATATCGACCTGCTGCGTCGCTGGCTGGATCAGCAAAATATCACCTGGTTCGAATGCGATGCCTGTCAGGCACTTCATCTGCCTCACATGCAAAACTTTGATGGGGTGTTTGACGCCAAAATCGATCTGGTCGACAACGTCATTCTGTTTTCGGCGCTGGCTGAAGTGAAGCCAACGGCGCTGATTCCGCTGGTCGGCGATTTGTCGCAAATCAATGCCAGTTCACTGACGGTGAAAGCATTTATCGACATTCAGGATGATAATCTGCCGAAGCTCATTGTCTGTCAGTCAATGACCACCACGGCAGGATTAACGTTTGGTCAGTTCTCACACTTTATGAAGCAGAGTGAAGAGCAGATCTCCATGGTCATTCTGGAAGCCTTTGCCAACAATTTGCTGATTGTGGGCGAAGAAGAAGAGCACGTTCCGGTGACCAGCGTCCATTCTGTGCTGCACTAAGCCCGACAGGGTCGCCCACTAAGCCGTCCCTGAGACGGCTTTTTTATGCCCGCTATCCGCCGCCGCCTTTTTTTATTCTGCACTTTGCCCTTTAACGCCAGATATTTGTCGTGGTTTATGCCATCAAAGCCGAACCTCATAGCTTAAACATGCATAAAATATCGGTTTCAGGCGTTTTTTACGCTGAGGTCTGGTACAGCATGACGGGTGGGGCTATGCTTGCGGAGCTGTAACAGGCGCGTAACTGCGTCTCAGCTATAGGTTTTTGCTATTAAACTCCCGCTGAATAATGATTCATTGTGTCACTGACGTTTTGTCCGGAACGCAATGCAGGGATCTCTGATTTGCAGCGTTGTAATGACCCGCTCAGGAGGATGGAAAAATATGTTCAACTCACGTCAGAAATGGCTGTCAGCTGTGGTAGCTGCTGCGCTGATGGCCGCGTCGGCCAGCAGCATGGCGGAAGATAAAACGCTGCACGTCTACAACTGGTCCGATTATATTTCGCCAGATACCGTGCCGAACTTTGAAAAGCAGTCCGGCATCAAAGTGGTCTACGATGTGTTTGACTCCAACGAAGTGCTGGAAGGCAAACTGATGGCGGGCAGTACCGGCTACGATGTTGTGGTGCCATCTTCCAGTTTCCTGGCGCGTCAGCTGCAGTCCGGGGTATTCCAGCCGCTGGATAAGAGCAAACTGCCTAACTATAAAAACCTCGATCCGGCACTGATGGAAAAAGTGGCGCAACACGATCCCGGTAACAAATATGCCATTCCATATCTGTGGGGCACCACGGGTATTGGCTATAACATCGATAAAGTTAAAGCCGCACTGGGCGCCGATGCGCCAGTCAACAGCTGGGATCTGGTGCTGAAGCCAGAAAACCTGGAGAAACTGAAAAGCTGTGGCGTTTCCTTCCTGGATGCACCGGAAGAGATTTTCGCCACGGTACTGAACTATCTGGGCAAAGATCCGAACTCCTCTGATGCTAAAGAGTATTCCGGCGCGGCCACTGACCTGCTGCTGAAACTGCGTCCGAATATCCGCTACTTCCACTCGTCGCAGTACATCAACGATCTGGCTAACGGTAACATCTGTGTCGCCATCGGCTGGTCGGGCGATATTCTGCAGGCGAAAAACCGTGCTGATGCCGCGAAAAACGGGGTGCACCTGGGCTACAGCGTACCGAAAGAGGGCGCACTGGCCTTCTTCGATATGATGGCGATCCCGAAAGATGCGAAAAACCTCGACGGTGCTTACGCCTGGCTGAACTACATCATGGATCCGAAAGTGATCGCCGATGTCTCTAACAAAATGAACTACGCCAACGGCAACAAAGCGTCGCTGCCGCTGATCAATGCTGATGTCCGTAACAATCCAGGTATCTTCCCGACACCTGAAGCGATGTCGAAATTGTTCGTGCTGAAAGTCCAGGATCCGAAACTGGATCGTGTGCGTACGCGTGCATGGACTAAAGTAAAAAGTGGTAAGTAGTTCGTCCTTAACGGATTGACCTGTCACGCATCAGCAACAGAGGCGCAATACCGGCCTCTGTTGTGCCATTTTTAGCGGCAAATTTTGCCGCAATGTTCCGCCTGGCTCCGGAGAGAACCCTTTGTGAACGATGCCATTCCCCGTCCTCAAAATAAAACCGCAAAAGCGTTAACGCCGCTGCTGGAAATTCGCAATCTGACCAAATCCTTTGACGGCCAGCACGCCGTGGATGATGTCAGCCTGACTATCTATAAAGGTGAGATCTTTGCCCTGCTGGGTGCATCGGGCTGTGGCAAATCCACGCTGCTGCGCATGCTGGCCGGTTTCGAGCCGCCCACCAGCGGCCAGATTGTGCTGGATGGACAGGATCTGTCGCACGTTGCTCCCTATCAGCGCCCGATTAACATGATGTTCCAGTCCTACGCGCTATTTCCGCACATGACGGTGGAGCAGAATATCGCCTTTGGTCTGAAGCAGGACCGGCTGCCGAAAGGGGAGATAAACAGTCGGGTCGCCGAAATGCTGGCGCTGGTGCACATGCAGGAGTTTGCGAAACGCAAACCGCATCAGCTCTCCGGTGGTCAGCGTCAGCGCGTTGCACTGGCCCGCAGCCTGGCGAAACGCCCAAAACTGCTGCTGCTGGATGAGCCAATGGGTGCTCTGGACAAGAAACTGCGCGACAGGATGCAGCTGGAAGTGGTCGATATTCTGGAGCGCGTTGGCGCGACCTGCGTGATGGTGACGCACGACCAGGAAGAGGCGATGACCATGGCGGGGCGCATTGCGATTATGAATCGCGGTAAATTCGTGCAGATTGGCGAGCCGGAAGAGATCTATGAGCATCCGACCAGCCGTTACAGCGCGGAGTTTATCGGTTCGGTTAACGTCTTCGAAGGGTTACTGCGTGAACGTCAGGCGGATGGCCTGGTGATCGACAGTCCCGGCCTGATGCATCCGCTGAAAGTCGATTCCGATGTCTCGGTGGTCGATAACGTGCCGGTGCATGTTGCGCTGCGTCCTGAAAAAGTCATGCTGTGCGATGAAGTACCCGCCGATGGCTATAACTTTGCGGTGGGAGAAGTGGTTCACATCGCCTATCTCGGCGACCTCTCTATTTTCCATGTCCGTCTGCACAGTGGACAGATGATTAGCGCACAGTTGCAAAACGCGCATCGCTACCGCAAAGGGTTGCCAACCTGGGGCGATGAAGTCCGCCTCAGCTGGGAAAGCGACAGCTGCGTGGTGTTGACGGTTTAAGGAGCGGCTATGAGCCAGATTTTCCAACGCGCTAAAGCGCCTGCCCGACTGGTCGGCACGCCGCTGCAACGCTGGGCCACGCGGGTAAAAATGCAGCATGGCCGCAAGCTGGTGATCGCACTGCCTTATGTCTGGCTGGTGCTGTTATTCCTGCTGCCGTTTCTGACGGTGCTGAAGATCAGCTTCGCAGACATAGCGCGAGCGATTCCCCCTTACACCGAGCTGGTGAGCTGGACAGATGACCAGTTCAGCATTGTGCTCAATTTCGGCAACTATCTGACGCTGACTGACGATCCGCTCTACATCGACGCCTATCTGCAGTCATTGAAAGTAGCGGCGATCTCCACGGTCATCTGTCTGCTGATTGGCTATCCACTCGCCTGGGCCGTGGCGCACAGTAAGCCGTCGATGCGCACCATTCTGTTGCTGCTGGTCATTCTGCCGTCGTGGACTTCGTTTCTGGTTCGCGTCTACGCCTGGATGGGCTTGCTGAACAACAACGGCATTCTGAACCGCTTCCTGCTGTGGCTGGGCGTAATCGATCATCCGCTGGTGATCCTCTACACCAATACCGCGGTCTATATCGGTATCGTCTACTGCTATCTGCCGTTTATGGTGCTGCCAATCTACACCGCGCTGACCCGTATCGACTACTCGCTGGTGGAAGCCTCACTGGACCTGGGTGCGCGGCCGCTGAAGACCTTTTTCAGCGTGATTGTGCCGCTGACCAAAGGCGGCATCATCGCCGGGTCGATGCTGGTCTTTATCCCGGCGGTAGGGGAGTACGTGATTCCTGAACTGCTGGGCGGCCCGGACAGCATCATGATCGGCCGTATCCTGTGGCAGGAGTTCTTTAACAACCGCGACTGGCCGGTGGCTTCCGCGCTGGCGGTGATCATTCTGCTGATCCTGATTCTGCCGATCATCTGGTTCCATAAGCATCAAAACCGTGAAATGGGAGAGAAGGCATGAATAATTTGCCAACTATTCGCTCGCCATGGCGTACCGCTATTCTGGCCTGCTGCTTCCTGTTCCTTTATGCGCCGATGCTGCTGCTGGTGGTTTACTCCTTCAACAGCTCACCGCTGGTGACGGTGTGGGACAGCTTCTCGTTCCACTGGTACAGGGTGTTGTTCCAGGACAGCGCGATGATCGACGCGGTGGTGCTGAGTCTGAGCATCGCCGGACTTTCTGCCACGATGGCGGTGGTGTTGGGCACGCTGGCAGCAGTGATTATCGTTCGCTTTGGTCGCTTCCGGGGACACAACGGTTTTGCGTTTATGCTGACCGCGCCGCTGGTGATGCCCGATGTGATCACCGGGCTGTCACTGCTGCTGCTGTTCGTCGCAATGGGTAACGCGTTTGGCTGGCCGAGCGAACGCGGCATGCTGACCATCTGGCTGGCACACGTCACCTTCTGTACCGCCTATGTGGCGGTGGTGATTAACTCGCGTCTGCGTGAGCTGGACCGCTCAATTGAAGAGGCTGCGATGGATTTAGGTGCCACGCCACTGAAGGTCTTTTTCGTGATTACCGTGCCAATGATTGCGCCGGCGATTGTCACCGGCTGGCTGCTGGCGTTTACCCTGTCGCTCGACGATCTGGTGATTGCCAGCTTCGTGACCGGACCGGGCGCGACGACATTGCCGATGGCGATTTTCGCCACCGTACGACGCGGCGTTAACCCGGAAATCAATGCGCTGGCTTCATTGATCCTGTTTGTGGTCGGTTTAGTCGGTTTTATCGCCTGGCGATTTATGGCGCACGAAGAAAAACAGCGTTTAAGCGATATTCAGAAAGCTAAACGTGGCTGAAATCCCTGAGTTTTGCCACTATATAAACGGGCCGGTTTAACCGGCCCGTTTTTCGATCAGGTGGAGTCACGGACTATGTCAGACATCTTCAAAAGCAGCGCTACGCTCTCAGGCGCACCGGTTCCGGTGACGGTTGCGGGCATTGCTATTATCGCGACCCGCTGCCTGAGCGTTCTGATGCTGGCAAACGAGCTGGGTTACAGCGAACTCGCCAACTTTGTGCACCGCAGCGCCCAGTCCTGGGACTCGACACTCATCTTTATCGCCAGCCAGCTGATCTTCCTGTTCGAACTGCGCTGCGCCTTTATTCTGATGCGCGGCAGTAACCGTGGACGCTGGGGCTATGTGGCGACACAGGGGGTTGTGCTGATCTATATGCTGTTCGCTTCGCTGGGGGGAATCTACCCGGAAATTTTCAGCATTGATGGCGACAATAATGTCCAGATAATCCACCATACGCTGTCGCAGAAAATTCCCGACCTGCTGGTGTTGATGCTGTTGTTTCTGCCTGCCAGCAGCCGCGCTTTTTTCAGGAAGCGATGATACAATCGCGCTCCGCCCGACCCCATCGTTAAGGCTTTACCATGCACTGCGCGCTTTATGACGCTAATCGTTGCCGCTCCTGTCAGTGGCTGGAAAAACCCTATCCCATTCAGCTGAGCGACAAGCAGTCGATGCTTGAGCAGTTACTGGCTGAGCAGCCGGTTACAGCCTGGCTGCCGCCGGTAACCTCACCACAACAGGCATTCCGTAACAAAGCCAAAATGGTGGTCAGCGGCAGTGTTGAGCGTCCGGTGCTGGGTCTTATCCATCGTGATGGCGAGGCTGTCGATCTGTGCGACTGTCCGCTCTATCCCGCCAGCTTCCAGCCGGTGTTTACGGCGCTAAAACCCTTTATTGCCCGTGCCGGCCTGACGCCCTATAACGTGGCACGTAAACGCGGCGAGCTTAAATTCCTGCTGATCACTGAGAGCCAGCAGGGCGGCATCATGCTCCGTTTTGTCCTGCGCTCAACCGCTAAACTGGAACAGCTGCGTGCGGCATTGCCCTGGCTGCAACAGCAGTTGCCGCAGCTGGCGGTGATCTCTGCCAATATTCAGCCGGTGCATATGGCGATTCTGGAAGGGGATGAGGAGATTGCGCTGACGCCCGCGCAGTCGCTGGCAGAGAACTTCAACGGCGTGCCGCTGTGGATCCGCCCGCAGAGCTTCTTCCAGACCAATCCGCAGGTTGCCAGTGCACTCTATGCCACCGCAAGCGACTGGGTGCGTGCGCTACCGGTTAACAGTATGTGGGATCTCTTCTGTGGCGTAGGCGGTTTTGGCCTGCACTGCGCGACACCAGAGATGGAACTGACCGGCATTGAGATTAGCGCTGAGGCGATTAAATGCGCCCAACGTTCCGCTGAGATGCTGGGGCTGGAGAAAGTGCAGTTTGCGGCGCTGGACTCTACGTCGTTTGCGACCGGGCGCGACGCGGTACCGCAGCTGGTGCTGGTGAATCCGCCGCGCCGGGGGATTGGAGAGGCGTTGTGTGATTATCTCAGCCAGATGGCCCCGGATTATCTGCTCTATTCAAGCTGTAATCCGCAGACCATGGCGCAGGACATTGCCCGGCTGAGCGCGTATGAGGTCACGAAGGTTCAGCTGTTCGATATGTTCCCTCACACCGCCCATTTTGAAGTGCTGACGCTGTTAACCCGCCGTCACCACTGAGTCCGGTGAAATTCCCGGAATTACTCCGGGAACCACTTCTGATTAAGCTGCTGCCAGCTGCCGTTAGCTTTCAGTTCGGTCAGCGCCTGATTGAACTGATCGCGAAGCGCAGTATTGCCTTTCCGCACCGCAATGCCCAGGCCGGTGCCAAAGTAGTCTGCATCCGTCACATGTTCACCGACCGTGGCGAGATCCGGATTGGTCTTCAGCCACTGATTCACCACCGCGCTGTCGCCGAATACGCCATCCAGTCGGCCATTCTTCATATCCAGAATCGCATTCTGATAGCTGTCATACGCGACTACTTTCACTTCCGGATGCTTATCCTGCAGGAACTTCTGGTGGGTGGTGCCGTTTTCAACGCCGATGCGTTTGTCTTTCAGATCGCTGAAGCTACTGAACTTGCCCTTCTGCGCGATCACAATGGCGGAGTTAGCGTAATAAGGCTGGGTAAAATCGACCTGCTTGCTACGTTCAGCGGTGATATCCATGCCGGAAATGACCGCGTCATAGCGGCGAAACTTCAGTGACGGAATCAGGCTGTCGAAGGCGTTGTTGGTAAAAGTGCACTCTGCTTTCATCTGCTGACACAGCGCTTTGGCCAGATCGATATCAAACCCCACCAGATTATTTTCCCGATCCAGCGTTTCAAACGGTGGATAGGTTGCTGAGGCGGCGAAGCGGATCTTTTCCGCGGCCTGCGCGTTGATCGTAAGCGTTGCCAGCGCAGCGGCAATAATCCATTTTTTCATTTTATGATTCCTGTGATGTGGTCAGCCAGAGAGGGCAATACCCTGCCATAAAATGAATTTTTATGCAATTATGGTGATTTTTCAGGCGGAAAGGGCGAGAGGCCTCGCCCGGAATTCAGTTACGCCGCTCAAATGCCAGCGCGCGTCTTTCGATCAGTCGCATCATCAGCGTCAGTAAACCGTTAACGCAGAGATAAATCAGACCTGCCGCGGCATAGACTGTGATGTCATAGGTACGGCCATAGAGCAACTGGCCGTGGCCCATGACTTCCATCAGAGTGATGGTGTAGGCCAGCGAGGTGCCTTTAAACACCAGTACCACTTCATTGGAATAAGAGGAGAGGGCGCGTTTAAATGCATAGGGCAGCAGGATGCGCAGGGTGTCTTTGCGACCCATGCCAAGTGCCGCGCACGATTGCCACTGTCCGGAAGGAATCGCCCGGACCGCACCGTAAAACAGTTGCGTGGTGTAAGCCGCGCTGTTCAGCGACAGCGCCAGCATCGCGCACAGCCACGGCTGCGACAGGAGATGCCACAGCCAGGGGATCTGCTGGATCGACGGAAACTGTCCCGGACCGTAGTAGATCAGGAAGATCTGTACCAGCAGCGGCGTGCCGGTAAACAGTGTGATAAAGCCCTTCACCAGCGGATTAAACACCGGCGTTTTCAGCGACAGCACCACGGTGAAGATCAGTGCAAGCAGCAGCGCCACCACCAGCGAGGCCGCCGTCAGCGTCAGGCTGGTGTGCAGCCCTTTCAGAAGTTCAGGCAGATAGGCCAGCATCAGCTGTTCCCCCGTTCAAAGCGGGTCGTGCGCAGTTCAATGCGGCGTAACACCGCCTGGCTGAACAGCGTAATCACCAGGTAGATCGCGGCCGCCACCAGGAACCAGGTAAAGGGCTCCTGCGTTCGGGTAGCAATACTTTTGGTTTGCAGCATCAGATCGTTGACGCTGATCAGCGAGACCAGTGCGGTATCTTTTAGCAGCACCAGCCACTGATTGCCCAGACCGGGCAGGGCGTGACGCCACATCTGGGGCATAATCAGCCGCAAAAATATGGCCGATTTTTTCATGCCCAGCGCCTGTCCCGATTCCCACTGACCAACAGGCACCGCTTTAAGTGCGCCGCGCAGCGTCTGTGAGGCGTAGGCGGCATAGAGCATCGCCAGCGCAATCACACCACACAGGAAAGGACTGACATCAAAGTTCTCAATCTGCATCTGAACCGGCAGCGTAAACAGTCCGAAGTTCAGCGTGAAACCATCAGAGAGAGTGAGCAGCAGCTGTGATGCGCCAAAATAGATAAACAGCACCACCAGAATTTCCGGCAGGCCACGGATCAGCGTCACCAGGCCGGTGCCAATCCACGCCAGTGGTCTCAGGCGCAGTGACTCCCAGCCAGCGAAAATCATCGCCAGCACCAGGCCAGCGATGAGAGCACAAACAGCAAGGCCGACGGTCATCCCGGCGGCGCTTGCGAGGGTCATCATTTCATTCATCGGAGATTACTGCTGGAACCATTTGCTGTAGATGGTCTTGTAGGTACCATCCGCTTTGATTTTATCCAGCGCGCCATTGAATTTGGTCTGCAGCTCGGTGTTACCGGTGCGAACCGCAATACCCAGGCCAGTACCAAAGTAGGCTTTATCTGTAACTTTATCGCCGACAGCAGCCAGCGCAGCATTCTGCTTCAGCCACTCGTTAACCACGGCGGTGTCACCAAATACGGCATCAATGCGGCCATTTTTCAGATCCAGCACCGCGTTCTGATAGCTGTCGTAAGGAACGATGGTGATGTCGCTGTGTTTATCCGTCAGGTATTTCTGATGTGTGGTGCCATTCTGGACGCCAACGCGCTTGCCTTTCAGCGCTTCAACACTGGCGACTTTACCTTTCTGGGCCACAAACAGCGCCGAGTTGTCGTAGTAAGGCTTGGTGAACAGGACCTGCTTTTCACGATCCGGTGTGATATCCATGCCCGCCATCACCGCATCAAAGCGACGGAATTTCAGGCTTGGGATCAGGCTGTCGAACGCCTGGTTAGTGAAGGTGCAGGTCGCGTCGATCTCTTTACACAGTGCGTTAGCCAGATCAACATCAAAGCCCTGAATCTTGTTATCTGCATCCACATACTCAAAAGGAGGATAAGAGGCTTCGGTCGCAAAACGAATTGTCTGTGCCGCGGTAGCGCTCAGGCTAAAACCGGCAAGCAGTGCAGCAAGTACCATTTTTTTCATTTTTAGCATCCTGACTTAGTGCGAAAGATAGTGAGCAAACGCGTCGGTTTGCGGCTGTGTAAAGCGGCTGGCGTCGCCCTGTTCCACAATGTGACCGTTCTCCATGTAAACAACGCGGCTGGCCGTTTTACGTGCCACTTCCACTTCATGGGTCACAATCACCTGGGTAATGCGGGTCTGCGCCAGTTCGCGAATGATACTGACAATCTGTGCGGTAATTTCAGGGTCCAGCGCGGCTGTTGGCTCATCGAACAGGAGCACCTGCGGCTCCATCATCAGCGCGCGGGCAATCGCCACACGCTGCTGCTGACCACCAGAGAGGTGCAGCGGGAAGCGATCGCTGTAAGGCGTGAGGCGCAGACGATCAAGCAGCTTGTCGGCGCGGGCACGCGCTTCACTTTTGCTGAGGCCCAGCACCCGGCAGGGCGCTTCAATCAGATTCTGCAGCACGGTGAGATGCGGCCAGAGATTATATTGCTGGAACACCATACCGACGTTCTGGCGCAGTTCGCGAATCGCGGCGTCAGAGGGTTTCTGAGTGAAGTCGAACTGATTGCCGGCAATCTGCAACTGACCTGAACGAGGCTGCTCCAGCAGGTTAAGAACCCGCAGCAGCGAACTCTTGCCCGCACCGCTTGGGCCAAGCAGTACCAGGGTTTCGCCTTGCGGACACTCAAGGTTGATGTCGAACAGCGCCTGATGAGCACCGTAGAAGCAGTTTATTGCGTTTAGTTGAATACTCATGCGCCAGATTTGAATAGCTATTAGTGTCGCGGATTTTAACGTCACCAGAATAGTTATGCAAATAAGGTGGGTTAAAATTTGTAAAACAACAGGTAAACAGCAAAAGCTTAGCACAATATCATGCAGTGACTGGCGCCAGCCCGATGCCGTGGGGCAGGCTGCGGCAATAAAAAAGCGCAGTCACCTGAGGTGGCTGCGCTTTTCATAGCGCTAAAATATCAGGTTATTTTTTTGACTTTTCAAGCATCTGGCTCAGGCTTCCACCCTCGGCATGCACAGGGTTCGCCATGTAGCGCACGTCGTCAACGACCCAGCAAGTGCCCTGATGAATCATCAGCACTTCATCCTGCCACTCCTTTCCGTCGCGGCTCAGTTTTACCCGCAGCGGGATGTTGCGTGCATCACGGTTTGGAATAGTAGATGCATCAGCAACGCTGGCGGCTGTCGGGCCCTGTGACAGGCTGGAGAAGAGATCACCGTTTCGCCACTGTGCGCCGGCATTGCTGCCGCTGGCCGCCTGCAGGGAGTGGTAAAGCGCATCACTCAGGTAAGGGCGATATTTTGCCAGTGTGTTGCTGTCAGGCAGACCCTGCGTGGGCTGTTCAACACGCAGATCATAAAATTGTTGGGCAACCTGGTCAGGACCGCCTTCAATGCAGGGGGCGGTTCGCGGACCATTATCCTTAATGACTGGCTCAACGGTGGTACAGGCGCTAAGCAGCAGGGCCGCCGGGATCATTAGCGCAAACGCGTTGTTTCTCATCTCGATTTCCTTATGGTTCTCTGGCAAGGTGCCCTTTTTAGCATAGAGTATAGCTGTGCTTTTTAGTCGAAAGAGCCTTAGCCTGATTTCAACAAGGAGAATGCGATGAAATTTTCAACAACCCCGACGCTGGAAGGCCACAGCATCAGTGAATATTGTGGTGTGGTCACTGGCGAAGCGATTCTTGGTGCGAACATTTTCCGTGATTTTTTTGCGGGCATCCGTGATGTGGTCGGCGGCCGTTCCGGCGCGTATGAGAAAGAGCTGCGTAAAGCACGCGAGATTGCGTTTGAAGAGCTGGAAGAACAGGCAAAAGCGCTGGGTGCCAACGCGGTGGTCGGTATTGATATCGATTACGAAACGGTCGGCAAAGATGGCAGTATGCTGATGGTCAGCGTCAGCGGCACGGCAGTGATCATTCGTTGAAACGCGGGCTGTTGCTGATACTGGCACTGCTGCTGGCGGGCTGCCACTCCGGGATAGAATCCCGTGACGGCTACTGGGCCGATCTGCGGCATCCCGCGCAGGGGGCGCGACCGCGGGTTAAGGTGATTGTCATCCACTATACCGCCGAAGATTTTTCTTCGTCGCTGGCGACCCTCACCGATCGGGAGGTCAGCGTCCATTATCTGATCCCCCGTCAGCCGCCTCAGCGCGCCGGCAAAGGCATTGTCTGGCAGCTGGTGCCGGAGCAGCAACTTGCCTGGCATGCCGGGCCCAGTTTCTGGCGCGGAGCCAGTCGCATCAACGACACCTCGATTGGCATTGAGCTGGTGAACCGGGGATATCGCCGCACCCTGACCGGTCTTGAATGGCAGCCCTTTACCGCCGCGCAGATCATCACGCTGGAGGCCCTGGTGCGTGATATTGCACAGCGCTACGGCATCCCACCGGAAAACATTGTCGGTCACAGCGATATCGCGCCGCAGCGCAAGCAGGATCCGGGTCCACTTTTTCCGTGGCAACAGCTGGCGCAGCGCGGACTGGGCGCATGGCCTGATGCCGGACGGGTGCAGTTTTATTTAGCGGGTCAGGATCCACACGCACAGGTGCCGGTGCAGCCACTCATGGAAAACCTGCAGCGCTTCGGTTATGCGGCGACGGCGGAGATGAGTGCGCGTGAGCAGCAGAAAGTGATTGCCGCGTTTCAGATGCACTTCCGGCCTGCGGATTATCGCGGTCAGCCCGATGCCGAAACCGCCGCGATAGCGGCCGCGCTACTGGAGAAGTATGGCGCGGCGGAATAGCGATTACTGTTGCAGAAACGCTTTCCAGTGGGCGACAACCTGCTCCAGTGCCGCACGATCAGCATCCAGATGGGTGACCAGCCGGGTACGTGTCCCCACGCTGATTAACACGCCGCGCGCTTTCATCCACTCACCTAATGGTTTGACCTGAGCTTCCGGCACCGCCACAAACAGCATGTTGGTCTGTTGATCGATAACGCTGACGCCCAGCTCATGCAGCTGCTGTCCCAGCCAGGCAGCATTGTCATGATCCTCCTGGAGTCGCGTCACGTTGTGTTCCAATGCGTAGAGACCCGCCGCCGCGAGAATACCGGCCTGACGCATGCCGCCACCGGTCATTTTACGCCAGCGACGGGCGCGCTCAATCAGCGCTGTATCGCCACACAGCAGTGAACCCACCGGCGTGCCCAGGCCTTTTGAGAGACAGATGGTCAGGGTGTCGCAATAGCGGGCCATCGCAGCCAGCGTGGTTTTTTGCGCCACCACCGCATTGAAAATACGTGCGCCATCAATGTGCAGCGCCAGCTTATGCTCACGGGTAAAAGTCCACGCCTGTTCCAGATACGCCAGCGGCAGGACTTTACCATGATGGGTGTTTTCCAGACTCAGCAGGCGGGTGCGGGCAAAGTGAATATCATCCGGCTTGATGGCAGCCGCCACCACGTCGAGCGGCAGAGTGCCATCGTCGGCGGCCAGCACTGGTTGCGGCTGAATGCTCCCCAGCACAGCCGCGCCACCTGCTTCATACTTGTAGTTATGCGCCTGCTGACCGACGATATATTCATCGCCGCGTTCGCAGTGGCTGAGCAATGCCACCAGATTTGCCTGAGTGCCGGTAGGGAAAAACAGCGCTGCTGCTTTGCCGCTTAATCGTGCGGCTTCTGCTTCCAGCGCATTGACGGTGGGATCGTCACGGTAGACATCATCGCCTGTTTCGGCAGACATCATCGCGTTTAGCATGGCGGCGCTGGGCCGGGTCACGGTATCACTGCGTAAATCGATCACCTTATGCTCCTGGATGTGGCGGAAGAGAAAAAAAAGGCGGGCATCGCGCCCGCCTGGATGGAACCTCTGTTTTACCGTAGCCAGTTGGTTTTCGCCAGTTCTACCACCTCGTCACCACGACCATTCATGATGGCGCGCAGCATGTAGAGACTGAAGCCTTTGGCCTGCTCCATTTTGATCTGCGGCGGCATTGCCAGCTCCTCTTTGGCGGTAATCACATCCACCAGAACCGGGCCATCGTGGGCAAATGCCTGCTCCAGCGCACCATTGAGTTCTGAGGCCTTTTCCACCCGGATACCCCGGATGCCACAGGCCTGGGCGATAGCGGCAAAGTCAGGATTTTCCAGCTCGGTGCCGTCGGTAAGATAGCCGCCCGCTTTCATCTCCATCGCCACAAAGCCCAGCACGCTGTTGTTGAAAATCACCAGTTTCACCGGCATTTTCAGCTGCGCCAGCGAGATAAAATCACCCATCAGCATGCTGAAGCCGCCGTCGCCGCACAGCGCGACAACCTGACGATTGCGATCGATCGACTGCGCACCCAGCGCCTGTGGCATCGCGTTCGCCATTGAGCCGTGGTTAAACGAACCCAGCAGGCGACGTCGGCCGTTCATCTTCAGATAACGCGCCGCCCACACGGTTGGGGTGCCGACATCGCAGGTAAAAATAGCGTCATCGCTGGCGTAGTGACTGATCTGCTGTGCCAGATATTGCGGATGAATTGGCTGTTTGTCGTTGGGCTGCGCCAGTTCGTCGAGACTTTTGCGCGCCTCGCCATAGTGTTTAACCGCACTGTCGAGATGTTTGCGATCGCTTTTGGTCGTCAGTTGCGGTAGCAGCGCCTGCAGCGTGCTTTTCACATCGCCGACATACGCTTCATCGACATGACAATGCGATCCCAGGCTGCCCGGGTTGATGTCAATCTGAATGATCTTCGCGTTTTCCGGATAGAATGCGCGATAGGGGAACTGGGTGCCCAGCAATATCAGCGTCCCGGCATTCATCATGGCGTGGAAGCCGGATGAGAAACCGATCAGACCGGTCATGCCAACATCATAAGGGTTGTCATATTCGATGTGTTCTTTGCCACGCAGCGCATGAACAATTGGCGCTTTAAGCGCTTCTGCCAGCGCCACCACCTCCTGATGCGCACCGGCACAGCCACTGCCGCACAGCAGCGTGATGTCAGAGGCGTCGTTGAGCGTCTGTGCCAGCCGGGTCAGTTCGGCTGGCTGAGGCAGGACCTGCGGCAACTGCGGTGGATACCACTCAGTGCGGGCGCTTTCTGGCGCCAGTTTCAGGGCGATATCACCCGGCAGCACTACAACTGAAACACCGCGATTGAGAATGGCTTTGCGCATCGCAATGCCCAGCACCTGCGGTAACTGCTCAGGATTCGAGACCAGCTCGCAGTAGTGGCTGCATTCGCGGAACAGCTCCTGGGGATGAGTTTCCTGGAAATAACCGCTGCCGATTTCGCTGGAGGGAATGTGTGCCGCAATCGCCAGCACCGGGACGCGGTTACGATGGCAGTCGAACAAGCCGTTGATGAGGTGTAAGTTGCCTGGTCCGCAGGAGCCGGCGCAGACCGCCAGTTCGCCGCTGATGTGCGCTTCCGCACCCGCCGCAAAGGCGGCGACCTCTTCATGGCGTGTCGGCATCCATTCAATAGTGCCCATGCGATTCAGGCTATCGCTCAGGCCGTTAAGGGAATCTCCGGTGACGCCCCAGATGCGTTTTACGCCCGCGCTTTCCAGCGTTTTGGCGACCAGCGCCGCCACGGTTTGTTTCATGATCTTCTCCTTTGTCGGCCCGCCATGAAGAGTGACGTGACCAGAATCGAAAAAAGAAGCGTAGACGACACGGCAGAAAAGCAGGCGTGAAAAAATGCGCTGGCAGAGCTCAGCACATCTCAGACCGAATTCAGGCAGAGAAGAGGGCGATCAGAATCGGGGCCAGCAGGCTCATCACAAAACCGTGCACAATAGCGGCAGGGACAATCTCGTTGCCGCCCGCCCGCTGCAGTACCGGCAGGGTAAAGTCCATTGAGGTGGCACCGCACAGCCCCAGCGCGCTGGAACGATGACGGCCAATCAGCGCGGGGATCAGCATGATTGCGACCAGTTCACGCACCAGATCGTTGAAGAAGGCGGCGCTGCCAATGACCGGGCCAAAAGCTTCGGTCATCAATATGCCAGAGAGAGAGTACCAGCCAAAGCCGCTGGCTAGCGCCAGACCGGTTTTTAGCGGAACACCCAGCAGTAATGCCGCGATCATGCCACCTGCCAGCGCGCTGACCAGCACCACACTGGCAACCAGCAGACCGCGACGGTTCAGGATAATCTGACGCAGAGTCATTCCACTGCCGCGCAGCTGAATCCCCACGAGGAACAGCAGGAAGATCAGCGCATATTCACTGGCCGTCGAGGCGTGGTGCAGCAGTGACCACTGGGTCAGACCTAGCAGAAAACCGATGACAACCACGCCACATAGCTTCAGCGAGTCCAGTGCCATATGCAGCCGCGAGGGAAGCTTCTCCTGCCGGTGCGCATGCTGCCACGGTGCATATTTCTCCAGCCCGCGCAACGCCAGTACATTGCACAGCAGAATGCAGAACGCCGCCACCAGAGCCGTATGAAAAACGGCCAGCAGATTGCTGCTCAGGTTGTCGAGAAAGGCCAGGCTGATGCCCATAAAGAACAGAATGACGTAAACCATCCAGCCCAGCAGTTGATTTACCCGACGCAGGGTGGCGGTTTTACGGAAGGGTAACAGCCAGCCTGCGATAAGCGGCAGCAGAATAATCAGAAGTCCGGAGTACATATCATTGCCATCCCTGGGAGAAGAGGTCACACGCTAGCGAAAAAGCGTAACGGAGTAAACCCTGATAAAGCGGCTTGACCGGCGCGCGGGCGACAACCATGCTGTCTATAAACTGAGGATGGACGCCTATGATTCTGGAACATATCGACATTCGCGGCTTCCGCGGTATCAATAAGCTCTCACTGCCTTTAACGCACACCACTCTGCTGATTGGTGAGAATGCCTGGGGTAAATCCAGCCTGCTGGATGTCATGAGCCTGCTGCTCTCTCCTCATGAACCGGCCTATGTTTTTACTGAGGCGGATTTCCATTTTACACCGGGTGATGTGACCGATCCGATGCGCCGTATTTCAGTGGTGTTCCACTTTCGGGATGACGGAAGCGATCCGGACGCGGTGCTCTCGACCTTCTGGCAGCGTGATGCGCAGGGCCAGCGTCGGCTTTATTACAGCGTCAGCGCCACCTGGCGTGACGGCGGCATCGACACCCGTCGCCGTTTCGTTGACGTAAATGCCCAGCTGTTGCCTGAGCAGAACTGTGCGGACGCAATCGACCTGTTGCTGACGCGTTATCCGGTATTGCGGTTGCGCGACGCGCGTTTCAGCAAGCGAACGCGGAACCGTGCGCCCGTGACCGGTCCCCATCCTGAGCTGCTGGCGGGCATGGAGACGCTGGCGCGCGATCTGGAGCAACATCCTCAGCAACTCAGCGATGAGGTGCTGAGACAGGGCCTCAAGACGATGCAGCAATTGATGCAGCACTATTTTCTGGTGCAACCGCCTGGCGCAGGCAGTGAGGCCCGGTCACGGGATCCGCAGATGCGCGATGGGGTGCAGGGATGGCGGGCGCTGGATCATCTGAATCAGCTGATTGCCGGAACTGACTCCCGCAGCCGTCAGCTGATTTTGCTGCAGATGTTTACCCTGTTGATCGAAGCACGAGGCGACGTTCCGCTAGCTGCCGGTGCGCGGCCGCTGCTGCTGATTGAAGATCCGGAAACCCGCCTGCATCCGATTATGCTGTCCGTGGCCTGGAACCTGCTGAAGCTGCTGCCGCTACAGAAAATCGTCACGACCAATTCAGCTGAACTGCTGTCGCAGGTGCCGGTAGAAAACGTCTGCCGTCTGGTGCGTCAGTCCTCACGCGTAGCAGCCTGGCGCATCGGTCCGGAAGGTCTGAGTGCCGAAGAGAGTCGGCGTATCGGCTTTCATATTCGCGTCAATCGACCGGCTACCCTGTTTGCCCGTTGCTGGCTGCTGGTCGAAGGTGAAACCGAGGTCTGGATTATGAATGAGCTGGCGCAGCAGTGTGGTTACAACTTCGCGGCGGAAGGGGTGAAAGTGATTGAGTTTGCGCAATCGGGCCTGAAGCCGCTGCTGAAATTTGCCCGACGCATGGGGATCGCCTGGCACGTGCTGACAGATGGCGATCAGGCGGGTAATAAATATGCCAGCACGGCGCGCACGCAGTTACAGCCGGGTGATCCTGAGCCGCGTTTTCTGACGCAGTTACCCGCGCTGGATATGGAAAACTTTCTCTATCACCAGGGGTTTCAGGATGTTTATCATCAAATGGCGCACCTGCCGTTAAACGCGCCGATGAGTTCCAGGCGTATTATTACCAAAGCGATTCACCAGAGCTCCAAGCCGGAACTGGCGATCGCAGTGGCGACATCGGCGGCGGAACGCGGGCCGGAAGCCATCCCGCCGTTAATGCGGCAGATGTTTGCCCGGGTGATTGGGCTGGCGCAGGGTCAGGCGGACTAAGCCTGTCAAACATGGCCTGTCAAAAATGAAAAATGCCAGCGGCACTGGCTGGCATTTTTAGGGCTCTGTACAGAGGTGGGTTCAGTATCAGGCCACGGCCTGTACCTCAACAACCGGCACGATGAGGCTGGCGTGATTGCCTTTCGGACCTTCATGCACATCGAACTGAACCTGCTGGCCTGCCTTTAGCGTTCGGTAGCCTTCCATCTGAATGGTGGAGTAGTGCGCAAAAATATCTTCGCCACCACCAACCGGACAGATAAAGCCAAAGCCTTTGGAATTATTGAACCATTTAACGGTGCCCGTCTCCATGCTTTTACTTCCCTCGCAAGACATTTTATAAGTAGGTGAGGTCTTTGAAGCTGTGAGTCGGATTTGATTAAAACTCAATCAGCCTGTGCAGGTAGAATGTAGAGAAAGCGCCGCTGGCGTCAAGCAAACCACCGGGCCGGATGGGGAAAAAATCATCAAAATTTGAGGCAGTTAACGCTATTGCAAATTTTGTGATGCAGGTCGCGCAAGGTTATTTCTGAATAAATTTTCAGCAGCGGCCCGCAGCTTGACAGGCATGTTAAACTCTCAACATGTAGCCACTTAAAGGCTAAAAGCAAAATCTCAACGGAACACTATGGCAAACACAAACGACTGGCTTAACTTTGAACATCTGGCCGAAGACAAAGTACGTGAAGGGTTAAAGCCGCCTTCTATGTATAAAGTCATTCTGAATAATGACGATTATACACCTATGGAATTTGTTATTGACGTCGTGCAAAAGTTCTTTTCTTATGATGTTGAACGTGCAACGCAGCTGATGTTGAAAGTTCACTATCACGGCAAGGCGATCTGTGGTGTATTTACTGCAGAAGTCGCCGAAACAAAAGCGGCCCAGGTGAACAATTATGCGCGGGAAAACCATCATCCGTTGCTGTGTACGCTGGAAAAAGCCTGAGCCCGTCTCCATATAGGAAACAGGTAAGGGCGATAATTGGGGGAGGTGCCTAATGCTCAATCAAGAACTGGAACTCAGTTTAAATATGGCTTTCGCCAGAGCGCGTGAGCACCGTCATGAGTTTATGACCGTCGAGCATCTGTTACTGGCATTGCTCAGTAACCCGTCGGCCAGAGAGGCACTGGAAGCCTGTACGGTGGACATGGTGGCTCTGCGGCAGGAACTCGAAGCCTTCATCGAACAAACCACACCGGTGCTGCCTGCCAGTGAGGAGGAGCGTGATACTCAACCAACGCTCAGCTTCCAGCGCGTTCTGCAGCGCGCGGTTTTCCATGTCCAGTCATCCGGTCGCAGTGAAGTCACCGGGGCGAATGTGCTGGTCGCCATCTTCAGCGAGCAGGAGTCGCAAGCGGCCTATCTGTTACGCAAACATGAAGTCAGCCGCCTTGATGTGGTGAATTTCATCTCTCACGGTACGCGCAAAGACGAACCGGGCCAGGCGCCAGGCGCTGAAAACCCGGTTAACGAAGAGCAAGCAGGCGGGGAGGATCGTATGGAAAACTTCACCACCAATCTTAATCAGCTTGCTCGCGTCGGTGGGATTGATCCACTGATTGGTCGCGACAGAGAGCTGGAACGTACTATTCAGGTGCTGTGCCGTCGCCGTAAAAACAACCCGCTGCTGGTGGGGGAATCCGGTGTCGGTAAAACGGCTATCGCAGAAGGTCTCGCCTGGCGTATCGAGCAGGGCGATGTACCGGAAGTGATGAAAGATTGCACTATCTACTCGCTGGATATTGGTTCACTGCTGGCAGGCACCAAATATCGTGGTGACTTTGAGAAACGCTTCAAAGCGCTACTGAAACAGCTGGAGCAGGACGAACACAGCATTCTGTTTATTGATGAGATCCATACCATCATTGGTGCGGGTGCGGCATCAGGTGGCCAGGTAGACGCAGCGAACCTGATTAAACCGTTACTTTCTGGCGGTAAGATTCGGGTAATGGGGTCTACCACGTATCAGGAATTCAGCAACATCTTCGAAAAAGATCGTGCTCTGGCGCGTCGTTTCCAGAAGATCGATATCACTGAGCCTTCTGTTGAAGAAACCGTGCAGATCCTGAGCGGCCTGAAGACCAAGTATGAAGCCCACCATGATGTGCGGTATACCGCGAAAGCGGTGCGTGCAGCGGTGGAACTGGCAGTGAAATATATCAACGACCGTCATCTGCCTGACAAGGCGATTGACGTGATTGATGAAGCGGGTGCGCGTGCGCGCCTGATGCCTGCCAGCAAACGTAAGAAAACTATCAATGTTTCTGACATTGAAACTGTGGTGGCCCGCATTGCCCGTATTCCTGAACAAAGTGTGTCAGCAACCGATCGCGATACACTGAGAAATCTGGGCGAACGGCTCAAGATGCTGGTGTTTGGACAGGACAAAGCCATTGAGGTGCTGACGGAAGCGATCAAAATGAGCCGCGCCGGTCTGGGTCAGGATCGCAAGCCTGTTGGTTCCTTCCTGTTTGCCGGGCCAACCGGTGTGGGTAAAACGGAAGTGACTGTGCAGCTGGCGAAAGCGCTGGGTATTGAGCTGCTGCGTTTTGACATGTCCGAGTACATGGAGCGTCACACCGTCAGTCGTCTGATTGGTGCACCTCCGGGCTACGTCGGTTTTGATCAGGGCGGGCTGCTGACGGATGCGGTGATCAAGCATCCACATGCGGTGGTGTTGCTGGATGAGATCGAGAAAGCGCACCCGGATGTCTTCAACCTGCTTCTGCAGGTGATGGATAACGGCATGCTGACAGATAACAACGGTCGCAAAGCGGACTTCCGCAACGTGGTGCTGGTGATGACCACCAACGCCGGTGTGCGTGAGACGGAACGTAAGTCGATTGGCCTGATTCATCAGGACAACAGCACCGATGCGATGGAAGAGATCAAAAAGATCTTTACGCCAGAGTTCCGTAACCGTCTCGACAACATCATCTGGTTCAGTCACCTGTCACCAGAGGTGATCCATCAGGTGGTCGACAAATTTATTGTCGAGTTGCAGGCGCAGCTGGATGCGAAAGGTGTGTCGCTGGAAGTCAGTGATGAAGCGCGCGACTGGCTGGCTGAGAAGGGCTATGACAAAGCGATGGGCGCACGTCCGATGGCGCGCACCGTGCAGGACAGCCTGAAGAAACCGTTAGCCAATGAACTGCTGTTTGGTTCGCTGGTGGATGGTGGCTCGGTATCTGTTGCGCTGGATCGTGAGAAAGGTGAACTGACCTATCACTTCCTGAGTGCTGAGAAACGCAAAACCGAAGGCACTGTGCACTAATCACTTGCTGCAGATGTGAAAAAGGCCGGATATTGATATCCGGCCTTTTTTATCGCTTCAACATGCAGAGCGATGAAGTTACTGCAAATTAGCGACTACGGAAGACAATGCGGCCTTTGCTCAGGTCGTACGGGGTCAACTCAACGGTCACTTTGTCACCCGTCAGGATGCGGATGTAGTTTTTGCGCATTTTACCGGAGATGTGAGCAGTGACCACGTGTCCGTTCTCAAGTTCTACGCGGAACATGGTGTTAGGTAACGTATCCAGTACGGTACCTTGCATTTCAATATTGTCTTCTTTGGCCATCGAATCCTCTGGGTGTACTACCTTTCAGTTGAACCGGCAAGATAATGCCCAATTCAACGATTTATGTAAAGAACCGTCGGCGATTTTGCCAACGCTTTGCCGGGGTGCACGTCAGTTACGTGCATCCGGTAAAATTAGGGTGTTTATGGTGGCGTCTGCAGGGGATTAGCGGGCTAAGAATCTGTATCAACCGGTAACACGCGCACGATTGAAAACAGTTCCGAGAGTGCGTTGAGATTCCCAGCCTGGCAATTCCGGCTCGTTATTGCGAAGCGCGGACGACATACCAAACTCGACTATTATACCACTTATGCGCCTTTATGTGTGCAAAACATCTCAGTAGCACTAAAAAAGCGTTTGTGTCTGCCAGCATCCATCGCTGACCGGCTGACTGGCAAGGCTTTGTACATATTGCAGATAATCAGCGCGCGGGATTTCCTGCGCGCCTAATGACGCGGTGTGGGGATTAAGCACCTGGCAATCCACCAGACGGCCCTGATGTCGGATAAAATGCTGACAAAATACCCAAAGTGCGGTTTTAGAGGCATTCTGCTGACGGCTGAACATCGATTCGCCGCAGAAGATTTGCCCCATCGCCAGGCCATACATGCCACCCACCAGCTGATGTTCATCCCACACTTCAATGGAGTGGGCATGGCCCAGCTCATACAATCGCAACCAGGCGCGCTTCATTTCAAAAGTAATCCAGGTGCCTTCTTCGCGACCGGTAGCGCAGCCCTCGATCACCTCGTCGAATGACTCGTTCATCGTTACCCGATAAGGTGAACGGCTGTGAAAGCGTTTCATGCTACGACTCAGGTGAAACTGCTCGGGCAACAGGACTGCTCGGGGATCGGGTGACCACCAGAGGATGGGATCGCCGGGGGAAAACCATGGAAAAATGCCGCACTGATAAGCATTTAGCAGCCGGGCAGGGGAGAGATCCCCACCCATAGCCAGTAAGCCATTTGGCTCACGAAGTGCCATTTCAGGTGGGGGAAATTGCAGAGATTCCCGTGACAGTTGTACCAGTCTCATCGCGTTGCGTTACTCATCAGCATTTCGCTATGACTATAACGCAATCCGCTGCCGGAAACGCCAGTAGCGGCCCGCTTTTGAGATTAATTCCGCATGGCTACCCTGTTCAACAATGGCACCATTATCCATTACGCAGATGCGATCCATCAGCTCCAGGCCGCTGAGACGATGCGTGACCATGATCATCGTCTTCCCGGCGGTCAACTGCTGGAGCAGCGTCAGAATATGCTGCTCGGTAGTGGCATCCAGCCCTTCAGTAGGTTCATCCAGCAGCCAGAGATCGCCGTCATGTAACAATGCGCGCGCCAGCGCCAGCCGGCGCAGTTCGCCGCCCGACAGCGGGCGACCACCTTCCCCCATCCAGGCGTTCAGGCCTTCCTGATTTTCAAGCAGGCGCTGCAGGCCCACGTCGTTGAGTGCGCGAGTTAACTGCTCATCACTGGCATCAGGGCAAGCCAGCAGTAAATTATCGCGCAGGCTCTGGCTGAAGAGGTGAACCCGCTGCGTTACCACGCTGATGCGCTGGCGCAACGCGGGTTCTGACCATTCGCGAATCGGCCGATCATTTAAACTGATAACGCCGTGCTGGCTCTCCCAGCCACGGGTTAACAGCGCCAGCAATGTTGATTTTCCGCAGCCGGTCGGCCCCAGCAGCGCAATATGCTCACCGGCTGCTATGGAGAGGGTACAGCGGTTTAGCACCTTATCCGGACGGTCGGGATAGCTGAAGTCGAGCTGATCGATCCCGATCGAAAGAGGTCCCGGTCGGGCCTCGGAATGTGCCGGGAAAGTGATCGCAGGAGACTGGTCGATAATGTCATTGACTCTCTGAGCGGCGTTTATCACCTGTGACATAGGCAGGAAGGCGCCTGCTACCGGTGCCAGCGCTTCAAAGGCGGCCAGGGCGCAAAACACCACCAGCGCAATCAGCGAACCGGGTAACTGCTGTTCGCTGATGGTGGCGGCACTCAGCCAGAGCAGCAGTGTGACCGTTACACCGCTGATCAGCAGCAGCAGACTCTGTGCGGCGGCCTGTAAGCGTTGTTGTTGACTTTGTGCCTGCTGCCAGCGCTGTTCATCTTCATCGAGCTGCTGTCGCCATCCCTGCGAGGCACCGTACAATGTCAGTTCAGCCTGGGCCGCCAGCCACTGCATCAGTTGTAAGCGCCAGTGGGCACGACCCTGGGCAATGGCAACACCTGCCGGCGATCCCAGACGATAAAACAGGGCTGGCATCAGTACCAGCGTACTCAACATGATGCCGCCCAGCGTCAGTGCCAGATGAAAATTGATAAAACTCATCCCGAAGGTCACCACGACACTCACGATAAAAGCGCCAAGCAGTGGCGAGATGACGCGCAGATAGAGATGATCCAGCGTATCGACATCAGCCACAAAGCGGTTGAGCAGGTCCGCCTGCCGGAATCGCGAGAGCTGGCCAGGGGAAAGGGCCATCAGGCGGCTGAACGTGTGGACACGCAAGTGCTGAAGCACCCTGAACGTTGCATCGTGGCTGACCAGCCGTTCAGCATAGCGTGCGGCGGTGCGAATGATGGCTGCGCCACGGACGCCCGCCGCAGGCAGCATGTAGTTGAAGGTATAGAGACCCGCGACACCGGCCACTGAGGAGGCGGCCAGAAACCAGCCAGAGAGCGTCAGCAGGCCAATGCTGGCCAGCAGGGTAACAATCGCCAGCACGATGCCCAGCGTCAGGCGAAAAGGGTGGCGCAGCCAGAGACGAAGAAAAGGACGCAAGGCGGACATCAGCGGATCTCCTGTTGGCGATGCTTTAGCATCTCGCTAAAGGCACCTGGCTGTTGTGACAGCTGCTGCCAGTTACCCTGCTGGACCAGCTTACCCGCTTCCATCACCCAGAGGGTCTGCCAGCGGCTTAGCGTATCGATCTGATGAGTAATCATCAGTGTGGTCTGCCGATCTGCCGCCTCGTTCAGCGCCAGCATCACATGGCGTTCGCTGAGTGCATCCAGGCTGGCTGCCGGTTCATCAAGCAGCAAAAAATGTGAGGTTTTATAGAGTGCACGTGCAACCGCGACCCGTTGCGCCTGGCCCACCGACAGCTGATGACCGCCATCGCCAGGCGGGGTCTCAATGCCTAAGGGCAGACGCGGCAGGAACTCATTGATGCCGCACGCTTCCAGCAGTGCTGCAAAGCGCTCGCTGTCCCAGGCGGCATTCATCAGGATGTTGTCGCGCAATGTGCTGGCCGGTAATTGAGGATTCTGTCCTACCCAACTCAGTTGCTGATGCCAGTCGCTCCGGCGTATATCGCGCAGTTCGACGCTATTGACTTTCAGCGAGCCCTGATAGGGCAGAAACCCGAGCAGAGCGTTCATCAGTGCCGTTTTACCCGCCCCGCTTTGACCGACCAGCGCAATCTGCTCACCCGCAGCAATGGTAAAAGTTAGAGGGCCACACAGCACCTGGCCATCAGGTGCGCAGACACAGAGATCGTCAGCGCTTAGCGCGATTGCGCGATCGGTAGTGAAAGGGCGCTGGCCTCTCTGCGGGGCGGCGTCGGGCGTCGCCTGCATAAAGGCTTCAAGCGCATCGGCACCGCCCACCGCCTGCGCTTTGGCGTGATAGAACGCACCGAGATCGCGCAGTGGCTGGAAAAACTCCGGAGCGAGGATCAGCACCAGGAAGCCGGCAAACAGCGTCACGCCCTGGCCATACGCACCGAAATGCAATTCGCCCAGATAGGAGAAACCAAAATAGACGGCCACCACGGCAATCGCTAACGAGGCAAAAAACTCCAGTACGGCGGAGGAGAGAAAGGCGAGGCGCAGCACTTCCATGGTGCGCTGGCGAAAATCGGTGGTGGCGGCGGCAACGGCCTGCTGTTCTGCTTCACCACGATGAAACAGTCGCAGCGTCTCTCTGCCGCGCAGGCGGTCCAGAAAATTCCCGCTCAGGCGAGCCAGTACCAGAAAGTTTCGGCGGTTGGCCTCGGCAGCACCCATTCCAGCCAGCGCCATAAACAGCGGTATCAACGGCGCGGTGGCAAAAAGAATCAGACCTGCCGTCCAGTTCAACGGGAAAATGGTCAGCAGAATGCAGCAGGGGATCACGACTGCCAGTGTCATCTGCGGCAGATAGCGGGCGTAATACTCCTGCATCTCTTCGATCTGTTCCAGCAACAGCGTTGCCCAGCTACCGGCTGGTCTTCCCTGAATCCACGCCGGGCCGAGATCAGATAACCGGTCAAGAACCTGCTGTCGTAAAGCCTGGCGGATAGCCTGCCCGGCACGGTAACCGGTCAGTTCGCGGGCGTAGTTAATCAGGGCACGGAGCACAAAGCAGAGCAGTAATAGCAGGATGCTGACCGTCAGCGTTTCGCGCGGCTGTTGATCAATAATCAGCGCCTGAAGCAGCGAGGCCAGTAAACCGGCCTGGGCAATGATCAGCAGTGCACTCGCCGTGCCGAGCAGCGTGTTGAGTCGCAACCAGCGACCGGCGAAACGACGTTGCTGACGAAGCCAGCGGGTAAGATGCTGCTGCCGCGATTTGTCCATGCGAGACCATGATAAATATCGATGATGGGGGAAAATGGAAAGACATTTCCATCTCTTCTGGCGCAAGAATCTAGCATGAGAGCAATAAAAAAGGCGACGGAAAAACCGTCGCCTGGAACATTTGAGATCAGAGGGTTAACAACTTACTGATCGTTTTTAACTAACCCGTCAAGAAAACGCTCAGCGTCTAACGCAGCCATGCAGCCAGTGCCCGCAGAGGTAATCGCCTGACGATAGATATGGTCCATCACATCACCTGCTGCAAAAACGCCAGGGATGCTGGTCTGGGTGGCGTTGCCGTGTAAACCGGACTGAACTTTGATGTATCCGTTCTCCAGCGCCAGCTGACCTTCAAAGATGGCCGTATTCGGGCTGTGCCCGATAGCAACAAACAGACCCGCCACTTCCAGTGCTTCCGTCTCATCACTGTTCTGGGTAGAACGCAGCGTCAGACCTGTCACGCCCATCTGATCGCCTACCACTTCTTCAAGCGTGCGATGAGTGTGCAGCACGATATTGCCGTTACGCACTTTTTCCATCAGGCGGTCAATCAGGATCTTCTCAGCGCGGAAGCTGTCACGACGGTGAATCAGGTGCACTTCAGCGGCAATGTTCGCCAGATAAAGTGCTTCTTCAACGGCCGTGTTGCCACCGCCAATCACCGCGACTTTCTGATTGCGATAGAAAAAGCCGTCACAGGTTGCGCAGGCAGAAACGCCTTTGCCTTTGAACGCCTCTTCAGATGGCAGGCCCAGATAACGTGCCGACGCACCCGTTGCGATGATAAGCGCATCTGCTGTGTATTCGCCGCTATCGCCAGTGAGGCGGAACGGACGATTCTGCAGATCCACCGTGTGGATGTGATCAAAAATGATCTCAGTATTGAATTTTTCGGCATGCTCGTGCATGCGCTCCATCAGCGATGGACCTGTCAGATCGTGCGGGTCGCCCGGCCAGTTTTCCACTTCAGTAGTCGTGGTCAGCTGTCCGCCTTTTTCCAGACCCGTGATCAATACGGGGTTCAGGTTGGCGCGTGCAGCATAAACGGCTGCGGTATAACCCGCTGGGCCAGAGCCCAGAATGAGTAACTTACTGTGTTTGGCCGTACTCATGCGTTCCTCAGTTTCATTCGGCTGACATAGCCTGCGATTGTAGGGAATATCCGGCGACAATGACAAGGCTTAGCCAATTTTGTTAACGATAGCTGCAAATGGCGTAGACGATGAACGGCAGTTTTGCCTGGCGAATGCGCCAAAAGGGGGCAAAACTCGGGCTGAATGGGTGCAAAAGTGCAAAAATACTCATTTAAAAACAGATACCCAGCTAACTGTCTGGCATCTTGTCCTGAATTTGGTGATTTTACTTTGACAATCGCCTGCGCTTTTGCGAAAACATTATCAGAAGCGAATAACATTTATCGGAACAAAACAGGTTTTCCTCGCCTGTTTTGCACTTAACGCCGAATAAAAGCAGCCTGATATGGATAATGACGCATGATGTGGACAGACAATATGCGTCATGTCGATAGATTTCAGAACACAGGCTCTGTTAGCTCACTTCAGAAATGCCCCGAACAATGAGCGTTTTCAGGGCGTGGCAGGTAAAGGGAAGGAATTAAGAGAGACAATAATAATGGTAGACAATAAGAAACGCCCCGGAAAAGATCTCGACAGAATTGACAGGAACATTCTGAATGAACTTCAGAAAGATGGTCGCATTTCAAACGTAGAGCTTTCCAAACGCGTAGGCTTATCGCCTACGCCATGTCTTGAACGCGTGCGTCGTCTTGAACGTCAGGGATTTATTCTTGGCTATACCGCGCAGTTGAACCCGCACTATCTTGATGCATCGCTACTGGTATTCGTTGAGATTACTCTGAATCGTGGTGCGCCGGATGTGTTTGAGCAATTTAACGCCGCTGTGCAAAAACTTGAGGAAACTCAAGAGTGTCACCTTGTTTCCGGCGATTTCGACTACCTGCTGAAAACGCGCGTACCTGATATGTCTGCCTACCGTAAGTTGCTGGGTGAAACCCTGTTGCGCCTGCCCGGCGTAAACGACACGCGAACTTACGTGGTGATGGAAGAGGTCAAACAGAGCAATCGACTGGTGATCAAAACCCGCTGATGCGGGGCAGGTGCAAAACCTGTTAGATTTCGGTACACTCCTGTGAATTCATACAGGATCAGCGTCGGGCTCGCCCGGCGCTGTTGCTTCTTACTTTACAGGCACCTGGAGAGTCCTCTTGAGCCAGGAATATACAGAAGATAAAGACGTTTCGTTACAATCGCTGAGCAGTGGACGTCGTCTGCTGGAAGCGTTGCTTATTCTGGTGGCGCTGTTTGCCATCTACCTGATGGTTTCTTTAGTCAGTTTTAACCCTTCCGACCCGAGCTGGTCGCAAACGGCCTGGCATGAACCTATCCACAATATCGGCGGCAGCGTCGGTGCCTGGCTGGCTGACACCTTACTCTTCATCTTTGGTGTGATGGCGTACGCCATTCCGCCCGTCATCCTGGGTCTGTGCTGGATTGCTTTCCGTCAGCGCGACAGCCAGGACTACTTTGACTGCTTTGCTGTCGGGCTGCGCTTAATTGGCGTCCTGGCACTGGTGGTGACGACCTGTGGTATGGCGGCGCTAAATGCCGATGATATCTGGTACTTCGCCTCAGGCGGCGTGATTGGTAGCCTGGTGAGTAATGCGATTGCCCCCTGGTTCAGTCCAGCGGGTGGCACGCTTATGCTGCTTTGCGTCTGGGCGGCGGGCATTACCCTTTACACCGGCTGGTCATGGCTCACCATCGCAGAAAGAATTGGTGGCGTGGTGATGGGCGTGCTGACGTTTGCCAGCAACCGTTCACGTCACGATGAACCCTGGCAGGAAGAGGATGACGAGCAGGACGCGCATGAATACGCGGATGTGCCTGAACTGCATGCTACCGATCAGGATGAAGATGTGCTGCTTTCTGCTCCACGTGCAGCCGCCCAGCCTGCGGCGTCACAGCCGGATCCTCTGCTGGCTAAAGCGGCAGCAGCAACCAGCGCGGCGGTAGCGGCAACGGCGGAAGCCGCAGAGGTGACGCTCGCGCCGGCTGCTCCGGTAACGCCTGCCGCTGTTGCAGCGCCTTCTGCGGCGGCATCTGCGCCTGCAGCTATGCCAGCATCGCCGACGGCACAACCCGCGCCTGCGGCCGTGCAGAGCGCGCCAGCATCCTATGGTGCAGCAACGGCTCCGACTCCGGCGCAGAGTGCTTCTGCACCTGCGACCTCACCACCGCTTTATCACTTTGAAATGCCGGACGAGGCCCCGGCTGCGCCGTCGTTCAGTGCTTACGACGACGATGAACCTAAAATGGGGAACTGGCGCGACACACCAGCAATGCCTGCGGCTCCTGCAGCTGCGGCCGCCGTCGCTGCCACTGCGGCCCAGGCGACCACGCGTACTGCCCCTGTTTTCGATTTAGCCCCTGAAACCAATCCCAACCCGCAGGTTAAGCAGGGCATCGGACCGGCGCTACCGCGTCCTAACCCGGTAAAACTGCCAACCCGTCGTGAGCTGGCCTCTTATGGCATTAAATTGCCTTCTCAGCGCATGGCTGAAGAGAAAGCAAAAACGGAAGAGAGCGAAACGGCCCCGGCTGGATCAGTTTCTGCTGCACCTGATGCTGAAGAGGCGCTGCAGCAGGCTGAACTGCGTCAGGCCTTCCAGTCTGAACAGCAGCAGCGTTATGGCACCAGCTGGCAGCAGGACGAGGAAGATGAGCAGGATGCTCAGCATCAGGATGCACTGGCACGTCAGTTCGCCGAGCAGCAGCAACAGCGCTATGAACCTGAAGTGAAAAAAGAGCCGGTATTTAATATTGATACCGCCTCAGCGTTTGATTTTTCACCGATGAAAGATCTGGTGGATGACGGCCCGTCTGAACCGCTGTTTACGATTGCCGCGACGCCAGAACCGGAAGCTCCTGCGGTTTCACACGAACCATGGCAGCAGGTGAGTGAGGTTTCACAACCTCAGGCTCCGGCTCAGGTTCCTGCACCTGACCGCTTTATCCCGGCAGAATCAGATTACAGTACGCCAGCAGCCTCGTCTGAGCCTGTGTATGCAGCGCCTGCAGCACCCTCTGCGCCCGCTTATGGTGCGCCAGTGGCTTCTCAGGCTCCGGCTTATTCTGCTCCCGCTTATGGTTCGCCAGCCGCCGTGCCGGCTCAGCCGGTTGAAGAAGCGAAACCTTCGCTGCATGACAGCCTGATTCATCCGTTCCTGATGCGCCATGAACAGCCTCTGGAGAAACCGTCTACACCACTGCCTTCACTGGATCTGCTGACTGCGCCACCTGAAGAAGAAGAGCCGGTGGACATGTTTTCGCTGGAGCAGACCGCCCGTCTGGTTGAGTCGCGCCTGGGTGATTATCGTGTGAAAGCGGAAGTGGTTGGCATCTCGCCTGGCCCGGTTATTACCCGTTTTGAACTCGACCTGGCACCTGGCGTGAAAGCGGCGCGTATTTCAAACCTGTCGCGTGATTTAGCACGTTCGCTGTCCACGGTTGCGGTTCGTGTGGTGGAAGTGATTCCAGGCAAGCCTTACGTGGGTCTGGAACTGCCTAACAAGCATCGTCAGACAGTCTATCTGCGTGAAGTACTGGATTGCCCTAAATTCCGCGACAATCCGTCACCGCTGGCTGTTGTGCTGGGTAAAGATATTGCGGGTCAGCCTGTCGTCGCCGATCTGGCGAAAATGCCGCACTTACTGGTAGCCGGTACCACCGGTTCCGGTAAATCTGTGGGTGTGAACGCCATGATTATCAGCATGCTTTATAAGGCGACGCCGGAAGAAGTTCGCTTCATCATGATCGACCCGAAAATGCTGGAGCTGTCGGTCTACGAAGGCATCCCACACCTGCTGACCGAAGTCGTCACAGACATGAAAGATGCCGCCAATGCGCTGCGCTGGAGTGTTGGCGAAATGGAGCGTCGCTATAAGCTGATGTCGGCGCTGGGCGTGCGTAACCTGGCAGGTTACAACGAGAAAGTGGAACAGGCTGAAGCGATGGGCCGTCCGATTCCCGATCCGTTCTGGAAGCCGGGCGACAGTATGGATATGACGCCGCCGGTCCTGGAAAAACTGCCTTACATCGTGGTAATGGTCGATGAGTTTGCCGACCTGATCATGGCAGTGGGTAAAAAAGTTGAAGAGTTGATTGCGCGTCTGGCACAGAAAGCCCGAGCCGCAGGTATCCACCTGGTGCTGGCAACACAGCGCCCATCCGTGGATGTGATTACTGGCCTGATCAAAGCGAACATCCCGACGCGTATCGCCTTTACCGTGTCGAGCAAGATTGACTCACGTACCATTCTCGATCAGGGCGGCGCGGAGTCACTGCTGGGGATGGGTGACATGCTCTATATGCCGCCAAACTCCTCCCTGCCTATTCGTGTGCACGGTGCCTTTGTTCGTGACCAGGAAGTGCATGCCGTGGTTCAGGACTGGAAAGCGCGTGGACGTCCGCAATATATCGACAGCATTACCGCGGGCGAAGAGAGCGAAAGTGCCGGTGGCATCGACAGTGATGAAGAGCTCGATCCGCTGTTCGACCAGGCAGTCGGCTTTGTGGTTGATAAACGTCGAGCATCGATTTCAGGCGTTCAGCGTCAGTTCCGCATTGGTTATAACCGTGCGGCACGTATCATTGAGCAGATGGAAGCGCAGGGCATTGTCTCTGCACCAGGCCACAATGGTAACCGTGAAGTCCTGTCTCCGCCCCCACACGACATGTAGCAGTTAAATGTTTTGAAACACTACTCACTGAGCCAGTTCCGACTGGCTCATTGTTTTTTATACGGTTAAGCCCCATATCTGAATCAGCTTTCGGTTTTTTCTTCTGTTCTGATGGCGGAACGGCGACCAGGCTTAATGCAGTTATCGATGGGAACGTTTAAATAAGGAATTGAAGCAGATGAAATTACGCGTAATCGCTCTGGGCCTGTTGGCCACCTTTTCTTCAGCCAGCGTATTGGCTGATGCTTCCAGTGATCTGCAGCAGCGCCTGAATAAGGTCAGCAGCTTCCACGCCAGCTTCACGCAAAAAGTGACCGACAGCAGCGGCGCCAATGTGCAGGACGGCGAAGGCGAGTTGTGGGTTAAACGTCCCAGCCTGTTTAACTGGCACATGACCGCACCGGACGAAAGTATCATCATCTCCGACGGCAAATCGCTTTGGTTCTACAACCCGTTTGTTGAACAGGCTACTGTCAGCCTGCTGCAGAATGCCACCAGCAACACGCCGTTTATGCTGATTGCCCGTAACCAGTCAAACGACTGGAAGCAATACAACATCAAACAGCAGGGTGACAATTTCGAACTGACGCCGAAAAACAGCGACGGCAACCTGAAACAGTTCACTATTCAGGTGACGTCCAGCGGCACCATTAACCGCTTCAGCGCGATTGAGCAGGATGGTCAGCGCAGCGATTACCAGCTGAAAAGCCAGCAGAATGGCGCGATCAGCCCGGATAAATTCACGTTCACACCGCCAAAAGGCGTGACGGTGGACGACCAACGTCAGTGAGGTCACGGTGAGTAACCTGTCCCTGGATTTTTCCACCGAGAATTTCAAACCTCTGGCCGCACGTATGCGGCCAGAAACGTTGAAACAGTACATTGGTCAGCAGCATCTGCTGGGCGCGGGTAAACCGCTGCCGCGTGCGATTGAAGCCGGGCATCTGCATTCAATGATCTTATGGGGACCGCCCGGGACCGGCAAAACCACGCTGGCTGAGATCATCGCGCATTACGGTAATGCCGATGTGGAGCGTATCTCTGCAGTGACCTCCGGCGTAAAAGAGATCCGTGAAGCGATTGAGCGTGCCCGACAGAACAAACATGCCGGACGGCGCACTATTCTGTTTGTGGACGAGGTCCATCGGTTCAACAAGAGCCAGCAGGATGCTTTTCTGCCCCATATTGAAGATGGCACCATCACCTTTATTGGTGCCACCACCGAAAATCCCTCTTTCGAACTTAACTCCGCATTGCTGTCACGCGCCCGCGTTTACCTGCTGAAATCACTGACGCTCGAAGATATTGAGCAGGTGCTGGATCAGGCGATGCAGGATAAAGCGCGAGGTTATGGCGAGAGTGACATCGTGCTGCCGGATAATACCCGCAGGATGATTGCTGAACTGGTTAATGGTGATGCACGCCGGGCATTGAATACGCTGGAAATGATGGCAGATATGGCCGAAACCACCGCCTCAGGTCAGCGTGAACTGACGCCTCAGTTGCTTAACGAAGTCTCGGGTGAGCGATCCGCGCGTTTTGATAACAAAGGCGATCGTTTTTACGATCTGATTTCGGCGCTGCACAAATCGGTTCGCGGCTCCGCGCCAGATGCAGCGCTCTACTGGTATGCGCGCATCATCACCGCAGGCGGCGATCCGCTCTATGTGGCTCGCCGGCTGCTGGCTATCGCCTCCGAAGATGTCGGCAATGCCGATCCACGCGGTATGCAGGTGGCGATTGCAGCCTGGGATTGCTTCACGCGCGTGGGTCCGGCAGAAGGGGAGCGCGCCATCGCTCAGGCCATTGTTTATCTGGCCTGTGCGCCGAAAAGTAACGCGGTCTATAACGCCTTTAAAGCCGCGATGCGTGATGCGCGTGATAATCCTGATTACGATGTGCCGGAACATCTGCGCAACGCGCCGACTAAGCTGATGAAAGAGATGGGGCTGGGCAAAGAGTACCGTTATGCTCATGATGAAACCAACGCCTATGCTGCCGGTGAAGTCTATTTTCCAAAGGAACTGGCCAGCACGCGCTATTACACGCCAACCCAGCGCGGGCTTGAGGGTAAGATTGGTGAAAAGCTAAGCTGGCTGGCTGAGCAGGATCAAAATAGCCCGACAAAACGCTACCGCTGAAACAGACCTTACGGTAATGTGGGCAATGTTTTCAACGCATTCCACAGGAATGCGTCCCTTCTTTCAACCAACTTTTTATACACAGGATAAGCATGCTCGATCCCAATCTGCTGCGTAACGAGCCAGACGCAGTCGCAGAAAAACTGGCACGCCGGGGATACAAACTGGATGTGGAAACGCTGCGTTCGCTTGAAGAGCGTCGCAAAGTACTGCAGGTGGAAACAGAAAATTTGCAGGCAGAGCGTAACTCCCGATCCAAATCCATCGGTCAGGCCAAAGCACGTGGGGAAGACATCGAGCCGCTGCGCCAGGAAGTGAATGCGCTGGGCGAACGCCTGGATGCCGCTAAAGCAGAACTGGACGAACTGCAGAATCAAATCCGTGACTTCGCGCTGGCAATGCCGAACATTCCGGCAGACGAAGTGCCGCTGGGCAAAGATGACAGCGAAAACCAGGAAGTGAGCCGCTGGGGTACGCCGCGCGAGTTCAGTTTCCAGGTTAAAGATCACGTTGAGCTGGGTGAAGCGGCTAAAGGCCTGGATTTTGCGGCTGCCGTGAAACTGACCGGTTCGCGCTTTGTTGTCATGCAGGGGCAGATTGCCCGCCTGCACCGTGCACTGAGTCAGTTTATGATTGACCTGCACACTGAGCAGCATGGCTACCTTGAAACCTCCGTGCCTTACCTGGTTAACCACGCAACGCTTTACGGTACCGGACAGTTGCCTAAGTTTGGCGAAGACCTGTTCCACACCCGTCCGCTGGAAGAGGAGTCAGACAGCAGCAACTATGCACTGATTCCTACCGCGGAAGTGCCGCTGACCAACCTGGTGCGTGACGAGATCCTCGAAGAGGATACCCTGCCGGTTAAACTCACCGCACATACACCGTGCTTCCGTTCCGAAGCGGGTTCTTACGGTCGTGACACACGCGGTCTGATCCGTATGCACCAGTTCGACAAAGTTGAGATGGTGCAGATCGTTACCCCGGAACAGTCTATGGAGGCGCTTGAAGAGCTGACCGGCCACGCTGAAAAAGTTCTGCAACTGCTGAACCTGCCATACCGCAAGGTTTTACTCTGTACCGGCGATATGGGCTTCGGAGCGACTAAAACCTACGATCTGGAAGTCTGGTTACCGGCGCAGAACACCTACCGCGAGATTTCATCCTGTTCCAACATGGGTGATTTCCAGGCGCGTCGTATGCAGGCGCGTTGCCGTAACAAACAGGATAAGAAGCCGCGTCTGGTTCATACCCTGAATGGTTCAGGTCTGGCCGTCGGCCGTACCCTGGTGGCAGTGCTGGAAAACTATCAGCAGGAAGATGGTCGTATCGCCGTACCGGAAGTTTTACGCCCTTACATGAAGGGCGTCGAAATTATCGGCTAAGCAATCAGGTATCTGAAGACCCGGCCATGGCCGGGTTTTTTTTTGTCCTGCATCTGAAAAATAGGATTTATATCTCGCTGATTTAATCACAAATAAACGTTATCGATAACAGATGTGCTGGAGTGCTTAAAAACCTAATTTTTCATAGAGATAGCATTTAGCCCTATGTCGCTTAAGACGATTGTAACCCACTGAAGATTAGTAAATTAAATTGTCGGGCAGCAAAATGTGCTGCCGTTAAATTCCTTCCGTTGACTTTAAAAAAGCTAATGGCAAACTGCGCGCAATTTCCTTCATTTGCTCTGGTTTCTATCCCCTATGTCAACCTGGTCACGCCCCGTGATACTGCTGCTTTGCGGCCTGATGTTAATGACTGTCGCAATTGCCGTGCTGAATACGCTCGTTCCACTGTGGCTGACGCATGACTTACTGACAACCTGGCAGGTGGGTATAGTAAGTTCGTCTTATTACACCGGTAATCTCGCAGGCACGCTGCTGGCTGGCTGGTTAATCAGACAGTACGGCTTCAATCGCAGCTATTACCTGGCTACCGTGATGTTTGCCGTCGCGACCCTGTGCCTGGCGATGATGTCGGGCTTCTGGGCCTGGAGTTCAATGCGATTCATCGCGGGTGTCGGCTGTGCGCTGATGTGGGTGGTGGTTGAGAGCGCACTTCTGTGCAGCGGCACGGTGCGTAATCGCGGACAACTGCTGGCGGCCTACATGGTTGTCTATTACATCGGTACTGTGACCGGCCAGTTACTGGTCAGCAAACTCTCTACGGAATTACTCAGCGTGATCCCGTGGGTAACCTCGCTGGTCTTCTGCGCCGTACTGCCGCTGGTCTTTACCCGCGTTTCCAGTAATGGTGAAGCGACAGAGGCGGCTCCGGCCCGCATCTGGCCGATGCTGCGTCGTCGTAGTTCCCGCCTGGGTATTAATGGCTGCATCATCTCTGGCATCCTTCTGGGCTCGCTTTATGGCCTGATGCCGCTTTACCTGTCACATCAGGGAATGAGTGACGCAAATGTCGGTTACTGGATGGCGTTGCTGGTCAGCGCAGGTATTGTGGGCCAGTGGCCCGTTGGCCGCCTGGCTGATCGTTTTGGTCGCATGCTGGTGCTACGGGTTCAGGTTTTTGTCGTTATCCTGGGCGCGATGGCCATGTTGACCAATGCCGCGATGGCGCCTGCGCTGTTTGTGCTGGGCCTGGCAGGCTTCACACTCTATCCGGTGGCGATGTCCTGGGCTTGTGAGACGGTCGCCCACCATGAGCTGGTTGCAATGAACCAGGCGTTGCTGATGAGTTATACCGTAGGCAGTCTGGCTGGACCGGCAATGACCTCTGTTCTGATGCAGAATTATTCTGACCAGCTATTGTTCGTGATGATCGCGGCTGTGGCGCTGATTTATCTGGTTATGCTGCTGCGCAAAACGAATCATCAGGCTACGCCAGTGGCACATGCCTGATCGCCATTTGGCCAAAAGGGAGCGTTAAGCTCCCTTTTTTGTGGCCGATTGTTAGTACATCACTTCGTGGCCGTAACTGGCGAGAATGTTTTTCACGCGCTCCATCGTCTCTTTACCCGGCGGCTTTACGCCATCCAGCTTGTACTCTTCACCCATCGCAATCCATTTATGCTTACCCAGTTCGTGATAGGGCAGCAATTCAATCTTCTCAACGTTCTGCATATCACGGGTGAATTCGCCCAGGCGATGCGCGGTGTCATCGTCATCGGAATAGCCCGGTACGACAACGAAACGGATCCAGGTTCTCTTGCCTTTTTTCTGCAGATAACGGGCAAAGTCCAGGGTACGGTGATTAGAGACCCCCACCAGAATCTGATGCACATCGTCATTCATCTGTTTCAGGTCGAGCATCACTAAGTCAGTAACATCAAGCAGTTCATCGATCACCGGATCATAGCGGCGTACGAAACCGTTCGTGTCGAGACAGGTATGAATGCCTTCCGCTTTACAGGCGCGAAACCAGTCGCGCACAAATTCAGCCTGAAGAATCGCTTCACCACCAGAGGCCGTAACACCGCCGCCAGAGGCGTTCATAAAATGGCGATAGGAAAGCACATCCGCCATCAGCGCTTCAACGCTGATCTCTTTGCCGCCGTGGGTATCCCAGGTGTCGCGGTTGTGGCAGTAGAGGCAGCGCATCAGGCAGCCCTGAAAGAAGGTGATAAAACGGATGCCGGGACCATCGACGGTGCCGCAGGATTCAAATGAGTGGATACGACCGTTAACTGACATTGCGATGTGTTCTCCAGTGAGTCTGCCGGGACAGACGGCGCAATCTCTGTTGCGCTCAGGGCAGGAAATCGATTCTGGTGGGAACCTTGATAAAGATGACCAACAAAACAGACTTTTAAGGAAAAGGCTCCGCGAGGAGCCTTTTTATATCGGGTTGAGCCGTGATTACAGTGACTGTGTGAAGGTACGGGTAATCACATCCTGCTGCTGCTCTTTGGTCAGTGAGTTAAAGCGCACAGCATAACCGGAAACGCGAATGGTCAGCTGCGGATACTTCTCTGGATGCTCCATCGCGTCCAGCAGCATTTCACGGTTCATGACATTGACGTTAAGGTGCTGACCGCCTTCGATGCTCGCTTCATGATGGAAGTAACCATCCATCAGACCGGCAAGGTTAGTTTTACGCACGTTATCATCTTTACCCAGCGCGTTTGGCACGATTGAGAAGGTATAAGAGATGCCATCTTTCGCATAGGCAAACGGCAGTTTCGCGACGGAAGTCAGTGAAGCCACCGCACCTTTCTGGTCACGGCCATGCATTGGGTTAGCACCAGGTCCAAACGGTGCGCCAGCGCGACGTCCATCCGGTGTGTTACCGGTTTTCTTACCATACACCACGTTTGAGGTGATGGTCAGAACAGACTGTGTCGGCACGGCATTACGATAGGTGGTCAGCTGCTGAATTTTCTTCATGAAGCGTTCAACCAGATCGCAGGCCAGGTCATCAACGCGGGAGTCGTTGTTACCGAACTGAGGATATTCACCTTCGATGTCGAAGTCGATCGCCAGACCATCTTCATCACGAATCGGTTTCACTTTGGCATATTTAATCGCAGACAGTGAATCCGCAGCAACGGAGAGACCAGCGATACCACACGCCATGGTGCGATAGACGTCACGGTCATGCAGGGCCATCAGCGCGGCTTCGTAGCTGTACTTATCATGCATGTAGTGAATGATGTTCAGCGAAGTCACATACTGTTTTGCCAGCCAGTCCATGAAGTGATCCATACGCTCCATGACGGTGTCGAAGTCCAGCACATCATCGCTGATTTTGTCGCCTTTCGGTCCAACCTGCATTTTCAGTTTTTCATCCACGCCGCCGTTGATTGCGTAGAGCAGGGTTTTCGCCAGGTTGGCACGTGCACCAAAGAACTGCATTTGTTTGCCGACAATCATCGGGCTGACGCAGCAGGCGATGGCATAGTCATCATTGTCGAAATCAGGACGCATCAGGTCATCGTTCTCATACTGCAGAGATGAGGTGTCGATTGAGACTTTAGCGGCATATTTTTTGAAATTAATTGGCAGTTTTTCTGACCACAGAATGGTCATGTTCGGCTCAGGTGAAGGACCCATGGTGTACAGGGTATTCAGGAAGCGGAAGGTACTTTTTGAAACCAGAGTACGGCCATCAACGCCCATACCGGCCAGTGATTCGGTTGCCCAGATTGGGTCACCTGAGAACAGCTCATCATATTCAGGAGTACGCAGGAAGCGAACCATACGCAGTTTCATGACCAGATGGTCAATCAGTTCCTGTGCCTGTTCTTCAGTCAGTTTACCGGCTTTAAGGTCACGCTCGATGTAAACATCCAGGAAGGTTGAGACGCGGCCAAAGGACATGGCAGCACCGTTTTGTGATTTAACGGCAGCAAGGTAGCCATAATAAGTCCACTGTACGGCTTCAACGGCATTGGTTGCCGGGCCCGAAATGTCATGGCCATATTTTGCGGCCATCTCTTTAATCTGCGCCAGCGCACGATGCTGATCCGAGATCTCTTCACGCAGACGAATGGTCGCTTCCAGATTCACGCCATTCTCTAAATCGTTCTGCAGAGAGGCGAACTGGGAGAATTTATCCGCCATCAGGAAATCGATGCCGTAGAGAGCCACGCGACGATAGTCACCGATGATGCGGCCACGTCCATAGGCATCGGGTAAACCGGTCAGGATACCTGATTTACGGCAGCGCATGATGTCCGGGGTGTAAACGTCGAACACGCCCTGATTATGCGTTTTACGGTATTCGGTGAAGATTTTTTTCAGTGAAGGATCGAGTTCACGGCCATAGACTTTGCATGAACCTTCGACCATTTTGATGCCGCCAAAAGGAATCAGCGCGCGTTTTAATGGTGCCTCAGTCTGCAGACCAACGATTTTTTCCAGCGACTTATTGATGTAGCCTGCGTCGTGCGAGGTAATCGTTGAGGCGAGGTCGGTGTCGAAGTCAACTGGCGCGTGGGTGCGGTTTTCAATTTTGATGCCTTCCAGCACGCTTTCCCATAGTTTAGTGGTCGCTTCAGTTGCGCCCGCCAGGAACGACTCATCACCTTCATAAGGAGTGTAGTTTTTCTGAATGAAATCGCGCACATTGACGCTATTCTGCCATTCGCCTTCAGCAAATCCTTCCCATGCTGAAGCCAGTTTTGCATTAAGTTCGGTCATAATATACCTGCCTTATATGAAGAGACTTTACGGTCGGGCACAGTCAACGTCCTGTGCCGTCAAAATGTGTTTAATGGACCTGGTCACCTTTACGGAGATAGATAACCCAGTAGGTCAACCCAACCAGAATGCCGCCGCCAATGATGTTGCCAATGGTCACAGGAATCAGGTTGTCGAGAATAAAGTTGCTCACGGTAAGCGAGTGAAACTGTGCCGCCGTGGTGCCAGCAGCCTGCCAGAATTCAGGTGCCGCGAAGTCGCGAATGACAATGGCATAAGGAATCAGAAACATATTGGCGATGCTGTGCTCGAAACCGCTGGCGACAAACATGCCAACAGGCAAAATCATTACCACCAGCTTATCGGTCAGGGTACGGCCGGAGTAACTCATCCAGACGGCAAGGCAGACCAGCAAATTCGCCAGCGTACCCAGACAAACCGCTTCGATGAATGTGTGATGCATTTTGTGATCGGCGGTTTCCAGGACATTCAATCCCCAGGCGCCATTCGCGACCATATGCTGTCCGGCAAACCACATCAGGGCGACAAAGAAGAGGGCACCTGCAAGGTTACCGGCGTAAACGTTAATCCAGTTGCGGGCCAGCTGTCCCCAGCTGATGCGGCCACTGGCTTTGGCGACGACGATTAAGACAGTAGAAGTAAAGAGGTCAGCGCCACACACGACGACCAGCATCAGGCCGAGTGAGAAACAGACACCGCCAATCAGTTTGGCTATGCCATAGGGCATCGTGCCGCTGCCGGTGGTCGCTGTAATATAAAAAACGAATGCGATGGAGATAAATACGCCAGCGTTTATCGCCAGAAAGAAGGTGGTGAAGGGATGTTTGGTTGCTTTATAGATACCGGCGTCTTCGGCCACTTTCGCCATTGCGGCTGGTAATAAAAGATTAAAAGGGTTGTCAGTTTTCACACTAACTTACTCCAGAAGTTGTCTGGAAAAATACTAACAAAGGAGTATAGGTCAGGAATTGATATGGATCATGTTTGCCGACGTGGCAGCCTGTAAATCGCAGAGGAAAAGCCAAATAAATCTCTAACTGTTTGAAATTATTTGGTTAAATAAATTTTAAAAATGCAAAATTTTTTTAATGTAAAAAGACTTACCTTTTTGAAGGGCCTGCCTGATGAATAATTAATGGCTGATATGTTAATTAAAATGATTTGATGTAATTGAATGGATTTTAATACAGTTAATGTTCCACAAGGAAAGCAGAAAATTATGGCACCAGAAAAGGCCGGTGCCATGTTAATCCTCTTTTTGGATCAGTCGCGTTATAACTTACGCATTTTTCCAGTAGAGACGCTTAGCCGCCTGCAGTTTTTCGTAAGCAGCAAGCAGGGACTGATGGGCCGGGAATGCCTGCAGTTCATCATCAACGGCCTGCAGGCCGTTAAATGGATGTTCACCACTGATGGCGGCTGAGGCTGCTTCCATCGCGCTTTCACCGTACATACGCAGGAAGGCGTGATGATACTGCAGCGGATCACGCTCATCTTCCATTGCCAGTAACAGCAGAGTCTGCAGACAACGATAGTAGTTAGCCCGCTCTGGCGTAAAGATGGAGCTGTTAAACTCCATTGTCCACTCTGTCCAGATCAGTGCCTGATCCAGATCGCCGCCCGCCAGCGCCAGCATCGCTTTTAATTCGCCAACACGCAGTGTGTACCAGCCGTTGTCTTTACCGGTTGCCAGACCCAGTAGTTCGCGAACGCGAGTGAAGTCGTCAAAACCTTCATCATCAAGCTGTCCAATCAGATCCAGATACTCTTCCGGATTCCAGTTGCTGTCAGGCAGGGCCAGCAGGGTTTCACGAATGCCAGCGCCCATGCTGTTATTCGCCAGGAAGAGATCTTCGGCAGGGTAGATATCAGACATCCCCGGTACGATGATGCGGCAGGCATAGACACCCAGATGCTCGTAGTCAGCAATATAGACTTCCTGATCTTCCGAGGCAAAGATGGCCATCAGTGTGGAGAATTCCTGCTCGGTGCTGCCTGCAAATGACCAGTCAACAAAGGGATAGTCCGCTGTTTCTTTAAACAGATCCCATGAGATCAGACCGCTTGAATCAATGAAATGGGTCTCCAGATTGGCATGTTCAGCGACTTCTTCATCATCAAAAGTCGGTGGCGTGAACACATCAAGATCTTTCAGGCTTCGGCCCTGCAGCAGCTCCGTGACAGTTCGTTCCAGTGCCACACCAAAATCGGGATGGGCACCAAAGGAGGCAAAACAGGTTCCGTTGATCGGGTTAAACAGCACCACACAAATCACCGGATATTTACCGCCCAGCGAGGCGTCATAAGCGAAAATCGGGAAACCTTCCGCTTCAAGGCGGGCAATCGCTTCGATCACCTCCGGATAACGCTGCATCACCTCATCAGGAATCGCAGGCAGGCTGATTGCTTCCGCGATGATGCGGTTCTTGATGTAGCGCTCAAACACTTCGGACAGGCCCTGAACACGTGCTTCATTCGCGGTGTTACCTGCGGACATGCCATTTGAGACATAGAGGTTGCCGATGATATTCATCGGGATGTAAACCGTTTGCTGATCCGACTGGCGGGTAAACGGCAGGGCGCAGATACCGCGCTCAGCATTGCCAGACTGCAGATCAATCAGGCCGGAAGCCGTCAGAGCATTGTCGGGATCGTAAAACGCGTTCAGGCGCGCATCCAGAATGCCTTCAGGTAAGGAATCATCCTCAGGTAACGCGAACCATTTTTCATTGGGATAGTGAACAAAGTCGCCGTTCGCGATCTTTTTGCCCAGCCAGAAGTCAGCAAAAAAGTAGTTAGTTGAGAGACGCTCAAAATATTCGCCCAGTGCAGAGGCCAGCGCAGCTTTTTTACTGGCGCCCTTGCCGTTGGTAAAGCAGAGCGGGCAATCGCGGTCGCGGATATGCACTGACCAGACATGGGGAACAGGATTCAGCCAGGAAGCTTCTTCAATGTTAAAGCCGAGATCCTGCAGCTTGTTCTGGAAACGCGCAATGGAGTCTTCCAGTGCGGCATCTTTGCCCGGGATAAATGTTTGCGTCATAGTGCCGCTCTCTCTGTTGTCATGGGGTGCGTAAAGCGCGCAATGATACGGATTTTGCTTACAGACCGCTATCAGGGCGGGACATTTTTACGGGCTTAGTTTTTATCACATCGGCTCTCAGGCCAAACGTGGATTAATGGTGCTGGATGAAGCCTCACAAAATTCCGCGCTGGTTTGCATTGGTAACATAACCTCCGGCGAGGCATATTCAGAAAATGTGACCGCGCCCTGATTTATGATTGCAGCTATCAGTATGCAGTGATAAAACCGAATGGTTATTCATAACCGTTCGATATGACAGTGGTGAGGGGAAATGACGCAAGTTTATAATTTTAGCTCTGGCCCGGCGATGCTACCGGTTGAAGTCCTTCGTCGTGCAGAACAGGAACTGACGAACTGGCGCGGTCTGGGTACCTCTGTAATGGAGATCAGTCACCGCAGTAAAGAGTTTATTCAGGTAGCTGAAGAAGCAGAGCAGGACTTCCGTGATCTGCTAAAAATACCGGCCAATTACAAAGTTTTATTCTGTCATGGCGGCGCACGCGCGCAGTTTGCTGCTGTACCCGGTAATCTGCTGGGTCAGGCGACAACTGCTGACTATGTTGATGGCGGCTACTGGGCGCATAGCGCAATAAAAGAAGCGGAAAAGTATTGTTCCCCACGCACGCTGGATGTCAAAACAACCCGCGACGGTAAACGCGCTATCCTGCCGATGAGCGAATGGGCGGTAAGTGAGGTATCCGCTTACCTGCATTTTTGCCCGAATGAAACCATTGATGGCATCGCCATTGATGAACAGCCTGACTTCGGCAGTAAAACCGTTGTTGCTGATTTCTCCTCTACCATTCTGTCTCGTCCGATCGATGTGAGTCGTTATGGCGTGATTTATGCGGGTGCGCAGAAAAATGTAGGCCCGGCCGGATTAACGCTGGTGGTTGTGCGTGAAGATCTGCTGGGCCAGGCGCATGCCTCAGTGCCTTCAATCCTCGATTACAAAGTACTGGCCGATAACGATTCGATGTTTAACACCCCACCGACGTTTGCATGGTATCTGTCGGGGCTGGTATTTAAATGGCTGAAAGAGAAGGGCGGTGTCGCTGAAATTGATCGTATTAATCAGGCAAAATCTGACCTGCTTTATGGCGTTATCGATCACAGTGGTTTTTACCGTAATGATGTGGCGACAGAAAACCGTTCACGCATGAACATTCCTTTCCAGCTGGCGGATGCGTCACTTGATGCGCTGTTCCTGGAAGAGTCATTTAAGGCGGGATTGCATGCGCTTAAAGGACATCGTGTAGTAGGCGGTATGCGCGCCTCTATCTATAATGCGATGCCGCTGGAAGGTGTGAAAGCGCTGACCGATTTCATGGTCGATTTTGAACGTCGCCACGGCTGATTATTAAAATATCAGCACTAATGCTGATGCCAGACCTCGTCACACGGCGAGGTCTCTGTATTTTTGAGGATTTCGTTTCACATGCAGGACTCCCTGACTCTCCAACCCATTTCGCGTGTCGATGGCACCGTGAACCTGCCAGGTTCTAAGAGCGTTTCTAATCGCGCATTGCTGCTGGCTGCGCTGGCTAAAGGCACTACCCGTCTCACCAACCTGCTCGACAGCGACGATGTAAAGCATATGCTGAATGCGCTGACCGCGCTGGGCGTAAGCTATACGCTTTCAGACGATCGTACCGTGTGTGAAGTCACGGGGAATGCAGGACCACTGAACGCATCTCAACCGCTGTCACTGTTTCTGGGCAACGCCGGCACCGCTATGCGTCCATTGGCCGCAGCACTTTGCCTGGGCGAGCACGATATCGAACTGACCGGCGAACCCCGCATGAAAGAGCGTCCAATCGGGCATCTGGTCGATGCGCTTCGTCAGGGTGGCGCAACCATTGAGTACCTGGAAAACGAAAACTATCCGCCGCTGCGTTTACGCGGTGGTTTTACCGGCGGTGATGTCAGTGTGGATGGCAGTGTTTCCAGTCAGTTCCTGACGGCGCTGCTGATGACCGCGCCGCTGGCGCAGCAGGATACCTGCATCACGATTAAAGGTGATTTGGTTTCCAAACCTTACATCGACATTACGCTCAATCTTATGCAGTGCTTTGGCGTCGACGTTGAGAATCAGAGCTATCAGCGTTTCCTGATTAAGGGACAGCAGCAGTATCAGTCACCGGGCGATTACCTGGTGGAAGGTGATGCCTCTTCCGCTTCTTATTTCCTGGCGGCTGCAGCCATAAAAGGCGGAACGGTCCGGGTCACCGGTATCGGACGCCAGAGTATGCAGGGTGACATTCGGTTTGCTGACGTGCTGGAAAAGATGGGTGCTGCGATCGAATGGGGCGATGATTACATTGCCTGTACGGCTGGAAAGCTGCAGGCCATTGATATGGACATGAACCATATCCCGGATGCTGCAATGACCATTGCCACCACGGCGCTGTTTGCAGAAGGCACCACCCAGTTACGTAATATTTATAACTGGCGGGTAAAAGAGACCGATCGATTGAGCGCAATGGCGACAGAGCTGCGTAAAGTCGGCGCGGAAGTCGAAGAGGGTCATGACTACATCCGTATTACCCCACCTGCGACGCTAAAGCATGCTGATATTGGCACCTACAATGATCACCGTATGGCAATGTGCTTTTCTCTGGTAGCACTGTCAGATACGCCAGTGACCATTCTTGATCCTGGCTGTACAGCTAAAACCTTCCCGGACTACTTCGTTCAGCTGGCTAAAATCAGCCAGAGCGCCTGATATCTCTCTCTTCCGGTGCGGTTCCGCACCGGATCTCCCCGGATTTAATCTGGCTGTAACGGCCCAGCGATCCTCTGAATTAACTAAAATTACGAACCCGGTTAGTGCGAAACAGTAACCAAGCCGCGCTATGCAGCGTATAATGCGAGTCATTAATGGTGACCGAAAGGTCAGGAAGCACGCAGCAACAGGAGGGAATAATGACAGTAACTGCCCCGGTCATAACTATTGATGGGCCAAGTGGAGCGGGAAAAGGAACACTGTGTAAAGCGATGGCAGAATCGCTGCAGTGGCATCTGCTGGACTCCGGTGCTATTTATCGCGTGCTGGCATTAGCCGCGTTGCATCATCAGGTCGACATCGAATCTGAAGAAGCGCTTGTGCCGATTGCTGCACACCTCGATGTGCGCTTTGTGTCACAAAATGGTGACATGCAGGTCATCCTTGAAGGTGAAGATGTTACCGGTGAAATCCGTACTCAGGAGGTCAGCAACACCGCGTCACGTGTTGCCGCGTTTCCACGGGTGCGCGAAGCGTTATTACGCCGCCAGCGCGGTTTCCGCGAGCTGCCGGGATTAATTGCTGATGGACGAGACATGGGCACCGTGGTTTTCCCGGAGGCGCCAGTGAAAATTTTCCTGGATGCCAGTCCGGAAGAACGTGCTCAGCGCCGTATGCTACAGTTGCAGGACAATGGCTTTAATGTTAACTTTGACCGCCTTTTAGCCGAGATAAAAGAACGCGACGACCGCGATCGCAACCGCGTAATCGCACCTTTAGTAGCCGCTGGCGATGCACTGGTTCTGGACTCTACCGAGATGTCTATCGATCAAGTCATCGAAAAAGCGCTACACTATGCCCGCGAGAAGCTGGGTATTACGGCTTAACTGAATTTATCACCCTGTACCATGGATCAGGTGCCGGGCATGTGAAACAACCCCATCCGACATGAAGTCAGATGGACGTTAAATTGAAGAATCCTGAAGATTATCAATATGACTGAATCTTTTGCTCAACTATTTGAAGAATCCTTAAAAACAATCGAAACCCGCCCGGGTTCTATCGTTCGTGGCATCGTCGTTTCTATCGACAAAGATGTCGTTCTGGTTGATGCGGGTCTGAAATCTGAATCTGCAATTCCTGCAGAGCAGTTCAAGAACGCAGCCGGCGAACTGGAAATCCAGGTAGGCGACGAAGTTGATGTTGCTCTGGATGCAGTGGAAGACGGCTTCGGTGAAACCCTGCTGTCCCGTGAGAAAGCGAAGCGCCATGAAGCATGGATCACGCTGGAGAAAGCTTACGAAGACGCTGAAACTGTTACCGGTGTTATCAACGGCAAAGTTAAAGGCGGCTTCACAGTTGAGCTCAACGGTATCCGTGCGTTCCTGCCAGGTTCACTGGTAGATGTGCGTCCGGTGCGCGATACGCTGCACCTGGAAGGCAAAGAGCTTGAATTCAAAGTGATCAAGCTGGATCAGAAACGCAACAACGTCGTGGTTTCACGTCGTGCGGTTATCGAATCCGAAAACAGCGCAGAGCGCGATCAGCTGCTGGAAAACCTGCAGGAAGGCATGGAAGTTAAAGGTATCGTTAAGAACCTCACTGACTACGGTGCATTCGTTGATCTGGGCGGCGTTGATGGCCTGCTGCACATCACTGACATGGCATGGAAACGCGTTAAGCATCCAAGCGAAATCGTTAACGTGGGCGACGAAATCACCGTTAAGGTGCTGAAGTTCGACCGCGAGCGTACCCGTGTTTCTCTGGGTCTGAAGCAGCTGGGCGAAGATCCATGGGTTGCTATCGCTAAACGCTATCCGGAAGGCACCCGCCTGACCGGTCGTGTTACCAACCTGACTGATTACGGCTGCTTCGTGGAAATCGAAGAAGGCGTTGAAGGTCTGGTACACGTGTCTGAAATGGACTGGACTAACAAAAACATCCATCCGTCTAAAGTTGTTAACGTAGGCGATGTTGTTGAAGTTATGGTTCTGGACATTGACGAAGAGCGTCGTCGTATCTCCCTGGGTCTGAAGCAGTGTAAATCTAACCCATGGCAGCTGTTCGCTGAGACGCACAACAAAGGCGATCGTGTTGAAGGTAAAATCAAGTCAATCACTGACTTCGGTATCTTCATCGGCCTGGATGGCGGCATCGACGGTCTGGTTCACCTGTCTGACATCTCCTGGAACGCGACTGGCGAAGAAGCCGTTCGTGAGTACAAAAAAGGCGACGAAATCGCTGCCGTTGTACTGCAGGTTGATGCAGAGCGCGAGCGTATCTCTCTGGGCGTTAAACAGCTGGCAGAAGATCCGTTCAACAACTACATCACTTTGAACAAGAAAGGTGCCATCGTCACCGGTAAAGTGACTGCAGTTGATGCTAAAGGTGCTACAGTTGAATTAGCAGACGGCGTTGAGGGTTACCTGCGCGCTTCTGAAGCTTCACTGGACCGCATTGAAGATGCAACTCTGGTTCTGAACGTTGGCGACGACGTTGAAGCTAAGTTCACCGGCGTTGATCGTAAAAACCGTGTCGTAAGCCTGTCTGTCCGTGCGAAAGACCAGGCTGATGAGAAAGAAGCTATCAATACTGTTAACACCAAACAGGAAGAAGGCAATTTCTCTAGCGCTATGGCTGAAGCGTTCAAAGCGGCTAAAGGCGAGTAATCGACCTGAAGCACCGGGTGGGCAACCACCCGGTTTCGGTAAAAGCTGTCATACATTCCTGTAGGGATAAACCGGAGGTTACATGACCAAGTCAGAACTGATCGAAAGACTGGCGGGACAGCATACTCATATACCGGCGAAAGTCGTTGAGGATGCAGTCAAAGAGATGCTTGAGCACATGGCCACTACGCTGGCACAGGGCGAGCGCATCGAAATCCGGGGATTCGGCAGCTTTTCTTTGCACTATCGCGCTCCTCGTACTGGACGTAACCCGAAAACGGGTGACAAAGTGGATCTGGAAGGTAAATACGTTCCCCACTTTAAGCCAGGCAAAGAGCTGCGCGATCGCGCAAACATCTACGGCTAAGCCGATACCGAACCCAATAAACGACATCTCCGGATGTCGTTTTTTTTTGCCTGCGATTCAGGCTGAGCACTGATATCCAGATTACTGTCGTCAACACTGCAAGGCCGCATTCTGTTTGTGAGGGCGCTCCAGCCTGCCTGATTGTTCCCTGTTAGTTTCACCTCAATTGCCCAGAATAATCGAACTGAAACAATGGATACGATTATGCTGACATGGACCGTTCTGGCGCGACTGGTGATCGTTGCAACATTACCGCTATTGCTGATGGCCCAACTGCCCTCAGGTAAGATGATGGTGATGCTGGTACTGATGGGCCTCGCTCTGCTCCATTGCCATTACCCATCCTTTCGCTGGACCGGTATTACGCTGCTGTTGCTGGCATGGGCTTTTAACGATGCCCGTCTGATGGTGCGGGATATTGAACAGCTCTCCGTACGTCCCGCCACCTTTACGCTTGAGATCAGTGAACTGCGGAAAGAGAGAAAGCAAATCCGGGTTCGGCTGCTGGAAGAAGAGGGCAGAATGATATTCCCTCCCCGCTATGCCTGGCTTTATTTCGATACTGATCCGGAAACTTATTGTCCGGGACAACGCTGGACGATGCGACTTCGTTTGAGACCAGTCCATGCTCGTCTCAATGAGGGCGATTTCGATGCGCAGCGTTTTGCTCTGGCTAATAATACGCCGCTCCAGGGCAGGATCCTTAATCAGGTTGCCGTTAGCGAACAGTGTAATGGACGCTGGCGATTTATTTTATGGCATCGCGACAGGACCCACTCCATGCCTGCACGTGCCACGCTGGAGGCACTCTCCTTTGGCATCAGGGATGAAATGAGCCAGCAGACTCGCCAGTTACTTCGGGATACCGGTACTGCGCATTTAATGGCGATATCGGGCATGCATATCGCCCTGGCCGCCAGCACCGGCTGGATCATTACGCGTGGGGTGCAATTTATCCTGCCAGCCCGGCGTATCGGCTATCTCCTTCCGCTTATCGTAAGCTGGCTATTTGCTGCAACCTATACCTGGCTCTCAGGAGCACAGCCTCCCGCAGCGCGCGCATTGCTGGCCCTGACGCTGTGGGCAATAACACGGTTTGCGGGTGTACAACTCAATAGCTGGCAGGTCTGGACCTTCTGTATTGCATTGCTGCTGGTGACGGATCCGCTGACCGTTTTGTCTGACAGTTTCTGGCTCTCGGTTCTGGCTGTAGGCATGCTGCTGGTCTGGTACCACTGGTTTCCCTTGCCTGCACGATTCCGTCATCAAAAGCGATGGATTCCGGTACAACTGCTGCATTTGCAGATGGGCATGATGATTTTAATGGTGCCGTTGCAGGTAGCGATATTCAACGGGATCAGCCTGACCGCACTGCTGGCAAATCTGGTGGCAATTCCGGTCATCTCGTTCATTACCATGCCATTGATAACGTTCGCGTTGCTGCTGCCAATGGCGCCTGTATCGGGCTTCTTCTGGGGGGCGGCCGATCTCTCAGTACGTGCACTGTTTCATTCTCTGGCTTTACTGCCGCCAGGATGGTGGCCGCTGAGTGGCACAACCTGGTTTACGATTATGGTATGGGGAAGTCTGATTCTCTGGCGTGCGCAGTTCTTCTTTTCTTTGCCATTGAGCAGCTGTGTGTTGGCGCTGGCGATGATATGGAGTCGCCAGTCCCATCAGGAGCCGGGCTGGCGCATTGATATGCTGGATATCGGGCACGGATTAAGCCTGGTGATCAGTCAGGGCAAGGAGGCGGTGATGTATGACACAGGGCCGCGCTGGCAGAACGACAACGCAGGGAGTCGGGTAATCATTCCATGGCTGGAGCGCAAACAGTTACGGTTAAAACAGATCATCCTGAGTCATAAACATCTCGATCATACCGGCGGGCTGGAGGCGATTACGCAACGCTGGCCAGCGGTAGAAGTCAGAAGCGCGCTGGCAGAGAAAACGCATTTACCCTGCGTACGCGGCACGCAGTGGCGCTGGCGGCAACTCCACTTTCAGGTAGTCTGGCCGCTAACGGCACCTTTGCCGGGTGACAATAACGATTCCTGTGTGGTAATCGTTGATGATGGTCAGGTCCGGCTGATGTTAACCGGCGATATTGAAGCGAAAGCGGAACGTCAGATGGTGGCGCTGGAAAAGCAGGGGCTGAAGGTGGATATTCTGCAGGTACCGCATCACGGCAGCCGTACCTCGTCGACCTCATTGCTGCTGCGCAAAACCGGCGGACACACCGCGATTGCCTCGCTCGCACGCTACAATGCATGGCGTATGCCCGCGAAAAGTGTTCTGGAAAACTATCGAACAGCCGGTTTTACATGGCTGGATACGGGCCAGTCAGGACAAATCAGTATCAGGGTAGAGCAGGGCAGCGTGCAGGTTTACACCCTACGGGAACAATTAATGCCCCGTTGGTATCATCAGTGGTTTGGCGTCAAACGCGAATCCAGGTAGAATGGCCGGCTATTTCCAACAGCGTGAATAAATAATGCATCAAGATAAAGATCTCTCTACGTGGCAGACGTTTCGCCGACTCTGGCCGATGATCGCGCCTAATAAAGCGGGATTAATTGCGGCTTCAGTCGCCCTGATTATCAATGCTGCGGGCGACGCCTTAATGCTCTCACTGTTGAAACCATTACTGGATGATGGTTTTGGTAAAGCTGACAGGTCGGTGATGCTATGGCTGCCGTTAGTGGTCATTGGCCTGATGCTGGTACGCGGCGTGACCAGTTATATCTCCAGCTACTGCATCTCCTGGGTCTCAGGCAATGTCGTGATGAATATCCGCCGTCGGCTGTTCAGCCATATGATGGGGATGCCGGTTTCATTCTTTGACCAGCAGTCGACCGGGACCCTGTTGTCACGCATTACTTACGATTCCGAGCAGGTCGCCTCCTCTTCTTCCGGCGCGCTGGTGACAGTGGTGCGTGAAGGTGCTTCCATTATTGGCCTGTTTGTTATGATGTTCTACTACAGCTGGCAGCTGTCGTTGATCCTGATTGTTCTGGCACCCATTGTCTCATTTGCGATTCGCACCGTTTCAAAGCGTTTCCGCACCATCAGCAAAAGTATGCAGAACACCATGGGGCAGGTGACAACCAGCGCCGAACAGATGCTGAAAGGCCACAAAGAAGTGCTGATTTTTGGCGGTCAGGAAATCGAATCGGAGCGCTTTTCCCGCGTCAGTAACCGTATGCGTCAGCAGGGAATGAAGCTGGTATCAGCATCCTCCATTTCTGATCCCATTATTCAGCTCATCGCATCGCTGGCACTGGCGTTTGTACTTTACGCTGCCAGCTTCCCAAGCGTCATGGATACGCTGACCGCCGGGACGATTACCGTGGTCTTCTCCTCGATGATTGCCCTGATGCGCCCGCTTAAGTCGCTGACCAACGTTAATGCCCAGTTCCAGCGTGGCATGGCGGCCTGTCAGACGCTGTTCTCTATTCTGGACAGTGAGCAGGAAGTGGATAATGGCACACGCGAAATGACCCGGGCGAAAGGCGATATCGAATTCCGTGATGTGACCTTTACCTATCCGGGCCGTGATATTCCGGCACTGCGTAATATCAATCTGTCACTGCCAGCAGGAAAAACGGTGGCGCTGGTGGGCCGTTCAGGTTCCGGTAAGTCGACGATGGCGAGCCTGCTGACCCGCTTTTATGACATTCAGCAGGGCGAAATCCTGCTGGACGGACATGACCTGAGAGAGTACAGCCTGCGTTCGCTGCGTAATCAGGTCGCGCTGGTGTCGCAGAATGTGCATCTCTTTAACGACACCATTGCCAATAACATCGCTTATGCGCGGAGTGAGCAGTATAGCCGTGCAGAGATCGAGCAGGCAGCCACCATGGCGCATGCCATGGACTTTATCAATAAGATGGATAAAGGCCTGGATACAGTGATTGGCGAGAATGGCGTGCTGCTATCTGGCGGTCAGCGTCAGCGTATCGCCATTGCCCGCGCACTGCTGCGTGATTGTCCGATTCTGATCCTGGATGAAGCGACCTCTGCGCTGGATACTGAGTCAGAACGCGCCATTCAGTCTGCACTCGATGAGTTGCAGAAGAACCGTACTTCGCTGGTGATTGCGCACCGTCTCTCAACCATTGAGAAAGCGGATGAAATCGTGGTCATTGAAGATGGTCAGATTGTTGAGCGCGGTACGCATCAGGTGTTGCTGGCAGAACGCGGTGCCTATGCACAACTGCATAAGATGCAATTCGGCCAATGATTGAACGTATCTGGAGTGGTCGCTCACCGCTATGGCTACTGCTATGGCCATTCAGCCTGCTGTATGGTGCGATCACGGCCCTGATACGTTTCAGTTACAGGCGTGGCTGGCGTAAAAGCTGGAGCGCGCCTTTGCCGGTCGTGGTGGTGGGTAACCTCACTGCCGGCGGCAACGGAAAGACGCCGGTGGTGATCTGGCTGGTTGAGGCGTTGCAGCAGCGCGGCCTGCGTGCTGGCGTCGTCTCCAGAGGGTATGGCGGCAAGGCAGATCATTATCCCTTGCTGGTCACCGCACAGACCAGCACGGAACAGGCCGGTGATGAGCCGGTTTTAATCGCTCAGCGCACCGGGGCGCCGGTCGCGGTGGCGCCCAGAAGGCGACAGGCGATTGAAGCATTACTGCAACAGGGCTCGCTGGATGTGGTCATCACTGATGACGGCCTGCAACATTACGCCCTGCAGCGCGATCGCGAGATCGTGGTGGTGGATGGCGTACGCCGCTTTGGCAATGGCTGGTGGTTGCCCGCAGGTCCGATGCGCGAACGCGCTTCTCGTCTGCGGCAGGTTGATGCCGTCATCATCAACGGTGGCGACGCGCAGCCCGACGAGATTGCCATGCAGCTTCAGCCCGGGCTGGCCACCAATCTCCTGACCGGGGAAACCTGTCCAGCTGAGCAACTGGGTGCGGTAGTTGCGATGGCCGGTATAGGTCATCCTCCCCGTTTTTTCACCACGCTGAAAAAGCAGGGCATCACGCCAGTTGCAGAGATCGCCTTTGCCGATCATCATGCCTACAGCGAGGATGAGCTGACCCGATTACTCCAGACAGGCCAGCAGCTGTTGATGACCGAAAAAGACGCGGTGAAATGCCGCGACTTTGCTCAGCCTGACTGGTGGTATCTGCCGGTCGATGCTCACCTGACCGGTAAATCCGTCACGCCATTACTGGCTGATATTGAACAACTCTGTCGCCGCACGCTCTGATACCCGCACCCATTCAGGTGATGCCTGATAAGGAAGAGGATGAACAGCCCGCATTCACTTTCGTTACAGCAAGCACGTCACCTTCATCTCGCCGCGCAGGGCCTGCTGCGTGTGCCGGCAAAACGCGCGGTGTATCAGGATCTGATCAACTGCATCTCCCGCATGTCGCTGCTCCAAATCGATACCATTCATGTGGTGGCCCGCAGTCCCTATCTGGTGCTGTTCAGTCGCCTGGGTAATTATCCTCAGGCATGGCTGGAGCAGGCGCTGGCACAGGGTGAACTCTTTGAATACTGGGCGCATGAAGCCTGTTTTATTCCCCGCGCCGATTACAGACTGCTTCGTCATCGCATGTTGTCGCCTGAACGTCTGGGCTGGAAATACAACGCGCAATGGGTTGCTGACCACCAGCAGGCGATTGCTGAACTATTGCAGCAGATCCGGGAAAATGGCCCGGTGCGCGCCGCCGATTTTACGCACGCCGATAACCCGAAGTCAGGCTGGTGGGCATGGAAACCGCACAAACGTCATCTGGAAAATCTCTTCAGCGCCGGTGAGCTGATGGTCGCAGAACGCCGCAATTTTCAGCGCGTCTACGATCTGCGCAGCCGCGTAATGCCTGACTGGCAGGATGAACTGCATGGTATCAGCGAAGCCGAAGCGACCCGTCAGATGCTGATGAACAGCGCCCGCAGCTTAGGGGTTTTCCGCGCGGCCTGGCTGGCGGATTACTATCGCCAGAAGCGGGCACCCGTAAAAGACTTTATCGCTGACGCCGAGGCTGCGGGCGATCTGGTCGCCGTCAATACAGAGGGTCTGGGCGAGATGTGGCTGCATCGTGACCTGCTGCCGTTGCTGGAGACGCCGCTGCAGGCGACGCACAGCACAGTGCTTTCTCCGTTTGATCCGGTGGTCTGGGATCGCAAACGCGCGCTTGAGCTGTTTAACTTCGACTACCGTATCGAGTGCTATACCCCCGAGGAGAAGCGCAAGTTTGGCTATTTTGTGTTGCCCATCCTCCATCGCGGGCAAATAAAAGGCCGGCTTGATGCCCGTATGCTGCGTCAGTCAAAACAGCTGGAGATTAAAAAACTCTGGCTGGAAGAGAAAACCCGTGTCACGGCGCGTTTTGCAGCAGATATCCGGCGCGCTATTGAACGCTTCGCAGCCTGGCAGGGCGCAGAAAGCGTCGCCATCCTGCAGGTACCCGATGCGTTTAAAGCGCACTGGCCAGCCCTGTGGACGCTGGATTAATCAAATTTTCGGCAGCCGCTGTGGGATGGTGTTTTACTCCATCCCGCATACGCCGCGCTATGGTATGCTTGAACCCTTACGCATTCGGTCCCTGATGGAGGACATATGGATCACCGTTTACTCGAAATCGTTGCCTGCCCGGTGTGCAATGGCAAACTCTACTTCAACAATGCACAGCAGGAGCTGATCTGCAAACCTGATGGCCTGGCCTTCCCGGTTCGTGACGGCATTCCGGTGCTGCTGGAAACGGAAGCCCGCACGCTCTCCGTCGAAGAGATTCATCCATGAGTTTTACGGCCATCATTCCTGCGCGTTATGCGTCAACCCGCTTACCGGGCAAGCCACTGCTTGATATCCATGGTAAACCGATGGTCGTGCATGTGATGGAGCGCGCCCGTGAATCGGGTGCCAGCCGTGTCATCGTTGCTACCGATCATCCTGACGTGGCAAAGGCCGTCGAGGCGGCAGGCGGCGAAGTCTGCATGACGCGCGCCGATCACCAGTCCGGCACGGAGCGGCTGGCGGAAGTGATCGAAAAATATCAGTTTGCCGATGACGAAATCATCGTCAACGTCCAGGGTGATGAGCCGATGATCCCGGCAGAGATTGTGCGTCAGGTGGCGACCAATCTGGCGGGGTCAGCAGCGGGCATGGCGACGCTGGCGGTGCCAATTACGGATGCGGAAGAAGCTTTTAATCCGAATGCGGTGAAAGTGGTCATGGATGTGAATGGCTACGCGCTCTATTTCTCACGGGCCACCATTCCGTGGGATCGTGAACGCTATGCCGCCTCGCGCGAGCAGATCGGTGACACGCTACTGCGCCACATTGGCATCTACGCTTATCGTGCCGGTTTTATTCGCCGCTATGTTGCCTGGGCGCCTTGCCCTCTGGAACAGATTGAGCTGCTCGAGCAATTGCGCGTTTTGTGGTACGGCGAGAAAATTCATGTCGCCGTGGCGAAAACCATCCCGAGCGTGGGTGTGGATACGCCAGACGATTTGCAACGTGTTCGTATTGCCATGCAGGCCTGACAAGCGGGGAGCCTGTCTCCCCGTTTCAGCACCACGTTATTGATCCGCCGCTAAACTTATGGCCAACACTTCCTTCAGGATAGGGTGATATTCATCTGAGGAGGATGCCGCATGGAACAGCTTAAATCAGAACTCACGCTGGCGCTGGGTGAAACCATCAGCCGCCTCGAAATGATCAGTGAACATCCACCCACCCGGCTCTATGCGTTATACAATCGTGACGGCCTTCCTATGCCAGTGGTGGCGAAATATTTTCGTCACCAGGGCAGGGCGGCGATGGAAGCCAGAAAACTGGCGTTGCTGGGGCAGGCCGGGCTGGTCGCCGTACCCGCGGTCTATGGTCTGGTGCTGAGCCAGCAGCCGCCAGTGCATGAAATGCTTCTGATGGCGCGACTGAATGGTGTGACGGCGGAAGCACCGGCGCGGGATGCTCAGCGCTGGCAACAGTTCTGCGAACAGGTCGTCGAGGGACTGCTGGCCTGGCACCGGCTTGATAGCCACGGCCTGGTCGGCACAGTGGACAGCACGCAGCAGAATCGCTGGCCCGCCTGGTATGCACAGCGGGTTGAAGTGTTGTGGGCGACCCTGAGCTATCTGCGTCCACCCACCTTTACCCTGGACGATCGCCAGGTGCTGTTCCGCTGCCGCGCGCGACTGGCGCATCTGTTTCGCGGCTTCGATGATCCCTGCGTGATGGTTCATGGCAACGTGCGGCTGCAGAGCATGCTGAAAAACAGCCGCAGTGACCAGTTAATCGCGATGACACAGCCCGGCACGATTCTCTGGGCACCGCGTGAATATGACCTGATCCATCTGGATGCATCGCCAGCCGAAACGGCGCTACTGCATCATTACCTGCAACGGGCGCCGGTCTCAGAGGGTTTTATCTGGCGTCGGTGGGTTTATCAGCTGTGGGACTGCATCGACACGCTTATCCAGACCGGCACCTTTGATCGGCCGCGCTTTGACCATGCTCGCGCACAGTTACTTCCCTGGCTCGGCTGAGCCATCCTCGGTTTTCAGCCGTTGCAATAACGTGCCCAGCGTTTCATAAACGGCACGTTCGCTGTGACTTAGCCAGATCGATGACGGTATGGCCCGTTCCCAGCCATTCAGCGGTGAGGTAATCGCAAGCTGATTGGCGGGCGCGGCAATGGGCTTCAACCCGACCGCGTGGAAAAAGCGTATTGCCCGTGGCATATGATTCGCGGAGGTCACCAGCATTAGCGGGCGATTGCCTGCCACAGTTTTAACTGCCTGCGCTTCGTCTGCGGTATCGCGTGGCTGGTCAAGGATCTGAATATGTTCGTGAGGAACGCCCAGACTTTCCGCCACCTGTGCCGCTACCCAGGCGCTGCTCTTCGGATTGGTGCCGCCCGCTGCACCGGTAAAAATCAGGGTCGACTGCGGATTACGCCGCCACTGGCGCACACCTTCTGCCACGCGAGGCAGGCTGTTATTCAACAGGTTCGAGCTGGGCGCCCATCCCGGATTAAAGGTGTAGCCTCCACCCAGTACCACAATATAGTCCACCTTCTCTGCGCCGTTCCAGGTCGGGTAGCGGCTGTCCAGCGGCAGCAGCAGACGATCCGCCAGCGGCTGCAGACTCAGCAACAGAAGGAGCAGCCAGCTGACCGAGATCACGGTTTTGCCGCTTTTCTGCCAGCCAGTAAACCAAACCAGTAAAATACCAATCGCCATCAGCAAAAGCAGAAACGGCAGGGGTAAAAGCAGCCCGCCAATCACTTTTTTCAGGGTAAATAACATCAAAAATGTGTCCTGTTGTCCGAAAATAGAGCACCCGGAAGGGAAGATGGGGATGAAAGGTTCATTCTTCTGGTGCCTGTGACAAAATAGCACAAGTCTCACCGCAGCATACCGGAGCGCATGCCATGCAGGATCGTAACTTTGACGATCTCGCGGATAAATTTTCGCAAAATATTTACGGCACCACTAAAGGGAAAATACGGCAGGCCATTCTTTGGGACGAGCTGGAGAAGATACTGCCCGATCTGTCGTCACACCCGCTGTCGGTGCTGGACGCGGGCGGCGGTATTGGCCAGGTCTCCAGCGGGCTTGCGGCACAGGGCCATCAGGTTCTGCTGTGCGATCTCTCTGGTGAGATGCTACGCCGGGCAGAGGAAAATGCGGTGTCGCAGGGTGTGAGCCATAACATGCAATTCAGACAAATTAGCGCTCAGCAGGTGGGCGAACATTTGGATAAGCCGGTGGATCTGGTATTGTTCCACGCTGTGCTTGAATGGGTCGCTGAACCGGAGACGGTGCTGAAAGCGCTGTTCGATCTGCTGCGTCCAGGAGGCGTCATGTCGCTGATGTTTTACAATCTGCACGGCCTGACACTGCGCACCTTAACGCTGGGTAATTTCGGCTATCTGCGCACCAATCTGACCAAACGCAAAAAGCGAACGCTGTCGCCTGATTATCCGCGCGACCCTGAACAGGTTTATCGCTGGCTGGAGGCGTGTGGTTTTGTGATTGAACAGCGTGCCGGGATCCGGGTATTCAGTGATTACATGAAGCCGCCGAAGGGCGAACCAAAAAGCGACGACGAAATTATTGAGATGGAGCGGCGTTACTGCCGTCAGGAACCCTTTTTGAGCTTAGGGCGTTACATCCACGTGACCGCGCGTAAACCCGGGCAGAAGGACGAATTATGAGTGAATTTTCCCAGACGGTACCTGAACTGGTCTCCTGGGCGCGCAAAAATGACTTTTCCCTTGCGCTGCCAGTGGAACGTCTGGCCTTTTTGCTGGCTATCGCCACCCTTAATGGTGAGCGGATGGATGGCGAAATGAGTGAAGGCGATCTGATTGATGCATTCCGTCACGTCAGTAAAGCTTTCGAACAAACCCACGAAACCGTGTTGGTTCGCGCCAACAACGCCATCAATGACATGGTGCGACAGCGCCTGCTCAACCGCTTTACCAGCGAACTGACCGAAGGCAATGCTATCTATCGCCTGACGCCGCTGGCCATCGGCATCACTGACTATTACATCCGTCAGCGAGAATTTTCGACGCTGCGCCTGTCTATGCAGCTGTCGATTGTGGCCAATGAGCTTAAGCGAGCAGCCGATGCGGCGCAGGAAAATGGCGACGAGTTCCACTGGCATCGCAATGTTTTTGCGCCGCTGAAATATTCGGTGGCGGAGATCTTCGACAGCATTGATATGACCCAGCGTCTGATGGATGAACAGCAACAGGCGGTGAAAAACGATATTGCTGAACTGCTGAACAAAGACTGGCGCGCGGCTATCTCCAGCTGTGAAATGCTGCTTTCCGAAACGTCAGGGACGTTGCGTGAACTGCAGGATACGCTGGAAGCTGCGGGCGACAAACTTCAGGAAAACCTGCTGCGGATTCAGGATGCCACGCTGGACAGCCCGGACCTGGGCTTCGTCGATAAGCTGGTGTTTGATCTGCAAAGCAAACTCGACCGGATTACCAGCTGGGGCCAGCAGGCAATCGACCTGTGGATCGGCTATGACCGCCACGTCCATAAATTCATCCGTACCGCCATCGACATGGATAAGAACCGCGTCTTTGCGCAGCGCCTGCGGGTATCAGTACAGAATTACTTCGACGCGCCCTGGGCGCTGACCTACGCTAACGCTGACCGTCTGTATGACATGCGTGATGAAGCGCTGACGCTGCGGAATGACGAAGTGATGGGCGAACTGCCGCCGGAGATGGAATACGAAGAGATCAACGAAATTCGCGAACAGCTGGCAGCGATGATTGAAGAAGCGCTGCAGGTCTATAAATCGCAACAAAAACCGCTCAACCTCGCGTCAGTGATGCGCGACTACCTGGCCCAGTATCCACGCGCCCGCCATTTCGATCTGGCACGCATTGTGGTGGATCAGGCGGTGCGCCTTGGCGTAGCAGAAGCTGATTTAGCCGGTTTGCCTGTGGAATGGCAAGCCATCAATGATTACGGAGCCAAGGTGCAGGCACATGTCATCGACAAATATTGAACAAGTGATGCCGGTTAAGCTGGCACAGGCACTGGCCAACCCGATTTTTCCCGCGCTGGATAGCCAGTTACGCGCCGGACGTCATATCGGTATCGAAGAGCTGGATAATCATGCGTTTCTGATGGACTACCAGTCGTTTCTCGAAGAGTTTTACAGCCGTTATCACGTTGAGTTGATTCGTGCGCCGGAAGGCTTTTTCTATCTGCGTCCGCGTTCAACAACGTTGATTCCGCGTTCCGTGCTCTCTGAGCTGGACATGATGGTCGGGAAGATTCTTTGCTATCTCTACCTCAGTCCGGAACGCCTTGCCAATGAAGGGATTTTTACCCAGCAGGAGCTCTACGACGAGCTGCTCTCGCTGGCGGACGAGAATCGCCTGCTGAAGCTGGTTAACCAGCGTTCAACCGGTTCGGATCTGGATCGCACCAAACTGCAGGAGAAAGTGCGCGCCTCTCTGAGCCGTCTGCGCCGTCTGGGTATGGTGTGGTTTTACGGTAACGACAGCAGCAAATTCCGCATCACTGAATCCGTGTTTCGCTTTGGTGCCGACGTGCGCAGCGGTGATGACGCCCGTGAAGCGCAGCTTCGCCTGATTCGTGATGGCGAAGCCATGCTACTGGAAAACGCGACAGCACCGGTCGACACCGACGAAGGTGACGGTCAGGAAGGCGACGCGAGTGAGAACGCAGAGGAAGAACAGGCATGATTGAGCGCGGAAAGTTTCGTTCGCTTACGCTGATCAACTGGAACGGTTTTTTTGCCCGTACTTTTGATCTCGATGAATTAGTGACCACGCTGTCAGGCGGAAACGGTGCGGGTAAGTCCACCACCATGGCGGCATTTGTGACCGCGCTGATCCCCGATTTAACATTGCTGCACTTCCGTAATACCACCGAAGCGGGCGCAACGTCGGGATCACGTGACAAAGGTCTGCACGGGAAGCTGCGGGCTGGCGTCTGTTACTCCATGCTGGATGTCGTGAATTCACGCCATCAGCGTGTGGTGGTCGGTGTCCGTCTGCAACAGGTCGCCGGACGCGATAAAAAGGTCGATATTAAACCTTTCAGTATCCATGGCCTGCCAACCGATACCAACCCGACCGATATGCTGACGGAAGTGCTTAACAGCCGTCAGGCACGCGTATTGCCGCTGAATGAGGTGAAAGAGCGGGTTGAGGCGCAGGAAGGCGTACAGTTCCGCGCTTATAACTCGATCACCGATTATCACGCCATGATGTTTGATCTGGGCGTGGTGCCGCGACGTCTGCGCTCTGCCAGCGATCGCAGCAAGTTTTATCGTTTGATTGAAGCCTCACTGTATGGCGGTATCTCCAGCGCCATCACCCGATCGCTGCGTGATTACCTGCTGCCTGAAAACAGCGGCGTGCGTAAAGCGTTTCAGGACATGGAAGCGGCGCTGCGCGAAAACCGCATGACGCTGGAGGCAATCCGCGTTACCCAGTCTGACCGCGATCTCTTTAAGCATCTGATCTCCGAGGCGACCAGCTACGTTTCGGCTGACTATATGCGCCACGCCAACGAGCGTCGGGGGCATCTCGACAGTGCGTTACAACTGCGCAGTGAGCTGTTCAGCAGTCGCAAGCAGCTCGCCACCGAGCAGTATCGTCATGTTGAGATGGCGCGCGAACTGGCTGAGCACAGTGGCGCAGAGAACGATCTCGAAGTCGATTATCAGGCCGCCAGCGATCATCTGAACCTGGTGCAGACGGCGATGCGTCAGCAGGAGAAGATTGAGCGTTACGATGCCGATATCGAAGATCTGACGTTGCGTCTGGAAGAGCAGACTGAAGTGGTCGCCGAAGCCCGTGAAATTCAGGAAGAGAATGAAGCGCGTGCCGAAGCCGCTGAGCTGGAAGTGGATGAGCTGAAAAGTCAGCTGGCCGATTTCCAGCAGGCACTCGACGTGCAGCAAACCCGCGCCATCCAGTATCAGCAGGCCTTGCAGGCGCTGGAACGCGCCCGTACGCTTTGCCAGCTGCCCGATTTGACCATCGACAATGCCGCTGAATGGCAGGAAAGTTTCCAGGCCAAAGAGGAAGAGGCGACAGAACGCCTGCTGCGTCTGGAGCAGAAGCTGAGCGTGGCGGAAGCGGCACACAGTCAGTTTGAACAGGCGCTGGCGCTGGTGACCAGCATTGCCGGTGATGTGTCCCGACAGGATGCCTGGCAAACCGGTCGCGAACTGCTGCGTGATGCCAGCAATCAGCGTCATCACGCTGAACAGCTCTCATCGCTGCGTCTGCGTCTCAATGAGCTGGAACAGCGCCTGCGCGAACAGCATGAGGCGGAGCGTCTGCTGGCCGAGTTCTGCAAGCGCCAGGGGCAGCATTACGAAGCCGATGCGCTGGCTGGCCTGCAGCAGGAACTGGAAGCACAGATTGAACAGCTGAACAGCAGCGTCTCGGACGCTGGTGAGCAGCGCATGATGATGCGTCAGGAGCTGGAACAGCTGCGTGAACGCATCACCAGCCTGACTGCCCGCGCGCCACACTGGCTGGCGGCGCAGGAGATTCTGACGCAGCTCAGCGAACAGACTGGCCAGGCGCTGAACAGCAGCCAGGACGTCACCGAATATATGCAGCAGCTGCTGGAGCGTGAGCGTGAGACCACCGTCGAGCGCGACGAAGTGGCCGCCCAAAAACGCGATATCGAGCAGCAGATTGAACGACTCAGCCAGCCAGGCGGAGCGGAAGATGCGCGGCTGAACCAGCTGGCGGAACGTTTTGGCGGCGTCTTACTGTCTGAAATTTATGATGATGTTACACTGGACGATGCGCCGTACTTCTCCGCACTCTACGGTCCGTCACGTCATGCGATCGTGGTGCCGGATCTGTCACGTGTTCGTGAGTTGCTGGACGGGCTCGAGGATTGCCCGGAAGATCTCTATCTGATCGAAGGTGATCCGCAGTCGTTCGATGACAGCGTCTTCAGCGTGGATGAGCTGCAGAATGCGGTGGTTGTGAAGGTAGCTGAGCGTCAGTGGCGCTACTCCCGCTTCCCGAAAATACCGCTGTTTGGCCGTGCTGCGCGTGAAAATCAGCTGGAGCTGCTGCATCTTGAACGCGACAAGCTGGCCGAACGCTACGCGACGCTGTCGTTTGACGTGCAGAAAACGCAACGTCTGCATCAGTCGTTCAGCCGTTTTATCGGCAGTCATCTGGCCGTGGCGTTTGACGCTGACCCGGAAGCGCAGATCCGTCAGCTGGGCGCACGCCGGGCTGAACTGGAACGGGCGCTGAATCAGCACGAGAGCAATAATCAGCAGCAGCGCCAGCAGTATGAGCTGGCGAAAGAGGGCGTGTCACAGCTAAACCGACTGCTGCCACGCGTTAACCTGCTGCTGGACGATACGCTGGGCGATCGTTGCGAAGAGATTCGTGAGCAGGTCGATGCGGCGCAGGATGCGGCGCGCTTTCTGCATCAGCACGGCGCGAAACTGGCGAAACTTGAGCCAATTATCGCCGTGTTGCAGAGCGACCCGGAACAGCACGAGCAGCTGCAGGCGGATTATCAGCAGGCACAGCAGCAACAGCGCAATGCCCGTCAGCAGGCCTTTGCCCTGACCGAAGTGGTGCAGCGTCGCGCCCACTTCAGCTATGACGACTCAGCCAGCATGCTCAACGGCAACAATGACCTCAGCGATAAGCTGCGTCAGCGTCTGGAGCAGGCTGAAGGTGAACGTAGTCGCAGTCGTGATCGCCTGCGTGAACATCAGGCGCAGCTGACACAATACTCGCAGGTGCTCGCCTCGCTGAAAAGCGCCTATGACGCGAAACGCGACATGCTGAAAGAGCTGCAGCAGGAAATGCAGGACATTGGCGTCCAGGCTGACAGCAGTGCAGAAGCGCGCGCGCGCGTTCGTCGTGACGAGCTGTACACAGCACTCAGTCACAACCGTGCCCGCCGCAATCAGCTGGAGAAACAACTCACTTTCTGCGAAGCGGAGATGGATAACCTGCAGAAGCGACTGCGTCAGCTGGAGCGTCAATATCATCTGGTGCGGGAGCAGGTGGTCAGCGCCAAAGCGGGCTGGTGTACCGTACTGCGTCTGGTGAAAGAGAATGGCGTTGAGCGTCGTCTGCATCGCCGTGAACTGGCCTACCTGAGCGGCGATGAACTGCGCTCGATGTCGGATAAAGCATTGGGTGCGCTGCGTCTGGCGGTAGCGGATAACGAACATCTGCGCGACGTGCTGCGGTTGTCGGAAGATCCAAAACGCCCGGAACGTAAGATTCAGTTCTTTATTGCGGTTTATCAGCATCTGCGTGAGCGTATCCGTCAGGATATTATTCGTACTGACGATCCGGTCGAAGCGATTGAGCAGATGGAAATCGAACTGAACCGTCTGACCGAAGAGCTGACGGCACGTGAGCAGATGCTGGCGATCAGTTCGCGCAGTGCGGCCAATATCATCCGTAAAACAATCCAGCGCGAACAGAATCGCATCCGTCAGCTCAACCAGGGCTTGCAGACCGTCAGCTTTGGTCAGGTGCACAGCGTGCGGCTTAACGTGAATGTGCGTGAAACGCATGCCATGCTGCTGGACACACTGTCGGAGGAGCACGAGCAGCATCAGGATCTGTTTAACAGTAATCGCCTGACCTTCTCCGAAGCGCTGGCGAAGCTTTATCAGCGTCTTAATCCGCACATCGACATGGGGCAGCGTACGCCGCAGACCATCGGCGAGGAGCTGCTGGACTACCGCAACTATCTGGAGATGGAAGTGGAAGTTAACCGGGGTTCTGATGGCTGGCTGCGTGCAGAGAGCGGTGCGCTCTCAACCGGTGAAGCGATTGGTACCGGTATGTCCATTTTGGTAATGGTGGTGCAAAGCTGGGAAGAGGAGTCCCGTCGTCTGCGCGGCAAAGACATTTCACCATGCCGACTGCTGTTCCTTGATGAAGCGGCCCGTCTGGATGCCCGCTCCATCGCCACGCTGTTTGAACTGTGTGAACGACTGGAGATGCAACTGGTGATTGCCGCGCCAGAGAACATCAGCCCTGAGAAAGGCACGACCTACAAACTGGTGCGTAAAGTGTTTAATAACACCGAGCATGTGCATGTGGTTGGCCTGCGTGGTTTTGCTGCGGATCCTTCGCCGGTGCGTGCGGGAAGCGAAGCCGATGCATTGCCCGATTTAACGGCTGAAAAATCACAGGCGGAAACGTAGTCAAAAACTGAACCATTCGTTAATCTGGTTACGGCATTTGTCGCATGAGGCAAATGCCGTTTTTGTTTGTATACTCACATGATGAGTCACAGCGCGGTCGCAGCGGATACAGGGAACGCTGCGAAGTTGAAAAATAAGGAGGCAGGGATGTTGCGGGTAAAAAAATTACATCATCATCGCGTTGTATCATTGCTGGCGCTGGCGCTATCCGTTGTTCCATTTACGCTACCGCAGGCTGCTGTCATCGCCGCTTTGCCTGGAACTAGCCAGGCGGCCATCTCCGTATCCGACAGTCAGCAGCGCATTCGGCAGGCGTTCTCCAGCGCCGACCAGCCATTTTATCTGGGACCGCTGGCAACGCTTTATGCATCCCGTCATATGCAACCGCTCTGGCAGGATCCTCAGGCGGTGCAAAAATTTCAGCAGCAGCTGGCAGAAGTGGCGCTGTCTGGCGTTCAGCCGCAGTTCACGCGCTGGATTGAGCGTCTGACCAACCCCGCCATTACCGGCTTTGCCCGGGATGTTGCGTTGTCTGATGCGATGCTGGGTTATCTGCAATTTGTGTCGAATGTGCCGACGCAGGGTGAAACCTGGCTCTACAGCAATGTTCCTTACAGGCTGACCCAGCCCTCCGTGGCGGTGGTCAATCAGTGGCAGAATGCGGTCAATGCCGGTTCTGACAATGCATTTATTGCCTCCTTACAGCCGCAGCATCCACAGTATCAGCCCATGCATGCTGCGCTTATCACCCTGCTTAGCGATAAGCAGCCCTGGCCGCAGCTGAAAAGCAGTGAAACACTGCGTCCGGGCCAGGTCAGTGATGACGTGCCTGCGCTACGCGAAATTTTGCAGCGCAGCGGCATGTTAACGGCGCAGGTTAACGCGCCGACACCCAATGACGATGCGGTACCCGTTGCCGCCTCGCCGGTAACGCACAGCGATCAGCCTGTTGCGGTCAGTCCTTCTGCCGCGCCAGTCAGCAATCTGCTTACCCCATCTCCACAATCACCGGGTAACGTACAGAGTCAGACGCTGGAAGGAAATACCGCCAATATTTATGATGAGACGCTGGTGGCGGCGGTGAAGCGTTTCCAGCAGTGGCAGGGACTGGATGGCGATGGGGCTATCGGTGCCAGAACCCGTCAGTGGCTTAACGTCTCTCCGCAGATGCGTGCGTCGTTACTCGCGCTGAACATTCAGCGTCTCCGCCTGCTGCCGGACGATATGCATAACGGCATCATGGTGAACATCGCCAACTACTCGCTGATTTACTACAACAATGGCAATAAGATCCTCTCATCACGCGTCATCGTCGGACGTCCGGACCGTAAAACGCCGTTGATGCGCAGCGCACTCAATAATGTGGTGCTGAATCCGCCGTGGAATGTGCCAACAACACTGGTGCGAAAAGATATTATTCCAAAAGTGAAACTGGATCCGACCTATCTTTACAAGCATGGTTATACCCTGCTGTCGGGCTGGAGTGCTGATGCTGAAGTGATTGATCCCAGCATGATCGACTGGCGTATGGTCACCGCTTCATCATTCCCTTATCGCCTGATTCAGGCACCGGGGGAGGCGAATGCGCTGGGCCGTTATAAATTTAATATGCCAAGCTCAGATGCGATCTACCTGCATGACACGCCAAACCATAATCTGTTCCAGCGTGATATCCGCGCGCTCAGCTCCGGCTGTGTCCGGGTGAATAAAGCATCTGAACTGGCGGGATTATTACTGCAGGACGCGGGCTGGAACGATGCGCGTATTTCCAGCACGTTAAAAGAGGGCGACACCCGCTATGTTCCGATTCGCCATCGCATTCCAGTGAATCTCTATTATCTTACGGCGTGGGTCGCTGATGATGGCAAACCCCAGTTCCGCACAGATATTTACAATTATGATGACACCGCCCGTTCGGGCAGTCAGGCTCTCAGTCGGGCTGAGCAGTTACTGCTCTAGTGATTGATTTTAAATCGTTAGCAGCGTCCCGGTCATTTACACTAATCTTTTCAAATGGCGATCCCTCCGGGGATCGCCTCACAAACCATGGGCAGATGGGTTGACGCTTCTCTGAGAGAAAGTTATGGTTCGGCCTGTGCGCTTTTTGCACATTTCTCGGGCTTCATTCTCAGGTAAATCGTTACATGTCTACTATTGATTCTTCTCGTCGCAAACTACTGCTGTGTGGTAGTGCCGCCGCCGGACTGGCTTTATTGCCTGCTTCCGCAAGGGCCTCGCTTTCTACGTCTCGTCCGCGTGTATTGATGCTTAATAATCTTCACACCGGTGAAACCCTTAAAACTGAGTTTTTTAATGGTAAGAGTTACGACAAGGATGAGTTGTCACGATTAAATCACTTTTTCCGGGACTATCGCGCCAATAAAGTGAAAAGCATCGATCCGCACCTGTTTGATCAGATTTTTCGCCTGCAGGCGCTGCTGGGTATGCGTAAACCGATTCAGCTGGTGTCCGGCTATCGCTCACTGGCAACCAACAACATGCTACGTGAGAGTGGTCCAGGTGTGGCAAAGCACAGCTATCACACCAAGGGTCAGGCGATGGATTTTCATATCGAAGGCGTTTCGCTCGCCAATGTACGCAAAGCGGCGTTATCTCTGCGCGCAGGTGGTGTAGGATATTATCCCCGCAGTAACTTTGTACATATTGATACCGGGCCGATCAGGCACTGGTAACGACACCGGCAACGCTGCGTGAGCCGGTCATGGAGCGTTATGAATTACCACATTATTCCTGTTACAGCGTTTGCCCAGAACTGCTCAGTGATCTGGTGCGACTCCACGCGCGAAGCCGCGCTGGTCGATCCCGGCGGCGATGCCGAACTTGTCAAACAAACGCTGGAACAACTCGGACTTAAACCTGCTCAGATTCTGCTGACGCATGGACATCTTGATCACGTCGGGGCTGCCGTTGAACTGGCTGCCTTCTGGCAGATTCCGATTATCGGCCCGCAAAAGCGCGATGCTTTCTGGCTGGAAGCGCTGCCTACCCAGAGCCGGATGTTCGGCCTGGACGAGTGCGCACCTTTTACCCCCGATCGCTGGCTGGAAGAGGGGGAGAGCGTTCAGGTCGGGTTGACCACGCTCGAAGTCCTGCACTGTCCGGGACATTCACCTGGCCACGTGGTCTTCTTTGACCGTCAGGGACGATTGCTGATTTCAGGCGACGTTATCTTTAATGGCGGGGTGGGACGCACAGACTTCCCGCAGGGCGATCATCAGCAGCTTATCAATGCTATCCGCACAAAATTACTGCCGCTGGGCGATGATGTGACGTTTCTGCCCGGTCACGGTCCGATTTCTACGCTGGGACATGAGCGCGTGAGTAACCCTTTTCTGCAGTAAAAATCAGCGATCTTTCCTGCAATAAAAAATGGGCCATCAGGCCCATTTTTGTTTCGTCGTCAGCGTTACAGCACCGCGACAATCGCTTCGCACAGTGCCGACATATTGTCTGGCGTCATGCCTGCCACATTCACCCGGCCTGAGTTAACGGCATAGACACCGAACTCTTCACGCAGGCGAATTACCTGGTCTTTGGTTAAGCCACTGAACGAGAACATACCGTTTTGCTTAATAATAAAGCTGAAGTCACGCTGAGCGCCTTTCTCTGCAAGGGTGTTCACAAACAGCTGACGCATGCGCTGAATGCGCTGGCGCATATCTGACAGCTCCTGCTCCCAGATGGTTCGCAGTGTATCGTTGCCCAGAATAGTGGCGACGATAGCGGCACCATGCGCCGGCGGATTGGAGTAGTTAGCGCGGATGGTGTATTTCACCTGACTGAACGCCGTATCTGCCACGCTGGCTTCAGCCGCCACCACGGTGATGGCACCGACACGCTCGTTATACAGACCAAAGTTCTTGGAGTAGGAGCTGGCGACGATCAGTTCCTGATGCGAGGCGGCAAAAATGCGCAGGCCTTCTGCATCTTCATCCAGACCACGGGCAAAGCCCTGGTAGGCGAAGTCAAACAACGGCAGCCACCCATTGGCCTGTGACAATTCCGCCAGCTGTTGCCACTGCTCAGCGGTTGGGTCAATACCGGTCGGGTTATGGCAGCAGCCGTGGAACAGCACCACATCACCTGGCTGAACCTGCTGCAGCGACGTCAGCATGCCTTCAAAATCCAGCGTATGGTTTGCCGCGTCATAATAGTGGTATTCACAGACTTCAAGACCGGCCGCATTAAACACGTTGTTGTGGTTAGGCCAGCTCGGATTGCTGATCCAGACCCGCTTCACGGAGGTCTGCGTCGCGAGGAAATCTGCTGCCACACGTAACGCACCAGTGCCACCTGGCGTCTGCGCCGTACGGGCGCGGCCTGCCGTGATCAGCGGGCTTTGATTACCGAACAGCAGGACCTGTGTGCAGCGGGCGAAATCAGCCAGGCCATCAATGCTCAGATAGTTTTTGGTGGTTTCGTTTTCCAGCAGGTATTGCTCAGCTTTTTTAACACTGGTCAGCACCGGGGTCTTGCCGGTTTCGTCTTTGTAGACGCCGATACCCAGATTGATTTTTTCAGGGCGGTCATCAGCACGAAACAGATCGGCCAGCCCAAGAATAGGATCGGCGGGTGCAGCAGAGATCGATTCAAACATGTGTCAGGTCCATTAGCGTGAACGTTAGCGGAAAGAGCTGTCAGGTTAACGTCCGGCCAGGGAAATGCCAACCGTTTGCGAGACAAAATCATCAATTTTACCGTGTTCATTTCACGACGAGGAGAAGCTGAATTTCAGGCGAAGTAAAAAGCGGAGTGTCGGGCAGATTTCAGGAATGACAGCCATAAAAAAACGGGGCCGAGGCCCCGTTTTTTAACGCGTCTGAAGCAGGATTAGAACTGGTAAACCAGGCCTACTGCTACAGTGTCATCGGTGTTCAGACCCAGCGCGTTATTGTCATCCAGCTGGTTGATCTGATAATCCACGTAGGTAGACATGTTTTTGTTGAAGTAGTAAGTCGCGCCAACGTCGATGTATTTAATCAGGTCAGCATCGCCAACGCCTTCGATATCCTTGCCTTTAGACTGAACATAAGCAATGGATGGGCGCAGACCGAAGTCGAACTGATACTGTGCAACCAGTTCAATGTTCTGTGCTTTGTTAGCAGAAGCAGCGCTGGTGGTGTTGTTCAGACCAGTCACAACAGAGATTGGTGTAGAGTTACGGGTTTCACCGTACATCGCTGCCAGGTAAACATTATTTGCATCATATTTCAGAGCAGTTGCCCAGTTTTCAGCACGTTTGCCCTGGCCAACAACGTTACCATTGATATCGGTAGTGCCGTCTGCCTGAGAGTTTGTGCGATCGCTGCTGCTGTATGCGCCAACAACACCAACACCGATTGGTGAGGTATAGCTGGTTGATGCGCCCCAGCCGTCGCCGTTAGCACGACGCGTGTCGGTACGCTCGTTTTTACCCTGATACTGAAGTGCGAAGTCCCAGCCATCTACCAGACCAAAGAAGTTGGTGTTGCGGTAGGTCAGCAGGCCGGTGCTACGACCGTTCATGAAGTTATCTGAGTATCCTGAGTCGCCACCGAACTCTGGCAGCATATCGGTCCAGCCGATTGCATCATAAACCACACCGTAGTTACGGCCGTAGTCGATTGAGCCAGCGTCGCCGAATTTCAGACCGGCAAAGCCCAGACGGGTTTTGTTGCCGTTTTGTGCGTCAGAACCTTCAGAGTTATTCGCCTGAATGTTGTATTCCCACTGGCCGTAACCGGTCAGCTGGTCATTAATCTGGGTTTCGCCTTTAAAGCCGAAACGAACGTAAGATTTGTCGCCGTTGTTGCCGTCGCCATCTGAGCCATCGTTATCAGAAAAATAATGCAGGCCAACAGCTTTACCGTACAGGTCCAGTTTGTTGCCGTCTTTGTTATAGATTTCTGCAGCATTTGCTGCGCTGGCGGCTAACAGAGCAGGGATAACCACTGCAAGAATATTGCGCTTCATCATTATTCATTACCCTCATTGGAGTTATTTGTACACCTGCCACTGCCGTCAGGAAATCTTTACAGAACCCTTAACGAAGTTTGGTGTCTTCCTGTGTCTGCACGCATCTTTCCATCCCACCCGCCGTAATTCTAGCGCTTAAATGCTACTAAACTCGTAATCTTGTTTCAGCAGGAAAATATGTATTACAAAATGTAAAAAACACGGAACTTTGTGAGTGAACTCAAAATTTACAAAAATAAAAAAAGGCCGGCAGTGCCGACCTCGTTATATATATGAATTTCTTATATTTAATGCCGAAATCAGAAACTCGCGTTGCGTGGCGTGCGCGGGAAGGGGATAACATCCCTTACATTTTGTACGCCAGTGACATAGGCGATTAAACGTTCAAAGCCCAAACCAAATCCAGAATGTGGCACGGTACCGTAGCGACGCAGATCACGATACCACCAGTAATCTTCTTTATTCAGACCCATCTCTTCGAGTCGTGCATCCAGCACATCCAGACGCTCTTCACGCTGTGAACCACCGATGATCTCACCAATGCCAGGCGCCAGGACATCCATTGCCGCCACGGTTTTGCCATCGTCGTTCAGACGCATATAGAACGCTTTAATGTCTTTCGGATAGTTTTTCACCACCACTGGCGCTTTAAAATGTTTCTCTGCCAGGTAACGCTCATGCTCAGAAGAGAGGTCGATTCCCCAGGAAACCGGGTTTTCGAAGGTCTGACCGCAATTCATCAGGATTTCAACCGCGTCGGTGTAGTCGACCTGGGCAAAATCAGTGGTAATGAAACGCTGGAGGCGTTCTACAGCTTCTTTATCGACGCGCTCAGCGAAGAAGGCCATGTCATCGGCGCGCTCTTCCAGCACCGCATTGAACACATACTTCAGCATTGACTCGGCCAGTGCGGCGGCATCATCCAGTGTCGCAAACGCAATTTCCGGCTCCAGCATCCAGAATTCTGCCAGATGACGGCTGGTGTTGGAGTTCTCTGCGCGAAACGTCGGGCCAAAGGTGTAGATCTTCGACAGGGCGCTGGCATAGGTTTCACCGTTCAGCTGACCGGAAACGGTCAGGAAAGCTTCTTTGCCAAAGAAATCTTCGCTGAAATCGACTTTGCCCTGATCGTTGCGCGGCAGGTTTTCCATATCCAGCGTAGAGACACGGAACATTTCACCTGCACCTTCGGTGTCGGAGGCGGTAATCAGCGGGGTGGAGACCCAGAAATAGCCATTTTCATGGAAGAAGCGATGCAGCGCCTGCGCCAGGGTATGGCGAACGCGGGCCACTGCGCCAATCAGGTTGGTGCGTGGACGCAGGTGCGCCACTTCACGCAGATACTCAATGCTGTGACGTTTCGCCGCCATCGGATAGCTGTCCGGATCTTCCACCCAGCCAACCACTTCCAGGCTGGTTGCCTGAATCTCAAACGCCTGGCCCTGACCCGGCGATGCCACCACTTTACCGGTGACGATAACGGAACAGCCGGTGGTCAGACGCAGCACTTCATCCTGATAATTATTCAGAGAATTATTGACGACAGCCTGAACGGGATTAAAGCAGGAGCCGTCATAGACAGCGATGAAGGAAAGACCGGCTTTGGAATCTCTTCGGGTACGCACCCAACCACGTACGGTGACTTCACTGTCAACCGCGACGCGACCGTGCAGTACGTCCGCTACAGGCACTACGCTCATAAATATCTCTCTATATAGAAGAAGTGAGTTAAAAGTTGCCCCATCCGGGGTTTTGCTATGTTACTTGCGAGTCTTCAGGAAACAAGCAAAATTCAGGGGGAATGCAGATTTATTACAGCAGAGGCGGGGCGCATCAACGCCCCGATAAGAAGAGGATTAACTCGCTTTTTTCACCAGCGGCAAATCAAAGGCTTTTCGCAGGGCTTTTACAAAGGCTTTATCCTGACAGATAGTTTTGCCGGGGCTGTCTGAGAGTTTTGCCACCGGTTTACCATTGCACTGCACCAGCTTGATAACGATATTCAGTGGCGTTACGCCCGGAATGTCGCAGGTCAGGCGGGTACCGATACCGAACACGACATTCGTCCGTTGGCCAAAGTGGCGGTATAACGCCAGGGCTTTGTCGAGGTTTAAGTTGTCAGAAAAGACCAGGTGTTTGCTTTGCGGATCGATACCCAGGCTCTGATAGTGGGCAAGGGCTTTCTCGCCCCATTCAACCGGATCGCCGGAGTCATGGCGCAGTCCCTGATAGCGACGGGCAAACAACGGACCGAAATCGCGCAGGAAGGCGTCCATGGCAATACAATCGGTCAGCGCAATGCCCAGTTGATCGTCATACTCATCGAGCCACGCCTGCAGCGCCGCGCGCTGGCTATTAGCAAGGACCGGGCTGATCTGCTGGAAGGCCTGGAACCACTCATGTGCCTGCGTCCCGACCGGCGTCAGTGACAGACGGCGCGCCAGATCATAGTTACTGGTGCCAATCAGCCACGGGAAATCCTGTTTCAGCGTTGAGACGATCGACTGCTGCACATCCTGCGAGTAGCGACGACGGGTGCCGAAATCCATCAGGCGGAAGCGTGACATATCCAGGTCAGCTACCTGCGTCTTAAAGTCGCCGAGTTTCTGGTGTAAATGGTCAATTGCCTGCTGGGTGGTGACCTGCGGTGTGCGATGACGATGCACAATCTCGCTGATTAGCGCCAGCAGCGGCACCTCCCACATAATGACTTCCCGCCACGGCCCCTGAATACGGATATCCAGTTTGCCATGGTGATTGCGCACCTCAACCTGATCCGGGTTATAGCGGAACTGGCGTAACCAGCTGAGGTAATCCTGCTGGAAGAAGGGGAGGTGAGACAGCCAGGTCGCTTCATCATCAGTCAGCGCCAGGTGTTGCATAGCGGTTATCGCGTCACGAATTTCGTCAGCGTAGAGACCCAGCAGTTCGTCGCCGCGGCAGCGAAACTCCGCCGCCACCGTTACGTCATGATAGCGGTGGAAAACGGCCTGCTGCATATGGAGCTTATAGGCGTCCGTATCCAGCAGCGAGGTCAGTATCGGGGAAGCATGTCCTGTCATGGCGCGTTTCAGCATCCTGTTCGGTGGCGCAGAGCCCGGTGTTGTACACAGTCATAAAGACGCGAAAGTATAATTCACTATCTGAACCCGATCACAGCATATTTCAGTCGGGTGGGTCGAGGCCAATCTGTGCCTTTGTTAACAAACTGTAGCCATTTCACCTTTTAGGTGCATTGTGCGTGGCAAGCTTGTAGTAACAAGCTTAGACTTTGCCGGTAAACTTATAACAACGCGAGACGCAATATGACGCAACAGCCCCAAATCAAGTATCGCCACGATTATCGTGCGCCTGATTACACCATCACCGATATCGATTTAACCTTTGAACTGGATGCGTCCACCACCCGTGTTACGGCCATCAGCCAGGTTAAACGACTGGGCGACAGCCAGGCTGAGCTGCAACTGGACGGCGAAGCGTTAACGCTGATTGCGTTGGAGATCGACGGGCAACCCTGGACGGCTTACCGTGAAGAAGAGGGCGCACTGGTGATCGGCCAGCTGCCGGAAAGCTTCACCCTGAAAATCATCAATGATATTCATCCGGATCAGAACACCGCGCTGGAAGGGTTGTACAAATCGGGCGAGGCGCTCTGCACCCAATGTGAAGCTGAAGGCTTCCGCCATATTACCTGGTACCTCGATCGCCCGGATGTCCTGGCGCGCTTTACCACCACCATTTATGCCGACGGTGAACGCTATCCATTCCTGCTCTCCAACGGTAACCGCATTGACGGCGGCCGGGATGAGCAGGGTCGCAGCTGGGTGAAGTGGGAAGATCCGTTCCCGAAACCGTGTTACCTGTTTGCGCTGGTGGCAGGCGATTTCGACGTGTTGCGTGACAGTTTTACCACCCGTTCAGGCCGTGATGTGGCGCTGGAGATCTTCGTCGATCGCGGTAATCTCGACCGTGCCGACTGGGCGATGACCTCGCTGAAAAACAGCATGAAGTGGGATGAAGAGCGTTTCGGCCTGGAGTATGACCTCGACATCTTTATGATCGTGGCGGTGGACTTCTTCAATATGGGCGCAATGGAGAATAAAGGCCTGAACGTCTTCAACGCCAAATATGTACTGGCGAAAGCGGAAACGGCGACCGACAAAGATTATCTGGGTATTGAAGCCGTTATCGGCCACGAATATTTCCACAACTGGACCGGCAACCGCGTGACCTGCCGCGACTGGTTCCAGCTCAGCCTGAAAGAGGGACTGACCGTGTTCCGCGATCAGGAGTTCAGCTCTGATCTGGGTTCACGTGCCGTGAACCGCATCGATAATGTGCGTATCGTGCGTGGGGCACAGTTCGCCGAAGATGCCAGCCCAATGGCACACCCGATCCGTCCGGATCAGGTTATTGAGATGAACAACTTCTACACCCTGACGGTGTATGAGAAAGGGTCAGAAGTGATCCGTATGATGCATACCCTGCTGGGTGAAGAGAATTTCCAGAAAGGCATGAAGCTCTACTTTGATCGTCATGACGGCAGCGCCGCCACCTGTGATGACTTTGTCCAGGCGATGGAAGATGCCTCAAACGTCGATCTGTCGCAGTTCCGCCGCTGGTACAGCCAGTCCGGTACGCCGGTACTGACGGTGCGCGACGATTACAATCCGGAACTGGAGCAGTACACCCTACACGTCACGCAGCACACGCCAGCGACCGCCGATCAGAAAGAGAAGCTGCCCCTGCATATCCCGCTGGATATTGAACTTTATGACGGTGAAGGCAAGGTGATCCCGCTGCAGAACAACGGTCATCCGGTGCACCATGTGCTGAATGTCACCGAGGAGTTCCAGACCTTTATTTTCGATAACGTCTACTTCCAGCCGGTGCCGTCACTGCTGCGCGAATTCTCTGCGCCAGTGAAACTCGATTATAAATGGAGTGATGCGCAGCTCACCTTCCTGATGCGCCATGCCCGCAACGACTTCTCCCGCTGGGATGCGGCGCAGAGCCTGCTGGCGACCTACATCCGTCTGAACGTTGCACGCTATCAGCAGGGTCAGCATCTGTCGCTGCCGCTGCATGTCGCCGACGCCTTCCGTGCAGTATTACTGGATACCGACTGCGATCCGGCCCTGACGGCGCTGATCCTGACCCTGCCGTCGGAAAATGAGATTGCCGAGCTGTTCGATACCATCGATCCGCAGGCGATTGCGCTGGTGCGTGACGCTCTGCAACGCACGCTGGCCCGCGAACTGGCCGATGAGTTTTTTGCCATCTACAACGCCAATCAGCAGCCTGAATACCGCGTGGAGCATGATGCGATTGGTCAGCGCAGCCTGAAAAATACCTGCCTGACCTATCTTGCCTTTAGCGATGCGCAGCTGGCAGACAAGCTGGTACAGACGCAGTACCACCAGGCGACCAACATGACGGATGCGCTGGCGGCGCTTTCCGCGGCTGTGGCGGCTCAGTTGCCGTGCCGTGATGCGCTGCTGGCGGCCTACGATGAGCGCTGGCATCAGGATGGTCTGGTGATGGACAAATGGTTTGTTCTGCAGGCCACCAGTCCGGCTGCCAACGTGATGCGTAATGTGCGTCAGCTTCTGACTCATCGCTCCTTTACCATGAGTAACCCGAACCGCGTTCGCTCCCTGGTGGGGGCCTTTGCCTCGGCTAACCCGGCCGCGTTCCATGCGAAAGATGGCAGCGGTTATAAGTTCCTGGTGGAGATGCTTACCGACCTGAACACCCGTAATCCGCAGGTCGCGGCGCGAATGGTAGAACCGCTGATTCGTCTGAAACGTTATGACGAAGACCGTCAGGCGATGATGCGCCAGGCGCTTGAGCAGTTGCTGCAGCTGGATAAGCTCTCTGGCGATCTTTACGAGAAAATTACCCGGGCACTGAACGCCTGATGACCCGTCCTGGCATAGGTTGACACGCTATGCTGTTAAAACGCCTGATGCACTGCATCAGGCGTTTTTTATTTCAGCGCTGTTGCGCGTAACGGACGGGCTGCGGGCGTTCCGTGCGCTGCATCACCCGATCCAGTACCTCCGCTTCCAGTTCGGCCAGCCGCGCAGATCCACGACGCCGCGGACGGGGCAGGTCCACCAGCAGATCCAGACCGATCTCGCCCTCTTCAATTAACAGCACGCGATCCGCCATTGCCACCGCTTCACTGACATCATGTGTGACCAGCAACACAGTAAAGTGATGCTGTTGCCACAGTGACTCAATCAATCCCTGCATTTCAATGCGCGTCAGGGCATCCAGTGCGCCCAGCGGTTCATCCAGCAGTAGCAAACCGGGTCGATGGATCAGCGCCCTGGCCAGTGCCACGCGCTGTTTCTGACCGCCAGAGAGTGCAGCCGGCCACTCACTGGCCCGATCGGCCAGTCCTACCGCCGCCAGGGCATCCATTGCCGCGCTGCGCCATTCGCGTCCGCGCAGGCCCAGACCGACGTTATCGATCACTTTTTTCCACGGCAGCAGTCGCGCATCCTGAAACATCAGGCGGGTATCTTCTCGCGCTGACTGCAGCGGCGCATTGCCCGCCAGCAGTTCACCGCTGGAACTCTGTTCAAGTCCCGCCAGCAGACGCAGCAGAGTGCTTTTGCCACAGCCGCTGCGACCCACTACCGCCACAAACTGACCTGAAGGAATATGCAGGTCGATCTTATTGAGTATGGTGCGACTGCCATACTGTTTGCTGACGCCGTTGACGCCAACCGGCGTACCGGTGTTGAGGCGGGCCGGTGAGAAAGTCTGGCTCATGCGTTCTCCTCCTTCAGTTGGTAAGCGGGATGCCAGCGCAGCCAGACACGTTCCAGTAACAACGCGGCGACATCCGCCAGTTTGCCGAGCAGGGCGTAGAGAATAATGGCCACCACCACCACATCGGTCTGCAGGAATTCACGCGCATTCATCGCCAGATAGCCGATACCAGAACTGGCGGAGATAGTCTCGGCGACAATCAGCGTCAGCCACATCAGACCCAGCGCGAACCGTACGCCGACCATAATATTGGGCAGCGCACCGGGCAGGATCACCTGAATAAACAGGCTCCAGCCGGAGAGGCCATAGCTGCGGGCCATCTCAACCAGCCCGCGATCAAGGTTGCGGATGCCATGATAAGTATTCAGGTAGATCGGAAACAGCGTGCCCAGCGCCACCAGAAAGATTTTGGCGGATTCATCAATGCCGAACCAGAGGATCACCAGCGGGATCAGTGCCAGATGCGGCACATTACGCAGCATCTGCAGCGAGGTATCCAGCAACCGCTCACCGGTTTTTGAGGTGCCCGTGATCAAGCCCAGCAGCAGGCCGAGAGATCCACCGATGCTGAAGCCGATCAGCGCCCGCCAGCTGCTGATCGCCAGGTGCTGCCAGAGTTCACCGCTGGCGGTCAGCTGCCAGAAGGTGGTCACGATCTTCTCCGGTGCGGGCAGAATGCGGTTTGATAACCAGCCGGTCTGTGAGGCTAGCTGCCACACCACGACCAGCAGCGTTGGCAGGAGCCAGGGTAGCAACGTATCAGCAAGGCGTTTTCGGGTTCTGGCCATCATGCTCTCCTCAGCCCCGGGCGACTTTTTTCTCAGGGGTAAAATCGTTGGCGACCGCTTCACCGTGCGCCTGAACCACCCGCGGCTGAGGCACCAGGGGAACCTGCAGATCCAGATGCGGGAACAGCAGTTCGCCAACGCGATACGCCTCTTCCAGATGCGGATACCCCGACAGGATAAAGGTCTCGATGCCCAGCGCTTCATACTCCCTGATACGTGCGGCAACCGTCGGACCATCGCCGACCAGCGCCGTACCGGCTCCGCTGCGCACCAGGCCCACGCCGGCCCACAGGTTCGGGCTGATTTCGAGCTTGTCGCGTCGACCGCCGTGCAGGGCGGCCATCCGGCGCTGACCCACAGAATCTGCCCGCTGGAACGCTGCCTGTGCTTTCGCGATAGTGGCGTCATCGACATTGGCAATCAGCCGGTCAGCGGCCTGCCAGGCTTCTTCATTTGTTTCACGCACAATCACATGCAGACGGATGCCGAAGCGTACGGTGCGTCCCTGAGCAGCGGCTTTTGCACGCACCTGGTCAATCTTCTCTTTGACCTGTGCAGGCGGCTCACCCCAGGTGAGATAAACATCGACCTGTTCGGCCGCCAGCTCCTGGGCCGGTTCAGAAGAGCCACCGAACCAGAGTGGCGGACGAGGCTGCTGCACCGGTTTAAACATCAGACGCGCGCCGCGAACCTTCACGTGCCTGCCTTCATAATCGACGGTTTCGCCTTCCAGCACCCGACGCCAGACACGGGTAAACTCGGCAGACTCTGCGTAACGCTCACGGTGATCCAGGAACACACCGTCGCCCGCCAGCTCTTCCGGATCGCCGCCGGTCACCAGATTGAACAGCGCGCGGCCATTGGAGAGCCGATCCAGAGTGGCAGCCTGACGCGCCGCCTGAGTCGGTGAAATCACGCCGGGGCGCAGCGCCACCAGGAAGCGCAGACGCTGAGTGACCGGAATCAGCGAGGCGGCAACCAGCCAGGCATCTTCGCATGAACGGCCGGTCGGGATTAATACGCCACCGAAGCCGAGGCGGTCGGCGGCCTGTGCCACCTGTTGCAGATAGGCGTGATCAACCGGTCGTGCCCCTTCGGCAGTACCAAGATAGTGGCCGTCGCCATGCGTTGGCAGAAACCAGAAAATGGATACGCTCATTATTGTTGCTCCTTATTGCGTTACGGTATGCGGTTGCCAGATGCGATCCTGAATCGTCACTTTTACGGGCAACAGATGATTGGCATAGAACAGGTCAGCGGTGCGCTGCTGAGCCGCAGCGGTTTCAGCGCTCACCGGTGAAATCCGGGTTGGTGGCCGATGGCTGAGATAGCTGGCGATAACCGGCTCAGGCAGACCCATTGCCTGCGCCAGCAGTGTGGTGCTCTGCTGACGCTGGCTGATTGTCAGCGCATCGGCCGCGCTAAAGGTATCGAGAACCTGCTGGATAAAGGCGCCATGGGCTTCGGCATAGCTGCGGGTCGCTAAATAGAATGAGCCAGTCAGATTAAGTGCGCTGCCATCAGTCAGCAGACGCGAATGACCCTGCAACAGCACCGAGGAGTAGTAGGGGTCCCAGATTGCCCAGGCATCAACATCTCCCTGCTGGAAGGCGGCGCGCGCATCGGCGGGTGTCAGATAAACCGGTGTAATATCTTTAAAACTCAGGCCCGCCTGCTGTAAGGCGCGAAGCAGTAAATTGTGCGAGCTGGAGCCTTTCTGGAACGCGACCTTTTTCCCTTTCAGATCTGCGACCTGTTTCAGAGGACTCTCTTTTGGGACCAGAATCACTTCTGCTTTGGGCTTTGGCGGCTCAGAGCCGACATAAAGCAGATCCGCGCCAGCGGCCTGGGCAAACAGTGGCGGAAGGTCACCGGTGCTGCCGAGGTCAATACTGTTGATGTTCAGCGCTTCCAGCATTTGTGGACCCGCCGGGAACTCGATCCACTTAATCTGAGTATGGGGAAAACGCTTCTCCAGTAACTGATGTGATTTTGCCAGCACCATGCTGACTGAACCTTTCTGATAGCCGATACGAATCTCAGCCGGATCGGATTCGGCGGCCTGAACCAGAGGGGCGATGAGTAAAAGGCCTGCCACCAGCCACTTTCCAACTATTTGCTTCATCGAACTCTTCCTTATACCGCTTGTGCAACGGGGTGGTGGTGACGGGTCAGCGCCAGCCAGAACGCAGTGACGGCTTCATCCAGACGCTGTGACAGTGAATCCTGTAAAACCGGCTGACGATCGTAGTGGGTAATCTGGCTGTCCTCGGCATAAACACCGTGCAGGATCTCCTGCGCCTTTAAGGCGTTAAGAACCGGTTTCAGGGCGTAATCCAGCGCCAGCATGTGGCCGACACTGCCGCCGCTGGCCAGCGGCAACACAACCTTGTGCTCGAGTGCACGTTCAGGTAGCAAATCGAGCAGGGTTTTCAGCGCGCCTGAAAAGGACGCCTTATAAACAGGTGTCGCCACAATCAGGCCATCAGCAGACGCGAGGTCTTCACGGAGGGCCAGGAGTGCGGGTGCATCAAAACGTGCATTGATCAGATCGTCAGGCTGAAAGTTGTGAATATTCCAGGGAATGACTTCAATGCCACGCGCTTCCAGCTTGTGCTGACACAGCGTCAGTAATGAAGTCGAGCGGGAAGGAAATCGTGGGCTGCCAGCCAGCGTAATAACGCGCATCATCACTCCTTATAACTAAAAGTTATTGATTATCTAAAGTTGAGAACTAATGGCTTCATACTGTCAGAGCTACGGAGTGGGCTTAAATGATTTATCCGGCAAAGTAAGGGTGAAAAATGCAAATAGAAGACGCCGCTGCAGAAGGGAACGCATAAGCTTCCGATAATTCTTAATTTAGGTTCCGGCAGGCGGTGAATTGATTAAGGAGTGTGATACGAGATGGTCAAAACGGGGGAGGGTGCTGAAAAAAATCGTTTTCGTCTGATTGCTTAATCAATCTTCCTGAGAGTCATACAGCGTTAAAGCGAAGCGGTGAGCATAACAGCCCCTCTGAGCGGCACAGAATCTGCCTGTCTGCGGAAGCCCCTGCCTGAAGCTAAGATTAATCGCAGAAAGAAAACTGCAATGAAAATGAAGTAATGGTGAAGTTATTCACTATTACAGATGTTCTCTTACACATTCCTGAACATGGTTACGTCTGCTTTGCCGGGCTATTTTAAATCGATCATCAACGGTTTTAACATTTACGCGGACTATAGATGCACTTTCATTAACAGTGATTTTCACAGGAAACGTTAAGATAATTTTTACGACTGGTCTTTATTCGCATTACCGGTTTAAGATAATCAGGCCAAATGAAAGCTATCATAATAATAGCGCATTACTCTTTTCGACGTTTCGCCTCTGGTCAGGACCTGCATCTGGCAGGTGACGCGTATTGTCTTTTTTCTAACAGCAGAGAATTGCCTATGTCTGACACTCTATTATCTGTAATTATTCCAACTTACAATGTTGAAAAATATATTGTGGAGTGCGTCGATTCATTATTACGTCAGGTTAAAGCGCCCAATGAAATACTCATTGTGAATGATGGTTCCACCGATGGAACATTAGCCTTACTTGAACAGAATTATGCGCATCTTCCTCAGGTGAAAATAATTACCACTGAAAATGGAGGCGCCGGTCAGGCCCGGGATGTGGGCATTGCACAGGCGAAGGGACAGTTTCTCTTTTTCTGTGATCCGGACGACGTCGTGGCGGACGGCCTGGTGGCCGAGCTGGCCAGGGTGGCGGAAACGCATCCTGAAACGGACCTGTTCTGTTTTAAATCGTGTGTATTCCGCGATGGTCAGATTGACATCACTTCACCAAAAGTGAGGCACGAACTCTTTGGCCAGCAAAAGCCACAGGAGGTCCTGCTGGCGCTGCTGCGTAATGGCAGCTATACCTCGGCGGCCTGGAGTTATGTCATCAGCAAACGCGTTATTGAGCAGCATAAATTGCGCTTTGTTAAACGTGTTCATGAAGACCACAATTTTACCCTTTCCTGTTTTATGAAAAGTCAGCAGGCCTGGGTCAGTCATCAGGTCTATTATAAACAGCGTATTCGCAACGGTTCACTGACCAACAGTACTAAAAGCAATGAGTTTTTCCATCAGCGCTATGACGCTTTTATGCATGCCTACAACACGTTAACCGGATCGATGGTTAAATCAGCATGGCGTGACACCCTGGAAAAAGCCTATTTAGTTCACTCGTTTCGTCTGATGATCTATTTATCGCTCTACAATCGAACACCTGTTCCTGAATATGTGCTGAATGCTATTCGCTTTTTGGGACGTAATGTAAAAGCAGAGAGCTTTAAAGAGCGGTTATTGTTTAATCGTCCTGAACTGTTTATTGCGCTGCAGCATTACAAAGTCAAAAAAGAGTTGAAAAACGCGGCCTGATCACAAAAAACAGCCTGATTCTGAAAAATGTGAAGCGATATTGTTTATGCCTTAGCGAAATGAGAAGGTGAGACATGCAATGTGTATAAGGTTGTTGCGTCATGGCAAAAGTTCTTGATAAAAGTCTGATTATTAATATTTTCTCCCTGCTGGCCTATCGTGGTGCGTCGTTTCTTTTTCCGCTGGCGACGCTGCCCTATCTTGCCCGTGTTCTGGGTGTAGAGCAGATGGGTACGCTGGCACTGGCGATCGCCTGTGTGCTCTATTGCAGTACCATCTCTGACTGGGGATTCAATGTCTTTACCACCAAAGATATTGCTCACCATCGTGATGACAAAGAACGCGTCACTCAGCTTTTCTGGTCAACATTTAACGCCAAGCTGATGCTGCTGGTGGTGACCAGCGGTACGCTGCTGACCGCGACCTGGTTCAATCCTGCCTGGCATCCGTTGTTCTTTATCATCCTGGCGAACTGCACCACGCTGATAGGCTCGTTGTTTTCATTTGGCTGGCTGATGCAGGGCTTTGAGAAGTTGGGTAAGACGGCAATGATCGCTACCTTCGGGAACTTCTGTGCGATTCCGCTAACGTTTTTACTGGTGAAATCCCCGCAGGATACCTGGCTGGCTGCCCTGATCCCTGGCACTGTCTCGATCATCAGTGCAGCGATTACGCTGAAGTTTGTGCTGGAGATGAAGGTCATTGGCCGTTATCGCTTTGAGCCCCGTGAAATCAAACAGCGCATCACCGACAGCATGGATGTCTTTATCGCCATTGCCGGTGCCAATCTGTTCAACAGCGTCAACGTCGTGATTCTCGCTTCCTTTACCTCCACCTATATGGTGGGTATCTATAACGGTGCGGATCGTCTGCGTAAAGCCGCTAACTCTGTGCCAGAGCAGATTGGCAGCGCCTTCTTCCCGCGCGTCAGTCATCTGTTTGGCCGGGATAAACGGGCTGCCATTGCAGCGACGCGCAAAAGCCTGCTGCTGTCGTTTTCCCTGAGTCTGTCGATTGTGATCTTTACCTGGTTCTTTGCTGACCTGGTGGTTTCAATCTTACTGGGTAAGGACTTTATTCCGTCGGCGGATGTGCTGCGTGTCTTTGTGCTCTGCTTCCTGTTTGGCAACATTGCTTATCCGGCCGGATTACAGATTCTGATTCCACATGGTTTAGCGCGTCAGCGTATGTGGGTGATGATGGCCGCGGGTGTGATTAACGTGCCGCTGTGCTGTTTCCTGGCGTGGAAGTTTGGTGCGATCGGGGCCGCATGGTCGATGGTCGGGGCAGAAGCGTTCGTCTGCATCGGTATTTTTGGCATCATGCAGCGTCACGGGATCCTCCGGGAATATCTGTTCCCCTCGCAGGTGGAAAATCACCCCGTAAACGATTCCGCTGCGTAAGATCAAGGGATTTTCAGTTAACTTCCCACCACCCCGCAGTTCGATTTACTTTTGCGCCAGAGCACTTTACCATTCTGGCGCACATTTTCCCGTGCACCGACTTCCACGATCGCTTCCGTCCTTCAGGAGAGTGCATGTTTTATCCTATCGTCCGACCGGCGCTGTTTAAACTCGACCCCGAACGCGCACACGAACTCACCTTTCAGCAACTACGCTTTATGAGCGGCACGCCACTTGAGATGTTCTATCGCCAGACTCTGCCGTCGCGTCCGGTTACCTGTATGGGACTGACCTTTAAGAACGCCCTGGGCCTGGCCGCCGGGCTGGATAAGAACGCAGAGTGTATTGATGCGTTTGCCGCGATGGGCTTTGGTTTTGTTGAAGTCGGTACCGTCACGCCGCGCCCTCAGGCGGGCAATGATAAGCCACGCATGTTTCGGCTGGTGGAAGCAGGCGGAATTATCAATCGGATGGGATTTAATAATCTGGGTGTCGATCATCTGGTTGAAAACGTGAAAAAAGCGCGTTTTAACGGCGTGCTGGGAATCAATATCGGTAAAAATAAAGATACGCCAGTCGAGCAGGGCAAAGATGATTATCTGATCTGCATGGAGAAGGTCTATGCCCACGCCGGTTATATCGCCATCAATATTTCCTCCCCTAACACGCCAGGTTTGCGTTCGCTGCAATATGGCGAGGCGCTGGATGATCTGCTCTCCTCAATCAAACAAAAACAAAAAGAGCTGGAACAGCGTCACCTTAAATATGTTCCGCTGGCCGTGAAAATTGCGCCCGATCTCTCGGAAGAGGAGTTAATTCAGGTCGCAGACAGTTTAATTCGTCATCAGATTGATGGTGTTATTGCCTGCAATACCACCCTCGATCGTTCGCTGGTTAGTGGACTCAAATATGCTGAGGAAGCAGGCGGATTAAGTGGCCGGCCAGTTCAGTCCCGGAGCACAGCGGTTATCCAGCGCCTCTCTCAGGAACTGCAGGGACGCCTGCCGATTATTGGCGTTGGTGGCATTGATTCTTTAACGGCCGCACGTGAAAAAATCGCCGCCGGGGCAACATTAGTTCAGATTTATTCAGGTTTTATTTATCAGGGACCGGGCTTAATTAAAGATATCGTTACCAATATCTAAGACAATTCTCACAATGACGGGCCGGGGGCTTTATTTATCCCCTCGGCTCGTTTATATTTTGTCCTGTTGCACGCTTTTTCAGCTTTTCCTTATGTTTCTTTTTCGCTGAATTCTGCGTGATTTTTGGCGCAGCGGTAAATACAGGGCACACGATGAAAATTAAACCCGATGATAACTGGCGTTGGTATTTTGACAGCAGCCACGATCGAATGATGCTCGACCTGGCCGACGGTATGCTGTTTCGTTCCCGCTATTCCCGCAAAATGCTCACGCCGGACGCTTTCGCTGAATCGGGCTTTTGTGTCGATGACGCTGCTCTTTATTACACGTTTGAAGAGACCTGCCGTCATTGCAAACTCAGTGGCAGTCACCGTGCTGAGTTGGTGTTAAACGCACTGGTCGCTGCCCGCTTTCTCAAACCCCTGATGCCTAAAAGCTGGCATTTCACCTCATATGCCCCGGCCATGCAGCCTCGTCCTGGCGAAATGGTACAGGTTACGCTGGCTGAAGAGGGAACACAGGCACGTCTGCTGGTGGTTGAAAGTGGTGATAATGCGGCGCTCTGTCTGCTGGCGCAGCAAGGTCTCACGCTGGCGGGAAAAAACATGGTGCTCGGCGATGCCATCAAAGTGATGAACGATCGCCTGCAGCCCTGGCATGAGGACGTTGCTGCACCTTTCGCACGCGCTGTCTGATCACCTCAGTTCAACATCGCCCGCCGGAATACAGCTACAGCTTAACAGTGTGCCGTCCTGACGCAGGGCACTCTGTTTCAGCGCCTTCACCTCACCTGCGACCAGATTCAGCTTGCAACTGCCACAGAGACCTGCACGACAGGAATAGGGTATGCGAAAGCCCTGCATCTCCAGTTGATCCAGTAACACCTGCTGATTATCTCCGGTGAATGTCTGACCCTGATAAGTAATGTTCACGGTTTCAGGCGCCTGTTTTTCTGGTTTCAACGTTTCAACCACTTCACCCGCCCCATACCTGCGCGATGCATGACGTTTCAGGACAATCATTTCATCACCCGCACGCACCACGCCGCTGCTACGCGCCACTAAGTTCAGGCCGAAATCGATGTCACCACTGCCATCCTGAGCGGTACGAAAAGTCTGCAACGTCGCCAGCGGATGACCGGTGGGATGCTTAACGCCGGTCTCGGTGCTGACCGTGGTGAGCACACAGCGACTGCAGGGCTTTGGCACCTCGAATATCACGTCGCCAATCTGAATTTCTGCCCAGCTATCTTCATCCCATGCGGCAGCACCGCTGACGACCAGATTCGGACGAAACTGTTCGGCTCGGACGCTGGCCGGGCAGCGTTGTTGCAGATCATGCAGCGACGCGTTGTTGATCAGCAAAAACGGAAAGCCATCGGCAAAGCTAAGCGGAATATGATCAAACTTTTTGACCCGGCGGCTGGGTTGTGGCCCGACCCAGCGCAACTGAACGTCGCGCGGGAAGAACTGGCTCAGCCACTGATTTATCGCAAGGGGCGCTATGCGCGCGGTAAAATGATTACCCCAGACTTCGGTGGGATGATCCTGCTCATCGAAATCGCTGAAGCGGATCAGGGACTGACTCCCATCTGGCGCCGCCAGCAACAGGCCATCCGGCAGAATCGCGGGCGTAAAGCGCACCATCTCCGGGTGCTGGCGGGCGGTAATAAAGGTGCCATCAGGTTCGGTCACCATAAACAGACGATCAAACGCCAGTCCGCTGTCAGTGACCAGCGCGTGTGATAACGCTAATCCCCGCATCGACTTCACAGGATGAATAAATAAGCGGGAAAGCGTGATCATGGTGTTCTCCTTGAACCCGACGCGCGACACAAAAGAAGCTAACTTTATGACATAGGTCTCCGATTCGCTATAATGCGCGACAATTTTCTCAAGAGTTAAAAAGTGACGATATGAATTCTCTGTTTGCCAGCACGGCGCGTGGGCTCGAAGAGCTGTTAAAAAGTGAGCTGGACGCGCTGGGCGCGCAGGATTTGCAAGTGGTGCAGGGAGGCGTTCACTACGAAGCCGACGATCGCGCCATGTACCAAAGTCTGATGTGGAGTCGTTTAGCATCACGCATCCTGTTGCCGCTGGGAGAGTTTGGCGTCTACAGCGATCTTGATCTCTATCTGGGTGTACAGAGCGTGGACTGGCCGACGATGTTCGGCAGCGACAAAACGTTTGTCGTGCATTTCAGCGGCACCAACGACTCGATTCGTAATAGCCAGTTTGGCGCGCTGAAAGTGAAAGATGCCATCGTGGACAGCTTTACCCGTCAAAACCTCGAGCGGCCGAATGTCGATCGTGAGCAGGCGGATATCCGTGTCAACGTCTGGCTGAATGACGATCGTGCCAGTATTGCGCTGGATCTCAGCGGCAGCTCGCTGCATCAGCGCGGCTATCGGCAGCAAACCGGTCAGGCACCGTTGAAAGAGACGCTGGCCGCAGCGATTGTGCTGCGTTCTGGCTGGGAGCCGACCACGCCGCTGATCGATCCGATGTGTGGTTCCGGTACGCTGCTGATTGAAGCCGCACTGATCGCCTGCGATCGCGCACCAGGCCTGCTGCGCAAGCACTGGGGCTTCACCGCCTGGAGCCAGTTTAATGCTGCTCTGTGGCAGGATGTGAAAGCCGAGGCGCAGGCGCGTGCCCGTGCGGGCACCGCCGCCACCCAGGCGCGCTTCTTTGGCTATGATAATAATGGCCGTGTACTGGAGTGGGCGCAGTCGAATGCCCGTCGCGCAGGCGTTTATGAACTCTTTACCTTTGCTCAACAGGACCTGCTGAAGCTGACCAATCCGGTCGATCCGGCTGTGCATGGCACGGTGCTGAGCAATCCGCCTTACGGTGAACGTCTGGAGAGCGAACCCGCCCTCATTGCGCTGCACAGCCAGCTTGGACGTCTGATGAAGCAGCATTTTGGCGGCTGGAATCTGTCGCTGTTCAGCGCCTCGCCTGAACTGCTGAGCTGCCTGCAACTGCGTGCCGACCGCCAGTTCAAAGCGAAAAACGGTCCGCTGGATTGCGTTCAGAAAAATTATCAGCTGGCGGTCAACAGCCATGAAAGCGCCGGTCAGATTGCGGAAGATTACGCGAACCGTCTGCGTAAAAATGTGAAAAAGCTGGAGAAGTGGGCGCGTCAGGAAGGCATTGAATGCTACCGCATTTATGACGCCGATCTGCCAGACTACAACGTCGCTGTCGATCGCTATGGCGACTGGGTGATTATCCAGGAATACGCGCCACCGAAAACGATCGATCCGAACAAAGCGCGTCAGCGCCTGTTCGATGTGATCAGCGCGACCCTGAGCGTACTGGAACTGCCTGCCGACCGTCTGATTATGAAAACGCGTGAGCGTCAGAAAGGCAAAGCGCAGTATCAGAAGCTCAGCGAAAAGGGCGACTATTTCGAAGTTAAAGAGTTTAATGCGCATTTCTGGGTGAATCTGACCGACTATCTCGATACCGGCCTGTTCCTCGATCACCGCATTGCCCGTAAAATGCTCGGCCAGATGAGCCAGGGCAAAGATTTCCTGAACCTGTTTGCCTATACCGGCACCGCCAGTGTGCATGCCGGTCTGGGTGGGGCGCGTTCGACCACCACGGTCGATATGTCGCGGACCTATCTGGAGTGGGCGGAGCGCAACCTGCGTCTTAACGGACTGACCGGGCGTCAGCACCGCCTGATGCAGGCAGACTGCCTGAGCTGGCTGAATGAGAGTGACGAGAATTTTGACCTGATCTTTATCGATCCGCCAACCTTCTCCAACTCAAAACGTATGGAAGAGAGCTTTGACGTTCAGCGCGATCATATGATGCTGATGCGTAACCTGAAGCGCCTGCTGCGTCGCGGCGGCACCATCATGTTCTCCAATAACAAACGCGGTTTCAAAATGGACATGGATGGCCTGAAAGCACTGGGCCTGCAGGCGCAGGATATTACCCAGAAAACACAGTCGCAGGACTTCGCGCGTAACCGTCAAATTCACAACTGCTGGCTGATCACTCACGCCGGTAAGGAATAAGATTACATGTCATTAATCAGTATCCACGGCGCTTATCTCTCCTTCAGCGATGCGCCGCTGCTAGACAACACCGAACTGCACATTGAAGAGAACGAACGCGTCTGTCTGGTGGGCCGTAACGGTGCAGGTAAATCCACACTGATGAAAATCATCAACGGCGAACAGCCGCTGGATGATGGCCGCATTATTTATGAAACCGATCTGGTGGTTGCGCGTCTGCAACAGGATCCACCGCGTAACATCACCGGTTCGGTCTATGACTTCGTGGCTGAGGGCGTTGAAGAGCAGGCTGAGCATCTGAAAGCCTATCACGCCATTTCCCATGTGGTGATGGACGATCCAAGCGATAAAAACCTCAATGAGATGGCGCGTCTGCAGACTATTCTCGACCATCAGAATTTGTGGCAGCTGGAAAGCCGCATCCATGACGTGCTGGAGCAGATTGGTCTGCAGCCCGATACCGAACTGTCGTCGCTCTCTGGCGGCTGGCTGCGTAAAGCGGCGCTGGGCCGTGCGCTGGTCAGTAACCCGCGCGTGCTGATGCTGGATGAGCCAACCAACCACCTCGATATTGAAACCATCGACTGGCTGGAAACGTTCCTGAAGAACTTCACCGGCAGCATCATCTTTATTTCGCATGACCGTTCGTTTATCCGCAACATGGCGACACGTATCGTCGATCTCGACCGCGGCAAGCTGGTCTCCTGGCCGGGCAACTACGATCTCTATCTGGAAGGCAAAGAAGAAGCCTTGCGCGTTGAAGAGATGCAGAACGCAGAATTCGACCGCAAGCTTGCGCAGGAAGAGGTGTGGATCCGTCAGGGCATCAAAGCCCGTCGTACACGTAACGAAGGCCGTGTGCGTGCGCTGAAAGCGCTGCGTCGTGAGCATTCGGAACGTCGCGAAGTCATGGGCAAAGCCAACATGCAGGTGGGCGAAGCGTCCCGCTCCGGCAAAATTGTGTTTGAGCTGGAACATGTCGACTACGCGGTCGACGGCAAAGTGCTGGTGAAGGATTTCTCAACCCAGGTTCAGCGTGGCGACAAAATTGCGCTGATTGGACCGAACGGTTGCGGTAAAACCACCTTACTGCGTCTGATGCTGCAGCAATTAAAAGCGGATCATGGCCGCGTGCATTCCGGCACCAAGCTGGAAGTGGCCTACTTTGACCAGCATCGCGCTGAACTGGATCCGGATCGCACCGTGATGGACAACCTGGCCGAAGGCAAGCAGGAAGTGCTGGTTAACGGCAAACCGCGCCACGTGCTGGGCTATCTGCAGGACTTCCTGTTCCATCCTAAACGTGCCATGACGCCGGTGCGCGCACTTTCGGGTGGTGAACGTAACCGCCTGTTGCTGGCGCGTCTGTTCCTGCGTCCCAGCAACCTGATGATTCTGGATGAACCAACAAACGACCTCGACGTCGAAACGCTGGAACTGCTGGAAGAGCTGATTGATGGTTATCAGGGCACCGTCTTACTGGTCAGTCACGATCGTCAGTTCGTCGACAATACCGTCACTGAGTGCTGGATTTTTGAAGGCAACGGCGAAATCGGCACCTTTGTGGGCGGTTATCACGATGCTCAGCAGCAGCGCGCCGCCTACCGTCAGCACAGAGCTGCCACACCCGCAAAAGCGACGGCTAATACCGCTAAGCCTGCCGCAGAGAAGAGTGATGCGAAGCGTAACGTAAATAAACTCAGCTACAACCTGGCGCGAGAGCTGGAACAGTTGCCGCAAAAACTGGAGCAGCTGGAGGCGCGCATCGGCGAACTGCAGGCGAAGATGAGTCACCCGGACTTCTTCAGTCAGGCACACGATCAGACACAGCCGGTGCTGGATAATCTGGCGCAGGCTGAGCAGGAGCTGGAAATCGCTTTTGCGCGCTGGGAAGAGCTTGAGTCACTGAAAAACGGCGCGTAGGGCAGGGCTAACGGATGTGTTCAGCAGTGAAAAGTAACGCGTGGATACTTTGTCCACAATGCGATTTAATGATTAAGCTGCCGGACATTCCCGTTGGCAGCCGTGCATCATGCCCGCGCTGCCACACCTCCCTGACGGCCAACTGGCACGAGCCGCGCAAACGACCGACGGGCTATGCGCTGGCAGCACTCTTTATGCTGCTGCTGGCGAATCTGTTTCCTTTCGTCTCAATGAAAGTTGCGGGGCTGACCAGCCAGATTACACTTTCGCAGATCCCCAAGGTCATGGTGACGGAAGATTACAGCAGCCTGGCGACGCTGTTCCTGCTCTTTGTGCAGGCGGTCCCGGCTTTCTGCATGATCACCATTATACTGCTGGTCAATCCGGTTCCTTTTCCAACCCGACTTAAAATTGGTCTGGCACGCATCCTGTTTCATCTGCGTAACTGGGGCATGGCAGAAATTTTTATGGCGGGCGTGCTGGTCAGCTTCGTCAAACTGATGGCCTACGGTGAGATTGGCCTGGAGACCAGTTTCTGGCCGTGGGTGCTGTTTTGTCTGTTACAACTTCGGGCCTTTCAGTGCGTTGACCGGCGCGAGTTGTGGGAGAGTCTCTCCCCCCGACCCGCGCTACCTCATCTGCCCGAAGTGGGCATCAGTGGTTTAGAGCAGGGCCTGCGTTCCTGCCCATGCTGTACGGCCATTCTGCCTGAAGCTGAGCATACCTGTCCGCGCTGCGGCGTAACGGCGCAGGCGCGACGAAAGCACAGCCTGCAGTGGACGCTGGCGCTGTTGTTTACCTCCATACTGCTTTATATCCCCGCCAACCTGTTGCCGATCATGGTGACGGAAACCCTCGGCACAGCGTATCCCTCTAATATTATGGCGGGGGTGATTGTGCTGTGGGATGACGGTTCTTATCCGGTAGCGCTGGTGATTTTTATCGCCAGCATTATGGTGCCTACGCTAAAAATGCTGGCGATTGGCTGGCTCTGCTGGGATGCCAGCGGGCGCGGACGGCGTGACAGCCACAGGATGCACAAAATTTATGAAGTGGTTGAATTTGTTGGCCGCTGGTCAATGATTGACGTGTTTGTGATTGCCGTGCTCTCTGCGCTGGTGCGTATGGGGCAATTAATGAATGTTTATCCCGCGTGGGGGGCAGTACTGTTTGCAATGGTGGTGATTATCACCATGATTGCTGCCATGACCTTTGACCCGCGATTAACCTGGGATCGTGTACGCGAAAACAATATGAAGGAGTCGCGCCTTGACGGAAACTAACCACGGCCATGCAAAGGTGGAACAGATTAAGCGCTGGTCGCCGGTCTGGATTGTCCCCATCGTTACGCTGTTAATTGGCGGGTGGATCCTGTTCTATCATTTCAGCCATCAGGGGCCTGAAGTCACCTTAATCACCGAAAACGCCGAAGGCATTGTTGCGGGTAAAACCACAATTAAAAGTCGCAGCGTGGATGTCGGTATCGTGGAGAGCGCGGTGTTAAGCGACGATCTCCACCATGTAGAAATTAAGGCCCGTCTTAATGCGGGTATGGGAAAACTGCTGCATAAAGACAGTGTTTTCTGGGTAGTGAAACCGCAAATAGGACGTGAAGGCATCAGCGGGCTGGGAACGCTGCTGTCAGGTGCCTACATTGAATTACAGCCCGGCACCAAAAGTGAAGCGCCAGAACAGTTTAACCTGCTCGATGCCCCTCCTTTAGCGCCGCCAGATGCGAAAGGTATCCGCATTATTCTCGACAGCAAAAAAGCGGGTCAGCTTAATCCGGGCGATCCGGTGCTGTTCCGCGGCTATCGCGTCGGTACGGTTGAGACCAGCGTTTTTGATACTGATAAACGTATGATGACCTATCAGCTGTTTATCGCTGCGCCTTACGACCGCCTGGTGACGACCAACGTGCGTTTCTGGAAGGACAGCGGTATCGCCGTGGATATGTCTGCCTCTGGCATGCGCGTAGAAATGGGTTCGCTCACGACGCTCTTCAGTGGTGGCGTCAGTTTTGATGTGCCGGATGGCTGGGAACTGGGTGAGCCTGCGCAGAACAAATCTGATTATCATCTGTTTGACGATCAGCGCAGTATTCAGGACTCACTTTATACCAACCATATTGATTACCTGATGTTCTTCACTGACTCGATTCGTGGTCTTCAGGCAGGCGCGCCGGTTGAGTTCCGGGGTATTCGTCTGGGTACCGTTTCTGAAGCGCCATTGATGAAAGCAGGCCTGGATCAGGCGCTGAATAATGATTACCGCGTACCGGTACTGATTCGTATCGAGCCGGATCGCTTTATCAGCCGGCTGGGTGAAAATTTCGATCTTGAACAGCATCTGCAGGATGGTAAGAAACGCGGTCTGCGTGCCACGCTGAAAACGGGCAACCTGCTGTCGGGCGCACTCTATGTCGATCTCGACTTCTATGACAATGCGCCAGCCTATAAAGGACCACAGAAAGTCTCTGGCTATGAAGTGATCCCAACGGTCAGTGGTGGCCTGAGCCAGATTCAGCAGAAGCTGATGGCGGCACTGGATAAAATCAACAGTCTTCCACTGAACGGCATGGTTAACGAAGCCACAGGTACACTGAAAGAGAGCCAGAAAACGATGCGTGATCTGCAGCGCACCATCGACAACATCAACAAAGTCACTGGCAGTCCGGCGATGAAAACGCTGCCGGAAGATCTGCAGCAGACATTGCGCGAGCTGAACCGCAGCATGAAGGGCCTGCAGCCAGGTTCGCCAGCTTACACCAAAGTGGTAGGCGATATGCAGCGACTGGATCAGGTACTGCGTGAACTTCAGCCGGTACTGAGAACGCTCAACAATAAGAGCAATGCGCTGGTATTTGAGGCGAAACCGGGACAGGATCCCCAGCCGAAGAGGGCGAAACAGTGAAGAAAGGATTGATACTTTGTGCCGCGCTGGTGTTAAGTGCGTGCAGTAGCAGCGTTGACAATACCTGGTATCAGCTGCCCTCCGGGGCGGCATCCATGCAGGTCAGCAGCAGCCAGCTGAATGAAGCGCAGCCGATGTTGTGGGTGCAGCAGGTGACGGTGCCGGATTATCTGGCAGGCAATGGACTGGTTTATCAGACCAGCGATGTCAAATATGTCATCGCCACAAATAATCTCTGGGCCAGTCCGCTCGATCAGCAGTTGCAGCAGACGCTGATCACTAACCTGAGCAAGGCGTTGCCAGGCCGGCTGGTGGCCGGTTCACCGTTAGGTGCGCAACACGATACGCTGAACGTGACGGTCACCGGCTTCCAGGGACGTTACGATGGTAAAGCGATCGTCAGTGGTGAATGGACGCTGGAACATCAGGGCCGTCTGACTAAGCAGGCGTTTAATCTGGTTCTGCCGCAAACCGAAGATGGCTATGATGCTATGGTCCGCACGCTGGCGGCGGGCTGGCAACAGACTGCGCAGAAGATTGCCAACAGTGTGGTTGCGTTAAATTAAGATTAATGTGAATAAATAAGCTAAGCCCCTGTCCGGTTGTCGTGATTTTTCGACGCCGGCCAGGGGCTTTTTTATTAGCTTAATCAGAGAGATGGTGTTGATGTGTGCATCACAAAACGCCGTTATTTTTACCGATTAAGGTCACATTTATGACACTGGCATGAAGATTGAGCATTGATCTTTGGATTCGCAGGAGGTAGAACATAAGGGTGGTTGAACATTAAATCACCACTTTTCTTTCCACCAGATTCCACAGACCTTACATGAGGGACACGGAGTATGAAGAGACAGAAACGAGACCGCCTCGAACGCGCCCATTCACGTGGTTATCAGGCAGGCATTACTGGACGCTCAAAAGAGATGTGTCCGTATCAGTTGATTGACGCTAAGTCTCACTGGTTGGGAGGTTGGCGACAAGCCATGGAGGACAGGTCGGTAGCTGCATAACCGGATGTCACTGAAAAGGGAATATAACCTCCGCCATGCGCGGAGGTTTTTGTTTCCGGAGGAAACACTTAGAAAGCGGCGGTATCTTTAAACAGGCCGACTTTCAGATCGCTGGCGGTATAGATCAGATTACCGTCAACCAGCACTTCACCATCTGCCACGCCCATCACCAGTTTACGGTTGATCACGCGTTTGAAGTGAATGCGGTAAGTAACTTTCTTCGCTTCTGGCAACACCTGACCGGTGAATTTCACTTCACCCACGCCCAGTGCACGGCCTTTACCTTCGCCGCCCAGCCAGCCCAGATAGAAACCAACCAGCTGCCACATGGCATCCAGGCCCAGGCAGCCCGGCATCACCGGATCGCCAATGAAGTGGCAACCGAAGAACCAGAGATCGGGATTGATATCCAGCTCCGCTTCAACAAAGCCTTTGTCATATTTGCCGCCGTCTTCGGTCATTTTGACCACGCGGTCCATCATCAGCATGTTGCCGGATGGAAGCGGCGGACCATTTTCGCCAAACAGTTCACCACGACCTGACAGAATCAGATCTTCTTTGGTATAGGATTCGCGTTTATCTACCATGTTTTCAATAAGCCTTGTTTTAGTGAATCACGAATATTAGCGAACAGTTGTACGCTGAGCAAATCGGATTAACGGTGGTTAAACCAGTTAAGCCAGCGCAGCGCCCAGGGACGTTGCGGACCGTCCGGCTGGTTGAACAGGCTAATGCGTTCCTGGATGGTATTCAGCAGGCAATCACCCAGACCATCCTCGGTACTCCAGATTTTCCCCGTCAGCAGCGGCAGTGCTTCCTCGGCCTGGTCAATGGCCCAGATGTGGAAGCGACCCTGCTCAACCGCCGTGACAACAGCCTGGTTCAGACTAAGATGACGCACATTGCAGGCAGGAATAATCACTCCCTGCTGGCCCGTCAGTTCTCGCTGATGGCAAATATCAAAGAAGCCTTCGATCTTCTCATTCAGCCCGCCCACAGGTTGCACGTTGCCGAATTGATCGACCGAGCCGGTGACAGCAATTTGCTGATTGATGGGCTGATTTGCCAATGCGCTTATTAAGGCACAGAGTTCAGCCAGCGAGGCGCTGTCACCATCCACTTCGGAATAAGATTGTTCAAACACCATTGAGGCCGAGAAGGGCAGTTGCTGATCAAGTTCCAGCTCGGCAGTGAGGTAAGCCTGCATAATCATCATACCTTTGGCATGGATATTCCCGCCCAGCTCCGCTTTGCGTTCGATATCCATGAACTCACCATCACCAGGATGGACTACGCAGGTAATGCGAGAAGTATCGCCCCAGGCGCGCGGGTGGCCAGGAAATTCCACCACTGACAGACCATTAATCTGACCGACAACTTCACCTTCAGTTTCAATCAGAATCTGCCGCAGCAGGATCTCATCACGCATCCGTTCATTGAGATAATTCTCGCGCCATAAGCGCGCTTCCAACGCATCACGTAGCGCTTCAGCATTGAGTTGTTCATCGCCCATCAGGGCTGACTCGCGCATCTGACGCTGGAGCCAGCGGGGACAAAGTGGCAGGGTATCCTGATCGCCGCTATAGCGAACGCCTTCTTTAATCAGCTCGGGCCAGAAGTCCTCTTCCGGCAGGGGCAGCCCCGCCTGCTGTGCCAGTTCTGCGTTCCAGCGACACCAGGCAAGCATGTCATCCTCATCCAGAATCTGAATATTCTCTTCAAACTCAGTATAGATGGCCATTTCGTGTGCTTCAGGGTCGAGCTCCTGAAAATCTGCCAGCGTTTCACGTTCGCCACACAGGACCAGATTGAGGCTGAGTGGCAGAGGCGGAATAGAAACCGGCAGCGGCTGGCGTTCGTCCTGGGATGTCCACTCGACATAGCCCTGTTCAATACACTTTTTCAGGCGCAACCAGAGAATGGGCTGCGTCATCAGGCTTTGCAAGGAGAGCACCAGCGTGCCGCCGTTAGCGCGATGTATCAGGCCCGGCTCGAGCTGGATGCGATCTTTATACTGGCGCACGCAGCCAAACAACTGTTCCATCTCAACCCACTCAGCAAAATGAATACCACCCTGACTGGTGAACGGGCGTTGCGGATCGGAGGGAGGCTGGAGCGTGACATTATCTGCCATGATATGGTAATCACCACCATACAGCGTGGTACTGTCGGCCATAACCCGTTGTGCGGCCTGGGCAATGAATGCCAGATAATCGCGATTCTCCTGGCTACGAACCAGCAGTAATGGGAACCCTTGCGTCTGATGGTGTAAATGCGCAAGTGCATTCAGCAAACGGGGCTGTACCGTTGCCAGAGCATCAGTTTCTTCATCAGCAATTCGGGAGAAAACGGATTGGTATTGCGCGCTATCCGGCTGTAAGGTCTGCCACGTAAGTTGGGTGCTGGTCAAAATAATCGCATTTGTCTGTATTAAGAAAAGCGAGATTATACAGGAATCACCCTTGTTAAGCACTGCAGACTTCCTGTTGAAGATGTGATGATGACAGCATGTTTTTCGTTGCTGCATCCGGGAAAAAAGCTGTTATTCTTAGTTCGTTACGTGATCACGATGAGATTCCGATGAAATACCAGCAACTCGAAAATCTTGAATGTGGATGGAAGTGGAAATACCTGGTGAAAAAACATCGGGAAGGTGAACTGATCACGCGTCACCTTGAATTAAGTGCGGCGCAGGCTGCAGTTGATAAGCTTCTGGCGATGGAAAATAATCCGGTCACGGTGAATGAATGGATCGCGGAACATATCCATTCTGATCTGGATAATCGGCTGAAACAGACTATCCGTGCCCGGCGAAAACGCCATTTCAATGCTGAACATCAGCACACCCGTAAAAAATCCATCGACCTTGAATATCTGGTCTGGCAACGACTGGCGGGACTGGCACAGCGGCGCGGCTGCACGCTTTCTGAAACAATTGTTCAGTTGATAGAAGATGCAGAACGTAAAGAGAAGTATGCCACTCAGATGTCCAGCCTGAAACAGGATTTGCAGGCGATCCTGGGTAATTCAGGCTCTGAAAGCGAGTAACGTAACGGGTGCAATGTCATCCCTGAACGCCTGATGCCAGCTTTATTACTGGCATAAAAAAACCCCGCCTTGGCGGGGTTTTTTATGACATGTAAACTTAAGCCTGTGGCTGAGTTACAACGTCTTTGATGCCTTTAACATCGATTTCTACGCGACGATCCGGAGACAGGCAATCGATCAGGGCATTACGGCCTTTCACGCTGTCACAGGTATTGCCGGTAACTGGGTTAGATTTACCCATGCCACGTGCAGAGATCTTGTTAGAAGGGATACCTTTAGAGACCAGGTAATCTACGACTGACTGAGCACGTTTCTCAGACAGTTTCTGGTTGTACTGCTCTGAACCGATGCGGTCGGTGAAGCCCAGTACGACAACGGAACCATCTTTAGGATCCATTGAGCTCAGCTGGCTGTACAGCTGATCCAGAGCCTGCTGGCCTTCTGGCTTCAGGGTAGATTTGTTGAAGGTGAACAGAACGTCAGACTTCAGAGTGAAACGCTTGGTTTCAACAACTGGCGCTGGTGCTGGAGCCGGAGCTGGCGCCGGAGCAGCGACGTCATCCTGACCGAAGCGGTATGAAACGCCTACGCTCAGCATGCCATTGTCTGGACGAGCACCAACGGTCTGTGCATCACCGATGTTGTTAACCCACTGGTAATCCAGACGGGTAGCCCAGTTCTGAGTCAGCGCATATTCAACACCAACTGCAGCCAGCGGAGATACGCCGGTGTCGTGGTCGCTGATGCGGCCAGTAGTTGGGTTAGTCTGCGTTGCATCTGCACGCCATACCATGCCGCCCAGACGAGTATACACGTCCAGATCGTCATTAATTGGGTAGCTCAGTTTAGCAGCCAGCTGAACGCCCTGTGCTTTGAATGCGCCGTTAGTCACATTGCCTTTATTAGGCATGCGACCCAGCCAGTCATAGCCCATCTCGAAGCCCAGGTATGGGTTTGCCTGATAACCAACGAACGCACCTGCGCCCAGCTGGCTTTCATGAGTTGGACCGTCATTGTTCTCGTAACCGTGACCGTAGTAGCCAGTGTCGTGATACTGAGACCAGCCCAGTTTAGCACCGGTGTACCAGGTGTTATCTTTCGGAGCGGCCTGCGCTACGGTAGCGAAGCCAGCCAGTGCCACTGCAATTGCGATAGCTGTCTTTTTCATTTTGCGCCTCGTTATCATCCAAATAGGCAATGAGCAAAAAGGTTGCTCTTGGTTTAAATCCTTCGCCGGGTCAAAACGCTCGCTTATGACTCTACCGCAAAAAACGGAGGTTATTGAGCACCCTGGCGAGCTAAAGTCTACAACGAGATTGGAAACTTACAAGTATGATGTGAGGCGCTACTGTAAAAAAACAGCGGTTTATACACAATTTCTAACAATTAGGATGGTCGTAACGTCGCAGCAAAAAGCCCAAAAAACCTGCTAACCCATTGTCACAGCTCGAACTAACAGAATCAGTGGTTTAGCGACAACTGATAAGAATAATAGCCTGGGAAACTTCTTATTTTTACTTAATGAAACAAATCCGACTGAATTTTTATCGCACTTTGCGGTCTCAGAGGCGCTTCCGTTGTCCCACTGGCCCGCAAAATCAAACCCAGCGCTTCACCCTCAGCTGCCGCATTTTCAAGTTGACGACGCTCATTTTCATCAAGATCGTACGGAATCCATGCCAGAACAACGCTGTAATTTCCCGTACGCAACGCTTTAACCATCGCCTCAACCGCATTCAGACGTTCAGAATCGGCGATATGCATACTTTTATCTAATGGTAAGCCTGATTCCTGCAACCAGGTGCGGTTCAGTTTATGTGCCGGTGTTAACCACAACTGCCAGCGTGACTGCTGACTCAGTTGCTGTAATAACGGCAACAGCATCATCTGCATCATACCGGGCTGCTCGCTGTAACGTAACTCAGTAATTCCACCACCCTGCGTGGACGGAACAGAAGAGGACGCATAATGATGAGCATAGCGTGCATTATTAGGATGTTGTGTTCGCATAAGTTAATCACCAGCAGTGGACTGTATGAATATACAGTACTGTCATCCTGGATAAAGATCAACCCAAATTTCTGAAAACGCCTCGCAAAAACGCGACAAGATTAGTTGAAGCACTATTTATTCATTGAACCCGCTGCCACTTTTTTTTATCTTCTAATTACCTGATACACAACGTAATTTACCAGATATTTCTTACATGGAGGTGGTGCAATGAAAAAGATTAACCCGGTTGTCGAGCGCTCCAGAGCGCACCTGGGCCCGTTGGGAACAATTGAGTCCCGGACCCAGTTTGGTGGCTATGCACTGGCTGTCGAAAGCGTGGTTTTCGCGTTAATTAATAAAGATGAACTCTACCTGCGGGCCAGTGAACCCTTGCGGGATTACATTACCGACCGTCCGCTCCAGCCCCTGATTTTTCGCAAACGGGGCAAGTCAGTGAAGCTTGATTACTTTCAGGTCGATGAAGCCTTATGGCGGGATCCTGACCATCTTCTGACGCTCTCCGCGGCCTCTTTAGAAACGGCACAGCGCGAGTTGCAGCACAGACAAGCCTCTCCGCGTTTGAAAGATCTGCCTAATCTCAGTGTACGCATGGAAGTCATGTTGTACGAGGCGGGCGTGATGAGTGTCAATCATCTTTACCAGATGGGAGCCAAACAGTGCTGGCTGAAGTTAAAAGCGATCAACCAGCACGTTGGATTTCAGACACTACTGGCGCTGCAGGGTGCGATTACGGGCCACCATGCGGCCGCACTGCCACTGGCCACCCGTGCCGAGCTGAATGCATGGTTTCAACGCACGCTTTTATCGAAACCAGACTTCAGAGGCGAAGAAGGCTAATCAGCAATAAGCGTGCGGCGCAGGCGAGCCACATCAGGCATTAAGGCTACCAGCAGTCCGAGTTGCTGAAGCACCAGCGGCGCACGCACATCCGCATCTGCGGCCAACTGGCTGATGCGATGAGCCAGTTGATGGCGCATTGTTTCAACATGCTCATCGCTGACTACGTCCGTCTGAAGCACATCCTCAACATAACAAACTGTATCATCCAGCAAGGTCAGCAGTTCTGGTGCCGTAATTTTGTCACGGTGCGCGCCGAGTGCAGAAATGTAACTCAGAAACGAGTGGTTTGAGCAAAGCAGCTGAAAAGCCGATTCGCGCAGTTTCTGACTGGTGCGACTTTCACTGCTCATGTTTGAAACCACGGATGCCAGCTCGGCATCTGCATTGTGTGCGTCACGGCGGGCAATGCGATAGGCGAGACGGTTATCCTTGCCCTGATGATACTGTTCCATGATCGCATCCAGATAGCGGCAGTTCGCTTTCAGGGTTCGTTCAGCCACCGCCGGCAACTGACGAAAGCGCCAGTCTGGCCAGATAAACGCCACAGCCAGCCAGGCCAGGCCACAGCCGAGTAAGGTGTCCACTACGCGTGGCAGGGCGACCTCAAAGCCTTCCCCTAACAGGTTAAAGCAGAGCAGAACCAGCAATGTGATAAACAGCGTGGCCTGCGCATACTGTACCTGCCTGAAAGCGAAGAACAGCACGCCGGAAATCACAATCAGGATTAACTGCCCTTCAATTGAGGGCACCAGCCATAAAACGGGCAGACCAATAGCAATGCCCGCCAGTGTTCCGCCGATACGTAAGGCCAGTCGCCGCTGCGTTGCGTTGTAGTTGGGCTGGCAGACAAACAGGCTGGTCAGCAAAATCCAGTATCCCCGCTCGAGTCCGGTGATCTTAATGAAGCCATAGCCGATACAGAGCACGACTGACATGCGAACTGCATGCCGGAATAGCGCCGATGAGGGAGAGAGATGACGGCTAAAGCGCAGCCTGATGTCACTCCAGCCACTTAATCCTTCGCGTGACAGCAGATTATCGCTGTGCTGAGGATCTTCACCGGCCAGCGTCTGTTCAGATTCGATGGAGGCAAGGTGGGCATCAATGGCGCGCAGATTGCGCAGCAGCCAGAAAAGGGCACGGGTATGCTCGGCCTCAGGCTCGCGCTGCTCCAGACGTTCAATTGCTTTTTGTAATCGTTCAAACGCGCGCTCAAATCGACTGTCATGCACCCATCTTTCACGCACCAGAATGCAGTGTGCCAGCTGGCGACAGGCTTGTGCCTGCATGTTAAGAAGACGCTGGAAGCGAAACAGAATTTCGTTATAGCGCCAGTCACCGCGCAGCAGATGATATTGCAAATGGGACGAGCTGGCCCGTTCATGAATGTCCTGCGCCACAAAATAGTAGTGCAGACTACGGCGGGTGCCGCGCGACCCGCGATCGCCACGCAGTCGACTCTGCAGCGTAGTTTTGGTCAGGTTGAGCTGCGCCACTAACTGGCTGTTGACCATCGCCGCATCGATAAACGCGGCGTCATCCTGCTCACCAGCATCCGGATCGAAGAGATTCGCTTTGGCATCCAGGTAACGCGCCAGTTGTGAAAAGCTGCCAGCCAGCTGTTCCTGCACCGGCCGGACCGGAAACATCAGATGACCCAGCAGCGTCAGCAGGTTGTACCACAGCGCGCCGACCAGCAGCAGCATCGGCTGCATATACCACTGACTGAACAGCCCGATGCCGAGCATGGTATAGACCGCAATCAGCAGCGCACCAAACGCGATAGTGGCGTAGCGCTGGCCCAGGGCACCCAGCAGAATAAAGCCCCATGTCGAGATCGCCAGCCCGACAATAAAGGCGAACGGATAGGGAAACAGGAGTTCTACTGAAACGGAGGCGATGCAGAAGCAAAGCAGGGTAATCAGCAGATTCTTCAGACGACCGGCCAGGCGATCATCAAGATCGGCCAGCGCAGCCGCGACCACCCCCAGCGTTAAGGGAATCGTCCACTCAATCTGATGCAGCCACCAGGGGATGGCAGCGCAGCCACTCAGCGCAAACAAAATCCGCAGCAGATAGCGCCACGTACTATTAAACAGATATTTTCGCCAGCCAGGCACTGCATCCGACATCATATTAATAGCGGCGGGCATTGGCTTCGCGCGCGGCGCGCGCCTCTTCCACGGACACCACGCGGCGTCCAACCGGCCAGAGGGCGATAGCGGCAATCTTAAAGTTCGCAATCCCTGTTGGAATACCGATGATGCTGATGCATTGCACAATCCCCACCGAGATATGTGAAAGGCAGAGCCACCAGCCAAAGAAAATCAGCCAGAAAATATTCAGGAAAGTTCCGCCGGTATTCAGAATATGACTCTTACTTTCAGGACGAAGCACATCGACATGCACCGCCTCGTTGCCAAACGGCAGCAGCGAGAGCTTTGTAATTTCCCAGCAGGAGCGGGTCAGTGGCAGGGTAAAAATCAGCACGACACTGATTAACGTGGCAAACAGCCAGCTCAGCGTGGTGAAAAAGCCACCCAGGACAAAATTAAGAATATTTAAAACGGTGCGCATGATCGTCTTTTCCTTTTGCATTCCGCAAGATGTGACGCCAAGTTTAGCTTGTTTTAAGGCTGGAGCGCTAAGGGTCTGACAGGTAAACTCCCCTTAATCCTGTTATCTGACGTTGGTGTCGGCGTGGAACTGAAAGCAACCTCGATGGGCAAACGACTTGCCCAGCATCCTTATAATCGTGTCCGCCTGATGGCGGCGGGCGTCGAAGTCAGTGGCGATAAGCACGAGTATCTGATCCCCTTTAACCAGTTACTGGATATTGCCTGCAAGCGTGGGCTGGTATGGGGCGAACTGGAATTTTTGCTGGCCGATGAAAAAGTGGTTCGGCTGCACGGAACGGAATGGCAGGAGACGCAGCGCTTTCACCACTATCTGATGCAGGCCTGGCAGAGCTGGAGTCTGGAGATGAGCGCAGTCTGCCGTGAGGTACTCCAGTCGCTGCATGATGAAATCGAGACCTTTGGCGCGCAGGATCGTTGGCTCAACCGCCACGAACTGCAGGGGCTGAAAACAAAAATTCTCAAACAGTTCGATGCGTTGCCAATGCCTCTTATCCGCTTAAAAGAGTTTGCTGACTGCCGCGAGAACTGGGCGTTTTGTCAGCGCTGGCTGGATCAGGGTGACGCGGCCTTGCAGCAGCGAAACCGCGACTGGACGGCCGCTATGTTAAGCCGTTATCAGGCATTCTTTGCCAGCGTCGAGAGCACGCCACTGAATCAGTCGCAGTGTGAGGCGGTGGTCAACGGCGAAAATTCATTGCTGGTGCTGGCTGGCGCCGGTAGCGGTAAAACGTCAGTGCTGGTGGCCCGGGCAGGCTGGTTAATGCAGCGCAAGCTGGCCAGCGCCGATCAAATCCTGTTACTGGCATTTGGCCGCGAGGCTGCCAAAGAGATGAACGAGCGTATCCAGTCACGGCTCTCCGCGGATGACATCCAGGCGCGAACCTTCCATTCTCTGGCGCTGCATATTATTCGTGAAGGCAGCAATAAGCAGCCGGTTATCAGCAAGCTGGAGAGTGATGCGGATGCGCGTCGCGCGTTATTGATCCGGGAATGGCAGCAGCAGTGCCATGAGAAGAAAGCGATGGCAAACGGCTGGCGTCAGTGGCTGCGTGACGAACTGCAGTGGGAATTACCGGAGGGGCCTTTCTGGGAGGACGACAGGCTGGCAAAGCGGCTGGCGTCACGACTGGAGCGCTGGCTCGGCCTGATGCGCATGCACGGAGGTGCACAGGCAGCTATGATCGCGGATGTGCTGGAAGAGGTCCGTGATCTCTTCAGTAAACGCATCAAACTGATGGCACCGTTGTTGAAAGCGTGGAAGAGTGCGTTGAAAGAGGAGGGCGCGGTCGACTTTTCGGGTCTGATTCATCAGGCAATAGCCGTTCTGGAAAAAGGGCGGTTTATCAGTCCGTGGAAACACATACTGGTGGATGAGTTCCAGGATATTTCACCTCAGCGTGCCGCCTTGCTCAGCGCACTCCGCCAGCAGAATAAGCGCACCGCCCTGTTTGCGGTTGGCGATGACTGGCAGGCTATCTATCGCTTCAGCGGCGCAGAGATGACGCTGACGACCGCATTCCATCACTATTTTGGTGAGGGTGATCGTTGCGTGCTCGACACCACCTACCGCTTTAACGATCGCATTGGCGATATTGCTAATCGTTTTATCCAGCAGAATCCTCAACAGCTGGCAAAACCACTGAATAGCGTCACCAAAGGCAATAAGAAATCGATTGCATTGCTGGCAGAGGATCAGCTGGACGCCCTGCTGAACAAACTCAGTGGTTATGCGAAACCGGATGAGCGTATTCTGCTGCTGGCGCGCTATCACTATCTGCGGCCAGACATACTGGATAAAGCCCGAACCCGCTGGCCGAAACTCAATCTGGACTTTATGACGATCCACGCCAGCAAAGGCCAGCAGGTGGATTATGTCATTCTGCTGGGATTACAACAGGGCAAAGAGGGGTTCCCGGCGGAAGTCCGCGAGTCAGTTATTGAACAGGGCTTACTGCCGCAGCCCGAACCTTTCCCGCATGCGGAGGAGCGCCGTCTGGCCTATGTGGCACTGACGCGAGCGCGTCAGCAGGTCTTTTTACTGTTCGATAAAGCAGCGCCGTCACCGTTTGTCGATGACTTCCGCGAGCTCGGTGTGCCAGTACTGCGTAAAGCCTGAGTTATTTCAGGCGATCGGCCAGATAGCGCTGATAATCGGGAATCATAATCTCCAGGCTTTGCGCAAACAGCGGCGACTGAATAATAAAGTCCGCTGTGGAGCGATTTGTGGCGACCGGAATATTCCAGACGGTTGCCAGACGCAGCAGCGCTTTGACATCCGGATCGTGCGGCACGGCGTTAAGCGGATCCCAGAAAAAAATCAGTGCATCAATTTTTCCTTCTGAAATCAGCGCACCCACCTGCTGATCACCACCCATCGGGCCGCTCAGCATGGCTGTCACGTTCAGGCCGGTATCACGATTAATCAGATTTCCGGTCGTCCCGGTCGCATAGAGGATGTGTTGTTCCAGCGCGGGCTGATTCTGTTTAACCCAGTCAAGCAGTGCGGCTTTGCAGTGGTCATGGGCGACCAGCGCGATATGTTTTATGGTGCCAAGGGTGCGAACAGTCTGTTCCATAGAGGCGTCCTGATAAGGCTCATGCGCAATGAGAGGGATCCTGAGTTTACCTCTGGCCCATTAACGCTATCAACTCGTACGTAGCATTTTGACCAGTGTCATAAATTGCTGGCGCGTCGCTTCATCGAAACGATGAAACCAGCGGTGCAGCGAGGGCAGTTCGGCCTGTGAAGTCCAGTCCAGGTCTGCGGTAAGCCTGACGGAAGAGGGGGGAGCAGAAGCGGAATTTGCAAACCGGGGCACAGAGGCGATCTGGCGGGTGCGGTTATAATTCAGCATCGCTTTTTCCATGTCGGCGGTTGTGATGGCCGGCAGGTGGTCACGCACGCTGGTAATCTCCGTGCCTTTTTCATCCACCAGCTGGAAGTTAAGGCTGCGGTCAAAATGATAACGCTCGCGTTTTGTCTCCAGCGCGGGCAGCCGAATAGTAATGGTTTTGGCTACAGCAGTGAACGTGACAATCATCGGCAGAGACTGATAGGCAATGACATTCTCTTTCAGCCCTTTGCGCTGATGCTCTACCCGGAACAGAAACTGATGCTGACCGCGATCCAGCTCCAGGCTGTCAGCTCCTTTGAGGAGCGAACCTGAAATTTTTCGACCATCCAGCACCAGTAGCTCGATTTGCGGATCAAGCTTTAATGTGATGGCAGAACAGGACGCCGAAACGAGGAGTGTAAGTAACCCCGTTACAGCCAGCGACAGCTTCATTTCAACTCCGGTAACTGATGACACGAAAGGGGATGTGTAGCAAATTCTTACATTATGGCAGTTAATTTACATTTAAACATATTTATTCGTGCGCGGGTTCAATTAATTGTGCTCAGGACTTACCCGTTAACGAGCGCACCCATCTACACTCAACGCTGGCCTGAAAGGAGAGAAACATGAACGACCAGACAATTCGTGACGTGCTGACGCGAACCCAACGTATCGCCTTAGTTGGAGCAAGTGATCGCCCCGAACGTCCCAGTTACGGTGTGATGAAGTATCTGCTTGATCAGGGCTATGACGTGATCCCGGTCAGCCCGAAACTTGCAGGGAAAACAGTGCTGGGGCAACAGGGTTATGCCAGTCTGGCGGATGTACCCGGCGGGATTGATATGGTGGATGTCTTCCGCAATTCTGAAGCCGCATGGGGTGTCGCCCAGGAGGCTATAGCCGTCGGGGCAAAGACATTATGGCTGCAACTCGGCGTGATTAATGAACAGGCGGCGGTGCTGGCTCAGGATGCAGGCATGACGGTGATTATGGATCGTTGCCCGAAGATTGAAATTCCACGTCTGGGGATTACGCGCTAAATCAGGGGTGGCGGCAGAGCGTGCCGCCACAGATTAGTGTCGCAGATGAGGTGCCTGCAATTGCTGACGTACGGATGCAGCGAGCTCATCCATTGAAGGTTGCTCAGGATGTTCAATGCTGGTTTCACCTGAAAGCTGAATCTCTGCGACATAGGTATGAACCTGATCGCCTTCCTCATCTTCCATCACCACATGATACCAGGGTGCGGTACGCATCTTTTCTTCTGCACCAACATCTTCAATTTTAGGCTCGTCTAACGAGTACTCAGGATCGACATCAACGATAACGCCCAGTACGCCGGACAAACGATGACGAACCTGCTGACCAATACCAAATTTACTGGCAATCATTTTACTGGCAATCATAGTGACCTCCGAAAAAAAGCTCTCTTACCAATATGGGGTCAGGAGCCCATTTTTCAAGTCACATCACGCGGCAGGCAAAACCTTTCAGATAGAGGCCTTCCGGATAGCTGGCGATGACCGGATGATCCGCTGCCTGACGGAACTGTTCGATAAACTGCACTTCGCGTCCCGCATCCAGCGCGGCATCGGCAATAATCTTCTGGAACAGTTCGGTAGCCATCAGACCGGAGCAGGAGAAGGTCATCAGGACCCCGCCCGGATTCAGTAACTGAATGGCAAGCATATTAATATCTTTATAGCCGCGACAGGCACCCATTAACTGGCTTTTGTTTTCGACGAATTTGGGCGGATCCATAATGATCAGATCAAATTTCTCGCCACTGTCACGATAGCGGCGCAGCAGTTTGAACACATCATCACGCTCAAAACGGGCGCGAGAAAGATCCAGCTCGTTCAGTTCAACGTTCTGACGGGCTACGTCCAGCGCTTCCTGAGAGGTATCCACACTGATGACTTCTTTACACCCACCCATCAGCGCAGAAACAGCGAATCCGCCTGTGTAAGAGAAGCAGTTCAGTACACGTGCATCCTGTGCATAACGACGCGTAGCAAGACGACTGTCACGCTGATCAAGGTAATAGCCCGTTTTATGGCCGCCCTGGATATCAACCAGCAGCTTCATGCCATGTTCTGTGATCGGCAGCAGGGGCGGTGGCAGTTCACCGGTGACGGGGCCTTGTGTCAGCTCCAGACCTTCTTTCTTGCGTACGGCGACGTCAGAACGGTCATAGATGGCGCAGCCAGGGAAACACTGCTGGAGGGCGGTGATAATCGCCGCACGCTGATATTCCGCGCCAGCCGAGAGCAGCTGCATTACTAAAAAGTTGCCAAAACGATCAATAGTGACGCCGGGCAAATTATCAGACTCACCGGCAATCAGGCGATAACTGTCCAGACCATCACGGGCCGCCAGCCATTTACGCCACTGCTGCGCCTGTTCGAAACGGCGGACAAAGAAAGCGATATCGATGGATTCATCGGCCTGCCAGCTCCAGACGCGGGCGCGAATCTGCGACTCGGGTGAATATGCGGCGCGAGCCAGCCATTTGCCGTTGCTGTCACAAACGTCAAGGGTTTCACCCCGTTGTGCTTTACCTTCCAGACGTGCAACGGCACCTGAAAAGACCCATGGATGGCGACGGAGCAGGGACTTTTCACGTCCCTTTGCGAGAATCAATCTGACTGTCATAGTTTGCTATGCTTACCTGAAAAAATGAGGCGCCATTGTCCGGTGGATAACGGGAAATTGCAACGAACAGCAGCAGGAGAGAATAATGTCAGCAGCCTGTTTTAAAGCATGGGTTCATGGCCGCGTCCAGGGCGTCGGGTTTCGTTACAGTACGCAGGCAGAAGCCAGGACGCTGGGCGTGCTGGGCTACGCGCGGAATCTGGATGACGGCAGCGTCGAGGTGCTGGCCTGGGGCGACGCGGAGAAGGTCGAAGCGCTAATCGCCTGGCTTAAAGCGGGCGGGCCCCGCAGTGCGCGCGTTGATAAGGTGCTGGTGGAACCGCACCAGCCCGCAGAGCCACCCCGCGATTTTACAACCGGTTAATCACAGACACTTTGCCGGTTTAGGCAGGCCGGCAATTTTCGTTGCCTGTTTAGCCGGCCCTTCAGGAAACAGGCGGAAGAGGTAGCGGCTGTTGCCTTTCTCTTCCCCGTATTTCTTCGCCATTGCCTTTACCAGCATCCGCACGGCGGGTGAGGTATTAAATTCCAGATAAAACGCGCGCACAAAATGGACCACTTCCCAGTGTGCTTCGGTCATGGTGAGGCCTTCCCGCTCAGCAATGTGTGCCGCCAGCGCTTCACTCCAGTCGTCGGTACTCTTCAGATAGCCTTCGGCATCGACGGCGATTTCGTTACCGTTAAAATTCACGTGATCTCCTCTCTGTAAATGACGGCGCAGTTTAGCAAACCTGGCAGGCAGTAAAAGCAAAAACCCCGCCGAAGCGGGGTTTTACAGGCCGACTGTCATTGCCGGTTAGTTGCTGCGGGCGAAACCCAGCAGGCTAAGCAGGCTGACGAAGATGTTATACAACGAAACATAGAGGCTGACCGTCGCGCGGATGTAGTTGGTTTCGCCACCATGAATGATGTTGCTGGTTTCCCACAAAATTGCACCGGCTGAAAACAGAATAAACAGGGCGCTGATAGCCAGATGCAAGGCAGGCAACTGCAGGAAGATGTTGGCGACCACCGCAACCAGCAGTACCACAAAACCTGCCATCATCATGCCACCCAGGAAGGACATATCACGACGGGTTGTCAGCACGTAGGCAGAACAGCAGAAGAACACCAGCGCCGTACCGCCCAGCGCCAGTGCGATCACGTCGCCCATGCCTGCGGTTAAGAAGGAGCTCAGAATAGGGCCCAGGCAGTATCCCAGGAAGCCGGTAAACGCAAACGCGGCAAGAATACCCATCGGGCTGTTAGCCAGGCGGTAGGTTAAAAACATCAAACCATAGAAGCCGACCAGCATCAGGATCAGGCCCGGCGCAGGCAAGGCAAGCAGGGTGCTGGCGGTAGCTGTAACCGCCGAAAAGGCCAGAGTCAGCCCAAGCAGAAAATAGGTATTGCGCAGAACTCTGTGCGTTGAAAGCAGTGAAGACTGCGATGAGGTGACAATTCTTTCCATGTTGCGCTCCTTTAAGCAGAACACTAATAAGCAGATCGTTAAATATGTGCCGAGAATACGCAGCCCATTAAAGAGGGAAAAGGCGTTTTACCCTTCTTTACGCGCTAATCTGCTAATTGTTTGAGCAGAGTGGTGATTTTGACACCAAAAAATCACAATCTGGCTGTTTTTCAGGCGAATAAACAGATAGATGCTTTACATCCCTAAACGGGGTGTTTATAGTGCGCGTCATTGCGGAGGGGTGGCCGAGCGGCTTAAGGCAGCGGTCTTGAAAACCGCCGATGGGAAACCATCCGAGAGTTCGAATCTCTCCTCCTCCGCCACTTTATCTGCCACGGGCAATATAGCGGTAAAAATCAATAGTTTTGCCGATGCAGTACAGTTTCAAAACGGAGGGGTGGCCGAGCGGCTTAAGGCAGCGGTCTTGAAAACCGCCGATGGGAAACCATCCGAGAGTTCGAATCTCTCCTCCTCCGCCACATTTTACAGGCCAGCACTCCGTGCTGGCCTGTTTCGTTTCTGACGTTCCAGCTTCTTCCTCCAGTCCGAAAAACCACGTCTCTGCTGCTGACGCGCGGCTGCGCATTCATCTGTTCGATGCATCTCTGCTATAGTCCACTCACTGTTTTTGCAAACATCTGGCGCTTTTCCGAGGCGAGCTGAGTTACACTGTTGATTACTTCGCTCTGAGGCGAGCTAATCGGTTGATAGCCAGAGTGTTTCTTTACTGAATAAATGGAATAGGCACAATGATCAAGAAACTGAGTCTTTGCGCATTGTCAGTGCTCGCTGCATTGCCGGTCGGAACGGTAGCATTTGCTGCTGAGGGTGACATGCAGCTGCAACAGGTGCTGATGTTGAGTCGTCACAATCTGCGTGCGCCACTGGCCGATAATGGCAGCGTGCTGGAACAGTCCACCAAAAAAAGCTGGCCGCAGTGGGATGTTCCCGGCGGACAGCTGACCACTAAAGGTGGCGTGCTGGAAGTCTACATGGGTAATTACACCCGTCAGTGGCTGGCACAGCAGGGCCTGGTGAAGAACGGCAGCTGTCCTGACAGTAATAACGTCTTTGTCTACGCTAACAGCCTGCAACGCACCGTTGCGACGGCTCAGTTCTTTGTTAATGGTGCCTTCCCAGGCTGTGACGTCGCGGTCACACACCAGGATGAAATGGGCTCCATGGATCCTATCTTTAATCCGGTCATCACCGATGGCAGCGATGCTTTCAATAAGAAAGCACTGGCCGCGATGACCGCAGCAAATGAAAAACTGTCGCTGAAACCTGCTTTCCAGCGCCTGGAAAAGATTGTCGACTATAAAGCATCGCCTGCCTGCAACAATAAAAAGCAGTGCGATCTCAGCAGCGGCCAGAACACCTTCAGCGCTGAAAACGGTAAAGAGCCAACTGTCAGTGGCCCGCTGAAAGTGGGTAACTCCCTGATGGATGCGTTTACGCTGCAGTATTACGAAGGATTCCCGCTGGATCAGGTTGCATGGGGCCAGATCAAGACGCCTGAACAGTGGAAAGAGCTGTCAGCCATTAAAAATGGTTATCAGGACGCCCTGTTCACCAGCCCGGACGTTTCCCGTGAAGTGGCGGCCCCACTGGTGGATTACATCCGCAGTCAGTTAGTGGATCAGGACAAAGCTAACGCGCCGAAAATCACGCTGATGGTGGGTCATGACTCGAATATCGCCTCGCTGCTGAGCGCGTTGCAGGTCAAACCATATGAGCTGCCTGATACTTACGAAAAAACGCCGATTGGCGGCCAGGTTGTTTTCGAACGCTGGCATGATGCGAAAACGGATAAAGACCTGCTCAAAGTCGAGTATGTCTATCAGACGGCCGATCAGCTGCGCAACGCTGACGTGCTGAGTCTGAAAAACCCACCGAAGCGCGTTACGCTGCAACTGGCGGGTTGTGAGACGGATGCAAACGGCTATTGCAGCTGGGATCAGTTCTCTCAGGCGCTGAATGCTGCGCTGCAGGGCACGCCAATGCAACCTGCGGCGGCACCACAACCGGCAGCACAGTCTGACGACGACAGCGCAAAAGCCGCAGCGACGAATGACGCTGCTGCTGATAAAGCTGAAGCGGATAAAGCGACCGCAGCCAAAGCGAAAGCTGAAGCCGACAAAGCTGCCGCTGAGAAGTCTGAAGCAGATAAAGCGGCTGCTGAGAAAGCAAAAGCGGATAAAGAAGCCGCTGAGAAGGCTAAAGCGGATAAAGCGGCAGCGGAAAAAGCCGCTGCTGAAAAGGCAAAAGCGGATAAAGCCGCTGCTGAGAAAGCGAAGGAAGACAAAGCAGCCTCAGCCAGTGACGCGAAAGCTGACCAGGCTAACGCTGCGAATAAGCCTGCCACAGTGCACAACGACGAATCAAAGTCAGCGGCAACGCAGTAATTGCGCTGTAGCGACCCATAATAAAAAACCCCGTCGAAACGGGGTTTTTTTATGGCTGCAGGGCGATTAACCCGCCACAACGACCAGTTTCTGGTTAGCAAACTCTTTGATACCCAGATCAGAGAGTTCACGGCCATAGCCTGAACGTTTCACACCACCAAAAGGCAGTTCCGCTGAGGTGTCGCTCTGCGAGTTGATAAACACCATCCCGGTTTCAATGGCGGAAGCCAGTTTACGACCGCGAGCCGTATCCCGCGTCCAGACTGAGCCACCCAGACCGTAGTGCGAGTCGTTTGCCAGCGCCACAGCCGCATTATCGTCGCCGACGACATAAACCTGCGCCACAGGACCGAAGAACTCCTGATAATAAGCAGGATTATCCGGGGTGATGCCAGTGAGAATGGTTGGCTGATAGAAGCAACCCGCGCCCTCTGCCGCTTTACCGCCTGTCACCAGTGTTGCGCCATTAGCGACCGCTTCATCGACCTGTTTCACCAGGCGGTCATGTGCATCAGCAGAAGAGAGCGGGCCAAGTGTGGTTTTCTCATCCAGCGGATCGCCCAGCGTTGCAGAACTCAGCGCAGCACTGAACTGGCTGATAAAGCGATCGGCAATTTTCTCATGCAAAATAAAGCGTTTTGCGGCAGTACAAACCTGACCGCAATTGCTGAGACGTGCCTGCACGCCCTGACGCACGGCTTCGTCAAGATCCGCATCATCCAGCACCACAAACACATCATTGCCGCCCAGTTCCAGCGTCGATTTCTTAAGATACTTACCAGCCTGCTCAGCAACGGCGCTTCCTGCGCGCTCTGAACCGGTCAGGGCAACACCCTGCACGCGATCGTCAGCAATCAGATCGGCAACCTGCTCGTTTGATATGAACAGGTTAGTCCAGGCCCCTTCAGGCGCACCCGCTTCACGAACCAGTTTTTCAAACACATCGGCACAATGCGGCACAATATTGGCATGTTTCGCCAGAACAGGGTTGCCCAGCGCCAGGTTAGGTGCCAGTACGCGCATCAGCTGATAGTAAGGGAAGTTCCACGGCTCGACGGCAACTAACACGCCAATCGGGTGATACTCAACCCAGGCCTCGCCCAGCTCGCTGGGATAGGCCTGCGGCTGCAGAATACGTTCGGCATGCTCTGCGTAGTAGCGGGCAATCTGTGAACAGATTTTCACTTCGCCACGACTCTGACCAATCAGCTTACCCATCTCTTTACTGGCGATGGTTGCCAGCTCTTCCGCGCGGCTATCAATCAGGTCAGCCAGTTTTTTCAATACCTGCAGACGTGGCTGAATTTCACCTTTGCTCCATGAAGAGTGGAAAAGACGATCGGCCACGTCCAGCGCATGGCTGACAGCCGATTCATCATGTGAAGGCCAGCTTTTCAGCAATTCATTGTTTGCGGGATTAATGCTTTGATAGGAAGACATAACGTACTCCTTGGTGAGCTAAAAAAGTGAGGGCGGGAAATTCCCGCCCCTGAATCAGACGTTCTTACGTTCTACGGGCTTATCATCCCAGGTCAGGAGATCTTTATCGGTCTTTTCAAAGGCGCGAATGAGCACATCGTCGCTGCCTTGCTGACGCCAGATCTCTTCTGCCAGTCTTTCATCGTAATTCGCCACTTCGAAAATGGCCTCGGCAATTTCAGGGGAGGTATGACGCAAACTTGCCCATTCGCCAACGTGATGTGCTTTCGATTGTTCAGTAGACATACTTTTCTCCTTGATTAAATCAGTCCTGCAGTTTCACAGTCAGTCCGGCAACATGTTCACCCTGAAAACGGGCAATATTGAGTTCCGCCTCTGTAGGCTGACGCGAGCCATCGCCGCCCGCCAGCGTGGTCGCACCATAGGGTGTGCCACCACGAACCTGAGAAATATCAAACAGCTCTTTGGTTCCGTAGCCGATAGGAACGATGACCATGCCGTGATGGGCCAGAGTGGTCCAGACTGACGTAATAGTCTGTTCCTGACCGCCGCCAGTACCGGTTGAGGTAAAGACACTGGCAACCTTGCCAAACAGTGCACCCGATGCCCAGAGACCGCCAGTGCGATCCCAGAACGTCCGCATCTGCCCGGCCATGTTGCCAAAGCGGGTCGGGGTACCGACGATAATTGCGTCATAGTGCGGCAGCATCTCAGGCGAAGCTTCTGCAGCCTGCTGATTGGTTTTGCCGCCCACCTGTGCAAAGCGATCGGCCTCCATTGTTTCTGGTACCCGCAGGATATCCACTTCCGCGCCGGGAACCCGACGAGCGCCTTCTGCAACTGCGTTCGCCATTGTTTCAATATGTCCGTACATCGAGTAGTAGAGCACCAGAATCTTGGCCATAAATCTCTCCAGGTGGTTTTGACGTCCAGAAAAAGTATAGAAGAGCTTTTGTTTTACGCAGGCGATACAGACATCGTGGCGAATGAATCGGGCAATAATCCTGCAGATAATCGGTGATAAACCGGCGTAATGTTCGTTCTTTAAGCAAATTACTGGTGATTACTCTGTTGCGAAATGTGACTGCATGATGAGTTTATGCAGAGTCTGGCTATTATTTAAGCATGGGCTGGTTTCGCACTTCAGCCTTCTGCTTTTGGTTCTTTATTAATCGCACCACGCGAAAGGAGCAAATCATGACAGCACATCGTGGAGGTTCAGGAAATTTTGCTGAAAACCGTGAGCGTGCCGCTGAAGCGGGACGTAAAGGCGGAAAAAACAGCGGCGGTAATTTTAAAAATGATCCGCAGCGCGCAGCACGCGCCGGTGAGAAAGGGGGACGCAGCAGCCCTAAAAAAGCGGACGCATAACCTGGCGTTCACCGCCGGCGCTTACCGGCGGTGAACGTCGTTGCTTTTCCTCCTCGCTCTCACCACAATATCGTCCGGACACATCATCAGGTGAATTATGTCGGACACACCCCGCGGTTTAACCCTGCGCCTGACGCGGCAGGAGCTGGTATTACTTTTTATCACCATGATCTGGGGCGGCACCTTTCTGGTGGTGCATCGGGCGATGCAGCACTCCGGTCCATTCTTCTTTGTTGGCCTGCGTTTTGCCACCGCCGCGCTACTGCTGGCCTTTTTTTTCCGGCGGTATCTGGCGGGCATGACCTGGCTGGAGGTGAAAGCGGGCACGCTGATAGGCCTGTCGATCGCCGGTGGCTATGGCCTGCAGACCTGGGGAATGCAGACCATCTCCAGCAGTCAATCTGCTTTCCTTACCGCACTTTATGTTCCGGTGGTGCCGTTGCTACAGTGGCTGTTTTTACGCCGTCCGCCGGGCATCATGTCATGGCTGGGGATTGTGCTGGCGTTTACCGGATTACTGCTGGTGGCCGGGCCGCAGGATGGCCGTATTAGCCTGAATGCTGGTGAAATAGCGACGCTGCTCAGCACGCTGGCAATTGCCGCCGAGATCATCCTGATCAGTCGTTATGCCGGCAAGGTCGATGTACGCCGCGTGACGTTGATCCAGCTGGCGGTGGCGTCTGTGTCTGCCTTTGTTTTGATGGTCCCCAATGGCGAGACGGTGCCCGCAATATCAACACCACTGCTGCTCAGTGCTCTGGGACTGGGTGCGGCCAGTGCGCTGATTCAGGTCACCATGAACTGGGCGCAACGCAGCGTTTCGCCAACCCGTGCCACGGTAATTTATGCCGGAGAGCCAGTATGGGCTGGGGTAGTAGGACGTATTGCGGGTGAGCGCCTGCCTGCGCTTGCGTTACTGGGTGGGGCGCTGATCGTCTGCGGGGTGATCGTCAGTGAGCTGCGGCTGAAACGAAAAAAAGCGGTGCAGCCTGTAGCCACACCGCTGGAGTAGTTAACCCTGCTGCCGCGCAAGCGGCTTTTCCTGCGATGCCCCACTGCGGCGTCGCAGAATGGCATTCAGGATAATCGCGCCAAACGTGGCGGTACCGATTCCACCAAGTGTGAAAGAGCCGATTTTCAGCGCGAAATCCCCTGCACCAAGAACCAGCGTGGTAGCGACCATAATCAGGTTGCTGTTCTGACCAAAATCAACATGGTTCTGCACCCAGATGCGTGCGCCTGCCACCGCAATCAGTCCGAACACCACAATGGATGCGCCGCCAATTACCGGGGCCGGAATGGTGTGGATCAGCGCACCAAACTTCGGCGAGAAACCGGCGAGGATAGCGATGATGGCCGCCGCAACAAATGCCAGCGTGGAGTAGACTTTAGTCACGGCCATCACGCCAATATTCTCGGCATAGGTCGTCACGCCACTTCCGCCGATCGAACCAGAGAGCATGGTGGCCAGTCCATCCCCGACAAAAGCACGTCCCATGTAAGGATCGAGGTTACGGCCGGTCATGCCCGCCACCGCTTTCAGATGCCCGAGGTTTTCAGCCACCAGAATGATCGCCACCGGCGCAATCAGCACCATCGCCTGCAGATCAAAAGTGGGTGCGGTGGTGTGCGGCAGGCCAAACCAGGCAGCCTGTGACAGCATCGTAAAATCGACCGGTTTGCCCAGTCCGAGACCGTTGGTCAGAATCGCATAGATCGCCCACGCCAGAATCAGGCCGACCAGAATCAGCAGACGCTGAATCATCCCGTGGGTAAACACCGCCACCAGACCGATACAGAGCACGGTCATCACCGCGACCCAGCTGTCGAATGAAGAGGCAGAGACGCTGTGAACCGCGATTGGAGCCAGATTCAGCCCGATCGCCATCACCACCGCGCCTGTCACTACCGGCGGCATCAGGTTTTCGATCCAGCGCGTGCCTGACTTCATTACCACCAGCCCAATCAGCGTGTAAAGAACGCCACAGGCGATGACACCGCCCAGCGCCACGCTGAGATTTGGATTCAGTCCCTGACCACTGAAGCCGGTTACCGCAATCACCACGCCAACAAAGGCGGCGCTTGACCCAAGATAACTGGGTACCCGACCACCGGTAATAAAGAAGAACAGCAGCGTGCCAATACCCGAGACCAGAATCGCCAGATTGGGATCCAGCCCCATCAGCAGCGGCATCAGCACCGTTGCGCCAAACATCGCCACCGCATGCTGTAAACCCAGCACCAGCGTTTGTCCCAGAGGGAGTGTCTCATCCGGGGCGATAATACCGTTTTCTGTTAGTGCCGACTTCTTTTGCCATTGCGGAAACCAGGATCGTGCCATCGTCTACTCCAGAGCGTGATGAATGCCGGTGGGTTACAGGGAAGTGTTAACAGGCATCCTGCCGCATCAGGGGATGATATCCCCGGTCAAACCATGCCAGGCCGTGGGTATCATCGTTACGAACCAGGCCCACGACTTCACAGAACAGCGTGTCATGCGTACCGACGCTGACAATCTGCGTGATACGACAGTCAAAGGAGGCCACTGCGCCGCTCAGTACCGGCGATCCGGTCACGGCCGTTGACCACTCAGCCGCAATGAAACGATCAGCCATTGGCGTTTTTCCGCCGAAAAGATTGGAAAGCGTTTCGTGTCCTGCAGCCAGCGTGTTGACGCAGAGCTGCATGTTTTCGCGGAATACAGAGTAAACCGAGGCAGAGCGATTCAGGCAGACCAGCAGCGTCGGTGGCGAATCAGTGACGCTGCACACAGCAGAAGCGGTAAAGCCTGCGCGGCCAGCCGGTCCTTCAGTGGTAATGATGTTGACCGCAGCACCCAGCCGCGACATCGCATTACGAAACTCAGTTTTCTCAACGGCTGGGGTAAGGGTTTCCAGGCTCATAGTGTTCTCCGCGAAAGGGTTATCCTGCGACGCGCTGCAGCGGCTGCACGTCATCAGTCTGATCCAGCCACTGCAGCAGCAGGGCATTAAATTTTTCAGGGTCGGTGACGCTCATGGCGTGGCCGCCCCAGGCCATCATCTGTTCAGTGGCGTTGGGCAGCGTCGCGGCCAGCTCGGTTGAGCAGCTCCACGGCACCAGCAGATCGTCCTGGCTGGCAATCACCAGCACCGGTTGCGGAATGGCGGCGGCCCGTGCGCTGAAATCGGCGCTCATCAGGGCGTGCAGCCGACGCATCAGGTTTTCCATCCCCTGAAAATGGGTGATGTGATGGCTATCCTCCTGCTCCAGCCGCGTCTGATGCTCTGCCATCCACTCCGCAGGATAGAGAAACAGCGGCTGAGCACGAACAAAAGCCTCGACGCCGACATTGAGCAGCAGATCCTGCCGTACCTGGAAGCAGCGGCGGGTATGCGGATGCAGTGTCAGCCAGCCGTTAATTACCACGATCCTTTCAATCCGATCCGGATAATCCAGCGCCAGCTGCATCCCCACCAGACCGCCCAGCGCGTGACCGATCAGGCTGAAGCGCAGGATGCCGTGCTGCGCCAGCGCCTCGGCCAGCTCTGCGGCCATCATTGCCATGCTGTAACCTTCCGGTAAACTCTCCGCGCTGCGACCGGTCCCGCGCTGGTCATAGAGCACGACCCGATAGCGTGCGGTCAGTGCCGCCAGCTGTGGCTGCCAGAAACCCGCCACCCCGCCCAGACCCGAAGAGAGCACCAGCGTCGGTGCCTCAGGGTTTTGCAGACCCAGAAAATCCAGCTGCATCAGACCTCCGGTTTGCCGATGTGCGCCACGCTGGCGATTTCAATCAGCGCGTCAGGCTTGACCAGTCCGCACTGAATGCAGAAACGTGCCGGTTTTTCACCCGGGAAGTATTCGGCGTAAACCTCATTCACCGCGGCGTAATTCGACCAGTCGGTGATGAAGATCGAGTTAAAAGTCACATCAGCCATGCTGCCACCGGCGGTCTCAATCACCTTTTTAATCGTGTCCAGCACGTGGCGGGTCTGCGCGGCGGCGTCACCCACATGGACGACATTGTTGTCACCATCAAACGGCAACGTACCTGAGACATAGACCACGCCATCCGCCAGCGTGCCGGGGACAAACGGGGCGATAGGTGTGGTGGTGCCTGGCGGAACAATGATACTTTTCGGCATAGTGACGTCCTTTTAGTGGATTAGCGGGTATTCAGGCTTTCGCAGAAGGTATCTACATCCGATACCCAGCCAAAAAAGGTTTCGATATTGAACAGGGCCGCCTGCTGTGCAAAGGGCGGACCCGCCTGGTAGGTGGCGTCTTCCAGTACCACACCGAAATATTCCAGGAAGAAGCCGTCGCGTAGTGTCGATTCGACACAGACGTTGGTGGCGATGCCGGTGAAAATCAGATGCCGGATCCCGCGACTGCGCAGCGTGCTGTCAAGTGAGGTGTTATAGAAACCGCTGTAGCGCGATTTTGGCAGCACAATGTCACCCGGCTGCGGCACCAGTTCATCCACCAGCGCGTAATCCCAGCCGCCCTTCGACAGCAGCGTGCCCTGCAGTTCAGGCCGTTTGCGCATGGTTTTTAGCGCATTCGATTTGTGGAAGTTAGGGGAACCGGCATCACCCGCTTCAACATAGTCACTGTCCCAGCCGTTCTGGAACCAGATGATTTGAACGCCAGCGGCACGGGCCGCAGTCACCGCCTGATGAATTTTCGCAATCACTGGTTTCGTGGCAGACACATCAAACCCGGCCAGATCGAGGTAACCTCCTTCAGTGGCGTAGGCATTCTGCATATCCACAACAATCAGCGCTGTCTGACCTGGCGGAAAGGCGATCGGCTCTGGACGGGCAGGCAGTTCGACCTGAGGAAGCGCCTGAGTATGGGCGCAATAAACGGTACTCATCATGCCACCTCCTGCTGTGCATCAAGCAGGTCACTACGACAGGTCATGAGGGGCTGAATGTGCTGACCGAAGTTTTCAATACCTTCCAGGAAATCATCAAAGGTCAGCAGCACGCCGTGCGTGCCTTCAACCTGCGCCACTTCATCCAGCATCCGCGCTACGTTTGCGTATGAACCGACCAGGGTGCCCATATTGATATTGACCGCTGAGGTCGGATCCGCCATCTGACGTACATTGGTGTCACTGCCCGATTTGGTGTCCTGCTGACTCTGGGTGGTAAGCCATGAAAGCGCCTCTTCATCCGCTCCCGCTTTGTAGTGTTCCCACTTAGCCCGCGCTTCTTCGTCAGTTTCGGCAGCAATGATCATAAACAGCACATAGGAGCCGACATCGCGACCCGCTTTTTCAGCGGCCTGCTTCATGCGAATCGAGGTCGAGCTGAATGCAGAAGGGGTGTTCACACCTTTGCCGAAGCAGAAGTTGTAATCGGCGTGCTGAGCAGAGAAGGCCATGCCGGCATCGCTCTGTCCGGCGCAGATAACTTTCATCGGGCGCTGTGGCTGCGGACTGACGCGGCAGTCGTTCATGGTGAAGAACTCACCTTTAAAGTCCGATTTTCCGGTGCCCCACAGGTCACGCAGCACGGTAACGTACTCGGTCAGATAAGAATAACGGCTGCCGAAGTACTCATCGCCAGGCCACATTCCCATTTGTTCATATTCTGGTTTCTGCCAGCCGGTTACCAGGTTGACACCGAAACGACCGCCTGAAATGGAATCAATGGTGGACGCCATGCGCGCCACAATGGCCGGAGGCAGCGTCAGGGTGGCCGCAGTGGCATAGATCTCAATACGTGACGTGACAGCAGCCAGGCCTGCCATCAGCGTGAATGACTCCAGGTTATGATCCCAGAATTCTGTTTTACCGCCAAAGCCGCGCAGTTTGATCATCGAGAGCGCAAAGTCGAAATGGTAATGCTCTGCTTTCAGCACAATGGCTTTGTTCAGTTCAAACGTTGGCATGTACTGCGGCGCATTGGATGAAATCAGCCAGCCATTGTTACCAATCGGAATAAAGACGCCTATCTTCATGTGAAACCTCGTTGCGATGGGGGAAAGGTATTTCACGCGCTGCACTGCATCCTGCTACGTCCTTGTGGGCTGCGCTCAGTCACAATTCTGCAAACTGTGTGCCACATTTTTTATTGTTTTAAATAACAATGAGTTAAATTTAACCCGAAAGAGGTAAGTGGAGTCACTGGTCCATTTCGGACCATCTGGTCAAAATTCGCTGCACGTTTTACATGCAACCTGGGCAAAAAAGGTGCAGGTCGTGGATTGGGCAGCAATGAATCCCTTTGCTATGATGCGCTGACACCAGATGGATGAGGTAAACCTGTGAATACCGATGAAAAAAAACCAACGCGTCGATCGCGTGCGGTTGCAGCGAAGCGGGCCGCTATACTGGAAGCGGCGTTAACATTCTTTTCACAGTTTGGCATTCACGGCACCAGCCTTGATAAGGTGGCTGAGCTGGCCGATGTCTCTAAAACCAATCTGCTCTACTATTTTCCCTCAAAAGAAGTGCTTTATGTGGCGGTGCTTAAGCAGATTCTGGATGTCTGGCTGGCGCCGTTGCGTGCCCTGGCCCACGATCAGGATCCGCTCGTCGCTATTCGGCGCTACATCCGGCTGAAGCTGGAAGTGTCGCGCGATCATCCTCAGGCTTCGCGGCTGTTCTGTCTGGAGATGCTGCAGGGCGCACCGCTGCTGAAAGGTGAGCTGGCGGGCGATCTCAAGCAACTGGTGGATGACAAGGCGGCCATTATTGAACGCTGGATTGATGAGGGACGGCTGGCAGGCGTTCAGCCGCAGCATCTGATCTTTATGCTATGGGCCACCACACAGCATTACGCCGATTTTGCTACCCAGGTTGAGGCTGTCACCGGTCAGACACTCAGCGATCCGGCGTTTTTCGACCAGGCTGTTGATAATGTTCAGCGCATGATCATTGAAGGGATTCGCGTACGCTAAATCGGGCCACATTCATCGTTCGGTAACGGAGTGAATTAATGGATTCTGTTTCGCAGTTCGTACTGGGTGCCTCAGTCAGTGTTGCCGTGATGGGACGACGGGCGCCGATCTGGCAGGCCGCGCTGGTGGGCGGTGTCTGCGGCACCTTACCCGATCTGGATGTGTTTATTGACCACGGCGATGCGATACGCAACATGACGCTGCATCGCACAGAAACGCATGCGTTGCTCTGGCTTACGCTGGCATCGCCACTGATTGCCTGGCTCGTAGCAGCACTGTGTCGTCAGCGGGTGAAGTGGCTGGCATGGTGGCCTGCGATCTGGCTGGCTCTGATTACCCATCCGCTGCTTGATTTGATGACGGTTTATGGTACCCAGCTTGGTCTACCACTCACCGATTATCCCTATGCCATCGGCAGTATTTATATCGTTGATCCCCTTTATACATTTCCACTGCTGACAGGGCTGGGCGTTGCGCTCTGGCGTCGCGGTGACAAAGGCATCCGCGGTAACCGTGTCGGACTGACGCTGAGTACACTGTATCTGGTCTGGAGCGTGGTGATTCAGGGCGTGGCAGGCTGGCAAATTCGGGCGTCGCTGACGACACAGGGGATTGCGGCTAATCACGTGCTGGTAACGCCCACTGCGTTTAATACGCTGGTCTGGCGCAGCGTGATTATGACGCCGGAACGCTACGGCGAAGCTTACTGGTCACTGCTCTCGCCGTCGCGTCCCCTGCAGGTGACATGGTATCCGCGGCATCCTGAGCTGTTTGACGCTTTTCGGGGCAGCTGGTATGCAGAACGTGTCGCCTGGTTCAGCCACGGTTTTTACGCCCTGCGTGAGCAGGATGGAGAGACGACAATTGCCGACCTTCGTATGGGCGAAGGCGATAGCTATACGTTCACCTTTGGTCTGGGCTCGCCTCAGCATCCCGATGCACGGCCACAGCGTTTACCTTATGAACGCCCCTCTTTATCCGCCATTTTCTCGTCACTGGGCGAGCGCCTGTAAAAAAGCCCGGTCAGATGACCGGGCTTTTTCCATGCTGTTACCGATTAGCGGCTGCGACGATTACGCAGCATCCAGCCCACACCCAGCAGGGCAAACCAGAGTGGCGTAACCATCAGCGCCTGGCGCGTATCTTCCTGTAGCGTCAGCAGCACCAGCACAAAGGCGAAGAAGGCCATGCAAACCCAGCACATGAATTTGCCGAGCGGCATCTTAAAGGCCGACTCCGCATGGCGCTGCGGATGCTTTTTACGGTAGGCCAGGTAGCTGCACAGAATGATGGTCCAGACGAACATAAACAGGATGGCGGAGACGGTCGTCACCAGCGTAAAGACCTTCATGACATCCGGGATCAAATAGATCAACGCTACGCCAATCAGCAGGCAGAGGCAGGAGAAAAACAGACCCGTGGTAGGGACCGCACGGGCGGAAAGCCGGCCAAACGCGCGACTGGCGACACCCTGCTGCGACAGGCCATAGAGCATACGGCTGGTGGAGAAGATACCGCTGTTGGCTGAAGAGGCGGCAGAGGTCAGCACCACAAAGTTGACGATACTCGCTGCAGCAGGCAGACCAATCAGGACGAACATCTCAACAAACGGACTGCGATCGGCCATGACCTGGGTCCACGGCGTTACCGCCATAATGACCATCAGTGCCAGCACGTAGAACATGATCACCCTGAGTGGAATCGCATTGATAGCACGCGGTAAGACTTTATGCGGATTGTGGGTTTCAGCTGCTGCCGTGCCCACCAGTTCAATACCGACAAAGGCAAACACCGCAATCTGAAACCCGGCAAAGAAGCCGCTGAGACCTTTCGGGAACATCCCGCCGTGATCCCAGATGTTGCTCAGTGCCGCCGTGCCGCCACCCGGTGAAGGATAGTGAACAGACACCAGCACAATCCCGGTCACGATCAGCGCCACAATGGCGACGATTTTAATGATTGCGAACCAGAACTCCATTTCGCCAAACAGCTTGACGGTGGCAATGTTCAGCGCCAGAAAAACCACTACGCAGAGCAGAGCGCTCATCCAGATTGAGAAGCCCGGAAACCAGAGCTGGAAATAGGCGCTGATGGCCACCACGTCAGCGATGCCTGTCACCACCCAACAAAACCAGTAAGTCCAGCCAGTAAAATATCCCGCCCACGGACCAAGCAGGTCAGCCGCAAAATCGCTAAAAGATTTGTACTCAAGGTTGGAGAGCAGCAACTCCCCCATGGCGCGCATCACAAAGAACAGCATAAAGCCGATAATCATGTAGACAAAAATGATCGAGGGACCGGCCAGGCTGATGGTTTTACCGGAACCCATAAACAGGCCGGTGCCGATAGCGCCACCGATGGCGATTAGCTGGATGTGACGGTTGTGCAGGTTGCGCTGTAATTTATCAGGCGCATCCTGGGTGCGTGCGGTTTCTTTAGATTGATCAACCATAGAATTGTCTTTCCTGTCTTGATGTTGTGTCAGCTCTGCTGGCTGTTAGTTAAGGCATCTGCCTGAGGGCAAGTCGGATAAGATAGAGGAAGTCACCCCAAAGCCGGTAACAATTTTTTACCTGATGTGATACCGGTCAGGCGCAATGACGGTGGCAGCGGGTCATTCTGGTTATTACTGCGTCAGTCTGAGTAATGATTCATCACGTAATGTCAGGCAGACGGCGTAAAGGGTTTTTTGCCCCTACACTTTTTTTTTGCTTATCATCATGCTGCACAGGGGACTATGCGTACGCTTATCCTGTTTCTGCTGTTAATCGCGCTGGGGTGGGGCAGCTTACCCTGGCTTAAGCAGCATCTGCCGCCGCAGTTCAATCCGTTTATACCGCTCTCTGTCACCGACCCGCCGGGCTGGATGACGCAGATTAAGATGAAAAGGCTGGCCAGCGATCCGGACGAATGTCTGGACGTGATGCGTCGTGCTCAACAGGCGGGTTGGGTCAGTTTCACTGAGCGTCCACCTGTAACAGGTAAATGCCCGCTTACTCATCCGTTGAGGATCCAGAAATTCGGTCCGATCAGCCTCAGTAGCAGTTTTCTCGCCAGCTGTCCTATGGCGGTCGCCAGTACGATGTATGCGCTTCACAGTCGTGAACAGACCGCCAGGGATATGCACAGTCCGCTGGTACGAATTACGCATGTCGGCAGCTATGCCTGTCGTAACATCTATCACCGCACACAAGGGCGGCTTAGCGAGCATGCCACCGCCGATGCGTGGGATGTCACAGGCTTTCAGCTGGCTGATGGTCAGCGGCTTGAGGTCAGTCGTCACTGGCAACAGCCAGAAGAAAAGGCGGCGATGTTACATACGTTGTGGCGTGGCGGCTGTGAGGTGTTCGGCAATGCGCTCGGCCCGGATTACAATGCTGCACATGCCTCACATTTTCATCTGGGTATGCGAGGAGCAGGGTACTGCCGATAAATCATCAGACAGGATTAATACCGTGTTTGGTTAAGGAATGTTCTGACAGCGTTTGCAAAACCCACCCAGTTTTCATCGCAGAACCCGAATCACACGGGATTTAGCCTGACGACAGATTAGGGTGGCGAAAAAGCGCCTTTTTCAGATCCATTATTTAAAATAAATCTACGCCTGAGGGATTAATGGATTGCGCGATTTTTCAGCATCGATGGTGCTAAGAGGCTCCACGTTATAATGAAATTTTTTCACGATCTTACTTGTAAGAATAATCGTATTAATATGAATTTGTCTTAAGCGTGATGGGCGATTTTTATTCCGTAAATCTATTTTATGTGGTTCCGGTTTATGGCTATCGATAAAGTGATTTAATTGATTAAAAGAGAATCAGTAATTGATGTACAGATGCTATAAATAGTGTTTTGTGCTATAGCATTATTGACACCGGGAGAGGAGTGAAGCTGATTTTCCCGGCCAGGGCTTAGTGAGGGCAGATAAACAGAAAAGTCCTGCCGTGATGGGAAGGCTTCAGAAGAGAATATCGCCATGCAATGCATGAGCAGAATGTTCTTATTAACAGCGCATGGCCAGGCCTGATGAAGAGAGGCAAAAAATGAAGGTAGATGTGCCATCATGACCTGCTGAATACCTGCCGGAAGCCGGGAATCTGTCGTGAAGATGAGTAAAACAGCCACATAACTGGCTGCCAGTGCCTGGACTTAAGGCGACAATAACTAAGCCGCGCTTATTTCCTGATGAAAAATATGTCAGTCAACCAGGCCTGCCGTCTCGCTTGTAATCGCTATTTAACACATTGTTTACTCGTTATTTACTCAGCGATGTGACGCGTTATTGAATATCTTTATCTGAAATTACTGGCAAATGATAAAGTGATGCCCGATATCGGGGATTGAAATCCTATCAGAAAAATCTTATTCTCATGGGGTGATTGAAATTGCTGTGATCGACCTCACATTACCATTGCCAGCAAGCTTTTTCACTCCGCTCACAAGGTGAAAGGTTAATTGGCCCCGCAGGGCGACGGGTTCATCCCTGACGATGAATTAAATGACTTATGCTAATTTAATTTATCCGATGAATCCGAATGAATATTTCCGCAAGAGCGAGTGAAATTAACGTTGAGGCAATATGAGTACTGAAAATTATTTCGCCTGGCGAATTGAGGTGAAACAACAATTTCAGGCATTAATGGCATGTTCTGATTTGAAGCCATTATTGCAACAATTTACTGAGTCATTAGGTTTCGATTATTTCGCTTTTTTGATTCAGCATCCGGTGCCCTTTAGCCGGCCGCGTATTCATCTGCATAGCACCTATCCCAAATTATGGGTTAAACGTTATGAGAAGCAGAATTATTACGCTGTCGATCCGGTACTCTCGCTGTGTCAGCGACCGGGAAGAGGGTTGATGTGGACAGAAGAAATGTTCGCTGGTGCCGGCAATCTGTGGCGTGAGGCAAGAGAGTATGGGCTGCAGAGCGGATTTTCTTGCTCTGCAATGGCACCAAATCGCGCGCTTGGTATATTATCTATATCATCGCAACAGCCCATTCCTCTCAAGCTCTGCCACGAAGAGCTTGAAGTAAAACTGCACCTTTTAGCGGAACTAAGCCTGGATACGCTGGAACGCTTTAGCGATGATGCAATGATGGTACTGAAAAAAGAGTTTAGTCAGCGTGAGCTGGAAATTCTGAAATGGACGGGTGAAGGAAAAACGGCGGTCGAAATTTCTCTTATTTTATCCATCTCTGAACATACCGTTAATTTTCACCAAAAAAATATGCAAAAGCGTTTCAATGTTTCCAATAAAACGCAGATTGCCTGCTACGCAGCAGCAATCGGACTGATTTGAACATAAAACAACTGCCACATTTGGCAGTTCCTTTGTACAGGTCTGTTGTCTACCCTGCGCCGGGACTGTGTCAGGCTGGCGCAAAGAAATCATTGTAAAAATGGGGATGTCAGAGGCGCATGATGAAAATAGTGCAAACGCAATTAAAGGATATGCCATCCTCGTTGCTTGCCGAACTCGGCAGCTACCGTTACAGCGTCTTTGCGCGCGGCGAAGGGTGGTCAATACCGCCCCGTCTGAGTACGCCAGGACAGGAATATGATCGCTATGATCGTTCAGATGTGACCTGGTTGATCGCATGGAATGCGCGTGAAGGAATCAGCGGCTGTGCACGTCTGATGCCCTGGTTTGAACCTGAGCAGAGCGAAGGCATTGTGCTGCCTTTCAGCCATGAGAGAGTGTGGGAAATGTCGCGCTTCTCGGCCCGGCTGGAGGTCGACGCCGAACTGCCGCTGAATATTCTCTGGCACGCGGTGCAGATGGCAGAACTCAATGGCATGGAGTACATCATTAGTTCGGCAACGCCGATGCTGGAAAAGATGTTTGAACAGCATGGGGTGGTGTATGAACCGCTTACGCCGGGACTTATTCTGTCAGAAGATAATCTGTTTGCGATCAGGATTCCGGTGGAACAGCCAGCGCTGGCAGAGAAGTATCGGGGAACAAGGCGTTTCAGTCCGGAAGAGGTACTGCCAACGCTGGGCGTTTCCGTTAACTGGCAGGCGCACAGTTAGCGTATATGCCCCCGCCACTGGGGGCAAAAGAATTACTGACGGTAGGCAGTTTTAATCTGCTTAATGGTGTTGCTGAACACTTCCGCCTGAGGCTTGTCACCCAGCGTCTGTACATAGCGTTCCATGTTGATAATCACTTTTCCAGCATCAGCCTGGCCCATACCTTTCAGGATCAGGGTGATCATCATCTTCAGCCCCGCGATTTCATCCGCTAATTTCCGGGCTTCCTGCGAAGTTGCAAAATCTTCATCGCTCATGTGTATCTCCTTGGTGAATGACAACGTGTCGGCAATCTGTCCGAACAGCAGAGCGTGAGTATATCACAGCGTCAGTATGTTGCTGATGCAGCCGGTTCGTTTCGTCTGAAACAGCAGGTTTGTCCAGTGCAACTAATCAATCGCAGAAAGTAATCAACGAGAGCCTTCCACCTGATATTACCTGTCACTGCAGCGCCGGGTAACCGTAGTACCAGTTGTTAATGTCATGAAATAGTGAGACTTTAAGGATTGTTTGACGGTGCTTTCTGTTTCAGGAAATGTCTGAGAACTCAGGCTGGGCTAGGCTAAAAGTGAACAGGCTAAGCCAGGACTGTTTTACTTTGTTGATGTGCTTTTGAGGTAAAAGCGGGTATGATTATCGCTTGAAATCGTTAGTCGCTTCCTCTTTTTCAGCCTCTGGAGTTTCCCCGTTGATCAGTGTGCTTCTTGTTGATGACCATGAACTTGTCCGTACCGGCATCCGTCGCATCCTGGAGGATGTTAAAGGTCTGGCCGTGGTCGGAGAGGCCAACTGTGGTGAGGATGCGGCTAAGTGGTGCCGTGCTAACCAGGTTGATGTGATCCTGATGGACATGAACATGCCTGGCATCGGCGGACTGGAGGCGACGCGCAAAATCGTGCGTTACAATCCCGATATCAAAATCATTATGCTGACTATTCATACGGAAAGTCCGCTGCCTGCTAAAGTTATGCAGGCGGGGGCAGCAGGCTACCTCAGTAAAGGGGCAGCACCCCAGGAAGTGGTCAATGCAATTCGCTCGGTGAATGCCGGACAGCGATATATCGCATCAGACATCGCTCAGCAGATGGCCCTGAGTCAGATTGAGCCGCAAAAAGCGGAATCCCCCTTTAGCTGTTTGTCGGAAAGGGAATTGCAGATTATGCTGATGATCACCCGGGGACAAAAGGTGACGGAAATTTCAGAGCAGTTAAATCTCAGTCCTAAAACCGTTAACAGTTACCGCTATCGGATGTTCAGTAAGCTGAATATCAGTGGCGATGTAGAGTTAACGCATCTGGCCATTCGACATGGCCTCTATAATGCGGAGCCGTTAATCAGTAGTGAATGACGTTTTTGATTCCAAAGCCTTTTTGAGTACGGTAACCAGCAAGCCCGGTGTTTACCGCATGTATGACGCCTCAGGCACCGTCATCTATGTAGGCAAAGCCAAAGACCTGAAGAAGCGTCTGACCAGTTACTTTCGCGTTCAGGTCGGCAGCCGAAAAACCGAAGCGCTGGTCAGCAATATCCAGCACATCGATGTCACCGTCACCCACACCGAAACCGAAGCGCTGCTGCTTGAACATAACTACATCAAGCTCTACCAGCCGCGCTATAACGTTCTGCTGCGCGACGATAAATCGTATCCCTACATCTTTCTCAGCAGCGATACTCATCCGCGACTGGCGATGCACCGTGGGGCAAAGCATGCCAAAGGCGAATATTTTGGCCCGTTCCCGAACGGCTATGCGGTGCGTGAAACGCTGGGACTGTTGCAAAAAGTTTTCCCCATTCGCCAGTGCGAAAATAGCGTATACCGCAATCGCTCCCGGCCCTGTCTGCAATATCAGATTGGTCGCTGTCTCGGCCCCTGTGTTGCCGGGCTGGTCAGTGAGGAAGAGTATGCGCAGCAGACCGACTATGTGCGCCTGTTCCTGGCCGGTAAAGATGATCAGGTGCTTAACCAGCTGGTTAAACATATGGAAGAGGCGAGCATTGGCCTGCGTTTCGAAGAAGCGGCCCGGCTGCGCGATCAGATTCAGGCCGTGCGGCGCATCACCGAAAAACAGTTTGTCTCCAATCAGGGCGATGACCTGGATGTGATGGGTGTGGCTTATGAGGCGGGCATGGCCTGTCTTCACGTGCTGTTCATTCGTCAGGGCAAAGTGCTGGGCAGCCGCAGCTACTTCCCGAAGGTGCCTGTGGACACTGATTTGGCCGAAGTCGTGCAGACCTTCGTCGGGCAGTTCTACCTGCAGGGCAGTGAAGCACGTACGCTGCCTGGCGACATCCTGCTGGACTTTACCTTGCCAGAGCGCGAGTTGCTGGCAGAGTCCCTAAGTGAACTGGCGGGACGTCGGGTTAACATTCAAAGCAAGCCACGCGGCGATCGCGCCCGCTATCTCAAGCTGGCGCGCACCAACGCCGCGACAGCGTTAACCACGCGTCTGTCTCAGCACTCTACCATCCACCAGCGGCTGAATGCGCTGGCAGAGTTTCTTGAGCTCGACAAGATCACACGCATGGAGTGTTTTGATATCAGTCACACCATGGGTGAGCAGACCATCGCCTCCTGCGTGGTGTTTGACCAGAATGGTCCGCTGCGTGCCGACTATCGTCGCTACAACATTACCGGCATTACGCCGGGAGATGACTACGCCGCCATGAACCAGGTGTTGCGACGCCGGTATGGCAAAGCGATTGAAGAAGATAAGATCCCCGACGTGATTTTGATTGATGGCGGTAAAGGTCAGCTGTCACAGGCGATACAGGTCTTTGCCGAGCTGGATGTGCCCTGGGATAAAAACCAGCCCATTTTACTCGGCGTTGCTAAAGGCAGCGACCGTAAAGCCGGTCTGGAAACGCTGTTCTTTGAGGCTGAAGGGGAGGGCGTTTCGATGCCACCTGATGCACCTGCACTGCATGTGATTCAACACATTCGTGATGACGCTCACAATCATGCAATTTCAGGTCACCGAAAAAAACGGGCCAAAGTGAAGAACACCAGTGCACTGGAAAGCATCGAAGGCGTCGGGCCGAAACGACGTCAGCAACTGCTTAAGTACATGGGAGGCCTGCAACCGTTAATGAATGCCTCGGTGGAGGAGATCGCAAATGTACCCGGCATCTCGCATGCGCTGGCAGAAAAAATATACTATTCCTTGAAACACTAACATTGAAACGGGGGGGGCAATGTAGGAACATAGGTTAAATTCTACCTATATCCAGACAGTTACCGGCATATGCAATTAAACATCCCGACGTGTCTCACCCTGTTTCGAGTCGTGCTCATCCCGTTCTTTGTGCTGGCTTTCTATCTGCCGTTCATTTGGGCGCCGCTGGCTACTGCACTGATCTTTATTTTTGCTGCTGTTACCGACTGGTTTGATGGCTTTCTGGCGCGCCGCTGGAAGCAGACGACGCGCTTTGGCGCATTCCTCGATCCGGTTGCTGATAAAGTGCTGGTCGCGATAGCGCTGGTGCTGGTGGCAGAACATTTTCACGCATGGTGGATTACTCTGCCAGCGGCAACCATGATTGCCCGCGAGATCATTATCTCTGCGCTGCGTGAATGGATGGCTGAGATTGGCAAGCGCAGTAGTGTTTCTGTTTCCTGGATTGGTAAAGTCAAAACGACTGCGCAAATGTTGTCTCTCTTCGCACTGCTGTGGCGCCCAGATGCCACCGTTGTAGCGATTGGCGTGGTGGCGTTATACATTGCTGCAGTGCTGACTTTCTGGTCGATGTTCCAGTATTTAAGCGCGGCGCGCGGTGATTTGCTCGAACCGTGATCGATACGATTTAAAAAGCAGCAAACGGATGGTCTGTGAGGATAATTTTATTGACTCATTGCGTCATCTAAGTAGAATGCATCGCATCGAACGGCAGCCAGGCTGCCAGAAGATAAACAAAATCAGCAGGTTCGATAAGATTGCTGAAAATTGCGGGAATAGCTCAGTTGGTAGAGCACGACCTTGCCAAGGTCGGGGTCGCGAGTTCGAGTCTCGTTTCCCGCTCCAGATTCGCATGTCAGGTTAACCTGGCGGCATCATAGTTTAAGGCGCGTTGGCAGAGTGGCTATGCAGCGGATTGCAAATCCGTGTACCTCGGTTCGACTCCGGGACGCGCCTCCAGTTACACCCAGCCCGGGTGGTGAAATCGGTAGACACAAGGGATTTAAAATCCCTCGGCTGTAAGGCTGTGCGGGTTCAAGTCCCGCCCCGGGCACCATATCGCTTTACCAATAAAATCAATGATAAGCAGTGTCGTCAAGCCGCCCCCTAGAGGCGGTTTTTTTGTGCCCGGAATCTGGCATGGCTGGCACCTCACATCCTTATGCTTTTCAACTGGCATCACGTCTCAGTGCTGAATAACCGTTCATTATCCGTGTCACTGCTTTGCCAATTCAAACCTGATTACATCTGATTTCATTCATTTTTGCAGTCTGAGTCGAACTTCATAACCTGTTGAAACAGGTTGGTTTATCGTAAAGTGGTGGGTATTATTTGCCGTTGCAGAGACGTTAACGTCAATGACCAGACCTTTCAAACATGACTCACCCCTTTCGGCTTTACCGCCGGTTATTGGTATTGTCGCCAGCCAGTTGCTCAATCCGTATCAACAGAAAATGCTGGACGAGGTAACGCGGCAACTTAATGTTCGCGGTGCTATCACCGTGCTGTTGAGTGCCGATAGCGAAGAAGCACTGACAGCACTCATCCGGCAGGCGACACCGCTTGCGATGCGGGGGGTAATACTGCTACCCGGCAACCGCATTACAGATACCTGCAATTTGCCGGTGCTTGAGATTGACGCGGAGCCTGAACGGCAAGCTGATGCGCGGCGGGCAGGGGAAGTAACATCGGAATTACTGCTCGCGGAAGGGCATCAGCGGTTTGGCTTTATGCAAAGCCAGCCTGTTGAAAGCGCGCAAAAGCAGGGTTACAGCACGGCACTACAGGCGGCGGGCAGGGTGCTGAATGCTGTGCTGACTTCAGAGGCAGATGACCGTGACGGCGCGTATCAGGCGATGATGGATTATTTGAAAAAGACCCGTGCCGCCGATCGTATTCAGGCACTCTTCTGTGAAAACGATCTGCTGGCCTTTGGTGCGATACAGGCAATCCGCGATTTTGGTCAGGGTGCCCACATTGCGGTGGCGGGATTTGGAGACAGTGAGGAAGCCCGAAGCTCTACCTGGCATCTTACCAGCTGGTCACCTGATATCAGGCAAATTATGGGCAACGCGTTAGATCGCTGGTTGGGGCAGCAGGAAGTCAGCAGTCAAGTACAGGGGCAATTAGCGCGTCGCCACTCCCATTTTGGCAAAATTGCGCCAGGAGAAATGTCAGCCTGCGGCTGCGCCTTTCGGCATTAGCCAGCCTGCAACGCAGACTGGCTGAAACAGACTATCCCTGCGGTTGTCCTGCCGGGCCAACACCGCCTGGTGCGCCAACCGGCTGCTGCCCGCCCGGAGGGGGTGGTGGGGCCTCTTTGCCTGGCGGTGGTGGCGGTGGTGCATCTCTGCCCGGCGGTGGTGGTGCACAGGCAGTGAGTGTCGCAAGTATAGCCAGCATCGATAACAGGTAAGCAATACGTTTCATCGTAATTCCCTGATCAGGTAAGCGGAACGTAGAGTATAGAGAATCGCCGTAAAATTACCTGGACGAGGTAACATGTCCGAGCCAGAGAGAGAATTTGTGGCGATTATATGAGACGTCTCTCAACCCGAATAAACGGGCGATGCTTTTTGGGCCGGAGCAGGTTAAGGTGGTTCATTATTTAAGAGGAGTCGTTATGAATGGCATTATGAAGTTCGTCCGCGGATGGCTGGTGTTCTCTGTACTGTGGGGCGTATTCATGTGGTTTATGTCATGGCATCAGCAGGGTAAAGAGCCAGGCCTGGCGATTCTGACAAGTCTTTATGCTGGTTTAATCTATCAGGCGCTGATTACTATGGTTGGCCGCTATCGGGCGCGGCGGCAACAGGCAGAGTAAAGTCTGCTGCCGGAGAGGCAGCAGAATGGAGCTATTTATCCGAAATTACCGGTAAGGCGCTGATGGAAATCAGTGCTGAGCGGATCCAGCCCTTCAATCGTCACTTCTGCACCATAACGCTGATAGCGATATTCAATACCATCCAGCGCTGCGACGCTGGATGCATCCCAGATCTGCGCGTGCGTTAAGTCAATCGTCACTTTTTTCGGGTCATGCGCATAATCAAAATGCTCAAACAGATCGTTGCTGCTGGCAAAGAACAGCGGACCGCGTACCTCATAGCGTACCGACTTACCATCTTCACTCAGCTGACGTTCAGCATGAATGACATGTGCAATACGGCGGGCAAACAGCAGCATCGCCAGGATCACTCCAGCGAGTACGCCCAGTGCCAGATTTCCTGTCCAGACCGTTACCGCCACTGTCAGCACCATAATCAGCGTCTCTGACCACGGCATACGTTTCAGTGTGTTGGGCTGCAGGCTATGCCAGTTAACGGTTTTCACTGCCACCACCATCATGATACCGGCCAATACTACCATCGGAATTTGCGCCATTATCCGGCTCAGTCCGGTCACCAGCAGCAGCAGCACCAGACCCGCGGCCACGGTTGAAACGCGGCTGCGCGCACGGCCCAGCTCAACGTTGACGATAGTCTGACCTATCATCGCGCATCCGGCGATACCGCCATAAAATCCCGCAAGGATATTTGCCACACCCAGACCCCAGGATTCGCGGCGCTTACTGGACGGGGTATCGGTCAGGTCATCGACCAGTTTGGCGGTCAGCAGCGACTCCATCAGCCCGACAAAGGCGATACTCAGTGCGGTGGGCCAGATAATCTGCAGAGTCTGCAGGTTAAGCGGTACCAGCAGGCTGTTAAAACCGGGCAGGCCAGGACTCATCGGTCCTTCATCGCCCACGTTCGGCATGCGATAGCCCATTAATAGCGCGACGCCCGTCACCACTACAATGGCAACCAGCGGAGAAGGAACACTCTTTAACAGACGCGGTAACAACAGCACGATTGCCAGGGTCGCGACAAAGAAGATCCACACCAGAGATGACTGGCCCCAGACGTGCGGCACCTGAGCAAAGAAAATCAGCACGCCCAGCGCATTCACAAATCCCAGCATCACCGAGCGGGGGATGTAGCGCATCATGCGTGCCAGACCGGCCACGCCAAACAGAATCTGAATCACGCCGCCCATGACTACCGCGGGCAGAATATATTCAACACCGTGCAGATGAACCATCGGTCCGATTACCAGTGCGACAGAACCGGCAGCCGCCGTAACCATCGCCGGGCGTCCGCCGAGTATCGACAGGGTCAGGCAGAGCACGACCGAGGCGATGAGACTGACTTTAGGGTCTACACCGGCAATAACGGAAAAGGAGATCACTTCAGGGATTAATGCCAGCGCGGTAATTACCCCGGCAAGGCATTCGCGGGTCAGCAACGCAGGCGAACGCAGAACGCGCCCCACACTGATATCGCCCGCCACAACGTCGGTTGCGGCAACATCATTGGTTTGAGTCATAAAGGTCTGCAGGCTCTTTAGTTGTTTTGCTCCCGCGCGAAGGGCGGGAAGATCAGGCTCATGGTGAGGGGCAGATAGTACCGGGCGACGGGCAAAGATGCCAGAAAAAGGGGGGAACTCCCTCCATGGAGTCAGTCTTACAGCGAAAAATCATCCGGGGTCTTGTGGACCACGAGGTCGAGCAGCTGGCGGTAGCTATCCAGCATTTCCCTGTCACTTTCCAGTTCAAGCCGATGAATGAGTTTGGAAATAATGGCTTTATTATTCACTGGCATGCCTGACTGCAAAATTTCTGCAATCAGGATACCCAGCATTTCCATCTCGCTGGCTGGCTTGTTGGCCGCAGGGTTAAAATAATCAGCGATTTCCTGATTGGTCCGGGGAATAATATATTGCATGTGTAAGCCCTTCAGAACAGCCCGATTCCGGTTCGGATGTCAGGACAAAAGCGATCAAAAAAACCACCGCATGGACAGATGCGATGGTACCAGTGCCACAAATTGAGCAAACAAAAATTAACCTCTGAAGGTGGAAATCCACTGACACCTTCAGAGGCGACGCAAATGCATCATTCGTTACAGAGTCGCATACAACTCGTGGCAGTAAACTTATACAATGAATAACTATCTGTAAAATCGAATTCTTTAGCAAAATGTGCCATTTACAAGTTATCAAGGAGTTATAAGGATTATTCCGACACAAAAGTTGTACAAATAACCTATACAGATGGCGGGATTGGCGAACCGGGTGGAAAAAGCCGGGAAGCCGTGGCCAGCTTCCCGGGAACAAATTAGCTGAACAACACCAGTTTAGCCGTCAGCTTACGCAGGTTTTTTTTATCGCCGACGATGGCAATGCCCAGCAGCCGCCATTGCACCAGCCAGGCGTGAGGCGGCAAACCCCAGTGAGTCTGGAACAGGCGTGATAACCGGAAGCGATCCACCTGCAGCTGCTGCGCCATCTGCAGCAGGCCGGGATTTCCGCATGATGGGCAATCAGCCAGTCACGCGCCTGCAAAGCCAGCCTGGCATCTTTATCGACGGGCTGAGCGGGCAGTGACCATTGCCGGTGCGAGGTGAGCTGACTGAACATCCGATCCATCGCCGCCTCTTTGATGATCGCGGGATGGTTGTACCACAGTGCATCAAACGCGTGCCAGACAGCATAAGCCAATGGGCGGTCGTCGCGCAGTGTGGTTGCAAAGCGGAGTTCACGCGGCAAGGGGTCATCAGCCTGATTAGGCGTAAGCTGCTGCGCAATCTGTTGCGGTGAAAGATAGAGCATACGATAGGTGAAGCCGCTGTGGTTGATAGCATCGCCATCATGCAACTCCTCAGGCTCCAGCATAAAAACCGTGCCGGGACGGCTTTGATGCTGTTTGCGCCGCGAATGAAACTGCTGTACACCTTGCTCGGTCACGCCAATAAGATAGCTGTCGTGCCAGTGGGGATCCCAGGCGTGGCCAGTGAAATGGGCGCGCAATGCCTCAATACCGCTAACGGCGTCACGGCGCAAATCGATCCAGTTTGCTGATGCCTGATTCATGTTATCCGGCCCCTGATTGCGGCCTCTGGACATTCTGACGCGATCCACTAATTTTTAACAGACCGGACGCTTTTCAATCGCGTTTCGCTTTGCGTATAATAACGCTTCCACTCAATTAGATATCTTACTATTAGGCTGCTAACATTTGTCTGAGCATACGCGTACCTTTACCCACTTACTGCATCTGACCGCCCATGCCTGGCGCCTGGCGGTTGATCGTCACCTTAAAGATAGCGGCTTAAGCATGAGCAGCTGGATGGCCATCGGGCTGATTGCCAGTGAGCCGCAGCGCATGACGCAGACCGAACTGGCGCAACTGCTGGGGCTGGAAGATGCCAGTATGGTGCCGCTGGTGGATCGGCTGGTGAAACAGTCGCTGCTGACGCGGGTACAACCGCCAGAAGATCGCCGTAAACGTCACCTGGTGCTGACCGATAAAGGCAATGAAGCCTTCGCCAAAGTGAAAACCGAGGCTGATGCTCTCCGTACTGAAATGCTGGCTGATATTGATCCCGGGGATCTGGCCGTCACCGAGCGCGTCCTGCAACAACTGCTGAGCCGAATGGGAAGCATGTAGCAGTGGCAAAGCGAAATCCCTACGCAGCACGCGAGTGGTTACCGCACGAAAAACCGATGTTGCCGGGTTCGCCCTCGACGCCGCTGCATCCCATGCCAAAGCGTCTGGCATTTGGCCTGATCGGCTTACTGATTTCGCTGACCGGCGCGTTAAGCAACGCACTGGTCACCGCGAACCTGGTTAATCTGCAGGGCACCTTTGGAGCCTGGTCGAATGAGATTGCGTGGTTACCTGCGGTCTACGTGATGGGCAACATCTCTATAAATCTGCTGCTGGTAAAATTCCGACAGCAGTTTGGCCTGCGTGTCTTTACTGAAGCCTTTCTGGTGCTTTATGTACTGGTCGCATTCTTTCACTTATTCGCTAACGACCTGAGCTCGGCGATCATTGTGCGCACCGCCCATGGCATGGTGGCGGCGGCGCTCAGCTCACTGGGCATCTACTATCAGGTTCAGGCCTGGCCCGCAAAACATCGCCTGAAAGCGCTGGTGATTGGCCTGACGGTCTCTCAGCTGGCTATTCCGCTGGCCCGCTTATTTTCGTCAGAATTACTGCAGCTCAACGAGTGGCGTGGCCTTTATCTGTTTGAACTCGGTCTGGCACTGATCGCGCTGGGTGGGGTGCTGCTGGTGAAACTGCCACCAGGCGATCGCATTAAAACCTTTGAAAAGATGGATTTCCTGACCTTCGTTCTGCTGGCGCCTGGCATGGCGCTGCTGTGCGGCGTGCTGACGCTGGGTCGCATTGAATGGTGGTTCACCACGCCGTGGTTGGGAATCTGTACTGCAATTGCCCTGACGCTGATTGTCGCGGCGATTGTTATTGAGCATAACCGGCGTAACCCCCTGATTAACACCCGCTGGCTGAGCAGCGGCATGATGGTGCGGCTTGGCATTGTCATGGTCATGATCCGTATCGTACTGGCGGAACAGAACACCGGCGCGATCGGCTTTTTGCAGCAGATGGGTTTGCAGAACGATCAAATGCGCGGTCTGGCACTGGCGATCATGGCCGGGGTTATCGTGGGCATCGCCGCCAGCGCACTCACCATCAAACCCAATCATCTCAACTGGCCGATTGTCGCCTCGCTGGTGGTGATGATTATCGCCTCGCTGATGGATGCGCAATCCAGTCCGCTGACCCGTGGCCCCGAAATGTATCTCAGCCAGTTTTTGCTGGGCTTCAGCAGCGCCTTTTTCATGGCACCGGCGATGCTGATGGGCATTGGTAGCGTGGTGACCCAGCCAAAAAACTTGGTGAGCTTTGTGGTGCTGTTTGGCATGAGTCAGAACCTGGGTGGACTGATCGGCTCAGCGATCCTTGGCACTTTCCAGGTCTGGCGGGAAAAATATCACTCCAGCCTGCTGGGCGATCAACTCTCACTGCTCGATCCTAACGTTACCGAACGGCTAAGCCAGTACAACGCGCTATTTAATTCACTGGTGGGTGACGACGTTCTGCGCGGTGCGCAGAGCACCACCCAGTTACAGACGGTCGCCACGCTACAGGCTAATGTGCTCGCCTACAACGATACCTATCTGTTAACCGCTGCGCTGGCTCTGGTGACTCTGATGTGGGTCATCTGGCGTTTAACCCGGCGTCGTTATCTTGACTGGCGTCAGGCACAATTTAATCTGCGTGAGCAGCAACAGCTGGCTGCGTTACAGGAATCAACGGAGAAACAATGAGTCAGCAGGATGAGCTTCAGGCGGCAGAACGCGAACGTGCAAACCGTCGACGTATTCTTTCGATAGCCGCTGGCAGCGGTATTGTAGTGATTGGCGTACTGGTTATCCTGTATGCCTGGCAGCTTTGGCCTTTTACCAGCGCAATACAAAGCACCGAGAATGCCTATGTGCGCGGTCAGGTGACCTTTATCAGTCCGCAGGTGAATGGCTATCTCACCTCGGTAAAGGTCATCGATCTGCAGCCGGTGAAGAAAGGGCAGTTGCTGATGACGATTGATGATCGAATCTATCGTCAGCGGGTGCATCAGGCGCAGGCGCAACTGGCGATGAAGCAGGCGGCTCTGAAAAACAATCTGCAGCAGCGGCGCAGCGCAGAAGCGACCATCCAGAGCAATAAAGCGGCGCTGGAAAACGCGAAAGCGCAGGCACTTAAAAGCGGCTTTGATCTCAAACGCGTTGAGAATCTTGCGGCGGATGGATCGCTGTCGGTACGTGAGCGCGACGCCGCCCGCGCAGCAAACGCTCAGGCCCAGGCCCAGGTCCGCCAGGCTGCCGCGCAGATCGCCGTCGCGCAGCAGAACCTGCAAACCGTTATCGTTAATCGCGACGCGCTGGAGGGGGATGTCGAGAGCGCCCGCGCCGCGCTGGAGCTGGCGGAGATCGATCTGGCGAATACCCGGATTACCGCGCCTGATGATGGCCAGCTCGGTCAGCTGTCAGTGCGAACCGGCGCCTATGTCACGGCCGGTACGCGCCTGACCTCGGTAGTGCCCAATCACAAATGGATCATCGCGAACCTGAAAGAGACTCAACTGGCCCATATCCGGCCTGGCCTGCCGGTGACGATTCGGGTCGATGCACTGGATGGCAAACGCTTTAACGGGCAGGTGGAATTTATCTCGCCGGCAGCCGGCTCAGAGTTCAGCGCTATTTCACCTGACAATGCCACGGGTAACTTCGTTAAAATTGCGCAGCGTATTCCGGTTCGGATCCGTATCAACGAGCAGGATATGCAGCAGCTGCGCCCGGGCATGTCGGTTGAAGTCGATATCGATACCGCAGCCCAGGCCGCCGATGAGGGCGCACAATGATGCGTCGCGGCTTACTGGTAAGTGCGCTGATGCTGGCGCTGACCGGCTGCGCAACGCAGGTTGAAAAGGCACCGTCCTCTCTGCCGATCCCCGCCGCCTGGCGCAACAGTGTCGGGCCTGCTGCTGCGCCGGAAGCGGAGTGGTGGCGCGCGTTTCATGATGCGTATCTCAACCGGCTGGTCACACAGGCGCTGCGCAACAATCCTGATATTCTCACCGCGCGTTCCCGGGTTGATCAGTATCGCGCCCAGCTGCGCGCCACGCAGGGTGATGAATTTCCGACCCTCAGCGCCGGCGTAGCGGCGACCCGTGAGCGAACGCTCTCGTCAGTGACGGGCCAGCCCTATGAAACCGATGTTTTTCAGGGGTTGTTACAGGCAAATTACGAGGTTGATCTCTGGGGGGCGCGTAGCAATAGCGTCTCGGCGTCGCAGGCAAGCTTAGCGGCGCAGCAGGCCGCCGCGTCTGCTGCAGAGCTGACCATTGCCAGCTCAGTGGCATCGGGTTATCTCAACCTGTGCGCGCTGGATGAACAGCTGCGGGTCACCGAGGCGACGCTGGCGACCCGCAACAATTCACTGAAGCTAGCCCAGCGTCAGTTTGAGAGCGGCTACACCTCAAGGCTGGAGTGGATGCAGGCCGCTTCTGAATATCAGTCGGCGAAAGCACAGATACCGCAGCTGCAGCATCAGATCGCGCAGCAGGAGAATGCGCTGAGCATCCTGGTGGGCATGAACCCGCGTAGCATTGCCCGTCGTCAGCAGTTTGACCAGATTCTACCGCAGCAGATGCCGTCGCTGCTGCCGTCCGAACTGCTTAATCGCCGCCCGGATATTGTGCAGGCGCAGCGTCAGTTACTGGCCGCAGATGCCAGCCTTGCCTCATCGCGCGCTAAGCTGCTGCCAGGGCTGAACCTCACTGCCACCGGCACCCTGCAGAGTTCGGTGCTGCACCAGCTCGCAGACAATCCATTCCGGCTCTGGAGCGTGGGCGGCAGCATTCTGGCACCGTTGCTGAACCGTGAAGCGCTGACGGCACAGGTTGATGTCTCAATGGCAACGCGCAATCAGGCGCTGTACGGCTATGAAAAAGTGGTGCGCAACGCCTTCTCGGAAGTCAATGATGCCCTGGACGCTATCCGACAGCGTGAGGCACAGCTTCAGGAACTGCAAAAGCAGGAAACTTACGTAACCGAGGCGCTGCGCATTGCCCGCAACCGCTATCAAAATGGCTACGCTTCCTATCTGGATGAACTGGATGCGCAGCGAACCCTGTTTTCAACTCAGCTGAATCGGGTGGCCGTTAAAAATAATCTGTTGCTGGCGCAGATCGATCTCTATCGCGCACTGGGCGGTGGCTGGGCACCCGCCTCCACACAATGACTGTCCGGGCCGATCCAGCCGCAGTAAGAGTTTCTGCGGCCGGGATCGGCCTCTGCGCAGACGCCGCGACTGCGCATTTTACCTCGCGTTAATCCCTCAAATAACCACCCAAAACCTATACATACTTCTGCTTACCTGTCTTTACATTCGATGGTATCATGCGCGGGTTTTGAACCAGCCAGCCGGAAAAATGCACGTAATGTTAAGCTGGTGTTGGATGATTTTTACGTTTAACTCACTGATAGAAAAGATCAAAGAAGGGACTCGTTATGATCAAAAAAACACTTTTTGCGCTGGCTGTGGTCGCTGCATGATTAACCGGCTGCGCATGCACGCCGCCGATTCATAACGTGAATCAGGCCCTCACTCAGCATGACAGTGATAATCAGATGAAACTGGCGATCATTGAGGCGGGTATTGGCCGGAAACAGCTGATGACACCCGTTTCGCCTGGTGTAATCAATGGTCGTCTGGCCCAGCGTGATGTTGTGGCGACCATCCGCATTACTTACACCAGACAGAATTACCGCATTGAGTCTGTCGGCAGTGAAAACCTGAGAGCGGGACAGGGTGTGATCCTCAATAACGACAACGACTGGATGGCCAATCTCGATCAGGATATTCAGTTGCGGCTGTCGGCCCTGGCCGCCCGGTGATCGGCGTGCTGTTGCAATAATGGGTCGACAGACTCGCTAAGCATAAAGTTCTGCGGCAGCCGGCCGACAAATCAGATGAGCTGCTATTGATGAATCCTTGAGTAAACCTCTACCGTGAGAACCTGATTAGGGTTCGGCAGGTTTTCCGGTACGCACTTTTTTTGCAGAAGGCAGGAGTGACGATCCAATGAACGCCGACTCCACACGTATGATGAAAAGAGTGTTGAGATGAAACTCGTTTACTCACTGGTCGACTGGCAGGCACTGGCTCCGGGTTTAAGCGCGCCAGAAGCCTGGCAGGACTGGGCGCAACAGAGCAGGGCCATCGACCCCTTAGCGGCGATGGCAAAGCCGCAATACTTACCGATGATGACGTCGCGTCGTCTGAGCGGCGGCAGCCGTGCGGCGGTAGAGTGTGGGCTGGCGCTTCTGGCACGGCAGAAGGCAGACGCTATCGTGTTTACCAGCCGTCACGGTGAACTGGAGCGTAATCTGCGTATTCTTAATACCCTTGCAGATCAACAGTCAATGTCACCTACAGACTTTGCCATGTCAGTTCACAATTCGGCGGTTGGCAGCCTGACCATTGCGGCAAAAGCGCCGCTGGTCTCGACCTCCATTGCGGCAGGCATGGACTCTTTTCAGCAGGGATTGATTGAAGTCAGCGCTCTGCATCAGGCGGGTTATCAGCAGGTGCTGCTGGTCGACTTCGACGGCATCGTGCCGGACTATTATCTGCCGTGGCTGGCGGATCAGCGCGTGAATTTTCCTTATGCGGTGGCACTGCTGCTGCGTGCGGGCGAACAACTGTATTGCACTGGCTGTAAAGGCGAAGAGAAGAGGGCAGAAACGCTGTTACCGCAGAGCCTGCGTTTTCTGCAGCAATGGCTGGCGGCTTCGCCCACCTTCAGCCTGGCAGGCGAACGCCTGACATGGCACTGGGAGAGAAGTCATGGCTGATTGCTCACAACCCGCTCAGCACTCAGGCAGCCGCCTTAACTACTGCTGGCGACTGGTGATGACGGCCGTCAATTTTACGCTGTTTGGGCTGGGCGGACTGCTGATGTCACTGATTGGCTTCAACCTGCTACTCCTGATCCAGCGCGATTCTCTGCGCCGCCGGCTGCTGGCCCGACGCGCTATCGCCTTTAGCTTCCGCTGCTTTCTGCGTTTCTGCCGGATGACCGGCGTTTACGACTACCGCATTGAAGGCGCAGAGCTGTTGCAACAGGATCGCGGATGCCTGATTGTCGCTAATCATCCGTCACTGATCGACTACGTGATGATCGCGTCGGTACTGCCAGAGATGGATTGTCTGGTAAAGGCCGATCTGCAAAAAAATCCCTTTATACGTGGGGTGATTCGCGCCGCCGATTATCTGATCAACAGTGAAGCGGAGACGCTGCTGCCGGACAGTCAGCAGAGACTGGCGCGCGGCGACAATATCCTGATTTTTCCGGAAGGCACCCGTACCCGTTACGGTCAGCCGCTGACTCTGCAGCGCGGAGCCGCCAATATTGCGGTGCGCGCCGGATGCGATCTGCGCGTGGTTCACATCACCTGCAGCCAGCGTATGCTTGATAAACAGAGCCGCTGGTATCAGATTCCGCCGGTTAAACCGCTGTTTACCGTGCGAGTAAAGTCACGAATCGACAGTCAGTCGTTTTGTGAAAGCAATCCCGATGCGCAGCCACTGGCCGCGCGTCGCCTGACCCGCCACTTAGAGCAGGCGCTGGTCCCCCAGAACAGGTAAGACGAAAACCGGTATGGATTCATTAATTAACGATATCAAACAGATGATTATCGACACGCTGAACCTTGAAGATCTCAGCCCCGATGATATTGAGACTGACGCTGCCCTGTTTGGCGACGGGCTGGGGCTGGACTCAATTGATGCACTGGAACTTGGCCTGGCAGTGAAAAATCGCTACGGCGTGACGCTCTCTGCGGAAAGTGAAACCCTGCGTGCCCACTTCTTCTCTGTCGCGACGCTGGCCGCGTTCGTCAACCAACAGCGCGGCTGAAAGCGGAGACAATCTTATGATGAACAAAGAAGAGATTTATCAGGAAGTGACTTCGCTGCTCACCAGCCTGTTTGAAATTGCGCCCGAGGATATCCACCCCGAGGCGCGTCTGTATGAAGATCTCGAGCTCGACAGCATTGATGCTGTCGATATGGTCGTGCACCTGCAAAAACGTACCGGCCGTAAAATCAAACCGGAAACCTTCCGCGCGGTCCGAACTGTGCAGGATGTCGTGGATGCGGTGGAACAACTGATGCGCGAAGACGCCTGATCCGTCGTGCCTGCTGCTACGCTTCGCCTGCTCAATCTGCTTACGCTGCTGGCCTGGCCCTTGCTGGTCTGGCTGGCACTGACCCAGCCGCGCTGGCAGGGACTCTTCTGGCTGCTGGCGCTGCTGTTTGGCCTGCGCTGGCTGCAACTGCGTCGTCAGCAGAACGCGCTGGGCGCGGTCATGGGCTGGCTGGCGCTGCTCGGCGCGCTGCTCTGTATCAGCAGCCAGCTGTTACGCGCTCAGCATCTGTTGCTGTGGTATCCGGTGGCGGTCAATCTGGCGATGCTGCTGGTGTTCGGTGCTTCACTCTGGAGCGCGATGCCGCTGGTGGAGCGTATTGCCCGGCTGCGTGAGCCAGAACTTCCTGCCGCCGCAGTGCCTTACACCCGTCGCGTCACGCAGATCTGGTGCCTGTTTTTTATCGGCAATGGCAGCATGGCGTTCTATACCTGTCTGCAGGGCGATCTGCGGCTCTGGACGCTGTGGAACGGTGGCATCAGCTACCTGTTGATCGGCGTGCTGATGGGCGCTGAGTGGCTGGTTCGTCAGCGTGTGAGGCGAAAAGCATGAGCGTGGCCGAGTGGCTGACAGGCGCCGATCGTGAAGTCGCCTGGCGAGGCGATCAACCCTTGATGCTCGGCGCGATGCGTCGTCAGGTGCAGGCACTTAGCCTGCGCTTAGCGGCACAGCCGGGCACGCACTGGGGGCTCTGTTTTGACGACAGTTATCGTTTCTGTGTGGCGCTGCTGGCCTGCTGGTATGCCAGTAAAACGCCGGTGATGCCGGGTCATAGCCGCGCCGCGCTACTGAATGAGATGCAGGAGCAGCTTGATGGGGTGCTGTGCGACATGCCGCTGGCGGTCAGCCTGCCGCTGCTGACGTGGGATGAGGCAGAAGCCCAGGGCCAGCTGCCACCACTGCCTGCGAGCTCAGCGCTGATACTCTTTACCTCGGGGTCCACCGGCGCACCGCGTCAGGTGGTGAAGTCACTGACGGTGATGGAGCAGGAGAGCCGCTGGCTCAGCGCTCTGTGGGGCGAACAGCTGCAAGGCTGCAGGGTGATTGCCTCGGTCAGCCATCAGCATCTTTACGGTTTATCGTTCCGACTTTTCCTGCCAATGACGCTCAGGCTGCCGTTTTCCGCTCAGCCGCTGTTCTACGGCGAGCAGCTGGCCCAGCTCCCGCGCGACTGTCGCTATGCTTTTATCAGCAGCCCGGCTTTTTTATCGCGGCTGGACAGTACGCTCGACGCGCCCGGCTGTGAACTGATTGTCTCTGCCGGTGGCACCCTGCGCGGGCCGGATGCAGAACAGGTCTGGCAGCGCTTTGGCTGCCCGGTCAGTGAAATCTACGGTAGCACCGAAACCGGCATTCTGGCCTGGCGTCAGTGCGATCGGGCCGATGCCCCGTGGCGAAGTTTTTCTGGCGTCAGGCTTGAGCAGGTGACGCCCGAACGCTGGCAGGTCTGGTCGCCGCTGATTGCGGGTGATAACGGCCTTGCGCTGGACGACCGCCTGAATATGCAGCCCGATGGCGGATTTCAGCTGGCAGGACGTCACGATCGCATCGTGAAAATTGGAGACAAGCGCATCTCATTAAGTGAGATAGAGCGCCGACTGACCGATCTGCCGGAAATTGACGATGCCGTGGCGCTGGTGGTCACGCGTCATGATCGTCAGGCAATTGGCGTCGTGCTGTCGCTCACCACCACGCTGGATGAAGCGGCTCTGCACCAGCACAGACAGCAATGGAAACGCCAGCTGCAGTGCTGGCTGGAACCGCTGGCGATGCCGCGCTACTGGCGGATTGTTGCCACCATTCCGGTTACCCCCCAAAGTAAACGCGCCTGGCCGCAAATAGAGGAACTTTTTCATGTTGCCGATTGAACGAAGCCGGGAGTTGCAGGCTGACAGCGCCACGCTGATTCTGCAGGTTGAAGCCGGACTGTTCTGGTTCCAGGGCCACTTTCAGACGCTGCCTATTCTGCCTGGCGTGGCTCAACTGGACTGGGTGATGCACTACGGCGTGTCACTGCTCGCGCCGGGTAAGCAGTTTGCCGCCATTGAAAACATCAAATTTCAGCAGCCGGTGCTGCCTGACTCACTTCTGCAACTGCGTCTTGACTGGGATGCTGAAAAGTCGCGCCTGAGTTTCCGTTACAGCCTGCTCAGTCACGACGGCGAGCCGAGCGCCAGCATCGGGAAGATCACGCTGTGCTAACCCTGCCGTTTACGCCTTGCGTAGTGATCCCGTGTTACAACCATGGTGCGATGATGGCATCGGTACTGGCCCGGCTGGCACCGTTTAATCTGCCGGTTATCGTCGTGGATGATGGCAGCGACACGGCGACTCAGCTTCAGCTGGCGACGCTGTACGCCGCAGAGCTCACTGTGCTGCGACTCGACAGCAATCAGGGTAAAGGTGCGGCGGTGATTCATGGTCTGCGCGCTGCGGCGGCACGCGGATTCACCCATGCCGTGCAGCTTGATGCGGACGGTCAGCATCAGGCAGAAGATCTGCCGCTGATGCTGGCGGAAGCTGAGCGCTATCCCGACGCGCTGATCTCCGGACAGCCGATTTATGACGATTCGATCCCTAAATCACGTCTTTACGGTCGCTATATCACACACTTCTGGGTCTGGATTGAAACGCTGTCGCTGTCGATCCGCGACAGCATGTGCGGCTTTCGTGTCTATCCGCTGGCCCCCACGCTGGCGCTGTGCGATCGCCGTGCCATCGGTCAGCGCATGGATTTCGATACTGAGATCATGGTGCGGCTCTACTGGCAGGGCATACGCAGTCGCTTTATCCCGACCCGCGTCACCTATCCCGCCAGCGGGCTGTCGCACTTCGATGCGCTCTACGACAATCTGCGCATCTCCTGGATGCATACCCGTCTGTTCTTCGGCATGCTGCCGCGGATCCCGCGTCTGCTGGCGATGCGTAACGCGCCAGCACACTGGTCTGTGGAAACGGAGCGGCGCGGACAGTGGGGATTACGTTTTATGCTGGCGGTGTATCGCTATGGCGGGCGGCTGCCCTTTACGCTGCTGCTCTGGCCGGTCGTCGCGGTCTACTGGCTGAGCGGTCAGCGCGCGCGAAGCGCTTCACGGCAATGGCTGGCGCAGGTCACCGTCGCCGCACAGCAGCGGCAGGTTGCATTACCGCCGCGGCTTAACAGCTACCGCCATTTTCTGCGCTTCGCCGGAGCGATGCTGGATAAAGTCGCCAGCTGGCGCGGGGATTTGCATTGGGGACGGGATATCGATTTCGCGCCGGGCGCAGAAGCGATAATCCGCGCACCCACACCCCAGGGCAAGCTGATCCTGGCCTCCCATCTTGGCGACATTGAAGCCTGTCGCGCGATGGCGCAGCAGGTCAGCGGACTGGTGATTAATGCACTGGTGTTTACCGACAATGCCCGGCGCTTTCGGGCGGTACTGGAAACTATCGCCCCGCAGGCGGGGGTCAATCTGATGCCGGTCAGTGATATCGGGCCGGAGACAGCAATCCTGCTGCAACAGAAGCTGGATGCGGGCGAATGGGTGGCGATTGTCGGGGATCGTACGGCGGTCAATCCGCAACGCGGTGGCGAGCGTCGGGTCATCTGGAGCGATTTTCTGGGTCGGGCAGCACCGTTTCCACAGGGGCCGTTTGTGCTGGCGGCTGCGTTACGCTGTCCGGTGCTGCTCATGTTTGCCCTGCGGCAACAGGGTAAACTGCTTATCCACTGTGAGCCGTTTGCCGATCCGCTGCTGCTGCCCCGTGCACAACGTCAGCAGGCGCTGCAACAGGCGGTCGATCGCTATGCGCAACGGCTGGCGCATTATGCGCTGCTGGCCCCGCTGGACTGGTTCAACTTTTTCGATTTCTGGACGTTGCCTGATCACCAGGCGCACCACAAGGAGTCTGACCATGACTGAACATCATGCTGAAGTCGTGTTGACCGTTTCATTCCACGACTGTGATCCCATGGGTGTGGTCTGGCACGGTAACTATTTCCGCTTCTTCGAAGTGGCACGCGAAGCCCTGCTGCGCAGCATCAATTACAGTTATGCCGAGATGGCTGCCAGTGGCTACGTCTGGCCGGTGGTCGATACCCGGGTTAAATATCGCCATCCCCTGCGCTGTGAAGAGACGATTCGCGTCAGTGCCCGGATTACAGAATATGAGAACCGCCTGCGCATCGACTATGAGGTGCGAAACGCGGCCGATCAGATCACCACTAAAGCGCATACGCTGCAGGTTGCGGTTGAGCAGGAGAGTCAGGCGCTGTGCTTTGTTTCGCCCGATATTTTACTGGAACGTTTAGGAGTAAAAGGATGCTGAAAATAGTGCTTACCGGCCTGCTATTGTGGGCCAGTGCGGCCAGCGCAGTCACACTGGATCAGCTGCAGCAGCGTTTTGCCAGCCAGCCAGTGATCCGGGCCGACTTTACCCAGACGCGCACCATTTCAGGTATGCGTCAGCCGCTGGTGTCGCACGGTCAAATGCTGATCGCCCGTGAGCAGGGGTTATGGTGGCATCAGCAGACGCCGTTTGTGATGACACTGCTGCTGGATGATAAGCGCATGGTGCAAAGCCTTAACGGCCAGAAGCCCCAGGTGATCACCGCTGACAGCAATCCGCAGATGTTCCAGTTCAATCATTTGCTGCGGGCGCTGTTCCAGGCTGACCAGAAGGTCCTTAACGAAAATTTCAGCGTGGCCTTCAGCGATCGTGGCAACGGCGCCTGGACGCTGGACCTGACGCCCAAAGCTGCGCCGCTCAACAAAATCTTCAACCGTATCTCGCTGGCGGGTAATACCTTCCTGGACAGCATCAACCTGGATGATAAGCAGGGCGATAAAACCGAGATTCAGCTCAGTAACACCCGCATTGAACCGCCGCAGTTAAGCGACGAGGAGCAGGCACGTTTTGCCGGGCCGTAACGATCGGCTGCTGGCGATCCTGTGGCTGGCCATCTGTCTGCTGCTGGCGGCGGCGCTCGCTTTTCTGTTGCCGCGCAGCCAGCTCAACAGCAGCGTGCTGGCTTTGCTGCCGCAACAGAATCTGGGCGCAGCACCGCCTGCGCTACAGCAGGCTTTTATGCAGCGGCTGGATCGCCAGATGGTGTGGCTGGTTTCACCCGGTGAGCAGGACGATCCGCAGGTCGCTGCCTGGTGGCTGGCGCAGTTGCGTGCGCTGCCTGACCTGAAGCTTGTGCAGGGCGATCTTGATGCACAGCAGCAGCAGCAGTGGGGCCGTTTCGCCTGGCAACACCGCAATGGTCTGCTTGATGAGTCGACACGCAGCCGCTTGCAGAACGGGGGTGAGGCGCAGGCAGACTGGCTGCTGGCGCAGCTTTTTTCAGCCTTCTCGGGCGTCAGCAGCAGAGAGTTGCAGGGCGATCCTTTGATGCTGGTGCGCAGTTCACAGCTGGCGCTGGCTCAGAATGCCGGACGTATGACGCTGCATGATGGCTGGCTGACCGTAAAAGACGAGCAGGGTAAGCAGTGGTATTTTCTGCATGGCGAACTGGCGAACAATGCTTTCAGTATGCAGCAGAGCCATGCGCTGGTGACCCGGCTTAGCGCGCTGGAGCAGCAGCTTAAAAGCCGCTGGCCGCAGGCGAAACTGCTGACGCGGGGTACTGTCCTGTTCAGCGACAACGCCAGCCAGCGTGCGCAGCACGATGTTAAAACCCTGGGGAGTGTAACGCTGGGTGGCGTCGTCCTGCTGGTGCTGCTGGTCTTCCGATCACTGCGTCCATTGCTGCTGACGGTGACGTCTGTGGCGGTAGGCGCGATGGCAGGCACAGTGGTGACGCTGCTTTGCTTCGGTGAGCTGCATCTGATGACGCTGGTGATGAGTCTGAGTATTGTCGGCATCTCGGCGGATTACACGCTCTATTATCTCACTGAGCGTATGGTTCACGGCGAACAGCAGTCACCGTGGCAGAGCCTGCGCAAAGTCCGCGGTACGCTGCTACTGGCGCTTGCGACCACCGCGATTGCCTGGCTGCTGATGCTGCTCGCGCCCTTTCCCGGACTGCGTCAGCTGGCGGTGTTTGCCGCCAGCGGATTAACCGCATCCTGTCTGACGGTAATTCTGATCACGCCGTGGCTGGTACGTGGATTACCGGTGCGTCCGGTGCCGCTGATGGTGCCGCTGGCGCGCTGGCTTGCCGCCTGGCGTCGCCAGCGCGGGTTGCGTGTCGGATTACCTGTATTGATGGCCATCTTCGCCCTGACCGGAATCGCTCAGTTAAAGGTAGATGATGACATCGCGCATCTGCAAAGTGCCCCCGCACAGCTGCTTGAACAGGATCGCCAGCTCGCTACTCTGACCGGCCAGCGTGCCGATCAGACCTGGTTTGTGGTCTGGGGCGATGATGCTCAGCAGACGCTGCAGCGGCTGGAAAAACTGGCACCGGATCTCCATCAGGCACAGCAGCAGGGCTGGCTGCAACATTATCGTCTGCTGCCGCTGAAGTCGCTGGCGCAGCAACAGCAGGATCTGCAGCTGCTGAAACAGGCCGTTCCGACGATTACGGCCCGCCTGCAGCAGGCGGGAATTGCCCTTGCCGCGCCGGATCTGACGCCAATGCCGGTAACACCCGATGCCTGGCTGTCGGGTCCGCTGAGTGAGGGCTGGCGTCTGCTGTGGCTGACGCTGCCGGACGGGCAGAGCGGTGTTCTGATCCCCACCAGCGGCGTAAAAAACAGCGCCGCACTCGCAGAGCTGGCTAAGCAGCATCCTGGCGTCAGCTGGATCGATCGCAAGGCGAGTTACGATGCGCTGTTCAGCTTCTGGCGCACCCTGCTCGGCGGATTACTGGCACTGGCGCTGCTGCTGATCACCCTGAGTTTTGTACTGCGGCTGGGATTAAAGGCGGGCTTACGCAGCGCGCTGCCGTCGGTGCTGTCGCTGGCGATGGCGCTGGCAACGCTGGGCTGGATCGGCGCATCGCTGAACCTGTTTGCGCTGCTGGCGCTGATTCTGGTGCTGGGGATCGGCATTAACTACACGCTCTTTTTCAGCAACCCACAGGGTACACCAATGACTTCGTTGCTGGCGGTATCGCTGGCGATGATCACCACCTTACTGACGCTGGGCATGCTGGTATTCAGCAGCACCAGCGCGATTGCCAGTTTTGGCACCGTATTATGCAGCGGCATCTTCAGCGCTTTCCTGCTGTCACCGCTGGCGATGCGACCCACCCGATCAAGGAGTAAACGATGATCCGCGCCGCCTGTATTCTGCTGACGGCTCTGCTGCTCAGCGCCTGTGCCGGACCGGCACCCGACAGCAGACGTCCCACCGCCTGGCTGAAACCGGGCGTGAAGGTGACGCTGCCGCCGCCAGGCATCCGTCCCGCCTTTCAACAGCAGCAGTTGCTGACCGGCCAGGTTAAAGGCCAGAGTCAGTCACTGCTGGTGCTGCTCAGTGCTGATGAACAGCAAATTGATCTGGCGGGGCTCTCTTCAGTGGGTATTCGACTCTTCAGTCTGCGCTATGATGCCAGCGGTATTCATACCCAGCAGTTGATGCCGCTGCCGCAGATGCCGCCCGCGAGTCAGGTTCTGGCAGACATCATGCTCAGCTACTGGCCACTGGATGCCTGGCAAAAACAGCTGCCGCCAGGCTGGAAGCTGCAGGATAAGGGATTAAAGCGCCAGCTAATCGATGCCGATAACCAGCTGGTGACCGAAATTGATTATCTGCAACGGGGTAATCAGCGCCAGCCGATCAGCATTCGGCAGCATGCCTTTGGCTATCAGATCCGCATTCAACATCTGGACGCCTCATGATTTATATCTCTGCTATCGGCATGCTGAATGCCCTGGGAAATGACAGCCAGCAGATCGCGGCCAGCCTGAAAAAAGGTGAGGCACCCGGTATGCAGTTGCGTCATGGCTGGCTGAGCGGTGATCGCGCCTGTTGGCTTGGCAGAGTTGAAGGTGAGCTGCCAGCGATTCCTGCTGTCCTTAGCGCGCATAACACCCGCAACAACCAGCTGCTGCTGGCCGCGCTGATACAAATCCGTCCGACGCTTGACGCGGCGATTGCACGCTATGGCGCCAGCAGAGTGGCAATTGTACTAGGGACCAGCACCTCGGGGGTGGATGAGGGGGATCAGCAGATTTGCGGCGGCCAGCCCGATTATCACTACCAGATGCAGGAGCTTGGCGATCCGTCACGTTTTCTGGCGCACTACCTGCAGCTCGATGGCCCGGCCTATACCATTTCTACCGCCTGCTCTTCCAGCGCCCGCGCCATTATCAGTGGTGAGCGGCTGATCGCGGCAGGGCTGGCGGATATCGCGCTGGTGGGCGGTGCAGACTCGCTGAGTCGGATGCCGATCAACGGCTTCGACAGTCTGGAATCGCTCTCTGAGCGTCGCTGCGCGCCGTTCAGCCGCGAGCGTGACGGCATCTCGATTGGCGAAGGAGCCGCGCTGATGCTGCTGACGCGGGAACCGCAGCCGCTGGCGCTGTTGGGTGCGGGTGAATCTTCCGACGCCTGGCACATGTCTGCGCCTCATCCGCAGGGCGAAGGCGCTGAACGGGCGATGCGAATGGCGCTGCAACAGGCGAATCTGTTGCCGCAGCAAGTGGGGTATATCAATCTGCATGGCACAGCCACGCCGCTGAACGATCAGATGGAAGCCGCCGTGATTCATCGTCTGTTTGGCAATGCGGTGCCATGCAGCTCAACCAAACATCTGACCGGCCATACGCTCGGCGCGGCGGGCGTGTGCGAAGCTGCGCTCAGCGCGTTGATCCTGCAGAACAATCTGCCGCTGCCTGCGCAGGATTTTAGCGCGGCGGCGCAGGATGAGACGCTGCCGGATTGCGGATTGCTGTTACAGCCACAGGCGCTGCAACGGCCGGTCATCGCTTCTAATTCATTCGCCTTTGGTGGCAACAACACCTGCCTGATTCTGGGACGCCTTGATGGACATTAATTCTCCCGCGGCACTCTGGCTGCCGCATGCTGCACCGATGCTACTGCTTGATCAGCTGATTGCCGTTGATGAAGAGCACGTTCACTGTCAGGTATCGACCTGTGCCGATGGCGTACTGGCGCCGTTTCTGACGCCACAGGGCGAACTGCCTGCCTGGTTTGGCGTCGAGATGATGGCTCAAACCGTAGGCGTCTGGTCGGGCTGGCATGCAAAGCAGGGTGGCGCAACCCTTGTCCCGCCCGGCATGCTGCTGGGTGGACGCGGCTGGCGGGCAGATCAACCGTACTTTCCCGCGAACGTCACGCTGGATATCAGAATGACGTTGCTGATGCGCGATGACCGTATGGGCAGCTTTGAGGGCGATATTTGTTACGGCCGGCAACGGCTTGCCAGCGGTCGTCTCAACACCTGGCAACCCAATGAAACAGAGTTAAAGCAATTAATGTCACAAGGAAATCTGCCATGACAAGGTCGGTATTAGTCACGGGCGCCAGTAAAGGCATTGGCCGCGCGATTGCGCTGCGTCTCGCCCAGGATGGCTATCAGGTTATCGTTCATTTTAACCGTGACCGCGCGGGGGCTGAGCAGTGCCTGCAGCAGATCGAATCTGCAGGCGGCAGTGGTCGTGTGCTGGGATTTGATGTGGCTGACCGGGCAGCCACCCGTGCCGCGCTGGAAGCGGATATAGCGCAACACGGGGCCTACTATGGCGTGGTGAGCAATGCTGGTATCACCCGTGATGCAGCGTTTCCCGCCCTGACGGATGAGGAGTGGGACAACGTGATCCACACCAATCTCGACAGTTTTTACAACGTTATCCAGCCCTGCGTGATGCCGATGATCGGCCTGCGCCGCGGTGGCCGTATTATTACCCTCTCATCGGTTTCCGGAATAATGGGTAATCGCGGTCAGGTCAACTACAGCGCGGCGAAAGCGGGCATTATCGGGGCCACAAAAGCACTGGCGATTGAACTGGCTAAACGCAAAATCACCGTTAACTGCATCGCGCCCGGTCTGATTGATACCGGCATGGAGGGGCTCGAGCCTCAGGTGATTGAAGAAGCGATGAAGATCGTGCCGATGAAGCGCATGGGCACGGCCGACGAAGTCGCCGGACTGGCGAGCTATCTGATGTCCGATATCGCCGGTTACGTAACGCGTCAGGTGATTTCAATTAATGGAGGCATGCTGTGATCCAGCGGGTAGTCGTAACCGGTATGGGCGGCGTAACGGCCTTTGGTGAATCCTGGGCTGAGGTTTCGGCGCGTATTCGTGCCGGGCGCAACGCGGTACGCTTTATGCCGGAGTGGCAGATCTATGACGGACTGCATACCCTGCTCGGCGCGCCCGTGGATAACTTTGAACTGCCTGCGCATTATACCCGCAAGCGTATCCGCGCCATGGGCCGCGTTTCGCTGCTGGCAACGCGTGCCACCGAACTGGCGCTGACCCAGGCAGGGCTGATTGACCATCCGGTGCTGACCTGCGGAGAGACGGGCATCGCCTACGGCTCCTCTACCGGCAGCACCGGGCCGGTCAGCGAGTTCGCCACCATGCTGACCGAAAAGCACACCAACAATATTACCGGCACGACGTACGTGCAGATGATGCCGCATACCACCGCCGTGAATGCCGGGCTCTTTTTCGGCCTGCGCGGCCGGGTGATCCCGACCTCCAGCGCCTGTACGTCAGGCAGCCAGGCTATTGGCTATGCCTGGGAGGCGATTCGTCATGGATATCAGACGGTGATGGTGGCGGGTGGTGCGGAGGAGCTCTGTCCGTCGGAAGCGGCGGTGTTCGATACCCTCTTTGCAACCAGCCAGCGCAATGACGCGCCACACACCACGCCAGCGCCTTTTGATCAGCAACGCGATGGCCTGGTGATAGGCGAAGGGGCCGGCACGTTGATCCTGGAGTCGCTGGATCATGCCCTGGCGCGTGGTGCCACAATTTATGCTGAAATCACGGGCTTCCACACCAACTGCGATGCCGCCCATATCACGCAGCCGCAGCGGGAAACCATGCAGATCTGCATTGAGCGGGCATTGCAGAGCGCCGGTATTACCGCATCAGAAGTCGGTTATGTGAATGCGCACGGCACGGCCACTGAGCGGGGTGATATGGCAGAAAGTCTGGCGACGGCAGCGGTGTTTGGCGAGTCAACGCCAATCTCCTCTCTGAAATCCTATTTTGGCCATACGCTGGGTGCCTGCGGGGCGCTGGAAGCCTGGATGAGCATTGAGATGATGCGGGAAGGGTGGTTTGCGCCCACGCTTAACCTGACGCAACCGGCCGCTGATGGCGGTCAGCTGGATTACATCATGGGTGAGCCGCGAGAGATTGAAACCGACTATATCCAGAGCAACAATTTTGCCTTTGGTGGCATTAACACATCTCTGATCTTCAGACGCTGGCGCGGCGTCTGATATCCGGTCCGTGCGGTACTGACACGGGCCAGTTTATTTTCCGAACGAAAAAACCGGACGATAAACAACCTTTCATTTACACTGTCACTCACCGCATTACGCCCTGCGGCCCTATTTTCCACAGGATAGTTATGTCTTTGCCCTTGCCACCCGACGATCACGATGAGCCAATTCGCCAGTCACTTGACGATGCGCACTTTGCGATAGTGGTGCTTGCGGTGACCTCGGTAACGCTTATAATCTTTGTCCTGATAGTTACGCTCTGGATGAGCTGACACGCCCAGGGATTCGTCGGATGGCATAAGGAGAAGGCGATGGACTCCGGAGATGACAAATTAATCGCAATTATCGGTTTGCTGGCGGCCTGCCTGATCGGGGTCACTTTCCTGTTTACCATGGTCTGGCTGACCGACGTTCGTCATCCTGCCGATCCCTCTCTTGATGTTCGCTCCTGTTACCCGAAGAACCATCCTTCTCAGCATGCCTGATTATGCGTTACGAGTGGTGAACTTAATCTGCTGACTGCGCAGAACCAGCGCCAGCGCTTCATGCAGCTTGCGGTTGCCATTAGGATCAGCTAATCCCAGCAGCGGACCGGGTGAACGCCGGTCGTCAGCCCAGGCGGGATACTCCACCACCGGATAGAGCGAAATGCCCTCCACTGCAATGCCGTGATCCAGCGCTACCGCCACGTTTTCACTGATCTCCTGCAGCCAGGGGGCGCGCGCGTCACCCTCTGCGCCGGTTTCGGCAATTAACATCGGGCGCTGGTAGCGTTGCCAGCACTGCGCCAGCAAAATGTGCAGTGGAGTTCGTGCCGGATCCTCCAGTGACATCGGCTGGTCGGGGAAAAACCAGTGGTTATCGGGATAGTAGTTCAGGCCCAGAATATCCAGGCAATCTTCACTGCCGCCTAACTCTTTATCAACGCGACCGGCCAGCATATCCCAGGCCTCGAACTGCGCCTGATGCTGCGCATCCGCGTAAGGTTTGCTGTCTGGATTATCGGGATGATGGGCAATCTGTACCAGCGGATCGGTCAGCACAAAACGTGCTTCCGGATAGACTTCGCGAATGGCGTGAATCGCTGCCAGCGAGGCACGGACCAGCTGTCGCTTCAGTTCTTTACCGCGATTAGCGGCATGGGGATTGAACCAGGCCACATCGGCTCCAGCCCATGACCAGAATGAAATTTGATTTACCGGCGTAAAGAAGGGGCGTTCGATGCCCTGATCGCGCATCAGTTGTGCCATCGCACGGGCGAAACGACTAAAATGCTCAACGAATTCGGCTTTCCAGATATTAAGATGATCGGGATAACCAAAGTGCGCCAGCTCCCAGATGATCTCCATCTGCTGACGCTGTGAAGCTTCTATCATCGGCAGAAAACTTTGCCAGTCATACTGGCCGGGGATCTTTTCAATCAGATGCCAGCGGGCACCGTCGCGGGCGGTAAGCAGGTGCTGATCAGCCAGCGCGGCATAATCTTTTTCCAGCAGCATATCGTGGCCGCTGCTGAAGACCATATCCAGCCGTTTGCCCGGGGTACGGCAGGCGGTAGAGCAGGGAAAACTGCCCTGGAAAAAGCTGCGAAACAGGCTGGGATGGTAGCGCTGGCGGGTATCTGTAAGGGGTTGATGAGACATATTCCTCTCCTGCCGGGCTAATGCCGGTCACAGATCGTCCGGTTAAGTCTAGACTAAAAACGCCCGTGACCGTTCACTCAATCGGAACAGTGGTATGGCGCCTGAGGTCGGGCCGGGGAATAATAAAAATAACTGCATTTTACAGGGAATTGTCATGACCGAAGCGTTTGAGCTCTCCCCGTCACTGGAACGGTCCAGCTGGCTGAAAACCCAACTGGAGCCAGAGTGTCTGCGTCATCCCGGGCTGAGCGGTGTTCATCAGCTAAGCGACGGGCTGGATGCCTTTGCTGCCCGCTATCTGCTGATACAAAAAGCAGAGCGTTCACTCGATATTCAGTACTACATCTGGCAAAACGATCTGTCGGGACGGTTGCTGTTCAGCGCGGTGCTGGAGGCGGCCCGTCGTGGCGTGAAAGTGCGGCTGCTGCTGGATGACAACAATACGCCGGGCCTGGACGATACGCTCGCCCAGCTTAATCGCCATCCCAACATTGAAGTGCGGCTGTTTAATCCCTTCTCGTTTCGTACCCTGCGCGCACTGGGATATCTCACTGACTTTGCCCGTCTGAATCGCCGCATGCACAACAAGAGCTTTACCGTGGACGGTGTCACGACTGTGGTCGGCGGGCGTAATATCGGCGACGAATATTTCGGCACCGGCAATGAACCGTTGTTTGCCGATCTGGACGTGATGGCGATAGGACCGGTGGTGAAAGAAGTCGCAGAGGATTTTGAGCGTTACTGGCGCAGTAAGCCGGTATCAAAGCTGCAGCAGGTGCTGGATGAAGAGGAATCTGAAGAGGACAGTGTGAGCCTGCCTGCAGAATGGCGTCACAGTGAACCGGTACAGCGTTACCTTCAGCGGCTGGAAAATTCGTCACTGCTACAGGAGCTGGAAGAGGGCACGCTGGCCCTGACCTGGGCGAAAGCGCGACTGCTCAGTGATGATCCGCGTAAAGGACTGGGTAAAGCACGCGCCAGAAGCCTGCTGCCGCAGCGGATGCTGGAGGTGATTGGTACGCCGCAGGAGCAGTTCGACATCATCTCTGCCTATTTTGTGCCGACACGCGCTGGCGTCGCTCAGTTGCTGGCGCTGAAGCGCAAAGGGGTAAAAATTGCCATTCTGACCAACTCGCTGGCGGCCAACGATGTCTCAATTGTCCATGCCGGCTATGCTAAGTGGCGCAAAAAACTGCTGCGTCACGGCATCGCGCTCTATGAACTTAAACCACAGGCGGGCGTGCCTGATGCCCCGCACGACCGGGGATTAACCGGTAACTCGGGCTCCAGCCTGCATGCCAAAACCTTTTCGGTAGATCAACAGACGCTGTTTATCGGTTCGTTTAACTTCGATCCGCGTTCAGCCGTGTTGAATACCGAGATGGGGCTGGTCATTGAGAGTGCGGCGCTGGCCGCAGAGACGCATCAGCGTTTCAGCCACTCGATGCGCGATCGGGCATGGACGCTGCGGCTGGATAAGTGGGGAAGGGTTAACTGGCTGGAGTATCCGGATGAGCCGCAGCAGATTGTGCATAAACACGAACCGGGTTGCTCGTGGTGGCAACGTCTTCAGGTAAGGCTGGTGTGGCGACTGCCGATTGAGTGGCTGCTGTAAACCGGACCTTGCCTGGGTACAGGGCTGGCTCAGGAAACATACGCCCTCCGCAAAGACGCAAAACCCGCCATCCCTGGCTCGCTCAGCGCGGGCGATTACGCACCTCATCTCTGAGGTGCGCCCGTTGCCGGGCCAACGCGTTGCGTTGTTCAAAAACGCTCCCGACGTTTGTGTCCCTGGCCCGCTATGCTTTGCTACGTGTGTATGCTCCCATCGCTTTAAACGCTTAAGCGGTCTGTGAGACACATCATTTATAGCCTGACCTCACTGATGGCCTGAGATCAGTGATCGCCTGTCATTGTGCTTGTTTACGCTCAAATTTCCCCGAGAACAGGAAGCGCAGCAGCGGGATGCGCAGGTGAATCTCATACAGCAGAAACGCGATGCCAAACACCATCAGCAGGCCCACAAAGAAGCCCAGCGTGTTGTTTTCAATCCGTGGTGTGACATAAATACCATACAAGAGCGTCAGCGGATGGTGCACCAGATAGATAAACAGCGACGCATTCACCAGATACATGATGCGTGGCGAATGCGAATTCAGCAGCTTATGACCAAAGCAGAAGCAGACGTTCAGCATGCAGAGACCCATCAGCGTGGTGATAATCGCATCCAGCTCATATAACCAGCCATCGCCGCTGCTGAGGCGCTGATTTGTGCAGTAGGCAACAAACATCACCACCGCGCCGATCCACATCACCGGATTAAACCGCACAAACAACTGCTTCAGCGGCGGATGTTTCCATGCCAGCGCCCCCAGCATAAAGAACGGCAGATAGAAAAGCGTTTGCATAACCACAATGCTGAATAAGCCATCCATCAGCCAGGCTGGCTGGAATATAAACACCAGACGGCGGAACACACACCACACCAGCGCCCATGTCAGTACACCCGCGGTCAACGCTCCCCAGCCCACCCGCGTATAATCAATGGTGCGGTGCTGATCGCGCAACCAGCGGAACGTGACCATGCCGAGCGTGGTCAGCATCACCAGCACCACCAGGAACCACAGGTGTGAAATCAGCTCCCACATCAGGTTATTGAATTTCTGGTACGGCGTGAATCGCGGCCAGTCAGCCAGCTTATCTGTCCAGGCCTTCAGCATGAAAAATTGCGGCAGCGTGAGCAGCGGAACGGCGGTGAGTAGCGGGATCCCCACACGCTCCAGACGCACTTTCAGGAAGCGACGTGGCTGATAGCGCAGATACAACATGTAGGAGAAGTATCCTGAAATGACAAAAAACACCTGCATACGAAATGCATGAATAAAGTCATTCAGCAGCGTCAGCCATAACGAGGCCTCATGACTGTTGACGGCCCATTTTTGCGCGGAGTAAATGAGGGAAACATGAAAAGGTACCCCCAGTAACATCAGATACGCGCGTATGGAATCAAGAAAGTATTCACGTTCAGGTTTTACAGTACTCATAAAGTTCCAGTTCGTTAGTACGTATGGCCGGTTTCACCCTGAAACCGGATTATGTTCTGTGAAAAGTCTACCTGGGATAAACCAGGTATACTATCAGTGGAATCCGTAGTGTCTAATTGTCCTAAAAGTAGCGTTAACCCAGACGAAATGCGGGAACAATGTTGCGCATAAGCTGTCGGAAAACCGAATAATCCTTTAAGATAAACGGGTTTGATTTAAGCACACGAAAGGGGGGGATGTGCCGACTAAAGAAAAAAATAAAGCCGGACTGATGAAGGTACGCTGGATTGGTACTGCAGTTCTGCTGGCGTTGTACGCCAATAACAGTTGGGCGTTTAACATCGATGATGTAGCCAAACAAGCCAAAGCGTTGGCAGGGAAAAGCTTTGAAGCGCCTAAAAGCAATTTACCCTCTCAATTTCGTGAAATGAAATTTGCTGATTATCAGCAGATCCAGTTTAACCACGATAAAGCGTATTGGGGCAAACTGCGCACGCCATTCAAGCTGGAGTTCTATCATCAGGGCATGTATTTCGATACCCCGGTGCAGATCAACGAAGTGACGGGCAGCGCGGTACGCGAGATTAAATACAACCCCGACTATTTTAATTTCGGTAACGTAAAACATGACGCAGAAGCGGTAAAAAACCTCGGATTTGCGGGTTTCAAAGTGCTTTACCCACTCAACAACAAGGGTAAAAACGATGAGATCGCCAGCTTCCTGGGTGCAAGCTACTTCCGTGTGATCGGTGCTGGCCAGGTTTATGGCCTGTCGGCGCGTGGCCTTGCCATCGATACGGCGTTGCCATCCGGTGAAGAGTTCCCGCGTTTCAAAGAATTCTGGATTCAGCGTCCTAAACCGCAGGACAAGCAGCTGGTGATCTACGCACTGCTTGATTCGCCGCGTGCGGCGGGCGCGTATCGCTTTGTGCTGCATCCGGGTGAAGCGTCAACGGTTGATGTGCAGTCTAAAGTTTACCTGCGTGATAACGTCGGCAAACTGGGGATCGCACCACTGACCAGTATGTTCCTGTTTGGTCAGAACCAGCCGTCGACGGTGAACAACTTCCGTCCGGCACTGCACGACTCTGATGGACTCTCTATCCATAATGGCAACGGAGAGTGGATTTGGCGTCCGCTGAATAACCCGCGTCATCTGGCGGTGAGCACGTTCACCATTGAGAATCCGAAAGGTTTTGGTCTGCTGCAACGTGGGCGTGACTTTGACAACTACCAGGATCTGGACGACCGCTATGACCTGCGTCCAAGCGGCTGGGTTGAGCCAATCGGCGACTGGGGTAAAGGCCGGGTTGAACTGGTTGAAATCCCGACGGCAGATGAAACCAACGACAACATCGTTGCTTTCTGGACGCCAGAGACGCTGCCAGAGCCTGGTAAAGAGATGAACTTCAAATATCGTCTGCACTTCTCGCGCGACGAAAACCAGCTGCACTCCGATGATACCGCCTGGGTCAAAAATACCCTGCGTTCAGCGGGTGACGTGAAGCAATCTAATCTGGTGCGTCAGCCGGATGGCACCGTGGCTTTCACCATCGACTTCGTGGGTAAAGACATGAGTAAGATGGCGGAAAACAGTCAGGTGGCACCTCAGGTCAGCGTCGGTAAAAATGCTGATGTGGTTGAGCAGAGCGTACGTTATAACCCGGTCACCAAAGGCTGGCGTCTGGTGTTGCGTCTGCGTGTGAAAGATGCCAAACAGTCCACGGAAATGCGTGCGGCCCTGGTAAGCGGCGACAAGACATTGACGGAAACCTGGAGCTATCAGTTACCTGCCAATGAATAAATCGACTTTTACACCTCAACGTTATGTGGAATCTCTGCCGCTGGATGCGGCAGGGAAGGCACGCCTGAGCGTCTCCTTGCAGAATGCCGGCGAGTTCCACTTCATCCATGATGCGCTGGGAAGGGATGTCGCAGCCAGTGATCGTCCGGATGATGCGCCGTTAAAATCGGTCTCATCGCGGGTTGAAATGGCCTGGCCTGATTCATTGGCCGACGGTCAGCAGCTGGGCAAAGATTATCTCGACCGCACCACGCTGAAAGCGATGCCGAAGGTCAAACGCTCACTGATGTTCCCGGAAGCGTGGCGGACCAACCCGGTCGCCCGTGCCTGGGACTCACTTCGTGGACACAAATCGGTTCCGCGTTATGCCAATGCGGAAGAGCGTCGTGCCGAAGAGAAGTGGCGTCATGTCGGTTCAATTCGTCGCTACATCCTGCTGATCCTGACCATATTTCAGACGGTGGTCGCCACCTGGTACATGAAGAGTATTCTGCCTTATCAGGGCTGGACGCTTCTGGATCCGATGGAGATGATCAATCAGAACTGGCAGCAGTCAGTGATGCAGATTCTGCCTTACTTATTGCAGACCGGTATCCTGTTCCTGTTCGCCATACTCTTCTGCTGGGTCTCTGCTGGCTTCTGGACAGCACTGATGGGCTTCCTGCAGCTGCTGATTGGACGTGACAAATACAGTATCTCTTATTCAACGGTCGGAGATGAGCCGCTAAATCCGGAACATCGTACTGCGCTGATTATGCCGATCTGTAATGAAGACGTTGAGCGTGTTTACGCCGGTCTGCGTGCGACATGGGAATCCGTGGTTCGCACCGGTAACGCTGAACACTTTGACGTTTACATCCTCAGCGACAGTTACGATGCGGATATCGCCATTGCCGAGCAGAAAGCCTGGATGGAGCTGGTGCGGGATGTTGGCGGCGCAGGCAAGATTTTCTATCGCCGTCGTCGTCGTCGTGTGAAGCGTAAAAGCGGCAACATCGATGACTTCTGCCGTCGCTGGGGCAGCAACTATAGCTACATGGTCGTGCTGGATGCGGATAGCGTTATGAGCGGTGAGTGTCTCACCGGTCTGGTACGCATGATGGATGCTAACCCGAATGCCGGGATCATCCAGTCGTCGCCGAAAGCATCGGGTATGGATACGCTGTATGCGCGCTGTCAGCAATTTGCCACGCGTGTATACGGTCCGCTGTTTACGGCCGGTCTTCACTTCTGGCAACTGGGCGAATCTCACTATTGGGGTCACAACGCTATTATTCGCGTAAAACCCTTTATTGAGCACTGTGCACTGGCTCCGTTACCGGGTGAGGGCTCTTTTGCCGGGTCGATCATGTCCCATGACTTTGTGGAAGCTGCGCTGATGCGTCGTGCTGGCTGGGGCGTCTGGATTGCCTATGACCTGCCGGGATCCTATGAAGAGCTGCCACCGAACCTGCTGGATGAGCTGAAGCGTGACCGCCGCTGGTGTCACGGTAACCTGATGAACTTCCGCCTGTTCCTGGTAAAAGGGATGCACCCGGTCCACCGTGCGGTCTTCCTGACAGGGGTTATGTCCTACCTGTCTGCTCCGCTGTGGTTTATGTTCCTTGCGCTTTCAACTGCCTTGCAGGTGGTGCATACGCTGATGGAACCGACCTACTTCCTGCAACCGCGGCAGCTGTTCCCGGTCTGGCCGCAGTGGCGTCCGGAGCTGGCGATAGCGCTCTTCTCGACCACCATGGTGCTGTTGTTCCTGCCGAAGATGCTGAGTGTGGTGTTGATCTGGTTCAAAGGGTCAAAAGCCTACGGAGGTCCTCTGCGCCTGCTGGCTTCACTGGTGCTGGAAACGCTGTTCTCAGTGCTGCTGGCGCCGGTACGTATGCTGTTCCATACGGTGTTTGTTGTCAGTGCCTTCCTCGGCTGGGAAGTGGTGTGGAACTCTCCGCAACGTGATGACGATGCGACGCCGTGGAGCGAGGCATTTAAACGTCACGGTTCGCAGATGGCATTGGGTCTGGTGTGGGCAACGGGTATGGGACTGCTGGATCTTAACTTCCTGTGGTGGCTGGCCCCGATTGTCTTCTCGCTGATTCTGTCTCCGTTTGTTTCTGTGATGTCGAGCCGCTCAACACTGGGTCTTAAGAGCAAGAAAGCCAAATTGTTCCTGATCCCGGAAGAGTACTCGCCGCCGCAGGAGCTGGTGGATACCGATCGTTATGTGCTGCTAAACCGCGAACGTGCGCTGGAAAATGGCTTTATGCATGCCCTGTTCCATCCTGCGTTTAACGCACTCGCAACGGCACTGGCGACATCGCGCCATAAGCAGAGTCAGCTGCTGGACTATGCACGTGACCGTCGTGTGGATCAGGCACTGAGCGATGCACCGGATAAACTGGGCCGCGAGCAGCGACTGCAGTTAATCAGCGATCCGGTGGTACTGGCCCGTGTTCATACCCGACTGTGGGAAAATGCGGATAAGTATCATCAGTGGGTAGAGAGTTATCAGAAACTTAACCTCAACCCTAACGCGCTGGCAAAAAACGCGTAATCTGAAAAGCGGCAGCGATGCCGCTTTTTTTATGGGATTAAAACAGCGATACGCTGATAAATTGTTTGCTGGCAGTCACCGTGAGCAGCGCGTGACGTTCTCAATGGCAGTTCATAGCGGGTATCAGTGGTGAAAGCATTTTTAAAGGCAGGCGTTGTTGTAGCTGCGGTGCTTTGCTTAAGCGGATGTGGCAGTATCATCAGTCGCACCCTGCCGGGGCAGGGACACGGCAATCAGTATTATCCCGGCGTACAGTGGGATGTACGCGACAGCGGCTGGCGAGTCTTAACGATCCTCGATTTGCCACTGTCGCTGGTGGTTGACACCCTGTTGTTACCGGTGGATGCCAGTCACGGTCCTTACGAATAACTGCGATCGGAGTCGCTGTTATCATCTTCCCACTCTTGCGCGGCGGCTTCACCCTCTTCGGTGTCCAGCGGCGGCTCAAGCTGGAATTCGCCGTCATCCCACTCGTGCAGGGTATTTTCTGCTAACCACTCCTGACGCAGTTCAACTTCGTCAAAGTCAGCATCAAAGATGGCCTGTGCGGCGTCACCGCTGCGGAAGGGCAGGCATTCGCCCGCTTCACCTTCATCGGTCAGGAACTCAGCCTGCCACATAATATCGCCATCCTGCATGACATACTTTTGCAGGCCAAACTGACTGATCGATGCTTCTTCTTCATCCACCTCAGGATTGTTAGCGAGGTACTCTTCACGTGCAGCATCAATCGCTTCCTCTAACGTACTGTACATGCTCATCAATCTTCTCCTTACCGGGTTCATTAACTGCAGATTCATTTGATTTCAGTGAAGGATAGACGAAATTCAGGGGAGGGAAAGGGCGGGTCAGTGCAACTGGCGGGAAATAAACCATTTCCCGCCAGTCAGGGTCAGATCATCTTTTGTGGAAAGTGCAGAACGGGTTGAACAGAGTCATGAATCACCGGCGCTGAGTAGCGGATACAGCATTTTATACAGGGCTTAACTTTCTTAAAATTAATTCTGGCGATGGAAAGCGCCTGACTCAGGTTATATAAAGTGCCAATGAAGATGACTTCATCTTTATCTGGCATTCGCTTACACCCTTTACGATGAAGGAAATGATAATTTTCCTGATCGGTACCAATTGTGACGTAATAGTAGAGACCTTTGTTCATATAATATGTCCCGATAGAGGTTTGCTGTGTTGTCTTTTTATAATTTTTGTCAGAGCGGTTAAAGATCTGACTGTCACGAAAGAAACTACCGATTAGCTTTAACTTCTTCAAATGCCATAACGGTCTATCAGGCTGTTAAAAAAATGTAAAAAGGAATATAGGTCAAATTAACAAGGCAAAAGCTTGTAATATAAGTTAATTTTAATCGATCCATTAGCCAGAATACATCGTTAAGCCTGGCTAAATAGGATTAGGCCTGGTTTGAAAGTTAATTAGCACCAGATATTATTAAATACAGTACGCTGAAAATTAATGACTAAAAAGAAACCAGGCAGAATAGCGCCTGCTAGTAAGGTTTTTTATTATAAAATCGAATTTTAAATAGATAAATAAACTATCTTGAACTTCATGGTTGATTAATTAACGGTCCTGAAAATTCGATGAAACGATGATCCCGCCACGAGCGACTGATTTATTCAGCAGAGCATAGAGTAAGAAAAGCGCTAAATGCCAGAAAGACATTTAGCGCGAAAGGATTAATAACGGGAGGGTTCGCCTTCGGGGCGGGTTTTAAAGCGACGATGAAGCCACATATACTGTTCCGGTGCCAGCAACACGCCTTCTTCAACCACTTTGTTCATTCTGGCAGCGGTGACAACATCGCTCTCCAGCGTAAATTCGTCGCTGATGTCAGGCAGTATCATCAGTTCATAACCACGACCACCAGGCAGACGACGCGGCACAAAGGGAATAACCGCCGGTTTACCAGTACGAATCAGCAAATGGGTGCCCACCGTGGTTGCCGCTTTTTCCACAGCAAAGAAGGGCGCAAAAACGCTGCTGCGTGGGCCATAATCATGGTCGGGTGCGTACCAGATAATGTCGCCGTTTTTCAGCGCGCGAATCATTCCTTTAAGATCTTTGCGGTCAATCATACTTTTATTTGAACGCATCCGGCCTTTAACCTGCAGCCAGTCGATCAATTTGTTGTCATTAGGGCGATAGACGCCAATGCCTGGATTATGGATACCAAACATGCGCGCCCCAATTTCCAGTGTCAGAAAGTGCATGCCAATAAGCAGGACACCACGCTGACTATCCCGCGCCTGCTGAATATGCTCCAGACCTGAAGGCTTATGCCATTTATTGATGCGCCAGTCAGGCCAGAACCATGCCATCCCGGTCTCGATCAATCCCATGCCAACCGATTCGAAATTGTGTTTTACCATCGCTTCACGTTCATTGATCGGCATTTCCGGAAAACATAATTCCAGATTACGTCGGGCGACACTGACGCGGTGCTTCATAAAACGCATCCCGATACGACCAATATTGCAGCCGAGAACATAAAGCAGGGGATAGGGAAGTAGCACCAAAAGATAAAGAAAAGCGACACCCACCCAGGTCAACCAATAGCGCGGGTGAAGCAGTTTTCTCGTGAAAACTGAGGCAACTGGGTCATATGAAGGTTAATTTTCCTGCGTCGCGCACCGTGCGGTGCTGATATCTCATTAATTTCTGCCATTGTGCCAGTTTTTATCGGGCGTATAAATATCACTGACGGAACAGGCTACTGCAGGCGGATGTAAACTCTCCAGATATTGGCGGAAAAAACAGCACAAGATGATCGGTTCTTACACTGGCCTTTGCATCCTGCTGAAATCAGGTATCATGTGCCCGCTAAAATTCTCCTATTGATAACAGGAAAGAACACCATGCCAGTGTTACATAACCTCGTTTCCAATAAAGAGCTGAAGGCGCGCATGCTGGCTGAAACTGAGCCGCGCACCACTGTCTCTTTTTACAAATATTTCCAGATTGCCGATCCAAAAGCATTCCGTGATGCGCTCTACGTTGGCCTGACAGCACTCAAGGTGTTTGGCCGCGTCTATGTCGCGCACGAAGGGATTAATGCGCAGATCAGCGTGCCCGCCAGTCAATATGAAAAGATGAAAGCGTGGCTCTATAGCTTTGATCCGGCGCTGAATAATCTGCGTATGAATATTGCACTGGATGATGATGGAAAATCGTTCTGGGTGCTGCGTCTGAAAGTGCGTGATCGCATTGTTGCAGACGGTATTGAAGACAGCAGTTTCGATGCCAGCAATGTGGGTCAGTATCTTAAAGCAGCAGACGTTAACGCGATGCTGGACGATCCTGACGCGCTGTTCGTGGATATGCGAAACCACTACGAATATGAAGTGGGGCGTTTTGATAATGCGCTGGAAGTGCCTGCTGACACCTTCCGCGATCAATTGCCGATGGCGGTTGATATGCTGCAGGATCAGAAAGACAAAAAGATCGTAATGTACTGCACCGGCGGGATCCGCTGTGAAAAAGCCAGCGCCTGGATGCGGCACAACGGCTTTGAGGATGTCTATCACATTGAAGGCGGGATCATCGAGTATGCCCGCCGCGCGCGTGAGCAGGGGTTACCGGTACGCTTCAAAGGCAAAAACTTTGTCTTTGATGAGCGGATGGGTGAACGTATTTCTGACGACGTGCTGTCGAACTGTCATCAGTGCGGCGAACCCTGTGATACCCACGTCAATTGCGTCAATGACGGCTGTCATCTGCTGTTTATTCAGTGCAAAAGCTGCGCAGAGAAGTTTGAGAACTGCTGCAGCCCAATCTGTCAGGAAGAAGCAAAACTCTCTCCGGAAGAGCAGCGCGCTCGCCGGGCGGGACGTGAGAATGGCAATAAGATCTTTAACAAGTCACGTGGCCTGTTAAATATGACTATTCCTTCGCCAGTGAAGAAATAAACGTGGCCGCCTGAAGTGAGCTTCAGGCGGCGTGTTGTTTTACTGACGTACACCTTCAACTGAGATCATCAGCTGCACCTTCTGCGAAGCGGGCCCCAGATCTTTAGTGATGTTGAAATCTTTCAGTGCAATTTCCCCTTCGGCCTCAAAGCCAGCGCGGTAACCGCCCCACGGATCTTTACCTTCACCCAGCATTTTCGCCTCCAGCGTCACCGGTTTCGTCACGCCATTCAGCGTCAGATTGCCGGTAATCTTCAGCTCATCACCCTCTTTTTTTACCTCTGTGGATGTAAACGTGGCCTGCGGGTTTTTACTGGTGTTCAGGAAGTCAGCGCTGCGCAGGTGCTTGTCACGTTCAGCGTGATTGGTATCGACGCTGCTGGTGTTAATCGTGACGTCGACTTTGTCTGCTGCAGGGTTCTTCTCATCAAAAGTGAAGCTGCCATCGAAATCTTTAAAGGTGCCGTAGAGCCAGCTGTAACCCAGATGCTGAATACGGAACTGAATAAACGCGTGCTGGCCCTCTTTATCGATTTTATAGTCTGCAGCATTGGCGGTCATCGAACTGAGCAGCAGGCTGGCACCGGTCATCGCCAGCAGAGTCTTTTTGAACATATTATTTATCCTTTTCAGAGGGAGAAGGGATGCGTAAACCTGACATCCGTTTTAGGGTGATATCACGATCGATAAAATGATGTTTTAACGCAGCCAGACCATGCAGTATCGAGAGGATGACAACCGTCCAGGCCAGCCAGAGGTGAATGTCGCCCGCCAGGTCAGCCTGTGCGCCTGCACCGCTGAACAGCGCGGGCAGGGTAAACCAGCTAAATACAGATATCGGTTTGCCATCGGCGGTTGAGATCAGATAGCCACTGATTAAAATGGTCAGCAGCAGGGTGTACAGCAAAAGGTGCGCAACCATTGAACTGATACGCACCAGCGGGGAATAACTGCTCAGCGGTTTTGGCGGCGGCGAAATAACACGCCACACCAGACGAACAATCAACGCCAGCAGCAGCATCACGCCAATGCTTTTATGAATTTCCGGCGCGTCGTGATACCAGCTATCGTAGTAGCCCAGGCCCACCATCCATAACCCCAGCGCAAACATGGCATAAATCGCCAGCGCCATACACCAGTGCAGCAGCACGGCAATCAGTCCAAACTGATGAGATGAATTACGTAATAACATGATGTCGTTTCAAAAAAGAAATAATATGAAATAAGAATCTACATTATGAAATATAAAAGCAATTGCCCTTACGTTTCTATAAATTTTATTTTTTAATATGAAATGGCTGAATAAAAGGAGGTGAAAATGCGCAATATTTCTGAATGAGTTATTTGTGGCAAAGGGCTCGTCAACGAATAAGGCGGCGAATTAACCTAAAGTGCGGAATAAAACAGTGTCATTATGTCAGCAAAATTCAGTTTACGTCAGTTAATGTCAATGGGTGGCGCCCACTTGATGCCACCCATTTTCAGCGTCAGAAGCGCGAAAGGCGGAAAGGGGTCAGATCAAATGAGAACGGTTTTTTCTGAGCAAATTCTGCAGCCAGTTCACCTAATACACTGGCAAATTTAAACCCGTGTCCGCTGAGTCCGGTAATCAATAAACGGTCAGGTTCACCTGGCAGCGTATCAATAATAAAGTCCTCATCCGGGCTGAAATCGTAGCTGCAGGCTTCACCATGCAGACAGACACCCACGCCGGGTAAAAACTGACGCAGGAAACCAAAGGCTTCACTGCCATCGGCCGCGACCGCACCAAAAGGTTTACGATCCTCTGGCTGCTGCATCGGCTGTCCGCCATCATGACGCCCCACCTTCAACGCGTTATTATCCGCCGGGAAGCCATAGAAAACTGGCTGCCATTCGTCATTTCCACCGTAAAGCCGGGAAACTTATTGTTTTCGCTGTAGCGACCATCAGCCTGATACCAGGCAAACACTTTTCGGGTGGGGGCCACTGGCAGGTCAGGAACTAATTTACCGACCCAGGTGCCGGCACTGACCAGCATTTTGCGACCCCGATAGATACCGTCCAGGGTGGTGACCTGCTGCAGATCGCCATCACGTCCCAGCTCGGTGACCGGACAGTTAAACAGCTGTGCACAGCCCGCCTGCTCCGCCAGCTGAATCCAGCTGCGAACCGCCTGTTCGCACTTCAGATAGCCGGAGTCCGGCTCAAAGACGCCCAGATAACCCTCAGGCACGTTAATTTGCGGCCAGCGCTTTCGCACGTCATCGGGCTGCATTACCTCAATGTTGAGTTGCCAGCGAGCGGCGCTGTCGATGACGTTCTGAATAAAAGGTGACTGAATTGGCGCAAGGTTAAGTACGCCGCTGCGATGCATAATGCGCTCACCGGCGCGCTGTTCCAGTTCATCCCACAGCGTCTGCGCTCGCAGGACCAGGGGAACGTAGCGTTCGCCTTCGCCATAAGCGTGACGGATCAATCGACTTTCGCCGTGATGCGTGCCCTGATTGTGGGGAGGATGTGCACTGTCGATCATCAGCACCGATAAACCCGCCTGGGTAGCATAGTAGCCTGCCGCCGCGCCCACTGAGCCGCTGCCGACGACGATAAGATCATAAATCATGATAACTGTGCTCTAAGAGTAAGATAATCAAAAGAATACCAGAAACAGAAACGAAAAAGGCACCCCTGAGGGCGCCTCTTTGATGCGGCAGAGATTAATGCTTATTGAGGAGTCGTTCTATCTGCTCGGCTGATTCTATCTTGGCGATGCCCGCTTCGAGTATCGAGATAAACTGCCTTGCCACATCCGTTGTCAGCCAGTAAGTAGGGCCAACATCCGCTTCTTCTTCTTTTTGATCCTGCGACGACAGCGAGTGCAGGCGGATCATCATGGCGTCATAGCTATCAACGGTACTGATATCCCAGCCCACCAGCGGATGAGTCTGAATAACGTCTTTTCTTCTGTCCATTATAACCTCCTTATTACTCGTTAAACGAAGTGCATGGTGAGGTTCAATGCGGCTTTTTTATTCCAATAGCGAAACTATTATAACAGTAAACCAGGGAATCATGACTTTAAAAAGGCCGTGAGTCAGCTTCTCACAGAATATTTGCGTTTGAAAGGCGCGGAGGAAAAAATAAAATGCCTGGCAGGCAGGCATTTTAATCACTATTCATTGGGCAGGCAAAAAGTGGCTTCAGCTACGTGAGCGTGCTTAAAGTGTCGGGCTTTCTGGCACGATGCCGCCGCCGCGTTTCTGCAGTGTTTCTGCCAGACGGGCAAAGTGCTGCTGAAGCTGTTCATCATGGTTTTGATTTTGGGCTTCCAGCGACAGATTGTGCACCAGCAGCTGACTGGCGCGATCGTCAAGACAGAAAATCAGACTGGAAAAGGCATTTTCCAGCACCGTCAAACGACGCTGTTGATCACCAATCAGTGCTAACAACTCACCAAAGGTCATCGCCTCTTCCGGTTTATCAGTAGTCATGGTGCGCACCTCCTGTTATGCGTGACGAGCGCAAGGATAGGGCATTGATCATTAAGAGTCTAGATGCAGAGAGGGGGAAGTGCGAGAGGCAAGAAAAGATAAAAAAACCGGGTGGCGACACCCGGAAAAAAAGCACAGTGGCGGTTAATCAGTAATGAACCAGTCATCAGCACTTTCCCACGTCTGCTGCAGGATTTCGCTGATCTGGTCGCGCGTCTCTTTTCCACCGCCCAGCACGCTGAGATTATTGGCACTGGCGTAACGTACCTTGACGTGATTGGTCGAGTCAGGGAACTGTTCATCAATGCGGCGCGATAATTCATCGCTTAACGCTTCAATCGCGCCAGCAGGAAGAGGTCGGGTATTGGATACGGTAATTTCAACGCGCATAATAGCCTCCGGTTAAGATACTGTATATATTTACAGTATCTGCGGGCCGGAGGCAAGTAAAATTATGCGATGCGCCAGTTCAGTGTTTCACCCGCCAGGAACGGCATCAGAGCGTGGCTGCCGAGCGCGATTGATTCAGGCACCTGCCAGGGCTCACGCACCAGCGTAATCGTTCCTTCATTCAGCGGCAGGCCGTAGAAACGCGGCCCATTCTCAGAACAGAACGCTTCGAAATGTTCCAGCGCGTTCAGCTCTTCGAAAACGGTGGCGTAAGCGGGCAATGACGTTGGCGCATTAAACACGCCAGCGCAGCCGCAGCTGGCTTCTTTGAGATGGCGCAGATGCGGCGCAGTGTCAGTGCCGAGGAAGAATCGTGGGTTTCCGCTTGCTACCACCTTACGCAGCGCTTCCTGATGCACGTTGCGCTTAAGGATCGGCAGGCAGTAGAGGTGCGGACGAATACCGCCCACCAGCATATGGTTGCGGTTAAACATCAGATGCTGCGGGGTAATGGTTGCGCCCAGCGTCTCATCGGCGGCGGCGACATAGTCAGCGGCGTCCTGCGTGGTAATGTGCTCCATCACCACCTTCAATGCCGGAAACTGGCTGCGCAGCGGCACCATTACGGTTTCGATAAACCGGGCTTCACGGTCAAAAATATCAACGTGTGCATCGGTAACTTCACCGTGGATCAGCAGCGGCATACCGAGCTTCTGCATACGCTCCAGCACGCGGGCAATCGACGCGATGTTGGTGACGCCATGGCTGGAGTTGGTGGTGGCGTGCGCAGGATAGAGCTTGGCCGCGGTGAACAACCCCGAGGTAAAACCGCGCTCCAGCTCATCAGGATCCAGCGAGTCGGTCAGATAGCAGGTCATCAGCGGCGTAAAAGCGTGCCCGGCGGGCAGCGCCGCCAGGATACGATCGCGGTACGCTTCACCTGCCGCCACGCTGGTTACCGGCGGCACCAGGTTCGGCATGACAATGGCACGACCATTCACCGCGCTGGTATAGGGCAGGACCGTGTTGAGCATCTCATCATCACGCAGATGAATATGCCAGTCGTCAGGGCGACGCAGGGTAAGTTGCTGAGGTTGTGCTGTCATCAGTGAAGCTCCGGCAGAAGGGAAACAAAAGGCATGTTTTGGCCGGGGTCTAAGCATAAGGATTCAGGCAACCGTTTGCACCTGCTTTTTATGTCGATAAAGAAAATCCGCGCCATAAGGCGCGGAGATCGGGATTACTGTGTGAACGGAATGACCAGTTCTCCCGGTTTCACTTCCAGTCCTTTGGCAAATTTCTTCGCCAGCGACTCGCCTTTACTGCGGTCAGCACTCAGTACATAAGCAGGATTTTGATCAAAATAGCTTTTGAGTGACTGATTCAGGTATGGCGTCAGCGTTTTCATAATTGACGCCATTTTTTCCGGGGCAACCTGCGTATCGACAATCTCCAGATCGCGAAGATAGATGGCGCCCTGCTGCGGCTCATAAACCGGCTGAGCACGCATCTTCAATTGCATATCGGCCTGCTGAGGACCAAACAGTGAGGTGACGTTAATTTTTGCATTGCCGGAAAGTGTCACCTTTCCTGGCTCTTCGCGCCCAATCTGACTGGTCAGGTTGTTCAGCACGATATGTGCGTTAACCAGTCCGGATACGCCAATGTCTTTCTCATAGTTGTTGTGCTTCTGCAGCGCCTGATTCACTTCCTGTTCGCTGATGGTGTATTGGGTCAGTTGATTACATCCGCTCACCAGCAGCGCAATCAACAGGGCCGTCAGCCCGAAAAATGCCTTTTTCATCGATCTTTATCCTGAATATCAGAGCCAGTAAACAGGCTATAGCCTGCCTGAATGCGGGGCGGGTGTCATCAGGAAAGGGATGAGAAACGCCGCAGCGTCTCTCATCGCGGCAGGGTTAGTGGGATATTGAAGAGAGAAGATTTACCTGGGTCTGTTTAGCCATATTATCGCGGTAGTCAGCGACCCGTGCTGGCCAGTCGATACCCGCCACCAGCGTCAGTGAGCGCAGCAGTGGAAAGAGATTAAAATCATCTTCTGACAGCTCGCCGTTCACCGCATTGGGCTGTTCGATTAATTTGTCCAGCTTGCGCAGATCCTGGCTGACATTTTTAATCAGCCCGGCCGAGTGACTTTTCAGCGCGTCAAAATCACCGATGCTTGCCTGCTTTTTGGTGCGGAAATAGTCACGCGCCTCCGGGGTAGCGAATTCGGCAAACGCCGACTCAGCAATGCGCGGCAGTAGCAGTTTGTTGACATAGCTATTCATATGACGCAGCCAGTCAGCGATTGCCGGATTCAGCGCGCCGGTAATCAGCGGCTCGCGATCCTGCTGATCGACATAATGCACAATATCCATACTCTCAGGCATCGCGCTGCCATCCTGCTTCTGCAGAATCGGCGCCATTTTCTGCCCAATCAGCCGGTTCGGCGTCTCCTCGTCGTCGTTTAGCATCACCACCAGCTCAACCGGTTTGTTCTTCAGGCCAAAAATCATTCGCGCTTTAACGCAGAAAGGACAGTGGTCATAGATATAGAGCTTCATCCTGATCTCCCGGGTTTCAGAGGGTTATTGTTAAACAGAACGAATCAATTCTTTCTGTTTTCGGGCGTGTGAAAAGTATGGAAGAGATTACTCAACAGGGCAAACTCACCTGGCAGAGGCATCACAGGAACCGCCGCTTAAACCAGCCATTCTGATGAATGAAAGCGGTGATAACAGAGCAAAATCAACCTCTTTATGGCGAAAAAGCTGTAACGTTTTACCGCAGCCCAGGCGACGGTTATAGTGAAAGCCGGTTAATGACGGCTCATCTTCATCAGCCATTGATTTCAGGAGTCAGGATGTTTGGCTATCGTTCTGCCGCGCCCAGGGTGCGATTAACCACCGATAGACTGGTGGTCCGTCTGGTTCACGAACGTGATGCCTGGCGAATGGCAGATTACTATTCGGAAAATCGCCAGTTTTTAAAACCCTGGGAACCGGTGCGCGATGACAGCCACTGCTATCCCTCAGGGTGGCAGGCAAGGCTCGGACTGATTTCGGACATGCATAAGCAGGGTTCCGCCTTCTATTTTATTCTCATGGACAGCGATGAAACCGAGGTGCGGGGCGTGGCGAATTTCAGCAACGTGCTGCGCGGATCGTTTCACGCCTGTTACCTTGGCTATTCACTGGGTGAAAAGTGGCAGGGACAAGGGCTGATGTTTGAGGCGTTGCAGGCGGCTATCCGCTATATGCAGCGCCAGCAGCATATTCATCGCATCATGGCGAACTACATGCCGCACAACCAGCGCAGCGGCGATCTTCTGGCGCGACTGGGTTTTGAGAAAGAGGGATACGCGAAAGATTATCTGCTAATTGATGGGCGCTGGCAGGATCACGTGCTGACAGCGTTAACTCTGCGGGAATGGACGCCTGACCGGCGTGGATAATGATGAGGATGCGAGCATGAAGATGGTTTTATCGGCGCAGGCGTTGCGCGTACTGGGCTGTCTGCTGGAGAAGCAGGTCACCACGCCGGAGCAGTATCCGCTGTCACTGAATGGTGTTGTGGTTGCCTGTAATCAGAAATCGAATCGCGATCCGGTCATGGAGCTAAGCGAAAGCGAGGTTCAGAATCAGCTCGATCTGCTGGAAAAACGGCATCTGATCACCGCCAGCAGCGCCGCAGGGCAACGGGTAGTGAAATATGAGCAGCGTTTCTGTAACTCTGCGTTTGGTGCGCTGAAGCTCAACAGCGCGGAAGTCGCCCTGCTGACGCTGCTGCTGCTGCGCGGGCCACAAACACCTGGCGAACTGCGTACCCGCAGCGGTCGTCTGCATGAGTTCAGTGACGTCAGCGAGGTCGAGCAGACGCTGGAAGGCCTGATGCAGCGTGACGACAGTGCACAGGTGATGCGCCTGGCGCGAGAGCCGGGTAAGCGTGAAAGCCGCTTTATGCATCTGCTGAGTGATGAGAGCGATCAGCCGCAGGCCGCTGACGCGCCGGAAGAGCAGGGCGACCTGGCGACGCGCATTACCCTGCTGGAGCAGCAGGTCGCGGCGCTTCAGGCCCAACTCACCCAACTGCTGCAAACGGAGCGCTGAAATGACACTACGTATTGGTGTGGTGGGATTAGGCGGTATCGCGCAGAAAGCCTGGTTGCCTGTGCTTTCTGCAGCAACAGACTGGACGCTGGTGGGCGCATTCTCCCCGAACCAGGCCAAAGCCCGCCCAATCTGCGACAGTTATCGCATCTCAAATTTTAGTTCGTTAAATGATTTAGCGGCTGCCTGCGACGCGGTCTTTGTCCACAGCAGCACCGCTACGCATTACGACGTGGTCAGGGCACTGCTGCTGGCCGGAAAAGATGTCTGTGTGGACAAGCCGCTGGCTGAAACTCTGGAGCAGGCTGAGTCGCTGGTGGCGCTGGCGGAAAAACGTCAGCGTAAACTGATGGTGGCGTTTAACCGTCGATTCGCGCCGCGCTATCAGCAGCTGCGGGCGAAGATGACCGACGCTGCCTCTCTGCGGATTGAAAAGCATCGCAGCGATAGCGTCGGGCCACAGGATCTTCGCTTTACCCTGCTCGACGATTACCTGCATGTGGTGGACACCGCACTCTGGCTGGGCGGCAAACCGTTTCGCCAGGTTCAGGGACGTATCGACACCAACGAACAGGGACAGATGCTCTATGCTGAGCACCATTTCAGTGTTGAAGGATTAACGATCTCCACCAGCATGCACCGCCGCGCAGGCAGTCAGCGCGAGCGGGTCAGTGCGGTATGTGACGGTAAGTGCATCGACATCAGCGAGATGCGCGACTGGCACGAAGAGCAGAGTGATGGCCTGATAATTACGCAGCCACCCGCCTGGCAGAGCCATCTTGCTCAGCGCGGTTTCAGCGGCGCGGCGCACCATTTCATTGACTGTGTACAAAATCAGACGAAGCCTGAAACCAGCGGTGAACAGGCGCTGATGGCGCAGCGTGTCGTGGAAAAACTGTGGCGCGAGGCCACCCGCGAATAACGCCTTGTAACACTCCGTGCTGGTCATTTCCCTCTGTGGCAGTAGACTGTCGCCGGGCATCCTCAGGTGCCCGCGCTAATTCTCCTTTTTTGCTGATTCTTTTCAGGATGCGCCGTCAATTATGAATTTGTTGAAATCGCTGGCAGCGGTCAGTTCTATGACCCTGTTTTCCCGCGTACTGGGCTTTGCCCGTGATGCCATTGTGGCGCGGGTGTTTGGCGCCGGAATGGCGACCGATGCGTTCTTTGTTGCGTTTAAACTGCCCAATCTGCTGCGGCGTATTTTTGCTGAAGGTGCATTTTCTCAGGCTTTCGTGCCGATTCTGGCTGAATACAAAAGTAAGCAGGGCGAAGAGGCGACCAGACTCTTCCTGGCTTACGTCTCGGGCCTGCTGACGCTGGCGCTGGCGCTGGTCACCGTGGCGGGCATGATCGCTGCGCCCTGGGTCATCATGGTCACGGCGCCCGGCTTTGCTGACAGTCCCGATAAGTTCGCGCTGACCAGCTCGCTGCTGCGGGTAACCTTCCCCTACATTATGCTGATTTCGCTGGCGTCGCTGGCGGGTGCGGTACTCAACACCTGGAACCGTTTCTCGGTGCCAGCCTTTGCGCCGACTCTGCTGAACGTGAGTATGATTGGTTTTGCGCTGTTTGCTGCGCCGCACTTCCATCCACCGGTGATGGCGCTGGCCTGGGCCGTGGTGGCTGGCGGCGTACTGCAACTTGGCTATCAGCTGCCGCACCTGAAGAAGCTGGGGATGCTGGTGCTTCCCCGCCTGAATCTGCGTGATGCGGGTGTCTGGCGGGTTATGCGTCAAATGGGGCCTGCCATTCTGGGCGTTTCTGTCAGCCAGATTTCCCTGATCATCAATACCATTTTCGCCTCGTTCCTGGTCTCAGGTTCAGTCTCCTGGATGTACTATGCTGACCGTCTGATGGAGTTTCCCTCTGGTGTGCTCGGCGTGGCGTTGGGCACTATTCTGCTGCCATCGCTGGCTAAAAGTTTTGCCAGTGGCAACCATGATGAATATTCCCGACTAATGGACTGGGGTCTGCGCCTGTGCTTCCTGCTGGCCCTGCCCAGCGCCGTAGCCCTGGGTATGCTCTCCGGCCCGCTGACCGTGGCACTGTTTCAGTACGGTAAATTTACCGCTTTTGATGCATTGATGACGCAGCGTGCCCTGATTGCTTACTCTGTCGGCCTGATGGGACTGATTGTGGTTAAAGTGCTGGCACCGGGCTTCTATTCCCGTCAGGACATCAAAACGCCGGTTAAAATCGCGATTATTACTCTGATCATGACGCAGGTAATGAACCTGGCGTTTATTGGTCCGCTGAAACATGCCGGTCTGTCACTGTCGATTGGTCTGGCAGCCTGTCTCAATGCGTCGCTGCTTTACTGGCAGTTGCGTAAGAAGAATATCTTTAACCCGCAGCCAGGCTGGAGCAGCTTCCTGATCCGCCTGCTGGTCGCGGTGGTGGTCATGGCTGGTGCACTGTTCGCCATGCTGCAGTGGATGCCCGCATGGGAGCAGGGCCCGATGCTGTGGCGACTGCTGCGTCTGGCGGCGGTCTGTGCAGTTGGCGGCGGGGCCTATTTCCTGGCGCTGGGGCTGCTGGGCTTCCGGTTGCGCGACTATGCTCGGCGCACGACTGTGTAAGGTTTGCAGCCATGAGAAATTCAATGTGCAGGGAACGGGGGCATAGGAGGAAAGCGTCCCACGCCATGGACAAAAACGCCGGGAGCGTTTTTGAACAACGCGAAGCGTTGGCCCGGCAACGGGCGCACCTCAGGGATGAGGTGCGTAATCGCGTGGGCCGAGCGTGTCATGGATGACAGCTTTTGCGTCTTTCCGATCTGACCCGGTTCCCTGTACAGGCACAATCTCAAAGCGAATCGTGATAAAGAAAATAACGCACCAATAAAAAAATCCCGCACCTGGCGGGATTTTTTACGCTACTTTTCGACTCAGGCTTTACGGCTTAACGTCGCCTGGCCTTTACCCATCCCATCCGGGCCATAAAAGGCCTGCGTCTGATGCGGCTTCAGCACTTCAAGTGCATTTTCGGTGTAACGAATCTGATGTTGCAGCAGCAGGCCATTGTGGACATTGGCATCCTGCAGACGACGGGAATGCTGCTGGATCGTATCCCAGCGGCGAGCCATGTCGTTCTGACCACGATAAGGTGCTGATGTCGCCTGACTCTGTTCAGCGGCGCGACGCATCTCATCCAGATAGTTGAGCGTACTGAGCAGCGCGCTTTTATCTTCGGTGATACGCTGCAGCAGGTTGCTGTTAATGCTGCCCGCTGCCAGCTGCTGCTGCTCTTCTTCCAGCACGGCTGACAGCGATGCCAGCACGTCCTGCATCTTATCTAATGTGGTCTGCAAATTACTCATGGGAATTAGTTACCCTCTAAATACGCCTTGGTGTCGGCAATCAGCGCATCGGCGATTTTGCCGGTATCCATCTTCAGTTCGCCATTACGAATGGCGGTTTTCAGTTGTTCAACGCGCTCGACGTTAATATCTTTGCTGCTCGGCTGCATCAATTGCGCCTGCGCGCTGCTCAGGCTGACCTGGGCTGCTGCAGGGGTCGTGGCGGCTGCCACCGGGCTGGCGCTCTGGCGCACTTTGCTGTTACCGGACTCACTGCTATCGCGGCTCTGTACGGTGCTGGCGGGTTTCAGCGGTTGCGTTCTGTCAATGCTCATATTCGGGCTCCTGTACGGTCAGGGGGAAGTCTGCCACCTGAATCATAATAGCGTTATCGCTTTGTTGATTCTTCTATCGGCAGCACTTAGGGCTTCTTTAACACTTTACAGCGTTATAAGAATATTCCCATCCTCCCGGACCTTACCGCTGACAACCTGGCCATTTCCCATCCGGACACGGACCGACTGCGAACGGGCGGCATTGTTCAGCGCCTTGCCCTCACCGCTGGCGTCAAATCCATCACCGCTGGCAATCACCATCACATTCTGACCCGCCTTAACCCGCCACGGCTGACGCAGCGTGGACGGATTAATCGGCTGTCCGGGCTGGATATCGCGCAGCACCACAGCATCGGCGACCGAGTCCGCATTCAGCAGGGCGCGGGCGGGCAGGGTGTCCAGGCGGCCGGTCTGCAGCGTGAAATCACTCTCGCTAACGCTACTGCCCTGACTCAGCAGCCGGTTCGCCACCAGATAAGAGCCGGTGACCTGGACCTGTACCTGGATATAACGGCGATTCTCACCGCAATTTGCCGCCACGCTCATATTGCCCCACAACCGGCTGTTGCCGGGCAGCGTGAACTGTGGCGCCTCACAGGCTGGCCACTGTTCTTTCGGCGTGCGAACCACTACGACCATGCCAGCAGCATGCTGGGCGTCACGCGCTTTAAAAAATTGATTCAGTTGTGCATTGAGATCCCCGGCAGAAGCTGGCAGGGCAATCACGACCAGCAGACTGGTCAGCAGGGTCAGATATCGACGCATTGTGCATTTCCTCACTGATGATGGCGACGAGTGTAACCTTTAAGAAAAATCCTCAATTGTCAAAATAGCGGCCATTTAAGTCGCTATTCAGACGATGACGTCTTGCTTTTTCAAATTAAGCTGCGAGCTCGAAATTCTCATACGCGGAGGAAACATGCTCGACAAACTGGATGCGGCGCTGAAATTTGGTACGGAGGCCCTCAACCTGCGTGCTCAACGTCAGGAGATCCTGGCGTCAAATATTGCCAACGCCGATACCCCTGGATATCAGGCCCGGGATATCGACTTTGCAAGCGAGCTGAGTCGGGTGATGTCCAATGGTCGTGCGGAAGGCAGCAGCATGGCGCTAAAAGTCACGTCAGCCCGGCACATTGAAGCACAGACAAACGGCGCACCATCGATGGATATGCTTTATCGCATTCCCGATCAGCCTTCTGCCGACGGCAACACCGTAGATATGGACCGTGAGCGTACGCAGTTCGCGGATAACAGCCTGAAATATCAAACCGACCTCACCCTCATCAGTAGCCAGATCAAAGGCATGATGAGCGTGTTACAAGGGCAATAATTATGGCCTTGCTGAATATTTTTGACATTGCCGGCTCAGCGATGACCGCGCAATCACAGCGATTAAACGTCAGTGCCAGTAACCTGGCGAACGCCGACAGCGTCACCGGCCCAGATGGTAAGCCTTATGTTGCTAAGCAGGTGGTCTTCCAGACCGATGCGGCACCCGGCTCCGCCACCGGCGGTGTGAAAGTGGCAAAGGTCGTGGATGATCCCACACCCGCGAAGCTGGTGTATGACCCGGGCAATCCCATGGCTGATGCCAAAGGCTACGTGAAGATGCCGAACGTGGATGTGGTTTCTGAAAGCGTCAACACCATGTCGGCGTCACGCAGTTACCAGGCCAACGTTGAAGTGCTCAACACCGTGAAGTCGATGATGATGAAAACCCTGACCCTTGGGCAATAACGGAGAAAATTTATGGCTATCGCGGTAGGCGTTAACGACAAGCTGGACCCCACGGTTCTTAGCTCTTCTAACACCAGTGGCACGGGCAACAATGCACAGGATCTGCAGAACCAGTTCCTGACCATGCTGGTGACGCAGTTAAAGAACCAGGATCCTACGAATCCTATGGATAACAGCCAGCTCACCACGCAGCTGGCACAGATCAATACCCTGAGCGGCATTGAAAAACTGAATACCACGCTGGGATCGATCTCCGGCCAGATCAACACCAGCCAGTCACTGCAGAGCTCCACGCTGATTGGGCATGGCGTAATGGTCAATGGCGGACAGATTCTGGTTGGCAAAGGCACCACGACGCCATTTGGCGTTGAACTGGCCTCTGCCTCAACCGGCGCAACCGCCACCATTACAGATGCCAATGGCTCGGTAATCAACACCGTCGATCTGGGCGCGCTGAGCGCGGGCGTGCACACCTTCTCGTGGGACGGCAAGCTCACCGATGGCTCCGTTGCGCCAGATGGTAAATACAGCGTTGCGATTGCCGCAAGCAATGGCAACACACAACTGGTGGCACAACCGCTTAACTACGCCTACGTCAATGGGGTGAGTACAGCGAACAACACCACAAAACTGGATCTCGGCACCATGGGCTCCGCCACCCTTGACGACGTACGTCAGATTCTCTGATTAACCTGTAGACAGGAAACAAACACATGTCATTTTCCCAAGCGGTCAGCGGCCTTGGTGCTGCTTCAAGTAACCTTGATGTCATCGGTAACAACATTGCTAACTCCGCCACTGCGGGCTTTAAATCGAGCACCATCGCGTTTGCCGATATGTTTGCCGGTTCTAACGTCGGCCTCGGCACCAAAGTCGCTGCGGTAATCCAGAACTTTAACGATGGCGCGACCACCACCACCAGCCGTGGCCTGGACGTTGCGCTGAGCGGTAACGGTTTCTTCCGTATGACCGACAGCAGCGGCGGCGTCTTCTATTCACGTAATGGCCAGTTAACGCTGGATGCCAACCGTAACCTGGTCAACACCCAGGGTCTGAACGTGACCGGCTATCCGGCCAGCGGTTCACCGGCTACCATCCAGGCAGGTGCTAACCCGGTTGCACTGCGTATTCCTACTGAGCAGATGCCCGCCCGTGCGACTACCACTGCCGGTCTGGTTGCCAACCTGAACTCAACGGATACCACGCCATCCGTGCCTACCTTCTCGACGGCGAACGCGGACAGCTACAACAAGAAAACCACGGCCACCGTGTTTGACTCGCAGGGTAATGACCACGCGCTCGACATGTATTTCGCGAAAGACACCGCCAGCAACAGCTGGACCGTGCGCACCATTGATGCCAATACCGGCCTTTCAGCGGGCGATTTCAGAATGGCGTTTGACACCAGCGGTAAGCTGACCAGCGTCTCTAAACTGAATGCAAACGGTACGGTAGCGAGCACCACCACCGATGGCACTGTTGGCCTGACGCTGAACGTGGGCGGTGCCAATGGCGCGGTCGCCAATCAGCCCATCACTATGAGCATGCTGGGCAGCCTGCAGCAGAACACCGGCGCCACCAACTTTGGCAGCCCGACCCAGGATGGTTATGCCCCTGGCGATCTGACCAGCTACGCGATCAATAATGACGGCACCATCACTGGCAGCTACTCAAACCAGAAAACCCAGTTGCTGGGTCAGATCGTCCTGTCGAGCTTCTCGAACCCGGAAGGTCTGCAGTCGAAAGGCGATAACGTCTGGCAGGCGTCAAGCGCATCCGGTCAGGCAGCCATTGGTCTGGCTAACACCGGCACCTTTGGTTCACTGACCGCCGGCGCACTGGAATCTTCCAACGTCGACATGAGTAAAGAGCTGGTGAACATGATCGTGGCGCAGCGTAACTATCAGGCGAATGCGCAGACCATCAAAACTCAGGACCAGATTCTCAACACGCTGGTTAACTTACGTTAATTCGCTAACAGGATTGCCATATGGATCACGCGATATATACCGCGATGGGCGCGGCCAGCCAGACGCTGGATCAGCAGGCGGTGACCGCCAGCAACCTCGCCAACGCCTCTACACCGGGTTTTCGTGCGCAGCTGAATGCGCTGCGCGCAGTGCCGGTGAGTGGCTGGTCGCTGCCGACCCGTACGCTGGTCGCCGCCTCTACACCCGGCGCCGACATGAGTCAGGGCGCGATGGATTACACCGAGCGTCCGCTCGATGTGGCGGTGCAGCAGGATGGCTGGCTGGCGGTACGCACCGCTGACGGCAGCGAAGCCTACACGCGTAACGGCAATATGCAAATCAGTCCGACCGGTACGCTGACGGTTCAGGGCAATCCTGTGATGGGCGATGGCGGTCCGATTGTGATCCCGCAGGGCACTGAAATCACCATTGCTGCTGACGGTTCGATCACCGGGCTGAATGCCGGTGATTCCCCGAACGCCACGGTCCAGCTGGGCAAGCTGAAGCTGGTCAGGGCAACCGGGCAGGAGCTGCAGCGCAGTGATGACGGCATGTTCCGTCCTACTGCGTCGACGCAGGCGACCCGCGGAGCCGCGTTACAGGCGGATCCCACCATGCAGGTTATGCCTGGCGTACTGGAAGGCAGCAACGTCAAACCGGTAGAAACCATGGTCGATATGATCGCCAACGCCCGACGTTTTGAGATGCAGATGAAAGTCATCACCAACGTCGACGAAAATGAACAAAAAGCCAACCAGCTCCTGAGCATGGGCTGAGGCACGAGGATAACAACATGATTCGTTCTTTATGGATCGCTAAGACCGGTCTTGATGCGCAGCAGATGAACATGGACGTCATTGCCAACAACCTGGCAAACGTCAGCACCAACGGCTTTAAGCGTTCACGTGCCGTGTTCGAAGACCTGATGTACCAGACCATGCGCCAGCCGGGCACCCAGTCATCAGAACAGACGACGCTGCCATCGGGTTTGCAGATTGGTACCGGTGTCCGTCCGGTGACGACGGAGCGTCTGCATACTCAGGGCAACCTGTCGCAGACCAGCAACTCAAAAGATATCGCCATTAATGGCCAGGGGTATTTCCAGATTCAGATGCCGGATGGCACCTCGGCTTATACCCGTGACGGCGCGTTTCAGGTTGATCAGAACGGCCAGCTGGTGACCAACTCCGGCTTCCCGGTGCAGCCAGGCATTACCATTCCCGCTAACGCCACCAGCATTACGGTGTCGCGTGACGGTGTGGTCAGCGTGACGCAGCAGGGCCAGGCTCAGGCCGCGCAGGTCGGTCAGTTAACCCTGAGCACCTTTATGAATGATGCTGGTCTCGATAGCGTGGGTGAAAACCTCTACAAAGAAACACAGGCATCGGGCGCACCGACAGACAGCACCCCAGGCCAGAACGGCGCGGGTCTGCTCTATCAGGGCTACACCGAAACCTCAAACGTTAACGTAGCGGAAGAGCTGGTCACCATGATCCAGACGCAGCGTGCCTACGAAATCAACAGCAAGGCGATCAGCACTTCCGATCAGATGCTGGCGAAATTAACGCAGCTTTAATCCCGAACAGGGCCAGCCCGTGCTGGCCTGAATGACAGACATTAATAAGGTCGTGACACCGTGGCGAAGCAACAGATTCTCAAGCCTGGACATTGGTTAGTCGCCTCGTTGCTGCTAACTCTTAACGGATGTGCTCTGGTCCCGCGTACCCCGCTGGTCGAAGGTGCAACCACAGCGCAACCCATGCCGTCCGCGCCACCGGTGGTCAACGGCTCCATATTCCAGGGCGTCGCGCCGCTTAACTACGGCTATCAGCCGCTGTTTGAAGATCGTCGTCCGCGCAACATCGGCGATACCCTGACCATTACGCTGCAGGAAAACGTCAGCGCCAGCAAAAGCTCCTCGGCCAGTGCCAGCCGCGATGGCAGCAACAGCCTGGGTATAACCGGGGTGCCGACAGGCCTCGCCGGTCTGGTCGGTGCAGGTGGCGAAAAAGCCAATCTCAGCGCCGAAGGCAAAAACGATTTCGCAGGTAAAGGCGGCGCATCTGCCAATAACACCTTTACCGGCACCATTACCGTCACCGTGGATCAGGTGTTGTCAAACGGCAACCTGCACGTGGTGGGCGAAAAACAGATCGCCATTAATCAGGGCACGGAGTTCATTCGCTTCTCGGGCGTGGTCAATCCGCGCACCATCAGCGCCAGTAACGCCGTGTTATCTACCGCTGTCGCCGATGCACGTATTGAGTACGTCGGAAATGGTTATATCAATGAGGCGCAGACCATGGGCTGGTTCCAGCGTTTCTTCCTGAACATCTCGCCGATGTAAGAGGTTTCAATGAAAAAGTTAACGCTGTTACGCGCCGGGCTGGCGCTGCTGCTGGGCGTCAGCCTGCTGGCCAAAGCCGATTTGATTCGTGATTTAACCACGGTACAGGGCGTGCGTGACAACCAGCTGCTGGGCTACGGCCTGGTGGTGGGTCTGGATGGCACGGGTGACCAGACCACCCAGACGCCATTTACGACGCAGACAGTGAGCAACATGCTGTCACAGCTGGGTATTACCGTGCCTGCCGGCACCAACATGCAGCTGAAAAACGTGGCGGCCGTCATGGTCACCGCCAAACTGCCTTCGTTTGCCCGTCAGGGACAGACGCTGGATGTGGTGGTCTCCTCGCTGGGTAACGCCAAAAGCCTGCGTGGTGGCACGCTGTTAATGACGCCGATGAAAGGGGTTGATAACCAGGTTTACGCGCTGGCGCAGGGTAATATTCTGGTCGGCGGTGCCGGTGCATCAGCAGGCGGCAGCAGTGTTCAGGTTAACCAGCTGAACGGTGGACGTATCACCGGCGGGGCAACCGTAGAGCGTGAACTGCAGAGCAACTTTGGTACGCAGAACACCATCAACCTGCAGCTTAACAGCGAAGATTTCTCAATGGCACAGCGTATTGCTGATGCAATCAACGCCCGTGGCGGTTACGGCGCGGCACAGCCGCTGGATGCCCGTACTGTGCAGATCCGCGTGTCACCTAATAATGGTGCGCAGGTGCGCCTGCTGGCTGAGATCCAGAACATTAATGTGTCGATTCCGGTAGAAGATGCCAAAGTGATCATCAACTCCCGTACCGGCTCAGTCGTTATGAACCGTGAAGTGACGCTGAATCAGTGTGCGGTAGCCCAGGGCAACCTGTCGGTGACGGTTAACCAGCAGCAGAACGTGAGTCAGCCTGATACACCGTTGGCCGGTGGTCAGACGGTCGCGACGACGCAGACGCAGATCGATCTGCGCCAGACCGGCGGTGCGCTGCAACGTGTTAACGCCAGCGCCAACCTGAATAACGTGGTGCGTGCACTGAATGCGCTGGGTGCGTCACCAATCGAACTGATGTCGATTCTGCAGTCGATGCAGAGTGCCGGCTGTCTGCGTGCCAAACTGGAAATTATCTGATGGCTGACATGCAATCTCTGACAAGTTCGGCTTTTGACAGCCGCTCCCTGAATGAACTGAAACGCCAGGCCAGCAACGATCCGAAAGCACATGCGTTGCAGGTCGCGCGTCAGGTCGAAGGGATGTTTGTACAAATGATGCTGAAGAGTATGCGCGAGGCGTTGCCGCAGGACGGGATTATGGGCAACGAACAGACCAAACTTTTCACCTCGATGTATGATCAGCAGATTGCACAGGAGATGGGTAAGCGCGGCCTTGGCCTGGCGGAAACCATCGTCAAACAGATGCAGCCTGCCACCGCGCCGGATGAAAAAGCCGGTACGGTGCCGATGAAGCTGGATAACAGCTTTATTCTCAGTACCAGCGGGGCAAAACCCATGGCCGCGGAGCAGCTGGAGCAGATTGTGCGTAAGGCGATGCCGCGTCTGCCGCCGGTTGCGTCACCCACAGGCCTGCCCAGCGACAGCCGCGAGTTTATCGCCCAGCTGACGCAACCGGCGCAGGCAGCCAGTCAGCAGAGTGGCATTCCGCATCACCTGATTCTGGCGCAGGCTGCGCTGGAGTCGGGCTGGGGCCAGCGTCAGATCCTGACCCGCGACGGCAAACCGAGCTACAACGTGTTCGGGATTAAAGCCAGCGGCGACTGGAAAGGCGACACCACCGATATCATGACTACCGAATATGAGCAGGGTGAAGCGAAGAAAGTCCGTGCCAGCTTCCGTGTCTACAACTCTTATTTCGAGGCGCTGACTGACTACGTCAAACTCCTCACCAAAAACCCACGCTATGCGGCGGTGACCAACGCCACATCCGCGGAGCAGGGCGCGCAGGCATTGCAGGCGGCAGGGTATGCCACCGATCCGAAATATGCGCAAAAGCTGGTGGGAATGATTCAGCAATTCAAAAGTATGGGTGACAAAGTCGTCAAAGCGTACAGCCAGGATATGGGTGACCTGTTCTGATCATTGCGCCTCAAGTTTCACTTAAGCAAGCCGATAACATCCCTATAGCCAGATGCGTTTTCGCCTGCTGGCGCCCACTTTGATGTCTGCCAGCCCGGTTAACGGGGGAACGTAAGGAACCGAGATGTCCAGCATAATTAACTCCGCGATGAGCGGACTGAGTGCCGCGCAGGCCGCTCTGAGCACCACCAGTAACAACATTTCCAATTACACCGTGGCGGGCTATTCTCGTCAGACCACGGTGCTGGCGCAGGCAAACAGTACCCTGCAGGGCAACAGCTATTATGGTAACGGCGTGAATATCACCGGTGTACAACGTGAATATGATGCATTTATTGCCACGCAGTTACGCGGTTCCAGCGCGAGCTACAGCGCAGTAAGCACCCAGCACAGCCAGATTTCAAACATTGACGATCTGCTGTCGACTTCGACGACCAGCCTGTCAACCTCGCTGCAGGGCTTCTTTACTAACCTGCAGAACGTGGTCAGCAATGCCAACGATCCGTCAGCACGTCAGTCAATGCTCAGCAATGCACAGGGTCTGGTCAGCCAGTTCCAGACCTCGGCGCAATACCTGAACAATATGCAGAACAGCGTCAATGCAGACGTCGGTTCCAGCATCAAGCAGGTCAACACCATTACCAGCCAGATCGCCGATCTGAACAAGCAGATTGGCAAACTGAGTACCGCTAACGGTGCCGCTCCTAACGATCTGCTTGATAAGCGCGATCAGCTGGTGAATACCCTGAATAACGTAGTTGGCGTCACAGTGTCGCAGCAGGATGGCGGCTACACGGTCTCCATGGCGAATGGCCTGACGCTGGTAAACGGCGACAAATCTCACGATCTGGTGGCGATGCCTTCCAGCAGCGATCCGACACGCACTACTATCGGCTATGTCGATAAACAGGCGGGCAACGTCGAGATTCCGGAAAAGCTGATCACCACCGGCTCGCTGGGCGGTCTGCTGGCATTCCGTAGTCAGGATTTGGATCTGGCGCAGAACCAGCTGGGTCAGTTAGCAGCTGCGTTTACGACCAGCTTTAACGATGTTCACAAGCAGGGCTTCGACAGTAACGGCGATCAGGGCGTTGATTTCTTTAATATCGGCAGCCCGCTGGTGGTAAGCAACAGTAAAAACAGCACCGCCGCCTCCGTTACCGCTGAGTGGACCGATACCAGCGCGCTGAAAGCGACCAACTATAACGTCAGCTTTGACGGTACTAACTGGAGCGCCACCCGTGCCTCTGACAGCACCGCTGTGACCATTGCACAGGTTAAAGACGCCAGCGGCAACACCACGCTGAGCTTTGATGGTTTGAAGCTGACCGTTCCCGGCACGCCTGCACCGGCTGCTAAAGACAGTTTTCTGGTGAAGCCGGTCCAGAACGTGATCAACGACATGTCCGTCGCGATCACCAATGAATCTGAGGTCGCTGCTGCCGGTGCCGTTGGCGGTGAGAGTGATAACCGCAATGCGCAAAAACTGCTGAGTCTGCAGGATGCGAAGCTGGTCGGTGGCAACGCCACGCTGTCGCAGGCTTACGCGGCTATCGTCAGTAGCGTGGGTAACAAAACCAGTTCACTGCAGACCACCAGCGATACACAGAAAAGCGTGGTCAGTCAGCTGACCCAACGTCAGCAATCGGTCTCAGGCGTAAACCTTGATGAGGAGTACGCCAACCTGACTAAATATCAGCAATATTACATGGCTAATGCGCAGGTGCTGCAGACCGCCAGCACCGTGTTTAATGCATTGATCAATATTCGCTAAGGGCAGGAGATAACATGCGAATCAGTACAAATATGATTTTTGAGCAGCAGGTGCGTGGCATCACTGACTCACAGGCCTCCTGGCTGAAATCAGGCGAGGAGCTCTCCAGCGGCCGCCGTGTGAATAATCCTTCGGACGATCCCATTGCGGCGTCACGTGCTGTGGTGTTGTCACAAACCCAGCAGCAGGGCAAGCAATATGCGCTGGCGCGCACCTTTGCCGATCAGGGCCTATCTCTGGAAGAGAATACGCTGAAAGGTGTCACCGATGGGATCATTGCGGCGCAGGGGCTGATCGTTAACGGTTCAACCGGTACCCTGAGCGACAGTGACCGCGGATCGATTGCCACTCAGCTGGAGGGCATTCGCGCTCAGTTACTGAACCAGGCAAACAGCCAGGATGCCAATGGCCGCTATATTTTTGCCGGTTATAAAACCGACAGCGCGCCGTTTGTTGACACGGCAGGCAACGGCGTCAGCTACACAGGCGGTACCGAGGCAATCACCCAGAAGGTCGACACCAGCCGAACCATGACCGTAGGGCATACCGGTGACAGTATCTTTATGTCGATTTCCGGTAACGCTAAAAAAGAGCCGGATGGCAGCGCCAGCGAAACCAATGTGTTTACGATGCTGGACAGTGCCATTGCTGCATTGAAAGTGCCGCAGGATGATGCAGACGCTGCAACCAAACAGACCTTCCAGGATGCGATGGATAAAACCAACCGTGGCCTGGGTAACTCGCTGAATAATGTTTTAACGGTACGTTCTGAGATTGGTACTCAGCTTTCAGAGCTCGATACACTGAATGCACAGGGCGATGACCGCAGTGTGATCTATAACTCGCAGATGAGTGACCTGGTTAACGTAGATTTAACCGAGGCGGCGTCCAGCTATACCATGAAGCAGACAGCCCTTCAGGCGTCGTACAAGACCTTTACTGATATGTCCAAGATGTCACTGTTCCAGATGAATTCGTAGTCTGACCTGAAATTTTAGGCGTACTTTAACCGGATGCGCTTACTTTTCCCCACTCTCCCGTTAAAGGAGGGTGGGATTTTTTTTGCCTGCGATTCGGTTGATGGCGGGCGGGAACATTAGCTTTTAAACCAGGTTTCTGTGACAGCGGAAAATAATTCGCATGGTTATCCTGCTTTCACGTATTCACCGCACGGACTCCGGAATCACCCACCACAGCCCAATAGCCCAATAGCCCAACAGCCCAACAGTCCAACAGCCTACCTGCCGAAATGCCGGAGTAAACCTTCGTTGTTGCCTGAAGAGACCCCTGCAGAGACTGTTTATCCGTAATCCGGCTGGCGGGCAGAATTGCAGCCATAAAAAACCCCGGCTTTAAGGCCGGGGTTCGGTTCACAACAGCTTATGCGTTACGGCTTGGTTGCCGGTGCAGTGGCCTGATGGGTGGCGCTATGCGCTCCTGCAGAACCGCGACCGTCGAACTCATACGGTGCACGCACCCAATCACTGTGCGGAGCCGGTTCTGACTGCCAGACTGGCGCAGGCGCTTTGGTCATTGGCGCAGAAGCAAAATGCTTCCAGCGTGTACCGTCGTTCGGTACAGCTGCAGCTGCTGGCACAGATGCGTCGGCAGGCAATGACACTGCAGGTTCGGTCGCCTTCACAGGTTCCGCCGGCGCGATATCACGTGCAGCAACCGGAGCATGAGGTTCACGAACCGGTGCTGTTTCAGCCTCTGCTGCGACTGGCGCATTCAGCACTTCTTCAACCTCGGCTGCGATCTCTTCACTGACATCAGTGGCTGACTGCTCAGTAACGTCCGCAGGCTGTTCAACCTCTGATGATTGTGCAACCTCTGCAGGCTGTACCGTCTCAACAGCAGGTGTCATAACCGGCGCTTCAGTGACGGGTTCAGCAGGCACGGCTTCAGCCGCGACAGCGTCTGCTTTCACTTCATCGGCAGCCGGAACCACAGAAGGCTGTTCGTCAACCGGGGCGTCAATAGCACGGGTATCATCAGTGTTGACGACCGGCACTGGCGTTTCTGCCTGCGGCTCAGCATGCTGCACTGGCGCGTCCTGCACACCCGATTCCACAGCGGCAGCCACGGGCAGGCCATGGGTAGCCACTGCTGTTTCTTCCGCGCTGTACGCGGGTGTCTGGTGTGTCACATTCTGCACCTGCTCTTCGCTGGCCTGGCTCACCGGATAGCGAATCCAGACTTTACCAGAGGCCATCTCGGGAGACGCTGCTGCTGCGGCCAGAGGCATGGCTGACTGCGTCGGGTAACGCTCATCACGGTAACGACGACGACGCTGTCCGCTCACACGCAGATGGCGTGGCGAACGACGTGAGCGACGTGGCATATTGGCGTTATCACGGTTGTCGCTGTCATCCTGTTCGTCACTCTGCTGCGCCTGGAACTCAGGCTGCGGCTGTGCAACTTCAGCTGGCTGAGGCTGACGCACTTCGGTAGGCTGGACAAAGTCGCTGGCTTCGGCTGGCATAGGTTGACGATTATCATCAACACGCACCTTCTGGTTCAGCTGACGCGGCTTACGACGCGGCATAACCTGTACGCGCTCATCATCCTGCACCTCGGTCGCGTCCAGGGCTTCTGCGACCACTGCTGGCTGCTCAGCTACTTTGGCGGCTTCTTCACCGGCGCGTTTCTCTTCCTGACGACGACGCTGACGTTCAGCGCGCTGTTCACGGCGCTGTTGCTGCTGCTCATCACGCTGCTGGCGCGCTTCTTCGCTCAGTGCCGGACGCTCTTCGCGTACTTCACCTGACTGAGACTCACGCTTGTTGCGGCGGTTGTTATTATTGCCCTCGCGCGGCTCACGATTTTCACGTGGCTCGCGGCTTTCGCGCGGTTCACGGCTCTCACGCGGTTCACGACTTTCGCGAGGCTCACGGCCCTCACGCGACTGTGCGTTATCCCCGTTACGCGGCGTACGCTCACGACGATTGTTATTGCGACGGTTGTTATTGTTGCTGCGTCGTTCGCCACGACCGTTGTTGTTTTCCTGCTCACCTTCAGGCGCTTTTTGCGGTTCAGCAACCTCAGCGGTCACAGGTTTAGCAGCAGGCGCTTCTTCGCTGGCAAACATTTTTTTCAGGCCGCCAAGCAGACGCCCGAAGAAACCGGTGCTGGCCGTCGCAGGTGCAGCCACCGCAGGTTTAGCTTTTGCCGCTGGCTGAGCTTCAGCACGCTGCGCTTCCGGCTCAACTTCTACCGGAGCCGGCGGTGCATCAGGCATCACAAACGCGGCCAGAGCAGGCTGCTCAGGACGACGACGCTCTGCATGCTCTTCTTCCGACGGCATCGCCATTTCGGCTTCGTGCAGCTTCGGCAGATGATAGCTCAGGGTCTGGGTCTCTTCGCCTTTACGTACGCGCAGCACGGAGTAGTGCGGGGTCTGCATCTTGTCATCAGGAACGATGATTGCCCGCACGCCGCCCTGGCGTTTTTCAATCGCGTTGACCGCTTCACGTTTTTCGTTCAGCAGGTAGGAGGCAACCTGAACCGGAACAATAGCGTGAACTTCTTTGGTGTTGTCTTTCAGTGCTTCTTCTTCAATCAGACGCAGAATCGACAAAGCAAGTGACTCGTTATCACGGATGGTGCCGGTGCCGCTACAGCGTGGGCAAACGTGATGACTGGATTCACCTAATGATGGGCTCAGGCGCTGACGGGACATCTCCAGCAGGCCGAAACGCGAAATGTGGCTGATCTGAATACGGGCGCGGTCCTGACGAACAGCTTCGCGAAGACGGTTTTCAACTGCGCGCTGATGGCGTACCGGCGTCATATCGATATAGTCGATAACGATCAGGCCGCCCAGGTCACGCAGGCGCAGCTGACGGGCGATCTCGTCAGCGGCTTCAAGGTTAGTGTTGAACGCCGTCTCTTCGATGTCACCGCCGCGCGTTGCGCGTGCTGAGTTGATATCGATCGCGGTCAGCGCTTCAGTGCTGTCGATGACAATCGAGCCACCGGAAGGCAGGCGGACTTCACGCTGGAAAGCGGATTCGATTTGCGACTCAATCTGATAATGGCTGAACAGCGGGATTTCACCGGTGTAGAGCTTAATTTTGCTGCTGAAGTCCGGACGGCCCAGCGCAGCAATATGCTGACGCGCCAGTTCCAGAACCTTTGGATTATCGATAAGAATTTCACCGATGTCCTGACGCAGATAGTCGCGGAAAGCGCGGACAATCACGTTACTCTCCTGATGAATCAGGAACGGAGCAGGACGGTTTTCAGCGGCTTTCTTGATCGCTTCCCAATGCTTAAGACGGAAGCTTAAATCCCACTGCAGCGATTCGGCCGATTTGCCTACGCCGGCGGTGCGGACAATCAGTCCCATGCCTTCCGGCAGGTCAAGCGCCGACAGCGCTTCTTTTAATTCGGTACGGTCGTCACCTTCGATGCGGCGAGAGATACCGCCTGCACGTGGGTTATTCGGCATCAGGACCAGGTAGCTGCCCGCCAGAGAGATAAAGGTGGTCAGCGCAGCGCCTTTGTTGCCGCGTTCTTCTTTATCAATCTGAACAATAACTTCCTGGCCTTCACGCAGTACGTCTTTAATATTCGGACGACCATGCGCGTTATAGCTGGAGGGGAAGTATTCGCGGGAGATTTCTTTTAACGGGAGGAAACCGTGACGCTCTGCGCCGTAATCGACAAACGCAGCTTCAAGGCTGGGTTCAATGCGCGTGATTTTACCTTTGTAGATGTTGGCTTTTTTCTGTTCGTGTCCAGGACTTTCAATATCCAGATCGTACAGACGCTGACCGTCAACCAGGGCAACGCGCAACTCCTCCTGCTGAGTTGCGTTTATTAACATTCTTTTCATCGTGACTTACTCGTTATTCTTTCATGAGTGATTACAGCTGCGGGCATAATTACCCTGGACGAGTATCAACCGATGGCCCCGTGACTTAGTGCAATGTCGTCAACCTCACGGCTGTCGACCGCGCGAGGGGCGCAAATAACGTCGGTGGCCTGTTTTTCATAAGGGAAAACAGCACCAGATAGTGGAAATGCCTGAGAGAATAAAGAAAACCCGTGCATCCCATACTGCTGTCCAGGCCGCAACCCGCAGCCCGCTAAGTGCCTGATTTCGCATTACGTCTTACGCCATTGCTGCGTGTCTGCTCAATCCGGCAAAATGACAATTTCGCTCGGTTTCTGCCCTGAAATGCATCAGTTAGGAAACTCAGGCATTATTCCATTGCTAACCTTCATATAGCAAGGCGACTTTAGCCAGCTTGTGAAGTTTCTTTACATTTAACGCGTTAATGTGTCCGACAATGCAGCGCTTTGCTGAAAAAGCCAGCAGAGAGGCGACTTGTCGTCACACCAACTCCTGAGTTAAGCACAGAAAAAGGGGTGGCGCTATCAGGGGACACTATTTAGAATCGCCGCCATGAAAACAGAGAATCCCGGCGTACATTTTGTCGCCATCACGGCTGAAAATGCCGGACAACGCATTGATAACTTTTTGCGCACCCAGCTTAAGGGTGTGCCAAAGAGCATGATTTATCGCATCGTACGCAAAGGCGAGGTGCGGGTGAATAAAAAGCGCGTTAAGCCAGAGTACAAGCTGGAGGAGGGCGATGAGGTACGCATTCCGCCTGTTCGGGTAGCGGAACGCGATGAAGACGCTGTTTCCCCTAAACTGGCGAAGGTTGCCTCACTGGCTGATGCCATCCTGTTTGAGGATGAGTCGCTGCTGGTAATGAATAAGCCTTCCGGTACCGCCGTGCATGGGGGCAGCGGACTTAGCTTTGGCGTCATTGAAGGGTTACGCGCCCTGCGACCTGAAGCGCGCTTTCTGGAATTAGTTCATCGCCTCGATCGCGATACCTCAGGTATTCTGCTGGTTGCTAAAAAGCGCTCGGCGCTGCGTTCTCTGCATGAGCAACTGCGTGAAAAGGGCATGCAGAAAGATTACCTGGCTCTGGTGCGCGGTAACTGGCCCTCACATCTGAAGGTGGTTCAGGCACCGCTGCTGAAAAACATCCTGCAGAGCGGAGAGCGTGTTGTGCGCGTCAGCAGTGAAGGCAAGGCGTCGGAAACCCGCTTTAAAGTGGAAGAGCGGTTCGACTTTGCCACCCTGGTAAAAGCGAGTCCGGTCACCGGACGCACACATCAGATTCGCGTTCATACACTGCATGCAGGGCATCCCATCGCCTTTGACGATCGTTACGGCGAACGTGACTTTGACAGTCAGCTGGCCTCAACCGGATTAAAACGGCTGTTCCTGCACGCAGCGGCGCTGACCTTTACCCATCCTGGCACGGGCGAAGTAATGCGGGTCGAAGCGCCACTCGATGACGGGCTGAAGCAATGCCTGAATAAACTGCGTCAGATGAAGGCGTAACGGCTCTCCGGTATCAGTCCGTTAAAGGATTGATACCGGCCTGCTGCAACATCTCATTCAGCGCAATCAGCGGCAGCCCAATCAGCGTATTGGGATCGCGGCCCTCCAGTCGATCAAACAGACAAATTCCCAGTCCTTCACTTTTAAAACTGCCGGCACACTGCAGCGGCTGTTCTTTTTCCACGTATCCAGCGATTTCGGCGTCGGTTAAGGTGCGGAAATGCACCACAAAGGGCTCACAGCACTGCAGCAGTCTGCCACTGGCCGGATGAAAAAGGGCCAGACCGGTATAGAAGGTAATGGCTTTACCGCTGGCGGCATGCAGTTGCGCGCATGCATTCTCCGCCGTGTGAGGCTTTCCGGTGATCCTGCCATCCAGCACGCAGACCTGATCCGAGCCGATGATCCAGTGGCTGGGCCAGGTTTTTGCCAGCGCCTGCGCTTTTGCCACGGCCAGGCGTGTTACCAGCGCTTCGGCGGTTTCACCTGGCACGGGGGACTCATCAACCTCCGGCGCGGCGATCATAAATGGCAAGCCAAGCTTATGCAGTAAAGCCTGCCGGAAGGGCGACGTTGAAGCTAAAAGAATCGATGGTGTCATTTTTTTTCAATAGTGATAGCGAATTGGTGGCAGTCATTTTAAACTGTGCGCCGCACTGGATGCGAATAGTGGTTGAAAGATGCTGTTTAACGGCCTTTTTCTTTGACTCTATGACATTACAAAGTTAATATGCGCGCCCTATGCAAAAGGTAAAATTACCCCTAACGCTGGACCCTGTCCGCACCGCTCAGAAGCGCCTTGATTATCAGGGTGTCTACACATCTTTACAGGTGGAGCGTGTGGCCGAGTCGGTCGTTAGTGTGGACAGTGATGTGGATTGTGCCATGTCGTTTGCGGTTGATAACCAGCGTCTGGCGGTACTGACGGGTACTGCTGAAGTACAGGTGACGTTGCGTTGTCAGCGCTGCAACCAGACCTTTCCCCATCACGTAAAAGTGAGTTACTGCTTCAGCCCTGTCTCTTCTGAAGAGCAGGCCGAAGCATTACCGGAAGCGTACGAGCCGGTCGATGTCAACGAGTTTGGTGAGATCGATTTGCTGGCGGTTGTCGAGGATGAACTGATTCTCGCGCTGCCGGTCGTTCCGGTGCACGATTCTGAACACTGTGAAGTGTCCGAGGCGGACATGGTCTTTGGTAAACTGCCTGCAGAGGCGGAGAAACCAAATCCATTTGCCGTATTAGCCAGTTTAAAGCGTAAGTAATAGGAGTAAGGTCCATGGCCGTACAACAGAATAAACCCACCCGTTCTAAGCGTGGTATGCGTCGTTCGCACGATGCGCTGACCACTGCTGCTCTGTCAGTAGATAAAGTTTCTGGCGAAACTCATCTGCGTCACCACATCACTGCGGATGGTTACTACCGCGGTCGCAAGGTTATCGTTAAGTAAGTTTCTTGCTTAGCAAGGCGATACCTTGACACGTTTGACCCTGGCGATTGATGCCATGGGCGGGGACTTCGGTCCCTGCGTGACAGTGCCTGCAGCATTGCAGGCACTGGCCTCTCATTCGGAACTTTTCCTTCTTCTGGTCGGCAATCCCGACACCCTCATGCCATTGCTTGCCAAAGCGGATTCCTCCCTGACGGGGCGTTTGCAGGTTATCCCTGCCGAATCGGTTATTGCAAGTGATGCGCGGCCTGCTCAGGCCATCCGGAACAGTCGCGGCAGTTCAATGCGTGTCGCGCTGGAGATGGTCAAAGAGGGACGTGCACAGGCCTGTATCAGCGCCGGTAATACCGGTGCACTGATGGGGCTATCAACACTCTTATTAAAACCGCTGGACGGTATCAAACGCCCGGCGCTGATGTCCGTTTTACCGCACCAGCAGCAGGGTAAAACGGTGGTACTGGATTTGGGCGCGAATGTTGACTCAGACAGTGCCATGCTGGTGCAGTTTGCTGTGATGGGGTCGGTAATGGCTGAGCATGTGCTTGGTATTTCACGGCCCCGTGTCGCGTTGCTCAATATTGGTCATGAAGAGACTAAAGGGCTGGAAACTATTCGCGATGCCGCAGTAGTACTGCGAGAATCACCGCAAATCAACTATATTGGTTACCTCGAAGGCAATGACCTGCTTACCGGTAAAACGGATGTGATGGTCTGTGACGGTTTTGTCGGAAACGTCACGCTGAAGACAATGGAAGGCGTGGTAAGAATGTTTCTTTCTCTGCTGAAGTCATCAGGGGAAGGTAAAAAACGGTCATGGTGGCTGACGTTGCTGGGACGCTTAATCCAGAAACGCCTGGCGAAGCGCTTCGGGCAACTCAACCCTGACCAGTACAATGGCGCTTGTCTGTTAGGATTGCGCGGAACAGTGATCAAGAGTCACGGCGCAGCAAATCAACACGCTTTCGCCGTGGCGATAGAACAGGCAGAGCAGGCGGTGAGGCAGCAAATTCCCGAGCGAATTGCTGCGCGCCTTGATGCTGTATTAGCCAGGAGTGACAAAGCCTAGATGTATACCAAAATTATCGGTACGGGCAGTTATCTGCCCAGCCAGGTTCGCACCAATGCCGATCTGGAAAAAATGGTGGAGACGTCGGACGAGTGGATTGTGACCCGTACGGGCATCCGTGAGCGCCGCATTGCTGCGCCTGACGAAACCGTCGCCACCATGGGATTCAGTGCGGCGCAACGCGCCCTTGAAATGGCCGGCGTTGACGCGAACGAGATTGGGCTGATTATTGTCGCCACAACCTCTTCCAGCCACGCCTTCCCAAGCTCCGCCTGCATGATCCAGCAAATGCTGGAGATCAAAGACTGTGCGGCATTTGACCTTGCTGCCGCCTGTGCAGGTTTTACCTATGCGCTGAGCGTGGCCGATCAATACATTAAAAATGGCGCGGTTAAACACGCTCTGGTGATTGGTGCTGATGTTCTGGCGCGCGCGCTGGATCCTGAAGATCGCGGTACCATCATCCTGTTCGGTGATGGTGCCGGTGCGGTCGTGCTGGGTCAACGCGAAGAGCAGGGGATTATCTCAACTCATCTTCATGCTGATGGTCGCTATGCCCAGTTGCTGACGCTGCCTTATCAGGATCGCGCTCATCAGGATCAGCCTGCTTATGTCACAATGGCAGGCAACGAAGTCTTCAAAGTCGCGGTTACCGAGCTGGCTCACATCGTTGACGAAACGCTTCAGGCCAATAATCTCGATCGCGAAATGCTGGACTGGCTGGTGCCGCATCAGGCTAATCTGCGCATCATCAGTGCCACCGCGAAAAAACTCGGTATGACCATGGATAAAGTGGTCGTTACACTGGATCGTCACGGCAATACCTCTGCCGCATCGGTGCCAAGCGCACTGGATGAAGCGGTTCGTGATGGCCGCATCAAACCCGGACACCTTATTTTGCTGGAAGCCTTTGGTGGTGGATTCACCTGGGGTTCTGCGCTGGTTCGCTTTTGATTGACAGGAACGAAAGATGACGCAAATTGCATTTGTTTTTCCAGGTCAGGGTTCACAGACCGTGGGCATGCTGACTGAATTAGCCGCGACCTATCCGCTGGTTGAAGAGACCTTTCGTGAAGCCTCGGACGCGCTGGGATATGATCTGTGGCAGTTAGTGAGTCAGGGTCCGGCTGAAGAGCTGAATAAAACCTGGCAGACTCAGCCTGCATTGCTTGCCGCCTCGGTGGCTATCTATCGTGTCTGGCAGCAGCAGGGCGGTCAACAGCCAGTCCTGATGGCCGGTCACAGCCTGGGTGAATACTCTGCGCTGGTTTGCGCCGGTGTGCTCAGCTTTGCTGATGCCGTGAAGCTGGTTGAGCTGCGCGGCAAACTGATGCAGGAAGCCGTGCCAGAAGGTACTGGCGCGATGCAGGCGATTATTGGCCTGGATGACGCAGCTATTCGCAAAGCCTGCGAGGAGAGCGCGCAGGGACAGGTGGTTTCACCGGTTAACTTCAATTCGCCGGGCCAGGTGGTCATTGCGGGTAACAAAGAAGCCGTTGAGCGTGCAGGTGCTGCCTGTAAAGCCGCGGGCGCTAAACGTGCCCTGCCACTGCCCGTCAGCGTGCCTTCCCACTGCGCACTGATGAAGCCCGCAGCGGATAAACTGGCGGTCGCGCTGGAAAACATTACGTTTGCTGCGCCTGCGGTGCCAGTGATTAATAACGTCGATGTGAAAGCAGAAACCGATGCTGCGGCAATCCGGCATGCGCTGGTTCGTCAGCTTTACAGCCCGGTTCGCTGGACTGAGAGTGTGGAAGCGATGGCAGAACAGGGCGTTACGCAACTCCTGGAGATGGGTCCAGGTAAAGTCCTGACCGGTCTGACGAAACGTATTGTCGATAGTCTGACAGCGGCTGCCGTTAACGATACAGCATCCCTGACAGCTGCACTCGGTAAGGAATAAGAGGAAAATCATGAGCTTTGAAGGTAAAGTTGCGCTGGTTACCGGCGCGAGTCGCGGCATTGGTCGTGCGATTGCAGAAACCCTGGCGGCACGTGGTGCTAAAGTTGTGGGTACTGCAACCAGCCAGAATGGCGCCGACGCCATCAGTGCTTACCTTGGCGACAAGGGTAAAGGCCTGTTACTGAATGTGACAGATGCTGACTCCATCAGCAGCGTTTTAGAGAATATTCGCGCGGAATTTGGCGAAGTGGATATTTTAGTCAATAATGCAGGCATTACGCGTGATAATCTCCTCATGCGCATGAAGGACGATGAGTGGGAGGATATCTTAGATACTAACCTCACATCGGTATTCCGCCTTTCTAAGGCGGTCCTGCGTGCCATGATGAAAAAGCGCGTGGGCCGTATCATCACCATTGGTTCCGTTGTTGGAACCATGGGTAATGCGGGCCAGGCAAACTACGCGGCAGCTAAAGCGGGTTTGATTGGTTTTAGCAAATCACTGGCGCGCGAAATCGCGTCACGTGGCATTACCGTCAACGTCGTGGCTCCAGGCTTTATTGAGACTGACATGACGCGGGCACTGAACGAAGATCAACGTTCCGGTATTTTGGCGGAAGTCCCTGCGGGTCGCTTAGGCGATGCACAGGAAATCGCCAATGCTGTCGCATTTTTAGCCTCTGACGAAGCAGCCTACATCACAGGTGAAACGCTGCACGTCAATGGCGGAATGTACATGGTCTGATAAATCACGAAATCATTTGCTTTATTTGCGGTTAAAACCGCAAAATAACGCAAAATCGTGGTTCGACCAGCCGGGATTTTGTTGCATCTTTTTCACCATTTTATACACTACGAAAACCATCGCGAAAGCGAGTTTTGATAGGAAATTAAATAGTATGAGCGATATCGAACAACGCGTTAAGAAAATCATCAGTGAGCAGCTGGGTGTGAAAGAGGAAGAAGTCACCAACTCTGCATCTTTCGTAGAAGACCTGGGTGCCGATTCTCTTGATACCGTTGAGCTGGTGATGGCTCTGGAAGAAGAGTTTGACACTGAGATTCCAGACGAAGAAGCTGAGAAAATCACTACCGTTCAGGCAGCGATCGACTATATCAATAGCCATAAAGGCTAATGAATATCTTCAGGCGGTCGCTCGACCGCCTGATTTTTTTGTTTGTCCCACATAGTTCCCTATTTCCCCTCCCTGGAGGACGAACGTGTCTAAGCGTCGTGTAGTTGTGACTGGTCTTGGCATGTTGTCTCCTGTCGGCAATACCGTAGAGTCTACCTGGAGTGCTCTCCTTGCCGGTCAGAGCGGCATTACCCTGATCGACCATTTTGATACCAGTGCTTATGCAACGCGTTTTGCAGGTCTGGTAAGAGGTTTTAATTGTGATGACTACATCTCGCGCAAAGATCAGCGCAAGATGGATGCCTTCATCCAGTACGGCATTGTAGCCGGTATGCAGGCCATGCAGGACAGTGGTCTGGTTGTCACCGACGAAAATGCAGGCCGTGTTGGCGCGGCAATTGGCTCCGGCATCGGTGGTTTAGGTCTGATTGAAGAGAATCATACTTCACTGGTCAACGGCGGTCCGCGCAAAATCAGCCCATTCTTTGTGCCTTCAACCATCGTTAACATGGTGGCGGGGCATCTCAGCATCATGTATGGCCTGAAAGGTCCAAGCATCTCTATCGCGACAGCCTGTACCTCTGGTGTGCACAACATCGGTCATGCTGCACGTATCATCGCTTATAACGATGCTGACGTGATGCTGGCGGGTGGCGCAGAGAAAGCCAGTACGCCATTAGGCGTGGGTGGTTTTGGTGCAGCACGTGCCCTCTCAACCCGAAACGAAAACCCGCAAGCGGCCAGCCGCCCGTGGGATAAAGATCGCGACGGTTTTGTGCTGGGTGACGGTGCCGGCATTGTGGTTCTCGAAGAGTACGAGCATGCGAAGAAGCGTGGCGCAAAAATCTACGCTGAAATCGTAGGTTTTGGTATGAGCAGCGATGCCTACCACATGACTTCACCACCAGAAGATGGTTCAGGTGCCGCGGCGGCCATGATCAATGCGCTGCGCGATGCCCAAATGACGCCAGAGCAGATTGGCTATGTCAACGCGCACGGTACGTCCACGCCAGCGGGTGATAAAGCGGAAGCGCAGGCGGTGAAATCGGTCTTCGGGGCAGCGGCCAGCAGTGTGATGGTCAGCTCAACCAAATCAATGACCGGGCACTTGCTGGGTGCCGCAGGCGCTGTTGAAGCGATTTACTCGATTCTGGCACTGCGCGACCAGGCTGTTCCTCCGACTATCAATCTCGACAATCCGGATGAGGGCTGCGATCTTGACTTCGTACCTCACACCGCGCGTCAGGTTTCTGGTCTGGAATACACGCTGTGTAACTCTTTCGGATTCGGCGGAACCAACGGTTCATTGATTTTCCGTAAAGTGTAATCGTTGCTGATTGCTAAAAAGGCCCGCGATGCGGGCCTTTTTTTATCCTGCAAAATGCGGTGAAATCAGAGGTCACGCTCAGGAGAGAACGATGTGGATTAACGGGTTCAGACAATCGACAGTGGCCGCCAGCGACCGCGCACTGCAGTTCGGCGATGGCTGTTTTACTACCGCCGCCGTGCGTCAGGGTAAAATTGTGATGCTGGAAAGCCATATTCAGCGCCTTAAAGAGGGCTGTGAGCGGTTATGGATCGCTGGCGTCGACTGGCATCAGCTTGAGACCGAGATGAAGCAGGCCGCTTATGAACAAACCCAGGCGGTGCTGAAAGTGATTATCAGCGCGGGCAGCGGCGGGCGGGGTTACAGCCGTCGCGGCTGTGGTGAACCTGTGCGAATCGTCTCTCTGACCGCCTGGCCACAACACTACACCGATATACAGCAGCGTGGTGCCCGACTCCGGCTTAGTCCGATTCGTCTGGCGCGAAACCCGCAATTTGCCGGTATCAAGCACCTGAACCGCGTGGAGCAGGTGATGATCCGGGCTCATCTTGACCAGACAGACGCCGACGAGGCGCTGGTGCTTGACACTGAAGGTTGGGTGGTGGAATGCTGTGCGGCCAATTTATTCTGGCGTCAGGGCACGCAGATTTTCACGCCCGATCTCTCGGCATCGGGTGTCGATGGCATTATGCGGCGGAGTCTTATGGCGCAACTTGCTGCCGCAGGTCAGGCTTGCCAGATAGTGAAAAGCGAACCGGCGCAACTGCTGGCCGCCGATGAAGTGGTGATATGTAACGCGCTGATGCCGGTTCTGCCGGTCCGACAGATAGAAGCGGTGCAGTTTACTGAGCGCTCGCTGTTTAAGCAGCTGCTGGCAAGCTGTGAACAAATAATGGATGCATCATGATTCGAAGTAAAAAGATTCTCGTCAGCCTGCTGGCAATCGTCGTTCTCGCAGCGGTGCTGAGTTACTGGCAGGTTAAGCAGTTTGCTGCCACCCCATTGACGCTGAAACAGGAAACGATTTATACGCTGCCTGCCGGCACGGGGCGGGTTGCGCTTGAAGCGCAGCTGGAAGAGCAGAAAATTATTCCCCACAGTATCTGGTTTGGTGCGCTGCTGCGTCTGGAGCCGGAACTGGCGACCTTTAAGGCGGGCACTTATCGCCTTGAGCCAACCATGACCGTACGCTCGCTGTTACAGCTGCTGGCCAGCGGCAAAGAGGCGCAATTCCCGGTGCGGTTCGTCGAAGGTCAGCGGCTCAAAGAGTGGCTGAGTGAACTGCGTAAAGCGCCCTACATCCGGCACACCCTGAAAGACGATCAGTTCGCCACCCTGGCCAGCGCACTCAAGGTGGAGCCTGAACAACTGGAAGGCAACTTCTTCCCGGATACCTATCTCTACACGGCGAACACCACCGATATGGCGCTGTTGCAGCGGGCGCATGATCGGATGAAAAAGACCATTGATGCGGTGTGGCAGGGACGGGCGGACAATCTGCCCTATAAAACGCCACAGGATATGGTGACGATGGCCTCCATCATTGAGAAAGAGACCGGTGTCAGCGAAGAGCGCGCACGTGTCGCCTCGGTGTTTATTAATCGCCTGCGCACGGGAATGCGGTTACAGACCGATCCCACCGTCATCTATGGCATGGGTGACAGTTATAACGGCACGCTGACCCGCAAAGACCTTGAAACCGCCAGCGCGTACAATACTTACACGATTAACGGGCTGCCGCCTGGCCCGATTGCCATGCCGGGCAAAGCGTCACTTCAGGCAGCAGCGCATCCTGAAAAAACGAACTATCTCTACTTCGTTGCAGACGGGAAGGGTGGACATACGTTCACCACCAACCTTGCCAGCCATAACAAAGCGGTGCAGATTTACCGGCAGACACTGAAGGAAAAAAATGAACAGTAAGTTTATCGTCATTGAAGGCCTGGAAGGCGCCGGAAAGACCACTGCGCGTGATGCTATTGTTGCCACGCTGCGCGCCCGGGGCATCAACGATCTGGTCTTTACCCGTGAACCGGGCGGCACGCCGCTGGCAGAACAGCTGCGGACACTGGTCAAGCAGGGGATTGAGGGTGAGCAGGTTACGGATAAAGCAGAGCTGCTGATGCTCTATGCAGCGCGCGTTCAGCTGGTGGAGACCGTCATCAAACCTGCGCTGGCTCGCGGTGCCTGGGTGATTGGCGATCGACACGATCTCTCTTCTCAGGCTTACCAGGGCGGCGGTCGGGGACTCGACAGTGAACTGATGCAGACGCTGCGTGATGCTGTCTTAGGCGATTTCCGTCCCGACCTGACGCTCTATCTGGATGTGACACCTGATATTGGTCTCCAGCGTGCCCGTGCACGTGGCGAGCTGGATCGTATTGAGCAGGAGTCATTGCGCTTCTTTGAGCGCACCCGCGCGCGCTATCTGACGCTGGCAGCAGACGATCCCACCATTCTTACCATTGATGCCACTCAGTCGCTGGAAGAAGTGACCGCGTCACTTAAAGCGACGCTGGATAGCTGGCTGGCGGAGCAGGCGTGATGAACTGGTATCCGTGGCTGAATCAGCCTTACCGTCAGGTGATCAGTCAGCACCAGGAAAATCGCGCGCACCATGCGCTGATGATCCAGGCGATGGCGGGCATGGGCGATGAGGCACTGGTCTGGGGAATGAGCCGCTGGCTGATGTGCCAGCAGCGGGATGGCCTGAAAAGTTGCGGAGAGTGCCACGGTTGTCAGCTGATGCAGGCCAACACCCATCCTGACTGGTATCGGCTTGAGGCAGAGAAGGGCAAAAGTACCCTGGGCATTGATGCGGTGCGTCAGGTGACGGAAAAGATGTATCACTTTGGTCAGCAGGGCGGCGCGAAAGTGGTCTGGCTGCCAGATGCTGCGCAGCTTTCGGAAGCCGCAGCTAACGCACTGCTGAAAACCCTTGAAGAGCCGCCTGCCAACAGCTGGTTCTTCCTCAGCAGCCGTGACCCCTCACGCCTTTTGGCCACGCTGCGCAGCCGCTGCATGACGCTTCATCTGACACCGCCGGACGAAGGACAAAGTCTGCTTTGGCTGAAGAAGCAATCCTCCCACGATGAACAGATGCTGCTGGCAGCGTTGCGCCTGGGCGCGGGCGCACCCGGAGCGGCACTGAGCCTGCTGGAAACCGGACCGTGGCAAGCCCGTCAGAAGCTTTGTGACGCGCTGCCCGCTGCGTTACAGCAGGACATCCTGCAACTGCTGCCTGCACTGAACGCGGACGACGCGGCCGCACGTATCGGCTGGCTGCTCTCGTTATTGCTGGATGCCATGAAATGGCAGCAAAATGCGGGACAATGGCTGAGTAATATTGATCGCCAGGATGTGGTGCAGCTCCTGGCCGGTTACTTTTCCGCCAGTGCGCTCAACAGCAGCACCCAGGCATGGATGCGCTGTCGTGAGCAGTTACTGCATGTGGCGTCAGTCAATCGCGAATTATTGCTGACCGATCAGCTCCTGAGCTGGGCGGACCTACAGAAGCCCGCGCTGGTCGGCTAAACCTACCTGAGAGTAATTATGTTTATTGTTGATTCCCATTGCCATCTTGATGGCCTGGATTATGAAAAGCACCACCGTGACCTTGATGATGTGATCGCTAAAGCAGCAGCGCGTGATGTGAAATTTATGCTGGCTATTGCCACCACGCTGCCGGGTTTTCACACCCTGAAAAGTCTGGTTGGCGATCGAAAAAACATTGCGCTCTCCTGCGGCGTGCATCCGCTGAATCAGGAAGAGGCCTATGACGTGGAGGAGTTTCGCCGGCTCTCTGCCGATCCTCAGGTCGTGGCACTGGGTGAAACCGGGCTGGATTATCATTATCAGCCAGAGACCAAAGATCAGCAGCAGCGCTCATTCCGGGAACATATCCGTACTGGCATCGCGCTGAATAAACCGATTATTGTTCATACCCGGGATGCACGCGAAGATACGCTGGCGATTTTGCGTGAAGAGCAGGTCGAGCGTTGTGGCGGCGTGCTGCATTGCTTCACCGAGGATCAGCCCACCGCCGCAAAGCTGCTGGATATGGGCTTTTACATCTCATTTTCCGGTATTGTCACCTTCCGCAATGCTGAACAGTTACGCGAAGCTGCGCGTTATGTGCCGCTGGACAGGATGCTGGTGGAAACGGATTCACCTTATCTGGCACCCGTGCCGTATCGCGGTAAAGAGAATCAGCCCGCTTATACGCGCGATGTTGCCGAATATCTGGCCGTATTAAAAGGCGTGGATATGGAAACGCTGGCCGCTGCCACCACTCAAAACTTTTCAACGCTGTTTCATATCCCCATGAGTAAGCTGGGCGGCTAACCGTCTTTTATTTCACTCACTGTAATTAATCTGCAACCTGCTTATATGACCCTGTCTATTCAGCCAGGGTCAGCTTTTTATCGTCGATTACTCGTGCGGATCAGTCAGAAATTTCGTAAAGTGCGCGGCTCTGTTTGTTGAAACGTGATAGCCGTCAAAGTAACAATTCGGGATTTATTTTACCCTTCGTAATAAATCAAAAGGCGGTCACCGCCAGCCCGGCAAAGAATCCTCCCTCTTTGCCACGCGCTCTGCGCAAATATGCACTCATACTCAGGAGCTTCACGCTATGTTCAAAAATGCTTTTGCCAACCTTCAAAAGGTCGGTAAATCGCTGATGCTGCCGGTATCGGTTCTGCCGATTGCCGGTATTTTGTTAGGGGTCGGTTCAGCCAATTTCAGCTGGTTACCAGCAGTGGTTTCCCATGTAATGGCAGAAGCGGGTGGATCGGTGTTCGCCAACATGCCACTGATTTTTGCTATCGGCGTGGCGCTGGGCTTTACTAACAACGACGGCGTTTCGGCACTGGCCGCCGTTGTCGCGTATGGCATCATGGTGAAAACCATGGCGGTCGTTGCACCGCTGGTGCTGCATCTGCCAGCGGCAGAGATCGAGGCGAAACACCTCGCCGATACCGGGGTGCTGGGCGGTATCATCGCCGGTTCCATCGCCGCTTACATGTTCAACCGCTTCTACCGCATCAAGCTGCCAGAATATCTGGGCTTCTTTGCCGGTAAACGCTTTGTGCCGATTATCTCTGGCCTGGCGGCGATTGTGCTGGGTGTGCTGCTCTCCTTTATCTGGCCACCCGTCGGTGCTGCGATTCAGGAGTTCTCACAGTGGGCGGCCTATCAGAACCCGGTTGTTGCCTTTGGTATCTACGGCGTTGTTGAGCGCGCGCTGGTGCCATTTGGTCTGCATCACATCTGGAACGTACCTTTCCAGATGCAGATTGGTGAATATACCAATGCGGCAGGTCAGGTATTCCACGGCGACATCCCACGTTACATGGCAGGTGACCCGACCGCAGGTAAACTCTCAGGTGGCTTCCTGTTCAAAATGTACGGTCTGCCAGCGGCCGCGATTGCTATCTGGCATTCAGCGAAACCTGAAAACCGTGCCAAAGTTGGCGGCATCATGATCTCTGCTGCGCTGACCTCATTCCTGACCGGTATCACCGAACCGATTGAATTCTCATTCATGTTCGTGGCGCCGATTCTGTATGTGATCCATGCGCTGCTGGCAGGTCTGGCCTTCCCAATCTGTATCCTGCTCGGAATGCGTGATGGCACCAGCTTCTCACACGGTCTGATCGACTTCATCGTGCTGAGCGGCAACAGCAGCAAAATCTGGTTGTTCCCGATTATCGGCATCATCTACGGCCTGGTTTACTACACCGTATTCCGCGTTCTGATTGCGAAACTGGATCTGAAAACGCCTGGCCGTGAAGAGAGCAGCAGCAGCGAGCAGTCTACCGCGACCGGAACGGAGATGGCGGGCAAACTGGTAGCTGCGTTTGGTGGTAAAGAGAACATCACCAACCTGGATGCCTGTATCACCCGTTTACGTGTCAGCGTTGCTGATGTAGCGAAAGTGGATCAGTCTGAACTGAAAAACCTCGGCGCTCGTGGCGTGGTGGTTGCGGGTTCCGGTGTACAGGCAATTTTCGGAACCAAATCCGATAACCTGAAAACCGATATGGATGATTACATCCGCAGCATGTAATCATTAAGAGATGAAAAAGCCCCGCTAAGCGGGGCTTTTTTTTGGCCAGGACTCAGAGGTAAACACGCAGATACTCAGTCAGACAGAGCAGGGCCATCGCCTGACCGTACGGCATGGAGGTCAGAGGAACCGTGCGGTAATAGTCCAGGTCACTGCCCATTGCAGTACCAAAAGAGACCTGCATCAGCTCACCATCTTCATCAATATTGGCAATTACGCCGCGCAGCGCTTTTTCTGCCACCTCACGATACGCAGCGGGCAGATAACGCTTGCGCACCGCTTTCAGGATGCCATAGGCAAACCCGGCGGTGGCAGACGCTTCCGGATAGCTGTGCGGATCATCGAGCAGGGTGTGCCACAATCCGCTGCTGTGCTGACAGGCCTTCAACGCGTTGACCTGGCTCTCCAGCACCTGCTGCAGAAAGCGACGGGTCGCGTGATGTTCAGGCCAGTTCATCATCTCCAGGAAGTCGGGAATGACAATCGTCACCCAGCTGTTGCCGCGCGCCCAGCGCGCATTGGCGAAGTTATGGCGGCCATCAAAGTTCCAGCCGTGAAACCATAAGCCGGTTTCGCGATCCATCAGATACTGGGTATGCAGCAGAAACTGATAGCTCGCTTCTTCAACCCACTCATCGCGCTTCAGCAACTGACCAATTTTAGCCAGCGCCATTACGCTCATCATCAGCGTATCGTCCCAGAGCTGCTGGGTGTTCTCATTGTTATAGACAATATGCTGCAAGCCGCCCTGTTCAGTACGCGGCATTTCATACATGACCCATTCTGCCCAGCGCTCCAGCACCGGCACCCAGGCCGGGTTTCTGGTCTCTTCATAACGATAAGCCAGCGTCAGAAAGGGGCACACGGTATTCACGTTTTTGGTCGGCGTGCCTTCCGCCAGACGCTGCGTAAACCATCTGTCAATGATGGCCAGCGTCTGCGCGTCACCAGTCTGCTGATAGTAGTGCAGCATGCCGTACAGGCCGATGCCGTGTGTCCATTCCCAACCCGCCCAGCCTTTAGTATCAATCACCCGGCCATCGTCCAGCCGTAATAAAAATTCGCCTGTTTCATCCGTGATATTGACCAGATTCTGAGTCAGTTTCTGAATCAGCTGAACCAGTTCGCTGCGTGGCAGCAGATACTCAGGCTGGCACAATAACTTGCTGTGTTTAACGGGAAATACAGTCATGGTCTATTCCTGTCGTTTTAAGGTGGTGTTTAAAGAAGGGGTTAATACGGGATGTGCGGTAAGTTTTTGCGGCGCGGGCTTGTTGCGATTAAGGAAGCCTATGTTGTTATTACCCCACAGATTCTCGTAAGGCATGCCTGCCAGCGTTTCGACAATGCTCCGTGCTTCCGGGGTGAGACTTTCCGGCACGATACGGCCTGCCTCGCGCATCTTCAGCGTCTCCTGGCGCAGCACGGTGTGCGTCTGCAAATTCAGTTTAAAACGCAGTGAGACAATAAAGCCGCAGGTCAGCACGGCCACCGTGCCGATGCTGAGAATCGCCAGAATAGTGTGGCTGACGCCCGGCGCCTGCGTGGCCTGGCCAGAGACAAAGCCGGAGAGCTGCAGCACGATGCCCACCAGCATGACGGCACCCGCCTGGGACGCTTTACGCGTCAGGGTCATGATGCCGGCAAATATCCCTTCACGGCGCTGACCGGTGATCACCTCATCCACATCGGCGATATAGGTGTAGGTGTTCCACGGCACATAGTTGATGCCGCCACGCCCCAGGCCTGCGACGGCAGAGATCACCAGCAGCAGAGACATGTTGTCGTTCATTCCGGTATACCAAAGACCGGCATAGGAGAGCGCGGCGAGGCCAAAGAGTATGGCGACCAGACGATAGGCAGGGGCCGGTCCCATACGGATACAGAGCGGGATCATCACCATCACAGCAATAAACTGCAAGACTGCCATTGTGCCCATCAGGCTGGAGGCAACCTGTGCACTCTGCATCAGCACAAACACCACGTACCATGTAAAGACGGCGTTAAACACATCCTGAGCAATATAGCCGCCGAGATACATGCCAAGGTGTTGCCGGAAGATACGAATACGTAAGGTTGATGCCAGTTCGACATAGAGCCGTTTAAGACTCTGCATCAGCGTCAGCTGCTGCTTTTCCTGCTCCGCACGGCGTGATTCGGCAGAAAAGTCATCGGGGTGACGTTCCCAGGTAAAGCACCACACCAGCGTCAGTACCAGCGCGCAAATTACTGAGAACACCAGGCTGGCATAGAAAAAGGAGAGGGGATTTTCTTTGCCCAGCATGCTCAGCAAAATACCGGGTAAGAATGCGGCCAGTATCGCTGATAATTGTGCCAGACCAATTCGCGCCCCGGAAAAGCGGGTCTTCTGTTTAAAGTCGTCGGTCATTTCCGGCACCAGCGTTTCATAAGGCACCAGAATCATGGTGTAGACGATATCAAACAGCAGGTAAGTGCAGAGATACCACCAGAAACTCATGTCGCTAACCCACATCAGGCTATAACTGAAGACACAGGGTATGCCGAGCAGGATAAAGAATTTCCGGCGGCCAAAACGTTTGCCCAGCCAGGTTGAACCGAAGTTGTCGGTAAGGAAGCCCATCAGCGGGCTGACCACGGCGTCCAGCACGCGAGCGGCGGCGAAAATCAGCGTGGCCTGAATGGGGGTTAATCCACAAAAGGTCGTGTAAAAATAGAGTAACCAGGCGGCAGTCAGCGCCGTTGTGCCTGCTCCGAGAAAATCGCCAGATCCATAGGCCAGATAGTGGCCAGGACCAATTTTACGTGAGCGCATGTGTGAGGCTCCTTAATGTTATGGGGCAATTTGACCGGGTGACGCCAGACATCTCCCCCGGACTGATTAGCAAAGTAGAGCTGACGCGGCGGTTAAACCTTCGCAATCTGGCAACCAAAAGCGTTGAAGTGGCAATCAGGCAAAGAAAAGGGGGGCATAATTCTAATTTATAAAACAGCGTTTCAATTTTATGTGATGGCGGCTGCTTTATGGGTATTCATACTGGGGTTTCAGGCAGGGGAGTGAGGGGCTGCTGCAAAGGCACGCGAACAATGCAAGAAAAGTGGTACTGAGGTTGAAAGAAAACAAATTTCTCCCGCATACTGATTGATTACGACTCAGGCTAAAGGAATTGCACCATGGCTGAAGAAACCATTTTTAGTAAAATTATCCGCCGCGAAATCCCCGCTGATGTGGTTTACCAGGACGAGCTGGTCACGGCCTTCCGTGATATTTCGCCTAAAGCACCGACGCATATTTTAATCGTGCCGAATGTGCTGATCCCCACGGTCAACGAGGTGGAAGCCGCGCACGAGCACGCGCTGGGACGCATGTTTACCACCGCGGCGAAAATCGCCCGCCAGGAAGGTATCGACCAAAATGGTTATCGTCTGATTGTGAACTGCAATCAACATGGTGGTCAGGAGGTTTATCACATTCATATGCATCTGCTGGGCGGCGAACCGCTGGGTCCGATGCTCTCTAACTGATAACGGAAACGTGCTATGCGATCCTGGCTGACTGGCCTGCCGATCCTGCTCTGCCTGACGGCTTGCAGCAGTGATAAACCGATGATCAATACGTCACAGTCACTGGTGATGGAGTCCTCTGTGCTGTCGGCAGGGATTATTACCGATGAGCCGACGCTGGATGAGAACGATGGACTCAAACGTGCCACCAGCGTGCTCTATAATCAGCGCGAAACACCGGTCGTTGTGCACTACCGTTATTACTGGTATGACGACAAAGGGCTGGAAATCACCCCGCAGGAACCGGCGCAGACCGTCACCGTTCCGGCGCAGGGCAGCATAGTCGCCGCCTCGCAAATGGGTAACCTGACTGCCAGTAAGGTTCGTCTTTATCTCTATCTTTAAGGATTTTCATCGTGATACGCAGTTTTAATCGTACCGGAACGCTTCTGATGGCGCTCATTCTGACCGGCTGTGTTGTGAAACAACAGCAGCAGCCTGCACCGGTTGAACCGACCCAGCCTGCTGAGCCAACCCAGCCCGTTCCGCAACCTGAACCGGTACCGCAACCGCAGCCTGTGCCGCAGCCGCCAAAACTGGTGACTATCAACTGGGATGCCACCGTTCAGCCGCTGGTGGCGCAGATGTTACAGGCCGCCAGCGCCGAGCCTGGCAGCGTGCTGCTGGTCGATCGGATCAAAAACAGCACCAATGGCTCGCTGCAAAGCGACAAAGCCACGGCAGCAATCCAGAATGCGCTGAATAATAACGGTAAATTCACCCTCGTCTCTGCAGATCAACTGGCACAGGCCAAGCAGACGCTGGGATTATCGCCGGATGACAGCCTGAACTCGCGCAGTAAAGCCATTGGCCTGGCGCGTAACCTCAACGCACAGTATGTGCTCTACAGTAACGCGCGTGGCGATGTTAAAACACCGACCCTGCAGATGCAGCTGATGCTGGTTCAGACCGGCGAGATCATCTGGTCCGGCAACGGCATTGCTCAGAATTAATCCGGCATTCCAGCGGATCATTGAACAGGTCACGGGCGAACCAGACAAAGCATTGATTATGCCGCTGGCCGGTCTGACCGGACACAGCCAGAAGATTGTCAGCCCGTCCGGCACCTTTATCGTTCGGGCGACACCGCAACCGGCTATTCCCTTTGTGGACCGGCAGCGAGAATTCCGACTGTTACGAAAGTTGAGAACCACGGGGCTGGCGCCGCAGCCCGTAGCGTCACATCGTCAGGGAATTATCCTGACCTGGTGCGCGGGCGAGGCGCTGGATGCACAACGCTTCGGCGAGCAACGTCCGCAGATCGTGGCCCTTCTGAAGCAACTGCACCAGCAGCCGCTGACCGGCTATCAACTGTCGATGTTATCGCTACTGTGGGATTACTGGCAGCTTACACCTCAGCGGCATCATCGCTGGCTGCGAGCGCTCAGACGCCTGACGCAGCAGGGTGAGCCCCGGCCGCTGAGGCTTGCACCGCTGCACATGGATCTGCATGCCGGCAATGTCATACAAGGTCCCGAAGGCCTGCGTCTGATTGACTGGGAATATGCCGCCGATGGCGACGTGGCGCTGGAACTGGCGGCCGTCTGTGCCAGCGATCCGCAGCACGATGCCGACTGGCTGGCAGAGTATGCAGCGGCGATGCAGCTGCCGCTTCCCGCGCTGGTGCAGCAGGTCAGACGCTGGCAACCCTGGCTGCGTTTGCTGATGGCCAGCTGGTATCAGCTGCGTGCCAGTCAGAGTGAAAACGAAACATTACACCAGCTGGCCCGACAGAGCTGGGAACAGATTTAATCGCGTTATGCAGCTGCATAACGCCACAGGATTCAGGTTATGAGAACACATTTACCCGGCCCGCTGATGCTTGACGTTGAGGGCTATGAACTGGATGGCGAAGAGCGCGACATCCTGAAGCACCCGCTGGTCGGCGGCTTAATTTTATTTGCCCGAAATTATCACGACCCGGCTCAGCTGGCAGAGCTGGTGCGGCAGATCCGCGCGGCCTCTCACTCCCGGCTGGTGGTTGCGGTGGACCAGGAGGGCGGTCGCGTTCAGCGTTTCCGTGACGGCTTTACTCAACTGCCCGCGATGCAATCCTTCGCCGCGCTTCACGATGCAGACACCGCAGGTGAGATGGCGCAGCAGGCGGGCTGGCAGATGGCGGCCGAAATGATCGCGATGGATATCGATATCAGCTTTGCGCCGGTGCTCGACATTGGTCATATCAGCGCTGCCATCGGCGACCGCTCTTTCCACGCCAATCCGGCCATTGCTCTTGCTGTTGCCCGCCGCTTTATTGCGGGGATGCACGAGGCGGGCATGAAGACCACAGGTAAACATTTCCCGGGGCATGGTGCGGTCAGCGCCGATTCGCATAAAGAGACGCCACGGGATCCGCGCGACGAAAAAACGCTGCGTGAGCATGACATGGCGATCTTCAGCAAGCTGATCACCGAGCAGGCGCTGGATGCCATCATGCCTGCTCACGTCATCTACACCGACGTTGATCCGCTGCCCGCCAGCGGCTCGCCATACTGGCTGAAAACCGTGTTGCGCGAGCAACTGGGCTTTAATGGCGTGATTTTCTCCGACGATTTGTCGATGGAGGGCGCCGCCGTGATGGGAAGCTATTCTGAGCGGGCGCAGCAGTCCCTTTCTGCCGGTTGCGACATGATTCTGGTCTGCAATCAGCGCCAGGGAGCCATCAGTGTGCTGGATAACCTGATCCCGGTCGGGTCAGAGCGCGTGACGCAGCTGTATCATCAGGGCAGGTTTACCCGCGGTGAGCTGCAGGCTACGCATCGCTGGAAAACCAATGCCCAGCAACTGAGTGCGCTTCAGGAACGCTGGCTGGCTCACAAGGCGTCGTGGTAAGCAGTGACTGCCCGGCGCTATCTCAACCCTGAGGATTATCATGATCATTTATCTGCACGGTTTTGATTCCAACAGTCCGGGCAATCACGAAAAGGTGCTGCAACTGCAATTTATCGATCCTGACGTCAGGTTGATCAGTTACAGCACCCGCCATCCTAAACATGATATGCAGTTTCTGCTGAAAGAGACCGATAAGATGCTGACGCTGTCCGACGATGACCGCCCTCTGATTTGCGGTGTCGGGCTGGGCGGCTTCTGGTCAGAGCGCATCGGGTTTTTGTGCGGCATCCGCCAGGCGATCTTCAATCCCAACCTCTTTCCGCAGGAGAATATGGAAGGGAAGATCGACCGTCCCGAGGAGTATCAGGACATCGCCACCAAATGCGTCAGCGATTTTCGCGAGCGCAATCGTGACCGCTGTCTGACCTTCCTCTCCCGTCATGATGAGGCGCTGGACAGCCAGCGCATCGCCGACCAGCTGCATCCGTTTTATGACATCGTCTGGGATGAGACAGAAGGGCACAAATTCAAAAACATATCCCCACACCTTCAGCGGATAAAATCTTTTAAAACATCAGGTTAAACATGTCAGGCACCGCAAGGTGCCTGTTTTCGTTACGTAATTATCTGAGTTTTATTTCTCCGCTTTGATGTATATCAATATTCTTATGTTCTCCTCTTCCCGCCATGCTATTCTGGCCGCAGATTGCGATTTTAACTTCGCCAACCCTATGTTTCTTAAGGTTTAATTTAACCTTTGGTTAACTTTTGGTTCACAATTTGAGGGGGTCTTTGTTGACTACGTCTGTTAAGAGAATTGTTATTGTCGGCGGGGGAGCGGGCGGCCTGGAAATGGCGACGCAATTGGGCCATAAACTGGGTCGTAAAAAGAAAGCCGAGATTATCCTGGTTGATCGTAACCATAGCCATTTGTGGAAGCCGCTGCTGCACGAAGTGGCCACGGGTTCGATGGATGAAGGCATTGACGCACTGAGCTATCTGGCCCATGCCCGCAACCACGGTTTTGAGTTCCAGTTGGGTTCGCTCACCGATATTGATCGCAGCCGCAAAGTGATCCGCCTGGCCGAAGTGCTGAACGCACAGGGCGAAGTGCTGGTGCCACAGCGTGAAGTGGCCTACGACCAGCTGGTCATGGCGCTGGGCAGCACCTCCAATGATTTCGGAACGCCGGGTGTCAAAGATCACTGCATCTTCCTGGATAATCCACATCAGGCGCGTCGTTTCCACAACGAAATGCTCAACCTGTTCCTGAAATTCTCTGCCAGCGAAGGCAAGGTCGAGAAAGTGAACATCGCTATCGTGGGCGGCGGCGCAACAGGCGTTGAGCTGTCAGCGGAGCTGCACAACGCGGTGAAACAGCTGCACAGCTACGGCTTCAAAGGCCTCGGACGCGAAGCGCTGAACGTGACGCTGGTGGAGGCGGGCGAACGTATTCTGCCTGCACTCCCACCGCGCATCTCTGCTGCTGCGCACCAGGAGCTGACCAAACTGGGCGTGCGCGTTCTGACGCAGACCATGGTCACCAGCGCTGAGCGTAATGGCCTGAATACCAAAGGCGGCGAGTTTATCGAAGCCGACCTGATGGTCTGGGCAGCAGGGATCAAAGCGCCTGACTTCCTGAAAGAGATTGGCGGACTGGAAACCAACCGTATCAACCAGCTGGTGGTGAAAGAGACCTTGCAGACCACGCTGGACGATGACATTTACGCCATTGGCGACTGTGCCTCCTGCGCCCTGCCGGGCGGCGGTTTTGTTCCGCCACGTGCCCAGTCGGCGCACCAGATGGCCTCACGCGCGATGGAAAACATCCTGGCGCAGCGTCACGGTAAACCGCTGAAAGCCTATGTCTATAAAGACCATGGCTCGCTGGTGTCGCTTTCCCGCTTCAGTACGGTCGGCAGCCTGATGGGTAACCTGATGCGTGGCTCGATGATGGTGGAAGGGCGTATTGCACGCTTTGTCTACATCTCACTCTACCGTATGCACCAGGTCGCGCTGCACGGCTACTTTAAAACTGGCCTGATGATGCTGGTGGGCAGCATTAACCGGGTGATCCGTCCCCGGCTTAAGCTGCACTAAGCAAGCGTAATCAGTCTGGTCAAGGCTAAGCCTCCTCGATATTGAGGGGGCTTTTTTTTTGCGCCAGACTGGTGGGGAGTCGCGGCTGGCGGACAGCCGTGCAACGGTTTATTCGTCGCGCTGGAGCCCCGTTCAGTCAGCTATGCCGCGCGAACCCTGAGGCGTCAGCGTGAATGGGATATCACCAGTCTGACTGGTTTACAGCCGCTTATTGTTCCTGCGAATCGGCTCACTGTATCGAATCTGACAGGGTTCATGTGTCAATATGATCAGGGCGTAGCGCCAATATTGGTCATCTCTTAATGTATTGAATTTGAAGTGATTAAAGTAAATTCTGGTGTCGATTACTTCTGGCTTACATCTCATCAGAACTCTCCTAAAAACTGGCCCTGATAGCAAAGTGACCAATTTCCTCCATTTATCTGATGTTGCATTTTCGGTCCATCTGTAAAACTTCATCTCAACAAACACGGCGCGTCGCGCACGCCGGTTATACCTCAGTTAACGAGGATGCTTTAACAGCAGGATTGCGCGGTAACACTTTTCAGGAGGAACTTCCTGTGAATAAATCAATGTTAGCGGGTATCGGTATTGGTGTGGCAGCAGCGCTGGGTGTTGCAGCCGTAGCAGGCATGAATGTGTTTGATCGCGGTCCTCAATACGCTCAGGTACTCTCTGCAACACCAATCAAAGAGAGCATCAAACAGCCACGTCAGGAGTGCCGGAACGTCACACTGACCCACCGTCGGGCCGTACAGGATGAAAACCGTCTTGCTGGCTCTGTATTAGGTGCAGTGGCAGGTGGGGTGCTGGGTCACCAGTTTGGTGGCGGTCGCGGCAGGGATGTGGCGACAGTAGCGGGTGCGGTAGCGGGCGGTTATGCCGGTAATCAGGTCCAGGGTGGACTGCAGGATCGGGATACCTACACCACAACCGAACAGCGCTGCAAAACAGTTTATGATAAACAAGAGAAAAAACTGGGATATGACGTGACCTATAAAATAGGCGATCAGCAGGGTAAAATCCGCATGGAAAATGACCCCGGCACGCGTATTCCTCTGGATCGCAATGGTCAGCTGGTTCTCAACGGCGACCAGGCGTAATTGGGCAAAGCTTTGCTGCACTCGCGGCCACACAGCACGACGTAATAGTGAAATAATGAAAAAGGCGCATCGTATGATGCGCCTTTTTTTATCGCCATTTCCCGCGCTTTACCGATTAGCTCAGTAGCGCGCGGGCAGAGGTGTTACGCCTGATGCTCAGCCAGTTGTGAAACAAAGCCCTGCACCCACTCCATGCGAATCTTTCTTTCCGACAGCTCGCGGGTAAACCGCAGGCGTGTCGGGCCATCCAGCTTCCACTGCTGTGGCTCTTTCTGCAACAGGCCGATCAGCCATGCTGGATCCACATTGTTCTTCGGCGCAAAATCGAAATAACCGCCTTTGTCGCTGGCTTCGATCTTACGCAGACCGACAGCACGGGCCTTCAGACGGATAATCGCCACGTCCAGCAGATTTCGGGCTGGATCGGGCAGCAGGCCAAATCGGTCGATCATCTCCACTTTCAGCTCCTGTAATTCCTCTTCAACCTCTGCGCTGGCGATGCGCTTATAGAGCGAAAGACGGGTGCTGACATCCGGGATAAACGTCTCTGGCAGCAGGGCGGGCATCCGCAGCTCTACCTCTGTCTGATTACTGGTGAGATCTTCCAGTGACGGCTCGCGACCCGCTTTTAGCGCGTCGACCGCATTCTCCAGCAGTTCCATATAGAGTGTGAAGCCCAGCGTCTCCATCTGTCCGCTCTGCTCATCACCCAGTAGCTCGCCGGCACCGCGAATCTCCAGGTCGTGCGTAGCCAGCGCAAAACCGGCTCCCAGATCTTCCAGAGAGGCGATCGCTTCCAGTCGCTTATGTGCATCGGCGGTCATCGATTTTGGATGCGGCGTTAACAGCCAGGCATAAGCCTGATGATGCGAACGGCCAACGCGACCACGCAGCTGATGCAGCTGTGCCAGACCAAAGTGATCGGCCCGCTCAATGATGATGGTATTGGCAGTCGGAATGTCGATACCGGTTTCGATAATGGTGGTACAGACCAGCACGTTAAAACGCTGATGATGGAAATCGTTCATCACCCGTTCCAGATCGCGCTCACGCATCTGGCCATGACCAATCGCCACACGCGCTTCCGGCACCAGTTCGCTGAGACGCTGCGCCGCTTTCTCAATATTTTCAACGTCGTTGTAAAGATAGTAGACCTGTCCGCCACGCAGAACTTCACGCAGGATCGCTTCACGGATCACCAGATCGTCAAATTCACGCACAAAGGTTTTTACCGCTAAACGGCGGGCAGGCGGTGTGGCGATAATCGAGAGATCGCGCATGCCGCTCATGGCCATATTCAGCGTACGCGGGATCGGCGTGGCGGTCAGGGTCAGAATGTCCACATCGGCACGCATCGCCTTGATGCGCTCTTTGTGACGCACCCCGAAGCGGTGCTCTTCATCAACAATCAGCAGGCCGAGATCGTGCCATTTGAGATCGCTCATCAGCAGCTTATGGGTGCCGATTAAAATGTCGATCTTGCCGTCACTGGCCTGTTCCAGCACCTGTGCCTGCTCTTTGGCGGTACGGAAACGGGAGAGCATCTCAATGCGGACCGGCCAGTTGGCGAAGCGATCGCGGAAGTTATCATAGTGCTGCTGTGCCAGCAGGGTGGTCGGCACCAGCACGGCCACCTGCTTATGGTTCTCAATCGCCAGAAACGCCGCGCGCATCGCCACTTCGGTTTTACCAAAGCCGACGTCGCCGCACACCAGGCGGTCCATCGCCAGCGGCTGGCACATATCACTCAGCACCGCATTGATTGCCTGCGCCTGGTCCGGTGTGGTTTCAAAGGGGAAGCTTTCGCAGAACAGCTGATACTGTTCACGATTATGCTTAAAGGCAAAGCCGGATTTGGCGGCGCGCTGGGCATAGATATCCAGCAGTTCCGCCGCCACATCACGCACTTTCTCAGCCGCTTTCTGCCGGGCGCGTGACCAGGCATCGCTGCCCAGTTTATGCAGTGGGGCGTTATCGTCCGCGCCACCCGCGTAGCGACTGATCAGGTGCAGGGACGAAACCGGCACATAGAGTTTGGCGTCATTGGCGTAGGAGAGCATCAGGTATTCCGCCTGAATACCACCCGCTTCCAGCGTCGTCAGGCCGATATAGCGCCCCACACCGTGCTCCAGATGCACCACCGGCTGGCCGGGGCTCAGCTCCGCCAGGTTACGGATCAGAATGTCCGGATTGATAGTGCGACGGGTATCCTGACGGCGACGGCTGACGCGTTCGCCCAGCAGATCGCTTTCGCAAATCAGTGCCCGGTTACCCTGGGTATCAATGAAACCGCGCTCGCTGGCGCCAATCATCAGACTGAAACGATCGTCGACAGTTTCATCGAAACGATGTACCGGCTGAGGGCGCAGTTTAATCCGGGCCAGCAGTTCCTGCAGGGTCTCGCGGCGGCCTTCGCTTTCAACCGAGAAGACGACAGCACCGCTGAAGGTTTCAATAAACTGACGCAGATGGTCGAGCGGCGCTTTCGCCTGCGCCTGAACGGCAAGGTCGGGCAGCGGGGTGTAACCGAGGTTAGTATTCGCCGCTTTGTCGGGCAGCACTTCATTGGTCATCTGAATGCGCGGCCAGGCTTTCAACTCACCCATCAGGGCATCTGGACGCAGCCACAGGGTAACCGGCTCCAGCAGCGGACGCATCGGATCAACGCGGCGATTCTCATAACGCACCTCAGCATCCTGCCAGAAGCGGCGGGCGCTGCCTTCCAGATCGCCACAGTTCACAATCAGGGTGTTATCAGGCAGATAGCTGAACAGACTCGGTAATGGCTGTTCAAAAAAGAGCGGCTGCCAGTATTCAATGCCCGCAGGCAGCGTGCCTTTACTTACCTGCTGATAGACATGCTCCGACTCGCGGCGCACATCAAAAATTTCGCGCCAGCGGCTGCGAAACAGCTCAATAGCCGCTTTGTCGCTGGGAAACTCATGGGCCGGCAACAGGTTAATTTCCGGGACGGCTTCCAGCGTACGCTGACTGTCGACGTCGAACAGGCGCAGGCTATCAATCTCATCATCGAAAAAGTCGATGCGATAAGGCTGATCGCTGCCCATCGGGAACAGGTCGAGCAGGGCGCCGCGCGTGGCGTATTCACCGTGCTCCATCACCTGATCGACATGGCGATAACCGGCCTGCTCAAGCTGGTCGCGCAGCCGGTCGCGTGACAGTTTTTGTCCCTGCTTCATCACCAGCGCATGGCCATGCAGGAAACTGTGCGGGCAGACGCGCTGCATCAGGGTGTTGACCGGCATGATCAGCATACCGCGCTGCATCACCGGCAGCTGGTAGAGTGTCGACAGGCGCGCGGAGATAATATCCTGATGCGGCGAGAAGCTGTCGTAGGGGAGTGTCTCCCAGTCAGCGAGGTGCGTCACCGGCAGATCGGTAAACTGACGGATCTCATCCAGCAGACGCAGGGCGGTTTGGGTATCGGGGGTAATCATCAATACCGGACCCGCATGGTGTTCGGTAATGCTGGCACACTCCACCGCGTGCGCTGCGCCTATAATCTGGCCAAGCTGACGGTGGTCGCCGGATTTAACGGGCAGGGTATAACGAGTCTGTTCGGGCATGGGATCTCGGGGTTGCTCCATTTTTCCAGGACGTAATCATTCCATATTATGTCAGGGGGATCACCTTTGCGGCACAATTTTCCTGCCGCGCCGCGCTGAATCCAGGGATTGGTCAGCTATTACCTGGCGTCAGCGGTAATGCAGCGGATAGAGAGAGAATAGACGGAGTCTGGCGAGGCAACATAAAAAACCGCCGTCGCTATGCAGCGACGGGGTTAAGCGGGCATTTTATTTTATGGATTGCTGTGTGTAATGCATGCGTGGGCGGTCGATATTTGCCCAGGATAGTTCCTGCTCAGGATGGTAGCTGAGGTTGCCGTCGTCCCACTTTACGTAGTAGCCGGCGGGTGCGTTTCCCTGCTCAAAGACATTGATAATTTCGCCTCTGATCTCCCCGGATTTATGTTTGACGATACTGCCTTTGGGAAATTTCAACATGGTCGCTACCTCTACCTCTACCTCTACCTCTACCTCTACCTCTACCGCTGTGCGATAAATTCACCCCTTATCCTGTTACTGATTATAGTCTACACCCCACCTGCGCTGAATAATCAGCCAATAAGCGGCGGCTTTATCGGCTATTCCGCGGCTTTGAGGCAAGAGATGACGCATCCGGATGCAACTTTGCTGCCGACTCAGAGGGTTAGAGGTTTCATAAAGCCAGCCGCTCCTTTATCATCCCACTACCTATTTTCAGGCAACGGCTTACTGGATTCCATGTATCAACCTGTCGCGCTATTTATCGGTCTGCGTTACATGCGCGGACGAGCATCGGATCGCTTCGGTCGCTTTGTCTCCTGGCTCTCAACGATTGGCATTACGCTTGGCGTGCTGGCGATGGTCACCGTGTTATCGGTGATGAACGGTTTTGAGCGTGAACTCGAAGGCAATATTCTTGGGCTGATGCCGCAGGCGCTGATTACCAGCGACAAAGGCAGTCTCAATCCCCAACAGCAACCCGCCGCCTCGCTGAATCTGCAGGGCGTTAACCGCATCGCGCCGCTGACCACCGCCAATGTGGTGCTGCAAAGCCCGCGCAGCGTCTCCGTTGGCGTAATGCTGGGCATTAATCCGGATGAAAAAGATCCGCTGACGCCGTTCCTGGTGAATACCCAGCAGAGCGTGCTGCAGCCCGGACAGTACAATGTCATTCTCGGCGAACAGCTGGCATCACAACTTGGCGTAAAACGTGGCGATCAGCTGCGTTTGATGGTGCCGTCTGTCAGCCAGTTCACGCCAATGGGGCGGGTGCCGAGTCAGCGTCTGTTTACGGTAGCGGGCACCTATGCTGCCAATAGCGAAGTCGACGGGTATCAGATTCTGGTCAATCTGCAGGATGCGTCGCGCGTCATGCGTTATCCGGCCGGGAATATTACTGGCTGGCGACTGTGGCTGGATAAACCGCTATCAGTCGACAGTCTGAGTCAGCAGACATTGCCTGCGGGCCTTATCTGGAAAGACTGGCGTGAGCGCAAAGGCGATCTTTTCCAGGCAGTGCGCATGGAGAAAAACATGATGGGCCTGCTGCTGAGCCTGATCATCGCCGTCGCAGCCTTTAACATCATCACGTCATTAGGCCTGCTGATCATGGAGAAGCAGGGCGAAGTGGCGATCCTCCAGACCCAGGGCCTGACACGCCGGCAAATCGTGGCGGTGTTTATGGTTCAGGGTGCCAGCGCCGGGATTATCGGCACGCTGCTCGGCACGCTGCTCGGCGTCCTGCTCGCCAGCCAGCTCAACAACTTAATGCCGGTAATTGGCCTGTTCCTTGATGGGGCCGCGTTGCCGGTTGATATTAATGTGTGGCAGGTGGTCACTATCGCCCTCAGCGCGATGATTGTGGCGCTGTTGTCTACGCTCTATCCTTCGTGGCGCGCTGCCGCCGTTCAACCTGCTGAGGCTTTACGTTATGAGTAACACTCCTTTGTTGCAGTGCCGCGACCTGTGCAAACGCTATCAGGAAGGCAGCGTGCAGACCGATGTGCTGCGCAATGTGGCTTTCAGCCTCCAGCCCGGTGAACTGACGGCTATTGTCGGCAGCTCCGGCTCCGGTAAAAGTACGCTGCTGCACCTGCTGGGCGGTCTGGATGCGCCGACCTCGGGTGACGTGGTGTTTGATGGTCAGTCACTGAATGCCATGTCCTCATCAGCCAAAGCCGAACTGCGTAACCGCGAGCTGGGCTTTATCTATCAGTTCCACCATCTGTTGCCGGACTTCAGTGCGCTGGAGAACGTGGCGATGCCACTGCTCATTGGCAAAACTGCGAAAGCGGAAGCGCAGGATCGCGCCCGTGAGATGCTGGCGGCAGTCGGTCTGGACCATCGCGCCACGCACCGGCCTTCTGAACTGTCAGGCGGCGAACGCCAGCGCGTGGCGATTGCCCGTGCGCTGGTCAACCGTCCTCGTCTGGTGATGGCGGATGAGCCAACCGGCAACCTGGATGCGCGCAACGCTGACGCTATTTTTGAACTGCTGGGCGAACTGAACGTGCGTCAGGGCACCGCGTTTCTGGTGGTCACGCACGATCTGATGCTGGCAAAACGCATGACGCGACAGATGGAGATGCGTGACGGTCAGTTAAGCGAGCAGCTTACTATGGCAGGAGCGCTGTAATGGGCTCGTCGTTATCCCTGTTGCTGGGCCTGCGCTTTAGCCGCGGCCGCCGTCGTGGCGGCATGGTCTCGCTGATTTCGGTGATCTCTACTATCGGGATTGCGCTGGGCGTGGCGGTGCTGATTATCGGTCTGAGCGCCATGAACGGTTTTGAGCGTGAGCTGAACAATCGCATTCTGGCGGTGGTGCCGCACGGTGAGATCGAGGCGGTCAATCAGCCGTTTCAGCACTGGCAGTCGATGATTGCCCCGATTGAAAAGGTGCCCGGCATTGCAGCGGCAGCGCCCTACGTGAACTTCACTGGCCTGATTGAGAGCGGTGCCCGGCTGGAAGCGCTGCAGGTTAAAGGCGTTGATCCCGCACAAGAGCCGCGTCTCAGCGCACTGCCACAGTTTGTCGCCAATAACGCCTGGTCCACTTTTGCCGCCGGTAAGCAGCAAATCATTCTGGGCGGCGGCATCGCGAAATCGCTGAATGTGAAGCAGGGCGACTGGATCACCATTATGATCCCCAATAACGATGGTGATAACAAACTGCTGCAGCCAAAACGTATCCGGCTTCAGGTCAGCGGTATCCTGCAATTGAGCGGCATGCTCGATCACAGTCTGGCGCTGGTGCCGCTGGCCGATGCGCAGCACTATCTGGAGATGGGTGACAGCGTGTCGGGCATCGCCCTGAAGATGACCGACCCCTTCCAGGCGGTCAAACTGGTGCGCGATGCGGGTGAGGCGACCCGCTCTTACGTCTACATCAAGAGCTGGATTGGCACTTACGGCTATATGTATCGCGACATTCAGATGATCCGCGCGATCATGTATCTGGCGATGGTGCTGGTGATTGGCGTTGCCTGTTTTAACATCGTTTCCACGCTGGTAATGGCGGTAAAAGACAAAAGCAGTGACATTGCAGTGCTGCGCACACTCGGCGCTAAAGATCGGCTGATCCGCGCCATCTTTATCTGGTACGGTTTGCTGGCGGGTCTGCTGGGCAGCGTCAGCGGCGTGGTCGTGGGCGTGCTGGTGGCGCTTAACCTGACCTCGCTGGTGCGCGGACTGGAGTCGATTACCGGCCATCATCTGCTGGCGGGGGATATTTACTTCATTGATTTCCTGCCGTCGGAATTGCACTGGATTGATGTGTTCTCAGTACTGATTACGGCGATTCTGCTGAGCCTGCTGGCGAGCTGGTATCCCGCCAGACGTGCCAGCCGCATTGACCCGGCTCGGGTATTAAGCGGTCAGTGAAAAAATGCGGCGCGAGAGGTTTTCGCGCCGCATCTGTTTAAGACCTTTGCTGTTGGGTTGTGCCCTCAGCAACCGTTACTATCGGGTGATGTTGACCCGGAATCTGTTTAGAGCGGCTCACCGCAGCCGCTACGCCAGGAGATTTTATGCGTACACCACGTCGCCGCATACGACTTGCCCGCCTGAAGAAAACCCGGAGAAAAGTGCATCAGCGCTTTCGCCAGCGCATTTTTGAGCGCGATCGTCAGGCCGAACTTGCCGCCCATCCGCAGCCGCATGTTGTGGTGCTGACCGGCGCAGGCATTTCAGCGGAGTCCGGCATCCGGACCTTCCGCGCGGCTGACGGCCTGTGGGAAGAGCACCACGTGGAAGATGTTGCAACGCCTGAAGGCTTCAGGCGCGATCCTGCGCTGGTGCAGCGCTTCTATAATGCGCGCCGCCAGCAGTTACAGGAGGCGGAGATTCAGCCCAATGCCGCTCATCTGGCGCTGGCAGAACTGGAGCAGGTATTAGGCGACAATTTCCTGCTGGTCACGCAAAACATCGACAATCTGCATGAGCGAGCCGGAAACAGTCGGGTGCTGCACATGCACGGTGAGCTGTTAAAAGTGCGCTGTGTCACCAGCGGTCAGGTGATTGAGTGGACCGGTGATATCACGCCGGACGATCGCTGCACCTGTTGCCAGTTCCCCTCTGCACTGAGGCCGCATGTGGTGTGGTTTGGCGAAATGCCGTTGGGCATGGAGCAGATTTATCAGGCGCTGGAACAGGCGGACTACTTTATTGCTATCGGCACTTCAGGCCACGTTTATCCGGCCGCAGGTTTTGTCCATGAAGCCAAAATCCAGGGCGCGCATACCGTTGAGCTGAATCTGGAACCGAGCCAGGTGGGCAACGAATTTGCCGAGCGGCACTATGGTCTGGCGAGCGAAGTGGTGCCGGAGTTTGTGCATAAGCTGCTGCGCGGGCTTTATAAGTAAGCGGGGCGGCTATAACCGCACCCGAGGTTACAGGCAAAATCTGGCCCGATTAGCGGTGAGATCCAGCCTGCACCGGGAACACGGTCAGATCGGAAAGCCGCAAAACCGTCATCCATAACTGCCTGGCCCGCACGATGACGCACCTCATCCCTGAGGTGCGCCCGTAAACAGGCCAACGCTTACGTTATTCAAAACGCGCCCTGATTTTTGTCCCAGCCACGGGACGCTTTTCTCCTCTGACCCTGTAACCGTTGTGTTGAGTCTGCACGCTGCGGTGATTTTCTCGCCGGGTCAAACCGCCTCTTTGTTATTAACATTGCGAGGTTTGCTGCAACAATCTTGTAATAAGGCGTTTATTTCGGGCTTATTGCTTTCCCAAAGGTTATCGACAGCGCTAACCTGTCTCCAGATGATTTTACGCAACGTTATAACCGCCGGGTCTGTGAATAATATCGGACGGCACTTTTAAAGGATGGGCTATGGAACAGTTACTTGAGCGCTTTTTAAGTTATGTGGCAGTTGAGACGCAGGCTAAGCCGCAGGCTCGTCAGGTCCCCAGCAGTGAAGGGCAGTGGACGCTGGCGCGTCAGCTTCAGGAAGAGCTGCTGGCGCTGGGTTTTGTCGATGTCACCCTAAGCGATCACTGCTGCGTCATGGGCACACTGCCCGCCAATGTCGACTGGCCGACGCCGGTCATCGGTTTTATCTCACACATGGATACATCGCCTGACTTTACGGCAAAACATGTGAACCCCCAGATTATCGAAAATTATCGCGGCGGAGACATTGCCCTGGGTAATGGCAACGAGATTCTCTCGCCGGTGATGTTCCCGGTGCTGCACAAGCTGATTGGACACACGCTCATTACCACCGATGGCAAAACCCTGCTGGGTGCGGACGACAAAGCGGGTATCGCCGAGATCATGACGGCGATGGCGCACCTGGCAAACAGCGACACGCCGCACGGTGCGATCCGCGTCGCCTTTACGCCCGATGAAGAGATTGGTCGTGGCACCTCACATTTTGATGTGGACGCGTTCGCGGCTGACTGGGCATACACCATTGATGGCAGCGATCTGGGCGAGTTCGAGTATGAGAACTTCAATGCCGCCTCCGCCACCGTCAAAATTGTCGGTAATAACGTGCACCCGGGCTCCGCAAAAGGCGTGATGGTCAATGCGCTGGAGCTGGCAAATCAGTTCCATGCTGCCGTTCCGGCCAGTGAAAAACCGCAATATACCGACGGCTATGAGGGCTTCTATCATCTGCATCAGATCAAAGGCAGTGTAGAGCACGCTGAGATGCTCTATATCATTCGTGACTTCGAAACAGAGAGTTTTGAACAGCGTAAACAGACGCTGCTGCAGATTGCAGTGGAGATTAACAAAACGTTGCACCCGGACTGCTCCGTCACGGTTGAGATCACTAACAGCTATCGCAACATGCGTGAAAAGGTCGAGCCGTTCCCGCATATTATCGACCTGGCTTTACAGGCGATGCGTGACTGTGACATTGAACCCGTGGTGAAACCGATTCGCGGTGGTACAGATGGCTCGTCACTGTCGTGGAAAGGGTTGCCTTGCCCGAATATTTTTACCGGCGGCTATAACTATCACGGCAAGCATGAATTCGCGTCGCTGAATATCATGGCGAAGTCGGTGGAAGTGATTGTGCGTCTGTCAGAGCTGGCAGCGCAGAAGAAGAGTTAAATAAAAAGGCTCTCTGCCACAAGGGTCAGAGAGCCTGATTCAGCAGCAGCGCCCGATAGCGCTGTGTTGATTATTCGTCGTCGCCAAAGAACCAGTAACCGGCATTCACCAGACCGGCGATCTGCGCCAGTACGGCGGGATCATCCAGCGCATCACCCAGATCGTCGAGTGTGATGCGATAGTGATTCGCCAGCACTGCCATCACATCGGGGCGTGAACACTCAACCCGCTCGCCGTTGATATAAACCGCGTCGCCAAGGGTCAGAACACGCAGGCCACCTAACCGACTCAGGGTATCACCCTGTTGCAGCGCATCATAAATTTCGTCAGGCTGATAAGGCGGTTCCGGCGGCGCGACGTCGAGTTCGTGACGCGACTGCGAAATAAATTCGCCAAACCACTGCTCAAAATGCTCTGGCTGATTGACCACATCCAGCATCAGCTGACGAACGCCTTCAATCTCCTGCGGCAGGATCTGTGATGGACAGTCGCGAGAAGGCACATCCGGATCGCTAAAGCGCAGGCTGCCCAGCTCATTGGCCAGCGCGTAATCAGCGAAGCCGCTAATTAACTCCCGGCCGCTTGGAGCGCGGAAACCCACGGAGTAGTTCAGGGCGTTTTCCAGTGAGTAACCTTCGTGCGGGAATCCTGGCGGGATGTAGAGAATATCGCCCGGCTCCATTTCTTCATCAATGATGGCATCGAACGGTTCAACCTGCAGCAGATCCGGGTGCGGGCAGTGCTGCTTCATCGGCACTTTCTCACCAACGCGCCAGCGACGGCGACCGGTACCCTGAATGATAAATACATCATACTGATCGAAATGCGGGCCGACACCGCCGCCAGGCACGGCAAAAGATACCATCAGGTCATCGACGCGCCAGTCAGGCAGGAAACGGAAAGGGCGCATCAGCGCGGCAGAAGGCTCATGCCAGTGATTGACCGCCTGGACCAGCAGCGACCAGTTGTTCTCTCCCAGATGATCGTAGCTCTCGAACGGGCCGTGGCTGACCTGCCATTTGCCATCCTGATGACTGACGAGGCGGCTGTCCACCTCGTTTTCCATCGCCAGACCAGCAAGTTCATCCGGTGAAAGAGGATCGACAAAGTTTTTAAAACCACGCTTCAGCACTACCGGGCGTTTCTGCCAGTAGCGCTGAATAAAATCGGGCCAGTTAATATCGAGCTGATAGTCCATAAAAGGGTTCCGCTTAGGGCTGTAAATGCCAGCAAGTATAACAGCCCTGAGGGTTTTCTACTCGCGGCGATGTTCGACTTCCTGGCGCTGAAAGACTACTTCCATGCGTGTTCCGCCAAGTGCGCTGCTGGAGGCAATCACGTTGCCTTCATACTGCTCCAGAATGTCGCGCACCACCGCCAGACCCAGCCCCTGACCGGGACGCAGGGTATCGGCGCGCTGACCCCGGACGAAGACTAAATCACGCTTGCTTTCAGGAATGCCCGGACCATCATCGTCGATATAGAGATGCAGTGCATTTTCGCTCTGATAAGCGCTGACTTCGATAAACTCCAGGCAGTACTTGCAGGCGTTATCCAGCACGTTGCCCAGCACTTCCATAAAATCATTCTGGTCGCCCACAAAGGTCAGCTCCGGGGATATATCCAGCGAAATCGCCACACCCTTGCGCTGATAGACTTTATTCAGCGCCGAACAGAGGCTGTCGAGCAAACCGGACACGGAATGGATGTCGCGCTGCAAGGGGTTGTGGTCGGCCTGCATACTGGCGCGATGCAGATAATATCCGACCTGCTGCGAGATACGGCTGATCTGCTCCAGCATGACCGGCTCAGCCTGCTCTATTGTCAGCTCTTTGCCGTTTCGCAGCGACCGCAGGGTGCTCTGTAAGACGGCCAGCGGGGTTTTCAGGCTGTGGGTCAGATCCGAAAGCGTGGTGCGATAGCGGGTATAACGCTGCCGCTCATTCGTCAGTAACAGATTGAGGTTGCGCACCAGACTGCGCAGCTCCTGCGGTGGATTATCTGCCAGGTTCTCGCGCTGACTGGTCTCCAGTTCACGCACCTGCTGTGTCAGCGCGCCAATCGGTCGCAGACTCCAGTGCGCCGCCAGCCACAACAGCGGAATAATCAGTATCAGGTTGGCCGCCAGCACATAGCTGAACCATGACCAGACCACATCAGAATGCTGCAGCTCCTGCGGGATCGAATCGACGACCACGATGGTGAGCGCAGGGAGATTGGTGGTGGCATCGTAACGGTTAACGGCAACTGAGTGGGTAAAGGTGTCGTTGCTGTCCGTGTCCCAGTCGTTGAGCCGCTGCTTAGCATTCACGTTATTGCCCATCGCCACCATGCTGGTGCGGTTGCTGGTATCAATCTCGTAAAAGTCGGGCTTCAGCAGCCATTCACGACGGATTTTTTTGCGGATCTCAGGCACATCGCGTTGCTGCCACAGCAGCTTACCGTGCTCATCGTAAATGAACACCAGTGTCGGGAAATTGAGTGTCATCCGTTCCGGCTGGGCGATGGTGAGCGTGTTGTCATGCCATTGCGCCAGCGTAAAGAACAGATTGCTCTCGCCGCGCATGACGCGGTAGGTGTTTTTATCGAAACTCACCACATAGCCAATCACGGCGACCATGCCGTAAGAGAGCGAGAGGAAGAGAACTATTGCTGCAGACGCCAGCAGAAAGCGGGCGCGCAGCGAGATAGGGCGATAACGGTTAAACCAGGACATGGTCAGAGATCAAAGCGGTAACCCTGGCCACGGACAGTGGCGATGACGTCGGTTGGGTGCAACGCCAGAATTTTTTTGCGCAGACGCCCCATCAGAACATCGATGGTGTGGCTTTCACGCAGTTCAGCGTCAGGATAAAGCTGCAGCATCAGCGAGTCTTTACTGACCACTTTGCCCGCGTTACGGATCAGCGTCTCGACAATGGTGTATTCAAAGGCGGTAAGCTTCACCGGCTCTTCATTGACCGTGAGTTCACGGCGCGAGAGATCCACCTGAAACGGTGCCATATCGATGATCTGCGATGCATGCCCACTGTTACGGCGCATCAGCGCCTGCAGACGTGCCGCGACCTCTTCAATGTGAAACGGCTTGGTGACGTAGTCATCCGCTCCGGCTTCCAGCGCTTCCACTTTCGCCTGCCAGCCTTCGCGGGCGGTTAGCACCAGAATCGGCTGACGCACGGCATCACTGCGCCAGCGGCGAATCAGCGACATGCCATCTTCATCCGGCAGGCCGAGATCGACCAGTGCGATATCGGGCAGATGTTCGCGAAGAAAATAGTCGGCTTCTTTGGCGTCTTCGGCGGCATCGACCTGATGGCCCATGTCACGTAACTGGACGGCGAGATGATGGCGCAGCAGGGCATTGTCTTCAACAACCAGAACACGCATAGAAATTCCTTACACTCTGTTTGAGTCAACCTGCAGAAAGTATACGCGAAATGTATTAAACAAGATGTTAACGCAGACCGGACGGGGCCGGTCTGCGGCGGGTATTATTTCAGATCGTCAACCATCTGAATAGCGCGGCCAATATAGTTTGCTGGCGTCATCTGCTTAAGACGGACTTTTTCTTCTTCTGGCAACGCCAGACTGTCGATAAACGCCTGCATACCAGCAGCATCCACGCGTTTACCACGCGTCAGCTCTTTCAGCTTCTCATAAGGTTTTTCAATACCGTAACGGCGCATCACCGTCTGAATCGGTTCTGCCAGCACTTCCCAGTTGTGGTCCAGCTCATCCAGCAGGCGGTCACGGTTCACTTCCAGCTTCGAGATGCCTTTCAGGGTGGCCTGATAGGCGATCAGCGCATAACCGACGCCCACACCGAGGTTACGCAGCACGGTGGAGTCGGTCAGATCGCGCTGCCAGCGTGAAACCGGCAGCTTGCTGGCCAGATGCTGCATTACGGCATTCGCCAGACCCAGATTGCCTTCCGAGTTTTCGAAGTCGATAGGGTTCACTTTATGCGGCATGGTGGATGAACCAATCTCGCCCGCAATGGTTTTCTGTTTAAAATGGTTCAGTGCCACATAGCCCCAGATATCGCGATCGAAATCGATCAGGATGGTGTTAAAGCGGGCGATACAGTCGAACATCTCAGCGATATAGTCGTGCGGCTCAATCTGCGTGGTGTAGGGGTTCCACGTGATCCCCAGCGAGGTGACAAAGTTCTCGCTCAGTTCATGCCAGTCCACTTCCGGATAGGCGGCAATGTGGGCATTGTAGTTACCGACCGCGCCGTTGATTTTGCCCAGCACCTCGATCTGCTTCAGCTGACGTAACTGACGCTCCAGACGGTAAGCCACGTTAGCCATCTCTTTACCCATGGTCGACGGCGTGGCTGGCTGGCCGTGGGTGCGGGAGAGCAGCGGGATATCACGGTATTCGCTGGCAAGGCCTTTGACAGCGCTGATCAGCTGCTGCCAGTAGGGCAGGATGACGTCACGACGGGCGGTTTCCAGCATCAGCGCGTGCGACAGATTGTTAATATCTTCTGAAGTGCAGGCGAAGTGGATAAATTCAGAAACGGCGTGCAGGGCAGGCAGATCGGCGACTTTCTCTTTCAGGAAATACTCTACCGCTTTCACATCGTGGTTAGTGGTGCGCTCGATAGCTTTAATGCGTGCCGCATCATCTTCAGAAAAACCGGCGACAATCGCATCAAGGAAAGCGTTTGCGTCGGCATCAAATGCAGGAACTTCCTTGATCTCTGCGGTCCCGGCCAGTTTTTGTAACCAGCGAACTTCAACCTCAACGCGGAATTTCAGCAAACCGTATTCGCTGAAAATCGCACGCAGCGGGCTGACTTTATCGCCGTAACGACCATCGACAGGTGAAACGGCGGTCAGAGAGGATAATTCCATCAGTGCAACTCCTGAATCATTTAGCGTGTTTTGCCGCACCGACTTAGTAAGTCAGTGGCAGCCGGGATAAGAGGGTTTTTGCTTCACGCAGCAAACGCTGACGCGAGAACATCAGTTGCAGTCGGCCACCACCGACCTGCTGCCACAAGACAGCCGCACGGATACCGGCTAACAGCGTGGCGCGCACTTTACTCTGCACCTGCGTATTCTGCAGCACCGCAGGCGAACCGGTAACCTGAATACGTGGGCCAAGCGGGCTGATCACATCTACATAGATGGCCGCCATCGCGCTCAGTATGGTGTCGGACTCAAGTTCATAATGCGCCAGCTGGCGATCCAGCTGTGTAATGCGCTGTGCCAGTGTGGCCATGGCGGATTTACTGGCGCTAAGCTTGCGCTCCAGCACCATCATGCTCAGGGTATAACGCGTCAGTTCTGCGCCTGCGCCCTGGCGACTGCTGCTGTTCAGCACCGCCATCAGGGTTTCGAGCCCGAGGCGCAGGTTGGCTTCATTGTTACCAAACACCGCCAGCGTGGAGCCAGGATTAAGGTCCAGCACGCTGCGCAGCGACACGGTCAGTGCCTCTGGCTGGCAGTGACCCTGCTGAGCCAGCTGCTGCACCAGATGGGCAGACTGACAGATGCCCGCCAGCGCCAGCGTAATTTCCTGATAATTTTTCGCCACGGTTACTCCTGTTTACGCGTCATCAACGCGGGCTGTTCCCGCTTACTCCGCCACTAACGGCAGGCGCTGTTCGATAATACCGCCACCGAGGCAAACGTCACCAAGGTAAAACACCGCAGACTGACCCGGCGTGACCGCAGCGACGGGTTCATCGAAACGCACTTCAATGCGATCGTCGCCGTGTGGAATAATCTCACAGGGAATATCGGTCTGACGATAGCGGGTTTTCACGGTGCAGCGAAGCGGGGCGGTAATCGGCTGGCGATCAACCCAGTGCAACTGCTGTGCAATCAGGCCTACGGACATCAGACGCGGATGATCGCCGCCCTGGGCGACAATCAGGCGGTTACGTGCCACATCTTTGTCGACAACATACCAGGGATCATCTTTGCTCTCTTTCAGGCCGCCAATCCCCAGGCCTTTACGCTGTCCCAGAGTATGGTACATCAGCCCCTGATGTTCACCGACAATCTGGCCTTCCGTGGTTTCAATCTCGCCAGGCTGAGCGGGGAGATAGCGCGCCAGGAAGTCGCGGAATTTGCGTTCGCCGATAAAGCAGATGCCGGTAGAATCTTTCTTCTTCGCGGTGATCAGGTCCAGCTGTTCGGCAATGCGGCGTACTTCCGGTTTTTCCAGCTCGCCGACCGGGAACAGACTCTGGGCGATCTGCTGGTGGCTCAGCGTATAGAGGAAATAGCTCTGGTCTTTGTTGCCATCCAGACCGCGTAACAGCTGGCTCTGGCCGTCCACGTCATGGCGGCGCACGTAGTGACCTGTGGCGATGAAATCTGCGCCCAGGTCCTCTGCGGCGAACTCCAGGAACGCTTTGAATTTGATCTCTTTGTTGCAGAGAATATCGGGGTTAGGCGTGCGGCCCGCTTTGTACTCTTCGAGGAAATGCTCAAAGACGTTATCCCAGTATTCAGCCGCAAAGTTAACTTTGTGCAGCTTCATACCCAGCTTGTCGCAGACCGCTTGCGCATCCGCCAGATCGTCCGCGGCGGTACAATACTCCTCGCCATCGTCCTCCTCCCAGTTCTTCATGAACAGGCCTTCAACCTGGTAACCCTGCTGCTGCAGTAACCAGGCGGAAACGGAAGAATCGACGCCGCCGGACATACCGACGATCACTTTTTTCTGGCTGTTGTCAGACATGACACGCTCGCATTACGATAAAAAAACAGGCGGCGCATTCTATCATGCAGAAGGCAGGCGCGCACCCTCGTGAAACGGCCACTGGAACGGGCTGACCAGATGTAGCGGGTAGCGCGTGCCCTGTTGCCACAGCCGTACGCTTTCCGCAACCAGCGGCGAACGCAGGTTGGAGGCAGTGAGAATCTGCGCTGGCGGCAGCCACCAGCAACAATCGATGTCGCTGTCCTGCGGCTGGGTTGGTGCTTTCTCCGCCAGATCGACGCCAAATAAAAAACGCACAAAAGGCGTACTGTCGGGCGCGATCCACTGGTTTATTCCGATGAAATAGTGCATGGAAGCGGCGATGCCGGTCTCTTCATAGAGTTCACGTTCGGCAGCTTCCAGCAGCGTTTCATCCGCTTCGAGATGTCCGGCTGGCTGGTTCCAGGTGGCACGACCGTTAATCGTCTCTTCTACCACCAGCAGTTCACCTTCAGCCTGAACCAGACAGGCGACAGTAACATGAGGTTTAAACATCTCTTCTCCGCAATTGTTAACCTGAGGTTATAAAAGATAGAAGCTCAAGGTGCAATATTGCTGAGTTCGCGCCATGCACCGGGAGCCAGATCGTCGAGTGAATACTGTCCCATCGCGTAGCGAATTAACCGTAAGGTGGGGAAACCAATATGGGCTGTCATCCGGCGTACCTGACGATTACGGCCTTCATACAGTGTGACTTTCAGCCACTGCGTCGGGATATTTTTACGTTCGCGGATCGGCGGCTGACGTGGCCAAAGCCACTGAGGCTCAGGCACTTTCTCTATGCCAGCGGGCAGGGTCATGCCATCTTTAAGATTAACCCCATCCCGCAGCGGCTGCAGATCCGCCTCCTGTGGCTCGCCTTCTACCTGCACATAATAGACCTTGCCGGTCCGTTTACCGGGCTGCGTCAGCGCGGCCTGCAGCGCGCCGTCGTTGGTCAGCACCATCAAACCTTCACTGTCGCGATCGAGGCGGCCTGCGGCATAGACTTCTGCGACGCTGACAAAATCTTTCAGGGTGCGGCGACCTGCTTCATCGGTGAATTGTGGCAGCACGTCGAACGGTTTGTTAAACAAAATCACACGGCGCGGCATCGCAGGGCGAGCAGGGGGGCGTCGCGCATCACGCGTCGGGCGGCTGAATCGTTTATCCTGGTGAATTCGTTGAGTTGTTTTTCGCATGGGCTTTGCAGTCAGAGACAATCGGCGCATTATAACGTGAAATTGCGGTGATTGGCGTGGCCGAAATATTCAAGTAGTATTGACGCGCATCTTACAAATCATTAACAAACGCCCAGGAGAGGTTAATGGAAAGCAAAGTAGTTGTTCCGGCGGAAGGTCAGAAAATCACCCTGAATCAGGGCAAGCTTACCGTGCCAAACAATCCAGTCATTCCTTACATTGAGGGTGACGGTATCGGTGTTGATGTTTCCCCGGTCATGCTGAAAGTGGTCGACGCGGCGGTGAAGAAAGCCTACAACGGCGAGCGTAAAATCTCCTGGATGGAGATTTACACCGGTGAGAAGTCAGTTGAACTCTACGGCCAGGACGTCTGGCTGCCACAGGAAACGCTCGACTTAATCAAAGAATATCGCGTGGCCATCAAAGGCCCACTGACCACCCCGGTCGGCGGCGGTATTCGTTCACTGAACGTGGCACTGCGTCAGGAGCTTGACCTCTACGTCTGCCTGCGTCCTGTACGTTACTACAAAGGCACGCCAAGCCCGGTTAAACGCCCTGAAGAGACCGACATGGTGATCTTCCGTGAAAACTCCGAAGATATCTATGCGGGTATCGAGTGGAAAGCGGGCTCTGCCGAAGCGGACAAAGTGATCAAGTTCCTGCGCGAAGAGATGGGCGTGAAGAAAATTCGCTTCCCTGAGCAGTGCGGTATCGGCGTTAAGCCGTGTTCAGAAGCGGGTACCAAACGTCTGGTACGCGCGGCAGTAGAATACACCATCACCAACGATCGTGATTCACTGACCCTGGTTCACAAAGGCAACATCATGAAGTTCACCGAAGGCTCTTTCAAAGACTGGGGATACCAGTTAGTGAAAGAAGAGTTCGGCGGCGAACTGATCGACGGCGGCCCGTGGATGAAGTTTAAGAACCCGAACACCGGCAAAGAGATCATCGTTAAAGATGTGATTGCTGATGCGTTCCTGCAACAGATCCTGCTGCGTCCGGCAGAATATGATGTTATCGCCTGTATGAACCTGAACGGTGACTACATCTCTGACGCCCTGGCGGCGCAGGTTGGCGGTATCGGTATCGCCCCAGGCGCGAACATCGGTGACGAATGTGCACTGTTCGAAGCAACCCACGGTACAGCACCTAAGTATGCTGGTCAGGATAAAGTGAACCCAGGTTCAGTCATTCTGTCAGCGGAAATGATGCTGCGTCACATGGAGTGGTTCGAAGCGGCTGACCTGATTGTTAAAGGTGTTGAAGGCGCTATCGCTAACAAAACCGTGACTTACGATTTCGAACGCCTGATGGATGGCGCTAAACTGCTGAAATGTTCAGAGTTTGGTGACGCGATCATCGAAAATATGTAATGTCTGCCTGAGCCAGCATAGCGTTCAACGCTGTGCTGGTTTTTTTGTTTCTGCTTTCACCCCTCGCGCTTTCTTCCGCATCATTTTTAGTCATAACAGATTCAGCAGACGCACGCTTTAAAGACGCAGAAAACCCAACGACATTTATTGCTTTCGCACCGCATGCTGCAGGTGTCTTTTCAGGTAAGTGTGTGGATGAATCATTTATCGCTGCGTATCACGGTAATATTTCTATACGTACCTCTGCCTGATTACACGGTAAAAGAAACACCGCGATCGTCAATCTTCCCTCCAGCATCATCTGAATAATGATTAATGAAATAGCGTACTCAGAGAAAAGTTTTCAGAACGTTAAATAGTTAATGACGCTGAATATCTTTCGCCTGTTTTCTGCTCAGGTTTTGCCGGCGTTATAAGTGGGTAATTAATTCATAGTCATGAAGTCATGTCTGAAAAAATTCATTGCGTGTTTGTCGGCATTGAGTTTTGAAGTGTTATTTACTTTTTCAATCAACAGTCCGGCTAATGAATCAGTCAGAGAACGGGATTTTAAAATGGCCAATGTCTTTCCAGAATATCGTGACTATTGAACCAACCTCAATCTGCGCTGACTAATTTGCTGACTTGTGCCGTTACGTTAACGCGTTCAGAACGTTGAATGGGCAAGTCTTACTTTAATTCAGCCAGTACGGCGTAGCCTGTGCGCAGAGGATGTCAGATATGCGGGTTTTAATTATTTGTCGGGATAATATTGGCGACACGTTACTGACCACGCCGCTCATTAGTGCGCTGGCGCAATCTGGCCAGCATCAGGTCGATGTGCTGACCAACAATTACGCTGCGCCCGTGTTGCAGCATAATCCCGATATCCGGCAGCTCTTCTTTTACACCAAGCTGCATCACCGCGAGGCAGGGCAGAGCCGGCTGGCTTGTGTTTTACAGCGACTGAAGCTGATGCTGACCCTGAAAAAGCAACGTTATGACGCTGTGATTCTGGCAAAAAGCCGCTGGGATCAGCACGGTATGAAGTGGGTTAAAACGGTGCGGCCCACCAGAGTGATTGCTTTAGGTGAACAGTCGCATCCGCTAATTACCGATCTGTTGCCCCCGCCGGGCAAGTCTCCGTGTCATATCAGCGAAACCCTGTTCAGTCTGGGGCGGCCCTTCAGTCTCAGCGCCATAGCGCCGGGCAAACTGACGCTGTTGCCGGATACGGCAATTGCCGCCAGCCTGCGTGATACCTGTGCGATTGATTCCACTGTGCCGGTCTATGCCTTACAGATCAGCGCCCGTAAGCCGAGCCAGCAGTGGGAAGCCACCCGATTTGCCGAACTGGCTGAAAAGATTGCAACGCGGCATGCCTGTCAGATTATGCTGCTGTGGTCACCCGGCAGTCGCGATAATCCGCGTCATCCAGGTGATGACGAAAAAGCGCATGAAATTATGGCGCTCTGCCCGCACCTGCCGATCAAGGCGGTGTCAACCACCAGCCTGCCGCAGCTGATTGCAGCCATGTCGTTGTGTCAGGGGCTGGTGAGCAGTGATGGTGGGGCAATGCACATGGGTGCCGCGCTGGGATTACCGGTGGTGGCGCTGTTTGGCGCCAGCGATCCGGCGTGCTGGCATCCGTGGCAGGTTAACTATCAGGTTCTGCAACCAGCGTCACGTGAGGTCAACGCGCTGAGCAGTCGCGAAGTTTATGACGCCTTCGTCCAGACCATTATTCCCTAATCATTTTCAGGCCAGTGTCCCTGTCTGGCCGCTTCACACAGCATGGCAACGGTTAATGGACAATATGTGCCTGCGCTGAACCACCGGTCAGGCAGGAAGCGCCGCGGGGCAGAGGCCGGAAAATAGCGCGCTTCATTGTAGTGCTCTGCGCTGACGCCAAAAGTGCTAAAGAAATCGCTCATCAGAAGGGCAAACTCTACCTCATTCAGCGGTAATTGCTGCAGATGAAAATTTCTCCGATCCACTTTCCGGAACCAGCCCAGCGTGGTTGGCTGATTGTGATACTCAATCAGCGCAACAATGGCTTGAGAAAAATCGTTCATTAACCCACCAGCTTAGCCACGGCCTGCCCGACCTCTTCGACCCTGATATTTGCCATCGGATGCTGTGACGCCGTTTTATCCGGGCGATGAATGATAATGTGGCGATCGCTGTCCTGGCAGGGGCCGGTATAGCGAGGATTGGCGGTTGAGAACAGGCTAACCGTTGGCGTCTGCGCTGCAACGGCGATGTGCAGTGGACCGGTATCACCGGTGACCAGCAGGTCCAGTGTGCGAATCAGGTTAATCAACCCACTGAGATTAGTTTTCCCTGCCATGGATGTAACATTCTTACGGTAGTCCAGCGGCAGGCTTTCGATAAATTTCCGCTCCAGCGGTTGTTCAGCGGCGGTACCCGTAATGATAATCTCAGTGTCGGGCCAGCGTTCCAGCAGGGTCATTGCCAGCTGCTGGAAAGAGGCCAGCGGCCAGCGGCGAATATCTTTCGATGCGCCCAACTGAAAACCAATACGGCGATGGTTAGCTTTAGGGGGCAGGCTGCTATTCGTCTCGGGCAGATGCATCCGGGTCTGCTCTGTCTCTGCACCCAGGGCTTCAATCAGTTTCAGCTTACGCTTGATGGTATGATCGTCAAAATAGCCTGAATAGTGATCCAGATATTTATTTAACACCGGCGACTCGCTGCCATAATGGTCGCGCACAATGACCTTACTGCCCGTCAGTACTGAACTCATAATATCGTAGGGGAAATGGGCGTGTAATATGACTGAGAGGTCAGGTTTGTGGCGACGCAGTTTGAAAAACAGCGGCAGGAAATTCGCAATTTTGTTATCCCATATATAGATCCTGTCAAACCAATCATAACGGCTGACAAGGTCTTTATTTTTCTTGCTGGAGACCAGAACAAATTTGCTCTCAGGATAGTGCTTTTTCAGGCTACAGATAGCCGGGGTGTTCATCAGGAAATCCCCCAGCGCTGTCGTGGAGTAGATCACCACCGTATCGGGCGTCAGCGTCTTAAGGTCCTGAGGTTTTTTTCTGGTGGAAAATCGAGAATAAAGCGTTAAAAGTCGGTCTATCAGATAAATCTTTTTTTTCTTCACGTCAGAATTCTCTTGAACTTAATAATGTTATTAAAATGAAAATATTATGGAGTGTTAGAGATTGACGCTACAGATAAAGTTCATTAATACGGAATGTTTTTCTGAGCCGTTGAATTTTCGTTTGAACTTTGGCCGATTTTTTTACTTAAATAAAAATGCAATTTAATTATTTGTGATCAAATTGAAATTTTCTGGGAAGTTTTATTAATGAATTAGGCAGGTTTTAATTTCAGGCAGGACTACTAGCAGATTAATCATTAGCGAAGATATTTTATGTGACTGAGGAATAATACAACGCCATGAATGAACCCCGGCATAGGTGCCGGGGCTGGGAATTATGACTGAGGCTGCCCCACGGGTCCGGCGCCCAGCGTACCGCCCGGTGAAGACTGACCGCTTGGCGCATGAGGACGGCCATCCGCTTTAATCGCGTCGCTCCTCTGTGAGCAGCCTGCCAGAGAGGTAAACGTCGCTGCAACCAGCAGCAGAGCAGAAAGTGTTTTCATAAGGTCACCTTGATGTTGTCAGAAAGAGAACATAACTCAACGCTGAGTCTCCCGGCACGCTGACCTGAAAAGGCTTATCTTTCAGATATATCTCAGCTGGCGAGACGCGTCGGAGCAAAAAAAACGGAAGCGCGCGGCTTCCGTTCTGTTGGCGTTCAGCGGGTTTACTTGCGGCCCAGCAGGAAGCCGATAAATACGCCAACGCCTGCAGCAACGGCCAGACCGGCGACAGGATTAGACTGAACCTGATCGCGGATAGTTTCAGCAGCGTCGCGGGCAGCATAGGTTGCCTGGTTGGTGTAACGACGTGCTGCGCCTTTAGCCTGATGCTCAGATGAACCGGTTGCTGCACCCCATTGTTCCTGAACTGCGCCAGCGGCTTCTTTTACTTTATCTTCGATTTTTCCTGACATTTATTGCTCCTTGGTTATGAGTGAGACCCTCAAAGCGTAGCAAAGATAGTGAATTCTGCTCTTCCAGCGGGAGATTTAGGGCTAAGAAATCATTTCTGGCTGTTAATGGCGTGGTGTTTGCGGGCCAGCCATTTCCTGTCTGGCCTTTGAAAAGGCGGCACAGGAAGCCACAGCCGGAGGAGAAGCGATGAAACGTGATACACTGAATGATGATGACTATGAAGAAGTCTGCCGGGTGATTGGCGATGCGGTGATTGTGCTGATGGAGCGCGGTCATGACACCCGCCGTGGCGAAATCTATGACCTGCTAAAACGTACGCGCCAGCAGCGCGCCCATAGTGAACGGGATGAACAGCGGAGGCTGGATCATGCCATCCGGCTGGTCAAACCCGACGTATAGCGGGGGAGCGCCGCGCTACTGCAGCAGCACGCCCTGAATCAGGCTGGCCTCAACAAGGGTGACCTGATCTATTTTCAGCGCCTGCATAAACCCTTCCACCAGTAACAGATTGCTGACGTCGGTGGCGCGGTAGTCACCCGACAGTTCACTGTCGCCTTTCCAGACCTGTTGCTGCGAAAGCTGCTGTAATTCCGTCAGCGTATAGCGATGGGGTTTTCCCGGTAACTGATTGCGGATCGAAAAACCGTGTACGCCTCCAATGCCAATGACCCGACGACCCGCCACATCCTGTTTAATCTGCGGGCTGACCTCATTCGTCGCGTAAAACTGCACAAAGCGCAGCACCGACGGCCGCCAGGAGCCAATCGGGTTAGGAGATTTAGCCTCCGGGCTGTTTTTCAGCACCGTCAGAATAAAGTTCTTTAACGTTACCGAGGCCAGCTTACCCTGATAGATATCGGCTACCAGCTTGCCGGACTGCTGTCGCCAGGCTGTCATCTGCATCGACCCGCCGCCAATATCCCAGACCAGTAACTGCTCATCACGGATTGCCGGATCGTTAAGCGCGGCTTTAGCGGAAAGGAAACCGAGTTTCGCTTCCTGCTCTTGCGAGATGATGTTGATTTCCGCACCGGTCTGACGCTGCAACTGTTCAATGACTGCCTGACCGTTACTGGCGTTGCGGAACACCGCCGTGGCGACGCCGCTGATTCGCTGTGGATGAAAGCGCTTTGCGTGCGCAACAAGCTGCTGCAGTGCGGCTACGCCTTCCTGTGTTATCGCCGGATTGAGCTGGTTATCTGCTGAATGCGCTAATGCATCGTTCCAGGCCACGGCGCGCTGATCCTGATACAGCACTTTTTCAATGCGTAGCTGGCAGACGTTGACGCGTGCAACCGCAACTTTCGTGGTGCCAGAACCGATATCCAGGCCGGCGCGAATTTGCTGGCAACGATCGGCCTGGGCAGCGGCGGCAAAAAACAGCGAGCAGACGAGTGTAAAAGCAGACAGCGCAGCAGAACGCATAGCGACTCCGGAAGCAAAGGGGATCAGCGTGAACGAGCGGCAACGCAGGCCGGATAGACGCTCACCAGAAAATGACGAAGATGATCAAAACACCATTCGGCGTCATCCGCCTGAGGACAATAGAACTGAATAGTGATTTTTTCGTAATCGCGCTGACGCTGGCGCAGCGGTGACCAGCTCCAGTCGAGTACAGAACGGGCATAATTGACCAGGCTCTCTGCGGGCATCTGATGCTGCTTCTCCTGCCCGGCCAGATAACGGTAGAAGCTCGCCTCCAGCTGCAATGCCTCCTCGTGCCCGTGTTGCGGAAGATCGGGTCGAAAGGCCACATCGATAAAACCGCAGATAGCATCAGCCTGCTGCTGCCAGTCACAAGCCAGCGTCATAAACAGCCCTTCCTGCAGATTGATCTCTTCGACCAGCCGCCGAAGATTTACTGAGCGGTTCAGCACCGCGATCTCCTCAAGCCGACCGGTTTCCAGCGTCAAATCAAAACCACACGGATTCACTGAGCCATCTGCATTGCGGGTGGCGGGGAAGGGGAAGTCAATATAACCGTTGTTATCCAGACGCTTTTCCATCGGAGGGACCTGCTGCTTGACGTTTCCTGACAATAAACGATCTGGCAGCAGGATTCATCCCCTATGGACAGGTCCAGGTGATTTGGGTGTCCTGATAAGGATTAATCAGGCGGAACTGCTTATCTGACAAGCGTTGCGCATAGTAGCCTTCAGGCGTAATGGCGGAGGGAACATATTTAAATCGATCCAGCGACTGCAGCGGACCACTCTTCACGCTGACATTCTCACGGGTCACCGTGAAGCTGTTAACAAGGTCAAAAATCACGCCCTGAGTTTCCCCCATCGACTGACCATAAATTGTCGAGACCTCACCTGGGCACTCCACCCCTTTCGGGCCAGATGAACATCCAGTCATCATCGTGATGAGGATAAACATGCTTAGTCGCATCATGATTTTCTACCTGCTTCAATCCCTGGGCGTTTTATGACACCGCGTCTTTCCTGCGGCGCCACTAATGACTTAATCATAGCAGTTTCCACTACGCTTTCTGTTTGAGATTTGTTTAATCGTTAAGCAACAGGAATGTAAAAGGGTGACTTTGCTTATCAATAAACGTTATTCTTGGCTCCTTTGCGCACCACTTAGGCAAATCCAGGGATAAATGATGAAAGAAGAAGAAGCAAGTCTAATGATTATTCGCCATGCAGTTGACCAGCTTGAAGCCGATAAGAAGCAACAAGTGATCGCCTGCTCAGCGGATATTCGTGCAGCAATGCAGGCTTACGATAGCGAGAATGCGGGGCTGGCGCTGATGTTAGTGGCGGCCGAGGTGGCGGCTGAATAATCCTTATCCGGCCAGTATGGCTGCCTGTCTGACTGGCCGGATTACTTTATCTTTTCTCAACTTTCAGCTTTTTGCGCACACCGATTCCATTTTTTAATGGTCTTGGTGTCAATCCCTCATTACCCTCCTGCGATCGTTAATATGTTAAGCTAAAAATTCTTAGTAAAATCAGCGGAGACACAGCATGAAGGCTGCGTTAATTGCCCTGGGCCTGCTGGCCTGTCACATTGCACCCGCCTGGAGCGAAACCGAATTTCAGCTTAACTGCCCTGGCAGGGCGACCATGACCGTTTCACGTGCTGAATATGGTTTAACCACCCTGATGTGGCCAGAAAATCATTTCCAGATTGCGGCCGGTCAGCAGCGTACCCGTCTGGAAGCGGGCGATAAGGTGGCGATTACCCGATTTCGCAACGGCGATCAGCTGATTGTAAACCAGCGCACTCAAGCCAGTTTCTTTGTCTATCACGACAGCGATAAACTGCTGCCCTGCAGCCGCACCGAAAAACGCGATGTGGATGCGCTGAGCCTGGAGCGCTATGACGATCGTCAGCGTTCCGACAGTTAACCGCCCTGGAGCCACTATGCAACCTGAGATTACCGATAACGTCACCGCGCAGGACCTGGATGAAGTCAGACTGGGTCTGACTGCGTTCAACAGCAAATATATTAATACTAATGAGATCAGGTCGATCGGCGTGTTTATTCGTGATGACCAGGGCAGAAAGCTGGCCGGGCTGACCGGGTCAACCGCCGGAAACTGGCTGCGGATTGATATGCTGTGGGTGAGTGAGGCGCTACGCGGGCAGGGGGCGGGCAGCAAGCTGATGCAGTCGGCAGAGCAGGAGGCGCGGGATCGCGGCTGTCGTTTTGCGCAGGTGGATACTGCCAGTTTTCAGGCGCGACCGTTTTATGAAAAGCTCGGCTATACGCTGCGCTTCAGTCTGGATAACTATCCACGGCATCACCAGCGCCACTATCTGACGAAAGCCCTGTAATCAAAACAAGGGTTGCTGACGCAAATCCAGCGGATTCTGTTCAGCCTCATCAATCGCCGCCAGCCAGCTCTGCAGCGTGACCTTTTTCCAGGAGAGATGTCCACGCGTAGTGCTCATCAGCACCACGTCAGGACGCAGCGATCGATAAAACTCCAGCGTTTGACTCAGCTCAGCCAGATTACTGTCCGGCACCAGCACCGTGACCCACTGATCATGAGAACGTGTCACGGTGTCGCCGACAAACAGATAGGTCAGCCCCAGCGGCGAGGTATAGAGATAACTGCAACTGCCTGGTGTGTGTCCTGGCGTTGACAGTAATTGAACATCCCCGAAGTGCGTCTCGTGCTGTGAAAAGGTGTCGTCAGGTTCAGCAAAACGGCTTATCGCTCCCAGCGACCGGCTATGGCAGTAAAGCGCGCTACTAAAGCGTTGCTGAATCACCGCCGCGCCGGGCGCAGATTCGTGCCAGTGGGTCAGATAGTGGCGGATGACGCCGCCGCTATCGGCGATGACTTCATGATCAAGCGGGTTTTCTACACGGCCAATCAGCAGATTGCCGCGCGGGTGACGCAGCATAAAGCCATGCATCATCAGGTCGTTAACGGCATCTTCCACCGGAAATTCCGGGGTCGAGATCCACAAATCGTCATACAACGGCTTCAATGTCGATCTCCTGAAACGTACTTTATTCCCGCAGGACGGGGTGGCCGGTTGCCTGTAAATGGGCGTGGCCCTGACTGACCGCTAATCGTGCGCGGGTACCCAGCGGCAGTGTGACGGTGTCAGCAGCATGACCAAAATCTAATCCACTGATCACTGGCAAACCACTGATGTCACGCACGTGTTGCCAGACGGTCTCGAAATTAAACCCATTGTCATACTCTGACAGAGCCGTGCTGGTGAAGCTGCCTGTGACGATCGCCCGCTGGCGCGCCAGAATGCCGCTTTGCTGCAACTGAATGAGCATGCGCTCAATGCGGAACGGATGTTCATTCACATCTTCGATCACCAGAATGCCGTTCTCAATCTGTGGCATCCACGGCGTGCCAATCAGTGAGCAGATCATCGCCAGATTTCCGCCCCACAGCGTACCCTGCCATTCGCCCTGATCTGGCGTTTCACTCTGCCATTTCACCTCTACTGTAGGCGATGTTAGTGCCTGCCAGAAGTGGTGGAGGGTAAATTCAGATAAGGTCGCGGCGCCGAAATTACCCGCCAGCATGGGGGCGCTGAAGGTAATCAGGCCGACCTGCGCCAGTAACGCCAGCTGAATCACGGTGAAGTCGCTGTGGCCACACAGCGCTACTGGCTGATTCATCAGACGGCGCTGCAGGCCGATGTAGTCGATGGATTCCAGTAACCGGCTGGCCCCATAACCGCCTCGCACTGCCAGCACGATATCGGGCAGGGTGCTCAGGCTGGCAAGCTGATTGATATCCGCCAGGCGTTCTGCATCTGTTCCCGCAAAGCGCTGAAAACGGCGGGTGATCACCTGTTCGTTCTCTATCTGATGGCCCGCCGCACGCAGGCGCGCAATAGCCTGCTGCGCCGCAGGTTGGTTGTGACAGTAACCGGAGGGGGAGATAAGACGAACTGAACGTGAAATCATCATACTTTCCTGCTGTTGGCGGCTGACTAACGGCGATGATGGCGAAAAGCCTCGCTGAAGTCACGGTACGCGCCGCATTTTAGTGCATTTAGGATAAACGGTAATTTTGCTCTCAGGCTGCCTGGGTATGATAGCACTCGCCACAACAGCTAAGAGACGAAAAATTGCTGAAAATCCGACACCTTATACTCCCGGCGTTACTCCTGACCGGCTGTGCCAGCGAGCCACCGCATCAGGTCGTTAAGCAACGCAACACGCCATTAACTCAGGCACCCCCGTCCAGCGTCAATGGGACCTGGGCAATGTTTACCGAAGATGCCGCCAGTCATTATGGCGTTGATGAGAAGTTGATCAGCGCCATTATCAGTGTCGAGTCGGGAGGAAATCCGGGCGTGGTGAGCCGTTCTAATGCGGTGGGTCTCATGCAGATTAAAGCGTCAACTGCCGGGCGCGAGGTCTATCGCACACTGGGCCGTCGTGGTCAGCCATCGAATGCTGAGTTGCGCGATCCGGCCAAAAATATTGATATCGGCACCGCCTACATCCGTATTCTGCAGAATTCAGCACTGTCAGGCATTCGTGATCCGCTGACACTGCGTTATGCCACCATCGTCTCTTATGCCAACGGTGCAGGGGCGTTGCTGAGGACGTTTTCCAGCGATCGCGATCGGGCCATTGCGATGATTAATTCCATGTCCCCGGATGAGTTTTATCAGCACGTACAGAAAAAGCATCCGGCGGCGCAGGCACCGCGCTATCTCTGGAAAGTGACCACAGCCTACCGCACAATCTGATGGCGTGTGATTACTCCTGCGGCGTGAGCAGTAGTCGCGCCGTGGGATAATCGATAATCAGCACCTTAATGTAACCTCCCAGCAACGCGCCCCGAATCGCCTGCGCTTTTTCCCGTCCGCCTGCCAGCCCCACGACCTGCGGGCACTGTTTAACCTGCGCCAGTTCCATCCCAATCACCGGATCTTCCTCGGCTTTCAGCACCGGCTGACCACAGGCATCAAAGTAGTGCAGGCAGATATCGCCTACTGCGCCGCGCGCTGCCAGCGTCTGCAGCATGTTGCCATCGTAGTAGTTGCCGGAGTTGCGCAGCAGTGCTGACGGCTCCAGGTCGCCAATACCGACAATCGCCAGGTCTACCTGATCAAATTTACTCAGGACTTCGGCGACCTCTGCGTTGGCTGATAGTCGCTGACGATCGGTGACCGAATGCTCAATTGACTGCGACGGCAACAGCCAGGCGGGACAGTTCAGCAGCGCCGCCAGATTCTGCGTCAGAATGGTGGCCTGTACGTTGCCGTTAGCCCCAACGCCGCCCAGCAGCTGAATCACCCCTTTACAGGCGCTGTTAAGCGGATGCAGCGCATCTACCATCGCCCGGATAGTGCCGCTCCATGACGAAATGCCAATCAGTTCATCATTACGCAGCCGGGTCTCCAGATAGTGAGCAGCCGCCGATCCAATCGCCTGTTTAATCTGTAGCGACGACGCCTGCTCGGGCACATCCACCACAATCGCCTGCGGCAGGTTATAGGTCTGTTCAATGGCCTTTTCCAGCTCCGGATAGACGTTGGCCGGTGGCACCACACTGATCTTGACCACACCTTCTTTCACGCTGCGATTAAGTATGCGTGAGACAAACGACTGCGATAAGGTCAGTGACTGCGCAATGTCGGACTGCTTCATCCCTTCGACATAGTAAAGCGTGGCAATCTTCACCATCAGTCGTTGTTCATCCTGTTTTGCCATCGGTTTTCCCTCTCTGAATCTGCCCGGTATTGTTAACCAGGATGATCAAAATCACAACGCAGGCTAATTTGTGATCGTTTTCGCTTTTTAAAGATCGCGCATTGGACGGCGTGTCCGCGCAGGCGCATAGTCATTATGCATATAAAATCGCATGTGAATATATATTCAAGCGGAGAATAATAATGACTCGTCCTCTGATTAAACTGACCCTGCTGGCTTCAATGATCGCTTTTTCTGCAACGGCGCTGGCGGCGGAGCAAGGCCTGCTGGCGATTATCACCCCATCCCATGACAACCCTTTCTTTAAAGCCGAGGCGGAAGGCGCTCTGGCCAAAGCCAAAGAGCTGGGTTACGCCACGCTGGTGGCGTCGCATGACGATGATGTTAATAAGCAAAACCAGCTGATTGAGACCGCAATTGCACGAAAAGCCAAAGCGATCATTCTGGACAACGCCGGTGCGGACGCCACCGTCGGACCGGTGCAGAAAGCCAAAGATGCCGGCATCCCGGTTTTCCTGATTGACCGTGAAATTAATAAAACCGGCATCGCCGTGGCGCAGATCGTCTCCAATAACTATCAGGGCGCGCAGCTGGGTGCAGAGAAATTTGCCAAATTGCTGGGCGGCAAAGGGGACTACATTGAACTGCTCGGCAAGGAGTCTGATACCAATGCGGGCGTGCGGTCGCAGGGTTATCACGATGTACTGGATGATTATACCGACATGAAAATGGTGGCGCAGCAGAGCGCCAACTGGAGTCAGACCGAAGCCTTCAGCCGCATGGAAACCCTGCTGCAAAAACACCCCAACATCGTGGGTGTGATCTCTGGCAACGACACCATGGCACTGGGCGCAGAAGCGGCGCTGAAAGCCGCGGGAAAAACATCGGTGATCGTGGTGGGCTTCGACGGCAGTGACTACACCCGCGATTCCATCCTCAACAAAGGCAATATCAAAGCGACGGTGCTGCAGCCGGGCTGGGATCAGGCGCAGATGGCGGTCTCGCAGGCGGATTACTACCTGAAGAACGGCAAAGCACAGAAGCAGGAGAAGCAGCTGATGGACTGCGTGCTGATTGACGAAAGCAACGCCGCGAAGCTGAAAAACTTCAACCTGGCGAAATAACCATGAAACGTATACTGGCGGTATTGATCGGGATGGCGCTGCTCAGCGCCTGTACCGTGGTGGATCTGGATGCGGACGGTAACCCGATCATGCCGAAAGATCCGCACGCGAAGCCCAGCTATACCACCCAGACGCCGCAGCAGATTGCGGAGGAAACCTGGCAGCCGCGTGTTATGGCCACTGCGAACAGCCACGCGCTGAGCTGGGCCGACATGGAAGCGAAAAGTCAGACGGTGAAATCTGGCGGCCGCGAAAGTGTCTTTGTGCGGGCCAGCGGGACGGCCAGCGCTTTTGATGAGAGTAACCCGCGTGAACGCACGCTGACGCTGATGATTAATGGTAAGCCGGTGGCGATCAGCGTTGGCCCGGTACTGCGCAGCAACGCTATCCGCGATGCCGCCGGTTTCCGTTTCGAAGAATTTACTAATCAGGTGCAGTACGCCCAGCTCACCCGGGCACTCAACCGTCATGCAGTGAAGCAGTTGCCGCCACTGGATGCCAGTTGGGTCAACCAGCCAGTGCAGGCGCTGCTGGCCGTAAGCATCGGGCAGAACAGCGTTGAAGAGGTGGTGGCGATTGAGCTGAAGCGGGGGACGCCCTGATGGAAGATGAAATTATTCTGCGGGCCGAACAGATCTCCATGCTGTTTCCCGGCACGCTGGCGCTGGATCGCGTCGATTACCGGGTCTGGCGCGGCAAAGTGAATGTGATTATCGGTGAAAACGGCGCGGGCAAATCGACGCTGATGAAGATTCTGGCGGGCGTGCAGCAGCCTACCGCCGGGTCGCTGTTTCTGAATGGTGAGCCGCTGACGCTGAGCAGCACCCGCGATGCCGCCCGGCACGGCATCGGCATGGTGCATCAGGAGCTGAATCTGTTTGAAAACCTTACCGTGGCGGAGAACCTGTTTCTGGGCCGGGAGATCCAGCGTGGCCTGGCGCCGATCAATGAGGCGGAGCAGGCACGACGCACCGCCGCACTGATGGCGCGTCTTGACCAGCCTATCCCGCCCGGTGAGCGGGTCGGCAATCTCAAAGTGGGTCAGCAGCAACTGGTGGAGATCGCTAAAGCGCTGGCGGAAGACGCGGACATTCTGATTCTTGACGAGCCCACCTCGGCGCTGAGTAAAACCGAAGTTGAGATCCTCTTCCGGGTCATCCGCGACCTGACGCAGCAGGGCGTTACCCTCATTTATATTTCTCATCGGCTGGAAGAGCTGATGGCAATTGGCGACGTGATTACGATTCTGCGCGACGGACGCTTTCAGGCAGAAGCGCCGGTCAGCACCATCGATGTGCCGTGGATCGTTCGCGAGATGCTCGGCAGTGAGCCGGTGACCACCTTCCTGCCGGACGAGCGTGAGTTTGGCGCGCCGGTTCTTGAGGCGCAGCACATCACCTGCGTCAGCCCCAACGGCAATACCCTGGTTGATGACGTCAGTTTTCAGGTGCGGGCCGGGGAGATTGTCGGGATCTACGGCCTGATGGGGGCGGGTCGCACGGAGCTGTTTGAGTGTCTGCTCGGCAGCCAGCGTCACTATCTGGGCAAGCTGTGGCTCGACAGTAAACCGCTGCCTACGCGCCTGCCCACTGCCGATCGCATCCGCATGGGGATGAGTCTGGTGCCGGAAGATCGCAAACGCGCCGGGATTTTCCCTGTCTCGTCAGTTGCCAGTAATCTCACCATCGCCAGCCTGTGGCGGCGATTGTCGCACCGCTTTGCCATTGCGCACCGGGCGGAGCAGCAGGCAGTGACTCAGACGGTCGGTAATCTGGCGATCAAAATCTCCTCGCCGGACGTTGCTATCAGCGCACTGAGTGGTGGCAACCAGCAGAAAGTGGTGATTGGCCGCGCGCTGCTGACGAATCCGCGTCTGCTGCTGCTGGATGAGCCGAGTCGCGGCATTGACGTCGGGGCTAAAGCGGAAGTGTTTCGCATGATGGTGGCGCTGTCGCAGCAGGGTATTGCGGTGTTGTTCTCCACCTCAGACCTGAAAGAGATTATGGCGGTAGCCGATCGCATCCTGGTGATGTCGGGCGGCAAACTTACGGCTGACCTTCCGCGAGACCAGGCGGAAGAGGCAGCGCTGGTGAAAGCAAGTGCGCAGGGGTTCTGAGCATGAAAAGCAATAACAGTGTCGCGCTGAACACACTTCCGGCGAAAGCGTTTAGTTCACGCGAAAGCATTCTGCTGCTGCTTCTGAAGCTGCGTACTTTTATTGCGCTGATTCTGATTGTCGGCTTCTTCGCCATCACCGTGCCGGACTTTCTCGCCACCGGCAGTCTGGTGATCATGGTGAAACACATCGCCATCAACGCCTTTCTGGCGCTGGGTATCACCTTTGTCATTATCACCGCCGGCATTGACCTGTCGATTGGGGCGACGCTGGGGCTGTGCGGCATGATCGCGGGCTGGCTGATCACCAAAGGGATTGTGCTGCCGATGTTTGGCATCGCCATCTTCCCCAGCGTCTGGGTAATCGTGCCGGTCGTGCTGTTGATCGGTGCGCTTATTGGCGCCGGCAACGGCTGGATCATTACCCGCTACAACGTCGCACCTTTCATCTGCACCCTTGGCACCATGTACATCCTGCGCGGTGCGGCGATGCTGACCTCGGGTGGCGAAACCTTTCCCGGATTGCAGGGTAATCCGCTATTGGGTAATACCGGCTTCGACCGAATCGGGGCCGGCACTTTTCTCGGGCTGCCTTATGCCATCTGGATGATGGTGGTGCTGGCGCTGGTGATCGCCTATATCGCTCGTCGCCTGCCGTTTGGCCGTCAGGTTTATGCCATCGGCGACAACGAGCGCGCCGCTGAACTCTCAGGCGTGAAAACCCGTCAGGTGAAGATTCTGGTTTATACCCTGTCGGGATTCTGCGCAGCGATTGCCGGCATTGTGGTCTCATCACAACTGGTCGCCAGCCATCCGGCAAACGGTACGGCGTTTGAGATGAACGCCATTGCGGCTGTGGTACTGGGCGGCACCTCGCTGGCGGGCGGACGTGGCACGATTGTCGGGACGCTGATCGGTGCGTTCGTCATCGGCTTTCTGGCGGATGGTCTGATCATGATGGGCGTCAGCGAATTCTGGCAGATGGTGATCAAAGGCATCGTCATCATCATCGCGGTCATCATCGACCAGACTCAGAGCCGGATGCAGCAGAAGGCGGCGGTCGTGGCGCAGAAAGCATTAATTGAGGAGGGGGCACCGGCTAAATCCTGACTGGTTTATCGCCGTCCGGGCAGGGTGCACCGCTAAGCGATTCTGCATAAGCGGCAGCAGTCAGCCCGGAGTGACGGGCAGTGTGGTGAACAGAGGACAAGACCTTTATCAGCCACACACTTTTTTAGGCACAAAATTTTTTAACTGGCGTGAATATATATTCATAACCGATTTAAAATTCAGAGGTAGTGTATGAATCCTTTCAATCTTCCGGTCGAAGACCTTGAGCGCCGGGCGCGGGCTATCCGTCGGCGCATCATCCAGCTTAACGCAGGCAGCCCGGCAGGCGGTCATACCGGCGCTGACCTGTCGCAGGTGGAGATCCTCACTGCGCTCTACTTTCGCATTCTGAACTGCGCACCGGATCGCACGGATGATAATCAGCGTGACATCTACATCCAGTCGAAAGGGCACGCGGTGGGCGGCTACTACTGCGTGCTGGCGGAAGCGGGCTACTTCCCGACCGACTGGCTGGCGACCTATCAGCACGCGGACTCGCATCTGCCCGGCCATCCGGTCCGGCAGAAAACGCCGGGCGTCGAACTCAATACCGGCGCGCTGGGCCATGGCCTGCCTGTGGCGGTCGGTATCGCTATCGCGGCGAAAAAAGATAACAGTTCGCGCCGCATCTTTGTGGTCACCGGCGATGGTGAGCTGGCGGAAGGCAGTAACTGGGAAGCGGCACTGGTGGCGGCGCATTACGGCCTCGATAACCTGATCATCATCAATGACAAGAACAAGCTGCAACTGGCAGGTGCGACCCGCGACATCATGAACACCGATCCGCTGCCGGAAAAATGGCGCGCCTTTGGGCTGGAGGTCACCGAGTGCAACGGCAATGCGATGGCATCAGTGGTCGACACCATTGAAAACCTGCCGAAGAACGGCAAACCGCAGGTGATTGTGGCGCATACCGAAAAAGGCTTTGGCGTCTCCTTTATCCAGAGCAAGGCGGAATGGCATCACCGGGTGCCGAAAGGCGAAGAGATCGCACTGGCACTGGAGGAGCTGAAAGATGAGTAATGCACAACATTTAGCAAGCGTCATGGTGACGGCCTTTATCGACGCGGTGAATCGTGGCGTGGATCTGGTTCCTGTGGTGGCCGACTCAACCTCAACCGCCAAAATTGCCCCCTTTATTAAGGCATTTCCCGACCGGCTGATTAATGTCGGTATCGCCGAGCAGACGCTGGTGGGAACAGCGGCAGGTCTGGCGCTGGGCGGCAAAGTCGCGGTGACCTGTAACGCCGCGCCGTTTCTGGTGTCACGTGCCAATGAGCAGGTGAAAGTCGATGTCTGCTACAACAACACCAACGTCAAACTGTTCGGGCTGAATGCCGGGGCCAGTTATGGCCCGTTAGCCAGCACCCATCACAGCATTGATGACATCGCGGTGATGCGCGGATTCGGCAATATTGAGATCTATGCGCCTTCCTGCCCGCTGGAGTGCCGCCAGATCATCGACTACGCCCTTGAGCATGTCGGGCCGGTCTATATCCGTCTGGATGGCAAAGATCTGCCGCAGCTGCACGATGAAAATTATCAGTTCAGACCAGGCGCGATCGATGTGCTGCGGGAAGGCAGTGACATCGCGCTGGTGGCGATGGGCTCAACGGTTCACGAGGTGGTTCACGCCGCCGAGCAACTGACTGAACAGGGCATTTCAGCCGGTGTGATCGCGGTTCCATCGATTCGACCCTGTGATACCCAACAGCTGCGCAACCTGCTAAATCACTATCCAGCGGTGATTACCGTGGAAGAGCACAACGTCAATGGCGGCGTCGGCAGCCTTGTGGCTGAGGTGCTGGCGGAAGGCGGTTGTGGCATCCCGCTGTTGCGGCTTGGCATTGCGGATGGGGAATATGCGATTGCAGGCGATCGCGCCTCCACCCGCGCCCATCACGGCATTGATGCCCGCAGCGTGGTCAACAGTGCAGCGCGCATCTGCGCAGGAGCATAAACATGGTGGGACCTCTGATTCTGGCGATTGACGAAGGCACCACCAATGCCAAGGCGATTGCGGTTGATCGCGACGGCCGTGTGGTGGCACGCGGTAGCCAGAGTTTAACCCTGCAACACCCGCAGCCCGGTCTGGCTGAGCAGGATCCTGTGGCAATCTGGCAGGCGGTAAAACAGGCCATCGCCCATTGTCTGGCGTCGTGTGCAGGTGCGCCTGTCGCGGCGGTGGCGATCAGTAATCAGCGTGAGTCGGTGATGATCTGGCAGCGGCGTGATGGTCAGCCGCTGACACCGCTGGTGAGCTGGCAGGATCGACGCTCCGAGTCATTCTGTCGCGACCTTCGGCAGGCGGGTAAAGCGCCTCGCATCACCGGCCTGACCGGGCTGGCTGTTGATCCGATGTTTCCGGCCGCCAAGCTGACCGGGATGCTGGCCACCATTCCCGAGGGCGCGGCGCGGGCGGCTGCCGGCGAGCTTTGCATCGGCACGGTCGACAGCTGGCTCACCTGGCAGCTCAGCGCGGGCGAAGTCTTTATCACCGATCACGCCAACGCCTCCCGCACGCAGCTCTACAGTCTGCACCTCAACGACTGGGACGACGAGCTGCTGACGCTGTTTCAGTTGCCGCGCGCCGCACTGCCGCGCATCACCTCTTCAGCCAGTGAACAGGGCGTGGTGGCGGTAAATGACATTCCCGGTCTGGCGGCAGGCACGCCGATTCTGGCGCGTATTGGTGATTCCCATGCCGCGCTGCAGGCGCAACGCCGCGGCGAGTCTGAAGTGGTGAAAGCCACATACGGCACCGGCTCTTCATTGATGATGTCCATGGCAACGCCGCTGCTGACGGAAAATGGCCTCAGCACCACGGTGGCCTGGCATGACGGCACGCTGCGTTATGCGTTTGAAGGCAACATCACGCACACCGGTTCCGGTGCCGCCTGGCTGGGTAAACTGCTCGGCGTACAGGATCCACGTGAGCTGACCGCGATGGCGCAACGCTGCGACGACAATCAGGGCATCTATTTTGTCCCTGCGCTCTCAGGTCTGGGCGCGCCCTGGTGGGATCTTCAGGCACGCGGCATGGTGTGCGGACTGACGGATGCCGCAACACCCGACGTGCTGGCGCGGGTGGCACTGGAGTCGATCGTCTGGCAAATCGCCGATGTCTTTTTCGCGATGGAGCAGGCCAGCGGACAGCAGCTTCCGGCGCTCTGTGTCGATGGCAGCGCCACTGAAAATAGCTGGCTGATGCAGTTACAGGCCGATGTGTTGCAGCGGCCGTTGCAGCGGGTCCCGACCGCTGAGGTCTCCGCGCTGGGCGCGGCACTGCTGGCAGGCAAAGTTCTGGGGTGGTGGCAGCAGGGCAGTGATATGCAGGCTTTACAGGGCGGCAGCGTCATCCTGCCGCGTGAAGAGAACGCGCAGCGTATGCAGGAAAATTATAAAGGCTGGATCGATGCCGTTGCACGCTGTCGTTATCAGCCACATTAATCCTTATCCGGAGCAGAGCCATGTCAACACTTCCTCAGCAGTTAACCTTCGGTGTCATTATTGGCAACCGGGGTTTTTTTCCCAGCTATCTGGTGGGCGAGGCGCGCCAGCAGGCGGTCGCGCTGTTTGAAAAAATGAACATCAATACCGTCATGCTGGACGAAACCCAGACCAATCTGGGCGGCGTGGAGACGCGGCAGGAGGCAAAAATCTGCGCTGCACTGTTTCGCGAGCACCGCGAAAAAATTCACGGCATTGTGGTGCTGCTGCCTAACTTTGGTGATGAAAAAGCGATTGCAGAAGCGCTGCGTCTGGCCGGCCTGAATGTCCCAGTGCTGGTGCAGGCGGAAGAGGATAATCTCGATAAAATGGGGCTGGCGACCCGTCGCGACAGCTTCTGCGGCAAAATTTCGCTCTGCAATAACCTGCGGCAATATGGTATTCCGTTTACCCTGACCCGCCAGCACGTCTGCGCCCTGAGCGGTGAGGTCTTCAGGCAGGATCTGCAGCGGTTTAGCCAGCTCTGTCGTGTCGTGAATGCCATGCGTCGGGTGCGCGTCGGGGCGATTGGTGCGCGGCCCGCCGGATTTAACACCGTGCGTTATAGCGAAAAGCTGCTGGAGAAGATGGGCATCGCGGTGGAAACCCTGGATTTATCGGAGATTTTTACGCGTACCAACCGGCTGCGCGATGATGATATCCGCGTAGCAGAGAAGCGTGAAATCCTGGAGGCTAACGCTGATGCGCGCGGCATTCCGGGTGACAAACTGGTGACCATGGCCAAACTGTTTGTGGTGATCAGCGAATGGATCAGTGACAACGATATTGATACCACCGCTATTCAGTGCTGGACCTCACTGCAGGAGAATCTGGGGATTAACGTCTGCTCAATCATGAGCGTGATGTCGGGCCAGCTGATGCCCAGCGCCTGCGAAGTGGATGTGATGGGCGCGCTGTCGATGTACGCGCTCGCCAGCTGTTCGCTGAGTCCTGCCTCACTGGCGGACTGGAACAACAACTTTGGCGATGAACGGGACAAATGCGTGCTGTTTCACTGTGGTAACTTCGCCAGTGCCAGCCTGGAGTCACCGACGATGGGCACGGCGGATATCATCGGCACCACGGTGGGCAAAGAGAACACCTGCGGTGCAGTGCATGGCCGGATGAAGCAGGGTGATCTGACCTACTTCCGTCTTTCAACCGACGATTTTAGCGGCGAAATCAAAGCCTATGTCGGTGAGGGAATGTCGGTCACCGATCCGCTGGACACGGTGGGCTGTCGTGCGGTGATTCAGGTGCCGCAGCTGGAAACATTGCTGGCGTGGATCTGCCGTAATGGCTTTGAGCATCACGTGGCGATGAATCACTCAGCGACGGCAGATGTGCTGCAGGAAGCGTTTAGTGAGTATCTCGGTGTAAGTTGTTACCGGCATGAGTAAACGGTGAGACTGAATTGCAGAACGCCATAGGGGAAGGTGGGACAGCCGATGCGCTTACGGTTCTGGCCGCACCGGTATCCCTGCCCGCCATCCCAATACAGGAGGGCGGGCCTGGGTTTAGCGCGCCATCCTGCGCACCTCGCCATCTTCATTTTCCACCGCAACCAGATCCACCGGAGGCAGATTGCCGCCGCTGAACTCCACCTGACGAATCGGGAAGGCGAAGCGGATGTTACGCGCTTCAAGAGCCGCCATCAGCTGCAGGTTAATTTCCTGCTGAATATCCATGTATTTGTTGTAATCCGCATCCAGCACAAAATAGACCACTTCAAAGGTCAGCTTTGAGTCTTCAAAGGCCAGGAAGTGGGCGCGGTCAAAACGGGTCGTCTCAATGTCCTGGATGATCTCTTTAACCAGCGGGCTGATCGCCCGAACCTGATCAGAGGGCGTGGCATAGCTGATACCAAACTTAAAGACGATGCGGCGCTGCTGCATGCGTTTGTAGTTATGGATGGTCTGCTGCAACAGAATAGTGTTTGAGCAAACAATCTGCTCACCGCTCAGGCTGCGCAGACGCGTGGTTTTCAGGCCAATATGTTCAATAGTGCCCGCAATATCACCAAACACAATAAAGTCGCCGTGCTCAAACGGCTTGTCAAAGCCTATCGCCAGCGACGCAAACACATCACTCAGCACGGTCTGAATTGCCAGCGCAATCGCGATACCGCCAACGCCAAGGCTGGCAACCAGTGCTGTAATGTTGATGCCGATGTTCGACAGAATGGCAAGGAACATCATGATCCAGACCACCACCCGCAGCAGAATGCCCAGGATCACCGTCGTCACCGGATTACGCACATGAATCGGATCGCGCAGCAGGCTTTTCAGCCACAGCCGGATGCCGCAGTCTATCCATAGCGCGAGCTGCACAATCAGCGCCAGGAACCAGCCGTGCGCAATGGTCACGCTCCATGAAGCAGGCAGGTCGACAAACTTCAGGGCAATCAGCAGCGAAAAGATCAGCAGCAGTGTCTGGCTGGTGCTGCGCAATATCTCCACCAGAATCGCAGTGGCGCGGACGTGACGATGTTCGCTATAGAGGGCAATCCGGTTGGAGATAAAGCGAATCAGGGTACGTAATACCCAGTAAATCACCAGGGTAGAGACGATAACGATAGCGCTGTTGAGCCAGAGTTCCTGATTAAAAAAGAGGGCGTGAAAACGACGTGAAGAGAGCCAGTTTTCCATTGGGGAGGGTCTCCTTGCTGGGTTCCGGTTTAAAAGAAAACAAGCAAGAAGCATAGCCTGGATGCGGCCCACCTGCGTGGCGCATCCATAAAGCAGTTACTGGAATCGGGTCGATTTATCGCGCGCCAGGCGCTCAAGGGCAAAGATAATCTGCTGAAGCTGTCGCTCCTGTGCCGGATTCAGCGTGGCAAAACGAAAGCTCAGGCGGGGTGTAATCAGGGTTTCATTTTTGCGGTTCACGACACAGCGTTCGCCAATACTCAACAGCTTCACCGGCACTTCAAAAATGCCATATTCGCCCAGCTCAACCCGGAACTGATTGAAGCTGTCGCCATTCTGCAAGCCTTCCGGCAGCGGTTCATCCACCAGCACACCGATACCGCCCAGAGAGAGATCCTGTAATCGCAGACGCGTTTTACTGCCATCCGGCCACAGGGTGTGGCACCAGAACTGCGGCTCCATCGGTGCGCAGACCCGAAAAAATTCCCGTCGCTGAATCTGCCACAGCAGGTCCGGCAGCGGTGAGCTGAAAGCGGGTAAGCCTTCAAACTCAATTTTTTCCAGTGAGGTGAGGCTGAACTCCACTTTTGCACCAAAGGTTTCAGCGGTGATACTGAGATCATCGCTGGTTAGTGCGTACTCGTTATCCAGGTTATTACTGCCGAGGTCAAACACCACGCGATCTTTATCGGCAGTCAGCATCCGGCTGATAAACTGCCCGCGCGGGAAGCGCACCAGTAAGGGCGTCTGCAATCGCAGCAAATCTTTCATAACGCCCAGAACCGCCAGCGTGCCACGTTTTAAATATTGTTCCTGGTCGGCTTCTTTCACGTCCTGCTCCACAAGGGGTTACTGTATTTACACTCTTTTTTTGCCTCGTCACGGTTATCGGCGCGGCTGGAAAAAGCTTTAATTTGCTCGTCATCAATAATAACTGTGAGCGGACGAGCAATTTTCGAAATGCTGGCTATACTTATCGCGGTAAACCGCTTGATAAATCAGGCGTTCACGATTTAATCATAAAAAGGAAGGAGCAACAGATGGGTATTATTTCCTGGATCGTCTTTGGCTTGATCGCGGGTATTCTGGCGAAGTGGATTATGCCAGGTAAAGACGGTGGCGGTTTCATTCTGACTATCGTGCTGGGGATTATCGGTGCAGTAGTGGGTGGCTGGATCAGTACGCTGTTTGGCTTCGGCCGCGTCGATGGGTTTAACTTCGGCAGTTTTGTGGTCGCAGTGATCGGTGCCATCGTGGTGCTGTTCGTGTACCGCAAAGTACGCAGTTAACCGTAACAGTTTTAACAGAAAAGGGGACGAAGCGATTCGTCCCCTTTTTTTATCTTTTACTCTGCAATCAGAAGTCGTAACCGACAGTCGCCATCACGCTGCGCTCCGCGCCCCAGTAGCAATAGCCTGTGCCGTAACAGCCCGCTACATAGGTGCGGTCGGTCAGGTTATTGGCATTGACCTGAACCCATGCGCCTTTCAGGCTGCTGTTCCAGACACCCAGATCGGCCCGCACTGATGCATCAAACAGCGTCACCGACGGCACGCGCGTGGTATTTTCATTGTCCGCCCACTGTTTGCCGATGTAACGCACGCCCGCGCCCGCACTCAGACCGTAATCAAACTGATAGTGACCCCAGAGTGCAGCCATGCTGTTAGGGGTGACATACGGCGTATGGCCGCTGTTGCCATCCACCGAATCTTTGAAGCGCAGATGGTTCAGCGTATAGCTCGCCACGGTGCTCAGACGCGGGGTTAACTGATTACGTGCTTCCAGCTCAATACCCTGTGAATGGACTTTGCCCGATGGCGTAAAGGTGCCGTCTTTAACATTACGGTTTGCCACATCCTTCTGCGTCAGGTCATAAACCGCCATGCTGTAAAGATCGCGGGTGCCCACCGGCTGATATTTCACCCCGGCTTCATACTGCTCTGAGGTGGTCGGCTTCAGCAGGTTATTGTTGGGATCGGTAAGCGCAGTCGGGGTAATCGCCTGGCTCCAGCTTACATAAGGCGAAATGCCGTTGTCGAAGGCATAGAGCAGCGCGGCGCGTCCGCTAATGTGATCATCCTGACGACGATCGCTGCCGCTGTTTTGTGCGACGATGCGATCGTAACGGCCGGAGAGATCGAGATGCCAGCGATCCAGCTTCATCTCATCCTGCAGATAGAGGCCGGTCTGGTAGTAACGGCGGGTGCTATCTGCCCAGGTCTGCTCAGGCATATCGCCCACCTGATCGCCGGTCACGGCATTCAGCTGGTTAGCCGGACCGCCAGCCTCACTAATCTCATTTTTGTAACGATGATACTCGGCACCCAGCGTGACGCGGTGCTCCAGTTCGCCGGTGTTGAACTCCGCCTGTAAGCGGTTATCCGTGGACCAGGCGGAGAGTGACGAGCGCTCGCCAGAGTAGTAGCGATTCAGCAGATCGGGATTATTTTCATCCCAGCCAATCTGATAAACCTGATCGAGATCGACATTCGAGTGGCTGTAACTGCCGGTTGATGAGAACGACCAGACGTCGTTAAAGCGATGGGCGAAATCGAAGCTGTAGATCTGCTCGTGGCGTTTGAACTGATCAAGATCGCTGTTGCCCTCATAGAAGCCGTTGCTCAACTTATAGCCGTTGTGTTCGGTAAGGCTGCCGTCACCCGGCACGGAACCGTGATAACCGCCTGACGGATCTTTTTGCAGGTAGGCTTTCAGAATCAGATGGGTATCTTCATCAGGTTGCCACATCAGCTGCGGCATCAGCGCATATTTCTCTTCACGGGTATGATCGTACTGGGTATCGCTATTGCGGGTTACGCCGGTCAGGCGAAACGCCCATTGATCGTTGATCGCATTGGTGTAGTCAAACATCGTGCCGGTGGTCGCGTTGCTGCCCGCCTGCACTTGAATGTGACCCTCTTCCGCGAACTGAGGACGTTTAGTCACCATGTTCACCAGTCCGCCCGGCACTGTCTGGCCATAGAGCGCGGAAGAGGGGCCTTTGATCACGTCGATGCGTTCCAGGAAAGCATTATCCACCTGCAATATGTTGAAACTGCCACCGTCGCTCATCACCCGCATACCGTCGAGGAAGGTGTTATCGACATCGCCGCCGTGGAAGCCACGCAGGGCAATGGTGTCATAACGGGTCGCCGCACCGCCGAAGTTGGTGAAGACACCGGAGCTGTAGCCCAGCGCCTGATTCAGGGTCAGTGCGCCCTGATCCTGCATCTGCTGGCGGGTGACTACGGATATTGATTGCGGCGTGGTGATCAATGGACGATCGCTCTTGGTTGCGCCCTGGCTGGTGGTCGCCAGATAGCCCTGGGTGGGCGTGGTCGAATCCTCCAGCGGTTGGGCAGTCACAACCATATCAGCAGCAAAACTCAGAGCAGGCGCAGTCAGCGCCAGGGTGCAGAGGTGAACATAACCTTTCAGCGACAATGACAGTTTCATCAAAATTCCTTTCTTGGCAAAGGGTCAGGCGGGTGAATAAAATTATTGATAGGCAATCTCATTATCATAATGAGAACTATTACCTTTTGTAAATTTGCTGCAATTTTGCCTGTAGATGAAAGAAGGTCAAGTAAAATTCGCTGAAAGGGAGTGCGGATACCTCCGGCGGGGCCAGAGGTATCCAGAGTGACTTAGTGTTGTGAGGCAGACGCCTGAGGAATATCGTGGGCGCTGTTACAGGTTTTATCTTTCGGGCAATACTTATCGAGCAGTTTCAGCGTAACGCCGTTTGTCCAGCCGAAACCATCCTGCAGCGGATATTCACCGCCACCGCCGCCGCCAAGATTTTTGCCGTCAACGACATATTTCTCTACCAGTTTATGCTCACGGTCATAGGTGTTCTGGACGTTTTGCAGGAAGCGTAAGCCGACCTCTTTTGCGAGTTTCGGCTGGTTATAGTGCTCAAGACCTTCCACGGCAACCCACTGCAGCGGAGCCCAGCCATTCGGTGCGTCCCACTGCTGACCGTTGTTTACGGTGGTTGTTACCAGACCACCCGGCTTCAGCAGCTGTTTTTCTACCGCGCTGGCGGTGCTTTCAGCCTGCCTGTCACTGGCTACCTGAAGATAGAGCGGGAACAGGGCAGCAGCCGTTAACTGCGGATGGACCTGTTTTTTCTGCCAGTCATAGTCGGCGTACCAGTTCTGTTTGCTGTCCCACAGATAGCGGTTGATTGCCGCCTGACGCTTCTCTGCGCGATCGGCAAACTGCTTTGCCAGATCGCTCTGCTTATTCATCTGGTAGCCTTTTGACAGCGTCTGCTCCAGGTGGAACATCAGGCTGTTAAGGTCAACGGGCGCCAGCTGTGTGGTGCGGATTGTCGACAGATTATGCGCATCGGTGAACCAGCGGGAACTGAAATCCCAGCCCGACGCGGCACCGGAACGCAGCTCGCGGTAGAGCTCGGCTTTATTGCGCTGCGGCGCTTTCTGCGCGGTGGCAATATCATCCATCCAGGATTCAGTTCGTGGCACGTCGCGCGCATCCCAGTAGCGATTGAGCAACGTACCATCCGCCAGTTTAATCACCCGCTTGCTGGCGGCACCGGCCGCGACTTTATCGCTGTCGGCCATCCAGTAGTCATACTCTTTCTGCAATTGCGGCAGGTAGCGGGTATAGGCTTTGCCGTCATCATGCGTGGCCAGCAACTCGACCATCATGCTGAAGAACGGTGGCTGTGAACGGCTCAGGTAGTAGCTGCGGTTGCCGTTGGGAATGTGGCCATAGCGGTCAAGCAGCGAGGCGAAGTTATCCGTCATATCCTGGACTTTATCCCAGTGTCCGCTCTCGGCCAGCCCCAGCATGGTGAAGTAGCTGTCCCAGTAATAAACTTCGCGGAAACGCCCGCCAGGCACCACGTAGGGTTTTGGCAATGGCAGCAGCGAGTCGTACTGACCCACGCTGCTGGTGGTGCGGGTCAGTACTGGCCACAGGCCATCAATGTGCTCACGCAGGTTTTGTCCCGCGGGCGGGACATATTTGTCGCCCGCAGCGGGCAACGTAAAGTTGGTATCCACAAAACGTTTCAGGTCGAAATTGCGCTGTTTCTTCTGCATCTGCCAGTCGGCAAGAATCGAGGCGGGATCGAATTTCGGTACGGCATCAGCAAAGGTCTTTTGATCGGGATAGAACTTCGCCTGTTGCACGGCGTTAAACAGCGGCCCTAAACGAACGTCCGGCGGCTGCGGCTGATTGTTCAGCATGCGGCTGTTATCGTCGGCATGGGTGGTGAAAGCGGGAACGCTCAGCAGCAACGTGAGCAGAAAGGGCGCATAACGCTGACGCCGTGGGTTGGCGTTTACCTCAATTTTTGTCATCGGTTTTTCTCCTTGTCCGAAATGCGGCCGCGCGTAACGCATTGACCACAGGACCAACTTTAGACCTTATCTGTCTATTTAACCCTGACGCGAGCCGGAAATGTGAAGCCACGGGAATTATTTTTATGGAAAAAACCGCTTTTTCACGCCGGTTTTTTCTTGCTCTCACCCCACTTTTCCCCGACGCTGAAAGAAAAAAGGAGAGCAGGATGGAGATCATCTGGTATCACCCGTCGCAGTCTGCAGCGGCCTGGATTAACGGTTTACAACAACGCCTGCCTCAGGCGCGGGTTCGCGCCTGGCAGCCAGGCGACAACGGTCCGGCTGATTATGCGCTGGTCCGCTCCCCGCCCGCAGAGATGCTGCAGGGACGCGCCACACTGCGCGGCGTTTTTGCACTGGGCGCAGGTGTTGACGAAATTCTTAAGCAGCTGCAGCAGCATCCTGAGATGCTGCCCGACAGCGTGCCGCTGTACCGGCTGGAAGATACCGGGATGGCGCGTCAGATGCAGGAGTACGCGGTGCATAGCGTGCTGAGCTGGTTCCGTCGTTTTGACGACTACCGTCTTCAGCAGCAGCAACAGTGCTGGCAGCCGCTGCCCGCTTACACGCGTGAAGCGTTTACCATCGGCATCCTGGGCGCCGGCGTACTGGGACAAAGCGTGGCGGAGAGCCTGAAACCCTGGGGATTTCCGCTGCGTGTCTGGAGCCGCTCACCGAAAAAAATTGATGGCGTAACCAGCTTTGCCGGTCGCGATGCGTTGCCTGGGTTTCTGCAGGAGACGCGGGTGATCATCAACCTGCTGCCGAGCACACACGAGACAATCAATCTCATCGATCAGCACTTTTTACAGCAGCTGCCGCACGGCGCGTTCTTCCTTAACATCGCACGCGGCGCGCAGGTGGTGGAAGAGGATCTGCTGGCTGCGCTCAACAGCGGTCAGCTGAAAGCGGCAGCACTGGATGTCTTTCAGGTGGAACCGCTGCCCGAAGCACATCCGCTATGGTCCCATCCGCGTGTCACGATCACACCCCATAATGCGGCGGTAACCTTAATCGACGAAGCTATCGACTACATCGCCCGTGCCATCAATCAGGATCAGGCAGGCGAGCCGCCGCAGGGCAGGGTGGATCGTCAGCGCGGCTATTAATGAAACGGCCCCGTCAGGGGCATTCAGCAGGAGAAGAGGATGTATCCGGTAGATCTGCATATGCACACCATCGCCAGCACGCATGCTTACAGCACGCTGCATGACTACGTGACTCAGGCGAAGCAAACCGGCCTGAAACTGTTTGCCATCACCGATCACGGCCCTGACATGGCCGACGCGCCGCACTACTGGCACTTTATTAATATGCGCGTCTGGCCGCGCGTGATCGATGGCGTAGGGATTCTTCGCGGTATCGAAGCCAATATTAAAAATCAGCAGGGCGAGATCGACTGTTCTGGCCCGATGCTTGATGCGCTGGATTTAATCGTCGCCGGTTTTCACGAGCCGGTTTATGCGCCGCGGGACAGAAAGCATCACACTGACGCGATGATTGCCGCCATGGCAGGTGGTCTGGTCCATATCATCAGCCATCCGGGCAACCCGAAATTCCCTGTCGATATCCCGGCGATTGCCGAGGCCGCAGCGCATTACAATGTGGCGCTGGAGCTGAATAACTCCTCCTTTACCCACTCGCGTCCGGGCAGTGAACCCAACTGCCGGGCTATCGCCGCCGCCGTGCGCGATGCAGGTGGACGACTGGCATTTGGCTCCGACTCCCATACGGCTTTCACGCTCGGCCATTTCGAGCACTGCCTGCGCATTGCCCGCGAGGTGGATTTTCCCGAGGATCGGGTGTTAAATGTCACGCCGCGTCGCCTGCTCGACTTTCTGGAAATGCGTAGCGGCAAATCTATTGCTGAACTGGCTGACTTTTAATTTATTACCTGGGGACTCCAGTGCCGCCAGACTTCCAGCGCCAGGTGTAAGCTGTGGGTCTGAAATATCATATTTGCGGTTGAGTTCCCGAGTTGAACCGACTGTAAAAGGTACATATATAGCTAATGGTACAGTCGGGGATGACCTTAAGTTGCGAAACGAACGTGAAAACGAATGGTTTTATCAGGTAGTCAAATCATTAATCAGCAATGCATAACCATTACGCAGATTAGTCACTACCGTAATTACCGAGTTTTACTGGAAACTTGATGCTCAAGGTAAGGAGGCTGTTCGCAATCAATTGGCCTATGGAGCCGGAAAGATAGGAGGCGATCAGGATCTGGATTATATCAGTAGCCACCCTCAGACCTTTCAAAGGATCAGTAATGAAATTTGTAAAAAGGCTGGGTAAACTTTCGGCACATGTAATTGAAGGGACGATTACAGTCGTGATGAGCTTCGTTGCTCTCGCTTCACTCTTTGTGTTCGATAGCCTGGCGTTGAAACTATGCTGTTTCTTCGGGGCTGTATTACTGGGATATGGGGCCGCTTACTTTCTGGGTAAAGTCAGAGGTGAGCATAAGGTATGAAAGTTACAGTAAATTCTCTCATCGACTCTTTTATATTACGGACAGCAAAGATTGAGACTATGTGCTTTACCAACGCGGCAGGAACATGTAATCGATACGCTGAACATGATGAAGTTTCTGAATTTATGCAGGAATATCATTATTGAAATTGAGGGGTATGCCTGTTCATGAAGATCAGGTTTTAAAATTTAATGGAAGATATTTTGATAAAATGAAAAAAATTATTCGCTGGTTTTACGCCTAGGTGAGTCAATCTTTCTTTGGGCTGATACCACCAGTTGTGGGTGTGGTTGGCGCTATTTTATTTATAAACGTTTTTCCTGACTATGGTTTGCTGTTCGCTTTACTGTGGTTTGTCTTAATCATCTATATTAGCGTAAAATATTTTCGTTTTTATTAGTAAGAAATTTTCTCTGCTGAACTGGCCGTTTTTTAAGATATTTTAGACATTTTGACTTTTTGCCTGGCTGAGATTGTTGAGTTTAAGATTGGGTTTCTGAAACAATAGACCAGCGACGTTGTTAAGACCATTGAAGTCGATGGACGGCTGGCATTTGGCTCTGGTTTCCCTACTGTTTCCAGGGCTCGGTCCTCTCTACAAGCACCTGCGCATTGCCCGCGAGGTGGATTTTCCTGAGGATCGGGTGTTAAATGTCACGCCGCGTCGCCTGCCCGACTTTCTGGAAATGCGTAGCGGCAAATCTATTGCTGAACTGGCTGACTTTTAATTTATTTTGCCTCAAGGAAATCTGACTCATGAATGAGTTTTCCATTCTGTGCCGTGTGATTGGCTCACTGTTTAATCGTCAGCCGCAGGACCCACTGCTTGTGCCGCTGTTCACACTGCTGCGTGAAGGCAAACTGCAGTCGCAGTGGCCGCTGGAGCAGGATGAGCTGCTGACCCGTCTGCAACAGAACAGTGATCCGCAGGCGCTGGCCGCTGACTACAATGCGCTGTTCGTTGGCAGCGAATGTAATGTCCCGCCTTACGCGTCACAGTGGCCGGAAGGCAAAGCTGAAGCGGACGTGCGTGCATTTCTGACCTCACGCGGAATGCCGCTGAGCGATGCGCCTGCTGACCATTTTGGTGTACTGCTGCTGGCCGCGTCATGGCTGGAAGATCAGTCCGCGGAAGATGAGAGCGCAGCGCAACTGGCGCTGTTTGAAGAGTATCTGCTGCCGTGGTGCGGTACGTTCCTGGGTAAAGTGGAAGCGCACGCGACCACTGCGTTCTACCGCACCCTCGCGATGCTGAGCCGCGAAGCGATTCAGGCGATGTACAACGAATTGCTGGATAGCAGCGAAGAGACGCCCGACGCCTGATTCACCAGGTCGCCGGGTGCGTACCCGGCGCGGAGCCAGATGTCGCGAACATCTGCGGGGTGCCGGGGAGCCAGGCTGCTGCCCGCAGCCTTACCCCCAATCCCCACGGCGTTAATTCGTAACAGGGCAGGTTATCTTTAACCTGTGGCTCAATGCCAGCGCCTGCGCACTGCCCGAGTGGGTGCTGCTGCAATAGCCATGCGGTGCGCGCCAGTGACAGCCGAACCTGGCTGCCGTGACCATCTGTAACGCGTCGCCTCAATCCCTCCAGCACCGCCGCCGCCAGCAGATAGCCAGTGGCATGATCCAGTGCCTGAACTGGCAGCGGAACCGGTTTGTCGCTCTGCTGCCACTGCATACCCCGTTCAGCAATGCCACATCCCATCTGCACCAGACTGTCAAACCCCCGGCGGTTGCGCCACGGTCCCTGCCAGCCCCACGCATTAAGCCCGGCAAGGACAAGGCCAGGTGAGAGCGCCTGAAGGGTCTCTGCGTCAAACCCAAGCCGGTCCAGCGCATCCGCCCGATAGCCATGCACCAGCACGTCTGCCTCGCGCAGCAGGCGGATAAACTGCTCGCGATCGGCAGTCTGAGTCAGGTCGAGCACCGCACGGCGCTTGCCGCAGCTCAGCTCCTCATCCAGTGTCGGCTCCTGCCAGCCCGGCGGATCGATGCGCAGCACGCGGGCCCCCAGGCTGGCAAGAATCCGGGTAGCGACCGGCCCGGCAATAATCCGCGTCAGATCCAGAACTTTTATACCCATTAACGGACGCGCCTCGGCCATCGGCCAGTCGGGCAGAGGAGCCGGCTGGGTGGTCTGCCAGCTAAACAGCGGCTCGCGCTGCACTGCCTGACCCTGCGGGTGCTGCTGCCAGGCAGCGGCGCTGCGCATCTCTGCGGCACAGCCACCGGCATCAATAATCGCCTGCTCCAGTTCGCTGGCCTGCCACTGCTGGACCTGCATCGCCAGCGCCGCGCGATCGGCGTGCGCGCCCAGCACCTGCTCCATCGCCAGCCGGTGATGTGCGGCATTGGTATGCAGGCGGATCCAGCCATCGCGGCTGCGATAGTCACCGGCAAACGCATCCCACATCGCGGGTGCAGCACGGTTCAGCGGATAAAAACTCTGCTGAAACCAGCGCGATGCCAGGCGCACATTAACGGCGACGGGCGGAGAGCAATAGTCAGGGCGGGAGGCGGCGATGAGCGCGGCGGTGGCCTGAGTTGCCAGACCAATGCTGGTGGCCGCCAGTTCACTGACGGCAAAAGCAGAAGAGAAGGTGGCGCGATCAACGAAAGCGGGAAGAGGCAAGGCGTCGGCGTCGCCCCGCAATCCCTGCTGCATCTGCTGCCACAAAGAAGCGGCAAGCTTTAAGTCCATGTTGTGCTCCCTGAGAAAGGTCATTTCTCAAGCATAGCACGCCGGATTAACGCCGCCGCAGGCGCGGGAAGCGGGCATGCATCCGCAGGTTACGCAGGTTAATCACCGCGATGGCCGTGCCGAGGATCACCAGTGAAGCACCGATAATCTTAAAGCTGTTCAGGCTGTCACCGAGTACCACAATCCCCATCAGCACGGATAAAACCGGCGTCAGCAGCGAGTAGGGCATGATCAGATTGACGTTATATTTCTTTAGCAGCATATACCACAGCGTATACGCCACAATCGATGAGGCGATGGCGCTGTAGAGAATCGCGAACCAGCCGTGCCAGCCTGCATGCTGCAGGGCATAGAGCTGGTTCGACTCCATCACAAAGCTGGACGCGCCTGTGATTGGAATCGCCAGGAACGCAATCCATCCGGTCATGGTTAAGGGCTTTATCGGCGGTGACTTCTTCACAATCAGATTACTGACGGCCCAGCCGGTGGCGCTGCACAGCAGCAGACAAAGCACCCACCAGGACGGAATCGTCGGGCTGCCGGAGAGCACGACCACGCCGCTCAGCGAGATCATAATGCCCATCAACTGCACCAGCTTCAGCTTCTCTTTCAACACCACCATTGCCAGCAGCATCGCAATGGGCGTTCCCAGCTGCACCACAATCGCACCGGTGCCGGCATCGGTGTAGCGCAGGCCCACAAACAGCAGCGAGAAGTGCATAAAGCCGAACGTAAACGCCAGCAGCAGCAGCCAGCGTAACTGTTGACGATTAATCCGGCAAAACGGCACCAGCACGATGGCCACGACCACAAATCTCATAAACGTCAGAAACAGAGGCGGCAGCTCCAGCAGGCCCCATTTCACTGCAACGTTGTTGAAGGCCCAGATTGAAACCACCATCAGAATCAGAAAAAAATGCCGCACAGCCACGATAATATCCTTTTGATGATTTTTGCTTAGCCCGCTAATGATGGCACGAACTGCGGCATTCCAGCCAATCGCAGCAACAAATTTTCTGCAATTGCCGCGCAGCCGCTGAGACTTTTGCGTGCGATGCTGGCAGACTGATTTGAAACGACTTCTTAAGGAACCGATTCGGTATGACACCTGTGTCCGCGTTACCCCTTGCGTTAATTCAGCTTGAAGTCCCACCCGCAAACGTCGTCTCAGAGATTGGTGAACAGCCACGCTGGTTTATTGATGCGCTGGATTTGCAACCTGATGCGTACCTGATTGTGCGGCCCCATCTGGGCGAGGCATTACCCGATTTCGATCAGATATCCGGGGCGATCCTCAGCGGTTCCTGGGCGATGGTCACCGATCACGCTGAGTGGAGCGAACGCAGTGCCGCATGGATTCGGGCAGCGATTGATCATGATCTGCCGCTGCTGGGCGTCTGCTATGGTCATCAGCTGATGGCCTATGCGCTGGGCGGCGAAGTGGCAGATAACCCCAATGGATGGGAGCGTGGTCTGTTACCGATTCGCTGCTCAGCTCAGGCGCAGCGCGATCCGCTGCTGCAAAACCTGCCACAGGATTTCAGCGTCTGGCTATCGCATCGTCAGTCGGTTATCAGCGCGCCGCCTCAGGCGCAGGTGCTGGCCGCGTCTGCACGCGATGGCTGCCAGATTGTGCGCTATACACCGCAGGCGCTCTCAGTGCAGTTTCATCCCGAATTTTCACGGCACATCATGAACGTCTGTACGCCGCAGGGCTGCGCAGAGGATGGGGCAAACGAGATTGAAGGGAAAGACTGGGCGCGCGAGTTGCTGGTGACGTTCTGGCAACAGACGCGCCCGGCAATGGGGCGTGCTCAGGGCGCGTAGTGACGCGTACAGCGATAGACCCAGGCGGGTGGCACGTTTTTCAGCACCCGCTGGCGCTCCCAGGTGAAGTAGCGCGACAAGTCAGGCTGGGTCAGCGAGGTGTACTGGAACTGCACAAACACGCCCTTCGGGCCGAGGGCGTTATAAACCGCGCGCAGAATGGCTTCACGCAGCTCAGGCGGAAGTGACAGCAGCGGCAGGCCAGAGAAAATCACGTCATATTCCCCGCTCAGGTACTCCGCAGAACAGGTCCGTACTGTCATGCGTGGATCATCCATCGCAACAAGTTTGTCTGCCAGCGTGTTACTGATCTCAAAAGCATCCAGCGTGGTATCAGGTGACATCTGATCCAGTATCCAGCGCGTCAGCACCCCATCACCCGCGCCGAGTTCGGCAACACGTAATGTTTCAGGCCATTCGACTGATGCGATCATGGCGCGGCACAACGCCTCAGATGAGGGCGTAATGCTGCCCATCTTGCGTGGGTTGCGGATAAACTGATGCACGAAATTGGCTTTAGCGCGCATCAGGGTAATAGCTGAAGCCAGCATGTTCATCTCCAGAATGAATTTATCCTCAGGTTGACCCTCTTTGTGCCGCAGAAGTTTCTCTTTGAACAGCCGTTTGGGTAAAAGTCGGAATTATCTAAAGACGAAGCGGAAACGCCTATTCCTTCGGGGCGGTCACAGTTTCCGGATAACAGACCTGACAGGCTCTCAATGATGCTTCATGTTAATAATAAGTTTCATCATTGTTACATCAGTCACCTGTCAGGAGAATGACCATGCGTTACGCCGCCCCCGGAGAACAGGGTTCTCTGATCACATTACAAAAGAATTATGGCAACTTCATTAATGGTGAATTCGTCGCGCCGGTGAACGGCAACTACTTCACCAATACTTCGCCAGTGAACGGCTCTGCGGCCGGTGAGTTTCCCCGCTCAGATGCCGCCGATGTTGATAACGCCGTCGCCGCTGCGGCTGCGGCGGCTGACGCCTGGGGAAAGACATCGCCACAACAACGTTCTCTGCTGTTACTGAAGATCGCCGATCGGCTGGAACAGCATCTGGAGACCATGGCGGTCTATGAAACCTGGGACAACGGGAAACCGGTACGCGAAACGCTGGCGGCGGATATGCCGCTGGCGGTCGATCACTTCCGCTACTTTGCCGGTTGTGTGCGGGCGCAGGAAGGCAGTGCGGCAGAGATTGATGAGTTCACCGCTGCCTACCATTTCCACGAGCCGCTGGGCGTGGTGGCGCAAATTATCCCCTGGAACTTCCCGTTGTTAATGGCGGCCTGGAAACTGGCGCCGGCGCTGGGCGCAGGTAACTGCGTTGTACTTAAACCGGCAGAACAGACGCCGCTGTCGATCACCGTTTTTGTCGATCTGATTAAAGACCTGCTGCCGCCAGGCGTGCTGAACGTGGTGCACGGCTTTGGTAAAGAGGCAGGCGAAGCGCTGGCTTCTCACTCCGGCATTGCTAAGGTGGCCTTTACCGGCTCTACCGCCACCGGGGGTCACATTCTGGAACTGGCAGCGAAAAGCCTGATTCCCTCAACGGTCGAACTGGGGGGCAAATCACCCAACATCTTCTTTGAAGACATCATGCAGGCGGAAGAGAGCTTTATTGAGAAAGCCGCTGAAGGCGTGGTGCTGGGCTTCCTGAATCAGGGCGAAATCTGTACCTGTCCGTCACGTGCACTGGTGCAGGAGTCCATCTACGAACCGTTTATGGCCGCCGTAATGAAGCGGGTAAAAACCATTAAACGGGGCGATCCGCTGGACACCGAGACCATGGTGGGCGCGCAGGCGTCACAGCAGCAGTTTGATAAAATTCTCTCTTACCTTGAGGTTGCCCGTCAGGAGGGTGCCGAAGTACTGGTGGGTGGCGGTGTAGAGAAGCTGGATGATGAACTTAACAGCGGTTACTACATTCAGCCCACCCTGCTGAAAGGCAACAACAGCATGCGGGTTTTCCAGGAGGAGATCTTTGGACCGGTGATCGGCATCACCACTTTTAAGGATGAGGCGGAAGCGGTCAGCATTGCTAACGACTCTATTTATGGGCTGGGTGCGGGCGTCTGGACGCGAGATATCAACCGTGCTTATCGGGTGGGCAGGGCGATTAAAGCCGGTCGCGTCTGGACTAACTGCTACCACCTCTATCCGGCACACGCCGCGTTTGGTGGGTATAAAAAATCGGGTATTGGTCGCGAGACGCACAAAATGATGCTGGACCACTATCAGCAGACCAAAAACCTGCTGGTCAGTTACAGCATCGAGCCGCTGGGCTTCTTCTGATCGACCTGACCAAATAATTTTTCCGTTTGTTACCGTTAAACCACGCTGAGGCGTGGTTTTTTTATGTCCCGACTTTGTAACCTGCTGACACACTTAAACTTATCAGCGGTCAGATTTTTGTAAAGAACGCTTAATCAGTCCTGGCTGCGCACAGAGTGTGGCCGTGTAGCGTTTCGCTTATCTGCCTTAATTCCTTTCCCTTCTTCACTCACGGCAACGCTGTCATTCGATCAATTAACTCATTGATAAATTGTCTCTTTACAGATAAATCCTGCCGCTTTAACGGCACTTCAGTGAAGGATGCCGTTTCTCACCACGCTTCCGTCACCCGCAATCAGCACCACTTTTTACATGAGTTACTTTAATGATGCTTCAGGGGTGAAAACACTAATTTGTAAAAATACTTTATATTTTTGCATGTTGTTAAGATTTGTCCTAAGTGGGTGCTTAAAAGCTCGACATATTTGGCTTAACTTATTTAGTTAATTATTTCTTAAGTAAATTCTAATGAAATAGGCCCGTTGAAATTTTGTCAATCTTCTGTAAACTCGCAGCTTATATTTACACATGGATCGTAATTTCAGACCCACGGGCAGGGACTACCTGGCTCGTGCGGTAGCTATGAAATTTTATAATGATAATAAATACATGAAAGTTAAGCATTTAATTCATGTGTTAACAGGTGTGTTAAGTCATTTTATTTCGTAAGCGAATAGCGTTGTGTATGTAAATCGTATTCAGTTTGTCGGTTTTACGACCAGGGATGGCATTAGTAAAACTTGGGTTTTGCCTGCCTGCTTAAATTTGCCGGGAAAAAATTGATCATGTTTCTGATCGTTTATTGCCAGGTCAGATTCTTCTTCATTCCCGCTCATACCTTCGCTGATGGTTTTTCATACTTAACTTTAACTGATCGTTTTTTGTAAGGTTACGCAACAGTTTTGCGCCGTTCGTTTAAGAATGATCATTCTCAATGGCCCTGATTGCGCTTCTTTCAAGCCCTGTTTCTAAATTTTCAACACTCACAACCGGCCTTTGGCCTCTCTCCAGGATATGAATGGAACACAACATGAAAAAAATGGCGAAGCTCCACATTGCACTAGGCCTGATGTTTGTTTTCTCTCTCGCGGGTTGTAAAACACCGCCAAAAATGACCGATGACACACTGGTCACCAGCACGGTGGACGGCGTAGCGCTCAGCCACCGTTATGCCGTAAAACCCCCCGCGCAGTTCAGCCCGATTAACGAGACTTACCGCGCGCTCTATCCTGGCTCGGTGATGAGCCAGCCAGGCTACGGTGGCAAGGTGGTGGAGACGCTGAAAACCGGTGAAAGCTATACCGTGATTGGTCAGGTGGAGAACAACTGGCTGGCGCTGGGTGAACCGGCCCAGGCTGCAGAAGCGAAACCGGATAGCGGCACGGCTACCGTGAAAGATGCACCGCAATCTGCCACGCCGCAGGCGACAGTTACGTTGACGGGCTATGTGCCGTTTCGCGCCGTGGTGAAAAGCGATCTCTACGATCAGACAGTTAAAGCCGATCAGCCTAAACGTCGTGCGCGCAGTAGCAGCAAGAAGAAAACCTGTGTCGCGGTGAATGGTGACAGCACTGCCTGTCAGAACAGCACCAACGGAACCTGGATCATTAACTAATCGCAAAAAGCAGGGAGGGCTTGATGATGAGAACAACTCAACTGCGTGGTGGGCTGATAGTGCTGCTGGCGTTGCTGCTGGCGGCCTGTAGCAGCAGTAAGCAGCCTGTGGCTTATTACAACCTGGACGTGCAAGGACAGAATCAGCTCAATGGCGGTGCGCCGCTGAAAGTCCGGGTGTTGTTACTGAGCTCCGATGCGGAGTTCATGTCAGCAGACTTCTTCTCCCTGCAAAACCAGTCCGCCACCGTACTGGGCAGCGCACAACTCAATACCCAGCAGTTCTTCCTGACACCCGAGCAGCGCAGTAAAACGCTGCGCATCAAGAGCCTGCCGGAGACACGCTTCATCGGCATCATGGCGGAATATCAGGCGCTGGACGGCAAAGTCTGGCGCCTGTCGCTGCCGGTGCCTGAAGATGCGTCGCCCTCATTCTGGGCGTTCTGGAAACGTAACGATGGCGAGCTGAATGCGCGCATTGTGGCGGGGATTAATGGCCTTCGCGTGGAAAAACAGTGATGCCTATGAACAGAGCCGAAAAAGTGGTCTGGACCGAGGGGATGTTCCTGCGTCCCCATCATTTCCAGCAGTCAGAAAATTATCTTCTCAGCACCCTGCGTGAGTGGGGCCAGTCACAGCGCGCTTATACCTGGGGCTTTTACGATCTGGAGTTTGATGAAGCGTTGCTGCGTCAGGGAAAACTGGCGCTGAGCTCCGCCAGCGGCTGCCTGCCGGATGGCACATTTTTCTCCTTCAGCCAGCCACAGCATGGCCCGGCACCGCTGGATCTTCCGGCCTCTGTTGACCGCAGCAAGGTCGTGCTGGCGATACCGGCCCGACGCAATGGCCGCGAAGCCGTCGCTTTTCAGGAGTCGCAGGACTCTCTGGCGCGCTACCTGGCCTGGGAAGCGGACGTGGAAGATGACAACGCACAGGCCGTGGGCAGCGCCACAGTGCAATTCGGCAAGCTGCGCCTGCGTCTGATGCTGGAGCAGGATCTTACCGCCGAGTGGACTGCGATGGGCGTGGCGCAGGTGATTGAAAAACGCAGCGACAATCACATCCGGCTCGACAGCGACTACATCCCGCCGATGCTGGGCCTGAACAGCAGTCGTCCACTGCAAAACATGTTTAACGACCTGTACGGGCTGATCCAGCAGCGCAGTCAGCAACTGAGTCAGCGAGCGCCGGGCACCGGCCGCTTCAACAGCGCTGATATGGTCGATTTTATGCTGCTGGCGCTGCTCAATCGTCAGCTTGGCCTGCACAGCCATCTGCAACATCTGCCGTTACTGCATCCTGAAACGCTCTATAGCCACTGGCTGCAACTGGCGGCGGAACTCAGCACCTGGACGCCCGCCCGCGCACCTGAAGCGCTGCCGCTTTATGACCATGACGATCTCCACAGCTGCTTTAGCCGTCTGTCGCTGCTGTTGCGCCAGGGACTGTCGCAGGTCATGGAAGAGAGCGCGATTCAGCTGCCGCTGACCCAGCGCTCGCACGGCCTGAACGTCGCCACTGTACCGGAAAGCAGCATGGTGCATGAGTTTGGCTTTGTGCTGGCAGTAAAAGCCAGCGTGCCGGCTGACACCCTTAAAACCCATTTCCCGGCGCAGATGAAAGTCGCGCCGGTCAGTAAAATCCGCGATCTGGTGCAGCTGCAACTACCGGGCCTGGCACTTCGGGCGATGCCTGGCGCGCCGCCGCAGATCCCGTGGCATGCCGGATACAGCTATTTCGAACTGGATAAGAACAGCGAGCTATGGAAAGAGATGGAGCGCTCGGGCGCTTTTGCGCTGCATCTTGCCGGTGAGTTTCCGGGCCTGAACATGGAGTTCTGGGCCATCCGCAGTCAGTCAGAATAATAAACTGAGCACGCAGCATGATGCAGGAACAACAAAAATCACACAGCGATCTTGCGCCCGATGCCAGCCACCAGAATGTGCTGGTCGCGGCGGCTAACCCCCTGATTAACGCGATTCCACAGATCCGCCATTCGGTATCGCATGACGATCCGGCGCAACTGCGCCAGCAACTGATTGACCAGATTCGCCGCTTCGAGCTGAGCTGCCAGCAGTCCGGTCTCGGCTATGAAGTGATCATCGGCGCGCGTTACTGCCTTTGTACCGCGCTGGATGAGGCGGCGGCGCTGACCCCGTGGGGCAGCCGCGGCGTCTGGACCAGCAACGGCTTACTGGTGACGTTTCACAACGAAACCTGGGGTGGCGAGAAGTTTTTCCAGCTACTGGCCAAGCTGTCGCAGAACCCAAGACGCCACATTCTGATGCTGGAGCTGATCTACTTCTGCCTGCTGCTGGGGTTCGAAGGCCGCTACCGGGTGCTGGACAATGGCCGTTCGCAGCTGGAGACCATCAAACAGCGTCTGCTGCAGATGATCAGAAGCGTGCGCGGCAATTACGCGACGGCGCTGTCACCGCATCCCACCGATCAGCCGGTACTGCGCAAGCTGTGGCGACCGATGATCCCGCTCTGGGCCTGCGCCGCAGTCGCCGGGCTGGCGGCCTGTCTGTTCTATATCGTGCTCAACTGGCGTCTGGGCGATTACACCTCGCCGGTGCTGGCCCGCATCTATCAGACGGCGCTACCGGAAGTGAAGATCGGCAACCCTGCGCCGCCACCGCCCGCCACGCTCGACCTGCGCGGTTTCCTGAAACCGGAAATTGATGCCGGGCTGGTGGCGGTACGTGATGAAGCGGATCGCAGCGTAGTGACTCTGAAAGGGGATGGGTTGTTTGCTTCGGCGGCCACCGACGTGCGCGGACGTTATGTCGACGTGATCCAGCGCATTGCCGCCGCCATGAACAACGTCAGTGGCCAGATTCAGGTGATTGGTTACAGCGATAACGTACCGATCCGCAGTGCGCGCTTCGGCTCCAACTTTGAGCTTTCGCTGGCACGCGCGCGGTCGGTGCAGTCCCTGCTGCAACAGCAACTGGCAGATCCATCACGGGTGAAAGCGGAAGGGCGCGGCGAAAGCAATCCGCTGGTGCCGAACAACAGCGCAGAAAATCGCGCACGTAACCGTCGCGTTGAAATCACACTGCTGGTGGCGCCGGATGCGACGCATGCCGAACTCAACGGCCTGGCGAGAGGGAACTGATCCATGCTGAATATTCTGTTTGCGGTGCTGACCAGCCGCCTCGCGTGGGGCTTCGTCGGCATCACCGCGCTCTCTTTCATTATCTGGGTCATTGGCCCGGTCTTCTCTATCGTTGATTCGCGGCCGCTTGAACCAGAGCAGAACCGGATGATCAGTATCGCACTGCTCTATCTGGTCTGGGGTCTGGGGCAGGCGATCCCACGGCTTTACAATTACTGGCTCAACCGCAAGCTGATGTCGAGTCTGGAAACCGGCAAAAGCGATGCGCCGGAAGCAGATCGTCAGCGTCTGACCAGTGAAGAGCAGGTGCTGGCAGGGCGCTTCTCTGAAGCCACAGAGATGCTGAGAAAGGCGCATTTTCAGCGCCACAGCAGCAAGGGTACGCCGTTCTGGGCGCAGCGCTTTGGCCGCCAGTATCTCTATCAGCTGCCGTGGTACATGATCATCGGCGCACCCGGTGCCGGTAAAACCACCGCGCTAGTCAACTCCGGCCTGCAGTTTCCGCTGGCGGACAAGTTCGGCAAGTCGGCGCTGCGCGGCATCGGCGGCACACGCAACTGCGACTGGTGGTTCACCAATGATGCAGTCCTTCTCGATACCGCCGGGCGCTACAGCACCCAGGAGAGTCAGCAGGATCGAGATGCCAGCGAATGGCATCATTTCCTGGACCTGCTGCGTAAATATCGCGGACGTCAGCCAATTAACGGTGTCATCGTCACCTTGAGCGTCTCCGATTTGCTGAGCCAGTCGCCCGAGGCACTGCGCAACCAGGCACTGGCACTGCGTCAGCGTCTGATGGAGCTGCACGATCGTCTCGGCATCCGTTTCCCGGTCTATGTGCTGGTCACCAAAGCCGACCTGCTTAAAGGCTTCCGCAGCTACTTCGGCTCGCTGGACAAAGTCCAGCGCGAACAAATCTGGGGGTTCACTTTTCCGTGGGCGAAGGCATCTGCCGCCGATTTTGAGCTGAACAGCCAGTTCCAGCAGGAGTATTCACTGCTGCAGCAGCGACTTGATGCCGGACTGGCCGACCGTCTGCTGATGGAGAGTGACGCCCAGGCGCGGGCGGAAAGTTATCTCTTCCCACAGGAGTTTGCGGCGTTACGTCCATTGCTGGCAGACGCACTTGATACGCTGTTTGCCCGCTCCGATTTTGAAACCCAGTTCGCGCCACGCGGCATCTATTTTGCCAGCGGCACCCAGGAAGGACTGCCGTTTGACCGGGTGATGGGCGAGCTGAACCGCGCGCTGAATCTGCCAGGCCAGCAGGCGGGCGAATCAGGCAGATGGGATCAGGTTGATAAAGACGCGCCAATTCCGCAGAACAAAGGCCAGAGCTTCTTCCTGAAAGGAGTGCTGGAAAATGTGATTTTCCAGGAGTCGGGCCTGGCGGGCAGTAATCGCTGGTGGGAACTGCGCAACCGCGCCGGATTGTGGTCGGGGTATCTGGCGCTGCTGGTGCTGCTACTGGTGGCGGGCGGACTGTGGCTTACCAGTTACAGCAAGAACAAAACTTACCTGCAGGAAATGGCTGCTAAAGGGCCACAGGTTGAGCAACTGGGCAATCAGCTTCAGCAGCAGGTCAACGGCGATCTCTTTGCGCTGGTGCCCTATCTCAACACCCTGTTGCACCTGCCAGAAAGCGCCGACTTCTCGCTGGAGTCTCCACCGCTGACGCGCCGCATGGGGCTTTATCGCGGCACCGAGGTCAGCGATGCAACCCGCGCGCTTTACGACAAAGCACTGAAACAGCTGCTGTTGCCGCAGGTGGCACAGAACATCACCCGCTGGCTGCGTAATGACACTGGCAGCGATGCGGACTACAGCTATGAAGCGCTGAAGGCGTATCAGATGCTCTATCAGCCGAAGCACTACGATGGCAAATTCCTGCAAGCCTGGCTGATGCTGAATCTCTCACGTGAGCTGCCGCAGAACGTCACGCAGCAGCAGGTAAAACAGCTGGCGTGGCATCTGCAACAGCTGCTGGAAACGCAGATCCACTCGTCGCCCTACGCGAAGGATGACGCACTGGTAAAGCGCGAGCAGGAAATGATTAATCAGATGCCGCTGTCACAGCGGGTTTATGGACGCCTGAAGCGCCTGCTGCAACGGGATGACAGCCTGCAACCGGTCACGCTGGCGTCGCTGGGCGGGCCTCAGAGCGAGCTGGTGTTTTCCCGCAAAAGCGGTAAATCGGTGAATGACGGGGTGTCCGGTCTCTATACACCGGACGGTTACTGGCAGCATGTCGATAAGCAGATTGCCCCGGTAACGCAGGCACTTTATCAGGACGATCTCTGGGTACTGGGCGGTGCTGCGCCGCAACAGAAAAGTGAGCAGACCGATCTCGCGGTGCGTCAGCTCTATGTGCAGGACTATATCCGCCAGTGGGAGCAGTTTCTGAGTGATATCCAGCTCAACAGCAGCGCCGACCTTTCGCAACGTATCAACACCGCGCGTCTGCTGTCAGGCAATCACTCGCCGCTGCGCCAGCTGGTCATCAATCTCAGCAATCTGCTGACGCTCAACCGGGCGCAACCCGATGAGAAAACCGCGCAGGCAGCAAAACCGTCGGATAACAGCGCCACCCGTACTCTGGAAGCGCTGTTTACGTCACCTGAAGCGAGCGCTGCGCGTGGACAGGCGGCATCGCAGGTCTCTCCGGAACAGGCCGTTGCTGTGCACTTTGCGCCGATCCTTGAGCTGGCACAGCCGCTGCAGCAGGGCAGCAAGGTGCTGGCGGTGGATGACTTCCTGCACCAGATTGACGACCTTTATCGCTACCTCACGGCGGTGCAGGATGCCGCCAACAGCGGAATGCCGCCACCGGCCAGCGATGCGATCAGTCGTCTTCAGGCCAGTGCCGGAAGACTTCCCGGTTCGCTACAGAATATGGTCTCCAGCATGGCGGTCGGCGCCAGCAGTGATGCACAGCGCCGCGACATGGATAACGTCCGTAAACGTATCACGATGGAGGTGGGCAGTTTCTGTCGTCAGGCGATCGCCGGTCGTTATCCGCTGGTGCGCTCCGCGCGCAGTGAAGTGACACCTGACGACCTGGCCCGGATGTTTGCGCCTGGCAGCGGCATGATGGACAGCTTCTTCCGCGACAACCTGGCCAGCAAAGTCGACACCACCAACGCATCGTGGCGCTTTACGCCAGGTATTGACGGCAAAACGCTGCCGGGTGGCGAAGCGCTGCTTCGTCCTTTCCAGCAGGCGCAGTCAATTCGTGATGCGTTCTTTGCCAACGGCGCAACCACGCCAGGCTTCCGCGTCACGCTACGCACCGTAAAAATGGACAATGACATCCTCAACCTGACGCTGGATGTGGATGGTCAGCAATTGCGTTACAGCCACGGGCCGCAGGCCGTGCAGATGGTCAGCTGGCCCGGCCCTGGCGGCACCAGCCAGGTGCGGATGCAGCTGGGCCTGACCAACGGCACCACGTCGACGCTGGTCACCAGCGGCCCCTGGGCGCTCAATCGTTTCTTTGACCGCGCCCGGGTTACTGCTGCAGGCGGCCTGACCCGTGAAGCCACGTTCAGCGTGGAGGGCCATCAGGTCACGCTGTCGTTCACCCCTGGCAGCATTCGTAACCCGTTCCAGCTTCCCGGCTTTAGCTGCCCCTGAAACAGGACCCGACAATGACTCATTACGCTGCACCCTGCTGGTACGGCAAATTGCCCAGCGCAGGTGACTTTGTGAAGCGCCGCTTTCCTGACGTGCTCTATCGCCAATGGTCCAGCTGGTTTCAGGTGGGCCTGCATCACTGGCAGAGCAGCCAGGAGAGTGAAAACGCCCCGTCGCGCCCGTTCCTTAACGCGCCGGTCTGGAATTTTGTGGTGCCGCCGATGCTGGGCAGTCAGCTGATCCAGATGGGCTGCCTGATCGCCGCACGGGACAGCGTAGGGCGTAACTATCCGCTCTGCGCGCTGCGCCACTTCACCCCCGCCGAGTGGTCTCCCGCGCTGCTGGCCCGCTCCGGCGAGTGGTATCAGCAGGTGGGCAATACGCTGCTGCGGGTGGTGCAGGGAGGCGGATCGCCGGAACAACTGGATCAGGCGCTGATCAGCATTCCGCAGCCGCAACCGCCGCAGGAAGCGGGCGAGTCATCAGATATTCTCAACGTCATCGGGCATGGCGACACGCCCTCGACGCTGAACTGGGCGCTGCCGGGCGAGAACTTCGACCCGCAGTTTTACACCAGTTTCTGGTGGACCAATCAAAGCGACGGCTTCCCGCTTTATACCCAGGTCCACAGCGGTAACTTCACCGCTCAGCTCTTTTCATTGCTGTTTGATCCGGCCGGTGGGGCAAAGCCGGGACGAAACGGACTTTATCCCCCGATGTTTGAATCCTGAGGCGACACGCATGACGATGAATACAGAGGCCTTGCTGGCTCCGGTCAGTGAAGAGAATCCCGGCGGCGATAACCTGGAGTACGACGCCGATTTTCAGGCGATGGAGCAGGCCAGTGCCGGCAAAGCGGAACAGCAGTTCGGCGATACCATCATTCCCGCGGAACCCGCCGACTGGAACAAAGTTGAGAAGCTGGCAATAGCCTTACTGGGCCGCAGCAAAGATTTGCGGGTGATGCTGGCGCTGACGCATGCCTGGACGGAGCTGAAAGGGTTGCCGGGCTATGCGCAGGGTCTGAAGCTGATTGAACAGGCGCTGCTGCTTTACTGGGAGCCGCTGTGGCCTCGTCTGGAAGAGTACGGCGAACAGGATCCCTTCTACCGTATCAATGCTCTGGCGTTGCTGGGTGACAAGACCTCCCTGAGCGGCGCGGTGCGTCAGTGCTGGCTGCTGCGCTATCCGTCCGACGGCATCTCGCTGCGCGATGCTGCCGCCCTGTGTGACGGCAGCAAAACCGAAGTGGCGGATTATCCCGGCGGCCTGCCGCGTCTGATCGACGAACTGGCACGCGGCGACCAGCCCGGCATTGAGGCGGTACTGCAGATTCATGAGCGGCTGCAAACCATCTGCGAAACCATCGCCGAACGGCTGGGCGAGGCGGCAGTGCCGGAACTGATACAGATGCGCCGACAGATTGCACTGATCGCCGAACGCTGCCAGGCCACGGACCTCAGCCAGCTGATTCCCACCGCAGCGGCGGAACAGCCCGCAGAAGCCGCTGCACCGGCGGCTGTCGCAGCGGCCCCGCGCGCTGCAGCGGACTGGCGCACGGTACAGATCAGTTCCCGCGCCGACGCGCAGCTGATGCTGGAGAAAGTGAAACTGTACTTCACCCAGCATGAGCCGAGTCATCCGGCCCCGCTGATGATTGATCGGGTACAGCGCTTAATCGAGCGCGACTTTCTGGAGATCATCCGCGAACTGGCACCCGATGGCGTTCATCAGCTGGAAACCATTTTCGGACGTCGCGACTAAGCAGGCGTGACCCACTCACACAGCGGGACCTGCGCGCCTGCTGTGACACATTATCCGCGCATCATTGATGGAGAAAACCATGGCAACAAGCAAATCCAGTGGGCAGAAGTTCATTGCCCGCAATCGCGCGCCTCGCGTTCAGATTGAATATGACGTGGAAATTTATGGCGCGGAACGCAAAATCCAGCTGCCGTTTGTGATGGGCGTGCTGGCGGATCTGGTGGGTAAACCGCTGGAGCCGCAGCCGGGCATCGACGAACGGAAATTCCTGGAGATCGACATCGACAACTTCGATGAGCGCATGAAAGCGCTGAAGCCGCGCGCCGCGTTCCAGGTGGACAACACCCTGAATGGCGAAGGCAAGCTGAACATCGATCTCACCTTTGACAGCATGGATGACTTTTCGCCGGATGCGGTGGCCCGTAACGTCGAGCCACTGAGCAAGCTGCTGGAAGCGCGTACCCAGCTGGCGAACCTGCTGACCTATATGGACGGCAAAAACGGTGCGGAAGAGCTGATTGGTAAGGTGCTGCAGGATCCTACGCTGTTGCAGGCCCTGACCCATCTGCCAAAGCAGGATGAGGCCACTGAAGGTAAGGAGCCGCAGGCATGACGCAGACTTCACAACAACCGCAGTCGCAGGGCGCAGCCAGTTTCAGTCAGGATGAGTTCAGTGCGCTGCTGAATAAAGAGTTCCGGCCAAAAAGCGATCAGGCGCGCGCGGCGGTCGAAAGCGCGGTGAAAACTCTGGCGCAGCAGGCGCTGGAAAACACCGTCACCGTCTCCAGCGATGCGTATCGGACCATTCAGGCGCTGATTGCGGAGATCGACGAAAAGCTGTCGCAGCAGGTAAACCAGATTATTCACCACCCGGAGTTTCAGTCGCTGGAAAGCGCCTGGCGCGGCCTGAGCTATCTGGTGAACAATACCGAAACTGACGAGATGCTGAAAATCCGCTTTATGAGCATCTCCAAGCAGGAGCTGGGTCGTACTCTGAAGCGTTACAAGGGTGCCGGCTGGGATCAAAGCCCGCTGTTCAAGAAGATTTATGAGCAGGAGTATGGTCAGTTCGGCGGCGAGCCGTTTGGCTGCCTGGTGGGTGACTACTACTTCGATCATAGCCCGCAGGATGTTGAGCTGCTGGGTGAGATGGCACGTATCGGTTCGGCCGCGCACTGTCCGTTCATTACCGGTACCGCGCCGGAAGTGATGCAGATGGAGTCCTGGCAGGAGCTGGCGAACCCACGCGATCTGACCAAGATCTTCCAGAACACCGAATATGCTGCCTGGCGCAGCCTGCGTGAATCGGAAGATGCACGCTATCTGGGTCTGGTGATGCCGCGTTTCCTGGCGCGTCTGCCTTATGGCATTCGTACCAACCCGGTCGACAGCTTCGACTTCGAAGAGCAGACCGACGGTTCCGATCACGGCAACTACACCTGGAGCAATGCCGCCTACGCCATGGCCGCCAACATCAACCGCTCATTTAAAGAGTATGGCTGGTGTACGGCGATCCGCGGCGTGGAGTCGGGCGGTGCAGTGGAAAACCTGCCGTGCCACACCTTCCCGAGCGATGACGGCGGCGTGGACATGAAGTGCCCGACCGAAATCGCTATCAGCGATCGTCGCGAAGCCGAACTGGCGAAAAACGGCTTTATGCCGCTGGTGCATCGCAAAAACTCTGACTTCGCCGCCTTTATCGGTGCGCAGTCACTGCAGAAGCCGATGGAGTATCACGACGCCGATGCCACCGCCAATGCCCGTCTGGCGGCGCGTCTGCCTTACCTGTTCGCCTGCTGTCGCTTCGCGCATTACCTGAAGTGCATTGTGCGTGACAAGATCGGCTCTTTCCGCGAGCGCGACGAGATGGAACGCTGGCTGAACGACTGGGTGATGAACTACGTCGATGGCGATCCGGCTAACTCCTCGCAGGAGACCAAGTCCCGCAAGCCGCTGGCTGCTGCCGAGGTGAATGTGGAAGAGCAGGAAGACAACCCTGGCTATTACGCTGCGAAGTTCTTCCTGCGTCCGCACTACCAGCTGGAAGGCCTGACCGTTTCGCTGCGTCTGGTTTCTAAGCTGCCGTCACTGAAGAATGACAATGCTTAAACGTTGAGTCGCAAGGTTTTCAGGCGCGAAAGGGGTTTGCGCCTGATGCCTGACAGAAAGTTTGCTGAAATGAGTGTCAGGGAGGATGACAGCATGGTTAAAAAGCTAGTCCTGTATTTATTACATCTCCTGCTGAAATTTATTTCTGGCCTGATTTTATTCAGCTGTACAGGTTATTTCATTTTCTTCTGTGACTGGAATGTCACGATAATGATGAAAATAATTAACGGTATTCTGATTACTCTTTCAGTCACTGTTTCGTTAGGTTTTTACTGGGCAGGAGATAAGCTAAGAAGAATTTATTAAGTGCTTCTCTGCTTTCTGAATACAAGGTGAAAACCTCGATTCCGCATTATGAAAAGATGAATATATATTGCCCGGCTTAATGTCTGGTAATTCGGTATCTGAAATATCGTTTATGACGATATTTCAGAAGCAAGGCAAAGGTAAAATATGGACTGTTTTATTCAGCCCCATGCTTTTCTTTTTGCCATATCCTTGCTTTTTTGAAAGCAATAATCTCAACCAATAAAGAGTGAAAGATAATGGCTATTGATATGTTTATGAAGGTTGACGGTGTTACTGGCGAGTCGAAAGACTCAAACCACACTGGCTGGACCGATATTACCTCTTTCTCATGGGGTGCCTCTCAGCCAGGCAACATGTCTGTTGGCGGCGGCGGCGGTGCCGGTAAGGTTAACTTTAACGACCTGCACGTGAATGCATTAATCGATAAGTCAACTACGGCGCTGCTGAAGAACTGCGCAAGCGGTAAGCATCTCGCTAAAGTTGAACTCTCTATCTGTAAAGCGGGCGGCTCTCAGGTTGAGTATGCACGCATCACCCTGGAAGACGTTCTGGTGACCGCTGTGAATTACAATGGCTCCGACAACGGCGATACCCTCGGAATGACTTACTCCTTCCAGGCATCCAAAGTGAAGCAGCAGTACTGGGAGCAGAGCGCTTCCGGCGGCAAAGGCGCAGAGAGCAGCGCAGGCTGGGACATCAAAGGCAACAAAGAAGCGTAATAAACGACGCCTCCGAAAAGGGGGCGTATCTTCATTAAAATTAATGAATTAATGCAGTGGTTATACGTTTTGCTCATTTAATTGCAAAAGGAGGTTGTTTATGGCTGAAAAAAATTCAATTGAGCCGGGATTTTGTGTTGTTCAGCGTCCGGGAAGACTGACTGAGCAGGCAATGTGGCTTTATGGCACGCGCAATATGTCTGCCGCGAACTATTTTTTGCAATTAAATGCTGATGTTGCATGGGCTAAACCAGGCCAGATTTTAATCGTTGCTGACCCTGACGGTAACAATCATCCTGCAGCCATGCGCACTCTGGAAGAGGCTAAATCCAGAACCAATAATAGTGTCACTCATCTGACGGTTGATGAGGCTGATTTCTTTAACCGCCATTATGCCTCTATTGCTGCAATTACCAACTTTATGGATAAAGCCTCAGGTATCATAGGTGACGCAGGCGAGAAGTATTTTAATGAAATTGGCAATAAACTTACCGCCATTGAAAATGCCTATCGTAATCAATATCTGACATCTGGAACATTGTTCGGTCAGCAGTTTTTTGTTGAGCGGAAGCGGTTGTTTGGTGAGCTTGAAGTGTTACTGAATCGTTTATCCCGATTTGTGCTGAATTTGCGCCCCTACGAGAAGATAAAACATGCATTAAACCTTTCCAGTTCCTCTATCATCCATGATTGGCAAACGGCAGGCACAACAGCAATACGTGGTTATTCGACCTATGTAGATAGTGCAGCCAAAGCAGCAAAATTCATGAAAATGGGTGGGTGGGTTTCGATAGGATTTAGTGCTGTAAATACGACTAATGAGGTTTATCACAGTTGTACTAAAGAAAGAGAAAATGAATGCTCTAAAGTGGCGGTGAAAGAGTATTCTAAGTTTGCAGCAAGCACGACTGCAGCTATCTTAGGTGGTGCGGCGTCTGCAACACTTGCAACATCTGCCTGTGTGGCACTGGGTGTTGCAACCGGAGGCATTGGTGCGTTAGCTTGTGGAATAGTTGGTTTCCACAGTGGGTGGTTATGGCTCTGCTAAGCTGGGTGAAAAAGGGGCGGGTATTTTGATGGATAAGATTTTATGATTTGGTATGATTTTTTTATGTATGGCAGCTTAATTTTATCTGTTTTAGTTATTTCGCTGCATGTTTATACTGCGTGGTTCTTTAGAGTTAATCAAAAAGCTTATCAGGATTTTATCAATCTTTATCAAAGTACAGGGTTGCAACTAGACTTGACCACTAAAGTTGCAAACCATTTGGGATTCTATGCTAATTATCAGAAAGTAGCATTTTTCATGAATCTCAGAAAGGGGCGGAAAATGCGTTTTTCTAAGTCTGAAAATGTCAGTATTCAGGCCTATGAATTTGTGCAGCAACAACCCAGAGAGAAAATGGTGTGGATGGAAAAAACGCTCCACCTTTACCAGTTTACATTTTTCCTGACCGTTGGCTGGGCTGTTTTTATGGCAGTTTTCGTTTATGTATTTAACTGAGGTTAGGGATAAGACTGCAGCAATGCCCGAGGGCGTGTGACACTCTGACGGCAATATCTGCTCTGATACCTGTCACTTCCTGGGTGGTGCAGAAAATGGTAGTTTTGTTCCTGATGTTGCCTCCCTGTGGATACTGAAATGAAAAAGTTACTGATTTTACTGGCTCTGACGTCATCTCCTGCGGCGCTGGCGATAACGCCTCCTGCCCCTGACTCGTTTAAACAACCGCAGATTTTCAGCAACTGGCTTCTCAACCGTTGCGCAGGTAGAGCTACCACTGACAAGGCTTTCACTGATGATGCCTTTAAAAGCGCGTCAGCCTGGTTAGAGATAAGCCATCTTCCCGTTGAAGCATTCAGCGAGGGCGATAAGTTAATCAATGACTATCTGAAGATGAACCTTACAGGCTCGGTTTCAGGAAATTTCAATATGATGAAATGCACGCTACTTGCGCAAAGCCAGGATGCTGAATCTCTCTATAATAAATATAAAAATTAATTTCTTTTTTGTGGAAAGCTCCAAGGATACAGTAACGCTAAATATCATAAATGAATTTTCATAGAAGATGTTTTTAGTTAAATGTAATCGCGTATTACAGCTGAAGCTCAGCATGATAGTGACTCGTAAATGGAATCAACATATGATAAAGAAAATAATCCATATTATTATCATGGTGCTTATTGGTTTGCCTTCATTGTCTTTAGCAAAATCAGTTTCACACTTTGAAGGAAAAATATTCAAGGCGGATATCACCTATAGTTGTGAGGAAGGTAATCTTACCTGTGATAACGTTTCGCTCAAGTCCAGAAAAGTAAAAGATAATTCTTCAATTGTCCTTAAAGGCGAGACCATCAATACAAATTGCCCTGATGTCTGCGACTTCAGGGGATATCGCTTTACGAATGGAAAGTACGAGTATTCTTTTTATCCCAGTCAGAAGGGCGATAACCTCTGGGATTATATCGTGACATTCAAGGGGAATGTTATTGCTCAGGATGTTGGCGTGATGAAATAAACCGCTTATAAAGTGCTGCATAATGAGCCTGCCCATTTGCTCAGGCATGGGTAAGTTATTACAGGTAAAGATTTTAATGAGAACATGTTTTTCTATATTGCTGTCTATCACGGTTATGTATGTTTCGCCCGTCCACGCAATGAGTGATTGTTCAAAAGGGAATAACGACCAGGAAGTTTACAATTGCGCCCGGAAAAACAGAAGCCAGACTGAGATTGATTTAAATAAAGAATATAAACTGGCTAAAGCCAGAGTTGAAACTCTTTTTGAAGGTGATAATAAAGCGCTTAGTCAATATATGAGTACATTAACTGACGCTCAACGAGCGTGGCTACAGTACCGGGATAATGACTGTAAACTGGCTTCTTATCTTGCAGATAAAGGAAGTCATTTAAGTAACGCTAATTTTAATATGTGCACTTCTGAGCTTAACGAGCAAAGAATCATAAAGCTTAAGTTGATTCCCTATCATTGATCGTTAAGAGTGCTGAGATAATTATGAAAAGAATAAGTAAACTGGTTTTGATCGGTGTGTCCCTTTCCGTAAGTGCTTCAGCGATCGCTGATGAGACCTGTGCAAAACAGCCTTCAGACGGCACGCTGTTTCAGTGTACTGTTCAGCAGAAGACGCTGGCGGAAGATGACCTGAACAAAGCGTACCAGACGGCTAAAAAGCGGATTGTACAGATGTACGGCACACAGAAAAAACTGGCTGATGACTATGTCGCAACGCTGGTAGATACCCAGCGCAACTGGCTGAAGTATCGTGATGGACAGTGCAGGCTGGAGGCCTTTGCGGCTGAAGAAGGCAGCAATGCGAGTGCGGTGGCGACTAATCTCTGTGTTATCCGCATCGATAAAGAGCGTATTGCTCTTCTGAAACAACTGCCTTACTGATGATTTTCCTTGCTCAGGCTTTACAAGTCGGGCACGACATTCTCTTTAACTATCGCGCATGGCGTTACGCTTTAATCCCGTTTTTTCAATGCCTGTAAATGATTCTGAATAAATGCTATTTAAGCAAGAGAGTCTCTGGTGCTCATAATAAGATTATCTTTGAATTTATTTTAATTATTACCCTGTTCGTTAGTTAAAAATAAACCTTTAACGCAATGTTATCGGCTTAACTAAATATGATGGCTTTTCTGTTTATAAGTCTTAATTAACCGCCAGCTATTTAAGAAAACCAATTCTAAAATCTCCCGCTCCCTATACCCCGCGCCTTTCCCTGAGAGGTGCGCGGTATAGATGCCGAACCGCTAACCGCAGGAATCCGTTATGCGCTTTACGATAATAACGACTAAACCGGGCCAACAGCCGCCTCAGACTCATTGTGATTTCTTCCCGCCCGGCGGCACCATTGGTCGCGGCGTGGATAACAATCTGGTGCTGCCAGATGATGACCGGACGCTCTCCCGCCTGCAGGCGATTGTGCACATCACCGCGAACGGCGAATGTCGCCTGACCAACCGTGGCAATGTGACACGTGTGCTGCTCAACGATATTCCGCTGGAGCGCGGTCGGCAGGTTGAACTGCAGGATGGAGACATTCTCGGCATTGATGATTATCAGCTGCTGGTCAGCGACCTCAACGGTGATCATCAGCCGCAGATGGAAAGGGCCGCTCCTCGTCCTGAACCCGTGCAGCCCGCTGCACCTGTTCGCGAACCTGCAGCCGAAAAAGCCAGCACCACCGCTGCCATTCCCAGCGAAATCTGGGACAGCCTGGCGAAAGAGTTTTCGATTTCAGACGATCTCTCTAAACGCAAAGCGGTGCCGGAGATGCCGGATGCCCATCCGCTCACCACACCTGCTGCTGCTGACCGGAATCCGGAAGATCCGCTGGCGCAACTGATCAACGATGCGCCGCTGGATTATGGTCAGAAGCCCAAAAGCAGCAGCCTGTTTGATGACGGCGATGCGCTCTTCGCACAGCAGAGCATTTTTGACGATCGGACGCCGAGCACGCTGTCGGCTCAGCAGCATAACGCGCCAAAGCAGGCTGAAGCGCCCGCCGCTGAACTGGACCCGCTTAGTCTGTTTGACGGCGAGAGCCAGACTGATGTGCGCAACCATGACGATCCATTAGGACTGATGATGGGCAATGCGGTGCCGCTGGCACAGCCGGAGCTGCCGACAGCGAAACCGTCCACGTCGCCGGTATCGCCTCAGCAAGAGGCAAAGCCTGAGCCGGTTACTGCACACGAACCCGAGCAGGTCTCCGTCAGCCTGAACGAAATGGAAAACTCACCGCTGTTCAGCGGTATCGACTTACCGGTTGATGACCAGCCTCAGAGCCAGGTGCACAGCGAAGCCCCACGCCAGGCGGATGAAGCGGAGTCCAGCCAGCCTGACGCGGTGAATCCGCAGAACGACTACGGCGGGATCACGCTGCCCACGCCCCAGACAGTGCAGCGCACGCCATCGCCGACGCCCAAAGGGCGCCTGCGCATCGATCCGGTTGCTTCCGGTCATCATCATGCCGCTGCAGTTCCTCCCTCAACACCGAGCCAGAGCAGCGGCGACGCCCTCAAGGGCGAACTGCTGGATGCGCTGCTGGAAGGCATGGGCCTGCGTGACCTGCAGCCGACGCCACAGTTTGATCGCGAACAGATGCTGCAGTTTGGTCAGATGCTCAGCATGTTCTCACAGGGCACGGTGGCACTGCTGTCGTCGCGTTCGATCCTCAAGCGCGGCGTCAAAGCCGACATGACGGTGATCCTTGATGATGCCAACAACCCCTTCAAGCTGCTGCCGTCGGGTAAAACCGTATTAATGCAGATGTTCGGCAGCCGGATGCCGGGCTTTATGCCGCCGCGTCAGGCGGTGCGTGATGCGCTGATCGATCTGCAGGCGCACCAGCTGGGCATGATCGCCGGTATCCGCGCCATTATCGCCTCAATGCTGCAATCCTTTAACCCGGAGCAGCTGGAAGAAGAGGCGCGTCAGGCAGGTTCAGTGTCACGTATTGGTCTGCCGGGCAGCCGCAAAGCAGCACTGTGGGAGCATTTTGTTGAGCGCTACGGCGAGACAGCGGGCGAGATCGAAGACGACTTTCATACCCTGTTTGGCGAAGCGTTTCTGCACGCCTATGACCTGGAAGTCAATCAGTACAAAGACTCACAAACCCACACGGATGACGCATGAATATCACTATTGCCTCGACGTCCAATCAGGGCGATCGCGCCAGTAATCAGGATCAGATCGGTGATGTCATCGGTACGCGTTCAGCCTGCTTTGTCGTCTGCGACGGTGTAGCCGGGTTTCCCGGCGGTGACAGGGCGGCCGCCATCGCCCGCAGCAGCCTGCTGCAGGCCTTTGATGGCGATGCGCACCTCAATGCGCAGTCGATTCGCAACTACGTTAATCACGCGAACCACGCCATCCGGCAGCAGCAGAAAGCCAGCAGCGAACACAGCCGGATGGGGACCACGCTGGTCAGCCTGTTCATTGACCGCGACTACCATCTTGCCTGCTGGGCCCATGCAGGCGATAGCCGCCTCTATCTGTTTCGTCGCGGCTATCTCTATCTTGTCACCACCGACCACAGCCTGGTGCAGCAGATGAAAGATGCCGGACATCGCACCGAAGGCATCAACAGCAACCTGCTCTATTTTGCGCTGGGGATGGGTGATGAGCAGCGTGACGCCAGTTACAGCGACGTGGTCGAAATCGAAGATGGCGATGCCTTTTTACTCTGCACCGATGGTTTCTGGCATGGCGTATCGCTGGAGCAGATGCAGCAGTCACTGCACATGGTGAACACACCGGAAGAGTGGCTGACGCTGATGCAGCAAATCATCAAAAACGATCAGTCGGATCAGGGGCAGCAGGATAATTTCAGCGCGCTGGCCGTCTGGATTGGATCGCCCCAGGACACCACCTTGCTGCACTCGCTCTCTGAAGCGGCGCAGTTCTTCCCTCTGCGAGATTGAGAACGCCAACATGAAATATGGATTACTGGGTCTGGCTGCGCTGGTGCTCAGCACGCAGGCTTATGCTGAAAACTATCGCATCGTACAGTCCCCGGCACAGAAACTGGATGTCTGGATTGATGACGTCAAAAACAATCAGCTGTCGAGCTGGTGTAACAGCACCATTAACCTGCGCATCGTCACGATGGGTGAGAAAAACCCGACTGTTTTAAAAGAGTTCTTGCCACGGGTAGCCGGACTGATGGCCACGCAGTGTAAACCGCTGCAGCAACTGCACTGGCAGCTGACCGATCCAGAGGGCAGTGAAATCGCCACCGGCAGTGCCGCTCGTGCGCAGCAGTGGAAAACCGTGGTGACGCCAGCGGCACCGCAGCAGCAACAGCAACAGCCAACCACGGCGGCCGTGCCTGTTGACGCTCTGCGCAATGCCGCCCAGGCGGATACCTCGCCGTGGCTGCAATTCAGTCTGCTGGATGGCTGCCATTTCCGCACCTGGTGGCAGCATCCGGCGCAGGGTAGCGCGCTGTTTGTTCCCGCAAAACAGGGGCTGGTCTGCGGTTCTGACGGCTGGCTCAGCGGGCAAAGCCGCCTGACTCAGCAAGGTAACGGTGCATCTGCGGCAATCGGCGTGACCTTCCTGCAGGGTTTCCCGGTGGCGGGCCTGAGCAATCAGTCATCCACGGCCGAACTCAACATCACCACGGTCAATAGCGAGCGTATGGTGCTGAGCAACGAAAAATCCCCTGACAGCTGGCTGGTTCTTCCGTTCAGTAACCGTTTTAACGGCTGGCAGGCGGTGCGTCAGGTGGTGGTGCAGATGCCCGCCAGCGAAGCGGCTGATGAGAGTGCGGTTCAGGCGCGTCTGCAGGAAGTTCGCAAAGTCTGGTCACCGTGGGTCAGTGGGGATGGCACGCTCAGCGTACAGCTGGTGGAAAAACTGCATCCTGAACTGAAAGATCCCGCCGCTGCGGTCTATCGCACCCTTAACTGACGCAAAAGGAGTTTGCATGGAATCCTTACAACACCTTCTGGCTAACGCCACGCTCGGCGAAACACTGGCTGACGTCACCCGCCAGATTCAGGCGAATCCGGCAAATGCCGATCTGCGGGCTGCCTTTGTGCAATTGCTTTGCCTGTCAGGTAACTGGTCGCGCGCGCAGACGCAGTTGCAATCCTGGCTGGCGTTAAGTCCGCAGGCGCAACCAACCGTCAATCTGTTGCAGCAGGCGATCGCCGGTGAACTGCAGCGTGACGCGGTACTGCGCGGTGAGGCCGATCCGGTACTGCCGGGCAGCGCCTGGCACTGGTGCGACACACTGCTGGCCGCCTTACAGGCCGACACCGCGGGTGATGTCGCGCGCGGCACTGCACTGCGGGCTGAGGCACTCGACCTCGCCGACGCCAATCCCGGCACCGCCACCCAACAGGATCAGCCAACCGCATTCAGCTGGCTGATGGATGGCGACAGCCGTTTCGGTCCGGTGTGTGAAGTGATCAATCAGGGGCGTTACTACTGGATCCCGTTTGCCGCCATTCGTGAGATGCAGTTCCAGGCGCCTGCCAGCGTCACCGATCTGGTGTGGCGTCACACACGCGTGCAGCTGGTGGATGGCAGCGAGCAGGTGTGTCAGATTCCGGCGCGCTATCCGCTGCTGGCGGGTGCAGACGAGCGTTTTCTGCGTGCCAGCGTCACCGAATGGAAGCCACTTGGCGATGATACGGATCAGTTCATTGGCCAGGGACAAAAAATGTGGCTCAGCGACAGCGCGGAATTCTCGCTGCTGAGCCTGCAGCAGGTCACGTTCGACAATACAGAGTCTGCCGATGAGTCATGATTCAGGCGCGCACAATGATGGCTATGCCCAGCTGCACGGCGGCTTTCGCGCGCGCAAAAAGCGCGATGCGTTGACCGCCCGCGACAAGCTGCAATCCTCATTGCTGGATCGCCTGACCGACAACGCGCCGGACAAGCAGCAGGAGGCGGAGAACAGCATGCTGATCAGCCACAGCACGCTGCGTCGCCACGTCCTGCGCGATCTGCAGTGGCTGTTCAACACCATTAATAACGAAGCGCAGCAGGATCTCAGTGGTTTCGATCAGGTGCAGCGCTCGGTCTGGAATTTCGGCGTTGCGCCGCTGGCCGGGCAGAACGTCTCCGATATTGAATGGCAGGATATGCAGCGCAAAATGACCAACGCCATTCTGCACTTCGAGCCGCGTATTCTGCCGCAGGGGCTGCAGGTGCGCTGCGTCAGCGATCTCGGCTCGCTCAGCCTGCACAACGTGCTGTCGATTGAGATCAAAGGGCGGCTCTGGTGTGTGCCTTATCCACTGGCGTTTCTGTTCCGCACTCAGGTTGATCTGGAGAGCGGCCATTTCGAACTTCAGGATGCAGGATAACCATGGACAGCAATCTGCTCGACTACTACAACCGTGAACTGGCCTACCTGCGCGAGATGGGGGCAGAGTTTGCGACGCGCTACCCGAAAGTGGCGGGACGTCTTGGCATGCATGGCATTGACGTGGCGGACCCCTATGTGGAACGGCTGATGGAAGGGTTTGCCTTCCTGACGTCGCGCGTGCAGCTGAAGATGGATGCGGAGTTTCCGCGCTTCTCACAGCGTCTGCTGGAGATGATTGCGCCATCTTATCTCTCGCCAACGCCCTCCATGGCGATTGCGCAGCTGACGCCGGACAGCCGCAAAGGTGATATCACTCAGGGTTTCCGGGTGCCGCGTGGCACCATGATGGAGAGCCAGAACCTGAAAAAAACCGGGGTGACCTGCAGCTACTCCACCGCACACGATGTGGTGCTGCATCCGCTGCGCATCACTGAAGCCAGCCTCGGCGGCGTGCCAGGTGATCTGCCTTCTGGCGAGCTGAAACTCACGGGCCTGGGCGCGGCAAGTGCGCTGCGCATCCGTATCACCTGTGAAGGGATCTCCTCGCTGAGTCAGCTCAACGTCGAGGACCTGATGCTGTTCCTCAGCGGCCCGGATATTCAGGCGCTGAAGCTGCTTGAGCTGCTGATGCAGCATCGGGTAGGTATCGTGCTGCAGTCGGTAGAGAAACGGCCACAGCGTCAGGTGCTGACAGATGACGCCCTGCAGCAGGAGGGTTTTGCGCCAGAGCAGGCGCTGCTGCCCGACGACCTGCGCAACTTCGACGGCTATCGTCTGTTGCAGGAATATTTCGCTTTTCCGGCACGCTTTCAGTTTATCAGCCTGAGTCAGCTCGGCCCGTTTTTGCGCCGCTGCGACAACGCCACGGCGTTCGACATCATCATCCTGCTCGACAAAGCGGACAGCGCGCTGGAAAGCGTGGTCGATCACAGCCATCTGGCGCTGCACTGCACGCCGGTCATTAACCTCTTCCCGAAAACCGCCGAGCGTCTGAAGGTCAGCGACAGTCAGCATGAATATCATCTGGTAGTGGATAACATCCGGCCGTTGGATTATGAGGTACATTCGGTGCAGCGGCTGTTTGCCACCGTAGAGGGCAAGCGGGAAGAGCAGGTATTCCGCCCGTTCTGGAGCACCTTCAGCGGCGATCAGGGTGACTATGGCGCCTACTTCTCGCTGCGCCGCGAACAGCGCACCCTGTCAGAGCAGGCACAACGTTATGGCACGCGCACCGGCTACATCGGTTCAGAAGTGTTTCTGTCGCTGGTGGATGAGCATCATGCGCCGTGGCGCGACGACGTGCGCTATCTCTCTGCCGAGGTGATGTGTACCAGCCGCGATCTGCCGCTGATGCTGCAGCAGGATCAGGGCAATTTCGTGATGCCGGATTCCATTCCGGTGTCGGAGCTGAAGCTGTGCAAAGGACCGACGCCACCACGTCCGGCGCTGGCAGAAGGCCTTTCAGCATGGCGGCTGATCAGCCATCTGCAGATGAACTATCTCAGTCTGATGGACAGCAGCGACGGGGAAGGTGCGGCGGCGCTGCGCCAGTTGCTGAGCCTCTACGCTAATCTCGCCGAAGCGCCGGTTGCCCGCCAGATTGACGGCATTCGTCACTGTACGCTCAGCGCGGTAAACCGCCGTGTGCCTGAGCCAGGGCCGGTGGTGTTTGCGCGCGGTGTCAGCATCACGCTGGAAGTGGATGAGCAGGCGTTTTCGGGTGCCAGCCCATGGCTGTTTGGCAGCGTACTGGAGCGGGTTTGTGGCCGGCTGGTGGCACTTAACAGCTTCACAGAGTTCACCCTGAACAGCCAGCAGCGCGGGGAAGTGGGCTACTGGCCGCCGCGCATGGGCCGGAAAGCGCTGATATGAGTGGCGAAAAAGTCATTACGCTGCCGCGTCTGATCCGACTGCCGGATGATTTCTGGCAGAAAGTCATGGCCGCGCCGTGGAGCTACGATCTGTTTCAGCTGCTGCGAAGGCTGGACGCGCAGGGCGGTCAGCGCTATCCGCTGGGCCGTGCGCCGCTGCCGAAGTTCGAATCGGTACGCATCGGTCAGACGCCGTCACTGGCGTTTGCACCGGCCACCGTCGCCAGTGCCACCCCGCGTGAGGGTTCGGAGCGTCATGAGCTGTCGATCTACAGCTTTGGCCTGTTTGGCCCCAACGGCCCGCTGCCAACCCATCTGACCGAATATGTGCATGAACGCATCGTGCATCATCAGGATCACAGCCTGTCGGCGTTTGCTGACCTGTTTCACCACCGCGCCACGCTGCTGTTCTATCGTGCCTGGGCGGATGCGCAGCCGACCGTGTCGCTGGATCGTCCCGACGACAGTCGCTTTTTGAACTATCTCGCCTGTCTGGCGGGCATCGGCTTGCCGGCCCAGCAGCAGGCCAGCTCGCTGAGTCTCCATGCCCGACTGATGCTGGTGGGCCATCTCAGCCGTCACGGTCATGATGCGGAAGGGCTGGTGCGCATTCTGCGCCACTACTTTGGCGTACCGGTCCGGCTCACGCAGAACCTGCCGCACTGGCTGACGCTGGACAGCCGCGATCAGGCCCGACTGGGCGCGGGACGTCACATGCCCCGGCTGGGCGCCTCCGCGTTTCTCGGTGTGGCGGTACGTGATGTGCAGCACCGTTTTCGCCTGCACCTGGGCCCGCTCAACGCCGCGCAGTATGCCCATTTTCTGCCGGATGCGCCCGGCGCGCAGGAAGTGCGCGACTGGGTGCGTCACTACCTTGGCATCGAAATGCAATGGGATCTCAGTCTGATCCTGGCCGCTGACGAGGTGCAGGGTGTGGCGCTGGGCGGCACTGCCCGACTCGGCTACACCAGCTGGCTGGGGCAGATGCCGCAGCCGCACGATCGTGAAGATTTCATGTTTGAGGTTGAGGCTGCTTCACGCTAGCCCAGCCGCTTTCCCTGTTACACAGCCTGCGTCTTTCATTGAAGAGAGCCCCCTATGTCAGAAATCAGCCGTGCCGTGCTATTCGGCAAACTGGATACGCTGTTATTTACCTCGCTGGAAAGCGCCACCGCCTTTTGCAAACTGCGCGGCAATCCCTATGTCGAACTGGTGCACTGGCTGCATCAACTGATGCAGCAGCAGGATGGCGACTTACAGCAGGTCATCACACATTTTTCACTGGATGAAAAGGCCCTGACTCAGGACATCGTTGCCGCGCTGGATCGCCTGCCTCGCGGTGCCAGTGCGGTCTCCGACCTCTCTGAGCATATCGACAGCGCCGTTGAGCGGGCGTGGGTTTATGCCTCGCTGAAATATGGCGCGACCCGCATTCGCGGCGGTCATCTGCTGATTGGTATGCTGAAAACCTTCAACCTGGCCAGCGTACTGAAAGGCATCTCCGGCCAGTTCAGCCGGGTTAATGCCGATGCGCTGCTGGCGGATTTCGACACGCTGCTCAGCAACAGCAAAGAAGCGCAGCAGGCGATGAGCGCGCCGGCAGATGCTGCTGGTACAGCGCCTGCGGCCAGTGGCAGTTCGCTGGAGCAGTATGGACAGGATCTGACCGCGCGCGCCCGTGAAGGCCGCATCGATCCGGTAACCGGGCGTGACGATGAGATCCGCCAGATGGTCGATATCCTGATGCGTCGTCGTCAGAACAACCCGTTGCTGACCGGTGAAGCGGGCGTCGGCAAAACCGCGGTGGTCGAAGGCCTCGCGCTGCGTATTGCTGCGGGAGATGTGCCTGCGCCGCTGCGCGATGTGCAGCTCTGGCTGCTGGATATCGGCCTGCTGCAGGCGGGTGCCGGGATGAAAGGGGAGTTCGAAGCGCGACTGCAGGCGCTAATCAATGAGGTGCAGTCCAGCCCGACGCCGATCGTGCTGTTTGTCGATGAGATCCACACTCTGGTTGGCGCGGGTGGTCAGCAGGGCACCGGCGATGCCGCCAACCTGCTGAAACCGGCGCTGGCGCGCGGCCAGCTTCGCACCATCGGCGCGACCACCTGGGCCGAATACAAAAAGTACATCGAGAAAGATCCGGCGCTGACCCGCCGCTTCCAGACCGTGCAGGTGCAGGAGCCGGATGAAGCCAAAGCGATTCTGATGCTGCGCAGCACCGTTAGCGCGCTGGAGAAACACCATCGGGTGCTGTTGCTGGATGATGCAGTCACTGCGGCAGTGAAACTATCCCATCGCTACATTCCGGCGCGTCAGCTGCCCGATAAAGCGGTGGCGCTGCTGGATACTGCCTGCGCGCGCGTGGCGGTCAGTCAGGGCGCACAGCCTGCGGCGCTGGAAGATTGTCTGCATCGTCTGGCCGCGCTGGAGATTGAAGCGGAGATCATTGAACGTGAAATCCGCGTCGGCCTTGGCGATGTGACCCGCCAGCAGGCGATTGCCGCAGAGCGCACCGCCCTGGAAACTGAACGTGATGCACTGCAACAGCGCTGGCTGCAGGAGCGCGAACTGGTTGAGACGCTGATTGCGCTGCGCGCCCGCTGTGTAACCGAAGAGGATCCGGCGCTGCGTGAACAGCGCGATGCAACGCAGCAGCAACTCACGGCGCTGCAGGGCGACTCGCCGCTGCTGTTTGCCGCTGTCGATGCAGGCGTGGTGGCTGCCGTGGTCTCGGACTGGACCGGTATTCCACTGGGCCGGATGGTGAAGAATGAGATCGACGCCGTCCTGAATCTGGCTGACACCCTGAACCAGCGCGTTATCGGCCAGCGTCACGGTCTGGAGCTGATCGCCAAACGGGTTCGCACTACGCGCGCCCGCCTGGATAACCCCAACAAGCCCGCAGGTGTCTTTATGCTGTGCGGCCCGTCCGGTGTCGGTAAAACCGAGACCGCGCTGGCGCTGGCCGAGTCGCTGTATGGCGGCGAGCAGAACATTATCACCATCAACATGAGTGAGTTTCAGGAGGCGCACACTGTCTCGACGCTGAAAGGTGCTCCGCCGGGCTACGTCGGCTACGGCGAAGGCGGCGTGCTGACCGAAGCCGTTCGCCGTCGTCCCTACAGCGTGGTGCTGCTGGATGAGATTGAGAAAGCCCATCCGGATGTGCATGAGCTGTTCTTCCAGGTGTTTGATAAGGGCTGGATGGAGGATGGCGAAGGTCGCCACATTGATTTCCGTAACACCATCATCATTCTGACCTCGAATGTCGGCACGCAGTTGATCAGCGCGATGTGTGCTGATCCTGAACTGATGCCCGATCCCGATGCCCTGAGCACCGCGCTGCGTAAGCCGCTGCTGGAGGTGTTCCCGCCTGCGCTGCTGGGCCGTCTGCTGGTGGTGCCGTATTACCCGCTCAGCGATGAAATGCTGGCGGAGATTGTGCGGCTGCAGCTGGCGCGCATTGTGCGTCGTCTGGCGGACAACCATAGCATTGAGGCGCAGATTGACGAGTCGGTGGTGAGCCAGATCGTCCAGCGCTGTACCGAGGTGGAGTCGGGCGGTCGCATGGTGGATGCCATCCTCACTAACACGCTGTTGCCGCAGATGAGCCAGATATTGCTGAGTGCGCACGCCCGCGATGAACGCTATCGCCGCGTCGAAGTGCGTTGTGAGCAGGGCGAATTTGTCTGCCAGTTCGCTGTTTAAAGCTTAGTTATCAGAGAGTTTTCGAATATGTCGGAACATGATCAACCCCTGAATGTCCCCAACGCGCTGCCGCTGGGTTACCGCTTTAATGAGTTTGAAATCAAAGAGGTTATCGGCGGTGGTGGCTTTGGTATCGTCTATCGCGCCTGGGATCACCAGCTGGAACGTGATATCGCCATCAAAGAGTTTATGCCCGCGTCACTGGCGGTGCGCAGCGATGACCTTAATCTGGTGCTGCGCAGTGAACGTTTCAGCAAAACTTTTCACGCCGGACTGAACAGCTTTATTCAGGAGGCGCGTCTGCTGGCGCGCTTTAACCATCCGAACCTGCTGCACGTGCTGCGTTTCTGGGTGCAGAACGACACCGCTTATATGGGCACGGTGTTCTACAGCGGCACCACGCTCTCGAACTTCCGCGAACGGAATCCGCAGTCGGTGAATGAGGCCTGGATTCGTCGCATGCTGCCGCCGCTGCTGGGCGCGATCAAAACCATCCATGAAGCGGGTTACCTGCACCGTGATATCTCGCTGGATAACATCCAGATTCAGAGCAGCGGCGAGCCGATTCTGCTGGACTTCGGGTCGGCGCGTAAAACCATCGGCAACCTGTCGGATGAGAGCGAGACCATGCTGCGTCCCGGCTATGCGCCGATTGAGCAGTACAGCGATAACGACGAGAGCGAGCAGGGCGCGTGGACCGATATTTACGCGCTGGGCGCGGTGCTGCATACGCTGATTACCGGTGCACCGCCACCGGTCAGCGTAGTGCGCAGCATCGAAGATAACTACCAGCCGCTGGTGCAGCGTCGTCAGGCGGGCTACTCGACGGCGCTGCTCAGCGCCATCGATCGCGCGCTGGCGCTGAAACCGGAAGATCGTCCGCAGAGCATTGATGATTTTGCTGTGCTGATGGCGCTGCCGGAACGTGAACCGGAACCGCTGCTCAGTGCAAAAATGAGTGGGCCAGGCACGATGCTGGTGCCGATCACAGAAGAAGAGGAGGAGGTCAAACCCGCCTCGCCGCTTAAAACGCTGCTGGGACACCGGTTTGCTCTGCCAGGCCTGGTGGCTGCGGGTGTGCTGGTTGGCCTGTGCGCCGGTCTGCTGATGTCACGCGGTAATGAGTCATCGCCGGCTGAGGTCGCGCAAAACAGCGCGCCTGCCGTCACCGTCGCACCGGTCAACCAGCCGGTGGCTGCGCCACCGACCCAGTCTGAGACTCCGCCGGACACCGTTGCCAGCGCACCGGCGCAGACCTCTGAGCCGGCGCAGACCGCCGCACGTGAACCCGATCCACAACCCGCACCGCCACCCGCGCCTGTCGCCCAGGTTTATATCCGGTTGCAGCAGGGGGAACGCGTTCAGGTAAACGGTCAGCCGCAGGCGCTGGTGCCGGCGGTGAATGGCTTCGCGACGCTGCAGCTTGCACCGGGCAACTATACCTTTGCCATTAGCGGCCAGAGTGGCACCCGCCAGCAGACGCTGAACATCAGCGAAGAAGGCGTCTGGTTGCTCGATCCACACAGTTAATAGTCAGGGATTACTTATGTTCTCACGCATTACTGCACAGCTGCCGGCGGACGGCCTGCTGTTCCATACGCTCACCGGCACCGAGACGCTGTCCCGTCCGTTTGTGCTCACCGCCGAACTGCTGGCCACCGACGCGCGCATCGACCGTCACGCCCTGCTGGGCAAGCCGGTCACTTTTTTGCTGCCGACCGACGGCCTGATGAACGCGCTGAGTCCGCGCTACCTCAACGGCAAAATCACCCGCGTGGCGGTGCGCAGCCAGGAGCTGAGCGGCACCCGCTACGCGGTCTACCAGCTGACGGTGGAGCCGGACCTGTGGCCGATGCGGCGCGACCGCAACCTGCGCATCTTCCAGAGCCAGACGGTGCCGCAGATTGTGCAGACGCTGCTGAAGGAGTACGCGGTTAACGTAGAGACGCGCCTGGCGGGCAACTACCGGGTGTGGGAGTACTGCGTGCAGTATCAGGAGAGCAGCCTGGACTTCATCAGCCGCCTGATGGAGCTGGAGGGGATTTACTACTTCTTCCGCCACGAGGCGGACAAACATACGCTGGTGCTGTGCGACGCGCCGGACCAGCACCAGGCGTTTCCGGGCTATGAGACCATCGCCTATCACGTCACCCCGTCGGGCGGCGTGGTGACGGAAGAGGGCATCAGCCAGTGGTCGCTGGCGGAGAGCGTGACGCCGGGCATCTACAGCACCGACGACTACGACTTCCGCAAGCCGAACGCGTGGATGCTGCAGGCGCGGCAGAACCCGGCGTCGCCGGTGCCGGGCTCGGTGGACGTCTACGACTGGCCGGGTCACTTTGTCGACCACAGCCACGGCGAGTCCTACGCGCGCATCCGTCAGGAGGTGTGGCAGGCCGAGCACCACAGCGTCAGCGGGTCGGGCACCGCCACCGGCATCGCGCCTGGCTTCACCTTCGCCATCATCAACGCGCCGCACTTCAGCGACAACGGCGAATATCTGGTGACCTCGGCGACCTATGACTTCGCCGAGAACAGTTACGCCAGCGGCGACACCAGTGACAGCCGTCACAACATCAGCTTCACGGTGCTGCCGTCGTCGGTGACGTACCGCACGCCGCCGGAGACGCCGTGGCCGAAAACGCACGGTCCGCAGACCGCGAAGGTGGTGGGCCCCAAAGGCGAGTCGATCTGGACCGACCGCTACGGGCGGGTGAAGGTGAAGTTTCACTGGGACCGTCTGGCGAAGGGCGACGACACCAGCTCCTGCTGGGTGCGCGTCTCCAGCGCCTGGGCGGGTCAGGGGTTCGGCGGGGTGCAGATCCCGCGCGTTAACGACGAAGTGGTGGTGGACTTCATCAACGGCGATCCGGACCGTCCGCTGATTATCGGCCGCGTGTATAACGAGGCAAGCATGCCGCCGTGGGCGCTGCCTGCTGCGGCGACGCAGATGGGTTTTTTAAGCCGGTCGAAGGATGGCACGGCGGATACGGCGAACGCGCTGAGGTTTGAGGATAAGGCGGGTGAAGAACACCTGTGGATCCAGGCACAAAAGAACATGGATACCCATGTTAAAAATGATGAATCACATAGTGTTGGTGGCTCACAAACCGTCAGCATTAATCGAGACTACAAAGGTAAGGTGGCCGGTGCGCATGAGCAGGCAACACAGCTTTCACATACGGAGGTAATTGGTGGTGGTTTTTTACAACTAGTGCAGGGAGGCATTGTGCAAGCTTCTGATACCGGAATACGTCTGGTGGCTGGTCAATCCATTCTGGAATTAGGCGCTAACGGTCAGGTCAATCTGCAATGTATAAATTTCACAGTGAACGCGTCCGGGCAGGGTGAAATTAATACCGGCGGTACGCTGGATTTAAATATTAGTAAACCTGCCGCTGCTTCTGATACAGAGCCCACATCAGCACAAATTCAGAATGCTGTAAAAGCGGCATTTAATCAGGGAAGTAAAGAATAATGGAAATTAAATCATTTGCTCTTTCAGAGGGCACCCTCAACTTGTCTGATGCCTGGCAGGATCACAGCATCAATGTTCTGAAATTTCCTGCCAGTGATGCAACTTTAGTCATCACCCGCGCATGGGATATCTCACCTGAAGAAGAAAATGACTATTTCTCCCAGCAGCTGGCCAGGATTAAGCAGCGAATGAAGAAGGTTGTAATGGGTGAGCAGGTGACAAGCACTATTGCGGGCCAGTCTGCAAAAGAGGTCAAACTCTCTTTCGAGAACCAGCATGTCATGATGTATGAACAGCTAGCGATCGTGCGAATGGAAGATCATCTCCTTGTACTGACCTTTAGCCGAACGACCCCTTTTGATGCAGATACAGATGCGCTCTGGAACTCAGTCAAAGCGGGTATGCAACTGGGAGTCTGACGATGACGGATTTTATTGCAGCCCGTATCGACGACCCCCTGGTGCATAGCTCGGCGCTTGCCGATTTTGTGGGAGGCCTGGTAGAAGGTGCCATCGTTGCAGGAGTGATGCTGGCAGCGGGTACAGGAATTGGTGCGGTGATTGGCGGTGCAGCGATTGCCGGGCTGATTTTCAGCGGAAAACTTGAGGAAATCGGCGACGCTGCAGGCAAATTTGTCGACAGCGTAATTGATCCCGGACCGCCTGATGCGATCATCATCAGTGGGTCTGACGATGTGTTGATAATGGGGAAAAAGGCAGCGCGCGCAGCCGGCACTGTGGATCGTGGCTATCTTAATATGCCAGTTGCCCAAGATGAAGGCATTGACTGGGCGGGGATCGGTATGCTTGCGCTTACTGGCGTAGCAATGGCAATGAAAACAACACTGAATCCCGGTGCTGCGCTTATGTCAGTGGCTGAGAAGGCTAGCCACATTACGTCTGATGACATTAAAGATTGGGGAAAAAGCGTCTGGACCAGCCTGACTCAGCCTGTGGTGGAAAGTGCAAACCCTTATGCGGCACCCATGCCGCAGGATAAAGTCGCATGTGCTAAAGGCCATATGGTCACCAGCAGTAATTTTATCGCGCAGGGTTCAAAAAAAGTGTTAATCAATAACCAGCCTGCTGCGCGTAATGGTGACAAAAGCACTTGTGAAGCAGTTATTAAAATTAGCGAAAATCCCCGTGTACGCATCGGCGGCGATACCATTACAGTGCGTGACATCCACAGCGGTAAAAACATGCTGGCGTATATGGCTGGTAATTTACTGGGCGGGGCCCTGGCAGGGGTACTGCCACAGCTGATCAAGTTTGGTTACAGCCGTCTGATTCTGCGCGGCCTTGCTAAAGAAATCATTTGCCCGCTCGGCGGCATCGTCGCAACCGAAGCCGCTGCTCAGGCAGTCATTAAAGCCAGTAGTACGGCATTTCCTGTCAATATTGCTACTGGCGCTAAAATCCTTGCACAGGATGAAGACCTCGATTTTGTGCTACCGGATCGCATACCACTCAGATGGCAGCGTATTTACCACAGTCGCAACTTAGCAGCCGGGATATTAGGTACTGGCTGGATGCTGCCTTTTGAAACCCGCTTGTATCGTTTGCCGGATAATCAACTGATGTTTCGTGATATGACTGGCCGTGAGTTGGGCATGGGCAAGGTCAATACAGGAGACGTCATTGATTTTCAGGAAGAAGGTCTGAAACTGTTCTGTAGCCCGAACGGTGCGATGGTGATACAGCATCATGACGGCGAACACCAGCTTTACGAACCGGATCCCTTAAATATGGGCGAATGGCGCCTGCATCGTCTCTACGATCGCCATGAAAATGCTCAATATTTTGAATGGAATAAGCAGGGGCAGTTGGTACGCATCTTTAGTGATAATGAAGCACTTGATGTCGAGCTTGAGTATCAGGAGTGGGGACGGCTTAGCGCAGTATATCAGGTTTGTGGAAATACGCGCCGCTGCATGGTGTCTTACCGTTACAACGAGCAGAACCAGCTGATCATGGTGAGCGATGCGGACAACATCGTTTTGCGCCAGTATGGCTGGGATCGGGCTAGTGACATGCTGGCATGGCACAGTTTTTCAACCGGCCTGAAAGTTCAGTATCAGTGGCAACCCGCTCTGGACAGCAGGCACTGGCGAGTTTCTTCCTACCAGGTGCTGGATGAACAGGCAAGCGTGCTGGAAAACTGGCGTATTAATACTGACGAAAAAGAACGCATCGCCTATGTGAGTAACGATGAAGGTGTATCCAGTCAGCATCGCTGGGATATGTTGTACCGTATAACGGCTTATACCGATGAACATGGCGGTAGCTGGGCATTCAACTGGGCTGGGACCAGTGAACAGCTAAATGAGATGGTACAGCCCGACGGAGCCCGCTGGGAGTACGCTTTTGATGCGCGTGGAAATCTGACGATGGAGCGCGATCCGCTGGAGCGCACCACGCTTAAAACCTGGCATCCGTTATATGCGCTCCCGTTGAAAGAGGTGTTACCGAACGGTGCAGTATGGCAATACGAGTATAATCTAGCCGGTGATGTTGTGTCTCTGACCGATCCGGAAGGTGCAACCACGCTTTTTAAATGGAATGAACAGGGAGATCTGGTTGAGCGCATAGATGCTCATTGTAACCGGCACTGTTTCTGGTGGGACAGTCGTGGCCAACTAATCCGCGAAGAAGACTGTTCCGGTTACCCTGCTCGCCGTCAGTATGATGATACAGGAAGGCTGGTAAGCATCACGGATGCGCTGGGCAATACACAGCGATTTGCATGGAGTCCGGCGGGGCGACTTGAAATTTTAACGCGTCCGGACGGACGTGAAACCCGATTCGAATACAATAAAGCCGGCTTACTATGCGGGCAAAGTATTGAAGGTATTCTGGCGCATAAAGTTACTTTAAATTCCCGTGGTCAGGTCATTGAGGCAGTTGATCCGGCGGGCCAGAAAACACAGTTTCGTTTCAATCGGGCTGGGCGACTGACAACATTAATTAACAGCAACATGCAGGAGTGGCATTTTAGCTATAGTTCGACTGGATTATTGCAGCAGCAGCAGGATTATGCAGGACGGAAGACCGAGTATCATTACAATGCGCTCCAGCAGGTAGAGTCGCTTATCCGCTATCCGGACAGCAGCAGCGAAATGCCGCCTCAAGTCACGAACTATGAATATGATGCGCTGGGGCGAATGACGGCGCGTGAAACATGTGAGCATCGGACCGAGTTCCGGCACAGTGCCCTGGCATTAGAGATTTGTCGCGCGCCATATCAGGAATGGCGTCAGGCTGCTATTGAGATGCGTGACCCGGAACATGCTGAATATCAGATATTTACCTATAATAAACTGGGCAGATTGATCAGCGAAAAAAATCATTCAGGGGAGTACTGTCATCAATATGATGCACTGAATAATCTGAGTGCAACGTCATACCCGGATGGACAGAAAATCGACTTTCTTCGTTACGGCAGTGGACATCTTCTGGAGATTCAACTCTCCTTCAACGCGAAAAAGTTGTCCCTGGCAGGATATCAGCGAGACCGTCTGCACCGGGAAACGAATCGCACGCAGGGCGTGCTAACGCAGGAGACATATTATGACGTGGCGGGACGGATTTCCCATCGGCGCTGTCTGGACAACCCGCGTAAAACGCTGATTGCAGAAAGACGTTACCAGTGGGATCAGGCCGATCAGATTATCCGTCAGATTTATACAGATGGCACACCGTCGTCGCCGCAGGAGAAATACCGACAGTTGCTATGGGGATACGATGCAGCTGGCAGGGTGACGCAAAGCATAATGCCGGGCTGTGATGAACAGTTTTTGTATGACGCTGCAGACAATCAGACAACACAGGATTTGCATCCGGTACGGAATAACATGCTGAGGCGTCTGGATGGTGTGCGCTGGGAATATGATGGCTTTGGTCGTATGACGGAGCGGCATGATAGCCACCGGGGTATTGTGCAGCGTTTTTTTTATGACAGTGAGCATCGTATCAGTGATGTTCAGATTGAGGGTGATATTGAATTCAGCCGCGCGCAATACTTGTACGATGCGCTGGGACGCCGTACGGAAAAACGCGTCTGGCGGCACCGTCAGGAGCAGCCGGAATGCACAAAATTTGCCTGGCTGGGCATGCAACTGGTTGGTGAAAGCAGCACTCACAGGCCAGACACAGGCGTACGCTATGTTTATGCAGAAAACAGCTACGAACCGCTGGCACGTATTGACAGCACAGGCGCGCATAGTGATATTTACTGGTACCACACCGAGATAAACGGCCTGCCGGACAGGCTGACTGATGAGGAAGGCAAAAGCGTCTGGCGCGGCAACTTCTCTGTCTGGGGGCGCACCCTGTCAGAAACAGTGTAATGCGAGCTGGGGCGTGCCGCAGAACCTTCGTTTTCAGGGACAGTACCTTGACCGTGAAACCGGGCTGCACTATAACACGCTAAGATATTATGACCCGCGCGGCGGTCGCTATACGCAGCCGGACCCGATAGGGTTAAAGGGTGGATTGAATACTTACACCTATGTTAATGATCCAATGGTTTGGGTGGATCCATTAGGCTTGATTCCTTGGGAAAAAGGCACGTTTAACTCCTGGTTTAATGGCGCATCAGTTCAGGATATTATCGATAATAAATCAGCTGTTGAGAGTGCTCTTCGAAGTCCCGGTGGTATGCATGAAATGTTCCCTGTATCGATAGCATCTAAAGCGAAAGAGTTAGGGTTTAGCGCAGAAGAGCTTAAAGCAATGACAGTTCCGACTAGCGAAATTACATTTATTAATGTCACTGATAGAAATGGAATGCCTGTCCCAAATGGTCCTCATCATGGAAGTAAAGCAGGGCGGCATTTCCATAACAAACTTATCAGTGATTTAAAAAGTGCTGAAACTAAGATGCAAGCCATAGACATTATAGAAACACACCATTCGATCCACATGAAACGAACAGGATGCTTTTGATGAATACTAATTACGACGCGGATATTGTACATCTTTGGATAGGAAGTAATTATGATTCCGAAAAAGACTATTTGAAATATTTTGAGCTTGATTACTCAACTGAAGGGGATTTTGAGGATCCCTCCTATAAAGTTTGTGCATTTTGTCAGTATCTTGGCACAAAGTGGTACGATGAAGACTTTATAGGAATAATACCAAGAGAAGAAAAAGATGTTCCTCTTAATGAGATACTTGAGCAAGCAGCAGTTGATCTAAGCGAGATGGAAAAAATAAGAAATACATGCGCCAACTTGGGAATTGATAAAGCAAACGCCATTTTATGGTATTCAAATCTTGACGTTGATAATTTTCCTGCTATAGGTAGTGATTTTAAAGGATTAAAATATATTGGTTGCTTCAAAGGTGATTGATTTAACACTTTAAAAGTGATCTAACCTAGTTTCTTGGTATCTACCGGAGGCGGCTATTATGCTCATTCCGGTTTTTTATTCATAATTTCAATTCTCTGCTATTTTCTTAGAGATGCTCATATCCTTCAGTGAAAATTAACGATAATTTATATTTTATTATCTATTTTGACGAGTCTACTATTTTCATCGTGAGCTGGTCGCGAGGTTCAAGAATGCTTTCAAGTGGAACTATTTACTATTTAAATGAAGATGAAATTGTTTATTACAAGAAGAAATCCTTGGAGGTAAATAGCGATGCCTCTATTAAGCTATATCAGTATTATGCATTTTAAAATTTCATCAAGCCTGACATGATAAAATGGTTGAAAATATCTGCCTTACAAGGAAATGAGGTTGCCAGGTACAATTATGCGGTTTATTCGATAAATAAAGGAGACATGATTGAAGCTTCGAGATTGATCGATGAGATTCAATCTTCTGGTGATGCTGCATCAGCTAATGAATTGAGAGAAAAGATTAGGTGAGTACATTTATGGGTATTTTATTAATCAATTTATAATTCTCTATGTTGCTTTTTAAAATTTCCCCAACTTAAGGGTAAATTTCACTGGGGTTATGATTAGGCTGGTAACTTAGCTCAGCTTTCTAAATTAATAGATCATCCGCAAGCGAGTCCTCAGGCATTAAATTTTCATTCTTCTATTTAAAGCCGCATTTTATCCGCATATTTGACCGCCCTGACTCAATCATCAAACTAATACGGAAACAACCAGCGTCAGATTTTCTTTATTATTAAGATTAACGGGTGAAGTTTATTTGTAACTTATCATAAATTCCGTGAGTGATTTTATTATTAGCAGTGTAGGATATTCGGATAATGTTGAGGGAGGTGGCCTTAGCAATATTGCTATAATTAGCGGCTACATAACGATTCTGGCTGCTAATTGATTTTTAAAAATGGATGGCAACAACATGGAAATTTTAGCATTTTTATTCTTCTGGTCAGTGACGGTGTATTTTATCTGGAGCAGTAAGATTTCCTATGGAAAAGAAACGCTGGCTGGTATAGGGAAAGCTTTTGTTGGGATTTTTATCGCCATTATCGCTATTGGATTCGTGCTTAAAGGACTGGCAGCTATAATTCCGGGTTTTACCAGGGACGCCGCAGGGGACTTAATGGAGGCGTTAGGTGCATCATTATTTTTTATATGGGGTATGAAATTTATACTTGTCGGATTCTGCAATATGTTTGGCACTGTTATGGATTTTCACAAGAAATATAATGCAGACAATTACAGGCGGTTTTCACCGGCTATCAGTAAGCTGGCACCAGGGCTGTTCATTTTTTCAAAGGTCATTCTTTCTCTTGGAACTATAGTGATTTATTACGGCATCTGGCTGGCGAATTAAACTAAGAAGGGAAACAGGCTGTTAATATTAACAAGGAATATACTTTTCTTTTACGTCGGGCTTCTCCAGGGAAGCGATCTAACAGCGCTTCCGAAAATGCCTTTATACCCTGGCCAGAGAAGAAATCCTGCATTACCGTTGCGCTGCCAGGCAGCTTCCAGCCAAGGGACTGGAACCAGTTGCCTCCCTGATATCGGTTTAACTCACATCTGACGCTAATTAACCACGGATGACTCACCCTGCCTGGAAGTCTGGGCCGCGTATGAAGGCTGCCAGTGTGAGATAAATATGTCTGACTGGCTGTTTAAAAAGCCTGCCATGACGGGCTAAAAGTCCTGTAACACCACGGGAAACTAAACCGGGACGGTGTGCTGCCTGTGTAGAGAGTTACAAACGGTAGGTGAAAGCAGCAGCGCGACACGCATTACCTGTCGACCAGCGGATGGCTGGGAGCCACTGGTGCACATCGATACTCTGGATGACAGCGCCATGACGTACTGGTACCTAATCTCTAATATAAGCACGGAATCTGATTATGTTCTCACGCATTACTGCTCAGCTGCCGGCGGACGGCCTGCTGTTCCATACGCTCACGGGTACCGAGACGCTGTCCCGTCCGTTTGTGCTCACCGCCGAACTGCTGGCCACCGACGCGCGCATCGACCGCCACGCCCTGCTGGGCAAGCCGGTGACCTTTACGCTGCCGACCGACGGCCTGATGAACGCGCTGAGCCCGCGCTACCTCAACGGCAAAATCACCCGGGTGGCGGTGCGCAGCCAGGAGCTGAGCGGCACCCGCTACGCGGTCTACCAGCTGACGGTGGAGCCGGACCTGTGGCCGATGCGGCGCGACCGCAACCTGCGCATCTTCCAGAGCCAGACGGTGCCGCAGATTGTGCAGACGCTGCTGAAGGAGTACGCGGTTAACGTAGAGACGCGCCTGGCGGGCAACTACCGGGTGTGGGAGTACTGCGTGCAGTATCAGGAGAGCAGCCTGGACTTCATCAGCCGCCTGATGGAGCTGGAGGGGATTTACTACTTCTTCCGCCACGAGGCGGACAAACATACGCTGGTGCTGTGCGACGCGCCGGACCAGCATCAGGCGTTTCCGGGCTATGAGACCATCGCCTATCACGTGACCCCGTCGGGCGGCGTGGTAACGGAAGAGGGCATCAGCCAGTGGTCGCTGGCGGAGAGCGTGACGCCGGGCATCTACAGCACCGACGACTACGACTTCCGCAAGCCGAACGCGTGGATGCTGCAGGCGCGGCAGAACCCGGCGTCGCCGGTGCCGGGGTCGGTGGACGTCTACGACTGGCCGGGCCACTTTGTCGACCACAGCCACGGCGAGTCCTACGCGCGCATCCGTCAGGAGGTGTGGCAGGCCGAGCACCACAGCGTCAGCGGGTCGGGCACCGCCACCGGCATCGCGCCGGGCTTCACCTTCGCCATCATCAACGCGCCGCACTTCAGCGACAACGGCGAGTATCTGGTGACCTCGGCGACCTATGACTTCGCCGAGAACAGCTACGCCAGCGGCGACACCGGCGAGAGCCGTCACAACATCAGCTTCACGGTGCTGCCGTCGTCGGTGACGTACCGCATGCCGCCGGAGACGCCGTGGCCGAAAACGCACGGTCCGCAGACGGCGAAGGTGGTGGGGCCGAAAGGCGAGTCGATCTGGACCGACCGCTACGGGCGGGTGAAGGTGAAGTTTCACTGGGACCGTCTGGCAAAGGGCGACGACACCAGCTCCTGCTGGGTGCGCGTCTCCAGCGCGTGGGCCGGTCAGGGGTTCGGCGGCGTGCAGATCCCGCGTGTTAACGACGAAGTGGTGGTGGACTTTATCAACGGCGATCCGGACCGTCCGCTGATTATCGGCCGCGTGTATAACGAGGCAAGCATGCCGCCGTGGGCGCTGCCGGCGGCGGCGACGCAGATGGGTTTTCTGAGCCGGTCGAAGGATGGCACGGCGGATACGGCGAACGCGCTGAGGTTTGAGGATAAGGCGGGTGAGGAACACCTGTGGATTCAGGCGCAGAAGAACATGGATACCCATGTTAAAAATGATTCCAGCCATTCAGTCGCCAACAATCACAGTCATTATGCGGGCGGCAATGAGATCTATCGTGTCGAAACCAATCGCGTCCACGGTGTAAAAGGGGGCGAAGAGAGGCTGACCGGTAAGGGCAAACTCGATGCGGTGGTCGATACCTATGTAGTAGGTTCGGGGACTAAACTCCGCCTTGAATGCGGCGAGAGTGCAATCGAACTGAATGCGAATGGCCAGATTAACATTGTGGGTAAGGGCTTCAATATTTTCGTGCAGGGCGATGGTCACATCACCACCTCTGGTGGCAAACTGAACCTGAATACGGATGGCGCGAAGCCGGGCACAAGCGCACCGGGCTCCAGTCATAAACAGAACATCAGTCAGGCGGTGGAGAACCTGTTCCCGCCGAAGCAAAAAGGCCAGGCCGCGCCCGCTGCACCAAAGGCTGCGGCGGCACCGGCGAAAGGGGCGGCAACACCAAAAAATGGTGACAATTTTTCAACCATTTCTCCAATAATATTAAAACATGAAGGAGGCTATGCAAATCGCGCATCTGATAAAGGCGGTCCAACAAACCATGGTATTGCCTGGAATACATGGAAAAAATATTCAAAAGAGGATCTGGGTGTTGAGCCGACGCTAGAAAATCTTAAAAAAATCACTCCAGAACAGGCTGAGATTATTTACAAGAAAAGATATTGGGACCCAAGTGGTTTTAATGACATAAAAGATCCTAAGTTAGCTTTGATGTCCTATGACTGGAGCATTACATCTGGTGGGGCAGGAAAACAGATTCAAAAACTCTTAAATAGTCAATATGGAAAAAGTTTAAATGTTGATGGTGTCATTGGACCTGATACAATTTCAGCTATGAATAGTGTCGAAGATTCAGGTAAACTAACCGATAGCATTGCTGAAATCAGAAAGCAATATTATACTAACCTCACTATATCTGATCCTAAAAACTTACCCAATCTTACCGGCTGGATTAATAGGGTTAATGATTGTCTGGATTTTAAAGGTTAATGAAATGAACAAAGTTGGATTTAGCTTAGCGGTGCTGTTGTCAATCTCTTCATCATCCTTGTTTGCTTCAGACGATTTTACCGGTCAATGGAGTGGGCAAGAAAAAAATGATAACGGGTCATTATACTCAACGTTAACATTAAAGTTAAAACAGCAAAATAATAACATTATAGGTAGTTATTGCTATGTTACCAGAAGCGGTAATAAAATAGATTGCCCTGATAATGAACAAAAAAACCTCAAAGGTGTTGCAAACGGAAATAATGCTTTGATTGATTTTGATTCTGCTTTTGGTGGGGTAAAAGGTAAAGCAAGTTTAGAAATTAAAGATAATAAAGTTATATGGAAGTTAATTAAAAATCCTGAGAATGGTGAGTTCTATGCGCCTAAAAATTATACGCTCGATAAAGAAGTAAATCAGGAGAATTTAAAATCAGACATGAAAGTTTTTTCGACATCTGATTTCACCATTACTTTAGTGAATGGTTGTGGAGGGTTTTATACTGTATGTGATAAAGTTAAATACTTTGGCCTGAGAAATAAAGATGGAAAACAAATCATTCTTGAAGGTAAGACCACGCAGCCTGTTAATTTAAATAAAGCCGACGGAATGATTTTTAAAAATAACGGTGTAGATTATATTGTGCGATTTAATCCGCTTGCGTTAAAGGTAGTGCAGGGGAATAAAACACTTGTAGAGCAAAGTGGTAAGTGGGAATGATAATTTTTATTGTTCAAATACGAGGATTTTCCTGCGGATTGAATAATATGTATAAACTTAATTAATAATATGATATTTCTCGGGGAGGTGGTTTTTTATCTCCTCCCCGCACGTAGAATTTAAATTTGAATTTATATTCAGTAAGTTAAATTGCAATTTATTAGTGAGTAACCGAAAGTTTTTTCTTATTTTTTTTGCTAATCTCGATAAAATTTAATAAATGTAGTTTTTTTGATGGTCTTATATTTGTGTCTGCCCTCATTTTTTTATCTTGCATTGCAAGGGCCGAACCCAGCACGAACTTATACTTTCCAACTCTTAATGATAGCGACTTTTCCGTTCTGCTAAATAGCTATGCTTTCAATCCCGGTGAGAGCTGAAGCAACTAAAATTTCGTACGTGCAGGCAAGGCCCTGAGTTCAGCTATGGCCTGAGTCGACCTTTTCAGCGCAGGTTTGAATTATGACAAGTAAATATATTGTTCAAGCACTACGGTTAAAAACGGTGTTTAATATAACTGGTGGAATCATTATTCCACCGTTTTGACAAAGCGCTATACCAATGAAGCTGCTGAATTTTTGAAGTTTTCAGGTGAATAAAGTGAGTTTATTTATTAAGTTGTTTTTTTGGGTTTTTTTTATTGGTAGCTTAACAGGTTTTGCAACAGCCTCTGATACGAAATCGACTTACTCTCAGTATGATGTTCTGGGTAATGTTTCGACTATTTTTAATGACCAGGAAGTCGTTTCAAGTTTAAAATCTGTTTTAGGCAGCGAGTACAATGACTTTAGCCAGAACTTTGATGTTTTTGGTGAGCCTCATATAACAGCGAACGGTGGTATATTCGTTGAGGGCTGGTTAAAAGATCTTTACCTTGAGCAGGCTTCAGCATTTATTATACAGCCTGACGGTAAAGTCTATGCTGCATGGATACTGCCTGTAGATAATAAAATAAATTATATAAGTAATGACCGTGCAACTAACAAAATGCAGGAAGATATTGCGATCTGGGCGAAGCGTTTCGATAAAAAACAGTCAGCTATTTCGGCTATAAATAAAAAAGAAGTTCAAAAAAACGGCGAGAAAGTTTTCGAGACGCAGAAGTTCAGGATTAGGATAGCGTCGCTTTGCACTACTGATTCGGAGTGTAATGACGTCAGTTATGAAGGTGTAAGAAAATCAGATGGCGCGGTTGTCAAGTTAAGAGGAAAGGCTATGAAAAGTGATTGTGGTCAGGCTTCCTGCACGGTGCTGAGTTATAAATTCCGTAATCATGATGCAACTTATATTATCAACAATGTAATTAGTAATCTTACAGTTGTTGTTAATGACAAAATCGTACTATCTGAAGACGGAAAGTGGATAAATATTTCCGAGTAATAAAGTTTCTGTGGGATGGTGAGCCATGTGTGCGCACTGTCACACATGATGTTTGCACATTATTTTTAAATGGAATTTTATAAAATGGTATGTTTCATTAATAAACGTAATTTTCAATTATGCGCGCTGCTTTCAGTTGTTTTTTATTTTTATCCTTGTTATGTAATGGCTGATGATTCCAGTAATGAACTAAAAAGCTCTGACTTTCAGGTAATAATAAATCATCACGGTTTAACTTTAGGTGACGATTGGAACAGTGAAATTCAGAAACAGGTGGGCGTGCAGATAAGTGAAAACTTCGTTGGCGACGCGCCCGCCGGTGACACCAGCTATAAGTACTATCAGCATAAATATGATGGTTTTGAAATCTACACTGCCAACTTGTTTTGGCAAAAAAAACAGCGTGATATCAATAGCTATCTCATTGCACAGATCACCATCAATACGCCTGCAATCAAAACAGCCAGAGGTGTAGAAATTGGTGACAGTCAGGATGTGCTGGTCAGTAAATATGGTCAGGGCACAGTGGATGACAGTGATAACCAGCACTGGTTATATTATGACGCTGATCACAAACGCATGTCATTTCAGTTAGAGCATAAAAAAGTCAGTCATATTATGATGACGATTAATACGGATGATTGAAAGGGGTTCTGCGTGATATGTTGCGCGGAATTGAATTATGTTATATCTCTGATGTGATCATTATTGTTAAAAATGACAGAGTAGTTATGGTTAAATTTTTACCTTTAATAGTTTTTTCATTGCCTCTGACCGTGCTTGCCAATAACGCATGCCCGATGTGGAGTGATTCTGCCAACGCAAAAGGCGTGCGTTTCGACAATACAGATAATGTCTACAAGGTTGGCGGGTCAGGACGGTTGCAGTTTTATTCTGCGCCTGATAGCCGTTGTGCAGAAAAAGATGTTTTTGTGGTGCCTGGCAATGAACTATATGCTTACGTCGAGTATGGAAAGTATTACAGCGTAATGTATGTGGCCAATGACGGAAACCAGGTTAATGGCTGGGTCGAAAAATTCAGATTAGTTGAAACACATACTGGTATCGCACCTGATTATGATGAAAATAAATAGTTAATTCCTCTGCTGTTAATAACATCCCGTTTTTACTTTCCCCATATGGAAATCTATTATGAATTACCAATTCAATGAGGGCGCCTTTGCGCTTTTTCCTGCTGCCTGGCAGGACACCACCATGAATATTCTCCGCGACGAAGCCAGTGGGCTGGCATGGGTTGTAAGCCGTGGTGTTATTTCTGAGGGCAGTGATGCGGAAAAAGAATTCCAGCGTCAGTGGGACACGTTGCGGAGTCAGATGGGTCACATCCAGCAGAGTGAGTTTGTACGCGTGACGGCGGGTGTAGATAACACCCTACACGCAATTGAAGTTGAAACTATGTTTGACCGTAACGGGCAGGCCGTGTGGCAGAAACAGCTGGCTACGCAGGTGCCGGACTCGAACACCTTAATGATTTTTACGCTCTCCGCGATGCGTCCATTCAATGAAGAAGACGGACAGCGCTGGAGTGCTTTTAAACAAAGCCTGACTCTGAACACGCCACGGAAAGCATAACTTATGGATAATCCTGCGGCCCGCGTGGGCGATGAGATCATTCACTCCAGCATTTTTGCTGATATCACCAGCATTGTGGCAGAAGGTGCGGCGTATGCCGTCATTGGTGCCGCAGTGGGTGCTGCTATCGTCTCGGCAGCGCCCCTGCTGGGTACAGGGGCGGCAGCGGCGAGTGTCGCCGCCGTGGGTAACAGTTGCCTGCTCAGCGGTATTCTTGGCGGTATACTGGCCAATGCCGTGGGTCTGTCACAGGAGATCAGCAAAGCGGCCGATGGGCTGGGAAACATGATATTCCCGCCGTCACCCGCCGGTGTGATATCCAGCGGTTCAGACAACGTTTACGTAAATGGTCTTTTAGCCGTGCGCGCGGCCGGTATGCTCACGCCCGGCGAGACACCGCCACCGGAACCGCAATCGCCGAAGAGCTTTGCCGACTACGGCGGCATGCTGCTCTCTGCGGTGGGCCAGTTTGGCAGTGCAATGTGGCAACCTACGGTCGCCTCCGCCGATGCGGGCACCTCTCCGCTGGAGCAGGACAAAGTGGCCTGTGAAAAACACAGTGGACCGCAATATCTGGCGCAGGGATCGAAAAGTGTCTTTATCAATGGCCAGCCTGCGGTGCGCGCAAAGGATAAAACCACCTGTGATGCCACCGTGAGTGACGACGTCTCCCCCAATGTCATCATTGGTGGTGAAACGGTCACGGTCAGAGAGATCAAAAGCGGCAAGGTGCCAGGCCTGGCTGTGATGATGATCGGCCTTTCTCTGATCCGTGGTCGCCCCAGTCAGATCCTCAAAAACATGCCCTGCGCGCTGGCCGGTGCCGTGGGCGGTATGGCAGCGGACATGGCCATCAACGCGGCTTTCTCGTCGCTGTTTCCGGTTCATGCGGCGACCGGCGTCAAAGTTCTGAATGATGATGCCGAGCGCGATTTTTCCCTTCCCGGACGTTTCCCGCTTAGTTTTCAGCGCAGCTATAACAGCCTGACTCAGCGCGCCGGCCTGTTTGGTCAAGGCTGGGCCACGGTGTTTGACAGTTACCTGACGCTGGAAGGGAATCGGGCGTCCTGGTTCGATGACAACGGACGCGAACTAAGCTTTGACGTGCCCGGTGAAAAAGAGGTGCTCTACAGCATCAGCGAAGGGTTGATGGTGCGGCGCAACGAGTCCGGCGATATCGCCATTGCCGATGACGACGGTGCGGTCTGGCGTCTATACCGGCGCACGGCTGCTGACCCGCAGGTGCTGCGTCTGGCTTCACTCAGCGACGAGTACGGTAATGCGCTGGAGATGGGCTGGGATGAACAGGCTCGTCTGGTGCGTATCCATGACGCGCCGCTGGCGATTGACGTTACGCTGCACTACGACGACAAACATCACGCGCGGCGCCCGACATCAGCCAGCCATTTTGATGGCGATCAACACTGGCCTCTGACGCGCTGGACCTACACTGAACAGGGCCAGCTTGCCAGCGTTACTGATGCCGCTGGCGTTATGTCGCGGCGCTTCCGGTACAACGACGATGGTTTAATGGTCTGGCATCAGCTGCCGGGCGGGCTCGAAAGCGAATATCGCTGGCAGAAGCTGGATCACTGGCGCGTAGTCGAGAACCGCACCAATACCGGTGATGGCTGCCACATGCATTACGATCTTGAGGCGGGCATCACGCGGGTCTCAACCTATGACGGTCAGCAGCGTGAACATCACTGGAATGCTGCGGGCCTCATCACCTGTTTTATCGACGAGCGGGGCGAGAAGTGGCGTTATGAGTGGGATGAAAACGAACTCCTGACGCGTCGCACCGATCCGCTGGGCAACGCGGTGAGTTTCACCTATGACGATCTGGGCAACCGCATTGAAGAGAAAGATGCTGACGGCGGTGTGCAGGCTGTGCAATGGCTGTCCCACCGTTCGCTGCCGACAGTGGTTGCCGGAGCAGACGGTTCCACCACGAAGTACTATTACGATCCCCATCATGGCCTTGAGCGCGTCGTTGATGCGCTCGGGCAAAGCACGCTCTATAAACGGGATGAATTCGGACTGGTTGTCGAGGAGATCGACGCAGCGGGTAACAGCTACCGCCGGGAGTTTAACGATGCCGGCCAGGTTATCCGTGAAACCGACTGTTCAGGATTGACCACGCGCTACCGTTATCATCCCCTGGGCTGGCTTAGCTCTGTCATCGCGCCGGATGGTGAAGAAACCCGTTATCACTATGACGCATCAGGCCGTCCTCTTCAGCTGGAACGTGCAGAGGGATGGGAAGAGCGGTTGCACTGGAGTGAAAGCGGACTGCCGCTGGCCTATGAGTCGGCTGATGGCAAGCGCAGTGAATTCCGTTACGACAACGTCGGGCGACTGATCGCCAGCCGCAATGCAGAGGGTGAGACGGTTCAGCGAAGCTGGGACAGCCGTGGCCGATTGACGGCGCTGCAAAACGAAAACGGAGAACAGTATCAGTTCGAGTGGGGCGCGGATTCTCTGTTGCTGGCTCAGGTCGGGCTGGATGGCGTTGCCACGCGATATGATTATGACGCAGCGGGCCGCACGGTATCACGTACCTTTGCCGCTGGGCATCCTCAGTCCATCACCCATCGCTATCACTGGAGCCGTGCGGGACAACTGCTGGCGCGGACCACGCCGGAAGGCCAGACGCGCTATCACTACAGTGGCGGCGGTCAGCTGGGTAAAGTGTCGCAGCATCTGCCGCTGTCTGACGCGGAGTGGAGCCAGCAGGCCGAGCAGGAGATCACATTTAAATATGATGCGCTGGGCCGCATCGTTGCTGAACAGGGAGAGCAGGGCAAACTGGCGTGGGAGTATGACGCGCTGGGTAACTGCACAGCCTTAACACTGCCGGATGGTCGCAATCTCAGGCAGCTTTATTATGGCAGCGGTCATTTACTGAGCATCGCGTTAGACAACCTGCCGGTCACCGAGTTTACCCGCGACACGCTGCATCGGGAACTGAGCCGGACACAGGGCGGCCTGACCATGCGCAGTGAATATGATCGGTTAGGCAGACTGCGCCGCCGTGACGTGTTCAGGGGAGACGCGCAGCGTCCTGCGCCGCGCGTCTGGTCCCGTCGCCGCGACTTCGATTACGGCAACAACCTGATCCGTGAAGAGCGTGACGATAATCCGTTCAGCCAGACGTTATGGAACTACGATAACGCCGGCCGGCTGTTGTCCCAGGACGGCGCACAGCCGGGCAATGAACAGTGGCGCTGGGATGGCGCAGGCAACCCGCTGGATCGCCATAGTGCCGCGCACGTGATGCATAACCGTGTCACAGAACTGAACGGTATCCGCTGGCAATATGACATTCATGGCCGTACCACTGAGAAGGATGATGGTCAGACCCGCTGGCGATATCGCTACGATGGTGAGCATCGCCTGACGGACGTCATCAGCGAGCCACGGGACCGTAATAAGCCGCGCACTAAGGTGAGTTTCCGTTACGATCCGCTGGGACGCCGCATCAGTAAAACCAGCCAGCAGCTGTTACAGGGCAGGCCGTCCGGGAACGCCGTCACGACGCGCTTTGTGTGGGAAGGCTATCGTCTGCTGCAGGAAATCCACGACGGTACACCGCTGACCTACGTTTACAGCGACAGCCAGAGCTATGAACCGCTGGCCCGTATTGATGGTGTGGAAAGCCCGGAGATTTACTGGTTCCATAACGCGGCCAACGGGATGCCGGAACTGCTGACTGACGCTGAAGGGCAAAAAGCCTGGGAAGGCATCAACAGCCCGTGGGGCAAGCTGCTGCGCGAGTCCAGCCAGCGGATGCCGGTCGTTCAGCAGAATCTGCGTATGCAGGGCCAATACCTGGATCGGGAATCCGGACTGCACTACAATCTGTTTCGTTATTATGACCCGGATAGCGGCCGGTTCACCCAGCAGGACCCGATAGGGCTGGCGGGCGGGATTAACCTTTACCAGTATGCGCCGAATGCGCTGGGGTGGGTGGATCCTTGGGGGTTGAGTTGTAAAAATGCATGGAATGATTTCCAGAAAAAGTCGAATAAAAAACAATTCACTTCAAGGAAACAAGCATCCAAAGCATATGCTTTATGGAAAAAACAAGACTGGGCAGCGTTAGAACAACTTATGGGTGAAGGTGCCTGGCCTCCTAACCGCGGTTTTGTTACTTCAGTGAAAGAAACTCTTCAGCCCGGAGAATACGTAGATCGTTATGGTGGATGGATTGAAGATGGTGTTTTCAGAGATCCAGGAACATTTCTTTCTCCGGCCGGAGCTTCTTTTGAGGGAAGGGCGCTTCCGGATTATACTTTAACAAAGCCACTATCCACCTATGAGGTATTAAAACCTTATGAAGTTGATTCAGGACCGGCAATTCCTTGGTTTGGGAAGCCAGGGATGAACAAACAATACGAAACAGCTGATTATATTGAAGATCTTATCAAAGATGGAGTCTTAAGGAAGTTATGAAAAATTTTATTAAAAAAAAAGTTTTGTTACACGATGGTATTGAAAATGACTTTATCCATAAAAAGAACTTTTTTGAATGCCCGTGCTGTTCTGGAAAAATAGTTTTTTCGGTGTATGGTTCAAGAAGTTTCAATTCAGAAGAGTTAGATTTTAAGAAAAATTATTCAAAAAAAATAAAAGGAGTAAAGGAAAAAATTAAAGATTCGGGTCGTTATCATTACGATGGTGAAGCTATCAGCTTTTTTGAAACGGAATGTGATTTTGAAAATCATAAGGTAGTAGTGTTTTTCACATTTTCAGAAATTCAACCATCCAGGTATTCCTCTCACTTGATAGGTCTTTTTCTAAGAGATTAATTTCCTAACTTTTACTTTAAATAAAGAGTGTTTTTAGTTAATTGCATTGATCGTTGAGAGGTTATACACAATTCCTGTCGATATAGATTCGATTACGGCAACAACTTAATCCGTGAAGAGCACGACGATAATCCGTTCAGCCAGACATTATGGAACTACGATAATGCCGGCCGGCTGTTATCACAGGACAATGCGCAGCCGGGTAATGAACAGTGGCGCTGGCAACCCGCTGGATCGCCATAATGCCGCTCATGTCATGTATAGCCGTTTCACCGAACTGAACGGTATCCGCTGGCAGTACGATATCCATGGATGTACCACGGAGAAAGATGATGGGCATACCCGCTGGCGATATCGCTACGATGGTGAGCATCGCCTGACGGACGTCATCAGCGAGCCATGGGAACGTAACAAGCCGCGCACTAAGTTGAGTTTTCGCTACGATCCGCTGGGACGCCGCATCAGTAAAACCAGCCAGGAGCTGTTACAGTGCAGGCCGTCTGGTAACGCCGTCACGACGCGCTTTGTGTGGGAAGGTTACCGCCTGCTGCTGGAAATCCACGACGGCACTCCGCTTACCTACGTTTACAGTGACAGCCAGAGCTATGAACTGCTGGCGCGTATTGATGGCGTGGAAAGCCCGGAGATCTATTGGTTCCATAATGCAGCCAACGGGATGCCGGAACTGCTGACTGACGCTGAAGGGCAAAATGCCTGGGAAGGGATCAACAGCCCATGGGTCAAGCTGCTGCGTGAATCCAGCGAGCGAGTTCCGGTGGTGGAGCAGAATCTGCGGATGCAGGGCCACTACCTGGACCGGGACTAATTTGCATAAGCAAATTTGAACATCGCTTCAGCGATGGCCTCAAGGGGGTGAGGCACCGGAGGGGCCGAATCAACCGGACTGCACTACAATCTGTTTCGTTATTATGACCCGGACAGCGGACGGTTTACACAGCAGGATCCGATTGGGCTGGCGGGCGGGATCAACCTTTACCAGTATGCGCCGAATGCGCTGGGGTGGGTGGATCCTTGAGGGTTGATGAAGTGTAACAACCCTGCGAAAGAAGCAACGCAGTGGCAGGGACCAGGGAATAAATCTTATCCAGGTATCGATGTTTATGAAAATACGGTTATAAAAAAAGGGACGATTCTTTATGCTCTTCATCCTAATGGAGATCGGTTACCTGCTTATACAGTAAGCCATCCTACAGTCAGACAGTATAAAGGTGATCCACTTGGTTATCATAAAGCTTTGCAAGTTATGCTAGACCCAGCATTTACAATGCGTTCAAAGGTGAGAGCTTACTACGTTACCCAAGATATACATGTAGCCAGAGGACGTGCTGAAGCTAATGCTCAGTATGGTCGAGGAGGAGGGCTACAGTTTTATATACCGGAAGAGGCTCGGCTTAAACTGAAACCTTGAAAAGTAATTGATATATGAAAAAAATGATTTTAGAAGAGAATGGTGCTTTGCTTGTGGATGGAAGTAAAATAGAACTTTCTTCTTACGAACAATTTATTAATTCTTCGTTTTTTAAATCTTCTGATGACCTTATACATGTAGGAGAGTATTATTTTTCAGCAAAAAATGTCATGTGGCATAATGAACCGTTCCATGTACAATTTAGGCCCGCTATTTATTCTGTTAATAAGAGCGTGTTCCTAATCAGTAAAACTGGTGAGTTTTATAAAAACATTAACGATTGGGAAAAAAGGGCAAATGTAAACGTTTTAATTTCTGAAGAGAAAAGATTGTATGAGTGGATGATGGAAAAGTATCCAGGTAATTATAAAGGTGAATTAAAAGATCTTCCATATGGTCATGTTTGGGGGTTTTCAAGGGGTGAGATAACGGTACAGTCTAATGAAAAATCATTTACGTGCGGGATATATATTGAGTGGAGATAAATTTAAAATTAACCAACCTGTCATTATATTAATATGTAGTGCTGCTGCAGAAAATTATAATGAAGGGTGTTAATATTCAACTATTAACATTGGTAATGTATTATTACTGTCTGCAGGCACTGCGATATTGAAGGCCGAACAGTTGATAAATATGATGGACATACCTACTAGCTACATTGCTACCATGGTGAGCGTCGCCTAAAGAAATTTATTTATTCTGCCAATTGATTTTAAAAACTTCCCGATGAAGTGTAGCTAGGTTATTATATTTTCTTAGTGAAGGGTTTGTTAGATTAACTATTTTCTCTTTTAATTAAAAATAACGTTTTTAGCTTATTTTATGGTTATCGATATATGATCTGTTGCGGTAATGACCGGCTCTCTATTCCGAATTTCAATGTTTAAAAACTCTCTCTTCATCTGTTCGAACTTATAAGGAGATAAAATGAACCTGCCAGGAATGAATCCCGAAAATAACTTACCGGGTTATGACATCGCGAGACTGACCGGTTATGGGGCACCTGATTTTGATTTCAAAGCGCTGGGTGCAGCAATGGATTGTACCCGGGAGTTTTATCAGGCTGGCATCATCTATGCAGATGGCGCACAGCGTTATCTTGTCCGGCCTGGTCAGCGTCATCCTAATGGCCAAAGTGGTATCGTCACACATCTTATTGTGACCAAAACGCCTAAGCAAGCCACAGCGTCTGATACGGGCAAGTCACTGAGTGAAGCAGTCAGCGCGACCTCAATGGGCACGGAGATTGCCTCGACCGTGCTTTCCTGTGGTGCAATGATTATCACCGCTGGCGTGGCGGTTATCGGTGCTTCAGCAACGCCGATAACGGCTGGCAGTAGCGGCGTGCTTGTCGCCATTGGTTATGCCGGTGCTGCGGCAACAGGTGTGCAGTGTATTAATGGTATCTACCGGGTTTATGATCTCGTCGAAAACGGTGGTGAAAACGTCGCGTGGCTGGACTCTCAGGAGTGGTACGTTGCCACTTCAACGTCTCTTGACCTTATTTCACTTGCCAGTGTGGGCGGTGCATTAAAAGAAGCTCTCGCAACATGGCGAGCGATGAAATCGGTCTCTTCTTTAAAAGCCACGGAGTGGCTCAGGAACTATCCAAGGCAGGACAGGGCGCGGCTTACTGAATTAATCATCAAGGCACAAAACCCGGGTATAACTAATAAAGAGCTCAAGGCCGCCATCCGTGCAGGACTTTATCCAAAACGTTTCCCTGTAGAGCCGGTGCAAAAAGAACTTGTTAAGCAACTCGCACAGGTCGTCACCAGTGCAGCGGCTGTGGCTGGCAGTGCTGTCAGTGGTATCATTGCTGCTCCAGGTAACGTCCCGCGTACCGGACGCTACATCGTGGGAACAATCCAGTCACTGGCGGTAATTTAATGCAATTTTTATCATGGCTTATTGGACGTAATATCACTGAACTCCTGCAACAGGGGCGCGAAATAGATCAGGCAATCGCACGGCAGGATGATTCCATACTTGCCCGATCTACTTCAGAGCTTGAGCGCTATTTTAAACAGCCTTCTGAGGCGCTGCCCCGGCAAAATGGCTTCCCCGTTGCAATTGTGCTGATGCTGTTACTGGTTGCATTTGCATTTAATCTGCTGACATTTCTGCACGCTTTACCTCCTCTGAGTCCACAGATACACGCGTTGAGTTTTTTTGTTCCCTCAATTGTTGTTATTGGCGCGATACTCACGTCCAGTTACCTGCTTGCGCGAGGCCATACAGCGGGTGTGGCGGGACTGGCTTATGTCTGTGCAATATTGCTTATATCGACTGTTTTACTCCTGAGCTACAGCGTTGTTACTGCTAGCCACTCGGGCCTGTGGCTGATTCTGGCACTCGCTGCTTTAGTGGGTGCTCGCTGGGTACTGAATGGGCAGGGTTTCGTCCTGTTTGCCATTTACTGCCGGACACAACGCCTTGCCAGCGTCGCCCGGCAGCGTCGCATGAAATAACCCATACGGGTCTGTAGTGCTGTTATCGCGGAATATCCATTCCGCGACTCTCGTCATACCATCCACTTTTCTCTCAAACCTTAGGCCTGAAACTAAAAGCCAGATGTAAGTTACTCCCTGGTGAGTATTGATGATGAGAATAGCTCTGCGATATTCAGGTTTCCCTGGCTTGATTTCGATTTAGGTAACAACCTCAACCCTGAAGAGTGCGACGATATCTTTTCAGCAGACATCATGTAACTACGATAATGCAGGTTGTTTGTTGCCTTATAATGACTTGCAGCCAGGTTTTGAGCAGTTGCGACGGGACAATGCAGGCAACCCATTGGATTGCCCCATACGGGTTCAGACATCATGCATAACCGCCGTGAACTATATCCGCTGGAAAAATGATATCCATGGTTATCACACCCGGGAAGGATGACGGTCAGACCCACTGGCACTTCCGTTACGAGGGTGAGCACCGTTTGACTGACTTTTTCAGCGAGCGGCGGGACCACAATAAGCCATGCAAGAAGGTTAACCTCCACTACAATGCACAAGTGTGTCGCATCAGTAAAACCAGCAAGCAACTTGGACTAATCTTATTTATAGTTTTAAGACTAAGTTGTCCAGGGAAATGTAATGCATGTGAGGACATAGCTCATCATTCGCACAAATAGTTCCCTTATGTCTTAATCACTAATGATGATTCGGAAGACATCTTTCGGTAGTGAGATCTCCAATGAATCCCAGAGATTTTATCATCTGTTCTAGCCCCCGTTGCCCGGTTAAGGTCAGAGCAAAATCATGACTAAGCTGTATTTAATAATGTTGAAAGAAAATGGTGATTAAGGGTTTTTTGCTGATGGCAAAGCTGTCCCGTTTGCCGCAATTAATTGATCAGCTAAGAGAGATAGGTTTAAATGTATGCTATTAATGATTTAATTTTACTGGCTGATCAAGCTACTCTTAAGTGGAAATTTAAGGGTGAAGCATTGTCATTGGCTTTATCCGAGGTCGATCAGGTGTTGGTTGATGAAAGCAGAGATTTAATATTTGTTCTTGATCAGAAGAGAAGTTTGCCTGAAAGACTCATTATAATAAATGCGCAAGGAAAAATCTTATCATCTTTTTCACCGCCCGATGGTGGAGGATTTTACTACATGACGGTGGATTCAAAAAAAGAGGTCTTAATAGTCTGCGTTTTTAATGGAAAAATTGATGGCTGGAGTGACTGGTATTTCTCTTTCCATCAGAGAACTAATCAACTGGTGCGGTTATCACGGGCTTACTGATGCTGAAGAAGTAAATATTAATCATGATGGTCCCAGAGAATGATGCTGGCCCTCTGCACCTGTAACGCCCGTGTTATACTAATGATTAAAAGGCCAGTTAATGCAGTCGGATGAGGGTGTGGATGTATCAGAAGTATAGCCTGTGAGGTGGGTAGTGTATTGTAAAGAAATAGCTCAAAAGTTATTAATTGAATTTCTGAATCTAAAAAATATTCTGATCAATGATGGCGAGTGTAACTGGATTAGAGGCGTTTTATCAATAATAGAAAAACTCAGGATTTCTATCCACTCTCAGGGAGTTGAATCAGCTACTTATTGTAAGGAGGCCTGCGATGCATGGAGGTTAATGTTTAGCGGAAATGGTTCTTTCTCTGATTATCATCTCTGGCATGATGATTACAATGAGAGGGTTAAACGTAATATTCCACTCGATTCAATAAAATGTAATATCGCTAAAATACTCGATTCAGAGGGAAAATAGTAAAGTACTTATCTGGATATTATCATTTCTAAACTTTTTTATCTATCATTTCATAATGCGATGGAAAACGTTTCCACTCTGTTGCGTTTTCTAAAAGTGCCATGCAGACAAGCAACACTAGCGCCGTGCATACACAGGAAAGCTTATGGAGAATCATGTGGCAACCTTACATCATGACCTATGCGTTATGTGAACAACGTTGTTGAAATAAGTCAGGGTGCGATAAGCTCTTCAATCAGGCGTTTTGCACAGGCAAGGAGAAATGCAATCAGATTCCTGACTTTTATATCAGACCTCTTTAATCATTAATAGGTGTTATATATGCAAAATAAAATCTTTTCCGACTATGGGATAACCCTTGTAGACAGGGATGGGATTCTTATTGCTTTGTTTGATTCGGGCAAGCTTGTTCCTGAATATCTTGAAGCTGAAATCAGCATGGATGAAGCGATAAAAATCAAAAAAAGCCAACAGGATGCCTATGAAGTTATAATGTCATTAGGTGACAGGATTAAAAAAGCCCACCAGAAAACATGAAGTGTTTACATGTTTCTATCATAAGTTTTATTCCAACATATGAGAAGTTTTTGTTTAAGATGCTTTATTTATTTTATTATAAGAGTATAACTAGGTCAGTTTAATAATATCACGTGTCGCTAAGGTAGTGATGATGGAAAAAATGATGTTTAGTGGTTATGGCATGTTCATCACTGAAGAGAATGGTAAATATTACATAAATTTTGATGAAGGTGGCGTTGTAAATAAGGATGTCAGATATGAAATAAATGAAAAGGAGGCTGTAGAAGCTTGCTGTAGTGGACAGGGTGCCTATGAAATAATGTTAATTTCTCAGTCCAGAGCAAGTAAATCTAATCTGTGATGCATTATTTTTCCTAAACTCATTTGAATACGTCAGGGTAAATTAAGACCTGCTGATTCGGCACTCGATTTATCGCATCAGAAGAGAGTAAAGAGCGGGTTTCAGAAGCATACATGATGATATGTTTTTTAAAAATTCAATTGCCGGACTATCTAAATTTTGCAGATCTCTTAACCCACTATTAAGGCATTCCTATTCCGCTCAATGCAAAATAGAGGTTAAATGAAAATCTCCAGAACAGCTGTGAAGCGTCTTCAGAATATTCCGTGGTTTACTAATACAGGTAAAGGCGGTTATTTGAACAACATAAAAAAGATAACTGCTGAATCAGATTTTATCAGCCGTATAACGAGCGACGACTGGGAAAATGTATCGCTTCAGGCGGGTAATGCGATAACCGGGTATCTGGCCATAAAGCAAAGCTTGAAATATCAGAACTGGAATGATCTTGTCAAAGAAGCAAAAGAGATTATTGATATTGAAATCATACCCTTCATGAAGAATCCCACTTCATTAGATGATGATATCCTGTTCAATAATGTGAAGTGGGATTTAGTCAGTTTTCTTGCTGAAGATGCTTATAAATCATATTTACCTAACTCGCAATTTTTTGGTCGGCTGATGATGATTTATGAAAATGGATACATACCTTGTGGATGGGAAGGGCAATGGCCTTCCGGGAGACTTGTTATCTACTGATGCAGGCTCATCTATGATGTTGCTGTGTTAGCACCAACACCAGCCTTTAAGGACGATGATCCTCCGCCAGCCCGGTTAACCCCATTAAGATGGTAAGAACGTGAAGAGGTTATCAATCCCTTATCCCTGCTGGAGAGTGTGATACCGGGAGCTATTATGATGATCAATATACGGATTAGTATGAAAAAAACGTCACATCAAAGAAAAAGTGTTCTGTTAATACTGAGTTTCTTTTTGTTTAGCAGGTTCGCAGAAGCGAAGATGCAAAATAAAGATATGTGGAGCTTTATCCCTCAGTTGAGTGCTTCAATTAAATCTCTCTCTGTGAAAGATCTCACTCAGTTTCCGCTGGCACTGACATTAGAAACCCAAAATGATTACATCAACATTTATCAGGCTAATTCGATAAAACTGGAAGATGATGCGAAAATTACTGATATTGAGTTGCGTGTCAGTAAATCATCCGGGGACGTCGCCCCTTTTCTGAGCTTTTCTCCCGATGGTAAATGCACAACCCTTAATGATGTCAGAAAACACTATCCGGGGGTTAAGTTGAGTGACTATCCTCGTGGCCAATCTGAAAATGAAGTAACCAGCTACTCATCTCCCCCGGATATGGATGGTCAGGTAATCACATTTTCTTTTGCTGTCAAAAATCCGGATTGCCTGAGTAAAGTGATCATCACGGCTAAAGAGTGAAGCTGGTGATGTTGAACATATTTCTGATTCAGCACGATAGTAATTGCAGCATAATGACGCTTAGCACCATACGTTCCAGAAGCGTACAGCCTCACAGCGGCTACACCGGGTAATGGCTCGGTCTCGTCCAGTCCAAAACCTCTAAGGCAGCGCGGTTTGTTTCTAATGCCTGGGCTGAATGCGGCATTTCCTAATTCTTCGAACATAAATATTTTAAGAGAACTGTATGACCGAGATGCTATTTAGTGACTATGGGATTGATATCGTAGTAAGAGATGGAGTTTTCTATATTCAATATGATGATGGCTGTTTAGTCAGTAAAGAGATTGAGTCTGAAATAAGTAAGGACGAAGCACTCAAAGCTCAACGTAGCCCGGCTGATGCTAATGAAGTCATTTTGTTAACCCAGGTCAGAGATGGAATTAACATTGCTAAATTTTAAGCGTACTATACGGGCCTGATTATGTGAGTTTTGCCAGGAACATTTTATGTGCTTCTGCTCTTAATTAATCCGCCAAAACCTCTTTCAGCAATCAATGCTTATAAATGTTCAACGCCATAGAAAATGATGCTTACAAGATCAGATAAAGAATCAGACAGGCCGTATTTATCATTATAAATTTCATTTATCACTTAGGTGTAGATACGATGACTCAGCAAGCGTTAAGGGAGCACCTGTTTTATTTAATTAATAAATATGTTCCGGAAAGCAATAGAAGTGATTTCTTCGAAAGTATTCTAAAAGATGATGTTCCTGTAAAAGGGATTCTTGCAGACCTGAACAGGGTAAAAGATGTCACTATGGATGAAAAAGATGGAGATTTATTAAGAGAGATTTATTTTAATTTTAGCTAAAAAGCGGCAGAGATCGTGCGTTTCAGCGACTTATTTTTTTATAGACGTATTGGAGCGAAATCGGCTGCATGATGATGACCGGATTCCACACCAACACCAGGTCAGTGATGGAAGACTGTCTGGTCCTGCTGCAACTGAAGCTGGTTCATTTTAAATGGAGAGTGATTTTATGATGGATCTCAGAACTGACGAAGACGAAATTTTTCATTATGCAAAACGTTACGCCCATTTAATTCCACCGGTTTCGCGTCAGCTGATGAACAGGATGTCTTATAACCCTGTACCCATGCCAGAAACGCCGGAAGACAGGCAAAAGCCCAAATGAATGCATTCAAAACCTCAAAAGATCACTGATGTACAGGCCTTGGACAAAGCGCAGGGTGCTCTCATGGGACTTGCGGCAGGAGACGCGATTGGTACCACACTAGCGTATGTACCGCGCGATAAGGCCCATGTAGACGATATGGTCGGCATGGGGCCTTTCAACCTGAAACCTGGTGAATGGACTGATAACACCTCAATGGCACTTTGTCTGGCTGAAACTTACATTGAGAGCCATAAGTGTGACACGACGGTGTTCCGTCAAAAGCTACTCAGCTGGTACAGAAACGGGACGAATAGCTCAAAGGGTTTATGCTTCAACATAGGTAACACAACCCGTGTTGCGCTTGAGCAATTTGAACGACACGGACCCACCTGGATGGGGAATACGTCACCTGATACCGCAGGGAATGCAGCTCTGGTCCGACTCGCACCCACCGCTATTTTCATAAGAAAATCATTTGTTGACGGCTTGTGTGACGCAAAGCAACAGAGTAACGCAACGCATCTCGCTGCTGATTCTGTCAGCTGTTGCCGATTCTTCATCTTAATATTTCATTACCTTTTGAATGGTTACAGTAAAACAGAGCCTGGTGCCGCATCTCATGGATTCATCATTAAGTGTTCTTCTGATCAACGCCGGTGAATATAAAGAAAAATACCGGGATCAGATATGGTCTTCTGCCTATGTTATCGATACCCTGGAAGCCGCCTTGTGGGCAGTCTGGCACACAGACAATTTCAAAGATGCTGTCTTGCTGGCGGCCAATCTGGGTGATGATGCAGCCAGCATAGCGGCTGCCGCGGGTCAGCTCGCGGGAGCGCTATATGGTCTGTCAGGCATTCCTGAGGCGTGGGTTGAGAAACTAGCGCATAAAGAGAGAATTCTTTCATTGTCGAACCAGCTGTTTGAAATGGCACCCGAAGAAAAAGATTGAAGTCATAGCGCAACATGCTTATTGGGTATGGGTTAGGTAGATCTGCCCTGCATAGCGATCTGACGCTGTTGACCATAGAGGATATTCAACAGATAAGTATTGATCACCCTCTGTCTGAAATACGACTGTTCTGACAGAGCTCATTGACTCTTTCAAAAAAGTAACTTCAGGAGGCTCATCCCCGGTTCATATTTCTGGCAGATGCGCTGATCAGTGGAGTCGCAACAGACCCAGGAAGTGTAGCTATATGGATGATCTAAGCTATCTGCTCTCAGCGATGCCAGCAAAAAGAGAGGATTGGTCTCAGAGTTTGAGTGAGATCCTTCTTTCTGATAGCCTGGAAATCGGTGTTTCTTACGATAAATCGCTAAGTTTATTATTACCCAAATATCGAAGCAGAATGCGGTCAACTGAAATTGATATCAGTGATACTGTGGGCCTGAATGCCCTAATAAAGTTTTTAGCAGCCCTTGAGGATGACGCTAAACTCATTGTTTTCCCTATTAAAAAATAGGGTTATGTCTGGTGATTGCTTCATAGTCGGTGATGAAATTATTGGTTGTGCTTTCATTAAACGTGGCCATGGTCGTTCTAAAGAAGGGCTTTGGATAGAGGGAAAAAAGTTGTGTTGAAAGGCGCTAAAGAAAAAGCTAATACAATCAAAAATCTTTCTTTGTGACCGCCAAAATTTTAATCTCACCCTGGCATTCTGTCTGACGTGAAAATGTAAATACCTTTTCTGAGAGGGTAAAGCAGGGTATGAGCGATGGAGTTTTGATTCACGTGAGAAAAGGAGAGTATACGATTCTTGAAACAAAAGAGGGTTGTGGAATCAGTGTTTTGTTTCCTGATGTCTACCGAAACTCTCCCATTGATGTGAGCAGGGATTTCAAGCTGGATATATCAGAGCTGATACAGTCAGGTGATTTTGAAGCACTTGATGCATTATCTAAGGATATAAGAGAGGATTGTGTCTCATTACAACGGTATGATACTGAAAAGGTCAACGTTACAGGACAACAACTGATGAGTAAATTGAAGTTAGCCATGAAGCCCTGGGATTTCACATTATATCGGTGTGATAACGATACGCATGTACTAAAAGTAATTTTCAGTGAGGGAGATTACAAAGTCGATGTTGAAAGATTTTTTATTGTCACTGACGCACTATTGAACGCAGAAGACCTGGTGAGTTCATGCGAGAGGTTATCGGAAAATATCAGGATGTCTTACGAAGATCATGATAACAGCGAAATAAGTAAGCGTGATTTTGATTTTCTCTAAAATGTAATATTCAGGGATGGTACCGGCCGTAATACTTGCTTTTTACAACAGCCAGGCTATTAACGACTGATGACTCCCGGTTCAGGGATTGAAAATAAGCGCTACGTGTCAGGGACAGTTCTGATGAGATGAAAGTAATTTTTTCAACTCACTTAACAGTTATTGATATAAAGATAATGCTGATTATTGAATTTATTCAGGCAGGTAGTGATGAAATTATTTGGGAATGTGATTTTTTTGATTGTTTCCTCAGGTGCCGCTATGGCTTCCGAAAATGCACAACCTTTGTCTCAGTACGATAGCTTAGCTAAAATTTCAGCTATCTAAATTTAGTGGCCTGTCGTTGAAGAGATAGAGATAAGGCAGAGTTATGATCGTGTTTTAATCTGTAATAACAAGGACAGGTTTTAAATATGAGCTTAAAATATGCAGCTGGAGAACTGGTTTTTAATGACTCGTTGGTTGTAACCCCAAAAATAAATAAGCATGAGTTAATGTTAATTCCTGGGTTTGTCTGGGAGCCATGGCCAGATAATGGCGGGGACACAGTTTCATATAGAAGTATTTTCCCACTTAAAAACAATAACAGTGGTGATATTTATTTAGTTGTCAATTTTATTGAGCCTGGAAACTCAGACGCTCTAATATCTCACTGGAGTTTTGCACCAGAAAAATTGTTGATTAGTGAGCAGAAAAGCCTTATTGGGGACGTAACTCAAAGATTAAAACGTTGGTTTAAGGAACAAACGAGAACTTCATTACCTTTAAACGGTGTTTGGGGCAGCATCGATATAGCTTATGACGTTTATAACAGAACAGCTACAATCAATTGTCACTATCGTTCAGGTTCCTGGAAGTAAAGTTAATAAAATGACTTTTATCAATGACGAAGAAGGATGTAAGGCGTGATTGTGAGCGTTGCTAATTTCGTAATCCAATTAATATGAAGACTGATATATTTTTTTAAGCCAAAAGTTTAGTTTTCCTGATTATTCAGGATGCAAGCCTATCTTCTGGGTTAACTAAAAGTATCTCTAATGCTCTTGATTATAGTATAAGCTCAGGTGAGATGCTTATCAGGCTGAATTTTATGTTGATCAAACATAGAGTAATCTGGATATATATAACATTGTAACCGGGATAAAGAGAGAGTTGCTATGACTGAAAATAGTACAGACGAAATGCTTTTCGATGCTCTGGCGCCAGATTTGTTACGTCAATATATAGATTTTAAAAAAATAAATGGTTTCTTTTCAAGGGGCAATGCGACGGGCAGAGCAAAGGAGGAAATTGATATTCATCTGAGTTGCATCAAAAATATGGGTGGCGAGGTTATAGGGAGCCTCTCGCTAAAAGAACATCTTAGTCTCTATCAGGGAAGTCATGTGTATATTTTGAGTGGTTATGACAGGTTCTATGGTTTTGAACTCTATCTTAATGATAAAAAAACTGAGTTTCTGGGCGTTATGATTGTCAGGCTGCGAACAAAAAGTGAAAGTGAAATTCAGTGGGAAAAGGAGACTTTATGCATCAAGTATCCCTGAATCCTCTTAAATAAGCATTTTTTGTATGCTCACTAGGATCTTAGACCCGCCAGGGCTGAAGCAAAGTCTGGACGCCTGACAGGATGCGGCTGATATCGGTGCAGTGAGGGGGCCCTGGAGTAAAACTGAACTACATCCTGGCTTTAACAGGTTGAGAAAACTGAGACTTACACGTACATCAGCATGGAGAGGTTTAATCATTACATAATGATAATCTGTTGGAGGAATTGAAAATGTGTGTTCCGGAGAGAAAAGAAGCTGAAATGATGTTGCTCAATCTTTTAAAAAGAACCTTAAAAAATCAAGATGATATAGCCCTGTTAATGGATTTAGCAACAAAAAATGAGTACTCAATTCCAATGAAGGGCATCAGGTACAAATTTGACAGCATGGAGAAACAGCCACTTACACAAGATGACTGGCATGATATGGATACGTTAATGCACTATTTTGGTCCTTAGCGTTTGCTAAGCAACAGAGAGAAACGACTAAGAAACGTTGTAGCACATTGCCACCACGCAATTGAAAAGGAGTTTATATGATTGATCTAAGATTGTCAGAATCTGAACTCAGAACATACGCCAGGAAATATGCGAATTTGCTGCCTGAGTTATCTCCTCAACTCATCAACCGGATGGCTTACGAACATCAGCCAATGCCTGATGAAAAGCCAGTGAAACCTGAGTGGATGCATACGCTGAAAAAACGTATTTCTGACGTTGAAGCCTTAGATAAAGCCAAAGGTTTACTCATTGGACTGGCTGTTGGTGATGCAGTGGGGACCACTCTGGAATTCCAGACTCGCGACAGTTCTCACATTTACGATATGGTGGGCGGTGGTCCTTTCAATCTCAAGGCCGGAGAGTGGACCGATGACACCTCAATGGCACTGTGTCTGGCAGAAACGTATATTGAAAAGGAAAGCTGTGACACTGATTTATTCAGGAAAAAGTTAATTCAGTGGTACAAAACGGGGCATAATAGCGCGAATGGAGTTTGTTTCGATATCGGTAATGCGACCCGCTATGCTCTCGAACAAGTAATTAAACATGGTACTGATTGGATTGGTAACACCGCCCCTGATACAGCAGGGAACGCCTCGTTGATTCGTCATGCACCCGTAGCAATTTTTAGGCGAAAATCATTCATTGATGGCTGGCATGATGCCAAAAGACAAAGTACAGCAACACATCGAGCACCAGAGTCAATAAATAGCTGTCAGTACTTAAACTCCATTTTACATTACCTTTTAAATGGTTTAGATAAAAATGAAGCCTTCGCGCCTCATAAAATGTCTTTAATCGTAAGACCTCTGATCATCAATGCCGGTGAATATAAAGAAAAGCATCGTGACCAAATTCGCTCGTCTGGTTATGTCATCGACACCCTGGAAGCCGCCTTATGGGCCGTCTGGCATACAGACAATTTCAGAGATGCCATTTTGCTGGCGGCAAATCTTGCTGATGACGCTGATAGCGTGGCAGCCACCGCAGGCCAGTTAGCAGGCGCTTTGTATGGACTGTCAGGCATCCCTGCAGAATGGGTTGATAAAATAGTCGATAAAGACAGAATCCTTTCGATGGCAGAAGAGTTGTTTCACCTCGCACCGGAAGAAACGGATTAATTTCAGGTAGGGGATTCTTTTGTTGCGCTGATATAACCCGGAAGGGTCGCTGGCATTCGTTATGAATGCTCTCACCAGCGGCCCGGCGTTAGATACTCCGTAAGCCATTTCCTCCCCTTGCCCATATCCATCCCTTCTCCCCGAACACAATCTTTTTCCTATGACCCACCCCTTGCTTGAACCCATTCCCTGTGCCAAACCCCCTGAAAAACCCACCCATCATCACTATTCCCTCTGGCTATAACCTGCTGTTATACCCTCCTGCTAAACAAGCATTCGTCACTTTTCAGAACGCATGAAATAGTGGTTTCAGAACCTGATCTTTTGGCTGAAACGAGAGACAACATGCTAATCCCACAACCCTATTTACTCTTTCTTGGCGATGTTACCGATCCCCTCGCGGCAAAAACGGCGCGCGGTATTCATATCTGGCGGCCGGAGCAGTGCGTTGGCGAAATTAAACTGCCGGGCTGCACGGTCAGTCTGGGTCTGGATGAACTGGATATTCCCGGCGCTAAAGTGCGCGGCGCAAAAACGCTGGTGCTGGGCACGGCGAATGCCGGCGGCTATCTGCCAGCGCACTGGCTGGAAACGATTAAAAGTGCCATTCAGGCAGGTATGAATGTGGCCAGTGGTCTGCACCATCGGCTGGTGGACGAACCTGAACTGGTCGCGCTTGCGCAGGTTGCTGGCGTTGAGCTGTTTGACCTGCGTCATATGCGTCCAGCGCTCAGTGTGGGCAGCGGTAAGAAGCGTTCAGGTAAGCGGATACTTACGGTGGGTACGGACTGCTCAGTGGGCAAAATGTACACCTCTCTGGCGCTGGAAGCGGCGATGCGTGCGCGCGGTATGAAAGCTGATTTTCGTGCCACGGGACAGACCGGTATTCTGGTCGCAGGGGAGGGTATTGCTGTGGATGCGGTCATCGCTGACTTTATTGCCGGTGCCGCAGAAGCGCTGTCACCGGCGAATGACGAGGACCACTGGGATATCGTTGAAGGGCAGGGATCATTGTTCCATCCTTCCTATGCGGGCGTGAGTATGGGGCTGATGCACGGTGCGCAACCACACTGGCTGGTGATGTGTCATGAAATGGGACGTCCCCATATGCGTCATTTGCCACACCAGCCCATGGTCAGCCTGCAGGCGTGCGTGGAAGCCAATCTGCGTGCCGCGCAGGTGACCAGTGAGTCGGTTCAGCTCGCTGGCTTTGCAATCAACACCTCCAGTTACAGTGAAGAAGAGGCGCTCGCTTATTGCGCCGAAATCAGCGCTGAGTTCGGCTTACCGGCCACGGATCCGGTGCGCTTTGGTATTGATGGGATCGCCGCACTGCTTCAGGAGCGTGGCTGAAATGCGACAGTTGCAGATTGAGGTGGTGGAGCTGCCGCTGGCCCGCCCCTTTGCTATCGCACGCGGTACCCGAACCGCCGTGACGGTCATCCGGGTCACACTGGAGCAGGAGGGGTTCATCGGGCAGGGCGAATGTACCCCGACGGCGCGTTACGATGAGTCGCCGGAGAGCGTTCAGGCCATGCTCGAAGCCGTTCGTACTGAGGTAGAGTCGGGCCTGAGCCGTCATGATCTGCAACACCGTTTACCCGCAGGTTCTGCGCGCAACGTGCTGGACTGTGCGCTGTGGCGACTTGATGCCGCCCGGGCGAATCAGACGCTGTGGCAAATGAGTGCGTGCTCTCAGCCAGAGTCAGTTGTGACTGCAGAAACCCTTAGCCTGGATACGCAGGAAAATATGGCTCTTGCAGCGGCGGATGCCGTGTTACGTGGCGCTATCCTGCTCAAAATTAAGCTCGACCGCAGTGAGATTCTGGAAAAAGTGGCGGCCATTCGTGCGGCGGCACCGCATGCCACGCTCATTATCGATGCCAATGAAGCGTGGTCGGGGCTGGACCTTGAAAGCCTGCTGGTGGCATTGAAGGCCTTCAATATTGCGATGGTCGAGCAACCGCTTCCCGCCGGACAGGATCATGACCTGCAACGCTTTAAGCATCCCATACCGGTCTGTGCCGATGAGAGCTGCCATACACGGGTGGATATTGCCGGATTACGCGATCGTTACGAAATGATCAACATCAAGCTGGATAAGTGCGGTGGCCTGACGGAAGCGCTGGCGATGGCGGATGAAGCCCGGACGCTGAATATGCGCATCATGGTCGGTTGCATGCTGGGCTCGTCACTGGCCATGGATGCAGCATTGCCCGTCGCGGTTAACGCAGAGTTCGTCGATCTGGATGGCCCCATCTGGCTTGCCGCCGACAGTTCTCCTTTTTTGAGCTACTCCGAAGGCCGCATCTGGCTATAACTCTGCGAGGCGACGATGACGGACACACAACGTACTTCTCCTGCAACCCGCGCTGCCTTGCCATCCCCCGTGCTGGCGATTCAGGATCTCAGCGTCTCGTTTCATGGACGCAGTGGTGAAAATCAGGCACTCAAAGGCATCAGTTTTGCCATTCATCCCGGTGAAATTGTCGCTGTCGTGGGCGAAAGCGGCTCCGGTAAATCTGTCACGTCGCTGGCTGTGATGGGCCTGCTGGCAAATAACGGCTGTATCGATCGCGGCAGTATGCAGTTTTGCGACCGGAGCGGAAACGTACATGCATTAGAAACGCTGGATGACGCTCAGCGCCGCACACTGCGTGGCCGTGAAATGGCGATGGTCTTTCAGGAGCCCATGACGTCGCTGAATCCGGTGCTGCGCGTTGATGATCAGCTTACAGAGGCATTACGCGATCACCATCTGTGTGACAAAAAGCAGGCCCATGCGCGCGTGCGTGAACTGCTGCGACAGGTGCGAATCGCCGATGTGGATCGCGTTATGAAAAGCTATCCGCACTCGCTGTCAGGCGGCATGCGGCAGCGTGTGATGATTGCGCAGGCCCTTGCCTGTGACCCGCAACTCCTGATTGCTGATGAGCCGACCACTGCGCTGGATGTCACCGTTCAGGCGCGCATTCTCCATATTCTGCGTGACCTGCAACGCGAGAAACAGATGGCGGTGCTGTTTATCACCCATGATATGGGCGTGGTAGCGGAAATCGCCGATCGCGTGGTGGTCATGCTGCGAGGCGAAGTGGTCGAGCAGGGAACCGTATCTGAGATTTTTGCCGCCCCGAAGCACGCTTATACCCAGGCGTTACTGGCGGCAGTGCCAAAACTCGGCGATATGCGGGAACACACGTGGCCGCAACGCTTTCCTCTGCCGGGTGCGGGCGAGGCTGTGCAAAGCGAACAGCAAACCGCTCGCTATGACGTTGCGCCGCTGCTGGATGTGCGCGGTTTGAAAGTCTATTACCCCATCCGCAGCGGCATCTTATCGGGCCTTACGCATCATGTGCATGCGGTGGAACAGATTGATTTCAGTCTGTGGCCGGGTGAAACCCTGGCGATCGTGGGTGAAAGCGGCTGCGGCAAATCGACAACCGGACGGGCGCTGATGCGCCTCATCAACAGTGACGCTGAAAGCATTCATTTTGAAGGAAAGGAAATCTCTGACCTGAAAGAGGCCGCGTTCCAGCCGCTCCGCCGTGAAATCCAGATGGTGTTTCAGGATCCTTATGCCTCACTGAATCCCCGCCTGACAGTGGGTTTTACCATTGCCGAGCCGTTACTGTTACATGGCATGGTCTCTTCACTGGAACAGGCTTCCCCACAGATTGATGCGCTGCTGAAGAGCGTCGGTCTCCTGCCAGAGCATGCGCGTCGTTATCCGCACGAATTCTCGGGTGGTCAGCGTCAGCGTATTGCCATTGCCCGCGCTATGGCGCTGAAACCGAAAGTGATTATTGCGGATGAAGCGGTATCAGCACTCGATGTTTCAATTCAGGCGCAGGTGGTGAACCTGATGATGGACCTGCAGCAGCAAACGGGCGTGGCATGGATTTTCATCTCTCACGATATGGCGGTCGTCGAGCGTATTGCGAATCGCGTCGCGGTGATGTACCTCGGCCAGATTGTGGAGCTTGGACCACGTCAGTCGGTCTTTAATCAGCCGCAACATCCCTATACCCAACGTCTGCTGGCTTCCGTGCCAGTCGCCGATCCAGAGAACCGTCAGCCCCGTCTTTTCGATGACAGCGAAATTCCCTCGCCGTTGCGTAAGGTGGGTGAAACGGTCACTAAACCCCGTTATCGCCAGGTTGCGCCCCAGCACTGGGTCGCTGACGGCATTGCATTGTAATTATCCTCAACGACCAGGAGAATCTATGAAAACGCTGTTTCGCCGTACTTCGCTAGCCCTCGCATTGACGACGACGCTGGTCATGACTGCGCAGGCACAGGATCTGCGCATTTCAATGTATGCCGATATCACGGGGCTGGATCCACATGACACCTCGGATAATGTCAGCTACTCGGTGCAGAGCGGCATCTTTGAGCGGTTGTTCCAGTTTGATCCCACGATGAAGCTGCAGCCCTGGCTGGCGACCGGTTATACCTCTAATGACAGTGCCACCGAATTTACGCTGACGCTGCGCAAAGGTGTCACTTTCCAGGACGGTACCCCGTTTGATGCCGAAGCCGTCAAAGCGAACCTTGATCGTCTGGCAGATCAGAAAAAAGGGCTGAAGCGTAATAGCCTCTACAAAATGATCGATAAGGTCACGGTAATGGCACCCGACCAGGTAAAAATCGATCTGAATCAGTCGTTCGGGGCCTTTATCAACACGCTGGCGCATCCTTCGGCGGTGATGTGGAGTCCATCCATTCTTAAGCAATACCCGGACGAAGCGCAGTTGCGACTGCATCCGGTCGGCACCGGTCCGTTTAAATTTGTTAACTGGACACCGGGCAAAGCGGTCACGCTGGCGAAGTATGACGGTTACTGGCAGAAGGGATGGCCTAAAGTTGACCATGTCATCTTCTCGCCGAGTCCGGAAGATGCGACACGCGTCGCCGCATTAAAATCGGGGCAGGTGGATGCCATCTGGCCACTGCCTTCAGACCTGATCGCCGCCGTGAAACAGGACAGCCATCTCTCCATTCAGCGCGATCCGAGCATTTATCTCTATTACATGGCGATCAACACGCAGCACAAGCCGCTGGCGGATGTTCGGGTGCGTCAGGCCATCAACTATGCGATTGACCGTAATCTGTGGCTGAAAGTGGCCTTTGCCGGTCTGGGTAAACCTGCCACATCCGCTATACCGGAAGGCGTACAGTTCTACCAGAAACAAACCGATCCTGAGTACAGTTATGCACCGGATAAGGCCAAAGCCTTGCTGAAAGCGGCGGGCTATCCGAATGGTCTGGATCTTAAGCTCTGGGTGACCAATGCCACGGCCAGCGTCCGTGCCGCTCAGGTGCTGAAAGCGCAACTGGCCACGGCAGGCATTCGGGCCACGGTGACCCCGATGGATTCCGGCACGCGCAACGCTAAGTTGTGGGGCGTACAGGACCCGAAAAAGGCCGAGTTTGACCTCTATTATGGCGGCTGGTCGACCTCAACAGGTGATGCCGACTGGGCACTGCGTCCGCTGTTCGCCACCGAATCCTGGGTGCCGACCTCCTATAACGTCTCCTACTTCAGTAATCCTGACGCAGACAAAGCGATTGCTGCCGGGCTGGCGACGGCCGATCCGGCAAAGCGTGGCATCGCCTATGCACAGGCGCAAAAAGTCTTGTGGAAAGAAGCACCAGTGGCGTTCCTTGGTACGCCAGACAACCTGGTGGGCAAGCGCAGCACCCTGAGCGGCGTTTCAATGCTGCCTGATGGCAATTTCCTGTTCACTCAGGCGTCCTTTAAATAAGACGGTTCTTCTCTCGTCACCACTCCCGAAAGGAGGGGAGACGTGAGGAGGCCAGTCACACCTCATTTCAGGGAATGGCATGTTTGCATACATCATTCGCCGATTACTGGAGATGATCCCGGTTTTGCTGGTGGTCTCGTTGCTGGTATTCGGTTTTATCAAGCTCATGCCGGGCGACCCGGCGCGCGCTTATGCCGGACCGGATGCGCCCATCGAGGCCATCGAGGCGGCGCGTCAGCATCTCGGGCTTAACGATCCGCTGCCGCAACAGTATCTCCACTGGATCGGCAGCCTGTTGCAGGGCGATCTGGGCACCACCTATCGCACCCAGCAACCGGTGCGGGAGGTGATCCGACAGGGCTTTATGCCGACGCTGTGGCTGGCCTTAGCGGGTTTTATCTGGTCCGTTATTCTCGGGTTGCTATTCGGCGTGATGGCGGCCCTGAAACGGGGAAGATGGCAGGACTGGACGCTGATGAGCGTGGCGGTAGGCGGTATTTCGATGCCCGCCTTCTGGCTGGGGCTGTTGCTTATTCAGTTCGTCGCGATGCCTTTTGGGCTGTTTTCGGTCAGCGGTTTCAACCAGGCCAGCGATATTGTCCTGCCCGCCATTACGCTGGGTTCGTCGGTTGCGGCGGTCATGGCGCGCTTTACCCGTTCGGCCTTTCTTGAGGTGGCGCAGGAAGATTACGTGCGCACCGCCAAAGCCAAAGGACTGCGTAACCGGCTGGTAACGTGGAAGCATGTGATGCGCAATGCGCTCATTCCGGTGATTACCATGCTGGGTCTGCAGTTCGGTTTTCTGCTGGGTGGCTCCATCGTCGTCGAGAGTGTTTTCAACTGGCCAGGGTTAGGCTGGTTATTGATTGAGTCGATCAAAGCGCAGGATCAGCCGGTAATTCAGGCACTCGTGATGCTGTTCGTGTTTGAATTTATTGTGATTAATCTGCTGGTCGATCTGCTTTACGCGGTAGTTAACCCAGCCATTCGCCTGCGACAGGAGCCGAAATGAGTAGTCAATTGCTGACTGACAACCCGCCTCAGATCATTCGTTCGCCGTGGCGCGATTTCCTGCATGCCTTCGTGCGTAACCCTTTGGCACTGGTCTCAGGCGGCTTTGTGCTGCTGTTGATTGTGGTGGCGATCTTTGCGCCCTGGCTGGCGCCCTGGGATCCTATGGCCCCGGACTGGATGGCGCTGTCGTCACCGCCAACGGCGGCACACTGGATGGGGACCGATGAACTGGGACGCGACCTGCTCAGTCGCATTATCTATGGCGCGCGTATCTCGCTCTATATCGGCGTGCTGTCGGTGACGATCGGCATGCTGGTCGGGGTCATGCTCGGGTTACTGGCGGGCTATTACGGCGGCTGGGTCGATATGCTGATCATGCGCGGTGCCGACGTCTTATTCGCGTTTCCCGGCATGTTGCTGGCCATTGCGGTGGTGGCGCTGCTGGGGACGGGCCTGAATAATGTCATTATCGCGGTTGCGGTATTCAGCGTGCCGGTATTTGCCCGCATCGTGCGGGCGTCGACGCTCTCTCTGAAGCAGGCTGCCTATGTTGAAGCTGTGCGCTGTGCCGGTGCGCCAGACCGCGTGATTATTCTGCGGCATATTCTGCCCGGCACGCTCTCCAGCGTGATTGTCTATTTTACCATGCGCATTGGTACCAGTATTCTGACTGCGGCGGGCCTGAGTTTTATCGGACTGGGTCCGGAGCCAGACGTGCCGGAATGGGGCAATATTCTGGCGATGAGCCGCAGCATGATGATGGCCGGATCCTGGCACATGAGCGTATTTCCAGGACTGGCGATTTTTATCACCGTGCTGGCATTCAATCTGCTTGGCGACGCGTTGCGCGATACACTCGATCCCAAACTCAAAGGCTGACGATGGATTACCAACAACTGCAGCGTGACCTGCTGCTTGATCGCTGGCGTGACCTGCGTCAGCTTGGGCAGCCGCGAAGCGCCTGCGGACCCACTAATCGCATCAGCGATGTTGCGGGCGTGCGTGTCGGACATTACACGCTGAATGAAGGCGAAAAGCAGACTGGCGTCACCGCTATCCTGCCGCCGGGCGATAATCTGTTTCTCACGCCGCTGCCGTGTGGGGCTGAGGTGCTGAACGGCTTTGCGAAACCCGTCGGACTGGTTCAGATAGAGGAACTTGGCGTGCTTCAGACGCCGATTCTGCTCAGTAACACGCTGGCGGTTGGCACGCTGTTTACCGCGCTGGTGCGCGATGCCATCCGTCGTAACCCGGAACTGGGCCGGACGTTGCCCACGGTGAATCCACTGGTGCTGGAGTGCAACGATGGCTGGCTGAATGATATCCAGGCGCTGGCAATCAGTGAGGATATGGCTAAGGCGGCGCTGCAGACGGCCTCCGCAGACTTCGCGCGTGGCAGCGTCGGCGCGGGACGCGGGATGAGCTGTTTCAGTCTGAAAGGGGGCATCGGAACCGCCTCACGGGTAATTCCTTCACTCAACGCCACGCTTGGCGTGCTGGTATTGGCCAATTTCGGCGCGCTGGAGGCACTCACACTGGATGGCGTCCGGGCGGGCGAGATGATTGCGCCGCTGCTCGCCGGAGAGGCGTCGCAGCGTGATGCCGGCTCTGTCATCATCATCATGGCAACAGATGCCCCGCTGGACACACGGCAGCTAAAGCGCATCGCGAAGCGAGCCGGTGCCGGTCTTGGAAGGCTGGGCAGTTACTGGGGACACGGCTCGGGCGATATTGCCGTGGCGTTTTCCACGCAACCGCTGCCACTGCCGCCACAGGACGACACGCTGGAGCCGCTGTTTGCTGCCGCAGCGGATGCAACGGAACAGGCTGTACTCGATGCCTTGTTGAGCGCAGAGGCTGTTACTGGCTTTCGCGGTCATCATCGTCCCTCACTGACGCAGATTCTGGATAAATTAACCTCATGAAAATTTTTATCTCGGCCGACATTGAAGGTATCGCGGGGGTCATGCGCCCGGAGCAATGTTCACCCGGCCACCCGGAGCATCAGATCGCCCGTGGTCTGATGGAGCAGGAAGTGAATGCCGCGATTGCGGGTGCGTTTGCGGGTGGGGCAACCGAAGTGGTGGTTGCAGACAGCCATGCTCAGATGACCAATTTGCGTGCGGAAAATATCGATCCCCGCGCCCGACTGGTGCAGGGCAAACCCCGCTGCCTGTCGATGGTGGAGGGGATAGAACAGCAGACGTTCGACGGGCTGTTTCTGGTGGGATTTCACAGCGCAGCAGGTGAATCTGGCGTACTGGCGCATACCATTCACGGTCGGGCATTCTGGCGTATCCATATTAATGATGTGGTGATGGGCGAAACCGATATTTATGCGGCTGCCGCTGCTGAACAGGGCACGCCATTGCTGCTGGTCACGGGTGACGATCAGTTACAGAGCTGGATAGCGGAATATTACCCAGCGGTCGATTACGTCTGTGTAAAGCGCGCCATTTCGCATACCTGCGCGGAATCGGTCAGTCCGCAGGCGGCACAGCATGCGATCGCTGCCGCGGCAAGTGCCGCACTGCAACATCTCCATCAGGTGAGCACAACCCGCCTGACGGCACCTTACACGATGCGGCTTCAGGCCACTAAACCTGTACTGGCCGATCTGTTCAGTCTTATCCCCGGCGTCACGCGCCTTGATGCCGTTACCGTGGCGTATCAGGCGGAGAAAATGGAAACGTTGATCAGCTTACTCAGTGCATTCTCCTATCTGGCGAGTACGCAGTCGTAGCAACTTTATGCCGGGGCTGCACTGGTTTTGCGGTACAGTTTTTGCAGCAGGATAATGATTGCTCTCACTCTCCGCCGGTACAGCTGGTTGAAGAGGCCTCCGTGTCCGGTATTCCATCCAGGGTAAATCATCATGCGGCTCCGCCATATAGAAGTCTTTCAGGCCATCGTACAGACCGGCAGCATCAGCGCAGCGGCGCGCCTGCTGAATGTGTCGCAGCCGAATATCAGCCGTGTGCTGAATCACGCTGAACAGCAGCTGGGATTTGCGCTGTTTGAGCGACGGCTACAGGGAATGAGTGTGACGGCAGAAGGGCGACGTCTGCTGCCTGAAATAGAGGATCTCTGCCAGCGCCTGCAATCCATTACCCAGCTCACCGAACAGCTAAGGCGTGGCGAAGGGCAACTCGTTCGCGTTGGCGCCGCTCACGCGTTTGGTCAGATGGTGATGGCTCCCGCGCTGGTCACCTGGCGGCAACAGATGGCCTCGGTCAGTGTGGAACTGGTCACCGAGCACTTCAGTACCTTATGCCAGATGATTCTGGAGAATCAGCTCGATTTTGCGCTGGTCTTTGGTCAGCAGGTCGATGCGGATCTTCTGGCCGAGCCTCTGTTTCAGTCCTCCATGGTGGCGCTGCTACCGCTCACTCATCACTGGCATAAACCCGTTACGCTGGAGTGGTTGTGCAACAATAATTTACTGATGATGCAGGCGCAGGATCCGCTTGGACGCGTACTTCACCGTGCGCTGCGCGATAAGAAACTGAACCCCGCCGTGTCATTGTCGATTAAAACCTATTCGGTCATTGCAGATATGGTGCTGGCAGGCGGCGGCACGGGCGTCGTGGATCTCTTCACCGCCTGCCGCTATGCCGAACAGTTAAAGCTGCTGCCCATAGCACAACCTCTGCCGTTTGAAGTGATGCTGATCAGCCGCCGTGACCAGCCGCAGTCGCAGTCCACTCTGCAACTTAAGCAGGTCATCCGTAACAGGCTGTGGGAGATCGCCCGGCAGTGTGAGGCGCAGTTTATCCGTGGCTGAACAGGTGCCGTTTCAGGTGAAGAGAAGGGGAAGAGGGTGCGCTCAGGTAGCTTTAGATTCTTTTGGCGGGTTTTGCAGAAGAAGGAGAGGAGCTAAAGCAGTAAACTTTTAGGTCATGATTCCAGCGTTGCGGGAATCTGCTGACAGACACTACTGTGAGAGCGTTAAAAAGAAAAACCCACGCTATTGCGTAGGTTTTAGCGAGTCTGTCAGGTTTTATGGGGTTGCTAAAACCGCATGAAAAAATCAGACGTTAAACAGGAAGTTCATCACATCGCCATCTTTCACGATGTACTCTTTACCTTCTGAACGCATCTTGCCGGCTTCTTTCGCACCTTGCTCGCCTTTATAGGCGATAAAGTCTTCAAACGCGATGGTCTGGGCGCGGATAAAACCTTTCTCAAAGTCGGTATGGATTTTACCGGCTGCCTGTGGGGCTGTTGCGCCAACCGGGATGGTCCATGCACGCACTTCTTTCACGCCAGCGGTGAAATAGGTCTGCAGGTTCAGCAGCGAGTAACCGGCGCGGATCACGCGGTTCAGGCCCGGCTCTTCCAGTCCCAGTTCAGCCATGAACTCGTCACGGTCTTCATCTTCCAGCTCAGCAATGTCAGACTCAACAGCGGCACACACAGGCACCACCACAGAACCTTCTGCTTCGGCGATAGCGCGCACCTGATCCAGGTACGGGTTGTTCTCGAAACCATCTTCATTGACGTTAGCAATGTACATGGTGGGTTTCAGGGTCAGGAAGCTCAGATAGCGGATGGCCGCTTTGTCGTCTGCATCCAGATCCAGTGAACGCAGCATGCCTGCTTCAGAAAGATGCGGCAGGCATTTTTCCAGTGCAGCCAGCTCGGCTTTGGCATCTTTGTCGCCGCCTTTGGCTTTCTTCTGCACACGCTGAATCGCACGTTCACAGGTCTCAAGATCGGACAGGGCCAGTTCGGTGTTGATCACATCAATATCTTCAGCCGGGTTCACTTTACCCGCCACGTGAATGATGTTGTCGTTTTCAAAGCAGCGCACCACGTGGCCGATCGCTTCGGTTTCGCGGATGTTGGTCAGGAACTGGTTGCCCAGGCCTTCACCTTTTGACGCGCCTTTCACCAGGCCCGCGATATCGACGAATTCCATGGTAGTCGGCACCACGCGCTGTGGCTTAACAATCTCAGAAAGCTGGTCGAGACGCAGGTCAGGCATTGGCACCACACCGGTGTTTGGCTCAATGGTGCAGAAAGGGAAGTTAGCCGCTTCGATGCCCGCTTTAGTCAGCGCGTTGAACAGAGTGGATTTACCGACGTTCGGCAGGCCCACGATACCGCATTTGAATCCCATGGTTTGATACCCTTTATAACTGGATGGACAGCACGTCAGGCGACGGACTGTCGGAGACGAATAGAAAAATTTCGCGCATTATACACGGAATCACGACGATTCGGGCGTTTAAGCAGGCTTGAAGGCGTGCAGCCGATTCATCGCCTTGATGCGATCCTCTTTCAGCCACAGTTCGGTGCAGCGCACCGCTTCATCAATGGCATCATCAATCAGCTTCTGCTCACTGGCAGGCGGCTTGCCCAGTACAAATCCGGTTACCTTATTACGATCGCCGGGATGCCCGATGCCGATGCGGAGCCGATGAAAATTGTTGTTGTTGCCCAGTTTGCTGATGATGTCTTTCAGACCGTTGTGACCGCCATGCCCGCCGCCTTGTTTAAACTTGGCTACGCCGGGTGGCAGATCAAGTTCATCGTGTGCCACCAGAATCTCTTCCGGCGCGATGCGATAAAAGGTCGCCATCGCCGCAACCGCTTTACCGCTCAGGTTCATAAAGGTGGTCGGCACCAGCAGGCGCACATCCTCTCCGGCGATCATCAGGCGGGCGGTGTAGCCATAGAATTTGCCTTCCTCTTTCAGTGACTGATTGTGGCGCTCAGCCAGTAAATCCAGATACCAGGCACCCGCATTGTGGCGCGTGGCGGCATATTCAGCGCCCGGATTGGCAAGGCCCACAATCAGTTTAATGCTGCTCACAATGATTATCCTGCTGTTATTGCGAAAGGGCGTTAGTTTACTTCGCCACAGCCAGGATGACAAAGCACAAGCGCCGAAATGGTTCAGTGAAGTGATTAATCATTTTCTATCTAAATCAACAGGCTGGACTCAGGGCCAGGGAATGCTTTATGACTGATGTGTGATCCAGTCCGCAACGTAATCTTTACCCATTGCCTAAACTTATGGCACTTAACATTGTGTGCGGTCATTTTCTCATAAGGATGGGGGTGCAGCATGAAATACCAACACTGCCGTGTAGCAGGTAACAGCTTGATGGTACTGGGATTAGTGACAATGGTGCTGGGCGTCGGCTTCTCAATTATTAATCAGCTCCCTTCACTTGATCTGCCACAACTTCTGGCTCAGGGGGCGATTTTAGGCATCTTTATTGGTGCGCTGCTATGGCTGGTGGGCGCCGGTCTGAGTGGTCGTGAAAAGGTAGAAGATCGTTATTACTGGCTGCGTCACTATGACAAACGCTGCCGCAGATCGCACAACTCACATCATTAAGTGAGTGCAGCCGGGACCGGATGCTGCGCAGTGCAGTTCCGGCCACTGGCTTTCGCGTGATAAAGCGCCGCATCTGCCAGTGCCAGTAAATCCTCAAAGCCCTGATGCGGTTGGGTCAGCGTTGCGAATCCAATGCTGACTGAATAGGTAATCTCATTGGGCTGTGATTTACAAACCGCCAGTCGTGTCGCTTCACACCAGGCTTCCGTCTCCTTTGCTCCGGCCGGGATTATCGCCGCAAACTCCTCTCCACCCAGCCTTGCAAAGCGCCCGTCAGCAGGCATCAGCTCTCTGACAATGCCGCAAAAGTGGATCAAAATCTGGTCACCCCGCTGATGCCCATACCGATCATTAATGCTCTTGAAGTGATCAAGATCGAACAGGATTGCACTATAAGGCCGGTTCTGACGGCGGCAATGCGCCACAATTTTTTCTGCTTCGTTAAATAAAGCACGGCGATTCCAGGCGCTGGTCAGCGGATCGTGCAGGGAAGTATGTTTCAACACGCTCTGCGTCCGCTCATTCACCATGGCCAGAATGGTAAATGTCAGGCCAATGACAAACAGAATGGACTCCAGAATCACGTAAACCGAGAAGTCCGATCCGCCAATGGCACCATGCCTGGTACTGGCAATGGCGCTATCCAGAAAAATGCGCGCCAGATGAAACAGCAGGTGAATCCACAGCAGCAACTGTGCAGGCCAGAAAGTCGATTTTAGCGAGTCACGAGCCAGCCAGACCAGTTGAATAAATGCTGCGGTATAGGCCATACAGGCGATACACAGCACAAATACTCGCCTGGGCAAGCTGTAATAGAAGGCCGGAAAGCAGCAGAGGAGTGCCCAGAGCAGCGCGCCCAGCAGCCAGTGGGTACCGATGGGTTTGCCACTCAAGCGCCGCAACGCATTTAACAATCCGCCATAAGCCAGCATCACTAAAACATTGCCCACCGCAATCGGCAGAAAATGCAGACCACTGCTGCGCAGGCTACTTAAGAACACGGAAATCAGGGTAAATATCAGCGACAGGCAGGTGAAGCCCAGAACGCGGTCATACTGCGATCCAATCCAGGCAAAGACCATGATGATGCTCAGAAACCCCAGTACATAAAGCTCGCAAATAAATAAGGTATAGATATCGAGGTTCATGAGGGCCGGGTTCTTATTAAAATTGCGTTGCAAATTACCACTTAACGGCATCGGGCAGAAGCGGGGAACGCAGCGTTTTACTAAAAGAGTGAGTGGCGTTGAAAATAGGGGATAGTGGGGAAATTTATCGCGGAAAAATCAGAAAAAGAAGTGCGTTAGTCGGGCGACTGGCTGGCTTAAAAAAACCGGGCACAGGGCCCGGTTCCGCGAAGAATTAATGCTCGAACATCGCCGAGATCGATTCTTCGTTACTGATGCGGCGAATCGCTTCGGCCAGCATGCCAGATAAAGTCAGCGTGCGCACATTCGGCAGTGACTTAATCTCGTCAGACAGTGGGATGGTATCGCAGACGATCACCTGGTCCAGAACGGATTTACGCAGGTTTTCAACCGCATTGCCGGAGAAGATCGGGTGCGTCGCGTAAGCAAACACGCGTTTAGCACCACGCTCTTTCAGCGCTTCAGCCGCTTTGCACAGCGTGCCGCCGGTGTCGATCATGTCGTCGACCAGCACACAGTCGCGGCCAGCAACGTCACCAATAATGTGCATCACCTGAGAAACGTTCGCGCGAGGGCGGCGTTTATCAATGATAGCCATATCGGTGTCGTTCAGCAGTTTAGCGATAGCACGGGCACGTACTACGCCACCAATATCGGGAGAAACAACAATCGGGTTTTCCAGACCGATCTGCATCATATCTTCCAGCAGGATCGGACTGCCAAATACGTTATCAACCGGGACGTCGAAGAAGCCCTGGATCTGCTCGGCGTGCAGGTCAACCGTCAGAACACGGTCAACACCGACGCTGGAAAGGAAGTCTGCCACTACTTTTGCGGTGATTGGCACACGCGCGGAACGCACGCGGCGATCCTGACGGGCATAACCAAAGTAGGGAATGACTGCGGTAATACGACCAGCAGAAGCACGACGCAGCGCGTCGACCATCACAACCAGTTCCATCAGATTATCGTTGGTGGGGGCACAGGTGGACTGGATGATGAAAATATCACCACCGCGTACATTTTCGTTAATCTGTACGCTCACTTCACCATCACTGAAACGTCCTACAGCGGCGTCTCCCAGGCTGGTGTAAAGGCGGTTGGCAATACGTTGTGCTAGTTCCGGGGTGGCGTTACCAGCAAATAGCTTCATATCAGGCACGAGAAGAACCTCAGGCTTTGCGTCCAGAGAATGAACGGCATGACAGTAACCGGCGCGTACAGTCATGTGCGTTCACACGGGTGTGTTGATGCGAAACGTGCAGTGTCTGGAACGTGGTGACACTGTCACGCAATCGCTAATCGCCTCGCAGGGTACGCTGTAGCGGCGAAACATTTACGCCCCGGGCTACAAATCCGCGCACCCCATTCGGGGCAAGCTCCAGCACCTGACGGGCAGCAGACTCAGTGTCGAATTCAGCAAACACACAAGCGCCCGTGCCAGTCAGGCGTGACGGCGCGTATTCTAGCAGCCAGGAAACAAGCTCATCAACCTTACGAAAACGTTTTCTTACCACTGCTTCACAATCATTGGTGAAGGGTGCAGCTAAAAGCGTCGATAAACTGCGCGATGGGGTATCACGCGTCAGTTCGGGGTCGTTGAATACCACTGGTGTGCTGATGTTCACGCCGGGATGAGCGACAAGATACCACTTTTCTTCCGGCTCTGCGGGCTGAAGTTGTTCACCCACTCCCTGCGCAAAAGCCGCGAAGCCGTGCACAAACACCGGCACATCCGCGCCCAGTTTCACGCCAATTGCTGCCAGCTCATCCGGTGTGAAGCCGGTTTGCCACAGATGATTCAGCGCCACCAGTACGGTAGCAGCATCCGATGAACCTCCACCGAGGCCGCCCCCCATGGGCAGATGCTTCTCAATGGCGATCTGTGCGCCAGCACGAGCAGGCAGGCAATGCTTATTCAGGGCTGCCTGTTTCAGCCTATTTGCGGCGCGCACAATCAGGTTATCTGCATCCGCGACGCCTGCCACCGGCGTTAACAGCTGAATGGAATCGCTGTCATCAACGGTAATCTGCAACTGGTCACCGTAATCCAGAAACTGAAACAGCGTCTGCAGGTTGTGATAGCCGTCGGGACGACGGCCAGTGATGTAGAGAAAAAGATTCAGTTTTGCCGGGGCAGGCCAGTGGATGATCATTGAACGGTCCAGCCGTCCATACGCAGTTTAATTCGCTGATCACCCTCTTTCAGCTCCAGGCTGGACGGCAGCGGTGGGGTAACTTTGCTATCGTAACCCGCAATAGACACCTGCCAGTTCTGGCCGTCGCGGCTGTAGTTCAGGCTGCTTAGCTGATAGTTCTCGTTAAGCTGATAATCGGTGGCATCGCCAGGCAGACCCATCATCCACTGGCGCAGGTTTGCCAGCGGAATGTTCATGCCAGTAAGTTGCGAAATCATCTTCTGTGCATCATTGCTGACGTAACGCTTGCCTTTGTTATCGACGATCTGCACCACCGAGCCCTGTGCATCAAGCTGCAGTTCGGTACTGCCCAGTGGATTGGTCAGCAGCAGGCGATAGCGATCAGGCGCGGTCTGTTGCCAGTTGAAGCGGGCATAGACTTTCTGCTTGTCAGAGAGGTAGGCAAAGGCACCGCGGGTCTGATAGTGCGTAACCTTTGAGACCGCCTGCTGATGCTGTTGCCACTGTGGCGCGGTAACGCTGGGGCCCGGGCCTTGCGGTTTGTTGACGCTACAGGCCGCCAGCAGGACGCTGGCAAGGGGCAAAAGGCGCAACAGATTGCGTGGTGTATTAAGCATCAAGTGGTCATCTCCTCGGACACATGTATTTTTCGTAACGGATAACGCTAACCGTCCCGGTTTTAACCGTCAATGCTGTTATGCAGCAAATTGCGCACGATCGGGTTAATCTTATTACAGTCATAGCCTTTGTATGGCTTTTCTTGATCTGCCGCATCTTGTAGAATGCGCATCACAAAACCCTGACATTATTGGGACATCCCAACTAAAACCGCCATGACGCTGCTCGCTCTCGGAATCAATCACAAGACAGCCCCCATTGCTCTGCGCGAACGCGTCTCGTTCGGGCCGGAGACGCTTGAGCAGGCGTTAAACAGCCTGTTATCACAGCCCATGGTGCAGAGCGGCGTGGTGTTGTCCACCTGTAACCGGACTGAACTTTACCTGAGTGTAGAGCAACAGGCCGACTTACAGGCGCGTCTGGTGAGCTGGTTATGTAATTATCATCAGCTGGATGAAGAGGATGTACGCAACAGCCTCTACTGGCATCAGGATAACGAGGCGGTCAGCCATCTGATGCGCGTCGCCAGCGGACTCGACTCCCTGGTACTCGGTGAACCCCAGATCCTCGGTCAGGTAAAAAAAGCGTTTGCTGACTCCTCGCGCGGTCAGGCACTGAGCAGTGAACTGGAGCGCATGTTCCAGAAAACCTTCTCTGTGGCCAAACGCGTGCGCACAGAAACCGATATCGGTGCTAACGCGGTCTCGGTGGCGTTTGCCGCCTGTACGCTGGCCCGCCAGATCTTCGAATCTCTCTCTTCCGTCAATGTACTGCTGGTCGGCGCAGGCGAAACCATTGAGCTGGTGGCGCGTCATCTGCGTGAGCATCAGGTCAAAAATCTCATCATCGCCAACCGTACCCGCGAGCGCGCTGAAACGCTGGCGGCGGAAGTGGGTGCGGAAGTGATCACGCTGGCGGAGATCGATGCCCGTCTGGCTGAAGCCGACATCATTATTTCGTCAACCTCCAGTCCGTTACCGATTATCGGCAAGGGAATGATGGAGCGCGCCCTGAAAGCGCGCCGCAACAAACCGATGCTGCTGGTCGATATTGCGGTGCCGCGCGACGTAGAGCCGGAGGTGGGCGATCTGCCTAACGCTTATCTCTACAGCGTGGATGACCTGCAGGCGATCATCGAACAGAACCTGGCGCAGCGCAAAGCGGCCGCGGTTCAGGCCGAAAGCATCGTGGTTCAGGAAAGCAGCGAATTCATGGCGTGGCTGCGCTCACAGGGCGCGGTGAATACGATCCGTGAATATCGTTCTCAGGCGGATGAAATCCGCGCTGAGCTGGAAGGCCGTGCGCTGCAGGCGCTGCAGCAGGGTGCCGATCCGCAGAAAGTCATGCAGGAACTGGCGCACAAGCTGACCAACCGTTTAATACATGCTCCAACCAAATCACTTCAGCAGGCCGCCCGCGATGGCGATAATGAACGCCTGCAGATTTTACGCGACAGCCTGGGTCTCGACTAGGCACACCGCTGTCGCCACCTGTTACGGGAATCCCACATTTAAATGAAGACCTCTATAGTTGCCAAACTGGAAGCCCTGCAGGAGCGCCACGAAGAAGTGGAAGCGATGCTGGGCGATGCTGGCGTGATCGCCGATCAGGAGCGTTTCCGTGCGCTGTCACGCGAATATGCCCAACTGACCGATGTGACCCGTTGCTTCCGCGACTGGCAGCAGGTACAGGAAGATATCGAAACGGCGCAGCAGATGCTCGACGACCCTGAAATGCGTGATATGGCGCAGGAAGAGTTGCAGGAAGCGCGTGAGAAAAACGACGTGCTGGAGCAGCAGTTGCAGGTTCTGTTACTGCCGAAAGATCCCGATGATGAGCGCGCCTGCTTTATTGAAGTGCGCGCCGGCACCGGCGGCGACGAAGCCGCGATCTTCGCCGGCGATCTGTTCCGTATGTACAGCCGCTATGCCGAAGCGCGTCGCTGGCGCGTGGAGATCATCAGCGCCAACGAAGGCGAGCATGGCGGTTACAAAGAAGTCATTGCTCGCGTGACCGGCGACGGTGCCTATGGGCGCCTGAAGTTTGAGTCAGGCGGCCACCGTGTGCAGCGTGTACCGGAGACCGAATCTCAGGGCCGTATCCATACCTCAGCCTGTACCGTTGCCGTGATGCCGGAAATCCCGGAAGCGGAACTGCCGGAGATCAATGCCGGTGACCTGAAAATCGATACTTTCCGTTCTTCTGGTGCAGGCGGTCAGCACGTTAACACCACCGACTCCGCGATTCGTATTACCCACCTGCCAACCGGCATCGTGGTGGAGTGCCAGGACGAACGTTCACAGCATAAAAACAAAGCTAAAGCGCTGGCGGTGCTGGGTTCGCGTATTCACGCGGCAGAGATGGCCCGCCGTCACGCCGCTGAAGCCAGCACCCGCCGCAACCTGCTGGGCAGCGGCGATCGCTCTGACCGCAACCGTACCTATAACTTCCCGCAGGGCCGCGTGACCGATCACCGTATCAACCTGACGATCTACCGTCTGGATGAAGTGATGGAAGGCAAACTTGACAGCCTGATCGAGCCGATTGTGCAGGAATACCAGGCGGATCAGCTGGCGGCGCTGGCTGGTCAGGATTAATGGATTTTCGTCACTGGCTGAAACAGGCGGTTGCCACGCTATGTGGTGGTGACAGTCCGAAGCGTGACGCTGAGATCCTGTTGGGTTACGTGACCGGCAAGTCACGCAGCTGGTTAATTGCCTTTGATGAAACGGTGCTCAGCGATGAACAGCTGGCGCAGCTGAATAGCCTGCTGGCGCGTCGTGCCCGGGGTGAACCGGTGGCGCATCTGGTGGGAGAGCGCGAGTTCTGGTCGCTGCCCTTGCGCGTCACTGACGCCACGCTGATTCCGCGTCCGGATACCGAACTGCTGGTTGAACAGGCGCTGGCGCATCTGCCCGCGACACCTTCGACCATTCTGGATATGGGCACCGGCACCGGAGCGATTGCGCTGGCGCTGGCCAGCGAGCGGCCCGACTGTCAGGTGACCGGCGTGGATCGCATTCAGGCCGCCGTTGAGCTGGCAGGCAGTAATGCGCAGCAGCTCAGCCTCAGCAACACTCGCTTTCTGCTCAGTCACTGGTTCCAGGCTCTCACGCCGCAGCGCTTTAGTCTCATCGTCAGCAATCCGCCCTATATTGATGCCAGCGATAGTCATCTGGAGCAGGGTGACGTGCGTTTCGAACCGCGCAGCGCGCTGGTGGCCGATGAGGCGGGACTGGCGGATCTGCGCACGCTGATCGAGCAGGCACCTGCGTGGCTGCTACCCGGCGGCTGGCTGCTGCTGGAGCATGGCTGGCAGCAGGGCGAAGCGGTGGCTACGCTGATGCGGCAGAATGGCTATCACGCCGTTGAAACCGTCAACGATTACGGTGGCAATCCACGAGTCACCTTAGGTCAGTTCCCCTAATAAAAGCGCTTTAAAAAGGATTTATAATGGTCGCCTTTTATCCTCTGATTAAAAATCTGCACATCTTAACCGTCGTGCTGACCGTGACGCTGTTCCTGCTGCGGTTTTACTGGCTGCGCTGTGGTTCGGCAATGATGACGAAACGCTGGGTCCGCATTCTGCCGCACATTAATGACACGCTGTTACTGGTGACCGGCGTCTCGCTGGTGATGATTACTCACTTCTATCCCTTCACGCCGCAAGGAAGCTGGCTGACGGAGAAGCTTTTAGCGGTTATCATCTACATCGCCTTAGGATTTGTGGCATTGAGTCGCCGTCCACGCACTGATCGCACCCGCTGGATCGCTTTTCTGGTGGCGTTACTCGCCCTGGTGACCATCATTACGCTGGCGCTGACTAAAATGCCGTTATGGGGATAGTATGACCTCGACCGAACAATTAGATTTCAGCCAGACACCGCTGTGTGAAGCGGTGATTGGCGCTACGCTTGCCATCCGCGCCGATTTTCCGGCGTTGTCGGTGGAAGCGCAGCTTGCGGCGTTAGTCGCCGAAGCGCGTGACTATGTCAGCCACGCTGAAGATGCGGATATGCAGCTGGAAAAGCTGCTTGAGCTGTTTTATCGCCAGTGGGGATTTCGCGGCGCCAGCGGTGTCTACAAGCTTTCTGATGCGCTCTGGATCGACAATGTGCTGAAGACGCGTCAGGGCACGGCAGTGTCACTGGGCGTTATCCTGCTACATATTGCCGCCGAGCTGGAACTGCCGCTGATGCCGGTGATTTTCCCGACGCAGTTGATTCTGCGTGCGGACTGGATTGATGGCGACAAGTGGATGATCAATCCGTTCAATGGCGAAACCCTTGACCGGCACACGCTGGAAGTGTGGCTCAAAGGCAACATCAGCCCGACCGCGCGTCTGTATGATGATGATCTCGACGAAGCCAAGACCGTCACCGTGATGCGCAAAATGCTCGACACGCTTAAAGCGGCATTGATGGAAGAGCAGAAGATGGAACTGGCACTGAACGTCAGTCAGGTGCTGTTGCGTATTGATCCGGATGATCCCTATGAAATTCGCGACCGCGGTTTGATCTACGCGCAGCTGGAGTGCGAACATATCGCGCTGAATGATTTAACTTACTTCGTTGAGCAGTGTCCTGAAGACCCGGTCAGCGAAATGATCAAAGTTCAGATTCACGCAATCGAACAAAAACAGGTCACGCTGCACTAAGCGGACCCACTGAAAAGGAAAGGGCATGACACAGAAAGTCGTGAGTATTGGCGATATCAACGTCGCAAACGATCTGCCATTTGTACTGTTTGGCGGGATGAACGTGCTGGAGTCACGCGACCTGGCGATGCGCATCTGCGAACACTACGTCAACGTGACCACGAAACTCGGTATCCCTTACGTCTTTAAGGCGTCGTTTGATAAAGCGAACCGCTCCTCAATTCACTCTTATCGTGGCCCGGGCCTGGAAGAAGGGATGAAGATTTTCCAGGAGCTGAAGCAGACTTTTGGCGTGAAGATCATCACCGATGTTCATGAAGCGTCACAGGCGCAGCCAGTGTCTGAAGTGGTGGATGTGATTCAGTTGCCAGCTTTCCTGGCGCGTCAGACTGATCTGGTAGAAGCGATGGCAAAAACCGGCGCAGTTATCAACGTTAAGAAGCCGCAGTTTGTCAGCCCGGGTCAGATGGGCAACATCGTTGATAAGTTCGCTGAAGGTGGCAACGAGCAGGTTATCCTGTGCGATCGCGGCAGCAACTTTGGCTATGACAATCTGGTTGTCGATATGCTCGGCTTTAACGTGATGAAGAAAGTCACCAAAAACAGCCCGGTGATTTTCGATGTGACCCATGCGCTGCAGACGCGCGATCCGTTCGGTGCAGCATCAGGCGGTCGTCGTGCTCAGGTGGCTGAGCTGGCGCGTGCCGGCATGGCGGTCGGCATTGCCGGTCTGTTTATCGAAGCGCATCCGGATCCGGAACATGCCCTGTGTGATGGCCCATCCGCGTTGCCGCTGGATAAGCTGGAGCCATTCCTGGTGCAGATGAAAGCGATTGACGATCTGGTGAAAAGCTTCCCGGAACTCGATACCAGCAAATAAGTTTGCTGAAAAAAAAAAGAGCGATTACTCGCTCTTTTTTTTCGTCTGAAGCCCGCTGCCGTTACAGCATGATGGTCATCAGATATCCGATAAACAACGCCAGATGGGCGGCACCATTCAATACATTGGTGCGTCCGGTCGAGAAGGAGAGCTGACAGAGAATCAGCGACGCCATCATAATCACCATCTGTGGCGGCTCCAGACCGAATATCAGCTCCTGTCCGGTCAGGGTGGCGATAATGGTTACTGCCGGTACCGTCAGGGAGATAGTCGCCAGCACCGAACCAAAGAACAGGTTCATGGCGCGCTGTACCTGATTCATCAGCACAGCCTTAATTGCGCCGAGCCCTTCCGGCGAGAGGATAAGCAACGCCACCAGGAAGCCGGTAAACTGTGCCGGTGCATTCAGGTCTGTCAGCAGGCTTTCCAGCGTATTGGCGTTCATCTTGGTCACGGCAATGACCGCAATCAAATGCACGATCAGCCAGATAGTGTGCCAGACGCTGCTGTGCGCCGAAGGTTTGCCATGATGCGGATCCCCATCATCACTCTCATCTTCATGCTCATAAACAAACAGGCTCTGGTGGGTTTTGGTCTGAATCAGCAGGAAAACGCCATACATTGCGGCTGAGATCGCCGCGATGAGCAGGGCCTGGGTGACGGAGAAATTACCGCCCGGCAGCGCGTTAGGAAATACCAGCACCAGAATCGCGAGGGGAAAGATAGCGATCAGATATTGTTTCACGCCCGCCAGATTGACGTACTGCGTCGCAAACTTATTACCACCCAGCAGCAGCGCAAAGCCGACCAGCCCGCCGGTCACAATCATCACAATCGAATAAAGCGTATCGCGCATCAGGCCGGGTGCGGCATCGCCTGTCGCCATCAGCGCCGAGATCAGACTCACTTCCAGAATGACGACAGAGAGGCTCAGAATCAGTGAGCCATAGGGTTCGCCCAGCCGGTGGGCCAGCACATCTGCATGTCTCACCACGCTAAACGCGCTGCTCAGAATGGCAATCAATGCCACTAAGTTGATACCGACGACAACGGGAAATGCGGTGTTAGCACCAAAAAAATAGAGTATACCCAGCGTGATAAGGGGAAATATCAGCGAGAATTCCTTGTGACGAGTTTTTTCATGTGAAGGCATTCACCATCCTCTCTGGTTAATGATTATCCGGACACAGCGGGGGCTGCTGTTAGAAATATAATCAGTTTTAGGGCAGTGCGCAGTTTATCTTTTCACCGGCCCTGACAGGAGAAATTTACTGGTTTTTACTTAACTGCAATAACCTTTTGAAATGATATTAACCTGATGTTATCTGGAATATTGCAATATTAATCAGGATACAACAAGTTTGACCTATGCACCTATCCTGACGATATATGTCACAAAAATGGCATTTTAATCTAAATTTCAGGGATGGGCTCATATTTTTAAACTGAAGTGACGATAAGTACAGGTTTGCGTTTTTTTACTGTTGCGCCAGGCTTAACCAGAAACACTAAACCGCGACGATAAACAGAGGAAAAATTATGCCTTACGATAAACGAACCGACTTACCCGACAACGTTAAGCACGTGCTTCCTGCGCATGCGCAGGATATCTATCAGCAGGCATTTAACAGTGCGTGGGATCAATATAAAGAGGCGGAAGATCGACGCGGCGATGATTCGCGGGAAGAAGTGGCGCATAAGGTCGCCTGGTCAGCCGTGAAAAAAGAGTATGAAAAAGGGAATGACGATAAGTGGCATCCTAAAGCGTAATCGCCTTGCTAGTCTGTTCACGTCAAAGGGCCAGGATTATCCAGCCCTTTTTTTCGACTTCGCTATCAGGTTTATCTGGTTTTTTTTAACCTGCGACCGGAATCACGCTTGAAACCCCGCGCGTAAATAGATTAATGTCAATTTAATGAACGAAACGCAGCGCCGTTTTGGAGATCATGTTACAGGAGCACTTTCGCAGGACGCCGATGACGTTGAGGAGGTCGCATTGCTTACCCGGGAATTTCTATTAAAAGCGGATTGTAAAACATCATTCGGGGATATCGATGAGACGCTACTCTGGAGTTGCGAGCAGCGCGCCGCCTCGCTGGCCGCCACGCTGGCCTGCCGTCCCGATCACAGCCCTGTCTGGATCTTTGGTTACGGCTCACTGATGTGGAACCCGATTTTTGAGGCGGATGAAGTTGCATCCGGTTCGCTGGAGGGCTGGCATCGTGCTTTCTGCCTGCGGCTGATCGCGGGACGTGGCACTGCCACGCATCCGGGGCGCATGCTGGCGCTGAAACAGGGTGGCCGCACAACCGGACTGGCATTTCGTCTGCCGGAAGCGCGCTTACATGAAGAGCTGGCGCTGCTGTGGAAGCGTGAGATGATCACCGGCTGCTATTTACCGACCTGGTGCGAATTACAGCTGGAGGATGGCCGCAGCGTGACTGCGCTGACCTTTATTATGGATCCACGTCATCCGCTTTATGAATCGGACTCCTGCCCGGAGGCGATTGCGCCGCTCATTGCTGCGGCCAGCGGCCCGCTGGGTTCGAATGCGCAGTATCTGTTTGCACTGGAAGAGGAACCCACCCGTCGTGGCATGGAGGAAGAGAGCCTGAGCCGGCTGGCGCATCAGGTGCGGACGCTGCAGCAATCCTGTCTCAAACAGGCCTGAATCAGGCCACAGGCGAATCAGCAGCGCAGAAGCCGCATAGAAAAGGGCGCGACACTGTCGCGCCCTTTTACGATCGATCCGGGGATTACTTGCCCGGATTGATAAGCCAGGTTCCAGGCTTATCAATGGTCAGGGATTGGGTATGCGTCTCACTGCCATTTTGAACGTCTATTTTGTACTGCCCGGCCGCCAGATTCAGCGCGGCAAATCCGCTGCTGCCAGGCTTCACCTCGACCTGCTGTCCGTTGAGCACTACGCTTTCACCGCTTTCCAGCTTCAGATAGACCGTCGCCAGCGCGGCAGGAACGGCTGCGGCTGGCGGCGTCGATGCAGGTGCCGGATGCGTCACGGCTGAGCTGTTGCTGACCACATCTGGCATTGCCGTGTGGCGATTAGCCAGCCAGATGGCGACGACCACCGCCAGGATAGCCACGGCCGCCAGGCTCAGCAAGACAGGTGACAATTTGCGCACCGCACGCGGGGTAACAGGCTCCGCTGCGGCGGCTGCATGATTCATCGCCATCACAACCGGCGGAGCCGCCTCAACGACCTCTTCGATCGGCATAACCGGCGGCTCGCCCGGCACCGGGAAACTGTTGACCACGGCCTCAACATCACTGACCGGCAGATCGATCAGTGCGGCAAAGGCGTCGATGGTTTGCGGGCGATCACCAGGTTTCATGGCCAGCGCGCAGTCAATGGCGTGCAGCAGCGGCAGCGAGTAGCCTTCCGGCTGGCGTTCCACCAGCGGCTGATAATTATCTTCAATGCAGCGCACCACGCTCACCGGCGGGGGATTACCGGTAATCAGGCTATGCAGCACCGCGCCCAGGGCGTAGATATCCGTCCAGGGTCCCTGTTCAACTTCACCCTCTTCGCTGTACTGTTCGATGGGTGCAAAGCCAGGCTTAAGCATGATCTCCGTTTCGTCAGAGAGGTTGCCGATCTCCTTACGCGCCGAGCCGAAGTCCAGCAGTACGGGCAGCTGATTCTCCTGAAGCTGAATGTTGTCGAGGGAGATATCGCGATGCAGATAGCCAGCCTGATGAATCGTGCTGATAGCACCCAGCAGCGGCGGCAGCAGACGGCGGATCCAGGCTTCAGAAATCGACGCCGGGCTGGTAACCTGCCACTCTTTGAGCGTCATGCCACTGTAGTAGAGCGTGCCCATATAGGCCGTGCCGTTCTGCTCCCAGAAGCGCAGCACGTGCAGCAGTCCCGGATGATTAAATCGGGCCAGCAGACGCGCCTCCTGAATAAAGCTGTTCAGTCCGGCATTAAACAGTTTCTGAAAACGCTCTCCGCGCAGTTCCAGTGACAAATCGGCGGCACGAACCGCCAGCGAAACCGGCATATACTCTTTTATAGCAATTGTGCGTTCGAGCTGGTGATCCCAGGCGCGATAGACAATGCCGAAGCCACCGCCTCCGATGACTTCCTTGATCTCAAACTCATTAAAACGGTAGCCGTCAGGCAGGGCATTCGGAACAGTTTTCGTATTATCATTTGCCGACATAGTGAACTCTCTGTACACGGCCTGATTGCCAGGCTGCGCGGTAATTAATTGATGTTACGCCAGGCACCAATGGCAGGATCAACCAGATCCGCGTGCAGGGTGTCGATAAGTAACACATTCACTTTTTGCTGTGGCATGAAATAGGGCGCCCACTGGCTGCGCAAGGTATCGACTCGCGATTTCACCGCGTCAGCATTCTGCTGCGCAGCATTCTTATCCATTTTAATCAACAGTGCGCCATTGAAGCGCCAGACATGTTGTCGTGCATCAAAGGGCAGGACCAGCCAGCTATCTGAGGCGTCCGGGCGGGTCACAATCATGCGCTGATTATTAGCGGCGATGACCTCAAGCTTGCTGTCCGGAATCGCCAGGTTGGCGATGGGATAGCCCTGATAGAAGGTGACAGCGACCGGCGTGGGATGTTCCGGGGTCACCAGCGTCAGCTCACTCTTGCCCTCAGCCCAGCCATCCGGCGAGCAGTGCTGCTTGCTGACGTCCGGTATAAACAGCGTCTGAGCATTTTCATTCCAGGCGGTGCGGAAGTGACAGCCGCTGGGGAGATCAAAATGTTGCAGCGGCGTGCTATTGGCAGGCCGTGACAGGTCAAGTGGTGCGGCGTTGCTGTCACTGGCGCTAACGGTGGCATCCGCCATCACAATAGGGCGCCAGTTCTGCAACTTGCTTGCGCTGCCGCTGGCCATGACGCCACCTTCTTTGTTGGTCATCTGCCAGGGCAGTTCATCCAGTAATCCGCACTGATTGGCGAGCAGGGTGCCGACGCGCGGTAAAAAGGTGGTCAGCACGGCGGAATCCTTACTTTTACCGGAGACGATGCGCAGCGGCAGCGTCTCTTTACACCAGTCGTCGGGCGCTTTGCTCACCACATTATCGATGTAGACCTCCAGCGCCAGGCTGGGGGAGTAGACCACCCGATAATTTTCAGCCTGGGCATTAAAGGCAATCAGCAGGGTGATGATGCCGGGCAACCACAGTTTCATAAGGATCCTTGGAATCAAAAACGAGGCGGCAGAAAGCGCGCCGAATCAGCCAGTGAATAAAGCAATGTTGCTTCTTCTGGCTCACCAATCCAGACCGCCAGTGCGCTGAGATTATCTTTCTTCACGTTGCGGCTCACCGCCTGTTCCATCAAAGCCAGCCACTCTTCACACGCATTCACCATGCGCAGCGCCTGTTCCATTTCATCACTGGTCAGATTCAGCCAGAAGCCGTCGGTACAAACCAGAAAAGCATCGCCATCTTCCAGCGCAATCTCTTCTGAAAAGCTCACTAAGCGAGACGGCTCAGCGCCGAGCGCATTATAGAGTAAATTACTGTTAATACTGGTATTTTCATAGCCTGCATCTTTCAGTTGCTGGGCCAGACTGTGATCCCGTGTTACCTCATGAAGCGCGCCGCGGCGGAAGTGGTAAACCCGGCTGTCACCTGCATGCGCCCACCATGCACGTTGTTTATGGCGGTCAATAAACAGGGCCGCCAGCGTCGTACTCATGCGTGAATATTTCGGATTTTTACCCTGTGCCTCGTGCAGCGCCAGGCGGCACTGCTCAATCGCCTGACGGGTCATTTCCGGCGTAAAACCGTCATGCGCCTCTATCTGGCTGAGCAGGGTGTCGCGCACCAGCTGCGCCGCGATCTCCCCGCCAGGCAAACCGGCTACGCCATCGCAGACCACAAAACAGGCCTTATGCTCATCCAGCGCTGTGCCGGTGCGATCCTGATTTTCATCGCGTAAGCCCTGCTGGCAGCGGCTGGCAAAAACAATTTTCATGTTTCATCTACCCGCGTCTGCGAGTCCTTGTACTGATTCACCTCCATGTCATAGGCATGAAGAAAGGCCTCGCCAAACAGCGTGTGGAAATCATCTTCAATCTCCCCGGCAGTTCGCTGGTAATTACGCATGAAGTAGTCCCACAGCGCCGCCTTTTTGACGGTGGAAAATGGCAGCTTTGATACCACGCCATCGGCACGCGCCTGCTCTTCCAGACGCTGTGGATTAAAGGATTGCAGCATTGCCGCAATAATGGCGCGGATACCGGCAATCATGCCCAGCTGGTGGGCCTGCAAATCGACCAGTGCATCACGTACCGCCTGTTCCGGCGGCATAAAACCGGGCATCTGGCTCTGGTACATCTGCATCAATACAGTTTTACCGGAGGGCAGGATCTTGAACGGATTATTGGCTTCGTTCAGGATCATCGTCATGTCTGCTTTTACGCCACGCTTGAGAATGGATCGCGACGAGAGCAGTGCCACGGTGCCCTGAGAAAACAGGCTCAGCATCCGGCCAGTAATCCGCATCTGCTCTTCGTCAATCGGTGTGGCATGCACATTGCTGAGCCCCATGCCGTCCAGCAGTGCGGCGATGAGCCGATCCTGATCCACCGGCTGTGTCATGAACGCTTTCTGCGGCTCACTGGCCTGCGGATCGATGGCCAGACGCGCATCGTTGTGGCGCTCGTGGCGTAAAGGAGGAGAATCGTTGACCAGCAGCCGATCCTCAACCTCATGATGTTCGTGAATGCCCAGCGGGTTTGCAGGCTCGGCGCTGTCACCAGCAAACAGCGCCAGGGGATCGTTTCGCGCGTCATTGCAGGCGGGATCACGCACTTCCAGGGCATAGTCACCGATGCGCAACGCATCGCCATGCTTCAGAAGCACCTGCATGCCGCGCCCCAGGGCGATGCCGTTATGTTCTACCGGCGTCACGCTGCCCTGATTGGTCAGGCGACACTCTCCGTCATGTGACAGGTGAACCAGTGCCTGCAGACGCGAAATAGCCCGCGTCTCATCAGGCAGCACCAGATCGTTGTCCTGACTGCGGCCAATGGTGCCCCCAGGCGGTTGAAACGCAACGCTTTTGACCGGAAAATCCGCGGTGCTTTGCACAATGGTAAATTGCATGAGTTATCCCAGATTAAACAGCAAACGCATCCGGCCTCACTCGAACATCGGAGGATAGAGGCCATTACGTCCCGGCAGTGAACCTGCCGCCGGGTTGAACAGTAACGAAAACAGTTGCGCAGTGAGATTGCCGCTGTGCTTGTGGGTCGCATGGACAAACCCATCACTACGATTACTCCACCAGTAGCTCATGTGCTGCTGAGGGTCAAAGCGTTCAGCCACTTCACGCCAGCTCAGCGTGCAGGGCAGATCCTGAAAGCCGAGCACATCCATAATTTCAGAAGGCTTTCTGGCGGGAACCAGCAGCGGCGGCAATGCCTGAATCTGCTGCTCTAACTGCTCACCATCCAGCGGGGTCTGAACAGCCTGTAGCAGCGTCGCGCCCAGATCCTGAAACCAGTCACCAGAGATGGTCAGTTGGGCCGGATGCCACTGCGCCAGTGGAAAGCTGTGCAGTGCCAGAAGCGGCCAGGCGCGTCCAACACGGTCACAGGAGGGCAATAAACAGCCCATCTGTATCTGGGGGCGTGTCGCGGTCACCGGCAGGACAAAATTCCACACTGGTGCGTGAAGGAAGTTCGCGCTACTGGACCACGCCTGCTGATGCCAGTGCATCAATCCCAGCTGGAACCAGTGATTCCACGGGCTAATCTGTTGCTCGCTCAGCCGACGGTGCAAAAAGTCACCGGTCGATGGCAGTTTGCCATACCAGCCGGGGGCGATGTAAGCAGCCATATTCACCTCACCGTTACTCGCTTTGCGAGTGTGATGGCGGGGCCTGGTGCAGCGGCGTAACCGCCAGCATGTCACCTTTCTGGCCCGCAATGTTCAGATTCTCCGCCAGCTTACGCATCATTAATGCATTATCCCGTGCATAAGGCGATGACTGAATCTGTTGGTCCAGCAACTGGCTCAGGTGCCAGTCGAGCTGCTGCAGATCGCGGGCGCTTACTGTGTCGGGCAGTGAACGCTGTAAATTTTGCAGCAGCCAGGCCCGCAAAAATTCGCCATCGTAGTTTCGCGGCTGATAAAGCATCTGATAGGCGCGCAGCGCATTGCGGCTGTAAGCGTTATCATCACCGGGATCGTTACGCAGAATGTTAGTGATCTGCTGTGCTACCCGCGGCAGCAATAAAGACTTAAGCGCATTTTGATAAAGCACCCAGGCGGCATCGCTAACCTGACTACCGCGATATAAACCCGCCCGCATGGTAAGCGGTGGATTATCGAGAGAAAAACGTTCTGAGAGCGGTAGCTTTACCAGGTTGTTCAGAAAGGGTAGCAGATCAAAAATATTATCAGCAGGCTGATGAATCACCTGCTGACTCTGCTCGCGTATCGCCGGTACCCGCGCGGCAACCTGTTGCAGATAATGTTGATTCTGATAGTAGCTGAGGCTCCAAAGGCTGGAGGCGATCAGAAGTGCACCGGCCAGTACGCCATAGCCAATCCAGTGGAACAGCTGATTACGGTACTCCCAGCGACGATTACTGCCCGCCAGACCGCTTTCTTTGAAAATCAGATCGCTGAGCAGGTCACGAATAAAGAAGCTCTGGCCTTTGTTGCCCGGAATCGGACTGTTGCGGTTAACACTGTCCCAGGCCGCAATGGAGTGGTCGCCCGCCTGACGTAACTGCAGTTTGCGGCTCAGTTCTCCCATCACCCGGTCAAACGGCAGGCCTTCCTGCGTGCCACTGGTGAAAAACAGGCCACGCGGGCTCCAGGCGACCGCATCCTGATGCTCAGAAAAAACGATATCCAGATATTCGTTCAGGAGTGGACGCAGTGAGGCAAACTCCTGCGGGAAAAGGAAGCACTCTGCACGCGCGTTCAGATCGCGCTCCTGGGTCATCTGTCCTGACAGATGCTGCTGGAGATTCTCTTCCAGCCGCTGGAACTGCTCGCCAAAATTGCGGTGCCAGTCATCTTTGTGCGGCTTACCCGAATCCCAGTTAAAGGTGAAGCCCCAGATAGCGTCACGCCGCGCTTTATCCATAGAGCCAAAGTAGCTCATAAAACCTTTCAGCAGGTCGGTTTTAGTGACCATCACATAGACCGGGAAGTGAATGCCGGTCTGCTGATGCAGTTCCGCCATCCGCTCGCGCAGCGCGCTGGCCTGGGCGAAACGCGCCTCGGCGGAATCACTCAGCAGATCGGCAACGCTGATGGTCATGATGACACCGTTGATCGGCTGACGGGTGCGATAGCGTTTCAGCAGATTGATAAAGCTGTGCCACTCCGCAGCATCGCGCACGCGCTGGCTTTCCTGCAACGCATACCGTCCGGCGGTATCGATCAGCACTGCACTGTCAGTAAACCACCAGTCGCAGTTGCGGGTGCCGCCAACGCCACGAATCGCCTGCTGGCCCAGGGTGTCAGTGAGTGGAAACTCAAGACCGGCATTAAACAGCGCGGTGGTTTTACCGGCACCGGGCGCGCCCATCACCAGATACCAGGGGAGCTGGTAGAGATAATTGGCGTTAAAGCGAGACAGTAAACTGCCGCTGTGACGGCGTCCAAACTGCGTGCGTTTCAGCTGCAACGCGGCTTCGCTGAAGCGCTGGTTGAGCCGCTCATCTGTCATCTGACGCTCGGCAGGATCGTCGTTATCCGACAGCTGAAGTTGGGTCAGTAAGCGACTGTTAAACCAGGCACGATAAAGCGACGGAATGAGTTGAAACAGGATCCAGAGAAAATAGAGCGCACCTACGGTGAGCTGGCGGGGCAGAACCGGTTCCAGGGGGCGTGACTGGCCCCATGACCAGAACGGGCCGAGCATCCAGACCAGGCAGCTCAGCGCCGTAACGCCAATAAAACTCCACAGCAGGCGATGTGTTAACAGCAGGCGAAGTGAGGCGCGCATTATTGTGCTCCTTGATGATTACTGAGCGTTTCAGGCGCGGCAAACAGGGTAATTTCAACGCGACGGTTGCGGGTCCGGTTTTCGCTGCTGTCATTAGGCAGCAGCGGATCGCTATCGCCACGGCCTTCAGAGCGAACGGTATGACCGTCGTTCAGCTGAACCTGTAACAGCTGAGTGATCGTGCGGGCGCGGGCAAAGGAAAACTCATAGCTGGAGGCAAAGCGGCTGTTATCCACCGGATGATCGTCGGTAAACACCGAGACCAGGATGGTCCCTTTGACATCTTTCATCGCGTTTGAGACGCGGGCCAGCAGCGCCCGGCCCACCGGATTGATCACCGTACCTTGCTCAGCAAACAGTTTGTCCGCCGGAATAATCACTTTGCTGCCAAAGGCGCCGTCACTGACTTCAAGCTGTCCGGCCGCAATCACATCATTCAGGCGCTGACGGAGGTCCAGCAATGCCTGTGGCGAAGAGGGTCGGCGGCCCGCGGTAATTTGCGGCAGGGGGGTCTGATAGATGGCGCGCAGCAGGGGTTCGGCGGCATTGCCAAGCCGCCAGTTTAGTCCACTGTAGATCAGGCAGCCAATCAGCGCGACCAGCATGGCACAGGCCCAGAGCGGTACCATGGGACGGGCAAGAGTGCTCACCAGCGGATGAACTTCTACCAGTGGCGGTTGCGGCGTCTGGCGCTGAGCGCGCGTTTCATCAATCAGGCTTTTCAGGCGATTACGGATGCCGTCGCACTGGTTGCGACCATTTTCGCTGCCGCGATAGCGGCCCTCATAGCCCAGTAGCAGGCAGTACTGCACGACTTCCAGCAGCCAGAGATGCTGCTGCGGGCTCTGTGAAATGCGTGACAGTAGCTGAAAGAATTTTTCACCGCCCCAGCTTTCATTGTGGAAGGTGACCAGCATGCCGTTGCCAGACCAGACCCCGCGCGTGCCCCATGGGGTCTGCGCCGCGGCTTCATCCAGCGCAGTGCAGATGCAGTAACGCGCGCCGATAATCATCTCAAAAGGCAGCCCTGCCTGTTTACAGCGTTGTTCAAACTGGCGGATTTCATCGATCAGAGACTGGCGCAGACCCGCAGGGTCGTCATGTGTGGCTGCCTGACGAATTTGTACTACCGCGTTCAGTAGTGGCGCCGCAGCCTGAAGTAATAGATTCTCATTGCCTGAGGGGGGCGCCTCACGCGCAGGGGATTCCACAGTCATTAATTAGTGATCTTCCAGCCAATGGCTAATCCCTGTACCCACAGCCCGGGACGGTGCTGCAGGCAATATGCGCCGGATTTCATATTCAGTCTAAGATCCAGGTCGCGGTATCGTTAGTCCGACAGGCTTTGCTGTCACCGCCAACGGCTACGCAGACCTGCTTGGTTTTGCGGGGACGGGGACGGTCGCTCTGCACGGTCGCATCATAACGATCGCTCGCGACGCCTGCTTTTAGCGGCACATAGCCGATCAGTGGACCGTCAGCCTGGTCGGCAATGGCCAGCCAGCTGTGTTCCACATTACCCAATACTTCAAAGGGTTTACCCGTTTCGAGATAACGAACGACTTTGCCGCCGTAGTCAGGCGAGGTCATCACTGATGCACCATAGAGCGCGCGCCAGGTCTGGTTAACGGGTTCAAATTCAGTCGGTGCCGCGACAGCGTGTCGATGGACCAGTTTGACGCCGTTAATTTCGCTGGTGACCAGCGTATCGTCAGTGACGGGCGGCGGCGGGGCCTTACAGCCTGCCAGGGTAAGGACCGCCAGCAGTGTTAACGCAAGACTCTTTTTCACCATGTTCCTCGTGATCTCATCAAAGTAACTGCATGTTGCCGGACCCGATGTCATGAGGCGCTGTTTGTCGCGCCGCATCGTGCCAAAATTCTGTGTTCCAAAAAAAGGTCAGTTTACATCGGGATAGTAACGCTTTTAGTCTACCTAAGACTTTTGAGAATTCAAACCATTGCACCCACTGCCGATGCGTGATAGTGGGCACTTTACGTGCGGGTTTTGAAGCCAGAAAAGCGCCAGCAGATATGATAGTTAAAGTTAACTGAATTATCGCGGCAACAAACTGCCTGAGAACAGTGCCGCGCATTCTGACATGCAATTAATCCGATTGGAAACTATTAAGTTTTACTAATAACTTGTTGTCGAAAAATTTTATCGATTTGCGTTAAGAATATTATCAAAATCAGAATTTACGCCCTGTTCTGGTCCGCGTTTTTACCGAAAGCGGCACGCCTTTTGCTTCTCAAAGCTTTTAACCGCACAGAGGTGAGCAATGGGTAATGCCATGACATGGCTGCAGGCATCGCGTGATAGCGATATTGCCAGTCTGCAACGGTTGCTTGAGACAGGTGAGTTGATAACCGCTATCAGTGAACTGGTTCATCGACTGCAGCGGGAACGTGGCGCAAACAACCTCTGGATCTGCTCAAATGGCGCGCTCTTCAGCGCCGAACGTCACGCCCGTCAGCAGGAGGTCAGTGCCAGCCTGCAGCATTTTTACCGGGCGCTACCGCCCGCCGTTGCGCAGCCTGGCTTTAGCCGCTTTTGCAATCTGATTGCTTCGGCCCTGCAGGCGCTGGACGGATTACCCGCGCTGCGTGAGCAGATCAGCCAGCGAGAGCATGATCAGGCTGCAGCGATGTCCGCGTTTAATCAGGTTATTCGCACCTTACTTAATCTGGTCTTTGAAGCCGCCGACACGGCAAGCTATCCCGCGATTTCCCGTGCGCTTATCGCGCTGTTCAGTTTTATGCAGGGCAAAGAGCTGGCCGGGCAGGAACGGGCAATCGGAGCTGCGGGCTTTGCGGCGCGTCATTTCACACCCGATCAGCGTAGCCAGCTGGTGGCCCTGATTGCGGCCCAGGAGCAGAGTTTTGCCACTTTCCAGGAATTTGCTGACAGCGGGATCTGCGAACGCTGGCAGCCGCTGTCTCAGGCCAGCCGGGACATTGAACGTCTGCGGCGCATCGCCTGTACCGGAGGGCCCTGTGATGAGACCGGCGCACTCCACTGGTTTTCTCTGCTCTCCAGGCGGCTCGATCAGATGAAAACCCTTGAGGATGCCCTGACAGCTACGCTGATGCAGCGCTGTCGTGAAGCGATTGATCAGGCGCACCAACAGCCGATGTTCACGATGGTACAGGGCGACAGCAACTTTTCGCTTTATGTCTCCGGCGCTGACTGGCTGCATGGTGCAGCTGCGCTCAACAGTGACGGCCTTGCCCCGCAACTCGGGCGCTCGGTGCTGTCGCTGATTGGAGAACAGTCGCAGCGTTTGCAGCAGCAGACGAATGAGCTGGCGTCAATGCGTGCCTCACTCGACGAACGTCGGGTGATCGATCAGGCCAAGCACTGGCTGATGCAGCAGCAGGGTTTCACCGAAGAGGCGGCCTGGCAGGCGCTGCGCAAAAGTGCGATGAATCAGAATAAGCGGGTACTGGAGATCGCGCAGGCGGTGCTGGCGGTGGCGAAGACTCTGAACACCTAACCCGGATGAGGTAGCTGCACAGCGTTTGTGCGTGATCTGCGTCAGAAACGTGCAAAAACGGTTAATTTATCACCAGCCTCTTCCCGCAGATCGGCATTCACGCGGCTTCGGCGATCTGGCACACCCTTTGCTTTAACCTTACAGAGAGTACGCATTGCTCCCGCCAATGGCGGTGGGGTCAGTGCTTTGGATAAAGGCGTCCATCCGCAGGCTTCGGCTTGTCGGAGGACGCCTTTTTTATTTCTGTTCAGGGGCAACATGATGAGCAAAACGCCTTTTTCACTGACACGACGTCAGGCGCTGATCTCCGGTGCTGCACTGGGTGCGGCCTGGATCGTTCCGGGATTACGAAATGCAGTCTGGGCGGCAGGTTCCGATGCGCCAGAAAAGCCGCAGGTGCGGGTGGGCTTTATTCCGCTTACCGACTGTGCGCCCGTGGTCATGGCGTCGGTCAAAGGCTTCGACAAGAAGTATGGCCTGACGCTGGCGGTCAGCAAAGAGGCGAGCTGGGCGGCGGTGCGCGACAAGCTGACCTCCGGTGAACTGGATGCGGCGCATGTGCTCTACGGCATGATCTACGCACTGCAGCTGGGTGTGGCGGGACCGCAGCACGACATGGCGAACCTGATGACGCTCAATCACAACGGCCAGGCGATCACCCTCTCGAACCAGCTGAAAGCCAGTGGTGTCACCGATGCGGTCAGCCTGAAAAAAGCCGTGGATGGCAGTCCCAAAGGCAGCCTGACTTTCGCGCATACCTTTCCCACCAGCACGCACGCTATGTGGCTCTACTACTGGCTGGCTAATGCCGGCATTCATCCGTTTAACGATGTGCGCACCGTGGTCGTGCCGCCGCCGCAGATGGTGATGAACATGAAGATTGGCAACATGAGCGGCTTCTGCGTCGGTGAGCCGTGGAACCAGCGTGCCATCAGCGACAACATCGGTTTCACCGCCGCCACCAGCCAGCAGATCTGGCCGGAGCATCCGGAAAAAGTGCTCGGCACCCGCGCGCAGTGGGTGAAAGAGAATCCTAATACGGCCCGCGCGCTGACCGCCGCGGTGCTGGAGGCGGCGCGCTGGATTGATGCCTCAGACGATAACCGCCGTGAAACCGCGCAGGTGTTAGCCGGGCGGGCCTGGATCAACACCAAAGTGGAGACGCTACAGGGGCGAATGCTCGGCCAGTATCAGAACGGGTTGGGGCAGTCCTGGCAGGACGCGCACCCGATGCGCTTCTTCGACAACGGCAACGTCAGTTTTCCGTGGCTCTCCGACGGCATGTGGTTCCTGACGCAGATGAAACGCTGGGGCCTGCTCGCCAGCGATCCCGACTACCTTACCGTGGCCCGCCAGATCAACCGTATCGACATCTACAAACAGGCGGCCAGCGCAGTCGGGCAGATTGCACTGCCCGCCAGTGAGATGCGCAGCAGCACCCTGATCGACGGCAAAGTCTGGGATGGCAGCAATCCTGCCGCCTACGCCGCCAGTTTCGCTATCAAACGTTAAGAGAGGTTGTTATGAGAACTGACGCGCGCGCGCTGGCTCAGCCGGAGCAAACCCCCGACAGTGCCACCGTAATTCCGTTACAGGTCACCCCGAAAGCCGCCGTTCGTCCGGCACGTCTGCGTCCGTTTTTGCAGCGCTGCATTCCGGCTGCGGGCGGCCTGCTGCTGATGTTGCTGGTGTGGCAGATCGCCGCCTTGTTTGAACCCTCGTTTCCTTCGCCTTACGCGACCTGGCAGGCTGCACAGGTTCTGTTCGCTGACCCGTTCTACAGCAATGGCCCCAACGATCAGGGCATCGGCTGGAATGTAATGGCCTCGCTGCAGCGCGTCGCCATCGGCTTCGGCCTGGCCGCGCTGGTGGGCATTCCGGCCGGTTTTCTGCTGGGACGCTTTACCTTTATGGCGCGGATGTTCAATCCGATTATCGCTCTGCTGCGCCCGGTCAGCCCGCTGGCCTGGCTGCCGATTGGACTGCTGCTGTTTCAGCGCGCCGAGCCAGCCGCCAGCTGGACCATTTTCATCTGTTCCATCTGGCCGATGATCATCAACACCGCCGAAGGGGTGCAGCGCATTCCGCAGGATTACCTCAACGTCGCGCGGGTGTTACAGCTCTCTGAATGGACGGTGATGCGCCGGATTCTGCTGCCCGCCGTGCTGCCTGCGGTGCTCACCGGCGTACGTCTCTCTATCGGCATCGCATGGCTGGTGATCGTCGCCGCCGAAATGCTGACCGGTGGTCTGGGCATCGGTTTCTGGATCTGGAACGAGTGGAACAACCTCAACGTGGCAAACATTCTGATCGCCATTCTGATTATCGGCGTGGTCGGGCTCCTGCTGGAGCAGGGTCTGATGCTGCTGGTGCGTCGTTTCAGCTGGGAAAAATAAGGAGAACATCATGCAGCAACACATTATTCGCGTTCAGCAGGTGAGCCAGCGTTTCAATACCGCCAGCGGCGAGTTCCTGGCCCTGGACAACGTCAGTTTTGATATCCGCGAAGGCGAAACCCTGAGCCTTATTGGCCATTCGGGCTGCGGCAAATCGACCCTGCTGAACCTGATTGCCGGATTAACCCGTCCCAGCAGCGGCGTACTGCTGTGTGATAACCGCGAAATCACCGGACCGGGTCCGGAGCGTGCGGTGGTGTTTCAGAACCATTCGCTGCTGCCGTGGCTGACGGCATTTCAGAACGTTGAACTGGCGGTGCAGCAGGTGTTTAAAGGGCGCTTCAACAAAGCGGAGATGCGCGACTGGATCGAACACAACCTCAATCGGGTACAGATGAGCCACGCCATGCACAAGCGGCCTGGCGAAATCTCGGGTGGCATGAAGCAGCGCGTTGGCATTGCGCGTGCCCTGGCGATGAAGCCGCGCGTGCTGCTGCTGGATGAGCCGTTTGGCGCGCTGGATGCGTTAACCCGCGCCCACCTGCAGGACAGCGTGATGCGTATCCAGCAGGAGCTGAATACCACTATCGTGCTAATCACCCATGACGTGGATGAAGCGGTGCTGCTCTCCGACCGGGTACTGATGATGACTAACGGCCCGGCAGCACAGGTCGGCGAAATCCTGACTGTTGATCTGCCGCGTCCGCGCTCGCGGGTCGCGCTGGCGGATGAGCCGCGCTACCACCAGCTGCGCCAGAAAGTGCTGCATTTTCTTTATGAAAAACAGACCACGGCGGCATAAGGAGCAGACCATGAGGCAACGGTTGCTGGTGATAGGTAATGGCATGGCGGGGATGCAGATGGTGGAGAGCCTGCTGCAACGTGCGCCGCAGCGTTACGCCATCACGGTCATTGGCCGCGAGCCGCACGGCAACTACAACCGCGTGCTGTTGTCGCCGGTGCTGGCCGGTGAAAAATCCTTCAGTGACACCCTGATCCACGATCAGGCGTGGTATCAGCGGCACGGCGTCACGCTCCTGAACGGTGAAACCGTCCTGCAGGTCGATCTTGCCGCGCGTACTGTGCAGACCGATCGGCGCCAGCTCAGCTGGGATCAACTGGTGTTTGCCACCGGTTCGCAGCCTCGTCTGCCCGCGATTCCTGGCATCGATGCGGATTGCGTCCGGGTTTTTCGCAGCATTGCTGACGTCCGGCAACTGCTGGCAGGTCAGGGACCGGTGGTGGTGTTGGGCGGCGGCTTTCTGGGTATTGAAGCGGCAGCAGCACTCCGCGCCCGTGGCCGTGATGTCACGCTGGTCCACCACAAACCCTGGCTGCTGGATCGCCAGCTGGATGCAAAAGCGGGCGAGCTCTTGCTGACGGCATTAGCGCAGCGCGGCATCCGCTGTGAACTCAACAGCGGACTTGTGGCGATTGACGAGACGGGTGTGACGCTGACCAGCGGCCACCACGTTGCCGCCACACAGGTGGTCATCGCCATCGGCGTTCAGCCCGGGATAACGCTGGCGCAGGCGGCGGGTCTGCCGTGTCAGCGCGGCATTCTGGTGGATGGTCAGCTGCGCAGTGCCATTCCTGGAGTTTACGCGGTGGGTGAGTGCTGTGAAATCGCGGGCGAAACCTTTGGTCTGGTCGCGCCTTGTCTGGCGCAGGCGCAGATTCTGGCGGCGCAACTGGCCGGATCGCCGCTGGCGGATTTTGTCAGCCAGCCGCTGGCGACACGCCTCAAAGTGAGTGGCATTTCACTGTTCAGCGCGGGCGACGTCAGTGAGGCGCCCTCTATCAGCAGTTTTGACCCGATCTCTGGCGACTATCGCCGTCTTTTTCTTCGTCATGGCCGCCTCTGTGGCGTGCTGCTTTCTGGCGACACCCGGCAAGGGCCTGCGCTGATGGAGCGTCTTCAGCACGCCGAACCTGTCACGTTCGCTGCCCTGTTCGATCACGATCAACCTGAACCGCAGCCACAGGCTGCAGAGAGTCCTGAAATGAGTAAACCGGTTTTAGCCGTGGTGGGTCACGGCATGGTCAGTCACCATTTTCTTGAGCAGCTGGTTGCCCGCGAAATGCATCAGCACTATCACATCGTGGTTTATGGCGAGGAGCGCCAGCAGGCTTACGATCGGGTGCATCTGTCGGACTATTTCAACGGCAAAACGGCCGACGACCTGTCGCTGGTCGACGGGGACTTCTTTGCCCGGCACGGTATCGAACTGCGGAGTGGCTATTCGGTTGTCGCGATCGACCGCCAGCAGCGCAGCCTGCGTGACAGCACGGGCAGTGAACTGGCCTGGGATAAGCTGGTGCTGGCGACTGGCTCACGCGCGTTTGTCCCCCCGGTGCCGGGCCACGACGGCGATCGCTGCTTTGTCTATCGCACGCTGGACGACCTTGATGCCATTGCCACCTGCGCCCGCCATAGCCAGCGCGGCATCGTGATTGGTGGCGGCCTGCTGGGTCTGGAGGCGGCGAATGCGCTGCGGCAGCTCGGGCTCGAAACGCACGTGGTGGAGTTTGCGCCGCGCCTGATGGCGGTGCAGCTTGATGAGGGCGGTGCGCTGATGCTGCGTCAGAAGATCGATGCGCTGGGCGTGACGGTTCACACCTCGAAACAGACCGAACTGATTGAGCGACAGCCTGACGGCAGCGTGGTGCTGCGCTTTGCCGACGGCAGCAGTTTACCCGGCGATCTGGTGCTGTTTTCCGCCGGTATCCGGCCGCGCGATGAGCTGGCGCGTGAGGCGGGTCTGACGCTGGGACCGCGCGGCGGCATTGAGATTAACGATCGCTGCCAGACCAGCGATGACGACGTGTTTGCCATCGGCGAATGCGCGCTGTGGAACGGTCAGATCTTTGGCCTGGTCGCGCCGGGTTATCAGATGGCGCGGGTGCTGGCCGGACATCTGGCGGCTGAACCCACCGCATTCAGCGGTGCAGACATGAGCACTAAGCTGAAACTGCTGGGCGTGGAGGTCGCCTCGTTTGGTGACGCTCACGGCCGCACGCCGGGCAGCCAGCACTATCACTGGACCGACGGGCCAAAAGGCATCTACAAGAAAATCGTGGTCTCTGCGGAGGGCACCCGGCTGCTGGGCGGCGTGCTGGTGGGTGACAGTAGCGATTACGCCACGCTGTTGCAGATGATGCTCAATGACTTACCGCTGCCGACCGCACCGGAAAGCCTGATTCTGCCTGCACTTGCCGGTGCGCCAAAAGCGCCCGGCGTCGCGGCGTTGCCGGACAGCGCCCAGGTCTGCTCCTGCCACAACGTCAGCAAGGGCGATATCTGCGCGGCGGTGAAAGGGGGCTGCGGTGAGATGAGCAGCATCAGGAGCTGCACCAAAGCGGCCACCGGCTGTGGCGGCTGTGCGGCGCTGGTGAAGCAGGTGATGGAGTTTCAGCTGGAAAATCTCGGCGTTGAGGTGAAAAAAGATGTCTGCGACCACTTCAGCTATTCACGCCAGGAGCTGTATCACCTGGTGCGGGCTGGCGAGTTTAAAACCTTCGATGCGCTGCTGGCATCGCACGGTCGGGGGAACGGCTGTGAAGTGTGCAAGCCGCTGGTGGCGTCATTGCTCGCCTCCTGCTGGAATGATTATCTGCTGAAACCGGCGCATCTGCCGCTGCAGGACACCAACGACCGCTACTTCGCCAACATCCAGAAAGATGGCACCTATTCCGTGGTGCCGCGCGTTCCGGCAGGCGAGATCACGCCGCAGGGGCTGATCGCCATTGGCGAGGTGGCGGCGCGTTACGACCTCTACACCAAAATCACCGGCGGGCAGCGTATCGACCTGTTTGGTGCGCAGCTCGACCAGTTGCCGGATATCTGGCAGACGCTGCTGGAAGCGGGTTTTGAAACCGGTCACGCCTACGGCAAATCGCTGCGAACGGTGAAGTCCTGTGTGGGATCGACCTGGTGCCGCTACGGCGTGCAGGATTCGACCGCCTTCGCCATTGCGCTGGAGAACCGCTACAAGGGGCTGCGCGCACCGCACAAGATCAAGATGGCGGTTTCGGGCTGTACCCGCGAGTGTGCAGAAGCGCAGAGCAAAGATATCGGGGTGATCGCCACTGAAAAGGGGTGGAACCTCTACGTCTGCGGGAATGGCGGGATGAAGCCGCGCCATGCTGATCTGTTCGCCAGCGATCTCGACGACGCGACGCTGCTGCGCTATGTCGATCGCCTGCTGATGTTTTACATCCGTACCGCCGATCGGCTGCAGCGTACCAGTGTCTGGATGGACAATCTGGAAGGTGGTCTGGATTATCTGCGGCAGGTCGTGATTGAGGATAGCCTCGGGCTGGGCGCGACGCTGGAGCAGGAGATGCAGCGGGTGGTTGACGCGTACCAGTGTGAGTGGCAGACCACGCTGGCGGACCCGTCGCGCCGTGCGCTGTTTACGCCAACGGTTAACAGCGACCACGCTGATGAAACCCTGCACTACAGCCGGGTACGCGGACAGCGTCAGCCTGAATCCGTGGCCGCGCGTCCGCTGCTGCAACTGCCCGCTGAGCCCTGGAGTGCTATCTGTGCGCTGGAGGCGATTCCCCCAGAGGCGGGGATTGGCGCACGACTTGGCAGTGAGCGTGTCGCGCTGTTCCGTCTGGGTGACGCGCTGTTTGCGCTGGAAGATCGCGAACCTGGCAGCGACGCCAGCGTGCTGTCGCGCGGGATCCTGGGCGATGTCGGCGGTGAGCCGGTGGTGATCTCTCCGCTTTACAAGCAGCGGATACGGTTGCGTGACGGCCAGAGTCTGGATAATCCGCAGCACCAGCTGCGCTGCTGGCCGGTGAAGCTCGAAGCGGGGCAGATCTGGCTGGCAAATCGTCCGCTCAATCAGCTGGCGCAGGCATCATGAACAGCACCTGTCCCTATTGCGGCGTCGGCTGTGGCGTCTGCGTCACGCCGCAGGGACCTCATCAGGCAACCGTGACTGGCGACCCGCAGCATCCGGCCAATGCGGGCCGGTTGTGCGTTAAGGGGGCGGCGCTGGGTGAGACGCTGACGTCGCAGGGGCGTCTGCTGACCGCCGAAGTTAACGGCCAGCCGGTCAGCCTTGATGCGGCGCTGGATGCGGCGGCGGCGGGATTGCGTGCGGTGATCGATCAATATGGTCCGCAGGCAGTGGCATTTTATGGCTCCGGCCAGCTGCTGACAGAGGATTACTACGTCGCCAATAAGCTGATGAAAGGCTACATCGGTGCCGCCAACATCGATACCAATTCACGGCTCTGTATGGCGTCGGCGGTGGTCGGCTATAAGCGGGCGCTGGGAGCCGATGCGGTGCCCTGCTGCTATGAGGATCTGGAGCAGACCGATCTGGTGTTACTGGTTGGCTCCAATGCTGCCTGGGCGCATCCTGTGGTCTGGCAGCGGCTGATGCAGGCAAAGCAGCAACGACCTGCAATGCAAATTGTGGTGATTGATCCGCGCCGCACGGCAAGTTGTGACCAGGCCGATCTCCACCTGCCGCTCCGGCCCGGCAGTGATTCGGCGTTGTTCTCCGGTCTGCTGCACTGGCTGGCTCAGCACGATGGCCTTGATAGCAGCATGTTGCCTCACCTTAATGGCGTGAATGAAACGCTGGCCGCTGCTGCGCAGTGGGATGTGGCGCGGGTGGCTGATACCTGTGATTTAACGGAGCAGCAGGTCGCGCATTTTTTCCAGCTGTTCAGCCAGCATGAGCGTGTACTTACGCTGTGGTGTATGGGGATTAATCAGTCCGTCACCGGCAGCGACAATAACCAGGCGATTCTTAATCTGCATCTGCTGACGGGTAAAATAGGGCGCGTGGGCTGCGGACCTTTTTCGCTGACCGGACAGCCGAATGCGATGGGCGGACGTGAAGTGGGTGGCCTGGCAAATCAGCTGGCGGCGCACATGAGTTTTACGGCAGCAGAATGCGATCGGGTGCAGCGCTTCTGGCGCAGCCCGACGATTGCCCGCGAGCCGGGGCTGACCGCACTGGACCTTTTCAGGGCAATTGCGGCAGGCGAGGTGAAAGCGGTGTGGATTATGGGCACCAATCCGGCGGTGTCGATGCCGGAGGGGAATCGCGTAGCGCAGGCGCTGGCGGCCTGCCCGCTGGTGATTGTGTCGGATGTGATGGCGCAGACCGATACCAGCGCCTTTGCCGATATTCTGCTGCCGGCCCAGGGATGGGGTGAGAAGAACGGCACGGTGACAAATTCAGAACGGCGTATTTCGCGTCAGCGCGCTTTTGCCGCCGCGCCAGGTGATGCACGGCCTGACTGGTGGCTGCTGGCGCAGGTGGCGCAGCGGCTGGGCTTTGGTGAGGGCTTCAACTGGCAGCATCCGTCGGAGATTTTCCGTGAGCATGCCGCGCTGTCGGGCTTTGAAAATCATGGCCAGCGCGCGTTTGATATCAGCGGGCTGGCGCAGTTGAGTCAGGCTGAATGGGATGCACTGCGTCCGGTGCAGTGGCCGGTGAACTGTAATTTTCCACAGGGTTGCGCCCGACTGTTTGGCGATCGCCGCTTTTTCCATCCGGACGGTAAAGCCCGTCTGCTTGTCCCGGCCACGCCTCTCCTGCCGCGGCGAGATTCTGCTTACCCGCTGCTGATGAATAGCGGTCGGGTGCGCGATCAGTGGCATACCATGACGCGTACCGGGCTGGTGCCGCGTCTGATGCAGCATTGCGATGAGCCCTTTGTGGCGCTGCATCCTGCTGACGCCGCGCAGTATGGCGTGACGGTGGGCGTTCTGGCGCGGGTGCAGTCTGCGCAGGGCTGGATCAGCGCCCGGGTGCGTATTGATGCGGGGATGCGGCGCGGCGAGTTGTTTGTGCCGATGCACTGGAACCGGCAGTTCAGTCAGCAGAGTCACGTCGATATGCTGATCGCCGGCCAGGCCTGTTCGTTTTCAGGGCAGCCTGCGCTGAAGCAGACGCCGGTACGGATTCGTCCTCTGGCGGTGACCTGGCAGGGCTGGTTCTGGCAGCGTGAGATTGCGCCGCTCGCGGGATTACGTTACTGGTCGCGCGCGCCTTATCCGGCAGTGCAGCGCTATGCCGTGGCGGGTGCGGGATCGCCGCAGGCGTGGCTGGCAGAGCAGATTGATCTGTCAGGCTGTGACGTGCAGGTCGCCACTGGCAGCGGCGCTGATTACCGGTTGCTGGCATGGCGCGACGGTGCATTGCAGCTGGCATTTTATGCCGGTAGCGCCTTGCCGTCGCTGGATAGTGCGTTTGTTGCGGCAGCGTTTGCGGATGCGCCGCAGGATGCAGCCGGGCGGCACAGCGTGCTGGCGGGGCAGGCGATGCAGCGGCGTGCAGCGGGACGGATTATCTGTAGCTGTATGTCGGTGGGTGAGCAGACGATTTTGCAGGCGATGGCGCAGGGGTGTCGCACTACTCAGGCGTTAGGCGAGAAGCTAAAGTGCGGCACACAGTGCGGCTCCTGTATTCCGGAGCTGAAGCAGTTATTGCTGTCCGATGTGGTTGTGGAGGAATGATGACGCGAGCAATTGATTCTCTGGATAAGTTACTGGCTCCGGCCGGTGTGACAAAGCCGCAGGGTGTGGTGTGGCTGGTCGGTGCAGGCCCTGGTGATGTGGAGTTGCTGACGGTGAAAGCATTGCGTTTACTGCAGCGGGCAGAGGTGGTGGTGTATGACCGGCTGGTGAGTGAAGCGGTGATGGCAGAGGTGCCGGAGAGTGCGTTATGCATTGATGTGGGTAAGCAGCCGGGGCAGCATGGGCTGAAGCAGGCGCAGATTAATCAGTTGCTGGTGGATCTGGCGCGTAGCGGGCGCAATGTGATCCGCCTGAAGGGAGGCGACCCGTTTATTTTTGGTCGGGGTGGCGAGGAGATGATGAGCCTGCAGGAGGCCGGGATTCGCTGTGAGGTGGTGCCAGGGATTACCGCGGCGGTGGGCTGTGCGGCGGCCAGCGGCATTCCGTTGACGCACCGGGATTGTGCGCAGTCTTTGCGGTTGATTACCGGTCATGGCCGGAGTGGCGAGCCGCAGCTGGATGCGGCTGCGCTGTCGGCAGAGAATCAGACACTGGTGTTTTATATGGGGTTGAGCTGGAGTGCGTCGATCAGTGCGCAGTTGCAGGCGCAGGGACGGGATGCGGAGACGCCGGTGGCGATTATTGAGAAGGGAACCCGGCCGGATCAGCGGGTGCTGATTACCACATTGGGTGGGCTGGCGGAGACGGTCGCGCGGGATCAGCCGGTGTCGCCGTCGCTGCTGGTGGTGGGTGAGGTGGTGCGGTTTTATCGGGCGGATTTGCAGGTTCGGGGTGGGGGAGTTGGGGAGAGATGCGTTGCGGAGGAAAGGCCTGCCTGATCGCAAAGGGATCCTGCATCCCTGCGGATTGTTCGGGTGAGCAGGCTGGGAGGGTTTGATGAGCGGGTGAGCCGGTGCGTCGTGCAGGAAAGGCCTGCCTGATCGCAAAGGGATCCCGCATCCCTGCGGATTGGGCTCGCCTTCCCTGGCTCGCACACTTTGCTCTTCAGGCAGGCCTTACCTGCACTGTTGGCGATGGCGCGGGGTTTTGCTGGAGCAGGTCTGCGAGTATGCGGGATTTTTCGGGTGAGCAGGCTGGGAGGGTTTGGTGAGCCGGTGCGTCGTGCAGGAAAAGCCTGCCTGATCGCAAAGGAATCCCGCATCCATGCGGATTGGGCTCGCCCTTCCTGGCTCGCACACTTTGCTCTTCAGGCAGGCCTTACCTGCACTGTTGGCGATGGTGCGGCGTTTTGCTGGAGCAGGTCTGCGAGTATGCTGGATTGTTCGGGTGAGCAGGCTGGGAGGGTTTGGTGAGCCGGTGCGTCGTGCAGGAAAGGCCTGCCTGATCGCAAAGGGATCCCGCATCCCTGCGGATTGGGCTCGCCCTCCCTGGCTCGCACACGTTGCTCTTCAGGCAGGCCTTACCTGCACTGCTGGCGATGGTGCGGGGTTTTGCTGATGCAGGTCTGCGAGTATGCGGGATTGTTTGGGTGAGCCGGTGCGGCGTGCAGGAAAGGCCTGCCTGATCGCAAAGGGATCCCGCATCCCTGCGGATTGGGCTCGCCTTCCCTGGCTCGCACACGTTGCTCTTCAGGCAGGCCTTACCTGCACTGTTGGTGATGGTGCGGGGTTTTTAGTGGCTAACTGAAATGTCCGCGCTTACCTGTGCCTCACATTTTCGGGTCTCACCGCTCTGGAATCACTCACTTTAGCGGGGTGCGAATTTTAAATTACATCGCCCGCTTCAGCGGCAGTGGGGCCACCAGCACTTTTACGCCCAGAGCTTCAAACGCTTTGACCTGCGCGGGGCTGATGCCGCTGTCGGTGATCAGGTAGTGGATGTTGCTCCAGTCACAGGGGAGCGCGAACATGGATACCTTGTCGATTTTACTGGAGTCGGCCACCACATACACTGTGCTGGCGGATTTGATCATCGCCAGTTTTACTTTGATATCCGTTTCACTGGGGAAACTCAGGCCCAGACGCGGCGAGATGCAGGCGGTCGCCAGGAAGAGTTTTTCAGCCAGCACGTTTTCAAAAAAGCTGGCCGCTTTCTCGCCTGAGGTGGAGAGCGTCGGAAATTTAAAGGTGCCGCCGGTCAGCAGGATATTGATCCCCGGCTCGCCACCCAGTTTCAGGGCGATATTGACTGCCGTGGTCACCACTGACAGACGGCGGATGTGGCTGATGGCGTCAGTAATCGCGGTGGTCGTGGTACCGGAATCGAAAATCACCGTGTCGCCATTTTCGATATGCTGCGCCGCCAGCCGGCCAATTGCCTCTTTCTCTTCCAGATGGGTCTGCCGCTCCAGCAGCATCGCCCCGGTATTCTGCTTGCCCGTCATCAGCGTTGCGCCACCGTGGTAGCGCTGCACAAAGCCCTGTTTCTGCAGCATGCGCAGGTCGCTGCGTAATGTGGCTTCGGTCAGGCCAAAGGTCTCCGTCAGTGCTTTGACCGTGACCGTGCCATCCTCACGGATCATCTCCAGAATTTTCTCGCGGCGTTGCTGCATGTCAGCGAACTGCTCACTTTTGCTTTTCAATCGAAATGCTCCCTTTTCCAATAACCTGAGAGGTCGGGCAAACAAGGTCTCTGTGGCTGAGTTTAACGCGCCATTTTTATGAATGCGAGATAGCCAGATAGGCCATTGGTTTTCGAACGAAAATTAACAATCCGCATGTTATTGAATCTCTCATGCTTTCCCGATTGCAGCAGTGCGGCTTTATTTCGGGACTGGAAGCCAGATCACGTCTTTTCAATCAGATAAGCGGCTTTGAGAGGCAGATGGTCGAAATTTGATCTGCTCCACACATCATTTCTTTTCGATAGCATATATTTTTGTTCGAAAATGAATGAATCAACCGCATCAGCAAAAATCTGAGGGGAAGAGTGGGATGAGTGGCGAATATGACGTAAACCTGCGCTACGGCGTAGATACCGCAATGAATCTGGCTGACAAAGTGGCGGTAGTGACCGGTGGTCTGGGCGGTATCGCCATGGCGACGAATGGCATGTTGCTGGAGAAGGGTGCGCGTCTGGCTCTGCTCTATCCGCCGTTTGAAGCGGAGAAGGTTGCCAGTCTGCAGGCGGATTTTGCGGCCGATCGGGTGCAGTTTGTCTGCTGTGATGTCACCGATCCCGCATCGGTGGAAGAGGCGTTTGACGCGGTCGTTTCACATTATGGCCGCATCGATATCCTGGTGAACTGCGCGGGCTACGTGATGCTGCAACCCGTGATTGAAACCGATTTTGCCGAGTGGCAGAAGCAGATCGCGGTGAATCTTACCGGGCCTTTTCTCTGCTCGCAGGCAGCTGCAAAGCTGATGATCCGTGCCGGTGCGGGCGGCAAAATTATTAATATCGCCTCTCAGGCGGCGTCCATCGCTATCGATAACCATGTCGCCTACACCTCCGCCAAAGCAGGTCTGCTGGGCATGACCAAAGTGATGGCCAAAGAGTTTGCGCCGCATCGCATCAACGTGAACACCCTGTCGCCCACCGTGGTGCTGACGCCTATGGGCGAGAAAGCCTGGCGCGGCGAAAAGGGCGAGCAGATGAAAAAACTGATTCCGCTGGGCCGCTTTGCCTATACCGATGAAATTGCCGCCGCCGTTCTGTTCTTCGCCAGTAACGGCAGCGACATGATTACCGGTGCCGATTTAATGATCGATGGTGGATTCACTATCTGGTAATGCCAGCCCAACATCCGGGACTTCATACCCTGCCATAACGATAAGAGAGAACATCATGAAAAAACGTACCCTGCTTTGCACTGCCGTGGCTGCCTGTCTGGTTTCGCAGGCGGCGTTTGCCGCCGAAAAAGGCACCATTATGATTCTGGTTAACTCACTCGATAATCCCTACTACGCCTCCGAAGCCAAAGGCGCCAATCTCAAAGCGCAGGAACTGGGTTACAAGACCACGGTGCTGTCGCATGGCGAAGATGTGAAGAAGCAGAGCGAACTGATTGATGCCGCTATCGGTAAGAAAGTGCAGGGTATCGTACTGGATAACGCCGACTCCACCGCCAGCGTGGCGGCAATTAAAAAGGCTAAAGATGCCGGCATTCCGGTGGTTTTAATTAACCGTGAAATCCCGGTCGATGACGTGGCACTGGCGCAGATTACCCATAACAACTTCCAGGCAGGTTCCGATGTAGCCAACGTCTTTGTTGAGAAAATGGGCGAAAAGGGCAAATACGCCGAGCTGGCCTGTAACCTGGCCGACAATAACTGCGTCACCCGTTCAAAGTCATTCCATCAGGTACTGGATCAATATCCTGATATGCAGAGCGTGGCGCGTCAGGATGCGAAAGGCACGCTGATCGACGGTAAGCGCATTATGGACAGTATTCTGCAGGCGCATCCGGATGTAAAAGGGGTGATCTGCGGCAACGGGCCGGTTGCGCTGGGCGCGATCGCTGCGCTCAAGGCGGCCGGTCGCAACGATGTGATTGTGGTGGGCATTGATGGCAGTAACGATGAACGCGATGCAGTGAAAGCGGGCACGCTGAAAGCCACCGTGATGTTGCAGGCCCAGGCGATTGCCGCCGAAGGTGTCACCGATCTCGATAATTTCATTCAGAAGGGCGTGAAGCCGGAAAAACAGCGTGTGATGTTCCGCGGCATTCTGATTACCCCGGAAAATGCCAAAAACGTCCAGGACTTCAACTACAAGTCGTAACTAAACGCTGCCGCGCCTGCGTAAGCGGGCGCCAGGGAGAAGAAGATGTCCCGAAGAGTCTGGCTGACGCTGGTGGTCTTACTGTTAAGCGGCTGCAAAATTGTGTCGCAGCAGGAGCTGGCTGACCTGAAAAATCCACCCAATCCAAAAATGGCTAACATCGACCAGCTGTGGCAGCAAAAACTGGTGCCGCAGGTCCAGGCAGAGGCGAAACCGCTGGCGACGCTGATGAAGTCGCTGCAGTCTGCCAAAGACTTTGACAGCGCCTGTCAGACTTATGGCTATCGCAGTCAGGCTGAGAATCCCTGTGTCTTTAGCGTCTCGGTTCGCGGTGAGGTGACCGCGGTAAACACAACGTCGCGCAGCGGAAAAATGACGGTGAAAGACGAATCAGGTGACAGTGTCACTATTCAGACCGGGCCGATTATTCGCGGGACCGCGTTGCGCGATGCCTATAAAGGTGCGAGCTATCAGGACTTTAATGACCAGGTGCTGTTTGGTGACTACGGTAAGGCGATCAACCAGCACGCTTCCACCCTGATGCAGCAGTTCGCGCCGAAAGTGGGCGATAAAGTGAGTGTTTCCGGTGTGTTCAGTAGCTGGGATATTCCGCAGCAGTTGCCGGATATCACCCCGGCTGCGATTACCCGGCAATAAGGAGCGGCAGATGCAAAACCCTCAACCGCAACCGTCCGGCGACGTGATTATCGAAACGCGCAATGTGTCGCGCCTCTATCCCGGTGTGACTGCGCTCGATCAGGTCAGCTATCGGGTTTACCGCAACAAAGTGAATGTCCTGATTGGTGAGAACGGGGCCGGTAAGTCCACCATGATGAAGATGCTGGCGGGAGTGGAAACACCGTCGTCGGGTGAGATTCTGCTGGATGGCAAAGTAGTCTCACTCAATTCCACACATCAGGCGGAAAAACAGGGTATCAGCATCATTTTTCAGGAGCTAAACCTGTTTCCGAACATGAACGTGATGGACAACATTTTTATCGCCAATGAGTTTTTCCAGCGCGGTGTAATCAATGAAAAGTATCAATACGCGCTGGCGAAGTCGCTGCTGGACCGGCTGCAACTGGATGTCGATCCCTACGCGCCGCTGGGCGAGCTGGGCATTGGTCATCAGCAGTTGGTAGAGATCGCCCGCGCGCTGTCGAAGGATACCCGGGTGTTGATCATGGATGAGCCGACCAGCGCCCTGAGCCAGTCGGAAGTCAAAGTGCTGTTCAGCGTTATCGACCAGCTGAAGCGGCGCGGCGTCACCATCATCTACATCTCTCACCGGCTGGAAGAGCTGATGGAGATTGGCGACCACATCACCATTTTCCGCGATGGCCGCTTCATCAGTGAGCGTGAGGTGCGCGACGCCAGCGTGCCCTGGATCATCGCTCAGATGGTGGGTGATAAGAAAAAACAGTTCGACTATCAGCCTGCGCCACAAGGGGAAACGGTGCTGGAGGTCGAGGGACTGACCGCGCTGCATCAGAACGGCGGCTACAAGCTGAATGAGGTCAGTTTTACCCTGCGCAAAGGCGAGGTGATTGGCATTTATGGACTGCTGGGGGCCGGACGTACTGAGTTGTTCAAGGGGCTGATTGGCCTGATGTCCTGTCAGTCGGGCCGGGTTCGGCTGGCCGGTAAAGATCTGGCGAAACGCAGTTTCCAGCAGCGGCTGAAAAGCGGCATCGCGCTGGTGCCTGAAGATCGCAAGGGCGAAGGGGTCATTGAACTGATGTCGGTGACGGCCAACATGACGCTTTCTGACTTCAGTCTGCGCGGTTTTCGCCGGGCGCTTGGGCTGCTGAATCCGGGCCGGGAGCATCAGCGGGTGAATGAGATGATCGGCCATCTGGCGATCAAGGTCAGCGATCCTGACCTGCCGGTGACGGCGCTGAGCGGCGGTAATCAGCAGAAGGTGGTGCTGGGTAAAGCGCTGATGACCGGACCGCAGGTGGTGTTACTCGATGAGCCAACGCGCGGCATTGATGTGGGCGCTAAAACCGACGTCTATCACCTTATTGGCAACCTGGCGCAGCAGGGGCTGGCCGTGATGTTTTCATCGTCCGAACTGGATGAGGTCATGGCGCTGGCAGACCGCATTTTAGTGATGGCCGATGGCAGGATCACGGCCGATCTGCCGCGCGCAGCGGCGACGCGGGAACATCTGATCGCGGCATCAACCCCGCAGGATTAAGCGCCTTATTTTATTTGTCAGTCTGAAGCGGGGCAGTGCTCACCATCCTCACGTACTGCGTGTACGTTTCGGTTGTTATGCGCTGTCCCTGTCCCGACTGCCTGCAACGATTACGCGAACTGGAACAGGCTCTAAGCTGGCCGGAGAATGTCATGAACCAAAAATATCTGCTTTATATGTATTTGCTTAAAGCGCGCACTTTTATTGCATTGCTGATAGTGGTCGGCTTTTTCAGCGTGATGGTGCCAAACTTTCTGACGCCCTCCAACCTGTTGATCATGACGCAGCACGTGGCGATTACCGGACTGCTGGCGATTGGTATGACGCTGGTGATCCTCACCGGCGGTATCGACCTTTCGGTGGGCGCGGTCGCGGGGATTTGCGGCATGGTGGCGGGTGCGCTGCTGACCAATGGCATTCCGTTGTGGGGCGGCAATACGCTATTTCTCAACGTGCCTGAAGTCATTCTGGTGGTGGCCATCTTTGGCGTGCTGGTGGGGCTGATTAACGGCACGGTGATCACCCGTCTGGGCGTGGCGCCCTTTATCTGCACCCTGGGAATGATGTATGTGGCGCGCGGTGCAGCGTTGCTGTTCAACGACGGCGGCACCTACGCCAACCTGATAGGGCTGCCCGCACTGGGCAACACCGGTTTTGCGCTGCTTGGCTCCGGCACTGTACTGGGTGTTTATCTGCCTATCTGGCTGATGCTCGGCTTTTTACTGCTCGGCCTCTACCTGACACGCAAAACCCCGCTGGGTCGTTATATCTATGCCATCGGCGGCAATGAGTCCGCCGCACGTCTGGCGGGCGTACCGATTATCAAAGTAAAAGTCTTCGTCTACGCCTTTTCTGGCCTTTGCGCCGGTCTGGTCGGGCTGGTAGTGGCCTCGCAATTACAGACCGCACATCCGATGACCGGCAATATGTTTGAGATGGACGCCATTGGTGCCACGGTACTCGGCGGTACGGCGCTGGCAGGCGGCCGTGGGCGGGTTTCCGGCTCGATTATTGGCGCGTTTGTTATCGTCTTTCTAGCGGATGGCATGGTGATGATGGGCGTCAGCGATTTCTGGCAGATGGTCATTAAAGGCCTGGTGATTGTTACTGCGGTGGTGATCGACCAGTTCCAGCAACGTCTGCAAAGCAAAGTGGTGCTGCTGCGTCGCCATGATAAAAAGCAGCAGGCAGCGCCTCTCACTGATGTCCGTCACACATAACAGGAGCAATTATGAGCCGCGAACAACGTGGAAAAACAGTGGTGATTACCGGTGCCTGTCGCGGCATTGGTGCCGGGATTGCGGCGCGTTTCGCCCGCGACGGGGCCAGGCTGGTGATGGTGTCAAATGCTGACCGGGTCTTCACGACCGCCGACCAGATTCAGCAGCAATACGGCAGTGAGATTCTGGCGCTGCAGGTCGATGTCACGGATGAAGCGGCGGTGCAGCAGCTCTATCAGCAGGCATCTGAGCGCTTTGGTCAGATTGACGTCTCAATACAGAATGCGGGTGTGATCACCATCGACCGCTTTGACACCATGCCGAAGAGCGACTTTGAACGGATTCTGGCGGTTAATACGACCGGCGTCTGGCTCTGTTGTCGTGAAGCGGCAAAATATATGGTGCAGCAACGCAGCGGCAGCCTGATCAACACGTCATCCGGGCAGGGACGGCAGGGCTTTATCTACACGCCGCACTATGCCGCCAGCAAAATGGGCGTGATTGGCATTACCCAGAGTCTGGCGCTGGAGCTGGCGCCGTGGAATATCACCGTCAACGCTTTCTGTCCCGGCATCATCGAAAGTGAGATGTGGGATTACAACGATCGTGTCTGGGGTGAGATCCTCAGCAGCGAGGAGAAAACCTACGGCAAAGGTGAGCTGATGGCGGAGTGGGTTAAAAACATTCCGCTGAAGCGCGCCGGTCAGCCGGAAGACGTGGCGGGACTGGTGGCCTTTCTTGCCTCGGACGATGCGCGCTATATCACCGGGCAGACCATTAACGTGGATGGCGGGTTAATCTTCTCCTGACAGAGGCTTTTCTGCGTTGGGCCTGCGTTAAATGCAGGCCTTATTGAGTGCGGATTTTTCTGTTATATGCACAATTTGCCGCTGCTGTCCTGCATCACCGTCACAATATGTTAAGGTAAGTGCTAATGATTTGTCTTTAATTACAGCAACGAACTGATCAATGTGCCGGGTGACATGATACGGAAAACAGGAGTTCTCTCTTTGATTGCGCTGTCGCTGACTGCGACGCAGAGTGCTCGCGCTTTCCAGACTGAAACAGCGGTGTCCGAAACGCCCTTCGATGATCCGGCGCGCTACAGTGAATCGCTGCCGACGCTGGGCGGTGCCAGCGATCAGGATGAAGAGTGGAGCAAAAAGCTGGCGGCCGTGGCCAAAAGTATCGGTGAAGCCAGTAACAACAGCGACAGCAATGTCACGTTTGGTCAACAGGCGGGTGTCTGGGCGTTCAATCATCTGCGGGATGAAGTGGCGGGCCGGGTTGAGAGCGAAGGGCAGTCACTGCTTTCCCCATACGGCAACGCGCAGCTGGACCTGAAAGTCGATATGAACGGGAACTTCGCGGGCACCGGTGGCGATCTCTTTAGCGCCCTGTCCGATGAGAACAGCCTGCTCACCTTCAGCCAGCTTGGCCTGCACGATACCGATGATGGTCTGGTTGGCAACGCGGGGCTGGGACAACGCTGGGACGCGGGTGACTGGCTGCTGGGCTATAACGGTTTTATTGATCGCACCTTCAGCAGCGGCCTGCAACGTGCATCGGTGGGCACAGAGGCGTGGAGCGATTCGATGCGCTTTTCTGCCAACTACTATCAGCCGCTTTCCGGCTGGAAAAACCTGAATGATTCACAGCAGCAGCGCATGGCGCGCGGCTATGACATCACCAGCCAGAGCTATCTGCCTTTTTATCGCCAGCTGGGTGTCTCGGTGAGCTATCAGCAATATCTGGGTGAGAATGTCGATCTGTTTAATAGCGGCAACCGTTATCACAACCCCTCCGCCATGTCGTTTGGCCTCTCCTACACGCCGGTGCCGCTGGTCACCTTTTCAGCCACTCACAAAGCCAGTAGCGCTGGTGAAAGCCAGGATCAGCTGGGGCTTAAACTCAATTATCGCTTCGGCGTGGCGCTGAGCCGTCAGCTTGATGCCGGTAATGTCGCAGAGGCGCGCTCCCTGCGCGGCAGCCGTTATGATACCGTGACCCGCAGTGATACGCCGGTGCTCTCATTCCGTCAGCGCAAAACGCTCTCCGTATTTCTGGCAACGCCGCCATGGCAACTGAGCAGTGGCGAGAGTCTGCCGCTGAAGCTGCAGGTGCGGGCCAGCAATGACATCAGGGCGGTAAGCTGGCAGGGTGATACGCAGGCGCTGAGCCTGACGCCACCGGCCAATAATGCCGATCCGCAGGGCTGGAGTGTCATCTTACCGCAATGGGATCCCTCACCAGAGGCCAGCAATGAATACCGCCTGTCGGTAACCCTTGAGGACAGCAAGCAGCAGCGTGTGACCTCTAACTGGATTACCTTAAAAGTCGAGCCGCCCATGGGCCTGGACACGGCTCCGCAGAACGATCGTTATGATTTGATGGCGCCTGCTGGTGCAGCACTTTAGCGGGTAAGTTCTGCTAAAAGAGAGGAAGGAGGGCGGTCTGGAACGCCGTCAGGCAGAGTGATCTGATGATCAGTTAACCAGTTTTGTCACAACGCGAACGGCTTTGGCGTAAATTTCTCTCTGGCCGTTGAACGATCGCGCCTGTTGAGATTGCAGAAATGCGATGATTTCCAGTACACCCGCAGTCTGGCCTGACTTCAGCAGGCTTGATACAGCATGGCCGACAACGGCATGGACATCATCCATATCCCCCGGTTTATCGCTACTCAAAAGAAACTCCAGCGGTAACTGGTTGGCTGAATTGCGCATAACGAAATACGCTGATTATTTAACATGTTCATTCGTTTATCAAAAGCCCCTTTCATGGCAGAGCCCTGAGCAATTTTTCGCGCAGCATGGCGACCTGGGTTGTCAGCAGGCCGAGCTCACTACAGTCAGTATCCATTACCGACACCATATCCGCCGGGACGCCAGCCGCGTCGATTTTAAGCTGGTGGCCCTGTTCTGTCAGAGAGATGAACACCCGGCGCTCATCGTTACCGGTGTCACGCTGGCGGCAGAGGATGCCCGCACCTTCCAGCCGCTTCAGAAGCTGGCTAAGCGTGCCGGAATCGAGCCGAACGCGGGCACCAATCTCAGAGACGGTCAGGCCATCTTTTTCCCACAACACCAGCAGCACAAGATATTGCGGATAAGTGAGTCCCAGCGGTTTTAGCCGGGATTGATAGAGCTTTGTCATGGCAAGTGAGGCGGAATAGAGCGCAAAGCAGAGAAACTGATCAATGGTTTCAGGCGCTGCGCTGGCGGGAGGCGTTTCAGAGTTCCCCGCGATTTCGTCATTCATACTTTTACTCATTCTGAGTCGGGGGAGATAAAGCCCGATGACGGGCAGTTTGCCAGCCTTGAATTCTCGCTAAGTGTCTCAGGAGAAATGGCTTGTTGCAGCCTCTCTTTGCTGGTGTCAGACATCAGATGTTCAGGCGCTATCGCGACGGAGGGAGCAGGCTACAGTGCACGTCTGACTGAAAGAAAGCACAGTATTGAGTCAAACTAAATTGAAGTCAATATAACCGGATGTACCTTCCGGCTTACCTCGCGCTTATTGATGTAATACAGAGTAAATCGACTGCAAAATTTAAGCACTTTGGCGGGCTGACAGGAGCACATTGCCCGTGTAATCGACCTTCGGTGTCAGCCTTTCCGGGAATCGGGTGTGCTTTTAACGCGTCAGGGCGCGGCGTCCAGCTGCTGGCGATTTTATTATTTCCGTTAAGGACCACTGCGCACGAGTGTCCAGAGAAATGAGAGGTTTTCCGTCCCTCTGTCTCATGCGTTCACCCTGTTGTAATAGCGTGGATAGAAATAAGAGGCCAATAGATTGATAAACCTGTTTTTATCGTCTGATGCCAGGGCTTGCTTTCCTCAGAATACCCGCAGGCTGTTCATACTGCTTAAGCGGTTAAAGCCGTCCGTGTTCACAAATATAACTGGACTGGCCTGTTAATTTTGCCCGCGCTGCCGATAGAACACTCAGCAGGATTGATGACGGAACCGACATGTTCGGGGCTCCGCCGATCGTTTGTCTTGCTGCCGTAAGGCTGAGAACGGGCGAATGCTATGTCCAGACATAGCGGAGGCGGGCTTATTGCAGACGGCTTAACTGACAGGGTATGAGAAGTACGCCCCGGTTTTTTTACTGATCATTAAAACAAAACTCTGAAACTTGCCATCACCGGGAACTAACGCATGCGCCTGAAACTTTTCTGGCTCGCAATGCTGAATATTGCGACCATTATTTTACTCTCCACACTGTGGGAGTTTGGGCTTGAAGCGCGGATTTGCCGCCTGCTAGGCCTGGGCTACGATACAAGTTTTGAAATCAGCGAGCGATTGCGGTTTATTCTCACCTCCTCCTCGTTTGCCGGGCTGGCGATGGTTGTTCCTGCGCTGCTTATCGCGGGGCTGATTCGCAAAACCCGAAGGGCGGAAAAAAACGCACTCAGGCTAGCCGGAACCGATGAGCTGACCGGTGTTATGAACCGCCGATCCTTCAATGCACACATTGCTTCGCTTAAAGCATGCGGCGCGGCCTACACTCTGACTCTGCTGAACGTTAATCACTTCAAGAGTATCAATGATCTGAATGGCCATCGTCAGGGTGACGCGACCCTGATCGCACTGGCTGATCTGCTGACCGCTTCGGCAGGCAGCACGAGCAAGGTGTTTCGTGTGGGCGGGGATGAATTCGCCATTGTTGCCGAAGATTCACAGGCTGAGCAGGCGCAGACTTTCGCCGAAAGTTTATGCGAACAGGCAGCATCGATACGGACAGGGCCGCACACCTTTCTGAGCCTCTCAGCAGGCATTGCAAGTTCCGCCTGTACGGGGCAGGCTGATGTCATGCGGGCGGCCGACCTGGCGTTATATGAAGCGAAGCAGGATAAGTGCTCTCATCTGGCACGATTCTCCCCGGACATGGAGCTGCGCTTTCGCCAGCGTGAATGGCTGGAGCAGGAGGTGGTGGCCGCCGTCAGCGGTCACGCCATCGTTCCCTTTCTCCAGCCGCTGGTCTCTTTGCGCACCGGAAACATTACCGGTTTTGAGATACTGGCACGCTGGATCACTGCGTCAGGCCAGACGGTTTCACCCGCAGAGTTTCTGCCGGTGGTGGAGCGACTGGGGCTTATGGACAGTATGACCGTGGCGCTTCTGCAGGATGCGGTCAGTGCCACCCGTGCATGGCCCGCCGGGCTCTGCCTGTCGCTGAACATCACTCCGGAACAGCTGCTGAGACCGTCACTCACCAGCTGTCTGTCTCGCATTATGCAGCATGCCGGACCGGTAATGCTGGAACTCGAAATCACCGAACAAAATGTTATGGCCATTTCCGATGATGCCCGCGAGGCGATTCGTCAGCTGAAAGAGACAGGTATCGGCGTGGTACTGGATGATTTTGGCACCGGCTATTCCAACCTGTCGGTATTGCTGGGGCTGGGTATTACCAAAATCAAAATTGATCAGTCATTTATCGCCGGCATCGTGACCGGATCGGAGCAGCGGAAAGTCGTTGAAACGCTACTGGCGCTCTGTCAGGGGTTGAATGTGGTGATCACGGCAGAGGGGATAGAAGATGTCGCCACGCTGAGATGGCTGAGAAAACGCGGCTGTGATTACGGTCAGGGCTATCTTTTCAGTCGTCCGGTGCCTGCCGGACAGGCAACCACGCTGCTGGCGTCTGCCAATGTGGAAGAACTGATGCAGGAAGCGACGGTAGCCGTCAGCTTAGTCAGGGCACTGGGTTAACGCCGCGTGACGGTGTCTGAAGTGTGGCGTGAGACAATAAACGGGTCTGGCGTGAAGTGCCAGACCCGTAATGGCATCAGAACTGGTAAATCAGACCCAGCGCGGTAATGTCGTCGGTCGCGAGACCCAGCGGATTGTTATCTTTCAGCAGGTTAATGCGGTATTCACCATAAACCGACATGTTCTTGTTGAAGTAGTAAGTCGCACCCACTGCGGTGTATTTAATGATGTCGGCATCGCCGATATTCTCAATATCCTTGCCCTTTGATGAGACGTAACCCAGGGATGGACGGAAACCGTTCAGGAACTGATACTGCGCCACAGCTTCAAAGTTCTGCGCTTTGTTGGCGAAGCCGCCGCTAATTGGGGTGGCATTCAGGGTCTCACCGTACATGGCGGCCAGATAAACCTGGTTCGCATCATATTTGACCGACGTCGCCCAGTGCTGGGCTTTCTCGCCTTCACCACGTGCGGCTCTGTTTTGCGCGGTCGTGCGATCGAGACTGGCAAACGCGCCAGCGAAGCTCAGACCGAAATCAAAGTCATAAGACGCGGACAGGGCGAAACCATCACCGTTGGAGCGACGTACGCCATCGATATTATTGCTGCGGTCGTTTTTGCCCTGATACTGCGCGGCAAGGTTTAATCCGTCTACCAGACCAAAGAAATCACTATTACGCCAGGTGAGCACGCCGGTTGAGCGGCCAGAGAGGAAGGCATCGGTATAACCGGAGTCGCCGCCGAAGAATGGCAGCATATCCGTATAGCTCAGCGCGTCATACACCAGGCCATAGTTGCGGCCATAATCCAGCGATCCCGCCTGGCCAAACTTCAGGCCTGCATAACCCAGACGGGTACGGTTGGTCGCCTGCGCATCACTGCCTTCGGAGTTGTGAAGGCTGTACTGATACTGCCAGAAACCATAGCCAGTGAGTTGATCAGTAATCTTTGTCTCACCTTTAAAACCAAAGCGGGCATAAGAGGAGGTATCACCGTTGTTATTATTATCATCTGAAAAAAGGTGAGATACGTTAATCTTGCCGACCAGATCCAGCTTATTGCCATCCTTGTTATAAACTTCTGCGGCCTGTGTGGAGGAGAGACCGATCAGCAACGGCATAACAGCCGCCAGTAAAGTGCGCTTCATCATTTAATTATTATCCTGTCTTCATTAATTATTATTCCCCTGATACGGGGCGAAAAGAAAATGACACAAAAAGATAAATTTACAAAGTGGAATATAAGTAACAAAATGTGATTTAGATATTCCGCAGGCAGGAAAGCTATAGGGAAGGAGATTAACTGAAAAGATAATAAGATTTTCTTCTTATATAAAATTATGGGTAATTTTAGCTTAATCCTTTATAATCATGGGTTTGATTTGTTCCAGGGTGACATTAATTAATCCCTTTTGTTCATTTTTAAATCAACGTGTTCAATGCATTAATTATGATTAACAGGTGTAGAAGAATAAAATTTTAATGTTTTTATTCTAACCATTAGCGTGCATATTAATATCTGAACATATTTTAATGAATAATATTTTTATTCCATATAATCACGCCAGAAATAATCTTTCCAGTCACTGATCAAATTGTAATCTGATTGCGGATTAATTAATCAGGTTCAGATGCACGGATCTCTGCGTCAGTCGCGATAAATGAAAATATTTTGTTAAATCTAAACGATCAGCGTCTTTTTGAAGGATGACGCATCGATCCCGCGCTGCACCAGTGTGAGGCAAACCGCGCTAAAACAGGGCGCCGGCGGGGGTTTTCTGGAGAGATAATTTATCAGCGATCACAAAAGCGATATTTCATCCCGTGAATGCATAATTCCGCTGTTTAAAACCCGGCTATGCCGCTGCAATCAGACAATTATTCACTATATATGCAAATTAAGTGAATATTGATTGGTTGTAAGTTATTGATATTACGTTGTGAAGACCATTTTATGCATTAATTCTCTGGCTGGCACGTTAACTGCACTCTACAGTAGGGCAGCATTACAACATCTTTTAACAATTTTAAAACATAAGCTTTACCCAGCCGGTAAAGTCACGCAGGAGAATGGGTTATGGCACTGCACGTTTCACGTCACGATTTCGATCAATGGATGATGCCGGTTTATGCACCTGCGACCTTTATACCGGTTCGCGCGGAAGGCTCCACCGTCTGGGATCAAAACGGCAAGGATTATATCGACTTTGCTGGTGGCATTGCCGTCAATGCGTTAGGACATGCGCATCCGGCTTTACAACAGGCGTTGCAGGACCAGGCCGCACGGTTATGGCACACCGGGAATGGCTACACCAACGAACCGATCCTGCGGCTGGCGAAACAGTTAATTGACGCCACTTTTGCTGACCGTGTGTTCTTCTGTAACTCCGGCGCGGAAGCGAATGAAGCAGCCCTGAAACTGGCGCGTAAAGTGGCGCATGACCGGGTCGGCCCGCATAAAAGTGGCATCGTGGCGTTCAAAAATGCGTTTCACGGACGCACCCTGTTTACTGTGTCAGCCGGAGGGCAGCCCGCTTACTCCAAAGATTTTGCACCGCTGCCGCCAGAGATTCAGCATGCGCCATTTAACGATCTGGCCGCTGCGGCTGAACTGATTAATGACCACACCTGCGCGGTGATTGTTGAACCGATTCAGGGTGAGGGCGGCGTGTTGCCTGCCGATCCGGCGTTTCTCCGCGGACTGCGTGAACTTTGTGATAAGCATCAGGCCGTGCTGATTTTTGATGAGGTGCAGAGCGGCGTTGGCCGCACCGGCTCGCTTTACGCCTACATGCATTATGGTGTCACGCCGGATGTACTCACCAGCGCTAAAGCGCTGGGCGGCGGCTTCCCGATTGGTGCGATGCTGACCCGCGAAGATCTCGCAATGGTGATGGGCGTTGGCACCCACGGCACCACTTATGGCGGCAATCCGCTGGCGGGTGCGGTGGCCGGTAAAGTGATGGAGCTGATCAATCAGCCTGAAATGATGACCGGTGTCACACAACGTCACGCGTGGATTGTTGCGGCACTGGATGAGATCAACCAGCGTCTGCATCTGTTTAAAGAAGTGCGCGGTCTGGGGCTGCTGATTGGTGCCGTACTGAGCGACAACTTTGCCGGTAAAGCGAAAGAGATCAACCTGGCCGCCGCTGAGATGGGCGTGATGGTGCTGATTGCCGGTGCCAACGTGGTGCGTTTTGCCCCGGCACTGAATATCAGCGAGCAGGAAGTGAAGCTGGGCATGGCTCGCTTTGCCGAGGTGTGTGAGCGTCTGGTCCGAGGGTCCGCATCATGATGGTAATCCGTCCCGTTGAACGCGATGACTTAAGTCAGCTGATGGCACTGGCCGGCAAAACCGGTGGCGGTCTGACCTCGCTGCCCGTCGATAGCGCCACGTTACAGGCGCGTATTGATCGATCGCTGCAGACCTGGGAGGGTACGCTGCCCCGCGCTGAACAGGGCTATGTCTTTGTGCTGGCGGACAGCGAAGATAACCGCGCCGTCGGCATCTGTGCCATTGAAGTGGCTGTCGGCCTGCAGGAGCCCTGGTATAACTTTCGTGTCGGCACGCAGGTGCATGCCTCAAAAGAACTGAATGTCTATGCCGCGCTGCCAACCCTGTCACTGAGTAACGATCACACTGGCAGCAGTGAACTCTGCACGCTATTTCTCGATCCCGATTACCGTGACGGCAAAAATGGCCACCTGTTGTCGAAATCCCGCTTCCTCTTTATGGCTAATTTCCGTGAGCACTTCACGAATCGGGTTGTGGCTGAGATGCGTGGCGTCAGCGATGAGCAGGGGCATTCGCCATTCTGGGAGAGCGTGGGCAGCCGCTTCTTCTCAATGGAATTCAGCAAAGCCGATTTCCTCAGCGGCACCGGCCAGAAATCCTTTATTGCTGAGCTGATGCCGAAGCATCCGCTCTATATTGATTACCTGACGCCAGAGGCGCAGGCGGTCATCGGACAGGTACATCCACAAACGGCACCTGCCCGTGCTGTGCTGGAGGCGGAGGGCTTCCGCTACCTTAACTATGTCGACATTTTTGATGGCGGCCCGACGCTGGAGTGCGATATCGACCACATCCGCGCCGTGCGTAAAAGTCGTCTGCGCAGCGCTGAACGGGGTGAAAATCCGGCGGATGCGCCACTCTGTCTGGTTGCCAATAACAATTACCGCCAGTTCCGTGTGGTGCTGATCCCGGCCCATGCCGACAGCGACAGCGTGCAACTGACGGATGAACAGATGCGAGCGCTCCACTGTCAGCCGGGCGACAGCCTGCGCGTAGTGACGCTCTGCAAAGAGGAGAAAACAGCATGACGCACCTGATAAAGGGAGAATGGGTAGACGGTGACGCGGAGGTCCTGACGAAAGCGGATCCGGTCAGCGGCGAGACGTTATGGCAGGGCAAGGCGGCATCAGTCGCACAGGTCACGGCAGCCTGTGACGCGGCGCGCGCTGCCTTTCCGGGCTGGGCCAGACGCCCGCTGGCGGAACGGCAGGCGATTATTGAGAAATTTGCGGCCGGGCTTGAGGCTCACAAAACAGACCTGGCAGAAACCATTGCCCGTGAAACCGGCAAGCCACGCTGGGAAGCACTGACCGAAGTCGGTGCGATGATCAACAAAATTGGCTTTTCGGTGAAGGCGTACCATAGCCGCACCGGTGAGCAGCATGAGGGCGAAAGCTCGCTGCGCCATCGTCCGCACGGCGTGCTGGCGGTATTTGGCCCTTACAACTTCCCCGGCCATCTGCCAAACGGTCATATTGTTCCGGCGCTGCTGGCGGGCAACTGCGTGGTCTTTAAACCCAGTGAACTGACGCCGCTGACCGCCGAAAAAACGGTTGAGATCTGGCTGGCTGCGGGTTTGCCTGCAGGTGTACTGGCGCTGTTACAGGGTGGTCGGGAGACCGGTCAGGCGCTGGCAACCTGCAGCCAGATCGATGGCCTGCTGTTTACCGGCAGCGCCCATACCGGCTATCAGCTGCATCGCCAGTTTGCCGGTCAGCCTGAGAAGATGCTGGCGCTGGAAATGGGCGGGAACAACGCCCTGATAGTGGAAGATCCGGCTGACCTGGATGCCGCCGTCAATATTACCGTGCAGTCAGCCTTTATTACTGCGGGTCAGCGCTGCACCTGCGCCCGGCGTCTGCTGGTTAAACGTGGTGATGCGGGCGATGTCTTTCTGCAGCGGCTGACAGAGGTGGCGGGGCGACTGCAGCCGGCCGCCTGGAATGCTGAACCGCAACCCTTTATGGGAAGTGTGATCTCTACCGGCGCGGCAGAGAAGATTATAGGTGAGTGGCAACGGCGGGTTGATGCGGGTGGCGAGGTGCTGCTGGCGATGCGCTGGCCGGATCGTCACAGTGCCATTCTTACACCGGGCATTATCGATTTAACTGGTGTGCAGGGCATCCCGGATGAAGAGGTCTTTGGTCCGCTGCTCGGCGTAATCCGCTATGACACCTTTGACGAGGCGATAGCGCTGGCGAACCAGACCCGTTACGGCCTGTCGTGCGGATTGATATCGCCTTCACGTCAGCAGTTCGATCAGCTGCTGCTGGAAGCCCGTGCCGGTATCGTCAACTGGAACAAACCGCTGACCGGCGCAGCCAGCACCGCGCCATTTGGTGGCATCGGCGCTTCGGGCAACCATCGCGCCAGTGCCTGGTATGCGGCTGATTACTGTGCCTGGCCAATGGCCTCACTGGAGACGCCGGACCTGACGCTGCCCGCCACATTGTCGCCGGGACTCGATTTCTCCGCGCCGGAGAAGCGCTCATGAAGGCAACCGAAGCCAACTTTGATGGGCTGGTAGGATTAACGCACCACTATGCCGGGCTCTCTTTTGGGAACGAAGCCTCGACCCGCAACCAGCTGCAGCCGTCGAATCCCCGTCTGGCGGCAAAGCAGGGGTTGCTGAAGATGAAAGCGCTGGCTGATATGGGCTACGTGCAGGGCGTGATCCCGCCGCACGAGCGACCCAACATTGCGGTGCTGCGTCAGCTCGGCTTTAGCGGCAGTGATGAGCAGGTGCTGGCGTCAGCCGGGAAAACCGCGCCGGGATTACTCTCCGCCGCCAGCTCCGCGTCGGCGATGTGGGTCGCTAATGCCGCTACGGTTTCGCCGTCCGCAGACAGTCTGGATGGCCGGGTTCACCTGACGGTGGCGAACCTGAACAACAAGTTTCATCGGGCGATAGAAGCGCCAGAAACCGCCTGGCTGCTGCGTTCCATCTTCCGCGACGATCGCCATTTTGCCGTGCACGATGCGCTGCCGCAGGTGGCGATGTTTGGTGATGAAGGGGCGGCTAACCACAACCGTCTCGGCGGTGCCTATGGCGAGCGCGGCGTGCAGCTGTTTGTGTATGGCCGCGACAGCAGCCACGAAGGCAAAGCGCCGCAGCGCTATCCGGCGCGGCAAACCCGTGAGGCCAGCGAGGCGATTGCCCGCCTTCATCAGCTCTCACCCGAAAGCGTACTGTTCGCCCAACAGAATCCTGCGGTGATCGATCAGGGCGTATTTCATAATGATGTGATTGCGGTCAGTAACCAGCAGATGCTGTTCTGTCATCAGCACGCCTTTGTTGATCAGCCTGAACTGCTCGCGCAGCTTCGGGCGCGCATCCCCGGCTTTGTCGCTCTGGAAGTGCCGGCAGACCGTGTCTCGGTGAAAGATGCGGTAGAGACTTATCTGTTTAACAGCCAACTGCTGAGCCGTCCCGACGGCACGATGATGCTGGTATTGCCGGAAGAGTCACGCCAGCATCCGGGTGTGTGGCGCTATCTGTGTGAACAGGTCGAGGCGGATACACCACTGAAATCACTGAAGGTGTTTGATCTACGCGAAAGCATGTATAACGGAGGGGGGCCAGCCTGCCTGCGTTTGCGGGTCGTGCTGACGCCAGAGGAGCAGCAGGCAGTAAATCCGGCGGTGCTGATGAACGATAACCTCTTCAGCACACTGAATAGCTGGGTTGACCGTCATTACCGTGATCGCCTGACCCAGGCCGATCTGGTCGACCCACAGTTGCTGCGTGAGGGACGTGACGCGCTGGATGAACTGACGAAGCTGCTAGACTTAGGAAATGTTTACGCATTTCAGCAGTGAAGCAGGAGGCAGCACAGTCTGCCGTCTGCTCAGGGCGCAAAGGAGGAATGATGCAGGACTTTTTACAGCAAACGCTTTCCGGCGAGGTGCCGCGTAAGCGTAGTGGTGAAACGGCGCATCTTCGCTGGCAGTGGTTGTATCACGGCATACTGTTGATGGAGCCGACGGTGCCGGTTAAACAGGCGCTGGTGCTCTCTGCCGGGATCCACGGCAATGAAACGGCCCCGGTAGAAATCGTAAACCAGCTGGTTAACCCGCTGTTGCGAGGCGAAAAGCCGTTACAGCAGCGCATGCTGGTCATTCTGGGTAATCCCTCAGCGCTGCGCGCCGGTAAGCGCTATGTGCGTTATGACATCAACCGGCTATTTGGCGGACGCTGGCAGCAGATTGATGACGGTGATGAGGCCCGCCGCGTGTTGCGGCTGGAGCAGGCGCTGGAAACCTTCTGGCAGTTGGGTGAGTGCGATGAGACGCGCTGGCACCTCGACATGCACACCGCCATTCGCGGCTCTTATCACCCTCAGTTCGGGGTGATGCCGCATAACGAGCGTCCCTGGCCGCCTGCATTTTTGGACTGGCTGGCCGCTGCCGGGCTGGAAGCGCTGGTGTTTCATCGCTCGCCGGGCGGTACCTTTACCCATTTCAGCTGCGAGCACTTCGGTGCGGCCAGCTGCACGCTTGAACTGGGCAAGGCGCTGCCGTTCGGCGAGAACGATCTCAGCCAGTTCAGCGCGGCGCAGCAGGCGCTGGCTTCTCTGCTCTATGGCGAAGCGATGCCTGCCGCGACGGTGAAACCGCGTCACTATCGGGTTGCGCAGCAGATCACCCGACTGAGTGAGCACTTTACGCTGCATATGTCGCCGGAAACGCTGAACTTTACCGCGTTTCCTCAAGGGACGTTGCTGGCGGAAGATGGTAATACGCGCTATTACGTGCAGCAGGCGCGGGAATATGTGCTGTTCCCCAATCCCAACGTGGCCGCCGGGCTGCGTGCCGGACTGATGCTGATTGAAGAGGGTGAACAGACTCAGGCGCTGCCGGTGTGATAACCGTTCTTACTGTTGCAGTTCATCGGCGCTAAAAAAATCGACAGGAAAGCGGGAGATCGCCTTCCGCTTTCCAGTCGTAACCATTACACTCCTCCATGATTTCTGCCAAATTCGCTTTAAATTCATAAACTTTTTCAATTCCTCACGCCTTTCTTCTTATTCTCTTCATGATTGCCCGTTTTTTATCTTTTATGCTTTCACGGCTTTACTCAGGCTCTGAGTAGTTGACGTTCAGCGTCGTATGCTTGTTTCCGAAGACGCGACAGAGTGCTGTCGTCATTATCATGAATTATAAGGACACTATTATGCGCAAACTGACTTCCCTTTTACTGGCTTCTTCGCTGGCGTTTGGTGCAGCCAGCGCCGTCCATGCAGCAGCAGATAACCTGACTCCACCGCCAGCGGGCAGCGAAAAGGCGATGCACAAACCGCCAATGCGCCACGGCATGGAGATGATGTTTAAAGGTCTGAACCTGACCGACGCGCAGAAAACCCAGATGCGCGACATCATGAAAGAGAGCCACAAAGAGATGAAACGTCCGTCACTGGACGAGCGTCGCGCGGCTCACAGCATTATTGCGTCTGACAGCTTTGACCAGAGCAAAGCCGAAGCGCAGGCAGAGAAGATGTCCGCCAACGCGAAAGAGCATGCGCTGAAGATGCTGGAAACCCAGAACAAGCTCTATAACGTGCTGACGCCGGAGCAGAAGAAACAGTACAACGCGAACTTTGAAAAGCGTCTGACTGAGAAAGCCCCGCACGACGGCAAAATGGCGCCCCCAGCAGAACCGGCTGAATAATATTCGTTAAGCGAACGGTCTGAGACCGCCGACGCTGTCCACTGAACGTGAGTGGGCAGCGTCGGCGGTTTTTTTATAGCGGAAGAATAGGGTAGACACCCGACAGAATCGGGCGGCAGAGGATTTTATAGCCGTCGTGATCAAAACCGCCTTTGGGCCGCTGGAGTTTTCTGGCCTCATCCATGCTGCTCACCGAACCGAGATAGAACCAGTGATCGATAACATGGATCTGCGTCATCTCTTTGCCTTCCTCCACCAGACCTACGGCACCCTGCCACGGCCAGCAGAAAACCCGCACATTTTCCAGTGCCTCCAGCAGCCGATCCTGATGGTCGCTGACCGGCTCTTTACCGCAACAGGCTCCGGCGCAACGACGCAGAGCCGAGCGGAAGCAGCCGCGTCCCGCACTCAGCGCTTCCAGACCCAGCAGCCCATGACAGAGCTGATACTCATCCGCCAGTTGCTTGAGCCGTTCCAGCGCCGCAAAGCGGCTGCGATAAAGTCCAAACAGGTTGGGTGACTGACTGAAATCGAGATCTTTTGCGTAAACCACATTCGGTTTGCCGTCGGTAATCTGCAGCGAACAGAGCTGGCGATTTTTGCGCAGTCGCTTATTGAACAGCGGCTGCTGGGTTTTGATCATCTGCGCTTCCAGCAGCAGCGCACCGAGATCGCCTGCTGTGGGGATCCAGCTTACGCGCCGTGACTGGCGCAGCATTTTCGCCTCGTCCGGCGTGCGGAAATGGGACATCACTCGCGAACGCAGATTGACACTTTTACCGATATAAAGCGGCAGTGACTCACTTTCGCCATGAAAGGTGTAGACGCCAGGATGATTCGGCAGGCCTTCCAGCCATTCACGCAGGTGTTCGGGATATTGATAAATTGTATTCGCGTCGGGTTCGGGGCGAAGAATGGCAGCACGTCTGACCAAAATGGACTCCATTTACTGGTTGTCCATACAGCATAACAGGCAGGTGAAATGATCGCCAGCTGTCTGTTAAAGACGCCGTGTCGCCAGCCAGCAAATCAGCGAGCCCAGTGTAATCATCGCAACGCCCTGCCAGAAAGCCAGCGGCGGCGTCAGACCCAGCCACAGCGATCCCAGCAGAGCCGACAGCACTGGCGTGAAGTAGGACGCGGTGGCCAGCAGCGTCAGATTGCCCTGCTGAATCCCTGATTCCAGGCGGAATAGGCGATAGCAGTGGAGAGGCCGACAAACAGCACCTCCATTATCGGTATCAGATCGAACGTTAACGGCACAGGACGATCGCTGAAGGCATATTTCAGCCACAGCGCCAGTGCGGTCAGTATAAAAAACAGCGTGACGCCGTTCGAGCCGCGGGCAAAACGGCGGGTAAGGTTGTTGTAGACCGCCCATGTCAGGGCGGCGATAAAGGCGAGTGCATAGGCGACAGGGTTGCGCAGTATATTCTGCCACAGTAGCGCGGGCGAACTGCTGCCACTGCCTTTCATCACCCAGACGATCCCCAGCAGCGACAGCAGCAGCCCTAGCCAGAGCCAGACACGGAAGCGCTGCTGATTAAACGGAATCGCCAGCACGATGGTCAGGCAGGGCCAGAGATAATTGATCATTCCCAGCTCCAGCGACTGGGTGCGATCGCTGGCCAGCCCGATAGCCAGCGCCAGGCAGATCTCGTAACCGACAAAGAGGGCACCGCCCAGCCACAGGTAGAGCGCGGGCAGTGCGCCAGGTCTGGGCAAACCGCGGGTCAGGCAAAGCAGGATCGCCGTGGTGGTGTAGATCAGCGCCGCGCCGCCAGTGGCACCGAAGGCTTCACTGACGCTGCGCAGCAGACCCACGGTGGTGCTCCAGAGCAAAATGGCGATAAGCCCGATGAGGGTAGCGCGCGAGACGGTGGGAGGCATGCAGCGTTCAACAAATTAAATGAGTGAAGCCTCCTTTGCCGGAGCAAAGGAGGCGCAGGATTACTTCCAGAAGTCGTCGAACACAGTGATCGGCGGACGACGTTTGTGCTCAGTTTTCAGATACCAGCCTTCGATAATACGGGCGTTGTCAGGATCGATGCTTTTGCCTTCCAGATAGTCATCAATCATCTCGTAGGTGACACCCAGCGCCACTTCATCCTGCAGGCCTGGACGATCATCTTCCAGATCGGCAGTCGGTTTCTTCAGATAAAGATGTTCCGGGCAGCCAAGATGCTTCAGCAGCTGTTTGCCCTGACGCTTATTCAGGCGGAAAAGGGGATTGATGTCAGTACCGCCATCGCCATATTTGGTGAAGAACCCGGTGACCGCTTCAGCGGCATGGTCGGTGCCGACCACCACCCCTTTGGTCATGCCGGCGATGCTGTATTGCGCCTTCATTCGCTCGCGCGCTTTTTCATTGCCGCGCACGAAATCAGACAACGTGATACCGGCATCTTTCAACGCGCGCTCACTGGCCAGCACGGACTCTTTGATGTTCACCGCCAGCGAACGGTCGGGCTGAATAAAGGCCAGCGCGTCCTGACAATCCTGCTCATCCGCCTGCACGCCATACGGCAGACGCACCGCAATAAAGGTGTAGTCGTTATCGCCGCTCTCCTGACGCAGCTCGCTGATCGCCGTTTGCGCCAGCTTGCCCGCAAGGGTTGAATCCTGACCGCCGCTAATCCCCAGCACCAGCGTTTTCAGTCCGCTGTGACGTTTCAGATAGGCTTTAAGAAAATCGACGCTGACACGCACTTCCTGGTCGGCGTCGATAACGGGCTTGACACCCAGTGCTTCAATAATTTCCTGCTGCAGTGACATGAACTTCTCCTCAGGTCAGTGGCCAGTCGGCTCGATGCGAACGTTTTAGTAAAGCTAACGTGCCGAAGCGAAAACAACAAGCTTAAGCGGCAACTGATTGCGGCTAAACGTTGCGAAATCAGTGAGTTTTTAATTACGACAGCGGTTTTTTCGCCAGCACGTTAAACATCAGAATCGCCATCATAAAGCAGCCAAAAATGGTGGCGCACATGCTCAGTACCGACGTGCCGCCAATGCCGGTGAGCGGCACGGTAATCGCACCCAGCGTGAACATGGTGACGCCAATGACTGCAGAGGCGCTGCCAGCACGGTGGCCCTGACTCTGCATCGCCAGTGACGAGGCAGTGGTAGCGATCACGCCGTTGCTGGCGATGGTAAAGAACAGCGCCAGCAGCAGCAGCGCTAACGGTGCGTGTAGTAGCGCGGCCAGCAGCAGCAGGCTAGAGGCGACAAAAGCCAGTGTCAGACCGCCTTTCAGCACCCGATATTCGCCCCACAACGGACAGAGGCGAGCGCTGGTCTGCGAAGCAATGATCAGGCCAAACCCGTTGGCCGCAAAGCAGAAGCTAAAGGCCTGGGGCGACAGGCCATAGAGCTGTTGCAGCACAAACGGCGAGGCACCGATATAGGCGAACATGCCGGACATCATAAAGCCCTGGGTCAGACAGAAGCCCATAAAGGGTCGATGAGTGACCACCTGACCGAGTGCCGCGTAGGCGGAGAAAATAGAGCCCTGGTTGCGGCGGGCTTCAGGCAGGGTTTCATGCAGCTTCCAGCGCGCCAGCAGGATCAGCAGAATGGCAATGCCGCCCAGTACCATGAAGATGCCGCGCCAGTCGACTATCGTCATCAGCACACCACCCAGTACCGGCGCGCCGACTGGAGCCAGACCGTTAACCAGCATCAGTAGCGCGAAGAAGCGCGTCAGCTCATGACCACTGTACATATCGCGTGCAATCGCCCGTGACAGCACCGCGCCGCCCGCCCCCGCTAATCCTTCAAACAGACGCGCCACCAGCAGTTGGTGGATGTCCTGCGCCAGCGCACAGCCGATTGAGGCGATAAACAGCAGTATCAGTGACAGGGTTAGCGGACGCAGGCGGCCGAATTTGTCACTCATCGGGCCAAACAGCAACTGCCCAAAGCCCAGGCCCAACAGACCGGCGGTCAGACTCAACTGCGCGGTCGCAGTTTCGGTGTGCAGATCCTGCGCCATTTGTGGCAGGGCTGGCAGATAAAGGTCGATACAGAGCGGGCCCAGTGCGGCCAGCAGGCCCAGTGTAATCGCATAAACCAGGCGGTCAGAGTGAGCAGGGGTCATTGTTCCTCGGGATAGTCAGCGATGGGTGAACAGAAGCGGGCATGACAAGCGAACAGCGTCCGAAAGGCGACAATCTCACCGCTCTGCGCGGATACCCATGAGGCAGAGGGTGTCTGAATCGGCGGGGCTATCCGGAACCTGTTTTGGCGGAAAGTATACGGCTGCATTGACAACAAAACAGCCTTCTTTACGAAATCCTGACATTTGATGCACCACTAATTGTTCCTCATAAACTTGATAAATCAGCATTTATGTTCCAGGCTTGTTTCCACATGGACAATAAATGAGGAACAACAAGATGAATAAAGTGATGGGATGTATCGCTGCGGCGCTGACACTGGCTGCACTGTCTGGTTGTACGACTTACGATCGCGCGGAAAGCTACGTGACTAAGCCAGTGGTAAAGGATGTTAAAAAGGGTATGACACGTGATCAGGTTCGTCAGATCGCGGGTGCACCTTCTACTGAAATCACCATGGTCCACGCGCGCGGCACCTGCCAGACTTATGTTCTGGGTCAGCGCGATGGTAAAGCACAGACTTATTTCGTGAGCTACAACGACACGGGCCGTGTGATGAACTACGGCTTCCAGAGCTGTGCGGAATATGATACCGACCCGCAGGTTCAGCAGTAAGTTTTCGTCTCTCTGAATAGTTAACGGCCCGTCATTTGACGGGCCGTTTTTCGTTGTGGCGCTGACTACAATCCTGCCGGGCGCGGCACCTCAACATAATCACCGTCTATCTGCCGCTGGTAGAAATGACCTGCCTGCACATAGAAGCGTTTGCCGTTAAAGTCGAGTACCCGCATCTCACTGCTGACCCGCGACTCTGCTGGCGGCTCTACCACCACATATTCATCGCCGTGGCGCTGATAGTAACTGCCATTGAGCAGGTAGTAGGTCAGTCCGCCGATCAGCACCGCCGTTGCGGCTTCAGGCAGAAAGCGAATCGGTCCAGGTCCGCCCCAGTGATGTCCGGGACCGACCCAGTGTGGATCCGGTCCGCCATGTCGACCCCATCCCGGGCCCCAGTCGCCAGGATGGGCGAAAGCCAGAGCGGGTGTCAGAAGCGTTAGCGTCAGAAGCGAGGCGATTATCTTTTTCATCAGGTGTTCTCCTCATAAGACTGGATGAAGAATTCGCCTTTTACCGGGCAAAGACAAGCACTAAAGCGCGGATTTTTCGCCTGTTTACCATGCTTAACGCTTTCTTAACGGCGTCGCCATCAATGGGAGAGATTATGGAGAAGAGAGACGGAAAAAACCTGGCGCGGGCGCGCCAGGTTTAAGGCAGATTAACGGTGCGCCAGCTCGGCGTTGTCGTCACTTTCCAGTACGCGTTTATCGGTCATGCCTAACCAGCGGCTGGTCAGGGAACCTGCGGTCATTGAACCGTTGACGTTCAGCGCTGTACGGCCCATATCAATCAGCGGCTCAATGGAGATCAGCAGCGCCACCAGGGTCACCGGCAGGCCCATCGCAGGCAGGACAATCAGTGCAGCAAACGTTGCACCTCCACCGACGCCGGCCACACCGGCTGAGCTCAGCGTGACTATCCCAACCAGCGTGGCAATCCACAGTGGATCAAACGGGTTAATCCCGACGGTTGGCGCAACCATCACGGCCAGCATGGTCGGATAAAGACCGGCACAGCCATTCTGGCCGATTGTGGCACCAAAGGATGCCGCGAAGCTGGCAATCGACTCCGGCACGCCAAGACGACGGGTCTGGGTTTCAACGCTCAGCGGAATGCTGGCTGCGCTGGAACGGCTGGTGAAGGCGAAGGTGATAACCGGCCACACTTTACGGAAGAAGCGCATTGGGTTGATACCATTAACCGACAGCAGCAGGGCGTGGACACCAAACATGATGGCCAGACCGAGGTATGAGGCGACCACAAAGCTGCCCAGTTTGATGATGTCCTGCAGGTTTGAACCGGCAACCACTTTAGTCATCAGCGCCAGCACACCATACGGCGTCAGCTTCATCACTAAACGCACCAGCTTCATCACCCACGACTGCAGCGTATCGATCGCCACCAGCACGCGCTGACCTTTCACTTCATCATCTTTAAGCAACTGCAGTGCAGCCACACCCAGGAACGCGGCAAAGATCACGACGCTGATGATTGAGGTCGGACTGGCGCCCGTCAGATCGGCAAACGGGTTTTTCGGGATAAAGGAGAGCACCAGCTGTGGCACGGTCAGGTCAGCCACTTTGCCGACATAGTTGCTCTGGATCGCACTGAGACGCGCGGTCTCCTGCACGCCCTGTACCAGACCTTCTGCGCTCAGACCAAACAGGCCGGTGACGAAGACGCCGACCAGTGCTGAGATGGCGGTGGTAAACAGCAGAACGCCGATGGTCAGCACGCTGATTTTTCCCAGCGAAGAGGCGTTATGCAGACGAGCGACCGCACTCAGAATGGAAACGAACACCAGCGGCATGACGACCATCTGCAGCAACTGGACATAGCCATTACCGACGATGTTAAACCAGCTAATCGACTCTTTAACCACTGCGCTGTTTTCGCCGTAGATCAACTGCAACACCAGGCCGAACAGTACGCCGATCACCAGACCGGTCAGCACTTTTTTCGACAGGCTCCAGTTATGACGGCTGAAGCGGGAGAGCAATACCAGCAGCACCACAAAGGCCACGATATTAAGCGTAAGAGGAAGGTCCATGCTGAAACTCCAGAGTAATGCGGCCTTCCGTCATGGGAAGGCCGCATAATGTTAATCACGAATTAAGACAGCAGGAATGGTAACAGCAGGTGCAGAGGGTGCCTTATATCCAAATGGCATGTTTTATAACTAAATGGCGTTTTGCGCGTTTTTATTGCGCAGTATGACTGGAAATTAATCGCCCTACGCCATTTTGTAGCGTATCGAACAGCTGAGATGGCCAGCCGTTTGCACCAAAAGATGGCATCCCTACCGGGAACCACAGTGCATAGCCTACCAGTCCCAGACACAATGCCCGCTCCAGCTGATTGCCCTTCTGGCTGCGCAGAATCGGCAGGCGGAAGCGCCAGCGGCAGGGCCACAGCAGCGGAACCCCGGCGGGCGTCAGCATATCGGCCACTATATGGCTCAGGTAGCCGAGCGTCAGACCCTGCAGCACATCCGGTGGAATCGGTGACGACTGAGGCAGGTTAATCTGAAAAAGCCATAAACCGGCGGCAATCGCCAGCAGACTGTGGGTAAATCCCCGATGGCCGAACGCCCGTGCAATAGGATGAGAGAGCCAGCTGAGTCGCTGTCCCAGCAGAGATTTAGGATGATCGATGTCGGGCAGCAGACAGGTCAGCAGGGCTGAGGGAACAAGATGCCACCAGTCGGCCTGTGCCAGCACGGGTGTCAGCTCAGCACGCTTGGCAAAAATAGCGCTGGCAATGGCAAAAATGATGTGGCCTTCGCCCGTCATGATAGAACCTGGTTACAAAGAAAACTGTCGATGCATCCAGTATAGGGATTTATCCAGTAAATGAGAACATGTGACGCTGTAACGAAGCGTGAATTTTATTAATAAAATGGACAGTGCCAGGACACTGCCCGTTGGGGAAATTAACGCGCCAGCCAGCCGCCATCGACGGCCAGGGTGTAGCCGTTGACATAATCAGACGCAGCAGAAGCCATGAAGACTATCGGGCCCATCATGTCATCAGGCACGCCCCAGCGTCCGGCCGGTATCCGGCCCAGGATCTCTTCGCTGCGGGACGCGTCATTTCTCAACTGCTCGGTATTGTTGGTCGCCATGTAGCCAGGTGCGATGGCATTGACGTTAATGCCATGCTTTGCCCACTCGTTTGCCATGAGACGGGTCAGGCCCATCACGGCACTTTTCGAGGCGGTATAAGAGGGCACCCGAATTCCGCCCTGGAAGGAGAGCATGGACGCGATATTGATAATCTTGCCGCCGTGTCCCTGTGCGATAAATTGACGGGCAACCTGCTGAGACAGGAAAAACAGGCTCTTGCTATTGATATTCATCACGTCATCCCAGTCCTGCTCGCTGAAGTCCAGGGCGTCTTCCCGGCGAATAATACCGGCATTATTGACCAGAATGTCAATTTTACCTGCAGCGGCCAGCGCCTGCTCAACCACAGAGGCTACTACGCTGGTCTGCAACAGATCGGCCTGCACCGGCCAGAAGCGGCGACCCAGCGCCTCCACCTTGCTTTGGGTGTCATCCGGGCCGTTACGGTTAACGCCGACAATATCGCAGCCCGCCTGTGCCAGACCCAGCGCCATGCCCTGACCTAAACCGGTGTTGCAGCCGGTTACCATTGCCACTTTACCTTCCAGGCTAAACGTATTCAGTACCATAGTATTTCTCCTCTGCTTAGCGCAGTTCACTGATTTTGACGTGATCCATGTCATCAAAGACCTGATTCTCACCCACCATGCCCCAGATAAAGGTGTAACGCTGGGTACCGACACCGGCGTGAATTGACCAACTGGGTGAGATCACCGCCTGCTCGTTATGTACCAGCAGATGACGGGTCTGCTGCGGTTGCCCCATCATGTGGAAGACGGCGCTCTCTTCGCTCATATCGAAGTAGAAATAGACTTCCATGCGACGTTCGTGGGTGTGGCAGGGCATGGTGTTCCACAGGCTGCCTTCATCCAGTTTGGTCAAGCCCATGGTGAGCTGACAGGTGGGCAGCACATCCGGCACGATGAATTTATGAATGGTTCGGCGGTTCGAGGTCGCGGCATCGCCCAGCGTGGCGGTAGCCGCCTCCTGCAGCGTGATTTTCCTGTCCGGGAAGGTGCTGTGTGCGGGTGCACTGTTGAAATAGAATTTGGCGGGCTGAGACGGATTCAGACTGCGGAACAGCAGGTTGCGGGCACCTTTGCCGATGTAAAGCGCCTCTTCGTGACCGATTTCCCACGCTTTACCGTCCACTTCCACACGCCCCGGTCCGCCAATATTGATCATGCCCAGCTCGCGGCGCTCGAGGAAATAGCTGACGCCCAGCTGTTTTCCCATTTCATCACCCATCGTCACGGGCGCGTTTACCGGCATGACGCCGCCAATGATGATGCGGTCGATGTGGCTGTAAGTCAGGGCGTAGTCATCGGCAGTGAAAATCGTTTCAATCAGGAACTCACGGCGCAACGCATCGGTGTCGAGTTGTTTAGCGTGATCGCTGTGAATGCTTTGACGAATGTCCATCTCAGGCCTCTCTGCAGGTCAGGTTTTTATGCCCCGAATGGGGACGCTTCGGGCATCTTAGGCAGAGTGGTACTGGAATTCAATAAAAATGAAACGTTGTTTTATTTTATTGCGAGTGAGATCAAGTGAGAAGATTGCCAGGCAAAAAAAAGCCCGCATCAGGCGGGCGGTTCTTCATCCCTGCAGATGCTGCAGGCTGAGCTGTGTCAGAGCATCCAGCCGGACATCCGCCAGCGCCCAGCGAGGGTCGTCACGGTGTTCAGCGGCGGGTACCACAATTGACCGCATACGCGCCGCTTTGGTGGCGATCATGCCGTTAAAGGAATCTTCCAGCGTGACACAGTTAAGCGGATCGATTGCCAGGCTGTCGGCTGCGTTGAGATAGACCTGCGGATGAGGCTTACTGTAGGGCAGGGCTTCTGCGGAAGAGAGCACATCGAAATAGTGGCGCAGATTGAACATCTCCAGCACCTGCTCAAGCATCCTGAGCGGTGAGGCTGAGGCAAGGCCGATTTTCAGTCCCTGTTCGCGGCACAGTTGCAGCGCCGTTTCCACGCCTGGCAGCAGGGGCCGCGTCTGATCCACCAGCGTCATCGCACGGGCAATAATACGGTCAGTAACCTCCTGCTGCGAAGGACCCTGCCAGGGCAGTGTTTCGTACCACATCCGTACAGTCTGATCGATGCGCAGACCCAGAGTGTCGGGCATTTCACTGCGACGTGACAGGTCAACATCCAGCGTTGAAAAGATATCCAGCTCAGCCTGATCCCACAGCGGCTCAGAATCGATCAGTAAACCATCCATATCAAACAGGGCGGCGAGGACAGGGCGGTGATACGGCATCAGAGTTCTCCTTATAAAGTCGGCTTTACCTTAACATCATTCTCTGCGGGCGCACTCTCTGCCCGATCGACCACGCTTTATTTGGGAAATTTCACCGTTGGCAGGTAGACTGACGGCAAATTGGATTCCAGGTTCAGGAGATATCATGACCTATCAACAGGCTGGCCGTATCGCCATCCTTAAGCGCGTGGCGGGCTGGGTGCTCTTTTTAGTGGCGCTGATGTCGACCATTATTTCTGTGCTGAGCTTTATGTTTAAGCACAGCGAAAAGCAGCCCGGCATTGATGCCGTTATGCTTGATTTCGTTCATGTCATTGTCGATATGCTGCGCTTCAATACGCCGTTCCTGAACGTTTTCTGGCATAACTCGCCGGTACCCGAATTTAACGGTCAGATGAACCTGGGCTTCTGGCTGATCTACATTCTGATTTTTGTCGGGCTGGCGCTGGAGTCGTCAGGCGCGCGGATGGGACGTCAGGCGCGTCACGTTAAAGAGGGCATTGAGGACCAGATGATTCTGGAACAGGCAAAGGGCCCGGAAGGGCGCACCCGTCAGCAACTGGAAGAGAAGGTGCGCGTCCCCCGCCACACCATCTTCCTGCAGATTTTCCCGCTTTATGTGCTGCCAGTGGTGATTGCGATAGCCGGTTATTTTGCACTGTCGCTGCTGGGTTTTATCTGACGGTAAACCTCGTCAGGCCGGCCTGGCCTGACTGTTGCCGAGTGCATCTTCATCCAGCAACTCGCCAATAGCGAACTGTGCATCGCCAGGCCAGTGCCCGCCAAACACGTTAGCCCGGTTCAGCAGATAGTAAAGCTGATAAACGGGCAGGCGCTGTGAAAACCCATCGGGTAACGGCCACACCGACTGATAACCGTCGTAAATCTGGCGGGGCAGGTCGGGGTACCAGCTTAGCATCGCTAAATCACATTCACGGTCACCCCAGTAGCAGGCGGGATCGAACAGCCAGGGGCCCTGGTCGCTGCTGGCGCAGTTAGCGGGCCAGAGATCGCCATGCAGCAGCGACGGTTGCGGATGATGGGACGCGAGCACCCGCTGCACGGAGGCGATAATCAACTCCGTATCGCCGTACTGAATGCCTTTTTCCGCCGCCAGCTGCAATTGCCAGCCAATGCGCTGTTCGGCAAAAAACACCGACCAGCGCCGCAGCCAGCTGTTAGGTTGTGGCGTGGTGGTAATATTATTGTCGAAATCCAGTCCGAACTGGGTCTGCTCGCTCCACTGGTGCAGGCGAGCCAGTTGCTGTCCCAACTGAAACGCGCTCTGTTCATCCAGCGGCTGTGGCCGGATATATTCCAGCAGCAGAAAGCTCTCCTCACGGTGATGACCCACACCATAGACTTTAGGCACCCGAACTGTGCCGGTGCGCGCCAGCAAGGCCAGCTGATCGGCTTCCCAGGTAAAAAGCGAAAGCATATCGCGGCTGTTACTTTTAACAAAGACGTCATGTTCACCGTAGCGGATATGCCAGGCAGGATGGATATCACCACCCGCAAGGGCGTGACGTTGAGTGATTTCGGCGTTGCCTAACTGCTCGCTTAACAGACGACTAATGGCTGACCACATTGGGCTATCCTCGTTATTCGCTGCGTAAGAACGATTGTATTGCCTAAATATTCACCAAAACGCGCACGATTGCACCTCTTATTCTGGCGCGGAGGTGGCGGGGCGAGAATCCGCCGTGTTGCGCAGATACTCTTCAACGGTCATGACAGTCACTTCAGGTTTCTGACCCAACGCGCTTTCACCGGCCGCCGTAACCTGTTGTCGCAGATCTTCAGCCTCCAGTGAACTGACAATGCCATAGCTGTTCGTTCCCAGCTCATGGGGGTGACCGTCGTTGTCAGTCAGCGTGGTGGTAAAACCGGCGGCGGTCATTGCGCTGGTCAGTTCCAAGATGTCACTCAATCCCGACTCCTGATAATGAAAGGTCACAATGTAGCGGGTTAAATCATTGCTGCTCATGCGGTACCTCCAGGGGAAAAGAAACTGAACTGAGCGTAGACCATGGCGAAAAATCAGGCGAATTATGAAGGAGATGCCGGGTATCGGACGTGACGCACAGCGTAAATCTGTGTAAGGAGCCAGGAGGATGATGAAAAATTCTTCTGCCGTTACGTCTGGCTTTTCATTTGTGCAGCACTATAATGCGCGACGTTAATAAGATGAGTCCCAATTAACAGGGGTTGTCAGGGCAATTCCAGGCATTTTGTGTAAGTTAATAATTTTTTACAAAACTTACCGTAAATTGCATTGAATGCCTGGCAAAACGCTTCAGACTCTCCGTTTTTTAAACAGTCGCACGGATCACATTTAATGAAAGCCTATAACAAGCTGTCTGCTGTTCTTTTGCTCTCCGCCGGAGCTTTTTGTCACCAGGCACTGGCCGATAACGCCGTATTTACATCAATGGATGACCCTTCTACCGCTAAAAAGCCATTTGAAGGTTCTGCTGCTGCGGGATACCTGGCGCAAACCGGTAACACGACCAGCTCATCCACAACGGCCCAGACCAATATGACCTGGTATCAGTCATCTATGGCATACAGCTTGTGGGGTAACGCAGCTAATACCTCTTCAAATGATGAGCGCTCTTCTGAGACCTACAACATTGGTGGTCGTTCACGTTACAACCTTAACTCGTATGACTACCTGTTTGGACAGGCGAGCTGGTTAAGCGATCGTTTCAACGGTTACGATTCACGCGACGTCCTGACTGCCGGTTACGGTCGTCAGATTCTGAATGGCCCGGTACACTCGCTGCGTGCGGAATTCGGTCCGGGCGTACGTTATGATGATTACCACGCCGGTGGCCATGAGACCAAGGCGCTGGGCTATGGCGCAGTCAGCTATCAGTGGCAGCTGACCGATACCACTAAATTCATTCAGGGTGTCTCCGTGCTGAGTACCTTCGGAGAAGACACCACGGTGAACTCCGAAACCGGTCTGCAGGTAGCGATTAACAGCCATTTCGCGCTGAAACTGGCTTACAACGTGAGCTGGAACAACCATCCGGCTGAATCTGCGCCGGATCGTACGGATACCAAAACCTCAATCATGCTCTCTTACGCCATGTAAGCGCATTTTTGCCTGGGGTGTATCCGGCGGCCTGACAGTGTGTCAGGCCGCTTTTTTTTGTCCTCTCCATGGCTTAGGGAAAAGGGGATGGGTTTTTCTCAACGGGGAAAACTGCTATTATCTGCCCCGCACTAAAATCCTGGCGACATTCCGACAATGTGGGTCTGATATCACGCCAGGTCACTCATTCTACATTACATTGCATGTAGGCTTTCGTGTGGCTTACCACTGCAAATAAGGATATGAAATGCCTGTAATTACGCTTCCTGATGGCAGCCAGCGTGTCTTTGACCGCCCCGTCAGTGTGATGGATATTGCGCTGGACATCGGTCCGGGTCTGGCAAAAGCCTGCATCGCTGGCCGTGTTAACGGTGAACTGGTTGATGCTGTCGATCCCATTACCGAAGATGCTGCTGTTGCGATTATTACCGCTAAAGATGAAGCGGGCCTGGAAATCATCCGTCACTCCTGTGCGCACCTGTTAGGGCATGCGATTAAACAGCTGTGGCCGGATACCAAAATGGCGATCGGTCCGGTCATTGATAACGGCTTCTATTATGATGTCGACATCGATCGTACCCTGACTCAGGAAGATATCGACCTGCTGGAAAAACGCATGCATCAGTTGGCTGAAACCAACTACGATGTGGTGAAGAAAAAGGTCAGCTGGCAGGAAGCACGTGACGTCTTTGCGGCGCGCGGCGAAATTTACAAGACCACCATACTTGATGAAAACATCAGCCATGACGATAAACCTGGCCTGTATCATCACGAAGAATATGTCGACATGTGCCGCGGTCCGCACGTGCCGAACATGCGGTTCTGCCATCATTTTAAACTGCAGAAGATCTCCGGTGCCTACTGGCGCGGCGACAGCAGCAACAAAATGCTGCAGCGTATTTATGGCACCGCATGGGCAGACAAAAAGCAGCTGGCAGCCTATCTGCAGCGTCTGGAAGAGGCGGCGAAGCGTGACCATCGTAAGATTGGTAAGCAGCTGGATCTCTACCATATGCAGGAAGAAGCACCAGGCATGGTCTTCTGGCATAATGACGGCTGGACCATCTTCCGCGAACTGGAAGTGTTTGTCCGCAGCAAATTAAAAGAGTACCAGTACCAGGAAGTTAAAGGTCCCTTCATGATGGACCGCGTCCTGTGGGAAAAAACCGGGCACTGGGAAAACTACAAAGAAGCGATGTTCACGACCTCGTCTGAGAACCGTGAATATTGCATCAAACCGATGAACTGTCCTGGGCATGTTCAGATCTTCAATCAGGGTCTGAAATCTTACCGTGACCTGCCATTGCGTATGGCGGAGTTCGGTAGCTGTCACCGTAATGAACCATCAGGTGCGCTGCACGGTCTGATGCGTGTACGTGGCTTTACCCAGGATGACGCGCACGTCTTCTGTACTGAAGAGCAGGTACGTGACGAAGTAAACAGCTGTATCCGCATGGTTTATGACATGTACAGCACCTTCGGCTTTGAAAAGATCGTGGTGAAGTTATCCACCCGTCCTGAGAAGCGCATCGGTACAGATGAAATGTGGGATCGTGCCGAGGAAGACCTGGCTGCCGCGCTGAACGAAAACAATATTGAGTTTGAGTTCCAGCCTGGCGAAGGTGCGTTCTACGGTCCTAAAATTGAGTTCACGTTGTATGATTGCCTTGATCGCGCCTGGCAGTGCGGCACAGTTCAGCTAGACTTCTCCCTGCCAAAACGCCTTGAAGCAACGTATGTGGGTGAAAACAATGATCGTCAGACGCCAGTGATGATTCACCGTGCGATTCTGGGATCAATGGAGCGTTTCATCGGTATTCTTACCGAAGAATTTGCCGGTTTCTTCCCAACCTGGCTGGCACCGCTGCAAGTCGTGGTAATGAATATTACCGATGGACAAGCGGAATATGTTGAGTCTTTGACGCGTAAGCTGCAGAATGCTGGCATTCGTGTGAAAGCAGACTTGAGAAATGAGAAGATAGGCTTTAAAATCCGCGAGCACACATTACGTCGCGTCCCTTATATGTTGGTCTGCGGTGATAAAGAGGTGGAAGCTGGCAAAGTTGCCGTTCGCACCCGCCGTGGTAAAGACCTTGGGTCGATGGATGTCGATGTGTTTGTTGCGAAATTGCAACAAGAGGTTCGCAGCCGAAATCTTCAACAATTGGAGGAATAAAGTATTAAAGGCGGAAAACGAGTACTACCTACGCGTCCGAACAAGATTAACAGTGAAATTCGCGCAACTGAAGTGCGCTTAACAGGCATGGATGGCGAGCCGATTGGCATTGTCACATTACGCGAAGCTTTGGAAAAAGCTGAGGAAGCGGGCGGCGACTTAGTCGAAATCAGCCCGAATGCCGAACCGCCGGTCTGCCGTATTATGGATTACGGCAAGTTCCTCTATGAAAAAAGCAAATCTTCTAAGGAACAGAAGAAGAAGCAGAAAGTTATTCAGGTCAAGGAAATCAAATTCCGTCCTGGAACCGATGATGGCGACTATCAGGTCAAACTACGCAACCTGATTCGCTTTCTGGAAGATGGCGATAAAGCCAAAATCACGCTGCGTTTCCGCGGTCGTGAGATGGCGCACCAGCAGATCGGTATGGAAGTGCTTAACCGCGTCCGTAAAGACCTGTGTGAAGATCTGGATTTGGCCATTGTCGAATCCTTCCCTTCGAAGATCGAAGGCCGCCAGATGATCATGGTGCTCGCTCCTAAGAAGAAACAGTAGGCTTTCAAGTAGCAGTAATCGCGCAACGCTTGCGTTGTGCGATTGTCTGTTCGCCTGTCTGGGTCATGTTATTAACAATGCGAAGTGGATATTTTTAAAATGCCAAAGATTAAAACTGTACGTGGCGCGGCTAAGCGCTTCAAGAAGACCGCTTCTGGCGGCTTCAAGCGTAAACACGCAAACCTGCGTCATATTCTGACTAAAAAATCTACTAAGCGTAAACGTCACCTGCGTCCGAAAGGCATGGTGTCTAAAGGCGATCTGGGTCTGGTTATTGCCTGCCTGCCGTACGCATAAGTAAATTTTTTTCTTTAATTCAGAATATTAAACAGGAGAGCTAAATGGCTCGTGTAAAACGTGGTGTAGTTGCTCGCGCACGTCACAAAAAAATCTTAAAACAAGCTAAAGGCTATTACGGTGCACGTTCACGTGTTTACCGTGTTGCTTTCCAGGCTGTTATCAAAGCTGGTCAGTATGCTTACCGTGACCGTCGTCAGCGTAAGCGTCAGTTCCGTCAGCTGTGGATCGCGCGTATTAACGCAGCGGCACGTCAGAACGGCATGTCATACAGCCGTTTCATCAATGGTCTGAAGAAAGCAGCCATTGAGATTGACCGTAAGATCCTGGCCGACATCGCTGTATTCGACAAAGTGGCATTCTCTGCACTGGTCGAAAAAGCGAAATCAGCCCTGGCGTAAGTCAGATGGAAAAGGGAGCTTGCTCCCTTTTTTATTGCCTGTAACTTACGCAAATGATTGACATTTTAGTCGCTGAGCATTTCAATAGTACCCCTGTATAGCATCACAAGGTAACCGCAAGCATGAATGCTGCTATTTTCCGTTTCTTTTTTTACTTTAGCGCCTGACATTCGGGGGCTTTTGCGCATAAGAGAAGAAACGAAAAATCGCGCTGAAAGCCTCCCTCGTGGAGGCTTTTTTGTTTCTGGCGCTAGCATATTGGACCGGCAGGTCCCAACGAGAACTGACCAGCCTGACTGGAAAAAGAGGAAATTATGTCCCAACTCGCAGAACTGGTGGCCAGCGCCACGGCGGCCATCGACGGGGCGACGGATATCGCCGCCCTTGACGCGGTGCGCGTCGAATACCTGGGTAAGAAAGGACATCTGACACTGCAGATGACCACATTACGCGAGCTGCCAGCCGAAGAGCGTCCTGCAGCGGGCGCTGTTATCAACGAAGCGAAACAGCAGGTCACCGAGCGTCTCAATGCCCGCAAAGATGCGCTGGAATCCGCAGTGCTGAACGCCCGTCTTGCGGAAGAGACCATTGATGTTTCTCTGCCGGGCCGTCGTATTGAGAATGGCGGTCTGCATCCGGTGACCCGCACCATGGATCGCATTGAGACTTTCTTCGGTGAGTTAGGCTTTGCTGTCGTGACCGGACCAGAAATTGAAGATGATTATCATAACTTCGATGCGCTGAATATTCCTGCCCATCATCCGGCGCGTGCCGATCATGATACCTTCTGGTTCGACGCTACCCGCCTGCTGCGCACCCAGACCTCTGGCGTACAGATCCGTACTATGCAGGCTCAGCAGCCGCCAATCCGCATTATTGCACCAGGCCGCGTCTACCGTAACGATTACGACCAGACGCATACGCCGATGTTCCATCAGATGGAAGGGCTGATTGTTGATAAAAACATCAGCTTTACCAATCTGAAAGGGACGCTGCACGATTTCCTTAACAACTTCTTCGAAGAAGATTTGCAGATCCGTTTCCGTCCTTCTTACTTCCCGTTTACTGAGCCGTCCGCAGAAGTGGACGTGATGGGTAAAAACGGTAAATGGCTCGAAGTGCTGGGTTGCGGCATGGTACATCCAAACGTGCTGCGTAATGTCGGCATCGATCCGGAAGTCTATTCCGGCTTCGCCTTTGGTATGGGCATGGAGCGTCTGACCATGTTGCGCTACGGCGTGACCGATCTGCGTGCTTTCTTCGAAAATGATTTACGTTTCCTCAAACAATTTAAGTAAGGGCAGGATATCCAATGAAATTCAGTGAACTCTGGTTACGCGAATGGGTAAATCCAGCCCTGGACAGCGCTGCGCTGTCTGAACAAATCACCATGGCTGGCCTGGAAGTAGACGGCGTTGAGCCGGTTGCGGGTGCGTTTCATGGCGTCGTGGTCGGTGAAGTGGTGGAGTGCGGTCAGCACCCCAATGCCGACAAGCTGCGTGTGACCAAAATCAATGTGGGCGGCGAGCGTCTGCTGGATATCGTCTGTGGCGCGCCGAACTGCCGTCAGGGACTGAAAGTCGCCGTCGCGACCGTGGGTGCCGTGCTGCCAGGTGATTTCAAAATCAAAGCGGCCAAACTGCGTGGCGAGCCGTCTGAAGGTATGCTCTGCTCGTTCTCCGAGCTGGGCATTTCCGACGACCACAACGGCATTATCGAACTGCCTGCCGATGCGCCCATTGGCACCGACATCCGCACATACCTGCAGCTGGATGACAACACCATTGAAATCAGCGTCACGCCTAACCGCGCCGACTGCCTGGGTCTGATCGGTATCGCCCGTGATGTCGCTGTGCTGAACGGTTTACCGCTGAACAAGCCGCAGATGCAGCCGGTCACGGCTACGCTCAACGAGACATTCCCGATCCAGGTTGACGCAACAGAAGCCTGTCCGCGCTATCTGGGCCGCGTAGTGAAAGGGATTGACGTTGCGGCGGCGACGCCACTGTGGATGAAAGAGAAGCTGCGTCGCTGCGGCATTCGCTCAATCGATCCGGTTGTAGACATCACTAACTACGTTCTGCTGGAACTGGGTCAGCCGATGCACGCCTTCGACCTCGACCGCATTGACGGCGGTATCGTGGTGCGCATGGCGAAAGAGGGCGAAAAGCTGACACTGCTGGATGGCACTGAAGCCAGTCTGCAAAGTGATACCTTAGTGATCGCCGATCACCAGAAAGCGCTGGCCATGGCCGGTATTTTTGGTGGCGAACATTCAGGTGTGAACGGCGAAACGCAAAACATCCTGTTCGAGTGCGCATACTTTGACCCGCTTTCTATCACCGGTCGCGCACGTCGTCACGGTCTGCATACCGACGCGTCACATCGCTACGAGCGTGGCGTTGACCCGGCGCTGCAACACACCGCGCTGGAGCGTGCGACCGAGCTGCTGCTGTCAATCTGCGGCGGTGAAGCGGGCCCAGTCATCGATCAGACCCATCAGACAGCACTCCCTGTACCGGCGACGATCACCCTGCGCCGTGAAAAACTGGACCGTCTGATTGGCCACGTCATTGCGGATGATCAGGTCACTGACATCCTGACCCGCCTGGGCTGTGAAGTCACTGTGGGTGAAGGGCAGTGGCAGGCTGTGGCCCCGAGCTGGCGTTTCGATATGGCGATCGAAGAAGACCTGGTCGAAGAAGTGGCGCGTATTTACGGCTATAACAACATTCCGGATGTGCCAGTACAGGCCGGGCTGGTAATGACCCAGCACCGCGAAGCGAACCTGTCGCTGAAGCGCGCTAAAAACATGCTGGTGGATAAAGGTTATCAGGAAGCGATTACCTACAGCTTCGTTGATCCAAAAATCCAGCAGCTGCTTCATCCGGGTGAAGAGGCGCTGCTACTGCCAAGCCCGATCTCCAGCGACATGTCGACGATGCGTCTGTCACTCTGGACTGGCCTGCTCAGTGCAGTGGTTTACAACCAGAACCGTCAGCAGAGCCGCGTACGCCTGTTCGAGAGCGGCTTACGTTTTGTGCCCGATAGCCAGGCGGATTTAGGTATCCGTCAGGATCTTATGCTGGCTGGCGTGATCAGTGGCAACCGCGTTGAAGAGCACTGGGATCTGGCGCGTCAGACCGTTGACTTCTATGATTTGAAAGGCGATTTAGAGTCGCTGCTCGATTTAACCGGCAAACTGGATAACATCAGCTTCCGTGCTGAAGTGAATCCGGCGTTGCATCCAGGACAGAGCGCGGCGATTTATTTGCATGATGAACATATCGGTTTTATCGGCGTGGTTCATCCTGAGCTGGAACGTAAGCTTGATCTTAATGGCCGCACCTTAGTCTTTGAACTGCTTTGGAATAAGGTCGCAGACCGCGTCCTGCCTGACGCGCGCGAGATTTCTCGCTTCCCGGCGAACCGTCGTGATATTGCTGTTGTGGTGGCTGAAAACGTCCCTGCAGCAGATATCATCGCAGAGTGTAAGAAAGTTGGCGTAAATCAGGTAGTTGGCGTAAACTTGTTTGACGTGTACCGCGGTAAGGGCGTTTCTGAGGGCTACAAGAGCCTCGCAATCAGCCTGATTTTGCAGGATACCAGCCGGACACTCGAAGAAGAGGAGATTGCCGCGACCGTTGGCAAATGCGTTGCGGCATTAAAAGAGCGATTCCAGGCAACCTTGAGGGATTGAACCTATGGCGCTTACAAAAGCTGAGATGTCAGAGTACCTGTTTGAGAAACTCGGGTTAAGCAAACGCGATGCCAAAGAGTTAGTGGAGCTGTTTTTCGAAGAGGTTCGCCGCGCTTTGGAAAATGGAGAACAGGTTAAACTGTCTGGGTTTGGTAATTTCGACCTGCGTGACAAAAACCAGCGTCCTGGCAGAAACCCGAAAACGGGTGAAGATATTCCGATTACTGCGCGTCGCGTAGTAACGTTCCGCCCAGGACAGAAGCTGAAAAGCCGCGTAGAGAACGCTACACCCAAAGAGACTGACTGAATTTCAGCGTTTCAAAAAGGCCGCGAAAGCGGCCTTTTTTCATGGTTCCGGCACACAACATCACCGCTCCCCGCGCCGTTAATCGCCACGTCAGGCCTGCGCAAACCGCCTCATCAGCCTTTCTTTTTTCTGCAATCTCTCTACAATCAAATCACTGTTTTCTCAGCTAATCCTGCTTATGTCTCTGCTCGACACGTTCGCGCGCCAGTCCGACCAGCGCGGCCAGAAATGGCTGATTGCGCTGGCTCTTACGCTCTGTGCACTGCTCTGTCTCAGCCTCTGTGCCGGAGACAGCTGGATCGCGCCCGCAGCGTGGTTCACCGAGAGCGGCAGACTCTTTGTCTGGCAGTTGCGGTTGCCCCGCAGCCTGGCGGTGGTGCTGGTGGGGGCGTCTCTGGCGATATGCGGTGTGGTGATGCAGGCGCTGTTTACCAATCCGCTGGCAGAGCCTGGCCTCCTTGGCGTCTCGAACGGCGCCGGTATTGGCCTGGTGCTCGGCGTGCTGCTGGGCAGCGGCTCGCTGTGGAGCCTCGGGTTGGCGGCGATGGCCGGTGCGTTGATTATTACGCTGATTCTGCTGCATTTTGCGCATCGTCAGCTTTCGGTCACCCGGCTGTTGCTGACCGGTGTGGCGCTGGGGATTATTTGCAGCGCCATCATGACCTGGGCGGTCTACTTCAGCACCAGTCTCGATCTGCGTCAGTTGATGTACTGGATGATGGGGGGATTCAGCGGGATTGACTGGCGCTATGGCTGGATGATGCTGGCGCTGCTGCCGGTGATGCTGGCCCTGGGAGCGACCGGGCCAATCCTCAATCTGCTGGCGCTGGGCGAGACATCCGCCCGTCAGCTCGGACTGTCCCTCTTTTACTGGCGTAACCTGCTGGTGCTGGCGATGGGATGGCTGGTGGGTATCAGCGTCGCGATGGCCGGTGCCATTGGTTTTGTCGGGCTGGTCATCCCGCATCTCCTGCGCCTGAGCGGTATCAGCGATCACCGTTATCTGCTGCCGGCCTCGGCGCTGGCGGGCGCGGCGGTGCTTCTGGCCGCCGATATCGTGGCACGTCTGGCGCTGACCTCGGCGGAATTGCCGATAGGTGTCGTGACCGCGACACTGGGCGCGCCGCTGTTTATTATTTTACTGGTGAAATCTTCGCGCTAGCTTCGGCTGGTTATTCTGGATCCACAACAGCATCCACAAAGGAAATAGCATGAACATTTATGAGACTGAACTGGTTACGCTCGATGGGGAAAAAACCACGCTGTCACAGTGGCAGGGCAAGGTTCTGCTGGTGGTCAATGTGGCCTCTAAATGTGGTCTGACGCCGCAATATGAAGAGCTGGAAAACCTGCAGAAAGCCTGGCAGGATCAGGGCTTCAGCGTACTCGGTTTCCCCTGCAATCAGTTTCTGGAGCAGGAGCCGGGCAGCAGTGAGGAGATCAAAACCTTCTGCAGCACGACCTATGGCGTCACGTTCCCGATGTTTGCCAAAACCGAGGTCAACGGCGAAGGTCGTCATCCACTCTATGCGCAGATGATCGCGGCCCGTCCTGACGCGGTGCGTCCGGAAGGCAGCGGCTTTTACGAGCGTATGGAGAGTAAAGGCCGCGCGCCGAAAGCGCAGGGCGACATTCTGTGGAATTTCGAAAAATTCCTGATTGGCCGTGACGGCAGCGTGATCCAGCGTTTTGCACCTGATATGACGCCGGAAGATCCAATCATTCTGGAAACCATTAAGCAGGCGCTGGCAAAATAGATGCTGTTACGCCTGCATCAGGCTGCTGTTCCCGGGCGGCTGCTGCCAATGAACGGTGAACTTGCCGCCGGTCAGCTGCTGCATGTGGCAGGCCCGAATGGCGCAGGTAAAAGCACCTTACTGAGTGTGATTGCGGGTCTGCAACCCGCCTCAGGGAGGGTGCTGCTGGATGAAAAGCCGCTGAGTGACTGGCGCGGCGCGGCGCTCTCCAGGGTTCGGGGCTGGCTGCCCCAGCAGCAGGCGCCGCTGAGCCAGATGCCGGTCTGGCACTATTTACGTCTGCATCTGAAGCAGGCGGGGTCGCAGTCCGATGTCCGGCTCAGTACGCTGCTGCAACAGCTGCAGCTGCAGGATAAATTAACCCGTTCCCTGACCAGACTCTCCGGCGGTGAATGGCAGCGCGTCAGGCTGGCGGCAGTCTGCGCGCAGATTGATCCTCTCATCAATCCCCACGGGCGATTGTTAATTCTCGATGAGCCAATGACGGCGCTGGATATCGGCCAGCAGAAAGCGGCAGACGATCTGATTGCGGCGCTGTGCGCGGCAGGTATCAGCGTTATCGCCAGTAGTCACGATCTCAACCACAGCCTGCAACACGCCGATCGGGTCTGGCTGATGAACAGGGGACAGGTGGTTGCGCAGGGCGAACCGGCAAAGGTCCTGACGCCGCAGCGCCTGACTCCCCTTTACCAGATAACTTTCCGGCAGATTCAACTCGAAGGACGCACGCTACTGACCGTCCTGCCCTGACACTTGCTACATGGCGGGCTTTACCGCTACATTAAGCCGGTTGTAACTTCTGATAAGGACATTTGGCGATGCGCCTGGGTTTGCTGATTTTAGTTCTGCTGCTGTCGGGATGCAGTCATCACGCTCCGCCGATTAATGGCCGTCTTTCCGATTCGATCACTGTGATAGCGGAACTGAACGATCAGCTCGGTCACTGGCGTGGCACGCCTTATCGCTATGGCGGCATGAGTCGTAACGGCGTTGACTGCTCTGGCTTTGTCTATCTGACCTTCCGCGACAAATTTTCGCTACAGCTGCCGCGCACCACCTCAGCCCAAAGCGATATTGGCACCCGAATCAGTAAAGATGAACTGTTGCCAGGCGATCTGGTCTTTTTCAAAACCGGACGTGGCGAAAATGGCCTGCATGTGGGTATTTATGACACCGATAATGCCTTCATCCACGCGTCAACCAGCCAGGGCGTAGTCCGCTCTTCGCTCGACAATGTCTACTGGCGGAAAGTGTTCTGGCAGGCGCGCCGTATTTAAACGCCGTTCGCCAAATCTGACTTAAGTCCAATTTTAAATAGAGCCGAAACAGAGAGTAAAAGCTTTATTTTAAATGACAGTTATTGACTGTGGGTTTTAATAACCAGAATAAATGCTTTTTTAATTCCACTAATAAGCGGTATTTTATCGCTATTATTTGGCTTAAGCGTGACTGCCTGTTGTCAAACGGCGGTGGAAGGGCAAAGAAGTCCGTCTCTTCAATGATTTGGCACTATTGCCTGTACCCAACCATTACTATACGATATCTCCATCGCCGCTTATTCTGGCATCAAAATGAAAATTCATCTCTCGGCCGACTATCAGTCGGAAATCTGGTTCTATCCTGTCTGTGATGTTCACGGACGGTTGACCGCTGTCGAGCTGGTAACGCAGTTGGTGCATGAAAGTGCTCCCATCACTCTGCCGCAGGATCTGTTGCTGCCGCAGCTTGATGAGTCGCAGCAGCTGCGCCTTCTGCAAAGTCAGATTGGATTGCTGGAGCAGAATCGCGCGTTATTTGAAGCGCATTCTGTGTCAGCATTTATCCGTATTGATGAAGGGATGGCCCGGACACTGCTGGCCAGTGAATTAGTTATGCGGAAAATAAAGCAGCTGCCGTTCATTCTGTTGAATATCACTGAAACGTTTCCGCAACTGAAACTGGGCACAAATAATCCCTTACTGGCTGACCTGCACGCTGAATTTAATTTAGCACTTTCACATTTCGGCGCGGGTAAGACACCCTCTAATGCAGTCTACGATAATTTATTCAGTTGTATCTGTCTGGATAAAGAGTTTATTCATTCGCTGGCAAAACGCGCGTCATTCGTGCCGTTTATTCAGAGCATTATCGATAATTTTCGCGCCCATTGTGACCGACTCATTATTTGTGGCATTGACGATGAAGTGTTGTTCGATAAAGTCAGCCAGCTGAACGGTGTCGACTTCCAGGGTGCGCTCTTCCCGGTAGTAAAATCGGATGCACTGCGTTCACTGCTCTGCGCCGATGATCGTATGCCATCTTCTCAGCATCCTGGTTGATACCCTCTTTTAATCCCCGCTATCAGCGTTACACTAGAGGACTCATCTACGTACCGCTGAGCAGCGCATGGGAGAAATAATGTCTTCTGGTAAGGCCATTTTTGACAACACCTGGTTTCGGGAACTGACAGGGTGTTACACCGCGCTAAACCCCACACCGCTGACAGGCGGACGCCTGCTGTATCACAACGCACCACTTGCAACCTCAATGGGTCTGGATAGCGAACTCTTTGCCGGTAACGGTCATGACGTCTGGCACGGCGCAGCCCTGTTATCCGGCATGCAGCCGCTGGCGCAGGTCTACAGTGGCCATCAGTTTGGCGTCTGGGCGGGCCAGCTTGGTGACGGGCGCGGCATTCTGCTGGGTGAACAGCGCCTTGATGATGGCAGTAAACTTGACTGGCATCTCAAGGGCGCAGGCCTGACGCCTTACTCAAGGATGGGGGATGGTCGCGCTGTAATCCGTTCCAGCGTGCGAGAGTTCCTCGCCTCAGAGGCGCTGCACCATCTTGGCATTCCCACCACGCGAGCATTGACCCTGTCGATAGGCGATGAGCCGGTCTACCGCGAAACCACCGAACGTGGCGCAATGCTGATGCGTATCTCACCGAGCCATCTGCGGTTCGGGCATTTCGAGCATTTCTTTTATAGTCAGCAGCAGGAGAAAGTGCAGCAACTGGCCGACTACGCGATTCGTCATCACTGGCCGCATCTGGAAGCGGAAGCGGACCGCTATCAGCAATGGTTTACCGACATTGTGTTACGTACCGCGCGGCTGATTGCCCTGTGGCAGAGCGTGGGTTTTGCGCATGGGGTGATGAACACCGACAACATGTCGATTCTTGGCCTGACCATCGACTATGGCCCCTTTGGTTTTCTGGATGATTATCAGCCTGACTTCATCTGCAATCACAGCGACTATCAGGGTCGCTACAGCTTTGAAAATCAGCCGATGATTGGCCTGTGGAATCTTAACCGGCTGGCGCACGCGCTTTCGGGTCTGCTGACCACGGAGCAGTTGCGGACGGCACTGAGCGCCTATGAACCTGAACTTATGCGGGTCTGGGGCGAGCGGATGCGGGCGAAGCTCGGTCTGTTGACACAGCAGAGCAACGATAATGAGATTCTGACCGATCTGCTGGCCCTGATGACCCAGGAGCACAGCGATTACACGCTGACGTTCCTGCTGCTAAGTGAGACTCAACAGGCTGAAAGCCGCTCACCGTTGCGCGATGAGTTTATCGATCGTGAGGCGTTTGATGGCTGGTATCAGCGCTATCGCAGCCGTCTGATGGACGAGCAGGTCAGTGATACGGAACGTCAGGCAGTGATGAAGGCCGCTAATCCGGCGGTGATTCTGCGCAACTATCTGGCACAGCAGGCGATTGAAGAGGCGGAGCGGGGCGAGCAGGATGCGCTGGCACGCCTGCATCAGGCGTTACAGCAGCCCTTTAGCGATGAGACGGCCGCTGAATATCGTCAGCGGCCGCCAGACTGGGGCAAAACGTTAGAGGTGAGCTGCTCCAGCTAACTGAAAATCAGAGGCGATGAGAAACCGCCTCGGCCAGCAGGGCGAGCACTTTTTCGCTCTCCTGCCAGCCGAGGCAGGGATCGGTAATCGACTTGCCGTAAACCAGCGGTTCGCCGCTCACCACTTTCTGATTACCCTCTTCCAGGAAGCTCTCAATCATCACACCGGCAACAGCCCGCGATCCTGCTTTAATCTGCTCCGCTACCTCTGCCGCCACATCCATCTGACGACGATGCTGCTTCAGGCAGTTGCCGTGACTGAAGTCGATTACCAACTGCTCTGGCAGATTAAAGGCAGACAGACTCTCCGCCGCTGCAGCGACATCACTGGCATGATAGTTAGGCTGCTTGCCACCACGCAGGATCACATGTCCATGCGGGTTGCCGCTGGTCTGATAGATCGTCATCTGCCCCAGCTTGTCCGGCGACAGGAACATATGGCTGGCGCGTGCGGCGCGAATCGCATCCACGGCAATCTGAACGTTACCGTCGGTGCCGTTTTTAAAGCCGACCGGGCAGGAGAGGGCCGACGCCATTTCTCGGTGGATCTGGCTTTCGGTGGTGCGTGCGCCAATCGCTCCCCAGCTGATCAGGTCGGCAATAAACTGGCCGATCACCATATCCAGAAACTCTGTGGCGGTAGGCAATCCCAGCGCGTTGATATCAATCAGCAGTTTGCGGGCGATACCAATGCCCCGGTTTACATCGTAGCTGCCATCCAGGTTCGGATCAGAGATTAAGCCTTTCCAGCCCACCACGGTGCGCGGCTTCTCGAAGTAGGCGCGCATCACAATCTCCAGCCGATCGTCATAGCGGCTGCGCAATGCGTTCAGACGCTCTGCATACTCCAGGGCTGCTTTCGGGTCGTGCAGTGAGCAGGGGCCAATCACCACCAGCAGGCGGGGATCTTCACCGGTCAGAATACGGGCTATACGTTTACGGGCAGCCGTGACATTGTCGGCAATGGCCGGGGAAACGGGATGGTCAGCCGCCAGGCTGGCGGGGGTAATCAGACTACCAATGCGTGCGGTACGCAGTTCGTCGGTTTTGTTCATGAGTTTCTCGAAAACGGTTCTTCGCAGCGGTGAAATACCGGGAAGTGATGGTGGTCACAATAAACCATTAGCCTGCGAATTCAACCCGGGATTTGATAATGAAATCAAAAGCGACGGCAGCATCGCTTTACAACTCAGCATCGATAACACTCTCAGTACATGCGGCGCGTCAGACCCATGATGTCGAGAATTTTGGTGGCAATCTCTTCCACCGAGTAGTTGGTGCTGTTGAGATAGCGGATCTGATGGGTGCGAAACAGCGCTTCTACTTCGCCCACTTCCAGTCGGCACTGACGCATTGAGGCGTAACGGGTATTTTCCGCCCGCTCCTGACGTATCGCCGCCAGGCGTTCCGGATCGATAGTCAGCCCGAACAGTTTATTCTGATGCGCGCGCAGCGCGGGCGGCAGTTTGAGGTTATCCATGTCATCTGCGATGAACGGGTAGTTGGCGGCGCGCACACCAAATTGCATCGCCAGATAGAGGCTGGTGGGAGTTTTACCACAGCGCGAGACACCCAACAGAATAACCTGCGCATCCTCGAGTCCGCGCAGCGAGATACCGTCATCATGCGCCAGTGCGTAATCGATCGCCGCAATACGCGCATCATATTTACCCAGATTACTGGCATCCAGTCCGTGAGTACGGTGAGCAACCGGTGCGGGGGACAAACCCAGCTCCTGCTGCAGCGGTGCCACCAGCGCCTGCACGATATCCTGACAAAAGCCGTCGCTCTGCACGATGATGTCGCGCACTTCCGGGGTGACGATCGAGAAAAACACCAGTGGCCGCACACCGCTCTGCTGATAAAGGGCGTTAATCTGGGCTTTAACCGCCAGCGCACGCTGGACATTTTCTACGAAGGGCAGCGTCAGACTGGTGATATTAACCGGAAATTGTGACAGCACCGCATGACCCAGTACTTCAGCCGTAATGGCCGTACCATCGGAGATATAAAAAACGCTTCTGTCAGTTGTCATAACGTAATCAGCCTCAGACAAGAGTGAGCCGTTAGCATGAGCCATGCGCTTAAATAATTCATCTCTGATTTTAGTTTCTGTAATGCCTGTCCGGATTTTTTGTCTGCTGTTTCATCAGGATAATTAAAAACTAACCGCGGTTTCGCTTCACCGGGATGCTTTAAACCCTTATTACGCTGCAAATAGTCACGCAACTGTTGCGCAACAAAACAGAGGGATTAAATGGCTGAAAATCTGTCATTTCCTGCTGCATCAATCATTTAGCGAAAAATAGCGTCATTGCGCAACAGCAAAAAATTTCGCTCACAATTCTGAAACTGTTGCTGAAATTCTGCTTTAACGATTCAACACATCGTTATTGAGGGGGTGATATGCCAGGCTGAAAAGAGATAACTCCCTGTGTCCATTCATTGTTAATTGATAAAGGATAAGCGCAATGTCCATTAATGGCGAACCGCCACTCGTGCTCTGGTATAACCAGCTTGGTATGCATGATGTTGATCGGGTAGGCGGTAAGAATGCCTCTCTGGGTGAAATGATTACTAATCTCTCTTCGCTGGGTGTTTCTGTACCCAATGGATTCGCGACGACATCCTATGCCTTTAACCTGTTTCTTGATCAAAGCGGGCTCAATCAGCGAATTTACGCGCTGCTGGACGAGACCGATATTGATGATGTGAATGCGCTGGCATCAGCGGGTAAGCAGATTCGTCAGTGGGTGGTGGAGACCCCTTTTCTGCCGGAACTGGAGTCCGCCATTCTGGATGCCTATCAGCAACTTTCTGCCGATGATGAGGCCGCGTCGTTTGCTGTCCGCTCCTCGGCCACCGCGGAAGATATGCCCGATGCCTCCTTTGCTGGTCAGCAGGAAACCTTCCTGAATGTGCAGGGTATCGACGCCGTGATGGTGGCGGTGAAGCATGTCTTTGCTTCGCTGTTTAATGACCGCGCTATCTCTTACCGCGTGCACCAGGGCTATGATCACCGTGGCGTGGCGCTCTCTGCGGGTATTCAGCGCATGGTGCGCTCTGACCTGGCCTCTTCAGGTGTGATGTTCACCATTGATACGGAGTCTGGCTTTGATCAGGTGGTCTTTATTACTGCTGCGCTGGGACTGGGTGAAATGGTGGTGCAGGGTGCCGTTAACCCGGACGAATTCTACGTCCACAAGCCCACGCTGGCAGCGGATCGTCCCGCTATCGTGCGCCGCAATATGGGGTCGAAAAAGGTTCGCATGGTCTATGCCGATTCTCAGGCGCATGGCGAGCAGGTTCAGATCGAAGATGTGCCTGAAGCCGAACGCGATCGTTTTTGCTTAAGTGATGAGGAAGTGCAGGCCCTGGCTAAACAGGCTGTCTTAATTGAACAGCATTATCAGCGTCCGATGGATATTGAGTGGGCCAAAGATGGGCACACCGGTAAGTTGTTCATCGTTCAGGCGCGTCCTGAAACTGTGCGCTCAAATGGTCAGGTCATGGAACGTTATACGCTGCAGGGTCAGGGCAGCGTGGTGGTGGAAGGCCGTGCTATCGGTCATCGTATTGGCGCAGGCGTGGTGAAGGTCATCCACGATATCAGCGAAATGCACCGCATTGAAAAAGGTGATGTGCTGGTGACGGATATGACCGATCCGGACTGGGAACCGATCATGAAAAAGGCGTCAGCGATTGTCACTAACCGTGGCGGACGAACCTGTCATGCGGCAATCATCGCGCGTGAACTGGGTATCCCTGCTGTCGTTGGCTGTGGCGATGCAACCGATCGTTTGAAGGAGGGTCATCAGGTCACGGTTTCCTGTGCTGAGGGCGACACCGGCTACGTCTACGATCAGCTGCTTGATTTTGATGTCACCAGTTCTCAGGTCGATTCGCTGCCTGAACTGCCGCTGAAAATTATGATGAATGTGGGCAACCCCGATCGTGCCTTTGATTTCGCCTGTCTGCCTAACGAAGGTGTCGGTCTGGCGCGTCTGGAATTTATCATTAACCGTATGATTGGCGTCCACCCTAAAGCGCTACTGGAATTCGATCAACAGACACCGGAACTGCAGCAGCAGATCCGTAAAATGATGAAAGGATTTGATAATCCGGTCGAGTTTTACATTGGCCGCCTGACTGAAGGAATTGCCACACTTGGCGCGGCATTTGCACCGAAACGTGTAATTGTCCGACTTTCCGACTTCAAAACGAACGAATATGCCAATCTCGTGGGCGGTGAGCGCTACGAGCCTGAAGAAGAAAACCCGATGCTGGGGTTTCGTGGTGCAGGTCGCTATGTAGCGGACAGCTTCCGCGACTGTTTCGCGCTTGAGTGTGAAGCGGTGAAGCGTGTTCGCAATGAGATGGGCCTTACGAACGTTGAGATCATGGTTCCGTTTGTCCGTACCGTGGATCAGGCGCAGGCGGTGGTGGAAGAGCTGGCACGTCAGGGACTGAAGCGCGGCGAAAACGGACTGAAAATCATTATGATGTGCGAGATTCCGTCCAATGCGCTACTGGCGGATCAGTTCCTGCAGCACTTTGATGGCTTCTCAATTGGATCTAACGACATGACCCAGCTGACGCTGGGGCTGGACCGCGACTCCGGCGTTGTCTCTGCACTGTTTGACGAGCGTAATGAAGCCGTGAAAGCGCTGCTTTCCATGGCGATCAAAGCGGCCAAAAAACAGGGTAAATATGTCGGAATTTGTGGGCAGGGACCGTCCGACCATCAGGATTTTGCCGCATGGCTGATGGAAGAGGGCATCGACAGCCTGTCGCTGAACCCGGATACCGTAGTGGAAACCTGGGTGAGTCTGGCGCAGTTAAATAAAACCGCCTGATCCCCGCTGTAGCAAGCATAAAGGCCCGCATTGCGGGCCTTTTCTATTTATAGCTGGCTTATTTCAGGCAAAAAAAAGCCCATCACAGGGGATGGGCAAAGACTACACACAGCAATTCTTTACTCTACTCAGGGGAATAAGTTTGTCTGAAAATCATCAGGTTGATTTCGAACATAGGAAACATGTTATTCATACGGCTGGCTGTCGTCTTTAAGAATCCTCTTATTAGTTTAAAGCCGATAATCTTTTGTCATCTTTACCTGGTCATTTGGCTTAAGAAACAGTGCAGAAAGTAATCTTTTTTAGCCCTGAATGGTCGTTTTTAGGTCAAAGATGGCTTTTTTATTAAAAATCGTTAATGAAAAACAGAATTTATCTGAATGATGAAGAGAGGTGCGGTTAATCATCATTAACCGCACTAATCAATGTACATCAGGGGGATTGGCGCAAAGTGCCATTGCACCGCATTATACAGCTGGTGGGGTACCCTCGTGATCGGCCAGTGCATCAGCCGAGGCCATCGGGTCTTTATCCGGGGCGGGCGCTTCATGTACCCAGACCGAAACCAGACGGTAGGAAACCGCCAGAACCACCGGGCCGATAAACAGACCAATCATGCCGAACGCGAACAGGCCACCAATCACGCCTGAGAGGATCAGAATCATCGGCAGGTCTGCACCCATACGGATTAACATCGGGCGCAGAACGTTATCCATCGTGCCGACCACACAGCTCCAGACCAGCAGCACGGTGCCCCAGGTGGTATCGCCGCTCCAGTAGAGATAGATGATGGCAGGAACCAGCACCAGCAGTGGACCGAGCTGTACCAGGCAGCAGAGGATCATCAGTACCGTTAACAGCGTGGCATAAGGAATACCGGAAATCGCCAGACCGATGCCGCCCAGCACACCCTGCACCAGCGCCGTCACCACCACACCCAGCGCTACGGCACGAATGGACTGTGCCGCCAGCAGCACCGCAGCATCACCGCGTCGTCCCGCCATACGAAACGCGAAGTGACGGATGCCCTGGGCAGCCTGTTCGCCACGCCAGTAAAGCAGCACGCTGAACAGTAACATCACGCCCAGATGGATCATAAAGCGCCCGAAATGACCGGCCTGAGCCACAAAAAAGCCTGTGGTGCGGCCGATGTAAGGCTGTATTTTCGCCATCACGCCGGCACCGCCACTCGCCACCAGCGTGTCATAACTGACATACAGCTTTTTACCCACCATCGGGATTTCCCTGAGCCACGTCAGTTTCGGCATAGTGTGGCCCTGGGTCACCCAGGCAATCACAGGCGCACTGTTATCGATCAGGCTGCTGACCAGCAGGGCAATAGGAATAATAAACAGCAAGAGCAGCAGCAGTGTCATGACGATCACCGCGAGTGAACGGCGTCCCCATAACAGTCGCTGGAATTTCAGCATCAATGGCCAGGTGGCAATCACTACCATGCTGGCCCAGGCAAAGCCCAGAATAAACGGTTGCACCACCCATAAACAGGCGACGATCAGCAGCAGAATGAACATCAGGGTGAAGAGTATTTGCGGTAAATCCATATCCCGGTACTGGCTTTTCATCATTGACTCATAACCTCGTCTTAATCCTTCATTTTCGGGCATTCGGATGCCTGTTTTTATCATGATCTATTTGCCAGGGATTAAACAGCGTCGTGGTGAAAGGTTTTTGCCTTTTCTGAAAAAAGGGCAGACGCAGGAAAAATATGATAAAACGAGAAATCGCTAACGTATAAACGCAAACGTTTACAACACCTTCGGTCAGACAATCATGATCCCACAGATTTCGCAGGCGCCGGGCCTCGTTCAACTGGTGCTGACGTTCCTTGAGTCACTGAAAGAGCAGGGTTTTACCGGTGACATGGCAACCAGCTATGCCGATCGTCTTTCACTCTCTACCGATAACAGCATCTATCAGTTGCTGCCCGACGCGGCGCTCTTTCCACGTTCAACCGCCGATGTTGCACTGCTCGCCCGCGTGGCCGGCGAAGCGCGCTTTGCCAGTCTGGTTTTTACCCCACGTGGCGGCGGCACTGGCACCAACGGGCAGTCGCTGAATCATGGGATCGTGGTGGATATGTCGCGCTACATGAACCGCATCCTGGAGATTAATACGGATGAGGGCTGGGTGCGGGTTGAAGCCGGGGTGATTAAAGATCAGCTGAATGCCTGGCTGAAACCATTTGGCTTTTTCTTCTCGCCAGAATTATCGACCAGTAACCGTGCGACACTGGGCGGAATGATCAATACCGATGCGTCTGGTCAGGGCTCGCTGGTTTACGGCAAAACGTCGGATCACGTTCTGGGCTTGCGGGCTGTGTTGCTGGGCGGCGATATGCTTGATACGCGGCCCATGGCGACGGCGCTGGCAGAAACACTGGCACAGACGGCCACCCCGGAAGGGCGGATCTATCAGCAGGTGCTGACGCGTTGCCGCGAGCATCGTGCGCTGATTCTGGAAAAGTTTCCAAAGCTGAATCGGTTCCTGACCGGCTATGATCTGCGCCACGTTTTCAGTGACGATATGCAGACCTTTGACCTGACACGCCTGTTGTGCGGCGCTGAAGGAACGCTGGCCTTTATCACCGAAGCGCGACTCGATATCACCCCGCTGCCAAAAGTGCGGCGGCTGGTGAACATTAAATATGACTCTTTTGACTCGGCCCTGCGCAACGCGCCATTGATGGTGGAAGCGCAGGCGCTCTCAGTCGAGACTGTTGACTCTAAAGTACTGAATCTGGCTCGTGAAGATATCGTCTGGCACTCGGTGAGTGAATTAATTACTGACGTACCCGACAAAGCGATGCTGGGTCTCAATATTGTTGAATTTGCCGGTGACAACGCAGCGCTGATCGATCAGCAGATTGAACAACTTTGCGCCCGCCTTGACGCGCTGATGGCGCAGCAGCAGGGAGGCGTCATTGGCTATCAGTTCTGTAACGATCTGGATGGCATTGAGCGCATTTATAACATGCGTAAAAAAGCGGTGGGTCTGCTGGGGAATGCCAAAGGCCGCGCTAAGCCGATTCCGTTTGTGGAAGATACTGCCGTTCCGCCGGAAAAACTGGCGGACTATATTGTCGAATTTCGCGCCCTGCTGGATAGCCACGGTTTGAGTTACGGCATGTTTGGTCACGTCGATGCAGGCGTCCTGCACGTGCGTCCGGCGCTGGATATGTGCGATCCGCAGCAGGAGATGATGATGAAGCAGATCTCCGACGATGTGGTGGCGCTGACTGCGCGCTACGGCGGCCTGCTGTGGGGCGAACATGGCAAAGGTTTCCGCGCCCAGTATAGTCCGGCATTCTTTGGCGAAACATTGTTTAACGAACTGCGCCGCATCAAAGCCGCCTTTGACCCGTTAAACCGTCTTAACCCAGGTAAAATCTGCACGCCCTTTAACCGCAACGACGAGATGATGCAGGTGGATGCAGTGAAGCGCGGCACCTTTGATCGGCAGATTCCGGTCACGGTGCGGGATGAATGGCGTGGGGCGATGGAGTGTAACGGCAACGGGTTGTGTTTTAACTTTGATGCCCGCAGCCCGATGTGTCCTTCCATGAAGATTACCCGCAACCGCATTCACTCTCCTAAGGGACGGGCGACGCTGACGCGGGAATGGCTGCGGCTGCTGGCTGAACAGGGTGTCGATCCCCTTGTACTGGAAAAGCAGCTGCCGGAAAACACGCTGTCGCTGCGCGGCTTGATTACCCGCACACGCAACAGCTGGCACGCCAGCAAAGGGGAGTATGACTTCTCTCACGAGGTAAAGGAGGCGATGTCGGGCTGTCTGGCCTGTAAGGCCTGCTCGACCCAGTGTCCGATCAAAATTGACGTACCCGCGTTCCGTTCGCGCTTCCTCCAGCTTTACCACACCCGCTATCTGCGGCCGGTCAGCGATCATCTGGTGGCGGCGGTTGAAAGCTATGCACCCCTGATGGCGAAAGCGCCGAAGGTGTTCAATTTCTTCCTGCGTCAGCCCTGGGTGAAAGAGTTAAGTAAAACGCATATCGGCATGGTCGATCTGCCTCTGCTCTCGGCGCCAAATCTGAAACAGCAGCTCAGCGGTCATCCCGCCATGAACATGACGCTGGAACAGCTGGAAGCGTTGCCAGCTGCCGATCGCGCAAACTGTGTGCTGGTGGTGCAGGATCCGTTTACCAGCTTTTATGAAGCCCAGTTAGTAAATGATTTTGTCAGGCTGATTGAGAAGCTGGGCTACCGTCCGGTACTGCTGCCATTCTCGCCTAACGGCAAAGCGCAGCATGTGAAAGGTTTCCTGCAGCGTTTTGCACGCACGGCAGCTCGCACCGCCGATTTTCTTAATCGGGTAGCAAAACTGGAACTGCCTATGGTGGGTGTGGATCCCGCTACCGTGCTCTGCTATCGCGATGAGTATCGTCAGACGCTGGGTGAGTCGCGCGGCGACTTCAGCGTATTGCTGGTACATGAGTGGTTAGCGCGTGCGCTGGCAGAACGTGACGTGCAGGCAACAGGCGGGGAATCCTGGTATCTCTTCGCGCACTGCACTGAGGTGACCGCGCAGCCTTCCACACCGAATGAGTGGCAGGGTATCTTTGCCCGGTTTGGTGCAAAGCTGGAAAACATCAATGTCGGCTGCTGCGGCATGGCGGGCACCTACGGCCACGAAAGTAAAAACCTCGAAAATTCGCTGGGAATCTATGCACTCTCCTGGCATCCACAGCTTCAGCGACTGCCTCGTCAGCGCTGCCTGGCCACGGGTTATTCATGCCGTAGTCAGGTCAAGCGTGTAGAAGGCAATGGCATGCGCCATCCGCTTCAGGCATTGTTAGAGATAATGTAAAAAAATTGTGCGCGACGTCACGCCGTGGCTGGATTAGAATATCCAGCCTGCGTGACGCATAAAGTCACTTTGCAGCACGGTGGCTTTGTTCCATTCTCCGACCATGGCCAGTTGATGGCAGAGTCGGGTCAGGGACAATCGCGCCAGTTGATAAGCCTGAAGGCGAAACAGGCGATCGCGATCGTTGTTTCCCATCTCCTGCAGCAGTCGGTGATGCAGTTTACCCATGGCGTGCAGGTAACTCTGATCGTCACCGTTCATCTGGCAGATTTCTGCCATATCCTGACAGGCATCATTGAACTGACGTAGCTGATGGATCGTGCAGTCGGCCCGGTCAAGTTTTGCCTGTGCCATATAAAAGTCGACGGTGATATCCCGCATCGAAAACTGGTATTCGTCGATTTTATGCTGCAGCCAGGCTGAGACAGAAAGGGTCATCGCGTCGCCCTGAATGTTAATGATAATAATTATCATATTCATCCCGGCCGTGATTGCAACGGGTGGGCAGAAAAATTTATCGATTTATCCTGCCTGTCGGTATAATCGGAAATAACAATCTGTTTACATCAAAGAAAGGCGTAACCTATCAATAAGCACTTTGATCAAAAATGGTTTTTTTAAAAAGAGTGATTTATTAATAGGTTATCACCCGCTTATTGACGCTGATTCTCTTACCGCAGGGTGAGCGGGAGCAGCTATGCTTAATAAATAAGCAGATAAAACAGCACTAGATGATTATCCCTGCAAAACAAGAGGTTGAAGTGATTGTACAGATCACTACCATAGGGGGATAGCCTGAAAAGGTCCGGACTCAAGAGGTATCAACATGGCATCCGTTAATACAGACTCTTTCTCACCCGACGATTTTGTCTGGAAAGGGTTGACGCTGACTGAAACCGCAGCACAACAAATTCTCAATCTGGCGGCTCAGGATCCTGAAGTCAAGGGTCTGCGGCTTGGCGTGAAACAATCAGGTTGCGCCGGGTTTGGCTACGTCATGGATCTGGTTAAAGAGCCTGTCGAAGACGATTTGCAGTTCTCATTCCACGGCGCAACGCTGTTTGTGCCGCTTCAGGCGATGCCATTCGTTGATGGCACCGAGCTGGATTACGTTCGCGAAGGCCTGAATCAGATTTTTAAATTCAATAACCCTAAAGCTCAGCACGCCTGCGGGTGCGGTGAAAGCTTTGGCGTCGAGTAAGTGAAATATGTCACGACACAGCGAAACATCTGACGATGTACAAATCTGGGAAGGCAAGCTCAACTATAAAGAGGGCTTCTTTACCCAACTGCAGACCGAAGAATTTGCCAACGGCATCAATGAAGATGTGGTGAGGGCGATCTCGGCCAAGCGTAACGAGCCAGAGTGGATGCTGGAGTTTCGTCTAAAGGCTTTTCGTGCCTGGCTTGAAATGGAAGAGCCACACTGGCTGAAAGCCCACTACGAAAAACTCGACTACCAGGATTACAGCTACTACTCCGCGCCCTCCTGCGGCAACTGCGATGACAGCTGTGCTTCCGAGCCGGGTGCCATGCAGGCTTCAGGCAGCGCGCCAGCCAGCGACTATCTGACGCAGGAAGTGGAAAATGCGTTTAATCAGCTGGGTGTACCGGTACGTGAAGGCCGTGAAGTGGCGGTTGACGCCATTTTCGACTCCGTGTCGGTCGCGACCACCTATCGTGGCAAGCTGGCGGAGCAGGGGATTATCTTCTGTTCATTCGGCGAAGCCATTCAGGAACATCCTGAGCTGGTGAAGCAGTACCTCGGCACGGTGGTTCCGGCGAATGATAACTTCTTTGCTGCGCTGAACTCAGCGGTCGCTTCAGACGGCACCTTCGTCTACATCCCGAAAGGGGTGCGTTGCCCGATGGAGCTGTCGACCTATTTCCGTATTAACGCGGCGAAAACCGGTCAGTTCGAGCGCACCATCCTCATTGCCGATGAAGGCAGCTACGTCAGCTACATTGAAGGCTGTTCCGCGCCAGTACGTGATACTTACCAGCTGCACGCGGCCGTGGTGGAAGTGATTATCCATAAAAATGCTGAAGTGAAATATTCGACCGTTCAGAACTGGTTCCCTGGCGGCGAAGGTGAGGGCGGTATCCTTAACTTCGTGACCAAGCGTGCGCTGTGTGAAGGTGACCACAGCAAAATGTCCTGGACGCAGTCTGAAACCGGTTCTGCTATCACCTGGAAGTATCCGAGCTGCATTCTGCGCGGGGACTACTCGGTAGGCGAATTCTATTCAGTGGCATTGACCAGCGGTCGTCAGCAGGCCGACACCGGCACCAAGATGATCCACATTGGTAAAAACACCAAATCGACCATTATCTCTAAGGGGATCTCGGCCGGTAAAAGTCAGAACACCTATCGCGGGCTGGTGAAGATCATGCCAACCGCCACCAATGCCCGTAACTTTACGCAGTGTGACTCGATGCTGATCGGTCCGGATTGCGGTGCGCATACTTTCCCGTATGTCGAAACCCGCAACAATACCGCCCAGCTGGAGCATGAAGCTACTACCTCACGTATCGGCGAAGATCAGATGTTCTACTGTCTGCAACGCGGTATCAGTGAAGAAGATGCGATCTCGATGATCGTGAACGGCTTCTGTAAAGACGTATTCTCGGAGTTGCCACTGGAATTTGCCGTGGAAGCCCAGAAATTGTTAGCCATCAGCCTTGAGCACAGTGTGGGCTGATGCCGTCACACGCCTTGCCGGAAGCAATGTGAAGGAATAAGAATGTTAAGCATTAAAGATTTGCAGGTCAGTGTTGAAGATAAAGCCATTCTGCGTGGCCTGAATCTCGAAATTAAACCAGGCGAAGTGCATGCCATCATGGGCCCGAACGGCTCAGGTAAAAGTACGCTGTCGGCTACGCTGGCAGGCCGCGAAGATTATGAAGTCACGGGCGGTTCGGTGACCTTCAAAGGCAAAGATTTGCTGGAACTGGCGCCTGAAGAGCGTGCCGGTGAAGGCATCTTTATGGCCTTCCAGTATCCGGTCGAAATTCCAGGCGTCAGCAACCAGTTTTTCCTGCAAACCTCGGTGAACGCGGTGCGCAAATATCGTCAGCAGGAAGAGCTGGATCGCTTCGATTTCCAGGACTTCATTGAAGAGAAAATTCAGCTGCTGAAGATGCCGGAAGATTTGCTGACCCGTTCAGTTAACGTCGGCTTCTCCGGTGGTGAGAAGAAGCGTAACGATATTCTGCAGATGGCAGCGCTGGAACCTGAGCTCTGCATCCTGGATGAGACCGACTCCGGTCTGGATATTGATGCCCTGAAAATTGTTGCGAATGGCGTGAACAGCCTGCGCGACGAGAAGCGCGCCTTTATCATCGTGACGCACTACCAGCGTATTCTGGACTACATCAAGCCAGACTTCGTTCATGTGCTGTATCAGGGCAAAATCGTGAAATCTGGCGACTTCTCGCTGGTGAAACAGCTGGAGGAGCAAGGTTATGGCTGGCTTACCGACGAAGAGTGATTCTGCGCTGCAACAGTGGCATCACCTGTTTGAATCACGCGGCGACGTGCGTTCTCTGCAGGCTCAGCAGCACTGGCAGCAACTGATGCGCGTTGGCCTGCCAACCCGCAAGCATGAAAACTGGAAGTACACGCCGCTGGATACGCTGCTGTCTCAGCAGTTTGTGCTGCCCGATGCGCCTCAGACCCTGAGCGCTGAACAGGTTGATGCGCTGGCACTGCCGCTGGATGCGATCCGTCTGGTGTATGTTGACGGTCAGTTTCAGCCTGAATTCAGCAGCCGCGACGTCGAACTGTTCGAGGTTCAGCACAGCATGGCCGCTGAGCGTCCTCCGCTCCCCGCTGCGGTTCAGCCGGAAATTTTCCTGCATCTGACAGAAAGTCTGGCGGAAGAGGTGACGACCCTGCGTCTGGCACGCGGTAAATCCGCTGCGCGTCCGATCTACCTGCTGCATATCACCAGCGGCCAGCAGACGGGCATGAATACGGTTCACTATCGTCATCATCTGCAGCTTGAAGAGAGTGCAGAAGCGGAAGTCATTGAGCACTACGTTTCCCTGGATGAGCGCGCCCATTTCACTGGCACGCGCTTTACCTTTGCGGTCGGCGACAATGCAAAGCTGACCCACACTAAGCTGGCCTTTGAAAGCAGTGCCAGCTACCACTTCGCGCACAACGATCTGGTTATTGGTAACGATGGCCAGGTCAGCAGCACCAGCTTCCTGCTGGGTGCCGGCCTGTCGCGTCACAACACCAGTACGCAGCTGAACGGCGAAAATACCACGCTGGCGATTAACAGCCTGGTGCTGCCGGTGAAACAGGAAGTGGCGGACACCCGCACCTACCTGGAGCACAATAAAGGCCACTGTATGAGCCGCCAGATGCATAAAACCATCGTGCGTGATAAAGGCCGTGCGGTGTTTAATGGTCACATCAAAGTGGCTCAGCATGCGCTGAAGACCGACGGGCAGATGACCAACAATAACCTGTTGCTGGGCAAACTCTCTGAAGTCGATACCAAACCGCAGCTGGAAATTTATGCGGATGACGTGAAATGCAGTCACGGTGCCACCATTGGTCGCATCGATGATGAGCAGATGTTCTACCTGCGTTCGCGCGGTATTGAACAGGATGCGGCGCAGACCATGATCATTCATGCATTTGCCGCAGAACTGACAGAAACGCTGGAAAACAGTGTGATGCGTCAGGCCGTGCTGCAGCGTATTGCTGAACGCTTTCCCGGAGGCGACGTATGATGAACTTCGATCTCGAACGCATCAGGGCTGATTTTCCTATCCTGAAGCGTGAGGTCAACGGTCATCCGCTGGCCTATCTTGACAGTGCAGCCAGCGCACAGCGTCCACTCTCGGTGATTAACGCCGAGAGTCATTTCTACCAGCATGGCTATGCGGCCGTGCATCGCGGCATTCATACGCTGAGCCAGCAGGCAACCAGCGACATGGAGAATGTGCGCGAACAGGCTGCCCGTTTCATCAATGCGCAGTCGCAGGAAGAGATCGTCTTTGTCAAAGGCACCACCGAAGGTATCAATCTGGTGGCGAACACCTGGGGTAGCAGTAACCTCCAGGCGGGCGACAACCTGATCATCACCGAGATGGAGCATCACGCCAATATCGTTCCCTGGCAAATGCTGGCACAGCGTACGGGTGCAGAAGTGCGCGTGCTGCCATTAAATGACAATGGTGAGCTGGCGCTGGAGCATCTGGCGGGTCTGATTGACAGCCGCACCCGGTTACTGGCCGTCACGCACGTTTCAAACGTACTCGGCACCGTTAACCCGGTTAAAGCGATTGTTGCCCAGGCCAAAGCCGCTGGCGTCGTCACACTGGTGGATGGCGCACAGGCGGTGATGCATGACAAGGTCGACATGCAGGATATCGGCTGCGACTTCTATGTCTTCTCCAGCCATAAACTCTATGGCCCGAACGGCGTGGGTATTCTTTACGGCCGCAAAGCGCTGCTGGATGAGATGCCACCGTGGGAAGGCGGCGGTTCGATGATTGGTCAGGTCATGCTGCCCACCGGCACCACCTGGAACAGTGCGCCGTGGCGTTTTGAAGCGGGTACGCCGAATACCGGCGGTATCATCGGCTTTGGTGCGGCACTGGACTATGTACAGGCGCTGGGGCTGGACACCATTCATCAGCGTGAAACTGCACTGATGAACTACGCGCTCGATAAGCTGGGCACCGTACCCGATATTCAGATTTACGGCCCGCAGTCACGTGCCGGTGTGATTGCCTTTAATCTGGGTAAACATCACGCCTACGACGTCGGCAGCTTCCTGGATCAATATGGTATTGCGATTCGCACCGGACATCACTGTGCGATGCCGCTGATGCAGCACTACAATGTTCCGGCGATGTGCCGTGCCTCCTTCACCTTCTATAACAGTGAAGAGGAAGTGGATCGTCTGGCTGCCGGTCTGACGCGCATTCATCGTCTGCTGGGCGGCTGAACAGTTTTAACGGAGTGAGTGATGGCGACTTTGCCTGAAAAAGAGAAACTGGTTCGCAACTTTAATCGTTGCGCCAACTGGGAAGAGAAGTACCTCTACATTATCGAACTGGGTTCAAAGCTTCCGGAATCTTCTGAAACCTTACACCAGCCGGAAAACGTGATTTCGGGTTGTCAGAGTCAGGTGTGGATCAGAATGACCCCGCAGGAAGATGGTTCGATTGCGTTTGAAGGCGACAGCGATGCCGCTATCGTTAAAGGACTGATTGCTATCGTATTTAGTCTTTATCAGAACCTTCAGCCCGCCGACATTCTGGCGCTGGATGTGCGCCACTGGTTTGGCGAACTGGCCCTGATGCAGCACCTGACGCCCACCCGGTCACAGGGGCTGGAGGCGATGATTCGGTCTATTCGCCATACCGCTCAGAACCTCAGCTAAGTTACACTCCACAGACGCCATCCGGCGTCTGTTTTTTATCTGACGAGAAAATTGCATGAAACCTGCTTTACGTTTAGCCGGTGCATTGCTGCTGACCTGTTTTGGGCTCTCTGCACCCGCGTTCGCCACCGAATATCCGCTGCCACCGCCTGACAGTCGCCTGATTGGCGAGAACGTCCTGACACAGGTTCCCGATGATAAACAACCCCTGGAATCGATCGCGTCCCGTTACCAGGTCGGCCTGCTGGGTCTGCTGGAGGCAAATCCCGGAACCGATCCCTGGCTGCCCAAAGCGGGCACCCAGCTGACGGTGCCGCTGCAGATGATCCTGCCCGATACGCCGCGCGAAGGGATTGTGGTGAATCTCGCCGAGCTTCGCCTCTACTACTATCCCAAAGGGGAAGATAAAGTCATCGTCTATCCCATCGGCATTGGCCAGCTGGGCGCAGCAACACCCGTCATGGTGACGCAAATCAGCCAGAAAATCCCGAATCCTACCTGGACGCCCACTCCGAACATCCGCAAGCGTTACGCCAAAGAGGGCATTACGCTACCCGGCGTGGTCCCGGCCGGACCGGATAACCCGATGGGACAGTTTGCCATGCGTCTGGCGCGCGGCACTGGCCAGTACCTGATCCACGGCACCAATGCGAAGTTTGGCATCGGCATGCGCGTCAGTTCAGGCTGCATCCGCCTGCGCTCAGAGGATATTGAAGCGCTGTTTAACGCGGCGCCAAAAGGCACGCGTGTTCAGATCATCAATCAGCCGGTGAAGTACGCCGTGGAGCCGGATGGGAAACGCTACGTGGAAGTACACCAGCCGCTATCCCATAGCGACAAAGACGATCCCCAGACCATGCCGATTGCGATCACCGGTGACCTGAAGAAGTTTATGAAAAGTGAGAAGAGTGATAGCGCGCTGATTAAAGCCAGCTTAACGCGCCGCTCAGGCATGCCTGTGCTGGTGAGCAGTGGAGATCCGGTACAGAGTGATACCGTGCCGCCTGCGGGGCTGGAGAGTGCCTCTGCGAGCGCGGAGAATCCGGTTTCACAGACTGAAGGTAAAGCGGTTCAACCCTGAAGCAACACGTACCCGAAAGGGTGCTGAATTCAGGCAAAAAAAATGGCGCCATAAAGGCGCCATTTTTAAACCAGAACTCTTACTTACGGTAAGAGTGAGCCTGGTTGTCCAGACGCTGGTTAGCGCGAGCTGCGTCATCTTTAGCAGCCTGAACGTCTGAACGCACTGCGTTCACGTCGTTGCTCAGCTGGTCAACTTTAGCGTTCAGAGTCTGAACGTCTGAAGACAGCTGGTCGATTTTAGCGTTGCTTGAGCAACCAGCCAGCATAGTTGAAGCCAGAACTACCGCGCCCAGTACCAGTTTAGTACGATTCATTATTTATACCCTCTAGATTGAGTTAATCTCCATGTAGCGTTACAAGTATTACACAAAGCTTTTTAAGTTGAGAATAAATTTTTGATGAGAAGATGCTTAAATTTGATCGTTCGCTCAAAGAAGCAGCGGATCACAGAATATGATAAAAAAATTAAGGGAAAACAGAGAGATTTAATCGGATTAACCTTAATATTAAGAGTATTTGAATAGTTATTTTCGATTGGAATTTTCTGGTATTTGGTTTAGGTAGAAATAAAAAAAGCGCCTGACTCAGGCGCTTCAAAATAATGGCTTAAGAAAGTTTTACAGGACGTGAACGGAAGCGGTGTTGGTAGTTCCGCTTGGTACTAATGCACCGGACACCAGAACCACGACATCACCTTTCTGGCCAAAGCCACTTTCCAGCGCCGCTTCTTTACCCAGACGATAGAAATCGTCGGTTGATGCGATCTCAGTCACCAGACGCGTCTCAATGCCTTTACTCAGGATCAGCTGACGTGCAGTGGTCGGATTGGTAGTCAGCGCCAGGATAGTTGCGTTCGGGAAATATTTACGTACAGATTTCGCCGACTTACCGCCTTCGGTAGCCACCACAATCAGAGGCGCTTCCAGCTTCTCAGCGGTCTCAACAGCACCACGGCAGACGGCTTCTGTGATACGCATTTTGCGGTTATCACTCTGGCTGTCGATGCGTGACTTCATCACACGGTCGGTACGTTCGCAGATGGTCGCCATAATGGTGACTGACTCCAGCGGATAACGGCCTTTGGCGCTCTCACCTGACAGCATGACAGCATCAGTCCCATCAAGGATGGCGTTGGCGACGTCACCGGCTTCTGCGCGGGTAGGGCGCGGGTTCTTGATCATGGAATCAAGCATCTGGGTGGCTGTGATAACCACTTTGCGTGCTTTATTACATTTTTTGATCATCATCTTCTGCGCGAAGATCACTTCTTCAACCGGGATCTCAACGCCCAGGTCACCACGTGCAACCATGATGCCGTCTGACGCTTCGAGGATTTCGTCGAAGTTGTTCAGGCCTTCCTGGTTTTCAATTTTGGAGATGATCTGGATGTGTTCGCCACCGTTCTGTTTCAGGTGCTCACGAATTTCCAGCACGTCTGAACGTTTACGGATGAAAGAGGCAGCGACAAAGTCAACGCCCTGCTCACAACCAAAAATCAGATCGCGCTTATCTTTTTCAGCCAGAGCGGGCAGCTGGATAGAAACACCTGGCAGGTTAACGCCTTTGTTCTCGCCCAGATCGCCATTGTTCAGGACTTTACACACCACGGTATTTTCAGTGACTTCGGTGACTTCCATGCCGATCAGGCCATCATCGACCAGCACTGTGTTGCCGATTTTCAGGTCAGCCGTGAAGCCTGGATAGGTAACTGCAACGCGTTCGCTGTTACCGATCACGCTCTGATCAGTCGTAAAGGTAAATGTCTGGCCGGCTTTCAACGCTGCATCGTTACCGCCTTCCAGCTTCATGGTGCGGATTTCAGGGCCTTTGGTATCCAGCAGGATCGCGGCCTGACGACCGGTTTTTTGCATAACGGCACGCATATTGGTGATGCGCTGACCATGCTCGGCATAGTCGCCGTGCGAGAAGTTAAGACGCATGACATTCATGCCAGCTTCGAGGAGCTGAGTCAGCATCTCTTCGGATTCGGTTTTCGGGCCGATTGTACAAACGATTTTAGTCTTTTTCATGACGGATTTTCTGTAAGTTGTGATGGATGAATAAGGGCGGAATTCGATGGCAGCGCATCGAAATGAAATTTCTGATTGAGACTGAAAAGGGCAGTACTGAGTAAGAATAGGTGACGAAGGCCAGGCGTGCAGGGAAGTTGTGCGGTTACGGTTGGTAACCACCACGCTGTTGTTGCGCAAATCATTTGAGTTATCGCAGTAAGCACGTGATCGCTGAAACCTTTCAAGTAAGCAACGCGGGACAGTATAGACGCTAAGTATGCGAAAACCAATCAAAAAGCAGAGGGGAGAAACGATGCAGATCAATAAAAGGAGGCGTTGCGCAAACTGAAGGAATTCTGAAAGTGGTGCGCTCTAATGGACTCGAACCATCGACCCCCACCATGTCAAGGTGGTGCTCTAACCAACTGAGCTAAGAGCGCATACTAAATATTGGTGCGTCCGAGTGGACTCGAACCACCGACCCCCACCATGTCAAGGTGGTGCTCTAACCAACTGAGCTACGGACGCACTTGGTGCGCTCTAATGGACTCGAACCATCGACCCCCACCATGTCAAGGTGGTGCTCTAACCAACTGAGCTAAGAGCGCAACATGCTGTCAGGGCGACAGCGGGGACGAATATTAACGGCAGTGTGTAAGCCTGGCAAGGGGAAAATAGTTTTTTCGCCATGACTGAGCAGCAACTGTGCTAACCGTCGTTTTTTTCGACATTGCGGGCCACGAATGACCCGCGTTTAAAAGCTATCGCGCTGCACGCGTCAGGATGATGTCCGCCGGTAACTGCTGTAACCGTCTGATACGCCAGAGCATCATCAGCGCCGCTGAAGTCAGACCGATAATAAAACCGCACCAGAAACCCGCCGGACCCATCCGCGGCACAATCCAGTCGGTCAGTGCCAGCAGGTAGCCCGCGGGCAGTCCCAGCAGCCAGTAAGCAATAAAGGTAATAAAGAAAATCGACCGCGTATCTTTATAGCCGCGCAGGATCCCGCTGCCAATCACCTGTATCGAGTCCGAAAACTGATAAATGGCCGCCAGCAGCATCAGCTGTGCCGCCAGTGTCACCACCTCGGGATTATCGTTATAGAGCAGGGCGATCTGATGACGAAACGTGACGGTAAAAATCGCGGTCAGCGCGGCCATGCTGATGCCCACACCCTGGGCGGTCCAGGCCGCGACCCGTGCCTGCTCGGTGGAACCCTGACCCAGACGATAACCGACGCGAATGGTGGTCGCGACACCCAGCGACAGCGGCAACACAAACATCAGTGAACTGAAGTTCAGCGCAATCTGGTGACCCGCCACATTGACGATACCCAGTGGCGAGACCAGCAGAGCAACAACGGCAAACAAGGTGACCTCAAAAAAGAGTGCCAATGCCACCGGCAATCCCAGCGTCATCAGGCGGCTCAGAATCGGACGCGAAGGAGGCGACCAGCGGCTCTCAAGCCGGATATCACGCATGCTGCCCATCCGGCGTACCCAGAAGCGCATACAGATAAACATCACCCAGTAAACAGAGGCGGTCGCTACACCACAGCCGACACCACCCAGGGCAGGCATGCCGAAGTGCCCATAAATAAAGACATAGTTGAGCGGGATGTTGAACATCAAGCCCAGAAAGCCCAGCACCATGCCGGGTTTGGTTTTCGACAGCCCCTCGCACTGATTGCGCAGCACCTGAAAGAAGAGATAGCCAGGCGCGCCAAACAGCAGGGCATGCAGATAGCCTTCTGCTTTCAGCGCCAGCGCAGGATCGATGTCATGCATCGCCCGGATGAGATAGCCTGCATGCCATAACAGCACCATAATCAGCAGCGAGACGAAGAAAGCGAGCCAGTATCCCTGGCGAATCTGTTCGCCGATGCGTTCGCGGCGACCTGAACCGTTGAGTTGCGCAACGGTGGGCGTCAATGCAAGCAGAAGACCATGACCAAACAGGATGGCCGGAAGCCAGACAGAGGTGCCGACAGCAACGGCGGCCATATCCGTGGCGCTGACTGCACCGGCCATAATGGTATCCACAAATCCCATTGCGGTTTGCGCCACCTGAGCAAGGATGACTGGAATCGCAAGGGCCAGCAATTGACGCGCTTCTGTTAAATACTTCTGCACGTTAACACCTGACTTGTTGAAAGAATTAAAAGGGCAGAAAAGCCCAGGAAATTGCGCGGGCTAGTGTAACTGGCGCAATAGCATTCGCCAATCTTTGTCACACAATGCGTTTTACGCCGTCATTAAATAGAGGGCGTCGGCTGAAATCTAACACCTGACCTGAGCTGTGATAAACTAGCGCAAACTTCGCAGAGGCAAAGACTATGTTTACCGGTATTGTGCAGGGCACCGCAGAAATCGTGTCCATTGAAGAGAAAGAACTGTTTCGTACCCACACTGTCCGACTGCCGGAAGCGCTTTTACCGGGTCTGGCGCTGGGCGCATCTGTCGCGCACAACGGTTGCTGTTTAACCGTGACGGCAATTGACGGCGACTGCGTCAGTTTTGATTTAATTAAAGAGACCTTGCGGGTAACTAACCTGGGTGATTTACGTCAGGGTGATGTGGTCAATATTGAGCGTGCAGCCCGATTCAGCGATGAAATAGGCGGTCATCTGATGTCAGGTCATATTATGACCACCGCTGAGATCTGCAAGATTATCCAGTCAGAACATAACCGCGAAGTCTGGTTTAAAATCCAGGACCCGACGCAGATGAAATATATTCTGCATAAAGGTTTTGTCGGCATCGACGGTATCAGCCTGACAGTCGGCGATGTGACGAAGACCAAATTCTGCGTCTATCTGATCCCGGAAACGCTGGAGCGCACCACGCTGGGCGCGAAGACGTTTGGCGATCGGGTTAATATTGAGATCGATCCACACACGCAGGCAATCGTAGAGACCGTTGAGCGGGTATTAGCACAGCGCGATGCCGCGGCAGCGATGAGCATGCTGACCGGCCAGACTGACGCCGAGAGCTAATAAGCGTCAAAGATTGCTGGGGAGCCAATCCGGGCGAATCTGGCAGCGATATAATAGCCTGAAGCACAGGGAACACAGTCAGAAGAGGAAAGCGTCCCCCGCCACGGATAACGGGTTTGTCTCTTTCAAATCTTTCTGTGTTCCTGTGCTGTTACACGCTCAAAACTGAACAGGCCCCTTTTTAAAGCCTTTAGCGCGGCAGCATCTTCTTAACATGACCCTACCGCGCCACCCGTAATCCGCCCTCAACACCGCGACTGAACACAATCTGCCACAGCTGAATATCACGCGCCCGGAAGGCACCGGCACAGGCATTGAGATAATAAGAGAACATCCGCTTAAAGCGTTCACCATATTTATCAGCCAGTTCTGGCCAGGCCTGCACAAAGCGTTCATGCCAGGCCATCAATGTTTTGTCGTAATCAGCACCAAAGTTATGCCAGTCTTCCAGAATAAAGTGGGGCTCGCTGGCATCCGCTACATGACGCACTGACGGCAGACAACCATTGGGGAAGATATATTTATCGATCCAGGGATCGACGCTCATATCGGTCTTAATTGCACCAATAGTGTGAAGCAGGAAAATACCGTCAGGTTTTAAATTACGATCGACCACATCAAAATAGGTGGCGTAATTTTTTGGCCCGACATGTTCGAACATTCCCACTGAAACAATACGATCAAACTGCTCATTCAGATCGCGATAATCCTGCAACAGAATTGTGACGTCTAATCCGTTACAGCGCTGCTGCGCCAGTTTTTGCTGTTCGGCGGAAATCGTCACGCCATGCACTTTGACGCCGTAATGACGTGCAGCAAATTCCGCGAGTCCGCCCCAGCCACAGCCAATATCCAGCAGCGACATCCCGGGTTCCAGCGCTAATTTCCGGCAGATCATATCCAGCTTGGCTTCCTGTGCTGTCGCCAGCGTCGTGGCCTCTTTCCAGTAGCCACAGGAATATTGCATATAAGGATCAAGCATCAGTGAAAAAAGATCGTTGCCGAGATCGTAATGTTCTTTACCGACAATCCAGGCCCGTTTTTTTGATTGCAGATTCGTTAAGCGAGCGGCGGCAATGCGCAACGTATCTTTAAAGTGGTGAGGCAATTGCTGATCGAGTTTATGTTTAAGTACGTGGTGAAAGAACATATCCAGCCGGTCACACTCCCACCATCCATCCATATAGCTCTCACCGAGCCCAAGTGAACCCTCCTGCAGAACACGTTTAAAAAAACCTGGATGCGTAACATGAATATCCCATGGACGTGAACCATTGATTTCGACATCCGCTGATTCCAGCAGTTCATGAACGATGCGATACCAATGGTTCTCTTCCGGGCTCACTACTTCAGCATAAGATGAACTCATAGCTTTTCCACCACCTGTCCAATCTGAACCTGAACAAAGAGTAGCCAATTTCGTCAGGCATTGAGAAACGTTACGGATGACTCCGCACACCGGTTATTGTGTGATACAGAGGACTGGAATAGCCTGCAGCTGGACGGGCAAGATGAGAATAACGCGCGCGAATACCGTCCCGGCAACAGGGTGCCAATCAGATTATTACGTTATTATATTGTTGATTTATTACAGATTTGTTGACCCGAATGAGTATATTCTCACGCGGGTCAATATTCAATGACTTATTGTTAGGATGCTAACTAAGAAGTCAGTGTGTCAGTGATTATCCTGGCAGGCAGGTTGCGCTGAGGCAACAACACTTTGTGCGCTGTCGGCACGCTGCATGGCGAAGCCGAACAGCGCGAGCACAATGGTCGCCGTCATCGTGAGTGTGGTGGTAAACAGCGCCTGAGTTAATCCGGCTGATACCGCCAGGCTTGCGGCGAAGCACAGACCTAACTGCAGTGTGTTCTGCAATGCGGCCGCTTTGCCGGTAGCATTCGGGAAGGGCATTAATGCACTGGAGACCACAATCGGATAGATCGCGCCGTTCGCCAGCGCCATGCCGCAGAATGGAACCATCAGGCTAACCAGCGTGCTGTTGCCGGCAAGCGCAACAGCAAACAGCGCCAGAATGCTCAGGCTATAGATACCCAGTAACCATGGCAGCAACTGTGAACCGTTAAAGCGGTTGAGCAGGGCGCGACAGCCGAAGCCACCTATCAAAAAGGCGAGGGTCTGTGGCACATAACTCAGGCCGATGTCGGCAGGCGAGAGACCTAAATCTGCCAGAATAAACGGCGAACCCGTCAGCCAGGCAAAGAAGCTGGCAGAACAGGCTGAGTAGATCAGCACGTTGCCGCTATAAACCCGCGATTTGAGCAGGGTAAAGAAACCCGGCTGTGCCTTTTTTTCACCTGCGACTTTGCGAACAGTGGGCAGACGCAGCGTGGTCAGAATCAGCGCTACCGCAATCAGGGTCAGCACCAGGAAGATTGAACGCCAGTGGAAATGACCAATCAGCCAGGCGCCCAGCAACGGGGCCAGTGCCGGAGAGAGTGCAACCAGCGGCATAATGGTGGCGAAAACTTTGTTGGCACGTGCGGCAGGGTAGCGATCCACGACCAGTGCCTGCCAGCTAACGGCAGCAGCACAGACGCCAATCGCCTGAACAAAACGTAGCGCCAGCATCAGATAGATATCATTGACCCACAGCATGCCTGCACAACCGATCCCAAACATGGCCAGCCCGGTCAGCAGCACAGGTTTACGGCCAATGCGATCGGAAAGGGGTCCCCAGAAGAGCTGACCCACAGCGAAGCCTCCCAGAAAAAGACTCATACTGGCGCTGATCAGGCCGGGTGAGGTGTTAAACGTTTGCTGCATCGCGCCGAAGGCGGGCAGGTACATATCGGTGGCTAAAAAGCCGAGCATGCTCAGCAGGGCAAGGTAAGGCATAAATCCTTTATTCGACAACATCTCATTCTCATTTTTGCAGGATAAACGCGGCAGAGTGTAAAAGGTGCGTTTGCTGCTGTGAAACGGTAATATTTGCCGCTTGCTGTTAAAAATTTTGAAGGCAGATTATGTGGTCAGAATATGCATTAGAAGTGGTTGACGCAGTCGCCCGTGGCGGCAGCTTTAGCGCTGCTGCGCAGGAGTTACATCGGGTGCCCTCTGCCATCAGTTACACGGTGCGGCAGCTGGAGAGTTGGCTGGCGGTGCCGCTGTTTGAGCGTCAGCACCGTGAAGTGGTACTGACTCCGGCAGGCGAGCATTTTGTCCGTGAAGGGCGCAGCGTCATCAAAAAAATGCTAGCCACACGACGACAGTGTCAGCAGCTGGCCAACGGCTGGCGCGGTCAGCTCAGCATCGCGGTTGACCGTATCGCTAAACCTCAGCGCACCCGGCAACTGGTTAAAGATTTCTATCGCCATTTCCCCGACATGGAGCTGATCATCAGTTATGAAGTTTTTAACGGCGTCTGGGATGCGCTGGCCGATGGCCGGGTAGAAGTGGCCATTGGGGCCACCCAGGCGATTCCGGTGGGCGGACGTTTTGCGTTTCGCGATATGGGCACACTCAACTGGCGCTGCGTGGTCGCGCCCGATCATCCCCTGACGCAGGCGAGCCAGATCGATGACGACACGCTGCGTAGCTGGCCGTCACTGGTGCTGGAAGATACTTCACGCGCACTGCCGCGCCGAATGACATGGACGCTGGATAACCAGCGCAGGCTGGTGGTGCCGGAATGGCAAACCGGGCTGGAGTGCGTGCAGGCGGGATTGTGTGTGGCGATGGTGCCCGGTCATCTTGCCAGGCCACTGCTCGACAGCGGCGATCTGGTTGAACTGACTCTGCCGGTGGCGTTTCCGGACAGTCCCTGCTGTGTCAGCTGGGCTGAGGATCGCGCATCACCGGCGACTGGCTGGTTGCTCAGCTACCTGGGTGATGCGCAAACGCTTAATCAGGAGTGGTTAAGCGAGGATTAACGGCGATAGTCGCGGAATGGACCGTCGGCCACCGAGCGGCGCTCAATCAGCGTAGGGTGTACTTCAATCGTCTGTGACACTTCACGCTTACTGGTGATGCGGTCCAGCAGCATATCCAGCGCTTTTTCACCTAACTGAGCTTTAGGCTGATGCACGGTGGTCAGGGCCGGTGCGAAATAGCGGGCGTTGCGCACATTATCATAACCGATCACCGAAATATCCTGCGGTACGCGCAAACCCATTTCGTCGGCGGCGCAAATTGCACCCATTGCCATGATATCACCACCGCAGAACACCGCCGTCGGGCGCTGTTTCTGTGACAGGATCTGCTGCATCGCCTGATAGCCCGACTCCGGCTCAAAGTCACCCTGGACAATCCACTCGGCGCGCGGCTGAATGCTGGCTTCTTCCAGCGCCTTCAGGAAACCGGCATGACGTCCGCCACCGGTATTACGCTCCATCTGACCGGGGATAGCACCAATGTCGCGGTGACCGCGTTCAATCAGATAGCGTCCTGCCAGATAGCCGCCCTGGAACGCGTTATCCAGAACCGTGTCGGTGAAGTCGGCGCGCGATTCGCCCCAGTCCATTACCACCATCGGGATGTTACGGTTCTCTTCCAGCATCTGCAGCAGGTCGTCTGGATATTCTGAGCACATCACCAGCAGACCATCGACACGCTTCTGCGCCATCATGCTGAGATAGGCGCGCTGTTTTTGCAGATCGTTATGCGAATTCCCCAGAATCAGCGTATAGCCTTTGTCAAAACAGTGATTCTCAATCGCTTCAATAATCTCTGCGAAATAGGGGGCTTCGCTGGAGGTCGCCAGCAGGCCCAGCGTTCTGGTGTGATTCACTTTCAGGCTGCGCGCCACGGCGCTTGGCGAATAGTGCAGTTCTTTTATCGCCTGCCAGACCGCGTTACGCGTCTCTTCTGCGACAAAGCGGGTTTTATTGATGACGTGCGAAACCGTCGTCGTTGAGACGCCAGCGCGTTTCGCCACATCTTTAATTGTTGCCATGAAAATCGGACTCCAGTGCTTATCTAACTCTATGATAAGCGTAGTGTTAAACGTTTGCGTCTGCTCAGGGTTTTTTCCGCAAAAATGCCGCGTTTTTGGCCGGTTTACAGGCCGCTGGCGGAAATAAAACGCCTGAAAACCGGCGCAAACGGAATCAGGATTGCGCGCGTTGCGCAACAAAGGCGGGATTCTAACAAGGCTGAACGGATAAAACGAGATTTTTACCGGGCCCTGTGGGAAAATGCGATATCCCCACAAATTGTGTGACTAAGGAGCAAACAATGAGTACCGATCTTAAACTGGCTTTAATGACGACTGCGGGCTGTCTGCTGATGATTGTAGCCTTTAGTTTTACCGCCATTCTGCACTAAAAAAAAGCCGGGAATCTCCCGGCTTTTTACGACTGTTTTCTGGTTAGCGTATGGTTTTCGGCGTCATCACACGACGGGCACCAATGTAATGACGCTGCCAGTAATCTTCCCCTAATGCGCTAATCTGAATGTCTTTTCCGGTACGCGGTGACTGGATAAACTTGCCATCTCCCAGGTACACGCCAACGTGATCCGCTGTACCGCGACCATTAATACGGAAGAAGACCAGATCGCCTTTCTCCAGCGACTCACGCTTGATGGGTGCGGCGTCACGCAGGTGATACATCTCATTAGCGGTACGCGGAATCTTAAACTTCACCAGATCTTTATAGGCGTACCAGACCAGGCCGCTGCAATCGAAGCCGGTATGCGGCGAAGTGCCGCCCCACTGGTAGGGTTTACCCAGCTGGCCCATCAGTTTGGTCATCGCGGTTTCGCGAGCCTTCTGATAACGCTGACGGTGGGATTTGCTCATTTTAATCGTGCCCGGCTCGCTGGTGGTGACCTCAGCGGTTTTTAGCAGGCGCTGATGGCCATAGCGTTTCTTCTCTTTGTTCTTTTGCTGGCTTTTGCTTATACGGGCGGTTTTAAGCGAGGTCTTCTTAGCAGGCGTCTGTTTGGCAGTGAGTTCGACTTTTTTCTGTTTTTTCGTTTTAAGTTTTTGAACAGGGCTGAGGCGAGTCTTTTTCGTCACCGTTTTTACCTGGCGACGTTTGCGGCGTTCATCGTCGCGCGCACTCTTTTTTTCTGCTTTATGCGTACTGACGTTCACCGGCGTGTGCGGCGAAGCAGCAGCGACGTTGAAAAACAGTTGCGCAATGGCCAGCATGAAAAGCGTAATGATTAAACGCATAGTCCGTTGATTAGTTAAGTTGTCAGGGCCACTACGCACCGCGACAAAGTTGAGATTAATCTGATCCAGGATCAGGGCCCAGGCCATTCTAGTCCAGTTCGTTTAAAAACTGTAATGCCTTTTAATATTAATCTGTGCAACCCACGTAATCGCGCTGAAAATGAACATTTTCAGCGTCTTATATCAGCGAAATTATTACGAATTATTAAACTGTTACCCGCTGTTAATAATCAGAGGGTCGTGCATCCCGCTGCAGGACTTAACAATGATGGCGGTATAATCGGTAGCGGACAAAATCTCGTTTTCAGTCACGCTGCGAAGTCGCTACAATAAACAAACACGAAGTCACGATTTAAGGAAGGCAATTATGAGTACTGTAGAAAAAATTCAGCGCCAGATCGCAGAAAATCCGATCCTGCTGTACATGAAAGGTTCCCCGAAACTGCCTAGCTGCGGTTTCTCTGCACAGGCGGTACAGGCGCTGTCAGCCTGTGGTGAGCGTTTTGCTTACGTGGATATTCTGCAGAACCCGGACATTCGTGCCGAGATGCCGAAATTCGCTAACTGGCCAACCTTCCCGCAGCTGTGGGTTGATGGCGAGCTGGTCGGTGGCTGCGACATCATCGTTGAGATGTTGCAGCGTGGTGAACTGCAGACGCTGATCAAAGAGACTGCAGAAAAATTTAAAGAAGCAGAATAAAAAAAGGCCGACATCACGTCGGCCTTTTCCATTGCAGCCTCCCTTATGCGGATGCACTGGCTTCTGCATCGCCTTCCGCGAAAGGCAGTGGCCAGCCGCCTAAGCGTTTCCAGCGGTTCACCAGCTCGCAGAACAGTGTTGCTGTCTGCTGCGTGTCATAAAGCGCCGAATGCGCCTGGGTACTGTCAAACTCCATTCCCGCCGCAATACAGGCTTTCGCCAGAACCGTCTGACCCAGCACCAGTCCGCTGAGTGCCGCGGTGTCAAAGGTGGCAAAGGGGTGAAACGGATTGCGCTTCAGGCTGGCACGCTCTGCCGCTGCTGACATAAAGTTCAGGTCAAAAGTGGCATTGTGCGCCACCATAATGGCGCGATTGCAGCCACTGTCCTTAATCCCCTTGCGCACCATTTTGAAAATGGCATGCAGCGCTTCATATTCACTGACTGCTCCGCGCAGCGGATTGCTGGGATCGATACCGGTAAACGCCAGCGCTTCAGGATGCAGCAGCGAACCGACAAAAGGTTCGACGTTGAAATGCAGCGTCTGGTCAATCTGAATCCAGCCCTCTTCATCCATTTTCAGCGTGATGGCAGCAATCTCCAGTAACGCATCGGTTTGCGCGTTGAAACCTGCGGTTTCAACGTCGATCACCACCGGATAGAAGCCACGGAAACGTTGATTGAGTGCATTAGGGGAATTCGATTCAGACATCAGGATCTCGTTGCAGAAAAAGGGCAGCGCGTATTATGGCAAAAAACGGGGCCGGGTGCAGCAGATGAAGCGCAGAGAAGGGGATTCAGCCCACCCGAACGGGCAAGCTGAGGGGCAGGTTTAGTTGCCCAGGCCGTTGCCGGCATCTTTGTTTTCGATCAGCTCGATTTTGTAACCATCGGGATCTTCAACAAAGGCAATAATGGTAGAGCCGCCTTTGACCGGGCCAGCCTCACGCGTCACGTTGCCGCCATCTTTACGGATGCGTTCGCAGGCAGCTGCCGCGTCATCCACGCCCAGTGCAATGTGACCATACGCATTACCGAGGTCATACTTATCGACGCCCCAGTTATAGGTCAGTTCGATTACCGCACCTTCGCTCTCGTCGGTGTAGCCCACAAAGGCCAGGGTATATTTATATTCGGTGTTTTCGCTCTGACGCAGCACGCGCATGCCGAGCACACGAGTGTAGAAATCGATTGAACGTTGCAGATCGCCAACGCGCAGCATGGTATGAAGTAAACGCATAACATCCTCTTTTAAATAAAACGCCATCGCCGGATGACCCAGGCGATAAGTATAGCGATGAAAATCGCCATTGAATAATGGCTGCCGTCATCGTCCCGGACGGCAGCCCAAAACGATTACAGCGTCGGGTAGTCGATATACCCTTCAGCGCCGCCGCCGTAGAAGCTTTCCGGGCGCTGTGGATTGAGCGGCGCATCCTGCTGCAGACGCTCAACCAGGTCCGGGTTAGCTATGTAATCGCGACCAAAGGCAACGGCATCGATCAGACCACGACCAATCAGGTCATCGGCTTTCTCAACGGTGTAGGCACCCGCACCGATGATGGCACCCGGGAAGAGATCACGCACTTTCTGGCGGAAAGCGTCGGTGTAAGGCTGACCACCGGCCCAGTCTGGCTCAGAGAGGTGCAGATAGGCGATATTGCGTTTTGCCAGCTCGCCGATGTACCACAACGCCGCTTCTTCTTCGTCCGGACCGTTATCCAGATTCTGGAAGCTACCGATAGGTGATACGCGAATACCAATGCGATCGGCAGACCAGTTAGCAATGACCGCATCAACTACTTCAAGCGCAAAGCGACCGCGTTTTTCAATGCTGCCACCGTATTCATCGGTACGCTGGTTGGAGTCTGGTGCCAGGAACTGGTGAATCAGATAACCGTGCGCCGAGTGCAGCTCAAGCAGATCAAAGTCCGCTTCACGTGCGTTGGCCGCAGCCTGACCGAAATCGGCCACGATCTGCTTGATCTCCGGCACGGTCAGTTCACGCGGTGTTGAGGTATCTTCGCGATAAACGCTGCCATCTTCCGCACGCAGTGAAGTACGGGTGCCTGCAGCAATCGCCGAGGGAGCCACCGGTGCTTTACCTTCCGGCTGCACGCTGTTATGAGAGATACGACCGGTATGCCAAAGCTGCACGGCGGTGTGGCCGCCAGCCTGATGCACGCCTTCGTTAATCGCTTTCCACGCTGCAATCTGTGGCTGCGTATGTAAGCCTGGTGCACCAGCATAGCCTTTCGCCTGGAAAGAGATCTGGGTTGCTTCAGTGATGATCAGACCGGCGCTGGCGCGCTGACGGTAATATTCCGCCATCATCGGGGTAGGGATGTCGCCAGGCTCGATGCTGCGCAGACGGGTCAGCGGTGCCATGAATACGCGGTTTGGGACGGTAATTGCGCCGACTTTCAGCGGATTAAACAGCTGGGTACTCGCCATAATAGCTCCTGATTAGTAGACCAGTCGTCTACAAATGCGTTTTTTAAAAATCAGTGGCTCTTAAGCCACTGTTCGATGGTACTCAATGCCAGGCGCAGTGGCTGCGCCTCGCGGGAAATTTTGCTCTGCAGGCTGGCGCCAAGCCACAGCAACGACAGTAATTCCGCCATCTGCGCGGGAGGCTGTGGCAGGTTCATCGACTCCTGCTGTTCTGCAGCGATCAGCGTCCGGGCGTAGAGGGCCGTGATTTTCGCTGCGCCCTGCTGCAGTGCGTCACGCATTGGCTCAGAAAGATCGCATACCTCAGCGGAGATCTTAACGCCCAGACAACCCATAATGTGACCCTGCTGCACAAACAGCTCAACGGCCGCACGAAAGTGGTTCAGCAGACGCTCACGCGGGGTGCCGCTGGTCTGGTTGAGCTGCAGCTCGACATCCTGCAGGAAACGCGCAAAGTAACGTTCCAGTAACGCCACGCCAAACGCTTCTTTAGAGCGGAAATAGTAGTAGAAGGAGCCTTTCGGCACCGCCGCCTGCGTCAGCAGCTCACTGAGGCCCATTCCGGCAAAGCCGCGCTGAAGACAGAGTGTCTCCCCTGTCTGGAGCAGGTGTTCACGGGTTTCATTACGTTGCAGCGTCTTATTCATGGCTCTGAGATTAGTAGACCAGTCGGTCTAACGCAACTCAGTCTGTTGCATTTGGCACAGAGTGTTCACCCCAGAGAGAAAGAAAAGGATAATTCTGACCGGTCAGGATTTTCTTCCTGCGCAACCAGGCTACGCTTTTGAGTGGACTGATTTTGCTTTTTATTTAATGAATCTGGAGTCGTGGTGGCCGAGCAGCTTGAGTTTTTTCCGGTTCCCAGCCCCTGTCGCGGCATCTGCCAGACGGATGCACGCGGTTACTGCCTGGGATGTTTACGCAGCCGCGATGAGCGGTTCAACTGGCTGCGCTTTAGTGATGCGCAAAAGCGTGAGGTGATACGCCTTTGTCAGCAGCGTCGACAGCGTCTGCAGCGTCAACAGAAAGGCGACGAGCCACCCGAGCCACAACAGCCAGAGTTATTCTGACGACTTTGCGCTTTCCGTTATACTCTCTGACACATTAATTACAGCCCACGCGCAACAGGGAGAACGTCATGTTAGAACCGCAAGCCATCGCTTCACAGGGGCCAGAATTTTCACCGCTGGTTATGGGGTACTGGCGCCTGATGGAGTGGGGCATGTCACCTCAGGAGCGCGTCGCGTTTATTGAGCACCATCTGCGGCTTGGCATTACCACCGTTGACCATGCCGACATCTACGGTGACTACCAGTGTGAAGCGGCATTTGGCGAGGCGCTGAAACTGGCACCCGGACTGCGCGACCAGCTGCAGATTGTGACCAAATGCGGTATTGCTACCCGCGCCCGGCCTGAGCATCAGATTGGCCACTACATCACCGATAAAAACCATATCCTGCAGAGCGCTGAAAACTCGCTGCGCCATCTCCACACCGATCGCCTTGATTTGCTCCTGATCCATCGCCCCGATCCGCTGATGGCGGCTGACGACGTGGCTGAAGCCTTTATGGCATTGCATCAGAGCGGCAAGGTTCTGCATTTTGGCGTCTCAAACTTCACACCCTCTCAGTTCTCCCTGCTGCAATCCCGCCTGCCGTTCTCGCTGGTCACCAATCAGCTGGAGATTTCACCGGTTCAGCAAAGCGTGCTGCTGGATGGATCGCTGGATCAATGCCAGCAACTGCGCATTCGTCCGATGGCCTGGTCCTGTCTGGGAGGAGGCCGCCTGTTTAACGATCCGCACTATCAGCCACTGCGTAACGAACTGGAAGCTGTGCGGCAGGAAACCGGCGCCACCAGCCTGGATCAGGTCGTTTATGCCTGGATACTGATGCTGCCGTCGCGCCCACTGCCCATTATCGGTTCAGGTAAAACATCCCGGGTCAGCGAAGCCGCTGGTGCACTGAATGTCATGCTGACACGTCAGCAGTGGTTCCGCATTCGTAAGGCGGCGCTGGGTTTTGATGTGCCCTGAAGCGTAAAAGTGCGTCAATCTTCAGCAAAATAGCGCAACAGCGACCAGACTTACCTCAATCCCTGGGATGAAAAAGGAGTCATCATGAAAATGAAAGCTGTTGCGCTATTCGCCCTGATCGCCTGCGGTGCAGCACAGGCTGCCAGCGAGCAGGTTACGGTCCATCAGGTTACCGCTGAAGGCATCGGAAAATCGGTTGGCACGGTAAAAATTGACGAGACACAGTATGGTCTGCAGTTCACGCCCGATCTGAAAGGCCTTCAGCCAGGCATTCATGGTTTCCATGTCCATGCTAAAGGCAGCTGTGAGCCGGGCGAGTCTGAAGGCAAAGTGGTCGCCGCCGGTGCTGCGGGCGGTCACCTTGATCCTGCCAACAGTGGCAAACATCTGGGGCCTTACGCTGAGGGACATCTCGGGGATTTGCCTGCGATTTATGTCGATGACAAAGGCAATGCAACCTATCCGGTGCTGGCACCTCGTCTGAAATCCTTAAACGAGATCAAAGGAAAAGCGCTGATGGTGCATGCTGGCGGGGATAACCACGCCGATCATCCTAAACCGCTGGGCGGCGGCGGGGCGCGTTATGCCTGCGGTGTAATCTGAGTGTCAGGGCGGCAGATAATGGCCGCCCGATTTTCTCCTGACTGTTTATGAAATGTTGTACCATCCCTGACATTTCCCCCCTATGATGTTGATTCAGGTAAGAAAGCGTGATGGGGAAAGGAGCAGGATAATGAAATTCAAGGGCGCATTACTGCTATGTCTGCTGCTGGTGGGATGCGATAAACCCAATGATACGCAGCTGGTGACCGAAACCGGTCGGGAACTTCAGCGCACCATTGATACCAGCCCGATGCGTGCCACCTGTGAAAAGATTGCTCAGGGTCGTGAATGGCTGAGTCGCAGCAGGGTGCGTAAGCTGGAGGCACAGGGTTGTGATCAGGTTTTTCGTAGCGCAACCGAAACCAATTTCACGGATACCACCATCTATCGTCGCACCATGACGATGGTGTGTGGTGGCATCCACGGTCAAAGTTTTACCGGCACTGAACTGACACGCCGGTTCATCTTTTCACCCGACGAGAAAGCGCTGGTCATTGAACCGATGACCGAGATGGATAAAACCCGCTTTGAAGGTCATAAAACGCTGCAGCAGTTGCAGGAAGATTTTAACCGGCAGCAACAGCAATATTGCCAGTAATCACGCCGGCACCGCCTGTTTCAGTTGTGCGAGCGAACAGCGCAGACGCCAGATAATGCCAGCCAGTTCGCTGGCTTCGTTGTTTTCCAGCGCCAGTAATGCGGTGATACTCTCCTCCAGTTCCCTTAGCATCTGATCCAGCGAGGTGTGGCGCACGCCACGGCTGCTGATGATCTGCTGCAGATTGTGCAGACTGCTATCACGAAACCCTGTCAGGGCCGCCGAACCGGCGCGCCATTCACGCAGTTGCCAGACAATATGTGAGCAGTTGAGTAGCACTACGCCCCAGCGAAGTAGCCAGGTGCGCGCCTGCTCATCCCGGCTATGGCTGAGCTGGCTGATGCGGTGGTAAATCTGCGATTCGAAGCGACTCTCACTGAGTCGGGGCCGCTGCCGCAGCTGATCGAGAAATGCCAGCCGCAGCGCGCGGATATGGCGTCGGCTGCGCCGCGCATCAGAGCTGGGCCGCAGAATCTGGAACGCCAGCCAGGCGAGCAGCACCCCGCAGACTTTGGCAATGTTATCGTTGAAAAAGTCCTGATAATCCCAGGTCGGTGGGTTTGTCACTGCGATAAACGAGCCCATAAAGACGATGAACTGTCCCCACATCCCGGCGCGCTGTTTCTGCTGCAGCTTGAAGAGTTGTAACGTCACCAGCAGCGGAAAGAGAAACAGTAAAAACGGCCACAGCTGACTGATCTGCACCATCAGGCCAAACTTCATCACAAAACTGAACGCAAACAGCCACAGCAGGGTTTTCAGCAGCAACGTGACGCTGCCGCCGGGTGAGGGCACGGAGGCGTAAAGCACGCAGGCAATAGCGGTCAGGGTGAGCGCGGAAGCGCCGGAAGACCATTGTGTATTGATCCAGAAGGCGCAGCCCAGCACGATCACGCAGAAGGTGCGCAGGGCGCTCCAGCCCGCTTCGGCACTGTCACTGTCGCGCGCCAGCGCCGGAACCGGCGGGGGTTGAAAGCGGGTATCGGCATCGGCACGATCCAGCAGACGAATCCAGCGCAGTACGTTGAGGTACATCCAGCAGAAGTAGCGCAGCCGCTGACAAAACGCGCGCTGCCGGTAGTCGCCGTCTGCGCCAGGCGTCACGCTGCGCAGGATTTGCGCAAGACGATATTTATCACACGCCGGTTTCGCCAGCTCAGCCAGCAGGCGCTGCAAGGCTTCAAACAGCGGCTCTGGCGCATCGGGCCAGTTCAGCAACATGCGCCGCAGGCTCGAAAGCACGCTGGTGAGTCGCAGCTGCTGATGCAGCACATAGTTCAGGACGTTGTTCTGTCGGCGAAAGCGGTAGTGGCTCCAGAACGCCTGAATCCGCAGCAGATTCATGGTCAGGATCTGGCTGATGACGTTTTCATGCGCGACACGAATGGTATCACTGGCCGAGGGCTGCAGCAGTAACACCGCATGCTCCAGCAAACGGGCATGCATCTGCTTCAGTGAGGTAATCAGCGCCTCGCCATCCGAGGTACTCGGCAGCACCATCATCATCAATCCGGCGCAGAGAATGCCGGAGATCACCTCGCAGACGCGTGCCTGCGCAATCGTCCACAGCGTGGTGATATCGGTGATATTCACGCTGCTGAAAGCGATGATGGCAGCGGTGTAACCCGCCAGTGAAAACGCGTAAGCGACGTTGTTCTGGTAGTGGTTCGAAATGCCGGTGCAGAGCGCCAGCCAGCCGGCAATGGCAAAGGTAAACAGCCAGGGCTCGTTCAGGGTGTGGCCGGCGATCAGCAGTGCGGCGGTGGCCCCCAGCAGGCTGCCGACAATGCGGCCAAGACTTTTGCTGATCGCGCCGCCAACGGTGGGAAAGCTGATCACGGCGGCAGAGGTCATCGCCCAGTAGGGTTCATCGAGATCCAGTCCATAGGCGATGCTCAGTGCCAGACACATGGCGATCGCGTTACGTAACGCATAGCGCCACTGGCCTCTGTTCGCTTTAATCCAGGGCAGTTGATCCCAGGCCAGCCACTGAACATTCATGGCTGGATGGTGATGGTGCAGCTGGTGCCGGCCACCAGATCAGCATTGGCCGGAAGCGAATCGAGACGAATGCGTACCGGTACCCGCTGCGCCAGCCGCACCCAGGGCACGTTTGGCTTGATATCGGGCACCAGGCCGCTGTCAGTCTCAATGCTCTGGTCATAGATGGCGCGGCCAATGCTGTCTACCTTGCCCTGCAGCCGCATGCTACTGCTGTAGAGCACCACCTGTGCCGTTGCGCCTGGATGAATATGGCGCAGCTTGGTCTCTTCGAAATAGCCCATGACGTAGTAAGAGTGGCTGTCGACCAGGGCAAACAGAGGCGAACCCGCAGTGGCATAGCTGCCGGGCCGAAGCGTGAGATTAGTGATCCAGCCATCCGCCGGTGCGGTCAGCGTTGTCTGTTGCAGATTCCAGCGCGCCCGTTCCCACTCCGCCTGCGCGGCTTTAGTGCTGGCAGCCGCAGCTCCGGCGCTTAAGCGTGCCGCATCGAGATCCTCGGCAGAGATGATGTTGCGCGGCAAGCTGCTGCGCCGGTTAAACTCGTGCTGCGCTTTCGCCAGGTCCGCTTGCGCTTTGCTGAGCTGAGCGGCGGCGTTGTCGAGCGCAATCTGCCACGGCACCGTGTCCAGCGTGACCAGCAGCTCGCCCTTGTGCACAAATTGATTGTCTTTGACCTTCAGTTCCGTAACCCGGCCCGAGACCTGAGGCGTGATATCCACCAGCTCTGCCCGCACTTTCCCGTCACGGGTCCAGGGCGACTGCATGTAGTAGTTCCACAGCCAGCCGCCGGCCAGTAACGCCAGTGCAAAGACAATGAGCGTTGAAAAATATTTTACCGCGTTAAATTTCATATCGATTATCCATGACCGATGAGCCAGAGAGCGGCGGTGACGCACAGCACAAACAGCGAGAGATCAAACAGGGTGGGATGCCAGATATCACCGGAGTAGATCCAGCCGCGCACCAGCGGGTGAATCAGCAGCCAGAAAAAGAAACCGAGGATCACCGCCTTGAACATCGGCGGGAAAAAGAGTGAGGCGCCAACCACCAGATCGGTCAGCGGGTTCTCACCTGAAAAAGCAGGAGTGAGCACGTGATAACATCCTTCGTTAACCCAAACAGCAGACGGGATGCGCTGCCGCGTTATCGTGGCCTGGCCCGGGATTTGTAATTTGTCCTGTAAACTCGCAGAATAGTGTAAAATCTGGCTTGATAGCTAGCAAGCTAATTATAAGGAGATGAAATGGATACGCCCCTCGGAACGGATTTATCTCGCCTGGTGCGCATCTGGCGCGCGTTGATTGATCAGCGGCTGAAACCGCTTGAGCTGACTCAGACACACTGGGTGACGTTGCACAATATTCATCAACTGCCGCCAGAACAGTCGCAGATTCAGTTAGCCAAAGCAATTGGGATTGAACAACCTTCGCTGGTGCGCACGCTGGATCAGCTGGAAGAGAAAGGACTTATAACCCGTTCGACCTGCGCTAACGATCGTCGTGCCAAGCGAATTAAGCTGACGCAGCAGGCTGAGCCAATTATCGAACAGGTTGAGACGGTAATTGATGAGACGCGGGATGACATTCTTTCCGGCATCAGCCAGGAAGAGATCCGTCAGATGGTGACGCTGATCGCCCGGCTTGAGAAAAATATTCTCGAACTTCAGAACAAAGAGAAATAAAAAAACCGACGCACAGGCGTCGGTTTTTTGTTTCACAACATCAGCGAGGTGAAACCGTCACCTGGCTGCCGTTGGATGCCATTGCAACACGCTGGCCAACAGAATAGCGCGAGGCGGCCTGCTTCTGAACCACCATGATGGTGTTGCCATCATCCTTACGGATTTCCAGCTCTACGCCATCCGTTTTATTCACTGCGCCCTGAACGCCCTGACCCGCAACGCCACCCAGAACGGCACCACCGGCTGTCGCCAGGCTACGTCCGGTGCCGCCACCAATGGTATTACCCAGGAAGCCACCTAACACCGCACCACCAATGGCACCGATGACGTTGCTCTCATCGCCGCCCTGGATCTTCACAGGACGAACGGAGACTAAGGTACCGTACGAAACGCTCTGGATTTGCTTTGCTTCACTGGCACTGTAGGTATCACCCGACAGCGTACTGGTATTGCTACAACCTGCGAGCATAGCACCGGTCAGAGCGACCACAATTACACGCTTAATCATTTGAAACTCCTTTAGTCGAGAAGGCGCCACGTTTACCGCTGTATCCTGCACACAGTATAAGACACAAACCTGGCAAATTAATCCCTGTCCGAATAAAACACGGTTGAACGAAGCATAGACTATGCAGGATTAACAATAATTCAATCGTGGTCTAAAAATAGTCCCATAACGTTATCAGTGAGCACGATTGGATAAAAACAATTTAATCATAGAATTAGCGATCATTATTTGTCAGGCTAGCCGCAGACGAATTGCACTTCCTGCCGGAAGTAAGGAATAGCTATGAAATCAGGACGCTATATCGGTGTGATGTCAGGCACCAGCCTGGATGGGGTGGATGTGGTGCTGGCTGCCATTGATGAAAATATGGTGGCACAGCAGGCAAGCTACTGCCATCCGATGCCAGCCGCGCTGCGTCAGGCGATTCTGGGAGTGTGTCAGGGGCAAACTCTGACGCTGTCGCAGCTTGGCCAGCTTGATACCCGCCTCGGCCAGCTCTTTGCTGAAGCCGTGGTGACATTGATGAAGCGTGAAGCGCTGGAGGCCAGTGACATCACGGCGATTGGCTGTCATGGTCAGACCGTCTGGCATGAGCCCCAGAGTGACGCACCTAATACGCTGCAGATAGGTGACAATAATCAGATTGTCGCGGCGACCGGCGTGACGGTGGTGGGTGACTTCCGCCGCCGTGACATGGCGCTGGGTGGGCAGGGTGCGCCGCTGGTGCCTGCCTTTCATCAGGCGCTGCTGATGGATGCCACTGAACGCCGCATGGTGCTGAATATTGGTGGCATTGCCAATCTCTCGCTGCTCATCCCGGGTCAGCCAGTGCGCGGCTTTGATACCGGCCCTGGGAATATGCTGCTGGATGCCTGGATCTGGCGCAATCAGGGGCAGCCGTATGACAAAGATGCACAGTGGGCGCGCAGCGGAACCGTGATTCAGCCACTGCTGGAGGCGCTGTTGCGTGAGCCATGGTTTGCGTTGCCGCCGCCGAAAAGCACCGGGCGCGAACACTTCAATCTTGGCTGGCTTGAACAGCATCTGCGCTATTTCCCGGGGCTGGCCCCACAGGATGTGCAGGCCACACTGGTTGAGCTGAGCGCCATCACTATCACGCAGCAGGTGTTACTCAATGATGGCTGCGACCGTCTGCTGGTGTGTGGCGGCGGGAGTCGTAATCCCCAGCTGATGGCGCGCCTGGCGGCGCATCTTCCTGGAACGGAAGTCACCCCTACTGATGCGGCGGGAATCAGTGGCGATGACATGGAAGCGCTGGCATTTGCGTGGCTGGCGTTTCGCACACTCTCCGGCCTGCCGGGCAATCTGCCTGCGGTAACGGGCGCACGGGAAAAGAGTGTGATTGGCGCAATCTATCCGGCCAATTCTCTCTATCGCCGTTAAGCGGGGATGGCGGGGGCACTTTGCCCCCGCGCTATGACAAGCGGCCGTCAGGCGGCGCCGGAGAGGTGCGTCAGATTGCGGACTCCGGTAATGACCGTAGCAACCATGGTTTCGCGTCGGGTAATCACCTCAACCTGGTAAAACCGGCTGCGGTAGGCGATAGAATAGATAATGGGATGGTACTTATTACCTTCTCCGTAGCGTGAGTAGTGCGCTTCAAGCGCACGGGTCGCTGCCAGGATATGGGAGGGCTCTTTATCACCGCGGATGATTTGCTTCATTCAGTTCCTCAAATGCTGTCCCTGGAGTCACGTCGCACGCATGGCGCGTAGCGCTGGCCTAAACACTGAACATCTGACTGCTAAACATTTAATCACTGACTGGGTAAGGTCTGACTGTGACGCGGGAAGATGACAGAAAGATGATCCCCCGGCGCTGTTAATTATTTAGCAGCCGCCGGGAAATCCAGCAAGGCAGGGGATTGAAAATTCATCCAAATCGTAGTGGAATTAAACCAGCTCGGGCCAGGCGACGGCTGCAAGGCCATTAAGTTGCGGTTGTGAGAACAGGAAACCCTGGAACTGAGTCACGCCTGCCGCTTCAAGCCACATCCACTCTTCTGGCTTTTCAATGCCCTCGGCGATAACGCCGATCTCCAGCGAGGAGCAGCATTTCAGAATGGCATGAATGATCGCCTGCTTGGGCCCGCTTTTATGCACATCCGAAATGATGGCACGATCAATCTTAATCTTGTCGGGCTGAATGCGGGTCAGCAGCGAAAGCCCGGCAAAGCCGGCACCAAAATCATCCAGCGCCAGGCTGATGCCGGCGGCTTTCAGCTGCCTGATAGCGGCTTCAAATGCCTCAGGTTGCGAGATGATTTCATTCTCGGTGAATTCCACCATAATCTGCTCCGGTACCAGCCCCTGGGCAGCAATCTCAGCCAGCAAAAACGGCACCGCGTCGGGCATTTCCACCAGAGTCATCGGCAGCAGATTGATCGACAAGGTCATCCCCTCGATCCCCAACTGCTTTGCCTGGGCAAACGCGACCTTTTTAGAGGTCAGATCAACCTGATAGAGCTGCTCCCGAGACAATCGGGAAAAATAGGCCAGCGGGGATTCACCCTGTGGGCCACGCAGCAGGGCCTCCAGCGAGACAATTTCGCAGGCAAAAGGATCGACGATAGGCTGAAAAGCAAAGCTGACGGCATTCTCAGCCAACAGTGCCGCGTCGCCTTCGCGCTGTTCTGATTCGTTACGGATAAACGTCCAGCCGCTGGCGGCTGGAATTTCAAAATAGTTCTCTTTTTCCCGCGCTTCGACAAAAGTTCGCAGGAACTGCAGGGCACGATCAGCGTAGGTCAGCTGATATTTCGTGGTGCATTTTGCCAGCACCGCTTCCAGCACCGTCTCTTTATCATGCAGCCGCAGATCGAACAGCTCCATTCCGACGTGACCAAAACGACGCGCTGGGGCGTAGTCACGCAGCAGTTCGACCAGATTATGATGGCGCGGGTCCTGGCAAATCCGGCTGTAGACCGCCTTAACCGCCGCCTCTGGACCTTCGAGCAGTTGGAAAAAGTGCGTGCCATTGAACAGCAAAATTCCGGTGACATTGGATGATTTATTGATTTTATTCGCTTTTAACGCCAGATCATTCAGGGTTTTCAGCGGCACATTCTCTGTAATGTGGCTGCGATAAATGATTGTCGACAACATAAAGTTTTCCGGAATTTTTAATTTTTGTTAACACACTTTACCAGAAGGTTCTCTACGGGAGAACGTGGGGCCGTGTGCCTTTCTCGCCAGCGCAATATTTAGTCTTTACTCGGTAACGCTGAATCGCCCAGTCCCAGAGTACGCTGCATAAAAACGGTATCCAGCCAGCGGCCCTGTTTAAAACCCACCGATCGCAGAATGCCGGTCATTTCAAAGCCCGCGGCGCGATGCAGGGCAATCGAACCCTGATTCTCGCTGTCACCAATGTTAGCGATCAACTGGCGATATCCTGCCTGCTCAGCCCACCTGATGGCATGTGCTAACAGATGTGAACCGGCTCCACGCTTTTGAAATCCGGGATCGATATAAATAGAGTCTTCCAGCGTATGCCTGTAGGCATGCCGTGGACGATAGGGGGCCAGATAGCAAAATCCACGGACGTCACCTTCACTGACAGCGACGAACCACGGCAGGCCCGCCTGCTGAACTTTACCTATCCGCTCGCCAATCGCGTCAGCGTCGGGCGGCACGGTCTCAAAGGAGCCGGTTCCGTTAATGACATGCCAGGCGTAGATTTGCTGAATCGCTGTGATGTGGCGCTCATCAGCCTCAAAAATTTCCATTATCTGGTTTTACCCCAAAAATCTGCACCTGGTGAAAAAACAACGGTATAGCGAGAGGTAAGAGGTCGCAATATAAATATTTCGCCTTTCAATGATTTTTTATAGCGCCGTTCTCCAGGAAAAGTCCTGGCAGGTATAGTTAAATAAAACAGGTGGATTTAGTGCCACGACTCAATGGCGGTTAAGCCTATTCTGAAAACGGTGTTCGTCAGATGATCCGGGCCAGAGTTAACGTTATTATCTTTGCAATCAGGGCAGGGGCGATTATTTATCTGGAGGCGTGGCGTGATGCGATTTGTGGATTTTCTGAATAGTAAGCAGGGGCTGCATGCAGCCAGAAATCACTGCTTTGAATTAAATGGCGTGGTGCTGGGCCATTTCACGGCGCTATTTCTGCACGACAATCAGATTATTTTCACTAAAGACGGTAAGCAGTGCGCTGTGCCTTATTACCTGGGTCCTGAAGACGATTTACTCCAGCAGCAAATTAATCCTCGCATTAAAAATATCCGCGCTATCTGATTCGCGCGGGTGATTGTTATCACGCGATAGAGTCCGCCACGTAAAATTATTACGCCTCATTCTCCGGATACCTATTTTCGGGCTGTCTGGCATGGCACGTTAGCGACTATTAATTACGTTTGCCGGCGATTTTATTTCTTTCATCTCCGCCTGTTTATTTAACCGCCTCACCGCTGTTCTCTGCCGGTAAAACAAACAGCAACAGCAGAGCAACGATCGCAAAGAGCGTTAAGGCCGTAGTGGCACCCCAGCAGGCGTAGAGCTGGCCAAACAGCAGCGATCCCACAACCTGACCTACCGCCAGCATAAAAAACAGGATGCCGACGCCAGTCGCCGGGTCTTCGGCGGTGGCGCGAGCGCCCCAGACCAACAGCACGCCCGACAGGGTAACGTAACCTGCGCCGCAACAGGCAACCGCGATACCTAAGCCGATAGATTCACCATGACTCAGGGCCAGCACCAGCAGCGGCAGTGCCATACCACACAATGACAGCCGGTAAACGCCATTTAGCCCTATACGGGCAGCGACCAGGCCGGTTGCCGCACCCACAATGCCTGCACTTCCCGCAATCAGCCAGAGTAAGCGGGCGGTATCTGCATCAACACCGACATGCTGACGCAGAAGCGCCGACCCAAAGCTCCACCAGGCTGCACTGACCAGGCCCGACGTCAGCGCGATACCCATCAGCTGACGCATAGCGCGGCGATACAATCGCTGCTGCCAGTGACGCACTCTGGAGGTACGTTCCGCCGCTTGATCCTTTAACACGCGTATTACCGGCTGCACACAGAACAGTGATAGCAGGGCAAACAGCAGGCAGGCCGCGCGCCAGCCGCCTGGCAGCATGCTCAGGATCACTACCGTCAGGATAATGCCCGCGCTGGTACCTGCATTAATCAGCGTATTTATGCGCGGCTGACGTGCTGCAGGAATTCTGTGACTGACTGCCGCGGCCAGTGCGGGTGAAGCCAGACCAGAACTCAATCCGGCGATAAACAGTCCGGCCGCCAGCATCAGTACTGACGAGGCACTGGCGAGCAGAAGCAGACCTGCCGTTGCACTGAGTGAGGCCAGCAGCGCGGTCACGCGTGTGCCATAGCGATCTGTCAGCGCGGCTGAAGTGAGAATAGTGAAGCAGTAAGCCGCAAAGCTGCATGCCGACAGCAGCCCCGCCTGCTGTGGGGTAAACGGGATATCTGACGAGATAGCGGGCAGCATCAATCCCCATGAGAAGCGGGCCATGCCATAAGTCGCGGCGATCAGACTGAAGCCGGTGAGTGCCAGGGCGGTAGACGATCTCATCCGGTCACGCCGTTTTGACGCAGTAGCTGACGGGCGACCTGAGCCGCCTGTCGGGCTGCGGCGGGACCGGTGAGCAGCGCCGTAGTAATCGCGCCTTCGAAGAGTATCCAGATGGCATCACTCAGTTGCCGATCTTCAGCACCGTACAGATGCGTCACACACTGTGTTATGTAGTGGCGCATTGTGGCACGGAAGGCCAGTGCCTGAGCGGCCAGCTCACTGTCACGCTCAGCGTATTCCCCCCAGGCTTTCAGGAAGAAGCAGCCGTGGGCACCGTTCGCCCTGGTCCAGTCGCCCAGCACCACAAACAGCTGCTCTATCGCCTCTGGCTGTTGCGGTGGCAGCAGTTCAGCCATAAAACGCTGCTCGCGCGCACTCAGCACGGCAGAGGTCAGTGCTTCGCGTGAAGCGAAATGATGATAAAACGTACGCGTAGAGACGCCGGCTTCCCGACAGAGTTGATCGGTGCTGGTGGCGTGAAAGCCATGTGTGTAGAAGAGCCGCTCGGCAGCCTGAATGATATCGTTTCTCTTTTTCATGACTCAAAAGTAAACCGATCGTTTTACTTTTTCAAGCCCATTCCTATTCTTTGCACACGGCGGTATTGATAAATCCCCGACGGCGGGCACACTGGCGCTTCGCTTAAAGGGGCGCTGGAGGCTGCTTTTTTTCTTTTTCAGTCTCTGTTTATCAATACTCATACTTACCCCGGCGGGGGTTAATTTTGTTAGTTGTGATTCTAATCATAACGGAGGGTACTTACAGGGAATGCTTGCCGGTTTAATCATTAGACTGTTGTTTTTAATGCATTATTTTAAGTTTTGCTGATTTATTGATGCATTAGCATTACAAATACAATCGGGGGTGTAAAACGGGTGGGAATGTTTCAGTGCGTCGAATGCCTGAAGCGATGTAAACGGCAAAAAAGGGTATATTCTCAAAGTCAGTTTGAGTTACGCAATAAAGTGGTTTTAGGGATAATTCTCAGTTAGTTTAGTAACACTTCAGATTACAACAAAAACCTCTTACGAATTTTGGTTCGTTTTTTAAGATACATACAGCAACTATCAGGATGACTACCATGCTTAAAGCCAGCTATTATTATCTGTGCCCGCGCCCCATGGGTGGATGGATTTTACACAAAGAAGGTTGCGTTAATCTGTCAAAGAACGACAAACGCATTTTTATTGGTTCACTTTATACCCGCCAGCAGGCGCTGGCCGTGGCAAAAGTTCATCACGCAAATGCTATGCTCTGTAATGCCTGCCTGAGCACGTTTATTTGCCCGACCAGTAGCAGTACGGCAATTAAAACGGCGCGTGCGGCAACGCCAACCCGTCATACGCCAAGACATTAATGTATTCACATTAATTTGCTGTATAAAAAAGAGAATAAAGCGAATTAATCAGGGCAGGTGCTCAGAATATACAGGCAGCGTAATAACGCTGCCCTGATATTTATGCCTGCTTAGGCTGACCATTTGATGCGGTAATTCCGCCATCGACCGGCAAATTAACACCTGTAATATAACTGGCTTCTTCGCTGGCAATAAACAGAATGGCATGGGCGATATCATCGGCTTTCCCGGCGCGCTGCAGCGGAATACGATCGTAAAAGCGCTCCATCAATTCCTGGTCCTGACTGGCATCTTCAGTCAGATCGGTTAAGGTAAAGCCAGGACAGATTGCATTGACCCTTACGCCATCTGCGCCGTAGTCCATAGCCAGCGCACGGGTGAAGTTGGTAATCGCCCCTTTGGCTGCATTATAAATGCTCATGCCCCAGTCGCCGCCTAAGCCGGAAACGGAAGAGATGTTGACCACGTTGCCTTTGCTTTTTAGCAGGGCAGGCATGAAATAGTGCACACCATGGAAAACGCCATCAAGGTCGGTTTTCATCAGGGTTTTCCATGCGTCGAGTCCGACTTCATGAACGCGGCCCTGCACGATAACGCCTGCATTATTCACCAGCACGTCAACACGGCCATATTTCTTCAGCACGGTTTCTGACAACTGCTTAACCTGTTCGGCTTCTGAGACGTCGCATGCTGCCACCAGGTGGTCGCCCGGTGTCATCCCAGCCAGCGTCTCTTCCAGTTTCTGTGCGGTACGTCCCACCAGCACCACTGATGCCCCTTCTTCAGCGAAGCGCTTCGCGCTGGCTTCGCCAATGCCGGACCCGGCACCTGTCACAACCACAACTTTCTGCGTAAATCTGGACATCATGCCTCCTTATCAGCATCAATTCTTACTATTAACAACCGGTTAAGCCTGGCACCCATTGGCAGAAACACAAGCGCAGCGCGAAATGCGCTGCGCCAGATGACGGCTTTTTAACCGGAGTTAACGGCTAGGGACGTCTGAAAAGGGCGAAACTGCGTCCTTCCAGTTCGAAATCCTTCTCTTTGGTGATCACCAGACCGCGCTTCGCGGTGTCGCTGGTGGTCAGCTCCAGCACCCAGCCACCTTCACCGAACTGCGGAATGCGGAACGGCACATTGCCTTCAAACGGGTTAAGCAGCATCAGTACGTCATGCCAGATGCCTTCCTCGGTCTGCAGATCCGGCCGGCCGATATAAACCCCCAGCGTTGAGCCTTCATCCCACTGCTCAGACTGCTGGAAGCCGCCACCGGCGTTAAACCATTTGATATCCATACCGTCGCGCCAGTTTTCGCGGCGCAGCAACGGCTGTTGAGCACGCAGCGTCAGGATCTGACGAGTAAACTCGCGCAGTGCCTCAGCAGACTCTGGCAGGTTATCCCAGTGTACCCAGGAGATTTCGCTGTCCTGACAGTAGCCGTTGTTGTTGCCCATCTGGCTGCGGCCAAATTCGTCGCCTGCCAGCAGCATCGGCGTGCCGTGAGAGAAGATCAGCGTTGCAAGGAAGTTACGTTTCTGACGCTCACGCACCGCGTTAATGCCTTCGTCATCGGTCGGGCCTTCAACGCCGTAGTTGTATGAGCGGTTGTCGTTGTGACCGTCGTTATTATCTTCGCCATTCTCATCGTTATGTTTGTCGTTGTACGACACCAGATCGTTGAGGGTGAAGCCATCGTGTGCGGTAATGAAATTGACGCTGGCCCACGGACGACGGCCGTGCTGATCGTAAAGGTCGCCAGACCCCAGCAGGCGGGCGGCAAAGTCGGTAGAGACGTTGTTGCCTTTCCAGTAATCACGCACGGTATCGCGGTACTGATCGTTCCATTCTGCCCAGCCAGGCGGGAAGCTGCCCACCTGGTAGCCGCCCGGACCGATATCCCAGGGTTCGCCAATCAGCTTTTTCTGCGACAGGATTGGGTCCTGCATGATGGCATCGAAGAAGCCGCCGCGCGGGTCGAATCCATCGGGCTCACGACCGAGAATGGTGCCGAGGTCAAAACGGAAACCGTCGATATGCATCGACTCTGACCAGTAACGCAGGGAGTCGAGCACCATCTGCAGCACGCGCGGATGTGAGGTGTTGACGGTATTGCCGGTGCCGGTGTCGTTGATGTAGTAACGATGCTGGTCTGGCATCGTACGGTAATAGGAAAAGTTATCGATGCCCTTAAACGACAGCGTCGGGCCCAGCTCATTGCCCTCGGCGGTGTGGTTGTAGACCACGTCGAGGATCACTTCGATACCGGCATCATGGAAGGCGCGCACCATGTCACGGAAGCCCTGAATGCCGCGCGGCCCGAAATAGCGGGTCGCGGGCGCAAAGAAGCCCAGCGTGTTGTAACCCCAGAAGTTTTTCAGCCCTTTATCCAGCAGATGCTGATCATCCGGGAACCAGTGCACTGGCAGCAGTTCAACCGAGGTAATGCCCAGGCTTTTAATGTAGTTGACGGTCGATTTATGGCTCATGCCGTCAAAGGTGCCGCGCATCTCCGGTGGCAGTGCCGTGTTGAGCTGCGTGAAGCCTTTGACGTGGGTTTCATAGATGACGGTTTTCGGCCATGGCACGTTCGGGCGGTTTTGATCGTGCCAGTCGAATTCATTAGGATCGATAACCCGGCACTTTGGTGTAAACGGTGCGCTGTCGCGGGTGTCGAACGTCAGATCTTTATCGTCGTGGTAGAGATCGTACGCGAAGTGTGCCTCGTTCCAGGCGATATCACCTGCCAGTTCACGCGCGTACGGGTCGAGCAGTAACTTGTTCGGGTTAAAGCGATGACCATTTTCCGGATCATAAGGGCCATAGACGCGATAGCCATAGAGCGCGCCGGGTTTCAGCCCCGGAATGTAGCCGTGCCACACTTCATGGGTATATTCCGGCAGTTCCAGACGGGCAATTTCCGTTTTGCCGCTGGGATCGTACAGACAGAGTTCAACCCGCTCGGCGTGGGCGCTGAACAGGGCGAAGTTCACGCCCTGACCATCAAAGTTTGCCCCCAGTAAATGGCTGTAACCCGCCGTAATTTCAAAACGCTGACTGTTTGACATTTATGCCTCGTTATTCAATGAACAGATTGACGCGTATAAAACATTAATGCCGGTTTTCATTTTGCGACCAGCACAGCGCACCACTGTGCCGCCAGCGCTGTAAGCGGCAACTGGTCGCCTGCATCAAGCGTTTTACCGCTCAGGACATCCTGATACTCACGCTGGCCCAGTGCTGCAGGCAGGGCGATAACCGTATCAGCCCAGCGCGCGGCGGGTGGCTGATCGAGATTCTCTGGCAGCGCGTTAAACACCCGGCGTGACACAATCACAATCACCGCCTGATCCTGAAGCGTGCGGGCAAAAGCCAGCACCTTATCCTGCTGCTCGCCCTCCGCCGACAGCGCCAGATAGTCGCCGCGACGGAACAGCTCAGGCTGCGCCTGACGCAGCGCCAGCAGCTTCACAATTGCCTGCTGATTGACCTGACCACGCAGCCAGTGTGCTTCGCTGCCGTCGTGCTGTGGCGCGGTAAGCATCGCCGCCAGGGCATCGAAATCAGGCTCGCGGCGGTTATCGGGATCGACCAGGCTGAAGTCCAGCGCCTCGCTGCCCTGGTAAATATCGGGTACGCCAGGTGCGGTAAGTTTCACCACGGTCTGGGTCAGACTGTTAACCAGTCCGGCACGCATAAAGGGTTGCAGCGACTGGCAGAAGTCATTGAGGAATGCGCTGTTAGCGGGCGCGAGCAGGTGACGGGCATAACCCAGCACCGCCTCTTCATAGGCGTCGTTGTTATCGGCCCAGTCGGTGCGGAGTTTGGCTTCACGCAGCGCTTTCTCCACATAGACCACAAAGCGGGCTTCCAGCGCCGCCAGGCCGTCGGCATCCTGCGGCTGAAGCGTCGTGGGCCAGACCCCGGCCAGTGCTTCATACAGCATCCACTCGACGGCCGGCTCCGGTGCCGGACCATCTTTCAGCCGAACGACATGGTCCTGATTGATCTCCCGCCAGCGGCTGACGCACTCGGCCCAGCGCTGCGGCGCTTCGGTCAGCGTATAGAGACGCGCACGGGCATCTTCACCGCGCTTGGTATCGTGCGTTGAGGTGCCTGACAGCGCATCAGGCTGATGTTCGCGCCGCGCCTGCATCTCGGCATGAAACTGATCCAGCGAGAAGTGACGTGCCAGCGGTTCAGCGCCGACTTCATTCAGCGCCAGCGCCATATGCTGACGGAAGAAGAGGGTGTCCTCGACTGACTTCGCCATCAACGGCCCGGTCAGCTGCTGGAAGCGGGTGCGGAACTGCGTGGCATCGTCGCGAGCAGCGTCGGCAACGTCAGCGCGCAGAATACGCGTCAGGAAGTCGAGCGCCTGGGTGTCTGGCGCGTGGTCGCTGGCTTTGACCTCGCTGACCACCTGTTGCAGCAGCGCGGTGTCGGCGGGTGTCAGGCCTTCTGGCGTGCCATAGGTGCGATAAACCGGAAAGGCAACCAGCAGTTCCCGCAGCGCATTTTTCAGTTCCGCCTCCGGCTGTGGTTTGCCGTCTGCATCGGCAATCTTCAGTGCCAGTTGTTGTAACCGGTTAAATTCACCGGCGAAATTGCGGTTCGCCATCAGTAGTTTGGCGGCACGCAGCTCTGCTTTCATGTCAACGGTTTTGCCGATAACGGCCTGATACGCCTTGCGCAGGCCGCTCAGGCGGTCGCTGTCGACCAGCAGATTGGCGAGAGCAGCCATAAACTCATACCCGGTGGTGCCGGAAACCGGCCACTCGTCAGGCAGCTGTTCATTGTCGCCGAGGATTTTCTCCACGGTAAGATAGCAGTCGGGACCGGCAGCCTGGCGTAACTGCTCCAGATAGCCGCGCGGGTCGGCCAGACCATCCACGTGGTCAACGCGCAATCCCTGCACCGCGCCGCTGTGGACCAGTTCGAGGATCAGCTGATGTGCGGCATCAAAGACCGTTTTATCTTCCACACGCACGCCCACCAGACCGGTCACTTCGAAGAAGCGACGGTAGGAGAGATTGTTGGGCGCATCGCGCCAGGAGATCAGTTGCCACGGCTGCTGGTCATGCAGTTCAGCAATCTGTGCGGCATCACGCAGGGCCAGTACGGCCTCTTCCCGATCCTGCCAGGTCTCCGGCTTCAGCGGATAGAAATTATCGAAGTAGGCCAGCGCCGGTTTGCCGGTTTGCGGATCCCGCTGCACGCTGATTTCACCTTTTTCCAGCACCGCCTCAAAAGTGTCACCGAGGAACGGCAGCGTCAGGCGGCGTGACCAGTCGATATCGAAATAATGGGCATAGCGACTCTGTTCGCCATGCTCAATAACGTCGCGCCACCAGGTGTTCTCCAGCGAGGCGGCCATATGGTTAGGGACGATATCGAGAATCAGCCCCAGACCGGCGGCTTTCAGTGCGCCAGCCATGCGATCAAAGCCTTCACGGCCGCCAATCGACGGCTCGATCTGGTTAACGTCGGTCACGTCATAGCCGTGAGTCGACTCTGCGGTCGCGCTGAAGATCGGCGACGCATAGAGATGGCTGATACCCAGCTGTTTCAGGTAGGGCACCAGCGCCGCCGCACGGTCAAAGGTCATGCCGTTGCGGAACTGAATGCGGTACGTTGCGGTTGGAATATTCATTCTGCTTCTCTCTTTTCCAGACGCACGACAATCGCGTTGGGAATCAGTTCGGTGGCGGTCTGCGGCCAGGCAAACAGGGTTTCGCCCGGTAAATCCGGGATCGGCTGCGTGCTGTCGCCGACGTTCAGCGCCAGTGACAGTGTACCCAGCGGGAAGTCCCAGCGAACGGCCAGGAAACCTTCTGACGTTTTCACTATCTGACCGGCATCACCCCCGGCCGTCTGCAGCAGCGGCACAATATGTTCCTGACGCAGCGCCAGCAGATGACGCGTCAGCGCCAGCCACTGCTGACCTTCCGGCGTTTCTGTGCGCGGCCAGTTAAGCTTCGACTGTTCAAAGGTGGTGACATCATTGGGATCCGGCACCGTTTCGCCGTGACCGGCATGGCCTTCAAACTCGCGGGCGCGACCTTCACGCACAGCTTTCGCCAGATCGCCGTGGAAATCGGTAAAGAACAGGAACGGCCGGGTTTCACCATACTCTTCACCCATAAACAGCAGCGGGATGTGCGGCGAGGCCAGTAACATGGCCAGCAGCACCTGCGTCCGCTCTGCACCTGCCAGCGAGACCAGCCTTTCGCCCTGTGCACGGTTACCCGTCTGATCATGGTTCTGGATAAAGTCGACAAAGGCGACAGGCGGCTGACGGCTGCTTTTCACGCCGCGTGGCTCACCCGACTGCGGTGAAACCTCGCCCTGATAGACAAAGCCTTCGGCCAGCGCCCGCGCGACCCGCTGTTCCGGCTGGTCGGCGAAATCCTGGTAGTAAGCGTGCGTTTCACCGGTTGCCAGCACATGCACGGCGTTATGGAAGTCATCGTTCCATTCGCCGGTGAACAGCGGCGCTTCTCCGTTTTCATCACGCGGATGCAGGAAGGTGACGTTACGGCAGTCTTCGGTAGTGAGATGAACAGGGCGGTCGGTAATGGTGGCGCGGATGCGCTCAGCAATCTCAATCAGCACATGTTTTTCGCTCGGATCATCAATCTGATCGATGGCGTCAAAGCGCAGGCCATCCAGATTGAACTCCTGCAGCCAGTAGAGCGGCGCTTCCACGATATAGCGGCGTACCGCATCCACGTCATAGGCGATACCCGCGCCCCACGGCGTCTGGCGCTCTTTGTGGAAGAAGTCTGGCGCCAGCAGCGGCAGATAGTTGCCCTCCGGGCCGAAGTGGTTCAGCACGATATCCAGCACAACAGACAGACCATGGCCGTGCGCCGCATCGATAAAGGCTTTGAAATCATCGGGCGAACCGTAGGCAGCATGGGGTGCATAGAGCAGTACGCCATCGTAGCCCCAGCCGCGATTACCGCCAAACTGCGACACCGGCAGCACTTCAATCATGGTGATGCCGGTTTCAGCCAGCATCGGCAGTTTTTCAATTGCCGCCCGGAAGGTGCCTTCAGGCGTAAAGGTGCCGATGTGCAGTTCGTACACTACCGACTCCTGCCACGGACGGCCCTTCCAGCCTGTGTTTTGCCACTGATACGCATCAGGATCGATCACCAGCGACGGGCCGTTAACCTCCGCTTTCTGAGCACGGGCGGCGGGATCGGGCACGGCCGTGCCATCCGCCAGCACAAAATCATATTCGGCATTTGCTGCCACACCCGCGACCTGGGTTTCAAACCAGCCATCCGCCTGCGGTGTCATTTCAATGTCTTTACCGGAGAGCCGCAGCGTCACGCGTTGCTGACCGGTTGCCCAGAGGCGGAAACGCACCTCATCACTGGCAACCCGTTCAGCGCCCCAACTTTTGAAAAAAGATTTGGATTCCATTCAGTTGCCTCATTTAGCCTGGAAATACGCGATGGTGGCCACCGCGTGAAAAGGATGTCGATGACGTAAGCGTCAGAAATCATAAACCGTGCAGCGAGACCAGGATGCCAGGTGGGCTGGCGCGTCTCTTCAGCCAGAACGCAGGACTGATGTTCAGCGTTATGCGGCGGGAAGGGGGGAGTGAGACCGCTTCCACGCGGCATACAGAAAGTAATCATAGACTAAGATGTTGCAATCGCAGGGCGGCGAGGTGTCTGGTGGCATTAATTTGCGTTAATTACCCTGAATCGGCCTCTGCCTGGGGAAAGGAGACGGTGCAGGCGCAGAAAACCCTGCCGGATAGCGAGGATTCGCTATAAGCTTAAGCGCGATCGCGCAGGTCGTACTGGATGACCTGCGGCGCTGAACACTTCAAAAGGATGTTACGTGAGGAAACGCGTTCTGTTAGCCACGCTTTTACTGCTCGCCGCCTGTTCTAATCGGGTCGGACATCGGCTGGACAACAGTAATCTGCAGCAGATTCATGCCGGTCAGACCACCAAAGCTCAGTTGATTGCGCTGTTTGGTCAGCCTGACAGTGAAACGCCTTACCCGGACGGACAGCGGCTGCTGAAATGGACCTACAGCGAGGCGCGCACCCTGAACACCACCGAGGGGCAGACGCTGACCGTGCAGATGAAAAATGACAAAGTGCTGAACTATGCGCTCAGCAAGAGCTAAGGCTTAGCTAAGTTTACTACGGCGGTGGCAGGAGATTGCCACCGCGCATCATCGGTTACTGTATGCCGCTCTGCTGCGCATCCCGGCTCTCGGGCCGTGGCTGAGCCAGTCGGGCGAAATCGGAACCTGCCGGATGCTGGTAGATTTGCAGTTCAAACACGCGGGCTATTGCATAGATATACTCAAAAATCGCCGCCTGGGTATTTTCATAATCCGCCCAGAAAATTGATGAGGTGAAGCAGTAGATCTCCACCGGCAGCCCATCCGGCGACGGCTTCAGCGGTCGTACCACGATATACATCTCTTTCATAATGTCATCGCGTTGGGCCAGCCAGGCAGACAGGTATTTACGGAACACCATCAGATTAGTGATGCCGTTCTCCATAAACCAGCGTTCGCCGACGGCATTGATATCGCGTCCATCCAGCAGCTCAGTGATCGTTTCGCCTGCAAGGCGGATCTGGCTCATCGATTGCAGCATCTCCTGATTCACAAAGGTGATCGACTTCTGATCCAGATGAAAGCTGCGCATGATGCGGCGCGCACCCGACGAGAACATCGCCTGCCAGTTGGTGTAGGTTTCGGTCAGGAAGTTCTTGGTCGGAATACGTGAAATAGTGTTATCCCAGTTGCGGATAGTGATGGTATGCAGCGCAATGTCGATCACTTCGCCGCTGATGTTTCTGTCCGGCATCTCAATCCAGTCGCCCAGTTGCAGGACATCGTTGGAGGAGAGCTGAATGTTCGCCACCAGCGACAGCAGCGTATGCTGGAAGATCAGCATCAGCACCGCGGCAACCGCACCCAGCGAGGAGATAATAATGGCAGGTGACTTATTGGACATAATCGCCAGAATCATGATTGCGGCGATGATATGCACCAGGATTTTGCCAATCTGGATATAGCCCTTGATCGAGTGATTCTTGCGCTTGGATTTGCGCGTATAGGAGTTGTTAACAATCTCCAGCACTTCGTTGAAGAAGATCGACAGATAGACAAAAAACAGGATGCCGCAGATGGTCTGAATCGCCACTTTCAGGTTTTCAGGCAGGCCTGGCATAAATTGCAGAAAGTTGTAGACCACAATTACCGGCACAAAATTTGACAGCTTCTGAGAGAGGCGAATGTCCTTATCCAGTGGCACACCCTTTTTATGGCTGCTGAAAAAGACCTTCCTGATCACTTTGACGATGAAGAATTTGCAGATCAGGTGAGTGACCAGCCCGGCCACGATCAGCAGCAACAGGCTAAAGCTGATCGACAGCACTCTGTTTCCCTCTATAAAACTCATCAGACTCTGAATGTAATGCATGTTAACCACGTGCGAAAAAGTAAGGGGCGAATTCAACCACAGCACAGGGTCGGTTGTTAAGCGTCAAATGCGTTCAGGCAGAGCCGCAACTTTATTCTGTCCTGAGCGGCGCGCTGGCTGCGCCCGGCAGGTGGCGTCTTGTTAACTTCTTTGTTCGCAGACTCAGATAAATCTCAAGCCAGCCGATAACCACTCTAACTTCTCTGATATGAGCCTGCAGACATGCTTAAAAATCTTAAAATAACCCACGGTATTCTGGCGGTGCTTGCCGTCTTTATTACGTTACTGACCCTGACCGGATTTCTGTTTTACAACGGCGTCTCAAACGCCGACAAAAACTTCGTGGCAGCAGAACAGCTGACCCTGCAGCAGCAGCACCTGAGCGATGCGGTGAAAACCCTGATTAAAACCCGCGTGACCATCAACCGCGTCGCTATCCGTTTCCTGAAAAACCAGCAGGATCCTAAATCACTGGCCGCCATCGCCACGCTGCTGGAGCAGGCGGGCCAGTCTGCGGACAGAGCCGATGCCGACTTTAAAGCCTGGCAGGCGATGCCACGCAAAGAGGGGCAGAGCGAAGCGCAGTCGGCGCAGGTTCAGACCGCCTATCAGCAGATGCATGAGACCATGCTGGCCTCAATTACCTTTTTAAAGCAGGGTAATTACGCGGCCTATGGCAACCTCGAAGCACAGGCGGCGCAGGACCAGCTCGACAGTGCCTATGAGGCCTGGCGTGCGGTGAACATCCAGTTGATGAAAGATACTTCAGAACATAACCAGCGTAGTCTGACAGATGCGCTCTGGGCGCTGCTGACGATTAGCCTGATCACTGGCGTGATTGGCGTGGCGGTCTGGTTGGGACTGCAAAAATTGCTGATTAGTCCGCTGGCCAGGCTGACAGGGCATATGCGCACCATTTCGGCAGGTGATTTAACCTCTGATATTCAGCACGAAGGCCGCAATGAGATGGGCCTGCTGATTCAGGAGCTGCAACAAATGCGCGATGCGCTGGTGGTGACCATTACTTCGGTCGATGACGCGACCCGCTCTATTTTTACCGGTGCCGCGGAAATTTCTGCTGGCAGCACCGATCTCTCTTCCCGTACTGAACAGCAGGCTGCTGCACTGGAACAGACCGCCGCCAGCATGGAGCAGCTCACCTCAACGGTGAAGCTCAACGCAGACAATGCGCAGCAGGCGACAACGGTGTCGAAAGAGGCGTCAGCCACCGCCCTGCAGGGCGGCGAAACCGTTGCCCGCGTTATCGCCAACATGGATCAGATCAGCGAAAGCTCGAATCAGATCGCCGGTATTATCGCCATTATCGACAGCATCGCCTTCCAGACCAATATTCTGGCGCTGAACGCTGCGGTTGAAGCCGCGCGTGCCGGTGAGCAGGGGCGTGGATTCGCCGTTGTCGCAGGTGAAGTACGCTCGCTGGCCGGACGCAGCGCCAGTGCCGCGCAGGAGATTCGTGGATTGATTGACCGCTCAGCCGAGCGCATTAAAACCGGTGCCGGTCACGCTTCCCAGGCGGGTATCGCCATGGAGAGCATCGTGAAGTCGGTGAGCCGGGTGACGCAGTTGATCGAAGAGATCGCTGCCTCCTCCACTGAACAGACCCGTGGTATTGAGCAGGTCTGCATTGCGGTTTCTGAGATGGATGGTGTGACGCAGCAGAACGCCGCGCTGGTAGAGGAGTCCGCGACTGCTGCTGCCTCACTGGAAGAGCAGGCGAGCTACCTGCGTAAAACGGTATCGGTCTTTAAAACCGGCAGCATGCACGCCGCGTTCTCCGCCGCACCGGTTGCGAAGGCGATTGCCGTGCCCAAACGTCAGCCTGTCGCCGTGACAGACAATGAGAACTGGCAGACTTTCTGATAACGGAATATCTGACGGATCACTGCGCACGCGGCCGTGCTACAGTTTCAGCATAAAAAAACCGCCCCCAGGGGCGGTTTTTTATTCACTTAACGCATCAGGCAGGAACGGACTGTGCCTTCTGGCTGCGTGACCAGACGCGGTGCGCTTTCATCGCCTGCGTAAAATCAGACATCAGTGCGTCCTCCGCCGCGTCGCCCTGCACAATGCCTTCTTCCTGATCGGCATCTTCCAGACCGAACTGCGCTTTAAAGCGACGCGCGTCGCCCACCAGACCAATCACCTTGAGGTGTTTGTAGGCTTCCAGCAGGAAGTAGCGGGCATCGCCGCTTAACAGCAGGGCATCAATATTACCATTCGGCACCATCACCGCATCAAAAGTCAGAGACGGCAGGCCGGCGAAGGTGGCATCGATCGGCAGCACAGAACCGTCATCCGCGCGCACCTGGCCCATATGCGGCGCCAGCAGTTTTGTGTGCACACCTTCCGCTTTCAGCGCCTGCAGAATCGCCAGCACATCCGCCGCCTTCACACCATCGCTCAGCAGTAGTGCCACCTGACGGCCTTTAATCTCACCATCCGGGATAGCGTAGAGGCTCAGGCTGTCATCTTTCGTCAGGCCATTCACCGCCGCAGGAGGCTGGATATTGCGCTGCTCATCGGTCAGGGCGAGGCCCAGATTATCCGCTACGCCCTGTGCCAGTTTAGTATCGATGCGTGCCAGAAGATCCACCACGCGCTCACGGATGTAGGCACGGCCCACTTTACTCAGTTCAAATGAGTAGGCACCAATGATGTGCTGCTGTTCGACTTCCGTCTGGCTGTTCCAGAACAGGCGCGGCTGGGAATAATATTCACCGAATGACGGGCTGCGCTCGCGCACTTTGTGGCCCTCAACGCGCTCCTGATAGCTCTCGAAACCGCCGCCTTTCGCAGCCGGTGGCGTTTCGCGCGGCCAGTTGTCGTTGATCGAGTTTGGCTCGTAGTTCGCCGGGTTGGTGTCGATGTCCTGGCGATGCATGCCCTGACGCTGGAAGTTATGGTACGGGCAGGTTGGACGGTTAATCGGGATCTCATGGAAGTTCGGTCCGCCCAGACGACTGATCTGCGTGTCGGTATAGGAGAACAGACGGCCCTGCAGCAGTGGATCGTTGGAGAAATCCAGGCCCGGCACGATATGGCCCGGGTGGAACGCCACCTGCTCGGTTTCCGCAAAGAAGTTATCCGGGTTACGGTTCAGCACCATCTTGCCGACAATTTCCACCGGCACCAGCGCTTCCGGGATCAGCTTGGTGGCATCCAGAATATCGAAGTCGAATTTGAATTCATCCTCTTCCGGGATTAGCTGCAGACCCAGTTCATATTCCGGGAAATCACCGGCTTCAATCGCTTCCCACAGATCGCGGCGATGGAAGTCGGGATCGCGACCGGTCAGTTTCTGCGACTCATCCCACAGCAGCGAAGCTTTACCGGCCACCGGCTTCCAGTGGAAGCGGACAAAGGTCGCTTTGCCTTCGGCGTTGATCAGGCGGAAGGTGTGAATGCCAAAACCTTCCATGGTGCGATAGCTGCGCGGAATACCCCGGTCAGACATCGCCCAGATGACGTTGTGCATGGTTTCCGGCTGCAGAGAGACGTAATCCCAGAAGGTGTCATGGGCACTCTGACCCTGCGGGATTTCATTGTGCGGCTCCGGCTTAACGGCGTGCACAAAGTCAGGGAATTTATGGGCATCCTGAATAAAGAATACCGGCGTGTTGTTACCGACCAGGTCAAAGACACCTTCTTCGGTGTAGAACTTGGCGGCGAAACCGCGGATATCACGTACGGTATCCGCAGAGCCAGCACCACCCTGAACCGTGGAGAAACGCACGAACACCGGCGTGGTCTGCTCGGGGTCGCTCAGGAACTGCGCTTTGGTCAGATCTTTCAGTGAGCGGTAAGGCTGAAAATAGCCGTGTGCGGCAGAACCACGGGCGTGAACGATACGCTCCGGGATACGTTCATGGTCAAAATGCGTAATTTTCTCACGCAGTATAAAGTCTTCCAGCAGCGTCGGACCTCGCGAACCCGCGAGCAGTGAGCTTTGGTCATTGGCGATGCGCGTGCCCTGGTTCGTGGTGAGGGCCTGATGGGTGCCGTTTTTACGGCTGGCTTCAAGCTGGTCAAGTTTGGCGCTGTGTGTCTGTGGCGCTTTCAGGCTGCCCGGGGCGGTGGGCTGTTTGCCTGGCGGGGTCGGTTCGGCTGGGGGCTGATGCGAACCATCTTTCGGTGCCAGCGATCCCAGACCCGGTTCTGATGATTCCGGACCGGTGGTGGGGGCGTGTTCGCTCAGGGGTTTCTTCTCTGTTTCTTTCGACATGAATCTATGCTCCAGCTGTTATTTTACTTTCGACGACACTAAATATAGAACAACCTGAACAATACTGAGGGTAAACCGGCCATTTAACCGCTGTCACTGTCCCTTTTTTGTCCGGCAGAAAAACCACGCTTACGTCTGAATGTCTGTTATCGCTTCGCTTATCCACGCCTTGTGCCGTCTGGCTTAGCGGCGTGTCAGCCCGCACCCGCTATGCTGGCTACCTGCTTTGTAACCCTGTCAGATTCGCCTCTCGCCGGACTGCGTGATATTCCGCGAGAGGGTGAAAATCTATAAATAAAATTAATAGGGAGAGGTGTCATTCCTGATTGAGTTTAGAAATGTTATATCATAACATTTCATTTTGTAATGTTGACTGAGGATCAGGCTTTGACGAATCATGCAGGTAAATGGATGGGAATCATGGGCGCGCTGCTCATCAGCCAGCAGGCGCTGGCACATAGCACGCATACACATGGCAAACCGCTATCAGTAATGGAGCAGAAAGCAGCCGAAGGGGTTTTTGCTGACAGCGACGTGAAAGATCGCCCACTCTCTGACTGGGACGGGCTGTGGCAGTCAGTTTATCCGCTGCTGCAAAGCGGCGAGCTGGATCCGGTCTGGCAGAAGAAAGCGCAGCAGGACAAGAGCAAAACGGCAGAGGAGATTAAAGCTTATTATCGCAAAGGCTACGCCACCGACGTCGATACTATCGGTATTGAAAACGGGGTAATGGAGTTCCATGTCGGTGATCGGGTCAGCGCCTGCCACTATCGCTATGCAGGCCACAAAATCCTGACCTATACCTCAGGTAAAAAAGGGGTGCGTTACCTGTTTGAGTGTCAGGACGCCAGCAGCAACGCCCCGAAATATGTGCAGTTCAGCGATCATACCATCGGCCCACGCAAGTCTGCTCACTTCCACATCTTTATAGGTAATCAGTCTCAGCAGACGTTGCTGGCTGAAATGGACAACTGGCCAACTTATTACCCTTACCAGATGACAAATCCACAGGTCGTGGAAGAGATGCTGCACCATTAAGTGAAGGGCCGGGATCGGATGGCCCGCTGATGACAGCGGGGTTTCTGTGACGCGCTGCCACCGCCGTCATCCCACCCAGGCCTGACGGCGTGAGGCGGGGATGCCGCGCACCACTCGCTGATACGACTCTTCAACCAGTTGCTGAATCAGGCCGGGTGAGAGGCCGTCACCCGGATACACCGTGATCCAGTGACGTTTATTCATATGATAACCGGCGGTGATCGAGGGATAGATCACCCTGTGCAGCTCTGCCTGCTGCGGTTCACACTTCAGGGTGATAATCGGCACGCCCCGCAGTTCCGTCAGCAGTAAAAACACTTTTCCACACACTTTATAAACCTGATGTTCCGGCCCGAAAGGATAGCCTGATTCGGCGGCGGGCAGCCGTTCAGCCGCGTCGATAGCGGTGCGCTGGATCTGGTGACCCTGCATGGTGATTCTCCCTGTCATGGTTAACCCCGATCTCTGTGGCCCGCGACTGGCTGGTCGCCAGAGGCCTGTTACACTTCTGATAAGCATAAATCAGGAGCAGACATGAAATTAGGTTTTGCATGTAAGTATCTCAATAGCGACGGTAAACAGTTTTTCCCGTTTCGCGCCACCACCCGTAAACGATTTCTGAGTTTACCTCAGGCTGAACGTCATCAGCTGATTCATGAGATTACCGTTACTAACCTTAATAATCTCTACCTGACACTGGAGCATCTGGCTACGTTACCGGCGCCACTCAGAATGATGCGCATCGGCAGCGACCTGCTGCCGCTCTATACGGTTCCCGAAGCCACGCCGCTCTTTGCGGAATTTCTGCCTGAGCTTTATCCACTCTTTGCCCGCTGTGGCGAGCTGGCGCGGACGCATCAAATCCGGCTCTCATTCCATCCGGGACAATATACGGTGCTGGCTTCCGATAATCCGGATGTGGTGACGCGCGCACTGGAAGATGTGGAGTATCACGCGCTTTGCGCCTGTCTCATGGGCTACGGTAAGACCTTCCAGGATTTTAAAATCAACATTCATATGAATGGCAGGGCGGGATTCGACGGTTTTAAACGCGCGTTTACTCAGCTCAGCCCGGAAGCGCGGCGGATGCTGACGGTTGAAAATGATGAGATTTCCTGCTCGCTGGATGATGTGCTGCAGGCGGCACCCCTCTGTCCGGTGGTGCTGGATATTCACCATCACTGGGTAAAAGAGAGTGAGTTTATTCAGCCGGATGACGCGCGTGTTGCCAGCGTCATTGACTCATGGCGGGGTATGCGGCCGGTGCTGCACTATTCGATTTCTCAGGAGGGAATTATTCCGGAGGAGGGCTGGCCCGATCAGCAGCAGCTGGGTGTGAGCAAAAGCAAACTGCGGGCGCACTCCGACTACTTCTTTAATCCGACGCTGAATGCGTGGGCACTGTCGTTCCAGGATTTCGATATCATGTGCGAAGTGAAAATGAAGAATCTGGCGCGGGACCCGCTTTATCAGTGGGGGATCGCGCAGAAACTGATAGGAAATTCCCTGGCCGAAGAGACCAGGGAAGCGGCGAACGTTAAATAATAGCCACGCCGCCCGTAACGGCGATAGTCGCGCCGGAAATGTAGCTGGCTTCGTCACTGGCCAGCATCACGTAGGTGGGTGCCAGCTCAGCAGGTTGACCGGCACGCTGCAGCGGCACTTCACTGCCAAAGTTTTTCACCTGTTCAACCGGCATGGTCGAGGGGATTAGCGGTGTCCAGATAGGACCGGGCGCGACCACATTAGCTCGGATACCTTTCTCTGCCAGCAGGGCAGCCAGGCCTCCGGAGAAGTTAATAATGGCGGCTTTAGTCGCGGAGTAGGCGAGCAGCTTCGGTTTCGGCTGGTCGGCATTGATCGAGGCGGTGTTGATGATCGATCCGCCCGCTGGCATGTGCTTTGTGGCCGCTTTAGTGATGTAGAACATCGCGTAAAGATTCGTTTTCATGGTGCGATCAAACTCGTCGTCGCTGATCTCCTCCAGCGACTCGCGTGTCATCTGATATGCCGCATTATTGACCACAATGTTAATCTCACCAAAGGCTTCAACGGCTTTATCAACCAGCGCATTACAGTGTGAGGCATCGGTGATGTCGCCTGGCACCAGCAGCGCTTTCTGACCGGCGGCCTCGACAAGCCGGGCGGTGTCCTGCGCATCCTCATGCTCATCAAGATAAGAGATCAGCACATCGGCACCTTCCCGGGCAAAGGCAATGGCCACGGCCCGGCCAATGCCAGAATCCCCGCCGGTAATAATCGCTTTTTTACCCGCCAGACGGCCGGAACCCTGATAGCTCTCTTCGCCGTGATCGGGCTGTGGCTGCATCGCGGCAGTACTGCCTGGCCACGTCTGCTGCTGCGCGGCAAAAGGGGGGAGTGGACGCTGAGTGGATGACATGACTTTTCCTCCGTAAAAAGGGATCAACCCTGTCAGGGCATTGGACCCTGACAGGCGAGGGATTAAGGTTTTGGTGGTGTGACGCCATCGATCTGTTCTGACTGTGCACCGGAACCGGGACGGGCATTGCCGAGTATCGGTTCATCACCCAGAATATCGGGCTGCTGTTTCGCGCTGAACTGACCATGACCATCGTAAGCTGGACCACTGCTCCAGCGACCTTCCGGCAGCGGTTTATCCAGCGAGGTATTCAGGCAGTAGTAAGCGTGCTCCTGCGCTTCATGTTCCTGCGGGAAGCTGTTGGGGATCGGCAGCGACGCGTTCAATCCGCCCATCTCTTCGATCACCGCCAGCCACTGCTGCTGGTGCATGGTGTCACGGGCAATCAGGAAGGAGAGGAAATCCTTCATGCCTTTGTCTTCGGTCATGTTGTAGAGGCGGGTCGCCAGAACACGACCGGTGGCTTCTGCGGTGACATTAGCCAGCATATCGGCGGCCACGTTGCCGGACGCGTAGATGTGGCTCATGTCGAACGGCATGCCGTTGGCGTTTACCGGCATCGCGGCCAGACCGGAAGAGAGAATATGGCGTGGGTTCATGCCGCCCAGAATGGCATTAACCACCGGGTCTTTGGCTGATGCTTCCTGGTAAGAGAGCGGTGCGCCTTCAAGGTTCAGCGCCACAGCGTAGCCCAGCATTTCGATATGACTCAGCTCTTCGGTGGCGGTGGAGATCAGCAGATCCCGAATCCGCGCATCACCTCGCGCGCCCATCGCCTGGAAAAAGTATTGCATCGCTACACGAATCTCACCTTCGACGCCGCCGATGGCTTGCTGTAACAGCATGGCAAACTCTGGGTCGGGCTTCTCTACACGAACCGGGAATTGAAGTTTTGATGAATGATGAAACATAGCTATTTTCCTCGCCTGTGTTTGCAGTAGATGCAGGAAAAGCCTGGACACAGATATCGGATAAATAAAGCGAAACGAGAGCAATTAATCGGAATTTACGGTAAAAAAAGCGGGGAAATAGGTCATTTTCGGAGCTATATCTGGTACGACAGGACAGGCAATATCAACGATGAGAAAGTGACATATGACTCAGTGCAGAAGAGATAAAAAAGCCCCCATTAAAAGGGGCTGATTCAGTACGGGAAAGCATCCTCACTTCCGCTATAGCTGTTTAACAATTCAGCTTTCACTGGTGGCCGTTGCACGTTGCAAAACGTGTTCCAGAGCCTGACGGTAAATATCCTGCTTAACTACGTCACGCTCGCTCTCCAGGCGATGAATCAGGCCCAGCACAATGTCTTTATCTGAGACATGGGCTTTTGAATGGGCGAGTTCAGCGTGAACCGCAGCGATAACCTGTTTTTCTGTCGTCATCGCGGCGCCAGAGTTCATAAAGTAATCAGAAATCTGAGACTCTGTATTCATTGTTGTTTGCATGTCAGGCCTCATAAAGAATTGGGGAGTGTGCGTCGGTTGATAGCCGGTTGCCGGCTGACGCAAAAAAATTGCATCTGAAGGTGGAAATCCACAACACCTTCAGATGCGGTGCAAAGCACCTCGTTACAAGTGATTTAACATCACGAGATAAAGTTATACAGGAATTTAAAAGTTGTACAAGAAACTTTGACAGAATATTTCATTTTTTTAGCCTGGTATAAGCCGTGGTAAAGTGCGCTGAATGCGATTTTTTTATTTAATTAAACTAATACAATAAGTTATGAGTTTTTTTGTCAGGCGGGTTTTTTTGAGGCGGCCGTTTCTGCGTTTTTTACCCGGATTGTCTGACGGGGTGAAAACGGTTTTTCAGGAGAATTTTAGCAAAAGCTGTACAGCTTTTTACACCACAAATGGAGAGCAGTGTCAGAGTGCGGTGGCAGGCTGCTGCAATCTTGTGCTTCTGACGGCACAGGCTGCATAATTCACTTCCCACGCCTGATGCAGAAAGCTAAGGTGGCCTCTTATTCATCACAAGGAAATGATCATGGTTCACGACTATTTCGCGATTCCGCCTGCGGGCGTGACTCAGGAACAACATAAACGTTCAGTTGCTGTGGCGGCCGCGCTGTCAGTGGCAAAGGAGTCCGTCAGCGCTTCTACGTCGGCAACCGGCTCAAAAACCTCCTGGGACCTGCAGGCTGTGGCGAATGAAATTGGTAATCTGGCCGATGCGATTCAGGATGCGCTGGAGAGTGACAGCCAGCCTTAATCTCTGACCGCTTCGCCTGAAACGGCTGCTGAAGCAGGCCGATCAGGGAAGGGCAGCGTTCAGGAGCCGATAACGTCGTCGGCAAGCGAACGTTGCCCAACGTTTGCTTATTCCATTGCGGGCGGTTCATATTTAATATATTCACGCAGGGCATCATGGATGGCCTGATTATTACCTTCCTCCAGACCGCGTTCGGCATATTCTTTCGCCAGCGCCGCCAGTACATCGTCAAACTTCCCTTTGTAATTGAGATTATTCAGTGCAATTTGCTGACCGAGTATCGCTTTTAATACCGTCGTCTCAACGGTTAACTGTGCGACTGCCTCTTCCAGATGTTTGATGCGATCGTCGTCTGCCATAACCCCTCCATGCTTTAAAAAGGCAGAATAACCAGCCCGCGCTAAATATTCAAACCTCACCCCATGCCAGAGAGTCGTTGTCGGATTTTCCTTAAGTCAAAATAATCGGCGGATTAATTTATAAGAGGCGTGACTGTAAGTAAAAAGCGAGACTATTACCGCAGTGCGGCGAAAGTAACCTGTTTCCGTTTATTCTCACACCAGTAAGAGAAAAACGGTTAAAAAAAAGTGCATTACCATCAATCTCTTCGCGTAAAAGGGGTCCACGTCACTTGATTAAAAGGGGGATTAGCTATTACTGTATTTATATACAGTAATCTGAAAAAGGAGTGTAATTGTGGAATTCATTAAACCTGCGGACGTCCGCGCCGTCATGTCTTTACCGCTTTATATCGAACGTGTGCCGTGTGGATTTCCCTCACCGGCGCAGGATTATGTCGAACAACGTATCGATCTCAATGCGCTCATGGTTCAGCATCCCAGCGCCACCTATTTTGTGCGGGTCAGCGGTGAATCAATGATTGAGGCGGGCATCAATGATGGTGACATGCTGGTCGTCGACAGCTCGCTCACCGCCTCACACGGCGATATCGTGGTCGCTGCCGTCGACGGTGAATTCACCGTTAAACGTCTTCAGCTTCATCCCTGCCTGCAACTGATGCCGATGAACACCAAATTTAAACCGATCGCTATCCAGACCGAAGATGCGCTGGAGGTGTTTGGCGTAGTGACGTTTGTGATTAAAGCGACACATTGAGCATGTTCGCGCTGGTGGATGTGAACTGCTTTTATGCGTCGTGCGAAACCGTTTTCCGGCCTGACCTTAAAGGCAAGCCCGTCGTCGTGCTATCGAACAACGACGGCTGTGTGATTGCGCGCAGCGCCGAGGCGAAGAAAGCCGGCATCAAAATGGGCGCGCCCTATTTCAAAATGCGCGAAGCGCTGACCCATCACAATGTACAGGTTTTCAGCTCAAATTACGCGCTTTACGCCGACATGAGCCTTCGGGTGATGACGATTCTGGAAGAGATGGCGCCGTCGGTGGAGATCTACTCGATCGATGAGGCCTTTATGGATCTCACCGGCGTGCAGAACTGTATGGCGCTGGAGAGCTTTGGTCACCAGGTCAGAGAGCGGATACGCAAAGAGACCCATCTGACGGTGGGCGTTGGCATTGCACAGACCAAAACGCTGGCCAAACTGGCGAATTTTGCGGCCAAAAAGTGGAGCAAAACCGGCGGCATTGTCGATCTGTCGGATCCCGAACGGCAGAAAAAACTACTGGCCCTCGTCGATGTGGCTGAGGTCTGGGGTGTCGGTCACCGTATCGGCAAGCGGCTCAACGCCATGGGCATTACGACGGCGAAAGATCTGGCCTGCCAAAGCACCGAGTCTATTCGCAAACAGTTCAGCGTAGTGCTGGAACGTACCGTCAGAGAGCTGCGTGGTGAATCCTGCCTGGAGCTGGAGTCGGTGATACCGGATAAACAGCAGATCATGTGTTCGCGTTCGTTCGGCAGCCGTATTTCCAGCTACGACCAGATGCGCGAAGCCGTCTGCGCCTATGCTGAACGTGCGGCAGAGAAACTACGTCGTGACAATCAATATTGCCGTCAGGTAGGGGTCTTTGTGCGTACCAGCCCCCATGCTACGGATGAACCCTTTTATGGTAATCAGTCTACCGGTCAGTTGCTGATCCCGACGCAGGACACGCGCGACATTGTCGGCGTTGCGATGGCGTGTCTGGATAACATCTGGATTGAGGGGCATCGCTACATGAAAGCGGGCATCGTACTGGGAGATTTTTTCAGCCATGGCGTGGCTCAGCTTGATCTGTTTGACGAACATCAGCCACGCCGCAATAGCGAAGAGCTGATGACGCTGATCGATAATATTAACAAAAGCGGCAGCGGCAAACTCTGGTTTGCCGGGCAGGGGATCAACAAGGCCTGGGCGATGAAGCGCGAGATGCTGTCACCTGCCTATACCACGCGGGTAACGGATTTGCCGGTGGCGGCGGTTAAGTAGGTTGGGTGGTTTTCCTCAGCTACTGAAACCGCAAGGTCTGCTAAATTTCTCTTAACCTGGTTTCTTCCGCAAAGCACTGCTCCAGCGCCGTAATCACTGCCCTGATACGTGCGACTTTTTGCAGATCCGGATGGAGCACCAGCCAGATATCAACCGGGTCGCGCTTTTCAGGAAATACCGGGATTAATTGCGGATCGCAGTTAGCTAAAAATGTCGAAAGCAGGCCGATGCCAATCCCGCGTTTAATAGCGGATTGCATCAGCAGTTGTGTATTACATTCCAGCACGACTTGCTGGCTGTTTACTGCAAAGCCACACAGGTTTTGTCGATGACGAGGCACCATGTCTGCCGGAAACATGACCAGTTGATGATCAGTCAATCCGCTTTCTTGCTGCGGTTCTCCGAGCCGATCAAAATAACGCTGGCTGGCGTAAAGCCCCATATCAATGGTCGCTAGTCGTTTAACTATTAACTCTTCAGAATCGGGTCGGGCACCACGAATGGCTATATCCACACTACGGTAAGAGATATCGGAGAGGCCTATTCCGGTCAATAAGGTTACGGTGATATCCGGGTATTGTTCGCGCAGGCGCTGAATGGCAGGTATGACAAACACAGTGGCGAGTGTGTCTGTGCTGGCGATGCGAACGTTACCTGCAGGGATGCTATCGCCGCAGGCGGCTTTACGACTCATCGCCTGCATAGCGCTTTCCATAGCACTGGCTTCTGCCATCACCTGTTCGCCAAACTCGCTCAGCATAAAAGCGCGGGGCGTACGTATAAATAACCGGGAACTGAGCGCGCTTTCGAACGCGGCGATACGGCGCCCGACTGTCGCCTGATCGACGTTCAACGATTTTGAGGCACCCCGCAACGTTTTTTGTCTCGCTAATGCGAGGAAAAAGCGAACATCATCCCAGTTCATCCACTGCTCCATGTTATTTTTAACTAAACGGATATCTTCAGCGTGGCTAAAAAATTATCAAAACTCATAAGCCATATCATAAACAGCACCATAAAATTATAAGTATTTTTGCATTGTTGCGAAGCATTAATGCAACTTTAATAATTTCGAATTGTGACTATGATGGGCCGTTTTTTGGATATAGGCGCGATGTGTTTTGTTATGTGAAGCCTTTCATATAACGCACATTTTTTCCTCATTACTTCTGATTATCTTTATTTTTATTCTAATGGATTTAGAAAATGAAATTTTTTGAAGATGATTTTTTTAACACTACCTGCCCGGCGTTTACCTCAGATAAAGTTGTTGGAAGAGAAACTATCAAAGCAGATGTTGCTTTGAATTATGCCGAGGCCCTTATTGCTCAATTACAGAATAAGCAAATCAGTCACATTTATACGAGTGGTTATCTATCCTTCCATATGTTTGAGCTTATGGGGATCGAAAAGCGGTAGTTATAAATGATTAATAGCAGCGCTAATTAATCATTTTTTTATGGGCAGGCCTTATTAGCGATTTGCATTGCTATAACCCGTATCCAGCGTAACACGACACATTCAGTGCGGATTATCAAGCTGCATAAATGAATGCTTGTGATGCAATCTTGTCTCTACCATAGGGAATAAGCAGGTTTTATCATCACTTTGTTTGCTGCTCTGTGGTATTCGCATTCGCTGCACAGAGTTGATTTATCTACAGCTCAGGAAATAAAAATGTCAGAAGTGTTAACTATTGATAGTCGTCCGACAGACAAAAAGAATTCTGCTTCCAAAAAGAGCGTTTTATTCTTTCTTGCACTGGCGCTAGTCGCTGCCTTATTGAACAGCAGTGCACCAACGCCGCTTTATCCCCTCTATCAACAGCAGTTGGGCTTAACCGCCGTCAGCCTGACAATCATTTATGGCGCGTATGCGGCAGGTGTTTTGATTGCGTTGTTCAGTGTAGGAAATCTTGCAGGGAAAGTTGCTGACCTGCGCAGCCTGATGATGCCTGCACTACTGGCCGTCTTCGCAGGTGCATTGCTGTTTTCACTCGCCGATTCGTTTGCCTGTCTGTTTATGGCACGCCTGCTGGCGGGCGTAGGAACCGGGGCATTAACCGGCGCAGCTAATATTGCCCTTTTGCGTTTTGGCCCTAAAGATGGCGGTAAAGCTGCAGCTCTGCTCGCAACGCTTTCTTTCACCACCGGTCTGGCACTGGGGCCAGTTTTTAGCGGCGTGGCGATTCAGACAAATTTCCACAGCCAGACGTTGCCGTTTCTGCTGATTATGATCACGGCTGCGATTGCCCTGATCGGATTACGTTTTAGCTGGCCAGTGCGTCATCACGATCAACCCAAGGCTGCGCCATCCTCGTCTGCCATTTCAGCGGGTACGACACTTAAAGCCGGACTGAAAGCGACTGGCATACGTTTTTTCCTGTGCGCTGGCGCTCTGTTTATGAGCTGGGAGTTTGCCGCCAGTATTTTGTCGATTGGACCGGCAGTATCGGAGCATCTGCTCGGCATTCATAGTCAGGGCGTTTATGGCTATGTGATTGCGGTATACTTAATGGTGGCCGGTATCAGTCAGATTTTGAGCCGCCGGATTAGCGCTCGCACATCTCTTGCTGCCGGCTGTCTTACTCAGGCCATTTCGATTGTGTTTTTTACCTGGGCTATTAGCACCCACTCTTTAGTATGGGCATGCACAGGACTGCTTGTGGCTGGATATTCCTATGGCGCCATCTTTGTGGGAAGTGCGACCCTGCTAAATATGATCTCTCCTGCAGCCAGTCACGCAAAACTGATTTCATTGTTCTACGTCATTGCCTATATCGCTAACTGGGTGCCCGTGCTGTTAGGTGCGGTGGTGGATCATGCCAGCCTGAATCTGGCTGTTGATTTGCTGTTCAGCGTCGGTGCTGTTATCTGTCTACTGCTGAGCATCGCGGTATTTTGGATAAAGATGGAAAAACGCGACTAATTCAGAATCAGACCGTGCCTGATTCCTCCCAGGCCGGTCTGAGGACCGTCGAATGGACGCTTAAAATCACATCAACTGACTGTCTCGATCAGCAAAGCCGTGCTTCACATCATTTTGCTATTGAGGAATACACCACTCATCGTCTGATGCCGCTGATTAATAAAATTAACAAACCTGGCAGCAGAAAACTCTGGTTTGCCGGGCAGGGGATCAACAAGGCCTGGGCGATGAAGCGCGAGATGCTGTCACCTGCCTATACCACGCGGGTAATGGATTTGCCGGTGGTTGTGCTGAAGTAGGTGCTGGCCCGCCATCATCATGAATATGAGCTTTACGCGGTCGACGATAACAGCGATATAAAAAACCGACTCTTTTTATATTTTGCTGACAATGAGAACCACGCCAGGCTGTTAATTAAGCCGCTCAGATTATGGCTGACCATAATAAACACACAGCAACGGGCTGATTGCCGCAAAAAAAACGCGTTACTACCTGAGTGAATCATGAGCGGTTTGTCCTGTAACCTGAGCCGGATTGCAGGTCACAACCGGTTACACCCCCTCTGCCATTCAGCGACAGGAACAGAGATCTGTCCGAATGTATGCTGCGGGCTGATCGCCGCCAGCTATACTTGTTACCCGAGCCTGGGATAGAATCCCTGTTGATTCTGACAGGAACGCACTTCTTCAGGCCGGTAATTAATGAGCACGACAGCGACAGCGCATAAAAACAAAGAGCGGGGACGGCCCAGGGAGTTCGACATTGAACAGGCTCTGGATCGTGCCATGATCGTTTTCCGGCAAAAAGGCTATCACGCGGCATCAATAGGCGATTTGGGGGAGGCGATGAACCTCTCCGCAGGCAGCATCTATAAAGCGTTTAAAGACAAACGCTCCCTCTTTCTGCTGGTGTTCGAACGTTATCTGTTGCTGAGAAATACCGAACTGCGCCGCCGTCTGGCACCCTGTGTCAGCGGACGGGATAAAATCACGGAGTTGTTACAGTTCTACCTGGATTCGGCGCGTGCCATTGAGGGGCGATGCGGCTGTCTGGTGGTGTCCAGCGCCATTGCGCTGCAGACGATGGATGAAGACCTTGCGCAGCGCATTGATGATGTCATCAAGCGTAGTCAGCGCTTCCTGGTTTCATTGCTGGAGTTGGGACAACAGGATGGCTCTATCAATCGCACGCTGGACAGTGAAGCGGCAGCCGGTTTAATTCTCTGCATCGCATACGGTATGCGCGTGTCGGGCAAAGTCAGTGATGTGATCCATGAAGAGCAGACGCTGGCGCTGGCATTGAAAATACTGGGATAAGTGTTCTGAGTGGGGACAGCAGCATCCGTAAACAGGCGCTTCTCTGATATACGCTTTCCGGACAGAGGAATTCTTCCGCTTCCTTTCCCCGGGTCTGATTATGTGCCAGGCTTTTACGCTTTATTCTATTGCGTGGAAAATTAAGGCCCGTTTCGTGAAAACTTCAATCTTACTGACACTCGTGGCAGCCATTGGCTGTTCTGTTTTTGCCGCCCGTGGTGGGTTTGAAACCCAGACAGCGAAACATCCTCAGGCACAGCGGGTGACGGAGAGTGGGGAGCCACTGACGCGCTGACCGGGGCGAAGCGTGGCGATGATTAACGACCAAACAGCAGGCTGATGAGCGCGCGATAGTGGCGCTCTTCTTCCTCAGTGGACGCTGTTTCGAGGCGACGCAGGAGTTTGGTACAGATCGACTTACGGTTCACATTCCCGCCGGCATGCAAAATTTCCACGACTACCTGTCCCAGTGTCTCCTGCTGTGAGGGCAGGCTTGCCGCATTGAAATAACGGGCGATATCGTCTGCCGTCCGCGGCAGTCTCGGGTTCGGGTACATGGTGCGTTTCCTGGCTGTTGATGTAAAAACGATCGAATAGCCGCGAAGTTATACGCAAAAAGTGAATCTGTACAGTTATTTCAGCGTAATGATGAATGACGTTTTTTGGTCAGGATGCCGGGCAGCGAGAGAGCGGCCGTAAAGAGAAGCAAAGGGACAGCAGTATGAAGCGCATGAGAGCCAGAAGGGCGTCCGGCTCTCATGAGAAATAAACGTCGAAGCCTTATGACTACCGATAATCTTTCAGGGAAACCGGTGCCTGCCCGGTCTCGACCAGCCAGTTTAATTCGGCGCGGTCACGAGGCGAATCTTCAATGAAACCTTTGAGCCAGTGTCGTGCATCAGCAATCTGCTCTACACGTTCATCGCTGCACTCCTTTTCGGCCATTTCGCCCAACTGACGAATCAGCGATACCAGCGTAATATCCTGTTCTTCAAATGCCAGATTAATTGCTGCTTCACCAAGAATCATATGACCAGTCGTTGTATCGTGATAAATCATTTATAGCCTCCTGATTGATAGCGATATAAATAGTCTAGTTAAAGAGGCGCTGGACTAAAAGGTCATAAGTTACAGACGGCACCAGATAATTATGTTAAAAATAAAGGGAACCTTTGTGTCATGATATAACTTCATGATAGTAAATAATAAAAAACAATAGATTATTTTTGAAGTGAACAGGTTGAACTATTGTTCTGGTTAAAGAAGCAGACGTTTGCCTGAAATTCAGATAAGTGATGTGGCCTGTGCGCAACAGCATTTTCCAGTCGGTTTTTTACGCCTGTATAAACGATAAATTGCACAGTTCCTTATAATGCTCTGCAATATTATTGCCATATCGCATCGGATATTTCTGCTTTAAAAAAGCCCGCTCTGAGAGTGGGGCTATATCAGGTAAAAGGCGAAAAAAAGGCAAAAATAAAGCCGCTCTTAAGCGACTTTATTAACGCGAGAACAGCATTGCGATTATTTGTGCGGAACTTCAGAGACGGCTTTAACGTCTGCTTTATTAATCTGCTGCTTCACACCATTGGCATCGGTATAGGCCAGCAGGCCAGCGTCCGATTCAGAAGGCTTGCCATCACTAATAATGGTGCGTCCATCGTTAGTCTGAATCGCATAACTGGTACGGGTGCAGCCAGTTAATACGGTCATACCAATCAATGCGGCGAGAGGTAAAATCAGCGCTTTTTTCATCGTCTTCACCTTATATTAGTTGTCGAGTTCGCTCATATTACTGATTTCATTACGATTGATCTGCTCAGTTTTTCCTGTCTGAGCATCACGGTAAGAAACAAGACCGGTATCTGAATCAATCTGCGGTTTGCCGTCAGTCACAATCGTGCGGCCATCGGTCGTCTTAATAGACTGATTCGAGGCGCAACCTGCAAGCGTACCTAAAGAGAGTGCCAGCAGCGCGATGGCTGACAGGGTTTTCATTTTCATTTTTCTGCTCCATGAAGTATATCCAGACGTTTACAGCATAGACGGCTTTATAAATTTTGCTGGCTCTGTCGCGCGTCGATGCCTGTTTTTTATACAAAAACAGAGTGTATTGCGTTAATTAGCAGGCATGGCGCCGGCGAATAGCATTTATTGCAAATGCATGCGGCTGTTTATGCGTTTCAGCTGAGCCCTGACCGCATCGAAATAAAAAACGGAGCAAAAGCGGGAAATAGAGAGCGCAGATAATTCCGTTAACGCGGAAGAATCGCATGCAGGATGCCACGTCGATGGCGGCACCTGGCGCTATTCGCGGGTCCGACGCCTGAAGGGCTATCGGACCCGTGAAAAAAGGATCAGAGAATAGAGTCTTCGCCCGCTTTGGCGGCCGCTTTTTCCGCTTTCATGGCGCTGACCGGGTCAGATGCGCTCAGCCAGCGGTCAAACTTCTGGTAGGTGTCGATAAAGGTTTTAAAGTAGCTGCTGGCGATGGTGGCATTCTCTTTATGGTTCATAAACGCCACGGCCAGCTTAAATGCATCTTCGTTATCAAATTTCATGTTTGTCTTCCTCGCTTAAGATCTATAGAGCGTAGCCTGATAACACGGCCTGTGCATTCAGACAACCGTCTGAAAAGGCGCAATAATTCAGCCTGGCTGACAGCATCCTCCAGATTGGCGCGGATTCCCACTTACTTCGCGACAAATCCTTCTTATAATGCCAGCTTCACTCGTGAAGGAGACCCGCTTATGTTGAAAGGATTAACCGTTGTCGCGGTGCTGCTATTGTCAGGCTGTAGCCTGATGCATAAACAGCCGGCATCGCCACAGACCCTGCATTATCGCTGCGGAACAATGCCCCTGACCGTGACGCTGGACGAGGCGCAGGAGCAGGTAAGTTTCATTATGGATGGCAAGCCTTTAACGTTGAAGCAGACCGTCTCCGCCTCCGGCGCGCGCTACAGCGATGACACCTATGTTTTCTGGTCCAAAGGAAACGGCGCATTTATCGAACGTAACGATAAAATTGTCGTGAATGATTGTGAGCTGCAACCTGCCAGCTGACTTTATCTCTGAATAGGCGAGCATTAATGAGCGACAGCGAAACGCTACACACCATTGCCCATCTGCGGCGTGAATATACCCGCGGCGGATTGCGTCGCAAGGATCTGCCGGACAATCCGATCGCGCTGTTTGAACAGTGGCTGAGCCAGGCCTGTGAGGCAAAACTGCCCGATCCTACTGCCATGACCGTGGCCACCGTGGATGAGCAGGGTCAGCCGTGGCAGCGTATTGTGCTGCTGAAACACTTTGATGCGCAGGGCATGGTGTTTTACACCAACCTCGGCAGCCGTAAGGCGTTACAGCTGGCGCACAATCCGCGCATTTGCCTGCACTTCCCGTGGCACTTTCTGGAACGTCAGGTGATGGTGCTGGGCGAAGTGGAAAAACTGTCGCCGCTGGAGGTGCTGAAATATTTCCACAGCCGCCCGCGTGACAGTCAGATTGGTGCCTGGGTATCGAAGCAGTCGAGCCGGATTTCGGCGCGCGGGATTCTGGAAGGGAAGTTCCTTGAGCTTAAACAGAAGTTTCAGCAGGGCGAGGTGCCGCTGCCCAGCTTCTGGGGCGGTTACCGGGTGAAATTTCACACAATGGAGTTCTGGCAGGGGGGCGAACATCGTCTGCACGATCGTTTCATCTACCAGCGCGACAATGACGGCTGGAAAATCGACCGTCTGGCTCCCTGAATCTGCACGATTTCTCCCTATCAGCGCTGGCACAGAAAGCGCCAGCGCTTTATGCTATAGCCCTGATTTTTTTCGATTCCGCAAGTCAGCGGAAAGCTGTGTACCAGCATAGGTGCAGTCTGATCAATTTGGAGTCAGTAATGACCAGCAGTAACCTGATACAACAATTGCAGGAGAGGGGCCTTATCGCCCAGGTGACGGATGAAGCCGCGTTAACAGAGAAACTGGCACAGGGGCCAATTTCGCTCTATTGCGGCTTCGACCCCACTGCTGACAGCTTGCATTTGGGTCATCTGGTACCGCTGCTCTGCCTGAAGCGTTTTCAGGATGCCGGCCACAAGCCGGTAGCCCTGGTCGGGGGTGCAACCGGCCTGATTGGCGATCCAAGCTTTAAAGCCGCAGAGCGTAAACTTAATACCAGTGACACCGTCAACGAATGGGTTGAAAAGATCCGCCAGCAGGTGGCGCCATTCCTCGACTTCGATTGCGGCAGCAACAGCGCCATCGCCGCCAACAACTACGACTGGTTCGGCAGCATGAACGTGCTGACCTTCCTGCGTGATATCGGCAAGCACTTCTCTGTTAACCAGATGATTAACAAAGAAGCAGTGAAGCAGCGTTTGAACCGTGACGATCAGGGCATCTCCTTTACCGAGTTCTCCTACAATCTGCTGCAGGGTTATGACTTTGCCTGCCTGAATGAACTGCACGGCGTATCGCTGCAGATCGGCGGCTCCGATCAGTGGGGTAACATCACCTCTGGTATCGATCTGACCCGTCGTCTGCATCAGAACCAGGTCTTTGGCCTGACCGTTCCGCTGATCACCAAGTCTGACGGCACCAAATTCGGTAAAACGGAAGGCGGCGCAGTCTGGCTGGATGCGAAGAAAACCAGTCCGTACAAGTTCTATCAGTTCTGGATCAACACCGCGGATGCTGACGTCTATCGTTTCCTGAAGTTCTTCACCTTCCTGAGCATAGAAGAGATCAACGCGCTGGAAGAAGAGGACAAAAACAGCGGTACCGCGCCACGCGCGCAGTATGTGCTGGCTGAGCAGGTCACGCGTCTGGTGCATGGCGAAGCGGGCCTGACGGCGGCGAAACGCATCACCGCCAGCCTCTTCTCCGGTTCTGTAAGCGAAATGACGGAAGCTGACTTTGAGCAACTGGCGCAGGATGGTATGCCAACTATCGCGCTGGGCGCAGACGATGACCTGCAGCAGGCGCTGGTGAAAGCGGAGCTCGTGCCGTCTCGCGGCCAGGCTCGCACCATGATCGGTTCGAATGCCGTCTCACTGAACGGTGAAAAACAGTCCGATGCGGAATACCGCTTCAGCGACAGCGACAAACTGTTTAACCGCTACACGCTGCTGCGTCGCGGTAAGAAACATTACTGCCTGATTAACTGGCAGTAAGATTTAGGGCCGGTTTCCGGCCCTTTTTTATGGCAAGGCAGGACAGGGCAAACTAGTGAAAAATATCTTAGCGATTCAGTCGCACGTTGTATTTGGTCATGCAGGTAACGCGGCAGCTGAATTTCCGATGCGTCGCCTGGGTGCAAACGTCTGGCCGCTGAACACCGTGCAGTTTTCCAACCATACGCAGTATGGGCACTGGACCGGCACGGTCATGCCTGCAACGCATTTAACCGACATCGTTAAAGGCATTGCGGATATCGACCGCCTGAAGACCTGTGACGCGGTGCTGAGCGGTTATCTGGGCTCGGCGGAGCAGGGCGAGCAGATTCTGCAGATTGTTCGTCAGGTCAAAGCGGCTAACCCACAGGCCTGGTATTTCTGCGACCCGGTGATGGGTCATCCGGAAAAAGGCTGCATCGTGGCACCGGGTGTGGCGGAGTTCCACTGCAAGATGGCGATGCCAGCCAGCGACATTATCGCCCCGAACCTGCTTGAGCTGGAAATGCTAAGTGAACGTACAATCACTGACGTCGACGCGGCGGTAGACGCTGCGCGGGCACTGATTGCCCAGGGACCACGTGTGGTGCTGGTGAAGCATCTGGCACGCGCAGGGCGTCGCAGCGACCGTTTTGAGATGCTGCTGGTAACAGCAGAAGACGCGTGGCACATCAGCCGTCCGCTGGTCGATTTCGGTGTCCGTCAGCCCGTCGGCGTGGGCGATCTTACCAGTGGTTTGCTGCTGGTTAATCTGCTGCACGGCAAATCACTGCAGGATGCGCTGGAGCACGTCACTGCCGCGGTGTATGAGGTGATGCTGAAAACTCATGAGATGGGCGAGTATGAGCTGCAGCTGGTGGCGGCACAGGATGCCATTGCCCGTCCGACGCAGCACTTCACGGCAGAAAAGCTGTAACGCATCAGGGCCGGTTAACCGGCCCTGTTCTCTCAGGCTAAGCCTTCCGCTTTCAGCGCCGCCTGCACCGCAGGACGTTCCGCGACACGATCAAACCATGCCCCAAGTGCCGTAAAGCCGGACAAATCCAGCCCCAGCGCTTTTGCCCAGCGCGTCACCACAAACAGATAAGCATCCGCGACGCTGAAATGCATCCCCATCAGCCACTGCCTGTCACGTAATGACTCATCGACATAGCGGAATTTCGCTTCCAGCTGGTTGCGGGTCTGCGCTTTCACCTCATCGGAGTATCCAGGGCGAAACAGCGGCCCAAAGCTTTTGTGCAGCTCGCTGCCGATGTAGCTCAGCCACTCCAGAGTGTGATAACGCGTCAGGCTGCCAACCGGCGCCAGAAGATGGCGATCGGGTTTGAGGTCTGCCAGATACTGTACAATCGCGGCGCCTTCCGTCAGCACGGTACCATCGCTGAGCTGCAGCGCGGGCACCTGACCTTTAGGGTTGATTTGGCGAAAATCGTCGCCCCGTTCGGTGAGTTTGGTTGCCAGATCAACATTCACCTGCGTGAAGTCCAGCCCGCATTCGCGCATAACAATGTGGGGAGAGAGAGAGCAGGCTCCTGCTTTGCAAAACAGTTTCATGACCATGTACTCCTTGTTGCAGTGGGATCACAGCATAGTAAAGACTCAGGATGGAATTACCAGTGATAAGGATCAGGGATCTGTTAAGGGGGAGTGTGAGGCATAAAAAAGCCGGGCAGAGCCCGGCTGATTTGTCACGTGGCAGCGATTACGCTTTCACATCGTTTGATCTGGCGTCGCTATCCTGCGCCTGTGTCATGCGGTTCAGCAACGGCGCCGTAATCAGCATCAGCAGAGCAATCACCGCCGTCACGATACCAATCTGCTGGAATACGCGACTGTAGGTTGCCAGCGAAATCAGCGGATCGGTTACGTTTTCAGGCACGGCCATCAGGTTTGCTACTTTACCTGCAATCACAGCTGCACCTGCCGTGGTCAGGAACCAGGAACCCATAATGAAGCCCATCAGGCGCTGTGGCACGAGCTGCGCGACCATCGCCAGGCCGAGGCCGGAGATCATCAGCTCACCAATACTCTGCAGCGCATAGCTCAGGATCAGCCAGTTTACAGAAACGATGCCTGCATCACTGGCGAACTTTGCACCCACCGGCAGCACCAGGAACGCAGCGGAGCAGAGCACCATACCAAAGGCAAACTTGTGCGGCATGGGCAGTTTATCGCCCAGCTTGTTATAGAGCGCCGCCAGCAGCGGACTGGCCAGCATGATCCAGAACGGGTTCAGTGCCTGGAACTGCTCTGGCGCAAACGTAATACCAAGAATGGTGTGTTCAACGTTACGGATAGCGAAGAAGTTGAGCGATGTTGGCATCTGCATATAGAGGACGAAGAACAGAATCGCTTCGACCATCAGCAGGAAGGCCACAATCATCTTACGACGCGCCGCGCCGTGCAGCGCAAAGGCTTCTTTGGCAAACACCAGCAAAATACCCAGCGCAATCACCGCCAGCACCAGTCGTGCAATAACCTGATGATGCAGCATCCAGTTGGCCAGCGCGATCAGCACAACGACGCCCATAAGAGTCATCAGCAGTTTACCGATCTGCAACGGCGCAAAGTCTGGCTTAGAGCCGTAATCCTTAACCATATGTTTACAGAACAGGAAGTTAAACAGGGTAATAACCAGGCCAATGACGCACAGTGAGAAGGCGACGCTGTAGCCATATTTCGCGGCTAACCACGGTGTCAGCATCATCGAAAACAGGGAACCGATGTTGATCGACATATAGAACATGGTGAACGCACCGTCGAGACGCGGATCATCTTTGTCGTAACAGGTCGAGAGCAGCGAAGAGGGGTTTGCCTTGAACAGGCCGCTACCAACCGCGATGGTCGCCATGCCAATATAGACAATGCTGACGTTATGACCGGAGAACGCGACCAGCGCATAACCCAATGCCAGCACCAGCACGCCCAACACGATGACGCGTTTGGTGCCCAGCACTTTATCACCGAGCCAGCCGCCAATCGCGACCAGCCCATAAACCAGCGCACTGAATGAAGAGAACAGGGTAATGGAGTCTGATTCAGACAATCCCAGTTGCTTCACCAGGTAAACCGCCATAATGGCCTGCAGGCCATAGAATCCAAAACGTTCCCATAATTCGATCGAGAAGATTAAATAGAACGCCTTCGGCTGTTTAAACGCATTGAGACTGACAGCCTCATCAGTGTGTTTGTTTGCAGTTGACACATGTACCTCAGTTTTTTCATACCCTGTTTCGGGACAGGAATTAAGTCCGCGTCATGTGAGTTTTCCATGCGCAAGATTGTTATTAGAAGGGAAAAGCGGCGACTAATTTGGCTGATTACGGGCGTCAGGGCAAGAATTTTCTGGCAACCTGTTGAATCCAGGGATGTTGGGTTAAAAAACTTATAACAAATCGTTAATTGGTTTTAAATGTTGAAGCAGCAAAAAATATTAGTACAGATACTCTGAATGAGCACCTTGCACTAGCGAGTAATGATATTAACTGCTAAATCGAAGCTAACCAGATAAATCGGTTGTTGAATAATAATCAGACAGTGCTAATGACAGGTTACTGGCTGAATCGCAGTCAATCTGACGAATTATCAGACATTACCTGCCCGGCATTGGCGAAAAAAGAGTCAAAAGGCGATCCGGCGCACAATCAGATGATTTATTTCAGAAAGCAAAAAAAGAAACCGATTGCGTCGTGAGATCGGGAGGGGAAGTGGAGGTCATGGGGCGGCCAGCAGGAAGTTAAAATGACCTCAGAGCGCCGGTGAAAAACCGCGCAGTCATATTAAAATCTTATCAATACGCGGAAGCGCAATGTCACCCTCGACAGAAAATTAACATTACTGTAACCTCTCAATTTCTCCAGGAAGGATCAGTTCATGTCGTCTCCACTGCATTTATCTCTCGTCGGTGACTACCGCGCCGATGCGGTTGCCCATCAGGCTATCCCCCTTGCTATTGAACGTGCTTCACGTCGGCTAAATCTTATCGTTGAAACGAACTGGATCGCTACTGACCACCTCGAACAGACAGACCTGACGCGCAGTGATGCGGTCTGGGTTGTTCCTGGCAGTCCTTACCGCAACGATAATGGCGTATTTGAAACCCTGCGCTGGGCGCGGGAGAGCGGTAAACCTTTCCTGGGTTCCTGTGGGGGATTCCAGTATGCGGTGATCGAGTATGCGCGCAACGTCCTGGGCTGGCACGATGCCCGTCATGCTGAAACGGATACCGGCGGACGGATGGTCATTGCCCCGCTGAGTTGCTCTTTGGTGGAGCAGCGTGGCAAGGTGAGGTTTGAAGCGGGTTCCCGTATTGCTCTGGCTTACGGGACGCTGGAGAGCGACGAGGGCTACCACTGTAACTTTGGCGTTAACCCGGAATTCAGTGACGCGCTGGGCGATAATACGCTGCGCATTACCGCCTGGGATGATGCCGGTGACGTTCGCGGCGTGGAGTTACCGGATCATCCTTTCTATGTGGCTACGCTGTTCCAGTCTGAGCGCGCGGCACTGCAGGAAAAAGACTCTCCGCTGGTGATTGCATGGATGCAGGCGGCACTGGCGCAACGCTAAACAAAGCCATCCTGTGACACTGTCACAGGATGGCGGTCATCAGCGCAACAGGGCCGGTCGTTTCGCGTTGAACGTCCAGTTATCAATCAGAAACTGCATGCCCAACGCGTCGTTTCGGTTTTTATCAGGTAGCGAATGGTAGAGTTCATGGGCAGCTTCGACCCGCGCCATGTCCAGGGTAATACCCAATCCTGGCCCCTCAGGCAGTTCCAGAAAGCCATCCCGAATCTGCGGCGCATGCTGCGTCAGCTGCTGACCATCCTGCCAGATCCAGTGGGTATCAAACGCAGTCAGTCTGTCGCCCGGTGCCGCGCCTCCCAGATGCGCCACCATTGCCAGTGATACATCAAAATGGTTGTTTGAGTGGCAGCCGGTTGTCAGGCCCCATTCATGGCACAACTGCGCCACGGTATGTGCATTACGCATCGTCCAGAAATGCGGGTCGGCCAGGGGGATGTCAATGGCATTAAGCTGTAAGGCATGCTGCAACTGTCGCCAGTCATTGGCGATCATATTGGTGGCGACCGGAATACCCGTGGCTCGCTTAAACTCCGCCAGCGTTTCCCTGCCGGAATAGCCCTGCTCCGCGCCGCAGGGATCTTCCAGATAGGGAATCCGGCCCGCCAGCTGTTTACCATAATAAATGGCCTCATCCAGCGACCAGCTGGCATTGGGATCAACCGTTACCCGTGCCTGAGGAAAACGTGTCAGCAGGGCGTTAACCGTCTCCACTTCCACTTCGGCATGATGAACGCCGCCCTTCAGTTTAAAATCCCGGAAGCCATAGCGATCGGCTGCCGCCTCCGCCAGCCGCACCACGCTATCCGCATCCATCGCTTTCTCATGACGCAGTTGCAGCCAGGCATCACCACCAGCGTGGCCCGCCTGATAGTCCATGCTGGTCAGGTTACGGTCGGCGATATAGAACAGATAGCCAAGTACCGGCACGCGATCGCGCTGCTTGCCGCTGGCAAGTAACTCGGCAACCGGCAGATTCAGGTGCTGGCCCAGCAGGTCAAGTAGCGCAGCTTCAATGGCTGCGGTGGCGTTGTAAAACTTCTCGGGATTCATCTGCGGAATATGAATGTCGTCGGTGTGCGCGGTCTGCTGGTGTCGTGCGTCGCTGGCAAATAGCGTCGCGACGGTGGCATTCAGACGCAGCAGATCGCTGCCCTCAATCTGCGGACGAAAGCGCGCCAGCAGCGCCAGTGTTGAGGCGTGGCAGGGACTTTCGCCGACGCCGGTACGGCCAGCGGAATCGGTCAGGATCACCAGAATGCGGGTAAAATAGCAGTTGTGCGCGCCGCCAATGTTCAGCAGCATGCTGTCATATCCGGCGACAGGCACCACCCGCATTGTTTTAATGACTGGACTGTCTGACATTGTGATTCTCCATAGGATCAAGGGAAGGCGGGGAGGGCTTGCGGCGCAGCAGCAGCCACAGCCCGGTCAGCAGCGAGACGCTGGTCAGGGCATAGAGACCGCCGGTGGTGGAGCCTGTCTTCATCTCCAGATAGCCAAACACCGTCGGTGCGAAGAAGCCGCCAAGGTTGCCAACAGAGTTCACCAGCGCAATCCCAGGCGCAACAATTGAGGCAGGCAGTTCTCCCTGCGGCATCGGCCAGAAAAAGGTGGCGCTGACTTTCGAGCCGATACAGGCCACGATCATCGCCAGGAAGCCAAACCATGGAGAACCCAGCGTAGCCATAAAGGTGCCGCAGGCCGCGACCAGCATGGCGACGCCCAGCGCTTTATCGAGTTTGTCGCGGTGGCGGTCTGAAAAGCGACTCAGCAGGTTGATGGCAATAATGGCGCAAAGCCATGGTACGGCGGTGAGAATGCCGATGCCAAAACTGCTGAAGCCCTGAATACGCTGAATAATCTGCGGCAGCCAGAACACCAGGGTATAGCCTGTCATGGTCATGGTGAAGAAGATCGCGCAGAAGAACAGCAGGCTGCGATTACGTAACAGCGACATTTTACCGGGCGCGCGGTTAAGCTCGTCACGCTGTGCCTCTTCACTATTCAGCTGCTGTATCAGGGCCTGTTTCTCCGCATCGCTCAGCCAGCGTGCGTCGCCGGGGCGTGACACCAGTACCCATGCGGCGAGAATACCGACCAGCACGGAAGCACCGCCTTCAAGAAACATCACCCATTTCCAGCCGGCAATGCCTGAAAAATCGTGCATCATCAGAATGGCGCCAGTGATTGGCCCGGAGAAGAGGAAGGCGCCTGCAGTTGCACTCAGCACCATCGCAGTGGCCCGGCCGCGCCAGGCATTCGGGACCCACTGACGGAAATAGAACAGTACGCCGGGAAAGAAACCTGCTTCAGCCACGCCGAGTAAAAAACGCAGCAGGTAAAACTGGATGGGTGAGGTGACGAAACCCGTCATGACCACCACCAGTCCCCAGGTAATCATAATGCGTGTCAGCCAGACGCGGGCGCCAAAGCGCTTCATCATCAGATTACTGGGAACTTCAAACAGCGCATAGCCGATAAAAAACAGGCCCGCACCCAGACCAAAAGCCGCCGCGCTGATCCCGGCATCGGTACGCAGTTCCGCCTTGATAAAGCCAATATTGGCGCGATCGATCTGGTTAATGATCAGCATCACCACCAGCATGGGGATGATATGGGTGAAGAATTTTTTGATGGCGGAGGCGATCAGCTCATCTTGCTGGGGGGACAAGGCGCTATCCATCGGTCTTCCTCGTAAGAAACGTAAAGAAGAGCAAAGTGTAGGGCGCGCAAAAGGGCAGCTCTATGGGCATTCGCCCAGGACCCGATGGGCGTCCGGCCTGGGTGGCTGTGTTATCAATATGTTATTGGATATGGCTGGCGCAGCGGCTAAGCAAAAGTGTGGCAGCGATCAATGTCGGCATCCCCGCCTCCGCAAGGAGAAAAGCGGAGGACCGACAGCCACAACAGGCAGGTTTCAGCCGTTAACCTGACGGCATCCGGCAATCTCTTCGGCTCGCAGCAGCAATTCCTGCAGATCGTCTTCATCAATATCCAGCAGTTCACCGTCCTGTAAAGCCTGATGCAGATCGGCGCGCGTCAGCGAGACCGGCATCGCGATCGGCTCCGGTTTAACCTCCTGCGGCGCCAGTGGGTGGGGATAGCGGCGACCGGCCAGATTATTAAACAGCAATGCAAGCAGCGCCAGTGTCAGTGAGTTAAGCATGATCGGCGTAAGGACAAACTGATAACCCAGTTGCTCCACGGAAGGTCCGCCCAGAATAGCGGTTAGCGCGACTGCGCCGCCGGGTGGATGCAGACAGCGCAGTTGAAACATCAACAGGATCGCCACGCAGGCCGCGACGCCGCAGGCAATCGCCGGATCGGGGATGAGCTGGCTGACGGTGACGCCCGCCAGCGCGGACAGGGTGTTGCCGCCGACGATGGCCCACGGCTGCGCCAGCGGACTGGCGGGCAGACCAAAGAGTAAAACGGCCGAAGCACCCACCGGGGCAACAAACCACAGATTCAGCTCCCCCAGCATCCAGTGACTCAGCAGACTGGTGAGTACCAGGCCAATGCCCGCACCCAGTCCGGCAATCACCACATGCTTTTTACTTACTGTCAACGGATGTGGCCAGAATCGTGCCAGAAACAGGCGCAGCGGATGTCTCTCCGCAGAAGAACCTTTGATCATTACTTTACTCACCGTGTCATAACATTTTCTTATCGTCAGGGGCGGCGATTTTCTATCATCAACCTCAATGTAACAACCCGACAAACTGTGGAGGTATTCAGACGAGCCAGAGCGTGCGGCGAAAAGGGGAATCGGACTGGAAAGAAGGTTACAGAGGGTTCAACCAGACAATAAAAAACCCGCCGCAGCGGGTTAGTCAGGCGAATCACTCGACTTTGTCGGGATACTCGCAGAGGTCTTCAATCAGGCATGAGCCGCAACGGGGCTTGCGCGCCACGCAGGTGTAACGGCCATGCAGAATCAGCCAGTGGTGGCAGTCAACTTTATAGGCAGCCGGAACCACCTTCAGCAGCTTCTGCTCCACCTCTTCCACATTCTTACCCGGCGCAAATTTTGTCCGGTTGCTGACGCGGAAGATGTGAGTATCAACGGCAATTGTTGGCCAGCCAAAGGCGGTATTCAGCACCACATTGGCCGTTTTACGGCCAACACCAGGCAGGGCTTCCAGCGCCGCACGATCTTCCGGCACTTCTCCGTTGTGCTGCTCAAGCAGAATGCGGCAGGTCTTAATCACATTTTCCGCTTTGCTGTTAAACAGGCCGATAGTCTTGATGTATTCCTTTACGCCATCCACACCCAGCGCCAGCATCGCGGCAGGCGTATTCGCCACCGGATAGAGCTTTGCGGTGGCTTTGTTGACGCTGACATCGGTCGCCTGCGCCGACAGCAGTACCGCAATCAGCAGCTCAAACGGCGAGCTGAAGTTCAGCTCGGTGGTGGGATGCGGATTGTTCTGCTGCAGGCGATGAAGAATCTCGGTGCGTTTAGTCTGGTTCACACCGGCTTCCCGACGGCGTTCTGAGGTGCCGCGTTTTCAGCAGCCTGAGCACGCAGGGCAGCCCGCTGTTTCATCTTCTGATCGATCAGGTATTTACCCGCCAGCATCATGCCCAGGCCGATAAACGCACCAGGCGGCAGCATCGCCAGCAGCATCGGCGAGTCGAAATGCACCACTTCGATACGCAGCGATTTCGCCCACGGGCCAAGCAGCTGATCGGCACCGTTAAACAGTGTGCCACTGCCGATGATTTCCCGCAGCGAACCCAGCACCACCATGGCGCAGGTCGCGCCCATGCCGATGGCAAAGCCATCCAGCGCGGCAAGCGGGATGCTGCTTTTGGAGGCGACCGCTTCAGCGCGACCAACCACAATGCAGTTGGTGACAATGAGCGGGATAAAAATCCCCAGCGACTGATAGAGACCATAGGCGTAGGCGTTGATCAGCATCTGCACGCAGCTCACCACGGAGGCGATGATCATCACATAAATCGGGATACGAATTTCAGACGGCACCCAACGGCGCGAGGCCGAAATAAAACTGTTGGTCAGGGTCAGCACCAGCGTGGTGGCCAGCCCTAAACCCAGCGCATTCGTTGCCGTCGCCGTAACCGCCAGCAGTGGGCACAGGCCCAGTAACTGCACCAGTGCCGAGTTGTTTTTCCACAGTCCACCCACCAGCAGACTTTTAGCTTCACTCATTTGCGTCTCCACATGCCGGTAACGAAGAGAGTTTCTCCGGAAGCGTTTTCATCAACAGCGCGGTGCGTTTGGTCGCATTGACCACCGCGCGTGGGGTAATGGTGGCGCCGGTGAACTGATCGAAGTCGCCGCCATCTTTCTTAACCGCAAACGCTTTATCCGCCGGACCATGAACCACTTTGCCATTAAAGCTGTTGATCCAGTCAGAAATGCGTAATTCAATCTTATCGCCCAGACCAGGCGTCTCATGGTGTTCGATCACCCGCACGCCCAGTACTTTACCCTGGAAATCAGCACCGACCAGCATCTGTATCGCACCAGAGTAGCCGTCAGGCGCAGTTGTCTCCAGTGCGGCAGCGACCGGCTGGCCGCCTTTACGCGCCAGGAAGAGGTGGTGCGGGGCGCTATTCCCCAGTGCAGCATCTGTGACAACGTAACAATCCTGCTGAATATTGTTGTCATAAAGGTCTTCAGGCACCACCTGATCCAGCAAATTTTTCTGCTGCAGCAGGGTCTGATGCTCCACTGTCGGTTTAGTGACCGTATTGACTACTGCAGTAGCAGCCGTGGTAATTGCGGCGAAAATCGCCAGCGTCACACCATTTTTGCGAATCGTCTCCAGCATCGCTTAATCCTTCTGATGGCCGTAAACGCGCGGCTGGGTGTAGTAATCGATGAGCGGCACGCAGATGTTTGCCAGCAGCACAGCAAATGCCACGCCATCAGGATAGCCGCCAAAGCTGCGAATCAGCCAGACCAGCAATCCAATCAGCGCACCATAGATCAGGCGACCCCGATTGGTGGTGGAGGCGGTCACCGGATCGGTGGCAATAAAGAACGCCCCCAGCATGGTGGCACCGGAGAACAGGTGAATCAGCGGACTGTTGAGTGATTCCGGTGAGAAGAACCAGCCCAGCGTGGCGCAGAACGCCAGTGACAGCAGCATGGCTGCAGGGATATGCCAGCGAATCGCACTTTTCCACAGCAGGAACAGGCCGCCCACCAGATATCCGACATTGACCCACTGCCAGCCCAGGCCCGCCAGCACGCCGCTGTAAATCGGCTGGGCCAGCAAATGCTCTGCGCTGTGACCGGCGCGTAAACCGGTTTTAAAGGTATCAAGCGGCGTCGCCTGGCTGATGCCATCCACTCCCATCTGCAACTGCTGCATGGTTTCGCCCGCCAGCGTATGGCCACTGAACACCATGCTAAGACTGTCCATCAGCCCCGGTTTGATCGCCTGAAGGGTGTCAGGCGGCAGCCAGCTGGTCATTTGCACCGGGAAGGAGATCAGCAGCACCACATAGCCGACCATCGCCGGGTTAAACGGGTTCTGTCCCAGACCGCCATAAAGCTGTTTAGCAATGACCACAGCAAACAGCGTACCGATCACCACCAGCCACCAGGGCGCCAGCGGGGGCAGGCTGATACCAATCAGCACAGCAGTCAGTAACGCAGAGTTATCCGCCAGGGTGCTGCCAACGGGCGCTTTACGCAGCCGCAGAATGGCCGCCTCGGTCAGCCAGGCGGTGAGCGTCGCAAGCAGGACCTGCAAAAAGGTGCCGTAACCAAAGAAATAACATTGTGCAGCAAAACCCGGCACTGCAGCCAGCACCACCAGCAGCATGATGTTGCCTGTGCTGCGGCGGTTATGGGTGTAAGGAGAACTTGCGATACGAAAAGCCATTTAATCCTCAAGCGTCTTAGACGACTGCGCTTTACGCGCTTTGGCACGGGCGATGGCGGCAGCAATAGCGGCCTTGCGCGCATCATCGGGTTGATTCAGTTCAGGTGCCTGTTCAGGTTCAGCATTCGCATTGTTTGCCTGCTCCTGCGCCTCTTCAGCTTTCTCCACCGCAAAATGCGCGGCAGTAGCGACTGCTGCGGCATCGCGTGAAGCCATCTCCGCGTCATGTTCAGCCTGCGCGGCTTTCTTCGCTTTGGCACGGGCAATCGCCGCCTGAATGGCAGCTTTGCGCGGGTCAGTTTCGGCAGCGGCGTCTGGCGCGGCTTCCGAAACGCTCGGGGTGTCAGCCGGAGCCGTGGCTTCAGCCTGTGCGGCTTTCTTCGCTTTGGCGCGGGCAATCGCGGCCTGCACCGCAGCTTTGCGCGGGTCAGTTTCGGCAGCGGCGTCTGGCGCGGCTTCAGACACGCTCACGGTGTCAGCCGGAGCCGCCGCATCCGCGCCTTCAGCCTGTGCGGCTTTCTTCGCTTTGGCGCGGGCAATCGCGGCCTGTACCGCAGCTTTACGCGGGTCGGTTTCGGCAGCGGCGTCTGGCGCGGCTTCAGAAACGCTCGCCGTGTCAGCCGGAGCCGCGGCTTCAGCCTGCGCGGCTTTCTTCGCTTTGGCGCGGGCAATCGCGGCCTGCACCGCAGCTTTGCGCGGGTCAGTTTCTGCAGGGGCGTCTGGCGCGGCTTCAGAAAAGCTCGCCGTGTCATCCGGAGCCGCGGCTTCAGCCTGCGCCGCTTTCTTCGCTTTGGCGCGGGCAATCGCGGCCTGCACCGCAGCTTTGCGCGGGTCGGTTTCAGCAGCGGCGTCTGGCGCGGCGTCAGAAACGTTCGCCGTGTCAGCCGGAGCCGCGGCTTCAGCCTGTGCAGCTTTCTTCGCCTTAGCGCGGGCTACCGCCGCTTCGACAGCGGCTTTGCGCGGATCGACGCTGGCTTCAGCCACGGTCTCCACCGCATCAACCGGTGACACTTTCTTCGCCTTAGCTCGGGCAATGGCCGCTTCAACCGCTGCTTTGCGCGGATCGACAGTCTGACGCGTCACCGGTTGGGTTTCCGCCTGAGCCTCGGCCTGACGCAGACGCGCCTGCGCATGACGGGCTTCACGTTGCGCTTCAAGCGTCGCTTCATCCGGTTCAGCGGCCTGGCGGGCTTTCACCCGCGCTTTCGCAGCCGCCAGCTCACTGGTATCGGTACGGGCTACACGCTGTTTTGCCTCCTCATGACGCGCTTCACGGGCCTGTTTCTCGCGCTCCAGCCTTGCCTGACGGGCTTCGAAGCGAGCTTTGGCTTCCAGCGTGCGTTTCGCTTCCAGATCGATGGCGCGCAGCTCCGCTTTTTCCTGGCGATAATATTGCACCAGCGGAATATTGCTCGGGCAGACATAGGCGCAGGCGCCACATTCAATACAGTCATCAATGTGGTGTGAGCGCGCTTTATCGTGATCGCCGCCCTGGCTGAACCAGTAAAGCTGCTGAGGCAGCAGCTTAGCCGGACAGGCATCGGCACAGGCGGAACAGCGAATGCAGGACTGCTCTTCATCGTTGTTACCCATCTCACTGGGAGAGGGGGCGAGAATACAGTTGGTGATCTTCACCACCGGCACATCCAGCGACGGCAGGGTAAAGCCCATCAGCGGGCCGCCCATGATCACCATCTGACGCGGTGCTGGTGTAAAACCGACATGGTGCAAGAGATGGCTGATTGGGGTGCCGAGACGACTCCAGACGTTACGCGGCTGGGCAATTGACTCGCCAGTCAGCGTCACGACACGTTCGGTAATCGGCTCACCATTAATTATGGCGCGTTTAACCGCCCAGGCGGTGCCAACGTTTTGCATCAGCACACCGATATCGGTGGAACGTCCGCCGTGTGGCACTTCCATGCCGGTCAGAATACGGGTCAGCTGCTTTGCGCCGCCAGAAGGGTATTTAGTCGGGATGACGCGAATGTGCAGATCGCGTTCGTTACCCAATGCCTGTTTCAGCGCGGCAATCGCCTCTGGTTTATTATCTTCAATACCAATCAAAACCCGCTCAGCCTGCAACACCCATGCGAGAATGCGACTGCCTTCCAGCACTTCAGCGGCGTAATCCTGCATCAGACGATCGTCCGCGGTGATGTAGGGCTCGCACTCGGCCGCATTAATAATCAGGGTTTTCACCCCGCGCAGGCCGCCTTTGAGTTTGGTGGCGGTAGGGAAGCCCGCGCCACCCAGGCCCGCAACGCCGGCGTCGTGAATACGTTGCACAATGTCGGCGCGCGGATGCTGACGGTAGTCAGGCAGAGGATCAAGCGGTATCCAGCGGTCGTCGCCGTCGGGCGTCAGAAAAATACACAGTTCTGACAAACCCGAAGGATGCGCGGTCATATGCTGACCAATATCATCAATGACACCAGAAGTGGGTGCATGGACCGGCAGCATACGGCCCGTGCCAAACGTCAGGGGCTGACCGCGCAACACCTTGTCGCCAGGCGCAACGCAGATCTCACCTTCATGTCCGATATGCTGTTTCAGCGGGATAATAAAACGGTGTGGCAACGGCAGTTCGCTGAGCGGCGTACCGTTAGACTGGGTTTTCATTTCCGGCGGATGAATACCGCCCTGAAAATCCCAGACCTTTTCTTTTTTCAGGAAGTTAAACAGATTAAGCATGAGTATCTACCGGAATCACCCGTACAGGAATGGTATTCAAATCCCACTTCCAGTTAGCTGGTGTGGTGGCAACCGGACGCATTTCAATACAGTCTGTCGGGCAGGGTGCGACGCAGAGATCGCAGCCGGTACAGACATCGCTCAGCACGGTGTGCATGGCGCGGGTTGCCCCGACAATCGCATCCACCGGACAGGCCTGAATACATTTGGTGCAGCCAATACAGTTGGCTTCGTCAATGAACGCCACCGTGCGCACCGGCTCTTTCGCCGATTCATCGCCATCAATCGGCTGCGGATCAACGTTAAGCAGCGCAGCCAGTTTGAGCATGGTCTGCTCGCCGCCTGGCGCGCATTTATTGATCGCTTCGCCGTTGTTGCCGACCGCATCCGCATAGGGACGGCAGCCTGGATAGCCACACTGACCACACTGGCTCTGCGGCAGAATGGCATCAATCTGCTCAACGATAGGATCTTCTTCGACTTCAAAGCGGCGCGAGGCGTAACCCAGCAGCGCGCCGAACACCAGGCTCAGCGCACTTAATACGGCAACAGCAATCCAGATCGCGGTCATCAGAATTTCACCAGACCGCTGAAGCCCATAAATGCCAGCGCCATCAGGCCCGCAGTGATCAGGGCGATGGAGTTGCCTTTGAACGGGGCCGGAACATTCGCCAGCACCAGGCGCTCACGCATACCGGCGAACAGGACCATCACCAGCGAAAAACCGATGGAAGCACTGAAACCATACAGCGCAGCCTGCATAAAGGTGTGGTTGAGGTTAACACTCAGCAGCGGCACGCCCAGCACCGCACAGTTGGTGGTAATTAGCGGCAGAAAAATACCCAGCAGGCGATAGAGCGACGGGCTGGTCTTACGTACTACCATCTCGGTGAACTGCACGACAACCGCGATCACCAGGATATACGCCATGGTGCGCAGATAGACCAGATCCAGCGGCAGCAGGATCAGATGATTGACCAGCCAGGCGCAGATCGACGCCAGCGTGATGACGAATGTCGTGGCGAGGCCCATGCCAATTGCCGTTTCCAGTTTTTTGGAAACGCCCATAAAAGGACAAAGGCCGAGAAACTTCACTAATACGAAGTTATTCACCAGCACAGTGCCAACAAAGAGAAGCAGATAATCGGTCATTTTTTCGCCTGGGAGCCAGAAAGCGGCTTATTATCATTGATAGCGCGACGTATCTCAACACCCGCGCCACCCGCAAGGCGGCAGACCGCACTCAGAATTAAATTCCTGACACAACTCACCGCGTTACGGCGCGATAAAGGTCTTTTTTACCCGTTCTGAGCGTTTGAAATAGGGCACAAACACCGCCGCGGCCAGCAGCGACAGCAGTAATGTCTGAAGGGCTCGGCTATCAGCGACGGGTGTGAAAGCAAAGGTTTTCAGCGCCAGTAGCACGGTAATCAGCAGCCAGAGCAGATAATGGCGCGGCAGGCGTCGGGAGCGCTTCAGGAACAGCCAGCTGATCCAAAGACTATAGGCCCAGACCGCCACGGCGGTAAGCAGGGAAATGGCCCAGTATGAGAAGAGGGTGCTGCCGTGAGAAAACAGCGCCACACGCCACGCCGGATTAAACAGGGGAGTCAGATACATCGCCAGCACCAGAACGGTGGTTAACAGGGTCATTATCAGCCAGGCCAGAGGCAGCAAAAGCCAGCCACCAATGCGCGGCGCAGCAACCTGTTCATTCATCGTAGTTATTCCTGTCTCGGAGAGTCAAAGCGCAGCAGAATAACATGTCCAGAGAGGCACGCCCATCCGGACAACGTCAGCAGTAAACGAAGCGATAAATCAGTGAGAAATCAGACCACGTAGCGCCACACCGTTTTTGGTACGCAGCCCAGATCATATAACCGTCCGCCAGAGACCAGTTCAGCGCGTCGATGGTCGGCAGCCCGGTACATATTGATAATTTCCAGATCATTGGTCAGGGAGTAATTAAGATGATCGAAAAGCTTTTCCAGACTGTCTGAATTATTTACTTTGCGGAATTTAAGCAGGTAATCGTGCGCAGTCATCATTGCCATAATAGATAGAAGTAACAAAGGAGTGCTCAGTATAGGGGGCGGGCTTGGTCTGTCCAGATCATGCAGGTGAAAAAAGCCGAAAATCAGACAAAATCACCTTATTAGTCACTAAAAGTCCATATTCCTCGTTCTGATTATGCACGATGTTGGTAACTCAGCGCCTTAGTTTACTACGTCAGCCTGACTGGTTCGGGTTACTGCGGCAATTAAACGTTAAAAATAAGCAGCACAATATTATTTTTTATTCCATTTGACCCTGACAGCACATGAATACCTTATTTATTACACTTTAACCGCAGGAAATTTAACCGTTAAATAACGAATGCCATAGAAACGTTTCGCGCCTGATTCGTCTTCACCATCGATTGTGCGGACAATCACAAATCCCATTTTTTGTTCACCGCAAACCGGATAACCCATTTTGTACGCCTGCCTGTAATCGTTTCCAGTGGCATTAAACATAAGCGATTCTGTTTATTACATTTATTTAACCGGCATTGTAATTTTACTCAGCGATTTTATCCATAACACCCCTGTTGGAAAACTGCTCGCTCTGCACGTAACTCCTTTAAATTGCTCTGTTTTGTGAAGTGTGTCGCCATTATGCACGCTTTTTTAGTCCAGTCTAAGCAGGCTCTCTACCCTAAACAGCAAACGCCTTTCAGAGGATTAAAAACTATGTGGAAACGTTTACTTCTGACCACGCTGGTCAGCGCCGCGTTAACCGGCCCGGTACTCGCTGCTGATATGACGGTCGGCTTCTCGCAGGTCGGTTCAGAATCTGGCTGGCGCTCAGCGGAAACTAACGTAGCGAAAAGCGAAGCCAAAAAACGCGGAATCACCCTGAAAATCGCCGACGGACAGCAGAAACAAGAGAATCAGATCAAAGCCGTGCGTTCGTTCATTGCTCAGGGCGTTGATGCCATCTTTATCGCGCCTGTGGTACAGACCGGCTGGGAGCCGGTACTGGAAGAAGCCAAAGATGCCAAAATACCGGTTTACCTGCTGGATCGCGCCATCGTGGTGAAAGACAAATCGCTCTATCAGGCGGTGGTGACAGCTGACAACGTGCTGGAAGGCAAGCTGATTGGCGACTGGCTGGTAAAAACCGTAGGCGACAAAAAATGTAACGTGGTCGAACTGCAGGGCACGGTCGGTGCCAGCGTGGCAATCGACCGCAAGAAAGGCTTTGCCGAGGCAATCAGCAACCACCCTAACATTAAAGTGATCCGTTCTCAGTCCGGTGACTTTACCCGCAGTAAAGGTAAAGAGGTGATGGAGAGCTTTATCAAGGCGGAAAACAACGGCAAAAACATCTGCATGGTTTACGCGCATAACGATGACATGGCGATCGGTGCCATTCAGGCCATTAAGGAAGCCGGTCTGAAACCGGGCAAAGATATTCTGACTGGCTCAATTGATGGCGTACCGGATATCTACAAAGCGATGCTGGCGGGTGAGGCTAACGCCAACGTGGAACTGACGCCAAATATGGCGGGTCCGGCGTTTGATGCGCTGGAAAAATTCAAAAAAGATGGCACGCTGCCGCCAAAAGTGATCAAGACCGAATCGAAGCTGTTCCTGCCTGCTGATGCACAGGCGGAGCTGGATAAGAAAAACGGTATGGGTTACTGATTCACCGACCCGTCAAAGACCAGCCGCAGACCGCCCTCCGGGGCGGTTTTTCATGACGTAAGGCGGAGTGAGCAGAATGACCACGCAAAATGAAACACCGCTGCTATCCATCAGCGGCATTAGCAAAGGTTTTCCAGGCGTCAAAGCGCTGAATAATGTTTCCTTTGATATACGCAAAGGGGAGATCATGGCGCTGCTGGGCGAGAACGGTGCCGGTAAATCCACGCTGATTAAAGTGCTGACCGGTGTTTACAGCCGCGACGCCGGCACCATTACCCTGAACGGCGAGCCGATTACACCGCACAATACGGCGCAGGCGCAGGAGATGGGTATCGGCACCGTTTATCAGGAAGTGAATATGCTGCCGAACATGTCGGTGGCAGATAACCTCTATATAGGGCGTGAGCCGCGTCGTTTTGGCATGATTGACCGTCGGAAGATGGTGCGTGATGCCGATGCGCTGATGCGAAATTACGGTTTTTCCCTTGATGTCACGCGTCCGCTGGGCCACTACTCGGTGGCAATGCAGCAGATTATTGCTATCTGTCGCGCGGTCGACCTTTCTGCTCAGGTGCTGATCCTCGACGAGCCAACAGCCAGTCTGGATGCCAGTGAAGTCGAGATGCTGTTTACCCTGATGGCGCAGTTAAAAGCCAAAGGGATGAGCCTGATCTTTGTGACCCATTTTCTTGACCAGGTGTACCGAATTACTGACCGGATTACCGTGCTGCGTAACGGGCAATTTATCGCGACTCGTGAGACCGCCACGCTGCCACAGATTGAACTGATTAAGCTGATGTTAGGACGTGAACTGCTTGAGACGGCGTTACAGCGTCAGGGCAGCACGCTGCGCAACAATCAGCCGGTGGTGTCATTTGAAGATTACGGCAGAAAGGGCACCATTGAGCCTTTTAACCTGGCTGTGCGTCCCGGTGAGGTGGTGGGACTGGCGGGGCTGCTGGGCTCAGGCCGCACCGAAACCGCAGAAGTGTTGTTTGGTATTCGTCGCGCCGATCGCGGAACCGCGAAGATCAAAGGTAAAGTGCAGCGTATTACCAACCCGGCGAAAGCCTCACAGCTTGGCATGGGGTTTTGCCCGGAAGATCGTAAGACAGACGGGATTATTGGCGCGGCCTCCGTGCGCGAAAATATTATTCTGGCATTGCAGGCGCAGCGCGGCTGGTTACGGCCCATTAAAAAACGCGAGCAGCAGGCGATTGCCGATCGTTTCATCAAAAGTCTGGGCATTCGCACGCCGCACGCTGAGCAGCCGGTAGAGCTGTTATCGGGTGGCAATCAGCAGAAGGTGTTGCTGTCGCGCTGGCTGGTGACCAAACCGCAGTTTTTGATCCTCGACGAGCCGACGCGCGGTATTGATGTGGGTGCGCACGCCGAGATTATCCGTTTAATCGAATCCCTTTGCGCCGATGGTCTGGCGCTGCTGGTGATCTCCTCTGAACTCGAAGAGCTGGTCGGTTATGCCGATCGGGTGCTGATCATGCGCGATCTGAAGCAGGTGGCAGAAATTCCGCTGGAGCAGCTTTCGGTGGCGTCGATCGTGAATGCTATCGCGGACGGAGGGGCAAAACATGCTTGAGTCACCTATGACATCTGAAAAAACGCCACGTCGTAAGCTGAAACTCCCGCCGGGGATGCCGCAAATCGCCGCGCTGCTGTTGGTGCTGTTAATCGACAGTCTGGTGGCCAATAACTTTTTTGCAGTGCATCTGCAGGATGGCCGTCTGTTCGGCAGTCCGATCGATATTCTTAACCGTGCGGCACCGGTTGCCCTGCTGGCGATAGGGATGACGCTGGTGATCGCGACTGGCGGCATCGATCTTTCCGTAGGGGCGGTGATGGCGATAGCGGGCGCAACGGCCGCCACACTGACCGTCGCCGGGCACGGTGTGCCGTTTATTATTCTCTGCACGCTGGCAACCGGTTTAGCCTGTGGTTTGTGGAACGGGGTGCTGGTGGCGCTGCTGCGTATTCAGCCATTTGTTGCGACGCTGATTCTGATGGTTGCCGGGCGCGGTATTGCTCAGCTGATTACCCAGGGGCAGATTGTGACGTTCGACAGTGACAGTCTTGGCTGGTTTGGTAACGGCTCGCTGTGGATGTTGCCGGTGCCGGTCTGGATCACGCTGGTGGTCGCGCTGGCCGTCTGGCTGCTGACGCGCAAAACCGCGCTGGGTCTGTTTATCGAAGCGGTGGGGATTAACCTGCGCGCTGCCCGCAATGCGGGTGTGACGGGCTGGCTGGTGGTGATGTCCACCTACGCGATCAGTGGCGTCTGTGCGGCAGTGGCCGGGCTCATCGTCGCGGCGGATATTCGCGGTGCAGATGCCAATAACGCCGGTTTGTGGCTGGAGCTGGACGCGATTCTCGCCGTGGTGATAGGCGGTGCATCCCTGATGGGTGGCCGTTTTAATCTGGTGCTGTCGCTGATTGGTGCGCTGATTATTCAGTCGATGAATACCGGGATTCTGCTCTCCGGCTTCCCGCCTGAGCTGAATCAGGTGGTGAAAGCGGTGGTGGTGATGTGCGTGTTGTTACTGCAGTCACCGCGATTTATTGCGATGTTAAAACGGAGGCGTCCGACATGATTAAACGTCATCTTCCGCTGATGATTACCTTGCTGGTGTTTGTGGCGGGTTATCTGTTTTGTCTGAGTCAGTTTCCGGGTTTTGCTTCTACCCGGGTAATTTGCAATATCCTGACCGATAACGCGTTCCTTGGCATTATCGCCGTCGGCATGACTTTTGTGATTTTATCTGGCGGTATCGATCTGTCGGTCGGCGCAGTGATTGCTTTTACCGGTGTGTTTCTGGCGCGGGCAATTGGTGATTTCCATGTCGATCCGCTGCTGGCCTTTGCGTTGATTCTGTCAATGGGCGCGCTGTTTGGTGCCATGATGGGCTGGTTGATCGATGCGCTTAAGATCCCGGCGTTTATTATTACACTGGCAGGAATGTTTTTCCTGCGCGGCTGTTCTTATCTGGTGTCTGAGAACTCGATTCCTATTGATCATCCGCTTTATACCATGCTTTCCAGTCTGGCGTGGAAAGTGCCGGGTGGTGGGCGTCTGAGCCTGCTGGCCGTGATTATGCTGGTGGTGGTGATTGGCGGGATTATTCTGGCGCACCGCACGCGCTTTGGTAATCGGGTTTATGCTATTGGCGGGAATCTGACCTCCGCTCAGCTGATGGGTGTTTCAACCCGTGCGACCACCATTAAGATTTATATGCTTTCCACCACGCTGGCGACGCTGGCTGGCATCGTGTTCTCGATCTATACCTCGGCAGGTTATGCGCTGGCCGGGTTGGGTGTGGAGCTGGATGCGATTGCATCGGTGGTGATTGGCGGCACGTTGTTGTCGGGTGGTGTCGGTACGGTGCTGGGTACGCTGTTTGGTGTGTTGATTCAGGGGCTGATTCAGACGTGGATTAATTTTGACGGCACGCTGAGTTCGTGGTGGACCAAGATCGCCATCGGGATTCTGCTGTTTGCGTTTATCGCGCTGCAGCGGTTACTGACGGTGATTTGGGATCGTCAGCAGAACGCACCGGTTAAACGCATCCCAACCTGAGTATTGCGTATCCCGGTTAATGGCGGCTCTCAGGAGCCGCCTTTTACGGCGCCAGATGCAGCACCATCACTGTGACTTCTTCTCCCGCTATGTGCCGCTGTTCCACCGCCTGCCATCCTGAACGCTGATAGTACGCCTGCTGATCGGGAGTATAGAGCCAGAGTTCACTAATTCGCTTTTGTCTGGCCCGCGCAATTACCTGTTGGATCAACGCGTTTGCTACGCCCTGACCGCGAAATTTTTTGTCCGTCACCACTTCACCCATCCAGTATTCTCTTGCCGGGATGTCGTCCAGTTCATAGCGGATGACGCTACAGGTCGCGATGACCGTTTCGCCATCCGGCGTGGCAACAAGGGTAAATTCCGCCGAGCCTGTCTGATTCCTTTGGTGTAAACGTGCAAGGATGGTGGGTTGATGTGACCAGGCTGGATGATGTGACCATTCAGTGTGCAGCAGTTTTGCTGTTTGTCTGGCGTAGTCGGGATGTTGGTTCAGATCGACAACTTGCATGGCGCTGGTTACCTTCGTTTTGTCAGGCTACAAGCAATACAGGCTGGTGGGGGAAAGTGCAAGATGATGAAAGAGTTGAGTTTTAGCAAAGAGACCGGTGCTCTTATGTATTACCGGGAAAACAATCGCTATGGGATTCAGGTGTAAGGTCAGGAAAGGTAGGCCTGATCGCAAAGGATTCCCGCATCCATGCGGATCGGCCGCGCCATCCCTGGCGCGGACGCTTTGCTCTTCAGGCATACCATTCCTTCCCGGTTGGGCTTGATCATTGCTGTAATGGACAGTGCGAGATTGAAAGAATGGAGTGCACAGTTGCAGCGAAATGGGACTTTCGCAGTAAGGGCTTTTATTACATGCTGAGCTTTTGAATATTCGCAAAAATGCAAAATTAAGGAGGGGATGGCGGGCAGTGGAGTAAAGCGTCCGCCGCAGGGACGCGGCGGCCGAGCCTACAGGGATGTATTTACGGCGACTTTACGGAACGCCCGCCATTCCCGACTGAATAGCACGAACCTGCAAACAAACGGCGCTTTATCGATCCTGAACCGATTTCTTTTCAGAACCCCTAAAGCGCCGTTTAATCACTTATTAACGTTTCAGACGGTAGTACGCTTCGTTCCAGCGCAGCGCGTCTTTAAACGCAGGCAAGGTGGTGTGCTCATCAATCACCAGCACTTCAATATCGTTCATCTCACCGTACAGATACATATCCTCCAGCGTCAGCGCCTGGCTGAACACCGTATGGTGTGCACCGCCGCCCAGAATCCATGCTTCAGAGGCGGTCGCCAGTGATGGCTGCGCTTTCCACAGCGCGCGCGCAACCGGCAACTTCGGCAGCGGTTTCGGCTGTTCGATAGCATCCACCACGTTAACCAGCAGACGGAAACGGTCGCCCATATCAATCACGCTGGCGTTAACCGCACGGCCCGCTGGGGTGGAGAAAATCATACGCGCCGGATCGGCTTTATCACCAATGCCCAGGAACTGCACATCGATTAAGGGTTTCTCTTCAATGGCAATTGACGGGCAGACTTCCAGCATGTGCGAGCCAAGCACTAAATCGTTGCCTGGTGAGAAGTGATAGGTGTAATCCTCCATAAAGGAGGTGCCACCTTTGCGGTCACCGGCCAGCACTTTGAAAATGCGCAGCAGGGCAGCGGTTTTCCAGTCGCCTTCGCCGGCGAAGCCATAACCCTGACCCATCAGACGCTGAACCGCCAGACCGGGCAACTGCGTCATGCCGTGCAGCGTCTGGAAGTTAGTAGTAAAGGCGTGGCAGCCTTCTGCTTCCAGAAAACGCTTCAGACCGAGTTCGATGCGTGCAGCATCCAGCACGTTCTGACGTTTCTCACCGCCAGATGCGGCGACATCGGTAAAGCGATAAAGACTTTCATATTCGTCGATCAGCGCATTCACGTCGCCATCGCTGACGCCATTGATCACCTCAACCAGATCGCCAACGCCCCAGCCATTCACTGAATAGCCGAACTGAATCTGCGCGGCGACTTTATCGCCTTCGGTTACGGCCACTTCACGCATGTTGTCGCCAAAGCGAGCGACTTTCAGCTGCTGGCTGGCCTGTTTAGCCAGTGCTGCACGCATCCAGTTGCCCAGGCGCTGCTGGCTGGCGCTGTCTTTCCAGTGACCGGTCACCACGCTGTGTTGCAGACCCATGCGCGCGCCGATGAAACCGAACTCACGGCCGCCATGTGCGGTCTGGTTCAGGTTCATAAAGTCCATGTCCATGCTGTCCCACGGGATCTCGGCATTGAACTGGGTATGGAATTGCAGCAGCGGCTTATTCAGTACGCTCAGGCCGCCGATCCACATTTTGGCCGGGGAGAAAGTGTGCAGCCAGGTAATGATCCCAACGCACTGCTTGTCATAATTAGCATCGCGACACAGGGCCAGCGCTTCATCCGGTGACTTCACCAGCGGTTTCAGCTCCAGACGCAGTGGTAAACCGGCCTGATTTAAACCCTCGACGACCTGACGTGCATTCTGTTCAACCTGGCGTAACGTTTCCGCCCCATAGAGATGCTGCGTGCCGATAACAAACCACACGCTGTAATTGTTTGACTGTTCCATAAAACCACTCCTTCACTTAGCGCCTACCTGATAGGCTATTTTATTTGTCATTCCGAACCTGGGCAGCGCTCACACAGGCTGCTTTAGCAACCTGAACGCCCGTCAGGGCGGCCCTGAAGGGGCGAGCGCAGCGAGTAATCCTCACGTACGTCCTCTACGCTCCGGTTGCTCCGCACTGTCCGTGTCCAGACTGCCTGCAACAATTACGCCTGTTGGGAGAGGCTCGTCGCGGAAGCGGGGCGGGCGGCGTATTGCGGTTCAGCCGTCACGCACCATTGTTGATAGCGTTGATACAGTTGTTGATAGCGGGCAACGCGCGCCGGATCGGGCTGCAGCGTCACGGCAATCGGACTGGCCATGACCTGCTGAGCATCCGGGACGCTGGCGTGAACACCGGCGGCAACGGCGGCGAAAATGGCCGCACCCAATGCACAGCACTCGTCAGAGGCGACGATATCCAGTGGCCGATTCATCACATCGCAGCAGGCCTGCATAATCGCCGGAGATTTTCGCGCGATGCCGCCGAGAGTCAGAATGCTCTCGACCGGGATCTGCTGCTGCTCGAAGCACTCCATAATGGCGCGCGCGCCAAACGCGGTTGCTGCGACCAGACCACCAAACAATGCAGGGGCATCAGTGCCCAGATTCAGGTCGGTAATCACCCCTTTCAGACGCTGATTTGCATTCGGTGTGCGGCGCCCGTTAAACCAGTCCAGTACCACCGGCAGGTGATCGAGCTGCGGATTGGCAGCCCAGGCCTCGGTTAAATCCTTAATCAGCGTTTTTTGCATCTCAGCCAGCTGAGGCTTCAGTTCCGGATGCTGCTGCGCCGCCAGCTGTAATGGCCAGCCCAGCAAACGGCTGAACCAGGCGTAGATATCACCAAAGGCAGACTGACCCGCCTCCAGTCCGATAGCGCCAGGTACCACGCTGCCATCAACCTGACCACAGATGCCCTTGATATCGCGATCGCCGACCTTTTCTGCGTCAGCAATCAGAATGTCGCAGGTTGAGGTGCCGATGACTTTTACCAGCGTATAAGGTTTAGCTCCGCCGCCGACCGCGCCCATGTGACAGTCAAACGCGCCACCGGAAAGTGTCACGGTCTGCGTCAGACCAAGACGCTGCGCCCATTCCGGGCTGAGGGTGCCCACCGGCATATCAGCGGTCCAGGTGTCAGTAAACAGCGGGGAGTCGAGCTGCTGCGTTAACAGCGGGTCGAGCGCATTCAGGAAATCGACATCGGGCAGGCCGTTCCAGTCGCCGTGCCACAACGCTTTATGTCCGGCGGCACAACGGCCGCGACGCAGCTTATCTGGTGCGGTGGTGCCGCTTAACAGGGCGGGCACCCAGTCGCACAGCTCCACCCAGGAGACGGCGGCTTCGCGCACAGCCGAATCTTCACGCGACACGTGCAGAATCTTCGCCCAGAACCACTCCGAAGAATAAATGCCGCCGATATAGCGGCTGTAATCCTGGAAGCGGCCACTGTGGCAAAGCTGATTAATCTCTTCCGCTTCTTCTATAGCCGTGTGATCTTTCCACAACACGAACATCGCGTTGGGGTTCTCAGCGAACTCCGGACGCAGCGCCAGCACGTTGCCGTCGCGGTCAATAGGAGCCGGGGTAGAACCGGTGCTGTCAACGCCAATGCCGACCACGGCGTTGCGCTGATCTTCACTCAGTGCATTCAGAACGCCGAGCAGCGCCTGCTCCATAGCGTCAATATAATCCTGTGGATGGTGGCGAAAACGGTTGGTGTGCGGATCGCTGTATAAGCCCTGTTGCCAGCGCGGATAGCTGAACACCGCACTCTGCAGCTCTTTGCCGCTATGACAATCCACGGCCAGCGCACGCACCGAATCACTACCAAAGTCCAGCCCAAGGGTGATGGCTCCAGCACGCATCGGAATCTCCTGTAGTTAGTTAACGCCTTTATCCTGGGTTCGGTGCGCCAAATCAGTTAGTCATGGCTGGCTGACAATATGCACTTTTCTGTCATCGGCAGTGATTTTGTGATCCATTGCATAAGTTAAGGACCGGTTAAATTTGCTGAATATATGGATGATTTTGCCGTGATTTTAAGATGTGATACCGCTCTACATTTTTCTTCGCTAATACCGCTAAAACTAGCCCAGCGTCTGGACACTCTGTCAGCACATGCCAGCCTAACGCACTGATTTATGGCTGTACCCACAAAACAAAACTTACTGGTAGCGTTTACACCGATTCGTTATTAGCAGCGAAAAATAACCTGGTACCGGAGAGCATCATGCATAAATTCACTAAAGCATTCGCGGCCATCGGCCTGGCAGCGGTTATGTCACAATCCGCTATCGCCGAGACCATGAAGCTGGGTTTTTTAGTCAAGCAACCAGAAGAACCCTGGTTCCAGACTGAATGGAAATTCGCCGATAAAGCGGGCAAAGATCTTGGCTTTGATGTCATTAAAATTGCCGTGCCGGATGGTGAAAAAACCCTGAATGCCATCGACAGCCTGGCGGCGAACGGCGCAAAAGGTTTTGTCATCTGTACGCCCGATCCAAAACTCGGTTCCGCCATCATGGCAAAAGCGCGCGGCTACGGCCTGAAAGTCATCGCAGTGGATGATCAGTTCGTCACCGCCAAAGGCAAGCCAATGGATACCGTGCCACTGGTGATGATGGCGGCCACTAAAATTGGTGAGCGTCAGGGTCAGGAGCTTTATAAAGAGATGCAGAAACGCGGCTGGGATGTGAAAACCACCGGCGTGATGGCCATTACCGCCAACGAACTCGACACCGCTCGTCGTCGTACTGGCGGCTCAATGGACGCGATCAAAGCCGCTGGCTTCCCGGCAGCCCAGATCTACCAGGTCCCAACCAAATCTAACGACATCCCTGGCGCGTTTGATGCCGGTAACTCCCTGCTGGTGCAGCATCCTGAAGTCAAACACTGGCTGATTGTCGGCATGAACGACAACACCGTGCTGGGCGGCGTACGTGCGACTGAAGGTCAGGGCTTTAAAGCGGCTGACGTCATCGGTATCGGCATCAACGGCGTCGATGCCATCAGCGAACTGTCGAAAGACAAGGCGACCGGCTTCTACGGTTCGCTGCTGCCAAGCCCGGATATCCACGGCTACAAAAGCAGCCAGATGCTCTACAACTGGGTCAGCAAAGGTGAAGAGCCACCTAAATTCACCGAAGTTACTGATGTGGTGCTGATCACCCGTGACAACTTCAAAACTGAACTGGCGAAAAAAGGACTGATGTAACTGTGAGCCTGCCGGGCTGTTCGTTGCCCGGCATCCTTAATAGCCCATTTCGCGTCGCCCGCCATAACCGGCCGGTGGCGCGAAAGAGTGAGGATTAACATGAACACTGATTCAGCATTTCTGTCGTTTCATGGCATCAGTAAAACTTTCCCTGGCGTGAAAGCGTTGCAGGATATCTCCTTCGACTGCCGTGGCGGTGAAGTTCACGCTCTGATGGGCGAGAACGGCGCAGGCAAATCGACGCTGTTAAAAATACTCAGCGGCAGTTATCAGCCGAGCGGCGGTGAGATTCGTATTAAAGGCAAGCCGATGAGTTTTCAGCGCACGACGGATGCACTGGACGCGGGCGTCGCCATTATTTACCAGGAACTGCATCTGGTGCCGGAAATGAGCGTGGCGGAGAACATCTATCTCGGTCAGATTCCGCACAAACATGGACTGGTCAACCGTAAGCTGATGCGTTTTGAGGCGGGCGTACAGCTGAAAAATCTCGGCATGGATATCGATCCCGATATGCCGCTGAAATACCTGTCGCTGGGCCAGTGGCAGATGGTGGAGATTGCCAAAGCGCTGGCGCGCAATGCACGTATTATCGCCTTTGATGAGCCAACCAGCTCCCTGTCGGCGCGTGAAATCGACAACCTGTTCCGCGTCATTCGCCAGCTCCGCGAGGAGGGCCGGGTGGTGCTCTACGTGTCTCACCGTATGGAAGAGATTTTCGCCCTTAGCGATGCCATCACCGTGTTTAAAGATGGCCGCTACGTGCGGACATTTACTGACATGGCGAACACCCATCACGACGATCTGGTGCAGGCGATGGTAGGGCGCAACCTGGGCGATATCTATGGCTACTCACCGCGTCCCAAAGGGGAAGTGCGGCTGGAGCTGGACAAGGTTGAAGCGAAGGGCGTGCGTACGCCAATTTCACTGAAAGTCCATGCCGGTGAAATCGTTGGACTGTTTGGACTGGTCGGTGCCGGACGCAGTGAACTGCTGAAGGGCCTGTTCGGCGGCACGCGTTTGCGTGGTGGTCAGGTCATCCTGGACGGCAAGCCACTGCCGCTGCGTGAGCCGATTGACGCCATTCGTGCCGGCATCATGCTCTGCCCGGAAGATCGTAAAGCTGAGGGCATTATTCCGGTGCACTCGGTGCGCGACAACATCAACATCAGCGCCCGCCGTCACAACCTGACTGCCGGTTGCCTGATAAAAAACGGCTGGGAAAACAAGAACGCCGACAGCCATATCCGCTCGCTGAATATTAAAACGCCCAGCGCCGATCAGCTGATCATGAACCTTTCTGGCGGTAATCAGCAGAAGGCGATCCTGGGACGCTGGCTCTCTGAGGATATGAAAGTGATCCTGCTGGATGAGCCAACGCGCGGCATCGATGTCGGTGCCAAACATGAAATTTATAACCTGATTTATCAGCTGGCGAACCGGGGCATTGCGGTGCTGTTCGCCTCGAGCGATTTACCGGAAGTGATGGGCCTGGCCGATCGCATCGTTGTGATGCGTGAAGGTGCCATTGCCGGTGAACTGCTGCACGACGACGCCACGGAGCAGCAGACGCTGAGCCTGGCGATGCCCAAAACCACTCAAGCGGCCGCCGTGGCCTGACAGGAGATCATCATGGCTTCATCTACGACCTCAAATACACCGCAGCCCGCTTCACGCGGCGGCCTGCAGTTAGGTCGCATCTGGGACAACTTCGGCATGCTGGTGGTATTTGCACTGCTGTTTATTGTCTGTGCGATTTTTGTGCCGAACTTCGGCTCGTTTATCAATATGAAAGGCTTAGGGCTGGCGATGTCGATGTCCGGCATGGTCGCCTGCGGCATGCTGTTCTGTCTGGCTTCCGGTGACTTTGACCTGTCGGTCGCTTCCGTCATCGCCTGTGCGGGTGTCGTCACCGCCGTGGTCATCAATATGACGGAAAGCCTGTGGATTGGTGTGGGTGCCGGACTGGTGCTCGGCATGATCACCGGCTTTATCAACGGCTTTGTGATTGCGCGACTGAAGATCAATGCCCTGATCACCACGCTGGCGACGATGCAGATCGTACGCGGCCTGGCTTATATCTTCTCTGACGGTAAAGCCGTTGGTATTGAAGATGAGCGCTTCTTTGAACTGGGCTTTGCCAACTGGCTGGGTGTGCCCGCGCCGATCTGGCTGACTCTGGCCACCATGGTGATCTTCGGCTTCCTGCTCAACAAAACCACCTTTGGTCGTAATACGCTCGCGATTGGTGGCAATGAAGAGGCGGCGCGCCTGGCGGGTGTACCGGTAGTGCGCACCCGTATCATCATCTTTATCCTCTCCGGCCTGGTCTCTGCGGCGGCGGGCATTATTCTGGCGTCACGTATGACCAGCGGCCAGCCGATGACCTCCATCGGCTATGAACTGGTGGTGATTTCTGCCTGCGTACTGGGTGGTGTTTCACTGAAGGGCGGCATCGGTAAGATCTCTTACGTGGTGGCGGGGGTATTGATCCTCGGCACGGTAGAGAATGCGATGAATTTATTGAATATCTCGCCATTCTCACAGTATGTGGTGCGCGGTCTGATACTGTTAGCTGCGGTGATTTTTGACCGTTACAAACAGAAAAAAGCCTGATTGAGCGAGCCGTTGGCCTGCGGACGCAGAGGTGTCTGCAGGCTATCCGAACAATAACAGACTGAGTGAGGACGCTATGTATCACCGCGAATTACCGGCTGAGCAGCAAAACCCCTTGTTGCCGGGCTATTCATTCAATGCCTGGCTGGTGGCAGGGCTGACGCCCATCACTGCCGATGGTCCGCTCGATTTTTTTATCGACCGCCCGCACGGCATGAAAGGTTACATTCTGAATCTCACCATTAAAGGCAAAGGGCGGGTATTCGACGGCGAGCGGGCATTTGACTGCGAGCCCGGCGAAATGCTGCTGTTTCAGCCAAAAACCGCCCACTACTATGGTCGCGCGCCGGACAGTCCGCAGTGGTTCCACCGCTGGGTCTATTTCCGTCCGCGCGCCTACTGGCACGACTGGCTGCGCTGGCAGGATGAGCAGGAGGGTGTGGGACGACTGCTGCTGCCTGAGTCACTGCGTGGCGAGTTTGACCGACTGTTTGCCAGTATCGAACAGACCCATAATTCGGGTCGGCGCTTTGCGGAAGAGCTGGCGATGAACCTGCTGGAGCGACTACTGCTACGTGCCGTTGAAGAAGATCCGCGTAGTCATCAGCTCATCCGCGATCCACGCGTAATTGAAGCCTGCCAGTATGTGACCAACCATCTTGCCAGCGAAGTGAAGATTGAAGAGGTGGCGCGTCACGTCTGCCTGTCACCGTCGCGGCTGGCACACCTGTTCCGCGAGCAGATGGGTGTAAATCTGCTGCGCTGGCGTGAAGATCAGCGCGTTATTCGCGCCAAACTGTTGCTGCAGACCACCCAGGAACCGATCGCCTCGGTAGGGCGTGAAGTGGGTTACGACGACCAGCTCTACTTCTCGCGCGTGTTTCGCAAGCGTGTTGGTGTCAGTCCCAGCGATTTCCGCCGCCGCAATCAGGACGCACATGACAGCCTGGCGGCGCAGACGGCCTGGCCCCTGGCGCGGAGTGCTATCTCTTAGTTTTTTCGGGAGATTCCGCCTTGTCCTCACCTGGTTAATAGTCTTAAATCATTCAGGTTAGCGACAAAGAGGAATCAAAATGAGCGATAAATTACGTGTTGGTCTGATCGGCTACGGTTTTGCCAGTAAAACGTTTCACGCCCCGCTGATTGCAGGGACACCGGACGTCGAGCTGGCAGCCATTTCCAGTAGCGACGCCAGCAAAGTCCACGCCGACTGGCCTGCTGTTAAAGTGGTGGCCGATCCTCAGGCGCTGCTGGACGACCCTACGCTGCAACTGATTGTTATTCCTACCCCCAACGACACCCACTTCCCGCTGGCAAAAGCGGCGCTGAACGCCGGTAAACATGTGGTGGTCGACAAGCCGTTTACCGTGACGTTGTCACAGGCGCGCGAACTGGATGCGCTGGCGAAAGCCAAAGGGTTGCTGCTATCGGTGTTCCATAACCGCCGCTGGGACAGTGACTTTCTGACGCTGAAATCCCTCCTTGAGACAGGCTCACTGGGTGAAGTGCGCTATTTCGAATCGCACTTTGACCGCTTCCGTCTGGAAGTGCGTAATCGCTGGCGCGAAATGAAGGGCGCAGGCAGCGGAATCTGGTATGACCTGGGGCCACATCTGCTGGACCAGGCGCTGCAGCTGTTTGGCCCGCCGGTCGCTATTAATGTCGACCTGGCCGAGATGCGTCCGGGCGCGCAGACCACCGACTACTTCCATGCCACGCTGACCTACCCGCAGCGCCGCGTGGTGCTGCACGCCAGCATGCTGGTGGCAGCAGAATCTGCCCGTTATACCGTCCACGGCACGCGCGGCAGTTACGTCAAATATGGTCTGGACCCACAGGAAGATCGCCTGAAGTCGGGGGATTTCCCGCCGCAGGAGGACTGGGGTTATGACATGCGCGACGGCACGCTGACGTTAGTTGACGGTGATTCACTGACGGAAACTACTCAACTGACTCAGCCGGGCAACTATCCCGCTTACTATGCGGGCATCCGCGATGCGATTGCCGGACGCGGTAACAATCCGGTGACGGCGGAAGAGGCGATTCAGGTGATGGAGCTGATTGAACTGGGTCTGCAATCCGCTGAGAAACGCCAGACGATGTCGCTGAAGCGCGTCTGATCTGCAGGTGCTTAATGCAGAAAGCAGAACGGGCCGGTTATCCGGCCCGTTTTATTAGCAGCGCCAACTGCAAGACCGAGCCAGCGAAGGGAGCACGGCCAGATCGGAAAGACGCAAAAGCCGCCATCCATGGCATGCTCGGCCCTCGCCGTCCTGGCGCGGGACGCTTTCCACTTCTGACCGTGTTCCCTGCGCGTCAAGCATATGCGTGGCTGTCAGAATTGCCCGGAGTGTGTTGGGGCAGCAGAGTGACGGGCCGGTTATCCGGCCCGTTTTTTGTCGCTACGCTTCAGGATTACTGCACGCGTGCGCGGATAGCCGCTTTCTCAGCCTCGCTGAGGAAGGCAATCGTCAGACCATTCTCCTGCGCCTGACGCATCTGCGCTGCGCTCAGACCGGCAGCCGGTGCGGCGTGCTGATACTCATGCGCCAGTTCAATGCCCTGAACCGCCGGATCATCCGTGTTGATGGTCGCCAGAATGCCATGCTCCAGGAAGGTTTTCAGCGGATGCTGCGCCAGTGAGGGCACAGTGCTGGTCTGAATATTGGAGGTCAGGCAGGATTCAATACCAATCCGGTGCTCCGCCAGGAAATCCATCAGCGCGCGATCTTCGATCGCTTTCACACCGTGACCAATACGTTCAGCGCCCAGCTCCCGAATCGCCTGCCAGATGCTCTCTGGTCCAGCCGCTTCGCCCGCATGTACGGTAACGCGGAAGCCGGCATCGCGCGCCTGGGTAAAGTGGCTCAGGAACTCGCTGCCCGGGAAGCCCAGCTCATCTCCCGCCAGATCGACCCCAGTGATGTGATCGCGATGGGCAAGCAAACCTTCCAGCTCGCCGAGGCAGGCATCTTCGCCAAAGGTACGGCTCATAATACCAATCAGACGCACGTCGATATCGTGTTGCTGCCGACCTGCGCGTACGCCCTCGATCACCGCTTCGACCACACCGGCAATCGGCAGGTTGTGGGTCATCGCCATATAACCAGGGGAAAAACGCAGTTCAGTGTAGTGAATGCCGGCGCGCGCGGCATCTTCGACATTCTCCTGCGCGATCCGGCGGCAGGCATCCAGATCGCCCAACACTTTCACGCCCCAGTCGAGCTTCTGCAGGAAGCTCACCAGGTCAGGTTCATTCTCGCCGACCTGCACGTGCGGAAGCAGAGTCTCAAGCGTGGTGGCGGGCAGGGTAAGGTTAAACTGGCGACCTAAATCGAGAATGGTTTGTGCACGAATGTTGCCATCAAGGTGGCGGTGAATATCAGTCAGTGGGATTTTTGAATCGATCATGGCGCACTCGCTCAGTTGTCGGTGAAGTGCAGAGCATTATAAAAATATCTTGCGCAACAGCGCCAGCTATTTGCGCAACAGCCTCGCCGGATGCTGCTTAATTACCCATAACCAGCGAGTGAGAGCCACTTCGCCGATGGATGTCAGCCCTGCAACTGATGTATCGCCGCAATAAGGCGCGAAATGCCATCTTCAATCTTACTACGCGGACAGCCAACGTTAAGACGCAGAAACCCGCTGCCTGCGTCGCCGTAGGTTGAGCCGGGCATAATCGCCACCCGTTGCTGGATCAGCGCCTGTTGCAGTGCCTCTTCAGGAATACCCAGCGCATTCATATCGATCCAGGCGAGATAGGTCGCTTCAGGGATGTGCCAGTTAAGTCCGGGAAACTCAGTGTTGAGGCGATCGGCAACCCGCGTGAAATTGCCGTAAAGATAGCTGCGTAGCGCATCCAGCCACGGCTCGCCATGTCGGTAGGCGGCAACGTGTGCCGTGACGGCCAGCACCGCCGGAGACGAAAGGCCGTCAGCATTTTTCAGCGCCTGAAACCAGGCTGCTCTGTCCGCCGCATCCGGGATGATGCCCCACGCACCCGTCAGGCCCGGCACGTTGAAGCTTTTAGACGCCGAGGTAAACAGCGCCCAGTCACTGCGTGCCACGCTGGCCCACGGAGTATGGGGTTGATTACCCATGATCATATCCATATGGATTTCATCGCTGATCACCCGCACGCCGTGACGATCGCAGAGCGCCGCCATCTGTTGCAGCTCCGTTGTCGTCCAGACTTTGCCGGTGGGATTGTGGGGGCTGCAGAGCAACAGGATTTTGCAGCGCGGGCGCGCCAGTCGCGTCTCCAGCGCGGCCATATCACATCGCCAGCGCCCGCGATCCCGCTGCAACGGCATCTCCAGCACCTGTCGCTGATTGCCGCGTACAGTTTTATAAAAGGCATCGTAGGCGGGAGTATGAAGTACCACTTCATCATCCAGGTGACTCCAGCGACGCAGCATCTGCGCCACCATATAGATCACTGACGGGCCATAAACCAGCGTGTCAGCATCGGGCTGGTAGCCGAAACGACTGGACATCCAGTGACAGCAGGCGGAAAGAAAATCGTCATGCTGCCAGCGACTATAACCCAACACGCCGTGTGCCACGCGCTGCGCCAGCGCCTGCTGAACCGCTGGTGCTGTTCTGAAGTCCATATCGGAAATGGTAAATGGCAACAGATCGGATACGCCAAAGCGGTCAGCCACAAAATCCCACTGCGTAGACCAGCTGCCACGGCGATCGATGACTTCGTCAAAGTTAAACATTATCGGCTCCAGCGCATCATGCAGTCACATTCATCAGGTGTGACAGTTCATCTTTCACCGACTGCACCTGCGGGCCAATGACCACCTGCAGGCTGGTCTGATTGAGATGCACAACCCCAATCGCGCCGTTGGCTTTCAGCGCCGCATCGTCCACCTTACTCATATCCGCCATGGTTAAACGCAGACGTGTCAGGCAGTTGTCCAGCGAGGTAATATTCTCAACGCCGCCCAGCGCCGCCAGGATAGCCGGTGAGTTATAGCCCGATTTACCTTTACCGGCATTGCTGACCTGCTGCGCAACCGCACTGGTATTTTCTACTTCCCGGCCCGGCGTTTTGATGTTGAAGTGCAGAATGGCGAAACGGAAAATCAGGTAGTAACCGGCAAACCATATCGCTGCAACAACCGGTACCCAGTACCACTTTGTCGACAGGCCGTGTAGTACACCAAACACGACAAAGTCGATGATATTGCCATCTGTATTGCCGATAGTAACCCCGAGTATCGCCATGATGGTGAAGCCAACACCGGTCAGCAGAGCGTGGATAAGATAGAGGAAGGGGGCGACAAACAGAAACAGAAATTCGATCGGTTCAGTGGTGCCGCCGACCACGCAGGCCACTACGCCAGAGATTAACAGACCTTTAATCTTATGGCGATTCTCCGGCCGGGCGCAGTGATAGATGGCCAGGGCGGCACCAGGCAGACCACCGAGGAAGGCCGGCATTTTGCCCTGAGACAGGAAGCGGGTCGCGCTTTCAGCAAAACCGTGGGTTTCCGGGCAGGCGAGCTGCGCCTGGAAAATGGTTAACGCACCGCTGACGCTCCTGCCACACACATCCAGTGTGCCGCCTGCATCGGTAAAGCGCATGATCGCCACCAGAATATGCTGCAGGCCAAACGGCAGTAGCAGGCGTTCGCCGGTACCAAAAATCATCGGGCCAAAGTCACCCGCGCTATTAATCATCCAGCCTAATCCGGTAATGCCCCGTGCGAAAAATGGCCAGATCAGCGGCACGACCAGCCCCATTAACCCAATCACCAGCGTGGTGATAATCGGGACAAACCGGGTGCCGCCAAAAAAGGCCAGCGCATCGGGTAGTCGGATGTTATGGAAGCGCTCGTGTAGCCAGAACACGACGATACCCACAATCACCGCACCCAGTATGCCTGTATCGATCGACGGAATCCCCATGATCGGCTGAACGTTATTCGCTTTCAGCAGGGCGGCATCAGTGGTCGGCAGAATGCCATTGATATTTAGCCAGAAGTTGATGCTGAGGTTTAATACAGCATAACCCACGAAACCGGCAAACGCTGCAACACCTTTGTTCTCGCGCGCCATACCCAGCGGAATCGCAATAGCGAACATCAGCGGCAGATAGCTGAAGGCAAACGATCCCAGCTTGGCCATCCACAGAAAGAGATATTGGAGCCAGGAGTGATCAAGCACAGGTAACAGAGTCAGAACGTCATGGCTGCTCAGTGAACTGCCAATCCCGAGCATGATGCCGCAGAATGAGAGCAGGGTAACCGGCAGCATAAAGGTTTTCCCCAGACTCTGGAAAAATTCCCAGACGGACATTTTTTGGTGAGAGGGTGACATGAACGCTCCTGGATAAAAGGACCATTGAGTAAAGTGGCGGGATGATAAAACGTTTTACCTGGATCTTATGCGCGCTGAATCACAATCCTCAGGTCATGGGTGATATTATTCTGACGTCATAAGGTGTAACGTTTTACCTTGTTTTCTAATGCTGTAGTTCAGTTGAGTAATCTGATGAGTAAAATCACCATCAATGATGTTGCGGCGGCGGCGGGCGTCTCGGTGACCACGGTATCGCTGGTGTTATCCGGTAAAGGACGGATCTCTGTGGCCACCATGTCACGCGTGAATGAGGCCATTGAGCAACTCGGCTTCGTCCGTAACCGTTCAGCGACCATGCTGCGTGGCGGTGAGAGTGGTGTGATTGGATTGATTGTCCGCGATCTCAGTCAGCCGTTTTATGCCGAGATGACGGCAGGTCTGAGCGAAGCGCTGGAGAAGCAGGGCAAATTGCTGTTCCTGACGCAAAGCGGTGCTCAGGGGCAGCATCTGCATCGCTGCTTTGAGTCACTGGTCGCTCATGGGGTGGATGGTATAGTGCTGGGAGGCGGTGCCGACAAGGCCAGCCAGATTGTGACGAGAGCCAGCGAACTGAATATGGCGTTAGTCTGCGCCGCGCGCGCCAGTAGCCTGGAAGAGGTGGACGCTATCCGTCCCGATAATGCTCAGGCTGCGCGTCTTGCCACTGAATACCTGATTCGTCAGGGACATCAGCGGATTGCCTGGCTGGGCGGCCATAGCGCTTCACTGACGCGGGCGGAACGGCTTGGCGGCTATTGCGCCACACTGCTGCAATATGGTCTGCCGTTCAGGCCTGAATGGATTATTGAATGCGGCAGTACCCAGAAAGAGGCGGCCGAAGCGGCGGTCCAGTTGTTTCAGCACCATCCCCGATTGACCGCCGTGCTGGCTTACAATGCCACTACCGCGCTGGGGTGTTATTTTGGGCTGATGCGCACCGGGCGCACATTTTCCCGTGGTGCAGTCGACAGCTATTACGATCAACAACTGGCTTTAATGGGGTTTGGCGATGAACCGCAGGCGGAACTCACCGATCCCCCTCTGACGTTTGTCACCAGTTCCGCACGGGAGATTGGCCGCGTGGCCGCAGATCGTATCCTGCAGCGGATGGCGCATCCTGACGCCGCCCGGCAAAACGTGATTATGCCGCCACAGCTGGTTATTCGCGGGTCGGCATAAAAAAGGCGACCCGGAGGTCGCCTTTGATGGAAGACAGCGCAATTACTGTGGCATGCCTTCGCTGGTGGGCATGCCCAGCATATAGCGGGACATGAACTGCTCCAGCGTCATCTTGTCGCCGTTCATGTTCACCTGACCGTTGGCATACTGCAGGCTGGTCACGATGTTGTTATCCTGCTGCTGAGTCAGGCGGAACATCTGACCCATCGCCGCCAGACCCTTCACCTGCTGATCCGCCAGCTTTTGCGCGTCGTCGGCCTGATAACCTTCAGCCAGACCTACCTTACGCATGGTTTCGGTGGCCATCGGCATGTTGATGACCAGTTTGCTATCCAGGCTTTTCAGCACCCGATCAACCATGGCGCTGAGGGTCTGCGCTTCGCCGGTGACGGTGGACGGATCGTTGAAGCTGGCGGTCAGATTGAAGGTACTTTCACCTTTTTCGTTTTTCCAGCTCAGCGGAGCGATGCTGATGGATGGCGAGCCTTTCAGCAGCATCGACAGGTTGTTCATCAGAATCTGATGAACGCCCGCCTGATAGCGGATAGGGTCTTCCGCAACGCCAGGCTGGCTCAGCAGTTCCTGCATCTGCGCGTTGTAACGATCGGAGAAGGCTTTGACTGCCTGGGCATCAAACTGAGACAGCTTCATTTTCAGGGCTGCCTGACCAAAATCCTGTTTCTGCAGCTGAACGCCTTCAACCTTGTAATCGATATTGCCGCCAATTTTACCGGCGCTGTTATCGAATGAGGAGGTGCCTTTCATTTTATTCAGCGTCAGGGCATCCTGGCCATTGATGCTGGCATTCACCTTCTCAATGTCGACCGACTGGTCGCCGATACGCACGCCTTCCGGGCTGAGATGTGTGTTACCGCTTAGCTTCAGACCATTAATGGTGAAGAGGACAGGCTGGCCCATCTCATTTTTGCTGGTCAGCGCGAGGCTATCAACGTCACCGTCCAGCGACACTTTATCGCCTTTGTTATCTGCACTGACGTTGAAGGTGCCGCCATTGGTGGCCAGGCGTTCGCCGGTTTGGGCATTCTGATAGTCAACCGGCAAGACGCGCAGCGCGGTATCCGTGGCGCCGCTGTAACCAATGCGGGTGTCTGCGTTAATCAGAGACTTGTTCCCGGTCAGTTCAAACAGTTTTTTCACCGCATCGGTGTTAGCCAGTTCGGTATGAACGGACGCCATGCTTGGAATCAGATTGAAATGCTTCAGCTGCGCGAACGGGAAAGGACCATGATCGATAGTCTCATTCAGGATGATGCTCTGACCCGGTTTCAGCAGCGGATTATCTTCCGTCTGTGAGCTGGCCTGAACCACCAGATTCACTTTGCTACTGAACATGCCGCGCTGATAGTCCTGATAGCTGATCTTCAGTCGGCTGTTTGGAGCATAAGCATTCAGCTGAGCGTTGGCATTTTGCACCAGCTCGTCCCTGTGGCTTTCAATCTGCTTGCCGGTGAACCATGCCGCGCCAGTCCAGACTACGCCCAGTGCGATGATCACACCTACGGCAACATTGGTCTTTTTCATTGCTGATTCGTCCTTATCCTTGAGTCCGCTTATGCCGCAGGTTTAGCCTGGCGACCGAAGAAAAACGCCCGCAGGCGTTTAAAAGCTAATAGGTTGAAATAATAGCAGTTAACAGGCATGTCGTCAGCCGCTTCACCCTAAGTCGTTAAACACCCGCGCCAGTCGGCCCGTGCCAGCCGCCGTAACCGGTGATTCGCTGGCGGCAATGAAGCAGGACTCGCCAGGCTTCAGCGTCACCTGCTGCTCGCCTTTGGCGATCACGGCCTGGCCTTCGATGCAGAACATTATCGCGGCGCTCTGCTGCGCCAGCGACTGGGGTTGTGCATTGAGACTGTGAATAGCAAAGGCAAAATCGTCGACCGGAATCGGGAAGCGCAGTGTGTTGCCCTGGTGCTCCGGCGCTGTCAGCAACGCATTAGCGGGCTTCTCATCGAACTTCAGATTAGCCATCAACTCGGCAATATCGATATATTTCGGGGTTAAACCGGCCCGCAGGACGTTATCGGAGTTTGCCATCACCTCCAGTGCCACGCCTTTCAGATAGGCGTGCGGGGTTTCCGCGTAGAGGAACATCGCCTCGCCAGGTTGCAGGGTAATGACATTCAGCAGCAGCGGTGAAAACAGGCCACTGTCGTCAGGATACTCTGCCGCAATCATACGGATGGTTTCCCATGGCTCGCCCTGTTGCACGTCAAGCGCAGATTTCAGCACGCCCAGCGCCAGCGATTTCGCCTCGCCCTCCAGTGACAGCAGGGTAGAGAACAGCGCGGCCAGCGTATCCTTTTCAGGGTGCTGCAAAAAATGCGCAATCTGTGGATGTGCGCCCGCCACCGGTTCCAGCAGTGAAACCATCTGCGTCAGTGTGCGAAAGCCATTCATCGCCTGAAACGCAGTCAGCGCGTAGACCAGCTCTGGCTTGTGGTTGGCATCTTTATAATTGCGCTCAGCCGCAGCCAGTGGAATACCCGCTGCATTCTCACGCGCAAAACCCACTTCGGCGGCATGCTTGCTGGGATGAACCTGAATCGACAGCGGTTGATCGGCACATAACACTTTGAACAGGAAAGGCAATTCACCAAAACGCTGCGCCACCGCATCGCCCAGCATCGCCGCAGGCGAAGCATCAATCACGTCACGCAAAGAACGCTCGCTGCCCTGATCAATAACGGTTGAAGGGCTTTTCGGATGTGCGCCCATCCAGAGTTCCGCCATCGGCAGCCCTTTGGGGTTCTCAACCCCATAAAGTTCAGTCAACGCAGTTTTGCTGCCCCACGCGTAGTTTTGCAGCGAATTGTTCATTTTTTGCATCGCATAATCCTTTATCACGGGAAATTATTGCGGCTATTAAAGCAGAAACTACCGGTAAAAATACATATCCAGCGCAAAAGGACGCTAAGCTCTGATAATGTTAAATTATTGTATATTACTATTCTGACTGCCTGGCAGCCGATCGTGATCACGGACCAGGCGGTCATTCTTTAAAACAAGGTGAAGGAGACGTATTCATGGCAGCCAACCGCATTGAGAAAGATTCAATGGGCCCCATCGACGTACCGGTAGACAAACTGTGGGGCGCGCAGACGCAGCGCTCACTGGAACACTTCCGCATCTCAACTGAAAAAATGCCGACCGCGCTGGTGCATGCACTGGCACTGACCAAGCGCGCCGCCGCCAGCGTGAACCGCGATCTGGGCCTGCTGCCCGCAGATCGCGCCGATGCGATTATCAGCGCGGCGGATGAAGTGCTGGCGGACAAGCATGCGGATGAATTCCCGCTGGCAATCTGGCAAACCGGTTCCGGCACGCAGACCAATATGAACATGAACGAAGTGCTGGCGAATCGCGCAAGTGAAATCCTCGGCGGCGAGCGCGGTATGTCGCGCCTGGTCCATCCCAACGACGATGTGAACAAGAGCCAGAGCTCCAACGATGTCTTCCCGACGGCGATGCATGTCGCCGCCGTGATTGCCCTGCGCGAACAGCTGATCCCACAAATTCAGGTACTGAAAAAGACGTTGAGCCAGAAGTCTGACGCCTTTAAAGATATCGTCAAAATTGGCCGTACTCACCTGCAGGATGCGACGCCGCTGACGCTGGGCCAGGAGATTTCCGGCTGGGTGGCGATGCTGGAGCATAATCTGAAGCATATCGAACAGAGCATTCCGCACGTGGCGGAACTGGCGCTGGGCGGAACCGCAGTTGGCACCGGCCTGAATACCCACCCGGAATATGCAGTGCGCGTGGCGAAGGCGCTGGCCGACCTCACGCAGCAACCGTTTGTCACTGCGCCTAACAAGTTTGAAGCGCTGGCCACCTGTGATGCGCTGGTGCATGCGCATGGCGCGTTGAAAGGGCTGGCTGCTTCACTGATGAAGATCGCCAACGATGTGCGCTGGCTCTCATCCGGTCCGCGCTGCGGCATCGGCGAAATTGCTATTCCTGAAAATGAACCGGGTAGCTCCATCATGCCAGGCAAAGTGAATCCAACGCAGTGTGAAGCGATGACCATGCTCTGCTGCCAGGTGATGGGCAACGATGTCGCCATTAATATGGGCGGCGCGTCCGGTAACTTTGAGCTCAATGTGTTCCGTCCGATGGTGATCCATAACTTCCTGCAATCGATTCGTCTGCTGGCAGATGGCATGGACAGCTTTAATCATCATTGCGCTGTCGGCATTGAGCCGGTGCGCGAGCGTATCGACCAGCTGCTGAACGAGTCACTGATGCTGGTGACGGCGCTCAATACTCATATTGGCTATGACAAAGCGGCAGAAATTGCCAAGAAGGCGCACAAAGAGGGGCTGACGTTAAAAGGCTCCGCGCTGAAGCTGGGTTATCTTACCGAAGAAGAGTTTGATGCCTGGGTCCGGCCGGAAGAGATGGTCGGCAGCATGAAGTCCTGATATTCAGGATGAGTCAGAGGCCAGCAGATGCTGGCCTTTTTTATTCAGAGGGGGCAATCAACCCACAGATGCAGGCGGGGTATCAGCAGATTCAGTGGCTCAGCGGCCGGTTTATGACGATGCGTTATGTTATCGGCGTCGTAATTGAGTAACTCGCCCAGCGCCGGAACCTGAGTGCGATCGCGACAGATCACCAGTATTGGCGACGGGCAGGCGAGTTGCGTTTGCTTCTGTTCATCCGCGCGCCAGACACGAGCCACCGGCTGAACTTTTACGGGACGCTTGATTTTCAGCCGTGCCGAAGCGGGCAGGGCGCGTACGCTTGCCAGCTCTTCCTGCACTTTTTCCGCCCACTGTTCCCGTGACCACGGTGCCTTCGCCCGTCCCGACTTCAGGCTTTTTTCCAGCTGGGCGATCACCTCTTCGCGCCTGAGATTCTTGATAATGTGCTTGTTGGCCCAGCCGAAACGCAGGCTGTCTGGCGCGCTCAGCAGGGTAATGGTGCGATAGGCATTCAGGGTAATCAGCCCGCGCAGGTGCTGGTGGACAAACTCAAAACGCGCTTCACTCGGCAGCCCTGAATCCACGGTAATCAGCTGCTCCAGCCTTGCTTTCAGCTGGTTGATAAGTTCGACCAGCGAGACGATTTCCGCTTCCTGTTGCGCATCACATTCAATACAGAGTGCGCCGGGTAAGCGTACGGCTGCTTTCGTGCTCAGCTGTTCAGACTGGTGCTGCATAAAAAGGCGGCAGTAGTGGTCAAGCGCCATCTTTAACGCGCGCTCACCGAGATGCTGCTCAACGGCAATCCGGGTAATCGCCTCATGTTCGCGGCCTTTAACCACGGGCGGCAGGCTGAAGACACGGGCGATCAGCAAGGGTGTCGCTTCAATCTGCTGACGCAATTCACCCAGTGCCAGTTCCAGATCGTTAACACACTGATGCATATCAGCCACTAAGTCATAGCGCGTCATGTTGTGCCTCCATAGTTACAACGTCCACAATGTGGCAGAAGCTTCGGAAGGATGCAAGCGCTATATAGTTACAACATACTATAAGGTTTAATCAAAAAACCGTGCGGTCTGTCTGGCCTGCCAGCGAAAAGGAGATCACGCATTTTGGCTTATCGCAGAACATGTTATAAAACGGTTCGCCTGCTAATGAAGAGACCCCTTGTGAATCAGAACATCAAACCCGGCATCGCCGCCATTTTTACCCTTGGCTGGGTACAGATACTTTCCTGGGGCGGGTCGTTCTACCTGATGGCGGTAATGGCGAATCCGATTGCCGCAGAGACCGGCTGGTCACAGCAGTGGATTTACGGCGCGCTATCAACCGGCATTCTGGTGTCGGGCCTGCTGTCACCGCTGGCGGGCAGAATTATCGCCCGAACCGGTGGCCGCCTGCTGCTGGCACTGAGTGGCGTCGTGATGGCGGTGGGGCTGGTGATAATGGCTTACAGCGTCACGCTGCCGCTGTTTCTGTTCGCATGGGTAATTATTGGCATCGGAATGGCGATGGGCCTCTATGATGCGCTGTTTGCCACCCTCGGCACCTGCTATGGCGGTAAGGCGCGTTCCGCGATTACCAGCATTACACTGATTTCGGGCTTCTGCACCACGCTGGTCTGGCCAGGCACGGCGTTGTTAATTCACGGCTTTGGCTGGCGGGATGCCACGTTGATTATTGCAGCCATGATGGTGGTCTGCGTTTTGCCTGCTTATCTGTTTGCCATACCGGCAAACCACGCGAAGCAGCCTGTGAAAAGACGGAGCAGGGAGCCTGCCTCAGCGGAGATCGAACCTGCGCTGTTCTGGCTACTGTGCGCCATTTTTACGCTGGCGTCCGTGATCATGACAGCGATTTCGGTCCAGCTCATCGCTTTGTTGCAGGCGACGGGCCATACGCTGACCTCGGCGCTGGCGATCAGTGCTGTGATGGGTCCGTGTCAGGTGGGATCCCGACTCGTCGACATCGCCTTTAAGCGCAGTCATCCCATTCGAACCACCTTTTTCTCCGTCGGACTGGTCGCCGCAGGCTTGCTGTTGCTGGCGATCTTTCCACAGATGGCGATACTGAGCATGGTGTTGTATGGCGCAGGAAATGGCTTACGTGCCATCGTGCGCGGAACTTTGCCGCTGGTGATGGTCAAACCAGAGTCTTACGCAATCGTGGTGGGCAAAATGGCCCGCCCGGCATTAATGGGACAGGCGCTGACACCGCTGATTGGTGGATATGTGTTTGAAAGAATGGGCGCGCCGGCGACGCTGTGGTTGCTTTGCACCTTAGCAATCTTTAACGTGGTACTGGTTATGGCGCTGAAGCAGCGATTACCGGCGGTATCGGTCACCACCGCCCGATAGCAGGGGCCATTAAGTTTTGAGAGAAGCGGGCCGTTAGCAGGCTAAGCACCTTGTGCTATCGGGCCTCCGCCTTTGGTGAATACGTGCCTTGTCACCGCTGGCTTGCTTCAAAAAAGCAACAGTGTTTGTTATATTTATTGCTCATTGATTGTTCACTTATGCGGCAATAAAACAATAAGATCCACCGCAACTCAGGATAAAGAAATGCTTGATTATCGCTTCCCGACAGCTTTGCAAATGGTTCTGAGCGTAGCGATGGCGGAGCAAATGGGTAAACGCTCTACCAGCGCGATTCTGGCCTACGGGCTTGAAGCGAATCCCAGTTTCATACGAAAATTAATGGTTCCGCTGACCCGTGACGGCATTATCGTCTCGACGCTGGGCCGTACAGGCTCCATTCACCTGGGCCGTCCTGCTGCGGAAATTACCCTGCGGGATATCTATGTCTCCGTCATTGAAGACAAAAAAATCTGGGCCGCGCGTCCTGATGTCGCACCGCGTTGTCTGGTCAGTGCCAACCTCTGCTGGTACTTTAAGTCGATAGCTGATGAAGCCGAGCAGGCGTCGCTGGATGTGCTGGCAAAACGCACCGTGGCAGACGCGCTGAATGAGCTGAAGGTACGCGATACCAGCAACTGCACTGCCGTGCCAGAGCCTGAACCCGAAGAGATTGATGACCTCTGCAAAAAGAGCCGCTGATAGCGGCTTTTTTTATGCCTGCTGAGCCGTAACAGCCTGCCTCAAAACCACCATAAGCCAATAACTCACTTCCTGGGGCGGTTATCACGCTGAACCTGAGGGAACATTTGAAAGTTCAGCATCCATCAAAATATAAATGTTGTTTTCGTTTTCTGAAATGACAAGAGAACACGTTCACGAAAATCTGTTTTCTGGCTTTTGATGGAAGTAAAATTTGAGGGGAAGAGAAAATTAACGGAAAACCCTATTATTTTCTGACTTCATATCCTTCTTTCTGAGGCTATCAATGAATAAAAGCTATAAAAATACTGGAACGCTTATTCGGGTTTTTTTTTGGTCAGGATTATGATCTTTTTGGGGAAACGGTAGAAGAAATACTGGACAGTTATTTAGAAACTGAGAATCCAAAAACAGCAGCAAAAGTCTGTCAGGAAGCAGAGTATTTACTATCGTCGAATGATCAGGTACTTACAGAGACGTTTGAATCCATCAGCCAGGGAGAGTTCTATCCTGAACCCTGGGGGGAAACGGTGCGAACTTTTCTGGAAAAGATAAAAAGTCATTTAAGTGCCAGACTTTAACTCTCATGATTAACGGGTCATGTGGTTAATGACTGTGAGTAGAGTTTTTGCCCTAGTGAATAGCGAATGAAATGAGGGAGCGTAAGATGAGTCAGATCACGTTCGCTTCCACTGAAGTGTACCGATATATGTATGGTAAGTTTTATATTATTAATCAATTTATTATTTAGAAAATCCATTGCTGATATTCAGGTAATTAGAATGCAGGAGGCCAAAGATGGATAATCATTCAGATCTGGCTAACGTCGCCGGGCAACCCGCGGTGATCACCTATGTCCCCGAACTCAATATGTTCCGTGGACGCTTTACTGGCCTGTCAGGTTACTGTGATTTTGTCTCTGACAGCGTACAGGGCCTCTACAAAGAGGGCGACATTTCGCTGCGCGAATACCTGGAAGATTGTGCAGCCTCCGGCATCAATCCTTACGCTGAGCAGGAAAAAATCAAAACCTTCACGCTGCGATACCCTGAATCGCTGGGAGAGCGCCTGACTCAGGCGGCAGCTGAAAATGAAACCTCACTCAATGCGTTTATCATTGAAACGCTGAATGAAAAATTAGGTCAGCGTTAACCCGCGAAGCCGGATTGACAGGCAATCAATGAATCACAAATAAAAAAAGGGCGATCAGTTGATCGCCCTGATTAACTTCTGTGGTTTACACCGTCACTGACTCTGCATTGCCAGACCGGCGCGTCACCAGTTTGCGCAGGGCGACATAGAACACCGGCGTCAGGAACAGGCCGAACAACGTCACGCCGAGCATACCGGAGAAAACGGTGATGCCGGTCACGCCGCGCACTTCTGCACCTGCGCCTTCACCCAGAATCAGCGGTATGGTGCCAGCGATAAAGGCGATGGAGGTCATCACAATCGGACGCAGACGCAGGCGACACGCTTCCAGCGCCGCTTCCACAATGCCTTTGCCCTGAATCTCCAGCTCCCGTGCGAACTCCACGATAAGAATCGCGTTCTTACAGGCCAGCCCCATCAGCACCACCAGTCCGACCTGCACGAAGACGTTGTTGTCACCGCCGGTCAGCCAGACGCCAAACAGCGCAGAGAGCATCGTCATAGGGACAATCAGGATCACTGCCAGCGGCAGCGTCCAGCTCTCATAAAGCGCCGCCAGCACCAGGAACGCCAGCAGGACAGCCATCGGGAAGACAATCAGCGCGGTATTGCCCTGAGTTGACTGCTGATAACTCAGGTCAGTCCACTCGATGTTCATGCCGTTCGGCAACAGCTGACCGGACATCGCCTCAAGCTGGCTCATTGCCTGCGCTGAAGAGAGCACGCGCGGGTCGGCATCACCAATCAAATCCGCCGCCGGATAGCCGTTATAGCGGATCACCGGGTCGGGGCCATAGGTGGTGGTGATGTTAACCATGCTGCCAATCGGCACCATCTCACCGCGGTCGTTTCGGGTGCGCAGGTTAGCAATATCTTCCACGCTGTCGCGGAAATCGCCATCCGCCTGCGCCATTACACGCCAGGTGCGGCCAAAGCGGTTGAAGTCATTCACATACGATGAGCCAAGATAGGTCTGCAACGTGCTGAACAGGGCAGTCAGCGACACGCCCTGTGCCTTGGCTTTATCCCGATCAACCTTCACATCAAGCTGCGGAACGTTGGCCTGATAGGAGGAGATAGGGAAGTGCATCCCTGGAGTCTGCATGATGCTGCCCGACAGCGTATTGATTGCCGTCTGCAATGCGCCATAGCCCAGACCGGCACGGTCCTGCACATAGAGCGAATAACCGGAACCCTGACCTAGCCCCAGAATCGGCGGTGGCATAATTGAGAAGCCAAACCCCTGCTGGATTTGCGAGATCTTCGCATTGATCTCCGCGTTGATCTCCGCTGCCGTATGTTTGCGCTCATTAAACGGTTTCAGGCCGAAGAAGACCGTTCCGCTGTTTGGCGTATTAGTGAACTGCAACGCATTCAGGCCGGGGAACGCCACCGCATAGGCGACGCCTTCGGTCTGCATACCGATTTCACTCATCTTACGAATCACTTCATCGGTGCGCGCCAGTGACGAGCCTTCCGGCATCTTCACGCCGCCAATCAGGTAGAGCTTATCCTGTGTTGGGATAAATCCACCTGGCACGGTGTGGAACATAAAACCAGCACCGGCCAGCAGCAGCACATACACACCAAACACCGCACCACGGCGACGCAGCGTGCGACCAACCAGTGATTCATAGCCATGCGCACTGCGCTGGAAGAAGCGGTTAAACGGACGGAACAGCCAGCCAAACAGCGCGTCAATGATCCGCGTTAACCGATCTTTCGGCGCATCATGACCTTTCAGCAGCATCGCTGCCAGCGCAGGCGAGAGCGTCAGTGAGTTTATAGCCGAGATGACCGTGGAGATCGCAATGGTGGTGGCAAACTGCTTGTAGAACTGCCCGGTAACGCCCGACAGAAACGCCATCGGCACAAACACCGCGCAAAGCACCAGCGCAATCGCAATGATCGGCCCGGAGACCTCTCGCATTGCCTGATGCGCCGCTGCGCGTGGCGAAAGTCCCATCTCAATATTACGTTCGACGTTCTCCACCACCACAATGGCGTCATCCACCACGATACCAATCGCCAGCACCAGTCCGAACAGGCTCAGGGTGTTCAGCGAGAAGCCGAGCAGATAGAGCACGCTAAACGTACCGACGATAGAAACCGGCACCGCCAGCAACGGAATGATCGAGGCGCGCCAGGTCTGCAGGAACAGAATCACCACCAGCACGACCAGGATCACCGCTTCAAGCAGAGTCTGAACCACCGCTTTAATAGAGTCCCGGACAAACACCGTCGGGTCATAAGGCGCGGCCCATTTCACATCGTTGGGGAAGCGGGTCGCCAGCTCATCCATTTTGGCGCGAACCGCATTGGAGAGGTCAATGGCGTTAGCACCAGGCGCCTGGAAGATACCAATACCAACGGCGTCTTTGTTATTCAGCTGCGAGCGCAGGGCATAACTGCCTGAACCCATCTCAATCCGCGCCACATCACGCAGGCGCACCAGCGAGCCATCTTCTGAGGTTTTCAGGATGATGTCGCCGAATTCCTGCTCGCTCTCCAGTCGTCCCTGCGTGTTGATCGACAGCAGGAAATCGCTCTGCTTTTTCAGTGGCTCGGCACCCAGCTGACCGGCAGAAACCTGCACGTTCTGCTCCTGCATCGCCGTCACCACATCAGAGGCGGTCAGACCACGCGCCGCGACTTTATTGGGATCAAGCCAGACGCGCATCGCATATTCGCCTGCGCCGAAAATCTGGATCTGACCGACGCCCGGCAGACGCGCAAGCTCATCTTTCACCTTCAGCGTGGCGTAGTTACGCAGGTAGAGCGAATCATAGGTATTGTTGGGTGAGAACATGTGAACGACCAGCGTCAGGGTCGGCGACATCTTCTGGGTTGTTACCCCCAGACGACGCACATCTTCCGGCAGACGGGCTTCCGCCTGTGCCACGCGGTTCTGCACCTGCACCTGTGCCTGATCGGGATCGGTGCCTGGACGGAAGGTGACGGTAGTCACCAGCACGCCGTCCGAACCGGCCACAGACTTCATGTACATCATGTTCTCGACGCCGTTAATCGCCTCTTCCAGTGGCGTCGCCACGGAGTCTGCAATCACCTTCGGGTTAGCGCCAGGATACTCAGCACGCACCTGCACACTGGGTGGCACGACGTCGGGATATTCACTGATCGGCAGTAACGGGATGGAAATGACGCCGGTGACAAAAATCAGGATCGACAGCACCGCAGCAAAAATTGGCCGGTCGATAAAAAAGCGGGAAAAGTCCATAGCGGCCTCGAATTATTGAGCGGCTGCCGCACGCATGGCGACCTGCTGAGCAGTGACCGGCATGCCGGGCATAAACACTTTTTGCAGACCGGCGATGATTACCTTGTCACCGGCGTGCAGACCCGACTTAACAATACGCAGGCCATCTATCATCGCGCCGGGCTGGATATCGCGCCGCTGCGCTTTGCCTTCTCCATCCACCACGTAGACATATTTCCGATCCTGGTCGGTTAACACCGCTTTATCATCGATCAGCACCGCCTCGAACTGCGCGCTGCCTGGCAGACGCACGCGGGCAAACAGACCCGGCGTAAACTGACGCTGTTGATTGTCGAGCAGGGCGCGCATCCGAATAGTGCCCGTGCTGGCGGTCAGCTGGTTATCCGTGAAATCGATTTTGCCCTGATGCGGAAAACCCTGTTCGCCAACCAGCGCAATCTCGACCGGCAACGCATGACGCTGCTGGCCCTGACGCGCCATCGCCTGATAGTTGAGGAACGTGTTCTCATCGACATCGAAGTAGACATACATCTGCTGCTGCGACACCAGCGTGGTCAGCACGCTGGCGCTGTCGCCAGCGGTGACCAGGTTACCAGCGGTGATCTGCGCGCGGCTGGCGCGACCATCAATCGGTGCGGTGACGCGGGTAAAGTCCAGGTTAAGCTGCGCCATATCGACCGCGGCTTCTGCGGCCAGCACATCGGCCTGCGCCTGACTGGCAGCAGAACGACGCTGTTCCCACGCCTCGCGGGAAATCGCCTGTGTGCCGATCAGCTTCTCGCTGCGGCCGGACTCACTGCGGGCCAGACTCGCCTGGCTGCGTGCACGAGCCAGTTCCGCTTTGGCCTGCTCCAGCGCCGCGCGGTAACTCCGGTCATCAATGGTAAACAACACCTGACCTTTTTTGACTTCATCGCCTTCCCGATAGTTAACCGAGTCGATGTAGCCCGAGACGCGCGGACGCAACTGCACGCTTTGCACTGCTTCAACCCGTCCATTGAAGTTGTCCCACTGACTGACTGGCTTGATCAGCACGGGTGCGGCGCTCACTTCAGGCGGTGGCGGCGGGGCGTTTTGCGCCACACCCTTGTCGCAGCCGCTCAGTTGAGTGATGAGCAGTACCATCCCTAAGAGGGTTAAACCCTGACGAACCCGGTTCGTAATCATTGTTGTTATTCCGCGATAGATATAAACAGGCGGCCTGCAGGCCAATATTTGCAACTTTTAAGATTGCAATTAATCGCGGTGAGTGTAGGCTTGCGGGGCTGGCAACTGCAAGAATAACAGATACACTTTATGTGCGGTTTAGGGCAGGGCGATGAAGACCTGAACAGATCAGCATAAACCCTACAAAGAGTGCGGCATTTAATGTACTAATAAAACTTGCATTAAATGGCATAGTCAGCCACCCTTAAGTGTAACTGCAACTGATACTAATACTTTTCGCCACGGCGACAGGAGAGACTGGAATGATGAGTGATGCCTTTATTCACGATTTAATCGACTGGATTGATAACAACATCGAAGCACGTCTGGATCTGGATACCGTTTCAGAGCGTGCGGGTTACTCCAAATGGCACCTGCAGCGTATGTTCAAAGAGCACACCGGTTATCCATTGGGTGAATATATCCGCGTTAAGAAGCTGAAAAAATCAGCCGATCGCCTGACCACCACCGATGAGCCGATTCTCAATGTGGCGATCTCGTTAGGTTTCGACTCGCAGCAATCCTTTAACCGCAGTTTCAAACGTCAGTATGGTGTCGCGCCGGGTGCATGGCGTCGTCACAGCGGGGAATCGCACGCAGCTTAACCTCGCCAGGGCCAGCTTGTCTGGCCCGCGCTTTTCTCTGTGCATAAAACTGGTATCATCTGCGTCCTGTTGTCTCGGATGCCATCATGTCAAAAAAACTCTGGATTGGACTTTTCCTTGTCCTCGCGGCCTGTTTCTACGGCCTGAAACCTTATCTGAACACGGGTTCTACACCTGCCCAGGCGGATATCGCCACCCTGACCGATGCCCATACCGTGGCCCGCTGGGTGCTGCAGCATCAGCAATTGCCGGACTACTACCTCACTAAAAGCGATGCGCGTAAGCGTGGCTGGAATCCAGCCAAAGGCAATCTTTGCGAAGTTCTGCCAGGAAAAGCTATCGGCGGCGATCGATTTACCAACCGTGAAAAACGTCTGCCATCGCGTGCAGGTCGTCAGTGGTATGAAGCGGATGTGAATTATCGCTGTGGTCATCGCGACGCCGATCGTCTGGTCTACTCCACTGACGGGCTGGTGTTTCTCTCCACCGATCACTACCGCAGCTTCAGACAGGTACCCTGATCATGCTTAATCTGACCTTTGACCTGCGTCAACTCACCACGCGCGCGGCCTTTTATCAGGCGCTTGCTGATCAGAGCGGCTGTCCGCAGACGTTCGGACATAATCTTGATGCGTTATGGGACTGGCTGACGGGTGGGATGGCGCTGCCAGCCACGGTCTGGCTGCAGCACTATGCTGCGCATCAGGCCGATTTAGCGCCAGTGCTGGCGCTGCTGGAAGAGGCGGCGCAGTCGCTGGAGGGCGAACTGCGCCTGATCATTGATTAAGCGCGCAGTGGCCTGAGCAGGGCAACCAGCGCTTCACGGGCTGCCAGTGGCAGATCGCCGCCGCCGGTATAACCATTGTTCTCAATGATGACCTGATTCAGCCCCACCAGCCAGTCGTAGATATAATAGGCAGTATGGTTAGCCGGGGCCGCTGAGAGTTTGGTCAGACGCTGACCGGCACTGAAGCTGACGCTGGGCGCCGGAGGACGTGAGAATATCACCTGACCCCGGTTAACGCGGCTGTCGGGGCGTTCGCTTTCAGGGCGCTGTAAAAAGCCGAGCCAGGCAACAAAATCCCCCAGCACCGTCATCGCCCGCGTCACCTGACGATCGGCGCGTGATTCATGGCTGACGCTCTGCGAATCGGGTTCATGCAGCGCCTGCTGCAGTTTCTGCGCGATATCGGTACGGAAACCGGCCGTAATTAACTCTTCAACCAGCCACTCCATCGTCGCCTTGTCCACGTTGAGCAACGCCAGCAGGCTGCGGTTTTCCGGCAGCTGACGCAGATGATCCAGCCACAGCAGCAGCACCTGACGCGGGAACTGCTGAGCGCTTTGCAGGCTCTGACGCGGCTGAACCGGCTGAACCGGTGCTTCGGCCGGGCTTTCACTGAACAGGTCAAATTCGAACCCGATGCCGAACTGATTTTCCGGTGCCTGGCTGTTCGCGGGTTTGCTGCCCTGTAATGCTGACTGATTAAGCCAGAGCTGGCGCAGCGCCTCACGCGGCGGCTGCAGGCGTTCCAGCAGTTCGCCATGCAGGCCAGTACGATGCTGCAAACACTTCAGCAGCGTGTCGGCGATGTTCTGTTTGCGTGCCGCCTGTTCCGGACTGGCACCCGCTTCGGTCCAGGGCAGTAAACGCCGCTCAACCACGGTGTGCTGAATCTGCGCCAGCTGAGCCAGCAGCAGGTCGCGGCGGGCTTCCGGCTGCATCTCATCCTGTAACCAGCTTGCCATGCGGTCGACGCCCGCACGATCCAGTGCCAGCATCGATCCCCAGTGCTGACCCGGTTGTCCCATCTGACGCTGCACCGCTTCATCCACATTGACCAGCTGATGACGGGCATCGAACGGGGTAATCGCCCAGATCAGGCGCGGTTTCTCTGCCGATTCCTGAGCGGGCTGCTGACGCTGCCATTCGCGCAGCGTTTCGCTGGCGAGATCCACATCCTGACGGTGACTGGCTGCGGTACAAACCAGCAGCAGGTCAATCGCCTGACGCGCGGCATAAAGACCAGGCAGCAGGGCGCGTTTCTGCGCCAGCAGCTCCGCACGCAGGGGATCCTGCTGTTGCAGACGCTGACGATCTTCCTGGGTGGCCGCATCACCGGACTGACCCGGCGCGGGCAGCTCCAGCATGTCGGCATCATCATAGAGCGCAGTGCGCGGTGTGGAGCTCAGCGGCACCAGCACTTCCAGCGTCAGCAGCGCCAGTAATCCCAGCGGCACGTTTTGCGCCTTGCCGATGCGGTTACCGTTCAGCGGGCAGACTTCGACCAGCTGCTGCTGATCCTGCTCGCTGGCTGGCACAATCAGCTGTTCAGCCGGCAGCAGCGAGGCGTCGGTCAGCAGGCTCAGTGGCGCGATTACGCGGGTGCTGTTACGCAGCTGATGACGAAGATGCAGCAGGCTGCGCAGCATTTCGTTCAGTTCCGGCTGAGCAGGCCACAGCAGTGAAAAGAGCTGCACCCGGTCGTCAACGCTGAGCCACGGCGCCAGCTCAACCGCCTGCGGCCAGAAGTGACGGTCCAGCCGCACATCGTGGTGTGAACGACGACGGCACCAGGACCAGAGCGTGACCAGTGCATCACCGTCAAGACCGGCCAGCGGCGTAGCGAGGCGATGACGCTGCAGGCGCTGCAGTGCGCTGTCAATCTGCGCGGTGTCAGGCGACGTCTCTCCGGCACACGCGACCATCAGCCGCACAATCTCCGCTTCGCTCAGCAGCGTCAGTTCAACCGGCCACTCATTTGAGAGCGGCTCGCGCTGATGGCTGAAACGGGTCGCGGTAGCAAAGTCGAGATTGCCGGGATTGATGTGCTGAAACCAGCTCAGCTGTTTATCGCCCATGCGGGTCACGAGCTGGCCCTGCGCATCGGCCACCATTTCGTTCAGCAGCCAGGCTTTGCCCGCCTGTGACTGACCAAACAGTGCCAGCGTCACCGGACGTGCGACCTGCTGCGCCAGTGCCTGCGCCTGCACGCGCGCCTGACGCAGCTGCAGCGTCAGGGTTTCGGCTTCCAGCGCCAGACGTGGTGACTGCTCGCGGGTAGTTTCAATCCACGTCAGGCTGTTATTCAGGGCGTCCTGCAGCAGGCTAAGGCGTTTTGCCAGCGTTTGCGGCTGACGAGGTTTCAAAGCTTTCATCGTTTACACACGCTCCCGCTGTCAATCCAGTATTGCGCATTGGCATTGCCGGTCGCCGACAGGGTATTCAACTTCAGACTTAACTGCTCCAGCGGCACGCGGGTGCCATCATCCAGGCGCGCATCGCTCAGCACCAGGGTTTCCGGGCCGGAGGCATCGGGGCCGGCTTTTACGGCCAGTTTGATGCGCAGCACGCTCTCACCGGCCACTTTACGCGCCAGCGTGGTGTCGTTCAGCGTCAGGCTATAGAGCGGCGAGGCGGGCCAGCGCTCGTTATCAAGCTGACGGAAGCCGAGACAGACGTTACCACGAATACGAAAACTGCTTTTTTTATCCAGCGCATAGCCAGGATTGTCGAGGTCAATTTCGCTGTAGCACAGGTTCTCATCCGTTAGCGCCTGGTTTTCGTCAAGCATGCCAAGATAGCGAATGGTCGAATAGGGTTCAAAATCGCCTGCGCGGAACCAGAAGCTGCTGAGGCGGAGATCCAGCGCCAGCAGACAGAGCATCGCGCCGACTGCCGCTGTAGATTTCGGGTTGTCGATGCGGCCATGTTTGTTAAACGGATACCAGTCGCTGGTGTGATAGCCTTCCAGCGACAGAATACGGCTGCCCGGCAGCGGCTGCAGATGACGGACCAGCGCCTGAATACCCGGGAAGCGCGACGGGCGACCGGTCAGCAGCAGCACGTCGCACTGATAGAGCGACACCACTTCACACATTGAGCGCAGCGCCGGAATAATTGCCATCCGGTGCTGCATAAATTCGCCATGCAACTGGGCCAGACTGACCACCAGCGGCACCTGCAGCAGGTCAAAACGGCTATTGCCACCCAGTTCACGTTGGATCTCACCGTTAACAAACGCCAGCACCGCGTCGCCCGGAGGCTGATCGACCAGCTCGCCAAACAGCGCGTTGATCTCGGCGTGACTTTCCAGCGGATCCCAGTTTTCGTAACGCTCCAGCACTGCCTGCGCCAGCGGAATAAACAGCTGTAAGGTGACCTGCTGACGCAGTGTCGCCTGACCGTCCATGCGGCTGTCATGACCAAACAGCTTGTTCATCAGCGGTTCTGCCAGCGTCAGACCTGCTTTCTGAAGATGCTGCTGCAGCGCCGGTAAAATCCACAGCTGAATCACATCCAGCAGGATATCGTCGCCTGCCACTTTAAAGCCTTCGCGGAACAGCAGGCGCGGGGTGATTTTGACATTGTTGCCCTGACCATCGTCCAGACGATACTGGGTGATGGCGAGGTCAGTGGTGCCGCCGCCGATATCAATCGAGGCGATACGCAGGCTTTTTCCTGGCAGTTCGTCGGCCTCACGCGGACGGTCCGGACGCGCCATGCTGCTGAAGAAGTCTTCGGCACGACCGGCAAAGTTGACCTGGGTTTCATTGAACAGCCAGACCATCTGACCACAGGTCGCTTCATCCCACTCCATCTGCACATCCGGCAGCGGTTTCGGGGTCTGACGCGACAGCGAGGGGGTAAATTCATCTTCGTCCGCCAGCCAGCCTTCCGCTTTCCAGACCAGCGCCAGCGCTTCCTGCATCCGGCGGCGGAAAATTTCACGCTCCGGCTTTGGCATCGCCGATGGCAGCGTCAGGATCACATGGCGCAGCTGACGCGGCGCGTGGCTCTGTGGCATGCGCTGACGCTGTGCCGCGCTGTTCATCTGCATCAGCGCCTGAGCCAGCAGCTCACACAGCATAAAGGTCATTAGCGAACTGCGGCTGTAGTGCGGCGAAAAGACCGGCAGACGATCGTCCGGTGCCAGCGTAGAGAGCGGCTGGCCTTCGTCGTTCAGCAATGTGGTAAAGGGTGCGGCGTAGGCCAGCGGTTCAGCCTGATCGCCAGGGGTGTTAAAGCGCCAGCCTGGCTGATAGCGCGCTTCATCCCACAGATAGCGGCGCGGGCTGGAGAGGCCGGTGCTGCCTTCCAGTCCCACACGCTGCAGGGCCAGACGGCTTGCTTCACGTCCAACGCGCGTCAGAGACGGCCACATAAAGGCCTGTTCACGACCGCTTTCCAGCGAGAAATTCGCTTTACCAAAACGGGTTTCGGCAAACTCCAGACGGCTGTCAAACAGCTCGTTATAAACCTGATGCGGCTCGGAGAGATCGCGCAGCTGCAGCTCATAGGTCTGCTTCAGGCCGTTGCTCTCTTCCGGGTGATCTTCCACCAGAACGCCGCAGGTATGGGAGTTGCCGACATCCAGAATGATATCGACATTGACCGCGGGGGTCTGCAATGTAGCGGCCTGAATGTGAATTTCGCTGAGGTCGAGCTGTTCGCCCAGCAGCTCCAGCAGATTGAGGTAGTGCGCCTGATACTCAAACTCGCGCAGTGCCTGATTAATCGCCTGTTCGCGGCGATCGGACACGCGGTCGGTAAAGGATTCGCGCAGCCAGCCGTCAACCCAGGTCAGATCAAGAAATTCGCCCAGCTCGTAGTTGTGCCAGGCGAGCGCAAAGGTCACGCCATTTTGTGCATCAGCAGGGCTCAGGCCGAGCTGCTCGCCACCGTCCTGTTCCGCCACGCAGCGGGTGTCGAAAGCCAGGCTGACGCGATGGGTATTGCCCGCCGCATCAGGAGTGGGCAGGGCAACCAGGCGCATCCGCGCCCAGTTTTCAGGGCCACCAATAAAGCGACGTCCGCTGGCACAGCGCAGCATCGGCAAGGGCAGCCAGCAGGCTGACAGCAGGGTCAGGGAGTCTGCCAGGGCGATATCGGACTCCGGGCGCACCACTTCAGCGGCACCCCCATCTTCCGGATAGAGCAGAAACTTACCGCTGTTGCCATCGACCTTCAGGCGCAGCAGCGGGCCATTGGCGGTCTGGCGCACAAACTGGCGGCGCGCCGGGGTATCGGAGAGTTGCAGGCCAAAATCCAGAAACTGCACACCGCTATTTTCAATCAGCGTAATTTTTTGTTTGTCATCGATCAGGGGAGCCAGCATCGTTATTTACTCTCACGCTTAATCGTCATCGGGAAAACCCGGTCTTCAGCATACTGCGCTTCACACACAGCGGCGCCTATACTCGCATGGCAGACCAGCAGCGGCATACGGTAGCGCGAATTGTTCTGGCACTTCGCCGTATAGCGGCTCTCAATAACCAGGTTACCCGCGCTGGTCATGGCGGCGCTGACATCGGCTTTACAGGTGGTATTACCCTGAGCGACCTGCACGCTGCCTTTGCCATTTTTAAACTGGAAGCGCATCACAGGCGGCTTACCGGTTGGCGTTTGCATCTGGTCGATAGTGACCCGCCAGCGGCCATCAATCACCTGTACCTGGCCTTCACGCACGGCGTCCGGCGTTACAATCAGATCATCAGCTTTAGCTGGCACCGGCGGCGTTACCACACTGGCAAGGGTAGCAGATGAGGCAGCAGGCGCGGCGTCGGTGGTGCCCGCGTTTGCCGGGACCTGAGGCAGCGACTCGGGTGGTTTCTCGGCCGTTACTGTCTCCGCAGGAGGCGTCGCAGCTGACGGTGTTGCCGCAACTGGTGCCTGACTCGCAACCGGTGTTGGAGTAGATACCGGTGCTGGCGTTGTAATCGTCGCTGTGGCTGGCTTCGTTGTCGCAACCGGTGTAACCACAGGCTCAGGCTTATGCAGCAGCACGGCCACCGTCACGGCAGCGGCAATCGCCACGGGCGGTAACAGATACCAGATGCGGAAAGGGCGGCGAGCCGCTACAGGCGCGGCTGGCTGAGGTTCTGCAGGCACCACAACCGGCAGCGGTTCAGCCGCCGCTTCGGGTTCAGGTTCGGGCTCAGCGATAATGATCGGCTCAGCGACCACGGGCGTGGCAGGCAGCTCAGGCAGCGGTTCAACCAGTGTAGCCGGCAGGTTTTCATCCAGCGTCTCACGCAGACAGGCCAGTGCATCATCACGACTGCGTGCCTGGGCATCGACAAAGCCCCAGAAGGTGATAACCGGTTTACCATCAACCAGATAGACATACTGCTGGTCGGGGAATTGCAGGGTTTTGCTCAGCAGGGCACCAAACAGGCGCATCGACGGGTTCTCTGCCGCGCGCGCGCGCGTACTGAGTGCCTGCATATCCTGCTGACAGGCGGTAAGCTGCTGCAGTGCGGCGCGACGTTCATGATCGCTGGCGCCCAGCCAGGATTTCACCCGGCCGTTAAAAGGGGAATACCAGTCGAGGCGATCGCCCCGATCATTAGCCTGGGGTATCGCCAGGCAATCTGCCAGTGCGCCCTGACGGCGCAGACGCAGGGTTTCACGAATTTGCAGTGCGGAGGCGTAGACCGGCTGGCCATTTTCACCTAACGCCAGAACCGCATCCAGATTACCGCTGCGCAGAATAGTTTTTGCCACCTGTTGGGCCCTTATCGGTCGTTGTCTGAGGCAGAAAATCGCGTGTTATCGACGATTAGGTTGATTTTACGCGGGGCAATGACAAATCAAACGGCAGAAAAGGAGGTAAATCCAGTGTTTTTTTCATCGGCGGGTGGAAAAATAACCGATATTTCAGCGGGTATCACGTCATCAGACGGTTCTGCGCACCAGCACCAGGTGAGCAATGATACCGCCTGCCAGTCCCCAAAATGCCGGACCAATACCCAGCAGCGAAACACCCGACGCAGTGATCAAAAAAGTCACTAACGCGCTGTCTCGTTCGGCAGGCACATCGAGTGCGCGATGCAGGCTGCCGCCCAGCGTTGCCAGGAGTGCCAGACCTGCCAGCGCCTCGATCAGCACCGCAGGCAGCGCACTGAACAGCACGGCAATGAGCGCACCGGACACGCCCGCCAGCAAATAAAATATGCCGGCCAGCACCGCCGCCCGCCAGCGCTGCTGAGGATTTTCGTCGACCTCATCGCTCATGCAGATCGCCGCTGTAATCGCCGCCACGCAGACCGAAAAGCCTCCAAACGGCGACAGCAGCAGGCCAGTCAATCCTGTCCAGCTCATCAGTGACGAGACCGGCGGTCGGTAGCCGTGCGCCTGTAATGTGGCGATGCCGGGGGCATTCTGCGAGGCCATTGTCACCAGGAAGTAGGGCACGCCCATCCCCAGCTGCGTGGCCAGGGTAAAGTGCGGCATCACCGGCTCCGGCAGAGCCAGCATAATCGACTGCTGCGGAAAGTGGATGGCGTGCTGCGCCAGCGCAATCACAACGCCCACCAGCAGCGTCACCAGAATGGCATAGCGGGTAAGCCAGCGACGCGCCAGCAGCCAGGCCAGGCACATGCTGCCGCACAGCACAAAATTGCTCTGTAAATCGGCAAAGGTCTGAAGTCCGAAGCGCAGCAGAATACCCGCCAGCATCGCCGCTGCCAGTGAAGCGGGAATGTGGTTCATCAGCCGGGCAAACAGACCCGTCACACCCGACACGACAATCAGCAGGTTGGCGAAAACAAAGACGCCAACCGCCTCATTCAGCGAAATGCCGTGGAAACTGGTCGCCAGCAGTGCGGCGCCCGGCGTGGACCAGGCGGCCAGCACCGGCATGCGATAACGCAATGACAGCCCGATTGAGACAATTCCCTGCGCGAGGCCCAGCACTGACAGCCAGCCCCCAATCTGTGCGGGCGAGGCACCTGCCGCCTGAAACATCTGATAGATGATTGCGCCGCTGCTGCTGTAGCCCACCAGCACAGCAACAAAACCCGAGACCAGCATCGGCAGGGTAAAACGGGACGATTCCGCTCTCGTCATGATCAGACTCTCAGTAAGGTTGTGCGTTATAGCGCACATGGTCGCATGATGCGCTATAACGCACAAGTGTTACACTATTACCCTGGTGTCATAGACCCGTGACCGGAATTCAGGAGAGAAAATGGCAGATTTTCAGCAACACCTGAGCGGCGCGCTCAGACAGTTGCGCCAGGCCAATGGCTGGAGCCTGACACTCACGGCGGAGCGAACCGGCGTCAGTAAAGCGATGCTGGGGCAGATTGAGCGAGGTGAATCGAGTCCCACTGTGGCGACGCTATGGAAGATCGCCACCGGTTTTAACGTGCCTTTTTCCTTTTTTATCGACGGCAGCGCGCTACCTCCCGGCACAGCGACAGGATTCAGTCAGCCTAATGCCGAAATGTCCGTGCGCTCGCTGCTGCCTTACGATCCACACCTCCGATTTGATCTGCTGGCAGTGGAGCTGGCCGCGGGCGCGCAGAGTCATTCTTCGCCCCATGAAGCAGGCTGCGTGGAGCAGGTAGTGGTGATTGAAGGTGAACTGCTGCTGGGTGTCGGGGATGTCTGGCGGCGTCTGCTTACCGGTGAAGCCTTTCAGTTCAGGGCCGACGTGCCGCACAGCTACCGGAACCCGCTCAGCACACCGCTGCGCTTCCACAGCCTGATTCACTACCTGCAACGCCCGGACGTTACAAATTGATACTGCAGCAAACTACACAGTTTACCTTCCTATCTTTATACTTTCGCTTATCGATGGAGACGAGTAATGAGCGATCTGACTGAATCTGCTGCCATGCTGCGGATGCTGGTGGGCAAACTGGGCCGCCGGTTACGCGAGTCGGCACCGCCTGGCGAACTCACCTGGTCGCAGGTGGCGGTGTTGGGCCATCTGGTGCGCGACGGGGCAATGACGGTAACGCAACTGGCGGCTGCCGAGGGCGTACGTACTCAGTCAATGGGCACAACCGTCGCTGGGCTGGTGGCGGCAGAACTGGTGACCGGCGAGCCGGATCCCCACGATGGTCGTAAAACCCGCTATCGGCCCACCGAATCAAGCCTCGCGGTGATTAGCTCAAGTCGCGCGATGCGCGATGACTGGCTGGTCCGGACGCTGGATGCGCGGCTTAGCCCGGCAGAACAGCAGCAGCTGACCGACATTCTCCCTCTATTGCAACGACTTACTGACGATTAACCCCGAGGATTCAACATGGCTGTCACCACACTTGATGCAAAAACTGCGCTGATTGTTATCGACCTGCAACATGGCATTGTGGCGCTGCCGCTGGTTCACGAACCGCAGCCAGTGATCGAACGTTGTGGCGATCTGGCCGAAGCGTTTCGCGCACACGATTTGCCGGTCGTGCTGGTTAATGTGGCCGGTGGAGCGCCAGGCCGCAACGAGCAGGCGCGTCACAGCGGCGAATTCCCTGCCGACTGGGCGACGCTGGTTCCGGCGATGACCCCGCAGCAGAATGATCTCACCGTCACCAAAAAAACCTGGGGTGCGTTTCATGCCACGTCACTGCACGATGAGCTGCAACAGCGCGGCATCACTCAGGTGGTGATTTGCGGTATTGCGACCAGCATCGGCGTGGAATCGACCGCGCGTCAGGCGTATGAGTTGGGTTACAACGTCACGTTAGCAACGGATGCGATGACCGATCTGAACATGGATACCCACAACAACAGCGTAAAATTGATCTTCCCGCGTCTGGGTGAAACCGGCAGCTGTGAGGATATTAAGGCGCAGTTGAAAACGCGCGGCTGATTAGCGAGTAGATCCGGGCCACCGCCAGGGTGGCCCGGATGCTTTTAGCGGAAGGCATAACCCAGCGTTAAACCGACACTGTAGTTACGGCCAGGTGCTGACTCGAAGTAGCGACCATTACTCTCATTCACAATCACTGAACCCACATAGTGCCGGTCAAACAGGTTATCGACCCGACCAAACAGATCCAGCGTCCAGTTCTCAACCAGCCACTTATAGCCACTGTTCACCGCCGCCACGGTGTAAGACGGGGTATTCACGTTGTTCTGATCTTCAGCGGCGATCTGGCTCAGATAGCGAACCTCACTGCCTGCGTAAAATCCCTGTTCCGGCAGATAGCCGAGTCCGGCATAGGCCATGTTGCGGGCGATGCCAGGGATGCGATTGCCGTCACAGCTGTCGCTGCCACAGGCGTTACTGCGGTAGCGCGCATCCAGCAGCGTATAGGCCATCTTCAGCCGCCAGTCCCAGGCGAACTGTTGATCCAGGCTTAACTCCAGACCGCGACGACGGGTCTGACCGGCATTCTTATAGGTCGTGCGTCCGCCGCTGCTGGCATCCGCCACAATCTCATCACGGGTGTCGGTCTGGAACAGCGCCGCGCTGACCAAGCCATTGCCGATGCGTTTTTTGCTGCCGATCTCCAGCGTGTCGCTGGTGGCCGGTTTCAGGCCCAGATTCAGGCCCGTCGCGTCATCTGAACGGTAAGACAGCTCATTAATGGTCGGAGTTTCAAAGCCGCGACCGGCAGAAACATAGGCATTCCAGCCCGGGTCAAAGGCATATTTCAGCGCCGCAGCGGGCAGCCATTTGTGATAGCGCGCCTCACCGCTGTCGTCACCGTTACCAGGCCGGATATAGAAGTCATTGGAGTCAAAGTTTACGGTGCTGAAGCGCACGCCGGCATCCAGCGACAGCTTATCGGTCAGCTGCCAGGCCGTCTGCAGATAAGGATCAAGCGTCCACATCAGATTGCGTTCATTGCGGCGCAGATTGCCCTGTTCACCCAACTGCGTCACGCCGTTGCTGACCGTGAAATTCTCATAACCCTTGCGGCGCTCGGTCATGGTTTCGTAGTCGAGGCCACCGGTCACGGCCACCGGAATCGACAGCAGCGTGTCGCGATGGGTCCAGCGGGTATCGACGCCCTGATAGTGGCGGGTCAGGGCGATGACGCCACCCGGATGAGACGGAGTGCGCTGAACAGCGGCAGGAATTGACTGGAACTGCGTGGTTTCGCGCATCCCGGCATAGAGCATCACGCTGAGGTCGTCGTTTTCACTCATCTGGCGCTGATAACGCAGGCCACCCTGAGTCTGATCCACCGTTTTACGGGTGTTATAGAGCGAAACGTTACTCACCACCTGACGCGGATTGTCACGCCATTGCGCTTCGGTTAAACCGCCAGGATCCTGTGCATCAATGTGAACGCTGTTAAACAGCAGCGTCAGGGTACTGACATCATCGATTCGCACGCCCAGCCGGGCATTGCCGAGGTTCTTTTGGGCAGCACTGTGATCGCGATAGCCGTGAGTGGTGAAGCGGGAGGCGGAGACCGTGTAGTTCACATCCCCGGCGTGGCTGCCGTCACCGGTCGCACCACTGGCTTTGACGCTGTTGCGCCAGCTGCCATAACTGCCGTACCAGTTGCTGGCTTCAAGCGTGGTTGGCTGCTGTCCCTGCTGGGTCGTCACGTTGATCACGCCGCCCGAGGCATTGCCATACAGCGCAGAAAAGGGGCCGCGCAGCACTTCGACATGATCAATTGAGCCGATATCAATATTGGAGGTTTGTGCCTGCCCATCCGGCATGGTGGCCGGGATGCCATCCACGTAGATGCGCAGACCGCGCACGCCGTAGGTTGAACGGGAGCCGAAGCCACGCATCGACAGCTGCAGGTCCTGTGCGTAATTCTGCCTGTTCTGGATCTGCAGACCCGGCACGCTGCTGAGGTTTTCCGACAGATTAACGCGCGGTGCTGCCTGACGCATATCGTCGCCGCTGACCACACTCAGGGCGGCAGGCGTGTCGAGTTCGTTAAGGCCCGTTTCCGGCGGCGCGGCCGTTACGACCAGCGTATTTTGATTATCTGCCGCCAGCAGCGGCAGCGGCAAAATGGCAGGCAACATCAGCAGCGTCGCCTGACGCAGAGAGATTATTTTCATTATCAGAGGCCTAAAAAAGAAGCGTAAATGAATCAGGTGGAACAATCGCCGCGTATGGTAAGGGTTTGATGCGATGGGGTACACCGTTTCGGGCTGGATTTTTTTTCGGTTTACCGCCAGGCTGGAATTCAGCTTTTCCGTGATAAATCATCCGACAGGGTCGGATACAGACAGATAAACCAGGGGAGTCAACATGCAACAACCTGAAGTGGCGGTTCTGGGATTAGGCGCAATGGGGCACGCATTTGCCGCCAACCTGCTGAAAAAAGGCTTTCGCGTACACGGCTGGAACCGTACCCGCGCACGCGGTGAGGATCTGCTGGAGGCCGGTTTACAGCTGGCTGACTCGCCGGAAGAGGCGGTGCGTCAGGCGGATGTGGTGATTGCCATGCTCTCCGATGGCGACACCACCGAGCAGGTGCTGCATCAGGCGAAAGAGGCGTTTAAGCAGGGCGCGACGCTGTGCCAGATGGGTACCATTGGCATCGAGAAAACCGACGCGCTGATCGCCTTTTTCGCAGAAAAACGGCCCGATCTTTTACTGATCGACGCACCGGTCTCCGGCACCAAAGCGCCCGCAGAGAACGCACAGATTCTGGTGCTGGCCAGCGGCGATCAGAGCCGGGCGCAGGCGGCAGAAGCGGTGTTTGCCGCCATCAGTAAAGGGACAAAGTGGCTGGGTGAGGCGGGCAAGAGCAGCCGCATGAAACTGGTCATCAACAGCTGGCTGATCGGCATGATGCAGAGCCTGGCGGAGAGTACCCAACTGGCCGGGCAGTTCGGCTTCTCCACCGACGATCTCTGGCAGGTGCTGGAGGGCGGTCCACTGGCTGCGCCTTATGCGAAAATGAAGCTTGGGATGATCGCCAGCGACGACTATACACCGCAGATGCATCTGATCTGGGCGCTCAAAGATGCCCGCCTGGCGCTGGATGCGGCAGAGACGCCATTACCGGCGCTGGAGAACATCGCGCAGCTCTGGCAGCAGGCGGTTGACGCCGGACACGGCGAAGAGGATCTGGCGGTCATCTACCGCTACCTGAAGGCGCAATGAGTCAGCAGCATTTTGACTTCAGTACGCGCCCGCTGGTGCCACTGGCGCACGACTACCTGCACGGTGCCAGCGAACCCTGGCATCATCACGCCTGCGCCCAGCTGATCCATACTTTAAGCGGCGTGGTGCGGGTCGAGACAGAGTTTGGCAGCTGGGTTGTGCCGCCGAGTCGCGGCGTCTGGCTCCCGGCTTTTACCCGCCATGCGCTGCAGATTACCGGCAGCGTGGCGGCACGTACCCTGTTTATCGACCCACTGGCGCGCGCCGATCTGCCCGCCAGTTGTCAGGTGGTACAGATCTCGCCGCTGCTGCGTGAGTTAATCGTCACGGCCCTCAGCCTGCCGGAGCACTACAGCGCCGGGAGCCGGGCTGAGCGGGTGATGGAGTTAATTCTGGATGAGATTCGCGGCATGGATGTGCTGCCTTTTGCACTGCCGACACCCAACAGCCCCCGTTTACAGGCGCTGTGCGAGCAGATCAAGCAGACACCCGGTGAAAACTGGACGCTGCTGCGCGCCAGCGCCCACCTTAACGTTTCGGGCCGCACCCTGGCCCGTCATTTCATGCGCGAAACTGGCCTGCAGTTCAGTGACTGGGTGCGGCGCGCCCGTCTGGCCATCGCCCTGACGCGACTGGCGCAGGGCGACTCCGTGCTGCGGGTGGCACTGGAGCTGGGCTATGAAAGCCCCAGTGCGTTTAGTGCGATGTTTCGTCGTCTGCTGGGCGTTGCGCCCACGGACTATTTTCCCCCTCTAGAAACTGGCCTGCCGCGCTGAGCAGCGCCTGCAATGCGGCACGGGCCGTGTCGTTATCAATACTCACTCCCCAGGCCCGCACACCACGGACATCCACGCAGCTGATATAGGCCACCGAGCGGCTGTCACTGCGCCGTCCCAGCGTGTGCTCGTGATAGTCCTCAATGGTCAGATGCAGATCAAACGCGCTGCGCAGAGCATTCACCGCCGCTGAAAGCCAGCCATTGCCGCTGCCGGTCAGTGTCAGTGAGCGGTCCTGAACCACTACGCTGGCGCTGATCTGCGTCTGCCCGCCGCTGTCGCTCTGGCTGTCCGCCCGCTGTAACGCCACCATGGGCTGTGTGACACCATACTGACGGCAGAAGAGCTGCCACAGCGCGTAGTGCGTCATCTCGCCGCCGTGCCGGTCTGTCTCATGCTGAACACAGCGGCTGAAATCCTGCTGCAGCGAACGTGGCATTTGTAATCCATGATTCTGCTCCAGCAGCCAGGCCGCACCGCTTTTTCCCGACTGGCTGTTCACACGGATCACCGCCTCATAGCTGCAGCCAATGTCGGCTGGATCCAGCGGCAGGTAGGGCATCTGCCACGCTTTCTCCTGCCGTTCGGCGCGGATGGCGAAGCCTTTTTTTATTGCATCCTGATGAGAACCCGAGAAGGCAGTAAAGACCAGTTCACCCGCATAGGGATGACGGGGATGAACCGGCAACTGGTTGCAGCGTGTCACCACCTCAATCACCTCATGCATCTGGCTGAAATTGAGCTGCGGCGAAATGCCCTGGGTATAGAGATTCAGCGCCAGCGTCACCAGGTCCACATTGCCAGTACGCTCACCGTTACCAAACAGGCAGCCCTCGACCCGGTCAGCGCCCGCCAGCAGCGCCAGTTCGGCACAGGCTACCCCGGTGCCGCGATCGTTGTGCGGATGCACGCTGATACAGACGGCGTCACGACGGCTGAAGTGACGGCAGAAAAATTCAATCTGATCGGCATAGACATTGGGTGTGTTCACCTCCACCGTGGCGGGCAGATTAATAATCATCGGCCGCTGCGCGTCAGGCTGCCAGACATCGGCTACCGCCTCGCAAATCTCCAGCACAAACTCCGGCTCGGTAAAGCAGAAGGTCTCAGGCGAATATTCAAAGGTCCAGTCAGTCCCGGGTTGCGCCTCGCATTCCGCGCGGATCTGGCATGCGCCCGCGATGGCCAGCTCTACGATTTCCGCTTTGCTCTGTTTAAATACCCGCTCGCGGAACAGCGGCGCGGTGGCGTTGTAGAGATGAACGATGGCACGCGGAACACCCTGTAATGACGCAAACGTGCGGGTAATCAGATCCTCGCGTGCCTGAGTCAGCACCTGTAACGTCACATCCGCCGGGATGCGTTGCTGCTCAATCAGGTCGCGCACAAAATCGAAATCCGTTTGTGACGCCGAGGGAAAGGCGACCTCAATTTCGCGGAACCCGCAGCGCAGCAGCAGATCCCAGAATGCCATCTTCCGCTCCCGATCCATCGGTTCTGCCAGCGCCTGATTGCCGTCACGCAAATCGGTGGAGAGCCAGCGCGGGGCCTGGGTGAGCTGGCGTGAAGGCCACTGGCGATCGGGCAGAGACACGACCGGAGAGGCACGATATTTATCAGCAGGTTGGGTCAGCATAGTATTCTCCTTGTGTTTTTTACCAGTCTGACGACAAGCCCTGCAAACCGCGCGCGCAACGCTGACAACCTGATGTGCAAAAGTGACAACACCCTCCGTGCGCTCTGGTTTGATGAATCCGCCTGGTGGGGTTAGCATGGTCGCCTGTTTAACTGGGTGGACGCTTATGCTGATTTTTGACGGTCACAACGATCTGTTGCTTAACCTCTGGCTGCATCATCGTGATGCGCCCGCGCAGGCGTTTTATCAGGGTATTGAGCGGGGGCATCTCGACTTTCCGCGCATTCAGCAGGGCGGAATGGGTGGCGGGCTGTTTGCGATCTTTGTGCCGCCGCAGGAATATATCGCCCGCACCGTTCCGGTTCGGGCCGATGAGCCGTATCGCCCGCTGGAGATCATGTGGCAACAGCTTGAGATCCTGCAGCAGCTGGCCGATGCGTCAGGCGGGCGGGCGCGACTCTGCCGTAGCAGTGAAGATATTATTGCCTGTCGCGCCGACGGTGTACTGGCGATGGTGGCTCACATTGAAGGTGCTGATGCGCTGGACGAGGAGGGCGAACAGCTGCACGCCTTCTGGCAGGCGGGGGTGCGCAGCATCGGGCCATTCTGGAATCTGCGCAGTCGCTTTGGTGAAGGCGTCAGCGGCAGTTTTCCCGGCTCGCCCGACACCGGACCGGGCCTGACCGCCGCCGGCGAAAGGCTGATTCAGCAGGCGGGTGAGCTGAAGATGATGATCGACGTGTCGCACATGAACATGAAGACGTTCCGGGAAACCGCCCGGCTTTCCCGCGCGCCGCTGGTCGCCAGCCACTCCAACGCGCACGCCCTCTGTCCGCAGCCGCGCAATCTGACCGATGACCAGCTGCTGGCGATCCGCGACAGTGGCGGTCTGGTCGGCATTAATTTCGGCAATGCGTTTCTGCGTGCCGACGGTAAACGCGACGCTGACACGCCATTAACAGAAATTGTTAAGCATTGTGATCACCTCCTGAAGATAATGGGCAGCGAACATGTGGCGTTTGGCTCCGATTTCGACGGAATTACCCCGCCAGCAGCGCTGGGCGATGTCAGCGGAATGCCGCGATTGCTCGCTGCATTTCAGGAAGCAGGCTATGATCAGACACTGACTGAGAAACTGGCATGGGGAAACTGGCAGCGGGTTTTACAACTGACCGGGCTGTGATAACAATTTCCTTACGTTCCGGACTTGATCCCGACGCGCCATTGGCGCAACATCTGCCTGGAAATTGTGACGGCCGTCTCATTCATTGCCGGTCACGCTGATTTCAGACAGCTTTTTTACTGTTAACCAAGAGGAAGTAACTCATGTGGAAAAAACCAACTTTCGTTGATATGCGTCTCGGTCTGGAAGTCACTCTGTACATCTCCAACCGTTAATCGTTCTGCCCGCCCTCTGAGCGGGCATTTTTTTTCAACTTCTGGTTTTCCTCTATGTTTATCAAAATCCTCGGTTCCGCCGCGGGTGGCGGATTTCCGCAGTGGAATTGTAACTGCGCCAACTGCCACGGCGTGCGTAATGGCACGATTCAGGCCCAGGCACGCACGCAATCGTCAATTATCCTGAGCGATAACGGCGAAGACTGGGTGCTATGCAACGCTTCACCCGATATCAGCCAGCAGATCCTGCATACGCCAGAACTGACCCGCCAGGGCGTGCTGCGCGGCACGGCGATTGGGGGGATTATCCTCACCGACAGCCAGATCGATCACACCACCGGGCTACTGAGCCTGCGTGAAGGCTGCCCGCATCAGGTGTGGTGTACGCCGGAAGTGCATGCTGACCTCAGCACCGGCTTCCCGATCTTTCCGATGCTCACCCACTGGAATGGCGGCTTACAGCACCGGCCGATTGCGCCACTGACGCCGTTCAGCGTCGATGTCTGCACAGATCTGCAGTTCACGGCGATTCCCATTATCAGCAATGCACCGCCTTACTCGCCCTTCCGCGACAGGCCGCTTGCCGGCCACAACGTGGCGCTGTTTATTGAAAACCGGGCGAATGGCCAGACGCTGCTCTACGCACCCGGTCTGGGCGAGCCCGATGCGGTGATATTACCGTGGCTGCAAAAAGCGGATTGCCTGCTGATTGATGGCACCGTCTGGCAGGATGATGAGCTGCTGGCTACCGGCGTGGGTCACAACACCGGCAAGGCGATGGGCCATCTGGCGCTGGCGGAAGAGCAGGGACTGATGGCGTTGCTGGCGTCTCTGCCGGCCAGACGCAAAATTCTGATCCACATTAACAACACCAATCCGATCCTTAACGAGCAGTCACCGCAGCGTCAGTTTCTGACGGAGCAGGGAATAGAGGTGAGCTGGGACGGGATGGCGATCCACCTTCAGGGCTAAATCATGCAGATCACTGACACGCTGTCACCACAGGCTTTTGAACAGGCCCTGCGCGACAAAGGCGCTTACTACCATATCCATCACCCGTATCACATTGCGATGCATAACGGTCAGGCCACGCGCGAGCAGATTCAGGGCTGGGTGGCAAACCGCTTCTATTACCAGACCACCATTCCGCTAAAAGATGCGGCGATCATGGCTAACTGTCCCGATCCGGCGACCCGCCGCAAATGGGTTCAGCGCATCCTTGACCACGACGGCAGCAATGGCGAAGAGGGCGGCATTGAGGCCTGGCTGCGGCTGGGCGAGGCGGTCGGTCTGACGCGCGAAGAACTCTTGTCAGAGCAGCATGTGCTGCCGGGCGTGCGTTTTGCGGTGGATGCTTACATTAACTTCGCCCGCCGCGCCAACTGGCAGGAGGCGGCCTGCAGCTCGCTCACCGAACTGTTCGCTCCGCAGATCCACCAGTCACGGCTTGAGAGCTGGCCGCAGCACTATCCGTGGATCAAAGAAGAGGGCTATTTCTACTTCCGCAGCCGCCTGGGTCAGGCGAACCGCGATGTGGAGCATGGTCTGGCGCTGGCGCTGGAGTACTTCACTACCGCTGAAACGCAGAACCGGATGCTGGAAATTTTGCAGTTTAAGCTCGATATTTTATGGAGCATGCTGGACGCCATGACCATGGCTTACGAGCTGAAACGTCCGCCTTATCACACCGTCACAGACAAGGCGGCGTGGCACACCACCCGACTGGTATAACAGATGAATGAAAACTCGATTGCCGCCTTTCGTCGCGGCTACCGTATGCAGTGGGAAGCTGCTCAGGATACGCACGTGGTGCTTTATCCTGAAGGCATGGCAAAGCTGAACGAAACCGCCGCCGCCATTCTTGAGCTGGTGGATGGCAAACAGAATATCGCCGCGATTATCGCGACCCTGGATAACCGTTTTCCGGAAGCGGGCGGCGTGGGTCCGGACGTCTTAGAATTCCTGCAGTCAGCCTATGAACAGAAGTGGATACAGTTCCGTGACCCCGCATAAACCTGGTGTGAATCCGCCGCTCTGGCTGCTGGCAGAGCTGACCTATCGCTGTCCGCTGCAGTGTCCCTACTGCTCTAACCCGCTGGATTTCGCCCAGCAGGAGAAGGAGCTGACGACTGAGCAGTGGATCGAAGTCTTTCGTCAGGCGCGCGCGATGGGCAGCGTTCAGCTCGGATTTTCCGGCGGCGAGCCGCTGGTGCGAAAAGATCTGCCTGAGCTGATCAAGGCGGCGCGCGACCTTGGCTTCTATACCAACCTGATCACCTCCGGCATTGGCCTGACCGAGAAGAAGCTGGATGCGTTCAGCGAAGCGGGTCTGGATCATATCCAGATCAGCTTCCAGGCGAGTGACGAAACCCTGAATGCGGCGCTGGCGGGATCGAAAAAAGCGTTTCAGCAGAAGCTGGAGATGGCGAAAGCGGTGAAAGCCCACGGCTATCCGATGGTGCTGAACTTCGTGCTGCATCGTCATAACATCGATCAGATCGATAAAATCATTGACCTCTGTATTGAGCTGGAGGCAGATGACGTTGAACTGGCGACCTGTCAGTTCTACGGCTGGGCGCAGCTTAACCGTGAAGGTCTGCTGCCGACACGTGAGCAGATCGCCCGTGCGGAAGCCGTGGTGAAAACCTACCGTGAGCGGATGAGCACCACCGGCAATCTGACCAACCTGCTGTTTGTGACGCCAGACTACTACGAAGAGCGACCCAAGCCCTGCATGGGTGGCTGGGGCGCTATCTTCCTCAGCGTGACGCCAGAGGGCACGGCGCTGCCGTGTCACAGTGCGCGCCAGCTGCCGGTGGAATTTCCCTCTGTATTGACGCAAAGCCTGGACGATATCTGGTATAACTCGTTTGGCTTTAACCGTTATCGCGGTTTCGACTGGATGCCGGAGCCGTGCCGCTCCTGTGATGAGAAAGAGAAAGATTTTGGCGGCTGTCGCTGTCAGGCTTTCATGCTGACCGGCAATGCCGACAACACCGATCCGGTCTGCAGCAAATCGCCGCATCACGGCAAAATCCTTGAAGCCCGGCGTGAGGCGGATTGCAGCGACATTAAAATTGGTCAGCTGCAGTTCCGTAACCGCAGCAACTCGCAACTGATCTACAAAACACGGAACCTCTGATGAAAACGCGCGGCCTGGTGATAAACGGTCTGATGATTGAACTGGTGCATCAGGCAGATGCCAGCCAGGCCGCTGCCCTGATTCAGGTGGGTGCAGGGAGCCACGATGAGCCAGAACGCTGGCCCGGACTGGCGCATCTGCTGGAGCATCTGCTGTTCACCGGCAGCAGCGGCTGGCCTGATGAGGGCCGGCTGATGAGCTGGATTCAGACCCAGGGCGGGAAGGTCAACGCCACCACGCTGGCCCGGCGCAGCGCGTTTTTCTTTGAGGTGACGCCGTCGTTGCTGGCTGACGGGCTGGCCCGACTTCAGGATATGCTCGTCTCTCCGCTGCTGGATAATCAGGCCATCGCGCAGGAAGTGGCGGTGATTGACGCCGAGTATCAGCTGTTGCAGCGCCATGAGCCATCCCGCATCGAAGCGGCACTGCTGCATTCCGCGCAATCACCTGCGGAATTTCAGCGCTTCCATATCGGCAGCCGGGCGAGCTTTGGCGACGAGATGTCTGCGCTGCAACGGGCGCTGCGTCAGTTCCATCAGCGTTACTATTTCGCCAGTAATATGCGGCTCTGGCTACAGGGACCGCAGTCACTGGATGAACTGGAGCAGCTGGCACGTCAGTTTGCCAGCGCGCTGCCTGCTGGTCAGTGGCAACAGGATCTGCCCCCGCCGCAGCTGAACAGCCAGACCTGCTGGCAACTGGCGGGTAGCGCCTCGCCAGCATTATGGCGCACCTGGCTGATTGAAAGCAGTGACGGTGTCACTTTGTGGCGTGAATTTTTACTGGATGAGGCGCCCGGATCGCTGCTGGCAACGCTGCGTGAGCAGGGGCTGGCGGAGACGCTGGAGCTGAAGTGGATCTATCAGGCGGGCGGTGCGCTCTGGCTGGCGCTGGGCGTCGAAACTGAGATGCCAGAAACCGTGAATGCGCTGATTGATAGCTACGTGCAGGCACTGAGCCAGACCGGTGAGGCACAGCATCAGCACTATCATCAGCTTGCTCAGCAACGATTTGTGACGTTGTCACCTATGGAGCAACTCCGTCAGCGCGCCGTTGGCTTTGCGCCTGATGAAGCGCTGCCAGCACTGTTGCTGTTGCTGGAGAGGCTTAATGCCGCGCCGGGCACCCTGCTCTGCTGTACGCCGCAACCGGCAGCAGAAAATCTCATCACACAGGGTTACAGTCTGGCACTGACCCACTGGCAGCCAGCACCACCTGACGCGCTGCCCGCGGTGAATTTCACATTCTATCCGCTTGATGCCGCCATTACGCCTGATCCTCTGCCCGAAGAGTCGGTGGCGTTACCGCATTATCAGTCAGATAACCCGAACCCCGTGCTGATTCTGCGACCCGAGTTTTACTCAACGTTTACCGCCGAGGTGGGCGAAGCGCTGGGGCGGCGGTTGCGTCCGCTGTTTGCTGCGCTGCGTCACCAGGGCGGTAACGGCTGCTGGCAGGAAGTAGAGGGCGTATGGCAGCTCACGCTTCAGCTGACGACAGATGAGGCGGTCACTGATCAGGCGCTGAGCCAGATTGTCTGTGCACTGTCGCTGCCGGTTGAGGCAAACCTGCCGTCACCTGTCGAAAGCATCGCAATCCGCGCGCTGCAGCAGCAGCTGCCTTATCAGCTGGCAGCGACCTTTGCGCCGGATTGCTGGCGGGCGGCGCTTAAAGGCGGCAACGCGGCGCTGCATTCGCTGATTGCCCGGCGGCTGAGCGCGCTGTCGCTGCCGGTTAACCCTGACACGCCACCAAAACGTATGACCACACAAACGGGCATGACGCGTCTGCTGCACGCCAGTACGGATAACGCGCTGTTGCTGTTTATTCCACTGCACCGTCCTGAACAGCTTGCGGCATTACGTGCGCTGGCGCTGATCTACGAGCCGCGTTTCTTCCAGCGCTATCGGGTTGAACAACCTATAGGGTATGTCGTTAACAGCCGCTATATGCGCTGTGCCGATGAAGACGGCGTAGTGTTTGCGCTGCAGTCGCCCGATTACAGCGCGCTGTCACTGTTGCGCTACTGCCGCAACTTCCTGCGTTCCCTTAACGAGACGCTGGCAGAGTGTGACCTGGTGGCACTGAAAACGCGTCTGCTGAGCCGGGAAGTGGCGCAGCCACTGGCGCAGTTACGCCGTGAAAATGGTCTGGCAGAACCGGATGCGGCGCAGATAGAGGCGCTGACCCTTACCGATCTGCAACAGCTGCACCGCACACTGATTCAGGATCGCCGCCGCTGGCGCGTGCTGTTTACCGGGGGAGAAAATGTATAGCGCCCGATATAAAGTTGCTGAATTTATTTGAAAATTACGGACAAATCTCTTCACTGTCTATTCCGGGCTAACTGAACCACACTCAGTTCACTTTTGTCCGGATAAGGAATTGACTGTGAAGAACTTCAAACGTATCGCACTGCCCCTGTTAGCCGCTGCTACCCTTTACGCCCCGTTATCTCAGGCTGAGGCGATGCACTACCAGCTGAATCCTGAGCATACGTCTGTCATTGTGGCCTGGAACCATTTTGGCTTCTCAAATCCTACCGCGGATATTCCGGATGCAACCGGTACGCTGGTGTTTGATAAAGATCATCCGGAAGCATCACGCGTTGACGTAACCCTGCCAGTCAGCAAAATCGACAGCCATGTTGCGGCGCTGACCAAAGAGTTCAAAGGCGCTGAGTATTTCGACACGGCCAAATACCCAACTGCGACCTTCCACAGCACCAAAGTGGTTGCAAAGGGCGACAACAAATTTGACGTTGAAGGTAACCTGACCCTGAAAGGGATCACTAAGCCTGTTACGCTGCACGCCACGCTGAACAAGCAGGGCGAGCATCCGATGGTGAAGAAGCAGGCGATTGGTTTTGATGCCACCGGCACCATCAAGCGTTCTGACTTCAGGCTGGACAAATATGTCCCGGCGGTAAGCGACGACGTCACCCTGACGCTGTCTACCGAAGCTTACGCGAAATAAGTGTGTGGGGCGCAGCAGCTCGCTGCGCCCCTGATTCATTTTTCTTCCTTTCCTGCCTCTCCTGAAATATTCCCTTTTTTACGTGCACTGAATAATCCAGCCCTCCCGATAAAAACTATTTTAATCGCCTGAACCGGGCCAGAACCGGGAAAAATGAGGTGAAAGTCACAAATTCGCAATGCCATTTTTATGCCCGATCATTCGTAATTCTGTTGGCCAAATCAAAAACCTGTTCGGCAACCTAAGCTGATGATTTGTATTGATTCGTCCGTGAAGTAATAAGTTGGAATAGAGTGACTCTGCTCACAAATAAAGGCCTTAAGCTACTGCTGTCAACACGCCTGACCGAAAAATACCGCGCGTAACTGTGATCTCCTCTGCAAATAGCAACGCCGTGAACCGGAAGAATGGCCCTCAGCAGAGTAAGTCAGCGGGGTGAGGGAAATGCGCATTGGAATGGTGATCAGTGGCGGGGATGTCACCGGAATAAATAACTTTGTCTTCCAGATAGGGCGTCTCGCGCAGGCTGAGATGGTGATATTTGACGGCGGCATTCCCGGCCTTCTGGCAAATAACCATCGTGATATCAGCCAGCGCGATCTGCTCGACTTTGCCATCGCCCCGATTCCGGTGATGCAGTCCGGAAGGACGGAAAAGAAACTGGTGCGCAGCGAATATGATTTAATTGCGCGCCAGCTGAAAAGCGCACGTATTGACGTATTAATCATGGCGGGTGGTGACGGATCGCTGCAGTTTCTCCACATCCTGTCGGAGTCTGGCGTTAATTGTTTCGGCGTCGGTATGACCATCGATAATGATGTCTTCGGCAGTGATTACACGCTGGGATTTTCTACCGCCTGCGAGCAGGTATTAAAAGAGGTCGCAAAGCTGCGTAATACCGGCCGCGCCTTACCGGGCCGGGTTTTTATGCTGGAGTTACTCGGCGGCTATTGCGGTGAATTAACGCTGCAATCGGCGATTAAATCCAATGCGGATATCGCCCTGATTCCGGAGTGCCAGATTCCTTTGCCACAACTGGCACAGCGCATCACCGGACGGCTGGCCGAACAGAACAGCGTGGTCATCCTCTGTTCAGAAGGCTACACCCGTGAATATTCGCCCGGTTTTCAGGGGGCGATCGACACCTTGATCAAACAGCTTGAGCCGCTTATTGGCGTACGCATCCGTAAAACTATTCTCGGTTACGGACTGCGCAATGGTGATCCCACCTGCGAAGAAATTTATCAGGGCACCATTATGGCCAGTGAAGTGGTGCGTTGTATTCAGTCAGGCATGCGGAATAAAGCGGTCATTATTAATGGCAGCAATAAACCGATCCCGATTGATTTAATAAGCATGCAAAAACGCCTGGTCGATATTGACGGGCACCATTACAAACTCGCTAAACAACTCAATATAGTGTGAGGAAAAACCATGCTGAAAATATTATGTGTCTGTGGTTGTGGATTAGGCTCCAGTTTTGCGATTGAGATGAGCGCAAAAGCAGTATTAAAAAAACTGGAAATTGAGGCCGATATCGATCACACCACCATTTCAGAAGCGAATGCATTTAAGTCAGATATGATCCTGACGCAAAAAGCCTTTGCCGATGTATTAAATGCCGACGCCAGTCCGGAGCAGATTAAACGGGTCATTATTCTTAACCGGCTCACCGATAAAGTGGAAATAGAGCAGAAGATCCTGGCCTTTTTAAAAGAACGTAACGAGAAGGTCGCTGCCCATGAATAGTGTGATCGACTTCCTGGTAAAAGATCTGCTGGGGCAGGCCTCAATTCTGATCGCGTTTATTGCGCTGAATGGTCTGCTGCTGCAGAAGAAATCAGCAGGCAAGGTGGTGGAAGGCACCTTTAAAACCCTTCTCGGCTTTTTAATTATGATGGCGGGTATCAATATTATTGTGGGGACGCTGACGTTCCTCAATACCATTTTTACCCACGGTTTTGGCATGCGCGGTTATATCACCGATGTAGCCGCTATCGCCGGACTGGCTAACCGTGAGCTGGGATCTGAAGTGGCGCTGACGCTGCTGGTGATCTTTATCGTCAATATCATCATCGCGCGGCTGACACCGTTTAAGTACATCTTCCTGACCGGCCAGGCCCTGTTATGGATGGCGACGATTGGCGCTGTCATCGGCTACAAAGCGGGGCTGACTGGCCTGCCGCTGATCCTGACCGGCGGCATCTTCGGCGGGATTATGGCGGTCGTGATGCCCGCACTGGCACAGCCGGTGGTGCGGCGTATCACCGACTCCGACGATGTGGCGCTGGGTCACTTCTGCACCATTGGCTATCTAGTCACGGCGGCGGTCGCCAAAGTGGTGGGCAAAGGATCGCGCTCCACCGAAGACCTGAAGCTGCCCGATAACTTTAAGTTTCTGCAGGATACCTATCTGTCGATGGCGCTGGTGATGGTGCCGATGTACCTGATCCCCGCCGTGGCGGCCGGTCCGGCATTCATTGCCCAGTACAGCAACGGCATGAACTACCTGATGTACGCCTTTATGCAGTCGATTCAGTTCGTGGCCGGGGTCTTTGTGCTCTACAGCGGTGTCCGCCTGCTGCTCAACGAGCTGGTGCCTGCCTTCCGGGGCATCGCCATGCGCGTGGTACCCGATGCCAAACCGGCGCTGGACTGCCCGGTGATGTTTCCTTACGCCCCGAACGCGGTGATTGTCGGATTCCTCGCCACCACGCTCGGCTCCATCGTTGGCATGCTCGTCTTCCCGATGTTTGGACTGGCGATGATCCTGCCGGGACTGCTGACCAACTTCTTTGCCGGGGGCACCGCCGGGGTCTTTGGTAATGCCATGGGCGGACGACGCGGCGCGATGATCGGCGGCTTCGTCCACGGACTCTTTATCACCATTCTGCCCGCCATCCTGGTGCCAATGCTGGAGAGCTACGGCTTCACCGGCGTGACCTTCAGTGACTCCGACGTCATCAGTACCGGCCTGGTGCTCGGCCACGCCTTCCAGAATAACTGGCTGTTCGTCGCCCTGTTTATTGCTTTTGTTACCGCGCTTGCCTGGTTTGTTAACGGCAAATCCACCAAACCTCAAGAGGAAAAAATCCATGAAACTTTATAATTTCGCCGACCTGTTAAAGCTGGCTAAACAGCGTGACTTTAAAGCGGTGGGTTCTTTTAATCTTCACTGCCTGGAAATGTTGCCCGCTTATTTTAAAGCGGCAGAGAAGACCAACAGTCCCTTAATGATTCAGATCTCCACCGGCACGGCGAAATATCTCGGTCATAAGTTGCTGGTCGATGCCATTAAATCGCTGTCGGAGAGTATGAATGTGCCGACCTGTTTGCATCTCGATCACTGTTCCGATTTAGCGGCGATTCAGACGGCGATAGATGCCGGATTCAGTTCCGTGATGTATGACGGGTCACATCTGCCGATTGAAGAGAATATTGCCAATACCCGCCGGGTGATTGATATGGCGCGTCCGCATAATGTTTCAGTTGAAGCGGAACTGGGTGCGATTGGCGGTTCGGAAGATGGTAAATGTGTGGAGATGGAGGCGATCGCGTTTACGCCGGTGGAAGATGCACGCCGTTTCGTTGAAGAGACCGGCGTTGATATGCTGGCAATCTCAATCGGCACCGTACATGGCCTTTACACCGGGAAGGCGCATATTCAGCATCAGCGCCTGGCGGATATTACGGCGGCAACCCACACGCCACTGGTGCTGCACGGTGGCACCGGCGTCAGCGATGAAGATATGCGACTGGCGGTAAGCAGCGGGATTGAGAAGGTCAATGTCGGCACCGAAATGAATGTGCAGTGGGTGGCGCAGTGCAAATCGACCTTTGAGAAAGGCAAGGTCAATGACAGCGTGCGTAATTTCCTGGTGCCCGCCAATGATGCAGTGACCAATGTGCTGGTAGAGAAGATGCAGTTATTCCGTTAATTACCCGCGTCGCCATCACCGAATTATTGCGTTAAACGTTTTTATCATCACTATTAATCTGAGACACCCCGGCATATAGGGGGCAGGAGAGCCTATGTTTGGATTCTTAAAAAAGTCTCCGGCTGCGGAACAACCCAGCGAGCAGCAGCAGGATCATCTGGCGGAAGTCAGTCGCGAGAAAATAACGCAACTGGAGCAGCAGCTCGCAATTAATCCGCGTGATGGTGAAACGCAAAAACAATTAATGCTGGAATATAACCGGGCATTAAGTTTATTTGCGAAAAGCCGTCGCTATCGTAATGAAATTGATGCGCTGTTTGTCAAAATCGATGAATTACGCAATGTGGTTCGCCAGTCGATTTAAGGAGAGCTGATGACGATTAAGCAGTTATTGCAAGAGGCCAACGCCATTCAGATTGGCATCGACGCCACGGACTGGCGTCAGGTTATCGCGCTGGCCGCCGAACCGCTGGTTAGCGGCGGCTATCTCAATGCCACCTATCCGGATGCGGTGATCGCGAACACCCTGGCCCATGGGGCGTATTATGTGTTTGAGGAGGGAATTGCCATTCCTCATGCACGGCCGGAAGCGGGGGTGATCCGCGACTGTTTCAGTATGATCCTGCTGAATGAACCGATCTCGTTTGAGGGCAGTGATAAAGCGGACATTGTGATTATGTTTGGCGCGCGCGACAGCAACGCCCACATTGAAGAGGGGATCCGCGCGATTGTGTCGCTGCTGGAGGATGAGGAGACGCTGGTCCGTTTACGTCGGGCCAGCAGTGTCGCGGAGGTTATTGATATCCTATGACACAAAACATCCCCCCTAAACGCGTGGTGCTGGTTAACGGCATTCCGGCATCGGGTAAGAGCACCCTGACGCACGCGCTATCACAACACTTTGGCTGGCCTATGCTGACGCTGGACAGCCTGAAAGAGCCTTTTATGCACGCTTTTGCGCCGGTCGATCGGCAGCGTAACCGGCAACTGGGCTGCGCGGCCTATCAGGCGATCTGGAACATCGTCGAACAGGCACCCGCCAGTCAGGTCTGGCTGATCGATGCCTGGTTTGGTTTTCAGCCGCGCGCGCTGCTGGAGCAGGGACTGCAACAGGCGGGCGTCGAAGAGGTGCTTGAGCTGTGGCTGAAGATTGAACCGGAGGTGGCGGTGGCGCGCTATCAGGCGCGACTGACCCAGCGACTGCCGGGGCATCCAGGCGCTGAGTACCTGCCTGAACTTCATCAGCTGGCACAACAGGCCAGGCCAATGACGCTGGGGCCGTTGTTTGAGGTGGATGCCTGCGCCCAGGATCACGCTGCCGTTATCCACTGGCTGCAACAGCAACTGACCAGAACCCGCTACACTTCAGCTCATCATCAGAGGAGTGAGGAGTTGCAGGATGTCGTCGCCCCCGTATCTGCAAACCGGTGAAAGCGCCGTGCTTTATGATGGCGTCTGTAAGCTGTGTAACGGTTGGGTTCAGTTTCTGCTGCGCCACCATCTGGCGCGGCAGGTCCGTTTTGCCTCGGTGCAGAGCGAGCAGGGCAAAGCGCTGCTGCGCTGGGCCGGACTGCCGGAGGAGAATATCACCACCCTTGTCTACATTGACGGTAATCAGCACTGGCTGCGGGCGCAGGCGGTTTTCCGTGTTATGCAGCACCTGCCAGCACCCTGGCGCGGGCTGGCGGTGCTGCGTCACTTTCCGGACGTGATCAATAACGCGGCTTACGACCGCATCGCGTTAAACCGCTATAAGCTGTTTGGCCGCTATAGCGAGCAGCATGCTCTCACGCCCGATTATCCTGACCGTTTTCTGCATCCGATGCCGTCCGAAGGTTAGTGGCGGCTTGTCCGACAGGCAGGCCCGCGCTGTTGATGCCGCGGGAGACTACAGCGTAAACACTGTTCGACAGCGGCTGTCATCTTCATCCCATGCTGTATCCACCTCAGAAAGAGGCCGTGGTTTAAAAGGCACCGAAAAGCCGTGCTGCCCGGCAGCCTGTAGTAGTTCTGCCAGTGAGTCAATCAGGTCTGCGTTGGATACGCTGCCCAGACCACTCCCCATCAGTGTCAGCCCGGATGCACGCAGCAAATGACTGTGCAAAGGAATCTCCTGTGCGCTGAGTGAGCCAATCTGAACGAAGCGAACGACATGATCACCGCCTCGCACCGCCGCTTCCATGATCGCCAGCGCGCTCTCACCCCAGAGATAATCCAGCACCACATCAATGCCGTCTGCCATCAGGGCAGGAAGTTCAGCGGCCATAGCATCCAGTGTCACGACGCTGTCTGCGCCCTCATTAAGCAGTTGCTGCAGTATCTCCGGGTTCCGGCCGGTCGCAATAATTTTGCCCGCGCCAAGACTGCGGGCGATGCGAATCGCCAGGCGGCCGGATGTGCCGGTTGCGCCGTTAATCAACACGGTTTCCCCTTTGCGCAGTTCAGCCCGGCGGGTGAGTGCGGCCCATGAAGACATGCCTGGATTGGCAAGCGCGGCGGCGACCACGGGGTCCAGCGCTGGAGGAAGCGGAATGACGCAGCGGGCATTGACCACCACACTTTCCGCCATGCTGCCCGACGCGGTACCAAAGGTCAGAAAGTAAACGGCATCGCCGTTTTCGAGGTAACCGGTGCCGTCAATGCCTGGCACCAGAGGATAGGGCGCAGTGGCGCTGTAATGCGTGCCTGCCGCCCGTGCTTTGACCAGCTGGCTCATGGCGGCGGCTTTCACGCGAACCAGCAGTTGGTTTTCAGCGGGCTGAGGAGTGGGGAAATCCCCATAGTGTGGTTTCTGACCGGCCTGACGAATGATGGCTGCTTTCATAGGTTGCTGTCCTTCTAATAATAAGCAATTAAGTGTAAAGTACACACATTATTCCTGCCTCTGGATGGCGTCAATGAAAAGTGTGCAAAATACACATAAATACGATGCGCTGCACAATTGTCTGCTGACGATTGCTGGCGCGCTTAACCGGCCCCAGCGCGATGTAGCGATGATTAAAGCGGCGGGTATCGACCTCGATCGGGCGCTTTTTCCGCTTCTGGTGCAGGTCAGCCGGTTCGGGCCGATCGGCGTGGGTGAACTGGCCGATCGGGTAGGGCGTGACTACAGCACGGTCAGTCGTCAGGTCGCGAAACTGGAAGAGACCGGACTGGTCCGGCGGCAGAAAAACCGGCAGGACAAAAGAATTAACGAGGCAGCAATCACCTTGGATGGCAGAGCGATGACGGATAAAATCGATGCGCAACGTGTGCAGGTTTATCAGCGTGTCTTCCGGCACTGGCCGGAAAGCGATCGTGAAACGCTGGAACAACTGCTCAGCAGATTCGTGTCCGACTTTGGTCAAACGGAAGGCGATGAAAATGATGAACAAAAGTCTGATGCAGGTTAAGGGAAGAGAAAACCATGCCGGTTAATTTCGATCTCAACGATCTCTACGCCTTTCGCGCGCTGGTGGAGTTTGGTAATTTTCGCCTGGCGGCGGAATCGATCTGCCTTTCACAGTCGGCGCTAAGCCGCCGCATCGATAAGCTGGAAACCACGCTGGGTATTAAGCTGTTTGAGCGGACCACACGCCGCGTCACGCTGACGCTGAAAGGGCATGCGTTTGCTCAGCGTTCGGAAAAGCTGCTGGCCGATTTTGAAGAGGTCATGGCCGATCTGAGTGAGGTGAGCTTAGCCCGCACCGGACTGATTACTGTGGCCTGCGTGCCGTCAGCGGCCTACTATTTCATGCCCAACATCATCCGGCTGTTTCAGGTGCGCTATCCCCGCGTACGCGTGAAACTGATCGACAGCAGTGCGGCTAACGTCTATGACGCGGTGATTGGCGGGCAGGCTGACTTCGGCATCAGTTTTTCCAGCCGCTCGCAGCCGGATGTGCATTTTCAGCCGCTGATGGATGACCCGTACGTGGCGGCCTGCAGGCGAGACCATCCGATAGCAGGCAAAAAGAGCCTGAGCTGGCAGGCGTTTTATCAGCATGAATGGATTGGGCTGGATAAAACCTCCGGCAACCGTAACCTGCTCGATCAGGCGTTACAGGCTGTTATGCCGGAGAAGCCCTGTGTCTGTGAAACCCGGCACGTGACAACTATGCTGGGGATGGTTGAGGCGGGGCTCGGCATTGCTGCCGTCCCCGCCATGTCGCTACCTGGCTACGAGCACGCGCTGCTGACGGCGGTGCCGTTAACCGATCCACCGGTGAAACGCACTGTGGGCCTGCTGCGCAAAAATGGCCGGATACTGTCACATATCGCCAGCGAACTGGAGAACCTGATCATTGAACAGTATCAGCGACTTTAACCGGTTTTGACGCTTTCACGGTGTGCAGGCCGCTGGCGTGGACAGCCTGCTGAGCCTCGGGCGAGGCGAGCCAGTGCAGCAGCTTCGCTGCCTCATCTGGCTGTGCTGACCTGCGCACCACGGCACCGGCAAAACGAGTGGTGTATTGCAGCTTGTCCGGCAGTTCACCAATGAAGGTTACGCCTGAAACAGGCAACAGCTCACTGACCTGCTGAAACCCGATGGCGTATTTACCTTCAGCAACCTGGGAAGCGACCGGGATGCGTTCAACTTCTACCGCCTTGCCTTTAACCTGATCCTCAATGCCCAGCCGTTTGAACAGCTGACTGCTGACATATTTGCCGCTGGCGCTGTCAGAATAGGCGATGGAAGAGGCATTCAGCAGGGCAGTACGCAACTCACTTTCGCTGCCGATTTTAATGGGTGTGGCACCCTTTTTAATGACGGCGCCAATGCGGGAGTCCGCCAGTTCAACCCGTGAGCCTGGCAGCGTCGCGCCCTCTTTTTGCAGATTGCTTAGCGCATCGCCAACCATGATGACCACATCAGCCGGTTCACCGCGTGCCAGCCGGGCTGGAATGGCTTGCGGTGTTTTACCCATTGACGGACCAGCAACGGTGTTGATGGTGATCCCTTCCTGTTTTGCGAATTGTGGCGACAGCGTATCCCACGCCGCTTTAAACCCGCCGGAGATCATTACCGTCAGTTCTTTTGCCTGCGCCGTGGCGCTGCCTGCCACGCTAAACAGCAGGGCAGCATAAAGTGACATCGTTTTCAGTTTCATCTTCCGTTCCTCAGCTAACAGTTTCATGGGCAGGCGTGACGGCACTGCGGGTACGACGATAGAGGTAGAGTGTCGCGCCCAGAGCGCAAACTGCCGCAAAACTCATCCAGTAACCTGGCGAGGCTTTATCGCCGGTCATCTCAATCAGGCCGGTTGACATCACCGGGGTAAAACCACCGAACAGCGCTGTTGCCAGGCTGTAGGCCAGTGAGAAGCCCGCAACACGGACTTCCGCGGGCATAATTTCGGTCAGCGCCGGGATCATCGCGCCGTTGTAGAGCCCGTAGATCATCGACAGCCACAGCAGTACACCCAGCATCATCGAAAAGCCTGGTGCCGCCACCAGCATGCTCAGGGCCGGATAGGTGGTGACGATCGCCAGCAGTGTCATGGCGACCAGTACAGGCTTACGGCCAAAGCGGTCGGAGATCGCGCCGCCAATCGGCAGCCAGATAAAGTTCGACACTGCTACCAGCAAGGTCACCAGCAGGCTGTCAGAGGCGCTGAGCAGCAGCACTTTTTTGCCAAAGGTCGGCGCATAAACCGTAATCAGGTAAAACGCCGTGGTGGTCATCGCCACCATCAGCATCCCGGCAATCACCACCTGCCAGTTAGCCAGCAGGATGCGGAACACCTGCTTCACATCGGGATGGCTGCGACGGTTGTTGAACGCCTGTGTCTCTTCAAGTTTGCGACGCAATATGAAGATAAACGGCACAATCAGACAGCCAAACAGGAACGGAATACGCCAGCCCCATTCACGGATGGCGCTCTCTTCCAGCACGGCGTTGAGGATAAAGCCCATCGCCGCCGCCACCATAATGGCGACCTGCTGGCTACCCGACTGCCAGCTGGTGTAGAAGCCCTTGCGGCCCGGCGTAGCGATCTCCGCCAGATAGACCGACACGCCGCCCAGCTCTGCTCCGGCGGAGAAGCCCTGTAACAACCGACCGATCAGCACCAGCATCGGCGCCCACAGGCCAATGCTCTGGTAGGAGGGGATCAGCACGATCATAAAGGTGCCTGCCGCCATGATGGAGAGCGTGACAATCAGGCCCTTACGGCGACCGACCTTATCAATGTACGCTCCCAGTACCACTGCGCCAATCGGGCGCATCAGGAATCCTGCGCCGAACACGGCAAAGGTCATCATCAGTGAGGCGAACTCACTGCTGGCCGGGAAAAAGGTATGGGCGATGTAAGTGGCATAGAAACCAAACAGGAAGAAATCGAACTGTTCGAGGAAATTGCCGGAGGTAACACGAAATATGGCGCCAATCCTGGCGCGATGAGTCATGGGTGAGGTCGTTTGCATCAGTAACTCCAGTAAGGTTTGACGCTTTTTGCCGCGCCTGTTACTGAAGAGTGGATCAGCGCCCGTCGCTAAATAAGTGCAAAAAAGGCATTGATTGATGTGTGGGGAACATGATTTCTGGGGGTTATCATATAAAACCTATTTTATTCAGCAAGTTGAAGCGGATGGCTGTTTTTCTGCTCGTGTTAACGTGCGTGAGATAAGTTTGCGGAATTGTGACAGATTTCATATGCGTGTTACCGTCTAAAACGGAGATTCTGGCGTGACCAGAGGTCAGCGATGCTGGGGGCAAAGAGGTTCAGGACCGAGGTGGCGTGGAGGCATCAGGCAACGGTGATGTCGAAAAACGTACGTAGAGTTGCAGGTAGCGCATCTGATGTTCGGGTCGTGCCTCGGCTTCAAACAGTACGGCAATCATCGCTATTTCCTTTGGGTAAGATCAAAAAGGGCTGTAGCGCAAAAATAGCGGGCGGGGCAAAGCCATGCTTCGGCCAGTGACGAAATATGACTGTACAGGTGATAACCAGCCCGAACAGTCTCATGATGGAGCAAAGCGTATGTTCAGCGGACTCAGTGCCTTTCCCCTTACTCCTTTTGCCGATGGCAAACCCGATGAAGCGGCCTTTCTTCGGATCCTGCGCAGGCTGACGGAGGCAAAAGTCGATTCTCTGGGCGTGCTGGGGTCCACCGGCAGCTACGCCTGGCTGACACGGGCACAGCGCAGGCGCATTGCTGAGCGGGCCGTTGAAAATGCGGAGGCGATTCCAGTGATGATCTGCATTGGCGCGATAAATACTGATGAGGTGCTGGCGCTGGCAGAGGATGCGCAGCAGGCGGGCGCAGCCGCTTTACTGCTGCCACCGCTGGGGTATCAGACGTTGAAAGAAGATGAGGTGTTTACGCTGTTTGAAACCGTGACGCGACACGCCTCGGTGCCAGTCTGCATTTATGACAATCCGCGCACCACCCATTTTACGTTCTCCGATGCGTTACTGAGCCGGATTGCCTCACTTCCCGGTATCGGGTCGGTAAAAATTCCCGGTGTTCCGGCGGCGCAATCGGCAGCAAATGATCGCCTGGCCCAACTGCGCGACATACTGCCTGCTTCCGTGTCGGTTGGCATCAGCGGCGACGCGTCTGCTGCCAATGCGTTGATTGCAGGCTGTGATGGCTGGTATTCCGTGTGCGGTGGGCTGTTCCCACGTGTCGCGAAAGCAATGACCGACGCAGCAGCAGCAGGTGATCATGAGAGCGTCAGGGCGCAGTCGGAGCGCCTGCAGCCTTTGTGGTCGCTGTTCCGCCAGCACGGCGGCAGCTTCAGGGTGATGAATGCCGCAGCAGGTCTGCTGGGACTGACGGCACGCGACTGCCTGCCGCGTCCGCTGTTGCCACTCTCTGATGCGGATAACCAGCAGATTGCTGAGGTGCTTGCGGCACTCGATCTCTCGTAAATTTGCAGAAGATGTTAACTGTGCCGCACCAGGTTAAAGCCTTCCTCCTCCTGCGGCGGTTCAAAATAGCGGGTAATCAGCGTGAACTGCTCGTCCGTGGCGGCAAAGGCGTGTTCGCCGCTCTGATTACGGGCGTGCAGACGCGCTTTACACAGCGCGTCCGGCACATCCAGGTAATGCATGCGATGGTCGGCAGAGGATGCCTCAATCACCGAGCGCATCCAGTCACGATTCCCCCGGGTGTTGGCCGGAAAATCGAGCACAACCGATACGCCTGCGTTAAGCAATGCGACCAGATGCGGCGTCATCGCCTTCCTGAGCTTTGCCGCAACACGCACGTAATCAGCCACCGATTGCATCTCATCCTTATAGAGTGCGGCCAGCCACTGATCTTCGCTGATCACTACGTAACCGGGCGCAGCACCCAGCTGTGCTGCCAGCGTCGATTTCCCGGACGCTATTTTTCCACACAGCAGATGCAGCGTGGCGGAGAAAGAGGTCATGGTCATAGCACGCCTGTGGAACCTGATAATAAATCGGGAAGATTAAGGCTAACAAAAGAGTTGAAAGAGAAGCAATGAGAGTCGTCGGGTCGGTTTAACAAGGTCGTACACGTATATCAGCTATCAGCTATCAATATTCGCGTCGGTGTAAATTACGGTGCAAAAAAGCGGCAGCTTTTCAGCAGAGGTGACGCGCCTGAACGGGGAAATACGGTCAGGCGGGTTTTCGTGGTAATGCCCGGTGTTGAATCTGTGCTGAACAGCCAGCCACAGACTTCATTTTTGGGCCATCAGCAACGTCAGCAGTTCACGGCAACAGGCTTCTTCTTCAGCACTGTCCGCAGAGGCCAGATGACGCAGTAACTCCATACAGCTTTTTTCCTTGCCCGCTTCCAGTAACTCTTCGATTAGAAAATTAAGTTTATCCTGCTCAGATGCAGCAAAGGATGAACGGAACTCACTATTAACCGGCGCGTTGTGATTCAGCGGCAAGGTAAGGGTGTTTTGCATCGGCATATTATTATCCTTTTACGGGTTAAAAAACGAACTGGCGTTGTCATTAAACTTATACAACGATCTTCATTTTGTACAGAAGTGAGCCCGAATGATTTTTTACAGGAAGCTAAGCGCAGCGCGGCCTGAGGGGAAACTGTGGTGAATCATTCAGTTAGCTGGGAAGGGAATGGTGGAAAAATTGTACGCGTTTTAAGTCAAATTTTTCGTGCAGGCAAAATGGGCATTCATGCGGCAGTTCATGAGGCGGCCCGCCGGGCCGCCTGCACTATTGCGTGGTCAGGAAATCTTCGCGCTGTGGCGTAAAGGTATCCAGCAGCACGCCAGCCTCAAGACAGACACAGCCATGAACCACATTGGGTGCTTTATAGAGTGTGTCCCCAGCGCCAACTTCCCGGGTTTCACTGTTGATGGTGAAGGCAAAGCGTCCGCTCAGCACATAGGTCAGCTGCTCATGGGGATGATGATGTAGCGGACCGATGGCGTCTTTTTCAAAACGCACTTCAACTGCCATCATTGTGCCGCCATGTGCCAGTACGCGGCGGGTCACGCCGTTACCCAGATCTTCCAGTGGTCGCTCTTTGTGGTAGATAAACATCATTGTCCTCAAGCAGTCGTGGGCGCTGCAATGGCCGTTTTGTGATGGGCCTCACAGCACCAGGGTGAATTAATCCATGCACTTTAATGGTTTTTCTCTAAAATGAAACGGTGTTTCATTTATTTTACGAGGGTAGATCATGAAAATCGCGTTAATGATGGAAAACAGTCAGGCCGCTAAAAACGTTACCGTGCTGAAAGAACTGGAAGGCGTCGCGCAGCCGCTGGGCCATCAGGTCTTCAACGTCGGGATGAGCGATGAGCAGGATCATCATCTGACCTACATTCACCTCGGCATCCAGGCCAGCGTGCTGCTTAACAGCCAGGCAGTGGATTTTGTCGTTGCGGGCTGTGGCACCGGCCAGGGCGCGCTGATGTCGCTTAACATCCATCCGGGCGTGGTCTGTGGCTACTGTATCGATCCGGCGGATGCTTACCTGTTCGCTCAAATCAACAACGGCAATGCCTTATCTCTGCCATTTGCTAAAGGTTTTGGCTGGGGCGCTGAGCTGAACCTGCGCTTTATCTTTGAAAAAGCGTTCACGGGCGAGAAGGGCAATGGCTATCCGCCAGAGCGCAAAGAGCCGCAGGTGCGAAACGCCGGTCTGCTGAATCAGGTCAAGGCTGCGGTGATCAAAGAGAACTACCTTGATACCCTGCGTGCCATCGATCCTGAACTGGTTCGCACCGCCGTCAGCGGCCCGCGTTTCCAGCAGTGCCTGTTTGAGCATGGCAAAAACCAGGAGATCGTTGCCTTTGTGCGTCAGCTGACCCACTAACGCATTCGATATCACAGGGCCGGTCCAGCCGGCCTTTTTTGATTCTTTTCAGATACCCGCTGATATTCAGCCCGGCTGCGCCAGCGCCGCATGATTGTGGCGACTCGCTTCCACCAGCATCCGCGTATAGGGCATTGCGGCGCGATCGGCCACCAGCGTCGGCACATCCAGCGTCTCCAGCACTTTGCCCTGTTGCATGACGGCTACGCGATGGCAGAGATGCGCCACCACGCCAAGATCGTGCGTCACCATCAGATAAGTCAGGTTCTCCTGCTGCTGCAGATCGCTGAGCAGATTCAGGATCTCTGCCTGCACCGAAACATCCAGTGCGGAGGTCGGCTCATCCAGCAGCAGCACGCGTGGCTCCAGAATCAGCGCCCTGGCAATTGCCACGCGCTGACGCTGACCACCGGATAGCTGGTGGGGATAACGCGTCTGCCAGGCACGGTTCAATCCGACTTTATCCAGCATCGCCACGACCCGCTGCTGACGCTGCCCGATACCCTGAATCTGCAACGGCTCTTCCAGAATGTCGCCCAGCGTGTGACGCGGATGCAGCGAACCGTAAGGGTCCTGAAACACCATCTGCACCTGCCGACAGCGCGCCCGAACGATGTGATGCGCCAGTGGCTGACCATCAATCATCAGCTCTCCCTGCCAGTGAGTGAACAGCCCCGCCAGACACTTCAGCACCGTGGTTTTGCCCGAGCCAGATTCACCGACCAGCCCGAAGATTTCACCCTGATTAACCTGCAGATTTACGTCGAACAGCACCTGATTCCGCGCGCCTTCATCGCCAAAGCTGAGGTTGAGATTTTTTACATTAATCATCACCACTCCTTAATCGGTTAACCAGCTTGCGTGACGTTGTAACACTGGCAGGCGTGTGCGGCGGTGATCAAGGTCGGGCAGCGCCGCCAGCAGTCCCTGCGTGTAAGGATGCTGTGCGCGATCGAGGTCACAGGCGGCCAGTGACTCCACGACGCGCCCGGCATACATCACCAGCACCCGATCGCAAAAGCTGCGCACCAGATTGATATCGTGACTGATAAAAATCAGCCCCAGTCCGCGCGCTTTCACCAGATCATCGAGCAGTGCCAGCACCTGCAGTCTTACTGAGACATCCAGCGCAGAGGTCGGCTCATCGGCAATCACCAGTTCCGGTTCGGTGATCAACATCATGGCAATCATCACGCGCTGACCCTGACCGCCGGAAATCTCATGAGGATAGAGCTGATAAACCCGTTCTGGATCGCGGATCTGCACTTCCTCCAGCATTGCCAGCGCCCGCTGACGTGCTGCCGATTTCTGATCGCGATGATGACTACGCCAGGCCTCGGCGATCTGCTCACCAACCCGAATCACCGGATTCAGCGAATATTTCGGGTCCTGCATAATCATTGAGATGCGTTTGCCACGAATGGCGCGCATCTGCGCCGGGCTGGCGTGCAGCAGGTCGATATCGCCAAACTGCATCCGGCTCGCCTCAATGCGCGCCTTCGCCGGATGCAGCTGCAGCAGGGCGCGACCCACGGTCGATTTACCGGAGCCAGACTCGCCGACTATCGCCAGCTTCTCCTGACCGAGCTGAAAAGAGACGCCGCGCACCGCCGGGGTTGCCTGGCGTCCGTTAATAAAGTTCACGTGCAAATCGCGCACGTCGAGCAACGGCGTGGCGTTACTCACTGCGGGGATCAAGCAGGTCACGTAGGCCATCTCCTAAGAAATTAAATGCCAGGCTGTTAATCAGGATCGCCAGACCGGGCACGGTGACCACCCACCAGCACTCAAGCATGTAGGTGCGGCCGCTGGCGATCATCGCGCCCCATTCCGGATCGGGCGGCTGTGCGCCCAGCCCGAGAAATCCCAGCCCGGCGGCAGTGAGGATAATGCCCGCCATATTCATGGTGATGCGGATAATCACCGACGGCAGGCAGAGCGGAATAATATGTTTCCACAGCACCCGCAGCGGCGATGCGCCCTGTAAACGGACCGCTGAGATAAAGTCCGCCTGACGCAGCGACAGCGTTTCGGCGCGCGCCAGACGGGCGATAGGCGGCCACGCGGTGAGCGTAATGGCAATCACCACATGCTCCAGACCCGGGCCCAGGGCGGCAACAAACGCCAGCGCCAGTACCAGGCTCGGGAAGGAGATAAAGATATCGGTGACGCGCATCAGCACGCTATCGACTTTGCCGCCGAAGTAACCGGCGGTGACGCCCAGCAGCAGGCCCAGTGGCCCGACGGTGACCGACACCAGCAGTACAATGTAAAGCGTGATGCGCGCGCCCCAGACCAGACGGCTGAAAATATCGCGGCCAAACTCGTCGGTGCCAAACCAGTGGGCTGCACCGGGCGGTGTCAGGGCGTTGTTCAGATCCTGAATCAGCGGATGATATGGCGCGATCCAGGGCGCAAACAGTGCGACGATGCAGAGCAGCAGCACAATGCCGCCGCCAATGGCGGTGAGGGGATTACAGGCCATGCGCCAGAGGAAATAGCCGCAGCGGGCTGCAAACCGCTGGCAGCGTGCCAGACGCTCGCGGGAGTGACTTACAGAGGCAGTGTCAAAGGAGATCGTCATACTTTGGTCCTCGGATCAAACACCTGATAGAGCAGGTCGGAGATCAGGTTAAGCAGTACAAAAATCAGGCCCACCACCAGCACACAGCCCATCACCGCATTCATATCGCCCAGCATCAGGCTGCCGGTGAGGTAAGAACCAAAGCCGGGCCAGGAGAAGACCGTTTCGATCAGTACCGCGCCCTCCAGCAGCGAGCCATAGGCCAGCGCCACGACGGTCAGTAGCTGCACCAGGATGTTGCGGAAGGCGTGCTGCCAGATCACCTGCCATTCGGTCAGGCCTTTGACCCGTGCGGTCAGGATGAACTCCTGCGAGAGCTGCGCCAGCATAAAGCTGCGCGTCATGCGGCTGATGTAGGCCATAGAGTGAAAACCCAGCAGCGAGGCGGGCAGTACCAGATGGTTGAGTGCGTTCCAGAATACCTGGCTGTTGCCGGCCAGCAGGGCGTCGATCAGCATGAAGCCGGAGCGATGGGGCACAATGCCATCCAGGCTGAAATCCACCCGTCCTGCGCCGCCGACCCAGCCGAGATGGGCATAGAACAGCAGCAGGCCCATCATGCCGACCCAGAAGATCGGCGTGGAGTAACCGGCCAGACTGAGCATCCGCACCACATAGTCGATGACGCTGTTACGGCGTGCCGCCGCCAGCACACCCAGTGGTACGCCGAGGCCCGCACCAATCACAATTGCCAGCGTGGCCAGCTCTACTGTGGCGGGAAAGACGCGCAGAATGTCGTATACCACCGGCTGACCGGTGAGCAGCGCATGGCCGAGATCGCCATGCAGCAGCGCGTTAAGGTAGATGCCAAACTGTACCCACAGCGGTTTATCAAAGCCGAGCTGGTGGTAGACCTGCTGGTAAGTGGCCTGATCGGCGTCGGGGCCGACAATCGCCAGCACCGGATCCAGCGGCATTACCCGGCCAATAAAAAAGGTCAGCAGCAGCAGGCCGAACAGGGTAATCAGCACCTGCACCGCGCGATGGCTGATGCGACGGCACTGATGTCGGGTCAGGGTCAGAATCATGGGGTGCCTCCCGCCAGGGCTTCAGGGGTTTTCCAGACGTCGCGCAGAAAGGTGGTCGCGGAGGGATGGGGCTGATACGCCTGCACCCGGTTACTGACCACCACGGAGTCGAGCATTTGTGAAATCGGCATCAGCGCAGGCACCAGCTGGTCATAGCGTTGCTGGATGGCGAAATAGTCCTGCTGCTGACGGGATTTGTCGCGTTCAACCAATGCCTGATCGATCATGCGGTTAAGCTGCGCGTCGTAGAAACCGGTGCGCCAGCCCTGAAAGTTAGTCAGCCGGGCGCTGTCCGCATTGTTCGGGTTGTAGACCAGCGAACGCAGGCTGGAGTGGGGATGCGGCTCTACACCGCTGCCGCCGCGTCCGACCAGCAGATTAAACTGACGATCGCGCATCGCGCCATAAATCTGGTTGCCGGTGCCGGTAATGATTTTTGCGCGAATCCCGCCCTGCAGCAGCGTTGACTGCACCGCGATGGCGATATTCAGGAACGGCTGATCGGCCAGCACCCGCAGCGTGGTGTTGAAGCCGTCCGGATAACCCGCCTCAGCCAGCAATGCCCGGGCACGCGGCACATCAAGCCGGTAACCGGGGTCGGGTAGCGTGGCGGGCATCCCGGCCTGAATCGGGCGCTGATGGAGTTCGCCGTAGCCGGTCATCAGGCTCTTATTGATGCCCTGATAATCGACCAGATAGCGGACCGCCTCACGCACTTTGCTATTCCCGAAGTGCGGATCTTTCATGCTCATCGCCAGGTAATAAATCGTCCCTTTTCTGACTGCGTCGATGGTGAGGTCGGGATCGTGGCGCAGGGCGCGCACGTCGGGGATCGCCATGTTACTGGCAATATCCAGGTCGCCTTTCTCCATCATCAGCCGCAGGGTCTGCGACTCCTGAAGGTGGCGGAACACCACCCGCGATATTTTTGCCTCTCCGCGCCAGTAGTCTGCCGCGCGACTCATCCGCAGCACATCTTTTGCCTGCCAGACATCCAGCCGGAACGGGCCGGAACCCGCTTCATGCGTGGTCAGCCAGCGGTTGCCCCAGTCGCCATCAACCTCATGCTGCTGCACCGTTTTGCGGTCCAGGACCACCATGCTGCCCAGCGCCGCCAGCGAGTAAATCACCAGTTGCGGATCGTTTGGCTTAGGAAGTGTGATCACCAGCGTGCGGTCGTCGGGGGCGGTGATCATCTGGTCAACGTTGTCGCGGCTGAAACCGTACGATTTCCACACTGAAGCCTGCGCCAGATTCAGATGCAGCACCCGCCGCATCGACCAGACCGCATCGGCGCTGGTGAGCGGATTACCGGAATGAAACCTGACGTTGTCACGCAGGTGAAAGGTCAGGGTGCGGTTATCGGGGCTCACTGACCAGCGTTCGGCCAGCGCCGGGCGCACCTCGGTGAGCTGCTGCGGGTTCAGCTCAACCAGGCCGTCATAAAGATTCACCACTATGCCGACCACCTCGTTGCCGGTCATGGCGGCCGGATCCAGGGTGAGCAGGTTATTCATGTTCATGCCGACGATTAGCTGATCATCCGGCGTTTTTGCCTGGATAGACGCGCTGCTCGTCAGCACCAGCAGCGTGATCAGCCACGCGCCACATCGTTGTGTCAGGGTCATAAGTGAAGTCCAGCAGGTCAGAGGTTTTTTCCCGTTTACCGCGTCGTCAGAGGTGCGCGGTAAGGGGGTTCTTATTGTGTGCCGTACTTTCGGAAGTGCGATTTACCAGCGATTCAGCGTATGAGTCTCAATCCAGCTGAAATTAATATCTTCACCCAGTCCGTTTCCCGTGGGCAGGGTGACAAAGCCCTGATCGTCCATCGGATCAATCAGGCTATTGAGGTAGGCAGGCGGCGTCTCATAATCCAGGAAGGGATGCAGCAGGCCGCGCTCATACCAGCGGCAGTTACGAATCGCGCCGACCACCGCCAGGCTTGCTGCACCGTTGCCGTGGACTTCGCAATCCATACCAAAGGCTTCAGCCAGACTGGCCACTTTCAGCGTGGCAGAGATGCCGCCTACGCCATTGGCACCCGCACGCAGAATGTCGCACGCGCCGGCGCGAACCCAGTCGGCACGGCTGTGATGTTTACCGCCCAGACTTTCCGGGCCGAGCACGTCGATAGAGAGCTTGTCCGCCAGCCAGGCGTAAGAGGCCATGCTCTCTTCTTCCATTGGCTCCTCAAACCAGGCGAAATTAAGTTTTTCCAGTGCCTTGCCGATGGTCAGCGCGTCACTTCGGCTATACCAGTGGTAGCCATCCAGCATCAGTGCGATATCAGGGCCGACCGCTTCGCGCACTGCCGCGCAGGCTTTGATATCCATCGCCGGGCTGGGCGCAAAGGAGACCGGCGGCATCCAGGTGTGCAGCTTGATCGCCTGATACCCGCGCGCCACCAGCTTTTCAGCAAACTGTGCATACTCATCGGGCGTCGATAAACCACCTTTCAGCTCATCGCCACACATGGTGCTGCCGTAAGCCGGGATCTTCTCGCGATAGCCGCCCAGCAGCTTGTGGACCGGCTGTTTCAGTTTGCGCCCAATCAGATCCCACAGTGCCTGCTCCACAGCAGATAGCGCCCGTTCGGTGAGCTGGTGGGCACTGCCGCGCTGCCAGTGCACCAGGTCCTGCCACAGACGCTCGCGGTCAAAGGCGTTCTGACCGATCAGCACCTTGCGGAAGAAGGCATTAACCACGTGAGAACGCACCACTTCCGGCGGCGCAAAGGCGTAACCGCAGTCGCCATCCTCGCTGGTCAGGGTCAGTAACGCCATCTGGGCATCATTCTCCGGACCCGGATGAGAGTGTCCTGCGCTGTCGGCGCAACGCTGGGTGGGATAAGTAAAAAGGGTGACATCAATGGCGCTGATCTTCACGGTTAAGCTCCTGTGGCAGGCTGTCCAGATGAATTATTAAAACGCTGTTTCATTTTAAATTTAGCGATCACAATTCATTAACGCATTAGCCAAAACGATACGATTAATGGCTAAAATATGTGCAGCCGCCCAGGCCGTTGTGAGCATATTCACGAAAGATGCGCGTTTTGTGAGCCGCGACACGCTGCGCTTTTTTGTGCCCGGAGGGAGCATTGTTTACCCTCTTCTCAGCCTGTTAACGCCGCGCTGCAAAAACATTTATTTGGATGACTTCCCCTGACCCCGGTTTTAGGTAATAGTAACGCCGTTTTACATTAATAATTCTCATTATCATTTGTGCGGGTTTTTACAATGAAAAAATGGTTTTTAGCGCTGGGGCTGTTGACGTTAGCCGGGACGGCTTCGGCCAAAATGATTACCGATGTTGCAGGCCGTCAGGTCGAGGTGCCGCAGGAGGCAAAACGCATCATTCTGGGCGAAGGGCGTCAGATCTATCTGCTGGCGGCGTTTGATACGGGTGCGCCGTTTAAGCGGGTGATTGGCTGGCGTGATGACCTGCATAAAGCGGACTGGGACGGTTATCAGGCTTATGAAAAACGCTATCCGGAAATTAAAAAATTACCGACCTTTGGTGGCGCAAAAGATGGCACCTTCAACGTGGAACAGGCGTTAACCCTGAAGCCCGATCTGGTGCTGATGAATCTGGAATCCAAAGCTGCCACCGATGAAGGCAAGCTGATTGAAAAACTGCAGGCGGTGGGTGTGCCTGTTGTGTTTATCGATTTCCGCGAAGCCCCGATGGAGAACGCGGAGAAAAGTATCCGCATCATGGGCGAACTGGTGAATAAACCAGAGCGGGCGCAGGAAATTATTACCTTCCGCCAGCAGCAGATTGACCTTGTCACCTCGCGTCTGAAAAACTTTACCGGCTACCGGCCGAAAGTGATGATTGACCGTGCAGGCGGCTACAGCGACGAGTGCTGCATGTCGTTTGGTAATGAGAACTTTGGTCAGATGGTAGAGATAGCAGGCGGTCGCAATATCGCTAAAGATCTGATTCCTGGTACCTTCGGCACCGTTAACCCGGAGCAGATCATCGCCAGCCAGCCGGATGCGGTGGTGGTGACCGGCGCGAACTGGAAGAACTACAATACCGTGGGCAAATGGGTCGGCGTGGGTCCGGGTGCCAACGTCACTGAAGCCACGGCGCGTCTGAAAGCGCTGATGATGCGCGATGCTTTCAAAACTCTGCCGGTGGCGCACAACGGCAACGTCCACGCCATCTGGCATCAGTTCTATGATAGCCCGTATCAGTTTGTGGCGATTCAGGCGCTGGCGAAATGGCTGCACCCCGATCTGTTTGCTGATTTGGATCCGGACGCCACGTTCCGCACCTTCCACGAGAAGTTTCTGCCGCTGCCTTACCAGCCAGGATACTGGGTCACGTTACCCGCGGATAAGTCCTGACAGACCGGCGATGACAGGGACGTCATCCGCCTGATTTGCAATTCCCTTCGAATAAACCCTCTGTTTCTCTTCAGATTTACTAATCTTTTACAGGCGCGGCGTCGGTTGCTCTGAGCAGCGCGACGTCTGACCCGATCCGCATTCACGTTAAAAATGGAGAGAAACATGCGCAATACCCTGGGAAGATCGGCGTTTGCCGTGACGCTTTATGCCTTGCTGGAGCCTGTGCCGCTGGGCTTTTTTGTCGCCGCCTGGCTGTTCGACATTCTCTACATGCAGACCTTTGTACAGTTCTGGACGGATGCCGCCAGCTGGCTGATTGCGCTGGGACTGATACTGGCGATTGTGCCGCGACTCATCGCGCTGGTTTATCTGTTTCGTGGCAGTGACAGTGCGGAAAAGGGCCATTTCTGGCTCTGGCTGGTGGCGATTGCGATCGCTATCGTCAATGCGTTTATTCACAGCCGTGATGCCGCCGCTGTGATCCCGCTGGGTGTGACGCTTTCGACGCTGGTGGTAGCACTGCTGCTGCTGGCGAATGTGCAACTTGCGTTACGTCAGCGTAGCGCTTAAGGAGGAGCCACCATGAACATACCGCATAAAACGCTGCTCGCGCTGACCCTGACCGCCTTGCTGGCAGGCTGTGATGAGGGTGCGCTGGTCGATCCGCAAAAGCAGACGGGACCGAACCCTGAACTGCCGCAGGCGAAGAATTTCTTTATGCCGCCAATGCAGGTGCCGGAAGGCACGCCCTGGAAAGCGGGTGAAATGCCAAAAGTGGCTGACGGGTTAAAGATTGAAAAAATTGCTGAGAATCTGCAGCATCCGCGTCAGGTCTATGTGCTGCCAAATAACGATGTGCTGGTGGCGGAATCCAACGGACCACCGAAGCCAACGACACGGCCTAAACAGCTGATCATGGGCATTGTGCAAAAAGCGTCAGGCAAAGGGGGAGAAGGCGGCAATCGCATTACGCTGTTGCGCAATGTTAACGGTAAATGGGAGCAGCATCGCTTTATTGAAAATCTGCATTCGCCGTTTGGTATGCAGCTGATTGGTAATACGCTCTATGTCGCGAACGCTGACAGCCTGGTGAAATTCCCCTATCGCGAAGGGGAAACGGAGATTCGCACCGCACCAGAAGAGGTGACAGAATTGCCGGGTGGACCGATTAACCACCACTGGACCAAGGCGCTGTTAGCCAGCCCCGATGGCAGCAAGCTCTATGTCGGTGTCGGCTCCAACAGTAACGTCACCGAGAACGGCATTGGTGCCGAATATCGTCGTGCGGCGGTGCTGGAGGTGGACGCAGCCAGTGGTGCCAGCCGTATCTTCGCCAGCGGACTGCGCAATCCAACCGGCTTACAGTGGGAGCCGCAGAGCGGCAAGCTGTGGGCTGTAGTCAATGAGCGTGATGAAATCGGCTCCGATCTGGTGCCTGATTACATGACCTCAGTGCAGGATAAAGGCTTCTACGGCTGGCCCTACAGCTACTATGGCCAGCATGTGGATACCCGTGCCGAACCGCAGCGCCCCGATCTGGTAGAGAAAGCGATCAAGCCCGATTATGCCCTGAGTTCACATGTCGCGCCGCTGGGTCTGCTGTTTTATGGCGCCGATAACATGCCGCAATACCGTGGTGGCGCGTTTATCAGTGAGCATGGCAGCTGGAACCGGACACCGCTGAATGGCTATAAAGTGGTGTGGGTGAAATTCGAGAATGGCAAGCCAGTAGGGCAGCCGCAGACGGTGGTCTCGGGCTTCCTGACGGATGACGAAAAGCAGGTGCGCGGTTTGCCGGTGGGTCTGGCCAGCGACAAACAGGGCGGTGTCCTGATTGCTGACGATGCAGGTAATACCGTCTGGCGAATCAGCGCCGCGAAGTAAGTTCCGTGCTGCTTTTTTAAGCAGGAAGCAGGCATAAAAAAAGGATTTGGCATGTCGCCAAATCCTTTATTTTTTTGTTCGCTACCCGGCTGGTAACCGCGCTGCGAACGAGGTGCTCAGCACTCTCCACAGACAAGATTGTAAAATGTGCGGCTAAGGATTTCAAGTTTCGCCAAAATGCTGTATGTTTATACAGGTGTTGAGTGTTGAGCATCGCCTCATTGTCGACTGGCCGCTCCCAGGGGCACGGTTTTAAAATCCCGGCAGGCATCAGGTGGTGCTGGCCTGTGGCTTTAACCATGAGTGCCGCTCAGCCCTCTCCACAAAGATGTGCTTAGGCACCCGGCGGGTAGAGTCAAAGCCCTGGTTTGCCGAACAGCGCGCTCCTGTAAAAGGAGAAGGAAAGTGATGGAACTGACTAAGCTGATTCTGGATCTTATCCGGGTCATCTTGCAGATCATCGTTGCCCTTATGCAACTGACCGGTCACGCAGGTTAACCGGAACTTGAAACAAGGCGGAGCTAACCACTCCGCCTTTTTTCTTTGTCAATTCTCTGTCATCGGCGTTGTGTAAGGTGGTAAGGCAAAAAGCAGGCCGCCGGGGCGCTGCTTATCCAGACCGGGAGTAATATGTCCATTGCCGCCGTTGTACCTGCCCGTTTAGCGCACACCTGGATTGATGACACTGTGAAGATGCGGGAAACCACCGTGGGTCAGCAGTGTGAGATCCTGGCGCACAGTTCACTGGAATATAGCGAACTGGGTGACTTCTCCTATGTCGGCGAGCACTGCTGCCTGGCCGACACCAAGGTAGGGCGATTCTGCGCCATTGCCAATCAGGTGCGTATCGGTGCGCCAAATCATCCCATGGACCGCGCCTCTCAGCATCGCTTTACCTACTGCCCGGAGTATTATCATCATGATGCCCGACGGGACCAGGGCTTCTTTGCCGCCCGTCGCGCCGACCGTGTAGTGATCGGAAATGATGTCTGGATCGGTCACGGTGTCATTGTGCTGCCTGGCGTTACGATTGGAGATGGTGCGGTGCTGGCTGCGGGCGCCGTCGTGACGAAAAACGTTGCGCCTTACAGCGTGGTTGGCGGTGTGCCGGCCCGGCCACTGCGGGTGCGGTTTACCCCAGCGATTGCGGCCCGCCTTCAGCGCATTGCCTGGTGGAACTGGCCGCTGGAGAAATTGATGGCGAATCTGCCCGACTTTCAGCACGGCGACATCGACGCGTTCTGCCAGCGGCACGATAGTTAATTTGCTCATTATCCCGCTGACTGAGGGCGCGTCTGCCTATTTAAAAATGAGCCAGCCCGCCACGCTAAGCAGTCCCACGGTCAAAATGGCAAACACTTCCCCGCGAGCAAATGCATTCGCACGCTGCTGATCGTCATTATGAATGTCATGAAAACGTGCCAGCGCACGATTTTCATCAGGGGCGGTCACTTCTTCGAATTGTTTCTCGTAGCCGCGCTGAGACAGTTCAGCCGCGCCTGCGCTGTCGCTTCTCTCCAGCACGGTAATCTGGCGTCCATTCTTAAAAAAACAATATTCCGGCATGTGCTCCTCCTGGAACAGGGTGGCTGTGAGAAATAACCTATATGAACCGGCCGCGCGTTGTATAGCGAAGTCTTGAGACTCTGAATACTGGCGTCGCTTACCGCAAAGCATATCTGTCACGGATGATAACTTCCAGGCTGTTGAATGGTCTGCTGTGCCGGTCTGTCCCTCGCACCACACCAGAGAGTCTTACCGAGCCATAAGTGGAACAATGCCCTGCAGAGGTAATGTCATTAGTGACGCATACCGTACCAGCAGAGAAAGGCAGAGGCGCTGGCAGTTGCCCCGGCATAGCAGACCGCCTGCCATCCCCAGTGGGCGTAAAGCTGGGTAGCTGCAATCGCGCCCAGTGCACTGCCCAGCGAGTAAAAGCACATATAGGCACCGACCAGACGACTGGCTGCCTCGGGCCGGGCAGCCACCAGCAGGCTCTGATTAATCACATGTACCGTCTGAATAGCGAAGTCGAGCAGGACCACCCCGACTATCAGCAGCAGTAGCGAGCTTTGCAGCGCGGCTATCGGCAGCCAGGAGAAGGTCAGCAGCACCAGGGCGAAGCCGGTGGCTTGCTGCCCCCGTCCCTGGTCAGCCCATGAGCCTGCTCTGGAGGCCGCCAGCGCCCCGGCCAGACCCGCCAGTCCGAACATCCCAATCGCGGTGTGAGTCAGCGACAGGTCCGTCAGCGGCAGTACCATCGAAGACCAGAGCATACTAAAGGCCGCAAAAATCAGCAGCGCGAGGATGCCTCGCCTGCGCAACAGCGGTTCCGTCCGGAACAGCCGAAAAACCGACAGTAACAGCTGAGTGTAGGGGGTGCGCTGCGGCTGGCCGGTTGTGGCGGGCAGCACTTGCACCAGTACCAGCGAGATCAGCAGTAACAGACAGGCGGCCGTCAGAAAGACCGCCCGCCAGCCCGCCAGATCGGCAATCATCCCGGAAATAAAGCGCGCCAGCAGAATGCCGATCACGATGCCACTGGTCACGCTACCCACCACCTGTCCACGCTGCGTGGGTGACGCCAGCATGGCGGCCCAGGCCACCATCAGCTGCGTGACTACCGCCATTAACCCCACCAGCAGCATCGCACAGAGCAGCGTCATCAGGTCGGGCGCGAAAGCCGCGGCGGTTAACGCCAGCACGGAAAGCACCAGCTGGGTGAGCACCAGTTTTTTGCGGTTGATGCAGTCGCCTAACGGCACCAGAAAGAGTAATCCGAGGGCGTAGCCGGTCTGAGTGACCGTGACCACCGTGCCAATGGTGCCGGGAGAAACCTGCAGGCTGGTGGCTATCAATTCCAGCAACGGCTGCGCCGAATAAACATTGGCGACCGCCAGTGCAGAGGTGAGTGAGAACAAAAAGATCATCCGGGGTGAGAGCACCGGCATCGCGGCGGGCGATGGATCGGCTTCCTGAGCCTTGCATGTCGTCGTGGTCATAATTATGCCTTCTGGTTTTTATTTGAAACTGGATTGACATTATCATTAATCGAGCTGGTTTTTTTTTGCAACTTCTTTTCAAGGTGGCTAAGCTGGGTTCATCAGACAGGCAGAGTGAGAGAATAAAAATGGCTAAGCAGGAATCCCTGAGAACCAGCGAGTGTCCGGTTGCAAGAACCCTGGAGTCTATAGGTGAGCGCTGGTGCATGATGATCGTGCGTGAAGCCTTTGATGACGTCCGCAGATTCAGTGACTTCCAGCGCAACTTAGGGCTGGCGAAAAATATCCTGGCGTCGCGCCTGAAGCAGCTGGTGGAGATTGGGGTGTTTGAGATTGCGCCGGCCTCGGATGGCAGCGCCTACAGCGAATATGTCCTGACCGAAAGAGGCCGTTCACTGTTTCCGGTTGTGGTGGCTATGCGCCAGTGGGGCGAACGCTATCTGTTTGAAAAGGGCGAGACCCACTCGGTGTTGCTGGATAATGCGGAAGGCAAACCGCTGCCGCGTCTTGAAGTTTACTCGTCTCAGGGGCAGAAACTGGATCCCGCCGACTGCCATCGTCAGCGGGTCGTTGCTGAGGGTTAACCGTCGGAGTATCGCCTCCTCCCTGCACGCTGAGCCTGACCTACCTGGCATCGCACGCGATCCCGATCGGCGTTATCAGCCTGTCGATATCATCACATTTTCCAATGACAGGTTGCCTTGTAACTTTCAGATGTGCATGACATTCTCGCTAATTGTATAGACATGTAATTGCAACCAGGGATAGGGCAAATCACGCTTTCCGTTAACGCGTCTCTTACCGTTTCAGCGAGGAATCTATGTCGGTCAAATCATCCGTATCAGATTATTCAGGCGCAGAGAAACCGCGCCTGTCAGAAACCCGTTCTATTGATTACATCCCATTGCGTGAACGGCATGGTCATCCTTTTAGCCAGTTCACGCTCTGGTTTGGTGGCAACCTGCAAATTACCGCGATTGTTACGGGTGCGCTGGCCGTGGTACTGGGCGGCGATGTCATATGGTCCCTAATCGGCTTACTGGTGGGACAGATTCTGGGTGCAGCGATCATGTCGTTGCATGCGATCCAGGGTCCGCGTCTTGGGTTGCCGCAGATGATCACCAGCCGTATGCAGTTTGGCGTCTTCGGTGCCGTGATTCCTCTGGTGCTGGTCTGCATGATGTATGTGGGGTTTTCAGCCAGCGGGACGGTCCTGGCGGGGCAGGCCCTGGCTAAACTTGTCGGTGTCAGCAATGCAACCGGGATGATCCTGTTCAGCACCCTCATCGTGATCATTGCGGTGCTGGGCTATCGCGTGATTCATCAACTGGGGAAGGTGGCGAGCGTCATTGGCGTGTTAGCCTTTGCTTATCTGTTTATCACGCTGTTCACTACGCATGATTTATCCGCCGTGTGGCAGAATCAGCACTTTACCCCGGCAAATTTTCTGCTGGCGGTCTCTCTCTCTTCCTCCTGGCAGATTGCCTTCTGTCCTTATGTCTCGGACTATTCGCGCTACCTGCCAGCAGATGTCTCTGCGAAGAAACTCTTCAGCGCGGTATTTTTGGGCACCGTACTGGGCACCCAGGCGTCAATGACGCTGGGCGTGATCGTCGCGGCCATTGCCGGAAGTGCGTTTGCAGGCAATGAGGTCGGTTACATCGTGAGTATGGGCAGCACAACAACCATGGCTATGGTGATTTATTTCGCCATTTGCTTTGGGAAAATCACCTTTACCACGCTGAATGCGTACGGCAGTTTTATGTCACTGACCACTATTGTCTCTGGCTTCCGTCAGCAGACCACACTGAGTCGCGGCGGGCGCATACTGTTTGTGGTACTGATGGTGGCGCTGGCCTGCGTTATTGCTCTCCTCAGTGAACCGGCCTTTCTGAAATCCTTCACGCACTTCCTGCTCTTTTTGCTGGCTTTCTTTGTGCCCTGGAGCGCGATCAGCCTGACCGATTTTTATCTGATCACCAAAGGCAGCGTTGATGTCCCGGCGCTGTCTCAGCCGGACGGACGCTATGGACGCTGGAACCTTGCCGGTATTACCGTCTATTTTCTGGGGGTGCTGGTGCAACTGCCGTTTATCGATAATCCGCTGCATCACGGATCGCTGACCTGGATTTTTGCCGGTAATGATGTCTCGTGGATCGTCGGCTGGTTTGCGACGGCACTGTTGTGGCTTGTCGCCAGCCGCTGGGATCGCCGTGGCACACCTGAACAGTCAGTTTATCCTGCGGGGTGACAGATTAAGCCGCCGGGCGGCTGGCATTCAGGGAGAGTCAGCGCGGGTGAGTGATCACCCGCGTGTCAGGCAATCTGCGCGTTTTAAATCAGGCTGCTGAAACATCCGCCGTGCCGGTCTGCGCCTCAGCCACCAGCGGCTTCTCAGGCTGTAGCAGCGTCATCGCCAGCATGCTGCCGAAGGCGATGACTGCGGTGACGGTAAACATGGCGTTATAGCCGTAATATTCCGCCAGCCAGCCACAAAGCATCGGGGAGATAATTGCCGCCAGATTGGCTATCGCCAGTGTCATACCGCTGTAGGTACCCACCGACGCCTTCGGGGTGACATCAATCACCACCGACCAGTAGACATTATTCACCAGTGCATTCAGCGCATTGCCCAGGGTCATCAGTGCAATAATTCCGGCTGCCGACTGGACATAGGGAATGGCCATAAAGCAGCAGGCGGTGCCGCACAGCGTGACTGCGGCAAAGAGATTGCGCGCCAGACGCAAATTACGAAAGCGGGCCAGCAGGGCATCAGCAATGCGACCGCCCAGCAGCACTGTAATACAGGCACCGCTCCACGGAATCATCGCCACGTACCAGAGCGAGTGCAGGTCATAATGAAAATTATCCTGCAGATACTTCGGCATCCAGGTCACCAGGGTAAAGGTGATGTAAAGGAAGGAGAAGTAGCCGAGTGCGTTGCAGACCAGCGTGCGGCTGGTAAAGAAGCGCCACCAGGGCAGTGGAACGCCATCGCCGGCGCTGCGGCGCTGACCGCTCAGGATCAGCGTGCGTTCTGCTGCGCTGGTGTGGGGACTTTTATCCGGGCTGTCGCTGAACGTGCGGGCAAACAGCAGCATTGCCAGCAGAGAGAACACCCCAAGCAGGATAAACATCATGCGCCAGTCATGGGTCAGAAGCAGCAGGCCTACCGCAATCGGCGCTGTCAGCAGTGCGCCAACCTGCGTCGAGAGCAGGCCGATGCCCAGCGCAAAGCCGCGCTCGTTATCGGGTGCCCAGTGGGCGATCGCCTTGTTCATCAGCGCATAGGCCGGGCCTTCGGAAAAACCAAACAGGATGCGCAGGGCAGCAAAGCCCATAATGGCTGAGCCGCCAAACAGCGCCATGCCTAACTCTCCAGCCCAGGCGGTCGCGATTTCCAGCAGCGACCAGAGCACACCTGCCAGCAGCCAGACCTTTTTCGTGCCGATACGATCGGCAAGGAAGCCGCCACATAGCGAACCAAACAGATACCCAAAGCCAAAATATCCCAGCACTGCGCCAAGCTGGACTTTGCTGAAGTGGTACTCGGTCGCAATGGCGTTGGCTGCAAATGACAGGGCGCCACGATCGATGTAATTGATCAGGGCGATCAGGAACAGCAGTGAAAATATGGTGTAACGGTAACGACGGGTATTCATCTTACTTCTCCTGATTAAGTGTCTCAGGAGGACTCAAGCAAGATTGATGCCGGAAAGAAAATTTGCCCGGCTAACACTGGCAGGTAGCGTGCCCGGGCAGTTTACTCTGCCCGAAACGGTATTCGCTGATCTCGCTAATTATTTGCCTGCGCATCAATGCGGTGCAGTTGCTGCCTGACAATGGTGAGTCTTACGCGGCGTTATGATGGCTCGGGCTGACGTGGGGCAGTGGGATAACCACGGCTTCTGCTTCGCCTTCTGTGTCCGGCATTTTGTTCAGTGATTCGCCGACGTGTTGCAAAATCTGCCGCTGGTAAGTTGCATCGGCCACGGTAGTCTGTTCACTCAGCAGCACGCCCGCCTCATTGACGTTTTTACCTTCTACTTTTATTTTTGTAGTGGCACTGGCCAGCATCCACTCATATTCAATGTCAACGTGACCGCTATCGATACAGCGGATACCTCGCTGACTTAAATCATACGCCAGTACCGTTGCCGTCGGCCCTAAAGAAATCAAGACCAGATCAAAGTTGACGGCATTCTCTAATACGGTATCAAAAAGACGGTCATAAACGGAAAAGGCATTACGGTTCAGCGTGGTAATACGTTTAACGTCGCTTGCGCCATCAAGTAAATCATTGCCTAAACCGAGACGTGTGCCACTGCCCTCAACAATTAATACCCGACGGCCCTGATAAAGCTGTTTGAATTTATCAAATATCGTCCGGGAAAGTTTTTTTTCTTTATAATCGTGATAAGGGCGGGTGACAGACGTATTTCCATACCGGACCTGTTGATTCAGCAGAGTCTCATAATGTTTAAAGTAAAATGATTTATGGAAGAACCAAAACAGGGCCGATCCATTTTTCATATTACGGGTAGTGCGAAAGGCATCAGGCAGACAAATCAGGCAGTTCGGATTAGCCGCGGCGTCCTGTTGCAGCAAGGCTTTGAGCCGCCCTGACAGTTTTGGATCAAAGGGCTGAAAACCGATATTTTTATACCAGGTCATTTCAAGTTCGCCGTCGCCGTAACGGGCCAGAGATAATTGTGGATTACGTAATAACAGATCAATTGTTTCTTCTATCGACATTACGGAATAACGCTTTACTCGTGCCTGAGCAGCAGGGTAGCGAATAGCTGCATTTAAAAACTTAAACGGAAAACGAAACTTGCGATAAATAGCGTTGAGTGCGGACATAGTCAACCTGCCTGGGTTATTGCTGCCAGAGAAAATCCTGCCTGCTGGCTGGATAAAGAGAAGTGAGAAGGATGAAATATATCACAATTAGATTTCGCGTCATGCTACGGAATGTCTGAATTACTCTTCAGTCCCGGAACGACTTCTTTTATTAATCTATATATTTTTGAGGTTAAAGTGACAGAAATCATGACAGCGTAAAGTCAACTGCCAGATTTAATAATGTGAAAATCATTGACGCCGCATGAGTGCTGATACTCTTTCTGTTTAAAAAAGGAAAAGAATAACATTCCCGCTTTCAGCAATAAGAGTTATTGCAGGGCGGTGCAAACAAACCATTATGATTATTTGACGTTAAAAATTGTCCATCAATTACACTTAAGCCAGCTTTATAGAAGCGATGCTTGTCTGATATTTGTTCGCCTTTGAACAAAAGATGCGATAGTTAGCGGCCTATGGTTAACATTTTGTGATGTATATCTCGTTATTCTGCCTTCAGAAAGTAAAAAAAGCGGTCTGAATACCTCTGCAGGTAACATTTACAATAAATATTGCTAATGATTTACGCCTGTACACGTTTTTACATATTTCACACGTAAGTTAAAATCTCGTTGAATTTATGTTTCCAGCTTAACTTACCTATCATCGCTAATGACCCGAGGAAGGATCATGATCAATAAATTAACCAGTATAATCATGGTGATATTTGCTATCGCCCTGATTTACATGGGAGGACAACTCCTGCTGGCAGGAGGCAGCGCGTTCTATGCGCTGATGGGTGCAGGCATTTTGCTCAGCGCTATTCTGCTATTAATGAACAAGCGCAGTGCGCTGACCCTCTATGCGCTGCTGATGTGGGTCACACTCTTCTGGACTATCTGGGAAGTGGGCTTCGACAAATGGCAGTGGATCCCGCGCGGTGACCTCTTTGGTGTGCTGGGCGTCTGGCTGGCTCTGCCGTGGGTGGTGCGTCCGCTTTATCAGGGACAGCGTCGCTTCCATCCGTTCCTCGGCGGTTCAGTGGTGCTGATGGTATTGCTGGTGGCTGGCCTCTGCTTCTACGATCCGTTGCCGCAGCAGGGCGCTATCAATACACCGCGTAACGCCTCTGCGACCGGTGGTGCCGCTGACGAGTGGAGCGCCTATGGCGGAACCGCGGATGGCCAGCGCTTCTCGGCGCTGAAGCAGATCACCAAAGATAACGTCAACGATCTGGAAGTGGCCTGGACCTATCACACCGGCGATCTGCGTCAGGGTGATGATGCGACCGAATACACCTTTGAAGCGACGCCGCTGAAAGCCAACGGCATGCTTTACTTCTGTACGCCGCACAACGAAGTCCATGCGCTTGACCCGGAAACGGGTGCGGTGAAGTGGAAAACCGCTCCGGATAAAAACCGCTCTTATCTGCAGCAGCATCAGACCTGTCGCGGCGTGAGCTATTTCGATGCCGGTCAGCAGGTGCAACAGCAGACGGGCGCAGCACCGGCCATCTGCCGCAAGCGTATCTTTAACGCGACCACCGATGCCCGCCTGCTGGCGCTGGATGCCGACACCGGCAAGCCGTGCGCTGACTTTGGTGACAACGGTGTGGTGAACCTGCGCGCCAACATGGGCGAGGTGCGTCCGCATGCGCTGATGCAGACCTCAGCACCGCTGGTGGCAGGCAATCTGGTGATTGTCGGCGGCTCAGTGATGGATAACGGCTTCAACAGCGGCAACCCATCGGGTGTGATCCGTGCCTATGACGCCGTCAGTGGTCGTCTGGTGTGGAACTTCGATCCGGCTAACCCGGATAACACCGCGCCCGTCGCTGCAGGAGCCACCTATCCGCAGGATAGCCCGATCGCCTGGGCTACCCTTAGCGCGGACCTGAAAAACGGCCTGGTCTATGTGCCGTTTGGTAATGCCTCGCCGGATGAAGTAGGGATTGAACGCGATCCAGCCAGCAACACCGAGAAATTCCGTGATGCGCTGGTGGCGCTTGATCTGAAAACCGGTGCGTTCAAATGGCGCTATCAGAGTTCGAACCACGACTTGTGGGATCGTGATAACCCATCACAGCCCTCGCTGGTAGATATTAACTATCAGGGCAAGCCGCAGCCTGCGGTGATCCTGCCGACCAAAACCGGCAACCTGTTTGTGCTGAATCGCCTGACTGGCGAACCGGTTTACCCGGTAGAGCAGGTTAAGGTCTCTACCGATGGCATTAAGGGCGAGCAGTATGCGGCGACCCAGCCGGTCTCCAGCCTGAACTTCATCCCGCAACCACTGACTGAGAAGTCGATGTGGGGCATCACGCCGTTTGATCAGATGGCCTGCCGCACCACCTTCCGTGAGTTGCGCTATGACGGTAACCCGTGGACGCCGCCCACCGAGAAAGGCTCGCTGATCTTCCCGGGCAATATCGGGGTGTTTAACTGGGGTTCCGTGGCTGTTGACCCACAGCGTCAGATGCTGATTGCGGCACCGGTACGCCTGGCTTACAAATACAACCTGATTAAGCGCACGCCGGAAACCGAAACGCAGCGTACTTTCACCAAAGATGGCACGCCGTACTGGAATGAGAACTTCCACGGTGACTACGCGATTCACATCCAGCAGATGGCGTCGGGACTGGGTATTCCCTGCATCGCGCCACCGTGGGGACGGATGGTGGGTGTGGATCTGACCACCGGCAAAACCGAATGGCTGCGCCGCGTCGGCACCACCAAAAACCTCAAGACCAGCTTCCTGCCTGGCCGCTTCCCGATCGGTTTCCCGATGGGGATGGTGGCGCACGGCGGACCGCTGCTGACGGCGGGTGATCTGGTGTTCCACGGCGCAACGGCAGATAACTTCTTCCGTGCTTACGACAGCACCACTGGCGAACTGCTGTGGCAGACTGAACTCAGCGCCGGAGCGCAGGCCACGCCATCCACCTTTATGGGTAAAGATGGCAAGCAGTACGTGGTGATTGCCGCAGGCGGCCACGGCTCGCTCGGCACCACGCAGGGCGACAGTGTTGTCGCTTTCCGTCTGAAGTAAGTCATCTCGTCCCGCTGAGCGCCGCCCTGGCGCTCAGCTTTTTTCATTTCTTTCTCTGCCAGATTCCACGCCCGGCTTCTCACGACAACCCGTTGTCTTTCAATTAAATTCTCCCTCCACTGCCTGTTATTCATCTGATAACACACCGAAACTATTTCGTGACAGTGCTCCCGGTTTAGAGATTTCCCCATCCTGACAGACTTGCGCATTAAGCCGCGAGGCGTAGATTAATATATAACTTCACAATTAATCGTGAATATGAAAAGTACTTCACAATACGCACTCTGAAGGATTGAGCCTCATGTCGGAACTGAAATTTGCTACCCGTCTCAACTCGTTCGCCTCGGGCGCACACCTCTACTGGCCTGACCTGCAGGGCAAGCCGTCGGTTCTCCAGATGGTTGCCCGTGCGGGAAAGGTAAATGGCTTAACACATCTCGATCTTAACTTTCCGCAGCATCTCACCACTGACATCGCCACTCTGCGCCAGGCGATTGAGGATGCGGGCCTGGCGGTAAATGGCATGCAGATGCGCTGGGATGCACCTCAGTTCAAAATCGGTGCATTTACGCATCCGGATGCGAAAGTGCGTCGTGAAGCGATCGAGCTGACCAAGCGCGGTATCGATGCGGGTCGGGAGTTTGGTTCCCGACTGATGACCCTGTGGATGGGGCAGGATGGATTTGATTACTGCTTCCAGGCCGACTACAAAAAGATCTGGGAGGATGCGGTCAGCGCTGTACGTGAAGTGGCAGAGTACGCGCCGGATGTCGATGTCAGCATCGAATATAAACCGAATGAGCCTCGCGCCTACAGCATCTTCCCCAACGCGACCACCTGTCTGCTGGCAGTGGAAGAGGCCGGCTGCGCCAATCTGGGTATCACGCTGGATTTCGCGCACGTCCTGTTTGCCAATGAGATCCCGGCTTACGCTGCTGCGATGGTGGCACGCCGCTCACGGCTGCTGGGACTGGACCTGAATGACGGCTGGGGCAAACGTGACGACGGACTGATGGTTGCCTCCGTGAATCCGCGCGCCACGCTGGAGTTTCTCTGGCAGATGCAGCGTGACAGCTACAGTGGCGCTTACTACTTCGATACCTTCCCGGATGCCAGCGGTCTGGACCCGATTCGTGAAGCAGAGAGCAACATCGCCACCGTTAAGCGCCTGCTCAGACTCTGTGACCAGCTGCACGGTAACGCGGCATTACTGGCGGCCATTGCGCGTCAGGATGCGGTGGCTTCCCAGCAGATAGTCAACGACATCATGCTGGCTCGCTGACAGTCGATTAATCCTAAGAACATCACACCTCTACCCACATGCTGAGACTATAAAAATGAAAAAACGCCTGCTTGCCTTTATCGCTTCTTCACTGCTCTGCAGCACAGTTTATGCGGCAGATCTGGCACCGCTGCAATCCGACACTGAACCGGATCGCACCGACTGGACCCAGCTTGATACTAAATATGGCGCGCTGCCGAAAGTCGACAAGTCGCTGAAAATTGGCGGGGTATCAAAAACCCTCACTAATGAGTACTGGCGCCTGCTCGGCCAGGGCTACCAGGACGCGGCGAAAAAGTATGGCATTACCGTCGAGTACCAGGCGGCAGCCAATGAGGACGATCAGCTTGGTCAGCTGTCGATTGCAGAGACCCTGATCTCCCAGGGCTTTAACGGCCTGCTGGTTTCGCCGCAGACCGACATCAACCTGCAGCCTGCGCTGGAGAGTGCGAACAGCAAGAATATCCCGGTGGTGAACGTCAACGATGCGGTGATGCCGAATGCGCGTTACTACGTCGGCAACGTGCAGAAAGATAACGGTGTGCGGGTCGCGAAGTGGTTTATTCAGCATCATCCGCAGGGCGGGAAAGTCGCGGTGATTGAAGGGCAGCCAGGCGTGTATGCCGCCGGACAGCGTACCCGTGGCTTCAAAGAGACACTGGACGCAAATGGCAAGTTCACCATTGTTGCCAGCGTGCCGGCGAACTGGAGTCGCGAGCAGGCCTTTAATGCGGCGTCAACCATCCTTCAGCAGCATCCTGACCTGATCGGCTTCTATGCGAACAACGACACCATGGCGCTGGGCGTGGTGGAAGCGGTGAGGGCGCAGAACAAAGCGTCACAGGTGGCGATTTTTGGCACTGACGGCATTTCGGATGCGTACGCCTCAATCAAGCGCGGCGAGCTGACCGGCACGGTGGACAGCTTCCCGGTGCTGACCGGTGAAGTGGCGATGGACGTCATGATCCGTCTGATCAATGGACAGAAACTGTCGCGCGTTATCTCCACGCCACAGGCGTTGATCACTAAAGAGAACGTCGACGCGTTCTCGACCAAAGACAACAACCGGTTGCGTGAGCTGCTGGCTCAGCAATAGTCGGCGGAGGCGGGTATGGAACAGTTTCGCTTAATGATGCGCGGCATCAACAAAAGTTACGGTAACGCCGCCGCACTGCAGGAGGTCGATTTTTCAGTGCGACCCGGCGAGGTGCATGCGCTGATTGGGGAAAACGGCGCGGGTAAATCGACACTGCTGAATATCCTCTCAGGCGTGCGCGGCGCTGACAGCGGAGAGATCAGCGTTAATGGCAACAGAGTGCAGATTCGCAGCCCGCTCAGTGCACGTCAGGCCGGTATCGCCATGATTCACCAGGAGTTGCAGCATGTTCCTGAGCTTTCCGTGGCGCAGAACATGTTCCTGGGTCGCCCGCTGACCCGTGCCGGTGGCTGGTGGGTGGATAAAAAAGCGCAGCTGGCGCGGGCGACGCTGATTCTGAAGACGCTGGATCCCACTATCGATCCCGATACGCCGATCAGAAATCTCAAGGTGTCGCAGCAGCAGATTGTTGAGATCGCCCGTGCGCTGCTGGATGACGCAAAAATCATCGCCATGGATGAGCCGACTTCCAGTCTGACGCCCCGCGAGTTCGACCGGCTGGCGGAGCTGATAGGCGATCTGAAGTCGACCGGCGTCTCGCTGATCTATGTGTCGCACAAGATGAATGAGATTTTCCGGGTCTGCGACCGCGCCACCATTATGCGTGACGGAAAGCAGGTGGGTGTGGTCAACATCAGTGATGAGGATGAAGAGAGCATTGTCGCCAAAATGGTCGGACGGAAGATCGACAAACTCGACCATCAGGCGTTTGTCAGCGAACGCGAGGTGCTGCGGGTAGAGGATCTGACGCGGGGCAATGACGTGGTAGCCGCCAGTTTCAGCGTGCGAGCTGGTGAAGTGCTGGGCATTGCCGGGCTGGTGGGTGCGGGACGGACCGAACTGCTCAAGCTGATTGCCGGCATCGACAGGCGTACCGGTGGCACGGTGAGCGTCAACGGCACCGCAGTGCAGAACCACAACGTGCGTGCGGCGATCAAAGCAGGTATTGGCCTGGTGCCGGAGGACCGCAAGAAAGAGGGCATCATTAAAGAGCGGGCGGTGAAGATGAACATGGCGCTGCCGTCGATGCACCGCTTCACGCTGGCGGGGCTGATGAACCATGCCCGGCTCGACCGTGAGGCGCTGAGGGTGATGGGCGACCTCAAACTGCGTCCGCTCGACATTGAGAAAACCATCGGCACGCTGAGCGGCGGCAATCAGCAAAAAGTGATTATTGGCCGCTGGGTGGCGGCGGATTCCAACGTGTTTCTGTTTGATGAGCCGACGCGTGGCATCGACATTGGCGCTAAGTCTGAGATCTATCACCTGATTGAGAAACTGGCGCAGGCGGGCAAAGCCATTGTCGTGGTGTCGTCAGAGATGACCGAGATTATGCGCATCTCTGACCGGGTGCTGGTGATGCGCGAGGGGCGTATCACCAAAGAGCTCACTGGCAGCGCGATCACCGAAGAGAACATTGCCCGCTATGCCATTAAAGATATCGACCAGACCGCCTGACCGCTTACCTGACACTATTTAAGGTTAATATTATGACGACTCAGACCTCCACCGCGCCAGGTACCCGACCCGCGCTGCGGCTTAAATTTAACGTGCGTGATGCCGGTACTTTAATTGGCCTGTTGATTATCGTGGTGACATTTTCGTTTCTGTCGCCGGTCTTTTTCACGCTGCCAAATCTGCTGAATATATTGCAGCAGTCTTCGATCAACGCCCTGATTGCTCTGGGCATGACGCTGGTGATTATCTCCGGCGGGATTGACCTTTCGGTTGGCCCCACCGCGGCGCTCTCAGCGGTGCTGGGTGCCACGCTGATGACCCTGGGTGTGCCGGTGCCGCTGGCGATTCTCGCGACGCTGGGCGTCGGCGCGATGTGCGGGCTGTTCAGCGGTTCGCTGATTGCCTATGCCGGGCTGCAGCCGTTTATCGTTACGCTGGGCGGCCTGTCGCTGTTCCGGGCTATCGCGCTGATTTATACCGGCGGCAATCCGGTCTTTGGCATTCCGCTGGCGTTCCGCAGCCTGATCAATAGCACGGTGCTGGGTATTCCGACGCCGATTGTGATTGTGGCGGTGATTGCGCTGCTGCTCTGGACGGTGATGAATAAGACCCCGCTGGGGGAATATATTCTGGCGATCGGTGGTAATGAAGAGGCGGCGCGGGTCGCGGGTGTGCCGGTGAAGCGCACCAAGGTGACGGTTTACATCTTCTCCGGTCTGCTGGCGTCACTCGCTTCGCTGATTCTGATTGGTCGTCTGGGCGCTGCCGAGCCGACTATCGGCAACCTGTGGGAGCTGGACGCTATCGCGGCGGCGGCCATTGGCGGTGCATCATTGATGGGCGGCAAGGGCAGTATTTTCGGCACGCTGATTGGCGTGGTGATCCTCGGGGTGTTACGTAATGGCCTGACCTTACTGAACATTCAGGCCTTTTACCAATTGCTCGCTACCGGCCTTATTATTATCATAGCGATGTTGATTGACCGGGCGACCCGAGGCAAGTAATGAAGCAAGATCCGCGAGCCATTGGCGCTCAGATTCGTATGCGTTTGCCCCAACTGACGCCGTTAGAACGCCGTGTGGCGGAGGCGATAATTGCCCGAACCGACATGACTGAGCAGTCGTCTTTAAAGGAGATTGCGCAGGAGAATAATGTCTCTGAAGCGATGATCGTTAAGATTACAAAAAAACTTAACTTCACCGGCTTCAGGCATTTCAGAAGTGGTCTGATCTATTACAACCAGTCTGAAGTGGCGGGACTGCATGCGGAAATTGAGCCGGATGATTCGTCGGAGCAGTTGCTGGCCAAAGTCTTCAGAACCTCTATCCAGGCCATCGAAGAAACATTATCGATTCTGGATGTCTCTGAATTCAATCGTGCGGCGGATATCATCTTTAAAGCGCGTCATATCGATCTCTATGCTGTCGGCGGCTCTGCCGCCGTGGCGCGGGACCTGTCGCACAAGATGCTGAAGATTGGCATCAAGTCGACCGCCTATGACGACGCCCACATCATGCTGATGTCAGCCGCCGTGTTATCTGATGACGATGTGGTTATCGCCATCAGCCATTCGGGTGCGACACGTGCAGTGAACGATCCGGTTAAACTGGCGGGAAAGAATGGCGCGAAAGTGATCGCCATTACTAACTACGCCGAATCCCCGATCGCGCAGAGTGCGCATGTGGTCCTCAATTCAACCTCTCAGGGATCGCATCTGTTGGGTGAAAACGCCGCGTCACGCATCGCCCAGCTCAATATTCTGGATGCGCTGTTTGTCGCTATCGCCAAGAAAGATCTGAAGCGGGCGGAGAAGAACCTGATGAAAACCCAGCATGCGGTTCAGGATCTGCGGGAATTCTAGCTATGAGCAAAATTGCAGTCACCGGCAGTCTTCATTACGACATTATGCTGGACGCACACCATCGCCCGGAGAAAGGCGAAACGGTGATGGGCAGCGCCTGTCACTATAAGTTCGGCGGCAAGGGCGGGAATCAGGCGGTCGCGGCGGCCCGTGCGGGCGCAGCAGTGCGTTTTGCCGGTTTGGTGGGGCGCGATCAGCAGGGGAAATTCCTGCTGGATCATCTGCAGCAGGCCGGTGTCGATTGTACGCAGGTGAGTGTGACCGATGCGCTTCCCTCCGGCATGAGCGTGGCGATTACCGATGCTGAAGGGGATTACGGCGCGGTAGTGGTTTCTAATGCCAATCAGCAAATCCCGCTTGAGACCTTTGCACAGCCAGGCTTCTGGCAGGATGTTTCGCTGCTGGTGCTGCAAAACGAAGTCCCGGAGGCGGTAAATCTCTGCGCGGCACAGGCGGCACGGCAGCGGGGGATTACGGTCTGTGTGAATGCTGCACCTGCCCGGACATTGTCGGCGGGGTTTGAGGGCTGTATCGATCTGCTGGTGGTGAACGCCATCGAAGCGCGCGATATGTGCGGGATTAACGTGCAGGATCTGACTTCAGCGCGTGCTGCTGCGGCATCGCTGGCGGGACGCTTTGCCCGCGTGGTGGTGACAGCAGGTGAACACGGAGTGGCTTACAGCGAGGCAGGAGAGACGCACACGCTGGCGGCGCAAAAGGTGACGCTGGTCAGTACACACGGTGCCGGGGATTGCTTTGTCGGGGTGTTGTGTCAGCGCCTGAGTCTTGGCGCAACGCTGGGAGAGGCGGTCAGTGACGCTAATCGTGCGGCTGCCGAACACGTTTCACGGCAGCCGCATTGATTCATCGCATTGATTAATAGATAGCGTGCCACGTCACTGACGCGGCACGCTAACGCGATTACTCGCTGACTTTCACCACGGTTTTACCGAAGTTTTTGCCATTCAGCATGTCGATAAACGCCTGTGGTGCATTCTCTAATCCCTCAATCATATGCTCGCGATAGTGGATTTTTTTGCTCTCCACCAGCGGGCTCATTGCTTTGAGGAACTCAGGATAACGGTCACCGTAATCCTGGAAGATGATAAAGCCCTGCATACGGATACGACGCTTAAGGATACCTGCCATGATCAGCGAGGTTCTGTCCGGACCGTCCGGCAGCTCACGCTGGCTGTACGCGGAGACCAGACCACAGACCGGCACGCGTGCCGCGGTGTTCAGCAGCGGGAATACGGCATCAAACACTTTGCCACCGACGTTTTCGAAGTAAATATCGATGCCATCCGGGCAGGCGTTTTTCAGTTGCTCTTCAAAGTCTGCGCTGTGGTGATCGAGGCAGGCATCAAAACCCAGCGTATCGACCGCATAACGGCATTTTTCTTCGCCACCGGCGACACCGACTACGCGGCACCCTTTCTGTTTGCCCAACTGACCGACCGTTGCGCCCACTGGACCGGTTGCGGCGGCAACCACCAGGGTTTCGCCCGCTTTCGGCTGACCGATATCCATCAGACCCATATAGGCGGTAAAGCCAGGCATACCGAGAATGCCCAGCGCCCATGAAGGATGTGGCATATCGTTGTCCAGCTTCGCAATCTCTTTGCCATCGGAAACGGCATATTCCTGCCAGCCGCTCTGCGCCAGCACCCAGTCGCCGGTTTTAAAGTTGCTGTTTTTCGATTCTGCAACCTGACAGACGGTGCCGCCCACCATTGGCTCATCCAGCTCTGCGGGCGCAGCGTAGGATTTACCCTCATCCATCCGGCCACGCATGTAGGGGTCAAGCGAGAGGTAGATGGTTTTCAGCAGCACTTCACCCTCTTTGATTTCCGGAACGGGCTGAGCCACATGGCGGAAATTCTCTTTGGTCGGCTCACCGTGAGGGCGTGATGCCAGTAACCAGGCGTGGTTCTGGGTAGCATGTTCAGTCATATTGTCTTCCTTTTATAGCCAGGCAATGCACAGGACATTGCCGTATGAATACCGGGAAAGTGTAGATGACCGCAGCGGGAATGCGTTTAGCGCTGTGAGCGGTAAGGTGATTTTCCGGATAACCGGAACAGGGTGCCGACCGCAGCGGCACGCCGACTGCAGAGCGATTTCAGGGTCAGGACTGCGCGGAAGGGTATTCACATCTTTTTGCAAAAAACGGTGGTTTGATGGAAGTGCCGGGGAAGTGGTTACGCATCCAGCGTCACGGGAAGCTCAGAGGATTGTGATAAATATCAGTGAACTCAACAAGGAGAGAAGCATGACTATCCCGCATCTGCGTATTGCCCGTCCAGTGACTGACCTGACGCAAAGCTGCCAAATCTATTGCCTTGGGCTGGGGTTGCAAAAAATCGGTGAGTTTACTGACCATCAGGGGTTCAGTGGTGTGATACTGGGCGCTGACGGGCTGGCCTGGCATCTCGAATTCACGCTCTGTCACACGCATCCCGTCCGGCCATCGCCAACGGATGACGATCTGCTGGTGCTCTACATCCCACAACAGCCTGACTGGCTGGCTCGCTGTAACAGCATGGATGAGGCAGGCTTCCGGCGGGTGCCATCATTTAATCCCTACTGGGATCAACGGGGCGTGACATTTATGGATGGGGATGGTTATCGTGTCGTTATCCAGCAGGCCGCATGGTCGCCCGCACGCTAACTTTATGAAGAACCGGAGCTCACCCTGAACATTCTTTGCTTCCATACCGCCGCCAGTAATATCGCGATCTTTGATGATGCCGCCCGCGCACTGGCTCTTGATATTCTGCCCCTGAATCATCTGGTGATGCCTGCGCTGCTGACTGAGGCGGAGCGAAGCGGCGGGATGACAGTGGAATTACGCCGCCGTATTGCACAGCTGATTGAATCGCTGCTGCCGCAGTTTGATGCGGTTCTGATCACCTGTTCGACGCTGGGGCCGGTTGCTGATGATTTCAGTACGCATGCTGGGGTAATGCGCACTGACCGGATGTTAGCGGAGACACTGCGGCGTCTTACGGGGCCGACGGTGGCGCTGTGTGCAGCAGAATCGACGCTGGCTGCGACACGGACACTCTTCTGTCATCCAGACAGTCAGATCGAGGTCATGCTGGTGGAAGATGCGTGGGCAGCGTTTAAAGCGGGAGACACAGCACGCTATTTTGCCCTGATTGGGGCAGCAGCAGAGCAGGCTTATCAGCAGGGCGCGGTTGCCGTTGCCCTGGCACAAAGTTCAATGACGCCCGTTGCAAAGCAGTTTCCCCCTGCGCAGAGACCGCTGACCGGCCCGTATCTTGCGCTGCAGGCTTGCTGCGATCTCAGATGATCGTCACACCATGCTGGCTGAGCGCCTTTTTCAGCGCCTTGTCCGGCTCTGTTTCCACTACCAGCGTACTCGTAAGTGACAGATCGCCAATGGCAAATGCCGACGCTGAATTGAGCTTTTCGGCGGACGCCAGTACCACGGTTTCTGCTGCGCGTCCTGCCAGCGCCCGCTTCACCGTCGCTTCTTCAAAATTCCCGGTTGTCAGGCCCGCCGCCGGATGCACACCGGTAACACCCATAAAAAAGAGATCGGCGTTAATGCGGTTTATCGACTCCAGCATGGCTGCGCCTACCGCCACCACCGAATGCTTATAAAGTTGCCCGCCAATCAGTATAACCTCCACGAGTGGGTGATCGGCTAACGCCAGCGCCACGCTGGGACTGTGTGTCACGGCGGTAAAGCTCAGCGTTGTCGGCAACTGTCGTACCAGTTCTGCGCTGGTGGTCCCGCCATCAATCAGCACAATCTGGCCTGGCTGGATCAATGAGGCCGCTTTTCTGGCGATAATCTGTTTAGACGCCGTCTGCACGCTTTTTCGTGTTTCAAAGGTGCCCAGTGCAGCGGATACCGGTAACGCACCGCCATGCACCCGTTGCAGTAATCCTTCCGCCGCCAGTTCACGCAGGTCACGCCGGATAGAGTCTTCGGAGAGACCAAATCGCTGGCTCAGGTCGCGCGACTGAACCTGTTTTTCCTGGGCGAGCAGGGCGAGAATTGTCTGTTTTCGTTGGCTGGATAGCATCATTCCATTCTGCATGTTTTTTCTTGAATTTGCACGATTGTGCATGATAGCGTGTGGGCTGTCCACTTATCCTGGAGAGTATCATGCAGCAGAATCATCCCCGCGTACGCATCATCAACGAGCAGTTGCTGTCAGATAACTGGTATACCCTGAAGAAGTACACCTTCTCGCTACTGCGCAGCGATGGACGCTGGCAGGAGCAGAGCCGTGAAGCCTACGATCGGGGAAACGGCGCGGTGATTCTGCTCTATAACCGTGATAAACGCACAGTCGTGTTGACCCGGCAGTTTCGCTTTCCCATTTTCCTGAACGGGCATGATGGCTTTCTGATTGAAGCGGCAGCTGGTCTGCTGGATAACGCCTCGCCTGAGACGCGTATTGTTGCCGAAGCGGAAGAGGAGACGGGCTTTCGCGTCAGTCGCGTAGAAAAGGTTTTTGAGGCTTTTATGAGCCCCGGTTCAGTGACGGAAAAACTCTACTTCTTTATTGCTGAGTATGACGATCAACAGCGCAGCGGTGAAGGCGGCGGAATAGTGGAAGAGGGCGAAGATATCGAGGTACTGGAGATCGGTTTCGACAAGGCCTTACAGGCGATTGATCAGGGTGAGATCGTGGATGCCAAGACCATTATGCTGCTCCAGCATCTGCGGCTGAAAGGCATTCTTTAAAATCGCGGGCAGACCACGGTAACGCGGCCTGCCCGTTAACGCTTACTGATCCTGCGTCAGGATGCCTTTGACATCGTGCGGTTCAGAACGCAGATACTGCGGCGGAACCTGCACTTTGCCATCCAGTGCGGCGGCGGCGTGCCACGGCCAGCGGGGATCATAGAGAATGCCGCGCGCCAGCGCCACCAGGTCAGCGTCGCCCTGTTGCAGAACACCTTCTGCCTGCTGAGGTTCAGTAATCAGGCCAACAGCAATCACCGGGATTGACACCTGCTCGCGAATATCGCGGGCGAAAGGCACCTGATAATTGGGTCCGACGCTGATTTCCTGTTTTTCCGACAAACCACCACTGGAAACATGAATATAGGCGCAGTTAAGCGCTTCCAGCTCACGTGAGAGGGCGATCGACTGCTTGATTTCCCAGCCGCCTTCCACCCAGTCCGTCGCGGAAATACGCACACCCACCGGAATGGCAGCGGGAACGGCTTCACGGACGGCTTTGAACACCTCAAGCGGGAAACGCAGTCGGTTTTCCAGCGAGCCGCCATATTCATCACTGCGTTGATTCGAGAGCGGTGACAGAAACTGATGCAGCAGATAGCCGTGCGCGGCATGCACTTCAATCAGTTGAATACCCAGGCGCACTGCACGGCGGGCACTCTCAACAAAAGCCTTTTTTACCCGCTGCAGATCGTCAATGCTCATGGCAACCGGTTTAACTTCATCCGCGCTGTAGCTCAGTGCCGACGGGGCTACGGTTTGCCAGCCGCCTGCATCGGGTGCAATCTGCTTACCGCCTTCCCAGGGAACCGCACACGACGCTTTACGTCCCGCATGGCCCAGCTGCATACCAATCGGGATAGAGGAGTAGCGGCGCACATCATCCAGAACTGTTTTTAGTGCGGCTTCATTATCATCATTCCACAAACCGAGATCGCCGGGAGAGATACGGCCAATGTCCTCAACGGCAGTGGCTTCAATAATCATCAGACCGGCGCCGGAAAAGGAGAGCTGGCCAAGATGGATCCGATGCCAGGCGGTCGCATTGCCTGCTTCAGCGGAGTACTGACACATCGGGGCAATCACAATGCGGTTATCCAGCGTAAGTTCGCCGAGCGAGACAGTGGAAAAAAGTTGGCTCATGTTATCTCCATGGTGTTATGACGGACGTGACAGGCAATAACTATAGCGGGGGATTTACCGGACGGGATGACTGCAACGTGACATTTTATGACTGCGTGCCGGACGACGGAGAGATCGCAGCTTTTCCTTCGGGTTATGAAACAGGGAGTGACTGGCTAGCGGTCAGCCAGCCAGGCTGTGCTGGTCTGGCTGAACCGGGATTTCGGGTTATCACTGTTGTGGCAGCGTTCAGGCTGGCTTAAACCTCAGACCTGTGCCATGCCGCCATCGACAAACAGCTCTGTCGCGTTAATAAAGCTGGCGGCATCAGACGCCAGAAACGCAACGGTACGGGCAACCTCCTGTGGTTCACCCAGACGGCCAAGCGGTATCTGTGCCGCCAGCGCATCAAACAGACCCTGACGCTGCTCTTCACTCACCAGATCACCCAACCCAGGCGTGCGAACCGGGCCAGGACTCACGACATTAACCCGGATGCCGCGATCTTTCAGATCCAGCGCCCACGAACGGGCAACATCTCTCCGTGCGGCTACTGCAACGCACCACCCGGCGCGTGACCGTCACCGCAGAAGGGCAGGAATACTATGAGAAAGCACTGCGTATCCTGCACAATCTCGAGGATATTGATGCCTGTTTTAATGCGCGGCGCAGTAAACCGCGCGGGCAGTTACGCGTTGATATCGGCGGGTCTACCGCACGGGATATTCTTATTCCGCTGCTGCCCGATTTCTTTGCCCGCTATCCGGACATTACGCTGGATCTTGGCGTCTCGGACCGCCCGGCTAATCTGATTAGCGACAGCATTGACTGTGTCATTCGTGGCGGTCCTTTGGCCGATTCCTCACTGGTGGCGCGTCTGATAGGGCACGCCACGCTGATCACCTGCGCGACACCCGCCTATCTCAAAGCCTTTGGGATTCCTGCTTACCCTGATGAATTGCGCAACGGGCACCGGCTGGTGAGTTATCTTTCGCCGCAAACCGGCAAACCGTTTCCGCTAAAGTTTGAACGTCAGGGTGAGAAAATAGAGATCACCAGCGCGCATCGCATTGGCGTTAATGAAAGTAATGCACACCCGGCGGCGGGTCTGGCCGGGCTGCGGATCATTCAGACGTTCAGTTATTCACTGTCGTCGATTCTGCGGCAGGGCGATATGGTGGAGATACTGCGCGACTGGCGGCCTGCGGGTTATCCGTTTCATCTGGTTTATCCGCAAAACCGGCACGTAACGCAACGGCTGCGGGTGTTTATCGACTGGCTGGTGGCGTGTTTTCCGGCTCGCGTCGCGGGGGAATCCGGCACCTGAGTGCCGGATTAGCAGATTAGTTGCCGCGATAGGTTGAGTAACCAAACGGGCTCAGCAGTAACGGGATATGGTAGTGCTCGCCACTGGCTTCCATGTTGAATTCAACCGGAATCTCCGGGAAGAAGGTTTTCTGGTTGGTTTTTTTGTAGAAGTCACCGGTTTTAAACACCACACGGTAGCTGCCCGCACTGGCCATCTTGTCCTGCGGGAACAGGGCGCTGATACGACCGTTATTGTCGGTAACGCCTGAGGCCAGTTTTACCCAGTTATCCTGCTGCTTTTGATCCAGCTCGACTTCGATGCCCGCTGTAGGCTGACCGGTTTGCAGATTAAGAACGTGTACGCTCAGCGGATTTTTAGCGGCAGCGGGCTGAGCTGCGATAGCGGACGCGCCAGAGGTCATCAGTAATGTTGCGATCAAAGCGTATGATGTTTTCATCAATGTTTCCTTTATTGATTGGTTGAAGTCGTGTAGCAGTGCAGAGAGAGTAAAGGGCCTGAGACCAAAGCGAAAATCAGCCGCGGTAAATGTGAAATTTCTGAGGGAATTAATCTATTTAGTTACATCATACAAAAGTTGTTTTTTTAATTAATAGTCCGGCATTTGTGCGATAAAAGTTGATCAGAGAAAAGTGCCGCCAGGTTGAATTCACCGGGATTGGCAGCCAAAGCAGGGCACCAGGAGTTCAGTGCTGAGCAGAGAGCTGGATCAATTCAGGATTTTTCCGCTTCTGAAATGTCGCGCTCAATGACTGCAATTCGATACAGATAGCTGCAATTTGCCACGTTAACCCCGATGATTTCCAGGAAGACTGGTTCTGCCATTTAAATGGCGCGCTATTTAGTTGTTTACAATGAAGAGGTGCCGTGTCATTGTCCGGTCAACCAGATAGCACACTATTAAATAGCAAGTTAATCGGAGTCCTGTAATGAAAATGAAACTGATCGCCAGTGCATTACTGTTAAGCAGCCAGATAAGTAGCGCGTTTGCTGCGCCAACTGAAAACAGCCCGCAACCGACCGTAGGTGTTGCCGCCTTTCTGAAAGCGCTCAACAGCGGAACGGGTAAACCAATTGAGCAACTCTCTGTCAACGATGCCCGGGCAGTATTGACCGGAGCACAGAAGGGCGCAGAAAACTGCCGCCGGCACAGATTTCACAGAAGATCATTACTGTACTGGGCAAGCCTCTGACGCTGACCATCGTTAAACCTGAGCACGCCAGCAGCACATTGCCGGTGTTTATGTTCTTCCACGGCGGCGGATGGGTGCTGGGCGATTTTCCAACCCATGAACGTCTGGTTCGTGACATGGTGAATGCATCCGGTGCTGCAGCGGTATTCGTTAACTATCAACCTTCGCCAGAAGCCCATTTCCCGGTGGCAATCACTCAGGCCTATGAAGCCACTAAATGGGTCGCCGACCATGGTGCTGAAATTGGCGTTGACGGAAAACGTCTGGCGCTGGTTGGTAACAGCGTTGGCGGTAACATGGTGGCGGCAGTTGCGTTACAGGCGAAGCAGTTTAAAACGCCAGCTATCCGTTATGATGTGATGCTGTGGCCGGTTACCGATGCGCGTTTCGACACGCCGTCATATGAGCAGTTTGCTGACGGACATTTCCTGACGAAGAACATGATGAAGTGGTTCTGGGATAATTACACGACGTCGGAAAAGGATCGTAATAACATTCTGGCATCGCCGTTGCGCGCCAGCACTGAACAGCTGAAGGGGTTACCGCCAACGCTGATTCAGACTGCAGAGCTGGATGTATTACGGGATGAAGGTGAAGCATTCGGTCGTAAGCTGGATGCAGCAGGCGTGCCGGTGACCGTTACACGGTACAATGGCATGATTCATGACTTCGGTTTGCTGAACGCCTTGAGCCAGGAACAGACAGTCAGAACAGCCATTGACCAGGCGGGTGAAGCACTGCGTTCGCATCTGAAATAATCTGATGACAAACCCCGGACTGCATCGTTGTTCGGGGTTTCAGGCGATCTGTTTGAAGGCATCACTATGAAGGTGCAGGGCAGTGGTAGTAACGTAACTGCAGGTACGGAAGTACAGGAATGAATGACGCAGTATCACAGCGATAAGTGCACTGTTAATCTCTTATTTAACATAATATACATTATGCGCTCTTTGGTCAGGTGTCTGTCTTATCCTGTTTTCCACCTTTCCCAGGGAATCTCTGCGGATGCCTGATGATTCTGTCTGACAATGAATCTCTCCGTCTTTTCATCATTCAGGCTGTAATCGATAAACATCTGCGTTGCCGTGTTGCACCTCTCAGCCTGTTCTCTTCTGACACTGTGTTCAGTGGGAAATTTTAATCGGCGCTAATTTCCGGCCAGACGCCTGCATTGCTGCGTTATGCCATCAAACACGCGTTCTGCCAGTTCTGACGGGAACTGATCTGGCAGTTGAGCGCGAACACGCTCGATGACGTCCGGTGCGTCAGAAATTATTTCATCCATCATCATCTCAACCTGCTTTTTACTCAGGCCGGTCTGCTCACCGTGGTTAATCCAGTGCCGTCTTTGTATTCTGTAGAGTTTGTAATAGTTGCTGCTGCCGCGAGCGGCCATCGCCAGTTTGCATTTTTGCCAGGCTATCTGATTATTGCCATTTCCGATGACCGGCCATGCCGATAAAACATCATAAAGTGGCGTAAGGCAATAATGCCCCTGAGGCCCTATCGCAATACTGAAATTTTTAGCATGGCCATCTGTGGCCGCCAGTACCCAGAAAATTATCTGTGCTTTAAAGAAATGCAATCTGTCCTGTTCTGCGTGATCTGAATGACTCAGAATCTCCATAATTTCAGAGATACCTGGCCCGCCGTCGGCCTGATATTTGCGTAATGGTGACATCCCCGCAGCCTGACACATATCTTCCTGAGGTAAACGAATGATCCAACGCTGATCACCTGACCATTTGCGGTCAAAACGTTCAACCACCAGGACTTTCTGATCTTCGAATTGAGCGATTTCTGTTCTTGCGACCGGGATGCCGAATTGTTCAAGTAGCAGCGAACAGAGCCATTCGTTTTCCACGGATGTACTCATATCAGCTTTCATATTGCCGACCAGGCCAAGCGGCAACTTGAAAATATGCGTCGTTGGCGTATTCCCTTCAGGCCTGCACCACCGATCGTCATGCCATAATAACGCTGTTTTTTCCTGCGCACCGGCAATGGATAGCCGTAAGTCGCCTGTATCACTCTGTCTGCCGGGTAATGATGCCGCCGTGGTATTTCGCAATGTCATTGCGATCTCTGATTCAGAGAGCGGCCGATATTTTACGCAATATAAATCCGTGGGTTCATCGCCCTCTTTCAGTAACTGTATCGCGCCTACGCAATCTTTTCCCAGCTCGGTCAACAGGTCAAAAGGGTCGAGACTTTCTGCCTGATACCGCATTGCCAGACGCCTGCGAATCCCTTCACTATCCGGTAATAAATTATCAAAGTAGTCACGTACCACATTTCCGCGCCAGATTTGATCGCCGGGGGTAAAAGGCAAAGAGAGCGATAACGGTCTTCCTTGCGCGTCGGCACTCCATTCAGGAAGATATTGCAGCGTATCTTCTCCTTTGCTTTTGTTCCAGAATCCAACCTGAATACCGTTCATCCATATCACTAAACGCTGCTGTCTCCGGCTCATAGCGTCACCATTTCTCCCGTCTCGCAGGTGAATTTTCTAACGTCCCCTTTTCTTCTGTCTGCTTTCCTGCGGATGAGCTTATTCCCGAAGAGAGAGTCATCTCCACGCCCAGCAGTGTGAAGATTTTGAAGAGGCGTTCAATGCTGGCTCTGGCCGGGTTGGCTTCCAGACGCGCATAAGTCTGCTGAGTGACGCCTAATCGTTCAGACAGATCTTTTTGTGTCAGTCCATTTGCTTTGCGAAAACCAATAAGCAAAGGACGCAACTGACTGAGTGTTTTTATCGGATAGACATTTTTCATCGTGCGCTGACCGCTTTAACAGGTGATACAGCCTGTACGCTGTTTAATCAAAATACACTCTAAAAGCTGTTAAAGCAATATAACAGCTTAAAAGCTGTAATTTGCTAATACAGCCTTCAGGATGTTAACGACGGCTTTCCTGTTTTAAATGTGTGCTCCAGGACCGGGATGCGGGCACCAGCTGTAGAATTTTTGTGCTCCGCAGGCGCTGCTACGTCAATTCTGAATAACTGGCGTGACGTCAGGGCTGCAGAATTTATCACAACGCGTTAAAGTAACCGGCTTTGAGTCTGGAAAACGAGGAAAAATGGAACGCTTATTTGTCTATGGCACGCTCTGTCCGGGCCGCGAGAATGCCCATATTCTTGAAAACATTGGCGGCGAATGGCTGGCCGGCTCGGTAAACGGCACCTTCTATGAGCGTGGCTGGGGTGCAGCGGCTGATTTTCCTGGCATTGTTCTGGATGAACATGGCCCCGCTGTACCAGGATACTTGTTTATCTCTGAGCAGCTGGATGCGCACTGGGCAATGCTGGATGCGTTTGAAGATGGCTATGATCGCGTCGAAGTTCGCGTAACTGCCGGGGATAACCAGTATTACACTGCGTGGATTTATCAGTTACAGCCACAGGTAAACAGCTAATTCTCTCAGCCTGTAATGCGCCAGGCGCACCCTGCTCTTATTGCGAGTTTCAGCCGCTGCGTGATGCGAATTTGACGAATCCTCAAATGACGGCAACAGTGTCAGGCGGGCATGAAAAAGTATGCAACACGCTGATTTTAAATGGGTATAATGTCCGCTTTACTCAGCAATACACCCCAGCGTTTTCCTATCATCCCGGCTCGTTTTACTGTAAGACATGACAAACAGGCACCCTGTCTGACATCTTTTTTAAATTAAGATCTAATGTATGATGTAACTAAAAGGTATTCTCTTTACTACACTTCAATCCCGGTTCGAAACACCACCAGCCAGCCCCTGTTACTCCGGCCAACGCTGATGGGGAAAAAGTGATACCCGAATATTAAAAAGATGGATTAATGGCGCGACAGCTGCACTCTCCTCGCGGGCAATTTTCTCTATCCGCAACAGTAACAGATCCAGTTCATCCAGCAGATCCTGATGCGGCGCTAATTGCAGTGACTTCATTTTGCGTTTCAGATAAAGCGCCAGCTCGTGAAACATCTGACCGCTATCAATCCGATGGCTCTCCAGCACTTCCCTGTATCGTGCGTAAAAGTCATAACAGTTAGCACCCAGCCAGGTTTCGGTAATCAGATACCCACCCACCACGATATCCGGCACAGGATCGAGACGCTTACGCGGCAAAATAATGTTCACCCTGTCGAGCATTCGGGCAATAAATTGTTGCCGTGACAGCAGCGTGGCGGAATTACGTTCCACCATTTTGATAAAGCCTAACAGGTCGCGCAGTCCCCGTTGCACCGCTCTTCTGGCAATCCAGGAGGGCCGCTTATTGCGAATCAACGCCGTCAGCACCACAGCAAACATAATCCCCACCATTGAGGAGATGGCCGCGTTCAGCGTGACGATCAGGTTTGGCACATAGTGATGGCTTAAGCCGATAAAGCCGGGGATCTGAATAGCGACACTCAGCCCCACCATATTGGTTGCCGGATTAGCGATCACCAGACTTAGCAGCATCAGGCCAGGCAGCAGACAGATCATCAACGCCTGTAAGGTATTGGCCTGTGGAATCAGGAACGCGATATAAAACAGGCTGACCACCAGTGCAATCACCACCCCTTTCACGAAGAGTTTCATCGGCGTCACCGGGGAATCAACACCCGCGAAAAAAGAGCTGATAATCGCCGCCATCAAAGGCGCATTCGCCCCATCGGCCCAGCCGCTGCCAATCCAGAACAGGCTGGAGAGAAAGGTGGCCAGAAAAGCGGTCAGCGCGGACAACCGCAGCAGGCCTTTATCAATATGACGATGTTCCCGGATATTGCGGATCGCCGCCCCATCCCCGTGGCTGTAGAGATCCCCGGCTCGCGCGCTGACATTTTCATAGGCATCGGCAATACGTACAAAGTTAGCCAGCCGCTCCAGCAGACCAATCAGCAGCAGACTCTCTTCAGTTGGCAGACGCCCTGCCCGCCATTCCTCTTCCAGCGTCGCCTGACTGGAGGCAATCGCCTCACGCAGTCCGGCAATATCGTTAATACGGTCATGATGCAGCCACAACAGAAATTCCTGAAACACGTCGGTGACGCACGGCGGAAAACGAATGTTCAGTTCGGCCAGTACGCCCAGCCGTGACTCAATCGCGGTCAGCGTCGGCAGCAGATAACTCAGATGCTGATACTGCACGCTGACCAGACGGATGACATTACGCGCCGCTTCGCCCTCATAAACACAGTGTGTCAGCAATGTTTCAACATTCAGCGGATAGCCCGCCATCTGAATCAGGATATCTTCCCGCTCCAGCGATTTGTTCTTCGCCATTCCGCTGATCAGTTCATCACAGAGTTTGCGCGCGTTGAGAAACCAGTGATTAACGCTCTGCCCCAGCAGATGGTGCATCGAAACCGGAAATACCAGCCGGTGAACCAGCGTACTGCAGAGGATACCCAGCGTAATCTCCTCAATACGTGAAATGACGGTATTAATAATCGCCGACGGCGTATCCACATCAGGAAAGCCCATAATCGCCGCACTGTAACCCGCCAGCATAAAGACATAACTCTTCGGCGTGCGGTCATGCAGAGAAAGATAAAGGCAAACCGTTACCCACAGTGACACACAAAGACTGAACAATACGGGTGACTGCACGGTTTCAGGATAGATCAGCAGAATGAAGATGCCGCCAAGCAGCGTGCCCATCAGACGAAACAGTGATTTCGAGACGGTCGATGCCGCATAAAGCTGTGACGTGACAAAAACGGTGGTCAGCGCCCAGGCGGGTTTTTCGAAGTTAAGAAAGAGCGCGACAGAGAGTGCGATAAACGCGGCCAGAGAGGTTTTGCAGGCAAACAAAACCGCGTTTTTGGTAAACCATTTCATCGAATGAGAGCAACCAGGAACTTTCTGAGGCGCGTATCCTGACAGATGCGCCTCTGTTTTACTCTCAGTTAAATTTTACAAATTATTACCGGCCTCCTCAGGCCGGGTAATCGTCTACTGACGCACCAGCGCGCGGCCCTTATCCAGTAAAAAAGGGCGTAAATACCCTACCGTATTTGAGAGCAAAATCACCTCCTCCGGCAACCGGATCCTCAGCACCTCCGCCAGGTAGGTTTTGCGCTGCGTCATACGCTGCCAGACATCCGGATAAGCGCGCGCCAGCTCATCACGCAATGCCGCATCTGCCAGCCCGACCGTATCCTCAATACTGCAGCCTCCGTAACCCGATACCGACGGAATGATATCAATCTGCAGCAGCATACCGCTCTTCAGTGTCACGGCAGAGTCGGGATAGACAGGTGAGCTTAACCACTCTTCGTCAGCCACCAGATGCCCCGGATTCAGATGCCAGCCATACTCTGCTTTGGGCAACACGCTCTCAATAAGTGAATAGAGTTCGCCGCCGGTCATACCGATGTGCAGATGTTCCAGCCAGCTGACCACCGCATGATAATAGGGGATCGCCAGACGGGTTAACCAGTCCGAAACGTTACACTGTAACTCAGAAGCCTCACTGACTACATAAGCGGAACGACTTGTCAGCCCGCCTTTATAGCCGGTAGTAAGAGAAAGCTTATCGCCAGTGACTAACTGTTTATCCGATGGATATAGCCGGGCATGCGCAAAACGATCGCCGGTTGCCGCAATCGTCACCACCGTATTAGGCTGACCTTCTGCGTTAAGCTGTGCGCCTAACGCCTTCTCCGTGTTGCCTGGCTCTACGCTATCCAGCGCAGCCAGCATGGCGGTTGACGCAAGATTTGCCCCAGCCTCATAAAACGCCACTTCATCGGCGCAATTCACGCAGCGCGCACCGTTATCCGGCGAAATAAACAGCCCGGTCGCGTTAACCAGCAGCGCATCACTGCCCGCCGCCTGCGCCGCTGCAGCGTAAACGAACTGCGGCAAATCACACATTCCTTGTTGCCTGCCGGTAAACAACTTCCAGCCCACCAGCCCGGTGCGTTCTCCCGCGACAATCCCGGCCTCATTTAACAGCTGATCCAGTGGCTGCTCACCGCGCATCGGCTGATTAGGCAACGAAAAGAGCGGCGCATGCAGACAGCGCCCCGGATTGCGGGCAAAAGGCACCAGCTTTAGATTCTCATTACCCATGATATAAGTGAGAGCGCCCTGCTGATTCACCACCAGCAGCGCCTCCTCGAAGCGAGGAATGAATCCCGCCAGATACTCAAAATTGCTGCCGTGCTCTTTGTCGGCATAGATAATCAGCTGTGCAATCTTCTGCTCCTGCATGCGCTGAATAATAGCGGCCAGACGACGATGCAGCGTTTCATCAGACAACACAGGACTGGCGACACCGGGAAACACCGGCGGCGAAGCAATGACTTCCAGGGCATAGCGATTGGCATCCATAACGCACTCCAGTGTCCGCATTGACAGAGTCAGGTTCCCGTTCCCGGGGTAAACCTAATGTTTCTCCTGTAGGGTGCCACCATCACACAACTTACTCGTTGCGTGTTATCAAAAGATGGACATTCCCTTATAACGATTTGCCTGCCTTGTGCAGGCTTTTTTATGGGTGATTCGTCGCAGGAGACATTATTCGCTGTGACCGGCGAGCGACGCAGGACCCAATAAGAGTGAGCCGATCAGAAGAGTATATAAAGCGATAAGCAGAGCCCGCTTTACGCGGGCTCCTGATATTATTTGATGGGAACGCCGGCATTCTCCAGCGCTTCAGCCTTTTCGGGATACTGCTCTGCCGTGCCGGCATTCATGATCACAGCCCCGCAACGGATGCAGTGATCGCCCTTCACATCGTGCACAACATCATCCGGATTACCGGTATTGAGACTGACATCACGCGTGGCGTAAACAAACGCCTCTCCTTCACATCCCGGACACTTCATACCCATACTACTCCTTTGTTATGCCTGTCAGATAAGCATAGCTGACCCGCTTTTAACGAGACATGGGCAGACTGGCTTTTCAGCATAGTGCCAGCTCCGTGCCCTCACTCTCCATGCCGTAACCGCTCCAGCATAATCAATGCATGGCTGAAAATGGCGTCGGCGATATGCTGAGGAAAGTCGGGCGGCAACGCATCACGCACCAAAACGATTGCCTGGGGAAGCGCTTTAATGAAGAAGTCAAAGATCTGCTGCAGGCTGTCACGATCAAAACTCACCTGCTTCGCCGTGGCGATAAAATGGCGCGGGTAAATTTTGTCGATCTCCGTCCTCTTCTCCTGAGTGGCACCCAGCCCCATCGCCAGTGTCAGCGTTTGCGTGTTCATGCCGGAACCCGACTGCACCGGGTACGCGGAGATCACATCATAAAAAGGGGTCAGACGGTAACTGCCGCCGCGCTCAATAAACAGTGAGAAATTCCTGGCGTGACCGTCGGTGGCACCAATCAGCCACTGAAATACCTGGAACATCATAAAGCGATAGCGATCTTCAATGGCGTGACGTGATCCCATCAGTATCTGCATGATCTCTGCGATGCCCGGCCCGCCATCCGATTCATATTGGGTTGACGAGGTCAGTCCCAGCGCCTGACAGAAATCCTCCTGTGGCAGGCGAATCAGCCGGGTTTTGTCACGTGACCAGCGGCGATCAAAGCGCTCAACGGCGAGGGCGCGCATCTTTCCGGCCCGGATAATGGTCGCCTGCGGCACATTGATACCGAGTGCGCGGGCCAGCGTCAGACAAAGATACTCATTCTCTACGCTTTCACGCATATCCAGCGTAGCGGTCGGCTGTTTAATCTCACCGACTGGCAGCTTAATGATGTGTGAGGCAGACGTGCCCCCGGCAGGAATGCTCCAGCCTTCCTGCGTCAGCAGCAGCGCGGTTTTCTCCTGTGCACCCGCAACTGAGAGGCGGAAATCGGGCTCCTCATGCACCATTCCCAGCGGAATATCGTACCTGGCCGACAGTACGCTTTCGAGCCGGGCTTCATCCAGCACCTCATAACGAGCCTGCACGGCAGGCAATGGCCTGTCGGGCGGCAACAGCATGATTGCTCCGACGGTGTCACGTCCCACCTCCTGCAGTAAATCAAAGGGCTCACAGGATTGAGTCTGGTAACGCGCTGCGATTCTCTCACGAATCAGTGGGCTGTCCGGCAGCAGGTTATCGAAGAAGTTAATCACAGCGTGTGATGTGATCGCCTTAACCTGCAATGGCATTGAGAGTGACAGCGGCCGGGAGAGCGGATTACTCAGCCAGCCGGTATCATACTGAAACGCATGGGTGCCGTTTCGCTGCCGTGTCAGTACACCCACCCGTTCGCCGTTCATCCACGCAATCAGCCTTTGCATTACCACTCATCCTCATCATGCAAATGAGTCGCCGTGACCGCCTCTTTTTCCTGAACGGCCAGACTCACTTCCAGCGCCTGTAACAGCTTAAACAGCGTGGCCAGTGAGGTGCTGTCAGGCGCATTTTCAAAATGAGAAATGGTAGCCTGTTTCAGGCCGACCTTTTTTGCCAGCTCACTCTGCGTCCAGCCATTGCGCTGGCGGATAAACTTGAGCTGGTTTGCCAGTTGTATCGGGCTGTATATCATGGGGTGACTCCTTAAGGATCACAGGCTGTCAGCATAACGCAGATGCATTATCCTTTATAGGGGATAAAGAGAAATTATACCCGCAAAGGGATAATTTGCCTATTATACCCTACAGGGGATAAACGCTAAAATATCCCTTTAAGGGGATAAAAACACACAGATAGAAGAGACACAGAATGCACACATTTACCCTTACCTATCAGGAAAACGATAATGATCGGGACGCGTTGCTGGCAGGATTAGGCGCTTACAACCGGCAGTTTATCAGCCGCGAGAACTGGGGCCCGCTGTCGGTTTATCATAAAGATGCAGAAGGCGTGTTGCGCGGTGGAGTCATCGCCTCGCGCAAAGGCAACTGGCTCTGCATTGATTTTCTCTGGGTGGACGAAACTGTGCGTGGCAGTGGTCTGGGTCGCGCGCTGATGGAAGCCGCGGAACAGGAGGCGGCTAAGAGGGGATGTCTCTTTGCGCTGGTGGATACCTTCAGCTTTCAGGCTCTGCCGTTTTATCAGAAGCAGGGGTATCAGCAGCAGATGTCCCTGCCCGACTTTCCAGAAACCGGGATGCAGCGTCACTATCTGACGAAAACGCTCAGGGTAACAGACTCACGCTGACCGCCATTAAAGCAGTCAGCGTGACAGCGTCACAAACCCGCAATACGCTTAAGGTCTGCTTCGGCGCCGGGAGCAACGGCCAGAACCTGCGCCCCTTTGATGATGCGGTCGCCTTCGGTATTGAACGGGTGGTACCAGCCGCCCGCCTCTTTCACCAGACAGTAACCCGCCAGGCAATCCCAGGCGTGCATATAGGGTTCGTAATATCCCACAACCCGACCGGCGGCGACCCACGCCAGCATCAGCGCGCCCGAACCAATGCGGATAAAGTTACCGCCCGCCGACAGCAGCGCCGCCACAATCTCGCCAACCTGCTGCGGACTGACATAACTGTTAGCGCCAAAGCCGGTAACATGGTTTTGCAGTGTGCGGGTGGGATCAACCTGCAGACGACGACCGTTCAGCGTCGCGCCCTGCCCCAGTGCCGCCACATAGCACTCCTCATAAGTGGGTGCGAAAATCACACCGATAACCGGCACATCGCCACGCAGCACTGCCACCGAAACGCACCAGCTCGGCATCCCATTGAGAAACGGGCTGGTGCCATCGATCGGATCAACCACCCAGGTGTAGTCAGAGTGTCCCGCCTGCAGCCCCGACTCCTCACCCAGAAAGCCATCATCGGGAAACGCATCCTTTATGCGGCTGGCGATCAACTGCTCTACTTCACGGTCGGCAATTGACACCACATCCTGCAAATCGTACTTGGTCTCTACCACCAGCGTGTCGCGACGGTTAAACCAGCCTAGCGCTTTCGCGCCACCTTCGCGGGCCACAGCCTCCGCTAAAGCCAGTCGCGCCATTATTTCATCATGCGATGCCATGCAAACTCCTCGGGTTAATCAGATTAACGGGCAATCAGGGCAAGGCCCTGCGGCTTAAAGTTGACGCCTACCAGGGTGGCGAGAGGCAGACGCTGTTCCATCTGCGGATCGATAATGAACAACGCGCCCAGCTCGGTCGCGACTTCATATTCAATATGGTCACCCAGCCAGGTGCTGTGGATCACTTCACCCTGCAACGCGCCCTGGCCATCGCCAGACAACGTAATAAACTGGGGTCTCACCGCCAGCTGGGCACTGCCGGTTTTAGCGCCCGCACCCCGCACCCGAAAGCGCTGGTTACCCAGACGAACCAGTGCGTCATCTGCATCCGCCTGCTCCACTTCACAGGGCAGAATATTGGCTTCCCCCATAAAGTCCGCAATAAAGACCGAGTTGGGCGAATGATAAAGCGTCTCCGGCGCGCCCTGCTGGGCAATATCCCCCTCTTTCATGACAATAATCTTATCGGAGACTGCCAGCGCCTCTTCCTGATCATGGGTGACATAGACCGCCGTAAATCCGAGCCGCTGCTGCAAATCACGGATATCGGTGCGCACCCGACGGCGCAGACGCTCATCAAGGTTCGACAACGGCTCATCGAGCAGCAGCACCTGCGGTTCCAGCACCAGCGCACGCGCTACCGCAATACGCTGCTGCTGTCCGCCAGAAAGTTCAGACGGCAACCGCTCTCCCTGACTCTCTAACCCCACCAGCTTCAGCCCCTCACGCGCCCTGTCCTGCGCTTCGCGTTTGTTCATGCCCGAGGAGAGCAGCCCGTAAAGAATGTTGTCGATAGCGTTCATGTGGGGAAACAGCGCGTATGACTGAAACACCATCGCCACATCCCGTTCGTTAGCGGGCAGATGCGTTACCTCTTTGCCGCCAATCAGAATCCTTCCCGAGGTGGGATGCTCCAGCCCGGCCAGTAGCCGCAGCGTGGTAGTCTTGCCGCAGCCGGACGGCCCGAGCAGCGTCACCAGCGTGCCTGGCTCTACGGTGAGCGACAGATCCGGCACGGCGGTAAAACCAGCAAAACGCTTCGCGACATGTTCAAACACCACCGATCCGGCGTTAATGGTCGTCATAGGGCTCTCTCCTGAGTCAGTGTGGAGGCAGAAGGTGCGGTAACCATCACCGCCGGTTGGGTTGTACGGCGCAGGCGACGTTCGCCCACCAGCAGCTGGAACAGGCCTATGATTAGCAGCATCACGACAATCAATACCGACGAGTAGGCAATGGCGACGCCATACTCACCGTTCTCCACCAGCCCGACGATGTAAGAGGTCGCCATGTTGTACTGGGCGCTGACCAGGAAAATCACCGCGCTGATCGAGGTTATCGCCCGCACAAAGGCATAGACCAGCGCGGCGCTGATCGCCGGTTTCAGCAACGGCAGCACGACTTTGCGCAGCGTCCGAAAACTGTTAGCGCCCAGCGTCAGTGAGGCTTCATCCAGGCTTTTATCCAGCTGGCTCATCGCCGCAATCCCGCCACGCACGCCGACCGGCATATTACGGAAGACAAAGCAGGCGATCAGGATCATCGCGGTACCGGTCATCTCCAGCGGCGGCAGGTTATAGGCCATGACATAACTCACGCCGATGACCGTACCGGGAATGGCAAAGCTCAGCATCAGCATGAATTCAAAGGTCTGACGGCCGGCAAACTTCTGCCGCACAAGCAGCCAGGCCGTCAGCAGCCCCACAATGGCCGTGAGCGGCGCAGCGATAAGGGCAATCTCCAGCGTGGTCCAGAAGGAGTTCCAGGCGACGCCGCGCCAGACCAGCTGCCCCTGATTGACGCTGACGCTGAAGGCGCGAATGTAGTGATCCAGCGTCAGGTTGTTATTCAGCCCCCACGACTGTACAAAGCCGCCAATCATGATCATGCCGTAGATCACCAGCGTGAAGAGTCCCCACGGGATGACCATGCCATAGACGCTGTAGCGCACCGGACGCGGCAGCATCACGTGACGGCCACCGTCGCCTTTGCCGGTGACGGTGGCAAAGCTTTTTCCGGCGAGCCAGACGCGCTGCACCAGAAAAGCGGTCAGCGTAAAGCCCAGCAGGATCATCGCCAGCACCGCCGCGCGGCTCGGGTCGTTCTGTGCGCCGACCACAGAGAAGAAGATTTCGGTGGAGAGCACGCCATGACTGCCACCCAGCACCATCGGGTTACCGAAATCGGCCATGCTTTCGATAAAGCTGATCAGGAAGGCGTTGGCCAGACCGGGCGCCATCAGCGGCAGCGAGATGCGGGAGAAGGTGCGCCAGCGACTGGCGCGCAGCGTCTGAGAGGCCTCTTCCAGTGACGGACTGACACCCTCGACCACGCCAATCAGCACCAGGAAAGCGATAGGGGTAAACGACAGCACCTGCGCAATCCAGATGCCGGTCAGGCCATAGAGCCAGCGGCCCGGTTCGATGCCGAACAGCGTTGCCAGTGATTCTGTTACGACACCGGAGCGGCCAAACAGCAGGATAAGCGCCAGTCCGATAACAAACGGTGGTGTGATAATCGGCAGAATGGTCAGCATCCGCAGCGCTTTCTTGCACGGCAGCGACGTGCGCGTAGCCGCCAGCGCAAAAGCCAGCCCCAGCAGCGTCGAACCGCTGGCGGTCATCAGCGCCAGTCCCAGCGTGCGCCAGGCCGTGCCGCAGGTGCCACCGGTGAAACAGGAGAGACTCCAGATCGCAGGGTCCTGCATATTGGCAATCAGCCCATCCGGTTTGAAGCTGCCATCAATATCCTGCACCGAGGCGACAAACAGGCTCAGCACCGGATAGAGCACAAAGGTGGTCACCAGCGCCACCAGCAGTACAATCGACGCCACGACAAAGGCATCACCTTTCAGCACACCCCGCTCCGCCAGGGCAAATGCGAAGATCAGCAAAAACACGGTCAGCAGCAGCAACGCGCCCGCGCCCATTGCTGGCTGGCCCAATGCCTGCGGACCCGCGATATGTTCCAGCCACAGCCAGTTCCAGCCACTGAAACCAATGGCATGCCCTTCCAGCACCAGAAACAGGATGCCCGTGACGCTGAAAAGCAGCAGGAGCGTGCTACGCGTGCGGCCCGGCGGCAGAAAGACGCTGGCCGCAGAGAGAAGCCACAGCGCGACAGCAATACTCAGCCAGCTGCGTAACGCGAGCTGCCCCAGCGCCGGTGCACTGTTCTCATCGGTCCATAAGCTGAACAGCCACTCTCCGCTGAAGAAGCCCTGCTCCAGGCTGTACCAGGGCAGCAGCGTCAGCGCGACGGCGCCCGCCAGCAGCGCCGCGGTTAAGCGACGATTGTGCGCATTCATAAATTACCTCGATCAGGAAGCGGGCATCAGGCTTACGCCACCGCGGTCTGGCAACGGCCCGGCTCAGGCGGCCGGGACAACCCCACTGTTATTGCGCGCTGGCACCAATCTCTTTATCCCAGCGGCCCAGCAGCGCTTTACGTTTTGCCGAATCGCCATAGGTTTTGAAGTCATAATCGATCAGTTTGATGTTCTCGAAACGCGGCGCATATTCAGAGATCTCCGCCTGACGGTTGGAAGGGAGCTGGAACGATTTCGCCTCTTTCATGTGTGATTGCGCCTCAGCGCTCAGCGCCCAGTCATACCAGACTTTGGCATTTGCCAGATTTCGTGCTCCTTTGATGATCGACATTGAACCAATCTCATAGCCAGTGCCTTCACAGGGCGCGACGGGCTTAATCGGGAAGCCATCCACTTCCATCGCTACGGCATCGTGCATAAAGACAATCCCGAGGGTGGTTTCACCGCGCGCAGCGGCTTTGACCGGCGCAGAGCCGGACTTGGTGTATTGCGAGATGTTGGCGTTAAGCTTCTTCAGATAATCGAAGGCTTTGTCTTCACCCATAATCTGCACCAGCGTCGCCAGGGTGTTATAGGCCGTGCCGGAGGAGTTGGGATTGGCGATCTGAATCTCACCTTTAAAACCCGGGTCGAGCAGGTCAGCCCAGCAGGCCGGGACCTTCAGCTTTTTCTCCGCCAGCAGCTTCGTGTTATAGCCCCAGCCCAGCGCACCGGCGTAGACGCCCACGGTGCGATAACCGGAGATTTCCGCCACTTTTTGTGACCAGGGTTGTTGCTGATCGAGCAAAGGGGATTTATAGGCCTGGGTTAAGCCCTCTTCGGCAGCCTGCATGTGCGGATCCCCGGTGCCGGCCCACCAGATATCGGTACGGGGATTGCGTGCTTCACTGCGGATACGGGCATAGGCTTCACCGGCAGAGAGCCGCACCATGCTGAGTTTGATATCAGGATGGCTCTGGCTGAACAGCGTGGTCATCTGTTCACACACCACCACATCCGCTGAGCAGATCATGTTAAGGCCGGCCGCCGAGGCAGCAAACGGCATCATAGGGCAGACAATGACAGCAGCGAGCAGAGAGGAATAACGCATGATGTTCTCCTGGGGCTGGATGACGCAGGTGCGCCAGCTATTGCACATGTGTGCAAACGTATGCGCAAAGTAGTACGGCGAGCTGTTGACACTGTCAATTCGGTTGTTACGCAATTGTCAGGCGCTGTCACAAATTTGAAACACTTTACGTGCAGCCATGTTTTGCACAGCCTTGCAATTTCAGGCAGACTCAGTGCAGACAACGGTGGGACGGGGAAATAAGATGCAGCAGCTTAAAGCGGTGGTAAGCGCACAGGATGTCGCAGACCGGGCGGGCGTTTCCCGTTCAGCGGTCTCCCGCACCTTTACGCCAGGTGCCAGCGTGTCGGAGGCCACCCGTCAGCGGGTGATGAAAGCGGCAGAAGAGCTGGGCTATCACGTCAACCATCTGGCACGGGGTCTGGTTCGCAACCGCAGCGGCATTGTCTGTTTAATTGCCTCCGAAGTGGATACGCCCTACCGTGCCAGCCTGGTGCGCTGGATGACCCAGTACCTGCAGGAAGCGGGAAAAGTGGCGATGCTGATTAACACCGACCGCTCGGATGCGCGCGTTTCCGCCGCGCTGCAACAGGCGATTAATTTTCGCGCCGACGCCTCCATTATTCTTTCAGGTATGCCTGACAGCGGCATTACCCGCCTCTGCTACAAACATGGCCAGCACCTGGTGCTGATTAATCGCGATGAGTCTTTGCCCGGTACGCTCAATATTAATCTCGACTCCGGCCCGGCAGCGGAAATGGCGGTCAACGCATTTGTGCGGGCGGGCTGCAACCGCATCGCTTTCGTGAATTCGCTGGCGGGAACACCCAGCCTGCTGAAGCGCGAAGCCGATTTTCTGGCCGCGGCGCAGAAAGCGGGCGTCGCGGTTCAGGTCGAGCGGTTCGGCTCCACCTCCTATGAAAGCGGACAGATTCTGGCTCAGCGTCTGCTGACCCGAAAAGTTCGCCCTGACGCGGTTTACTGCGCCACCGACCTGCTCGCCTGTGGCTTTATGGATGAAGCGCGTCACCGCTTTGCGCTGCGTATTCCGGAGGATCTCTGCATCATGGGGCACGACAATATTCCGCAGTCGGGCTGGTCCTCTTACAACCTCACCACCTTCGCGCAGCCGGTGGAGCAGTTCGCCCGCGATGCGATTGCCTGGCTGGTGGAGACGGAAGCGCAACCGGAGACACTGATGCCGAAGAATGAACAGCAGCAGGAGCGCAGAATATACCCGGTGGATGTCGTCTGGCGGGGTTCAGTACGCGGCGGATAACCGCCTTTTTTTATTTTCTGCCGATGCGCTTTATTCGCTGTAATAATAACCAAAACCCGCCACGCTTCGTTTTAAATATCCCCTTCCCGCGCAGAAAAATAATCGGAGGCTCCGGCACAGTTTTCTGATTTCATGACTACGCTTTATCAGCATTATTAATTTCTTCTGGTTTTACCTGCTCAATGAATCAGCAGTCAGATGTGACAAATATCACATTTGTGCCAGGCTTAATGTCTCAGATAACGTTGTTCAAGGAGCATACAATGGCGACACCCACTAACAAGACGCTCGATCTGGATCAATTCCCTAAACCTCCTTTTGAGGATCAGCCACAACAGGCACCAGGCCTGGCCAGCAAAATGATCCCGGTTCCCGATCACGGTGAAACCAGCTATCGCGGCACAGGCAGACTGACTGGCCGTAAGGCGCTTATCACCGGTGGTGACTCCGGCATTGGCCGCGCGGTAGCTATCGCTTATGCCCGCGAAGGCGCAGACGTAGTGATCAATTACCTGCCTGAAGAACAGCCCGACGCTGATGAAGTGGTTAAATTAATCGAAGCGGAAGGCCGTAAAGTTTTCGCTATTCCGGGCGATATTCGTTCTGAAGAATTTTGTCAGCAATTGGTTAAAGACGCAGCCGATAAATTAGGCGGTCTGGATATTCTGGTGAATAACGCCGGTCGTCAGCAATTTAATGAGTCCATCCGTACCCTGAGTACGGAAGATTTTGATGCGACGTTTAAAACTAACGTGTATGCCATGTTCTGGATCACCAAAGCGGCGCTGGAATATCTGCCACGCGGTGCATCCATTATTAATACTTCTTCGGTTCAGGCGTTTAAACCCAGCGATATTCTGCTGGATTATGCGCAGACCAAAGCCTGCATTGTCGCCTTTACGAAATCACTGGCTAAACAGCTGGGTGGCGAGGGTATCCGGGTCAATGCTGTTGCCCCAGGTCCTTACTGGACGCCGCTGCAGTCCAGCGGTGGACAGCCAATGGAGAAAGTGAAACAGTTTGGCGCCGATTCACCGATGGGTCGCCCGGGCCAGCCGGTTGAAATCGCCCCGCTCTATGTCACGCTGGCCTCAACCGAAAGCAGCTACTCTTCCGGTCAGGTCTGGTGCTCTGATGGCGGTACCGGCACGCTGTAACAATATCCCGATGGCCGCGTTATGCGGCCATTTTTTTGTCCCGCTTTCTTTCGTTTCGTTACCCAGCCGCCACGGTGGCAACCGAATGGCATTGGTGTGCCTGTTCAGATTGCGCGAGGTGACCGGGAAAGCCTGTTAGCGCCCTACTGCAGCCGGAAGCGCGGATCGAAGAAAAACGGCTCCACCACCACCTTGCTGACGATGCCGGCCGCCGCCGGATGACGGGGATTGAACAACGCATTCCACTCACCGGTCAGCGTGCTGGGCACCTTGAGCACCAGGCCGTTGTCCGGGCTGGCGAGCCAGTCGTCTCCAATCTGCCGTGTAGAGGCGGGTGCAGGATCGGTCTGCCAGTCGTCGGGCAATGCCGACAGCGAGAGCTCGGTGATCAGAGCCTCTGGCACACTAATCGCCAGCATAGCGTAGTCATGCGCCAGATCCTGAATGGTGAGATGCACTAAGGCCTCCAGCACACACAGCGCCCGGCTCGATCCCATATAAACACAAACCGTGCCCACAGAGTTCCAGCGCCCGCCATAAGTACGGGCACCAAACCCATCAAAAGCGGTCATTGCATATTCACGCTTCACCAGACGGTAAAAAGGCACCGCCATCAGGTAATCACGCCATGCTCAAGCTGACCAATCAGGTTAATGACCGCTTCTGCACCCGCTACCGTGGTGGTCATTTCCGCCGGTTTTTTACCTCCCAGCGCTTTAGCCGGCGTTTCCAGCCACTGCACCAGGCGCTGCCTGTCGTCGCGGAACAGTTTACTGGCGGCAGAGAGAACACGAATCAGCATGTAGATGCGTCCGCTCTGGTCGGGCGAAAAGGTCTGATCAGGATCTTTCACTTTGCGGTTATAGGTGGTGCGGTCAATGCCCGCCAGACGGCATAGCCAGCCTTCGTCAAAGGTGGACAATGACGCCGTGCGTTTCAGCACGCCGCTGCTGAACCCCACTGCAATTCGCTGGTGCGCATCGGGCAGCGTATCCGGCAGGTTCAGTGCATGCAGCAACGACGTATCGCGACGATGCTGAGCGGGTGTATAGATGGCGATGGACATAGCAGCCCTCCTGTTCATTTGATTTTTATTTTAGCTCAAATGAACAGGAGGTGCCAGCCTTACCCCGTCGCAGAGTAAGCAGATAGGTATTAAGGCGTGCCCTGATGTAACGCCTGCAGAATCTGCCAGGCGGCCTTTATGCGCAGCGGATTGGGGTAATTTTTGTTGGCGAGCATCACTATGCCGCTGTTCTGCTCAGGGATAAACGCGATATAAGCACCGAATCCATTGGTGGCACCGGTCTTATGCACCCAACTGGCGTTCAGTGAGGGCCCGACCGGATTTAGCAGGGTCGCTGGCCGCGGTTGTAACGCAACACCATTGTCACTGTCGCTGATGATGGTGTCGGCAGTGGCAGGCAAATCATAGATCTCCCAGCCCAGTCCCTGCCAGAAACTGCCGATTTTGAAATAGCGCGACTGTGCGGTGCGGATAGCATTACGCAACACAGTGTTGCCCGAGGAGAGGCGATTAGGATCGACGTTGGCCTGCATAAAGGTCAGCATGTCACGCGCGGTGGATTTAACGCCGTACGCTTCGGCATCCAGCATGCCGGGGGAAACCCGAACCGGCTGACCCTTTTTATAGCCCCACGCGTAGTCCAGCATCATTGAGGGCGGCACGGTGATATAAGTGCGCGTCAGCCGCAGCGGCTGAAACACATTACGCGCCATCGCCTGCTCATAATCACCCTTCACCATCAGCGAGCCAAACAGACCGATACTGGCGTTAGAGTACTGACGAAGCGTGCCTGGTGATGCTTTTGGCTGCCATTCCTGATAAAAGCGCAGCAGTGAGGTCTGATCGGTAACCTCATCCGGCAGCTGTAAAGGTAAGCCACCGGCGGTATAGGTCGCCAGGTGCAGCATCCTCACCGGACGCCATTGTTCACCGGTCAGCTGCGGCCAGTATTTCTGTACGGGATCATTGAGGCGAATGTCACCGTTGCGGATCAGGATACCTGCCAGCGTACCGGTAAACGTTTTGCTCACCGAACCCAGCTCAAACAGCGTATTTTCCGTCACCTGGCGGCCTGATGCGAGATCGGCCACGCCGAGGTTCACAAACTGCGCCCGGCCCTTGTAAAGCACCGCCACCGACATGCCCGGGATCGCCTGCTGCTCCATCAGCGGTTCGATCGCGGCTTTAACCAGAGAAGTGACCTGCTGTGAAGAGAGATCGGCGGCAACACAGCTGGCAGAAAGAGACAGTAAAGCAAAATAAAACACAGACTTTTTCATTGGCAACTAAAGGCTTCTTCACTGAAATGAATTATTTACACTGGCTGGCACACGCCTGTACGCACATCTGCGCCTCTGAACTGCAGACACCGTTTTCACGGGTGTTGCAGTGTGACTGTTCGACGTAGCAGTTGGTCTGACAGGCGGAGACATCACAGCGGGCTGCCGCAGGGGTCAGCTGAACCAGAGGCGCGCGGGCCGGAAAAACCGGTGCGGGCTGAGCGAAGGCGCTGCTGCCCAGTAATCCGGACAGCAGCAGAGTGAGGATAATTTTCATAAGAGTTCTCCAGTGGGACGCTGCGCTAAGTATGGCTAGTCTGGCGCGCGCCGTCAGAGAAATCTAATCAAATTGAGACACCAGGAGGATGTTAAGTGGCATTCACTACGCCACGACGGTAAATATCGTTGAGCCGGGCAATGTAGCGCCCGGTATCATGCTGCTCTTTGATGCGCAGAATCGCCGCCTCGCCTTTCTCCTGCAGCATCTCAGGACGTTCGATGATGGCGAGCAGCGTGGATTTAAGCCCTTCCACCAGGGACTGTCGCAGCTGCGTTTTCTGCTCTGTTGACGTAATGCTGTATTCACGGTCCGCGTTCAGCGGACCCGCCAGCACCCAGCCCGCGCTATCCGGGTTAATTTCTGGCAATGCACGCACGTTGCTGGTGATCACCGGGCAGCCATTAGCCTGCATTTCCAGTACAGAAAACCCGTAGGTTTCCTGCCAGGTCGGTAACAGGCCGGCATCGCTCTGGCGGAACAGCTGCATTAGCGCACTGTTTTCCATCTGGGTATGATGCGTAAAGCAGCGATGGCGTTTGATGCGATTCTCAATGTCGCGGTAAAAAGCCTCGTCATCCTGGAACTGGCGGTGAGCAACGTTGCGGCGCTTAGCGAGATCACCAATCAGCTGCACATCCAGCTGCGACGCATCCAGCCGCTTCTCTTCAATCAGCTCACTGATAGCCAGCACCACTTCGGCTCCGCCTTTGCGGTAGAACTCGTTACCGGCAAAAATCAGCCTGAGCGTACCTGACTGGCGTGGCGCTTTTTGCTGAACAAACAGCGTCTGTGGCGGATGCAGCACCACGGTTTTACGCTGAATCTGCCGGGCGACATCCGCTTTGAACAGCTTCATCTGAATGTTCAGCGTGGCGTCGGAAATGGCAATCAGCCCCAGGCAATTGTCTTTTAACAGATAGGGGATCAGGCGTTGCAGCTCAGGGTTATCCTGCTTGGCTACGCCAGCCACCGGCAGCACGCGCGGCAGCTCAGTCTCAAATGAGGCGACCCACTTCTGTCGGGTAATCGCAACCTCATTAAACAGATGCAGGATGTCAGCCCGCGCTGCCCCTGAAAAAGGCACAGGCTGAAAGACAAAGGTTTTGTTTTTCTTGAGCAATCGGGTTCGTAACGGGTTGATAAAATAGAAAAGATTTCTCTTTTTCAGATTGATGTACTGGTTTTCCGGATTAACTAAAATATTACGTTGCTCCGGATACTGGTTATTCGTGATTCCAACTTTCATGGTCGTTTTCCAGAGTCCTTTATGTCCACAGTGATCTATATCACGCGATCGTGCCAGATGCGTTTGAGCAATATCCTAAAAGACCGTTTCGCCTCGAAATAATTAACCTTACTAATCAATAAAAGCCATAACCGGAAGGCCTTCGTCGTGCCTGCGCGCCTGTACTGAACAAGGCTTTCTGATAACGTCACAGCGCATTATTGTCCGATAAAGAGGCAAAGCCACGGAAAAGGGTGTGCTGTGTGTCATGAGAATATGACGCTGCCCGGGCGGGCTGATTTCAGGGAAGCGGGTGATTTAGTTTATAATTTTTAAACAAATTAAAACGGGTATAAGGCTAAGCCGCCGACAATGCACGCTGAAGGATAAATGGCTCTGAAACTGACCGACTGCACCTGATGAATGATGAAACAATCGATGCAGAAAAAATGATCACTGCACCCTTTTGATTCGACCTTTTGCCACATTTAAGTGCATGAGGTCAGCAATCAGACGACGCAGCCACCTCAGAGATTATATGTCAACGTACTGATTAACCTGTTTTTTCTACTCACTCTCCCTGTAGGCCTCCCTCTGGTACAAAAGTTGCAGGAAAAGTCTATGCAGACAGGAGAGCATTATGAAAGCAATCGTGATTGGTGGCGGTATTGGCGGAATGAGCAGCGCCATTGCGCTGGAGAAAGCCGGAATTGACGTGGAAGTTTACGAAGCGGTGCAGGAAATGAAGCCTGTCGGCGCGGCGATTTCCATCTGGCCCAACGGCGTTAAATGCCTGAATGCGCTGGGAATGAAAGCCGCGCTGCGTGAGCTGGGCGGTAACATGGCCTTTATGGCTTATCACGACGGCGCGACCGGCGTACCTCTGACCCGCTTCAGCATGGCGCCGTTGGTTCAACAGGTTGGTGAATACCCTTATCCGGTAGCGCGTGCAGAGCTGCAGGCGATGCTGATTGATACCTTTGGCCGTGAACGGGTCCAGTTTGGTAAGCGGGTGATCCAGGTTGAACAGACCGCAGACGGCGTGATCGCCACCTTTTCTGACAACAGTCAGGCCACCGGCGATTTTCTGATTGCTGCCGATGGCACCCATTCGGTGATTCGTGAATATGTGCTGGAAGAGAAGCTGGAGCGCCGTTACGCCGGTTACGTTAACTGGAATGGGCTGGTCACCATTGACGAGCGGATTGCACCCGCCGATCAGTGGACTACCTTTGTCGGTGACGGCAAACGCGTTTCGCTGATGCCGGTCAGCGGTAATCGCTTCTACTTCTTCTTTGATGTGCCGCTGCCGAAAGGTCTGCCGCAGGATCGCATCACCGTGAAAGCCGATTTAACCGGCTACTTCCAGGGCTGGGCGGAGTCGGTACAGCAGCTGATCGCGGCGATTAATCCCGACACCACCAACCGGGTTGAGATCCACGACATTGAACCCTTTAGTCGCTTTGTGAAAGGACGCGTTGCTCTGCTGGGTGATGCAGCCCACAGCACCACCCCCGATATTGGTCAGGGCGGCTGCGCGGCGATGGAAGATGCTGTGGTGCTGGCGTCGACGCTGGCCTCACATTCGCTGGGCATCGAAGATGCGCTGCTACGCTATCAGGCGCGCCGCGTTGAGCGGGTCAAAGATCTGGTGCTGAAAGCGCGCAAACGCTGTGATGTCACCCATGCTCGCGACCCGGCGGTCACGGCAGAGTGGTATCAGTCACTGAAAAACGAAACCGGTGAGCGGGTGCTGGCCGGAATGTGCGAAACCATTGAAGGTGGCCCGCTGGGCTAGCCCCAATAACAAAAGGGCTGTCATGGTGACAGCCCTTTTCATTATGAATCCGCCAGACCGCGATTTTTCAGCATCGGCTCAAGCTGTGGGGCCGCGCCCCGCCAGCTTTCATACAGCGTTTTAAGATCGCTGCTGTTCCCACGTGACAGAATATTCTGTCGGAAGATATCGCCGTTCTCACGCGTCAATCCGCCATGCTCCGCAAACCACTGATAGCCATCGTCGGCGAGCATCTGCGTCCAGATATAGGCGTAATACCCTGCGGCATAACCGCCGCCCCAGATGTGCTGGAAATAGCTGGAACGATAGCGCGGCGGCACCGCTGTCAGCGCCATATTGTCGCTCTGCAACGCCTGCTGCTCGAATCCCTCCACGCTTTGCGGCGCGGCATCACGGTTAAGGCTATGCCAGTGCAGATCCAGCAGCGCGGCAGCCAGCAACTCGCTCATCTCATAACCTTTGTTGAACGTTGCGGCCCGGACAATCTTTTCATGCAGCTCAGCGGGCATCAGCTCATGCGTCTGATAGTGGCGAGCGTAGTTGCGGAACACCGCCGGCTCGCTGGCCCAGTGCTCATTGATCTGCGAAGGAAACTCGACAAAATCGCGCGGGGTCTCCGTGCCTGACAGGCTCGGATAGCGCTGGCTGGCAAACAGGCCGTGCAGCGTGTGGCCGAATTCATGAAACATCGTAATGACGTCGTCCCAGCTCAGCAGCGCCGGTTCACCGGCGGGCGGTTTGGTGTAGTTACAGACGTTATAGATCACTGGTTTGGTGTCGAGCAGCGTCGACTGGTTGACGAAGTTGCTCATCCAGGCACCGCCGCCTTTGCTGTCACGCTTAAAGAAGTCGGTATAGAACAACGCCAGCGGCGTCTCGTCCGCATCGAAAATTTCATAGACCTGCACGTCAGGATGATAAACCGGCAGATCCTGTCGCGGGGTAAAACGGATGCCATAGAGCTGTGTCGCCGCCCAGAACACCCCGTTCTGCAGCACCGAGTTAAGCTCAAAGTAGGGCTTAATCTGGCTCTCATCGAGGTCATAGCGTGCGCGCCGCACCTGTTCAGCATAAAAACGCCAGTCCCAGGCCTGCAGGGTAAAGCCGCCCTGCTGCTTATCGATAGTCTGCTGGATAGCCGCGGCTTCGCGTTCGGCACGGGCGCGCGCAGCGGGCACGATGTTGTGCATAAAGGCCAGCGCTGCTTTGGGGGTTTTGGCCATCTGATCCTGCAGTTTCCACTCCGCATAGCTGGCAAATCCCAGCAGCCGGGCCTGCTCCGCCCTGACCTGCGCCAGCCTTAACACCAGCTCGCGGGTGTCGTTTTCATCCCCTTTTTCCGTGCGCGTCACGCCCGCCTTAAACAGCGCTTCACGGGTTGCGCGATCGGCGAGACTCTGCAGCGCCGGTTGCTGCGTGGTGTTCTGCAGCACCAGCAACCCGCTTTTTTCCAGCCCGCGCGCCTGCGCTTCCGCCTGTGCTACGGCCAGATCGGCCGGCGACAGACCCGCCAGCTGCTGCAAATCATTGACGACAAGTCCACCCGCTTTGGTGGCAGCCAGCAGTCTGTTGGTGAAGCGCGTACCGAGGCGTGCGGCCTCCTGATTCAGCGCTTTAAGCTGCTGTTTTTGCGCCTCAGGCAGATTGGCCCCCGCCAGCTGGAAGCGCTGCCAGATCACTTCAACCAGACGTTTTGATTCAGCATCCAGTTTAGCGCGCTGCAGATAGACCGCGTCGAGCCGTGAAAACAGCGGCCGGTTCAGCATGATGTCATCGTTGAGCGCGGTAAGCTGGGGCGCTATCTCCTCATCCACCTGCTGCAGATACGGGCTGGTATGGGCCGAGGTCATGGCACCAAAGACCAGATTGACCCGGTTAAGCAGCTGTCCGCTCTTCTCCAGTGCTTCAAAGGTGTTAAGAAAGGTGGGCGCTTCGCTACTCAGGGCGATCGCCTCGATCTCCTGACGCTTCTCTTCGATGCCCGCCTGCAGCGCAGGCAGGAAATCCTGCTCCTCTATCTGGTCAAAAGGCGGAGCATGATAAGGCAGTGTGCTGACGCTAAAGAAGGGATTCTGACGGGCGTTCATGGTTCGCTCCTGATGGGGCATCGCAAAGTCTTATCCTGACAGGTTGCCGCGCAGGCCACAACTCAGGTGATATGTTGCTGATAAACGCAGATAATTTCACCGGCAATCGCCACCGCAATCTCGGCGGGTAGCTTGCCTTTAACATCCGGCAGACCAATCGGGCAGCGCAGGCGCGCCAGTGATTCGCTCTGAACGCCCCTGCCTGCCAGCCGGTAGCGAAAACGCTGGTTTTTCGTCGACGAACCGATTAATCCGGCATAGCGGAAATCCCCGCGTTTCAGCACCGCTTCACACAGTTCAAAGTCCAGCGGATGATGGTGGGTCATGATAATAAAGTAGCTGCCCGCAGGCGCCTGCGCCACGCAATCGAGCGGATCATCGGGCTGCCAGGTCACTACGCCCGCAGGGACGCTGGAAAATTGCGCCGGACGGCTGTCAATCCAGTTTATGTGACAGGGTAACGTCGCCAGCAGGTTAACCAGTGCCTGTCCGACATGACCTGCACCAAACAGAAATATCTCCGGCTGCGCCTGCAGCAGCGGCTCAAACAAAATCTTCGTTTTGCCACCACAGCATTGTCCAAGCCGCGCGCCGAGGCTGAAATCATCGGTATGGGGCGCGGTCGCCCCATCCTGCAGCATCGCCCTGGCCTGGGCGATACACGCAAATTCCAGATGACCGCCACCGATGGTGAGAAAGCTCTCCTGCTGTGTGACGACCATTTTGCTGCCGCTGTCACGGGGCACCGAACCGTGCTCGCTAAGCACGGTAATCAGCACGCAGCTTTGCCGTTTTTCACGCAACTGGTGAAGCACGCCTATCCAGTCATGATAGATCATCAATAGCTCCCGACAGACGCTGCACGCCCCAGAAGATGCGCTCCGGTGTAGCGGGCGCATCCAGCAACGGATGCTGGCGGTAATCCGCCACGCTGGCGACCGCATCCTGCAGCGCACACCAGGCAGCTATCCCTAACATAAACGGCGGTTCGCCAACGGCCTTGGAGTGGAAGACTGTGTCTTTCGGGTTTTTGCGGTTCTCCACCAGTGTGACCCGCAGATCCGCCGGCACGTCACTGATGGCGGGAATTTTATAGCTCGCGGGACCGTCGGTCAGCAGCTGACCTTTGTCATTCCACACCAGCTCTTCGCAGGTGAGCCAGCCGACACCCTGGACAAAGCCTCCTTCGACCTGACCGATGTCGATGGCCGGGTTCAGCGAGGCACCAACGTCATGCAGGATGTCGGCGCGCAGCAGGCGGGATTCGCCGGTTAAGGTGTCGATGACGACCTCGCAGCAGGCCGCGCCATAGGCGTAGTAATAGAATGGCGTGCCGCGCCCGGCAACGCGGTCGTAATGAATGCCTGGTACGCGATAGTAGCCGGTGGCAGAGAGCGGCACCTGATTCAGCCACGCCAGTTTCGCCACCTCAGCGAAGGTGTAATGTTTTTCTCCGGCACGTACCACGCCATTGCGGAAGCTCACCGCCGCAGCGTCGCACTGATGCAGTTCGCAGAGCATGGCGGTCATGCGATCGCGCAGGATTTCAGCCGCATTCTGCGCCGCCTTACCGTTGAGGTCAGCACCGCTGGAGGCCGCTGTTGGCGAGGTATTGGGCACTTTACCGGTGTCGGTGGGGGTAATCTGGATTTTATCGGTCTCTATCTGCAGTACTTCGGCGACAATCTGGATCACCTTGGTGTTCAGGCCCTGGCCCATCTCGGTGCCGCCATGATTCAGCTGCACCGTGCCATCGGTGTAAATCAGGATCAGCGCGCCCGCCTGATTAAGGAAGCTGGAGGTAAATGAGATGCCAAATTTTACCGGCGTCAGCGCCAGACCGCGTTTCAGTAGCGAACTGCGGGCGTTAAACGCCCTGATTTCCGCGCGACGCGCCTGATAGTCGCTGCTCTGCTCCAGCTGTTCGGTAATCTCATCCAGCAGATTGTCCTCGACCTGCTGGTGGTAATGGGTGATGTTGCGATCCTGCTTGCCATAATAGTTACGCTTGCGCAGCGCCAGCGGATCCAGCCCACGGTGGCGGGCGATGTGATCCATGATCTGTTCAATCGCCACCATACCCTGCGGTCCGCCAAAGCCGCGATAGGCGGTGTTGGAGGCGGTATTCGTGCGGCAGCGATAGCCCGTGACCAACGCATCGCCGAGGTAATACGCATTATCGGCGTGGAACATGGCGCGATCGACAATGGATCCGCTCAGATCCAGCGAGTAACCGCAGTTACCGGCCAGATCGATTTTGATGCCACACAGCCGGCCATCCTCCTCAACGCCTGCCTCGTAACGCACAAAGAAAGGATGGCGCTTGCCGGTCACGCGCATGTCGTCGCGGCGTGAGAGTCGCATCTTTGCCGCCCGCCCCGTCTGACGGGCTACGATGGCGCAGAGACAGGCGACACCGGCGGCCTGCGTCTCTTTGCCACCAAAGCCGCCGCCCATACGGCGCATATCTATCGTCACCTTATTCAGGCTGATGCCCATGACTTCCGCCACCAGCTTCTGCACTTCCGTGGGGTTTTGAGTGGAAGAAAAGACCTGCAGCTGCTGATCTTCACCAGGGATGACCATTGCCGTCTGGGTTTCCAGATAGAAATGCTCCTGGCCGCCAATATGAAACGACCCGCTGACCCGATGCGGCGCACGCGCCAGCGCCGCGTCCACATCACCGCGCTGGTGGATGTGCGGTTCCTGTACAAAGCTGCCCTGCGCCAGGGCCTGCTCAACATCCAGCAGCGGTTCCAGCACCTCATATTCGATCACCGCTGCGGCCGCGCCAAGACGTGCAGCGTCAGGGGAGTCCGCCGCGACGGCAATCACGATCTGCCCCAGGTACTCGACTTTGTCATGCGCCAGCAGCGGATCGCCCGGCTCCAGCGGCCCGACATCATTGATGCCCGGCACATCCTGCCAGGTTAATACGCTGACGACACCCGGCACGGCATAACAGGGCTGCACATCAATATTCACGATGCGCGCATGCGCGTGTTCACTCAGACGCGGGCAGAGATGCAGTAAACCCGGCAACTCCGGTTTATCGTCGATAAAATGCGCCTCGCCAGAGACATGTTTCTCCGCGCTTTCATGGCGGTTACTCCGGCCTACGCCGCTCTGTAAATCGGCGGCATACTGGGCCTTGATGACCTCTTCGTTGAGTTCCGGGCGGTTATGAGACATAGCGAGAGACCTCAAGGCAGGTGATTTCGCCGTTATGGCGATGCCAGTAGCGGCGAAGCAGGTTACGGGCGACCTGCAGACGGTAGTCACTGCTGGCGCGAAAATCGGAAAGCGGCTGGAAATCAGACGCAAGCGCGGCAGCGGCACGTGACACCGTCACGGCATTCAGTGGCTGACCCATCAGCGCCTGTTCACAGTGGTGGGCGCGTTTTGGCGTCGCCGCCATACCGCCAAAGGCGATGCGGGCACCACTCACCACGCCCTGTTCGATTTGCAGGTTAAAGGCAGCGAAGACGGCGGAGATATCATCATCCAGCCGTTTGGAGACTTTCCAGGCGACAAAATCAGGTGACACCGTCACCTTATCAATGCGAATTGCGCGGATAAACTCCCCTTTTTCCAGCTGTGTCTGCCGATAGCCGGTAAAGAACTGGTCCAGCGGCAGGCTGCGTTGTTCTTCACCGCGCTGCAGCAGCAAACTTGCATTGAGGGCCAGCAGCACCGGCGACGCATCGCCTATCGGGGACGCATTAGCGATATTACCGCCCAGTGTGCCCTGCAGACGAATTTGCAGTGAGGCAAACCGCTGCAGCATCTCGCTGACACCAGGAATGCGGGTGGCAAGAAACTCACTGACCTGCTGCAGTGAGGCACCTGCACCCAGCAGGTAATGATCGTCAAATTCACTGCAGACCTTAAGCGCGGCCACCTGTTCCAGCGCAATCAGCAGCGGTATTCTCTTATGCTGCTGGGTAATCTGCAGGCTGAGGTCGGTACCACCGGCAATCAGTTTCGCATCGGGATGCGCCAGGTAGATCCCTGCCAGCTGAGCCGGCGTTTTGGGCAGGAAACAACGGCGGCCTTCACCGTCTATCTCCTGCATGTCCGGGGTAGCCAGCGCCTCCAGCCGCTGCACGGTGGCGGCGGCACTGTGATCGAACTGGTCAGTGACCGGCTGGGAGCAGAGCTGTTCTGCGGCAGCCATAATGGGCCGGTAGCCGGTGCAGCGGCAAAGGTTACCGGCCAGCGCCGTTTCCGCCTGATGGCGATCCCAGCCCGCTGCGTTTTTTTGCAGGCTGAACAGCGACATGACAAAACCCGGCGTGCAGAATCCGCATTGTGAGCCGTGGCAGTCGACCATCGCCTGCTGCGCCGGGTGCAGTGCACGACCGTGACGCAGATCCTCTACGGTGATCAGCTGTTTACCCTGTAATGACGAGACCAGCGTCAGACAGCTATTGACCGTTTCATACTGCATCTCACCCCTGACGGCTTTTCCCAGGGTGACACTGCAGGCGCCACAGTCACCAGAGGCGCAGCCCTCTTTGGTACCAGGACGATGCTGACGGGTGCGCAGATAGTTGAGCACCGTAAGATTGGGGTCAAGTGCCTCTTCCCTGACCAGCTGGTTGTTTAACAAAAACTCAATCATGCGGCTTGCTCCTGTGCGTCGCGCTGCCAGACCGGACGACCATTTACCCAGGTCTGGGCAATATTGCGATCGTCGCCTAGCGTCATTAATACAAACAGCTTTTCCCAGATATCTTTGCTATTGCCAATACGCAGCTGCTGCAGCGCAGAGACTGCCGGATCGAGCACGACAAAATCGGCTTCTTTGCCGATGTTAAAATTTCCGATGGCGTGGTCGAGATCCAGCGCACGCGCTCCGCCCAGCGTGGCGTGATAAAAGGCTTCAGCGGCGCTGAGCCGGTAATGCTGCAACTGGCCTACTTTGTAAGCCTCGCCCAGCGTCTGCAGGATATTAAAGGTGGTGCCCGCGCCGACATCCGTGCCGATTCCCACCTTCACGCCCTGCTGCCAGCTGCGTTTAATGTTAAACAGGCCGCTGCCGAGGAAGAGGTTTGAGGTGGGACAGAAAGCAATAGAAGAATCGGTATCGTGCAGACACTGCCACTCTTTATCGTCCAGATGCAGACAGTGCGCGAAGACGCTGCGACGCCCGGTTAGCTGGTGATGATGATAAACATCCAGATAGCCCTCACGCTCCGGGAACAGCGCTTTTACCCAGGCCACCTCCTGTGGATTTTCACTGAGATGGGTATGCAGCCAGGTATCCGGAAATGCCTGGCGCAGCTGCTGCACTTTTTCCAGCAGTTGCGGGGAGGAGGTCGGCGCAAAACGCGGCGTCAGGGCGTAGCTCAGCCGTCCACGATTATGCCAGCGCTCAATCAGCGCCCGTGTCTGCTGGTAGCTCTGCTCCGGGGTTTCGGTAAGATTGTCGGGCGCATTGCGATCCATCATCACCTTCCCGGCAATCAGTCGCATGTTCAGGGCTTCTGCGGCACTGAACAGCGCCTCCACCGATTGCGGATGGACAGTACCAAACACCAGTGCGCTGGTAGTGCCATTTGAGAGCAGCTGATGCAGGAAAAAGGCGGACATTTTGGCCGCATGGTCAGGACAGTGATACTGCGCTTCAACCGGAAAAGTGTAGTGATTCAGCCACTCCAGCAGCTGTTCACCAAACGCACCAATCATCTCTGTCTGTGGATAGTGAATATGCGTATCGACAAAGCCAGGTACGATCAGTTTGCCGCGCAGATCGGTAATCGGATGGCCTGCCAGCATCGCCTCGCTGTTCTCCCAGCTATCCAGCCCTGCTACGCGTCCGTCACGCAGCAACAGCACCGCATCGTCCAGATAGCGCGCCTTACCGGCCAGGTCGTCGGGCTGATCCACGACACCAGTAAAGTCAAAGAAGCTGGCGCGAATCGCCGTGTCGGTTGCTGATAGCATGGGTTGTCCTTTCTGAAAGCGCGATAGAATAGTTGCAGGGAAATCTCCTGTTATAGCCTTGCAACCTGCGTGCCAGAACTGGTGAGCCGTAAAATCATTATAAATCAATCAAATAAATCATTTACCGCCTGTTGCGCAACATAAATCACCACAGATGGCTTAGCAACCGTTTGCGGAACGGAGGCAAACGGTTGCGACTCAATTTTATGTAAACTGATCATTCTGAGTATGGCCTGCCGAAGGGAAACGTGCCCTTTTTAGGTGCAGCCTGCCCTGAAAAGGCGCAGTCAGTTAACCGGTAAAATCCATTTACAGGCCTGGCGATTTTTCAACGCGCAGAAGCGGAAATGAAATGCTATGGTGAAGTCATCGACTCTGAAAATGGCATAAGGAACAGTGAGATGATTATTTTTGTCACCGGCGCGACCGCCGGTTTTGGTGAAAGCATCACCCGCCGCTTTATTGAGAATGGTCACAAAGTCATTGCCAGCGGACGCCGCGCCGAGCGTTTAAAAGCGCTGAAGGAGGAGCTGGGCGAGAATCTTTATACGGTGCAGCTGGATGTGCGTAACCGTGCCGCCATTGAAGAGATGGTCACGCACTTACCGGCAGAGTGGCGCAATATTGATGTACTGGTTAACAACGCCGGTCTGGCGCTGGGGATTGAACCTGCGCACAAAGCGAATGTTGAAGACTGGGAAAACATGATCGACACCAACACCAAAGGCCTGGTTTACATGACCCGCGCCCTGCTGCCCCACATGGTAGAGCGCGATATCGGCCACATCATCAACATTGGCTCGATTGCCGGTAGCTGGCCTTATGCCGGCGGCAACGTGTATGGTGCAACCAAAGCGTTTGTCCGTCAGTTCAGCCTTAACCTGCGAACCGATCTGCACGGTACGGCACTGCGCGTCACCGATATAGAACCCGGCCTTGTCGGCGGCACGGAGTTTTCCAATGTGCGCTTTAAGGGCGATGATGACAAAGCGGGCCAGGTTTATGAAGGCGCAAAGGCTTTAACACCCGAAGATGTCACAGAAGCGGTCTGGTGGGTTGCCACGCTGCCTAAGCATGTCAACATCAACAGTCTTGAAATGATGCCGGTCAGCCAGACGCTGGCAGGCCTGAAAGTCCATAAGCCTTAAGCCTCTGCAGCGCCAGTCCGTCCGGCTGGCGCTACCCGCGCCCCCAGCCCATCACGATGATCAGCATGCCGCTGAAGGCGATCACTGCCCCGCTCCAGTCCCACGCGCTTAACTTCACGCCATCCACTACCCGCAACCAAAGCAGCGCAGTCAGCACATAGACGCCACCGTAAGCGGCATAGACCCGTCCACTGGCGGCAGGATGCAGGGTCAGCAGCCAGACAAACAGCGCAAGACTCGCCGCTGCAGGCAGTAACAGCCAGGCTGAGCCCCCTTTTTTTAGCCATAACCAGGGCAAAAAACAGCCGATGATCTCCGCCAGCGCGGTAATAAAAAACAGCAAGGCGGTTTTAATCAGCACCCTAACCTCTCCTGAACGTAAACAAATGACTCACCACTGGTGAGCGAAGAAACGGCGATGATATAATAAGAATCTCTGTCATCGGGCTATTTTATTTTTAGCCTGAACCCGGGCAGCGCTCACCATCACCACGCATGTACGCCGGATTGCTTCGCGCTTTCCCTGTCCGGACTTACAGCAACAATGACGGCTGGTGGGCCAGGCTTAAAGCATACCCGCTGCAACAGACGTCCCGGAAGGCGATGTTTGCGTTAACTAAAGGATATTGTGATGAAAAAAATGATCCCTGCCGTGCTGTTGGTTCTGATCTCGTCTGCGGCATTCACTGCCAGTGCGAATACGAATCGTCTGATCATTGAAGATGGCAGCACCGCGCTGGGCAATGAAGCGGCGCGCCAGGATAAAGAGCAATGGAATGACACGCGCATGCTGCGTAACAAAGTGAACACCCGCGTCGAAAAAGAGTTTGATAAGGCCGATCGCGCCTATGACACCCGCGACAAATGCGAGCAGAGCCTTAATCTCAACGCTTACTGGGAACCCAACACCCTGCGTTGCCTGGACCGCCGTTCAGGTCGCCCGGTTGCGCCGTAATTTTGAGCTATAGTAATGACGGACGACTAACATAAGGAAGACGTGATGAAGCTACAGAGGGTTTTATTAAGCGCGGCGTTTTTAGCTCTGCCGCTGATGGCACAGGCATCCTGTGAGTCGGTGAAAGCCGACATCAGCCAGAAAATTATTCAGAACGGTGTGCCTGAGTCAGGTTTTAGTCTCGACGTGGTCGCCAACGATCAGGTTGATCAGGCGGGCGGTCAGGTCGTCGGACATTGTGAAAACGACACACAAAAGATTGTTTATAAGCGTACAGGCCGTGACGACGAAGCCAGTGTCCCCGCCAGTGCAGGCAGTTCACAGGACTCGCCTGCTCAGTAGTCAGCGTCAAATCAGGGCGACATCCTGTCGCCCTGCCTGCTAGTCCGCCTGTTCCGGCCGCTGACGTGGCATCATCCAGGCCACACCCACCGCAAACAGCGCAATCACCAGTGCCACCACAAATACCCAGTGCAATGACGTCGCGATGGACGCAACCATCTGTTGCAACGTTTCCGGCTGCAAATGCTGACGACTGGATTCTGACATAATCTGCTGCACCGGATCCTGTACCTGTGGCAGTCGCCATTGCAGATTCAGATTCAGCACTGCGCCCATAATCGCCGTTCCCACCGCCGAGCCGATCATCCGGCTGAACATGATTGAAGCGGTGCAGATGCCACGAATCTGATAGTCCGCCTGATTCTGCACAGAAACCAGGAACGTGGTGCTGGTCATCCCCATGCCAGTCCCGATCAGAAACGCCGTAAAGCCCGCCTGATAGAGAGAGCTTGCGGGCTGTAAGAACAGTAGCAGGGTGCTGCCCGTCACCAGTAAGAGCGCGCCAAGCTGGGCGGTAAAGCGGTAGGAGGTGTGCAGCATCAGTCTGCCGCTGAGGGTACTGGCCAGCGGCCAGCCAATCGACATCATCGCCAGCACACTGCCCGCCTGCAACGGTGAGCCACCGCGGATCCCCTGAATCCAGGTGGGTAAAAACGCGCTGATGCCCATCATGGCCGCCCCGATAATCAGATTGCCCGCATTACCCGCCACGATAAGCCGGCTGCGCCAGATGATCAGCGGAAACAGCGGTGCTGCTGAACGTTGCTCATGGCGTTTAAGCTGCCAGCCCGCAAACAGCGAGAACATCAGAAACGGCACCAGCCAGATGCCCAGCTGTTCTGCCTGCAATAGCGCAACCAGCAGGGCCGTCACGCAGAGCATCAGCCAGCCGCTTCCTGCCAGATTCAGCGGCTGTGATTTCTCCTCCTTCTGGTGCGACGGTAGCCAGCGCGCCAGCATCAGCATGCTCATCAGGCCAATCGGCAAGTTAACCCAGAAAATCACCGACCAGCTAAAGTGCTGCACCAGCCAGGCCCCGGTCAGTGGCCCGACGATGGCCGCCACACCCCAGACGCTGGAGAGCCAGCCCTGCACGCTGGCCCGTTCGCGCGGTGAATAGATATCCGCCACGATGGTCGAGCTGAGCGGCATAATCGCGCCCGCGCCCAGGCCCTGAAATGCCCGGAACAGGATCAGCCAGGTCATCGTATGGGCAAACCCACACAGCACCGATCCCACCAGGAAGATGGCGGTCCCGACAAAAAACATCGTTTTGCGCCCCACCATATCCGCCAGCCGCCCATAGAGCGGTACGCTGACCGCCTGAGTCAGCAGATAGATGGAGAAGACCCAGCCAAACTGCGAAAAACCGCCAAGGTCAGCAATGATAGTGGGCATTGCGGTAGCCACAATCGTCACTTCAATGGCCGCCATAAACATCGCCAGCATGCAGGCAATTAAGATCCAGTGGCGATGTCCGGTCTGGAGTTGTGCGCTTTCAGTCATAGGGTTCCTTTTTTTATCTGCAAGGCTAGCTCAAAAACAGCCAGTGCAGTTTCCCGCGCGTGCGCATCTTTTGCGTCATCTGTGACGTTGTCACCAAATGTCGATGAATTTTTTTTATTGTCGCATTAACCCAGCGGCTATGCGGCTTTAACACCATTTTAACCTGTTTCTATCTGCCTGATATATGGCTTAAAAGCTGGCTTGTGCAAAAAAGGCCTGCTATAGCATTACCCCATCTTATTCGGTATTCGCTGAAAAAGAGTGGGTAAACAGTCATTTTATCTACATTTTATCGCAGTTTCGGTTTTGGGTGCGGTGGCAGTTTTTGTCGCGCCTGTCGGACTGTTTATGGTTGTTATAACAAATGAGATCGTCATCAGGGAGATTCTCCTATGCAAAATGCTTCACTGGCCCAACGCGCCGGTCTGGCAGTGCTTGCAGTGGTCGCGGTGATCGCAGCACTGATCTGGGGCTTAGGCTGGGATCAACTGGTCGCACGTAAAGTCGATCTGCTCTATCTCGGGCAGCAGCACCTCTTCTTAGTTTTCTGGTCAATGTTGTTCGCTCTGCTGGTCGGTATTCCCAGCGGCATCCTGCTCAGTCGCCCGTTTGCGCGTCGCTGGGCAGAATATGTGATGCAGATTTTCAATGTGGGAAACACACTGCCACCGCTCGCGGTGCTGGCGCTGGCGATGGTAATCATCGGCATTGGCGATCGTCCGGCGCTGATTGCGCTGTTTCTGGCGTCATTGCTGCCCATCGTTCGAAACACCTTCTCTGGCCTGAGCGCGGTTCCTCCGTCGCTGATTGAGGCCGCCAACGGCATCGGCATGACCAAATGGCAACGTCTGCGTCAGGTTGAGCTGCCCAACGCCCTGCCGGTCATTCTCGCAGGCGTGCGCATCGCCACCGCCATCAACGTCGGTACCGCTCCACTGGCCTTCCTGATTGGTGCCAGCAGCTTTGGTGAGCTGATCTTCCCGGGCATCTATCTGAATGACTTCCCGACACTGATTCTGGGCGCCGTTGCCACCGCACTGGTGGCACTGGTTCTGGATATGCTGCTGGCCGCACTGGGCCGCTTTCTGAGTCCGCATGCTGCGGCCTGACCACAAGGAGCTTTGTAATGCTAACGAAGTGGATTAAGAAAAGCGTTGTCGCGCTGACTGCGACGCTGCTGCTAAGCCAGACGGCGCAGGCTGCCACCCCGCTGGTGATGGCAACCAAAAGTTTTACCGAGCAGCATATCCTGTCCGCGATGACGGTGCTGTGGTTGCAGAAGAAAGGTTTTGAGGTGGTCCCTAAACGTAATATCGCCACTACCATTGGTCGTAATGCACTGCTGAACAAGCAGATTGATATGACCTGGGAATATACCGGCACCTCACTGATTATCTTCAACCATATCAACAAGCCGATGTCTTCGCAGCAGGCCTATGAAACGGTCAAAAAGCTGGATGCAAAGCTGGGACTGGTGTGGCTTAATCCGGCACCGATGAACAATACCTATGCCTTTGCCATGACCCGTGAGCGGGCCGAAAAAGAAGGCATCACCACCCTCTCGCAGCTGGTTGCGAAAATTGAGCAGGTGCGGAAATCTGACCCGGACCATAACTGGCGTCTGGGGCTGGATCTGGAGTTCGCCGGTCGTTCTGACGGCCTGAAACCCCTGCAGAAAACCTATAACCTGGCGCTCGATCGGCCGCAGATCCGCCAGATGGACCCGGGTCTGGTTTACAACGCAATTCGCGATGGATTCGTCGATGCCGGTCTGATCTACACCACCGATGGACGGGTTAAGGGCTTCAACCTGAAAGTGCTGGAGGATGATAAACACTTCTTCCCGAGCTACAACGTGACGCCGGTCGTGCGTCAGGATGTGCTGGCGAGCCATCCGGGGCTGGATACCGCGCTTAATCAGCTTTCTGCTCAGATCACTGATGAGGCGATCACAGAGCTGAACAAGCGGGTCGATATCGATCATGAGTCACCGGAAACCGTGGCGCGTGATTTCCTTCAATCCAAAAACATGCTGTAAGGAGGCACTGTGGATACCCTTCACTACATCATGGATAACTGGAGCACCCTGCTCACCCTGAGCTGGCAGCACAGCTGGCTGGTGCTGGTGGCGGTCGGCCTGGCCATTGTGATTGGCGTGCCGCTGGGCATTCTGATCGTGCGTGTCAGATGGCTGGCAACGCCGATACTCGGTATCGCTACCGTGGTGCTGACCATTCCTACTATTGCGCTGTTTGGTCTGATGATTCCGGTATTTTCGCTGATCGGTCAGGGCATCGGCGCGCTGCCAGCGATCACCGCGGTGTTCCTCTACTCACTGCTGCCGATTGTGCGCAACACTCACACCGCGCTGGAGAATCTGCCGGATGGACTGCGTGAAGCGGGCCGTGGCATCGGCATGACCTTCTGGCAGCGTCTGCGCTGGGTTGAAATCCCGATGGCGCTGCCGGTGATTTTTGGCGGCATCCGTACCGCCGTGGTGATGAACGTTGGCGTGATGGCGATTGCTGCCGTCATTGGCGCGGGCGGTCTGGGCCAGTTGCTGCTCGATGGGATCAGCGGCAGTGATATTCGTATGTTGATTGCCGGGGCACTGATGATTTGTCTGCTGGCTATTTTTCTTGACTGGCTGCTGCACCGTTTGCAGCAGGCGCTGACTCCAAAGGGGATTCGATAATGATTACGCTGGAAAACCTGACGAAAACCTTTACCCAGAAAAACGGCACTACTAACAAAGCCGTCGATAACGTCAGCCTTCACGTACCCGCCGGTGAGATGTGTGTACTGCTGGGGCCATCGGGCTGCGGTAAGACAACCACGCTGAAAATGATTAACCGTCTGATCCCCGCCACCAGTGGCCGCATCCTGATCAACGGCGAAGATACCAGTACCCAGGACACCACCACTTTGCGTCGCAACATTGGCTATGTTATCCAGCAGATAGGTCTGTTCCCCAACATGACCATTGAGGAGAACATTACTGTAGTGCCACGCATGCTGGGCTGGGACAAGAAGCAGTGTCGTGAACGTGCCACTGAGCTGATGAGCATGGTCGCGCTGGACCCGACTAAGTTCCTGCATCGCTATCCGCGTGAGATGTCCGGCGGTCAGCAGCAACGTATCGGCGTGATTCGCGCCCTGGCCGCGGATCCACCGGTGCTGCTGATGGATGAGCCGTTTGGTGCCGTTGACCCGATTAACCGCGAAGTGATCCAGAACGAGTTCCTCGACATGCAGCGCCAGTTGAAGAAAACCGTGATGCTGGTGAGCCACGACATCGATGAGGCGCTCAAGCTCGGCGACCGCATCGCCGTCTTTGGTCAGGGTAAAATCGTGCAGTGCGCCAGCCCGGATGAGTTGCTGGCGACTCCGGCCAATGATTTCGTTGGCTCGTTTGTGGGCCAGGACCGCACGCTTAAGCGTCTGTTACTGGTGCAGGCGGGAGACGTGACCGATCAGCAGCCGACCATCACCGTGCGCCGCTCAACGCCACTGGATGAAGCCTTTGGCACCATGGATGAGAACGATATGCGGTCGATTACCGTGGTCGATGAGGATGGTAAGCCGCTGGGCTTCGTGAAGCGTCGCGAGGCGCGTAACGTGAGTGGCCGTTGTGAAGAGAAGCTGCACACCTTTAAGGTCACCGGTAAAGCGGAAGAGAACCTGCGCGTGGTGTTGTCCAAACTCTATGAGCACAATACAGTCTGGATGCCAATAGTCGATGAAGAGGGTCGCTACAGCGGGGAGATTTCGCAGGATTACATCGCGGATTACCTCAGCTCGGGTCGAACCCGTCGTCGTCTGAATCCATAATGTCGTAATAGTGATATAAGTCAGAAAAAGGGCCGCTCTGGCCCTATTCCCCTCGCCGACTCCATCTTAAAGCCAGTTAAGTCACGACGTATTATGACTGTTAATTTATTACCAGCTCAGGGAGCTTACGCCCTCGACAAAGACGCAAACCACGCCATCCCTGGCGGGCTCAGCGCGGCCCATCCCTGGTCCGCGATGCTTTGCTACTGGCGTATGCTCCCATCCCTGGTCCGCGATGCTTTGCTACTGGCGTATGCTCCCATCGCTTTGAATTTCTGAGCCGTCTGTCAGAGCAACTTCAGCGGTTGTGCGTTATTCAGCGGTTGTGCGTTATTCAGCTTTTAACTTTCAGTCAGTGTTTCCGCCTCAACCTCTTCCACGGCAGATGCCTCGTCTGGCAGTACCAGATTGAGCATAATCGCCAGAATACCGCCGGTCGTTACCGCATGACCAAACAGACTGTTAATTAGCGGTGGGAACTGCTTCAGTACCTCCGGCACCGCTTCCACGCCAAGACCAATCCCGAATGAAATTGCGACAATCAGCATCTCACGGCGGCCCAGCGGCGTCTGTGTCATCACCCGGATACCCGCAGCGACGACGCTGCCAAACATCACAATAGTGGCTCCGCCAAGGACTGGCGGCGGGATCTGCTGCAGCAGCGAGCCAACAAAAGGAAAAAGCCCCAGTAGCGCCAGCATAATGCCTAAGAGCATGCCTACGTAACGACTGGCAACGCCCGTCATCTGGATAACCCCATTATTTTGCGCAAACGTGGTGTTAGGAAAGGCGGAGAAAACCGCCGCCAGCACACAGCTCAGGCCATCAGCGACAATACCGCCCTGCAGCCGCTGCTGAAAAGGCTTGCCAGCGATGGGCTGCTGTGAAATCAGGCAGTTGGCCGTGAGATCCCCAACGGCTTCAATTACGGCGATGACCGACACGAGTGCAATCGGCAGAAAGATAGTCCAGTCAAAGGCGAAACCAAACCGGAAGAAGGCTGGCAGTACCATCCAGCTGCTCTCCGGCGCGACGTGCAGTTGTAAATATCCGGTTAAGACTGCCGCCACGCATCCCACCGCGATGCCGGCCACCACTGCCACCAGCCTTGCCCAGCGGTTGCGCGAACGGTTAAGCGCCACAATCACCAGCAGCGTCAGCGCTCCCAGCGCCAGATTCCCCGGCGAACCAAAATCTGTGGCGTTGTGACCGCCAGCCCAGTCGGTGATGCTCACCTTGATCAGGCTGATGCCGATGAGAGTAATCACTGTGCCGGTCACAACCGGCGTCAGGACTTTGCGCAGTGAGCCCACACAGCGGCTAATCAGAATCGGAATCAGCGCTGCCACCAGGTTGCAGCCAAACAACATCGCCATAATCTCTTCTGGCGATCCGCCGCGCCCTTTCACCATCAGCCCACCGGAGAGAATCACACCGAGAAACGCGAAACTGGTGCCCTGCAGGCAGATCATGCCCGCGCCAATGCCATAAAAGCGTCTGGCCTGCATAAAAGTGCCTAACCCTGAAACAAACAGCGACATGCTTATCAGATAAGGAATGTAGGCATTTAATCCCAGAACTGAACCAATAATCAGCGGTGGCGTGATAATCCCCACTACGCTGGCGAGCAGATGTTGCAATGCGGCCAGAAACGCCGGGGCGGGACCAATGCGGGCCTCAAGCCCATATAACAAACCTTTCTCGTGCGAATGCGACATGATGATACTCCGGCTCACTGTGATAAGCGGAGTTAATGCATTTTTTGCGCCATGACGTTGTTGTTTCGCGTTAACTGCGTCAGGCCATTCAAATATAAACAGAAATTTTTGCAGAGAGTCGAAAACGAGCCTGAAACTTTAGGCTCACTCCCGACTCAGATGACTCGTTTTGTTTCATAATCAGGCGATCTTTGCACTCACAGCGTGCAAACTGTCCGGCTCCAGCAGGGAAATATCGATATAAGGTGTGAGATCGCGTTGTTCGGCACGCGGTAAATAAGGCAGTTCGCCCAGCAGCGGTGCGCCGATTTTTTCGCGCAGAATCTCGATAATGTCGCTGTAGTGCGCCAGTCCTGGGTTAATTCGATTGCCTACCCAGCCCAGCAGCGGGAGACCATCCTGCGCAATCGCTTCTGCCGTCAACAAGGCGTGACTGATACAGCCCGACTGGATGCCGACCACCAGCACCACCGGCAGTTGCTGCTCAACGACCCAGCAGGAGAGCGGACGTCCATCGTTCATCAGGCTGCGCCAGCCGCCTGTGCCCTCAACGACCACGCGACTGGCCTGCTGCATCAGGCGGGTTAAGCCCTGAGTCAGCAACCCATAGTCGATGATCTGCGTGGGATGGGTGCAGATCTCCTCTTCCTGGAAAACCAGCGGATTGATCGCCTGATAAGGCAAGTCGATGGAGGACGCGCTTTGCAGAACCTGTGCATCTTTGTTACGCAGGCCATCCGGGGTTTTAACTGCACATCGTGCAATAGGCTTATAGCCGACTGCACTGTGTCCGGTCTGTATAAAACTCTGTAACAGGGCGCGTGACACCACCGTTTTGCCCACTGCGGTATCGGTGCCAGTAACAAATAATCTGTTCACTCAACTTCTCCTCTAAAACCGTTGCGATTAATCAGGGATTAACCTTGCTGCGAAACGGCATTTTAAGGAATGAAGGAGGGGAACAGATTGCGTTAGCGCAAGTTCAGGTCTGCTTAACCTTGCAACAACTTCACTAACAGATGTCCGTTATAGAGGGCGTCTTTGATTAGCGCGGCACCGCCCAGTGTTCCCGGCTCGCTAAATTCAGTGGGTGCCAGCTCAATACTCGCGCTGTAAGCGGGCAGTGACTGCTGCAGAATCGTATTGCTGACTGCCGGAAACAGCACATCAGCGGCGGCATTGAGCGGAGAACCGATAAGAATATGTTGTGGATTGAAGATGTTGACCATCATCGCCAGGATCCGGCCAACGTGGTGCCCGACGCTGGCAATGGTGTCGCGCGCCAGACGGTCGCCCGATTGCGCGGCCTCGCACAGTGACTGAAGCGTCAACGGCTGGTTATTTAGCAGGCTGTCCGGCTGGGCTGGCAGACGCTGCGCTGCCAGCGCGAGCAGACTGCCGGTACTGGCGACTGTCTCCAGACAGCCATGATTACCGCAGTAGCACTGCTGACCATAAGGATCTATCTGGGTATGGCCGATTTCGACCAGTGCCCTGCCACTCTTGTGCAGCAGCTGACCGCCACTGATCACGCCAGCGCCGACGGTTTCATCAATCACAATCTGAATAACATCCTGTGCACCGCGTGATGCGCCAAACAGCGATTCCGCCAGCGTCCAGGCTGAAATGTCGTGCTGCACAAACACCGCTAAGCCGGTTCGCGCTGCCAGCGCATCGCCCAGCGGCATATCGCGTACCGCATAACCTGGCAAACGATGCACCACGCCGGAGGCGGCGTTAATCAGTCCTGGCAGGGTGATAGCGATAGCCGTCAGGCGTTCAAGCTTCTTTTGATGACGAATGAAAAAAGCATCGACCTGTTCTATTAGCGCGGAGAGTAATGGCTGAGCAGATTCATCAGGCAGCGGCAGGCTGTCTTCTGCCAGCGCCCGGCTGCTGAGATCGCGCAGCGTGAAGGTCATTGCGCCGCGATGCAACCGAATCGCCAGATAGTGCCAGGCATCGGTATCCAGTATCAGGCCAATCGCCGGACGGCCACGACTGCCGGGGTCCTGATACTCAGTCTCCTGCACCAGATGCGCATCCAGCATTTCACGCACAATTTTGGTGATGCTGGCCGGCGCGAGCTGGGCACGGCGGGAAAGTTCGATACGCGAAATGGGACCGTAGCGATCAATTAATCGATATACGACACCTGCATTGGTCTGCTTAATCTGGTCAATGTGGCCAGGTTGACTGTCCGGATTCACAACCCTGCTCCCGGTTATTTTCGCGCTTCTAAATAAACATGCGCCATGGTGAGGCAGATCAGGCAACAGCGTCAAATATTTGATTAGAAATGTGATTTATCGCACAAATTGATGCGGTGACAGGCAGGGTTCAGCGCTGCTTCTCCTGCAGCAACGCCATCATGTGCTGCATCTGGGCATTTAATTCACGTCCTGCAGACCAGACCAGCCACAGCTCTGAAATGGCATCCTCTTCCGTTAACGGCAGCCAGACCAGATCGGCCAGCCGCGCCCGCCGGAATGAGGCGGGCAGAATGGATACGCCCAGACCGGTTGCGACCAGCCCCAGGATGGTCATCGCTTCACCCACTTCCTGCGTGATATAGGGCTTGATGTGATAGCGGTGCAGCAGCGCCAGAATATCGCTGTAAAGCGCGGTGCCGCCCTGAGGATCGAAGAAGACAAAGGGTTCAGCCGCCAGCGCAGTCACCGAAATTTTTTCGGCGCCCGCCAGCGGATGGGCCTTATGCACCACGGCATAGAGCGGCTCACTCAGCAGCAACTGATGCCGCAAATCGGCCGGCAGCGGCGTATTGCGCATCACACCAAGATCAAGCAGTCCTTCGTGCAACGGGACCAGTTGCTGACGGGTGTTGATCTCCTGCATCTTTATATGCACCTGTGGCCAGCGCTGACGAAACCGGAACAGTGCATCTGAGACCACCGCGGTAAACGGCGCCGAAGAGGTAAAACCAATTCTTAACTCTCCCTCTTCGCCACGATGCAGCCGGGCTGCGCGGTCAGACGCCTGCTCAACCTGTAAAAGAATCGCACGGGCATCACTCAGTAATTGCTCTCCGGCTGCGGTAAGTTGCACGCTGCGGTTGGTGCGATTAAATAGCCTGGCACCCGTTTCCGTTTCGAGCTGCATTATTTGCTGGCTGAGCGGCGGCTGAGAGATATTCAGACGCAGGGCTGCCCGCCCGAAATGTAACTCTTCGGCAACCGCAATAAAGTAGCGCAGGTGACGCAGCTCGATATTCATATTTTAAACGTCTTATTTGAGATTATTAATATATTAGACATCATAATTCCACTTTCCTATGCTGACCACTGGTTTTCTGACTGAAAGGATGATGTGTGAGTCGCTCAATACAGGCCGCCGTGGATGAGAGTGCGGTGTCTGCACCGCCAGAATCTGCGGCAGCTTCAGGATACATTCGCCGCGGAACGCCCGCGTTTATGCGCGTGACGCTGGCACTCTTCTCGGCCGGACTGGCCACCTTTGCCCTGCTCTATTGTGTGCAGCCGATTCTGCCAGTCATGTCACAGCAGTTTGGGGTTTCTCCGGCGACCAGCAGCCTGTCGCTCTCCATCTCTACCGGTCTGATGGCGCTGGGCCTCCTCGTCACCGGCCCACTCTCTGATGCTATCGGGCGTAAATCGGTGATGGTGACCGCCCTGATGCTCGCCGCCATCTGTACGCTGATCTCGGCCACGATGACCAGCTGGCACGGCATTCTGATCATGCGTGGGCTGATGGGCCTGTCGCTTAGCGGCGTTGCGGCGGTGGGCATGACCTATCTCAGTGAAGAGATAGATGCACGGGTCGTTGCCTTTTCCATGGGGTTGTATATCAGCGGTAATTCCATAGGCGGAATGAGCGGGCGTCTGCTCAGCGGTGTCCTGACCGACCTCTTCTCATGGCGGATCGCCGTGGCGGTAATCGGCTGTTTTTCACTGGCCTCCGCGCTGATGTTCTGGAAGATCCTGCCCGCATCGCGTCATTTCAGACCCATCACCCTGCGCCCGCGTAATCTGTTAATTAACTTCCGGCTGCACTGGCGCGATCCAGGCCTGCCGTGGTTGTTTGCCGAAGGCTTCCTGCTGATGGGCGCCTTCGTCACCCTGTTCAACTACATTGGCTATCGTTTACTGGACGCGCCCTGGCATCTCAGTCAGGCCGTGGTCGGGTTGTTATCCGTGGTCTACCTGACCGGCTCATGGAGTTCGCCTAAAGCGGGTGCGCTGACCAGCCGCATTGGGCGCGGGCCGGTAATGCTGGGCGCGACAGCCATCATGTTACTGGGCCTGCTGGTAACGGCCTTTAACTCCCTCTGGCTGATCCTGCCTGGGATGATGCTGTTCACTGCCGGTTTTTTTGCTGCTCATGCCGTTGCCAGCGGCTGGATCGGTCCCCGGGCGCGTCGGGCGCGGGGACAGGCTTCCTCGCTTTATCTTTTCAGCTATTACGTGGGTTCCAGCGTGGCGGGTACGCTGGGCGGTCTGTTCTGGCATAACTTCGGCTGGGGCGGTATTACGCTATTTATCAGCGTCCTGCTGATACTGGCGTTAGCGGTTGCCTGGCGCCTGCACAGTAGAAAACTCTGACAGCCTGCACGTTTGCCAGGCCCCGCCGGGTCTGGCAAACCGCCTCCAGAACGTTTGATTCAGATCCACAACAAACAAAGTGTGCGTTTCCCGCTATAATCATTTTATTGTCATAATTCATCTGTTTTGCCTTTCAGCACGGCAACAAGGAACGCCTGTGGCTCTCTACTATTACGTTAACAAACAATCAGGATATAACGATAATCATGTCGTCCATGCTGCGGGTTGCCCTCATCTTCCCGACATGGATAACAGACTGTTTCTGGGCAGTTTTTACCACGTGAACGCCGCTATTCTTCAGGCGAAAAAATATTATGTGGGTGCAATAGGCTGTGAAAATTGCTGTCCGCTCAATCATTCGACCCATCCGGCAGCTCAGCTCAGTGTGGCCCTGAAGCACACGCCAACGTCGCGTTAAGCGCAGGGCTTTTAACCGTGATGGTGTTCTCTCCGGCGTGCTGCTCCGTCACATTTTGCTTATAGATTATGCTGCTGCACAGGATCTCCTTGCGTTGTCGCGGGTAATAACCTCTGGCTATCGCCCGGTGCCAGGGCGATAAAAAAAATTCAGTATTAAAAGCGCGTTATCAGGTTTCTCTTCCCGGTTTATTGACTACAATAGCGGTTAATTTTGTGACGCAGGTCACTTTCACTGGGTGTGTCTGTCACATCCACATTCGCTATTCTGACTGGCTTGACTCCTCATGCAATCAACAACTGTTTCACGTAAGACTGCCTGGCTACGCGTGGTATTGCTGGCTATTGCTGCGTTTGTCTTCAATACCACCGAATTTGTCCCGGTTGGCCTGCTGTCCGATATTGCCGCTGACTTTTCAATGCCGACGGCTGATGTCGGGATCATGCTGACTATCTATGCCTGGGTCGTCGCGCTGCTCTCACTGCCGCTGATGCTGCTAACCCGTAATATCGAGCGACGCCTGCTGCTGGGCGTGCTATTCCTGATTTTCATCGTCAGCCATATACTTTCAACCGTCGCCTGGGATTTCCGCTCGCTGATGATGTCACGTGTGGGCATCGCCCTGTCTCACGCGGTGTTCTGGTCGATTACAGCCTCACTGGCGATCCGCGTTGCGCCAGCCGGTAAGAAAACACAGGCTCTGAGTATGCTGGCGACCGGTACTGCGCTGGCAATGGTCCTGGGCGTGCCGATTGGGCGTGTGGTCGGTCAGTATCTTGGCTGGCGTACCACCTTCGGCGCGATTGGCCTCTCGGCGCTGGTGCTGATGATTATGCTGGTGCGGATCCTGCCGCGCCTGCCGAGTGAGCATACCGGCTCGCTGAGCAGTGTGCCGATGCTGTTTCGCCGTCCGGCGCTGGTCAGCATGTATCTGCTGGTGACGCTGGTGGTGACCGCGCATTACACCGCTTACAGCTATATCGAGCCGTTTATGCAGAATGTGGCGCACTCCAGCGGCAATTTTACGACCCTGCTGCTGTTGCTGTTTGGTTCAGCGGGTATTGTGGGCAGCGTGCTGTTCAGTACCCTCGGCAATAAATTCCCTTCCGGACTGCTTATTGCCGCCATCGCACTGATAACCCTTTGTATGGGGCTGCTGATTTTTGCTGCGGTCCGACCTGCCGCTATTTCAACACTGTGCGTTGTCTGGGGCATGGCAATGATGATGATTGGACTGGGTATGCAGGTGCGGGTGCTGTCACTGGCACCCGATGCCACGGATGTGGCAATGTCGCTCATGTCAGGGATTTATAATATCGGGATTGGCGCAGGTGCGCTGCTGGGGAATCAGGTCAGTCTGCATCTGAGCATGGCGGAAGTCGGGAACGTCGGCGGGATGATCGGGCTGGTGGCGTTACTCTGGTGTATTTACATCTTCCGTCGTTATCCCCAGTTGCGGAGCAACGGATAAGGCTGTGACTTAAGAATAAAAAAGGCTTCAGATAAGTGGGTTTATCTGAAGCCTGTTTATGAATATTTATCGTGCTTTTACTTATAAAGAATGGCTGTGCCATGCAGGTTGTTGTTGCCAGAGGTCGAAGTGATGCGGAAAGACTTTGCCCCGACATCGCTGGCCTTTTCTGACAGTTGCTGCTCCAGCGAGGTCAGATTAGTACTGCCCGTCGCGCTGATGACACCGATTTTTTGCGCATCAGGCGGTGTACTGCTTACCTGCTGAGCCGCGACACTGGCAAATGAGATGCTGCTTAGCAAAGCCGCTGTCACCATCAAGCTAATACGTTTCATAACAAATCCCCTCTCACTGATTCTGTCGACACCCGATTTACTGATAAATCACTGCCGTGCCGTGCAGTTTGTTCTGGCCGCTGGTTGAGGTGATACGGAACGATTTCGCACCCGCTTCATCCGCTTTAGCACTCAACTGTGATTCAAGGGAGGTCAGGTTAGTGCCGCCCTGTACAGAGATGGTGCCGACTGGCTGCTGATTAGAGGGTTCGCTGGTGACGAGGTCAGCGGCATATGCGCCAAAAGTCAGAGTGGTAAGTGCCAGTGCTGCCAGGGTGGTTTTAATGGTTTTCATCATCTTCTCTCTATTCGGTAGTTGAATTTGGTTGGTCTGAATTAGGTTGTCGCTATTTAATTAACGACCGTTAAACAAATAATAGACCCCGCCGGGGCTCGCCGTCAATATTTATTTAATGAGCGTTATTTTAATCGCGAAGTGGCGTGATTATGGGCTTCAGCCCCTTTTCTGACTTAACCATAGGGGCGATAACACTGCGCTGGCGCACAAAATGGCAACCCTGGCCGAGGGCATGCATAGCGGACCTTGCACATTTTTATAATGATCGGTAATTTAATAGGATGTTTTACTGTCAGTGAGGATGTATGAGCCAGGTTCAGGATTGTGATGTAAAGAAATGCCGTGGCCGACCTAAAGTGTTTGATCGTGACGCTGCGCTTGATAAAGCACTCACTCTGTTCTGGACACACGGTTATGAGGGAACGTCCCTGTCCGATCTTGTCGCCGCAACCGGTGCAAAAGCACCGACCCTTTACGCAGAGTTTGTGAATAAAGAAGGGTTGTTCCGTGCGGCGATGGATCGCTATATAGAGAAGTTCAGTGCCTGGCGAGAAGCGGTGTTAGGCGACGATACGTTACCCGTAGATCGCGCAATTGAAGCCTATTTCCGTGCCACCGCCGCCTGCTTTACTGAGCGTGACTCTCCCGGCGGCTGCTTCTTTATCTGCACCTCAACCGCCCTGTCGGCGGCGTCGAAGGAGATTGCCACTATGCTGCAACAGCAGCATCAGTCGCAGGAGCATGTATTAAGCGATTTTCTGCTGGCGCGTCAGCAGCGTAACGAACTGAGCGCGTCAGTCAATGTTCCGGCGCTGTCCCGTTATCTGGGTTGTATGCTGCAGGGCATGTCGGTGCGGGCGCGTGAAGGCGCTGAGCGCGACGATCTTGATAGTATTATTGATACGTTGATGGCGATGTGGCCAACGCTGACCGGCCTGTGTCAGACTAAACGGTAGATCATCAGGGCGGCGATGCCGCCCTTTCCCTCCACTACTCCAGAAAGAACACCGGTTTCAACGGCTGACTGATTGGGCTGTTATCGGCATTCGACGGCATTAAATTTTTCATTGATGCCCACCAGCGCTGGCACACCTCCGTCTTTGCCACCGCGTGCCAGCGCTCCTCAGATTCAATCTCAACGCTGGCGAAGAGCAGATGCCGTTCGGCGTCCAGCCAGATAGCATAGTTGTGTGCGCCATGCGCTTTCAGCGTCTCAGCCAGTTCCGGCCAGATCGGGGAGTGGCGGCGCTCATACTCTGCATGAGCGTCGGCATTCACCTGCATCACAAAAGCTTTACGCAGCATTAGCAGGCCCCACATCCAGCGCGGGTTGCCACGGCTTCACCCCGAAGCGCTCACCCAATGCGACCAGCTGTTCTGTGGTAATGCTCTGGCGAATCCCGCCCATAGACAGCACTTTGACGATCACTTCGGACGATTTCTCCGCTGTGTCTATCAGACCAAAAGTCTCATCGAGCGTCGGGCCTGTACCAAAGACGCCGTGGAACGGCCACATTACCAACGTGTGCGACTGCATCTGCCCGGCCGTCGCCGCGCCGATTTCATCGGTGCCGGGCACCATCCATGGCAGCACACCCACGCCATCCGGGAAGACCACCAGACATTCAGTGCTGCCTTCCCATAACAGGCGGGTAAAGCGGGCAGAATCCATCTCCACCACATAGCTCAACGCCATAAAGTTGGTGGCGTGACAGTGCATGATCACCCGATCTGCGCCCTTGCTGACCGCTTTACGCACCGCGTGAGACTGGAAGTGTGACGCCAGCTCGGAGGTCGGCAATCCGCCATTCGAAAGGCCCCAGTGAATGGTATAGGAGAGCCCTTTGTCATCGACCTGCAGCAGCGCCAGGCAATCCGCCGGATCAAGCTGAACGTTGCGCATGAATTTTCCAGACCCGGTCACCAGAAACCAGTCGTTTGCCAGCGAAGGTGCCGGTTGAGTCAGCTCAATGCAGCGAGGTGCTTTACAGAAGTCGTGGACGAAGGGTTTGACCTCCTCCTCCAGCAGACGCAGGCTGACGTTGCCGCCGTTGCGTTCGTCCCAGCCCTTCAGCCACATGTCACTGGTCGCTTTGACCATTCCCTTAACAAACCCGGAAGAAAGAATGTTTTGCATCATGAAATCCTTAACGTTGGCTCAAGATCTGTTGTTCATAGTGACGGACATCACCTAACCAGCTGGCATCAGCCGGGACATCATGGCGCAGGCACCACGCTTCCCATACTGCCTGCCACGGCAGCGATTTTTGCTCTTCCAGCAGGGTCAACCGTGCGGTGTAATCACCGCTGTTTTCGGCCTGCCGCAAACGGTCGGTGGGCTCCAGCAAGGCACGCAGCAGCGCTTTTTTCGTGTTGCGTGTGCCGATAACCCAGGCGGCAATGCGGTTGATAGAGGCGTCAAAGAAATCGAGCCCGATATGGACTTTATCGAACAACTGGTGACGAACGATCTCATTCGCGATCGCCTGAGTTTCATCGTCCAGCAGCACCACATGGTCGCTGTCCCAGCGCACCGGACGGCTGACATGCAGCAGCAGACGCGGCACATAGAGCATCGCGGCAGAAATTTTGTCGGAGATCACTTCTGTGGGATGGAAATGGCCTGCATCCAGGCACAACGCCGTCTGGCGGCTGGCAGCGTAGCCGAGACAAAACTCACTGGAACCTACCGTATAGCTCTCTGCGCCAATGCCAAACAATTTGCTTTCTACCGCATCGATATGGTGCTGCGGGTTGAGTTTTTCTGAGATGACCTCATCCAGTGCGCTCATCAGACGCTGACGCGGAGCCAGTCGATCCACGGTGATATCTTTCATGCCGTCAGGCACCCAGATATTCATTACTGATGGCGAGCCCAGTTGCTCACCAAAATAGGCGGAAATACGGCGACTCGCTTTGCAGTGATCGATCCAGAACTGACGTACGGTTTTATCACTGTGCGACAGCGTAAAACCGTCTGCGCTCATCGGATGCGAGAAGCAGCTGGGATTAAAATCCAGCCCTAAATTGTGCTCTTTGGCCCAGGCAACCCAATGGGCAAAATGGGCAGGTTCAATCGCATCGCGCGTCACGGGTTTGTCGCTTTCCAGATAGATGGAGTGCAGATTCAGGCGTTTTGCGCCGGGAATCAGGGACATTGCTTTGTCGATATCTCTGCGAAGTTCATCGGCGTTACGTGCTCGCCCTGGATAGTTACCCGTCGCCTGAATACCGCCGGTCAATGGGCCCTGTGGGTTTTCAAATCCCCGGACATCATCCCCCTGCCAGCAGTGCATCGAAACCGGGATGCGGTCCAGCTGACGAATAGCCTGTTCAACATCAACCCCCATGTCGGCGTAGCGGTGTTTAGCCAGTTCAAAAGCCTGTTCAATCTGCTTAGTCATAAATGGTTTCCTTAGCGGGTTGAGTCAGCGTCGCGAAGCGTGCCTGACTGGCACTCAAGACGCTGTGAGTTTGCGGTTCGAATTTTTCGAGCGGAAAGTTGTTAATAACGCTGCAGCGAAAATCCGCCACATCCGTCAGCTCGCCCAGCGCAATCAGCTGGCACCCAATATTGCCCAGCGTGGAGGCCTCAACCGGACCCGCCAGCACCGGAATCTGGCAGGCATCGGCGCAAAGCTGATTCAGAAAACGATTCTGACTGCCACCACCCACTACGTGCAGCTGGCTGAAAGATTTGCCACGTAGTTGTGCAAGTTCGTGAATGACGTCGCGATAGAGCAGTGCCAGGCTGTCAAAAATGCAGCGCGCCAGCGCAGCGGCAAATTGCGGCACCGGCATGCCCTGCTCTGCACAGGCATTCTGAATTTCGCTCACCATGCTGTCGGGATTAATAAAGCGGGCATCGTTGGGATTGATCAGTGACGCACAGGCGGGCTGGCGGGCCGTTTCTTCAATCAGCGCGTTAAGATCGTCAATCTGCAGTTCGGCACAGATGCGCTGCAACAGCCACAAGCCCATAATGTTTTTAAGTACGCGATAACCCTCTGCGCCGCCCTCATTGGTGATATTGGCGCGCAGCGCGGCGTCGCTGGCATAGGGCTGCAGACTTTCAAAGCCCATCAGCGACCAGGTCCCGGAGCTCAGATAGGCGGCGTCATCCTGCATCAGCGGCGTTGCCAGCACTGCGCTGGCCGTGTCGTGCGTGGCGACCGCGATGACCGGAACCGGTATGCCTGCGCGGTTAATCCAGTGGCCGACGGTATTGCCCGGTGCCTGCGGCTGTCCGAACCACTGCGCATCCACCCCCGCCCAGGCGAGCAAATCACGATCCCACTCGCCGCTGTGAATATTGAGCATCTGCGTGGTAGTGGCGTTGGTGTATTCCCAGTTAAGGTTGCCGGTCAGACGAAAATGCAGGTAATCGGGAATCATCAGTGCATGTACTACGCGGGCCTGCCAGTCGGGCTGTTGAAGATGCAGGGCGCGCATCTGATAGAGCGTGTTAAATGGCAGAAACTGAATGCCGGTGCGGGCATAGATAGCACTACGGCCCAGTTCCTGATGCGCCTGCTCCATCACACCGTGAGTGCGCGCATCGCGGTAGCTGACCGCCTCACCCACCGGCTCGCCCTGTGCGTCCAGCAGCACCATATCAACGCCCCAGGTGTCGATGCCGATACTGTCCGGCACAATGCCTTCTTCATCTAACTGAGCCAGCCCGGCGCGGATCTCCTGCTCCAGCAGCATCAGATCCCAGCAGTCATAACCGGCACGATGTTGACGCGTATTGTTAAAGCGCCGGACCTCACGCAGCATCAGCTTGCGCTGCGCTGCCTCCCAGCTGGCGAGCATAACCCGTCCACTGGAGGCGCCGAGATCGATAGCAACAAAACTTCTCCTGGTCATAGCGGCGGTTTCCTGTGATTGCGTCGTCACAGCGTAAAAATCTTAGGGGTTTCACACCTTCCCCGGAGTGCCAGCGGCGGACAGGCCCTGGCAGACTGGCAAAGAACTTCGTGAGAGAGATCACAGAGGCGGCAGTGAGGAGGATGTGACACCTGCCGCAAAATGATTAACTGCTAAGGATATCTTGAAAAATCAGCGTGATTCCTGCTGAGTCAGGATGAAAATTCAAGGTAAGGTGTTGGCGGGCTGATTAGACTGCGTTACGGTTTTGTAAAGTAGCGAGAGAAGATCATGACCATTTTACACAGTGCGGATTTCTTCCCCGAAGGTGATTACGCCATAGCAATTGAACCCCGACAACCGCAGGCAGCCTTTCCGGAACATCATCATGACTTCCATGAGATTGTGCTGGTTGAACAAGGCGCCGGCATTCATGTATTCAATGGTCAGCCACAAACGCTTTGCGCGGGGTGCGTCTGCTTTGTTCGGGATCACGATCGTCATCTCTATGAGCAGACAGATAATCTTTGCCTGACCAACGTGCTCTATCGCAGTCCCGGCGCGTTTCGCTTTCTCTCCGGGCTACAGGCCTTACTGCCCCGCGATCAGGATGGGCAATATCGCTCTCACTGGCGCATCAATCACAAAGTGATGACGCAGGCGCTGTGTGTGGCATCGCAAATGCAGCCCGATGAGAGCTGGTCGCTGGAGAAGCAGGCACGACAGGAGCAGCTTTTTTTACAGCTGCTGGTGCTGTTGCGAGAAGCATGCATTGACGGACAGAGTCAGGATCTGGAGGCACGGTTGCATCGCCTGCTTGACTGGCTGGGCGATCACTACAGTGACGAGATTGTCTGGGATGAGCTGGCCGATCGCTTCTCACTGTCGCTGCGTACGTTGCATCGGCAAATGAAGCAGCAGACCGGCAGCACGCCGCAGCGCTATCTTAACCGTCTGCGGCTATTACAGGCCCGTCATCTGCTGCGTCACAGTGATATGCGCATTACTGATATTGCCTTCCAGTGTGGATTTGGTGACAGCAACCATTTCTCAACGCTGTTCAGGCGCGAATTTGGCTGCGCACCGCGAACGGAGCGTCAGCAAATGCTGTAATGGAGGCGAACATGGCGTTGATACTCAGTCGGGATGACTATTTTCCCGCCACTACTTTGCCGGTGGCGGTGGCTGAAAGGATGCCACAACCCTCTTTCCCGCCGCACCGACACACGTTCAGCGAAATCGTGATTGTCTGGCGCGGCAACGGCCTGCATATCCTCAACGATCGTCCCTGGCTGATAACCTGCGGCGACGTTTTTTACATCCGCGACAGTGATTGCCACAGCTACGACAGCGTCAATGATTTGGTGCTGGATAACATCCTCTATTGCCGCGATCGCTTTGGTCTTGCCCTTGACTGGAACCATTTGCTGCCGCAACAGGGCGCGGATGAACCGGGCGGCTGGCGGCTGACCACGCGAGGGATGGCGCTGGCACGGGGCGTGATCAGCCAGCTGGAACGAGAAAGCCGCAAAAGCGATCCGCTGTCCGTGCAGCTCTCAGAGGCGCTGTTTTTACAGCTGGCGCTGATTCTGCGTCGCCACGGCTACGCCGCTGACCGTCCATGGGCGTTACCGGAGGGTGAACAGCTGGATCTGCTGATGTCGGCTTTACAGGGTGCGATTGCCCGCCCCTTCGATCTGGCGGCGTTTTGCCAGCAGAATCGACTCAGCGAACGGGCGCTGAGGCAGCTTTTCCGTCAGCAGACCGGCATGACCATCGGTCATTACCTGCGCCAGCTTCAGCTCTGTCAGGCAAAATATCTGCTGCGCACCCAGGATTGTCTGATTAGTGAGGTCGCCGCCCGCTGCGGTTTTGATGACAGTAACTATTTTTCTGTCGTCTTCACCCGTGATACCGGGTTAGCGCCCAGCGCCTGGCGTCAGCGATTTATTGCGCCCCGGCAGGCACTGAAGAGTGCCGAGTCTGACTAAAAAGGGCCTGCATAGCAGGCCCTTTCAGGTTACAGACAAAAGCAGCCCTGCATTGTTGTGAAACAGTGTTTTTACAGGGAACAGGATCAGACTGGAAAGACGCTAGAGCCGTGATCCGTGACATGACCGGCCCGCGCGATTACGCACCTCATGGATGAGGTGCGCCCGTGGCCGGGCCAACGCGTTGCGTTGTTCAAAAAAGCTCCCGGCGTTTTTGTCGAGGGCGGCGGGACGCTTTCCTCTTCTGACCCCGTCTCCTGCACGTTCTGCTAATAGGTTGCTGTAACTTAACTCCGACGGAGTGAGCAATCAGGCCGCCATGCCCAGACCGACTATATTGGCGGCAATGATAATCACCACACAGCCGAGCGACAATACGCTCACCGGACGACGTCCCGCAGACTTCCACTCTTTCAGCAGCAGCCCAACCAGCCCCCCGCATAAGACATAAAGACTCATGTGCAGCATCCAGCTGACATAGTCATACTGTGCCGGGATTCGCGCATGTCCCCAGGCGTAGAAGAAGAACTGCAGATACCACATGGTGCCGCCAAGCACGGCAAACGCGGTATTCGCAATCAGCAGTGACTTCCCGACGGAAAAGTCTTTATGCACTGACAGCTCCGGCCGGGTGGCCAGCCGCCAGAAACAGAAGCCCAGATTGACCAGCGCCCCGCCGCCCATGATGACCACGTAACTGGGTAAGGCCACATAAAGCGGATCGATGCCGAGATTAGCGGCAGCCTGATGCATCGGTTTCGCCGCATCCATCGCAAACGACATGCCTGCCGAGAAAATGCCGCACATCACCGCCAGCACCAGTCCCTTTTTGAGATTGAATTCCTCCGCGTTGATCCCCAGCGCGCGCTCCTTTAACAACCCGGCGCGTGTCACAATCCCCACGCCAATCAGCGCCACTATGACCCCCAGTAGCGTTAACCGGCCACCCGACGAGGCGAACAGCTCACCAAAGCGCCCTTGCAACAGCGGCGTCATCAGCGTACCAACCACCAGGGTGATGCCAATCGCGATACCAATACCCATCGACATCCCGAGATAGCGCATGGTCAGACCATAGTGGATATTGCCTATTCCCCACATCGCGCCAAACAGAAATACCGGCGTGAGTTGCGACAGCGTAAAACTGCTGTAATAGGCCATAACGTTCGGCAGCAAAATGGCACTCACCGTCCAGGGCAGGATTAGCCACGACATCAGGCCGCCAATTGACCACATGGTTTCCCATGACCATCTTTTCACCTGTTTAAGCGGCGCATAGAAACACGCCGCGCTGGCTGCGCCGACAAAATGCCAGAAGATACCCGCAATAATGGCACTGTTCATTGTTATTCCCCGGTTTGGTTGAGGCCTGTCGGAAACCTGTCTGCTTCCGCTCAGCAGGCAGTCTACGTTTTGCAGGAATTCCTCAGCCTTTGGATAAATGCCGGAAACCGCAGCAGCGTGGCAATTTCTGACCGTTATTCCTGTCAGGGATCACAATTTCACAGTTGTTATAAAACTGGACCTGCGCAAAGGTAACTTACTTATTATTCACTGTTTTTTACTGTTCTGCTGTGTAGCGCAGCACAATTCTGTTATGGCTGCCATAAAGGCTGATGGAGTGGCAAGTCTGCAAAGAAGCCTTTTATAAACCCAGCCAGGATTGTATAAACTGGGGAAAATTGATCAGATCAGGGATTGGGATGACATCAAAATGGTTAACACTGTTTCTTTCGCAGTCAGTCAGCCGGGTGATGCTGGATGACATCAGGGCAATATTACCCGCAGATGCGATAAAGGTGTTTGTGAATGGCCTGGATGAAACGCACTATGCCACCATCGAGTGTCTGCAGTCAGAACAGCATTGCGCTCTCATCGCCTCAGCGATTGTAGTCTGGCGTCAGCTCGGCCATGTGCATCATATTGTCTATAAAAAAGGGGAAGTGTTGCGCGAAGAGAGTGATGCAACGCAGTTTCAGCTCTTTACCCTGCTGAAAACCCATCGCGCCGTTCTCCAGATCTCATGATAAGATCGTGGCCCCTGAAAACGCTGTTTGCAGCAGGTTGAATATGAGAATTGGAATTTTGTTTCCGATCGCCATTATTGTGGCGGGTGTAGGGTTTCTGGCATGGTTTATTGGCAGCGGCCTGGCGATGCCAGGCTCCTGAGGGTTAGCGCAGCTGACTATCCTTACTGCCCCGACGATTATACAGGCTGGTGCTCTGCTGCTGTTTGTCGATTTTTTCCTGACACGCCACGCAATAGTGCACGCCTTTAAGTGCCTGACGACGTGCTTCAGGAATCGGCTCGCCGCAGAGCTCGCATTCTGTGGCGCTTTCGCCCTGCCCGATTGACTGCCTTACCCGCTCAATACCGTCGTTCACGGTGCTATCAATCTGTTCCTGTACTGCGCCTTCTGCAGCCCATCCGCTTGCCATTATTTAACCCCTTTCACGACTTCACTTCTTTAAATCTACAACAGATTGACGTTTTTGCCTCAGAACTCACCGATACCTGTGATTGGCTGCCAGCCGATTACGGCACCTGGCACTCAGCTAAAGGTCACGCTTAATGATCTGTTTCACTCTGCGATTACATCACTGCAACATATCGATAGCGGAGAGCAAAGCGAATGACAACACATCATCAACATTACATTAATGGCGAGTTCGTCGCCCATCACGGTGACGCATGGATTGAGGTGATCAACCCGGCCACTGAGGCACTGCTGTCACGTATTCCCGAAGGCACTCGTCAGGATGCCAGCCGTGCCATCAACGCCGCAGAAGCGGCTCAGCCAGCGTGGGAGGATCTGCCCGCAGTGGAGCGTGGCACCTGGCTGCACAAAATTGCCAGCGCCATCCGCGACCGGGAGCCTGAACTGACGGCAACGATTGTGGCTGAGGGTGGAAAAACCCAGGGACTGGCGAAGACCGAAGTGCTGTTCACCGCCAACTACCTTGATTACATGGCGGAGTGGGCGCGACGTTACGAAGGAGAGATCATCAACAGCGACCGACCCAATGAAAACATCTTTTTGTTCAAAAAAGCGATTGGCGTTACCACCGGGATTTTACCGTGGAACTTCCCCTTCTTCCTGATTGCCCGTAAAGCGGCGCCTGCCCTGATTACTGGCAACACTATCGTGATTAAACCCAGTGAGCTGACGCCAGACAATGCGGCCATTTTTGCCGACATCATTCACACGCTGGGTCTGCCAGCGGGCGTGATTAACATTGTCTACGGTCTGGGTCCGGAAGTGGGACAGGAGCTGGCGGCAAACCCCAAAGTCGGGCTGGTGAGCCTGACCGGTAGCGTCGGCGCAGGTATCGCTACCATGGAAGCCGCTGCTAAAAATGTCACCAAAGTGTCGCTGGAACTGGGCGGCAAAGCCCCGGCTATCGTGATGGATGACGCCGATCTCGATCTGGCGGTTCAGGCAATTGTCAGTTCGCGGATGATCAACAGCGGTCAGGTCTGTAACTGCGCAGAGCGTGTCTATGTGCAGGAAGGCATCTACGCGCGCTTTATCAGCGCGCTGACCACGGCGTTTCAACAGGTTACGTTTGGCGATCCCGCCGAACGCAGTGATATCGACATGGGGCCACTGATTACGGGCGCGGCAAGGGATCGGGTTGAGCAGAAAGTAGCAGACGCCGTCGCCGCCGGCGCCAGAGTGGTGCTGGGCGGCAAGCGCGCCGGCGATAAGGGCTTCTTCTTTGAACCGACGCTGCTTACCGATGTGCGTCAGGAGATGGCGATTATGCAGGAGGAAATTTTTGGCCCGGTGCTGCCGGTGATGAAGTTCAAAACGCTGGATGAGGCGATCGCTTTGGCTAACGACTGCGAGTATGGGCTGACTTCTTCGATTTATACCCGGAATATCAATACCACCATGACCGCGTTGCGAAAGCTGAAGTTCGGCGAGACCTATGTTAATCGTGAGAACTTTGAGGCGATGCAGGGCTTTCATGCCGGATGGCGCAGGTCGGGTATCGGCGGTGCCGATGGGAAACATGGCCTGGAGGAGTATCTGCAGACCCATGTTGCTTACCTGCAGTTCAGTTAAACGCAGGCTCGATCTTACCGCCTCCCGTTCCTGACGTTGTCAGTCACAAAATGGGCCAGCTAACCGGCCCATTTTGCTATGCCACCCGCTTACTGCAGCGCAGCAGCGCGATGCCACTTAGCACTGCCACCGCCATCAGATAATAACCTGGCGCCAGACTGCTGCCCGTGGCAGCAATCAGCATGCTGCAAATCAGCGGCGCAAACCCGCCAAATACTGTCACCGCCACGTTGTAACTGATCGCCATACCGCTGGCGCGGGTGGTCGCCGGAAAGAGATCGGCCATCACCGACGGCACCGTCGAGAAATAGACCGACTTCAGCAGCGCCATCCAGGCCACCAGCAGGATTAACGTAGTGGGCGTGGTGTGATCGACCATCCATTTAAACGCAGGATAGATGGTAGCCATCAATAGCAGCAGCGATCCCCACATCAGCGGCAACCGGCCAATCCGCTCTGCCCACAATCCCATGATGGGCGTCACGACCGTCAGGATAATGCCCGCAATCAGTGTGGCGGTGAAGGCAACCGATCCCGGCAGATGCAGGGTTTTGGTGGCGTAAGTCGGTATGTAGTTGAGCATGTAGTTTACTGCAGTGGAAATCACCATCACGCCTATCGCCAGGGTGATTAGCGCTTTCTGCCGCCCGAACAGCGTCTTCAGCGGCGCGGATTCCTTCTCCTGCGAGGCAAAGCTGGCAGGTTCCTGCACATGGCGGCGAATGTAGATACCCAGCGGGCCAATCAGCAGGCCGAAGGCAAACGGAATGCGCCAGCCCCACGCCTGAATATCACTTTCGCTTAGCCAGTGCGTCAGCCCCAGCCCGAATGCGGATGCCATCAGCGTGCTCGCCCCCTGAGTGGCGAACTGCCAGCTGGCAATAAAGGCTTTACGTTCGGGAAAGTGCTCCACCAGAAAGGCAGTGGAACTGCCAAACTCGCCCCCGGCAGAGAAACCCTGAATCAGACGCGCCAGAATGATCAATAGCGGTGCGGCCAGACCGATAGTGGCGTAGCCCGGCATAAACGTAATGATCGCCCCGCCCAGCATCATCAGGTTAATCGACAACAGCAGCGCCTTTTTGCGCCCATGACGGTCGGCATAGTTGCCCAGCACAATGGCACCCAGCGGACGGATCAGAAAGGAGATACCGAAGCTGCCAAAGGTCAGCAACAGCGACACTGACGGATCGCTGACCGGAAAGAAAACGTGCGCGATGTAGCTGGCGAAAAAGCCATAGACCGCGATGTCGAACCACTCCAGCGCGTTACCAATGCAGGTGGCGAACAGTGTTTTGTGCAGGCTCGGTTTCACCTGCGAGGTCGTCTGCGCGATGCTGCTCATTGTTCACCTCTCCGCCACTGATGGTGGCGCGTCATCAACTGTTCGCCCTCTTCGCCCAGTTGCCAGAAAAGCCGCGTCATAATCGCCAGGCCTTCACGTGCAATGGAATTGAGCATGTGTTCGTTAACGCCATGCTGGCCGCAGGCGGGATAGGAGTGCGGCACCCACAACGTTGGCAGACCCAGGATATCGGCGAAGACTTCATTGGGCAGTGAACCGCCAAGATTGGGTAACAGCGCCGGTTTTTTACCGCTGCTACGCGCCAGCGTGTCCATTGCCCAGGCCACCAGCGGATCCTGTGGATCGAGCCGCGTCGCCGGTGAGCCGCGCAGAAACTCCACACTGACGTTATCGAAGCCGTGCTGACGCAGGTGACTTTCGACATGCTGCACCAGGTTTTCCCAGTCAGTGCCGACCACAAATCGCAGCTGACACACCGCCGTGGCGCTGCCCGGAATCGCGTTCATGGGGCGCGCCGGATTGCCGGTTTCAAAGGCCAGCACTTCCAGCGTGTTCCAGCCATAAAGGCGCTCTGCAGGCGTCAGACCTGGCTCACCCCAGCCCTCCGCCAGCGCCGGATCGCCCGGCATACCGCCGACGTCAATATCACTCAGGATTGCACGCACGGCCCCGGTCAACGAGTCAGGTTTAAGCGCAGCGACCTGCAATACGCCCTGGGCATTCACCAGACAGGCGATCGCATTAGCCAGTTGCGTACCGGGATTACTGAGCAGTCCGCCCCAGTTGCCGGAGTGATAGGCGTTGTCACGCGCCCGAATGGTCAGACGAAAGTTCGCCGCACCACGCGAACCCAAAAACAGCGTTGGTCGCACTGCGTTGAGCCGTGGGCCATCAGAGGCGATAAAGAGATCGGCTTTTAACAGCGCCTGCTGCTGCTGGCAGATCGCCGCCAGTCCCGGCGAACTGATCTCTTCGCCCATTTCAAACAGGATTTTGCAGTTAAAGCCCAGCTTTCCACCGCGCGTCTGCCACACCTGTTCCAGCGCCGCGAGGTTGATGCAGTGCTGACCTTTGTTGTCCGCACTGCCACGTCCATACAGGCGATCGCCTTCAGCTGTGAGTTGCCACGGCGATAAGCCTTCGCGCCAGTTTTCATCGTCGCCGAATACCACATCACCATGGCCATAGCAAAGCAGCGTCGGTTTCAGCGGATCTTCAATGCGGGTGGCAATCAGAAACGGCGGGCTGCCTGGCTGGGGATTTTCAAATGGATGTAACGTAAATCCCATCTTCGTCAGTTGCGGGCCAATTTCCTGCTGCAGATAGTGGTCCAGCTCCGCCCCTCTGCTGGCCTGCTGGCTTTCGGTCACACAGGCGACACGCCGTGCCAGCAGTTGCTGAAACTCACCGCTATCGAAATAGTTCATCGCCTGATCAACGGCCTGTTGCTCTGTCATGTTTGCCCTGCCTGTTTTTTTTATCGTGCTTTATCTTTGACAAACTTCTCTCTTTGCCACAATTATCAATTTATCGAGTGAGCGTTGCTTTTAAAGCAATGCCTGACTGCCCTTTTATGATGCGTTTTGACGGAGTGGAGATGATAAGCAGCGAGATCCGCTATTTCCTGGCGGTTGTTGAGAGCGGCTCGTTGAGCGCCGCCAGTGAGCAACTCTTTGTCGCGGTGTCGGCGATCAGTCGTCAGATTCAGCGACTGGAGGCACAGGTTGGGGTGCCGCTGTTTGAGCGTCATGCGCGCGGCATGGTGCTGAATGAGGCGGGTGAGATTTTTGCGCATCACGTGCGTAAGAGTCAGCTTGATATGGCGTATGCGCTGGCGGAGATTAAGGGATTGAAAGCGATACGCCGCAGTTTGATCCGCATCGCCTGCACGGATGGTATGGCGTTTAGTCTGCTGCCTGGCCTGCTGGCGGCGTTTCGCCTGACAAACCCGGGCGCACTGTTTGCGATTAATGTGACGCACTCGCAGGGCGTGGCGGCCTGTGTCCGGGCGGGTGAATGCGATGTGGCGCTGCAGTTTAGTCTGCAGCCGGAGCGCAGCGTTGAGGTACTGGGCTCGTGGCCCGCACCGGTGTTGCTGGCGATGCATGAGTCACATCCGCTGGCGTCACGCGAGGTGAAGCTGGGCGATCTGCCTCGCTGGCCGCTGGCGCTGCCGGGCCATCACACCACCGTCCGGCAGCTGTTTGATCTTTCCTGTCAGATGAATGACTGCGTGGTGGAGCCGGTGCTGACCTGCGACTATTTCGCTACGCTTTATCACTTTTTGCTGCATACGCCGCAGGCGGTAACCATCTGTAGCGCCTTTACGCTGTTGTTTGAGCGCGATGCGCAAAATCTGGTGTTGCGGTCGATGGGGGTGGATCAGTTGAGTCAGCGCACATTGCAACTTCAGACGGTGTCGGGCCGTCAGCGCAATGCGGCTTTGACGCTATTTCTGGCGTTTTTGCAGCAGCGGCTGACGGAGATGGATCAGCAGGTGAGGATGGGATAAGAGGCCCACGGATGTGTGGGCCATTGACGTTAACTGCCACGAGTTACTGCTTAATATCCACCTGATAGAAGATATGCTTGCCAAACGGATCGACCTGATAGCCGCTGACCGATTTGCGCACCGGCTCGAAGATGGTGGAGTGCGCAATCATCACGGCAGGCATCTGGTCATGCATTATCTGCTGCGCCTGCAGATAGAGCGCGGTGCGTTTGCCCTGATCCGGCTCGGCGCGGGCTTCGGTGATTAACTTCTCGAACGGCTGGTAGCACCATTTTGAGGAGTTAGAACCGCCCTGCGCAGAGGTACAACTGTACAGCGGGCCGAAGAAGTTATCCGGATCGCCGGTCGCTGTCGTCCAGCCCATCAGCGCCGCCTGATGCTCGCCACTGCGGACGCGCTTCAGGTATTCGCCCCACTCATAGCTGACGATATTGGCTTTGATGCCGACTTTGGCCCAGTCAGACTGAATCATCTCCGCCATGCGGCGCGCATTCGGGTTGTAAGGCCGCTGAACCGGCATCGCCCAGAGCGCAATTTCGGTACCCGGTTTGACGCCAGCCTGTTGCAGCAACGCTTTGGCCTTCTCCGGATCGTAGTCGTAATCCTTCAGATCTTTGTCCGCGCTCCAGACGCCCGGCGGCAGGATATTCTTCGCGACCGTGCCGGTGCCTTTGAATATCGCCTCAATGATCGCCGGTTTGTTGATCGCCATCGCCAGCGCCTGGCGCACTTTGACGTTGTCGGTTGGCGCTTTAGTGGTATTAAACGCCAGGAAGCCGGTGTTCAGACCCGCCTTCTGTTCCAGAATGATGTCCGGATTGGCGCGCATTTTGTCCAGATCTGCGGGGTTCGGGAATGGCATTACCTGACACTCGTTCTTCTCCAGCTTGGCATAACGCACGGAGGCGTCAGGCGTAATGCTGAATACCAGCCGATCGAGCTTCGCCTTGCCCTGCCAGTAGTCCGGAAACGCTTTATAGAGGATGCGGGAATCTTTCTGATACTGCACCAGTTCAAAGGGGCCGGTGCCAATCGGGTTCATATCGACATTCTCCGGCGTCCCTGCTTTCAGCATCGCGTCTGCATATTCCGCCGAGTGGATTGAGGCGAAGTACCAGGCGAGATCGGCAAGGAATGGCGCTTCCGGATGAGCAAGCGTGAAGCGCACGGTATGGTCATCAACCCGGTCAATACCTTTAATCAGCGTGGAGAGTTCAAGACTTTCGAAGTTGGAATAGGTGCCGCCAGAAACATTGTGGTAGGGATTTTTCGGGTCCATCTGACGCATAAACGAGAAGATCACATCATCGGCGTTGAAGTCGCGGCTGGGTTTGAACTGTTTATTGCTCTGGAACTTCACATTTTTGCGAAGATGGAAGGTGTATACGGTGCCATCCGGGCTGATCTCCCAACTTTCCGCCAGGCTCGGGACCAGATTGGTGGTGCCGGGCGTGAAATCCACCAGCCGGTTAAAGACCGGTACGGCACTGGCGTCAACACTGGTTCCGGAGGTATAGAGCTGAGGGTTAAAATTCTCTGGCGATCCCTCAGAACAGTAGACCAGCGTTTTGGCGTTTACGCTGCCAGCCAGCGCTATCCCAGCAGTAACAAGCGCTAAGGTGGCTATCTTGATTTTCATTATCATCCTCGCTTTGTATTGACTTCCGGTGATCACAATATCTAAATGAATCATTCAGATGCTTCATTGATAGCACGATTCGGCACCATAGCGAACCCCGCCAGTGGCTGACTAATAAGGAATAGTGATGACAGACAAACTTGAGTCGCAACTCACCGAACGTTTTTTTCGTTACCTCGCCGTCAGCAGTCAGAGCGATGCTAAATCAACCTCCTTGCCCAGCACCCCGAGTCAGCACGCCATGGCAAAACTGCTGGCAGATGAGCTGCGCGATTTGGGTCTGGATGAGGTGGTGATTGATGAACATGCCACAGTGACGGCAGTAAAACGCGGTAACCGTCCTGATGCACCGCGCATCGGGTTTATTACACACATCGATACCGTTGATGTCGGTTTGTCGCCTGATATTCACCCGCAGATCCTCACCTGGCAGGGCGAAGATCTCTGTCTGAATGCAGAGCAGGATATCTGGCTGCGCCGCGATGAACATCCTGAGATCGCGCCCTATGTGGGTCAGCAGGTGATTTTCAGCGACGGGACCAGCGTGCTGGGCGCTGACAACAAAGCGGCGGTTACTGTAGTGATGACGCTGATGGCCAATCTTAAAGGCGACCACGGCGATATCGTGGTGGCCTTTGTGCCGGACGAAGAGATTGGCCTGCGCGGGGCGAAAGCACTCGATCTGGAATCGCGGTTTAATGTCGATTTTGCCTGGACCATCGACTGCTGCGAACTGGGTGAAGTGGTATATGAAAACTTCAATGGTGCTGCTGCAGAGATTGTGTTTACCGGTGTGCCCGCACACCCGATGTCGGGCAAAGGCGTGCTGGTCAATCCGCTGCTGATGGCACATGACTATATCAGCCTGTTTGATCGCCAGCAGACGCCGGAGCACACCGAAGGTCGCGAAGGCTATATCTGGTTTAATGAGATTCAGGCCAACGCCAGCAAAGCCACGCTAAAGGCCTCCATTCGTGATTTTGACCTCACCAGCTTCGCCGCACGCAAGCAGCAGTTGCAGCAGGCAGCGGAAAAACTCGCAGCACGTTATCCCACCGGCGACGTGAGCATCACGATCAGCGATATTTACAGCAATATCAGCAATGCACTGGGTGAGGATCGTCGGGCGATTGATTTGATCTTCAGTGCGTTTGCCGCGCTGGAAATTGAGCCAAAAGTCATTCCGATGCGTGGCGGCACGGATGGGGCTGCGCTGTCAGCCAAAGGGTTGCTGACGCCGAACTTCTTTACCGGCGCACACAACTTCCACTCACGCTTCGAGTTTCTGCCGATTACGTCCTTTGTGAAATCCTATCAGGTGGCGGAAAAACTCTGTTATCTGGCGGCGGGTTAACAGTTTTATTAATGCTTATATGTACAGGGCTGAAATGGGAAATTCAGCCCTGATTTTGATACAGCCAGTGAAACCTAATCAGCGAATTTTCCACATTAAACGCGCGTTTTATTAAGGCCAGAACCTGCGTTATTCCGTCACTATTATAACTTCACCTCCCAAAAGCACCCTCCTTTTATCCGGTTTATTTTGATCGCGCGCATTAATGAGCACTTAAGCGGATTTACATACATCTTAATGCTCTTTATCTTCAATGAACATTTAAATGCGGGGATAATTTAAGGGGTTCAGTTATGCAACACACTGATGAAATAATTAATTATTTACAGGCGAACGAAATTTTAGCAAAAAAGTTAGATCGGGCCTTTAATGGGGTTAGTGATGCATTATCACATCAGATTGAACACATAGGTTCAGGCGTGCAAAGTGCGCTTTATTACACCTCCTGCTTCACAGAAAAATATCAGGAGGTTTGTCAGAAGCAAAAAGATGAGGACGTAAGATTTGCAAAGGGAGTGATTCAACTTAGAAGGCATGGAAATGTTATAAATGACATGCTCAAGATATATTTCAATGAACTATTCAGATATAAAACAAATAATCAACTGGAGCAAATAAAGAAGTCTCTCATGGCGGTAAATGTACATATTGCGCCAGTCATCTAACCCAACACGGTTTTGTTTTAGCTGTAACAGCGGCCGTGGCTGTTGGATTTAATGCGGCTTTAATATCAGTGCGCTTGCTGGCCAAAAGGCTGGTGGTGCAACAGTCGTTGCAGGCATATACGGCGTAGTTCAGAAAGCAGCAGACAGCGCGAATCGGCTGAATTATGCACTGCCTGCTTATTACGCGGCTTTGTATGAAAGTGAACTTGAAATGATGTACTTCCTGATTGACCCTATATTCGAGAAGTTTGGAGCACTCAGAATCTCATTTCCCTCTGATGATGACATTGCAAAAATAATTACTAATATGATCAGGTAGATGAATGATGAAAGATTTCATAATCAGGTTTCTAAGGCGAAAATTTACATCGTGGCTTTCGCTTTTCGGCCCAGCTCTTTTTGTAAGTGCCTTTTCTTTGTTATTTATTCATTTTTTCCCAGGCGGCCCTTTGTGGCCCATCGCTGTATTTGCTCTGCTTGTAATAATATTCTTCCCCATAACAGTAAAATGGTAACAGCCCTTTAATATACAGTATGATTTTCACAAGGAAATAAAATTATGTCTGTACCCGCTCATCTATGGCTTGACGATGAAAACGGTTCACCCATCGTGGGGAGCTGCCAGATGCCACGTCGACTCGGTTCAATAGAGTTAAAATCGTTCGCACACCACATCACCATTCCTGTTGATCCCGCCTGGGGAAAACTAACCTGTACGCGTTTTCACAGCCCGATTACTATCGTCAAAGAGTTCGACCAGACAACGTCCGTTCTTTATCGCGCAATCTGTGAAGGACGAATACTTAAAAATGGCACAACAAAAATGTACAGAATTGTGGAGTCAGGCAGCGAGGTTGAATATTTCAATATTATGCTGGAAGGGATAAAGCTCACTACCGTTTCTCCCTATCTTGCCCCTAACGGACTAAGCAGCACGCACCTGGAAACACTGGAATTGCGATATCAGGCTATTACCTGGAAATATACGGACGGAAACATTATCTATCGGGATGAATGGAATAACTTTGCAAAGGCTTAAATCTAAGAACTGTTTGGTAAAAATGAAGGCTGACATAATCAATCGGAGAGAATCGGGCGCAGAGTGCGCCCGATTCTGTTTATGGCTTCGCGCTTACATCAATGCCCGGGAAGTATTTTTCAGCCAGCTTTTTGATGGTGCCATCGCCCTGCACTTTGGCGATCGCCGCATCAAGAGACTGCTTCAGCTGGGCGTCATCTTTGCGCAGGCCGTAGCCGATGCCCGAGCCAAGAATCGCGTCATCTTCGACCGGCTTGCCGACAAAGCCAAAGCCTTTACCCTGGGGCTTATCAAGGAAACCGGACTGGCCGGCAGCAGACATCACCAGCGTGCCATCAAGGCGGCCCGCGACCATATCGTTGTAAACCTGGTTCTGATCCTGATACGACGTGACCGTTACGCCCTGCGTCTCCCAGTGCTTCTTCGCATAGGTTTCCTGAATAGAGCCCTGCAACACGCCGATGTTTTTACCTTTGAGACTGTCGGCGGTCGGTGCCAGATTTTCACCGTTTTTCGCCACAAGCATGGTCGGAATACGGTAGATCGGCTGCGTAAACGCGATGCTTTTGGCGCGCGCTTCGGTGATATTCATCGCCGAGTTGATGGCATCAAATTTTTTCGCCTGCAGCGCCGGGATCAGCGCATCAAAGCTGCTCTCGACCCAGTGGCAGCTGAAATTGCCGGCCTTACAGATAGCGTTGCCCAGCTCAATATCAAAGCCTTCCAGCTCCCCTTTGGCATTGCGGCTTTCAAATGGCGGATATTGTGATTCTACGCCGTAACGTAAATCCTGTGCCAGTGCCTGTACTGATGTCATCATGCCCAGAGCAAGAAAAAGCGCGTTCAGTTTCTTCATTATTTACCCCGAAAAGTCCTGGTTACCTGTTCCCGGTGCTGCCTCACGCGGTGGCGTGATTCAGTGAGAAAAAGCAGATAGCGCCGCTGCGCCAGCCTCTAGTGTCGCCTCGTCTTTCGCAAATGAGAGACGAATCAGTTTGTTGTCTGTGCCATCCATATAAAACGCCGACAGCGGTATGGTGGCCACACCGTGATCGACGATGAGACGTTTTACCATTTCACTGTCCGGCTCGTCACTGAAATGTCCATAGCTGGCGAGCATAAAGAACGAACCGGCACTCGGCAGCAGCTGGAACGGCGAATTTTGCATCAGGGTGATCAGGCGATCGCGCTTCTGCTCATAGAAGGCACTGAGCGACAGGTAGTTCTCCGGCCGCTGCAGGTAGTGTGCGAATCCCACCTGCATCGGCGTGTCGGCGGCGTACATCATGAACTGATGCACTTTCACCAGTTCGGTCATCAGCGCTGCTGGCGCCAGGCAGTAGCCCACCCGCCAGCCGGTGACGTGGAAGGTTTTACCAAACGAGGAGACGATGACGCTGCGCGCCGCCAGTTCCGGGTACGTTGCCATGCCACAGTGAGAGTGACCATCAAACACAATATGCTCATAGACTTCATCGGAGAGCACCACGATATCGGTATTGCGAATCAATGCCGCCAGCTGATTAAGGTCATCAGGCGTCAGTACCTGCGCGCTGGGGTTATGTGGCGTATTAATGATGATCATGCGGGTGCGCGGTGTGATCGCCGCCCGCAGCGCATCCCAGTCGATGGCAAATGACGGCACCTGCAACTTCAGGCCTATCGGCGTACCGCCCTGCAACCGTACCACCGGAGCATAGCTGTCAAATGCCGGTTCAAAGAAGATCACCTCATCGCCCTGATGCACCAGCGCGGTAATCGCCATATAAAGCCCCTGGCTGGCGCTGCCGGTGATCAGCACTTCACGGGCAGGATCATATTTCTGGCCATAAAGCGCCTCCACTTTACTGGCGAGCGCCTCGCGTAAGGCCGGCAGGCCCATCATGGCGGCATACTGATTATGTCCCTCCAGCATCGCGCGACTGACAGAGTCGACCAGCGCCGGATCGCAGGGGAAGTTGGGCGCACCCTGCGACAGGTTGATCGCCTGATGCTGCGCCGAGAGCTGGCCAATCACGCTGAAAATAGTGGTGCCGACGTCCGGCAATTTTGAGTGGATAGCGACAGGCGTTTTCAGGGACATAGTCTCTCCGTCAGGGGCATAACCGATCAGATGCGTTAAAACGCTATTCAACGGGCTGCCACTTGAGTCGGCAAGCGAAATGTCGTCATAATAGCCATGACAAAAATGCATAGCTGAGGTTCACTGTGTCACGCTTATCGCTGCCGCTTAATGCCATTCACGCCTTTGTGGTGACCGCCCGTCATCTCAATCTGACCCATGCAGCCCGTGAGCTGTGTCTGACTCAGGGTGCCGTCAGTCGCAAGATCGCCGCACTGGAGCAGTGGCTGGGTGTCACACTGTTTGATCGCCACGCGCGCGGCCTGCGGCTCACGCCACAGGGCGCCGCGCTGCTACCCGAATTGCAGCAGGGTTTTGAACTGATGGTTAAGGCCAGCGAGAAGGTCCGCCGCAGTCAGGTCAGTATTCGCCTGAAAGCGCCGACCTGTGCGATGCGCTGGCTGGTCCCCAGGCTGATGGCGCTGGAACAACAGCGCCCTGAACTGCATGTGGCCCTGACGACAACGCTGGATCATGCTACGCAGCTTGAAAATTTTGATGCCGCGATTGTCTATGGCAAGCCGCATCCCGAAGGCGTCTGCCTGTTCTGTGAGTCACTGACACCGGTAATGGCAGCGAATCAGCCCTGCCCGGACTCTCCGGCGGCGCTGACTGCAATGACCTTTTTGCATCCCACCGCAGACACCCGTGACTGGCAGTGCTGGCTGAAAGCGCAGCAGGTCACACTCAGCATGAAGCGAAACCAGCATTTTGCCACGATGGATTTAGCGATCAGTGCAGCGATTCAGGGATTTGGCGTGGCGATTGCCGACAGCAATCTGGTGGAGAGTGATATCGCCAGCGGCAGGCTGATTAAGCCGTTCGCTGGCGAGGTTAAAACGGGCGCCGTTTACAGTCTACTGCAACGGCCTGCGCAGGATGCGCCACCGTTCCTGGCGGAACTGGTGGCGTGGCTTAGCCGGGATCAGAAGGTGACCCAGTCGCCATTATCAGCAGGTTTGGCCTGAGGCGCACTTAGCACCGGGGCTTTTGGCGCAGCCGGTTTATTGCCGGTGACAGGTGCGCTCTGGCGTTCACTGGAAAGACGGAACTTCGACACAGAGGCCTGCAGCGCTTCTGTCTGCAGCGCCAGCGCGCTTGCGGCGGCGGAAACCTCTTCAACCAGTGAGGCGTTTTGCTGCGTGACACTGTCCATTTCTGTGACTGCTGTTCCCACCTGAGAAATGCCTTTGCTCTGCTCTTCTGAGGCGGAGGCGATCTGTTTCATAATCGCATCCACATCCTGTACCGATTTCAGAATATTATTCATGGTGCCGCCGGTGGTGCTCACCAGCTCGGCGCCTTTACCCACACGCTGAACGGACTCTTCAATCAGAGTCGCGATCTCTTTGGCCGCATTGGCACTGCGCTGGGCAAGGTTACGTACTTCAGACGCCACTACAGCAAAACCCCGACCCTGTTCACCGGCACGAGCCGCTTCAACGGCGGCGTTCAGCGCCAGAATATTGGTCTGGAAAGCGATACCGTTAATCACGTTGGTGATCTCAGCAATTTTCTTCGAACTGCCTGAAATGCCATCCATGGTGCTGACCACTTCGCTGACCAGCTGGCCGCCTCGCTGTGCCGTCGTGGTGGCGGTTTCAGCCAGCAGGCTGGCCTGACGGGCGTTATCAGCGTTGAATTTCACCGTAGCAGTCAACTGCTCCATGCTGGCTGCAGTCTGCTCCAGCGCAGCGGCCTGCTCTTCAGTGCGTGATGAGAGATCATTGTTACCTGCAGAAATTTCTGCCGCCCCACGCGAGATATTCTCAGTACCGCTGCGAATGGCGCTAACCGCTTCACGCAGGCTATCCTGCATGGCGCTCAGCAGCGGAACCAGTTTACCCACACAGTTGCGACCGAATTCATTGACCGGCTGGCTGAGGTCACCCGTGGCAATCACGGCGAAATGGGTGCGAATGCTTTCCAGCGGACGAACCAGCATCGTTACCAGATAGCGGTCGGTAAACAGCAGAATAAACAGACCAATGATGACCGTGATGGTAATTATTGTTTTCGTCGTCGCGGTGAGGTGATCAACTTCAACGCGGGTGGTATCCAGCTTTTGAGCTGCACCCTGACTGAATTTCTCTGCGCTGACGCCAAACGCGCGGCTTAATGCCGGAGTGACGTTGTTCGCCTGCTGGCGATAAGCATCAGGTGTTGGCTGACGCGCCAGCTGAAATTGTGGCGTTACGCCTTCATCCAGCAGCTTCTGCCAGCTCTGAATCACACCATCCACGACTTCCGGGTTCATCGGACCGGGGGCGAGCTGTTTGAAGCGTGCCAGTTGCTGGGTCATACCATCCAGCGCCTGTTGCACCGGCGCGTACGATTCGTCGGTCAGGGTTTTACCTGCCGCTTTGCTTTCCATCACACGGGACAAGCGCGTGACAACACGAAAATATTGATCGTTTCCTTTGCTCAGCACCGTCATTTGCTCAACCAGATGACGGTCAACCTCGTTGCCTTCGCTGAGCGCGCCAAGAGAGTGGATGCTATATAGCCCGACGCCGGTCCACAGTAAGCAAAACAGCCCCAGAATCGTGAGCATCACTGCGCGAATGGTAAAATTTTTGAGCATTCCCATACCAAAATCCTATACACGTTGACCCGCAAGCGTCGGGCATAGGAGGTTTATCGGCACAGGAAGGTGAAAATGTAACTGTTTTGTTACCTATTATTTTACAGCGTCAAATAGGATTTAACGCTGTAAAATTCTTAAATTTTAATACCTTACAGTTAATTAAGCAGATTAATTTCATTTGAAAAATTTAATGATTAGCAGGCTAATCTTAATGGCACACCTACAGCCTGACCAGATGCGTCATTAATAATCTGAAGAGACGCATTCGGGCGCGCATAAAGTTTCGCTTCAGAACCAATCCGCTTTTATGCTCCTGACCAAGTGACATTGTCACATCCTGCCCCGGATGCCAGGCGGGCCAGACGACCTCGCCTTCCAGCTGGTGCTTATATTCTGTGGCATCACGGGCGAAGGTAAACCAGTAGTCACTGACCTGCTCAGCAAAGGCCCGATCGCTATCACTGAACGGACGATTTTCATTGGGATCGGGCATCTGGCTCAAGGTATTCAGCACATAGGGCACTTCATTACCGTGCCAGGTGCCGTGTGGATAGAGATCGTGCGCATGCTCTGAAACATAATCAAACCAGTAGCGCCAGCCCGGCATGCCAGCATTGTGCTGCGCCCGCATCACCAGCCATGGCACCAGCGTGAAAGCCATATCGCGTGCCACGGCGCGTCCCAGTAGCTGATCGTCATGGATGTCATACATCCATTTAAGCGTACGGTAAGTGAGTCGATTTTTGTCGCGTAACTGCTGCAGCACTGCAGTAGCATCAACACCAAAATATTCCAGAACGCTGGCTTCATCGCTGTTACTGCCGGCCATCAGCGGCAGACGGTGCTGTTTTGCCGCCATAAAGGTTTTCAACATGGGCTCAGGCAAAACGGCGTCACCGGCAATGGGTACCGGCGGAATCGCCAGTGGGCCGTCCAGCGACCAGAAGGCGTCAGCGGGCAGTGCGCGCAACGCCTCTGCGCTGACATCGGCTGGCAGTCCAAAATGGCGGGCTACAGCGACGCCCTGCTGACGCGCTTTTTTCAGCGGCGTGTCCGGCAGGCTATAGGCGCTCTGTACAATGCCTTTGTGAAACAGCCCTTCGGCCAGTGGTGAACAGCAGAGTGACAGCACACTGCGCGCACCAGAGGATTCACCGAAAAGCGTCACATTGCGGCGGTCGCCGCCGAATGCAGGAATGTTGCGCTGCACCCACTGCAGTGCGGCAATCTGGTCAAGCAGACCAAAGTTGTTTACCGTGCCCGCGGCAGGATACTCAGCGTCCAGGGCCGGGTGTGAGAAGAAGCCGAGATGACCCAGCCGGTAGTTAAGGGTGACCACCACTGCGCCCCGGGACGCCAGCGGTTTGCCGCTGTAGGGTGCCAGGCCGCCCGCACCAATGGTGTAGCCTCCTCCGTGCAGCCACACCATCACCGGCAGCGGCGTTGACGGTTCGACATCGGGTGTCCAGACATTCAGGTAGAGACAATCTTCACTAAACTCACCGGGATCGCCGCCGCCCACAGCCTGGCAATACGTGCGATTTTGCCAGGCGGATGACCCGAACGCCGTGGCATCGCGCACATGCTGCCACGGTATCACTGGCTGAGGCGGGCGCCAGCGTAGTGCGCCCTGCGGTGCCGCCGCATAAGGTATGCCTTTAAATACGAAAAGGTCATCATCCATGCCTCCACGTAACTCTCCCTCAGCAGTCATGATCCTCAGACCCGTTTCGTTTTTCATTCCTGTTTCCCTGTCTAAACGTTCCTCCATTATTTGCAGGCACGCCAGTATTGTCCAGGTACGGAGGGGATTTGCAGAATATGCCGAAGCGAGAGATGCAGGGGCTAGCATGCCCATCAACAGGTTCAGAGCGTCAGTGATGACCAGGGATTAACGTTGTTTACGTTTCGCCAGCACGTGAATGCGTTGTCAGCGCCGACGATATCCACATTTCTCACGCATCCCACGCGTTTTTACTGCAAATAATTAGTCAGTTTTCTAACACATCAGGATACTCACGCCGCTAAATTTTCGCTGGATGGTGAAGCGTCTTTTTTTCCAGGTGAACTGAACAGTCCTGATCGATTACCTTCCATCAGGACCATCCGCTTAACAGGGCTGTGGTGAAGAGAGCAACGCGGGCAACGTAGACGTTGCCCGTAGACACTGTCAGGCCTCGCGCAGGCCGCACTGCGCCAGTGAGCGCTGCTGGCGCTCTTCATATAACGCCATTTCATCCAGCACAGGGGTACCCAATGCGGCTTCAAACGCCTGCCGGCTCGCCTGTCCCGCCGAACGAACCTGCGCCCGATCGCCAAGGTTAGACTGAAAAATGCCTGCCGCGCTCACGGGAAGAAAATCCTCATAGGTGATGGGGTCAGCCAGTACACGCCCTTCTTTGATAAGGGTCTCCAGCGATTCCCCCTGGGCAGGCGGCGTAGCAATACCCTTTTCGCTCAGGCGATAATGAAACCACGCCAGTCCCTGCTGGCGCAGCGTGGTTTCGTCGTCCGGGAAATCGCGGAAAATCGTCGACAGATGTTGCTGGTGTTGCTGATTATCCTGACCGCTGCCCGCCTCGCTCAGTAATCGATCGTAGAGTGCGCGTCCTGCGGGCGTCAGCGCTGCCCCGCGCTGCTCAATTTCTCCGAAGCGCGCCGTATGCGTTCCCTGATGACCTTCTTTAAAGATGATCGGCTCTTCCAGCGCTTTAAAGCTGGTTTGACGTAACAGGATGGGGACCTGACGACGAGGCGGTCCCTCGATCAGGGTTTTCGGATCGATACCGCGCGAAGGCATCAGTTGCTGGACACGGTCGATATCCAGTGTGCGCGGCGTAAGATGGTTGATGTGACAACCGGGAAAGCAGACTACATCCGCAATCAGCCGGTGCTGCTGGTTCAGCGCCTGATAGGTCTGGCTGTCTACACTGCTGTGAGCATGCCAGCGGAAGGTTTCCAGCGCTTCAGTCACAAATTCACCGGCCTGCTCCTCCGTTAATCCGCCCTGCTGCTGATGCAGTTGCAGCAACGCCCGGCAACGGGGAGTGAAAATGTTGCGCGCAGAGAGAATCTCCGCCGCTTTTTCGCGCAGCGCCGCATCGTCGATCAGTTCAGGGCGTAACAGCGAGGTAAAGACCCGGAAGGGGTTGCGCCGCAGTGCCGCATCAGTTACTGGCCGGAACGCGGTGGAGTGCACCGGCACCCCTGCCTGAGAGAGATCGTAATAGCCTACCGGATGCATTCCCATCACCGCAAACACCTGTCGCAGTGTGGCGAGTTCGTCTGCGGTGCCGACACGGATCGCGCCATGGCGTTCAACATTAAGTCGGCCGATTTCATCAGCAGCCGTAAGGCGATCTTTCAGCGCACTATCCGCTTCCAGTACGCGTTCATTAACGGTAGCGACCAACTGCATCAGCGTGCCATATTGCGGCACTTCCTGCTGATACATGGCTGACATTGCCTGAGAGAAACGGGTGCGGATGAGGTCCGCACTGATAAAGTTGTCCATCTTATCCACCTGACACCATGATCGTTGCTGCTAATGTAATGCAACGCGCTGGCGCCAGTGGAAAAAATCACGAATCTGTGATCGGCTTAAAGCCATAGCGGTTTTTTAACAGCAGCATCAGGGTAGTGATCACAGCCGGTATTGCCAGCAGCAGAAAGATAACGCTGAAAGACCAGCCGAGTGACATCATCTCTGCACCGACGAAAGCGCTTAAAATCGCACCAATGCGGCCCACACCATGCATCCAGCTGGAGCCAGTGGCGCGTGCGTGCGTGGGATAGTAGCTGGCGGATAAGGCATTCATGCCGGTGTTAGCGCCGTTGAAACAGAAGCCACTGCAAAAAGCGATTGCGCTCATCATGCCCACTTCGGCTGGCGAAAAGCCAAGGGCCACGATAAACAGCCCGCCACAGCCGTAAATCGCTGCCAGCGCCAGATTGGCATTAAAGCGATCCATCATCCAGCCTGCAAACAACGATCCCAGCGTCCCGCCAGCCTGATACATCGCGGTGATAATCGCCGCTTCGGTGACAGACATGCCCAGCGTGTTGACCAGTGATGGCAGCCAGCTGCCAATCAGGTAGACCATGAACAGTCCCATAAAATAGCCACCCCACAGCATCGTGCTGCCAAACAGATAGCGGCGTGACAGGACGGTGCCGATCGCGCCACCCGCCGGCACGCTGACTTCCGGCGCGTGAAACGCACAGTCTGGTCGGGTTTTGCCCGGCATCATCCGATCAAGGATGGCGTGAATGCGGGCAGCCGGTGCACCACGACTGATGAGGAATCGCACGGATTCCGGCAGGCCACGAATCAGTAATGGCAGCACCAGCAGCGGCAGCATGCCGCCCAGTAGCAGCACAGAGTGCCAGTTATAGCGCGGGAGCAGCCATGAAGCGGCAAATCCCCCGCTGGCCGCGCCAAAGGTGAAGCCGCAGAACACAACGGTGATAAGAAACGCCCGTCGCCGTTCAGGCGCATACTCCGCCACCAGCGTACCGACGTTGGGCATTGCGGCACCCAGGCCCAGCCCGGTCAGGAAGCGGAACAGCATCATCTGTTCAATATTTTGTGACAGCGCGGTTGCCAGCGTCCAGAGACCAAAAAAGAAAACGCTTAAGATAATCATCATGCGACGGCCATAGCGGTCAGCCAGCGGCCCCGCCACCATCGCACCCAGCGCAAGACCGATTAAGGCGGCGCTGATGACAACGCCAAGCTGATGATTTGTTACGCCCCACGCGGCTTTAAGCGTCGGCGCAATAAAACCCATAATCGCAATGTCCATGCCATCGAGTGCTACCACGATAAAGCAGAGAGCAATGAGCCGCTTTTGCCAGGGGCTCAGCTGCTGCTGGTTGATAAGCTGGCGGACATCTACCGCCTCGATGCTGGTCAATGAACACTCCCTGAGTAAAGAAATCTGGCATCAGTTTAAGTAAAAAAAACGGCGTTTATGATAGCTGATCGTTAACCTTAAGCGGTCAGATTTTTGTTTGATAGTGAGAATCATTCATATTCATTCAATTAAGTCGTTGATTTCTCTTTGACCAGAGAATGAACGCGTCACAACCGTTTTAAGATGAATGCTTGAAAATCATGGCGTTAAACAGCGAAGCGGTCATTCCCGTGCTTTTGTTAAAAAAATTTGCAGCAAAGTTAACAGAATTCATTTTTAACAGTTGCCTCACGCCCTTCATTCTCATTAAGTTTAGGATATGGAAAAAAATATCCTTTTCAATCAGCGCATTCGCTTGCGCCACTTACACACCTTTGTTGCGGTTGCGCAGCAAGGTACGCTGGGCCGGGCGGCTGAGACGCTTAGCCTGAGTCAGCCTGCCCTGTCTAAAACCCTGAATGAGCTGGAGGAACTGACCGGCGTTCGTCTGTTTGAACGTGGCCGTCTGGGCGCGCAACTGACCACCATGGGGGAACAATTTCTGACACATGCCGTGCGTGTGCTCGACGCGCTCAATCATGCCGGTCAAAGTTTTAATGAGCAGCCAGGCGATGCGCCGGTGATTATCCGGCTGGGTGCGCTGACCACCGCCGCAATGGGGATGCTGCCACGCATTCTTGATCGTTTTCATCAGTTACAACCCAATACCACTATCCAGGTGGCAACGCTGCACAACAATGTGCTGCTGGCAGGATTACGCGGCGGTGAGTTTGATATCGGCATTGGACGGATGGCGGACAGCGACATGATGACCGGTCTGACCTATGAGCTGCTTTTTCTGGAGTCGCTTAAGCTGGTAGTGAGGCCGGAACACCCGCTTTTAAGTGACAACGTCACACTTTCACGCGCCATGCAGTGGCCGGTGGTGATTTCGCCCGAAGGCACTGCACCGCGCCGGATTGCACAACAGATGCTGGATGAACAGGGGTGTACGTTGCCACCTCACTGTATTGAGACCTCATCGACCTCACTGGCACGCCAGCTGGCTCTCCGCTACGACTATATCTGGTTCGTTCCTTCCGGCGCGATTAAAGAGGATCTCAGCCACAACGCGGTCTGTGCGCTGCCGATCAACTCATCCGGCCCGGGCGAGCCAGTGGGCATCATTACGCGCACCGGCGCAGAGCTCAGCCTGAGTGCCGAAGTGCTGATGTCTACCATTCGTAAATTTCACAGCTAGCGGCTGCGTTTCGCATGCCGCTCGCGGTTTTCAAGGCGCGCTTTATCGGTTTTACGTAAACCCACGTAGAGCGCACCGCCTCCGCCATGGCGGGTCTGTGCCACGCAAAAAGTCTGTACGTCGTCAAACTGCTGTAACCAGCGCGCGAGATAGCTTCGTACGATATTGGCATGTGACTCGTTATCACGTCCTTTGCCGTGAATGATCAGCAAATTTCGTAATCCCTGTTTGTGTGCCTGCATCATAAAATTGAACAGCGCCTGACGGCAGGTTTCTACCGGTTGCCGTAACAGGTTGAGACTGGCATCCAGCTTGTATTCACCCCGACGCAGTTTATCCAGAATACCCTGCTGGATGCCGTCGGCTTTATATTCCAGCTGCGTATTAAGTGGGATAATCTCCAGGTCACCCCGGGTCAGGAAATTCTCCAGCTCAGATTCGCCCGGCGGTTTGCGTGGTGCTTTGGTTGAAGGGGCTTTCAGCCACAGGGTCGTGGTGGTGTCTTTCAATGGCGTGACATCGCCCATGGCATCCCGAAAAAGATCGTTATCATCAAGGTTCATGGTTTTCTCACACCGGGTTAAATTGATCGAATGTGTCAGACAGGCTTTAACAGTTAGCGTAGCAAAAGCTGGAATTACCGGACCACCCGCCTTTTCCCACCCTAACGGGCCGTAGAGAATCGTGCAACAGATCACATAAGCGGAAAGTTATCGTGACAGTAGTCTCTTCCCGCATACTTAAATGCCCGTTACATCGGCCTTTGACGCCGTATATATCCTCCATAATGTTTGTGGGTGTAAAACTGCTCGGATGAGTTCCCTTCAGCACAAAAAATGTTAAAATTGACCCCAGTCACTTATCGTCGAGCAAACCATTATGATCCCTGAAAAACGCAGCATACGTCGTATTCAGTCGGGCGGTTGTGCCATTCACTGCCAGGATTGCAGCATCAGTCAGCTCTGCATCCCCTTCACGTTAAATGAACATGAGCTGGATCAGCTCGACAATATCATTGAGCGTAAAAAACCGATTCAGAAAGGGCAAACGCTTTTTAAAGCGGGAGACGAACTCAGGTCTCTGTATGCCATTCGTTCCGGCAGTATTAAAAGCTATACCATTACCGAACAGGGTGATGAGCAAATTACCGGTTTCCATCTGGCGGGTGATTTAGTTGGCTTTGATGCCATTTTAAATGCCAGCCATCCCAGCTTTGCGCAGGCGCTGGAAACGGCCATGGTGTGTGAAATTCCTTTTGAAACGCTGGATGACCTGTCAGGTAAAATGCCGGCACTGCGTCAGCAGATGATGCGTTTAATGAGCGGTGAGATTAAAGGCGACCAGGATATGATTCTGCTGTTGTCGAAGAAAAATGCTGAGGAGCGACTGGCGGCGTTTATCTGGAACCTCTCACGCCGTTTCGGCCAGCGCGGCTTTTCACAGCGTGAATTTCGCCTCACCATGACGCGCGGTGACATTGGTAATTACCTGGGCCTGACGGTTGAAACCATCAGTCGCCTGCTGGGCCGTTTTCAGAAGTCCGGTATGCTGGCGGTGAAAGGCAAATACATCACAATTGAAAACCACGCCCTGCTGGAAGAGTTAGCGGGCCAGAGTCACCAGGCCGCCTGATTCAAAGCCGGATCAATAAATCTTATTTTATTGATCCGGCAATAACTTTTTCACTTCTTCCGCTGTACAACATAGGCTATCTTTACTCCAGTCGCTCTGGTTTAAGGAGAACGCCTCATGTCCCAGTACCAAAATATTCTGGTCGCCATTGATGCCCAGCAAGACGATCAGCCCGCGCTGCGACGTGCGGTCTATCTGAATCAACGTATCGGCGGAAGAATTAAAGCCTTCCTGCCTATCTATGATTTTTCATATGAAATGACCACCCTGCTTTCGCCGGATGAGCGCGCGTCTATGCGCCAGGGTGTCATCAGCCAGCGTACCGAATGGATCCGCGAGCAGGCCCGCGCTTATCTTGATGCCGGTGTCGACATTGATATCAAAGTGATCTGGCATAACCGCCCCTTTGAGGCCATCATTCAGGAAGTGCTCGCTCATCAGCATGATCTGGTGCTGAAAATGGCGCATCAGCATGACCGCCTGGAGTCCGTGATTTTCACCCCAACCGACTGGCATCTGCTGCGTAAATGCCCTTGCCCGGTCTGGATGGTCAAAGATCAGCCGTGGCCGGAAGGCGGTAAAGCCATTGTCGCCGTCAATCTTGCCAGCGAAGAGCCGCATCACGATGGCCTGAATCAGAAGCTGATTCGTGAAACGATGAAGCTGGCGGAAAAGGTGAATCAGACCGAAGTCCACCTTGTCGGTGCCTACCCGATTACCCCAATCAATATTGCTATCGAACTGCCCGATTTTGATCCCAGCGTCTACAACGATGCTATCCGGGGTCAGCATCTGGTGGCCATGAAAGCACTGCGCCAGAAATTCTCAATTGGTGAAGAGTTCACCCACGTGGCTAAAGGCTTGCCGGAAGAGGTTATCCCCGATCTGGCCGCGCATCTCGGTGCCGGCGTAGTCGTGCTGGGCACCATCGGAAGGACCGGACTATCAGCGGCGTTCCTGGGCAATACGGCGGAACAGGTGATCGATCATCTGCGTTGCGATCTGCTGGCGCTTAAGCCTGACGATTTCAAGTCGCCGATTGATCTGGATGATGAAGAGGACGAGGAGGATTAACGTCTCCTCGTAAAGAAAATGGGCGGCTGATTAGCTGCCCATTTTTTTATTACAGCGCTTTGAGAATCGCTTCCACGCTGGCTTTGGCATCGCCAAACAGCATCTGGCTGTTCTCCTTAAAGAACAGCGGATTCTGAACGCCGGCATAGCCTGTGTTCATTGAGCGTTTGAACACCACCACGTTGTGCGCCTTCCACACTTCCAGCACCGGCATTCCCGCAATCGGGCTGCGGGGATCATCCTGCGCTGCCGGGTTGACGGTATCGTTAGCACCAATCACCAGCACCGTGTCGGTGTCGCTGAAGTCATCGTTGATTTCATCCATCTCCAGCACCACGTCATAAGGCACTTTGGCCTCGGCCAGCAGCACGTTCATGTGCCCCGGCAAACGCCCCGCGACCGGATGAATGCCGAAGCGCACTTTGATGCCAAGCGCGCGCAGACGTGCCGTGATTTCCGCTACCGGATACTGCGCCTGCGCCACGGCCATGCCGTAGCCTGGGGTAATAATCACCGAGCGGGAGGCTTTAAGCATCTCTGCGGTCTCTTCAGCGGTAATTTCACGATGCTCGCCCGCTTCCTGCGTTTCGTCACCACTGCTGACTTCAGTACCGAATCCACCCGCGATCACGCTGATGAACGAACGGTTCATCGCTTTACACATGATATAGGAGAGAATCGCACCGGACGAACCCACCAGTGCACCGGTCACAATCAGCAGATCGTTGCTGAGCATGAAACCGGCGGCGGCGGCGGCCCAGCCTGAATAGGAGTTCAGCATCGACACCACGACCGGCATATCGGCACCGCCAATCGACGCGACCAGATGCCAGCCAAACGCCAGTGCAATCACCGTCATCAGCAGCAACGCAAAGACCTGCGCAGCGCTGCTGCTGGTGTTAACAAACCACAGCAGCAGCAGGAACGAGACCAGCAGCGCCAGCAGATTGAGCTTGTGACGATGCGGTAACGCCAGCGGTTTTGAGGAGATTTTGCCGCACAGCTTGCCAAACGCCACCAGCGAGCCGGTGAAGGTGACGGCACCGATAAAAATACCGATAAACACTTCACTGAGATGGATATTTTCCATCACTGCTGGCAGGCCAGGCGCATGGTCGATATAGCTGTTTATGCCGACCAGTACCGCGGCCAGGCCGACAAAGCTGTGCAGAATCGCGACCAGTTCCGGCATTTCGGTCATTTCGACTTTCTTTGCCATGCGGATACCAATAGCGCCGCCAATCACCATCGCCAGCAGGATCCAGACCACGTTACCGCTGTCCGGACCAAAAATGGTGGCGACCAGCGCAATCGCCATGCCGCTGATACCGAAACTATTACCCCGCTTAGACGTCTCGTGACGCGAGAGACCGGCAAGGCTACAGATGAAGAGAATTGCAGCAACAATATAGGCTGCAGTGACTAATCCGCCAGACATGTCTTACCCCTTACGAAACATTTTCAGCATGCGCTGGGTGACGGTAAAGCCACCAAAGATATTGATGCTGGCAATCAGCACGGCAATAAAGGAGATAAAGGTGACCCAGCCACCGTGCCCCATCTGCAAGACTGCCCCGATCACGATGATGCCGGATATGGCATTGGTCACGGACATCAGCGGCGTATGCAGCGCATGACTGACGTTCCAGACCACGTAATAACCCACCACACAGGCGAGCGCGAACACGGTAAAATGGGAGAGGAAATCGGCAGGCGCCACGTTGGCCAGGCTGCCAAACAGCACGATGGCCAGAGCAATAAGCAGATATTTTCGCCACGGTGAAACAGGTTTCACCTCAATCTTCACTGCCGGTTTCGCGGTTGCCGGTGCAGCCTGAGGTGCAGCGGACACCTGAATCGGCGGTGCCGGCCAGGTGACTTCCCCCTCGCGCACCACAGTCACGCCCCGTACGACTACATCGTCGAAGTCGACCTGGATTTCGCCATTCTTCTCTTTGCACAGCAGCGTCATCAGGTTGACCAGGTTGGTGCCATAAAGCTGGGAGGATTGCGTTGCCAGACGGCTCGGCAGGTCGGTGTAGCCAATGATTTTGACGCCGTCAGGTGTCACAGTAACCTGATCCGCGACGGTCAGCGCACAGTTGCCGCCAGTCTGCGCGGCCAAATCCACAATCACACTGCCGGGCTTCATGCTGGCAACCATCTCTTCGGTGATCAGTTTCGGTGCCGGTTTGCCAGGGATCAGCGCCGTGGTGACAATGATATCGACTTCTCTGGCCTGACTGGCAAACAGGGCCATCTCCGCTTTAATGAACGCCTCGGACATCACTTTGGCATAGCCATCACCGCTGCCAGCTTCCTCTTTGAAGTCGAGTTCAAGGAATTCGGCGCCCATACTCTGCACCTGCTCTTTGACTTCGGGACGGGTATCAAACGCCCGGACAATCGCGCCCAGACTGCCCGCTGCACCAATTGCTGCCAGCCCGGCCACACCTGCCCCAATCACCATCACTTTTGCCGGTGGCACTTTGCCCGCCGCCGTGATCTGCCCGGTAAAGAAGCGACCAAATTCATGCGCAGCTTCCACAATCGCACGATAACCGGCAATGTTTGCCATGGAGCTCAGCGCATCCAGCGACTGCGCCCGTGAAATGCGCGGCACCGAGTCCATTGCCATGACAGTGACCTGACGTGCGGCCAGTTTTGACAGCAGATCGGGATGTTGCGCGGGCCAGATAAAGCTAACCAGCGTGCTACCCGCGCGGGTCAGTGCAATCTCTTCGTCATCGGGTGCATTTACTTTCAGCACGATGTCGGACTGCCAGACCTGATCTCTGTCGCTGAGCGTGGCGCCAGCGGCGATATAGCTTTCATTATCGAAGCTGGCGCGTTTACCTGCGTCACGCTCCACGGTGACACTAAAACCCAGCCTGATAAGTTGTTCCACGGTCTTTGGCGTGGCGGCCACGCGCGACTCGTTTGGCAACCTTTCCTTGGGTATTCCAATTAACATAGTGTTTCCTTTCATCGGTTAAGGATGATGGCCCGTATCTGCACCACGACTGCGCAACTGAAACGCCGTTTCGGTTACTTATAGACGAAATGCATGTATTTCAAAGTGTTTATAACCTACTGAAAATGTGACCAGCGATCTATAGCGTCTGTACAGAGTGATGACATTCACTCAATTATTCAGCGTTCTGCTTAAAAATCGGTGTTAACCCACTGCAAAACAGCCTGACAGGCAAATATTCTGCCAGAGATAATTATGAGCGGGCGAATTAAGCATCAATAAAAACCTATAATTAACAATGCATTAACTGTTTAACCGATATTAGTTATCGCTTTTAGTGATAACCGTGGCTAAAACGGGCCATAACTGCGTTTGATGACAATTAAATGAAAAAATGATGGTTTAATAACGCGATCTGACACAAAAAATCGCTGCGACAGTCTGTTTATAACATGCAATAATCAGCGGCTAATCTGTTATACATCAAGAGTCCAGCACGTTTTCGTACTCATTTTTGCGTAAGGCGAAGGATTATTTTTATGAAGCTGAAGAACACTATTCTGGCGTCCACTTTGTTGTCCCTGCTGGCAGCCAACGCATTCGCTGCGCAGGAGTTAACGCCAGAAAAAGCGGCAGCGTTGAAGCCATTCGAACGTATTAATATCACCGGCCGTTTCAACGCGATCGGCGACGCTGCCGATGCCGTCTCTAAGCGTGCAGATCAGATGGGCGCTGCCTCTTATTACATCCAGGCAATCAACGACAGTAACGGCAACAGCGGTAACTGGCGCGTCACGGCTGACCTCTATAAAGCCGATGCGCCGGCAGCTTCAGCGTCAACAACGTATCGTCGCTTTAACGGCGTTAATGAACTGCCAAAAGCAGAAGCCTACAGACTTGAACCGTTTGATACCGTTTCGGTCAGCGGCTTCTTTGCCAGCCAGCCGGATGTTAACGACGCTATTTCAAAAGCCGCGAAAGAGAAAGGTGCCGCATCATTCTTTATCGTGCGCCAGATTGATGCTAACAGCGGTGGCAACCAGTACGTCACCGCCTATGTCTACAAAGCGGATGCTAAAGAACGTACAGTGCAGACACCAAACGCCATCCCAGCCGATTCAGAAGCAGGTAAAGCTGCGCTGGCAACCGGTGGCGCGGCAGCCGCTAACGTAGAGATTCCTGGCGTGGCCTCATCTGAAACGCCAAGCAACAAAGTGGGCCGTTTCTTCGAAACACAAAGCTCTACCGGTAAGCGCTACACGGTGAATCTGCCTAACGGTAAATCGGTGCAGGAAGTTAACGCGATTACCGCCGCGCAGATGCAGCCGTTTGATACCGTGACTTTCACGGGCCACTTCGGTTCACCTACTGAGGTTTCAGAAGAAGTGGCGAAGCGTGCTTCAGATAAAGGTGCCAAGTTCTATCACGTGACTCGTCAGTGGCAGAACCAGAGTGGCGGTAACCTGACCGTGACGGCTGACCTGTTTAAGTAATCCCTCACAGGGCGGCACCCGCCGCCCTGCTGTTTGCAAACCTGCTTTGTTTTGCATAGTTATGCATTGCCATCCCCTGCCACACTCCGTAAAATCCCCCGCCTGTTTTACCGGATATTGTCCCTGGATTGTGCCATTGGTCTGACATAACCCAGCGATATAATCCGATTTACCCAGCCATATATGCTAGCGGGAAGGTTGTTTTGGAGAAAAAATTAGGTCTCGGTGCGCTGACAGCACTGGTGCTCAGCTCAATGCTGGGTGCAGGTGTGTTCAGTCTGCCGCAAAACATGGCTGCAGTGGCCGGTCCGGCTGCTCTGCTGCTGGGTTGGCTGATCACCGGTGTCGGCATTATCTTTCTTTCGCTGGCGATGTTGCTGTTAACCCGCCTTAAACCCGAACTTGACGGCGGCATCTTTACTTACGCCCGCGCCGGATTCGGCGAACTAATGGGGTTCTGCTCTGCATGGGGCTACTGGCTGTGTGCTGTTATCGCCAATGTCTCCTATCTGGTAATTGTCTTCTCGGCCCTGAGCTTCTTCACCGATACGCCGGACCGGATTATTTTTGGTGATGGCAACACCTGGCAGGCGATGCTGGGCGCATCCGTGCTGCTGTGGCTGGTTCACTGGCTGGTGCTGCGCGGTGTGCAGACAGCAGCCAGCATCAATCTGATGGCCACGCTGGGCAAGCTGGTGCCCTTACTGCTGTTCATTGTGCTGGCGGTGATGGCGTTCAATTATGATCGCTTTCGCTTCGATTTTTCCGGCGTCACGCTGGGGCAACCGCTCTGGGAGCAGATCAAGCAAACCATGCTGATCACTCTTTGGGTCTTTATCGGGGTTGAGGGTGCGGTGGTGGTTTCTGCGCGTGCACGTCAGAAAAAGGATGTGGGCCGTGCAACACTTTTTGCCGTTCTGGCTGCCTTACTGGTCTATTTGCTGGTAACCCTGCTGTCGCTGGGCGTGGTTCCGCGCGCTGAACTGGCTGAAATGCGCAATCCGTCCATGGCGGGATTGATGACAAGACTGATGGGCAACTGGGGCGATGCGGTGATTGCGATTGGCCTGATCGTCTCTGTCTGTGGTGCCTACCTGAGCTGGACGATCATGGCTGCTGAAGTGCCGCTGATTGCTGCGCAGCAGGGGGCGTTTCCTCGCATTATCGCCCGACAGAACCGACACAACGCGCCGGCCGCCTCGCTGTGGCTGACCAACGGCAGCATTCAGCTCTGCCTGATCCTGATTGCCCTGACCGGTGCTAACTACAATAACCTGCTGACCATCGCCTCAGAGATGATTCTGGTGCCCTATTTACTGGTGGGGTTATACCTGATCAAAGTGGTGCGCGGACAGAATAAACCCATGGCGATGGCGGTGGGTGTCGGCGCCAGTCTGTATGGCATCTGGCTGCTCTACGCGTCGGGGCCAATGCACCTGATGGCGTCAGTCGTGCTCTACTCCCCAGGCCTGCTGTTGTTTCTGTTTGCCCGACGCGGCGGCCGCGCTGATGTTGCGCTGACCTCGCTGGAGCGGATTGCAATGGGATTACTGATTGCTGCGACGCTGCCCGCTGTGTGGCAGCTGACCACATAGCGCCGGATCCATCGGGCGTCATTGTTGCAGAGAGTCTGGACACGGGTAGCGCAGGACACGCAGGCGTACATGAGGATAATGAGCGCTGCCCGGTGTCAGACTGACTGATTTACTAGCCTGGTGAGAGAGGTGCTTAGTGTGACTGCACCGGGATCGACACACACAGCAGGTCATCCTGCTGGGTAAGATTCAGCGGTTTTGAATATTCATGATGGATCGCGTCCAGCTGCTCCGCAGAGAGCGGATAAGGGAGCTGAATATCAAAACGGCTTATCTGCTGCTGTTCTGCGAGCGTAATCAGGCGTGCGATGTTAATTTCGTCGCTGACCTGAGTAGAAATGATTTGTAATGCTAATTCTTTTAACGGGTCGTCACTGCCCTGTAAACGGTGTGCTGATTTACGTGTCACCATGCCAAAGATCGGCATCACACCATAAATAGCATCAACGAAGCTCCAGCGCTTTTTGCAGGAAGCGGAAAGAAAGTCACTGTAATTGAAGCAGATGCGGTCGGGGTATATGGCTGATGCCAGCTCTTTATCAGACACACTAACGCTCCTCATGATAATCATCGATATCCCAAACCTGGCGCAAAAATGCCGCGCTAATGATTGCACATATTGACGGTTATATACCAGCAAGCCACGGATATTTCGTGCGATAACGTAGAGCTCAGGACCAGGACAAGATATGATTTCTCTCACGTCTGTTTCTGCTTTGTGAACTATGAACAAAATTGTTTATGTTGAAGATGAACCTGAAGTGGGTTCGCTGATTGCAGCTTACCTTGGTCGTCATGATATTGAGGTAATTGTCGAGACGCGCGGTGATCGTGCTGAAGCGGTGATAGCGGAACAGCAGCCGGATCTGGTGATGCTGGATATCATGTTACCCGGCAAGGATGGCATGACCATCTGCCGCGACCTGCGGGCCAACTGGCAGGGACCGATTGTGTTACTGACGTCACTGGACAGCGACATGAATCATATTCTGGCCCTGGAGATGGGTGCGCAGGATTACATCCTGAAAACCACCCCGCCTGCGGTGCTGCTGGCTCGCCTGCGCCTGCACCTGCGTCAGTCCCATCAGGGACAGCCGGAAGATACACCGAGCGCACCTGCTGCCAACCGTATGCTGCGTTTTGGCTCGCTGACCATTGATGCCCTGAACCGGCAGGTCACGCTGTTTGAGGAGCAGATCGCCCTTTCTACCGCAGATTTCGATCTGCTCTGGGTGCTCGCCAGTCATGCGGGCCAGACACTGAACCGGGATGCGCTGCTGAAAACATTGCGTGGCGTCAGCTATGATGGTTTAGACCGTAGCATCGACGTGGCGATCTCGCGGCTGCGTAAAAAGCTGCACGACAGCGCCACCGAGCCCTTCCGCATCAAAACTATCCGCAACAAAGGCTATCTGTTTGCACCTCAGGCCTGGGATACCCGCGGACTATGAGAAAGCTTTTTATTCAGTTCTATCTGCTGCTGTTTGTCTGCTTCCTGGTGATGGCCTTACTGGTGGGGCTGGTTTATAAGTTCACCGCTGAGCGGGCAGGCCGCCAGTCGATGAATGACCTGATGGCCAGCTCGCTCTACCTGATCCGCAGCGAACTGCGCGAGATCCCGCCGCGCGACTGGAATAAGACCATCAAGAGTCTCGATCTTGGTCTCTCATTCGACCTGCACATCGAGCCGATGAACAAATATCAGCTTGATGAAGGCAACATGCGTCGGTTGCGTGCCGGAGAGATTGTTGCGCTCGATGACCAGTACACCTTTTTACAGCATATTCCGCGCAGCCACTATGTGCTGTCAGTCGGACCAATTCCCTATCTTTTCTACCTGCATCAGATGCGGCTGCTGGATATTGCCCTGCTGGTGTTTATTGGCATGTCTCTGGCACTGCCGGTGTTCATCTGGCTTCGTCCCCACTGGCAGGAGATGCAGCGACTGGAAAAAGCAGCGCAGCGTTTTGGCCGGGGTGAGCTGGATGTACGTACCCATTTTGACAGTACCTCCAGCCTCTTTCGGCTTGGTATCGCCTTTAACCAGATGGCCGAGAATATCAATACGCTGGTAGCCAGCAAAAAGCAGCTGATTGATGGCATCGCCCATGAGCTTCGAACGCCGCTGGTGCGCCTGCGTTACCGGTTAGAGATGAGCGACAACCTGACGGATGGCGAACGGGTGGCGCTGAACCGCGATATCGGCCAGCTTGAAAGCCTGATAGAGGAACTGCTGACCTATGCACGACTTGATCGGCCGCGCGTCGATCTCAATCTTAAAACACTGGATCTCGCCAGCTGGCTGAGCGAGCGGCTTGACGATTTTCGCACCATCAACCCGGACATACGGCTCGACCTTGACCTGCCACAGCGTGAAAACATCGGCGTTTCTGATACCCGCCTGATGGAACGAGTGCTGGATAACCTGGTGAACAATGCGCTGCGTTATGCTCAGCAGCGGCTGCGTGTCAGTTTATGGTTTGATGGCGCGATCGGGTGTCTGCAGGTGGAAGATGATGGTCCCGGCATTCCGCCGGAAGAGCGTGAACGGGTTTTCGAACCCTTTGTCCGACTTGACCCGAGCCGCGACCGCGCCACAGGCGGCTGCGGATTAGGCCTGGCAATTGTCTACTCTATTGCTCAGGCGCTCAGCGGCAAGGTGACAATTGAGTCCAGCCCGCTGGGCGGCGCCAGCGTTCGCTTTTGCTGGCCGGTTGATCTAACCTTGCGCGAAATTGCGCAGCGTTAAAACCACAAGGAGTCTTACGTGACCTCAGCGTATCAACAACTGACCAAAACTTTCCAGCGCCTGTCCCGTTTCAGTCACGTCACGGCGATTGCCGGATGCGACATGCAGACCACCATGCCGCCGGGCGGCAGTCAGGCTCGCGGTGAAGCACTGGCTGAAATGAGCGTGCTGCAACACCAGATTCTGACTGCCCCTCAGGTCGGTGAGTGGCTTAAGGCTGCTGAGCAGCAGTCGCTGAACGATGTCGAGCGGGCCAATCTCAACGAGATGCAGCGCGCATATCAGCAGGCAACGCTGCTGCCTGATGATTTTGTTGAAGCCAAATCGATCGCCGGTTCGGTCTGCGAACATGCATGGCGCACTCAGCGTCCCGCCAATGACTGGCAGGGTTTTGCCGCCAACCTCAAAGAGGTGGTCCGCCTGAGCCGTGAAGAGGCCCAGCGCCGCGCCGACGCCAGTGGCTGTTCCCGTTACGATGCGCTGCTGGATCTCTATGAACCAGGTATGACCCGGGCCCGACTGGATGAAACCTTTGGCGAACTGAAAACCTGGCTACCTGACCTCTTACAGCAGGTCGTGGAAAAACAGGCACAGCAGAAGGTCATAACGCCGCAGGGGCCATTCGCCGTGCCTGCGCAGCGGCAGCTCGGTCTGAGCATTATGGAGACGCTGGGTTTCGACTTTAACCACGGTCGTCTGGACATCAGTGCACATCCCTTCTGTGGCGGTGTGCCGGAAGATGTGCGCATTACCACCCGTTACAATGAGAATGAGTTTCTCAGTGCCATGATGGGCGTGATTCACGAAACCGGCCATGCTCGCTATGAACAAAATCTGCCGAAGCAGTGGCGCGGTCAGCCGGTAGCACTGGCGCGATCAACGGCTATCCACGAATCACAAAGCCTGTTTATGGAGATGCAGCTTGGTCGCAGCCGTGAATTCCTGCAGCGCATTCTGCCGCAGGTGATCGCCACCTTTGGCGATCAACCCGCCCTGCTGGCGGATAATTTCGTGCGCCTGACCCAGCGGGTTTTGCCTGGCCTGATCCGGGTTGACGCTGACGAGCTCAGCTATCCGGCGCATGTCATTTTACGCTACGAAATTGAGCAGGCGTTGATCGAAGGGGACATTGAGGTTGAAGATATCCCGGCGCTGTGGGATGAGAAGATGATGCAGTCGCTGGGGCTGGATACGCGGGGTAACTACCGCGATGGCTGTATGCAGGATATTCACTGGACCGACGGCGCCTTCGGCTACTTCCCCACCTATACGCTGGGCGCAATGTACGCCGCGCAGCTGTTCCAGTCGTTACAGAAGGCTATTCCTCAGCTCAGTGAGCTGATTCAGCATGGTGAGCTGCAGCCGGTGTTCGACTGGCTGCAACAGAATATCTGGCAGCACGGCAGCCGTTTCCAGACCGACCAGTTGCTGATCAACGCCACTGGCGAAGCGCTGAACCCGGCTTTCTTCCGCCAGCACCTTGAACAACGTTACCTTAATAGCTAAGCTTTCGGGCGGTCATCTGACCGCCCTTTCCCGCCTTTGTACAATCGGTTACACGCCGATACCAAACACCCACGGACACCGTTCATTGATTTCCCTATAGTCTCTTCACCGGCCCCGCAGTGGGCTACACATGAAAAAATAGTCTCCGAGGGATTTGCGATGAAAAAATTATTTGCACTGGTTGTCGCCGCTGCTATGGGTATGTCTTCTGTTGCTTTCGCTGCTGACACCACAGCTGCTCCAGCTGCTGCGCCAGCCGCAACAACTACTACTCCTGCCGCTGCAGCACCGGCTAAAACTGTTCACAAGACTGCGCACAAGAAACACCATAAAGCTGCTCAGAAAGCCCAGGCTGCTCAGAAACACCACAAAAAAGCGGTGAAAAAAGATGCAGCGCAGAAAGCGCAGGCTGCTAAAAAAGTTCACCACAAAAAAGCGGTAAAACCTGCTGCACAGAAAGCTCAGGCCGCTAAAAAAGTTCACCACAAAAAAGTAACTAAACCAGCCGCTCAGAAAGCGCAGGCTGCTAAAAAAGTTCATCACAAAAAAGTAACTAAACCAGCTGCCCAGAAAGCTCAGGCTGCTAAAAAAATGCACCACAAAAAAGTAACTAAACCAGCTGCCCAGAAAGCGCAGGCTGCTAAGAAAATGCACCACAAAAAAGTTGTGAAACCAGCAGCTAAAAACTAAGGTCGCCTTCAGCGCACGGCCACGAGATGATGAATAAAAACACCCGGTTCTGCCGGGTGTTTCTTTACTGGAGTGGATGAAATGACGAGAGTGGATGAAATAGTGCGTCGCTATCGCTTCGAAATTATTCTGCTTGTTATGATCCTGTGTGGCATTGTTGCAGCCAGCTTTTTTATTTAGATGCTGTAGCGTACTGATTAACCAATAAAACTCCCTTTTTCAACGCTCACCGACTATAGTTACCGTACTTACGTAATAACAATAACGTTAATTTTTTCTCGCCATTGAGATTTCTATGCGCCTGGCTACCTTGTTAATGGTTGGACTCTTCAGCTTTGCCACCACGGTTCATGCCGATGATGACGATGACTCGCCTACTCCTGCTGAGATTAAGATGCTGTTCTTCGGCAAGGATCATCGCCAGGCAATCACCGATATTACTGCTGCCCCCTGGGATGCCATTGGCCAGCTGGAAACCGAAAGTGGTAACCTCTGTACTGCCACGCTCATCTCTCCCCATCTGGCCCTGACCGCCGGACACTGTCTGCTTTCCCCGCCCGGGAATTTCGATAAGCCGGTTGCGCTGCGATTTATGGCCAGCGATAAAGGGTGGCGCTACGAGCTTCATGATATTGATGCGCGGGTGGAACCTTCGCTGGCGTCAAAATTAAAAGCGGATGGCGAAGGCTGGATCGTGCCGAGCAGTGCAGCACCCTATGATTACGGCATCGTGATATTACGCAATCCGCCTTCAGCGATTACGCCCATTCCCTTGTTTGATGGCTCACGCAGCGATCTCACGGCGGCGCTGAAGCTGACCGGACGTAAAGTGACGCAGGCAGGCTATCCGGCCGATCATCTGGATACGCTCTACTCCCACAGCGATTGCCTGATTACCGGCTGGGCGCAACGTGCGGTGCTGTCGCATCAGTGTGACACGCTGCCGGGTGACAGTGGTTCACCGCTGCTGCTTAAAAGCGATAATGGCTGGCAGTTAATCGCGGTACAAAGCTCTGCGCCCGCAGCGAAAGATCGCTATCTGGCTGACAACCGCGCAATTTCGGTCACCTCGTTTAAAGACAAGCTGGAATCCCTCGCGCAGTAACCGCACTGACGCTTTACCATTGGGTGCGCGCCTGTTAAGACGCGCACCCTGGCTTTTTAAGCCGCTATCTGTTCCATCGTCTGCAGGATGCGCTTATCTGAAATGGGATAAGGTGTGCCTAACTGCTGAGCAAAGTAACTGATACGTAGCTCTTCAATCATCCAGCGGATGTTCTGAACCTCTTCATCATCCTGACGCTGCGGCGGCAACTTATTACGCCACGCCTGATACGCCTGTTCCACTGCCTGCACTTTTAACATGCGCGCCCGATCGCTGTGCGGGTCAGCAGGCAGCTTTTCGAGCCGCCGTTCAATACCATTCAGATAACGCAGCGTATCGGCCAGTCGCTGCCAGCCATTGCCGGTGACAAAGCCGCGATAGACCAGACCATTTACCTGCGCCTTGATATCCGATAATGCCAGCGCCATGGTCATATCAACCCGGCCTTTCAGACGCTTATTGATGTTGAAGACGGCCGTGAGGATCTGCTCAACCTGTTGTGCGATCGTCACAACGGTCTCATTGAGTTCACCGCGCACTTTGTCACGCAACTGCTCAAACGCGCCCTGGTCCCAGGCCGGACCGCCCGCTTCACCTATCAGCTTATCAATACCACAGGCGATACAGTCGTCGATGAGCTCCAGCACTTTGCCATAAGGGTTAAAGTAGAGTCCGAGCTTGGCTTTGTTCGGCAATTTCTCGTGCAGATATTTAACCGGAGACGGCACATTCAGCAGCAGCAAGCGACGCTGACCGCGCCACATCATTTTTTGCTGCTCCTGCTCGCTGTCAAACAGGCGAATGGCGACGCTCTCTTTCTCATCGACCAGCGCAGGCCAGGCTTTGACCTGATAGCTGCCGCGCTTCTGTTCATAGCTGCGCGGCAGATCGCCGAAGCTCCAGATGTGCAGTCCGCTCTGCTCCAGCCCGTCATCCGCCACTTTCGATAGCGTTTCCTGCACTTTATCTTTCAGCTGCGCCTTGAGCGCGGTGAGATCTTTACCTTCCAGCAGTTTACGGTTGTGCTCGTCTACCACGCGGAACGTCATTTTCAGATGATCGGGCACCTGTTCCCACTGCCAGTTTTCACGTTCCAGCGTGACACCGGTCATGCGGCGAAACTCACGCGACAGCGCATCAAGCAGTGGCATCTCCATCGCCTTCACGCGTCCCAGAAACGCTTCAGCGTAGTTGGGAGCTGGCACCAGGTTACGGCGCAGCGGTTTGGGCAGCGACTTAATCAGCGCGATGATCAGCTCACGACGCACGCCTGGGATCTGCCATTCAAAGCCGCTATCCTCAACCTGATTCAGCAGCGGCAGCGGAATATGCACCGTGACGCCATCCGCATCGGCACCTGGCTCGAACTGATAACTCAGCCTGAGTTTGAGGTTGCCCTGATGCCAGAAATTGGGGTAGTCGAGCTGGCTGACTTTATCCGCGCCCTCTTTGATCAGCATCTGCTTGTCGAAGTTCAGCAGCTCGGCGTTTTCACGGCTGGCCTGCTTCCACCAGCTGTCAAAATGCTTCGCCGACACCACCTCTTTGCCAATGCGCTGGTCATAAAAAGCAAACAGCGTTTCGTCATCCACCAGGATGTCGCGGCGACGGGATTTGTGTTCCAGATCCTCGACTTCACTACGCAGCTTCTGGTTAGCCCGGAAGAAAGCATGACGCGTCTGCCAGTCGCCTTCCACCAGCGCGTGGCGGATAAACAGCTCACGGCTCAGTGTAGGATCGATGCTGCCATAGTTCACTTTGCGAGCGGCCACAATCGGCAGACCATAGAGCGTGACTTTTTCAGCGGCCATCACCGCGCCCTGCGATTTCTCCCAGTGCGGTTCGCTGTAGCTGCGCTTAATCAGATGCTGCGCCAGCGGCTCAATCCACTCTGGCTCAATGCGCCCCGCCGTGCGGCCCCACAGGCGGCTGGTCTCAACCAGCTCCGCGACCATGGCCCACTTCGGCGGCTTCTTAAACAGCCCGGAGCCAGGGAAGATGGCGAAGCGGGTGTTGCGTGCCCCGGTATACTCCTGCTTATCGGCATCTTTCTGACCGATATGCGACAGCAGACCGCTTAACAGCGCGCAGTGAACGGGCTGCAGCTCAGCCGGTTCGCTGTTCACCGGAATCCCCAGTTCCCGCACCACCTGCCGCAGCTGGGTATAGATATCCTGCCATTCCCGCACGCGCAGATAGTTAAGGAAGTCGGTTTTGCACTGACGACGGAAAACATTGCCGGACAGCGCTTTCTGCTGCTCCGCCAGATAGTTCCAGAGATTCACGTAGGCAAGAAAGTCGGAGTCTTTATCAGCAAAGCGTCGATGCTTCTCATCCGAAGCCTGCTTTTTATCTGCCGGACGCTCACGGGGATCCTGAATCGACAGGCCTGCGGTGATAATCATCACTTCGCGCACGCAGCCAAATTTCTGCGCTTCCAGCACCATCCGCGCCAGGCGAGGATCCACGGGCAGCTGCGCCAGCTGACGCCCGGATCCGGTCAGCTTGTAGTGGCCGTTCTCTTCATTCAGCGTCAGCGCCCCCAGCTCTTCCAGCAGACGGACACCATCCTGAATATTGCGTTTATCGGGTGCTTCCACAAACGGGAAGGCGGCAATATCGCCCAGACCCAGCGAGGTCATCTGCAGGATAACCGACGCCAGGTTGGTGCGCAGGATTTCAGGATCGGTAAAGGCCGGACGACTCAGGAAGTCATCTTCTGCGTAGAGGCGAATACAGATACCGTCTGACACACGCCCGCAGCGCCCTTTACGCTGATTGGCAGACGCCTGGGATATGGGCTCAATCGGCAGACGCTGCACTTTGGTGCGGAAGCTGTAACGGCTGATACGCGCCGTGCCGGGATCGATCACATATTTAATTCCAGGCACCGTCAGCGAGGTTTCCGCAACGTTGGTCGCCAGCACGATGCGACGACCGCTGTGCGACTGAAACACCCGATTCTGCTCAGCATTGGACAGCCGGGCATAGAGTGGCAGCACTTCGGTGTGCGGAAGATCGCGTTTGTTGAGCGCGTCGGCGGTATCGCGTATTTCGCGCTCGCCGCTCATAAAGATCAGGATATCGCCACGGCTTTCCCGTCCCACTTCATCCACCGCATCAAAAATCGCCTGCAGCTGATCACGGTCGCCATCATCCGCCTCTTCGACCACCGGACGATAGCGCACTTCAACAGGATACGTGCGGCCAGAAACTTCAATCACCGGCGCATTATTGAAATGACGGGAGAAGCGCTGAGGATCGATGGTAGCGGAAGTGATGATAACTTTCAGATCGGGGCGGCGTGGCAACAGCTCACGCAGATAACCGAGCAGGAAGTCGATATTCAGGCTGCGTTCATGGGCTTCATCAATGATGATGGTGTCATATTGCATCAGCAGGCGATCCTGCTGGATTTCCGCCAGCAGAATCCCGTCAGTCATCAGTTTAATCTGCGTCAGATCGCTGACCTGGTCGTTGAACCGCACTTTGTAGCCGACACAGCCGCCCAGTGAGGTGCTGAGCTCATCGGCAATGCGGTTCGCCACGGTCCGCGCGGCCAGACGGCGCGGCTGAGTATGGCCAATCAGCCCGGTAACACCGCGTCCCAGTGCCAGACAAATTTTCGGCAACTGGGTGGTTTTACCTGAACCGGTTTCACCAGCGACAATCACCACCTGATGATCGCGAATCGCCTCAGCAATATCCTGCTGCTTCTGACTCACCGGCAGATTGTCCGGGAACGTAATCGCTGGGGTAGCCGCGCGGCGCTGGGCCACGCGCTGTTCGGCGGCGACGAACTCCAGCGCCAGCTCGCTGGCAATGCCCTGCTGCGCCTCAGGATTTTTGGTTTTTCTGGCTCCCTGCAGGCGGCGCTGTAGCCGCTGGCGATCGCGCAGCATTAAACCGTCGAGCCGTGACCAGAGCGCTGCCAGTGGGGAAGTATCGGGTGATGACATAATTGTGACGTACCTTACTCAGACGGTGTCGCTACGTAAAGCAGCGCCCTGAAGCCGGGGTAACCAGCTGATTCAATAAAATAATTGCGCGTATCATAGCACATTCTGAACTGTTCAGGCGGCAGCTCCCGGTTACGCTTATTCAATAAATTCGAACATGGGTCTCGAAATATTGCGCTTTCACCGCGCCATCGATAACCGTAGAGTGTAAACCATTGAGCGGAAAGTCTTCCGCGTAACAGACAGGAAACCACCATGAGCACAGTTTTAGTTCTGAAATCAAGCATCCTTGCAGGCTACTCACAATCAAGCCAGCTCGCTGACTTCTACATTGAACAGGCAAAGGCACAGGGTAAAGAAGTTACTGTACGTGACCTGGCGGCTAACCCGATTCCGGTTCTGGATGGTGAGTTAGTGGGTGCAATGCGTCCTTCTGATACGCCACTCTCCCCGCGTCAGCAGGAAGCACTGGATCTGTCCGATGAACTGATTGCAGAACTGCAGGCTCATGATGAAATCGTCATTGCCGCGCCAATGTACAACTTCAACATCCCTACGCAGCTGAAAAACTATTTCGACCTGATTGCCCGTGCTGGCGTGACGTTCCGCTACACCGAAGCAGGCCCGGAAGGTCTGGTTAAAGGCAAAACCGCAGTGGTTATCTCAAGCCGTGGTGGCATTCACAAAGATACCCCAACTGACCTGCTGACCCCTTACGTCAAGCTGTTCCTGGGCTTCATCGGCATCACTGATGTTGAGTTCGTGTTTGCTGAAGGCATCGCCTACGGTCCGGAAGTGGCCAGCAAAGCGACCGCTGAAGCGAAAGATGCTATCACGCAGATCGTGACCGCATAATTCTCAGCCATCTCAGGATGACGCTGTCAAAGACCGGGCCTGTGCCCGGTTTTTTTTCGCCGGTTAGTTGCTGCTGTCTGCCTCTTTTCTCAGCCATTGACCATTAATGCCACGCACGTACTCTCCCGCTGCAGCACGGCTCACCAGCTTCTGTCCGGCAATGCTGGCCACATCGGCCGTGGAGAGATTGTTCTGCCCGGCCAGCCGCTGATACTCCTGCTGACGCCCGGCATTAATCCGCTGCACCAGCGCCAGCGTTTCGCTGTCCTGCGAACGTGCCGCCAGATAGCCGGAGAGCGTTTCACCTGCACGGCCTGATTGCCTTGCCTCGTCGAGCGTCAGTGCCCAGGCAGGGTGCGCCATCGTCAGGGCAAGTAACAGCGCCGCGCTTATGCGTTTCATCATGGCTCTCCTCAGAACAGTCCGCTCTGGTTTTTCAGTAACGCTTCCACGTCTTTATCAACTTTGATGTGGATCTCATGCTCGATTTTTACATTCATATTGATGGTGATAGGGTCTTTGGGTGCCGTGACTTCAATGCGTGGCACGCATCCGATGCTCAGCAGTCCGGCTGCCAGAACCAGTAATGGCCTCAGGCTCATGGTGAAGTGTCCTTGTTCGATGGCAAAGTCGCATGTTGCTCTAACCAGGATTGCAAATTATCGCCAAAGCGCAGGCTGCGCCAGAGCTGAAACAGGTTTTCCTGATGACGATAGTTAAGATTGACCGTCTGACGACGGTTACTGAACTGGCTGACGCCCTGTACCTGCGCTTCCATAGTGAGGTCGCCGAGGTTATTCAGATTGATTGTCGCCCAGCTGCGGGAGACTTCCATATAGCGTAACCAGTCAAGCGCTGCGCCGGTCGCTACGTTGTTGCGGGTAATTGCATCCGCCATATCTTTATTCAGCCGGAAAGTCAGCGGACCGCTGTTGGCAATCCACCCTTTTTCCACCAGCCAGCGTGGATTATTCAACCACAGCGGCAACTCACCGTTAACCTTACCCGACATGGCAAACTGTTTAGGCTTCAGCGCCGTCACCAGCTCGCTGAGGCTGATATTACGCAGCGACACCCGGGCGGGATCATGTTGCGGCATACGCAGGGCTGGCAGCGTAATCTGTCCGCCAAGCAGGTCAAGACTGACATCCTGTAAAGTCAGGGGGGATTGTTCAGACCACGGCCAGTTACCCTGCAGATCGGCCCGAATATTCTGCATGGCAAACTGGTTCTTCACCTCGGCAATGCGGAGTGATACCGGGCCATGCTGACCAAACTGCCATTGCTGCTCATGAAACCTGAACGGCAGCGCGAAGTCGATACCGTTCACCTGACTGTCCGGCGTCCAGACACTGCCCTGTTTGACCGTCCAGTGGCCTCCCGCCTGGAAGCCCTGTTTACTGGCAGCGGAGAATGCGACCTGTGCCTGCAAACTGCCGCCCTGAATCTGCATTTTCATGTCGGGGCTGAGCAGCGGCTGAAACACAGTCAGCGACTGTGCCGGCCACCAGGCCTGACCGCGTAACCGTTCACCGTCCCAGCGGCCATTCACCCGCAGCGGGCCAACCCTCCCCGCTTTTAACTCGCCCCGCCAGAGGAAATAGCCGGGATCACGGCCTTTCGCCTCAAAGTCCAGCGTGGAATCAGCCAGACGGCCGCCATAGGTGAAGTGGGTCGGGCCCGCCTGCAGTCTGAAATGGCCATTGAAGGAAGGTTGCGCCACATCGCGCTGCCACTTAACGGGTTCGGTCAGTGTCAGGCGCGGTTTTGCGACGCTAACGCTGCCATAAGCCAGCTGATTAAATCCGGTGGAGAGCGTATCAAGGTGGATCAGCGTGTCGTGCCAGCCGCCGGTGCCTTTGACATCCCAGCGTGCCTGCAGCGGCAGCATCTCGCCCCCGCCCCAGTAGCGCCAGTCCCACTCGCCCTTATCGGGCCAGAAATTTGTGGCGCGACCATCAAGATGCAGCCGGAAGCGGCCAAAGCTGGCATCGTGCGCGTTGAGAATGGCCTGCAGGCGGCCATCAATACCCTGCGAGGAGAGTCGCACGCCGGCCAGCGGCCAGCGCGCTTCGTCCACTTCCAGCGTGGAGAGCAGTCGCCCCCGCAGGCGCAGCAGCGATTTAGGTTGCAAAACTAACTGAGGATCGAGCAGCGAGCCGTTGAGCACGCCGGGAATAGAGCCGAAAAGTTGCAGATCGGCCAGCTTGCTTTCACCGGTCAGCTGAAACGGCAGGTGGCTATTGGTCAGACTCAGGTTGCCGGGACCGACGCCCAGTACCACGTTACCTTTACCGCCACGTCCCTGAGTCAGCAGGTTAACGCGCCCCGTGATCTGGCTGTTTTCAAGACCTGACTGCCAGTTATCCAGCGTCAGGTTAATAAATCCAGACAGTGGCTGAGCCGCCAGAGGCCAGAAATACTCGCCCTTTTCGATCCGAATCTGATCGCGGCTGATTTGCCACGGCAGTCTGAGAAGCGGCCTTTTCTCATCCATCATCCCCACGCGTAACTCGCCCTGCTGCTGCTTCCAGCTGAGCGTTAACTGCAGCGGATGCGGTAATGCATCCAGCGCCAGTTGTCCGTCCACCTCACCATTCACCGGCAGATCGGTGGCGAAAGCAGGTAACTCAAGATGACCACTTAGCGTAATGGGTTCAGGCAGCGCAGGATGGGTAAGCGTCAGGCGACTGATCGCGAGCTGCTGACCGGTCAGCGTCGCCGCCAGTTGCAGGTTGTCGCCCTGATAATTAAGTTGCTGGCGATCTTTTTCCAGCGTCAGGTCCAGCGCGCCCGCATAGGCCTGCCAGGGTGCCACGACAAGTTTGTTCAGATGAACATCGGCACCAGGTAGCATTGCCTGCCATTCGGCCAGCGTTTTGGGGGCTGTCGATCTCTCGTCACTGGCGGGTAATTTTTGCAGGCAGGTGCTCTCCACCACCAGCTCGTCCGCATCCAGCTTCCAGCGCGACTGATGCCAGCCCAGTGACACTGCCTTTACGGTTGCCAGTGAGCAATCGCCTGCGAGGTAACGAATCTGAGGCAGCCACAGGCCACCCTGCCGCCAGCGCGGTGCGCCCGTCAGTTCAATACGGGTATCCTCAGGCAGCCAGATGCCGACCAGCCTTGGCAGCCATTGCGTCACAGTCAACATCAGGCCGAGCAGCAGGAGAATCAGCGCAAGTACGGCCGCCAGCCGTCGCCGGAACATCCGTGGCATAAAAGCCATAATCCTTTTCCTTACAGTATCCTGACAACGATGATGGCATGTAATCTGCCAGAGGTGAAGGTGTGCACGGGACGCAAATACGCAGTTTCAGCAAAGTCGGTCAGAAAACGTTATCCTTGGTTTATCACCTCTGCAGGAGCACAACGATGAAAATCGCGGTTTACAGCACCAAACATTACGATCAGAAATACCTTGAGCAGGTTAACCAGCAGTTTGGTTTCGAACTGGTATTTTTTGACTTTTTACTCTCAGAGAGCACGGCCAAAACCGCAGTGGATTGCGATGCTGTCTGCATTTTTGTTAATGATGACGGCAGTCGCCCGGTGCTGGAAGAGCTGGCCGGACTGGGTGTGAAATATATCGCGCTGCGTTGCGCTGGCTTCAATAATGTCGATCTGGCTGCAGCGAAAGAGCTGGGTCTGGAAGTCGTACGGGTGCCGGCCTACTCACCGGAAGCGGTGGCTGAACATACTATCGGCCTGATGATGACCCTTAACCGCCGTATTCATCGCGCGTATCAGCGTACCCGTGATGCGAACTTTTCGCTCGACGGACTGACCGGCTTCAACATGTACAACAAAACGGCGGGCGTTATCGGCACGGGTAAGATCGGCATTGCGACCATGCGGATTCTGAAAGGTTTTGGTATGCGGCTGCTGGCGTTTGATCCCTACCCAAGTGAGCAGGCGCGTGAGCTGGGCGCAGAATATGTTGATTTAAAGACCCTGTTTACAGAATCCCACGTCATTACGCTGCACTGTCCGCTGACCCCGGAGAACCATCATCTGCTGAATGCCGACGCGTTTCGTCAGATGCGCGATGGGGTGATGATCATCAACACCAGTCGTGGCGGGCTGATTGATTCACAGGCAGCGATTGATGCGCTGAAACAGCAGAAAATCGGCGCGCTCGGCATGGATGTGTATGAGAATGAACGTGGCCTGTTCTTTGAAGATAAGTCGAATGATGTGATTCAGGACGATGTGTTCCGTCGTCTTTCAGCGTGCCATAACGTACTGTTTACCGGTCATCAGGCATTTTTAACGGCTGAAGCGCTGACGGCCATTTCCGAGACGACACTGAATAATCTTAGCCAGCTCGATCGGGGTGAAGAGTGCCCGAACCGACTCTCAGCCTGACGATTCTCTGCTAATGATGCGGGCCGGTGCTATCCGGCCTGTTCATCAGCGCGCGCAGTTCCCGCCAATTAACGCCTGCTCATCGCAGCGACGGCCATTCACTAACTGACACATGCCCACACGTGATCCATCCAGCTGATGTGAAAACGCCAGCGTTCCGCCTGCGTTCGAACAGGTGCTTTCTGCCAGGGAAGACATCACCACACGAGGCTGGATGTGCGCGGCGGTGGCTTGTTGCGGTGGCTCGTTATCATCACTGTTGCTACTGCAGGCAGAGAGTAATAATGCGGCACCGGCCAGCAAAAAGGTGGCTGCTTTCATCAATCGGACTCCGGGAATGGGGATAATAGGCTGGCTCAGCATATGTCAGGCAGCACAAGGGGTCGAGAGGTGAAACAGCTTTTTACAAAATTCTCCACCGTGATTTGCAAGCAGAATTATCTTGTTTACCTGCTATCGCTGAACTGTCACCCTTTTTCGGTTCCTATTATTTCGGAGTAAAGCCATGTTAATGGATATGTTAATTCGCATCGCCCTGGCCGGTATTCTTGGCGGCCTGATTGGTCTGGAGCGTCAGATGCGGGCCAAAGAAGCGGGACTGCGTACCCATATTCTGGTCGGTATCGGCAGTGCGATGTTCATGCTGGTGTCGAAGTATGGTTTCGCCGATATGCTCACCAGCGACCATGTGGCACTGGACCCCAGTCGTATTGCAGCCCAGGTCGTCAGCGGTATGGGCTTCCTGGGCGCAGGCACCATCATGATTCAGAAGCAGGTGGTGAAAGGCCTGACCACGGCAGCGGGATTATGGGTAACGGCAGCGATTGGTCTGGTGATCGGCAGCGGCATGTATGAGATCGGCATTTATGGCACAGTGCTGGCGCTGGTGGTGCTGGAAGTGTTCCGCCGCCTGAGCCATGTTTTAATCGGCAAGCACCATACGTTACTGGTTTTCCTTAAGCCTAAAAGCGTGCCGCTGGTGCTACTGGTTATGCAGCGGGAAGGTATTCGTTATGGCAATGTGACGGTGATTAATCGAGATGAGGAGAGCGGCCTGTGCGAACTCAGCATACAGGTAACGTTGTCCCGCAAGTCAAATGATGCGCACCTCTACGATAAGGTCATTGAGATAAAAGGCGTTCAGTCGCTGGAGATGATGTAAACGTTTGCTGAACAACCCCGTCACTACACATGGCGACAAACACATAAGAACCTTGCAGAAGGCGGTGAGCGGCAGTCACCGCCCTCCTTCTCCTGCCATTTCTGAAAAATCAAAAATGCGCAGAGTCTGACCTTAAAAGTAGTGCCTGCCGGGAAGTAATGGCATAATCCGTTATTGTTAATTTACGTAATCATTTTACCCGGAAACTAATGCCTCAGAACTCTGACCATCCAGAAGACGCCCTTTCCAGTACTTCGCCTAAATATCGGTTCGCAGTCAGCATGCTGATTTTTACGCTGATAGCGGGCGCCGCAGCCATCATGATGCTCCTGGAACATCGGGATTCAGTGAATAATGCGCTGGAGACCGGACAATGTCTGGCAGAAGAAGGGGCTGAGGATTTAATGGAAGTGCTCAGGCATTTTCTGCATCATGCTTACCGCTGGATTTTTAAAGCCTGTGGCTGACGGTAATGCGTTTAGTGCAGCAGAAAATGCAGCAAACCGTGTCGGTTAACCAGCAACAAAACCCCGCAATACATGACGGCAACATAGCAAAGTAAAAAGAGTAGCAGCGTCATAATAAATCTGATGCCGTACTTCTTTATTTTGTCTGTTTTATCCGAATATTTCATAGACGTTAAATGTTGATTCATTTTTTAATTTTATACCCGGTCATTAAAGGGCTTCATCGGAATGCTGTATTGCCGAAATGTGCGAAACGAACGGCATCCACGCAGGACGTTGCAATAAAAAAATCAAACGCAAAATACCTTTCCCGCATCCTGACAATTTACTGATCATTGTAACCTGATGGATACATATTCACCTTGAGCAGCAATGGCTTAAGCAACGGCGCGGTGTGTAAGAAAAACAATCTGAATTTAACGTTTCACAGGCTTCAGCGGCAATATAAGGATCAGTCTCTATCTGATTGGTCAAACGTATATTCAACAAAGTATGATTTTCAGATTTTGACATTGTAAAAGTCATTCCGGGTCACAAAATAAACCCTGTGAGGTTTCGTATCCGACTTAATTTGATGCGTATCAAATCTGGCAAGTACAGACAACACGCCGTTTAATCAGTATTGATTAATAACTGCGTAAGCTGCTTTTTTTACTCATTAAATCGACCCGATGAAAACGCTATTCATTCTCTCTGTCATTTTTATGATCGCCGGTTGTACAGCAAAAAAAGATCATGTGCGTGCTGATGCTTACCAGGCCTCCCCCCCTTCCTGCTCAACACACAGTGATGAAATTGATTGTCAGTGGAAAAATGTTCCTGCCAGCTGACCTCGCACTATTCTCCCGCGTGGCATCGTCTCATCCAGCAGGCTGTCTTCCTGGGGATGTAAAGGCGCGCTCTCACCAGCATCTTCCTCGCGGCATTCCTTTTCGGCAATATCTGCTTTAAAAGAGAGACGCTGCCGGATGCCTCCGGCAGCGATTTTCCGCTGATTACTTCACTCCAGTGCTGGCATTCGCGACAACAATCCGTACCATACGCTGCATATTCGTGACACCGCAGTGAAGTGTCTGGCTGGACGCGCACAGCAATTTGCCCTTCGGCTACGCTCTCTGGTTTTTGAGATAGGTAAAAATGCAAGATAATCAAACGGTTGACAAGAAAGAACAGTACAACCTCAATAAGCTGCAGAAACGTCTGCGTCGTAACGTCGGCGAAGCCATTGCAGATTTTAATATGATTGAAGAAGGCGACCGCATCATGGTCTGTCTGTCGGGCGGTAAAGACAGCTACACCATGCTGGAAATTTTGCGCAGCCTGCAAAAAAGTGCGCCGGTCAACTTCAGCCTGATTGCCGTTAACCTCGACCAGAAACAGCCTGGCTTCCCGGAGCACATCCTGCCGCAATATCTTGAGGCACAGGGCGTTGAGTACCGGATTATCGAAGAAGACACCTACTCCATCGTCAAAGAGAAAGTGCCGGAAGGTAAAACCACCTGCTCACTCTGCTCGCGCCTGCGCCGTGGCATTCTCTATCGCGTCGCGACTGAACTGGGTTGTACTAAAATCGCGCTCGGCCACCATCGCGATGACATCCTGCAGACGCTGTTCCTGAACATGTTTTACGGCGGAAAACTGAAAGGTATGCCGCCAAAACTGATGAGTGATGATGGCAAGCAGATTGTGATTCGTCCGCTGGCCTACTGCCGCGAGAAAGATATCATTCGTTTCTCAGACGCGCGTCAGTTCCCGATTATCCCGTGCAATCTCTGCGGTTCTCAGCCAAACCTGCAGCGGCAGGTGGTAGCCGATATGCTGCGTGACTGGGATAAGCGCTATCCTGGCCGCATTGAAACTATGTTCAGCGCAATGCAAAACGTCGTGCCGTCGCACCTGGCAGATATCAATCTGTTCGATTTTAAAGGGATTAAGCATGGCGATGCGGTCGTTGATGGCGGCGATCTCGCTTTTGACCGCGAAACCCTGCCGTTGCAGCCTGTGGGCTGGCGAGCTGATGAAGACGATGCACCGGACCTCAGCGCACGTCTGGATGTGCTTCAGATTAAGTAAGTACCTGATAAGTTAAGGGCGTGCTGCTGGCAGCACGCCCTTTTTTTATATGTTGCGGTGCGGCGGTGGATCCATTATCGGCGGATATTCCGGATCGGTCGGCTGATCAGGCTGGGGTTGCGGATGAGGAATCGGTTCAGGAATCGGGACTGGATCCGTAGGGATCGGCTCGCTGTTGTAAATCGCGCTCATGCCGTACTCCTTTTCTTGCGAATGGACTTTAAGTTTAGAAAAGGATTGGCGTTCCAGCCAGGCGGGCAAAAAAAAAGCCGGCACACGGGCCGGCATGTTTTGAATTAATTGTGCTATGCAATAATTCTAAATATGGAAGTAAGACAATATGGAGCGCAACGCCCATCGCTTGACGTTGCATTCACCTGCGGGAGAGAGTTTGCGTCAGCAGCGGCATTGGGTTCTTGATGTCGATCAGCTTTTGCTTTCTTATTATGATTTTTATCCCACCCGGCGGGATTTTCGTCCTCAAATCAGACGCCCCCGCCGATGTGACCTTTCCGCGTTACAGCCAGCGCCGTTTACGCAGATAACCCGCGACGCCCACCGCCAGTGCCACGAGCAGCAGACAGAAGATAGAGAAGCCGTACTCCCATCCACCGCCCGGAATGCCACCCAGATTAACCCCAAACAGACCGGTCAGGAACGTAGCGGGCAGGAAGATCATCGCCATCAGTGACATAGTATAGGTGCGGCGGTTCATCGACTCCGCCATCGCAGAGGCGACCTCGTCAGCCAGGATCGCGGTGCGCGCCACGCCTGCATCCAGATCATCCAGCCCGCGTCCCAGACGATCGGCGATCTCCTGCATCCGGCGCCGTTCGCTGTCATCCATCCAGGCCAGTTTTTCACTGGCGAGCCGGGCATAGACATCCCTCTGCGGTGCCATATAACGCCGCATCACAATCAGCTGTTTGCGCAGCAGGCCGAGTTCGCCGCGCGCGGGCATCTGCTGGTCAAGCAGTGCATCTTCCAGCTCGATGATTTTGTCATGCAACTCTTCGATAAATTCGCTGGTGTGATCGGTCAGGGCATCACAGACATCGACCAGCCAGCTGCCGCAGTCAATCGGACCATTACCGTTTTGTAAATCGGTGAGCACTTCATCGACGGCAGAGACTTTACGCCGCCGGGTCGAGACGATGAGCTTATCGTTGATGAACACGCGCATCACCACCAGCTGGTCGCGACGCGCATCGGTGTTGTGGTTAACGCTGCGCAGCACGATCATAAATCCGTCGCCCAGCCGGCTGACGCGGGGACGCATGCTGTCACCCGCTAAGGCGTCACGCACGGCATCGGGAATCTGCGGCGTTGACTGCAGCCATTCTGCGCTTTTGCTGTGGGTATAGTTCAGATGCAGCCAGCAGGGCTGCTCACACTCGATAACTTCATCTTCAGCTATCGGGATCATCCCACCCTTGCCATCCAGCTGGCATGAAATGATGGCATCTGAAACCTGTAATGCTTTTCCTTCAATGACGTCCACAACATTCCCTCACCATTAATATCAATACGATACAGTCTAACGTGACGGCGTTGAGTTGCAATCTCCGGGCTGTGAAGAAAGATGTCAGCAGGTGGCCGGGAAACCGGCCACCACAGGCTTAGTGCTTTTCAATCCACAGTTCACGGCTGTAGGCGACATCTTCAGGGTTGGTGATGGGATAGCCTTTAACCCAGGGTTTAATCAGTCGGCCATTCGTGTACTGATAGATGGGCGCAATCGGGGCCTGTTCAGCGAGGATCTGCTCGGCACGGTTGTAATCGCTGTTACGTGCCTGCTCGCTGGTTTCACGGCTGGCTTTAGCGACAACTGCATCATAATCCGCGTTGTTAAAGCGCGCGATATTGCTGCTGCTGCCCGAGGTCAGCAGATTCAGGAAGGTGGAGGGCTCATTGTAGTCTCCCACCCACGAGGCGCGAATCACATCGAAGTTCCCGCTGTTACGACTGTCGATGTAGGTTTTCCACTCCTGATTCTCCAGTGTGACATCCACACCGAGGTTCTTTTTCCACATAGAGGCCACGGCAATCGCAATCTTCTGATGGCTCTCAGAGGTGTTGTAGAGCAGTTTGAGCTTCAGCGGTTTACCCGGACCGTAACCGGCGGCGGCAAGCAGCGATTTGGCCTGCGCATTCAGGGCGTTCTGATCGTGCTGTTGCATGAACGTGGGCAGTGGCTTAAAGCTTGCTGTCACATCTGGCGTAAAGTGCCACGCCGGTTTCTCACCGGTGCCCAGCACTTTGTCAGCAATGACGTTTCGGTCGATAGACCAGGACAGTGCTTTGCGAACCCGCACATCGGCAGTTGGTCCTTTCTGCGTGTTAAACGCATAGTAATAGGTGCCTAACTGGTCAGGTGTGTAGACCTCTCCCGGCAACGTTTTCTTTAATAGCGCATACATGTTCTTAGGGAAAGATTCGGTGATATCAATGTCGTTGGCACGATAACGTTTAGTCGCGCTCGACTCTTCATTGATTGGCACAAAGGTCACTTTCGTCAGCACCGAATGTGCATCATCCCAGTAATGAGGATTACGGGTCAGGACGATTTTCTCGTTCACTACCCGCTCGCTGAGCTGATAGGCACCGTTACCGACCAGTTTGCCGGGTGCCGTCCAGCTGTCACGTTGCTGGGCAATGACTTTTTGCGGCACCGGAAAGAGCGCCACGTTAGCCACCAGCGCCGGGAACCACGGCACAGGACGATCCAGCGTCACTTTCAGCTGGGTTTTGCTCTGGGCAGTCACTCCCAGTTTATCGGGGGTCATTTCGCCTTTGGTAATCGCTGCCGCATTTTCAATACCGCTTAACCCCGCAAACCCGGCAGAGCCTGAGCTGTTTTTGGGATCGACCAGCCGCTGCCAGCTGTAGACAAAATCCTGCGCCGTGACCGGTTCGCCGTTTGACCAGCGCGCGTTATTGCGCAGGGTGAAGACCCAGGTTTTGTTGTCGCTGCTGCTCCAGCTCTGTGCCACGCCCGGCACGATTTTGCCCTGAGCATCCTGATTTGTCAGACCTTCAAACAGATCGCGAATCACCTGAATTTCAGGCAGCCCTACCGCTTTAAGCGGATCAAGTGAAGCGGGTTCATCTTTAATATGGCGGACGATCTGCTGCTGCTCGGCCAGCTGCGCGCCAGCGGGTGGATTCGCCGCAATGGCGGGTGTGAGGATGCTGCTCAGACTGATTGCTGCCAGCGTCATACGAAAGGTCTTAACCATTATCACTCCTTTACCCCAAAGAAGTGCTGCATCAGTCTGTTGCCGATGTAGCTTGTGCAGGGCACTTTATCGCAAATGGCTGACAGATAAATAGCTATTTTCCGCACACGGCTTTTCCGCTACTTTGAGTAAAACCCTTTGAGGAAATCTGTATGTCGCCACTTCATCCGCGTCCCCTTCGCGGCAAACTTGACGTTTCGTATCAGCAGTATGGCCGCTCCGTGCTGGGCGCGCCGCTGCTGTGGTTTCCAGCGCCACTGGGTGACCCCGACAGCGGTCTGATTCTGGCTGGCACACACGGTGATGAAAATGCGGCCATCGCCACCCTTTCTGCTGCGTTACGGACACTGCCCGATGGCATGCGTCGGCACCACGTGGTGCTGGCAGTCAATCCTGATGGCTGTCAGCTTGGCCTGCGCGCTAACGCAAATGGCGTCGATCTCAACCGCAACTTCCCGGCAGCGAACTGGCAGCCCGGAGAGACCGTTTATCGCTGGAACAGCGCTGCCGATGCGCGGGATGTCACGCTCTCAACCGGCACGCATCCGGGTTCTGAACCGGAAACACTGGCGCTCTGTGCCCTGATACATCAACTTAAGCCAGCCTGGATCGTTTCCTGGCATGAGCCGCTGGGCTGTATTGACGACCCGCATCAGGTGGAGATTGGCGGCTGGCTGGCCAGCCAAACCGGCCTTCCTCGCGTCAGCAGCGTGGGATATGACACGCCTGGCTCATTCGGCAGCTGGTGTTACGATCTCAGTCTGCCCTGCGTGACCGCTGAGATGCCGGTGATTTCCGTGGATGAAGCCACGGAGACCTATCTTAAGATGATGGTTAGTTTGCTGCGCTGGCAGCAATAATCAGCCGACCGCTGCGCACGGTGATCGCCGGTTCTGCATCCACCGCCAGCCAGGTCGGCCCATCAAGATCGGCGAAACGGGTCTGCGGCACCAGCGGTAGCGCAGCACGTATCGCCCGCGAGGTGCAGAGCATGCAGCCCAGCATTACCGCAAAGCCCTGCTGCTGCGCGGCATCGGCAAGCGCCAGCGCCTCTGTCAGACCGCCCGCTTTATCCAGCTTGATGTTGACCATCTCATAACGGCCTCGCAGCGCGGCCAGGCTTTCACGTGTATGACAGCTCTCATCGGCACAAATTGGCAACGGGTGAATAAAGTTCTCCAGTGCCGCATCTTCACCTGCAGGTAAAGGCTGTTCCAGCATCGCCACATCAATGTCTGCCAGCAGCTGACAGCGTGCCGCCAGGCCTTCAGCGTGCCAGGACTCATTTGCATCCACAATCAGGGTTGCTTCCGGTACGGCGGCGCGGATGGCCATCAGCCGTTCAGTAATAAAATTGTTATCCAGCTTAATTTTCAGCAGTGTTGCACCATGCTGCCACAGTGCGAGTGCGCTGCTGGCCATCGCCTCAGGGGTATCAATGCTGACGGTCTGCGCGGTCACGACATCAGCAGGCGCAGTCACACCGCTAAGCGCCCAGAGGCTGCGCTGCTGCTGATGTGCGGCGAGATCCCACAGTGCACTGTCGATGGCGTTTCGCGCCGCCCCGGCAGGCAGCGCCTGTTGTAATGCCTCGCGCGTCATGCCCTCTTGCAGCGCGGGCAGCAACGTGGCGATCTGCGCCAGCACCGATGCTTCGCTTTCACCATAGCGCGCATAGGGCGTCGCTTCACCGACGCCTTTTACGCCATCTTCCTCAATTTCAACCACCACCACTTTGACTTCGGTCCGGGTTCCACGGGCAATGACAAACGGCGTATGCAACGGCCAGGCTTCGGGATAACTTTTTACCGTTCTCATTTACACTCCACAAAGTGTGACGCAGTGGCAGACCGCCACGTTAAATTCCACAATTGAACTCGTAAACCCTTAACATTTATGTCATAAACAACGGCTATCTTTAGCCGTTTTGTGTCAGATCTTTTTTATCATCAAAAGGAATCACTATGTCTCAGACTGTTCATTTTCAGGGTAATGCCGTTCCGGTTGCAGGTCAGTTTCCACAGGCTGGCGATAAAGCTAAGCCTTTCACGCTGGTAGCAAAGAACCTGGTTAACGTTGCGCTCTCTGAGTATGCAGGAAAACGCAAAATTCTGAACATTTTCCCAAGCGTTGATACCGGTGTCTGTGCCTCATCAGTGCGCAAATTCAACCAGGCGGCAAGCGAGCTGAATAACGCCGTGGTGTTATGCATCTCTGCCGATCTGCCTTTTGCCCAGTCGCGTTTCTGTGGCGCGGAAAACCTGAGCAATGTGGTGACGCTGTCGACGCTGCGCGGCTCAGAATTCAAGTATGAGTATGGTGTAGAAATTGCTGATGGTGCGCTGGAAGGCCTGACCGCACGTGCGGTGATCGTTCTGGATGAGAACGATAAAGTGATTTACAGCCAGCTGGTTGATGAAATCACCACTGAGCCTGATTACGACGCTGCCCTGGCCGCGCTGAAGTAATAAAAAAAGCGGATAACCTGGTTATCCGCTTCCTGCTCTCTGCTTACCGATCATTCGCTTTCGGTGCGCTTCTGTCCCAGACCATATTCACGCAGCTTGTTGGCAATCGCGGTATGGGAAACACCCAGACGTTTTGCCAGTTTTCGGGTGCTGGGATAGGAGAGATAAAGCCGCGTCAGTATTGACCGCTCAAAACGGCTGGTAATCTGATCCAGCGTTCCTTCCAGTGCTTCATCGCCCAGCGATACATCCAGTGTCTGTTCAGGCAACACAATATCCTGCGGTCGCAGTTCATATCCTTCCAGCTGGGTTAACGCGCGATACAACGCATTTTTTAACTGGCGCACATTGCCAGGCCAGGCGTAGCGCGTCAGAAATGCAATGAGCTGTGGCGAGAGTCGCGGCCGGGCCATCCCCTGCTCATCCGCAAAGCGGGCCACAAACATCTCGGTCAGTGGCAGGATATCCTGCGGTCGATCGCGCAGCGGGGGCAGTTGCAGCGTCAGCACATTGAGCCGGTAAAAAAGATCTTCGCGAAACTCACCGCGTTGCACCAGTTCAATCAGGTTCTTCTGCGTAGCGCAGATTACGCGCACATTAACATGGACTTCATGCTCTTCACCGACGCGGCGGAAGGTGCCATCATTGAGAAAACGCAGCAGCTTGGTCTGCATTCTCGGCGACATCTCGCCAATCTCATCCAGCAATACCGAGCCACCATTGGCCTGCTCAAAAAAGCCCTTCTTGCCTTCCAGCGCATTCGGATAGGCACCGGCGGCATGACCAAACAGCTCGCTTTCCGCAACGTCGTCGGGTAATGAGGCACAGTTCAGCGCCAGGAAAGGATTTTTCCCACGGGCGCTGCGCAGATGGCAGGCGCGTGCCAGCATATCTTTCCCGGTGCCGGTATCGCCGACAATCAGTAACGGCGCATCCAGCATCGCCAGTTTGCGCGCCTGATCGACCACCTGACGCATCTTCGGCGTGACGGCAATGATATGGTCAAACTCGGATTCGTCGGTGACCACCAGATTCTGTAACTGACGGCCCATGCGAGCGGTTGACTTCAGCATCACCATCGCCCCGACCGGCCTGTCGTTCTGGCCCTCTTCACCCGGCAGATAAATAGGACGCGCTTCCATCAGAAAATCGCGCCCTTCAATGACGACATGCTGCGCCTGCGCCTCAACCCGATCGCTTTCCAGCCAGCGCATGAAGTTAAAGCCATTAATCAGGTTGCCGGCGCTGAAATTGCGCATTTTCTCTTCATCAAGATTAAACAGGTTTTGTGCCGCCGGATTAGCCAGTTCCACCTTGCTTTTCAGATCGATGGAGAAAACCGGATCTGGCATGGCCACCAGTAAGGCACTCAGCGCGCGATGTTCACGCTCCGAAGGCATGTACGTTACCGTGCGCACATCTGTTACGCCCGGTGTACGCCGGATTTCTGCCATCAGATTACTGAAAGCGTCAAATTCCAGTGCCGAAAAATTCAGATAGATGCGGCCCAGCGCCGTAATTTCAATACCGCGTAAATCAATGTTGCGTGCCACCAGCAGATCGAGCAGTTCACGCGTCAGACCGATGCGGTCCTGACAGAACACTTCCAGACGCATTGCGTTCGCCTTAATCAGGTTCAGATAAATGAATATTACGCTAAGTGATGCGCCGGTAGAAAGGGATCTGTCAGGAAAAGTTGACAGGCACAGCGCGTGTGATGGTGTTTTGTTCTGTCGAAGGTAACTCTGGCCGACTGGAAGATATTTGCCGGGATGGCGCATTTTATCAGGGAGAAAAATGGCATGGCCTTTACGCTGCCTGCAAATCCGGTGAATACAGATGAATCCGCCTGTCCGGGTGAGTGTCTGATTATCGATTCACGGCAAGTGCTGCGCCAGCCTCACTGATCATTAAAGGCGGCTATGCCGCCTTTAATGTGTCACGCGAGATTCAGGCTGATTTGTTACCGCCCTTCTGCAGTGCCTCTTTCAGCTGGCCCAGCAGTTCGCGCCGAAAATCGCCAAGCCGTGGCTTATCCTGCTCCAGCCACGGCAGTGGACGACAAAGCTCCATCGCTTTGATGCCCAGCCTTGCAGTCAGCAGGCCTGCACCAATGCCCTGGGCAGCGCGCGTGGAAAGCCGGGCAGCGATATCCTGCGACATCCAGTCCATTCCCACTTCCCGCACCAGTTCGGACGCGCCGGCAAAAGCCATATTGAGCAGCACCAGGCGGAACAGCCGGATACGGCTGAAGTAGCCCAGTTCGATGCCGTATATCGCCGCGATGCGATTGACCAGCCGCAGATTACGCCAGGCGATAAACGCCATATCCACCAGTGCCAGCGGACTGACCGCAATCATCAGTGTTGCTTCCGCAGCATGACGACTGATTTCACGCCGCGCCTGCCTGTCCAGAACGGGCTGCACCAGCTGAGCATACAAGCGCACGATTTCGCTGTCATTGTGGGTTTCGTGCAGCGAGGCATGCCAGCGCTGCAGGGCCGGATGCGCCTGATCCAGTTCAGCCTGCTGGGCCAGCTTTTCGCAGAATGCCCGACCTTTACCGATACCATGACTGTGCAATAGCTCCCGGCCCACATCCCGCTCTTCGGCACGCTGACGCAGCTGGTAGAGCCGACGCCACTCAGTGGTCAGCGCGCCGACACCCGCCAGCACAATAAGTCCGCCTGCTACGCCGCTCCCCAGTGAAAACCAGTCGCGTGCCAGCCAGGCGTCATGCGTCCACTGCACCCCCTGCGCAATCACGCTAACGCCAAACAGCAGTGCGCCTGCGGTCACCATTTTGCGCCACAGACTGCGTTTAGGTTTCAGAGCCGCTTCCACTGCGCGCTCCCCTGCACCTTCTTCTTCTACGGCAACATCTTCATCCTGCACTGCCAGAAACGCAGCCTGCGCGTCCGCTTCAAAGGTCTGCGCCGGACGCAGCGGCGTGGTGGTGCTCTCATCCAGCGGACGAGCAAAATCGATACGCGGCTTCAGCGGATCACTCATCGCAATTTATCTCCCAATAAAAATTCCAGCGCGGCATCCATGCGGATATGCGGCAGTGGACGGTCGACGTCGAGCTGCTGCGGCCGGAACTGTTCAAACTGAAAACCCTGCTGCTGCCAGAAGGCATTGCCAGGCAGGCGCGGCGGGACTTCACCCGGATAGACGGTAAGCGGTTCACCATCATCCAGCCGGTGACCGCGCAGGGCCGGGATCTTCTCGCCACGGTGGTCGACCAGGCCGCTCTGTGTCGCCTGCACTGATGCCAGTCCGATGCAGTCCATGCTAATCCCCTCAAACGCGGCGTTCTGCCAGGCATCCTGCACCAGTTGCTGCAACAGCGAGACCATGTTGCCGTGCTGATCGCTGGTGATGTGATCCGCTTTAGTCGCCGCAAACAGTAATTTGTCGATCACCGGTGAGAAAAGCCGGCGAAACAGGGTGCGCTGGCCGTAATGAAAGCTCTGCATCAGCTGAGTCAGCGCCAGCCGCATATCATTAAACGCCTGAGGACCACTATTCAGGGGCTGGAGGCAGTCAACCAGCACGATCTGGCGGTCAAAACGCAGGAAGTGATTTTTGTAAAAGCCCTTCACCACATGCTGGCAGTAGTAGTTGAAGCGCTGCTGCAGCATGCTGAAGTTACTCCCCTTATCCGCCTGCGCCAGCTTAGTGAGTTGCGACTCATCAGCGGTTGGCCAGGGGAAAAACTGCAGCGCAGGCGCGCCTGCCATATCGCCAGGCAGCACGAACCGGCCAGGCTGAATAAAATGCAGGCCTTCAGATTTACAGCGATGCAGGTAGTCAGTCCAGGCCGCAGCAATCTCTGCCAGCTGGGTTTCATCGGCGGGAGCAAGCGGATCGAGTTTTTCGCAGAGCGTGCGCCAGGGTTTTGCCCACTCCGCACGATCGCCCTGCAGCAGACCGTTCATCTGCCGTGACCAGGCGAGATAATCCTGCGCCAGCATCGGCAGATCCAGTAGCCATTCTCCGGGATAGTCGACAATTTCCAGATAGAGTGTTGCCGTCTCTTTCAGATGACGCAGCAGCGAATCATTTGGACGGTAACGCAGCGCCAGACGCATTTCGCTGACGCCACGGGTGGGCGTCGGCCAGGCGGGCGGCGTGCTGTAGAGTTGTGCCAGGCCTTCGTCGTAGGTAAAGCGCGCGGTTCCCATGTCCCGCTGCGGCACCCGTTTGACGCCCAACAGTCGCTCGTCCCGCACAACGGAAAACAGCGGCAAACGTGCGCCGCTGTGAACCGTTAAAAGCTGATTGACCAGTGAGGTAATAAAGGCGGTTTTACCGCTGCGGCTTAATCCGGTGACCGCCAGCCGAAGGTGGCGATCAACGCCACGGTTCATTAATGCCATTAATTCACTTTGCAGTCTTTTCATCGTTCTCCCTGATGAAGCGCGATGCCACCCGATTCATCACGCGTTTCAGCAATGGCTCAAGTGCCACAGCCAGCAGAAGACGTAACGGGCGTCGCGCTACCGATTTCACCGCCCAGCCAGTGACACCGGCGGGACCGTAGGTAACAGCATTGATAATGATAAATTTAGCCGCCGACTTCAATGCAGGTGCCGCGCGGTGGCGAAAAGCAGTGGATCGCGAAAAAGACATCAACACCTCCATTGAGAGAGCGGACGGGCCCGTAACGGCCCGGCAATAATATAATCAAATCTGGCGGAAGCGGCTGCGTACGCTGAAAGTTTCAGACGTCACATAACGCTCCACGTCGCGCACGCTGCGCTCATCGCGCTGCAGCGCACTCTCCAGCTGGTCCAGCAGCTCGCTGGCGCTGAGCTGACGTTCGTCCTCCGTGACATTGGCGGGTTTCACATCCAGCACAAAACCCAGCACGAAATAGGCGACCACCGTAAACATAAACAGACCAAAGAACAGTGATAAGACCACAATGACCCGAAGCAGACGCACCGGAATATCGAGATACTCCGCCAGACCCGCACAGACGCCCATCAACTTTCCTTCGTCAGGCTTGCGCCACAACTTACGGCCTTTCATCATGGCTGCCTCCAGTTAGGGTGTTCGGCATCCAGAATCGCTTCCAGCGCGTCAATGCGTTCACGCATCCGCTGTGCATCCTGCGTAACACGCTGCAGGCGCTGGATTTCGCTTTGCGACAGTTCCGAACCGCCGTTGCGTTTGTTGTTGTAATGCAACCATAACCAGATCGGTGCGACAAACAGCACGAAGATCGTTAAGGGTATGGCAAGAAAAAGTGCGCTCATTGACTCTCCTTAATCACTTATTGCAACGTCGATGATTACTCACTGCGGTTCATTTTGGCTTTCAGCGCATTAAGCTGCTGGCTGATTTCATCATCCGCTTTCAGGTCAGTAAACTGCTGGTCCAGGGTTTTTGGCTTACCGAAACCGTGGCTTTCTGCTTCCGCTTCCATGTGGTCAATGCGTCGTTCAAAAGATTCAAACCGGGCCATCGCCTCGTCGATTTTACCGCTGTCCAGCTGACGACGAACATCGCGTGATGAAGAGGCCGCCTGGTGACGCAGTGTTAACGCCTGCTGGCGGGCACGTGTTTCAGTCAGCTTTTTCTCCAGCTCACTGATTTCGCCTTTCATACGTTCCAGCGTCTCTTCAACCTGGCCCACTTCCTGTTTCAGTGAAGCGATAAGGTCAGTGAGTTTCTGTTTTTCGATCAGTGCTGACCGCGCCAGATCATCTTTATCCTTGCGAAGCGCCAGTTCCGCTTTTTCCTGCCATTCGGCCTGCTGGATCTCTGCCTGCTCAATACGGCGTGACAGCTGTTTCTTTTCAGCCAGCGCCCGCGCAGAGGTGGAACGCACTTCGACTAAGGTGTCTTCCATTTCCTGAATCATCAGACGGACCAGTTTCTGCGGATCTTCAGCACGCTCCAGCAGGGAATTAATGTTGGCATTTACGATGTCAGCGAAACGAGAAAAAATACCCATAATGATGTTCCTCTTTTAATGTTTTAAAACGTGTTGCCCTGCTTAGTTAATACAAGATGCGTGCCAATTTTTATCGCATTGATTTTTAAGGAATTTGATATTTTACAGCCTCGTCCGCATATTTTAAGATAGTCAAAATGATTAAGGGATGGCGAAATTCATCATGACAGGCACTAACGATAATCTTTTAGGTGAGTCGAACAATTTTCTGGAGGTTCTTGAGCAGGTCTCCAGACTGGCTCCGCTGGAAAAGCCGGTTCTGGTGATTGGCGAGCGCGGAACGGGTAAAGAGCTGATCGCCAGCCGTCTGCACTATCTCTCTGACCGCTGGCAGGGACCGTTTATCTCGCTGAACTGCGCCGCGCTGAATGAGAACCTGCTCGATTCTGAACTCTTTGGTCATGAGGCCGGTGCCTTTACCGGTGCGCAGAAGCGCCATCTCGGACGTTTTGAGCGGGCTGATGGTGGCACGCTGTTTCTGGATGAGCTGGCAACCGCGCCGATGCTGGTGCAGGAAAAGCTGCTCAGGGTAATTGAATATGGGCAGCTGGAGCGTGTCGGCGGCAATCACTCCCTGCAGGTGAATGTGCGGCTGGTCTGCGCCACTAACGAGGATCTCCCTGCGCTGGCGGCAGAGGGGAAATTCCGAGCCGACCTGCTGGATCGTCTGGCCTTTGATGTGGTGCAGTTACCGCCCCTGCGCGAACGCCGCAGCGATATTCTGGTGATGGCCGATCATTTTGCCATCCAGATGTGCCGCGAACTCGGCCTGTTACTTTTTCCTGGTTTTACCGCTCAGGCGCAGCAGGCTCTGCTTGATTACCACTGGCCCGGCAACGTCCGTGAGCTTAAGAACGTCGTGGAACGCTCAGTCTATCGCCATAACAGCAGCGAGCAGTTGCTGGATAACGTCATTATCAACCCGTTTGCTTCACGTCCTGAACCGGTTGCGCTCATCCGTGCCAGTCAGAACGCGGAGAGTAACGACCTGCCCGCCCTGCCGCTGGATCTGCGCCAGTGGCAGAATCAACAGGAGCGGAATCTGGTTGAAGCCAGCCTGCAACAGGCACGCTATAACCAGCGTCGCGCCGCCGGGTTGCTAGGTGTTACCTATCATCAGCTGCGCGCGATGATGAAAAAGCACGACATAAAAGCCGAAAACTAAACAGGTCGACGATGACATCTTTGTCTCTTCGTTTTGTTTTCTGGTTAATCGCTGTCAAAACTGTCTGGTAACGTCCTGGCTGCTTTAGCAGGAACAAAAACAGCAATTACGTGTTATGCGGCTTAGTGCCCATTTTGTCAGGTTGCCTGAGGGTCGGAACCAGCAGGACAGCAGCTGTCACCATGACCACGGCCAGTGCTGACATCAGCAAAACATTGTCTGTGCCATATTGTGCCGCCAGCGGCCCCGCAACCAGTTGACCAATAGGAATGGAGATAAAGGAACCCATCGCATCATACGCGTACACGCGAGCCAGTTTATCGGCTGGGATATGAGTCTGTAATGAATGCGCCCAGGTTACGCCAAACAGGCCTAATGAAACGCCAGCGATAAAGAACCCTGCAATCAGCCATGCTGCTGATGCATTCAGGCCTAGCATCATTATCGGGAGTGCACAGAGACCTGCCAGCATAGCGCCAATCAGCAGATCACGACGTGGATGCCATTTCATAGCCAGAAATGATCCAGCAATTAAACCTGCGCTCTGGGCGGCCACAATCATCCCCCACTGCGCCCGCCCGAAAGAGGCGTCAGCAATTATCGGGCCATAGACTTCTACAATGCCATTAAACGCGACGTTGATAATGGCGAACTGAAGGACTATCGACCAAATCCAGCTTCGCCCGGCAAATTCTGCCCAGCCTTCTTTAATATCGCGCAGGATATTGCCTTGCATCGTCCCGCCCTTATTCGGGCTCACACGCATAAGGAAATAAAGCGGCGCGGAGACCGCAAATCCCAGCGCATCTATCGCCAGCCCCCAGCCCGGCCCGACAGCACTGGTCATCACGCCTCCCAGCGACGCTCCCAGTACCGTGCCGCCATAAACACTGAGCTGAATGAAAGCATTGGCCTGACGCAGGTGCTGTGCAGGCACGACCTGCGGAACCAGCGCAGAGGAAGCTGGCAGAGCAATCCCCGATGCCGCGCCATTCAGCGCGCCCAGCAAGGTGAGGCTGATTACTGTGGCTGAACCCTCAAGCACAGTCCACGCAACGAAAGCCTGAGAAACAGCAGCTATCAGCGCCGATACAACTAATACCCGACTACGTGAGTAACGGTCGGCAACCACACCGCCCACCAGCAGAAACAGCACGTTGAACAGGGAGCGGGATGCCACCACGACGCCTAAATCAGAGGCAGATCCATCCATATCCAGAACTGCAAAGGCCAGCGCGATGGGCGCGATTCCATTGCCCAGCACGGTAAACAAACGTCCGAAAAACAGATAACGAAAGGAGGGATAGTGGAAAGCCTGAGCGCTTTTCTGGAATTTAGTCATTGTCCGGCGTTGGTTGGGCAGAGGTTGTGCTTATAGTAACGGCGTTTCTGTAATAGTTAAGTCCGGTTTTAAGCCGGTCTTGCTCAGGTAAATGCCAGGCCATTACAGATATCATTCTGTTTTACTCTTTTTCCATCCCCATGCTTTCATGCAAAACCGCAATCAGTGCACCTGTTCAGTCAGCGGTGATCCTGCTCTTCAGAGCTATGCACCCGACAAAAAAAAGCCCGCCATGAGGCGGGCAACAATACTGGAAGCAATGTGAGCAATGTCGTGCTCTTCTTCGGCAGAGCCACCGTCGAAGTGCATATGAATAATAATCATTCCTATTATCATTTGTAAAGCACCCGTTGAGAATTTTTCTCATTACCACACCTTCTGTGCGCTCTTTTTCCTGATGCAGGATGAAAAACAGCCTGGTAGCCGCTGCAGGTTTTGGGACAATGCCCGCTTTGAGATACACTCTGCCTAATGCCTCAAAATCGTTGAGTTCTATGTCAAAACTACTATGTTCGCTGTTGCTCAGCCTCAGCGTGTTGAGTACCCCTGCGTGGTCAGCGCCTGCGGGTGATATCCGCCAGACCGGCTTTGTCTATTGCGTCAGCGGCACGCTGAATACCTTTAACCCGCAGATGGCCAGCAGCGGGCTGACTGTCGATACCCTGGCGGCACAACTTTATGACCGCCTGCTGGATGTTGATCCCTACACTTATCGTCTCAAACCCGATCTTGCGTCCAGCTGGGAAGTGCGCGACAACGGCGCAACGTATCGCTTTCATCTGCGGAGCGGCGTGCAGTTTCAGCAGACCAATCAGTTCCACCCTACCCGACCGCTGAACGCAGACGACGTTGTTTTCAGCTTCGAGCGGATGTTTGACCGTAATCACCCCTGGCATAACGTCAACGGCGGTAATTATCCCTATTTTGATAGCCTGCAATTTTCCGACTCAGTGCAGAGCGTGAAGAAAATCGACAGCAGGACGGTTGAGTTCAGACTCAACAGCCCGGATGCGTCGTTCCTGTGGCACATGGCGACCCACTATGCGCCGGTGCTGTCGAAGGAGTATGCCGACCAGCTGACGGCGCAGGGACGCCAGGAAGAGATGGACAGGCAACCCGTTGGCACCGGCCCTTATCTGCTCAGCGAATATCGCACCGGTCAGTACATCCGTCTGGCGCGCAATCCTCACTACTGGAAGGGTGTTCCGCGTCTGCAACAGGCGGTAATCGATCTGGGGTCTGGCGGTACCGGACGGCTCTCCAAACTGTTAACCGGCGAATGCGATGTACTGGCCTATCCAGCGGCCAGCCAGCTCAGCATTCTGCGCGATGATCCGCGCCTGCGGATGACCCTGCGTCCTGGCATGAACATCGCCTATCTGGCTTTTAATACCCGCAAGCCGCCGCTCGACCGTCCTGAAGTGCGTCACGCGCTGGCGCTGGCAATCAACAATGAGCGGCTGATGGAGTCGATTTATTACGGCACCGCCGAAACGGCTGCCTCCATATTACCGCGCGCTTCCTGGGCCTATGACAATGATGCGCGTATTACCAGCTATGATCCGGATAAATCCCGGGCCGCGCTGGCAGCATTGGGCATCAGCGATTTGCATCTGCGACTGGTGGTGCCAGTGGCATCGCAGTCCTGGAATCCCAGCCCACTTAAAACCGCCGAATTGTTACAGGCAGATCTGGCACAGGTTGGTGTGCGGCTGACGATTGTACCGGTAGAAGGCCGTTTCCAGGAGGCGCAGCTGATGGCGATGAATCATGATCTGACGCTGTCAGGCTGGGCCACTGACAGTAACGATCCTGACAGCTTCTTCCGTCCTCTGCTCAGCTGTGCGGCGATTCGCTCACAGACCAATTACGCGCACTGGTGCTCGCCGGCCTTTGACGAAACACTGCAGAACGCCCTGTTATCACAACAACTTTCGGGCCGCATCGACAGCTATGACAAAGCGCAACAGATTCTGGCACAGGAGTTACCGGTACTGCCGCTGGCATCCTCTCTGCGGCTCCAGGCGTTTCGTTATGATATCAAGGGGCTGGTGCTGAGTCCGTTTGGCAACGCCTCGTTTGCCGGTGTTTATCGTGAAGCTGATGAGGGGAGTAAATGATTATCTATATTTTGCGGCGCCTGCTACTGCTGCTCATCACCCTGTTTCTGCTGTCGCTGGTCAGCTTCAGCCTGAGCTATTTTACCCCTAATGCGCCGCTGGAAGGCGCTGCACTCTCGGACGCCTGGTGGTTCTGGTTTAAAGGGATGCTGCAGTTTGATTTCGGCGTCTCCAGCACTAACGGTCAGGAGATTGGTTTACAGCTGCGCGAGGTGTTCCCGGCCACCATGGAGCTCTGTATCCTGGCGTTTCTGTTTGCGCTGCTGGTGGGCATTCCGCTGGGAATCTGTGCCGGTGTGATGCGCAACAAATGGCAGGATAAAACCATCAGTGCGCTGGCGCTGATTGGCTTTTCTGCGCCGATCTTCTGGCTGGCGCTGATTCTGACGCTCTTTTTCTCGCTGACGCTGGGCTGGCTGCCAGTGTCAGGTCGCCACGATCTGCTTTATCCGGTTCAGAACGTCTCTGGTTTTGCGCTGATTGACGCCTGGCTGAGTCGTTCGCCGTGGCGACATGAGATGATTATCAGTGTCCTCTCGCACCTTATTTTGCCGGTGCTGGTGCTGGCGATGGCACCGACAACAGAGGTGATACGTCTGCTGCGCAACAGCACCAGCGACGTGATGGACAAAAATTATATCAAAGCGGCCGCCACGCGCGGTCTTTCACGCTTTACCGTCATCCGCCGCCACGTGCTGCATAACGCGCTGCCGCCGGTGATTCCACGTCTTGGCTTGCAATTTTCCACCATGCTGACGCTGGCGATGATTACTGAGATGGTCTTTAACTGGCCTGGTCTGGGACGCTGGCTGATTAACGCGATTCGCCAGCAGGATTATGCGGCGATCTCAGCCGGTGTCATGGTTATTGGCGGACTGGTGATCCTGGTGAATGTGATTTCTGACGTCATTGGCGCGGCCATGAATCCGCTGAAACATAAGGAATGGTATGCCGTCCGATAATATCTACGCCGAAAAACGCCTGCCCAGCGCATTTCGTCAGAGCTGGCATCATTTCTACGGCAACCCGATTTCAATGGTCGGACTGTATGGCTTTGGCGCACTATTATTGCTCTGCCTGTTTGGCGGTCTGATAGCACCCTACGGTATTGACCAGCAGTTCCTGGGCTATCAGCTGCTGCCGCCCTCCTGGTCACGCTATGGCGATGTCTCGTTCTTTCTCGGGACTGACGATCTGGGTCGCGATGTGCTGAGCCGCCTGCTGAGTGGCGCAGGCCCCACAGTGGGTTCTGCGATTCTTGTGACGATCTCCGCCACCCTCGGTGCGCTGGTATTGGGCGTGCTGGCGGGCATGACGCACGGTATCCGCTCGGCCGTCATGAACCATGTCCTGGACACCCTGCTCTCGATTCCGTCGCTGTTGCTGGCGATTATCGTGGTGGCGTTTCTCGGGCCACGACTCGAACATGCGCTGCTGGCCGTCTGGCTGGCATTGATGCCACGTCTGGTCCGCGAAATATACAGCGCCGTGCATGATGAGCTGGAAAAGGAGTATGTGGTGGCTGCTCGCCTTGATGGCGCTCGCGGTCGCAACATTCTGCGCTATGCCATATTGCCCAATATTCTGCCGCTGCTGATTACCGAAATAACCCGCGCGCTGTCGATGGCTATTCTGGACATTGCCGCACTTGGCTTTCTCGACCTTGGCGCGCAGTTGCCTTCGCCGGAATGGGGCGCGATGCTCGGCGATTCACTGGAACTGATCTACGTCGCACCCTGGACCGTTATGCTGCCCGGCGTGGCGCTGATGGTGAGCGTATTAATTGTTAACCTGCTCGGTGACGGCATCCGTCGCGCCGTCGAAGCGGGAGTGGAATAAATGCCGTTACTCGATATCCGTAATCTCACCATTGAATTTATGACCGCTGACGGGCCGGTCAAAGCCGTTGACCGCGTTAATCTGACGCTGGGCGAAGGCGAAGTCCGGGGACTGGTCGGGGAATCCGGCTCCGGCAAGAGTCTGGTCGCCAAAGCTATCTGCGGCGTCACCAACGATAACTGGCGTGTCACCGCTGACCGCATGGTGTTTGATGATGTGGACCTGCTACGCTTATCGCCGCGCGAGCGTCGTCGCATTATCGGACACAACGTCTCAATGATTTTTCAGGAGCCGCAATCCTGTCTGGATCCCTCAGAGAGCATTGGTCGCCAGTTGATGCAGGTGATCCCGCGCTGGACGTACAAAGGGCCATGGCTGAAACGCTTCTGGTTCTGGCGCAAAACCCGCGCTATCGAACTGCTGCATCGCGTCGGCATCAAAGATCACAAAGATATTATGCGCAGCTTCCCTTATGAGCTGACTGAAGGTGAGTGCCAGAAAGTGATGATCGCCATTGCGCTGGCTAACCAGCCGCGCCTGCTGATTGCGGATGAACCAACAAATGCCATGGAACCGACCACCCAGGCGCAGATTTTCCGCCTGCTGAGCCGTCTCAACCAGAATAACAACACCACTATTCTGCTGATCAGCCATGACCTGCGCACAATGAGTCAGTGGGCAGATCGAATCAACGTGATGTACTGCGGTCAGACGGTGGAAACCGCCCAGAGCGAAGATTTGATGAGTACGCCGCATCACCCTTATACCCAGGCGCTGATTCGGGCCATGCCCGATTTTGGGCGCGCCCTGCCGCACAAAAGCCGTCTTAATACCCTGTCGGGCGCGATTCCGTCGCTGGAGAGTTTACCGATTGGCTGTCGTCTGGGGCCTCGCTGTCCCTATGCCCAGCGTAAATGTATCGAAACGCCACGGCTCACCGGCAGCAAAACTCATCTCTACGCCTGTCATTTCCCGCTGAATATGGAGGGCCAGTAGCATGGAGACCCTGCTGGAAGTGCGCAACCTGAGCAAAACCTTTCGCTACCGTACGGGCCTGTTTCGCCGTCAGCACGTTGAAGCAGTGAAATCGGTAAGCTTTACCCTGCGTGAGAAACAGACGCTGGCGATTATCGGCGAAAACGGCTCGGGTAAATCCACCCTGGCGAAGATGCTCAGCGGCATGGTCGCCCCCACTGAAGGTGAGATTCTGATTGACGATCATCCGCTGACCTTCGGCGATTATGGCTATCGCAGTCAGCGCATACGCATGATTTTTCAGGATCCCTCAACCTCACTGAATCCGCGACAGCGCATCAGTCAGATCCTGGAGTTTCCGTTGCGGCTCAATACCGAGCTGAATGCGGAGGAGCGCGAGAAACGCATCATTGCTACGCTACGTCAGGTTGGCTTACTGCGCGATCATGCCGGGTACTATCCTCACATGCTGGCGCCCGGTCAGAAACAGCGTCTGGGTCTGGCGCGTGCATTGATCCTCCAGCCTAAAGTCATTGTGGCCGACGAAGCGCTGGCCTCGCTGGATATGACTATGCGATCTCAGCTGGTGAATCTGATGCTGGAACTGCAGGAGAAGCACGGGATCGCCTACATTTATGTCACGCAGCATCTGGGCATGATGAAGCACATCAGCGATAAAGTGCTGGTGATGCATCAGGGCGAAGTGGTCGAGCGCGGCGGCACGGCGGACGTGCTGGCCTCCCCGCTGCATGATCTGACACGACGGCTGATCAGCAGCCACTTTGGCGAAGCACTGAGTGCCGAAGCCTGGCGGCGTGAGCGCTGATTTTTGCTGCATATCGCGGAAATTGCGGGGCGATTTACCTGATTTATGAGAGACGTGCTAGAATCCGCACGTCGATTAACGTCGGTCGCTTACTTTTTAATCATGCGGCCGCCAACTACAATGACCATAAGGATTACAGCTATGGGTTTTCTTTCCGGTAAGCGCATTCTGATTACTGGCGTTGCCAGTAAACTTTCCATCGCCTACGGTATTGCACAGGCGATGCACAAACAGGGCGCAGAACTGGCTTTCACCTACCAGAACGACAAGTTAAAAGGTCGTGTGGAAGAGTTTGCCAAAGAGTTGGGTTCAGACATCGTGCTGCCATGTGACGTAGCTGAAGATGAGAGCATCAAATCTCTGTTCACTGAACTGGCAAAAACCTGGCCAAAATTTGACGGTTTCGTTCACTCTATCGGTTTCGCGCCTGGCGACCAGCTGGTAGGCGACTACGTGAACGCCGTGACTCGTGAAGGCTTTAAAATCGCGCATGATATCAGTGCTTACAGCTTCGTCGCGATGGCCAAAGAGTGCCGCGAGATGCTGAATCCACAGTCTGCGCTGCTGACCCTCTCATACCTGGGTGCTGAGCGCGCAATCCCGAACTACAACGTGATGGGTCTGGCGAAAGCGTCGCTGGAAGCTAACGTGCGTTATATGGCGAACGCCATGGGGCCGGAAGGCGTGCGTGTTAACGCCGTTTCTGCGGGTCCAATCCGCACCCTGGCAGCTTCAGGCATCAAAGATTTCCGTAAGATGCTGGCGCATTGCGAAGCGGTCACCCCGATTCGCCGTACTGTCACCATTGAAGATGTCGGCAACTCAGCAGCATTCCTCTGCTCTGATCTGGCTGGCGGCATCACCGGTGAAGTGGTACACGTTGATGGCGGCTTTAGCATCGCTGCAATGAACGAGCTGGAACTGAAATAAGTTCCGCAAGGGCGAGCCTGGCTCGCCCTTCTCTTTATCCCCGCCTCGCTCTTCCTGCCTGATTTCGCTCCCGTTATACCGTAACGCTATTAATTATCACCGATCATTCTTTTGCCCCGGCCTGCCCATCAGCGACGATAAGCCTGACCTTCGGTTTATGCACATTTTCAGACTTTGCCGCCTGCATGCCGAACCCGATTTTGCAAAAGGATTGATCATGGAACAACGCCGCTATCCGGGCCATAACCACTGGTTTTATGAAAGCCAGACCAGTCCACGTATTGCTCAGGCCGCACCGCTGGTGCCAGAGGCTGCCCATATTGATGACCGTTTTCTGCTGGGATGCTACGCCGATAACACCGTAGTGCAGTCACTGCTGCGCACGCATCAGCCGGCCCTGCTGGCCGCGCGCGATCTGGCACAACTGCTTTTTCCTGATCGCGTCAACAACTCACTCACTCATACACTAACGCTCTACGATCGCCTCAGTACTGCGCTAACCGTCGCGCAGGTCGCGGGCGTGCAGCGGTTGTGTAATCACTACTCTGCCCGATTAAATCCATTGCCCGGGCCCGACTCCTCACGCGAGAGTAATAATCGCCTGACCCAGATCACACAGTATGCCCGCCAGCTGGCGATGCAGCCTGAGCTCATCAACGCGAGCGCGATCACCGCCCTCGATGCGGTCGGCCTGACTGAACCCGATATTGTCACGCTGAATCAGGTGATCGGGTTTGTCAGTTACCAGGCACGCGTGGTTGCCGGATTGCAGGCGCTGCAGGGTCAGCCGGTACGCTGGCTGCCGGGCAGCTCCCTGCCCCCTGATGCTGATTCCACCGGTTTTGACCAGCCTGCCCGCTGGCAGCCCGTGCTGAAACCGCTGGAGTTGCGCTATGCCAGTGCTGAGCAGCTCGCTGCCGTTACCCGCTGTCAGTCTCTGCCCGGCATGCAGGAGGCGGTATGGCTGCTGGCCCATGATCCCTCGGCGCTCTATGGCTGGGCGCAGCTGTGTCAGCATCTTTCTCAGGAGGATACGCTGGCCGAGGCAACCGCTGCGCGTATTCTGGGCAGTCGCTGGGCGTTCCGGCTGCTGGACGGGAACGACATCCTGATTGAGGGTGTGGAGGAGACGGCGTCAAAAGGTGAAGAACAGCTGATTATTGCGCTGTCGGTCCAGCTGACCCGGTCACCTGAGCGATTCAGCGCCGCCCACCTGCAACCGCTGATGGAGGCAGGCTGGGAGGCTGAAGCGTTGTTCGCGCTAATACAGCGTGTTGCGCTAGGCAACTGGAACAGCCGCCTGTTTTACGCGCTGGGCGAGGCGAAGTAACTGCGTTATACCGGCAGCAGACCACGCGCTTCGTCGAAAAAGTGCTGTGCCAGCGGTGTGGCACGGCCAGGTTCGGCTATCACCAGTGCCGCCTGACGTGCCATCGGCGGCAGCGTAATGGCGCGCTGCTGCAGTCCCTGCAGTGAAGCGGGCAGCAGGTGACCAACCGGTGACACCAGCAACCCCAGCCCGACCTGCGCACACTGCATCAGTTGCATAATAGAGGCACTCTCAACGATCACTCGCGGCACCAGTGCCGCCTCGCGAAACGCCATATCAATGTAGCGGCGGAAATAGCGCGTGGGCTCCGCCAGACAAAGTGGCTGTTGAGCCAGTTCATCCAGCGTCAGCGGGGTTCCCCCCACCAGCTCGGGGAAATGGTCGGGATGGAATACAGCTTCAGCGCCCCGGTCTGCCAGCATCTCGGTCTGAAAATGGAGTTCCCGTAGCGTCGCCATCTCGAAAAAACCGATACCGACATCCACGGTGTGGCTATTGAGCGCTTCCAGCAGCTGATCAGCACTCAGCACCGCAATGCGGTAGTCGAGCTGGGGATAACGCGCCTGCACCGCTTTCAGCAGCAACGGCAGCGCCATGCTGCACTGCGGCACCACGCCAACCCGCAGCGTGCCGTTTACCCCATGTTTCAGTGATTCAACTTCCAGCTTCAGCCCCTGATACACCGACACGATTTCCCGCGCCCAGGCCAGCACGCGATCGCCCTCTGGCGTAAATCCGGCAAAGTTATTGCTGCGGTTAATCAGCGGCAGGCCCAGCTCGCGCTCCAGGTTTTTCAGGCGCATCGAGAGCGTTGGCTGTGTAACAAAACTGGCTTCTGCGGCCCGCCCGAAATGGCGTTCACGCTCCAGATTACATAGGTAGATCAGTTGTTTAATGTCGATGTTATTTATCCATCTGCAGGTTAAAGCGTGTTTTCGTCACTGTCTCGCTGTCAGAGTCAACCCGAGTTAAGAGTGAGATGTTACCCTGCTTAACCATGGCGGTTTTAACCGCACGGTTCATTGGCGCAAGGGGAACGATGAATCAGCAACCGATGTGCCCTGAAAAAGCGGCAGAGCGTATGCCCCTCTACATCTTCACGACCGCTGTTTTCGCGGGTTTAGTGAATATGGCATTCAGCGCCAGACAGATTAAGCCGAACCCCACCGGTAGCAAAAAATCGTAGCCTAGCACCCGGTAAAGCCCGATTCCGGCTATTCCTCCTGCGAGGAAAGCCAGCAATGTCAGCGTGTGCAGTCGCAGCCGGTCCAGATAAAGCGGCGCATCTTTCGGCGAGGTTTTACGCCGCAGCACCTCAAACAGCATCGCCATTTCAATGCCGATGTCGGTCGCTGTGCCAGAAATATGGGTTGTACGAACACGTGCATTAGAGATCCGCGTAACAACCGCATTTTGCAACCCCATCAGGAAGCTCAGGCTCATGATTAACACCACGCCAGGTGACAGCGGCGGAAAGTGATTCTCGATCACGCCCAGCGCAATCAGCGCGGTGCCCTCCAGCAGGATGACAAACGCATAGATAGTGCGGATATTTCTGCGGTGCCCGGCATTAATGACGAGGGTCGAAAACAGGGAACCGACAATAAATAACAGGACGATCGACAGAAAAAACAGGCCGGGCCCCAGATTCGCTTTTGCCAGATGATCGGACAACAGCGAGACATTCCCTGTCATGTTGGCTGAAAAAAAACCGACGATCTCAAAGGCTGCGGTATTCAGCGCGCCTGCAGCAGCGGCAAGCGTGCAGGCGAGTCGGGTATCGGCGCTATTGCTGCGGCCATGGGTGCTGGTTAGCATGACGACCCTGTGTTCAATGGAAAGCCTTATAATCCGCCGAATCTCTGCCCGCGACAAGGCGCTGCGTCAAACTCGCCCCTCTCTGCCATGCTTTACTTAGCAGCCCGCTGCTCAGCACGCTGCGCTGCATACACTGAGCGCAGAGTGGGCTGATTAATGCGTTGCCAGCCGGAAGGTGGAGACCGACTGCGTCAGGTACTGTACCTGCTCTTCCAGCGAGGCAGAGGCCGCCGCAGACTCCTGCACCAGCGCCGAGTTCTGCTGAGTAACGCTATCCATCTCGGTGACGGCCTGCTCAATCTGACCGATGCCGCGACTCTGTTCATCAGAGGCCGTGGAGATATGCTCCATCAGAAGATTGACGCGGCTGACCGAGGAGATAATCGCGCTCATGGCATCACCGGTCCGGCTGACCTGATCAGAACCGGCATGAATGATCGAAACCGATTCGGCAATCAGCCCTTCAATCTCTTTGGCAGCGGTGGCGCTGCGCTGGGCAAGATTACGCACTTCCCCTGCCACTACCGCAAAGCCACGTCCCTGCTCACCTGCACGGGCGGCTTCAACGGCTGCGTTCAGCGCCAGAATATTGGTCTGGAAAGCGATGCTGTCGATAACGGTCGTGATCTCTTCAATCTTCTTCGAGCTGGCATTAATCAACGCCATTGATGTCACCACTTCCTGCGAGACTTTTTCACCGCTCTCCGCATTCTTCACCGCTTCACTGGTCAGACGGCAGGCTTCAAAGACGTTTTCGGTATTCTGTTTCACCGTGGCGCCCAGTTGCTCCATGCTGGCCGCCGTTTCAGTCAGTGCGGCGGCCTGCTGTTCGGTACGCGAGGCAAGATCGATGTTACCCGCTGCAATCTCCTGCGAGGCGGTGGAAACGGAGCGGGTTGAATCACGCACCTGCAGAATAATGGTGGTCAGCGCACTGCGCATCTGCTCCAGTGAGCCCATCAGCAGCTGAATTTCGCTGCGTGAACCTGACCTGGCCGGTACCGTGGTATCCAGCACACCCGCCGCAATCAGTTTGCAGTGTTCCTGCGCGTCATTAAGCGGTGAAAGTACGTAGCGCTTCATGAAGATGTAAATGGCAATAATAATGGCAAAAAACAGGACGCCAAACAGCCCAAGCATCGTAATGCCGGCGGTGAAGTGACTCTGGGCATCGCTGTTCAGCTTTTTAGCATACGTTTCATGCTGGGCCAGCACCCGATCCAGAATGATTTCGTACTGGCGATCAAGGCGAACCACGTTAGGGATCTGACTTTTAAAGCGCACCTGATCATGCGCCTCAGCGGCATCAATTAAGGGTTGTAGTCCCTGCTGACGATAGGCCAGATAAGCCTGACTATAGGCGTCAGCTTCGGCTTCTTCGCCTGGCAGACGCGGCGCATTCATGTAGGCCTGAAATGCGGCATCCGCTTTACCTGCTACGGTCCGCACACTGTCCAGCGTGGCGGGATTGTTTGCGTCGCTGCCCTCAATCTCCTTCATATATTCCATCAGACGGACACGCAGCGTTCGGCTGTGGTTGATCGGGTCAATCACTGAGAGCACCACACGGATCTCTTTGTTAACCGCATTCAGGGAGTGATTGCTCTGAATCAGGAGCCAGGTACTGATTGCCACGCTGGTCAGAAACAAGGCCAGCAGGAAGGAAAATATCATCAGGGAAGATTTTTTTAACGACATTGCGGTGTTCCAGTAATGAGGGGATTAATCGCTATATCGGCAGAAAGAGGTGCCCCATTAGGGTAATGGATTTTTTTAGTTACAATAGGCGGGTGGGCAGTGATCAGTGTCTCCACCAGGAACGGTGCAAACCGCCCGCTGCACCGGGCGGATAACGTGATGCTCACGCCTGAAATGGGCTGGGGTTATGCAACACCCAACGCCATTTTCACCTCATTTGCGATCTTCTCAACCTGCGGGCCATAGATCACCTGAATATCGTGCTCGCTGACACGATTAACACCGTTCGCACCGGTGCTCATCAGCGTCTGATCGACCACCTGATTCATCTCTTTAACCCGAACCCGCAGACGGGTAAAGCAGCAATCGACATCCTCAATGTTGGCCTGCCCACCCAGTCCGCTAATAATCACCTGCGTGCGTTCATCCGCGGTCACCTGTTGCGGTTTTTCATCCTCCGACTCCCGGCCCGGTGTTTCCACATTCATTCGGGTAATCACCAGCCGGAAAGCGTAGTAGTAGATCGGCGCATAGATTACGCCCAGCGCCAGCGTCCACCACCAGTGGGTTTTCGCCCCGCCCAGCATGCCGAACACCACCAGGTCGATGACGCCGCCCTGCACGTTGCCGATCATCAGATGCAGCATCGACATCAGCATAAACGACAGGCCGGTCAGGAAAGCATGCAGCAGGTAGAGCACTGGCGAGACAAAGATAAAGCAGAACTCCAGCGGTTCCGTAATGCCGGTGGTGAACGAGGTCAGCGCCCCCGCCATCACCAGCGCTTTGACCCGCTGTTTATGTTCGGGCCGCGCGGTGTGATAGATGGCCAGCGCCGCCGCGGGCAGGCCAAACATCATCACCGGAATCTTGCCCTGTGCCAGAAACTGCGTGGCGGTGCGCAGGGTCTCATCGGGGATCGATCCCGGATGGGTCAGCGAGGCGTTGAAAATGTTCAGCGCACCGACAACCGTCTGACCATCGACCACCGCCATGCCGCCAATGGGTGTAAAGCGCACGGTTTCATTGAGAATATGATGCAGGCCGGTGGGGATCAGGATGCGCTCAAAAGCCCCCAACAGAAAAGCACCATACTGGCCGCTTTTACCAATCATCTGTCCAATCCAGGCGATGCCATTGCCAATGGTCGGCCAGATCAGCGCCAGTAACACGCCAATCAGCGGCAGACAGACCACGGTAATGATCGGCACAAAACGCCGTCCGCCAAAAAAGCTGATCGCCGTGGGCAGTTGCTGCGTGTAAAAACGATTGTGCAGCGCCACCGTGATCAGTCCGGCAATGACCCCACCCAGCACGCTCATGTTGTAAGTGAAGACACCCAGCATGTTGATGTACTCCGCCGAGGTCATCATGGCGGTGGTCTGATCCATTCCCGCCTGCTGCAGGGCTGCCGGTGTGGTCGTCGCCGCCGTAATCCCTTTCGCCGCCAGCGTGGCGCTGATGCCGACATTCATCACGATGTAGCCAATCACTGCGGCAAAGGCGGCCGTGGGTTTTTCTGCTTTTGCCAGACCGATGGCACTTGCTACCGCAAAGAAGACGGGCAGATTAGCAAAGAGCGCGCCTGCCACTTTGCGAATAAAGCCAATGATTATCTGGGGAATCTGCATCTGCGCAAAAGCATCGCCGGTTACCGCCGGATTCTGCATCGCCGCCGCCAGTCCGAGAAAAATACCGGCGGCCGCGATGACTGAGATGGGCATCATCAATGCTTTGCCAAACGCATGGATCTGGCTGGTCAGCTGTTTCATGGCGTCACGCTCTCTCTGATTGTGAACAGCAAGTATTAGCCTGTTGTCAGCAGAACTCCCGTTATCGGCCGGTTTAAGGCGGGTAAAATCTGAGCACCATCACATTTCAGGCCTGTTCACGATAAACGCCAGCTATCGCACCATTATGTCAATCAATTAGACAAGGTATAACGATAGCTGCAGACTTCCTTTCACCATCAGGCTATAACCTGATAACAAACACCAAACAATAATGCCTACTATAAAAGCCTGCACTCACTATGAAATTTAAACGCCAAATCAAACCCTATCGCGCGGCTGCGGGCGGCTGGGGTTCTCTGGAAGCCACCACGCGTTTCGTGCTTGACAGCAAAGCGGCCCTGAAAAATATGCGCAACCTGATGCGCATGAATAAAGCACGCGGTTTTGACTGTCCGGGCTGCGCCTGGGGTGATGACAACAAAAGTACCTTCAGCTTCTGCGAAAACGGGGCCAAAGCGGTCACCTGGGAAGCGACGCGCCGCATGGTCGACACCGACTTTTTTGCTAAACACAGCGTAACCACGCTCTATACCCAGAGTGATTACTTCCTGGAGTATCAGGGGCGTCTGACTCATCCGCTGCGCTATAACGCGGAAACTGACCACTATGAGCCGATCAGCTGGGAAGATGCGTTTGCGCTGATCGCGCAGCACATCAAGGCGATGGATCATCCGAATCAGATGGAGCTTTACACCTCCGGTCGCGCCAGCAACGAAGCCTCCTGGCTCTATCAGCTGTTTGGTCGCCTGATGGGAACCAATAACTTCCCTGACTGCTCGAATATGTGCCACGAAGCCAGCGGCACCGGTCTGAAGCGCAGTATTGGCGTCGGTAAAGGCACGATTCGTCTGGATGATTTCGATCACGCCGATGCGATTTTCGTCTTCGGTCAGAATCCCGGCACCAACCATCCGCGTATGCTGCACAGCCTGCGTCATGCTGCCGATCATGGTGCGAAGATCGTCACCTTTAATACCCTGCGCGAGCGCGGTCTGGAACGTTTTGCCGATCCGCAGAAGCCGCTGGAAGTCGTCACCTCAAAAGCGGGTAACATCAGCTCGTCTTATTATCAGCCCAATCTGGGTGGTGATATGGCGGCGGTGCGCGGCATGGTGAAATCCCTGCTGGAGACCCATCGCGCGCGTCTGGCAGCCGGTGAAAGTGGCCTGTTTGACCAGACCTTTATCAATGCTAAAACCAATGGCATTGAGGCCTATCTGGATGCGGTGGATAACACCAGCTGGATGCAGATTGTGGCGCAGTCTGGCCTGACGCAGGCGCAGATCCGTGAAGCGGCGGCGATTTACCAGAGCGCTGACCGGGTGATTTGTACCTGGGCAATGGGCATCACCCAGCACAAACACTCGGTAGACACGGTTCGCGAAATCACCAACCTGCAGTTGCTGTTTGGTCAACTGGGCAAAAAAGGCGCAGGCCTCTGCCCGGTTCGCGGTCACAGCAACGTGCAGGGTAACCGCACCATGGGGATTGATGAGAAACCGGCTAAAGCGTTCCTGGACGCGCTGGGTAATCATTTCAATTTCGAGCCACCGCGTGCCGCGGGCCATAACACCGTTGAAGCGCTGAACGCGATGCTGCGTGATGAAGTCAAAGTGCTGATCGCGCTGGGTGGCAACCTGGCTGCGGCTGCACCAGATTCACCGCGCACCGAAGAAGCGATGTCACGCTGTGGTCTGACTGTGCATATCAGTACCAAACTGAATCGCAGCCATCTGGTGCCGGGTCATGAAGGGCTGATTCTGCCGACGCTGGGCCGCACCGAACGCGATCTGCAGGCGACCGGCAATCAGTTTATTACCGTGGAAGACTCCTTTAGCATGGTGCACGCCTCTGAAGGGATTGGTATTCCGCTGGCGGAAACACAGCGTTCTGAGACCTGGATTGTTGCCGGTATCGCGCAGGCGGTGCTGGGTGATGAGAAAGTGAAATGGCGCGAGCTGGCCGGTGATTACAACCTGATTCGTGAGCATATCGCGGCAACGATTCCGGGCTTTGCCGACTTCAATGCGAAATGTGATATCCCCGGCGGTTTCTACCTGGGTAATGCCGCTGCCGAGTTGCGCTTCAATACGCCGAGCCAGAAAGCAGAGTTCAATGCCGCGGCGCTGCCGACCTCGCTGTTCCCGAATCTGGATCAAGAGGTCCCTTTCACTCTTCAGACGCTGCGTTCACATGACCAGTACAACACCACGATTTACGGCCTCGATGACCGTTACCGTGGCGTGTTTGGTCAGCGCGAAGTGGTGTTCATCAACCCGGATGATATGACAGACCTTGGTTTCACCGAAGGTCAGAATGTCGATATCGAGACACTCTGGAATGATGGCATTACCCGTCGCGTCAGCGGCTTCAAACTGGTTCCCTATAATATTCCGCGCGGTAATCTGGCGGCTTATTACCCGGAAACCAACCCGCTGGTGCCGCTGAACAGCTTTGGTGATGGCAGTGGCACACCGACCTCTAAGTCGGTGCCGGTGAAGCTGGAACTGTCAGCGGCACTGCCTGAACAGCGCATTGCCTGACCTCCCTTTCACTCCTCTCTGAAAAGCCGGTTCGTCCGGCTTTTTGCCTTGCCGCGCGCCGCCGAATCGCGTAAAACTGTCAGCCGCAATCAGGCCACGAAACGTAAAAATTATGTTCCAGGATAACCCGCTGCTCGCGCAGCTGAAACAGAAGCTCCATTCGCAAACGCCTCGAGCTGAAGGCGTCGTTAAAGGCACCGAAAAAGGCTTCGGCTTTCTGGAAGTCGATGCGCAGAAAAGTTACTTCATTCCGCCTCCGCAGATGAAGAAAGTGATGCATGGCGACCGTATTACCGCTGTGATCCATAGCGATAAAGATCGCGAAAGCGCTGAGCCGGAAACGCTGGTTGAGCCGTTCCTGACCCGCTTTGTTGGTCGGGTGCAGAAGAAAGACGATCGCCTGTCGATTGTGCCGGACCATCCCCTGCTGAAAGATGCGATCCCGTGTCGCCCCGCACGCGATGTCAGCCATGAGTTTGAGAATGGCGACTGGGCAGTAGCAGAAATGCGTCGCCATCCGTTAAAAGGCGATCGCGGCTTCTATGCCGAACTTACCGATTTTATTGTCAAAGCTGATGACCATCTTGCTCCGTGGTGGGTGACGCTGTCGCGTCATAACCTTGAGCGTGAAGCACCTGATGTCAGCTTTGGCGAGATGATGGATGAAAACCTGACGCGTGAAGATCTGACCGCGCTGGATTTCGTCACCATCGACAGCGCCAGCACCCAGGATATGGATGATGCGCTCTATGCAGAAGCACAGGACGACGGCACCCTGCGTCTGACTATCGCTATCGCCGATCCGACCGCCTATGTGGCAGAGGGCAGTCAGCTTGATAAGCTGGCGGCACAGCGTGCGTTTACCAACTACCTGCCGGGCTTTAATATCCCGATGCTGCCGCGCGAACTCTCTGATGATGTCTGCTCGCTGCGTCCGAATGTGCGTCGTCCGGCGCTGGCCTGCCGCGTCACGGTAGCTGCCGATGGCACCCTGGGTGATGACGTCGAGTTCTTTGCTGCCTGGATCGAGTCTAAAGCCAAGCTGGCTTATGACGATGTCTCTGACTGGCTGGAAAACAGCGGCACCTGGCAGCCAGAAAGCGAGGCGATTGCTGAACAGATTCGTTTGTTGCACCGCCTTTGCCTGGCGCGCAGCGAGTGGCGTCAGACCCACGCGCTGGTGTTTAAGGACCGCCCGGATTACCGCTTCCTGCTCGGTGATAAAGGCGAAGTGCTGGAAATTGTGGCTGAACCTCGCCGCATCGCTAACCGTATTGTTGAAGAGTCCATGATTCTGGCCAACGTCTGCGCGGCAAAAGTGCTGCGTGATCGTCTGGGCTTTGGTATTTACAACGTGCATGCCGGTTTCGATGCCACCAATGCTGAACAGGCTGCCGCGGTACTGGCCAATCACGGTATTACCGTGGATGCACAGGCGATCACCACACTGGAAGGTTTCCGTGTGCTGCGTCGTGAGCTGGACGCCCTGCCGACCCAGTTTCTTGATAGCCGGATCCGTCGTTTCCAGACTTTCGCTGAGATCAGCACCGAGCCCGGCCCGCACTTCGGTCTGGGTCTGGAGGCTTACGCCACCTGGACCTCACCGATTCGTAAGTTCGGCGACATGATCAACCATCGTCTGCTTAAAGCAATTATTCGCGGTGAGTCGATCGCACGTCCGGATGATGCGGTGACGGTAACGATGAGTGAACGCCGTCGCCTGAACCGGATGGCGGAACGTGACGTTGGTGACTGGCTCTACGCCCGTTATCTTGCACCCTTTGCGGCTACCGATCGTCGTTTCAGCGCCGAGATTATCGACGTGTCGCGTGGCGGCATGCGTGTTCGCCTGGTCGAGTTTGGTGCGGTTGCCTTTATCCCGGCACCGTTCATTCACGCGGTGCGTGATGAGCTGGTCTTAAGTCAGGAGAATGGCAGCGTACAGATCAAAGGTGACGTGGTTTACCGTGTGACCGACGTGATTGATGTCACCATCGCCGAAGTCCGCATGGAAACTCGCAGCGTCGTGGCCCGGCCCGCCGTCTGAATGTCGCGTATTTAAGCGCTGACACAAGCGGGATAACGCTGGTTATCCCGCCCTTTCCCGCCCCGTTCTGATTGCAAAAAAGTTAAATTTGTACCCCGCTTCACACTTCTCCACTGATTAACTTTCACTTACATTCCATTACATTAAGTTTAACTCGTTGTTTTCGATCGCTTTCCTCTCGGTCCTCACAAGGAGTTAGTCATGAAGAACGTCAAAACCAGTGTGATCTGGTTAGTGGTGGCGTTAATCGGCGCGGGCGCTTTCGCCATGCTGGCCCTCAGCCGCGGCGAACACGTCAATGCAGTCTGGCTGGTGATCGCCGCTGTCGCCTGTTACAGCATCGCTTACCGCTTCTACAGCCTGTTTATCGCCCGCAATATTTTTGAACTGGACGATCGCCGGATGACGCCTGCCGAGCGGCTGAGCGACGGACTGGATTATGTTCCCACCAATAAATGGGTGCTGTTTGGCCACCATTTCGCGGCCATTGCGGGCGCCGGTCCTCTGGTCGGTCCGATTCTGGCCGCGCAGATGGGGTTTCTGCCGGGCACTATCTGGATTCTGGTCGGGGTGATGCTGGCAGGCGCGGTTCAGGATTTCCTGATCCTGTTTATCTCGACCCGCCGTGATGGCCGTTCGCTGGGTGAAATGGCGCGGCAGGAGCTGGGCGCATTCGCCGGTGTCGTGACAATGCTCGGCGCGCTGGGCGTGATGATCATCATCCTGTCGGCGCTGGCGCTGGTCGTCGTGAAGGCACTGGCGAACAGCCCGTGGGGGTTGTTCACTATCGCGGCCACCATTCCGATTGCGCTGTTTATGGGCGTCTACATGCGCTTTATCCGCCCCGGTAAAATCGCCGAAGTGTCATTGATTGGCTTTGTGCTGATGATGGCGGCGATTATTTATGGCGGCGACGTGGCACAACATCCGTACTGGGGCCCCTTCTTTACCCTGAAAGGCACCTCGCTGACCTGGGTTCTCGTCATCTATGGCTTTATTGCTTCTGTGCTGCCGGTCTGGCTACTGCTGGCACCGCGCGACTACCTCTCCACTTTTCTTAAAATTGGCGTGATTGTCGGCCTGGCGGTGGGCATCGTCTTTGCCATGCCAGAGATGAAAATGCCAGCAGTGACCAAATTTATCGACGGTACCGGTCCGGTATTCTCCGGCGCGATGTTCCCGTTCCTGTTCATTACCATTGCCTGCGGAGCAATCTCAGGCTTCCATGCGCTGGTCTCCAGCGGCACTACACCAAAACTGGTGGAGAGGGAGAGTCATATCCGCTTTATTGGCTATGGCGCGATGCTGATGGAGTCTTTTGTGGCGATCATGGCGCTGATTTGTGCCTCGGTGCTGGATCCCGGCGTCTATTTTGCCATGAACTCCCCTGCCGCGCTGATTGGTACCACCGTTGAGAGCGCCTCTCAGGTCATTAATGGCTGGGGCTTTGTGGTCACGCCAGAAATGCTGAGTGGCATCGCCCGCGATGTCGGTGAAGGTTCCATTCTCTCTCGCGCAGGCGGCGCACCTACCTTCGCAGTGGGAATGGCCCATATTATTACCGAGATCTTCAACAGTCGGGCGATGATGGCATTCTGGTATCACTTCGCCATTCTGTTTGAAGCGCTATTTATCCTGACCGCGGTTGATGCCGGTACCCGCGCCTGCCGCTTTATGGTGCAGGATCTGGTGGGAACAGTGGTGCCTTCTATGGCGAACAACCGTTCCTGGCTGGGTAATATGGCGGGCACGACAGTCGCCGTTGCAGGCTGGGGTTTCTTTGTTTATCAGGGCGTGGTCGACCCGCTGGGCGGCATTAATACCCTGTGGCCACTTTTTGGTATCGGCAATCAGATGCTGGCCTCGATGGCGCTGATTCTCGGTACTGTGGTGCTCTTCAAAATGAAAAAGCAGCGTTACGCCTGGGTGACGATTCTGCCGACCGTCTGGTTGTTTATCACCTCAATGACCGCGGGCTGGCAGAAAATCTTCCATGAGAAACCTTCTATCGGTTTCCTGGCGCAGGCGAATAAATTCCGCAAAGGGCTGGATGAAGGCGTGATCATCGCGCCAGCAAAAAGCGTGGCGGATATGCAGACCATCGTGTTCAGCAATCAGATTAACGCCGCGCTATGTGCTTTCTTTATGCTGGTGGCGGTCACCATGCTGATCTCGGCATTCTTTGTCATTCGTCGTGCACTGAACAGCTCGGTGCCGACCACCCGCGAGACGCCGGTAGCAATGCGCAACAAGGAGGTGCGCCATGTCTGATGCTATTCATCAGGTCCACCGTCCACACGGTGACTGGCAGATTCTGCACTGTAATGTGATTGCTGCTTCTCCGCCGCAGAGGTTTAGCTGGCGGGGATTCTGGCGCGGCCTGCAACAATGTTTTCGCTTAATGGTCGGGGTGCAGGATTATCAAAAATATCTGCAGCATATGCGACGGCATCATCCCGGACAGGCGCCGATGAGCGAGCGCGATTTTCACCGTTATTGCCTGGATGCCCGCTTCCCCAGCCAGGCCGGTAAACTGGGCAAATGTCCCTGCTGAATGCACTGAATAGCCCCGCACCGTCGGGGCTTTTTTGTGCCATTCTTATCTGGATGGGAAAATATATTTGGTTTGCACCTTGTGCTTGCCTCAGATGATGAATACTGTTGCTAAAATAATGAGATAACGCCTGCAGAGCACTTCCCGGAGGAAGTTTCCATGACCGATGAACAAGGGCAAACGTTGTTGTACACCCTTTTTGGTACAACTAGCCCTCATTGGCGTCTGACCGCGGACAGCGATGCATTGCATTTTGCCGAAGATGAGTCGTCACAAACTAATATCGCCCTGCCGCTGACACCCGGCCAGGCTGCAATGATCCGCGCAATGCCCGTCATTACTTCAAGTATCAATCTGACCATGTCCCTGCAAGGCATTGATGTGCCAATGCATTTTGTCGGACGTAAAGTGAACCAGGCCTCCTGGGCCGGAACCGCTTCTGCCTGGGGAGATACGTCTGCGGTCGCCCGTGACCTGACCCTGGGCCTTTCATTCGCCGAACAAGTGGTTTCTGAAGCTAATTCAGTGATTGTTATCCTCGATCAGCGGGGCAATATTCAGCGTTTTAACCGCCTGAGTGAAGAATATACCGGTCTGAATGAACATGAAGTTATAGGCCGAAATGTCTTTCAGTTGTTTATGACCCGGCAGGAAGCCTCACAGTCGCGGCGCAACATTGCAGGCTTCTTCCGTGACGGTAACTCGTACGAGGTGGAGCGCTGGGTCAAAACCAAAAAGGGCCAGCGACTGTTTCTGTTTCGTAATAAGTTTGTTCACAGCGGCAGCGGCAAAAATGAAATTTTCCTCATCTGTTCTGGTACAGACATTACCGAGGAGCGACGTGCCCAGGAACGCCTCCGGGTGCTGGCAAACACCGATACGGTCACCGGTTTACCTAATCGCAACGCCATTCATCAGCAGATTAGCCTGGCGCTGGAGCGCGCCGGGCATGATGAGACCGGTGTCGTCTATCTCGATCTCGATAATTTCAAAAAAGTGAACGACGCCTACGGTCATATGTTCGGCGATCAATTACTGCAGGCAGTCTCTCTCGCGATTCTTAGCTGTCTGGGTAAGGACCAGACGCTGGGTCGTCTGGGTGGCGATGAGTTTGTGGTGCTGGCTGAACACACCAGCCAGGCTGCGCTGGAGGCGATGTCCTCCCGCATTCTTGAGCGCCTGCGACAGCCTTTCCGTATCGGACTGATTGAAGTTTACAGTGGCTGTTCCATCGGTATCGCTTTCGCACCGCTGCATGGCGAAGATAGAGAGAGCCTGATTCGTAACGCGGACACCGCGATGTATCACGCTAAAGAGAATGGTCGCGGCAAGTTCTGTGTCTTTGCCGCCGAGATGAACCAGCGGGTCTTTGAGTATCTGTGGCTGGACACCAACCTGCGCAAGGCGCTTGAACTCGATCATCTGCTGGTACATTACCAGCCTAAGATTGATAGCGATGGACAGGTTCGCAGCGCCGAGGCATTAGTACGCTGGAACTCACCAGAGCGTGGTATGGTTTCGCCCGCAGATTTTATTCCCTATGCCGAAGAGTCAGGGCTGATTGTGCCGCTGGGACGCTGGGTAATGCTCAACGTGCTTCAGCAGATTATCGTCTGGCGTCAGCAGGGTATTTTCCTGCGCATCGCTGTCAATGTGTCTGCCCGTCAGCTGCTCGACCAAAGTATCTACACCGATCTGAAACAGGCACTGCATGAGGCGAATATCACTGATTGTCCGATTGATATTGAGCTCACAGAAAGTTGTCTGATTGAGAATGAAACTGAAGCGCTGAAGCTGATGAAACAGTTTCAGGAGCTGGGCGCACAGGTTCATCTGGATGATTTTGGCACCGGTTACTCTTCGCTTTCTCAGCTCGCACGTGTGCCGATCAATGCGATTAAGCTCGATCAAAGCTTTATCCGCGACATCAATAAACAGCCGGTATCACAATCGCTGGTGCGTGCAATCGTCGCCGTCGCGAAGGCGCTTGATTTGCAGGTGATTGCAGAAGGTATTGAGACGCCGGATGAAGAGAAGTTCGTGCTTAAAAGTGGTGTTGATGGGCGTCAGGGTTACTATTACGCAAAACCAATGCCCGCGGAACAATTTGGGCATTGGCTGGCTAAGCATCCTGCCCGCGTTTAATGCTGGTCCGGATTAACCCGCTTTACGCAGTGATGCGCTGTGGCGGTTTTGTAACTGTACCAGGCGTTCCATGTAAGCAATATCTTTAGGTTCGATAGTAAACGCGTAATCGACCCAATCTTCTGTGATATCCATGAGCTCAGCGCGTGACAATTGCAGCACGCGCTGGCGCGCTTTCAGCATCGCCCGCACGCCATTGAGTTTAGGCCGTAACGTGTCGATAAAGGTGCGAGTGGCACGATAGCTGTCGCCTGGCTGGAAGACCTTATCGACCAGTCCACGCGTCTCATACCACTCAGCGCTGTGAGACTCCCCTTCACAAATCAGCTCTTCGGCCAGTTTCATGCCGGAACGACGTGCCACCAGTGAGTAGCCGCCCATACCAGGGAACAGGTTAAAAGCAATTTCCGGGAAGCCCATCCGTGCATTGTTTTGCGCCAGGATGAAGTGATGCGCCAGCGCCGCTTCGAATCCGCCGCCTAACGCACTGCCCTCGATCATCGCCAGCGTCACCGCGCCTGTATCAAAACCGCGTGCTGCAGAATGGATGCAGTCCACGCAGGCACGCGCATAAGCCCGGAGCGCCTCGCGGCGGTTGTTGCGAATGCACTCAACAAAGAAGCGCAGATCGCCACCGGCGTTGAACATTTGCGGAACCAGTGACCCGGTGACCCAGAAGTCGATTGGCAGGCCCGAACGCTGAGCGGCATAGCTCAGGTTCATGATCTCCTCAATCAGTTCATGGTTGAAACTCGGACGGGGCTGTGCACGCAACATCATCCACATGGTACGACGCCCTTCTTCGTAATAGGCGACTAACTGCGTGGTATTGCCGACTTCGGTAAATAATCTGCACGTTGCTTGGTTAATAACTGTCATTGTCTCATCCTCTGTTTATATTTTGATGCGTTAAATACGCCACATCAGCGTAATGCAGAGTGAGGCCAGACCAAATGAGAGATTGATTTACAACACAAAATCCAGAGTGATCCCCGACTGGCGCGCCGGGGATTGATTAGGCAGGTTACTTAATAGCGGCACGCTGCCCGACGGCAACATGGAGACGCTTAAGGCGTTTTGAATAGATAGCGGTGATAATGGGCACCAGCACTGAGGTCACAATGACAGATGTGGCAACCAGCGCCGTTGCGGCAGGCGCAACCGGTTTAAACTGCGGCAACATCTCGGCAATCAGTACGGGTGTCGCCACTGCGGCGCCTGCCGTACTGGATGCGGCTATACCGGCCGTGCCATCCCCGCCGCCAATCAGCCGGTCGGCCAGAATAAGCGGGATACCTGTAATGATGATCACGGCGATGCCCAGCATGATGCCCAGCAGTCCGGTTTCCGCAATCACACCCAGGTTAATGGTGTTACCCAGCGCAAAAGCGAAAAAAGGAATCAGCGTATGTACCGCTTTTCCGAAGAAGTCACGCAATTCCGGATCAAGATTCCCTAATGCAAATCCGACCACAAACGGCAGGACAGCGCCCATAAACACGTGTGGCTCGAATGAGGCGATACCCGCAGTACCCAGAATAACCATGGTCATTAATGGCCCGGACTCCAGTGACATCAGCACAAACGCGCCAGCCTCCTCTTTGGAACCGTATTGCTGCATGATCGAGGCATACAAGCCGCCATTCGTCATGTCCATTGCAGCTACCAGCGCCAGCGTGGATAAGCCCGCGAACATCCCCACTTCTACCCCATTCTCCGGCATCACGCGTGAGGCGATAGCCGCCACAACCCAGGCAACGGCAATTTTCGTTAACACCAGCGTGCCTGATTTACGCAGTACCGTGCCGGTAGCGCTGAGCTTTATCGATGCTCCCATACAGAAGAACCAGACGGCCAGAATCGGCACCGTCCCCGTCATCAGACCGTTGGTGAAAGAGCCGAAGTATTTCCCGGCGCCGGGAGAGAATGTATGGCAGAGTGCGCCGATAAACAGCGGAATAAGCATCATGCCGCCCGGAATTTTGTCTATTGCCCGTTTGATGTGCATACAGGTTTCACCTTTGCTTTGCCAGTGTTGGAGCAGGAAGTGCCCGAAGGCGATGAAAGCAAAGTAGTGATTTGAGGTTATTAAAACAGTGATCGTCTCGATATAAATGAAACACTGTTTTATTTTTTCAGGATGGATGTTTTGATAACTATGATGGAGATCGCCATACCAGCGGCAATGGCGACAAAAAAAAGGGACGCCGTCGCGTCCCGTTCGTTATTTTTGCCCGTACCAGGCATTCTCACCGTGCTTCCGCAGGTAGTGCAGATCGAGCAGCGTCTGATTAATGGGCGGCAGGTTAGCAGTAAGCTGCTGGCTAAAGAGCCCCATATAGGCCACCTCCTCCAGGACAACCGCGCTGTGTACAGCGGCATGGGCGTCTTTACCCCAGGCAAAAGGGCCGTGGGAGTTGACCAGTACCCCCGGGATCGCCGAAGGCGATAATCCGCGCTGCGCGAACGTCTCAATAATCACTTCGCCTGTGTTCCACTCGTACTCGTGCTGAATCTCTTCGTTACGCATCGCACGGGTGCAGGGGATCTCGCCATAGAAATCGTCGGCGTGGGTTGTTCCCCAGGCCGGAATGGGTCGTCCTGCCTGCGCCCAGATGGTCGCATGACGCGAATGCGTATGGACAATGCCACCGACTTCCGGCCAGGCGAGATAGAGCGCACGATGCGTCGCCGTGTCCGATGAAGGGCGTTTATCCCCTTCTACCACATTGCCACTCGCCAGATCGACCACAACCATGTCGTCGCGCTTCATCACTTCATAGCGCACGCCGGAAGGTTTAATCACCAGCAAACCCTGCTCGCGATCAATCGCGCTGACATTCCCCCAGGTAAAGGTCACCAGGTTGTATTTGGGTAGATCCAGATTCGCTTCCAGAACCTGTTGTTTAAGGTGTTCCAGCATCTCTTTTCTCCTGCTGACAATCGTCCCTGAATTTTGCGGAGTCGGACGCGAAAGAGTTATGGAGCAAATGGCTATAAACGCAGAAGGAATGGCTGTGAATGAAAAAATGTGCCGTGATTTCAGAATTTTCCATCTTCGGAATTATTGCAGAACGCTTAGAATCCTCTCAGACAATGCGTGGACCTGTTGGCCTGTCGCATTGTGACTCACCCGCTACAAACGGTTTGTCCATGGTGATCACATTTCTATGCCGTCAGGGATGAGGCAATAATGCGACACAAGCGGGCTGAGGAAATATCGGAGCTATACTAAGAGTGTTGCCTCTGTGAGCACATCAAAGGAGAAGTGTATGACTACAACAATGAAACGAATCACTGCCGTTGTACTGGCTACCACGTTAGCTGTTGCCCTGAGCGGCTGTTCTAACTGGTCTAAGCGTGACCGCAACACCGCCATTGGCGCGGGCGCGGGTGCGATTGGGGGTTCAGTATTGACCAATGGTAGCGCGCTCGGCACAGTCGGTGGCGCCGCAGTTGGTGGTATTATCGGTCATCAGGTCCACTAAGGACCTTATTAAAAGAATAAACGGCTACGCTAAGCATCTACATGACCATCGGGCTACTTCGGTAGCCCGATTTTTTTAATTCAGCCGCCCGCCAGTTTGACTTTCATCCCTTTAGCTTCCAGCAGGCTTTTCAGTAAATCGCGTTTGTCACCCTGAATCTCAATAACACCCTCTTTTACCGATCCACCACAGCCACACTTCTTTTTCAGTTCAGCGGCCAGCAGCGTCAGTGCTGCATCATCCAGATCAATGCCGGTGATCAGACAGACGCCTTTGCCTTTGCGTCCGCTGGTCTGGCGCTGGATGCGTACAATGCCATCCCCTTTTGGCCGCTCTGCTTTAGTCTCAGGCTGGGTAATGCGCCCGCTGTCGGTGGAGTAAACCAGTCGATTATCATCTGCCATTATGGTGTCTCCAGACTGTGCAGGATCGCCTGCAGGGTGGCGGCGGGATCGGCGGATTGGGTGATCGGACGCCCTATCACCATGTAGTCTACGCCCGCCTGCGTCGCCTGCTGGGGTGTCATGATGCGACGCTGATCGCCTGCATCGCTGCCTGCCGGGCGAATTCCCGGCGTGATCAGCGCAAAATCCTGACCCAAAACCTGTTTGAAGCGAACCGCTTCATGTGCAGAACAGACCACGCCATCCAGCCCGCATGATTGCGTCAGCTTCGCCAGTCGTTCTGCCTGTTCGGCAGGCGAAAGTGTAATGCCCAGCTCTTTGAGATCGTCTGTATCCATGCTGGTCAGTACGGTCACCGCAATTAGCAGAGGCGCATCTTTGCCAAAAGGAAGCAGCGCCTCGCGCGCTGCGTTCATCATCCGCGCGCCACCGCTGGCATGGACGTTGACCATCCAGACGCCGAGATCGGCAGCAGCAGCCACGGCATGGGCAGTGGTATTAGGAATATCGTGGAATTTCAGATCGAGAAAGAGCTCAAAACCGCGCTGCTGCAGGGTGTTAACCAGCGAGGGTCCGAACAGCGTAAACATCTCTTTGCCCACTTTCAGTCGGCAACTGCGGGGATCAATCTGGTCTACGAAACGCAGCGCGCTGTCGAGGTCATGGTAATCCAGCGCGACCAGAATCGGCGAAGCGGTCACATTGTGGGGTGAAGGCATGGCATTTCCTCTGCAACAGGCGCCCGCAGGCGCATTAGACAAACGGCAAGCATTCTACCTGCGGTATCTGACCATCACAATCGCCTTTGCCCCTCTGCCCGGCGTTTTATGCACGATGGCGGAGGTCAGGGAGGTGATAACCAACCAGTATGTTGTAACTATAATAAGGCATGTTCTGTGCACGGCGGCCAGTTTTACTGGCCGTCTAGCCCACGAATAGGTTTAACGGAAGACCAGGTACGGCAGGATGGGCAGTGCCAGTAAAGTGCATGCGCGGTGAAACCACACTTCTGGCAGCGATAGCGCGGCTTGGTGCGAATCTGTTCGCCCACCATGTCACGCAGCACCATCAGGCTTTCTTTGGCACGGCCATCTTCCGCATCATGCAGGTTCAAATCCATCAGGCGATGGAACACACGCATTGTTGGATGGCGTTGCAGCTGTCGACTGATGTAGTTTTGCGCCGCTTCAGCACCCTGCTGCTGCTCCAGGATATCCGAGAGATAGAGTTCCGCTGCGGCTCCCGTATTCTCTTCCACACAACGCTGCAGGAAATCAGCCCAGGCTTCGGGCTGATTAAGCCGCTGGAAACAGGTCTCCAGCATCCCCAGCGTTTCACTGACCAGCTCTTTATCCTGATCCAGCACCCGCTGCAGATGGCCCACCGCTTTGGTGAAATCCTCTTTCTCCATGAAAATACGGCCCATCATGATAGAGATGCGCGCGCTGTTGCGATCGGCCGCCTCCCCTTTCTTCAGCAGGCTCATTGCGCGATCCAGGTCGTCGCTGCTCATGGCCTGTAACGCCAGTTCACAGTAGAAGTGGGCAATTTCGCCCTTCTGCTTATCTTTACCGAGCTTAACCAGACGTTCTGCCACCTCAATCGCCTGCTGCCAGTCGCTGGTTGCCTGATGGATCAGCAGCAGCTGCTGCAGCGCGCCCACCCGGAAGTCCGTTTCATCGGTGAGCTGCTTAAACATATCTTCAGCGCGGTCATAAAAGCCCGCCGCCATATAATCACGCCCCAGTTGCTGAACGGCGAGCAGACGCTGCTCGTAGCTCAGGGAAGCACTTTCCATGAGAGCCTGATGAATACGGATAGCGCGATCAACTTCGCCACGCGATCGGAAGAGATTACCCAGCGTCAGGTGTGCTTCTACCGTGCCGCTGTCCTCTTTGAGCATATCAAGGAACAGATCGACCGCTTTGTCCTGCTGATTTGAGAGCAGGAAGTTTACGCCAGCGACATATTCACGCGACAGTCGGTTGGCTTCCTGTTGCTTGTCCTGATGTGCACTGCGGCGGCCCATATACCAGCCATACGCAGCCGCCACCGGCAGTAACAGAAACAGCAATTCATGCATCGGGGATTATTCCCGGCCAGCCGGCGAAGCTGGCGTGGTCGCCAGAGCAGTACTCTGCTCGATTTGCGTCTGCATACGCTTGATTTTCCGGTTGGCATTTGCCAGTGCGACGCGGGTCCGTAACCAGAACAGCCCACAGATAATCCAGCCAAGCACGAAACCTGCGCCAAACAGCGATGCCAGTAAGGTCGAGATGCTGAACTCACCCTGCGCCAGCAGATAGTTAAAAGTAATGACCTGATCGTTATGCGCACCCAAAGTGACGGAAATAATAAAAATGACCAGTACCACTAAAAAAATCAGCAAATATTTCACAGTGCATCCTGTTGTGAGGTTGTCGGGTAGAATTATGCCAAAACTCCAGCAAAAATGCTGCTCCCAGCAGCATCGGCCAGGTCACTTTTGCGCAGGCCTGACTAATAATATGGGGTCTTAAGGGTGAATTACAATCAGGGCTCCCGCTGCGCCACCTCTTTTTGCTCTTCCGGCGGCAGCGTCAGTGGTCCACAGAATCGCTGTGCCAGCCAGGTAGCGACGGTGACCAGTATCCAGGAAAGTACCGTTGCCATTGCCAGATCGCGCGGCCAGTGCATGCCCAGCAACAGACGGCTCGCCATCACGCCCGTGGCCCACAGGAAGATCACCACCACGGTTTTATAGTGACGACGCGGCCAGAGCAGGCCCAATGCCAGTAGCGCCCAGCTGGCGGCAAACATGGTGTGACCAGAGGGAAAAGCGAAACCGGTTTCAAACGCCCAGTGACGTTTCAGCCAGCCCGGGATCTGCGTCTCATCGGCTATCAGCGAGGTCACCATCTCCCCACGCTGTTTACGTTTAAGTTCGTAAAAGGTCTTTTCGTCCAGACCATGATGCTGTTCCAGCCAGATCACATAGGGACGCGGCTCCTGTATCTGCTCTTTAATAAAGGATTTGGTGTATTGCCCGGCCAGAATCGTCGCGTTCATGATCAGCAGAAGCAGAATGGCGGGCTTCAGGCGAAAGCGCAGGCACCAGAGCATCCATGCACTCAGCAGCACGCTGGTGACAATGCCCCACGGATTGGTAACGGTTTCGGTCATCCAGAACAGACCTTTCAGCACCGCATTGCTTTCACCTGCCTGCCAGCGCCAGCCAGTAAGCCAGACGGCAACGGGCATGATCAGCAGCAGCAGCATTCCGAAGGTGGTTCGACGCGAAATCTTAAACATCCTCTTCCCTTATCCCGGTGTTAAAAGACAACAATTGCATAACTTTAGCTTAAAAAAGAATAACATAACCGTTGCCGATTGGATAATTGTGCTTTATCACTGCAATTGGTATCAGAGATTACCAGCCCGCTTGCGGGTTGTGGCACAATATTGCACGTTTGTCGGGCCACACTGGCCTGTGCACTATCATGATGATAGTGCATCCTCTGAAGGTTCTGGAGAGTCACATGCAGCTTAAACGGGTGGCAGAAGCCAAACTGCCCACGCCATGGGGAGATTTCCTGATGGTTGGTTTTGAAGAACTGGCAACCGGACATGACCACGTTGCACTGGTCTTTGGCGATATTAATGATAACGAGCCGGTACTGGCGCGCGTTCACTCCGAATGCCTGACCGGCGATGCGCTCTTCAGCCTGCGTTGCGACTGCGGCTTTCAGCTTGAAGCCGCCCTCAATGCCATCGCAGAAGAAGGTCGCGGTGTGCTGCTGTATCACCGCCAGGAAGGCCGTAATATCGGTCTGCTGAATAAGATCCGCGCCTATGCGTTGCAGGACAAAGGCTATGACACCGTAGAAGCGAACCATCAGCTAGGCTTTGCCGCTGATGAACGCGACTTCACCCTGTGCGCCGATATGTTCAAACTGCTGGGCGTAAATGAAGTGCGCCTGCTGACCAATAACCCGCGTAAAGTTGAGATCCTCAGCGAAGCCGGGATCAACATCGTTGAGCGTGTGCCGCTGGTTGTGGGACGTAATCCGAAGAATGCGCACTATCTGGATACCAAAGCGGCGAAGATGGGGCATCTGCTGCCGAAATCCTGAATGAAAAAGCCGGGTCTCCCCGGCTTTTTTTGTCAGTCCAGCATATTGCGGATAACGTAGTGCAGGATGCCGTCGTTACGGTAATAGGTCAGCTCATTACCGGTATCAATGCGACAGCGGGTGTCCAGCGCCTCTTTACTGCCGTCAGCACGGGTCAGCGTCACTTTCACGCTGCAGCCTGGCCTCAGTGCCTGAAGATTCTCCACGTCAATACGCTCCTCACCGGTCAGGCCCAGGGTTTTGCGGGTCACGCCCTGCGGGAATTCCAGCGGCAGAATGCCCATGCCGATCAGGTTTGAGCGGTGAATACGCTCAAAAGATTCAGCAATGACAACCCTCACACCCTGCAAACGTGGCCCTTTCGCCGCCCAGTCGCGGCTTGAACCGGAGCCATACTCAAGACCGGCAATCACGGCCAGCGGTATACCTTCCGCCTGATATTTCATCGCCGCGTCATAGATAGCCAGCTGCTCGCCACTCGGATAATGACGGGTATAACCGCCCTCCACGCCTGGCACCATCTCATTGCGGATTCGGATGTTGGCGAACGTGCCGCGCATCATCACTTCATGGTTACCGCGACGGGAACCGTAGGAGTTAAAGTCGGTTCGCTCAACGCCGTGTGACAGCAGATAACGTCCGGCCGGACTTTCAGCTTTGATGCTGCCCGCCGGTGAGATATGGTCCGTGGTGACGGAATCGCCCAGCATAGCAAGGACCCGCGCACCGCGAATATCCTGCACCGGCTTAGGCTCTTTCTCCATATCATCAAAGAACGGCGACAGACGAATATAGGTCGAGCCTTCATCCCAGTCATACGTCGCCGCTTCACTGACCTTGATCTCCTGCCACTCGGGCGTGCCGTCGAAGACTTCAGCGTACTCTTTGTGGAACATGTCGCTGGTAACCTGCTGCACGGCTGTGGCGATCTCTTCCGGCGTTGGCCAGATATCTTTCAGATAGACCGGCTGGCCCTGACGATCGTGGCCCAGTGGCTCAGTCTGCAGGTTGATTTTCATATTACCCGCCAGCGCATAGGCTACCACCAGCGGTGGCGACGCGAGCCAGTTGGTTTTAATCAGCGGATGAATACGACCTTCAAAATTGCGGTTGCCGGACAGCACTGCACCGACTGTCAGATCGCCCGCTTTAATGGCAGACTCAATCTCATCTTTTAGCGGACCAGAGTTACCGATACAGGTGGTGCAGCCATAACCGACCAGATTAAAGCCCAGCTCATCAAGATAAGGGGTGAGTTGCGCGACGGCGAGATAGTCTGAAACCACTTTAGAACCGGGTGCCAGTGAAGCTTTAACCCACGGCTGACGTTTCAGGCCACGCTCGACCGCTTTCTTCGCCAGTAAGCCAGCCGCCATCAGCACGCTGGGATTAGAGGTGTTAGTACAGGAGGTAATCGCACTGATTACAACGGCACCGTCGGTCAGTGTATGCGTCAGGCCGGTGTCACTGTCGGTGTATTCGACATTTTTATGCGGTTTCTGTGCCTGATTCACTTCCAGCTCGTTGCTGGCGTCAAACGCGGCAGGCACATCACCCAGCGAAACCCGATCCTGCGGACGTTTTGGTCCGGCAAGGCTCGATTCCACTTCGTTCATGTCCAGTGACAGGGTGCTGGTAAAGCGCGGCTCATCGCCGGCGTTACGCCACAGGCCCTGCGCTTTGGCATAAGCTTCCACCAGGGCGACCTGGTCGGCATCGCGTCCGGTGAGCGTCATGTAACTGAGCGTGACATCATCGACCGGGAAGAAACCGCAGGTCGCGCCATATTCCGGGGCCATGTTGGCAATAGTGGCGCGATCAGCCAGCGGCAGATCGGCCAGACCATCACCGTAAAACTCGACAAATTTGCCCACGACGCCATGCTTACGAAGCATCTGGGTAACGGTAAGCACCAGGTCAGTCGCGGTGATGCCAGGCTTGAGTTTGCCGGTGAGTTTGAAACCCACTACATCCGGAATCAGCATGGAGACGGGCTGGCCAAGCATGGCAGCTTCTGCCTCGATTCCCCCTACTCCCCATCCCAGCACGCCCAGCGCGTTGATCATGGTGGTGTGGGAGTCAGTGCCGACCAGTGTATCGGGCCAGGCATACTCATCGCCGTTGAGCGTTTCATGCCAGATCGCCTTACCCAGATACTCCAGGTTCACCTGATGGCAGATACCGGTGCCCGGCGGTACAACCCGGAACTTATCAAAAGCTTTCTGTCCCCAGCGCAGGAAGACATAACGCTCATGGTTGCGCTCCATCTCCAGCCGGACGTTCTCCTCGAAAGCGTCATCATCGCCAAAGTGATCAACGGTAACTGAGTGGTCAATGACCAGATCCACTGGCGATAACGGATTCACTTTCGCCACATCGCCACCCAGGCGATTTACCGCTTCGCGCATCGCCGCCAGGTCAACTACGGCAGGTACGCCGGTAAAGTCCTGCATTAATACACGGGCGGGACGATAGGCGATTTCACGATCGGCGTGGGCATCTTTTTGCCAGTCAACCAGCGCCTGAATATCTTCTGCCGTAACAGAATCACCATCCTGCCAGCGCAGTAAATTTTCCAGCAGGACCTTCAGAGATTTGGGCAGACTGTCTATATTGCCGAGATGTTGAGCAGCGCGGGGAAGACTGAAGATGTGATATTTTTTGGTGTCGACCTGCAGTATTTCCTGACTCTGCTCGCGTAGGGTAGACGACATAGCTCCTCCTTTTTCATTCATGGTCTTAAACCTTAGAGAGACAAAGGTTTATGTTAAAGATAGACCAAAATTCGTTAACGATTTGATTACAACACAAATTGCCACAATCGCTCACAAACGAAAATGCCCCGTGAGATCACGAGGCATCATAAAAAAGGTGATTTAATTCAAATTACAGCGTTATCCACACCGCCGCAGACCAGAACGCAAAGGAGAAGGCATACGCGCTGAGCCAGGACATTTTAATCATATTCATTTGGTTCACTCCTTCGCCGGAATCTGGCGTAAAAGTTTTTGCGGTCACCTCATCAAGGCGACACCCTTTGGTCGTACGCAATGTGGTAAAGGGCAATTAACAAGCCCGCCGGAAACTCCGGTAATAAAAACTGCGACTAATAAATGGTCTGAAAACGTTATTTACTCTTAGGGTCCAGGAATGACTCAATAAAAAGTCTCTGGTTATCACTCAAATCCCACGATTCGGGGATAGACACTTTCTCGTCCTTTGCAAGTGGTTCTTTTCCTTTGCAGGCAACCGGCTTGTGCTGACGTGAAGTCAGGGAACGTTTATGGCTGAGTGTGTTTGCCCACATGGCTTTAGCCCCAGATACGCCAAATCATTAACGCTACTACCACCCAGAACAGCGCAGAGGCAGCGAATACGGTTAACCAGGCGTTGCGACGGGTGTTGCCGGTACGCTCAACCTTGGTGCTTTTTGCCGGGAAACCCGGTTGTACAGTCAGTCGTGTATTCATAGTTTTTGATAATCACTCTCAACAAAATGATTGATAACATCGATTAAGATTTAGGAGGAATCCTAAACGCGTTAAGGCCAAAAATCCAGTTATTTTTATTGAGTAAAACGATTAACGGTATTAATCAATAGGAGCCAGTAACGTAAGAAACCATTAACTTCGGAACAAATATTTAATTAAACAGAGAGCTAATAAATTTGAGTTAATTTAAAAACAGGTCCATTTAAAACTAAAGAGATCGCTAAAGACCCTTATGTTTACTGGCTTCCTGCATTAACTCTTAACTGGAGTATGGGAATAATCCTGGCAAGTCGCAAAGTGACATAGTTAAAAATGTGTGGTAATTCGCATTTAAGAAAGCCCGATGGGAAAACATGTGATCAATGTTTCATTTACAAAAAAATCATAAAAATTTTGATTCTCATTTGGCGCTAAAGCCTGGAAACAAAAAAGGCTGCACCTGGCAGCCTTAAGTTTAAGTGAAGCGCGTAAACTCTATTTAAACGGCAGTTTGATATCTTTAAACATCGCCTCAATATCCTCGTTTGAGCGTAAGGCTACCGCTGTGTCCACCACGTCGCGCGTCAAATGTGGCGCAAAACGTTGTATAAAATCATACATATAACTACGCAGGAAGGTACTTCGGCGGAAGCCAATTTTTGTGGTGCTGTTGGTAAAGATGTCAGCGGCTTCAATACGAATAAGGTCAGGATCGGCCACCGGGTCTACCGCCATGCTGGCAATAACCCCTACGCCCAGGCCCAGGCGAACATAAGTTTTGATGACGTCTGCGTCAGTGGCGGTGAAAACAATGCGTGGCGTTAATCCTGCGCGATTAAAGGCCGTATCCAGTTCAGAACGCCCGGTAAAGCCGAAGGTGTAAGTGACCAGAGGATACTCAGCCAGCTCCTCAATGGTCACCTGGCCTTTCCCCGCCAGCGGATGGTCAGCGGTGACGACAATCGCCCGGTTCCAGTGGTAGCAAGGCAGCATGATTAAGTCGTCATAGAGATGCAGTGCCTCGGTGGCAATCGCAAAATCCGCATTGCCCTTGGAGACCGCTTCGGCAATCTGAGTCGGGGAACCCTGATGCATGTGGAGTGAGACACGCGGATAACGCTCAATAAAGCCTTTGATCACGCCAGGCAGCGCATAGCGAGCCTGAGTGTGCGTGGTCGCCACATAGAGCGAGCCTTTATCCGGCCAGGTATGCTCACCCGCCACCGATTTGATCGCATCCACTTTTGAGAGCACTTCACGCGCTATACGAATGATCTCTTCACCTGCCGGCGTGACCTGGGTGAGATGTTTCCCGCTGCGGGCAAAGATTTGCACGCCCAGTTCATCTTCCAGCATGCGAACCTGTTTGCTGATGCCAGGCTGAGAGGTGTAGAGGCCTTCCGCTGTCGAAGAGACATTGAGATTATGGTTTACCACTTCGACGATATAGCGCAACTGCTGTAATTTCATATCTGTTCCATCCGGTAAGTTACAGAGTCGCATCCCCGGTTGACGTATAGTCGCTAGGGTAGAAAATGCTATGCATCAGGAAAGGTCGGAAATGCTATAACAACTATATCAGTTTACGTTAAAGAGTAGAACGGATTGATATAAGGCTCAGAAAAAGGCCAGCGAGCGCTGGCCTGAGTGGATTACTTCTTCGCGACCTGCCATTTACCGTCTATATAGAAGGCGGACCAGCCTGTTGCTTTGCCCTCTTTTTCAGAGGAAACATACTGCTGTTTGGTTTTACGGCTAAAGCGCACCATCGCTTTGTTACCTTCCGGATCGGCTGCTGGCGCGTCGGCCAGATATTTCAGCTTTTCAGGCAGACGATCTTTAAAGCGCTGAAGCTCTTCCACCAGCGGCGCACGCGTTTCGCGTGATTTCGGGAAGGTGTTGGCTGCAAGGAAAACGCCCGCTGCGCCGTCTCGCAACACGAAGTAAGCATCGGACTTCTCACACGCCAGCTCTGGCAGTGGAACCGGATCTTCTTTCGGTGGAGCAACCTCACCACTACGCAAAATCTTACGGGTGTTTTTGCACTCTTCATTGGTACACGCCATGTACTTCCCAAAGCGTCCCATCTTCAGGTGCATCTCAGAACCACACTTCTCACACTCCACTATCGGGCCGTCATAGCCTTTGATGCGGAACTCACCCTTCTCGATTTCGTAACCATCACACTCCGGGTTATTACCACAGACATGCAGTTTACGTTCGTTATCGATCAGATAGCTGTCCATGGCTGTGCCACACTTCTGGCAGCGGCGACGGGCACGCAGTGCGTTGGTTTCAGCATCATCCCCTTCCAGAATATTGAGAACTTCATTTTCCGGAATCAGGTTGATGGTCTGTTTGCAGCGTTCTTTAGGCGGCAGCGCGTAGCCAGAACAGCCCAGGAAGACGCCGGTACTGGCGGTGCGAATTCCCATCTGACGGCTACAGGTCGGACACTCGATTGAGGTCAGCACCATCTGGTTTGGCTGCATGCCACCCTCTTCAGGATCTTTCTCAGCCAGTTCAAGCTGCTGAGTAAAGTCGCTGAAGAAGTGGTCGAGCACCGCTTTCCATTGCGCCTCGTTATTGGCAACCTGGTCAAGGTTGCTCTCCATGCGGGCGGTGAAATCGTAATTCATCAGTTCGCGGAAGTTCTCTTCCAGACGATCGGTAACGATTTCACCCATTTTTTCCGCATAGAAACGGCGATTTTCCACCCTCACATAGCCACGATCCTGAATGGTCGAGGTAATGGCTGCGTAGGTTGATGGACGGCCAATTCCGCGTTTCTCAAGCTCGCGCACCAGGGATGCTTCGCTGAAGCGCGCCGGTGGCTTAGTGAAGTGTTGACCCGGCTGCAGTGCTTTAAGGTCCAGAACATCCCCCACACTGACCGCAGGCAACGTACGATCTTCATCATTCTTGCGCAGCGCTGGCATCACTTTGGTCCAGCCGTCGAAACGCAGAATACGCCCTTTTGCTTTGAGTCTGAACTCACCCGCGGCGGCGGTGATGGTGCTGGAATCATATTTTGCCGGTGTCATCTGACAGGCAACAAACTGACGCCAGATAAGCTGATAGAGTTTCTGTGCATCCGCTTCCATATCTTTCAGCTGTTCCGCCACCACGTCCACATCAGAAGGACGAATCGCTTCATGCGCTTCCTGGGAGTTTTCTTTGCTGGCGTAAGTCACAGGATTGTCAGGCAGATATTTTTTACCGAAATTGCTTTCGATATAACCCCGTGCCATGGCGACCGCATCCTGACTCAGGTTGGTTGAATCGGTACGCATGTAGGTAATGTGACCCGCTTCGTACAGGCGCTGGGCCATCATCATGGTTTTCTTAACACCAAAGCCAAGACGGGTACTGGCAGCCTGCTGCAGCGTTGAGGTGATATAGGGCGCGCCCGGCTTACTGCTGGTCGGCTTATCTTCACGATCGACGATCTCATAACGCGCTTTTTCGAGCAGCGCGACGGCGGCGTAGGTTTCATCGCGATTGACCGGACGGAAGGCTTTATCGCCTTTGTGCGTCACATCCATCGACAGCTCATCACCTTTCGGCGTGCTTAGCGCGGCATTAACTTCCCAGTACTCTTCAGGCACAAAGGCTTTAATTTCTCGCTCACGCTCCACGACCAGACGCACGGCAACGGATTGAACACGTCCGGCAGAAAGACCACGGGCGATCTTTTTCCACAGCAGTGGTGAGACCATATAACCCACCACGCGGTCCATGAAACGACGCGCCTGTTGAGCATTAACCCTGTCAATATTCAGTTCGCCCGGCTTTTCAAACGCCTGACGAATCGCATTCTTCGTAATTTCGTTAAATACCACGCGGCTAAAGCGTGAGTCATCACCCCCGATCACTTCCCGCAGGTGCCAGGCAATGGCTTCCCCTTCGCGGTCAAGGTCGGTTGCGAGATAGATGTGGTCAGCATTGGCGGCTAATGCCTTCAGTTCCGCAACCACTTTCTCTTTGCCGGGCAGAATCTGATAATCCGCTTCCCAGCCGTGATAGGGGTCAACACCCATGCGGCTGACGAGTGCGGCTTTCTCATCTTTTTTTACTTTTTTGACTTTCTTGTCAGTCGCAGCGTCTTTGGCTTTCTTTTCAGTCGAGGCGTCAGCACTCTTCTTTGCGGTTGAACCACTGGTCGGCAGATCCCGGATATGACCGACGCTGGATTTAACCACGTAGTCATTGCCCAGATATTTATTGATTGTTTTAGCCTTTGCCGGGGACTCAACAATAACGAGTGCTTTACCCATATTTACCTTTACCTAATGAAAACATCCTGCTTAACGGGAGAGGATTGGATGCCCAAAAACCCATCGGGTTCAATATTGCTGCGCCTGTTTAACATTTCAAGGCGGAGGGGTCAATCTCAGAACAGATGATGCGGTGTAATGCAACTGCATGATAAGGCATACTTTTTCCATCTGAACTCTTCACACATCCCGGTGCAAAATCCCTGAAATCGGAATCGCCCACACTCTACCTGATAAAATCTGTTACGCAACCTAATTAGCACTCAGCCTGAACTTACGCCAGATTTCATCGTTCAGACCGATTTGTCATACCGTCTGGCACGCCAGTAATATAGAAAGGATTTGGGTGCTGTCAAAAAGGAACGAATAAATGGAGAGAACGACACAGGCTATTTCCCGCCAGGCGTTGCTGGAAAAGGCCAATACGCTAATCAAAGAGCATGACGATTATTTAGCAGGCATGCAGGCGGACGAGGTGACTCAGCAGGCCGATGTACTGGTCTTTCGCGGACCGTTTTTTCTTGACGCGGACGGACTGCCGACCGCGAAAACCACCGCAGTGTTTAACGTCTTTAAACACCTTGCAGTGGTGCTGTCGCCGCGCTATCACCTGGAATAAAACACCCGCACCTGAAATAAAAAAAACCCGGCACAGGCCGGGTTTTGCATCAGAGCAATGGCTTTTCACCACGCTGCCAGAGTTTCAGCAACAGCCGCTCGGCCACCGAACCGGCACTCTGGGTAAAGCGGTCCATCATTTTACGGCGACGGGCATAATGCACGCCAAGAACGTTGAACTGATCCATCTGACGAATGATCAAATCATCGCTGGTGCCAATTTCGTCAATCAGCCCCAGATTCAGCGCCTGACGGCCATACCAGTGTTCACCGGTTGCAACCTTATCGATATCGAGTGACGGGCGCATCTGGTGAACGAACTGTTTAAATAACAGGTGTGTTTCGTCAAGATCTTCCTGGAACTTCTCACGCCCTTCTTCGGTGTTTTCACCGAAGAGCGTCAGCGTACGCTTATATTGTCCGGCGGTATGCAGCTCAACATCGATATCGTTACGTTTCAGCAGGCGGTTGAAGTTAGGAATTTGCGCAACCACACCAATTGAGCCAATGATTGAGAACGGTGCTGCCACGATGCGGTCAGCTACGCAGGCCATCATGTATCCGCCGGAGGCCGCCACTTTATCCACGGCTGCCGTAATACGCAGTCCCTGATCGCGCAGACGCTGCAGCTGCGAGGCCGCCAGGCCATAGCCATGTACCACGCCGCCCGGACTTTCAAGACGCAACAGCACTTCATCGCCGGGCTGTTTTACGGCCAGTACTGCTGATATCTCTTCACGCAGTGAGGTCACCTCACCGGCATCCATGCTGCCTTTAAAATCGAGCACATAAAGGGTGGGTTTGACGCTGTCAGTCTGCCCCTGCTTCGCCGCCTGTTTTTCCGCTTTCGCTTTCAGCTTTTCGCTTTTTTTATGGTTTTTCAGCCAGACTTTTTGCGCCTGGGGTTTCATTTTTGCCAGCTGCAAATCCTCTTTCATCTGCTGATAGTCATCACCCAGATGCGTCAGGCGAAGCTGACCATTTTGTGCCCGCTTGCGCAGCGCAGCATTCATAATAATCATGACGATCGCGGCGACGGCAACCACCAGTGTCACCGCTTTCGCTAAAAACAGTCCATACGTTGAAATAAAATCCATCAGGTCGCCTTAGTTACAGAGAATCAAAAACAGTTCGCCAGTTTAGCCGTTTTGCCCTGCTCCGTCGCCTGAAATGCCAGCAGCCGGCACAGAATGCGCAGGTTGGCGATTGCGCCCATTCGTAAATTCAGGCATAAAGCGGAATCATGCTGTTTTCGCTGGAGGATCCCGCTGTGCACTATCAACCGAAAAGCGACCTGCTCAATCACCGTATTATCCTGGTCACGGGTGCTTCCGATGGTATTGGCCGGGAGGCGGCGCTGACTTACGCCCGTTATGGCGCTGAAGTGATCCTGATGGGCCGTAACGCTGATAAGCTTCAGCAGGTCGCACAGGCTATCAATCAACTTAATCAATGCCCTGCTCACACTGTGGTGTTCGATCTGGCCGATGCGACGCCGGAACGTTGCCATCAGATTGGAGAGCAACTGGCTCAGCAGTTTCCGCGTCTTGACGGCGTGCTGCACAACGCCGGTATCCTGGGTGAGATTGTGCCGCTGGCGGAACTGGACCCACAGATCTGGCAGGAGGTGATGAATATCAATCTGGATGCGACCTTCTTCCTGACCCAGGCACTGTTACCGCTGCTGTTAAAATCGGATGCCGGTTCACTGGTCTTTACCACCTCCAGCGTTGGCCGTACGGGTCGCGCGGGCTGGGGCGCTTATGCCGTCTCTAAATTTGCTACCGAAGGGATGATGCAGGTACTGGCTGATGAATATAAGACGCACTCGCTGCGGGTAAACTGTATCAACCCGGGCGGCACGCGCACCAAAATGCGCGCCAGTGCTTTCCCGCAGGAAGATGCTAATAAGCTGAAAACCCCTGCCGATCTGATGCCGCTCTACCTTTATCTGATGGGTGATGACAGCCGACGCAAAACCGGTATCAGCTTTGATGCACAGCCGGGCAGAAAACCGGGAGCCGCGGAATAATGGCTGACGATCGTCATCAACAACGTCAGCAACGTTTAAAAGAGCAGGTCGATGCGCGCATTGCAGCGGCCACCGAGGTTCGTGGCATCCTGATGGTGTTCACCGGCAATGGCAAAGGCAAAACCACGGCAGCCTTTGGCACAGCACTTCGCGCCACCGGACATGGCAAGCGAGCAGCAGCGATCCAGTTTATTAAAGGTGACTGGCCGAATGGCGAGCGAAACCTGCTGGAACAGCACGGTGTGGAGTTTCAGGTGATGGCAACCGGGTTTACGTGGGACACGCAGAACCGCGAAACGGATACCGCCGCCTGTCTGGCTGTGTGGCAGCATGCAAAGCGGATGCTGGCCGATGAGCAGATCGATCTGGTGGTGCTCGATGAAATCACCTATATGGTCAGCATGGATTATCTGCCGCTGGACGATCTGATCACCACCCTGCAACAGCGCCCGGCACATCAGAGCGTGATTATTACCGGACGAGGCTGTCATCGCAGCCTGACGGAGATGGCAGATACGGTAACGGAGATGCGGCCAGTGAAACACGCATTTGATGCCGGTATACAGGCTCAGCAGGGAATTGACTGGTAACAGAAAAAGAAAACGCAGCCACGGGGCTGCGTTTTTAGCATTCAGGCAACGCTATTAACCGGAGTTACGTTTGCTGCCCGGATTGCGGCGTGGCGCACGAGGTGTGCTGCTCACTTTAGTGTGCCGTTTCACGGCACGACGAATCTGGTTCGCCTTGGTACGACGACGATCTTTTTCGACCACCAGCTTAGTGACGGTTTCATCATCCAGCTCAACCAGGTTACGCAGGTAGTTTACCGCTGGCAGATCCAGTTCAGTCCAGCCACCACGTGGCAGGCCTTTTGGTAAGGTGATATCGCCATAGCGGACACGCATCAGACGACTGACCTGCACGCCGACCGCTTCCCACAAACGACGTACTTCACGATTACGTCCTTCGGTGAGGGTGACGTTATACCACTGGTTGATCCCTTCCCCGCCGCCAAACTTAAGCGTTTTAAACGCAGCCGGGCCATCTTCCAGCTGAACACCTTTACTCAGCTGACGAATTTTATCATCGTCGACCTGGCCAAAGACGCGCACTGCATATTCACGTTCCACTTCACGGCTCGGATGCATCAGGCGGTTCGCCAGTTCACCGTCGGTGGTGAAGAGCATCAGACCACAGGTGTTCACATCCAGACGGCCAACGGCAATCCAGCGTGAACCACGCAGACGAGGCAGGCGGTCAAACACCGTTGGGCGGCCTTCAGGATCGCTGCGGGTACAGAGTTCGCCTTCCGGTTTGTAGTAAGCCAGCACACGGCATACTTCGGTTGCGGATTCAGCAATCGATACCAGATGGCCATCAATACGGATTTTCAGGGATTTGCTGCTTTCGACGCGGTCGCCCAGTGTGGCGATCTTGCCGTCAACGCTGACACGGCCAGCAGCTATCATTGATTCGATTTCACGACGCGAGCCATGACCGGCACGCGCTAAGACTTTCTGTAACTTTTCGCTCATTGAGCTTCCTCTTTGTCGCCTTCCCAGGCGTCATGATTGGGTGATAATCCTTACTAAATCAACAGGTTAACTTAGTAAGTTTGCCCCATTATACAGGCATTTAACGCTGATGTAACGTGCTTTATGAGCAGAGCAATGGCTTAATAATAGTTTGGTTTCTGATTGTTTTATATCTGATAATCTTTAATTTACATTTAAATAACATCACCCTTTATCATAAGAAAATATGTTTAATAAAACGCAGACATCAAAAACTTTATAGCTGAGCGTAATTAAATTTCTTAAGCATTCATTTCCAGGCAAAACAATGTTCTGATGATAAAAACCTTAACACTACCTTAAGCTTCTTTTGCTGGGCTCGTGCTTTTGATGCTCTGCAAAAAGCGCCAGTGCTAGTGTAAAAAACTGCCTGTTTGATTTTATCCATGACAAGCGATCGGTCGATATAAAAAAGGCAGTTGATTCCTTAGGGAGATTTATTTAAAACCTTATTTTCCGTAATATTTGTTTTTTATTAACTTTAATAAATTGTACGATACTATTAAGATGGTACACTTAATCTCAGCAGTACAATAAAAAAGCATAAAAACGCGATAAAGCGTTTTTGCAACATCAGCGTGTGGTTATGCCATACGTTAATAAAAATAGCGTTTTTTAATTAATCCAATAAACCGGCGCATCCGGAGTTGTTGCGTTAATACGGTTCAGTGATGAACCTTGCTTGCATGTCACAAATCTTCACCAGGGATTTTCCGACATGCCTGAATAAAGAAAACCATTATGAGAAACCTGTTTCTGTGCCCGGTGCTTGCTGCACTGGTCCTGAGCGGTTGCTCTGTGGGCCATACTGAGTACAGTCGCACGGCGATGCAGCACGTAGATATGAGCGTGACGGGCATTCCGACGATCCTCGGTCTCGGCACACTGGGCACCAGCATACCTCTGACGCCTGAATATAGCCTCACCGCTGCGCACGTTGCTAAAACTGCCGTACAGCGCGTGAAGTCATATCACCCTTATTGCGACCTTGCGATTATTTATCACAAGAATGATGCTAACACGCTGGCTAAATTCCGCAGCGGTGACATCGGCGATCCCGTTAAAATGTATGGCTACAGCTTTATTTCCGCGATGCCCGTTGAATCGACAGGGGTTAATTTAGCCCGCACGGCTATCAGGAATAACTGGAATAAAAGCCCGTGTATCGCCATGGCGTCTAACGCAGGCGTGGTTCAGGGAATGTCGGGCGGCGGCGTTTACAACCGTGATGATACGCTAAGCGGCGTTATTGTTGGCTATTCTGATTCGATTAAGAATGGTCGTAATAACAAAGTGATCCTGAAAGATGTGTCACTTTATATTCCTTACGGCCAGTTTAAGAGCTGGCTAGAGTCGAATCTGGCTCAGACACCGACCCGCGGTGTCTGAAGCCCGACTTAATTACAGGAACGGGCGGGTATCGCCCACCCCTTCACGCACAATTTCCGGTGCATCGGTGGTCAGATCGACCACCGTGGTCGGCTGCTGTCCCAGCGTGCCGCCGTCAATGATCAGATCGACCAGCTTACCAATGCTGTGCTGAATCTCTTCCGGATCGGACTCGGTGAAATCGTTGCCCGGCAGGATTAATGAGGTCGACATCATCGGCTGATTCAGGGCTTCCAGCAGCGCCAGTGCGACTGGATTGGAAGGCACGCGCAGACCAATGGTCTTACGCTTCTCATTCATCAGGCGACGCGGCACTTCTTTGGTCGCCTTAAGAATAAAGGTGTAGTTACCCGGCGTGTTGTTTTTCAGCAGACGAAAGGCGGAGTTGCCCACCTGCGAATAAACCGACAGTTCTGAGAGGTCCCGGCACATCAGGGTGAAGTTGTGGTGCCCATCGAGCTGACGGATACGGCAAATGCGCTCCATCGCGCCCTTCTCTTCCAGCCGACAGCCCAGCGCATAGCCGGAATCGGTCGGATAGACGATGACGCTGCCTTTGTTCAGATAGTCGACCGCCTGATTAATCAGGCGCGGCTGTGGGTTATCCGGATGAATGTGAAACAATTGACTCATAAAAACCTCGTGTCACCTTTCCGTGATTGCCAGGCTGGGAGCGAGATCCGGGAAGCGTTCCCAGACCGGCTCAACCGCCGCGGGCAGCCAGAGTTTGCGGCCCAACTCAATCCACGGGCAGGGTTGATGAAAATCAGAACCTTGTGATGCGGCCAGTTCATTATCTCTGGCGTATTGCGCCAGTGTCGTGCGCTCATTAGGTGGCTGCTGGCACTGTGCGACTTCCATCGCATCGCCGCCCGCTTCGCGGAAATGGGCGACCAGTCGTTTAAGCCACTTTGCTGATAAACCGTAACGGCCAGGATGCGCCAGCACGGTACAACCACCAGAATGATGAATCGCATCAATAGCTTGTTTAATTGTACACCATTGTGGCGGCACGTAGCCGGTTTTGCCACGCGCCAGATAATTTTTGAATACCTGCACCATGTTTTCAGCTTTGCCCTGCTCAATCAGAAAGCGGGCAAAGTGACCACGGGTAATGATGCCGCCATCTGCCAGTCGCATCGCTCCCGCCAGCGCATCCGGAATACGCGCCCTGGCCAGTCGTTCACCGATCTCTTCGGCCCGTATCCGACGGCACGCATGTTGTCCGGCCAGAAAGGTCACCATCGCCGGATGGTGGATATCAATGTTCAGGCCCACGATGTGAATCTCATGGTTCTCCCAGAGTGTGGAGATCTCTGCACCTGCCAGCACCTTTATCGGTAAATCCTGGTCGAGTGCCGTTTGCTGCGCTTCTTCTACACCTGCAACGCTGTCGTGATCGGTGATCGCCAGTACGCCGACGCGCATCTCTACAGCTCGCTGCACCAGCGCAGCTGGCGTCAGAAAGCCATCGGAGGCACGCGTGTGACTGTGTAAATCGTAAACCGGGAAAAGGGCGATATCGCTCAAAAGAACTCCTGCTAATACTAAACCGGCCAGCATGATAACGATTTTAATGCTCAGTGAAAAAGGCTATTGACTTTTCCGCGCTGAACCCGTTAACTAGTACACAAGTTCACACGTAACGGGTATTGAATCATGGCTGTTGTAATCACGCATTTAAACGGTTGGCGCGATGTTCCCGAATACGGGCGACTGGGTCGTGCACACTTTGCGTAAACGCTGTGCTAATACCTGAGCCCGCCACCGAGCGGGCTTTTTTTTGAGCGAAATTCAGAGAAATCATCATGCCAAATGCGAAACCTACAGTGAAGTTGATTACCGGCAACGCGCCCTACCGCGAAGATCCGGCCGCAGTGTTTCATCAGCTGTGCGGCGCACGTCCGGCAACCCTGCTGCTCGAATCTGCTGACATCGACAGCAAGCGCAATTTGAAAAGCCTGCTGATTGTCGACAGCGCGCTGCGTATCAGCGCCATGGGTAATACGGTTACCGTTCAGGCGCTGTCAGAAAATGGCCGCGCCGTGCTGCCACTGCTGGATGAGGCGCTGCCCGCCTCCGTCAGCAATCAGGTCCGTCCCGATGGACGCGAGCTGACTTTCCCGCAGAGCACCGATCATCAGCAGGATGAAGATTCCCGCCTTAAGGCCCTGTCGGTGTTTGATGCACTGCGTCTTATTCCACAGCTGGTTAACTCCTCTGCCGACGAACGTGAAGCCGTTCTGCTGGGAGGCTTGTTTGCTTACGACCTGGTCGCAGGGTTTGAAACCCTGCCGGAGCTGGATAATCAGCAACGCTGCCCCGACTACTGTTTTTACCTGGCAGAGACCTTACTGGTGATTGATCACCAGACCCGCAGCGCGCGTCTGCAGGCCAGCCTGTTCTGCCCGTCCACCAGCGAATTCCAGCGCCTGCAACGTCGCATTGAGCAGCTCCATGGTCAGATGCTGCAGCCTGCTCCGGCCCTGCCGGTTCAGACGGTAGAGCAGATGTCGCTGACGACCAGCCAGAGTGATGAAGAGTACTGCGACGTGGTTCGCACCATGCAGCAGGCGATTCGCATCGGCGAGATTTTCCAGGTCGTGCCGTCGCGCCGCTTCTCGCTGCCGTGCCCGTCACCGCTGGCCGCCTACGACACGCTGAAAAACAGCAACCCAAGCCCGTACATGTTTTTCATGCAGGATCAGGATTTCTCCCTGTTTGGCGCGTCGCCTGAAAGCTCGCTGAAGTATGACGCCACCTCGCGTCAGATTGAGATCTACCCGATTGCCGGTACCCGTCCACGTGGCCGCCATGCAGATGGTTCACTGGACCGCGATCTCGACAGCCGCATTGAACTGGAGATGCGCACCGACCATAAAGAGCTGGCTGAACATCTGATGCTGGTGGATCTGGCGCGTAACGATCTGGCGCGTATCTGCGTGCCCGGCAGCCGTTATGTCGCTGATCTGACCAAAGTCGACCGCTATTCTTTTGTGATGCATCTGGTTTCCCGCGTCGTGGGCACGCTGCGCGCCGACCTCGACGTCCTGCACGCCTATCGCGCCTGTATGAACATGGGCACGCTAAGTGGTGCACCGAAGGTTCGTGCCATGCAGCTGATTGCCGGTGCTGAACGCACGCGTCGCGGCAGCTATGGCGGCGCGGTGGGTTACTTCACTGCCCAGGGCGATCTCGATACCTGTATCGTTATTCGTTCGGCCTATGTCGAAGACGGCGTTGCCACTGTGCAGGCGGGCGCCGGTGTGGTGCTGGACTCGAATCCGCAGGCTGAAGCGGATGAAAGCCGCAATAAAGCCCGCGCCGTACTGCGCGCTATTGCAACTGCCCATCACTGCAAGGAGATCTTCTGATGGCCGATATTCTGCTGCTCGATAACATCGACTCATTTACCTATAACCTGGTTGATCAGCTGCGGACCTTTGGTCACAACGTGGTGATTTATCGCAACAATCTTCCCGCTGAACTGTTAATTGAACAGCTGCAGCGGATGGAAAACCCGGTGCTGATGCTCTCCCCCGGCCCCGGCGCACCAAAAGATGCTGGCTGTATGCCGGAGCTGCTGCGGGTGCTGCGCGGCCGTCTGCCAATTATCGGCATCTGTCTGGGACATCAGGCAATTGTCGAAGCCTATGGCGGCCATGTGGGCCAGGCAGGCGAGATCCTGCACGGCAAAGCCTCTTCCATCGTGCATGACGGCGAAGCCATGTTTAACGGCCTGAGTAATCCACTGCCGGTGGCGCGCTATCACTCGCTGGTGGGCAGCAACACGCCGGATGAGCTGACGGTCAACGCCAGTTACAACGGGATGGTCATGGCTGTTCGCCATGAAGCCGATCGCGTCTGCGGTTTCCAGTTCCATCCAGAATCGATTTTGACTTCTCAGGGCGCGCGTCTGCTTGAACAGACGCTGGCCTGGGCGCTGGCGAAGTAACAGGGAGAATAACGATGCAACAGACACTGGAAAAACTTTACCAGGCGCAGACGCTGAATCAGGCTGAAAGTCATGCGCTGTTCAGCGCCATTATTACCGGACAGCTGGAGCCCACGCAGCTTGCTGCCGCGCTGGTTGCCATGAAAGTACGCGGTGAAACGCCGGAAGAGATCGCCGGAGCCGCCACGGCGTTGCTGGAAGATGCCAAACCGTTTCCCCGCCCGGATTACGCGTTTGCCGATATCGTGGGCACCGGTGGAGATGGCAGTAACAGCATTAATATCTCGACAGCCAGCGCCTTTGTGGCCGCGACCTGCGGTCTGAAAGTCGCGAAGCACGGCAACCGCAGCGTCTCCAGTAAATCGGGTTCGTCGGATCTGCTGGCCGCTTTTGGTATTAATCTTGATATGCCCGCTGACCGTGCGCGCCAGGCGCTGGACGATCTGAACGTCTGCTTCCTGTTTGCGCCCCAGTACCACACCGGCTTTCGCCACGCGATGCCGGTCCGTCAGCAGCTGAAGACCCGTACGCTATTTAATGTGTTAGGTCCGCTGATCAACCCGGCGCGCCCTCCACTGGCAGTAATCGGTGTTTATAGCCCGGACCTGGTGATGCCGATTGCCCAGACGCTGAAAGTGCTGGGTTATCAGCGCGCCGCAGTGGTTCACGGTGGCGGCATGGATGAAGTGGCGCTGCACGATGTGACACACGTGGCTGAACTCCGTGAAGGGGAAATCACCCGCTATCAGCTTTCGCCAGAAGACTTTGGTTTTGGCTTCCATCCCAAAGAAGCGCTGGCGGGCGGCACGCCGGAAGAAAATCGTGACATTCTGACGGCTTTACTCCAGGGTAATGGCCAGCAGGCCCATGAGGAGGCGGTCGCCGTCAACGTGGCGATGTTGCTTAAAGTATTTGGTCAGGAAGATCTGCGTGAAAACGCACAGCAGGCGCTTAACGCCATCCGCAGCGGACAGGCTTATGAGCGTGTAGTCGCACTGGCAGCAAGAGGATAATCATGAAAGGCACCGTGTTAGAAAAAATTGTTCAGGACAAAGCGATTTGGGTTGAAGCCCGCCAGCAGCAGCAGCCTCTTTCCACCTTTCAGAACAGCATTGAACCTGCCAGCCGTCATTTCTACGACGCGCTGCAGGGCGCAAGAACCGCGTTTATCCTGGAGTGTAAAAAAGCGTCACCCTCAAAAGGCGTGATTCGCGAGGATTTCGATCCGGCCGCCATTGCCGGGGTTTACCGCCATTACGCTTCCGCGGTGTCCGTGCTGACTGATGAGAAATATTTTCAGGGCGACTTCGCCTTTCTGCCGATTGTCAGCGCTGCCATCACCCAGCCTGTGCTGTGCAAAGATTTTATCATCGACCCTTATCAGATCTATCTTGCCCGCTACTACCAGGCGGATGCGATCCTGCTGATGCTGTCGGTACTTGACGATGAGCAGTATCGTCAACTGGCCGCCGTGGCGCACAGCCTGAAGATGGGCATTCTGACGGAAGTGAGTAATGAAGAGGAGCTTGAGCGGGCTATCGCGCTGCAGGCTAAAGTCGTGGGAATTAATAACCGCGATCTGCGTGACCTCTCTATTGATCTCAACCGTACCCGCCAACTGGCGCCACGCCTGTCGCACGGCGTGACGGTCATCAGTGAATCGGGTATTAACAGCTACGCTGATATTCGCGAGCTGAGCCACTTTGCGAATGGCTTCCTGATTGGCTCAGCCCTGATGGAAGAAGCTGACCTGACGGGCGCGGTGCGTCGCGTCACGCTGGGCAGCAATAAAGTGTGCGGCTTAACCCGTGACGAAGATGCACGTGCTGCGTATGAAGCTGGCGCGATCTACGGTGGTCTGATTTTCGCTGAAGGTTCACCGCGCCAGATCGACACCGCCACTGCACATACCGTGATTGCTGCCGCGCCGCTGCGCTATGTCGGCGTATTCCGCAACAACTCAGTTAGTGACATTGTCACGCATGCCACCGAACTTTCACTGTCCGCAGTGCAGTTACATGGCAATGAGACACCGGAATTTGTGGCCGAACTGCGTGCGGTGCTGCCCGCAGAGATTCAGATCTGGAAGGCGCTGCGCATTGAAGGCACGTTACCGGCGCGCGACTGGCCCCATGTTGACCGCTATGTCTTTGATAATGGCGATGGCGGCACCGGACAGCGTTTCGACTGGTCGCTGTTGCAGGGTCAGACGCTGAACGATGTGCTGCTGGCCGGTGGCCTGAGCGCAGATAACTGTGTTGAAGCCGCGCAGCTGGGCTGTGCCGGACTGGACTTCAACTCTGGCGTGGAAAGTGCGCCTGGCATCAAAGATGCCCGTAAAATTGCCGCTGTGTTTCAGACACTGCGTGCCTACTGATTTGCCTGGCCTGCTCCACAGCGGGCCCGAGAAAGGAAGATAAAAATGACGTTACTGAATCCCTATTTTGGCGAGTTTGGCGGAATGTATGTTCCGCAGATCCTGATGCCCGCTCTTCAGCAGCTGGAACAGGCGTTTGTCGACGCCCAGAAAGATCCTGAGTTTCAGGCCGAATTTACCGACCTGCTAAAGAACTATGCGGGTCGTCCTACTGCCCTGACGCTGTGCAAAAACCTGACAAAAGGCACGAAAACCCGCCTCTACCTGAAGCGTGAAGATCTGCTGCATGGTGGCGCGCACAAAACCAACCAGGTGCTGGGTCAGGCGCTGTTAGCCAAACGCATGGGCAAAAACGAAATCATTGCCGAAACCGGGGCCGGTCAGCACGGTGTGGCTTCCGCGCTAGCCTGTGCGCTGCTGGGCATGAAATGCCGCATCTATATGGGTGCGAAAGATGTCGAGCGTCAGTCACCTAACGTGTTCCGTATGCGTCTGATGGGCGCAGAAGTAATCCCGGTTCACAGCGGCTCCGCCACGCTCAAAGATGCCTGTAACGAAGCGCTGCGCGACTGGTCTGGCAGCTACGAGACCTCTCACTACATGCTCGGCACCGCGGCGGGTCCGCATCCCTTCCCGACCATTGTGCGTGAGTTCCAGCGCATGATCGGCGAAGAGACTAAAAAGCAGATTCTGGAAAGAGAGGGCCGTCTGCCAGACGCCATCCTCGCCTGTGTGGGTGGCGGCTCCAACGCTATCGGGATGTTTGCCGACTTTATCGACGAACCCGGCGTGAAGCTGATTGGCGTTGAGCCTGCCGGCCACGGCATTGAGACCGGCGAGCATGGCGCACCGCTTAAGCACGGCCGCGTCGGTATCTACTTCGGAATGAAATCACCGATGATGCAAACGCATGATGGCCAGATTGAAGAGTCTTACTCGATTTCTGCCGGTCTCGACTTCCCTTCAGTTGGTCCGCAGCATGCGCACCTGAACAGCATCGGTCGTGCAGAATATGTCTCCATTACCGATAACGAAGCAATGGACGCGTTTAAACAGCTGTGTCGTGCGGAAGGTATCATTCCGGCGCTGGAATCCTCTCACGCCCTGGCGCACGCTATGAAGATGATTCACGCCGAACCGGAAAAAGAGCAGTTGATTGTCGTTAACCTCTCTGGCCGTGGCGACAAAGATATTTTCACCGTTCATGATATTTTGATAGCGCAGGGAGAAATCTGATGGAACGTTACAATCAACTTTTTACCCGTCTGTCAGCGAACAACGAAGGGGCTTTCGTTCCTTTTGTGACGCTGGGCGACCCTTCTCCCGAGCTTTCACTGCGCGTGATTGACGCCCTCGTTGAAGGTGGCGCGGATGCGCTGGAGCTGGGCATTCCCTTCTCCGATCCGCTGGCGGATGGGCCGACCATTCAGAACGCAACATTGCGCGCCTTTGCGGCGGGCACCACCACCAGCCAGTGTTTTGAAATGCTGGCGACTATCCGCCGGAAATACCCGGATTTGCCGATTGGATTACTCATGTACGCCAATCTGGTCTTCACTAACGGCGTGGATGCGTTTTATGCCCGTTGTGCCGAAGCGGGTGTCGATTCGGTTCTGGTGGCGGATGTCCCGGTTGAAGAGTCAGCGCCTTTCCGCCAGGCGGCTCTGCGTCACGGCGTTGCCCCTATCTTTATTTGTCCGCCTAACGCCAGCGATGACCTGCTGCGCGAGATTGCGTCGCACGGCCGGGGTTATACCTACCTGCTGTCACGCGCCGGTGTCACGGGGGCCGAAAATCGCGCCAGCCTGCCGCTGAAGCATCTGATCGACAAGCTGCGCGAATACCACGCGGCACCACCGCTGCAGGGCTTTGGGATTTCAGAGCCTGAACAGGTGAAAGAAGCGATTGCTTCCGGCGCCGCAGGTGCGATCTCCGGTTCTGCGATTGTCAAAATCATTGAAAAGCATCATGCAGAACCTGAAGTGATGCTGAGCGAACTGAAAAATTTCGTCAGCCGCCTCAAAGCCGCCAGCCGTTAATCCTGCCAGCATGCCTTATCCCACGATAAGGCATGATTTGTTTCCTTTTTTTCATCTCGCTATTTGCCCTTTTTGCAAAATCTGCACCACAATGACAATGCGCCGTTACGGTAACGTCGCATCCATTTTGTGACAGGGAGAGAAGGCAATGAAATTCGTTAAACTGCTGACAGGTGCTGTACTGGCGGGCGTGGTTGCGCTGACACTGAGCGCCTGTGCGCCAACCGCAACCAAAGAGGGAACCGGTGGCTATATTGATGACACCGTGGTGACCACGAAAGTTAAAGGTGAGCTGCTGAAAGATGAGTCGCTGAAATCAACTGAAATCAACGTAGAAACCTTTAAAGGTAAAGTTCAGCTGAGCGGCTTTGTTTCATCACCACAGATGGCTAATCGTGCCGTACAGGTCACGCGCAGCGTGCCGGGCGTGAAGTCAGTCGTCAACAACATGCAGATCAAATAACGTCTTAACCGACACAAAAAGGCCGCTGATTCAGCGGCCTTTTTCTCATCAGAAACGGTAACCCGCTCCGAAGAAGAAGACCCAGGGATCGATACGCATATTGATGTTCTGCTGTTCGCCACCCGCTTTAAACTTCACTTCCGTGTCAATATCCATGTACCACAACGACGCGTTCAGCATCCAGTCACGGTTAATCTGATAATCCAGACCAACCTGACCTGCCATACCCCAGGAATCTTTTACGCTGAGATCGGTCAGTCCCGCATCGCGGCCCGTCTGATTGAAATCGGCATCGTAGAAGGTGGTGTAGTTGATACCTACGCCGATATAAGGACGCACTTTACTTTTGCTGTCAAAAAAGTAGTACTGCGCCATCAGCGTGGGTGGTAACTGGCGCACGGTAGCCAGCGTGCCGGTCGGACCAAGACCCACTTTATGGCGGAATGGCGTGGCCGCCAGTAGCTCGACGCCAATGTTATCCGTTGCCATATAGGTAAAGGTCAGACCCAGTTGCGTGTCGTTGGAAGCGCTGAAAGACCCCATCCCCAACACATTATCGGAACCTTCGGTAGGACGGACGGTGGCACTGCCGGCCCGCATAAAGAAGTCGCCCGCTTCGTGTGCCATTGCCAGCTGGGGAAGAGCCAGCGCCAGCAGCATCGCGCATTTTGCCAGTTTCATCATCACTCCTTTGCTTAATGTGAATGTAGCGACCGTCATCGCTTTTTAGCTGGCAATTATTTAACGTGATTCAGAGAAAATTGCACTCTGTAACATTCAGATAAAGTGTTTAAAAAACAATGGATTGATTTAGATCAATTTCAACTGCGGCGGCCACAGCCAAATTCCCCTTGCTGAATAATTTTGCCCGCTCTATGTTGCTTATCTTCATTGTTGATTTTGGTTCGATGCCCTGGGAGGGGCGGATGATCAAATGAGTGAGCTTTCCAACCCTTGTGTCAGCTGTGGCGCCTGCTGCGCCCATTTCCGTGTCTCATTTTACTGGGCTGAAGCCGATGATGCGGGCGGCCTGGTGCCGACCGAATTAACCGAACCGCTTAACCTGTTCATGCGTAATATGCGTGGCACTAACCGTGCAGCACCCCGCTGCGTTGCTTTACAGGGCGAAATTGGCGGCTGTGTCTCTTGCGGCATCTATGAACAGCGTCCTGCGCCCTGTCGGGAGTTCACTTTGTCCGGTGAAGGAGGTATTCATAATGAAGCCTGCGATCGGGCCCGCGCCCGTTATGGTCTTCCTGCCCTTTTTTCGCCATCTTTACCTGTTATGACAGAAAGTTATGCCCTGCCGGGTGCCCCGGAGCTGCCAGAACATGTACAATCGCCGGGTTAATTAACCCGGTTCCTTCAAGGAGTGTACATGTCTATCACGGCAAGCTCGTTATACCGTGACACAGGAAATTTTGCGCGGCATCAACTCTCTACAGTGTTGTTGATGTCGCTGCTGGCCGCTTTTGTCACTGTCATGCTGGTGCATGTGCTGACACCCGGTGCCGATCAGATGGCCATCCTGCAACAGGGCGATGACAGTGCCAGTTCGTTGTTTGAGATGGTGCAGAATATGTCACCGGAACAGCAGCAGGTGCTGCTGCGTGCCTCGGCGGCCAGCACCTTTGCGGCGCTGATGGGGAATACGCTGCTGCTTGGCGGCATGCTCTATCTGATCCCGATGGTCTCCTCAGGCCAGCGTGTCAGTGCGCTGCGGGCGATTGGTGCGTCAGCGCCGCTGTTGCCAAAGCTGCTGCTCCTGACCTTCCTGATGACGCTGGTGGCGCAACTGGGCTTTATGGTGCTGGTGGTGCCAGGCATTCTGCTGACGATTCTGCTGTCGCTGGCGCCCGTGATGGTCGCCAGTGAGAAGATGGGTGTCTTTGCCGCGATGCGCGCCAGTATGCGGATGGCCTGGAAGAATGTGAAGCTGATTGCCCCCGCAATACTGCTCTGGCTGCTGGCCAAAGTGATCGTGATGCTGTTTTTCTCTTCGCTGACGGTACTCCCGCTGAATGTTTCCTCGGTGATTTTCACTGCAGCAGGCAATGTGGTTTCAGCAATGTTGATTATCTACCTCTATCGGCTCTATATGCTGTTACGTTGATTGACGGTGTGCCTTCGGGCGCATTTGAAGCCAACTCTGAATGGAAAAACTATGAAGCAGCTACTCGACTTTCTCCCCCTGGTGGTCTTTTTCATCTTTTATAAGCTTTATGACATTTTTGTCGCCTCGGGCGCCCTGATTGTGGCAACCGGTCTGGCCCTGGTGGTCAGCTGGGTGCTTTATCGCAAGCTGGAAAAGATGACGATTTTCACCTTTGTGCTGGTGGCCGTTTTTGGCACCCTGACGCTGGTGTTCCACAACGATGAGTTCATTAAGTGGAAAGTCACGGTGATCTACAGCCTGTTTGCCGCCGCCCTGCTCTACAGTCATTGGTTTATGGAGCAGACGCTGATTCAGCGCATGCTGGGTAAAGAGCTGCAACTGCCTGATGCGGTCTGGCGCAGGCTCAATGTCGCCTGGGCGCTGTTCTTCCTGATCTGCGGCCTGGTCAACATCTATGTTGCCTTTTGGTTATCTCAGGCGTTTTGGGTTAACTTTAAAGTGTTCGGTCTCTCGGGTCTGACCTTACTGTTTACCCTGCTTAGCGGGCTTTACATCTGGCGACAGATGCCGCAGCAGGAACAAAAATAATCATCTGCCCGGCTCGCCGGGCATTTTTTTAGCATTTACCTGCATAAAAAGTGGAAGCAATGGGCGAAAAACATAAATTACCGCAAGGCGAAATGGTGCTGCGAACGCTCGCCATGCCGGCAGACACCAACGCCAACGGCGATATTTTTGGTGGCTGGCTGATGTCACAGATGGATATGGGCGGCGCTATCCTGGCAAAAGAGATCGCTGAAGGACGTGTGGTTACCGTGCGCGTTGACGGTATGTCATTCATGAAGCCTGTCGCGGTGGGCGATGTGGTGAGTTGCCATGCGAGCTGTCTCCGTACCGGTAACAGTTCCATGACGATTAACGTGGAAGTGTGGATCAAAAAAGTGTCATCTGAGCCGATTGGTCAAACCTACTGTGCAACGGAAGCGGTATTTATCTATGTGGCAGTCGACAATGAGGGGAATTCACGTCCTCTGCCAGCCGGCCGCGCCAATCAGCAGCCTGCAGGATAACTGACGGGTCAGGCAATCTGAGCCTGACCCGGCGCCTTACTCAATACTGGCACCGCCATTGATTTTGAAAACGATATTCATCGTCAGCCCCTGTCCTGGCTTCTCTTTCTCGTAGCGCCAGTTTTTCATCGCCTGTTTGACGGTCCGCTCAAACATATTGCTCGGCTGTGCAGAGAGGATCTGGATATTATCCACCCGTCCGTCGCTGTCCACATCGAATTTTACCCGAACGCGCCCTTCTATCCGCAGTGCCAGAGCACGCGGCGGATAACCTGGCTTGGTAACGGCCAGGGCTTTGGGACCGGTTGAGGCCGATGCCGTGGGTGACGGCGTGGCTTTTGGCGCTGCAGCAGGTTTGTTCTGGGTCGCCGGAACATCCTGCTTAAAGGGGTCTGCCTGCGGTTTGGTCTCCCGACGCGGCTTCACCTCGCGTTTGGGCTGCTCCCGCTTGTGCTCCGGTTTGGGTTTAGGTTTGGGCTTTGGTTCAGGTTTGGGGATCGGCACCGGCTCTGCTTTCGGTGGCTCCGGTACAGGCTGCGGTTCGGGTTCTGGCTGGGGTTCTGGCTGCGGCGCAGGCGGCTGCACGATGGCCGGTGCAGGCTCGGGCTGGACCTCCGGCGCGACCATCGTCACGCTGATAGGCTGCGACGCCTTAGGCACCTCACTCACCTGCTGGAATGACATATACAGAATTCCGGCAATCACAGCGCCATGCAAAGCTACAGACAACAATATGGAGACAGGCGTGCGTTTAGGTAATGGCATAGTCAGCGTGGTCATAACAGTCGCGGCGATTGAATGAAGCAGCGATTTTAAATGCAAATAGCAATCAGTTTCAATAACTCCCGCCATCCTCTCTGAAGAAAAGCGCTTTTTAGCCCTTTATGCTGAGCGATTCACCCTCTACAGGTTTCGTTTGCACTCTAATCGTCAATCCCTTAACGTGTTGCAAAATTCGGATAATCAGGAGTTCCTTAGTGCTTTACGTCATTTATGCAGAAGATACTGCAGAGTCACTGGAAAAACGTAACGCCGTTCGCCCCGCCCATCTGGCGCGGCTTAAACTGCTGCAGGAAGAGGGACGCCTGATCATTGCAGGGCCGATGCCTGCAGTTGACAGTAACGATCCGGGCGTGGCGGGCTTTACCGGCTCAACGGTGATTGCTGAGTTTCCATCATTAGAAGCCGCACAATCCTGGGCGCAGGATGACCCTTATTTTGCCGCAGGCGTCTACAAACAGGTCTCGGTTAAACCATTCAAACGCGTCTTCTGATAGAGAACATGCAGTCAAAATGGCTTCTGTGCCTGGCACAGAAGCCATTTTTGTTTTTATCATTGAAGGAGGAAAGATGCAGATGATCATTATGGGACTGCTGGCAATTATCACGCTGCTGATTGGCGGTGCAGTTTATCTCTGGCGCACCCAGGGGTGGCGTAATAAAAAACAGTGGATTGTCATGCTGATTGTGCTGGCGGCCGCCCTGCAACTGGTCAACGTTACGCTGATGATGACGGCGCAGCGTCTTCCGGGATAATGTTGACTTAGCAATGCATCTGGTTCACAGAATAATTGATTAACGCTTTAACCTTAACTGTGTTGCGAGATAATCATAAGGCAACCCAATTTAATACCGTGGCGTTTATGCAGGACCACAATTAATAAAGGCGTTGCCCCTGACTGACTGAATTCGATCGCGTAGTGAGATTCGCCTGCACTCTGCTTTACACATCTCTTGCTGACACAATATCGGCGCGCGATTAACTCCGGTCCAGGATCAGGCCAATTAATGCATGGTAGTGCTGCTCTTCTTCCGGGTTGTCGACATGTTGTAAACGGCTGATAAGTTTTGAGCAGATAGCTTTACGATTCAGGCTACGGCCAGAACTGATAATTTCTGTCACAACAGATCCAAGAATGGCCTGCTGGGAAGGCTGCGCAGCACTGTGCAAATAAGCTGAGATATCAGATACTGAAGCGGGAATACGAACGTTAGTCTGCATGGTTGACCCTCATAGGATTCATTAAAAGTTACTAACCGATGCGGTAAAGCTATACAACCAGGCCTTAATTGTACAGGTATTTAGGTTAAAAAATCGCTGATTTGTACATTTAAAAAAATAAAATCACAAATTTCAGTAGCTTGACTAAATGTAAAGTTGTACAGGTTTCCTGTCATTCATCACCTCCTGTTCTGGTATCCTGACCGCTACGCGCTGTTGTTCGGCTAATTATGATCTGAACATCATTTTTTTAGCTTTAAAGAGGAATTATTCAGAAGGGCTGTCTACATTTATTACTGATTAATTACACCTCTGACCTCGAAGGGATGCGCAGTATCGTCGCGGGCTCATTATGAATAAAACCTACACTCGCCAGACTATTACGCTGTTTGATCCGCTGTTATCACGGATTCAGGCTATTGCCGATCCAAAAATTGAAGTTCTGAGTGGTTATCCGGCCAACTGCTCAGCGTGGCTGACCGTTTATTATCAGCGTAAGTCTGATAAATGGTCTTTTGAATGGTATGACCGTGTGGGTTATCGCAGACCCACATCGCTGGGCAGCGTAGTGGATTGTCTGATGCGTGAAGTCACCGATCGGGGAGCGTCACGACAGGAACATTCCATGGCGCGACGAGTGATGGATGAATTAGGGTTTCTGGAAGCCTGATTATATTATCTGCGTAATAAACAGAATCGAGCGACGCTGCTGCTGGGCCAGTTGATGGCGGATGCAGTGGATGCGTTTATAGCGTCGCGACTGCCCTTCCAGCCAGCGTGAACGACGGCGATGCACCTGACGTAACATTCTCCAGCGCGCCACTTCATTTCTGCTTCGTTTCATCACTTCCTCACTGACGTCATCTATGCCGGGGCATTATAGAGATCTTTGCGGCAATGCCAAATCGGATCCTTCATCGATGATGTCCTGGATTAAGGGTTTCGTTAACCGGCTTCTGCACGTAAACTTGCCGGACGAAAGCGCGAACGGGACGTCCACTTTATGACCACTTTTTACACCCTGATCAGCTGGTTACTGGTATTTGGTTACTGGCTGCTCATCGCCGGGGTGACGCTGCGCGTATTAATGAAAAGACGTGCGGTAACATCCGCCATGGCATGGCTTCTGGTTATCTATATTCTGCCACTGGTAGGCATAATCGCTTATCTTTCGTTTGGCGAACTGCATCTGGGTAAACGTCGTGCGGAGCGTGCGCGCACCATGTGGCCGTCTACCGCCCGCTGGCTCAGTGACCTGAAACAGTGCCGTGAAATTTTTGCCACTGAACACAGTGACGTTGCTCGCTCGCTCTTCGAGCTTTGTTACCATCGCCAGGGCATTGCCGGGGTCAAGGGAAACCAGCTTCAGCTGCTTACCAGCTCTGACGATGTTATGCAGGCGCTGATTCGTGATATTCAACTGGCACGCCACAACATAGAGATGGTTTTTTATATCTGGCATCCCGGTGGGCTGGCAGATGAAGTCGCAGAATCGCTGATGGCGGCCTCGCGCCGTGGCGTTCACTGCCGACTGCTGCTCGACTCAGCGGGCAGCGTCGACTTTTTCCGCAGTCCCTGGGTGGGCATGATGCGCAATGCCGGGATCGATGTCGTAGAGGCGTTGCAGGTTAGCCTGCTGCGCGTCTTCCTGCGACGAATGGATCTCCGCCAGCATCGAAAAATCGTTCTGATTGATAATTACATCGCCTATACCGGCAGCATGAACCTGGTCGATCCGCGCTTCTTTAAACAAAGCGCGGGCGTAGGCCAGTGGATTGACCTGATGGCGCGTATGGAAGGTCCGGTAGCGACCGCGATGGGCATTGTCTTCAGCTGCGACTGGGAGATTGAGACCGGTAAGCGCATTCTGCCGCCGCCGCCCGATCGCAACATCATGCCGTTTGAACAGGAGAGCGGCCACACGGTGCAGGTCATCGCCTCCGGTCCTGGCTTCCCGGAAGATATGATTCATCAGGCGCTGCTGACCGCGGTCTATTCAGCGCGTGAGCAGCTGATCATGACGACTCCCTACTTAGTGCCGAGCGACGACCTGCTGCATGCTATCTGTACGGCCGCACAGCGTGGCGTTAATGTCAGCGTGATTGTGCCGCGTCACAACGACTCGCTGCTGGTCGGCTGGGCCAGCCGCTCCTTCTTCAGCGAGATGCTGGAAGCGGGCGTGAAAATCTATCAGTTTGAAGATGGTCTGCTGCACACTAAAAGCGTGCTGGTCGATGGACAGCTGAGCCTGGTGGGCACCGTGAACCTGGATATGCGCAGTTTATGGCTCAATTTTGAAGTGACGCTGGTGGTCGATGATGCCGGTTTTGGCAGCGATCTCGCCTGTGTGCAGGATGATTATATCGCCCGTTCCCGCCTGCTGGATGGCAAGCGCTGGGCAAAACGTGCGTGGTGGCAGCGCATCGTCGAACGACTGTTTTACTTCTTCAGCCCTTTACTGTAAAACGAGCCAGATTGTGTAAATGGCCGCAGGCCGACAGGACAGACTATGGATTTAAATAATCGCCTTACCGAAGATGAAACGCTGGAACAAGCCTACGATATCTTTCTTGAACTGGCTGTCGACAATCTTGATCCGGCAGACGTCATTCTCTTCAATCTGCAGTTCGAAGAGCGCGGTGGCGCAGAGCTGTTTGATCCGTCTGAAGACTGGAAAGATCATGTCGATTTCGATCTGAACCCTGACTTTTTCGCCGAGGTGGTGATTGGGTTGGGTGAAGCGGACGGTGAACCGATTACCGACGTCTTTGCTCGCGTGTTGTTGTGTCGCGAAAAAGATCACAAGCTCTGTCATATCCTGTGGCGTGAATAAGCGTCAAAGCAGATAAGAAAACGCCGGGCAAGTGCCCGGCGTTTTGCATTATAGCGGGTCGACTTTCAGACAGGATACCGCATGGTGGAAACTGCCTTCCAGAAGCGGACGGGTTTTCGCACATTCCGGACCGGCAATCGGACAACGGGTGCGGAATACGCAGCCGGATGGCGGATTAATCGGCGACGGCAGCTCCCCTTCCAGCAGCTGAATCTCCTTGTTCTTCTCTTTATCCGGATCGGGAATCGGTACAGCAGACATCAGCGCACGGGTGTATGGATGCTGCGGATTGGTGTAGACCTCTTTGTAAGTCCCCAGCTCCACCGCATGCCCCAGATACATCACCAGCACCCGGTCAGAGATGTGTTTCACCACCGCCAGATCGTGCGCAATGAAAATCAGCGACAAGCCCATTTCCCGCTGCAACTGCTGCAGCAGGTTCACCACCTGCGCCTGAATCGAGACATCCAGTGCAGACACCGGCTCGTCACAGATAATCAGCTTCGGCTCCAGAATCAGCGCACGTGCGATACCGATACGCTGACACTGCCCACCCGAGAACTCATGCGGGTAGCGGTTAATCAGGTTTGGCAGAAGCCCGACTTTCATCATCATATTTTTGACACGGTCTTTGACTTCCTGACGCGCCATTTTTGGATGATAAGTACGAAGCGGCTCTGCGATGATATCGCCGATGGTCATGCGCGGGTTCAGGGACGCCAGGGGATCCTGGAATATCATCTGGATATCGCTGCGGGCTTTGCGCCACTCCTCTTCGCTCTGACCCAGCAGATCGCGGCCTAACCAGGCGACACGACCTTCGGTGGCCTTAACCAGGCCGATAATGGCGCGCGCCAGCGTCGATTTACCGCAACCCGACTCGCCCACCACGCCCAGGGTTTCACCTTCATACAGACGCAGGCTGACACCATCCACCGCTTTCAGGGTTTTTGATGGCTGCCAGAACCACTGTTTGCCATCTTTAATGTCGAAATGCACCTTGAGATCGGCGATTTCCAGTAATACTCTTTTTTCAGCTACGGTGCTCATACTAACTCCTCCACCGGCTTAAAGCAGGCACGCAGACGGCCATTGCCAAACGGTTCCAGCGGCGGTGCCTGGGTGCAGATATCCATTGCGTGCGGACAACGCGGCTGGAACGGGCAGCCCTGCGGCAGACGCAGCAGGTTCGGTGGATTGCCCGGAATGGTGGCCAGGGTTTCGCCTTCAATCGCATCCAGACGTGGCACCGCATTAAGCAGGCCAATTGAGTAAGGATGGGCTGGCTGGTAGAAGACATCACGGGCGCTGCCATACTCCATAGTGCGTCCGGCATACATCACCAGCACTTTGTCGCAGATGCCTGCCACCACGCCGAGATCATGGGTGATCATGATAATGGCGGTGTTGAACTCGCGTTTCAGGTCGTTGAGCAGCGTCATAATCTGCGCCTGCACCGTCACATCCAGCGCGGTAGTTGGCTCATCGGCAATCAGCAATTTTGGGCGGCACAGCAGCGCCATGGCGATCATCACACGCTGACGCATTCCGCCGGAGAATTCATGCGGATACATTTTCATGCGTTTGCGTGCTTCCGGCATTTTCACCGCATCCAGCATCCTTACGGACTCTTCGAATGCCTGGGCGCTGTTCATCCCTTTGTGCAGCTTAAGCACTTCCATCAGCTGCTCGCCTACCCGCATATAGGGGTTCAGTGAGGTCATCGGATCCTGGAAGATCATCGCAATCTGTTCGGCGCGGAGTTTATTGAGCTGGTTCTCAGGCAGATTCAGGATCTCTTTACCGTTGAACATTGCTGATCCGCCAATGCGGCCATTTTTTGCCAGCAGCCCCATCAGGGCAAAGGCGGTTTGTGACTTGCCAGAACCAGACTCGCCAACAATGCCCAGCGTTTCACCGGCGCGCAGCGAGAAGTTCAGGTCGTTGACGGCGGTAACATCCCCATCGTGCGTGCCAAAGGTCACGCGTAAATCTTTGACCGTAAGTAGCTGTTCGCTTCCCGCGCGGGCCGCCATCGCTGGCTGGAATTCATGAATAGTCATCGGGAAACTCCTTAACGATCTTTCGGGTCGAGGGCATCACGCAGGCCATCGCCAATAAAGTTGAAACAGAACAGCGTGACCACCAGGAAGCCCGCCGGATAGAGCAACAGCCACGGCGACACCTCCATTGAGTTAGCCCCGTCGCTCAGCAGCGCGCCCCAGCTACTCAGCGGCTCCTGTGTCCCCAGACCCAGGAAGCTCAGGAAGGATTCAAACAGGATCATGCTCGGTACCAGCAGCGAGGCGTAAACCACCACCACGCCCAGTACGTTTGGCACGATGTGACGTACCACGATTTTCCAGGTTGATACCCCACCGACATGCGCCGCTTCGATGAACTCTTTGCGCTTCAGGCTCAGCGTCTGGCCGCGCACAATACGCGCCATATCCAGCCATGAAACCATGCCGATAGCGGCAAAAATCAGCAGGATATTACGACCAAAGAAGGTCACCAGCAGGATCACGAAGAACATAAACGGGAAGGAGTTGAGAATTTCCAGAATACGCATCATCACCGAGTCGGTTTTGCCGCCCAGGTAACCGGCTATTGAGCCATACAGCGTGCCGACGATCACCGCAATCAGCGCAGACGCTACGCCCACCATCAGTGAGATACGACCACCGATGGCCACACGGACCAGTATGTCACGTCCCGATGAATCGGTGCCAAACCAGTGACCAGATGTCGTATCGGGCGGTGAGGACATCATGGACCAGTCGGTATCGTCGTAGGTGAAATGCGCCAGCATCGGCGCAAAAATCACGAACAGCGTGATTACTAACAACACCAGCAGACTGATTAAGGCTGCCCGGTTATGGATAAAACGACGACGCGCGTCCTGCCAGAGACTGCGCCCTTCTACTTCCAGCTTTTCACTGAACGCATCAAGAGCTTCGCTGTTTTTCTTACTTAACATCATGGCGAACTCCGCAATCAGTAACGAATTTTGGGATCGATAACGGCATAGAGCACGTCAACAATCGCGTTAAACAGAATGGTCAGCAAACCGACCAGGATGGTCAGGCTCATCACCAGAGAGTAGTCACGGTTCAGCGCGCCGTTCACAAACAGCTGACCGATACCCGGCAGACCGTAGATCGACTCAATCACCATCGAACCGGTGATGATGCCGACAAACGCCGGTCCCATGTAGGAAATCACGGGCAGCAATGCGGGCTTGAGCGCATGACGCAGCACAATGCGGCGCAGCGGCAAGCCTTTGGCGCGCGCGGTGCGGATAAAATTGGAGTGCATCACTTCAATCATTGAACCACGAGTGATACGCGCAATACTGGCGATATACGCCAGCGACAGCGCCACCATCGGCAACAGCATGTAGTTCCACTGACCACCGTTCCAGCCACCGCCGGGCAGCCATTTCAGGGTGATGGCGAAGAGCAGAACCAGCAGCGGCGCGACCACGAAACTCGGTATCACCACGCCGGTCATTGCCACCCCCATCACCACGAAGTCCCATATACTGTTCTGTTTAAGCGCGGCGATCACACCCGCCGTGACGCCCAGTATCACCGCCAGCAGGAACGCGGCCAGGCCGAGTTTGGCTGAGACCGGGAACGCGTGCGCGACCAGATAGTTGACCGAATAATCTTTGTATTTAAACGAAGGGCCGAAATCGCCGTGCGCCAGCTGCAGCAGGTAATCAACATACTGCTTACCGATGGGATCGTTGAGGTGATATTTCGCCTCAATATTGGCCATCACTTCCGGGGCCAGGGTGCGCTCGCCGGTAAACGGGCTGCCGGGTGCCAGTCGCATCATAAAGAAGGAGATGGTGATCAGGACGAACAGCGTCGGAAGCGCTTCAAGCAAGCGACGCAGGATGAATTTTAACATTGCCGTACCTACCAGGCTGTTGCATCACAACATATAAATAAGTAAAAAAGGCGGCGCCAGACGCGCCGCCACTGCTGATAGCCTGAATGCTATTAGTGTTTGATAATGTAGAAGTCTTTATCCAGGGTTTTATCCAGTGGATCTTTACCGGTATAACCGCCGACATAAGGCTTCACCAGACGCGTATTTACGTAGTAGTAAACCGGTACGATGGTGCTGTCTTTATCCAGGATCTGCTCCGCTTTCTGATAATCCACTGCGCGGGCTTTCGCATCCGGTGCCTTAATCGCGTCACGGATCACTTTGTCAAACGCCTCGCTCTTATAGTGCGAGGTGTTACTGCTGCTGTTAGACAGCATGGTGTTCAGGAATGAAGTGGGTTCGTTATAGTCTGCACACCAGGCCGCACGCGATACATCGAAGTTACCCTGATGACGGGTATCCAGGAAGGTTTTCCACTCCTGGTTTTCCAGCTTGATGTTCACACCGATGTTTTTCTTCCAGATCGACGAGGCGGCAATCGCCAGCTTCTTATGCAGATCGGAGGTGTTATACAGCAGGTTAAAGGTCAGCGGTTTGTCGGCGGTATAGCCGGCTTCAGCCAGCAGCTTTTTCGCTTCGGCATTACGTTTGTCCTGTGACCATTTGAACCAGTCTGGCGGCAGGATATCCATGCCGTCGGTTGATGGCGGCGTGTAGCTGTAGGCCGGCTTCTGGCCCTGCGCCAGCACTTTGTTAACCATAATGTCACGATCCAGACCCAGCTTCAGGGCGGCGCGAACGCGTGGATCGGTGAATGGCGCTTTCTGGTTGTTGATTTCGTAGTAATAGGTGCAGAGATAAGGATCGACGTGCAGCTCTTTGCCGTTGTCACGCTGCAGTTTCTTAAACAGCTCAATCGGCAGATTGTTGTAAGTCATGTCGCTGCCGTTCTCGGAGAAGTAACGGTTAACGTCGCTGACTTCGGAACTGATTGGCAGGAAGGTGACTTTGTTCAGCACGGTGTGTTCGTTGTCCCAGTAATTCGGGTTACGCACCAGGGTGATACGCTCGTTGATCACGTGCGCGTCGAGTTTAAAGGCACCGTTGCCGACCCAGTTCTGTGGCTGAGTCCACTGATCGCCAAACTTCTCAATCGCCGGTTTATAAACCGGTGACATTACGGAGTTGATCAGCAGTTTATCAAAATAGGGAACCGGCTCACTCAGCGTGACTTCCAGCGTGTGATCGTCCAGGGCTTTCACGCCCAGATCGGTAATCGGTTTTTTACCGGCAATGATGTCATCGACGTTCAGGATATGACCATATTGCGGATAACTGGCGTACGGTGAAGCGGTTTTAGGATCGACCAGACGCTCCCAGCTGTAAACGAAGTCCTGCGCGGTCACCGGCTCGCCGTTGGACCATTTAGCATTTTTACGCAGGTGGAACGTCCACACTTTGAAGTCTTTATTTTCGTAACTTTCCGCTACAGCCGGAATCGGTTTACCGTTGCTGTCATTGACCAGCAGACCTTCGTAAAGATCGCGCGCCACGTTGTCTTCCGGCACGCCTTCGATTTTGTGCGGATCGAGCGACTGCACTTCATCGCCATTGCCGCGAATCAGCTCCTGTTTAGCGGCCAGCTCAACGCCTGCGGGCACATTTGCTGCGAAAGCCGCATTCCCTGCCAAAGCACTCACTGCGGCGAAAACACCCGCTGCTATCAGGCTTTTTTTCGTGATGTTGTTCATTATTACACTCCAGTTTTATTATCGTCACCGTGGCGATGCGCTGCCCCGGCGTCCCCCGTCTCCGGGCTCCCTGGCCTGTTACCAGGGAGATTGACCCCAAAATGGTCTGTACGTTGATGCGTTCCCGACTGTCTCGCCGTACGGGCGATCAGATCAGTGTTGTTTGATGAAATAGTACTTCAGGTCTGTCATGTCCTGCGGGTCTTTGCCCGTAAAGCCGCCAACCCAGGGCTTTACCAGGCGCACACTTACGCGGTAGTAAACTGGCACAATTGGTGAGTCTTTGTCGAGTTGTGTTTCAGCCTGCTGATACAGGTCGGCACGCTGCGCCTCACTGCCCGCCGTCAGCGTTTCCTTCATCAGACGATCGAAGGTCGCGCTGCTGTAAAACGCGGTGTTGATCGAGGCGTTGCTGATTAGCATATTCAGGAAGGTTGAGGGTTCGTTGTAATCGGCACACCAGGTAGCACGGACCACGTCATATTGCGCCTGATGGCGGGTCTCCAGCATGGTTTTCCATTCCTGATTCTGCAGTGTCACTTTCGCGCCAAGGTTTTTCTGCCACATCGAGGCAGCTGCAATCGCCTGCCGTTTGTTCTGATCTGAGGTGTTATAGAGCAGCGTAAAGGTCAGCGGATGGGCAGCATCGAAGCCTGCCTCGGCCAGCAGCTTCTTCGCGGCGTCATTACGCTGCGCCTGCGTCCAGGTGAACCAGGCAGGCGGCGTGAGTTTGATACCGGCGGTGAAAGGCGGTGTCAGGCTATAGGCGGGAATTTGTCCCTGGGCCATGATCTTATTGGCAATCACTTCGCGATCGAGGGTCATTTTCAGCGCGGCACGAACCCGTGCATCGGTGAACGGCGCCTTTTTATTGTTAATTTCGTAGTAGAACGTACAGAGCAATGGACTGACTTTCACTTCGTCGCCCAGCTCTTTGCGTAGTTTGCCAAACATCTCCGGCGGCACCGCACTGTTGGTCATATCCGTGCCGCCGCTGCGGTAGCGATTGATATCACTGTTTTCAGAGGCGATAGGCAGAAATGTCCCCTGCTCAATGACCGTATGGGCATTGTCCCAGTATTGTGGATTGCGTTTCAGGACGATTTTTTCATTGACGATCCAGTCGTCCAGCGTATAAGCGCCGTTACCAATGTAATGACCCGGACGCGTCCAGGCTTCACCCCACTGCTTAATGGCCGGTTCATAAACCGGCTTCATCGCGGTATGCGCCAGCATCGCGACCAGGTAAGGCACTGGTTCACTCAGGGTAATCTGCAGACGATGGGCATCCAGCGCTTTCACACCCAGTTGATCAGGTGACGCTTTACCGGCAAGGATGGCATCGATATTGGCAAAATGGGCTGCCTGCGGATAGCTTGAATAAGGCGACGCCGTTTTCGGGTCCACCAGGCGACGCCAGCTGTAGACGAAATCATTCGCGGTCACCGGCTCACCATTGCTCCACTTTGCATCATCCCGCAGATTAAAAATCCAGACGGTAGGTTGCGGATTCTCCCAGCTTTTGGCGACGCCTGGCACGACCTGACCGCTGTTGTCAGTATTGACCAGTCCGTCCAGCAGATTTTGAATAATATTGGACTCCGGCACGCCTTCAGTTTTATGCGGATCCAGTGAAGAGACTTCGCTTCCGTTATTAATCACCATCTGCTGTTGCGCAGCCAGTGCCGTTCCCGGCGGAACGGTGGCGGCATAGGCCGGTGAAAACGCCAGTAACAGAACACCTGCGAGTGAGGACCGCTTTTGCTGCAAGTTCTTTATCCCAATCATCCGAAACGCCAACCTTATTTAAGTATCCCGATAGGCTTAAGCAAAAAGCGTTCTCACTTTGGGCTTTCAGAGAAAAAATTCACGTTAAGCCAAAAATTATCAGAAGGCGTTAAGGGGCGCCAAAGCAAAATAACGAAAATGTTAACTAATTCTCTTTTATCATGAGATGTCACGAAGCGGAAGTGTTAATTTTCGTTCTGAAAATTTCATATCAATATGAAAAATAGGCGTTTTAGCCGGAAAGCTCTTTGCGAAGCAGGATCAGGTGACAAATTGTGCCTGTTTTGGCATTCATACTGATAAATCCGGCTTCAGCATGATGAAATTCAGGCTTACCGTAATATTGTGGCGGATTATGAGGCAGAGTTAAAAGTGCAGAGGAGAATATCGTGTGAAAATAGTGACATTATTTCCCACGAAAAAGTCTGTGAGCAAACACGCAGTAATGAAATTTATAATCGTGCCTCTATTTTAAGTATCGCGAATAATTGCATCGTAATAGTGCAATGAAAGGCCATTTCGCACCATTACGGATCATTACTTCATTTCATTGCCTGAAATAAGTGAGGGTTTAATTCAGCAGACCGGGAAAAATAGACTTCATACCGGTTACAACAAATTCAATGCCCAGTGCCATCAGTAACAAACCCATGATACGGGTAATGACGTTGATGCCGGTCTGGCCGAGAATACGCACCATTAATGGTGCAGCCCTGAACAGTAACCAGCAACAGAAGGCAAAGATAGCGATTGCCAGGGTAAACCCCATCAGGTTCAGCCAGCTGTGATAACGGGTACTCCAGACGATTGTCGAGCTGATAGCACCTGGCCCCGCCATCAGTGGCAGCGCCAGAGGCACAACGCCCACGCTTTCACGGATCGCCGTTTCTGACTTTTCCTGCTTGTTCTGCTTATCCTCACCCAGCTTGCCGCTGATCATCGACATCGCAATGGTGACGACCAGAATCCCACCCGCAATGCGGAAAGAGTCAATCGAAATACCGAACACATGCAGAATCGCATCGCCCAGAAAAAGTGACGTCCAGAGAATGATGGCCACCGCAAGATTAGCGGTAAGGTTAGTTTTATTACGCTCAGCCACGCCCTGATATCGGGTCATGCTGATGAACACCGGAATAATGCCCACTGGATTGACCAGCGCAAAGAGCCCGACAAAAAATTTTATATAGCCTGATAAATCTAACAGCGCAGGGTTCACGACTTTAACTCCGTACCACAGGGGGGAAACGCGCCTAATGTATGTGAAAACAGACCCGTACACCAGATGCTGAGCCAGCTATTTATATAGATGAATGAACGCTCCTTTAGCGCTTTACACCAGAGATTAAAAAGTGACTGGATTTAGACGCTACCAGGCTGACTGCCAGCATGTGAAAGTCCATTTGAGCTGATAAAGGATCAGCGCCGTGCTGAAAGGTGTCAGCCTGCGGTTAAATTGATCTGCATCAAAATTGACCTACCCCAAACCAGGTAATATTTTCACAACGGAAGTATTAGCGGCATCAATGAAAACGTCTTCACAGACAACGCAAGACTTATTCAGTAAGCAGTTGAAAATCCTGTCATTACATCCTGATATAGCGCATTTTTTGAGCATAGCTATACTCAGGGCGCAGGATTGTTTACTAAAAAAGTTTAACTTCCTTCAGGAGAACACCATGGCCGTAACCAATGTCGCTGAACTCAATGCACTGGTTGAACGTGTAAAAAAAGCCCAGCGTGAATATGCCAATTTTTCTCAGGAACAGGTCGACGCCATATTTCGTGCCGCCGCCCTCGCTGCCGCAGATGCCCGCATCCCCCTTGCTAAGATGGCTGTTGCCGAATCCGGTATGGGCATCGTCGAAGACAAAGTCATTAAAAACCATTTTGCTTCAGAATATATCTACAACGCCTATAAAGATGAAAAGACCTGCGGTGTGTTAGCCACCGACGATACTTTCGGCACCATCACCATCGCCGAGCCGATTGGCCTGATTTGCGGTATCGTCCCGACCACCAATCCAACCTCAACCGCCATCTTCAAAGCGCTAATCAGCCTCAAAACCCGCAACGGTATCATTTTCTCGCCACATCCACGTGCCAGAGACGCAACGAATAAAGCGGCAGATATCGTCCTGCAGGCCGCGATTGCCGCCGGTGCGCCTAAAGACATTATCGGCTGGATCGACGCCCCGTCTGTTGAGCTGTCAAACCAGCTGATGCATCACCCCGATATCAACCTGATTCTCGCCACTGGTGGACCGGGAATGGTGAAAGCGGCTTACAGCTCCGGCAAACCGGCAATTGGTGTGGGTGCCGGTAATACGCCGGTGGTGATTGATGAAACCGCCGATGTGAAACGTGCCGTTGCGTCAATTCTGATGTCTAAAACGTTTGATAACGGCGTGATCTGCGCCTCAGAACAATCGGTAATCGTGGTTGATTCGGTCTATGACGCAGTGCGTGAACGTTTTGCCAGCCATGGTGGTTACATGCTGCAGGGCGCCGATCTGAGTGCAGTTCAGAATATCATCCTTAAAAACGGCGGCCTCAATGCGGCCATCGTGGGTCAACCGGCATTTAAAATTGCGGAGATGGCCGGGCTAACCGTACCAGCAGACACGAAAATTTTGATTGGTGAAGTGAAACTCGTGGATGAATCTGAACCTTTTGCCCATGAAAAACTCTCCCCAACGCTGGCGATGTATCGGGCGAAAGATTTCCAGGATGCGGTTAATAAAGCGGAGAAACTGGTCGCGATGGGCGGTATCGGTCACACCTCCTGCCTTTATACCGACCAGGACAACCAGACTGAGCGCGTGCACTACTTCGGCGACAAAATGAAAACTGCGCGTATTCTGATCAACACGCCGGCTTCACAGGGCGGTATCGGTGACCTCTACAACTTTAAACTGGCCCCCTCTCTGACGCTGGGTTGTGGTTCATGGGGCGGTAACTCTATTTCAGAAAACGTCGGTCCAAAACACCTGATTAATACCAAAACTGTCGCCAAGCGAGCTGAGAATATGTTGTGGCATAAACTTCCTAAATCCATCTACTTCCGTCGGGGTTCACTGCCTATTGCGCTGGAAGAAGTGGCAACGGATGGCGCGAAACGTGCCTTTATTGTCACTGACCGTTTCCTGTTCAACAACGGCTATGCCGACCAGGTCACCCGCGTGCTGAAATCACACGGCATCGAAACCGAAGTCTTCTTCGAAGTTGAAGCTGACCCGACGCTGAGCATCGTGCGTAAAGGTGCCGAGCAGATGAACAGCTTCAAGCCTGATGTCATCATCGCACTGGGTGGTGGTTCCCCGATGGATGCCGCGAAAATCATGTGGGTGATGTACGAACATCCGGAAACCCACTTCGAAGAGCTGGCGTTACGTTTCATGGATATCCGTAAACGTATCTACAAATTCCCGAAAATGGGCGTAAAAGCACGGATGGTGGCCATCACCACGACCTCCGGGACCGGTTCAGAAGTCACACCGTTCGCCGTGGTGACCGATGACGCGACAGGTCAGAAATATCCACTCGCTGACTATGCATTGACCCCGGATATGGCGATTGTCGATGCTAACCTGGTGATGGATATGCCGCGTTCACTCTGCGCCTTTGGTGGTCTGGATGCAGTGACCCACGCGCTGGAAGCCTACGTTTCTGTGCTGGCAAATGAGTACTCTGATGGGCAGGCACTGCAGGCACTGAAACTGTTAAAAGAGAATCTGCCAGCCAGTTATGCTGAAGGCGCGAAAAATCCGGTTGCGCGTGAACGTGTCCACAACGCTGCTACTATCGCCGGCATTGCGTTCGCCAACGCCTTCCTTGGGGTCTGTCACTCAATGGCGCACAAACTGGGTTCAGAATTCCATATCCCTCACGGCCTGGCTAATGCGCTGTTAATCTCGAACGTTATTCGCTACAACGCCAATGACAACCCGACTAAACAGACCGCTTTCAGCCAGTATGATCGTCCGCAGGCCCGTCGTCGCTACGCTGAAATTGCGGACCATTTAGGTTTGAGCGCGCTGGGCGACCGCACTGCTCAAAAAATCGAGAAGTTACTGGCATGGCTGGATGAGATTAAAACTGAACTGGGTATCCCGACCTCCATCCGTGAAGCGGGTGTGCAGGAAGCGGACTTCCTGGCAAAAGTCGACAAACTGGCCGATGATGCCTTTGATGACCAGTGTACCGGTGCTAACCCACGTTATCCGCTGATTGCTGAGCTGAAACAGATTATGCTCGACACTTTCTACGGTCGTGAATTTGTTGAACCGTTCTCAAGCGTCGCTCAGGCGGTTGCTGAGCAGCCGGTTAAAGGAATCAAGGCTGATAAGAAGGCGAAAAAGGTCTGATAATGACCCGCTGACACTGTGATAAGAAAACCCGCCACGGCGGGTTTTTTATTACCTGAAAAGAGGGTTACGGCAGCGGAGTCTGTGCACCATGAATCGCCTGTAACGAGCCCTGCTCTATCGCCTGTTTATAGTGCTTACGACAGACGGAGATATAACTTTCGTTACCGCCAATCACGACCTGCTCACCTTCACTGAACGGTTTACCTTCACTATCCAGTCGCAGCACCATGCTGGCCTTGCGGCCGCAGTGACAGATAGTTTTAAGCTCAACCAGCTTATCAGCCCATGCCAGCAGATACTGACTGCCCACAAACAGTTCACCCCGGAAATCAGTTCGCAAGCCATAACAGAGCACAGGGATGTCCAGATCGTCCACGACATCAGAGAGCGCTTTGACCTGTTCCCGGGTCAGGAACTGACTCTCATCAACTAACACGCAGTGAATAGGCTGCACAGCATGTTCAGCAGCAATTTCACTGTAAAGTGCAGTCTCTGCATTGTAGAGCACAGCGGGAGACGAAAGTCCGATGCGGGAACTCACCTGCCCGGCACCAAAGCGATTATCGATCTCAGCGGTGTAGACCAGTGAACGCATGCCGCGCTCCTGATAGTTATAGGAAGATTGCAGCAGTGCAGTTGATTTCCCTGCATTCATGGCAGAGTAATAGAAATAGAGTTGGGCCATAGGAACGTATCTTCATCGGGACTGAACAGAATGGCGCGCATATTAACACAAAGCGCAGGGAATACGTTGACGCCGATGGAGGAATAGAGCGTAATGCCCGCCCGCTTACCGTTAAACAGGCAGTTTATGACGACCGTCAGGTGCGTCAGGAAAGAGAATAAGTTTTGCTTATTTTAACTGCAATGCAAGCAATGACATTTTTGTTACTGCCTTAAATACATTAAATTTATTTCATATCACACTAAGCGAAAATATTTTTCATTCGGCATAATTATGAATTATTCCCCCTCAGGTTATTTTAATTTCCAGCGTTATTAGCCGTGATCATTTTTTTTATGATTGAAGTTATTTAACGTCACCACTACTATTAGCGGGCAACACAACTTTCCCCTTATTCAGAGACCAGGACAATGAGCGAAGCACTAAAAGTTCTTAATAATATCCGTACGCTGCGCGCCCAGGCCAGAGAGTATTCCGTAGAAACACTGGAAGAGATGCTGGAAAAACTGGACGTGGTGGTAAAAGAACGCCGCGAAGAAGAGTCGCATTTTCAGGCAGAAAATGAAGAACGCACGCGTAAACTTAATCAGTATCGTGAAATGTTGCTGGCCGATGGAATCGACCCGAATGAACTGATTAACGCCCAGGCCGCGACTCCCCGAACTGCGGCAAAAGCTAAACGCTCAGTGCGCCCGGCTAAATATGCTTATACCGATGAAAAAGGTGAGTCCAGAACATGGACCGGTCAGGGACGTACACCTGCGGTGATCAAAATAGCACTGGAAGAACAGGGTAAAACGCTGGACGATTTTTTACTGAAACAGTAAACAGTGCCGCGACATTAGTATCAGCCTGATGCGCAAAAAAAAGGAAGCAGACGCTTCCTTTTTTCTTTAAATCAGACGCTGTAAAAATCCCGATACCAGTCAACGAATTTTTTAACGCCCTCTTCAACACCGGTCTGCGGTTTAAAACCAATGGCCTCAAACAACGCGCTTGTATCCGCACTGGTTTCCAGTACATCACCGGGTTGCATCGGCATCAGATTTTTATTCGCAGTAATACCCAGTGCTTTCTCAATCGCTTCGATATAGCTCATCAACGTAACAGGCTGACTATTACCAATGTTATAAACACGATATGGGGCTGAACTGGTTGCGGGTGAACCGGTTTCAACGGTCCAGTGATCATCCTTCTGAGGTATAACATCCTGCAGACGAACAATCGCTTCAGCAATATCGTCAATATAGGTAAAGTCGCGTTTCATCTGGCCCTGGTTATAAACATCTATCGCTTCACCGGCAATCATTGCGCGCGTGAATTTGAATAATGCCATATCCGGGCGGCCCCACGGCCCATAGACGGTAAAGAAGCGCAATCCGGTTGTCGGCAACTGATAAAGATGCGAGTAAGTATGCGACATGAGCTCATTGGCTTTTTTGGTCGCCGCATATAATGATACCGGATGATCAACGCTGTCTTCCGTTGAGAACGGCATCTTGCGGTTCAGACCATAAACTGAACTGGATGAAGCATAGAGCAGATGTTCAATTTTATGATGACGGCAGCCTTCAAGGATATTGAGGTGACCGATCAGATTAGCGTCTGCGTAAGCATGAGGGTTTTCGATGGAATACCTGACACCAGCCTGAGCGCCAAGGTGAATAACGCGCTGGAACCTGTTCTGGCCGAACAGTGATGCCATTGCATCACGGTCCGCCAGGTCCATCTCAATAAAGGTAAAACCTGGGTTGGCTTTAATTAAATTGAGACGGGCATGCTTGAGATTTACGTCATAATAATCATTCAGGTTGTCGATACCGACAACCTGGTGACCGGCGGCCAGCAGACGCTGACTAACATGAAAACCAATAAAGCCTGCGGCGCCGGTGACCAGAAAGTTCATAAATCCCTCGTTAATTATGCAGTTTGAATAGACGCGCCGCGGCCGATTGCATAATAAACGAAACCGCGTTTGCTGATACGCTCTGGATCATACAGGTTACGACCATCAAAAATCACGGCTTCTTTCAGCGCATTTTTGATAATGTCGAAGTCAGGCGCACGGAAGTTTTGCCACTCCGTACAGATGACCAGACCGTCTGCACCCTGCAGGGCTGCTTCTTTGGTCCCCATCAGCTTCAGATCGCTGCGGTGACCATAGATACGCTGCGCTTCGTCCATTGCTTCAGGGTCAAACGCCTGAACAGAAGCGCCCGCTTCCCACAGCGTTTCCATCAGCACACGGCTTGAGGCTTCACGCATGTCGTCCGTATTAGGCTTGAATGACAGACCCCAGAGTGCAAACGTTTTACCTTTCAGATCGTCGCCAAAATGACGCTTAATGAAGGTAGGCAGTTTATTTTTCTGGTTGTCATTCACATCTTCCACGGCCTGTAACAGACGTGGCTGATAGCCAATAGACTCCGCGGTACGGATCAACGCCTGCACATCTTTCGGGAAGCAGGAGCCGCCGTAGCCACAGCCAGGGTAGATAAAGTGGTAGCCAATGCGGGGATCTGAACCGATGCCCTGGCGTACTTTTTCAATATCCGCACCTAAACGTTCAGCCAGGTTAGACATCTCGTTCATAAAGCTGATTTTGGTTGCCAGCATGCAGTTAGCGGCATACTTAGTCAGCTCTGCGCTGCGGATATCCATCATGATCATGCGATCGTGGTTACGGTTAAACGGCTCATAAAGCTCACGTAACAGCTCTACCACGTCGTCGTTGTCAGTACCGACAACGATACGCTCCGGACGCATGCAGTCATTAACTGCAGCACCCTCTTTCAGGAATTCAGGGTTTGAAACCACATCAAATGTGATGTTGGCATCACGCGCTTTCAGCGCTTCCGTCATTACCGCACGAACTTTGTCTGCTGTGCCAACCGGAACGGTTGATTTGTCGATAACCACTTTGTGATCGTTCATATGCTGCGCAATGGTGCGCGCTACGGCGGTCACATATTTCAGATCGGCAGAGCCGTCTTCATCCGGTGGAGTACCGACTGCAATAAACTGCATAACACCATGGTTTACGCCCAGCTCAGCATCAGTGCTGAACTTCAGACGACCCGCTTCGTAATTGGACATTACCAGCGGCGTTAAACCTGGTTCGAAAATAGGAATGATGCCTTTTTTCAGATTTTCGACTTTGTTTTCGTCGACATCAATGCAGAGAACGTCATGTCCGACTTCGGCTAACACCGCAGCCTGAACCAGACCGACATAGCCGATACCAAATACAGTGACTTTCATCGAGTTATCCTGTGTTTATGAATTACTTTTTGTTGCCAACTGCGCCATCGAGCCATTCAGAAAAATCTTTGCCCAATACCGGATGACGAACACCGTACTCAACGAAAGCCTGCATGTAGCCCAGCTTATTACCGCAATCATGGCTCACGCCTTTCAGGTGGTAAGCTTCGACAGTCTCTTTTTCCATCAGCATGGCAATGGAGTCAGTGAGCTGAACTTCACCGCCTGCACCTGGAGGGGTTTTCGCCAGCAGTGGCCAGATCTCTGAAGAGAGAACATAACGACCGACTACAGCCAGGTTAGAAGGTGATTCTGACGCTTTAGGCTTCTCAACCACACCGACCATCGGCGCGCTGTCGCCTGGGTTCAGTTCTGCGCCCTGGCAATCAACAACACCATAAGCGGTCACATCGGCAACCGGCTCAACCATGATCTGGCTGCGGCCAGACTCTTCATAACGGCTCAGCATTTCTGCCAGGTTATCTTTGGTTGGGTTGGATTCGTATTCGTCGATGATGACGTCTGGCAGGATAACGGCAAATGGCTCATCACCGATCAGTGGGTGTGCACACATCACTGCGTGACCCAGACCTTTGGCAATGCCCTGACGAACCTGCATGATGGTAACGTGTGGCGGGCAGATTGACTGGATTTCGTCCAGCAGCTGACGCTTAACACGTTTTTCCAGCATGGATTCCAGTTCGAAGCTGGTATCAAAGTGGTTTTCGATGGCATTTTTTGATGAATGCGTTACCAGCACAATTTCATTGATGCCAGCAGCGATACACTCGTTAACGACATACTGGATTAACGGCTTATCAACCAGCGGTAACATCTCTTTTGGAATCGCTTTGGTAGCCGGGAGCATACGCGTGCCCAAACCCGCTACCGGGATTACCGCTTTTTTTACTTTGGTATTATTGGCAGACATTAAGATACCTCTCTCATAGGCCGTTCAAGTTAATACTTGATATGTCGGTTTAAATTCGGAAATGAGTATATCAGCTAGTATCGAACGGATTTATCCTGGAAGGCATGAAACCGTCGAAATTAAGACTATTACCCAACTGTAAAGCTAAACTCTGGCCCTGTCCTCAGCACCAGAATCTTTCGTTTTTTAGCCCTTATTCTTCGGTCGACAGCATCAGCCGGATGCGCCCGCCCGCGCCCCACACATGGCATTGCCAGTTATCAGCACGCTGACTGATTTGGTTCAGATGGGTGCTACCCATAGTGCCAAGAGGGACGCCATTGCTGAGCTGAATCTGATGGGTATGAACATGAAGTGTGGCGTTTAATCCGGCGGAAACCAGGATCAAGTTTTTTAAACCGCGGTGATAGTAACCAACCAGCAACGGGAACTGACCGCTGAGATTTGCCTGACGGAGTAACAGATTAACCTGTCTGAGCAATCCATTAAGCTCTGGCAGGCGCTGTTTTTGTCCGGTCAGCTGCTCCTGTAACAGACCATTGAACAGAGCCCGCAACAGCAACGCCGCCAGCACGCCATTGTCACCGGCGCGCGTGACGTCCAGACAGTAAAATGCCAGATCTTTATCGGAGAGCGCCGCGATATCAAGCACCAGTCCGGGCTGCTCAGCCATTGTCAGCTGGCGGTAGTTAACCCGACAGTTGGCAATCGTCTGTTGTACCGGAGGCTGGAGTTGCTTAAGCAGCTTGGCAGCCGCTTTGGGATCGCGAACCAGCGCATCCCAGTCCTGGAACAGTTGCTCATCCTCTTCCACTTTCGAGGTGAACATAGAGGGATAGAGACACTCATAGACCGCTTCACGGAAGCGTTCAAAGTTTTTCAGCGGTTTCAGCAGCACATCCTGCACCCCAAGACGCAGTACGTGAGCGATATCAGACATGTTTTCAGTGGCCGAAATGATTAAAATCGGCACCACATTGCCACGGGTGCGAATATGCTCAACAAACTGGATGCCGCTCATGCGAGGCATTTCCAGATCGCAGATAATCAGGTCGACAGTATGCTGTTGTAGTTGTGTAATTGCTTCCAGACCGTCTTCCGCTTGTAACGTCACAGCACCCATCGATAACAAAAATTGGTCCAGCAACGAACGGAAAACAGCCTCATCTTCGACAATGAGTATCTTTTTGCCGAGTAGTGGTTTTTCCATTCTTTCCCCCTGCGTACCAGATATTTCAATAGTGGTTCATAAAACGCAGTTGCGCCTTTCAGAATTGCCCGAAGTCACCGCTTTGAATGAACAACTTCATTATCTGCCACGGACCAGTGGTAATAGTTCATCCATTTTCTTCTCTACGGCCGCCCTGCCTGCCTCGATAGCCTCTTCAGCACGATGAAAGTCCAGCGTCGAAATTTGCGGACAGACCGGCTGTATTAAAACGTCGGGTGGATCGCCTGCCATACGGTTCATCTTCAGGCGATTCTCCAGCACCTGGATTGAAGTGGACATAATCTCCATCGCGCCAGGCGACTGAGATGCACGGCGCTGGGTGAAATTCACCAGGCGCTGTCGCAGTTTCCCACCCCAACTCAATGCCGCTGCTGCGGCTTCTTCTTCGCTGTTCTGAGGCGTAACGGAAAAGAGATCCTGTTGCATTAAATGCGCGTCATGCTGTAAATCAACGGCAATAACAATGTCTGCGCCCAGGGCACGCGTCAGTGAGACTGGCACCGGATTGACCACGGCACCATCTACCAGCCAATACCCATTGTAGCCCACTGGTGGTAATAAACCTGGCATACTACAGGATGCACGCACGGCCTGATGTAAATCGCCCTCAGTGAGCCAGAGTTCACGACCGGTACTTAGGTTGGTCGCCACCACGCCAAAAGGTTTATGGCACTGCTCAATCGCATCGTTAGGGATAAGCTGACGAACATGGTTGAAAACCCGCTCGCCGCGTAAAAGTCCGCCACGCTGCCACGAGACATCCATCAGACGAATAACATCCCAGTAGCGGAATGCACTGACCCATTTCTGCATCAACGGCAAACGATTATTCACATAGGCAGACCCAACCAGTGCGCCGACTGAGCAACCTGCAACAACGTCAATCTCAATGCCAGCGCGCTCCAGGGCGTTGATCACACCAATGTGTGCCCATCCTTTGGCCGCTCCAGACCCCAGAGCCAATCCAATTTTTACTTTTCTCATTTGTATCTGGTCCTGCCGTCAATACGTAGCGTCACAACGTGGGGTCAGCTAACATAGCGCGCCTGTGAAATCGACTCATCATTCTCTGGAGATAATGTGTCAGAAACCTGCCCATGTTGTAGCGGAGAGCAGTATAGCGTATGTTGCGAGCCCTTTCTGCAGGGCAACCAAATTCCTTTTACAGCTGAACAACTTATGCGATCCCGTTATTGCGCTTATGTTCAGCATAATGCGGAGTATCTGGTTGCGACCTGGCATCCTGATAAACGCCATCCCGGCCTGTCAGGGCTTTTATCTGAAAGTTTCCCGGGTACCGTTTGGCTTAGCCTGAATGTAACCCGTTGTAATCATGGAAGCCATGAGAACGAAGCTTTCGTCACCTTTTTTGCGCGATACCGCGAGAACGACAACATTCATGCCATTCATGAGTGTTCACGCTTTCTTCGCGAGGATCAACGCTGGTACTATGTTGACGGTACAGCACCGCCCATGGGGCGTAACGATCCCTGCCCATGTGGCAGTGGCAAAAAATACAAAAAATGTTGTGGTTAAGCTGATGGCTGCCCCAGCGGTTTACTCCTAATGCTTTGACAGGACTCTGATTGAGATGCAAGCGCAAACCATGCAAAGAAAAGTTTTACGAACCATTTGTCCCGATGCAAAAGGTCTGATCGCCAAAATCACCAATATTTGTTACAAGCACGAACTCAATATCGTGCAGAACAATGAGTTTGTTGATCATCGCACCGGGCGTTTTTTCATGCGCACCGAGCTGGAAGGGATTTTCAACGACAACACCCTGCTCGCCGATCTCGACAGCGCTCTGCCACAGGGTTCTGTGCGTGAACTGCACAGCGCCGGTCGTCGTCGCGTAGTGATTCTGGTCACCAAAGAAGCGCACTGCCTGGGCGACCTGTTAATGAAGAGCGCCTTTGGCGGCCTGGATATGGAGATCGCGGCAGTAGTCGGTAATCACGACACGCTGCGTTCACTGGTTGAGCGTTTCGATATTCCCTTTGTACTGGTGAGTCATGAGGGTCTGACGCGGGAAGAGCACGATAACCGCATGGTGGAAGAGATTGATCGCTATCAGCCCGACTACGTGGTGCTGGCAAAATATATGCGTGTCCTGACGCCTGCTTTTGTGCAGCGTTATCCGAACCAGATCATCAATATTCACCACTCGTTCCTGCCCGCCTTTATCGGTGCCCGCCCTTATCACCAGGCTTATGAGCGCGGCGTGAAGATCATCGGTGCCACCGCGCACTATGTGAATGACAATCTCGATGAAGGCCCCATCATCATGCAGGATGTGATCAACGTCGATCACAGCTACACCGCTGATGAGATGATGCGCGCCGGTCGCGACGTAGAAAAGAATGTTCTGAGCAACGCACTCTACAAAGTTCTGGGGCAGCGCGTCTTCGTTTATGGCAATCGCACGATTATTCTTTAATCAGCCAGCGTGCTGAATTGTCTGCAGATTCAGCGCTACGCGTAAAAAGTGGGCAAACAGATGTTGTTTTGCCAGTGGGCGCTTTACACCTTTATCGCATTTGGTATGATGCGCCCCGCTTTAAGAGAGAAAGATTCAGGCCATGGTGGGATTCCCGAGCGGCCAAAGGGAGCAGACTGTAAATCTGCCGTCACAGACTTCGAAGGTTCGAATCCTTCTCCCACCACCATCTGAATCTGAAACATCTTAAGCCACGTCAATATATCCCTGGTGGGATTCCCGAGCGGCCAAAGGGAGCAGACTGTAAATCTGCCGTCACAGACTTCGAAGGTTCGAATCCTTCTCCCACCACCATTCTGCAAATCGCATATGAATCCCAAAAAACTACCCAAGCTTCCTGTTCTGCGGGGAGAGGGATGAGAACCTTCGATTAAGGTTCGTGTCGAGCATCGCGAGACAACGCGCTTCAGCGCGGCCCGCAGGGTGAGGCGCAACGCGCCGAATAATCCTTCTCCCACCACCATTCTGCATATCCCACACGAATCCCAAAAAACTACCCAAGCTTCCTGTTCTGCGGGGAGAGGGATGAGAACCTTCGATCAAGGTTCGTGTCGAGCATCTCGTGACAACGCGCTTCAGCGCGGCCCGCAGGGTGAGGCGCAACGCGCCGAATAATCCTTCTCCCACCACCATTCTGCAAATCGCACACGAATCCCAAAAAACTACCCAAGCTTCCTGTTCTGCGGGGAGAGGGATGAGAACATTCGATTAAGGTTCGTGTGCAGCATCGCGCTTCTGCGCTACCCGATAATTCCTTACCCGCTTTCGACCAATCTTCCCCTGTTCTGCCATGACTTTATGCATAAAAATCGTTACCATCTCCGGCTATCACTTGCTGAACAATGGTCGATCTCATGAAATTTGTTTCATTTAACATCAATGGGTTGCGCGCCCGCCCGCACCAGCTTCAGGCGCTTGTCGAACAGCATCAGCCCGATGTGATCGGTCTGCAGGAAACCAAAGTTCATGATGACATGTTCCCGCTGGAAGAGGTGTCAAAGCTCGGTTATCACGTCTTCTATCATGGACAGAAAGGCCATTATGGCGTGGCATTGCTCACCAAAGCTCAGCCCGTGTCGGTCAGTCGGGGATTTCCGGATGATGACGAAGAATCCCAGCGCCGTCTGATCGTCGCGGAAATCCCCAGCCCGATTGGCGATATCACCGTGATTAATGGCTATTTTCCACAGGGAGAAAGTCGTGACCATCCTACAAAATTTCCGGCTAAAGAGAAATTCTACCGCGATCTGCAACGTCTGCTGACCGACGATCTGCCTGCTGATAAGCCGGTTCTGATTATGGGTGACATGAATATCAGCAGCACCGATTTGGATATTGGTATTGGTGAGGATAACCGTAAGCGCTGGCTGCGCACCGGCAAATGCTCATTCCTGCCGGAAGAGCGCGAATGGATGGATCGCCTGCTGAGCTGGGGACTGGTTGATACCTGGCGTGAGCACAATCCGGAAGTTGCGGACCGTTTCTCATGGTTCGATTACCGTTCGAAAGGGTTTGATGATAATCGCGGGTTACGTATTGATCTGGTGCTGGCAAGTAAAAACCTGGCGTCACACTGCGTCGAGACCGGCATTGATTATGCTATCCGGAGCATGGAGAAACCTTCTGACCATGCACCCATCTGGTCAACCTTCCGCTTTTAACTGACGGTCGCGTGGCAGAGCGCCACGCGACGGCTATTTGACGATCTTCCAGATCAGGTTGTTGGTGCCAAGAGACTGTTCATCACGCGCGCACTGCAGCAGCACACCCTCAGATTTCACTACCGCGCCTTCTGTGTAGTTGCGGTTCTCAAAAATACAGCAGCGGAGACAGTCCTGCTGGCGTCTCTCTGACTGCGTCCAGGCTTCCGGCGGCATATCCACCACCACATCTGTGTTCACACCGTTGCTGCCCTGTTGTGGCATCGACTGATAACGACTGTTGGCCTGCACTGCGCTGGTCACCAGCGTCAGAGCCACGACCAGAAATACCGAATAATGCCTCATTCCGTCTCCTTCACTTTACGCCTGGTTTTGCGCACCGGACGTTTCTGTCCGGTGGACGGTAATCCCCGAAATGCATGCGCCGCAGGCTGCTGCCGCGCCTGCTGGATAAGGCCGGTTAAGGTCTGCACCAGCGGCTGCATAAACTCATCATAGCGGCAGGCCTTTTCGCTGATACGCGTCAGTGTCGATTCCCACTGCGCCGTCATATCCGGGCGCGCTGCCAGATCGGGCAGAGAGTGAATCAGGGCGCGTCCGGCATCCGTGGAATTGATGTAACGGCCCTTCTTCACCAGGAAGCCACGACGAAACAGTAATTCGATAATGCCGGCGCGTGTGGCTTCCGTTCCTAAACCATCGGTCGCACGCAGCACTTTCTTTAATTCTTTATCCTGAACGAAACGGGCGATGCCGGTCATTGCAGAAAGAATGGTGGCATCGGTAAACGGTCGAGGCGGCTGAGTCTGCTTCGCCAGCACCTCGCCCCGCTCGCACAGAAGCTCATCCCCTTTTGCCACCACCGGCAGCGGCATACCATCATTCTCTTCATCCCGCTCTTTACTGCCCAGCAGCGCGCGCCAGCCTGCTTCTGCAAGAAAACGCGCTTTCGCCACGAATTTTCCGCCCGCAATATCAAGGTCGATGACGCATTTGCGGAACACGGAATCGGGGCAGAACTGCATCAGATACTGGCGCGCCACCAGCTCATAAATATTCTGCTCGTTTTCACTGAGCTTAACCGCGCTGGAACGCGCCGTGGGGATAATGGCGTGGTGGGCATCCACTTTTTTATCGTCCCAGCAGCGGTTTCTGCGATCGGCATCGAAGTCTCCGGGCGGGATCAGCTGCGACTGATGGGCTTGTATCGCCTTTAATACCGCATGTCTACCGGCAAAATGCTCTTCCGGCAGGTAGCGGCTGTCTGAGCGGGGATAGGTAATCAGTTTATGCGTTTCATAGAGCCGCTGGCAGGTATCCAGCACCGTCTGCGCACTCAGCCCGTAGCGTTTAGCCGCTTCAATTTGCAGGCTGGAGAGGGAGAATGGCAGCGGAGCCACCTCATTTTCACGCTTATCACTGTAAGCGGTGACGGTTGCAGGCTGGCCGGTAATGCGCGCCACCACATGATCGGCCAGCGCACGCTTGAGCAGACGGCCCTCTTCATCCTGCCACGGCTCACAGGCTTCGCTGGGGATCCAGCTGGCGATAAACTGAGTGCCATCAGGCGTGATAATATGGGCCTTCACTTCGAAGTAATCTTTCGGCACGAAGTTTTCGATCTCTTCATCGCGCCGGACGACCAGCCCCAGCACCGGCGTCTGTACGCGGCCAACCGACAGCACACCGTCATAGCCCGCATTACGCCCGAGAAGTGTCCAGGCACGGGTCATGTTAATACCGTAGAGCCAGTCAGCACGCGCGCGGGCCAGCGCGGAAACGCATAACGGGATAAACTCGCGATTCTCACGCAGGCGGTTTACCGCCCGGTCCACCGCCTGAGGATTGAGATCGTTGATCAGGCAGCGCTGCACGTTTTTACGTTTTTCGGCTGGCAGATTCAGGTAATCGAGTACCTCATCCACCAGCAACTGCCCTTCCCGATCCGGGTCACCGGCATGCACCACTTCGCTCGCCTGCGCCAGCAATCCCTCAACCACTTTCAGCTGCTTCGCGACCGAGGGACGAGGTTTAAGCTGCCACTTTTCCGGAATGATCGGCAGATCGGCCAGCGACCAGCGCGCATAACGGCTGTCATAACTGTCGGGTTGTGCCTGCTCCAGAAGATGGCCTACGCACCAGGTGACGATCTGATCGTTGCCGCAGGCAATGAAGCCATCACCGCGTCGATGCGGTTTCGGTAATACATCCGCGATAGCACGCCCAAGGCTCGGTTTTTCCGCAATAAACAAACGCATTGAATCAGGTAATCCTTAACATCAGGGGAACACGTTGATAACCGGTTATTCGCTGTCGGTTTGCATCTCGCGGGCTATGTTAGCCTGGCTGCTCTTCTGGCGTAAGCGTGATACGCGGTGTTAGCGATCGTTCGCACAGGAACCGTGCAAAAGGCAGGGCTGAAGAGCACCCTGCCCGAACCCGCAGACAATCAGAAGTAACGGACGAAAGGCGCAGTGTCTGGCGGGAGCACAGTAGTGCTGGATTTCAGTTGCGGGGTGCCCAGATAGAGGAAGCCGACGATAGCATCCTGCTCGCGGCAGCCAAAGGCATGGCGTACCTGCTCGTCATCGGTCCAGGCACCACTGCGCCAGATACCGTTGAAGCCCTGGGCCACGGCCGCCATCTGCATCGCCATCACGGCACAGCTTGCTGAGGCGATCTGTTCCCAGCGCGGCACTTTATGGTGCTCTTCGCAATGCGCCACTACCGTGATGATCATCGGCGCGCGAAACGGTGCCTGGCTCGCTTTGTTAATCGCCTTTTCATCCAGCTGATTATCGCGTGCTGCTTTCTCCAGCAGCTGGCTCATCCGGTCGCGTCCCTCATTTTCTACAATGATAAAACGCCAGGGCTGCAGCGTCCCATGATCCGGTGCGCGCATGCCAGCCCGCAGAATGTTTTCCAGCGCGTCACCTGCCGGTGCCGGCTCGGTCAGGCGTGAGGCCGAACGTCGGTTGACCAGTAATTCAAGTGCGTCCATGTTTCTCTCCCGATCTCTGTAATGTGGCCGTTATCCTGGCACAGGCAGATTTTTTGTAACAGTGCACAGTGATTTCCTGCTGACTTTTAACACGCCGCTCTTTAGGATGAGCTCGTCGGGGAAGTCTGGTCCGCGCGGCGGCCACTTCCTGCTACATATTTATGGAGAGTCTGATGCGCACATTGTGGCGAATAATTGCAGGTCTGTTCCGCTGGAGCTGGCGGGTATTGAATTTTATCAGGGAATTTATTCTGAATATTTTCCTGATTTTGTTGATTGTGGTGTGTGCAGGGATCTGGCTGCAGGTCAGCGGATCAGGCGGCAGTTCAGCGCCGGTTCAGCAAGGCGCACTGAAAGTCGATCTCAGCGGCGTACTGGTGGATAAACCCTCAGTGAGCAATCGTCTGAGTAAAATCGGCCGCCAGCTGCTGGGTGCCAGCAGTGACCGTTTACAGGAAAATTCGCTGTTTGATGTGGTCGACGCGATTCGCCAGGCAAAAGGCGACAGCAACATTAAAGGCATCGTGCTGGATTTACGCGAATTTGCCGGCGGTGATCAGCCTTCGCTGCAATATGTCGGAAAAGCATTACGGGAATTCCGTGACAGCGGTAAGCCGATTTATGCACTGGGCGACAGCTACAGCCAGGCGCAGTACTACCTTGCCAGCTACGCCACTAAAATCTATCTGTCGCCGCAGGGCAGCGTGGATCTGCATGGTTTCGCCACCAACGGGCTTTACTACAAAACGCTGCTGGATAAGCTGAAAGTCACCTCACACGTTTTCCGTGTCGGGACTTATAAATCCGCGGTAGAACCGTTCCTGCGTGACGATATGTCCCCTGCTGCACGGGATGCTGACAGCCGCTGGGTCGGTCAGCTGTGGCAGAATTACCTGAACACCGTGGCGGCCAATCGTCAGATTACGCCTGAGCAACTCTTCCCGGGCGCAGCGGCAATCATTGCCGGATTGAACGCGGTGAAAGGCGATACCGCGCAATATGCACTGGACAATAAGCTGGTTGATACGCTGGGTTCCCGTGCAGCAGCGGATGAAGAACTGATAAAGACCTTTGGTCTGGATAAGCAGAGCAATGATTATCGCAGCGTCAGCATTTATGACTACAGCGTGAAACCGGCTGGCTCTCAGCAGGATGGCAACATCGCCGTCGTCATGGCCAGCGGAGCCATCATGGATGGCGAAGAGACGCCGGGCAACGTCGGTGGCGACACCACGGCAGCTCAGATTCGCGATGCGCGTCTTGATCCGAAAATCAAAGCGATCATTCTGCGGGTAAACAGCCCGGGCGGCAGCGTCACGGCTTCTGAAGCCATTCGTGAAGAGCTGGCAGCGGCTCAGGCCGCGGGCAAGCCGATTGTGGTTTCAATGGGCGGTATGGCGGCATCCGGTGGTTACTGGATCTCAACACCCGCCAGCTACATCGTGGCGAACCCGAGCACGCTAACCGGCTCGATTGGTATCTTTGGCGTGATCAATACGCTGGAGAACAGTCTGGACAGCATTGGCGTGCACACAGATGGTGTCGCGACCTCCCCGCTGGCGGATATCTCTACCACCAAAGCGTTGCCAGCCGAAGTTCAGCAGATGATGCAGCTGACCATCGAAAATGGCTACCGCAACTTTGTGGGTCTGGTGGCGAAGTCGCGTCACAAAACACCAGAGCAGATTGATGCCATTGCCCAGGGCCACGTCTGGACCGGCAGCGATGCAAAAGCCAATGGTCTGGTTGATGCGCTGGGTGACTTTGATGATGCCGTGAAGAAAGCAGGCGAGCTGGCGAAAGTCGATAAACCTATGCTGAGCTGGTATCAGGATGACCCGAGCTTCCTGGATATGATGCTGAGCCAGATGAACGCGTCTGTGCAGGCAGTATTGCCGGATACGCTGAAAGCCTGGCTGCCAGCGCCGATGCTGGATGTGATGAGTGCCATGAAAGCCCAGCCGGGTCTGTTTGACAAACAAAACGATCCTCAGAACCGTTACGCCTTCTGCCTGAACTGCGGCGAAGTGCGATAAACCTCTCAGCCCGGCCGCTGGTCGGGCTGCTTTTCCCCGCTATTCCCCTTATACTGCGCGTTTTATGGCGAGTCTGAGTTCTCTGATGCAAAAGAAAAATATCTATGTAGCCTACACTGGCGGGACAATCGGTATGCAACGCTCGGCGCAGGGCTATATTCCGGTCTCCGGACACCTGCAGCAGCAGCTGGCAAACATGCCCGAGTTCCACCGCCCTGAGATGCCTGATTTCACTATTCACGAATATCAGCCGCTGATCGACTCTTCCGACATGACACCGGAAGACTGGCAGTCTATTGCCGAAGATATTCGCCAAAATTACGATCGCTACGATGGTTTTGTGATTTTGCATGGCACGGACACCATGGCGTTTACCGCTTCAGCCCTCTCTTTTATGCTGGAAAATCTGGCTAAGCCGGTAATTGTGACCGGGTCGCAGATTCCACTGGCTGAGCTGCGCTCAGATGGCCAGCAAAATCTGTTAAATTCGCTTTATGTCGCGGCTAACTATCCGATCAGCGAAGTATCACTGTTTTTTAATAACACCCTTTATCGCGGCAACCGTACGACCAAGGCCCACGCTGACGGCTTTAATGCCTTTGCTTCGCCAAACCTTTCTGCGCTGCTGGAAGCGGGCATTCATATTCGCCGCCTCAATACGCCACCCGCCCCGTCCGGTCAGGGCGAGCTCAGGGTCCACACGATTACGCCTCAGCCTATTGGTGTGGTCACCATCTATCCTGGGATTTCAGCAGACGTTGTGCGCAACTTCCTGCGTCAGCCGGTGAAAGCGTTGATCCTGCGTTCTTACGGCGTGGGTAACGCACCGCAAAACAAAGAATTCCTTGCTGAACTGCAGCAGGCCAGCGAGCGCGGCATCGTGGTGGTGAACCTCACTCAGTGTATTTCTGGCAAAGTGAATATGGGCGGATACGCTACCGGCAATGCACTTGAACATGCTGGCGTAATCAGCGGATTCGACCTCACTGTAGAAGCAGCATTGACCAAATTACACTTTTTACTCAGCCAGGATCTGTCGGCCGATCAAATCCGTGCAAGAATGCAGCAGAATCTGCGCGGTGAACTGACTGAAGACTGAAACGGAGCGACAAATAATGAAGCGGGCACTCATCATTATTGATATCCAGAACGATTTTTGCCCAGGCGGCCCAATGGCCGTTCATGAGGGTGATCACACTGTCGAGGTGGCAAATCGTTACGCACGCATGTTCCGTGAAAACGGTGAGTGCGTTCTGGCCCTGCAGGACTGGCACCCGGCCGATCACGGCAGTTTTGCCTCGATCTCAGGCGAACCGGTTTACACCCTGGGCGAATTAAATGGTCTGGCGCAGATCTGGTGGCCCGATCACGGTATTCAGGGCTCAGCGGGCGCAGATTTTCATCCCGGTCTGGATCGCTCGCTGTTTGATGCGACATTCCACAAAGGCGAAGATCATGATGTCGACAGCTACAGCGCCTTTTTTGACAACGGTCATCGCCGTAAAACCGAACTGGACAGCTGGCTGCGTGAGCGTGGCATTACCCATCTGGTGATGCTGGGGCTGGCGACGGACTACTGCGTGAAATATAGCGTACTGGATGCGCTGGAGCTGGGGTATCACGTTGAGGTGGTCAAAGAGGGTTGCCGCGGAGTGAATCTGAATCCAGAGGACAGTGAGATCGCCTTCGCACAGATGACCGCTCAGGGCGCTATTTTGATTTAAAGATAGAGCTGGCTCGACGCCAGCTCTATTTCGTGCAGATTAGTGCAGATGAATCCGTGTTACATCCGGGTCGATGCCGAACTCTTCTTTCAGTTCTTTTTTCGACTTCATCACCATCTCGCCACCTTTACCGATGGTCATATGCTGTGGCGCGTCGTTGTGCCTTGCCTGCCACATCATTACCAGTTGCAGGCAGTTGTCACGCTGCTCCTGAGTCAGCGCCACACCATCCGGCCACTTACCAATCTCAACCGCCGTCGCCAGCCGCTGATAAACTTCAGGTGTCATTGACGCAAGCATTGCTTCAAGTTGTTCCTTCATTGCCGTTACCCTTTGGTCTGTTCACCCTGCTCGTCGGTAAAATTCAATGAGGCGGAGTTAACACAGTAGCGTTCGCCAGTCGGTTGCGGGCCATCGGGGAAGACGTGCCCCAGATGCGCATCACAACTGCCACAGCGGATCTCAACACGCTGCATGCCATGTGAATTATCTTCGATGTAACGAATCGCATCATCACTTACTGGCTGATAAAAACTGGGCCAGCCACAGCCAGAATCATACTTGGTCTCAGAGAGAAAGAGTGGCGCCTCACAGACCAGGCAGTGGTAGATCCCTTCCTGCTTGTTGTGGAGCAGTGCGCCGCTGTAAGGCGGTTCCGTTCCGCGCTGCTGTGTCACATAACGCTGCATCTCTGTCAGCTCGGCGATTTTTGCGTCGGTTGCGGTGTCTTTAGCCATTTTAGGATTCCGGGGAAGTGCCATTCTGAAAAATTCGACTATTATTCTAACAAATGATCAACATAACCCGGGTCTTTTTTTGTGCTCACCCTTTCAGCCCGTCTGCTGCTAAGCGGATTTGTGACTTCGATCACCTTTTGTTTCGGGCATCCCTATATATTCGGCGATTGAATCGACGAAGCGCTATATGATGAGCGGCGCGCAAGCGGTTGCGCATCGAATAATTCCTTTCAGGCGAATTGACCTGTCGCAACAATTGACACGATTCCGCTTGACGCCTGGTAAGGTTTTTGTAATTTTACAGGCAACTTTTATTCACTAACCAATAGCTGGTGGAATATATGACTATCAAAGTAGGTATCAATGGTTTCGGCCGTATCGGTCGCATCGTTTTCCGTGCTGCTCAAAAGCGTTCTGACATCGAAATCGTTGCTATCAACGACCTGCTGGACGCGGATTACATGGCGTACATGCTGAAGTATGACTCTACTCACGGTCGTTTCGACGGCACCGTAGAAGTTCAGGATGGCGCACTGGTGGTTAACGGTAAAAAAATCCGTGTTACTGCTGAACGTGATCCAGCGAACCTGAAGTGGGATGAAGTGGGCGTTGACGTTGTTGCTGAAGCAACCGGTATCTTCCTGACCGACGAAACCGCACGTAAACACATCACCGCGGGTGCTAAGAAAGTCGTTCTGACCGGTCCATCTAAAGATGACACCCCAATGTTTGTTCGTGGTGCAAACTTCGACAAATATGATGGCCAGGATATCGTTTCTAACGCTTCCTGTACCACCAACTGCCTGGCACCACTGGCCAAAGTGATCAACGACAAGTTCGGCATCGTTGAAGGTCTGATGACCACTGTTCACGCGACCACTGCAACCCAGAAAACCGTTGATGGTCCATCTCACAAAGACTGGCGCGGCGGCCGCGGCGCATCGCAGAACATCATCCCTTCATCAACTGGCGCAGCGAAAGCCGTTGGTAAAGTTCTGCCAGAGCTGAACGGCAAACTGACCGGTATGGCATTCCGCGTCCCTACCCCTAACGTTTCCGTTGTTGACCTGACCGTGCGTCTGGAAAAAGCGGCGTCTTACAAAGAAATCTGTGCTGCAATCAAAGCAGCTGCAGAAGGCGAAATGAAAGACGTTCTGGGCTATGTTGAAGATGACGTGGTTTCTACCGACTTCAACGGCGAAATCCTGACTTCAGTGTTTGACGCTAAAGCCGGTATCGCGCTGAACGACAACTTTGTGAAACTGGTTTCCTGGTACGACAACGAAACTGGCTACTCAAACAAAGTTCTCGACCTGATTGCACTGGTTTCTGCTAAATAAGGCAGCCAGACAGCATTGAGAATAAGGGCGACTTCGGTCGCCCTTTTTTTATCCGTACAGGAAGGAAGCGAACATGCAAGATAAGCTGTTTACTCTGCCGGTGGTTAATCAGATTTCCCCTTACCTCACCCAGCGTCAGGTAGGTGAACTCCCGGCGATTGTCATCAGTCACCCTAAGGTTCGGGCTGCGATCACCCTGCAGGGCGCGCACCTGATCGCCTGGCAGCCAAGCGGTGAGAAGCCGGTGCTCTGGCTGAGCGATAAGAGTCTCTTCTCACCAGGCAAAGCAATTCGTGGCGGTGTCCCCATCTGCTGGCCGTGGTTTGGTCCGGCAGGCGAACCGGCACACGGTTTTGCCCGGATTCAGCCGTGGAAGCTGACTGCGCATGATGAGAATGAAGATGGCGTGATGCTGACGCTGGTGCTGGAGAGCAATGCACAGACGCTGAAGCTCTGGCCGCATGAGTTTACCCTGATTGCCCGCTTCCGCCTGGGCCAGCATTGTGAGATCGAACTTGAAGCCTACGGTGACTTCGAAGCGACAGCAGCGCTGCACAGCTACTTCACCGTCAGCGACATCAACGGCGTTGAGGTTTCCGGTCTGGGCAATAGTTTTATCGACAAGGTGAATAACGGCGAGGCTGGCAGCAGCGACGGCAAGCAACGTTATCCGGGACGCATTGACCGTATCTTTACCGCCGCAGAAGATTGCTCGGTGATCAATGATACGGCGGATCAACGGCAGATTGAGGTTTATCACCATCACCACAGTGACGTTGTCACGTGGAATCCAGGTGTGGAACTCTCCTGCAGCATGTCGGACATGGCGAATGAGGGTTATAAAACCATGGTCTGCGTGGAGACGGCGCGCATCAGTAAACCGTTACGCAGCGCAGGTGAGAAGCCAGCACGCCTGGCCACGACTTTCCGCCTGAAGAAGAAAGCCGCAGCGGGCGACAAGGTCAGCGGCTAAACGATATCCAGCGGTAACTTATGCTGTGGTGCTGGCCAGGCACGATCGATGAGCTGCAACTCTTCATCGGTCAGGACGACCTCCAGTGCCGCAGCATTTTCCTGAACGTGAACGACTGAGCTGGCTTTGGGAATGGCAATCACCCCAGGCTGACGAATGACCCAGGCCAGCAGAAGCTGCGCGACGCTGATGCCCTTCTGCTGTGCAATCTGCGTCAGTACCGGGTCGGTAAAGAGTGAGTCACGCAGCCTTCCTGCCTGTGCCAGCGGACAGTAGGCCATTATCGGCATCTCACGCTGCTGACATGCCGGCAAAAGATCAAATTCAATACCGCGTGACGCCAGATGATAGAGCACCTGATTGGTCGTACACTGACTTCCTTCCGGTTCATCCCACAGTTCTGCCATATCCTCTGTGTCAAAATTCGAGACGCCCCAGTGACGGATCTTGCCCTGCTGCTGCAGGCGTTCCATGGCCCGCAGGGTCTCTTCCAGTGGAACATTACCGCGCCAGTGCAACAGGTAAAGGTCAAGATAATCGGTCTGCAGACGGCGCAGGCTGCGCTCACAGGCTTCAATAGCATCCACTTCGCCTGCATTCCACGGATAGACTTTTGATACCAGCAGCGCCTTGTCGCGACGCCCCAGCATGGCCTGCCCGACCACCTCTTCGGCTCCGCCGTCGGCGTACATTTCGGCGGTATCAATCAATTGCAAACCACATTCAATACCTGCCTGCAGTGCAGCGATTTCAGCGGAACGCTGCGCCGGATTCTCGCCCATGTACCAGGTGCCCTGGCCAATGACCGGCAGATTGTTGAAGTCAGCAAAGTTAATCGTGTTGCGCATTCTGCTCTCCCGCCCCCTTTCGGGGCCCTGTAAAAGAACAGAGGGCAATAGATGCCCTCTTTTGGTGCGAATGAAGCGTTATCAGAAGGTGTAGCTGATACCCGTCCAGATTAACGCCTGCCCGCTTTTATCAATCATTGGGCTGTCTTTGATTTCGCTGTCAAAGCGCGTGTAGCGTCCTGTGAGGCTGGCATTCCACTGCGGAGAAATCTGATAGCTGGCATTCAGCTCAACGTAAGGGGACCAGCTGTCATCAGGGGTATAGCGACTGATACCGGTCCGGGCGCTTTCATGGCCGGATACACCGTAGTAGTAACGGTTTTGATTGGCGCTGTTCCAGATAGCACCAATGCCCGGAGTAAGACTGAAGTCGCCCATCTCAAAGCGATATAGGTAGGTTAAATCCCACATCATCCCGTTGCTGTTGTTCAGCACATCGCCCAGTAATGAAGTACGGACGATACCCCAGTCAGCAACGTGACGATACGTTGCGCCACCCATCAGCGTCATACGGCGTTTATCCAGCCCTTTCATGTCGCCCAGGTCATTCTCACTGGGTTTGTACTCCTGCGGTGAACCCAGCAGCGTCAGCGACAGCTGGTTCTGGGGATCTTTCCACAGATAGTAGCCACCCTGCAGGCTGCGGAACCAGAAGTCTTCACCCTCATAGTTGATCACCGGAAGGGGGATATAGCGATCCTGACCGCCGCGATAAGGTGACTGGGCATAGAGTACCGACGCACCAAGAGAAAGCGGTGCGGCAAAGGCCTGCGAGTTCAGTAAATAACACGGCAGAAGTGCAACAAGCGTCTTAAATTTGAATTGGTTCACAATTTATTCATTCCATAAATATAACAATCAAACAGGAAGTCTAACGTTTTTTTACGGCTGCATTAACTTATATCGAATTCCTTTAAGTTACTCACCAATCAAAGTGGCATTTAAGGTTAAAAACACGTTAAGTTAAAGCATCACCCATATGAACTCATCTCACGACAAACCTGAATTACTCTTGATCTCCCCCTCATTCACCTAAACCCGTGGAGGAAATTTCCTAGAAGCCATCTACAGTTAGAAGTAACAGCATAGAATTTGACCGAGCAGAGTAACCACAAACGTTGTGTATCCCGATAAAAAAGATCAGGTTGGCATAAGGGTTGCTGTACTCAACAGAGAATATCTTCCGGGAGCTGCTACAAGTCATTAATTGTGCTCCTTACCTGTGCTAAAAACGAAAGGACGGGCATCGCTATGAATATATTCGATCACTATCGTCAGCGTTATGAAGCTGCCAAGGACGAAGAGTTCACACTGCAGGAATTTCTTGCTATCTGTAAGCAGGACCGCAGTGCATACGCCAACGCTGCAGAGCGACTGTTAATGGCTATCGGAGAGCCGGTAATGGTCGACACTGCTCAGGAGCCACGCCTTTCCAGAATATTCTCCAACCGTGTGATGGGACGCTATCCAGCGTTCGAGGAGTTTTACGGCATGGAGGAAGCGATTGAACAGATCGTCTCCTACCTGAAACATGCCGCTCAGGGACTGGAAGAGAAAAAACAGATCCTCTATTTGCTGGGGCCGGTCGGTGGCGGTAAATCCTCACTGGCGGAACGGCTTAAGTCGCTGATGCAGCGGGTGCCTATTTATGTGCTCAGTGCTGACGGCGAACGCAGCCCGGTAAATGACCACCCTCTTTGCCTGTTCAATCCGCAGGAAGATGCGCACATTCTTGAAAAAGAGTATGGCGTACCGCGCCGCTACCTCGGCACGATTATGTCGCCATGGGCCGCTAAACGTCTGCACGATTTTGGTGGTGATATTTCACGCTTCAAAGTCGTTAAAGTCTGGCCGTCGATTCTGGAACAGCTGGCGATTGCTAAAACTGAACCCGGCGATGAGAACAACCAGGATATCTCTGCGCTGGTGGGTAAAGTGGATATCCGTAAACTGGAAAACCATGCGCAAAACGATCCCGATGCCTACGGCTACTCCGGTGCCCTCTGCCGCGCGAACCAGGGCATCATGGAGTTCGTCGAGATGTTTAAAGCGCCGATTAAAGTGCTGCATCCGTTACTGACGGCGACGCAGGAAGGGAACTATAACGGTACCGAAGGCATTTCGGCCCTGCCGTTCAACGGCATTATTCTGGCGCACTCCAACGAATCTGAATGGGTGACGTTCCGTAACAACAAGAATAATGAGGCGTTTCTTGACCGTGTCTATATCGTCAAGGTGCCCTATTGCCTGCGGGTCTCTGAAGAGATCAAAATCTACGACAAGTTGCTAAACCACAGTGAGCTGGCGACCTCGCCCTGCGCACCTGGCACGCTGGAAACGCTGGCACGCTTCTCTATCCTGTCGCGCCTGAAAGATCCTGAGAACTCCAGTATCTATTCCAAAATGCGGGTGTACGATGGTGAAAGCCTCAAAGATACCGACCCTAAAGCGAAGTCCTGGCAGGAGTATCACGACTACGCCGGTGTGGATGAGGGGATGAACGGTCTCTCGACCCGCTTTGCCTTTAAAATCCTGTCACGGGTGTTTAACTTCGACCACGCTGAAGTGGCCGCCAACCCGGTTCATCTGTTCTATGTGCTGGAGCAGCAGATTGAACGTGAGCAGTTTCCACAGGATCAGGCAGAGAAATACCTTGAACATCTTAAAGGCTATCTGATTCCTAAATACGCTGAGTTTATCGGCAAAGAGATTCAGACTGCTTATCTGGAGTCCTACTCTGAGTATGGTCAGAACATCTTTGACCGCTATGTCACTTATGCTGACTTCTGGATTCAGGATCAGGAGTATCGCGATCCCGATACCGGACAGCTGTTTGATCGTGAATCGCTCAATGCGGAACTGGAGAAAATTGAGAAACCCGCTGGCATCAGTAACCCGAAAGACTTCCGTAATGAGATCGTCAATTTTGTGCTGCGCGCCAGAGCACATAATAATGGTCGCAATCCAAACTGGACCAGTTACGAGAAGTTACGCACGGTAATTGAGAAGAAAATGTTCTCGAATACCGAGGAGTTACTGCCGGTGATTTCGTTCAATACCAAGACCTCTACCGATGAGCAGAAAAAACATGATGATTTTGTCGATCGCATGATGGAAAAAGGCTATACCCGCAAACAGGTTCGCCTGCTGTGTGAATGGTATCTGCGTGTGCGTAAATCGTCCTGATAGAGGTAAGCTTGCCGGTAAGTGATACCGGTCTGACAGGGTCGGGTGCGCCCGACCTGCTTACAATGTAGTTTGGGGGAATACCATGGCCTATTTCATCGATCGCCGGCTTAACGGTAAGAACAAGAGCGCGGTTAACCGCCAGCGCTTTCTTCGCCGTTATAAGTCGCAAATTAAGCAGTCGATCTCCGAGGCCATCAATAAACGCTCGGTGACCGACGTCAGCAGCGGCGAGTCCGTCTCTATACCTATTGACGACATCAATGAGCCGATTTTCCATCAGGGACGCGGCGGAAATCGTCATCGGGTCCATCCGGGTAACGACCATTTTGTGCAGAATGACCGTGTTGAGCGTCCACAGGGCGGCGGCGGCGGTGGCAGCGGACAGGGTAATGCCAGTCAGGATGGTGAAGGACAGGATGAGTTTGTCTTTCAGATCTCGAAGGATGAGTACCTTGACCTGCTGTTTGAAGATCTTGCCCTGCCTAATCTGCGCCGCAACCAGCATCGTCAGCTTAATGAATATAAGACTCACCGTGCCGGTTTCACCTCTAACGGCGTACCAGCCAATATCAGCGTCGTGCGTTCGCTACAGAACTCACTGGCGCGTCGTACCGCAATGACGGCAGGGAAACGCCGTATGCTGCATGAACTGGAAGAGACGCTGCAGGAGATTGAGAAAACTGAACCTGCTCAGTTGCTGGAGGAGGAGCGGCTACGCAAAGAGATCGCTGAATTGCGGGCGCGCATCGAACGGGTGCCCTTTATCGACACCTTCGATCTGCGCTACAAAAACTTTGAGAAACGCCCGGAGCCTTCCAGCCAGGCGGTCATGTTCTGTCTGATGGATGTCTCAGGTTCGATGGATCAGGCCACCAAGGATATGGCGAAACGCTTCTATATCCTGCTTTACCTGTTCCTGAGCCGCACCTACAAGAACGTTGATGTGGTTTATATCCGTCATCACACGCAGGCCAAAGAGGTGGACGAACAGGAGTTCTTCTACTCTCAGGAGACGGGCGGCACCATCGTGTCCAGTGCACTGAAACTGATGGATGAAGTCGTAAAAGAACGCTATGACCCGGCGCAGTGGAATATCTACGCGGCGCAGGCATCGGACGGTGACAACTGGGCTGACGATTCACCGCTCTGTCATGAGATTCTGGCGAAGCATATTCTGCCGGTCGTGCGTTATTACAGTTATATCGAAATCACCCGCCGTGCGCATCAGACGCTGTGGCGTGAATATGAGCATCTGCAGGCAACATTCGATAACTTTGCCATTGAACATATTCGCGAACCGGAAGATATCTATCCGGTGTTCCGATCGCTGTTTCATAAACAGGCAACGGAAGCCTGACCCACCAGGCCGGTTAATCACCGGCTTTTTTTATCTGCCGAATAACCTGCTAAAACAGTCTGTTTTCTCCCGCTTGCCTGCCAACCCCCTCATTCTTCACATTAATCTGATTCCATACCCTCTTCAGCAATTGGTATAATGATCATTTTCACAATGACAACTCCTTGATAAAACATTATCTTTCAGAGATAGCATGGATATTTGTCAGCAGTTGCTGCAGCGCACTGTCATATCTCAGGAGACCGGGTTTGAACCACACTATTGTCTACAGTCTTTTTATCATCGGTTCCGTGCTGGTAGCATCGAGCATTCTGCTCAGCTCTTTCTCATCCCGACTGGGCATTCCTATTCTGGTTATCTTCCTCGCACTGGGTATGCTCACCGGTGTTGATGGTATCGGCGGCATCGCTTTCGATAACTATCCCGCGGCTTACTTAATTTCTAACCTGGCGCTGGCGATCATCCTGCTGGATGGCGGTATGCGAACCAAAGCCAGCTCGTTTAAAGTCGCGCTCGGGCCTGCGCTGTCGCTGGCCACCGTCGGCGTGATGATCACCGCAGGTTTAACGGGCGTCGTGGCCGCATGGCTCTTTAACCTCGACATGATGCAGGGCTTCCTGATTGGCGCCATTATTGGCTCTACGGATGCTGCTGCGGTCTTCTCACTGCTGGGTGACAAAGGCCTGAATGAGCGCGTCAGCTCCACGCTGGAGATTGAATCGGGCAGCAACGACCCGATGGCCGTGTTTCTCACCATTACCCTGATTGAAATGATTGAACAGGGCCGCAGCGGCCTTGACTGGATGTTCCTGGTGCATCTGGTACAGCAGTTCGGTCTGGGTATCGTATTAGGCCTGGGCGGCGGCTGGGCGCTGCAGCAACTGATAAACCGTATCAGTCTGGCTCCTGGCCTTTACCCGTTGCTGGCGTTGAGTGGCGGCATTCTGGTGTTCGCGCTGACCACGGTATTAGAGGGCAGCGGTATTCTGGCGGTCTATCTCTGTGGCTTCTTACTGGGCAACCGCCCGATTCGTAACCGCCACGGCATTCTGCAGACCTTTGACGGTATGGCCTGGCTCAGTCAGATTGGCATGTTCATTGTGCTGGGCCTGCTGGTCACACCCTCTGATTTGTGGCACATCGCGGTGCCAGCCATGCTTCTTTCGCTGTGGCTCATTCTGGTGGCACGTCCGCTGTCGGTCTTTATTGGCCTGCTGCCATTTCGCAACTTCACGACCCGTGAACGGGTCTTTATCAGCTGGGTCGGCTTACGTGGTGCGGTACCGATTATTCTTGCGGTCTTCCCGATGATGGCAGGCTTAGAGAACGCTTCGCTCTATTTTAATATCGCTTTCTTCGTGGTGCTGGTCTCCCTGATGCTGCAGGGTACATCACTGGGCTTTGCTGCCAAAAAAGCCAAAGTGGTGGTGCCGCCAACCGCTTCACCTATCAGCCGTGTGGGTCTGGATATTCATCCGGAAAATCCCTGGGAGCAGTTCGTCTACCAGCTCAGCGCCGACAAGTGGTGTGTCGGTGCCGCACTGCGTGACCTGCAGATGCCACGAGAGACGCGTATCGCCGCCCTTTTCCGTGACAATGTGCTGATGCATCCCAATGGCGGGACGCGTCTGAAAGAGAACGACGTTATCTGCGTCATTGGCCGCGAGCGCGATCTTCCCGCGCTGGGCAAGATGTTCAGTCAGTCACCGCCGGTTTCGCTCGACCAGCGCTTCTTCGGCGACTTTATTCTGGATGCAGAAGCTCGCCTGCGCGATGTTGCGCAGATTTACGGACTGGAACTGGATGAGAGCACGAATGATCAGCAGTCACTGGGACAGCTGGTTCTGGCTATGCTCGGCGGTTCACCGGTGGTCGGCGATCAGGTGGAGTGGAATCAACTGACATGGACTGTTGCTGAGAAAGAGGATAACCGTATTGTGAAAATTGGTGTCCGGCCAGCGGAAGAGAAGGAATAATCCTAATGATTCAGCCACGTTATTTTCTCTCAATACGCTAAGCTTAACGTTCTACGCCAGTAAAAACGGGAGAAATGAATGGGACACGTGGTTAAAATTGGTCGTTATGAGATTGTTGATGCCGATCTTGGCGGTGAGAATCCGGACACTGTCAGTATCCCCTGTCACACTAATCCCGGTTTAATTACGCAACTTGATGGCTGGGATCGTGATACCAGCGTCCCGGCCTGGATTGACGGTGAACCGGTGAATCTGCAAATCGGCCATTACGATAAACAGCAGGACCGCTGGATTTTAAAGAAACCTGCCTGATGCGCGATCATTACCGCCAGTCGTCAGATTCGGCGGTAATTCCTAAAAAGCGTCTTAAACAGTTTAGTTATAACTGACCCCTTCCTTATTTTATCTAATTAAATCCACAAGTTAGCTATTTAAAACTTTAATCAGTTTTGATGTTTTCAGATTTTTTCCGTATTAACTCTGTCAAATAACTCCTGCATACTCATTCTCGATGCTGCAACATTCCGTGATTATCATCACGCTTTAATCGTTATCTTTTTTGCAGCTGAACTGGCTTTACTGACTGCAACAGACTGAAAATTATTTTTTAATTTTTCAGAGGCCCACTCCTGAGCGCGCACCTGATTCTGGTCAGGCCATCTTTTACTTGAGAAAGAGAGCAGGTTTTATGGCAAGTACATTGATAATGAATAGCCCGAGCCGCTCATGGAGCGGCACGCGTAAAAATATCATCGTGAAATTCGCCCTGAGCTTTTCCGATCTGATTGCACTTAACCTGGCACTGTTTTTATCTGCCGCGACGATACAAGGTATTTGGGGCGAGCTGGATACCTTTATTCCACCGCACCAGATCGAATATCGTTTCGTGGCACAGTTTATTATGTCAGTAATGTGTACCGGCTGGTTCTGGGTACGTCTGCGTCACTATACTTATCGCAAACCGTTCTGGTTTGAGCTTAAAGAGATCGTTAAAACATTATTTGTTTTTTCACTGCTCGACCTCGCACTGATCGCTTTTTCTAAATGGGACTTCTCCCGCATGGTGTGGGTCTTCAGCTGGACATATGCCCTGCTGCTGCTCCCACTGATGCGTGCTCTGGTGAAACGCGCCATCAACAAGGCGGGCCAGTGGCAGAAAGAGACCATCATTATCGGTTCCGGCCGCAATGCCACCGAAGCTTATGCGGCGCTGCAGAGTGAAGAGATCCTGGGCTACAACGTGCAGGCCTTTATCTCGGTTGATGATGTTCCTGCCCAGCAGAGCGTGAATGGCGTGCCCGTTATCACCTGGAAAGACATTAACTGGCAGACCATTGACCGCGATAACGTGCAGTTTATTGTTGCCATGGAGTATGAGCAGCAGCCAATGCGCGATCGCTGGCTGAAATTCCTGTCAAAGATGAACTGCCGTTCAGTCTCGGTGATCCCTACGCTGCGCGGTGTACCGCTTTATGGTACGGACATGTCCTTTATCTTTAGCCATGAAGTGATGATCCTGCGCGTCAGCAACAACCTGGCGAAACACTCCTCCCGTTTCATGAAGCGTGCCTTTGATATCGTGGTGGCGTCAATGCTGCTGCTGTTCCTTGGCCCGATCTTCGCCCTGCTCTGCTACATGGTGAAACGCGATGGCGGCAATGCAATTTATGGTCACGAACGTGTGGGCCAGAATGGCAAAAAATTCAAATGCCTGAAATTCCGTTCCATGGTGACCAATTCAAAAGAGGTGCTGGAGAAATTACTGGCAACCAGTGAAGAGGCGCGGATTGAGTGGGACAAAGATTTCAAACTGAAAAACGACCCGCGCGTGACCCGTATTGGTAGCTTCCTGCGAAAAACCAGTCTGGATGAGTTACCGCAGTTATGGAACGTGATCCGCGGCGAGATGAGCCTGGTGGGTCCGCGTCCGGTTATCGAAGCGGAGCTGGAGCGTTACGCGGGTGATGTCGACTATTACCTGATGGCCAAACCCGGCATGACAGGTCTTTGGCAGGTCAGCGGACGTAACGATATCGACTATGACACTCGCGTCTACTTTGACTCCTGGTATGTCAAAAACTGGGCGCTCTGGACCGATATCGCGATCCTGTTTAAAACCGCAGGGGTGGTATTACGCCGCGACGGCGCCTACTAGGCCTTTAATGCGATGCCTGTTTACAGCAGGCATCGCACTTTCCGCACGACTTCCTCTATCTTTTTTGCCTCTGAATCATTACCCTCTTCGATCGTTTTTCAACAGAACGTTACCCTCTGGTTGTTATGCAAAAATTTACGCTGCTGTTATTAAGCCTGGTGCTGCTGGCACCCTTAGGCATTGATCTCTATTTGCCCACGCTGCCACAAATCGCAGAAGGGCTGGATACGCCGGTTAATCTGGTTCAGACCACGATTCCGCTGTTTCTGCTGGTCATGGGGCTGGGACAACTGGTCACGGGTCCGCTGGTGGACAACTATGGCCGCAAGCCGATTGCCCTGCTGGGACTTGCGCTTTACATCGCCGGCAGTGCTATCGCTGCCACGGCGACGTCATTCCCGCTGTTCGTCGTTGCTCGTCTGGTGCAGGGCTGTGGCGTCTGTTGTAGCGCCGTTGTCGCCTTTAGCGGCGTGCGCGACCGCCTGAGTGGCGATGATGCCGCACGCGCCTATGGATTCCTGAACGGCGCACTGAATATCGTTCCGGCACTCGCTCCGTTACTGGGTGGCCTGCTGGCCAGCGCCTTTGACTGGCGCGCGCCCTTCTGGTTCCTGTGCGCCTATGGTCTGCTGATTACGCTGCTGGTGATTATCTGGCTGCCCGAGACGCGCCCGGCAGATACCCTGCGGGTGAAAGGATTACCGGTTAAGCAGTACGCTGAAATCCTGCGTCAGCCGCGTTTTCTGGCGTTCGCTTTTGCCAATGCCGGTGCGCTGGGCATGGTGCTGACCTACGTGTCACTGGCACCACAGGTATTAATGACCGAAGGCGGCCTGACGCCGATCCAGTTCTCGTTTGCTTTCGGGGCCAACGGTTTCTGGATTATGTTTGTCAGCATGTTTGTGAATAAAGCGATTCGCAAAGCGGGTCGCCCTTTCTGTCTGGCAATGGGTTTTTTAACGATGCTGCTGGGGGCGGTACTACTGATGGCGGGAACGCAGATATTTCCGGCGGAAATGCAAACACACTGGGCGCTCTACATGTTCCCGGTGGCGGTATCGGTTGCCGGACTGGCCTTTACGGTAGGACCCGCCACCAGCTATGCGCTGGAGCCGTATCAGCAACAGGCAGGCGTGGCGTCCGCCCTGCAGGGATTTATTCAGATGGCTGGTGGTGCAGCAGGCAGCCTGGTAATCGTTGCGCTGCCGGTGGCGGAGAAGCTCTCGCTGAGCCTGATGATGCTGCTGGGTGCAGCGCTGGCGTTTATCGCCTGGCGCTGCAGCAGAAAGATGCGCGGCAGCCTGACCGCGCTTAAATAACGGTGACCGGAACGCGGGGTGCCAGGGCGCACATCAGCTCATACCCTACCGTTCCGGCTGCTTTTGCGACCTGATCGATTTTCACCTGCTCACCCCACAGCTCAACGGCTGAGCCAATGCCAGCCTGAGGGCAAGGCGTTAAGTCCACGGTAATCATATCCATGGAGACGGCTCCCACCACCTGCGTCATTACACCATCGACGCAGACCGGCGTGCCGGTTGGGGCATGACGCGGATAGCCATCAGCGTAACCGCAGGCCACCACGCCAATCCGCTGCGCCGTGCTGGCATGATAGCGATAGCCGTAACCCACGCCATCGCCAGCCTGTAATTGCTGAACCGCGATAATCTCACTGCTTAAGGTCATCACCGGCTGCAGGCCACTGCCTGCAATGTCCTGCCAGTTACCGCTGGGCGATGCGCCATACAGAATGATGCCAGGACGAACCCAGTCAAAATGCGCTTCAGGATGCCATAAGGTGCAGGCGGAGTTAGAGAGCGATCGCGGGCAGCTCAACCCTTCTGCCGCCTGCTCAATGCGCTGCAGCGGTGCAACTAAACCCTGCGGATTTTCAGCATCGGCGAAATGCGCCATCAGCGTCATCTCACCGACATTGCTCAGCGCCCGCAGTTTCTGCCACGCGCCGTTGACCTGCTCCGGGCGAAAGCCCAGACGGTTCATCCCGCTGTTCATTTTGAGATAAATATCAACCGGGGCAGAGAGTTGGGCACTGGCCAGTGCTTTGATTTGCCAGTTGCTGTGCACACTGGTAGTCAGACGATAGCGATCGATTAACTGCAAATCTTCTGGCTGGAAAAATCCCTCCAGTAACAGAATCGGTTTTTTCCAGCCCTGCTCACGCAGCTGAAGCGCCTCCTCCATATTAAGCAGTGCGAAGCCGTCAGTGGCAGATAACGCCTCGCGGACGCGTTCAATACCATGGCCGTAAGCATTCGCTTTCACCACTGACCAGACGCGGGATGCAGGTGCCGCCTGGCGAACGACCGCCAGGTTCTGACGTAACGCCTGCTGATTGATGGTAGCGATAATCGGACGTGACATCCTCTCTCTCCCTGAAGACTTAACGAGTTGCGTTGGCGTTACGCAGCGGCGATGACGTCGCCGCGAAACCGGGTAAGTAGCGGAACACCGCTAAGTCATCCGCCGCAATGGCAGGCTTTTTACCGGAGATGAGATCGGCCAGCAGCTGACCAGAACCACACGCCATCGTCCAGCCCAGCGTACCGTGACCGGTATTGAGCCAGAGATTAGAAATTGGCGTGGCGCCCACAATCGGCGTACCGTCTGGCGTCATCGGACGCAGCCCGGTCCAGAAACTCGCCTGCGCGACATGACCGCCTTCAGGATAGAGATCACTGACGACCATCTCCAGCGTTTCCCGACGTGCTTCAGTGAGTCTGGTGTTAAAACCAACAATCTCTGCCATGCCACCCACACGAATACGATCGTCAAAACGGGTCACCGCCACTTTGTAAGTCTCATCCAGAATGGTCGAAACCGGCGCAGCGTCAGGGTTTTTAATCGGAATGGTCAGAGAGTAGCCTTTTAGCGGATAGACCGGGATATCAATGACATTTTTTAACAGCGCGGTGGAGTAAGAACCAAAGGCCACCACATAACTATCCGCCTTGATGATCTCCTCACCACACTTCACACCATAAATACGATTGCCATCGCGCAGCAGGTGGTCAACCGGGGTGTTAAAGCGGAAAACGACGCCCGCCTCTTCGGCCATTTTTGCCAGACGCTGAGTGAAAAGCTGACAGTCGCCGGTTTCATCGTTGGGCAGCCGTAATCCGCCAGTGAGTTTATGCTGCGTTGCCGCCAGAGCTGGCTCAACGCGTGACAGTTCATGCGCCTCTAACAGCTCATAGGGCACGCCCGCGTCGCGCAGCACGGCAATATCTTTGCTGGCGCTGTCAAACTGCTGTTGAGTGCGGAACAATTGTAATGTTCCACCCTGACGACCTTCATAGGCGATGCCGGTCTCAGAACGCAGCGCTTTCATGCAGTCGCGACTGTACTCGGCAATCCGTACCATGCGGCTTTTGTTCTGCTGATAGTGGTTGATGTCGCAGTTACGCAGCATGCGCCACATCCACTCCAGCTGAAAACTGCTGCCATCCAGCCGGATAGCCAGCGGCGCGTGGCGCTGAAACATCCACTTCACGGCTTTCAATGGCACGCCTGGCGCGGCCCAGGGTGCGGCATAACCGGGTGAGATCTGGCCGGCATTACCCGCGCTGGTCTCCATCGCCGCCGCGGGTTGACGATCGATGACGGTCACCTGATGTCCGGCGCGCGCCAGATACCAGGCGCTTGCCACTCCCACCACACCACTTCCAAGAATTACAACGTGCATAGCTCCCCCACCCGGCATGTAAAAGCATAATTCACTGTTAAGAAGATGATAGTCAGCGGATTTACACAGCGGACATCACCCCATAAATTCAGCATCCATTTCACATCTTTTTCACTTTTCAGGTAACTAAAATCTTGCTGCCCGGCTAATTTCAGCGCTTTATGCGCCTTAATCACGAAAGACAGAAATAAATGACAACAGTGGCAGTTAAATCTGCGCATTGCAGGAGAATCCTTCAACCCCATACATTCCGCTTATAAACAGGATGATATTCCGCATTTTAAATTAATAGTCGCATCAAAGGCTGTTAAATTCGCTGCTGCAACACTCTTAATGATTTTGTGCCAAAGAATTCATTTGAGTTCGCATTTCGGATAAGCGACAGTGGGCTATCATTGTTGTGTTCGCTCAGTTTTTTTCGGGTTCCCTTTTTCAGGACGAAGCCTTAAATAACCAGAACGGGTTGTCTTTCGGGTCAGCCGGTTTGCAAAAAAGAGGTGCGCTATGACGACAATCTTTGACGAAGCCATCAGAGACAGCAAACGACTCAATGACGGACCAGACTGGACATTCGAACTGCTTGATGTCTATTTAGCAGAGATCGACCGGGTGGCTAAACTCTACCGGCTTGATACCTACCCGCACCAAATCGAAGTGATCACCTCTGAACAAATGATGGATGCCTATTCCAGCGTCGGCATGCCCATCAACTATTCACACTGGTCATTCGGTAAAAAGTTTATCGAGACCGAGCAGCGTTATAAGCACGGTCAGCAGGGGCTGGCCTATGAGATTGTCATCAACTCGAACCCCTGCATCGCCTACCTGATGGAAGAGAACACCATGACCATGCAGGCGCTGGTGATGGCGCATGCCTGCTATGGTCACAACTCATTCTTCAAAAATAATTATCTGTTCCGCAGCTGGACCGATGCCGGCTCAATTGTCGATTATCTGCTGTTTGCCAAAAACTATATCAGTGACTGCGAAGAGCGCTATGGCGTCGAAGAGGTCGAGCGACTACTCGATTCCTGCCATGCCTTAATGAATTATGGCGTCGATCGCTATAAACGCCCGCAGAAGATCTCCCTGCAGGAGGAGAAGGCGCGCCAGAAAAGTCGTGAAGAGTATCTGCAAAGTCAGGTAAACACCTTGTGGCGCACGCTGCCACGACGTGAGACCGAGGCGGTGGCTTTTGAAGCCGCACGCTACCCTTCTGAGCCGCAGGAAAACCTGCTCTATTTTATGGAAAAAAACGCCCCGCTGCTGGAGTCCTGGCAGCGTGAGATCCTGCGCATCGTGCGCAAGGTAAGCCAGTATTTCTATCCACAGAAACAGACCCAGGTGATGAATGAGGGCTGGGCAACCTTCTGGCACTACACCATCCTGAATCACCTGTATGACGAAGGCAAAGTGTCGGAACGCTTTATGATGGAGTTCCTGCACAGTCACACCAATGTGGTGTTTCAGCCGCCCTATAACAGTCAGTGGTACAACGGTATCAACCCTTACGCCTTAGGGTTTGCGATGATGCAGGACATCAAGCGCATCTGTCAGTCGCCAACGGAAGAGGACCGCTACTGGTTCCCGGATATCGCCGGTTCCGACTGGCTGGAAACACTGCATTTTGCGATGCGTGAGTTCAAGGATGAGAGTTTTATCAGCCAGTTCCTGTCGCCGAAAGTGATGCGCGATTTCCGGCTGTTCACTGTGCTGGATGATGACCGCAATAACTATCTCGAAATCGCCGCGATCCACGATGAAGCGGGTTACCGGGCGATTCGTCAGCAACTTTCCGCACAGTACAACCTGAGTAATCTTGAGCCTAACATTCAGGTTTACAACGTTGATGTGCGCGGTGACCGTTCGCTGACACTGCGCTATGTGCCGCAGAGCCGCACGCCGCTGGATAAGAGCCGTCGCGAGGTGCTGAAGCATGTGCATCGCCTGTGGGGGTTCGATGTGATTCTGGAACAGCAGAACGAGGATGGCAGTGTGGAGCTGCTGGACCGCAATCCGCCACGCGGTTCTTCACTTTGAGGGGTCAGTTGAAGGTGACGGCTTAGAAACAAAAAACCGGACGCGATGTCCGGTTTTTTTTAACGTTTGTTGCCGAGATCGTCAGGCAAGTTTTTCTGCATGCTGTGCCAGATTTCACCGCTGCGGCGACCATAGTTGCGCACCACATCCACAATCTCATCCTGTCCTGGTTCTTTATCGCACAGCGCCAGAAGCTTAAGATAGAAATCGCGCGCGACCTGGCGAGCTTCCGGGTTAGAGAAGTAGTGACGACCAACGCGAGTATAGAGGCCTTTCAGGCCATTCAGAATCAAACCATAAATCGGGTTACCTGACGCAAATGCCAGGCCACGGAACACCCGATAATCAAGTTCGGTATAGGCATCAGCCTGATCGGCTGCGGCACTGACTGTCTCCAGCACTTCACGGGCTTTATCAGGATGATGGCGCAGCGCACGGCTGATAAAAATCGATGAAATGTTGCTGCGGACAGACAGCAGGTTGTCGATTAACACGGGAACGCTGTCGTGATCGAGACGGGCCAGGGTTTCCAGAATATTGAGGCCGGAGGTCTCCCAGAAATCGTTTACCCGTGTCGGTTTGCCATGCTGAATCGTCAGCCAGCCATCGCGTGCCAGTCGCTGCAGCACCTCACGCAAGGTAGTGCGCGTTACCCCAATCAATTCAGAAAGCTCACGCTCAGCAGGAAGAATCGATCCGGGCGGAAAGCGACTGTTCCAGATGCTTTCAATAATATACTCTTCAGCAAATCCCGCTGGACTCTGAGCCTTTATAACCATAGCAATGTGTTCTCGTTGCTTTTCTCATCATGATGTGGACTCATCATACCAGACGCCCTATAGCGGATATAGCCTGCGTACTCATTAAACCGGGCGTAGTCGCATATTTCAGAATGGCTGACAATCTAATCTGCTGCGCAGAGACAACCGTCATCAGAACAGTTTTATGGGCTGAAACAACCTGTGTCCCCGAACAGCATAATGGCGTTCTGAATGCGTGGACTGTTCGCGCAGGATAGTTGCTGCCAGCCGTTTCACTGACTGCCTTATGCGACCCACTCTCTCCGCCTGACTGATTTCAATCGCCGTGCTGATGCGACCTCCGCGGAGATAGCCTCTGCAGATCCTCATTTAACCTGTTCTGGATCAGAATCAGGTCATGTTTGCACACGATTTTTCCTTGCGACTGGCTGGTTTGCAAACGCTTTTGGTTTACACTGCGTGGCATTAACGTTTACAGGGAATGCAATATGTTGCGATATCTGAATCAATGTTCACGGGGGCGTGGAGCCTGGTTATTACTGGCACTGACGGCGCTTGCACTGGAATTGACGGCACTCTTTTTTCAGCATGTGATGGGCCTGAAGCCCTGCGTAATGTGTATCTATGAGCGTAATGCCCTGTTTGGTGTGTTGGGTGCGGGTCTGGTGGGCGCAATTGCGCCTAAATCGTCGTTGCGTCTGGGCGCGCTGGCCTTGTGGATCTACAGTGCCTGGGAAGGACTGCGTCTCTCCTATGAACATACGATGATTCAGTTGCACCCTAACCCATTCACCACCTGTGATTTCGCCGCACGCTTCCCCAGCGGATTACCGCTGGATAAGTGGATGCCATCCGTGTTTCAGGCTACCGGTGATTGCGCTGATCGCAGCTGGACGTTCCTGACGCTCAGCATGCCACAGTGGATGATTGTGGTATTCGCCGGTTATCTGCTGGTTGCGGCGCTGGTACTGATTGCCCAGCCGCTAAAACCAAAACGTCGCGATCTCTTTAGTCGCTGAGATCAGGAAAGGCTGCCAATGGCAGCCTTTTTTTCATATCCCGACTCACGCGACGCGTTTAGCCGTTGCGATCGGGGCGATCGATAATGTGATCTTCCCAATCCCGCACTTCACTCTCGCGCACGGCAATATACCTTACAGAAATACGCTTCGCGTGCATGGCGGTTTTAGAACCGGCTCGCAGCGGATGCCAGGCGGGGAGATCTTTACCTTCACCCAGCAACCGGTATGCACAGGTACGCGGTAACCAGTTAAACGTGGTCAGATTTTCGCGCGTTAACTTGATGCAATCCTCTTCAAGTTCGAAGCGGCGCTCATAGTTGCGGCACTGGCAGGTTTTAATATTGAGCTGATTACAGGCGACATTGGTGAAGTAGATCTCATCGGTGTCTGCGTCCTGTAACTTGTTCAGGCAACACTGTCCACAACCATCACACAAGGATTCCCATTCCTCATCGCTCATTTGTGCCAGGCGTTTTTGTTGCCAGAAAGGGGTGTCTGTCATGATGATTTGTCCGGGTTGTGCCTAAACCGCACCTTATAAAGCCTATGCTGCGGTGATGCAAGTTTTTAGAGTACGCGCGTGCTGATGCCGTGACCCGCCAGGGAGACTTCCAGCTGATCACCCGAGCGCATCGGGCCCACCCCTTCTGGCGTACCGGTCAGAATCACGTCGCCGGCGCGCAGGGTAAAGTAGTGGCTCATGTGTGCAATCAGCGGCAGGATTTTATGAATCATATCTTCGGTGTTACCGTGCTGCCGCACTTCACCATTCACCACCAGTTTCAGTTCGACATTCTGCGGATCGCCACTGAAGTCTGACACCGGGATAAAACCGGAAACCGGACAGGCGTTATCAAAACCTTTGGATTTTTCCCAGGGCTGGCCTGCTTTTTTCAGCCCGGACTGCAGATCACGCAATGTCAGGTCCAGCGCCACGCCATAACCTGCAATCGCTTTAGCCACATGTGCCTCCGTCGCCTGCTTCAGCGTCCCGCCAATCAGCACGGCCAGTTCGACCTCGTGATGAACTTCGCCAAATGCGTCGGGAATAGAGAGCGGCTGGCGTAAATCACACAGCGCTGTTTCCGGCTTGATAAAGATCACCGGCTCAGTCGGCGTTGCGCTGCCCATTTCTTTAATGTGTTTTGCGTAATTACTGCCCACGCAAACCACTTTACTGACCGGAAAATCTAACAGAGCGCCTTGCCAGTTACGATGCTGATACATGCTCATCCCCTGTTCAGGTTAGGTGTGATGCCAGCGCTGCTGGCGGGTTGATGTTTGCTTTTGTGTTGATCGAAATGCCAACCTCATGGCGTGATAATAAGATCCTTTTAACGGTCCGGGGGATGGAATTTGTCAAAAAGCGTAAATGGCGGCGCTGAGGTGCTGAATAATCGTACAAATCAGGCGAAAAAAATGGGCAGGAAATTTAGAAACGGGTGAAACAGATAAGCTGCGCCGTTAATTTTACGCAGCGTCGGGCAATATTATCCTGCCAGGATGACGCCGACAGGATTTATATTTACAGAAGAATCTGAGTTAAACTTTTTTATCAGCCTCTAAATGAATTTTTAGCAGACTTTCAATCGGCGGAGGAAGTTGCAAATAATAGCCCTGCTCACTCAACCCCTGCTTAACTTTATTGATATCTGCATTTGCCAGCCTGTCGCGGCCCGCCAGCTTTAGCACCATCGCCAACTGCGGCTTGCCAAACCCTTTCAGCAATTCTTCAGGAACGCGCGAGAAATCGTCCTTTTTTTCTACATAGAGATAAGTCTGGTCACGTAACGGGCTTCTGTAGATCACACAAAACATATTTTTTACTCGAATTAACCGGCGTTGAGGCTTGTCTGAATATAGCTGTAACTATAACATGCTTGCAGAACTTCGAATATTCACCGTTAGCGCTTCAGTGATGATTTTATCATCGGCTTGCTAACGGTAGTGAAAACAGGACTGAGTCGGGACAGATGTCGCAAACGCCAATCGAATTCAAAGGTAGCAGTTTCACCCTATCTGTCGTCCATTTGCACCACCATGACCCTGCGGTGATTCGTAAGGCACTTCAGGACAAGATTGATCAGGCTCCGGATTTCCTGAAAAACGCACCGGTTGTACTTAACGTCGCCACATTGAGTGCCGAGGTTAACTGGAAACAGTTGCAGCAGGCGATTCTCGCCACCGGTTTACGTATTGTCGGCGTAAGCGGCTGCAAAAATGACGCACTGAAACGCATGATATCCCGGGCAGGCCTGCCAGTTCTGGCAGAAGGCAAAGAGTCCAGACCGCGTGCAGAAGCGCCACCACCCGTGCCAGTTCCTGAACCGCTGCCGGTGGTCACCGAAACGGTGGCAACGAAAACACGCATCGTGAACACGCCGGTGCGTTCAGGCCAGCAGATTTATGCGCGTGACGCTGATTTGATTATCACCAGCAGCGTCAGCGCCGGCGCCGAACTGGTCGCCGATGGCAACATTCATATTTACGGCATGATGCGCGGTCGCGCACTGGCGGGTGCCAGTGGTGATCGCAATTGCCAGATTTTTTGTACCAACCTGGCCGCCGAGCTGGTCTCGATTGCCGGAGAGTACTGGATCATGGATCAGATCCCGCAAGAATTTTTTGGTAAAGCCGCGCGTCTGTGCCTGCAGGATGGCGCGCTGACTATCCAGACACTTAATTAGGCCCCTTTTCTTTTGTTAAGGAAATCAACATTTATGGCACGCATTATTGTAGTTACATCCGGTAAAGGGGGCGTTGGTAAGACCACGTCAAGCGCGGCCATCGCCACCGGTTTAGCGCAGAAAGGCAAAAAGACGGTCGTTATCGACTTTGATATCGGTCTGCGTAATCTGGATTTGATCATGGGTTGTGAACGCCGCGTGGTTTATGACTTCGTCAACGTTATCCAGGGCGATGCCACGCTGAACCAGGCGCTGATTCGCGACAAACGCACTGAGCAACTCTACATTCTGCCCGCCTCGCAGACCCGTGATAAAGATGCGCTGACTCGCGAAGGTGTTGAAAAAGTTCTGAACGACTTAGCCGCTATGGAATTCGATTTCATCGTCTGCGATTCACCGGCAGGGATTGAAACCGGTGCACTGATGGCGCTCTATTTTGCTGATGAAGCCATTATCACTACGAACCCGGAAGTCTCATCTGTGCGTGACTCCGACCGTATCCTCGGTATTATTTCGTCTAAATCGCGTCGTGCGGAAAACAGTCAGGATCCGGTGAAGGAGCATCTGCTGCTGACCCGCTATAACCCTGGCCGGGTTAACCGTGGCGATATGCTGAGCATGGAAGATGTGCTGGAGATTCTGCGCATTCCTCTGGTTGGCGTGATTCCTGAAGATCAATCGGTGTTACGTGCCTCTAACCAGGGTGAACCGGTGATTCTTGACGGCGAATCTGATGCTGGCAAAGCCTATGCCGATACCGTTGAACGGTTGCTCGGTGAAGTACGCCCCTTCCGCTTTATCGAAGAAGAGAAGAAGGGTTTCCTGAAACGCCTGTTCGGGGGATAAACCATGGCATTACTTGATTTCTTTTTATCCCGGAAGAAGAACACTGCCAACATAGCCAAGGAAAGGCTGCAGATTATCGTGGCAGAACGGAGAAGGGGCGACAGTGAGCCCCATTATCTTCCGCAACTTAAGCGCGACATTCTGGAAGTGATTTGCAGATATGTGAAGATCGATCCCGAAATGGTGACTGTGCAGCTCGATCAGAAAGGTGACGATATCTCGATTCTGGAGCTGAACGTAACGTTGCCGGAAACGGATGAAGTGACTAAATGACGCTGACGGTTTCCTGAATTTCCCCTGCGCTCTGGCAGGGGAAATTTTTACCGTTAACAACCCGCCAGAATCTCCTCAATGCCGGGTTTCAGCAGTTCGCCCCGCCATCCGGTCAGTAACTCCGGTTGACGTCCCTGTGGCTTAAGACCCCAGTGCTGGCTTAATACCTGATTAATCTGACGTCGTGACGCCAGTAATTCCTGACTGAACCCACTCTGCCCGCTGACCTGCTGCACCAGGGCTTTCATCGCTTTAAACACCTGCTTGTAATCAGGATGGTCGATCAGATTGCCCAGCGGAGCCGGCAGTTCACTTTCATCCAGCGCCTCTGCTTCGGCCACCAGCGCCACCAGCGTTTTACCGTGGAAACGGATTTCATGACCTGACAGTCCCAGATGATCCAGCTCACCCAGTGAACCTGGCATAAAGCGCGCGACTTTCCACAGGTGCTCTTCGCGCACAACAAAGTTAACCGCCATATCCTTTTCACGCGCCAGTTTCAGACGCCAGGCCGCCAGTCGCTGCAGCGCGGCCAGTTGACGCGGACGCAATTGCCAGGCATTGGTGATATCCCGCCAGGCTTCATCCGGCGAAAGGCTATCCAGACGACGCTGACAAAGATTGTCGCACTCACTGAGCGCCGCCGCCATGTTGCCGGCCTCTTCAGTGTTGATCATCAGCTGGCGCGCAATCGGCAGCAGATAGTGAACGTCTGCCGCCGCATATTCGCACTGACGCTGGGTCAGAGGGCGTGCCAGCCAGTCGGTGCGTGATTCACTTTTATCGAGTTCGACCTGCGTGAAATGCGCCACCATTGAGGCAAAGCCCCAGGAGAGCGGCTGGCCGGAGAAGGCTGCCAGAATCTGTGTATCGATCATCGGTGTCGGCAGCACGCCGAAACGGTGCAGGAAGACTTCCAGATCTTCACCTCCGGCATGGAGGAATTTGGTGACACGGGTGTCGGTAAGCAACGCAATAAAGGGTGACCAGTCACGGATATTCAGTGGGTCAATCAGCACCAATTGGTGATCGTCGAACAGCTGGATCAGGCCAAGCTGAGGATAGTAAGTACGGGTACGGACAAATTCGGTATCCAGTGCCACCGCCGCCTGCTGGCGCGCTTTCTGACACACGTCTGCCAGTTGATCATCCTGGTCGATAAGGGAATAGTTCACGTCTGATTTCCACCGCAGCTAACAACGCGCGGCGCTCCATGTTAAAAACAATAAAAACGCCGGACATGCCGGCGTTCAACCTCAATTTTGCCCGGATTCAGCTCGCGCCGGGTTTTACCTCGTCACGCAACTCGCGCCGCAGAATCTTGCCGACGTTGGTTTTGGGCAAATCATCACGAAACTCAATGATCTTCGGCACCTTGTAGCCGGTCAACTGACGGCGGCAGTGATCGAGCACGTCTTCTTTAGTCAGTGACGCGTCTTTTTTCACGATACAGACTTTTACGGCTTCGCCAGAAAGATCGCTCGGCACACCAATTGCCGCCGCTTCACGCACTTTAGGATGCTGCATCAGCACATCTTCGATTTCATTCGGATAGACATTAAAACCGGAGACCAGAATCATATCTTTTTTGCGGTCAACGATGCGGATAAAGCCTTCCTGATCAACGGTAACAATATCACCGCTGTGGAGCCAGCCATTTTTCAGCACTTCCGCTGTCGCTTCCGGATGCTGCCAGTAGCCCAGCATCACCTGGGGACCTTTGATGCAGAGCTCACCCGGCTCACCTGGCGGCACTTCGTTGCCATCGTCATCCAGAATCCGCACGTCTGTCGAGGGCACCGGCAGGCCGATACTGCCGGTATGACAGCTGATGTCATATGGATTGACTGACACCAGCGGCGAACATTCGGTCAGGCCATAGCCTTCCAGCAGATAGTGTCCGGTTAGCTTTTCCCAGCGTTCCGCCACCACTTTCTGTACAGCCATCCCGCCACCGGCCGAAAGACGCAGCGTTGAGAAATCGAGCTTATTGAACTGCTCATCGTTGAGCAGCGCATTGAACAGCGTGTTCACGCCAGTGATAGCGGTAAACGGAAATTTACCCAGCTCCTTAACGAAGCCAGGAATATCACGCGGATTCGTGATCAGCAGATTCTGACCGCCCAGCTCCAGGAAAAGCAGGCCATTCACCGTTAAAGCGAAAATGTGATAAAGCGGCAGCGCAGTGACGACAAACTCTTTACCGTCGCGCAGCACTTTACCGTAAGTCGCGCGGGTCTGCTCCAGGTTCGCCTGCATGTTGCGATGGGTCAGCATTGCCCCTTTGGCTACGCCGGTCGTGCCGCCGGTGTACTGCAGGAAAGCGAGATCGTCATTTGAGACGGTCGGACGCTGATAATTAAGTGTGGCACCCACGTCCAGAACATGACGAAAGGAGATGGCGCCAGGCAGATGATATTTAGGCACCAGCTTCTTCACATACTTGACGATAAAGTTAACCAGCGTCGCTTTTATGGGTGCCAGCTGATCGCCCATCCGCGTCAGAATGACATGACGCACCGCGGTTTCCGCCACCACTTTTTCCAGCGTGTGGGCAAAATTCGAGACGATGACGATGGCGCTGGCACCGCTGTCATTGAGCTGATGCCTGAGTTCACGTGGCGTATAGAGCGGGTTAACGTTGACCACCACCATGCCAGCGCGCAGCACACCAATCAGGGCCACCGGATACTGCAATAAGTTAGGCATCATCAGGGCCACGCGGTCACCCGCTTTCAGGCCCAGTTGCTGCTGGAGATAGGCGGCAAACGCGCGGCTCTTCTCCTCCAGCTGACGGTAACTCATCTTCTGACCCATGTTTATAAACGCGGGTTGATCAGCGTAGCGTTTTACGGCCTGCTCAAACAGATCCACCAGCGAGGTGTAACGATCTGCACTTATTTCGGCAGGCACATCTGCCGGGTAGCGTTTCAGCCAAACCTTATTCAAGGATTCACCCCGATAATTATGTTGTATTTCCATCGCTGCCTCAGCCAATCTGTTTTGTTAACAATATTTTAACTGATTGTACCAGTTTGCCTGGTTTGGCATGTTGAGGTTGCGAAGTGCATCACTAAATTTCGTGCAGCGAAAACAGGCAAATAAAAAGCCCGGCAGCGAGCACCGCAACCGGGCTGGATATCACCTTTTTCACCGTTACTCGGTCAGTATGGTTTGCACCTCAGTCGGCCCACTGTTAACCATACCCCAGTAAGGATTTGGGCCCCAGTAGCCGCCGCGATGACGAGTCGGACCATACCAGATCCAGGGATCCATTGGCTGAGGCGGTGCTGTTACCTGTTGCGCGAGACGCCAGCGCTGGTAACCTCGTACATCGATAACGGCAAATTTATAATCTGCCTCACCAATTTTGCCCTGCTCCGTTCCCTTCAGGGTACCCAGCACAGTGACATACTGGTTTCTGACATCCACTGGATCAACGAAGCCGTGGATATCGGCATAAATCCGCCCCACCGACGCCGCCCCCAGACGCGGTCTGGCGCTATCGTCCAGCGGCTGTGCAGCAATCTCAAGCCGGGTTTTGCTGTTCAGATTAGTGACATTCACGACCTTGCCGCCAAAGCGAGATTCCTGCCCGACGAAGATCGAAGGATCGCTCATGACCCGCAACAAATCCTGCTGCGGCTGAGGCGAGCTGCCCTGCAGTGTGTCGGGAATCGAGACACAACCGGTTAACGCCAGCACACAGGTCAGCAGCAGACCTGAAAGCCCTTTACCACACATTGACGACATAGACGTTCTCCCGTTAGGTAAAGACTTAGACTGGACGCATAACAATAAGTTGCGTGCATTTTACCGGCCAGGTAATTTTTTCCAGGCGACTTCATTGCGCAGATAAGTGGGCTCCGCCGTCTCCGGCAGCAGCGTATTCCCCTGCGCCAGAGCAAGTATCGCCAGCGGCAGCATATCCTGAGCGGCAGGCAGCGTGACCTCACTGGCAACCAGCGTCAGTTCATGTCCCTGCTGCAGGCCAGGATAAGCCTGCCAGCCGGTGCCAGCGGTCATCCATTCACCAGAGAGCGACTGCATGCGTGCCAGTGCCGCTTCCGGCGACAACACACTTTCGCTGGCTTCGCCCTGCCAGGCACCGTGCTCATCACGCTGATATTCGGCCCAATAGACTTCGCCCATCCGCGCGTCAATCGCCGTTAATACCCGGGTTGCCCCGTGAAGGCGCCATGCGCCTTCCGCCAGCGTCGCGAGGGTAGAAACCGCGATCATCGGCAGTGCTGCGCCCAGTGCAAGGCCCTGCGCAATGCCAATGCCAATGCGTACGCCAGTAAAACTGCCCGGGCCGCGACCAAAGGCGAGCGCGTCCAGTTCGGTCAGTTCCAGCTGCTGTGCCAGCAGGAGCTCTTCGACCAGCGGTAAAATACGCTGGGTATGATCACGCGGGGCGATCTCGAATCGGGCATCAATCTGTTGCTGATTCAGCAAGGCAGCTGAACAGGCTTCTGTCGCCGTATCCAGCGCTAAAATTCGGGCTGACATGACCACCTCAGAAGAAAGAAAACGGCGCGCATATTAGCATAAAATTATGCGTCTGGTTCGGGTTGCTGACGGATAAAGGCGATGGCACGATCAATGTCCCGGGTGCGCGGCGTAGGTGGCAGGCTGTTGAGAAACAACGCGCCATAAGGACGCGATACGAGGCGCTGATCGCAAATCACCAGCACACCCCGATCATCCGTATCACGGATCAACCGCCCCACCCCCTGCTTCAGCGTGATCACGGCATCCGGTAGCTGCACATCCGTGAAGGGATCGCCGCCACGAATCCGGCAATCTTCCATTCTGGCTTTTAACAGGGGATCTTCCGGCGAGGTGAACGGCAGTTTATCGATAATAACCAGCGACAACGCATCACCCCGCACATCAACCCCTTCCCAGAAACTGCTGGTCGCCACCAGCAGGGCGTTGCCTTTGTCGATGAACTGTTTCAGTAACTGACCTTTGCTGGTTTCACCCTGTACCAGCACAGGCAGGGTCATTGAGGCGCGAAATTCTGCCGCCAGTTCACGCATCATCAGGTGCGATGTGCAGAGGAAGAAACAGCGGCCTTTGTTGGCATCGATCAGCGGTTTCATCATCGCGGCCAGCTGGCGGGCGCCGCCGGGACGGTTAGGCTCAGGCAGATTGCGCGGCACGCAGAGCAGTGCCTGCTTCGCAAAATCAAACGGGCTATTCAGAATCAGGCTCTTTGCCGCATTCACACCCAGTCGTTCGGCGAAATGGGCCATTTTTTCATCCACCGCCAGGGTGGCCGAGGTGAAGATCCACGCCGCTTTACGGTTGTCCATCACTTCCCGGAATCGTTCAGCGACCGAGAGCGGCGTCAGCGCCAGAATAAAATGACGCGACGTACATTCATACCAGTAGCTGTAGCCCGGCTCGTTAATCGCCCGTAACCGTTTTAAGCGGGTACGGTAAAGCGCGGCGCGCTCAAAGGCGGCATCCAGCAGAGCTGAACGACCCAGCGAGAGTTTGATAACGTCGTAACAGAGCTCCAGCGCATCGTCCAGCAAGGTGAACATGCGCAGTATCTGGTTATCGCTCAGCAGTTCGCGTAAATTACCGCGATAACCCGGATCGCCTAATGACAGGCGGAAATCCTGTGCGCATTGCGCCAGTCGATCAGCTGATTTCTGCAGTTGCTGGGCATCACGCACTTCCGTGCGGTAGGCGGTAATAATATCTTTAGCCAGATCGAGTAACTGGCGGCTGGAGAGTTGCTGACCAAAATACTGGCTGGCGATATCGGGCAACTGATGGGCTTCATCGAAGATCATCACATCAGCCTCGGGAATCAATTCGCCAAAGCCCCCCTCTTTTACCACCAGGTCGGCAAGAAACAAATGGTGGTTAACGACCACCACATCAGCGTCCATGGCGCGCTTACGTGCCATGACCACAAAACACTCTTTATAGCGCGGACAATCCGTGCCCAGGCAGTTGTCGTTGGTGCTGGTCACCAGCGGCCAGATCGGGCTATCTTCGGTCACACCCGCACAGCTGCTGATGTCGCCATCTTTTGTCTGTGATGACCAACTGCGCAGCGTCACCAGATCGGTTAGCGCCTGCACGGTGAGCTCACCACCGGCCATCGACTGCTGTTCCATGCGTTCCAGGCAGAGATAGTTAGAGCGCCCTTTCAGCAAGGCCGTTTTCCCTTTGAACTTCAGTGCCTTAATCATGGTGGGCAGATCGCGGCCATAAAGCTGATCCTGCAGCGCTTTTGAGCCGGTGGAGACAATGACTTTTTTTCCGGCCCGCAAGGCGGGTGCCAGGTAAGCATAGGTTTTGCCGGTGCCGGTGCCGGCTTCAACCACCAGTTCACCCTGCTGTTTTACGGCTTCAGATACCGCCTGCGCCATCTCACGTTGTGCTTCACGCGGTTTAAAACCTGCGATCGCCAACGCCAGTGCGCCATCCACTGCAAAATCGTCTGCCACATACCCTCTCTAAGAACGGCAAAAACACTGTAATTATGTCAGTATTGGATAAACAAATCAAAATCGATAAATATCAACAGGTTGAGGTTTTAGCCGTTTCAGGTGCGGCGGTACGTGACCCGAAAGTACGATAAGAAAACCTGAAATTTTAGCGCTTCATTAAATACCCTGCTGAATAAGCTAATTAATAACAGGGACTTTATTCCATTCGCTTTTTAATCTGTAAGGCGATAAACCGCCGTGCATCCGCGCAGGAATCGCTAAAGGTTTTCATCGATGCGAATGTCAGTGAGACTAATGACTGAAGGATTTTATCCGGGCAGTTTATCTGAACAACCCGAGCGGTCAGAGGGTCATCACCAGGGTGTTGTTTAGCCAGATTCCAGCAACCCGGGTAAAGCTGAAAAGGCGCGGACAGAAGTGAGTCAATGAGACCGGTGTAGAAACCGCAAAACTGCGCGACTGACGGTTTTGCGGCGTGAGTCAGAATTCAGAAGAAATGGAGGTCGTCAGACAACCGTTTCAAACGCCTAAACATCCTTTTCTAAGGGATCGTTTTCCTCATCCTCTTCTTCATCTTCCGGATAGATCTCAGCATCATCTGGCAGCGGTTCATCGTAATCAGGACGTTCAGACATAATTACCTCCGGTGATAAATAGCAAGGCTGCTATTTCAACTGATCATAGTTAACACTCACTGGAGGCCGCACACTTTCCACCTGAAATGTGAACCAAACGTGAATTCACTGTAATGGACTGAAAACAGCCCAACCGCACCTTGCTAATGATGCAGGTACAGTGCACCCGCCAGCATGATGATGAACAGCACGGCAAAGGTAACAAATCCCTGCTTACTGCCTTTGGATAACCCCACAAATGCCGCGATAACAATAAACAGCAGCGTCAGAGCGCCAGCCATTACCCAAAAAAGATACTGCGTATTCGCCATGCTTTAATCCTCAACCTGTGGCGCAATCTCATGACTGATTTATAACATTTTTAAGCCGCCAGTTCCCCTAATTCCGTGTTTCTTATCCCCTGTCAGCGCTAACAGCAGGCGCGATTAAGGACACTTCATTGTCAGCGCAGTTAGCGCCACAGTGTGATGCAGTTATCAAATGCAAATGAACACATCAGGTAATCAAAAGGCAGGATTATAATGATTAAATCAGCTTACTGTTGGGATGTGGCACCCGTAGGCTGATGTGCTGAGACTGGCTTAACATTGCCCTTCAGGTGATGTTTCGCAGATGGCTAAACCCGACTGCCTGTTTCAGGCGGAGGTACATCATGAATTATGTCCGCATCGGATCTCTGGCTGGCGTACTGCTGCTCTGCGGCTGCCAGGCACCTACCCCTGATCAGGCTCGTCTGCAGCAACCCGTTTTCCAGGGCCAAAGCGCCCGCACCGTCCCTCAGCTCAGCGACTGTATTTATCGCGGCTGGTCCACCACCAGCGTCATTGCACGGGATAACACCACCCACACCCAGCCGAACGGCAGTGAGATCAGCGTCTTTACCTGGGAAGATTCTATTTTTGCGGATGTTTCGCCCCGCCGAAAAGGTGCTGATGTGAAATATTTCACCACCTTCCGGATGTCCCCGGACGTGATGGCAGACAGACAGGCGATTGTTGAGCGCTGCCTGTAAAGCGTAAGAGGTGACAGCGATATCAGGAGTGTGCCAGGCTAATGCGCAATTAACCAGGGAGAAACCGATGAGTATTACCCGCATTGACCCGGAACATCGTATGTCCGAAGCCGTCATTCATAACGACACAATCTATTACACCAGTGTGCCCGAAAATCTGGATGCCGACGCAGAAGCACAGACCGCCAATGCGCTGGCGGTGATTGACGCCATTCTGACCCGGCTCGGTAGCGATAAAAGCAAAATTCTGGATGCGACGCTGTTCCTGGTAGATAAAGCCGACTTCCCCGCCATGAACCGCGCCTGGGATGCCTGGGTTTCGCCGGGCAATGCGCCGGTGCGCTGTACGGTTCAGGCCGGTCTGCTAAATCCAAAATACAAGATCGAAATTAAAATCATTGCTGCACGTTAAACCTGCCGGGCGTTATTCCTCTTCGTTTTCGTCATCTTCGTCTTCGAATAACGCCCGAATACGTTCGCCCTTGTGATTTTCGCGGATTTCCTGCGCCACCTGGGCGATTGCTTCACCGCTCGATAGTCCGCCTGCCATCAGCGCCTGAATACGTTCGACGGCCTGTTGTTGTTGCTCATGAGAGAGAGCCGGTAATCCAATAAACATTTTTTACTCCTGCGTTGGGTCAGACAGTATCCCACGTGGAACTAACAGGTGCCAGTGAGGAAAAAATATGTCAGTCTGACCGCCTCTTAGCTTTCTGATTTGTCTGCCCGATGATTGTTGAAACCCTCACGCTTGATTATACCCCCGATGCGCTGACTCAGCGTTTCGCCACCCTTGCCCATCTGCCCTGGGCGATGCTGCTCTCCTCCGCGCAGGCCAGCCACAGTGACAACCGTTTTGATCTTCTGACCGCCGATCCCCGCGCCACCCTGGTGACCCGCGGCGCAATCACGACGCTCAGCGACCCAACCGGTACAACCGAATCAACCGCCGATCCCCTGTTGCTGGTGCAGCAACAGTGTGATGCGCTGGGCGTCACACCTGCATCCAGCGAGACGCTGCCGTTTCAGGGCGGTGCGCTGGGGCTGTTTGGTTATGACCTGGGCCGCCGGTTTGAGTCCCTGCCGCAGCGGGCTGCAGCCGATCTCACTACGCCTGACATGGCCACAGGAATCTATGACTGGGCATTGATTGCCGACCATCATCAGCAAACCCTGACGCTCGTGGCGTTGAGCAATGTTGAAGAACGTGCCGCCTGGCTGGCACAGTGGCCTGTACGCGAAACTGTACCCTTTTCGCTGACAAGCCGCTGGCGCTCTAATATGAGCTATGCCGAATACGCCGCGCGCTTTGCCGCCGTTCAGGCTTATATTCAGGCCGGTGACTGTTATCAGGTAAACCTGGCACAGCGTTTTCAGGCGGGTTATCAGGGTGATGAGTGGCAGGCATTCACTCTCCTCAATGCGGCTAACCGCGCACCCTTCAGCGCGTTTCTGCGGCTGCCTGACAGTGCAATTCTCAGCCTGTCGCCGGAACGCTTCCTGTCGCTGAATAACAAGCAGATTGAAACTCGCCCCATTAAAGGGACCCGACCACGCTGTGACGACCCGATTGCCGACGCACAACAGGCGGAGTCGTTGCGCCATGCGGAGAAAGATCGGGCTGAAAATCTGATGATTGTTGATTTGCTGCGCAACGATATTGGCCGTGTGGCGCGACCCGGTTCGGTTACGGTGCCAGAGCTGTTTGTGGTTGAACCCTTCCCCGCCGTGCATCACCTGGTGAGCACGGTGCGGGCGCAGCTACCTGACAGCCTGCAGGCCACTGATTTACTGCGCGCCTGTTTTCCTGGCGGCTCGATAACCGGTGCACCTAAGATTCGGGCAATGGAGATTATTGATGAGCTGGAACCGCAGCGCCGCAATGCCTGGTGCGGCAGCATCGGCTATATCAGCCTGTGTGGCCGGATGGATACCAGCATCACGATTCGCACGCTAATCGCCGAAGGCCAGCAACTCTACTGCTCTGCCGGTGGCGGATTGGTGGCTGACAGCGATCCGGAAGCGGAGTATCAGGAAACGCTCGATAAAGTCAGCCGGATCTTACCGACACTTGAGCAGGCAGGAGGTTCAGTTGGCACTGACGATTGATGTTTTTCGCAGCCGTTTTTTATTGCAGCAACCCGCCCGCAGCACCCAGCGTCTCTCAGGACGTCATGCTGCGGTGCTGGTGCCTATTGTGGCCCGTCCTGAGCCGGGTTTGTTGCTGACGCAGCGTTCGCAGGCCCTGCGCAAGCACGCCGGACAGGTCGCCTTTCCCGGCGGGATGCAGGATGACACCGACGCCTCACTGATCAACACAGCACTCCGTGAAGCGCAGGAAGAGGTCGGCATCGATCCGCAGCAGGTCGAGATACTGGGTGCGCTGCCTGCCGTCACCAGCAGCACCGGCTTCCAGGTCACGCCCGTGCTGGGCATTATTCCGGCCGATTTACGACTTACTCTTAACCCGGATGAGGTCAGCAGTGCTTTTGAGATGCCGCTGGCCGAAGCTCTGCAGCTAAGCCGCTACAGCGCGCTGGAGGTGCATCGGGCCGGTGTACGCCATCCGGTCTGGCTCTCGCGCTACCAGGATTATCTGGTGTGGGGCATGACCGCCGGAATCATCCGTTCATTGAGCACCCAGATCGCCTTCTGAAACCTTTTTGCCTGTTTTTTCACAGATGCTCGCCAGCGACCTGCCGGGCTGCGCTATAATTTTTTCTATCTTTTTAGATAAGTTTATTTCATGCGAAAAAGCGCTCTTTTCCGGTGCATGACTATTACTATGGGCGCCATAAACTGCCCCGGCAGACTGAGAATAATTGTGAGGAGTGTCACCTGTGATTAGTGTTTTCGACATGTTCAAAGTGGGCATCGGCCCATCGAGTTCGCATACTGTCGGCCCGATGAAAGCGGGTAAGCAGTTTGTGGATTTGCTGTGCGAACAGGAAAAGCTTCAGGAGGTGACCCGAATCGCCGTAGATGTCTATGGTTCTCTGTCTCTGACCGGCAAAGGCCATCATACGGATATCGCGATCATCATGGGTCTGGCGGGTGAATCGCCCGATACCGTGGATATTGATGCGATACCCGCGTTTATTAAAGATGTCGAACAGCGTGAGCGGCTGCTGCTGGCGAAAGGCGCGCATGAAGTCGATTTTCCGCGCGAAGGCGGCATGGTGTTCCGCAGCGAGAACCTCTCGCTGCATGAAAATGGTCTGCGTCTGCTGGCGTTTGCAGGTGACCTGCTGATTCTGTCGAAGACCTATTACTCCGTTGGCGGCGGTTTCATCGTTGATGAAGAGCACTTTGGGCAGTCGGCACTGGATGAAGTGTCAGTGCCATGGCCGTTTCATTCCGCTAAAGATCTGCTGGCGCACTGCCATGAGACCGGCCTCTCCCTCTCTGGCCTGGTGATGAAAAATGAGCTGGCGCTGCACAGCCGCGATGAGATCTATGCCTATTTCACCGATATCTGGCAGACGATGCGGGCCTGTATCGATCGCGGTCTGAATACCGAAGGTGTGTTGCCCGGACCGCTGCGCGTGCCACGTCGTGCTGCCTCACTGCGTCGCCTCCTGACCTCCTCCACTAAGCACTCTAGTGACCCGATGATTGTTATCGACTGGATTAATATGTATGCACTGGCCGTCAACGAAGAGAACGCCGCAGGAGGTCGTGTCGTCACCGCACCAACAAACGGTGCCTGTGGCATCGTGCCGGCGGTGCTGGCTTATTACGATCACTTTATCGAGCCGGTAACCCCCGATATTTTTCTGCGCTATTTCCTTGCCTCCGGCGCCATTGGCGTACTGTACAAAATGAACGCATCTATTTCCGGTGCTGAAGTGGGTTGCCAGGGTGAAGTGGGTGTGGCCTGCTCCATGGCGGCGGCCGGTCTGGCCGAGTTGCTGGGCGGCAGTCCTGAGCAAGTCTGCGTGGCCGCTGAAATTGGCATGGAGCACAACCTGGGACTAACCTGTGACCCGGTTGCCGGTCAGGTTCAGGTGCCCTGCATTGAGCGCAATGCTATCGCCTCAGTTAAAGCCATTAACGCGGCGCGAATGGCACTGCGCCGTACCAGCGAACCTCGCGTCTCGCTGGATAAGGTTATTGAGACGATGTATGAAACGGGCAAAGATATGAACGCTAAATACCGCGAAACCTCACGCGGCGGTCTGGCAATTAAAGTGCAGTGTGATTGAACGAAACGTTTAAATGTTTAAATAACGTTCAACTGTAATAAAATCCGCATCCTGCGCTATCTCAGCGCAGGTTTTAACGGTAGAGTGTTTTCCGCGCAACCGTCCGGCTTTCGTCGCTTTCCAGACCCGCTTTTCTGCATTTCGGCCTCAATATTGATCTGGCCGTGCCGATACTAACCCCGTAATTTTTTGCTTTATTCTGGCTTTTTGGGAAGGTGGATACTGATGTTTATGGCCCAGCAATTTGTTGGACAATTCAGACGCAAGCGTTTGCTCATAGCATTCTCAATCGCCATCGTGGTCATGATATTGACGCTGGCCTTTCGCTATTTTGAAGAAAAGTCACGTATTGAACGTCAGGCAATGGATTTCGCCAATAAAGCGATTATGCGGTTTGACCGGATGTTTTCGCCGCTGGAAGTTTCCGCGAATAATACGCTGGGCCTCGTGGGTGTACCCTGCAACAATGTTCGTTTTCCACTCATCGAAAAAATCTCTTCTCTGCAGACGCTCCGGGCGATTCTGCTGGTGGATAACGATGTACTTTACTGCTCCAGTGTTTATGGACCCCGCGCGATTCCTTTTAGCCAGACCTGGCCCGACCTTGCCTATAATGGCGAGCGTATGACCCTCTCAACCGATGATTATCTTCTCAAAGGCTCACCGATTTTAATGTTGTGGACGCCAAAAAGCCCGGATAACCGCTCAGGCATTTTGCAGGTAATTAACATCGAAATGATGAGCAATTATCTGCTGGAGCCGCAGTTACCCTGGGTTGAACGCGCCGTGTTTAACGTTAACGGACAGAGCCTGGAGTATGGTAATCCGTTGATCGAGTCGACAGTCGCTGCAGACGATGAGGTGAGCTATGAACAAGGCTCGCTGCGCTATCCATTCACGCTTACACTCTATGGCCCCTCTCCTACCCGATCGGCGCTGGCAACGCTACCCTCACAGCTGCCGCTGGCAGTGCTGCTGAGCCTGCTTATGGGCTATATCGTCTGGCTGGCAACTGCAAATCGCATGAGCCTGAGCTGGCAAATCAGTTATGGCATTACCGCCCGCGAGTTTATGGTTTATTGCCAGCCACTGATCAATAGCAAAAGTGGTCAGTGCGACGGTATTGAGATACTGATGCGCTGGCATAATGCCCGTCAGGGCTGGATTGCACCGGATGTTTTTATTCCGCTGGCTGAGCGCCAGAATCTGATCAAGCCGCTGACGCGCTTTGTGCTGAATGAAGTGGTGAGTCAGCTACCGCTATTGCCCACGGATCCCGCCTTCCATATCGCTATCAACGTGGCTGCCAGTCATTTCCGGGACGGCGCAATTATTGAAGATCTGCAAAAGCTGTGGTGGCCCGCCTCGCCAGTGCCGACACTGATGGTGGAGCTCACCGAGCGGGATGCACTCCCGGTGGTAGATCAATCGGTCATTACGCAGCTGCACGATATCGGCGTTCAGCTGGCGATTGATGACTTCGGCACCGGTCATAGTTCACTCTCCTATCTGAAAGACCTGCAGCCCGACGTGCTGAAAATAGACAAAATTTTCACAGCAGCTATCGGCACTGACGCCATCAACGCGACGGTAACGGATATGGTGATTTCGCTGGCCCAGCGCCTGAACATCAGTCTGGTTGCTGAGGGCGTGGAAACGGCTGTGCAGGCGGCTTATCTGCGCGAACGCGGCGTGGATCATCTGCAGGGTTACTATTTTGCCCGTCCGATGCCGCTGCAGGATTTTCCGGCGTGGCTGTTACTGCACCAGGCCGATACCCACAGATAAAAAAACAGCCGCGACGTTGAAGCAGCGGCTGTCGGGAAGATTTACCGCGGCCGGTTATGCCAGCCGCGCCTTAGCAACAACGTGAAGAATTAACCCTCTTCATCTTCGTCATGCGGTTTATCTTTGGTGACACGCACCAGATCGATGCGGTAGTCGGTCGCTTCGATGATCTGGAAATGCAGCGGAGTGATATCAATTACATCGCCAGGCAGCGGTAACTGCCCTTTCTGCTCAATCAGCAGACCGGCCAGCGAGGCGTGGTCCTCTGTCGGATCGACCAGCTCATGGAAATCGAGCAGTTGCTGCAGCGAATGCAGATCGGTCCCGCCCTTAACTAACCAGCCATCACCGTCCGCCACAATATCAGGCGTTTCATCTTCATCCGGGAATTCACCCGCGATCGCTTCCAGCACGTCCAGTGGCGTGATCAAACCCTGGACCACACCAAACTCGTTGGTGACGATAACGAAGCTACCTTTGGCACGGCGCAGCACGCCAAGCAGGTTAATCGGATCCAGCGTCTCCGGCACCACAATGGTCGGGCTATTGGCCGCAAAGGTTGCCACATCCACGCCATGCTCCAGCGCCACCAGCAGCTCTTTAGCGCGCACTACGCCGACAATTTCGTCCAGCTCACCCCGGCAGACCGGAAACAGACTGTGGGGGGTATCAAGCAGCTGACCGCGAATCTCATCCACCGGACGATTCGCATCAACCCAAGAGATTTCACCGCGCGGCGTCATGATGCTGCGAATTGAACGTGACGCCAGGGTCAGTACGCCATTAATCATGTAACGTTCTTCATCTTTAAACGCTTCCTGCGGCATCGCTTCCGCCAGCGCAGCCTCTTCGCTGCTGCTGGTGTTGCTGTTACTGGCCATCTGGGCACGATTGCGGCCTCCCATCAGGCGCAGAATCGCCTCTGCGGTACGTTCACGCATCGGACGGTTGGACTGATGGCGGATAAAGTTTCGACGCGCAATCTGGTTAAACATCTCAATCAGAATTGAGAAGCCGATTGCCGCATAGAGATAACCTTTAGGAATATGGAAGCCGAAGCCTTCTGCTACCAGTGACAGACCGATCATTAACAGGAAGCTCAGACAGAGCACCACCACGGTCGGATGCGCGTTAACGAAGTTAGTTAACGGCTTAGACGCCAGCAGCATCACACCCATCGCAATCACCACAGCCGTCATCATCACCGGCAGGTGGTTGACCATACCTACAGCCGTAATCACAGCATCCAGCGAGAAGACCGCATCCAGCACCACAATCTGCGTCACGACTGCCCAGAAACTGGCATATCCCCGATTACCTGATCCGTCGAGCTGCCGGTTCTCCAGCCTCTCGTGCAACTCCATCGTCGCCTTAAATAACAGGAACAGACCACCCGCCAGCAGAATTAAATCACGACCCGCAAAGCTGAAACCGCCTACGCTGAAAAGAGGTGTTGTCAGCGTCACCATCCAGGAAATCAGTGACAGCAGGCCCAGACGCATAATCAGTGCCAGCGACAGGCCAATCAAACGGGCCTTGTCACGCTGCTTTGGCGGCAGTTTGTCGGCCAGAATGGCAATAAACACCAGATTATCGATGCCGAGTACGATTTCCAGCACGATGAGCGTCAGTAAACCCGCCCAGATTGAGGGGTCGAATAAAAATTCCATTATTTATGACTCCAGAACAGGGAACAGATTGAGCCGGTGCGTATCAGCGCAGCAAAGCGTGACATCCGGGTGGTCGGGAAAGCGGTGAAAACGCCGCGAGGCGAAGGGTGACGCGCCAGCAGGCGCAAAGAACAGGTTAAGCGACGTCGGTGACGATCCATAAAGGTGGGCTGAAGCCCGTTACTCCTGAGTATTAAACAGAACGTTAATGTATCAGGTCGGTGATTTGCGTCAAAAAATTTTCTTATTTTTACAATCTGCAGAGCGGATGATCGGGCGCATAAAAAGGGTGACTCGCCTCTTCACAGGGTGAATAGCTGACAGACATCACATAATTTATTTTTTCGATCACTAAAATAAATCGCGACTTTATCGCCTTAACGTCATTAACCCATGTTTTTTCGACGCTAAACCGATTAATCGAATCACCCGGTTAAAACAATAACCAAAGCATGACTCAATACAGTTCATTGACTCAGATGAGCATCTCTAGCGAACGGAGGTAGCACGTGACCATTGCGATTGTAATTGGTACACACGGCTGGGCAGCGGAACAACTGCTGAAAACAGCAGAAATGCTGTTGGGCGAGCAGGACAATGTCGGCTGGATAGATTTTGTCCCTGGTGAAAATGCAGAAACGCTGATTGAAAAATATAATGCACGACTGGCAGAACTGGATACCAGCAAAGGGGTCCTGTTTTTAGTCGATACCTGGGGTGGCAGCCCGTTTAATGCGGCCAGCCGTATCGTCGTCGATAAGCCCCAGTATGAGGTCATCGCCGGGGTCAATATCCCGATGCTGGTCGAAACCCTGATGGCGCGCGATGACGATCCCGGATTTGACGAACTGGTCGCCGTCGCGGTCGAAACTGGCCGTGAAGGGGTTAAAGCCCTGAAAGCCAAAGAAGAAGCACCGGCACCGGCTGCGGTAAAACCGGCCGCTGCAGCGCAACCGGCTAAACCGATGGCACCTGACGATCACATGAAAATCGGACTGACGCGCATAGATGACCGTCTGATTCATGGACAGGTCGCGACACGCTGGACGAAAGAGACCAACGTTCAACGCATTATCGTGGTCAGTGATGAAGTGGCCAACGACCACGTGCGTAAAACCCTGCTGACGCAGGTCGCCCCGCCCGGCGTGACAGCCCATGTGGTGGATGTCGATAAAATGGTGCGGGTGTGGAATAACCCGAAGTATGGTCAGGATCGCGTGATGCTGCTGTTTACCAATCCCACCGATGTTCTGCGCGTCGTGGAACAGGGTGTGGATATTAAAACGGTGAACATCGGCGGGATGGCATTTCGCCAGGGAAAAACCCAGGTGAATAATGCAATCTCGGTTGATGAAAAAGATATTGCCGCCTTCCGAAAACTCAACGAACGCAATATTGAACTGGAAGTGCGTAAAGTTTCCAGTGACCAGAAACTGAAAATGATGGATCTGATTGCGAAAGTTAACGCGTAACAGAAGCACTTCTGCGCCTGCGTTTCCGGGCTCGTCGTTATCCTGCTGAGGACAAGAAGTATGATGGAAATAACCTCGCTACAAATTATTTTAATTTTTATTGTCGCCTGCATTGCCGGTATGGGGTCGATTCTGGATGAGTTTCAGTTTCACCGACCGCTGGTGGCCTGTACTCTGATTGGTATCGTGCTGGGTGATATGAAAACCGGCATTATCATCGGGGGTACGCTGGAGATGATTGCACTGGGCTGGATGAACATCGGTGCCGCCGTGGCCCCTGATGCCGCCCTCGCCTCCATTATCTCGACCATCCTGGTGATCGCCGGCGGTCAGAGTGTGGGTGCCGGTATCGCGCTGGCCATTCCGCTGGCGGCGGCCGGACAGGTGCTGACCATTATCGTGCGTACCCTGACTGTGGCCTTCCAGCACGCAGCTGATAAAGCCGCCGAAAAAGGTAACCTCACGGCCATCTCCTGGATCCATGTCTCTGCCCTGTTGTTGCAGGCGATGCGTATCGCTATTCCGGCGCTGATTGTGGCGATTTCGGTCGGCACCAGTGCGGTTCACGCCCTGCTCAGTTCTATCCCTGAAGTCGTCACCAACGGTCTGAATATCGCGGGTGGCATGATTGTGGTCGTCGGTTACGCGATGGTCATCAACATGATGCGCGCAGGCTACCTGATGCCGTTCTTCTATCTCGGCTTCGTCACCGCGGCGTTTACCAACTTTAACCTGGTGGCGCTGGGCGTGATTGGCGTGGTCATGGCCGTGCTCTACATCCAGCTCAGCCCGAAATACAACCGTGTAGCAGGCGCACCCAATGGTGCAGCAACCGCAAACGATCTTGATAACGAACTCGATTAAGGAACAGGTGAGCACATGGTTGATATTACGAAAGTCGAAAAGAAACTGACAGCCGGAGATGTTCGCGCCGTCTTTATGCGCTCGAACCTGTTCCAGGGCTCATGGAACTTTGAACGTATGCAGGCGCTGGGCTTCTGCTTCTCTATGGTGCCGGTGATCCGCCGTCTCTATCCGGAGAACAACGATGAGCGTAAGCAGGCAATAAAGCGTCATCTGGAGTTCTTTAACACCCATCCTTATGTGGCCGCGCCGGTACTGGGCGTCACCATGGCGATGGAAGAGCAGCGTGCCAACGGCGCACCCATCGACGATGCGGCGATTAACGGCCTGAAAGTCGGCCTGATGGGACCGCTGGCCGGTGTCGGCGACCCGATCTTCTGGGGCACGGTACGTCCGGTGTTTGCCGCGCTGGGTGCCGGTATCGCAATGAGCGGCAGTCTGCTGGGGCCGTTGCTGTTCTTTGTGCTGTTTAACCTGGCGCGTCTGCTAACCCGCTACTACGGCGTGGCGTATGGCTATCGTAAAGGAATCGACATTGTCAGCGACATGGGCGGCGGTTTTCTGCAGAAGCTCACGGAGGGCGCCTCGATTCTGGGCCTGTTTGTCATGGGGGCGCTGGTCAACAAGTGGACGCACGTTAACATCCCGCTGGTCGTCTCGCGCATCACCGACTCCACTGGTAAAACCACCGTCACCACGGTTCAGTCGATCCTTGATCAACTGATGCCGGGCGTGGTGCCGCTGCTGCTGACCTTTGGCTGTATGTGGCTGTTGCGTCGTAAAGTGAACGCGCTGTGGATTATCGTCGGCTTCTTCGCCATCGGTATCTTTGGTTACTGGATCGGCCTGCTCGGTCTGTAATTTCACCCGGCCGGGAGCCTGCGCTCCCGGCTTTTAAGCGTGGTGAGCTGAGCCACAACCGGCTGAGCTCACCCTGTTTGAGGTAGATGTGATGTCTTTAACTGACGCGTTGATTGCGTGTTGTATCGCCGCCCTGATGGGGTTTGCCGTTTACCATGAGGCGATTCTGCCGCGTCGGCATGGCCCCACCCGCTTAAGGGTCACGCTGCGCAGGCAGCATAAACTCGACAGCCTGATTTTTATCGGTCTGCTGCTGATTTTGCTGTGGAACAACGTCAGTCATCACGGCCCGCAGCTCACCACCTCTCTGCTGATGATGCTGAGTTTTCTGGCGTTCTGGCTCTTCTGGCTGCGAAAACCTACGCTACTGATGAAGAATGATGGATTGTTTTACGCCGGTGTCTGGATCGATTACCGGCGGATTCAGGGGATGAATCTCTCTGAGGATGGCATTCTGGTGATTCAGCTTGAACAGCGTCGACTGCTGATCGCGGTGCAGCAACTCGACGATCTGGAGCGCATCTACAACACCCTGGTAGAAGCGCGTTAGTCGCGCTGCCACATCGTCAGGCTAAAGTCGGCATCGCAGCTGAACTGCTCGCTCTGCTGCAGCGTTTGCCAGACCTCCTCCCGCGCCCGCCAGGCGAATGGCGTCATCTGCAACAGGGTTGTCGCCGCTGCGCCGGTTAATGCCATCGGGTAACGCAGCGCCTGCTGTGTCACCTGCGTGAATCCGGGGTACGCTTTCTGCTCCGGCACATGCAACTGCACTTCGCGGTAAATCAGCGCTTTAAACTGTTGCAGATGATGCGGGCCAGGTGTGACCGTCAATACCAGGCCACCCGGCTTCAGCACGCGTGCCAGTTCTGCTTCATTGCAGGGGGCGTAGATGCGTACCACCGCATCCAGGGCCTGATCGGCAAAGGGTAAGCGCTGGCTGGAGGCGACGCAGAAGCGCACCGCAGGATAGCGCTTTGCCGCCAGACGGATTGCCATTCGGGCAACATCCAGCCCATAAATCTGTGCCTCTCCGCCTGCCGCCTCAGCCAGTGCGGTGGTGTAGTAGCCTTCGCCACAGCCTATATCAAGAATTTTGCACGCCGGCTGGGTCAGTGCCGGGCTGAGCAGGCTGACCACCTGATCACGAAGCGGTTGGTAGTAGCCTGCCTCAAGAAACGTCCGCCGTGCCTGCATCATCTCTGCACTGTCACCTGGCTCCCGTGAGCGTTTGTGCTGAACGGGCAGCAAATTGACGTAGCCTTCTTTCGCCTGATCAAACTGATGGCGATTTTCACAGCACCAGCTGCGGTTTGTGAAGGTCAGAGGTGAGTGGCAAAGAGGGCAAATCAGGGACATAAGGTGCTCCGGCATCAGATAACGCGGCGCAGTGTAACCTTATCGTTTACGCATCGGAAGCATAAAGAAAGCCCCGGCTGAGAAGCCAGGGCTTTGAGATTCCGTGTCAGGGTGCGACGCACCGAGGCGGAGTCGAATCAGATAGCAGTTACGTTAACTGCTGCCGGGCCTTTCTGGCCGTCCTGAATTTCGAACTCAACGCTCTGGCCTTCAGCCAGGGTTTTGAAACCATTGCCCTGGATAGCAGAGAAGTGTACGAACACATCTTTGCTGCCGTCAGCAGGGGTGATAAAACCAAAACCTTTAGACTCGTTGAACCACTTAACCTGACCTTTAATCTTTGCCATTTTGCAAATTCCTTTAGATGTTTATTTAGCCCGAAGGCTGTCATACAGAAAAACCAGAGACATTACTGCATGAGGCACTAATTAAGGTTCGGCAAGGAAGCGGTATTCAACGTCAACGTCTTTACTCGTACTTCTTTACTGAAGATGCCATGCATAAACAGAACTGTACCTCGTTTAACTCAGGAATTGTTATCACATATCCTAAAAATAATGGCAAGCCATTTTTAGGGGCTCAGAGAGCCTGTGCACATATTTGCCAAAAGGCTCACATTGCCTGTCAGGTGGGTTTACACATGTCTGCACGAATAAGGCCCCTGCCCGGCCAGCGCGGTGCCACGTTGCGGCTGCCAGTATGAATTCGATGGATACCATAAGAAATTAATATTTCACAAATATGGCAATTGCAGAATGATTAAGCGAAGCGGTAACGGTTGAAGATATCAGAAATCTGACGTCAATCCTGTACACCGCTGTTTATTTTTGTACAAACAACATTTTTTTGCACCAAAACCATGAGTAACACATTAGCCTTGCGTCAAATAAAAGCATCGAAGACAATTTTTCTTATTAATAATTTAACTTTCGATTTGAAAAATTGATATCAGATAAAAAAGTACTGGCTTTTATTTATCCATCAGGGTTTAGGATAATTCCTGGGCGTCATTATTCAGCCTTCGGCTTTCACCTATTCGCCAGGGCGTGAAGCCGTCGTTTCGCTCGTTTGCCCGCAGCAGCGCATCTGCCAGTTCTTTTGGTGGCGCATCCAGTGACTCATCGGCCAGTTCGTACACACCCCAGTGGATCGGCAGCGTTAACGGCCTGCCGGCTGCCTGCCACAGCGCCACCGCCTGATCGGGATTCATATGCTGGCTTGCCATGAACCATTCAGGTGCATAGGCGCCAATCGGCAAAGCGGCCAGGTTGAACGGCCCCAGTCTGCCCGGAATGTCCAGCAGGCTGTCGCTATAACCGCTGTCGCCCGAAAACCAGAAACGTACGGAGGCAGACCGCACAACCCAGCCGCACCAGAGCGAACGGTTTCGATCGCGTAGCGTTCTCATGCTCCAGTGACGTGCCGGAACGGCATCAAAACAGAGGCCATTGACCGCAGTCTGCTGCCACCAGTCGAGCTGATGCACCTGTTTCACGCCCCGCGCCCTGCACCACTTAGCCAGACCCAGCGGCACAATAAAGGTTGCCTGAGGGAAACGCCGGACAATAGCTTTAACGGTCGTCCGATCAAGATGATCGTAATGGTTATGAGAAATCAGCACCACATCCAGACGCGGCAGATCAGCGATACTGAGCGGCGCAGGTGTTTTTCGCTGTGGTCCGGCAAATGAGAACGGCGAAGCGCGTGAGCCGAGTGCAGGATCGATCAGGATATATTGCTCGTTCAGCCGCAACAGCACGGCAGCATGCCCCAGCCACCAGATGCGATCGTCACTGCCGCGGATGTCGGCTGGCTGCCACCATTGATCGGTGAACGCCGCATAGCCCTGCTGTGGAGGATGCGGCAGCCCCTGAGCCTTACGCTCTCTGCGCCAGCGCTGCAGATCGCCTGGCTGGCGCTGCTCCGGTTCTGGACTACAGAACCCCTCGGGCGTATGGTGCGCTTTACTGCTGTCATACCACGGATTTTTCCAGGCCATCCTGCCTCTCTGCTGTGATTAACGTTCCGGAATTAACCGGATAAAGTCCCGTTTCTCCGCATCTTCATCGGTTTTTTTGACCTCGGAGACGGGCTGCATCTCAATCAGACGGCGCAGCAACTGGTTCTGTTTCTTCTGCTCTTCCAGCAACGACGCCAGTAAGTGAATTTGCTCTCCGGCGCGAACGCTGGCCCGGTTAACAAAGAACCAGGCAATAAACGCCACAATTAAAATAATGACCATCAGGCCATAACTGACCAGCGGTCCCGGATTTGCGGCTAACTCATTCATAACTGCCTCATAAAACAAAGTGAAAACGCCAACCCCCTATTCTACCTTTAGCCATCACAAAAGATAATGGGGATCACGTCAATGCAGATTTTGCCGTTTCAGTTATCTCTGATCGATCCTGCCTGAAAACCGAGGCATGCTGATATCATCATAACCGGCAGCACCAGGTTGTGCGCTGAGTTATCTTTCACAAGGAGACATAATGAAACTGTTGATTCGCACGATAGGCTTGCTAGCGGTGATCTGGCTGGCGATGCTGTTTACCGGCTATGGCGTATTAACCGGCAGCACTAAAAATGCAGCCGGACTTGGCCTGCAATGCAGTTATCTGACCGCTCGCGGCGTGATCAGCGCGCAGTATCTGCACACTGACAGTGGTGTAGTGGGCGTAACGGATTGCCCGTTGCTGAAGAAAAGCGGAGAAGTGATCGATAACTAGTAGTATGGCGGGCCGGATGGCCCGCTGTTTTCAGAACGGGTAGTCGTGATAGCCCATCTCTGATGAAAGCGTGCGCGCCGCACGATGCAGCATGGCCACGTAATCCTGACGGGCATCTTCTGAAAAACGAATGGTGGGAAAAGAGATACTGAGTCCCGCAATCACCACGCCAAATCGGTCGAATACCGGCACGGCGAGGCAGCGCAATCCCTCTTCCTGTTCTTCATTATCCTCACCATAACCCTGCGCTCTGACCTGATCCAGCGTCGTAATCAACGCCTCCGCGCTTAACAGCGTATTGGCCGTGCTACGTTTAAACTCCACATCCCGTAGAATCTCCTCCACTTCGCTTCGGTCGCGCCAGGCCAGCAGCACTTTACCGATCGCAGTGGTATGCAGCGGATTACGACGACCAATGCGTGAATACATACGCAGGTTATAGAGCGAGTCGATTTTGTGGATGTAGACAATACTGTCCTCTTCCAGCGCGCCCAGATGAATCGTCTCTTTGGTCAGACGCGACAACTCACGCATCTGCACATCCGCGCTGCGGATTAAATCAACGTTCTGTAATGCTTTTGCACCCAGCTCAAACAGCTTCAGCGTCAGTGAGTACTTCTCGCTCTCGCCTTCCTGCGTGACATAGCCCAGCGACTTCATGGTCTGCAGAAAACGGTAGACGGTGCTTTTTGACATCATGACGCGCTGCGCGAGCTCAGTAATACCATGATCGCGCTCTTCGCCCAGCGCCTGCAAAATGCCAAACACTTTAAGAACAGAAGAGACCGAATCAGGCTGTTTATCATTTTCACCAATGGACATCGCGCACCTTATTAAACCTGTTTCAAAAAAAATGGAACGGATAGTCAGTATAGAGTGAGGCGCAGCATGGCAGCAATGCTTTAACCCATGCGTCATATTTTAAGACAGTTTTTTATCCGTTCGATCGCTGCATTTCAGCGTTAATTTCATTAGCATGATGATATTCACCCTCTTTAGTAATTAACTTATGACTCTTTCTCCTCCGCAGGATGGATTACCAGGCCGTCAGCGCTATATGGCTATTGCCACAATCGCTATCGGGCTGACCATGGCGGTGCTGGATGGCGCGATTGCCAACGTCGCCCTGCCGACCATTTCGCGTGAACTCAATGCAAGCCCGGCGCAGTCAATCTGGATAGTGAATGCCTATCAGATTGCGATTATCGTCTCGCTGCTGTCGCTCTCGTTTCTGGGCGATATGCTGGGCTATCGGCGCGTCTACCAGGCCGGCCTGGCGCTGTTTATTGCCACCTCGCTGTTCTGCGCCTTCTCGACCACGCTAACCATGCTGACCTTTGCCCGCGTGCTGCAGGGGTTAGGTGGCGCCGCGCTGATGAGTGTGAACACTGCGTTGATACGCATTATTTATCCCCAGCGCTATCTGGGACGCGGCATGGCAATTAACTCGCTGGTGGTGGCGGTGTCGACCGCGGCAGGCCCGACAGTAGCGGCTGCGATTCTGTCAGTGGCGAGCTGGAAATGGCTGTTTCTGATTAACGTCCCGCTGGGTGCTATTGCACTGTGGCTGGCGCTGCGCACACTGCCCGATAATCCGCAAAAAGCCACCGCACAGAAATTTGATGTGCCCAGCGCGATCATGAATGCCCTGTTCTTTGGTCTGATCATCTCCGCATTGAGCGGTTTTGCGCAGGGTCAGAGTCATCTGCTGGTGCTGTCGGAGGTCGTTGTTCTGTTGGTGACAGGCTGGTTCTTTATTCGTCGTCAGTTAAACATGGCGGTGCCGCTGCTGCCGGTTGATCTGTTGCGTATCCCCATTTTCAGCCTGTCGATGGGCACGTCGGTCTGCTCCTTCTGCGCGCAGATGCTGGCGATGGTCTCACTGCCCTTCTTCCTGCAAAACGTCCTGCAGCGTGATGAGGTGGCAACCGGTTTACTTCTGACGCCCTGGCCGCTGGCGACCATGGTGTTTGCGCCAATAGCCGGCCGGCTGATTGAGCGGGTGCATGCCGGGCTGCTGGGAGGAATCGGGCTGGCGATGTTCGCCCTGGGACTGTTCCTGCTCGCCTGGCTGCCAGCAAACCCTGGCGATGGTGATATTATCTGGCGCATGATGCTGTGCGGTGCCGGTTTTGGGCTGTTCCAGTCACCTAACAACCACACAATTGTCACCTCTGCTCCACGTAACCGCAGCGGCGCTGCCAGCGGCATGCTGGGTACCGCGCGCCTGCTGGGTCAGAGTATGGGTGCTGCGCTGGTTGCGCTGATGTTTAATCTGTTTGATGAGCGTGGCACGCACGTTTCGCTGCTGCTGGCGGGCAGCTTTGCCGCCGTGGCGGCGCTGGTGAGCGTGTCGCGCATGACGCAGACCCGCGCCTGATGGCAGCGAAAAAGCGAACGCCTTACAGCATGTGAACCGATTGGCTGTAAGGCCGGGTCTGCACAGGGAGCCCAGACAGATCGGAAAAACTACTGTCATCCATGACGGTCGTCCCACACGATTACGCACCTCATCCCTGATGTGTGCCCATAAACGGGCCAACGCTTTGCGTTGTTTAAAAACGCTCCCGGCGTTTTTGTACAGGCGTCGGGACGTTATCCTCCTCTCTCTGGGTTCCCTGCTCTTTGAGCTAAGATACTGGAGCTAAGATATTGCTGTCAGATTCAATCTGATGCTGATTTCTAAAACAGAAAAGGCGACCCGCGGGTCGCCTTATTTGCTCTGCTTAGTGCTACTTCAGATACTGACCGCTGCGCAGTGCTTCAATACGCTTATCTAACGGCGGATGCGACATAAACAGCTCACTGAATGATTTGCCTTTGCCGTTGATGCAGAACGCCATCATGCTGCTCGGCTCCTGCGGTTCATAGCTGGTTTTCAGACGCTGTAACGCCGCAATCATCTTCTCACGACCAACCAGCTTCGCTGAACCGGCATCGGCATGGAACTCACGGTGACGGGAGAACCACATGGTAATGATGCTGGCGAGAATACCAAACACCAGTTCCAGCACCATCGACACCGCAAAGTAGACCAGCGGATTGCCGTTGCTGCTCTCCTCACCATCACGGTTGCCGGACATAAAGCCTGCCGCGATCTGCGCCAGAATGCGTGAAACGAAAATCACAAAGGTGTTCACCACGCCCTGGATTAGCGTCATGGTGATCATGTCGCCATTAGCGATGTGCGACACTTCGTGTGCCAGTACCGCTTCCGCTTCATCACGGCTCATGTTTTGCAGCAGACCGGTTGAGACAGCAACCAGTGAGGCGTTACGTCGTGCGCCGGTCGCAAAGGCGTTGATGTCAGGTGCGTGATAGATTGCGACCTGTGGCATCGCAATGCCCGCCTGCTGGGCCTGACGGCCAATAGTATCCACCAGCCAGCGCTCGGTTTCGTTGCGTGGCTGTTCAATCACTTCACCGCCAACCGATCGCAGCGCCATCCACTTCGACATCAGCAGTGAAACAAACGCACCGCCGAAGCCAAACAGGCCTGCCATGATCATCAGGCCCTGAACACTGCTTGACTGGATCCCTGTCAGGCTGAGAATCAGCCCGAATACCAACATCACAGCCAGGTTGGTCATCAGGAAAAGAGCAATACGCATCATTTTTGTTAATCTTCCTCAGTAGTTCACGCGCCTATACGCGGATCCATATCCTATGGGCATTGGGCTGCTTTTCAAGCAACCTTAACGTTTAAGTGCCTAAAAAGACATAACTTTACATTCTGACACGCCTGATGAGCAACCCAGCCTGCAGGCGGCTTCTCGCGCGCTAATCATTGGTTAATGGAAACTTTTTCGGACGCAAAAAAAAGCACCGCTTAGCGGTGCTTTTTCTGGCAACAGCGGCTTATTTCGCCGCGGGTGCGTCTGGCTGGGATTTCTCCAGCTGGGCAAGATCATTTGCGATCTTCACCGTCTCGTCGAGATACGGATCCGGCTCTTTATAATCTTTCGGCAGCTCATCCAGGTTTTTCAGCGGTTTTTTGCCTTCTGCCTGATAGCGCGCGTTGATGCGCTCCAGTCGTGATGCATCATCTTCGTGGTTCTCTTTCTCGCGCTGAGCAAGATTAAGTGACACGATATTGCGCTTATCTTTCAGGGCATTGTAACGGGCAATGTCCTTCATGATGTACTGAAACTCGCGATCCTGTGCGATGCGATCAGCATGCTGCTTCGTCAGCTGCGCAACCAGCGGTTTAACATCACCGGTTTTGGTGTAGGTTGCCGCTTTGATGCTGTCCCACGGCAGTGCGTTATCCTCAAATTTCTCACCGGTTTCAGCCGCTTCTACGCCGGTTGGCATCAGCAGATCCGGCGTGACGCCTTTGCGCTGTGTACTGCCGCCGTTAATGCGATAGAACTTCTGGATGGTATAAGAAACGGAGCCTAACGCTGGCCACTCCGGACGCAGCATCTGATCATAGATGCGGTTCAGAGAGCGATACTGCTGAACGGTGCCTTTACCAAAGGTTGGCTCGCCAACAATCACTGCACGACCGTAATCCTGCATCGCGGCAGCGAAGATCTCAGAGGCTGAGGCGCTGAAGCGATCGACCAGCACCACCAGCGGACCTTTATAGTAAACAACGCCGTCGTTATCGCTGTCTTCGCGCACCCGACCATTGTTGTCGCGAACCTGCACCACCGGACCACTCGGAATAAACAGGCCGGAAAGGGATACCGCTTCGGTCAGCGCGCCGCCGCCGTTGGTACGCAGGTCGATGACCACGCTGTCGACGTTCTGTTTCTGCAATTTCTGCAGCTGGACCTTCACGTCGTCGGTCAGACCGACATAGAAGCCAGGAATATCGAGCACGCCGACTTTCTGCTTGCCGACATTTTTAATGGTCAACTTCACCGCACGGTCTTCCAGACGGATTTTCTCACGCGTCAGCGTGACAGTACGGGTTTTCGTGCCCTTACCGGCTGGCAGAACTTCCAGGCGCACTTTGCTGCCTTTAGGCCCTTTGATTTTTGCAACAACATCATCAAGACGCCAGCCGATAACATCTTCCATTGGCTTGCCTGGCTGCCCGACACCCACAATGCGATCGCCAACGGTAATGGCTTTGCTTTTCGCTGCCGGACCGCCTGCCACCATTGAGTTGATCACGGTGTAGTCGTCATCCATCTGCAGAACCGCACCGATGCCTTCCAGAGAGAGGCTCATCTCCGTGTTGAACTGCTCGGTGTTACGCGGCGACAGATAGCTGGTGTGGGGATCGATTTCGCGGGCGAAAGCGTTCATCACCAGCTGGAAAACATCTTCACCGTTGCTCTGGGCCAGACGGCGGATCGCGAAGTTGTAACGCTTAGTCAAAACGTCGCGAATCTCATTGTCGTCTTTACCGGCCAGCTTCAGGCTCAGCTGGTCATATTTAACCTTGGCATCCCAGAGCGCGTTTAGTTCAGCCTCATTTTTCGGCCATGGCGCTTTGGCGCGGTCAATGTCGATAGTGTCATTGCCGCTGAAATTCATCGGACGCGCCAGCACCGTCAGCGCATACTGATAGCGCTCAAAACGGCGCTTCTGCGCCAGATTATAAATATCGTAAAAAAGATCCAGCTTGCCACTGCGGAGCTCATCGCCCACGGTGGTTTTTTTGCTGGCAAACTGCGCCACATCCGATGCCAGCAGCACATTGTGGCTGTAGTCGAGCATGTTCAGATAGCGATCAAAAATTTTCGCTGAAAAGTTCTGATCCAGATCGAACTGGCGATAGTGGGAACGGGTAAAGCGCGACGTGACGCGCTCACTGACAGTGGGATCCTGCGGGTCTTCGTGAAGCTGGGGAATCTGGTCGGCGCGCGTAATGTTCTCTGCGCCGAAGGATGGGCCTGCTAATAGCAGGCCCGCAATAAGTCCAACTTTAAAAAGGGTGTTCATGCCGGGGTTAGCCTCCGTTTCAGAACTGCAAGTGTTCTGCGCGCACAATCATTGCCATGCCGGAAGCGAGCTGGACCCGAACGCCGTCTTTTGATACTTCAAGAACGGTAGCGTCCATCGCACTTTTGCCTGCTTTAACTTTAATACTCTGGCCGGGTTGCAAAGTTGAGGTATCAGTGATGGGTCGGGCTTCCTGCTCCGGACGTGGGGCTGGCTTGCGATGCTGTGAAGCGGTCGCACGCGGTGCTGCAGTGGTCTGCGGACGCGGTTTACGCGCAGCGTCACCTTCTGCAGGCTTACGAGCCGCGGGCTTGCGTGGACGACGCGGTGCTGCGCCCTCTTCGCTTTCACCGGCTTCACGACGTGCAGCGCGCTGCTGGTCACGCTGCGCCTGGACGCGGGCTTTCGCTTCTTCCAGCTGCTTGCGTGCATGCTCTACGTGTTGCTCATCCAGCACGCCACAGGCGTTGCCGTCGAGATCGACACGGATAGCACCGGCTTTAATGCCGTACAGATAACGCCAGCTTGACGTATAAAGACGCAGCGCGGAACGCAGCTGTGTTTTGCTCAGACCCATTTCGCCCTGAACACGCTCGACCAGATCCTGAAAGATACCGATTTTGAGCGGACGCGCTTCACCTTCAGCGCTAAAGCAGTGCGGAAAGCGCTCCGCCAGAAAAGTGATGACTTCTTTACTGCTATTCAACTTAGGTTGATTTTCCATGAAATTTCCTGATTACAACGGGTTTGCCGACCAGCGCAGGCATGAACAGGCGACATTATAATGACAACATCGCTAAATGCCATGTGATCCAGTCGATTAGCTGCGCGTCAGCTGCAGATATTTTTCTAAGTCGCTGTTCGCAAGCACTTCACAAAGCCCATCAGTCAGTGTGACCAGCCCCGATTCGTCTTCGCTGTCAAAGCGATTGTATGTCACGCTGTCGATGTCCAGCACGCCAACCACCGTGCCATTCACTTTCAGAGGAATCACAATCTCAGCATTGCTGGCAGCGTCACAGGCAATGTGGCCCGGGAAGGCATGCACATCGTCAACGCGTTGCACTTTTTCTTCTGCCAGCGCCGTGCCACACACACCTTTACCGACCGGAATGCGCACACAGGCAATTTTGCCCTGGAAAGGACCCAGCACCAGCGTATCGGCTTCCGTCAGCAGGTAGAAACCCGCCCAGTTCACGCCATCGAGACGTTCATACAGCAGCGCGCTGAAGTTTCCCATCGCGGCGAGGAACGCCGTTTCTCCCGCCAGTAAGGCGCGCATATCGCGATTCAAATCGGCGTAAAAGGCAGTTTTGTTCATTATCCAACCGTTACCAATGACATCTGTACAGGAGATACAGACCGTTCGTTAAAAATAAGTTTTAAATATCCAGAGCCACAAGGTGAATCATAGCGTTAGTTGCTATACCCTTAGCATTCTGTGGATCGAAGCGTGATGCCCGAGACAGGCACACAGACAATGTCTTAATGACCGATATCTGTTACTTCTGAAGAGCGAAGATTGCATCACCCTATGAAAATTCACGCTATCAGCCAGACATTGCCTCACGCACGTTATCAGCGTTGCCCGCAATGCGATACCCTTTTTTCCTTACCGGATGTGAAATCGCATCAGTCGGCTTATTGCCCGCGCTGTAACGCCGAGATTCTCAGTGGTCGGGACTGGTCAATGACTCGCCTTATGGCGATGGCCGCCACCATGATGGTATTGATGCCCTTTGCATTCTCATTGCCGCTGGTGGATATCCGGCTGCTTGGCATGCGCATCAATGCCAGCGTGCTGGAAGGCGTGATCCAGATGACCCAGCAGGGTGATGTACTGACCGCCTCAATGGTGGCGTTCTGCACCATCGGCGCACCGGTGACGCTGGTGGCTGGCATCTGTTATCTCGGCATTGGTCATCAGCTTGGTATGAACCTGCGACCGGTGCTGCTGATGCTGGAGAAGCTGAAAGAGTGGGTCATGCTCGATATCTATCTGATCGGCATCGCCGTGGCGTCGATTAAAGTGCAGGACTATGCGTCGCTGGAGATCGGTTACGGGCTGGCAGCTTACATTGCCCTGACGGTACTGAGCGTGCTCACGATGATCCACCTGAATATTGAGCAGCTGTGGGAGCATTTCTACCCGCAACGTCCCGGCAATATGGCCCGCAACGAGATGCAGGTCTGTCTGAACTGTCACAACACGGGCGTAGCCGATGAACGGGGCCGCTGCCCGCGCTGCCATACGCCGCTCGACTTCCGGCGCCGTCACAGCCTTCAGAAATCCTGGGCCGCACTGATCGCCTCGATTGTGCTGCTGATTCCTGCGAACCTGATGCCCATTTCCGTGGTTTATCTGAATGGTTCACGGCGTGAAGACACGATCTTTTCCGGCATCCTGGGGCTGGCTGAAGGCAACATTCCGGTGGCAGCAATTGTTTTTATCGCCAGTATTTTAGTGCCCTTTATCAAGGTGCTGGTGATGCTGACGCTGTTGCTCAGTATTCATTTTCGCTGTGAACAGGGGCTGAGAACCCGCATACGGTTATTGCGCTTTGTCACCTGGGTTGGCCGCTGGTCAATGCTCGATCTGTTTGTCATTTCGTTAACCATGTCGCTGGTCAACCGTGATCAGCTGCTGGCTTTTACCATGGGACCGGCGGCGCTGTTTTTTGGCGCGGCCGTCATCCTGACCATTATGTCTGTTGAGTGGCTGGACAGCCGCCTGCTCTGGGATGCACATGCAACAGGAAACGCCGACTACACCGACTAACGCCACGCTGCGCAATAAGCGTAAAATTTCGCCTTTCTGGCTGCTGCCGATCATTGCGATGCTCATCGCAGGCTGGCTGCTCTGGGCTAACTATCAGGAGCGCGGCACCACCATCACCATCAATTTCCAGACGGCGGATGGTATCGTGCCGGGCCGCACACCGATCCGGTATCAGGGTGTGGAAGTGGGCACCGTGCAGGGCATTAATCTCAGCGACGATTATCGCCGCATTCAGATTAAAGCCAGCATCAAAAGCGATATGCGCGACGCGCTGCGTGAAGACACGCAGTTCTGGCTGGTGACGCCTAAAGCCTCACTGGCAGGTGTGTCGGGGCTGGATGCGCTGGTCGGCGGTAACTATATCGGGATGATGCCAGGCAAAGGTAAACCCAGCGAGGCGTTTACCGCGCTGGATACTCAGCCTAAATATCGCGTGAATACCGGCGAACTGATGATTCATCTGCATGCGCCGGATCTTGGCTCGCTCAATACCGGCTCGCTGGTCTATTACCGCAAAATTCCGGTTGGCCGTGTTTATGACTACAGCATTGATAATAAGGCTGATGGTGTGGCAATTGATGTACTGATTGACCGTCGCTTTATCAATCTGGTGAAGACCAACAGCCGCTTCTGGAACGTGTCGGGCGTCAATGCTGACGTCAGCCTGAGCGGCGCTAAAGTCCAGCTGGAGAGCCTGGCAGCGCTGGTGAATGGTGCAATTGCGTTTGACTCCCCTCAGGGTTCGGAAACCGCCAAAGCGGAGCAGAATTACCGGCTCTATCCCGATCTGGCACACAGTCAGCGTGGCGTTCAGATCACACTGGACCTGCCTGACGGAAAAAATCTTAAGGCAGACAGCACTCCGCTGATGTATCAGGGCCTGGAGGTCGGCACACTGACCAAACTGAACCTGCTGGATGGCGGCAAAGTCACCGGCGAGCTGACCATCGATCCTTCCGTGGTGGGTCTGATGCGCAGCGGCACCCGCATTGAGATGCACAGCCCGAAAATCAGCCTGACGGATACCAGCCTCAGCTCCCTGCTGACCGGCAACACGCTGGAACTGGTGCCTGGCGAAGGCGAGCCGCAACAGCACTTCACCGTGCTGCCATCCAGCGAGACCCTGCTGCAGAAACCTAACGTGCTGACGGTCAAACTCAGTGCACCGGAGAGTTATGGTATCGACCAGGGCCAGCCGCTGATGCTGCACGGTATGCAGATTGGCCAGGTGATATCACGTTCACTGGATGAAAATGGCGTTAACTTCGTGGTGGCGGTTAATCCTGAAAATCGCGATCTGGTGCATGGCGACAGCAAATTTATCGTTAACAGCCGCCTTGATGTGAAGTTTGGCCTTGATGGCATGCAGGTGTTAGGCGCCAGCGCCCGTGAGTGGGTGGATGGCGGTATCCGGCTGGATCCGGGCAAAAAAGGTGAGCCGAAAAGTGCCTATCCGCTGTTCGCTGATGCTGAAAAAGCGGAAGAAGGCATCACAGGTGATGGCCCTTCTACAACGCTGACGCTGACCGCCAACAGCCTGCCTGACGTGCAGGCCGGTTCTGTCGTGCTTTATCGCAAGTATCAGGTGGGGGAAATTGTCAAAGTCACACCGCGCGCGGATGCCTTTGATATTGCGGTCCACATCCAGCCGGAATATCGCAAGCTACTGACCAGCGAGAGCGTGTTCTGGGCTGAGGGCGGCGCACGTGTGAGCCTTAACGGCAGCGGCCTGACGGTGCAGGCATCGCCGCTTAACCGTGCGCTGAAAGGCGCAATCAGCTTCGACAATATGAGTGGTGCGCAGTCGGCCAAAGGGGCAAAACGCGTGCTCTATCCGTCTGAGACGGCGGCACGCGCGGTGGGCAGTCAGATTACGCTGCACACCTACGACGCCAGTAAGCTCTCGGCCGGTATGCCGATTCGTTATCTGGGAATTAATGTCGGCCAGGTGGAGTCACTGTCGCTGAGCAAAGATAACAACCAGGTCGTAGCCAAAGCGGTGCTCTATCCGGAGTATGTGAATGATTTCGCCCGTCTCGGCAGCCGTTTCTCCGTGGTTTCACCAGAGATTTCCGCCACCGGAGTGAATCATCTGGAAACCCTGTTGCAGCCTTACGTTAACGTGGATCCAGGCAAAGGCGGTGCGGTGCGCACCTTCGAGCTGCAGGAGAGCACGATAACCGATTCACGTTACCTGAATGGCCTGAACATTTATGTTGATGCCACGGAGGCAGGCTCGCTGTCGCTGGGCACGCCGGTGCTGTTCCGCGGTGTCGAAGTGGGTACGGTGACCGGCACCTCGCTGGGTACGATGGCAGATCGCGTGCAGATCGCCCTGCGCATCAGTAAGAAGTACCAGCATCTGGTGCGTAATAACTCGGTGTTCTGGCAGGCGTCCGGTTACAACCTCGACTTCGGCCTGGTGGGCGGCGTGGTGAAAACCGGTACCTTCCAGCAGTTTATTCGGGGTGGCATTCAGTTTGCGACGCCGCCGACGGTGCCGCTGGCACCGCAGGCGAATCCGGATAAACACTTCCTGCTGCAGGATGAAGCGCCGAAAGAGTGGCGTAACTGGGGAACGGCGATTCCGTCTCCGCGCTAATTGAGTCTGAACGGGCCGCTTCTTTCAGACGGCTCGAAACGTAAAGCGATGGGAGTATACGCCTGTAGCAAAGCATCGCGGCCCAGGGATGGGCCGCGCTGAGCATGCCAGGGATGCCCGGCCCTCGCCGTCCCTGGCGCGGGACGCTTTCCTCTTCTGCCCGTGTTCCCTGCGCGTTGAGTTTATCCGTTGCGGCCAGATTCACCCTGATTTGGGTTTATCAGCAGCCTCAAACGGGCAGCAAGGCTACCCGTTTCCTTTCCGCATGATACACTGCCGCCTTTGCCTTAACTGGAATGTGCCCGTGTCCGAAGCTTCTTCGTTTTTCCCCGCCGATTTTCTCTCGTTAATGCGTCAGAGCCTGCCCGATGAGGGGAGCTTCGCGCAATTTATTGCGTACAGTCAGCAACCCCTGCGCCGCAGTATTCGCGTCAATACCCTGAAGATAAGCGTGGCCGATTTCCTGAGCCAGACTGCAGGTTATGGCTGGCAGCTGACGCCCGTGCCGTGGTGCGAAGAGGGATTCTGGATCAGCCGGGAAGATGAGAGCCTGCCGCTGGGCAGCGTCGCCGAGCACCTCAGCGGCCTGTTCTACATTCAGGAAGCCAGCTCCATGCTGCCGGTAACCGCCCTGTTTGACACTCAGCCAGAGGTCAGCGCGGTGATGGATATGGCGGCGGCGCCGGGTTCTAAAACCACCCAGATCGCTGCGCGGATGGGCAATCAGGGCGTTATCCTGGCAAACGAATTCTCCTCCAGCCGGGTAAAAGTGCTGCACGCCAACATCAGCCGCTGCGGCGTCAGCAACAGTGCCTTAACGCACTTTGACGCGCGGGTATTTGGCCCAGCATTGCCGGAACAGTTCGACGCCATCCTGCTCGACGCGCCCTGCTCCGGCGAAGGGGTGATTCGCAAAGATGCTGACGCGCTGAAAAACTGGTCGCTGGCCAGCACAGAAGCGATCGCCGATACTCAGCGCGATCTGCTCGACAGCGCCTTTCACGCACTCAAAGCGGGCGGCACGCTGGTTTACTCGACCTGTACCCTGAACCAGATTGAGAATCAGCAGGTGATTGACTGGCTGTTGCAGCGCTACCCGGATGCAGTTGAGGTCGTGCCGCTGGAGGGGCTGTTTAGCGGTGCCGAAAAGGCCGCGACGCCAGAAGGTTATCTGCATGTCTTCCCGCAGATGTTCGACAGCGAAGGTTTCTTCGTGGCCCGTCTGCGTAAAACCGCATCGGTCGAGCCCCTTCCAGTGCCAGGTTATAAAGTCGGTAAGCTGCCCTTCTCTCACCTTAGCCGCAAACTGGAAAGTGAGATCGCGCAGGCCGCCGCGGCCGTCTCTATAAGATGGGATGACTCACTGGAGCTGTGGCAGCGTGATAAAGAGATCTGGCTATTCCCTAAAGCCGTCACCCCGCTGCTTGGCAAAGTGCGGTTTTCACGCATTGGCCTGAAGCTGGCAGAAACGTTTGCCAAAGGCTATCGCTGGCAACATGAAGCGGTGATTGCACTGGCGCAGCCCGATACGACGCAGACCTTTGAGCTAACGGCGGCAGAGGCGGAAGAGTGGTATCGCGGCCGGGATATCTATCCGGAAACCGCACCCGCAAACAACGAGATGATTGTGACGTATCAGCACCAGCCGCTGGGGCTGGCAAAGAAAGTCGGTACCCGCATCAAGAACAGCTACCCACGTGAACTGGTTCGCGACGGACGCCTGTTCCGGTAACTCATTTTAGTCGCAGCAGGGTCAGATGATTGCCAAACACTGCACCGGTATCGATATAGTGCAGATTGGCAATCGTCAGCGATTGTTTTAGTGGCGTGTGCCCAAAGTAAAAGGCGTCCGCGCCACGGATGCCTGCCTGTTCACCTGACTCAATACCCTCCAGCCGCTGACGGCTCCAGACCACCTGTTGCCAGTCGAGTGGCTTATTGAGCGCGTATTCCTGAGCAGGATAATCCGCATGAGCAATGACAATAATGCGCTCGCCGAGTTGCAGATGAAGGATCAGCGGCAGCTCGCGGCAGCGGCGCAGCGCGTGACGTGCCGCGATCAGCGCCGCGCCACGCAGACGAAAAAACCAGTCTCCCCCGTTCATCTGCCAGAGCGCCATCTCCTGGCCCTGCAACGCCGACAGCGCCATTTCCTCATGATTTCCCCGTACGCAGCGAAACCAGGGTTCCTGCAGCAGCGCCAGACAACCCAGACTGTCCGGCCCGCGATCGATAATGTCGCCAACCGAAATCAGTAAGTCCTGCTGCGGATCAAACTTATGCTGCTCCAGCAATAGATCCAGTTCGCGACGGCAACCATGCAGATCGCCAACGACCCAGATCCGCCGCCACTTCGCGCCATTCAGGACGTGGTAACACATCGCTGCCCCCGCCTCTCTGCTGAAAATATCCCCAAAGTATAGTCAGAGCTCAACCTGAACCGGCATGGGGAAAAGGAAAGCTGAGTGCAAAGGAAGCAGGCAGAGAGTGTAAGGCTATTGGGGGAAGAGAAATTTATGGCGGGTGAAAAGTGCGTCCCTTCCGGCGCTTATCTCCGGCACTCAGTTAAGGTGGTAGCTCTGTAAGGGACGTAATTTATGATAACGACATCAGAGACGACAGGCTATTCTGTCCGAAACATTTTCGTTGTCATTTGAGATCAACTGCGCAGTTTAGCCGGGTATTTTTGCAACTTCTCTGCCGGACGCACCGGACGGCGCACCAGTTCGCCGCTGCAGTTGGGACAAATATGCGCGAGATGCTCATCGCAGTCAGCGCAGAATGTGCATTCAAACGAGCAGATGCGAGCCGCCAGAGAGGATGGCGGAAGATCAACATCGCAGCGTTCACAGTTGGGGCGAAGTTCCAGCATAGAGTGACTCCTGAAGAAGTGTATCCGTCAGCATCGCGTTTACTGGCCCGGATGTCGAGCCAGTAAACGGACAGGTGTGCGCCAGATCCGGACATCCTGCTTAAACCGTACAGACAGCGGCGAGCGTCGCAATGCCATGCGGGCGCTATTTATTTTGCTGATTCTCAAGGATATCATCCGTCAAATTTTCTTCGACCCTCGTGTCTTCGTCACTTTCGCGTTCATCTTCCGGCTCCTGACCGCCCATTGACGCATGAATCACCTCCTCTTCCAGCGTTGGGATCAGCGCAGCACCCAGTGGCGAGGTCGCCAGACTGTCAGGCATCACCACGTGCGGCAGCGGCACTTCGGTCGTCGGAAGCGGGCCAGGCGCTCGGACAAAGCTCAGTCCGCCGATCACCAGCGCGCAGAGCATAAAGAAGAGATAGAGCATATTGCTGCCGAGCGGCTCCATCAGCGCGCCCACCACCAGCGGCCCGATACTGGCGCCGATACCAAACGCCATCAGCAGACAGGCGGTTAACGAGACACGACGCTCGGGGGCAACCTGATCGTTGGCCAGCGCCACCTGCAACGGATAGAGCGCAAACTGCATCATGCTGGCAGCAAAGGCGATGCCGATCATCCAGTGGAAGGTCAGGTGCGGCAACACCACCAGCGGCACACAGGCTACGGCAAACAGGATGGCAATGATAAACAGCAGTCGCTGACGATCGAAGCGGTCAGAAAGCCAGCTCAGCGGAAATTGCGATACCAGACCGGCAAAAATCGTCAGACTCATAAAATAGCCGGTCTGGCTGGTAGTAAATCCCTTACTGCTGCCGTAGACCGGTGCCAGGCCGTAGAACGCGCCAATGGCCATACCGGTCACCAGTGTGGTGCCGAGAAGTTTGGGGATAGTGCGGATAAAATAGCCCAGCTCCATCGGCGCAGGTGTCATCGGCCTGACGTGAGTGCGGGTCGTCAGGGCAATTGGCACCAGACAGAGTGCGAAACAGAGTGCCACAATCAGCAGGGTGCTGACGCCAAAGCCCGATTGCAGGCTCAGTATCACCTGTCCGCCACTGAGTCCAAGATAAGTGGCGACCATGTATAAGCCGAAAATCATGCCGCGCTGGGATGATTCCGCCTGATCGTTAAGCCAGCTCTCCAGCACCATGTACTGACACATCATGCAGAGCCCGATAATCAGACGCAGAAAGACCCACAACGGAATAAAGTCGGTGAGCCCGTGACCAACCACAGACGCGGTAATGATCCCGGCACAGGCCACGTAGGCGCGTATATGGCCGACGCGGGCTATCAGGTTGTGCCCCACTTTGCCGCCGATCACCAGTCCGATGTAGTTGGCCGCAATGATTGAGCCAATCAGCGCGCCGTTGACATGCTCGCTGGCCAGCCGTAATGAGACATAGGTGGTCAGCAAACCGGAACCGAGCAGCATCAGCAACGTGGTCGTGTAAAGCGGCAGAAACGTACTGAATATTTTTCCCATCATGACTCCCTGTCTGTGCTTTTCTGGCATCAGGCCAGAAAGCCCTAAAGATAGTCGATTTCGTCAGGTGAAGACGGTTAGTTCAGGACGACGGTAGCGAAAAAAAAGCCCGCCAGCAATTGCTCACTGACGGGCCCTGATTCAGACGCTCGGGAAGCTGATGTTGCTGCCCGGTGCTTCACGGTTGAGATGGATGAAGTTCAGGTGTCGCTCATACTGATCCAGTATGTCGATAATTACCTGCTCTTTGCTGTAATCCATCAAGTCGTTGCCCTGGCTGCCCTCCATCAGGAAAGTTTCCAGTCGGTAGTAGGTCGACTTACCGCTGCGGGCGCGATAGGTAAAGCCCGGAATCGAATATTGCTGCGGCCAGACCTGATAGATAAAGTCCTGCTCTTCGCCCAGATGAACGCGCAGATCCAGATAGCCAATCGGGTTAGCCTCATCTGCCTCAACGCTTTCCAGCGTCACGCGGCCATCACGCAACTCCAGCTCCTTCGCCACCTCCTGCATCGCCGGATAAATGGTCTTTTCCATCATCTGCTGGGTGTAGCGCGAGCCAGGATAGTTCATCAGACGAGACAGGCGTTTCTTCCAGGTCAGACGATCGGTGGCATGCGCCAGATAAGGCGCAGTGTCGCGCGTGGCGCTGGCCCGACGGTGGTCTTCAATCTTCAGAGATTTAAACAGCCCGGCCATCACAAAGAAGATAACAAAGCTGAACGGCAGCCCCATAATCACCGTGGTGTTCTGCAAGGCAGTGATACCGTTGGTCATCAGCATGCTCAGGGTCAGAACGCCAATCGCCACGGACCAGAAGATACGCAACCAGTTGGGCGCATCGCTGTTGATGTCTTTGAGGCGTGAGGTGAAATTACCCAGCACCAGCGAACCGGAATCCGCCGAGGTCACATAGAACAGCATACCGGTGATGGTGGCGATCGATGCGCTGAGTTTAAACGCCGGGTATTGCGCCAACAGGCTATAGAAGCCGCGTTCTGCATGATTCATCACTTCCTGCGCAAACTCGGTATTGCCATGAATGATCTGATACAGCGCGGCATTACCGAACACAGAGAGCCACAGCAGCGTAAAGGTGAAAGGAATAATCAGCGTGCCCAGTACGAATTCACGGATGGTACGACCGCGTGAGATACGTGCCAGGAACAGGCCGACAAATGGCGACCAGGCCACCCACCACGCCCAGAAGAAGAGCGTCCAGCTGTTCATCCATTGGGTCGGACGATCAAAGGCAAAGGTATTAAGCGTCATGCCCATAAAGCGGTTGATGTAATCGCCGACGTTCAGTACCAGCGCATTCAGCAGGAACTCGGTGTTGCCAAAGAACAACACAAACAGAATCAGCCCCAGAGCCATGATCACGTTGAGCTCAGAGAGAAAACGAATTCCTTTATCGACGCCTGATGTGACAGAGATTGTAGCGATCACGACGGAAAGGACTATCAGCGCAGCCTGTGCGGTCAGGCCTTCCGGAATATCAAACAGCACTTTCAGGCCGTAGTTCAGCTGTACGACCCCTATCCCTAATGTGGTGGCGATACCAAAAATGGTGCCGACCACGGCTGCGATATCCACCGTGTGACCAATCGGGCCATAGATGCGTTTACCAAAAATAGGATAGAGCGCCGAACGGATAGTCAGTGGCAGATTATAACGATAGCTGAAGTAGCCCAGTGCGATGCCCATCAGTGCATACATCGACCAGCCGGTCAGTCCGTAGTGGAACAGCGTCCAGACCATCGCCTGACGGGCCGCTTCAAGGGTCTGCCCTGCGCCCTCCGGTGGCTGCATGTACTGCGTCACCGGTTCAGCGACCGAGAAGAACATCAGGTCGATGCCGATCCCGGCGGCAAACAGCATGGCAGACCAGCTGAGCACGCTGAACTCGGGTTTGGAGTGCTCAGGCCCGAGCTTGATCGAGCCAAAGCGTGAGCAGGCCATGTAGAGCACAAACACGATATAGAGCGTGGCAGCCAGCATGTAGTACCAGCCAAAGGTGGCGGAGACCCAGTTTACCGCCTTGAGGATCCAGCTCGCGGCCAGTTCACTGTAGAGAATCGTCACAAGTGAAAACGTCAGAATCAATCCGGCAGAGGTATAAAATACAACGGGATTGAGTCTGTCTTTTTCACCGGCAGGTGGATTATTCATCGATTACCTCTGGTTAATGTCCTGAAAATACGCAATGGATACGTTGTGCCGCCCCCGGACTACGGGCCGTGCGGCTATGTTTCTATCTGTGACTTCCTGTTAGAGCGTGCAGCAAACCAGCCTATTTTAGCACTCATTGCCGTTTCGCTTTTGCTACATTTTAAGAACAGCATCCTAACAAAGTTTCTTTTTATATTGAACGTGCAATCAAAAAAAGTTTAAATAGGGGCTCGATTTGAGGGTGGAGCTGGAGCAATGCCAAAGGTAGGGATGCAGCCGATACGACGTCGGCAACTGATTGATGCGACCCTGAGCACGATTAATGAAGTAGGGATTAATGATGCCACTATCGCCCAGATCGCCCGTCGGGCGGGTGTGTCCACCGGCATCATCAGTCACTATTTCAAAGATAAGAACGGTTTGCTGGAAGCAACAATGCGTGATGTCACGCGCCAGCTCCGTGAGGCAGTACTGTCGCGGTTACAACCGCTTCGCGATGCACCGGCAGAAGAGCGCCTGCGTGCCATCGTTGACGGGAATTTTGATGAAACTCAGGTGCATACGGCAGTGATGAAAGCCTGGCTCGACTTCTGGTCGAGCAGCATGCATCAACCCCAGCTCAACCGCCTGGAGCGGGTCAGCAGCAGGCGACTCTACTCTACGCTGGTGGTCGAGTTCCGGCGTGAACTGCCACTGGAAAAGGCACGACTGGCCGCACATGGTCTGGCCGCCCTGATAGATGGTCTCTGGCTCCGCGCCGCGCTGAGTGGAAAGCCTTTCAGCCCGGTCATCGCCCGTACACTGACCACCCAATTCATCCGTCAGCAACTGGCTGGCGAGCACGAATAACGGAAGGAGAAAACATGTCCCGATTTACCGAGCAGAAACTCTACATTGATGGCGCTTATGTTGCCGCAGCGTCTGGCGAAACGTTCCAGACGATTAACCCGGTCAACGGCGAAGTGCTGGCAGAGGTTCATGCCGCCGGCCAGGAAGATGTCAATCGCGCCGTTGCTGCCGCCAGAAAAGGCCAGAAAGTCTGGGCCGCGATGACCGCCATGGAGCGTTCGCGCATCCTGCGTCGCGCTGTTGATATTCTGCGTGAGCGGAATGATGCGCTGGCTGAGCTGGAAATGCTCGACACCGGTAAGCCTTACAGCGAAACCTCAGCGGTCGATATCGTCACCGGTGCAGACGTGCTGGAGTATTACGCAGGGCTCGTTCCGGCGCTGGAAGGTCAGCAGATCCCCCTGCGTGAAACCTCTTTCGTCTATACACGCCGTGAACCGCTGGGCGTAGTCGCCGGTATCGGTGCCTGGAACTACCCGATTCAGATCGCCCTGTGGAAATCAGCCCCAGCGCTGGCTGCGGGTAACGCAATGATTTTCAAACCCAGCGAAGTGACGCCGCTTACTGCCCTGAAGCTGGCTGAAATCTACACCGAAGCAGGTGTGCCGGATGGCGTATTTAACGTGCTGCCGGGCATCGGTTCGGTCACCGGCCAGTTGCTCACTGAGCATCCTGGCATCGACAAAGTCTCCTTCACCGGCGGCGTTGTCAGCGGCAAAAAAGTAATGGCGAATGCAGCGGGTTCAACGCTGAAAGAAGTCACCATGGAACTGGGCGGTAAATCCCCGCTGATTATCTTTGATGATGCCGATCTCGATCTGGCCGCCGATATCGCCATGATGGCGAACTTCTACAGCTCCGGACAGGTCTGCACCAACGGCACCCGCGTCTTTATTCCTGCAAAACTGAAAGCGGCATTCGAAGCCAAAATCAGCGAACGCGTTGCCCGTATTCAGGCCGGCGATCTGCGTGATCCCGCCACCAACTTTGGCCCGCTGGTCAGCTTCAGCCATCGCGATAACGTGATGCGCTACATCGAATCGGGCATTGCTGAAGGCGCACGCCTGCTGTTCGGCGGTAAACGTCTGACCGGTGGTGATTTCGACCAGGGTGCCTGGGTTGCACCGACTGTGTTTACCGACTGCCGTGATGAGATGAAGATCGTCCGTGAAGAGATCTTCGGACCGGTCATGTCGATCCTGAGCTATGAAACCGAAGAAGAAGTGATTCGCCGTGCCAACGACACCGAATTTGGTCTGGCCGCCGGACTGGTGACGCAGGATCTTAATAAAGCGCACCGCGTGATTCATCAGATCGAAGCAGGAATCTGCTGGATTAATACCTGGGGCGAATCAGCCGCAGAGATGCCAGTGGGTGGCTATAAGCACTCCGGCATTGGCCGTGAGAATGGCCTGATGACACTGCAGAGCTACACCCAGGTGAAGTCCGTGCAGGTTGAGCTGACGCGTTTTCAGTCAGTCTTTTAATCACTTCACCTGAGGAACGACGAATGGAATATGATTACATTATTATTGGCGCTGGATCCGCAGGAAACGTTCTGGCCACCCGCCTGACCGAAGAGAGCAACGTCAGCGTTCTGTTGCTGGAAGCGGGCGGCCCGGATTATCGTTTTGATTTTCGCACTCAGATGCCTGCTGCCCTCGCCTTCCCGCTGCAGGGAAAACGCTATAACTGGGCGTATGAGACTGAGCCAGAGCCGTACATGAACAATCGCCGCATGGAATGTGGTCGCGGAAAAGGCCTGGGCGGTTCATCACTGATTAACGGTATGTGTTACATCCGTGGTAACGCAATGGACCTCGATAACTGGGCCAGTGAACCAGGGCTGGAGAACTGGAGCTATCTGGACTGCCTGCCTTATTACCGTAAAGCGGAAACCCGTGATATCGGCCCGAACGATTTCCACGGTGGAGATGGCCCGGTGTGCGTCGCCACGCCTAAAGCCGGCAATAACGTGCTGTTTGAAGCCATGATTGAGGCAGGCGTGCAGGCGGGTTATCCGCGCACTGATGACCTCAACGGCTATCAGCAGGAAGGTTTTGGTCCGATGGATCGTACCGTAACACCAAACGGTCGCCGTTCCAGCACCGCACGTGGCTATCTCGACATGGCCAAAGGCCGTGCAAACCTGAAGATCATTACTCATGCCACCACCGATCGCATTGTGTTCGATGGCAAACGCGCAGTCGGCGTGGAATATCTGCAGGGCGACAGCAACACCATTAACAAAGTGACCGCTCGCCGTGAAGTGCTGCTGTGTGCCGGTGCTATTGCCTCGCCGCAGATCCTGCAGCGTTCTGGCGTGGGCTCACCGGAGCTGCTGAAGCAGTTCGATATTCCACTGGTTCACGATCTGCCGGGCGTGGGTGAAAACCTGCAGGACCATCTGGAGATGTATCTTCAGTATGAGTGTAAAGAGCCGGTTTCAATCTATCCGGCCCTTAAGTGGTGGAACCAGCCGAAAATCGGTGCAGAGTGGATGTTTAATGGCACCGGTATCGGCGCCAGTAACCAGTTTGAAGCGGGTGGTTTTATCCGTAGCCGCGAAGAGTTCAGCTGGCCGAACATTCAGTATCACTTCCTGCCGGTAGCGATTAATTACAACGGTTCTAACGCCGTTGATGCGCATGGCTTCCAGTGTCACGTCGGCTCGATGCGTTCGCCAAGCCGCGGTCATGTGCGCCTGAAGTCACGCGATCCGCGTCGTCATCCGGCCATTCTGTTTAACTACATGTCGCATGAGCAGGACTGGCATGAGTTCCGCGATGCTATCCGCATCACGCGCCAGATCATCAATCAGCCAGCGCTGGATAAGTATCGTGGACGTGAAATCAGTCCGGGCCTGGATTGCCAGACGGATGAACAGCTGGACGAATTCGTCCGTAATCACGGCGAAACCGCTTATCACCCGTGCGGTACCTGTAAGATGGGTAACGATCCAATGTCTGTCGTTGATGGCGAAGGTCGCGTGCATGGGCTGGAAGGATTACGCGTGGTGGATGCGTCGATTATGCCGTTGATCATCACCGGTAACCTGAATGCGACCACCATCATGATTGGCGAGAAGATTGCCGATAAGATCCGTGGACGCGACCCACTGCCACGCAGCACCGCTTCATACTATGTTGCTGGTGACGCCCCGGTTCGTACAGTCCCCCAGCGTGCTGAATAGTTAGTTACAGTGTCACTTATAAGGTGCCGGGCAGACTGTTGTCCGGCACTTTTTTTGCCCGATTTATCGCACTTATTATTACACGCCATCATTTTCTAAACTCGCCCCGGTAAACCCCTGAACCTTAACCGCAATCAAACCAGGCAGTATCTGCTGTTGATTTGATGATTTGCAGAATGCTGTAAACCCAGCATCTGTTTTACCGGAGACACTATTCGTCCACTGATGAGAAGCAACAATGTGGATGCGTTGTAAATTTTATGAGCAGAATGTTCATGTCCTGCCTCTTCCCCGCTTTCCCCTCTTGCTGGAATGCCGCCGATCAGCACTGGCGTAACGCCCTGTAGTTTCCTCACCACATCGATACTGTTTTGAGTCTGCCTGCACACTGTGCGTTATGGCAGGTCGTCATTTTTCGTTGCTGGAGAGTTCCCATGCGCGCCTGAGTTTTATTGTCACTCGCGATTATCACTGAAATTATTGGCACCCTTTTTATGAAATGGTCCAGCCTCAACGGCAGCCACTCAGGCTACCTGATGATGCTGGGCATGATTGCCTGTTCTTATATCCTGCTGAGCTTCACCACTAAACGTATAGCTCTGGGCGTGGCTTACGCCCTGTGGGAAGGCGCTGGCATCCTGCTGATTACATTATTCAGCGTACAGCTGTTTGATGAAGTGTTGTCTGCGATGAAAGTCTGCGGACTGATGACGCTGGTCGCTGGCATTGTGTTGATCAAAACCGGCATGCACTCATCAGCGGAGGTTAATCATGGTCATCGCTGATTTCGTCCACGCAGCCTGGCTGGCGCTGGCTATCGTGCTGGAGATTGCCGCCAATATATTCCTTAAATATTCTGATGGGTTTAAAAGACCGCTGCACGGTCTGCTTTCACTCTGCTGTGTCCTGCTTGCGTTCAGCGCACTGGCTCAGGCGGTAAAAGGTATTGCTCTGTCGATTGCCTATGCGGTCTGGGGTGGTTTTGGAATTATCGCGACTGTCGCGGCCGGCTGGGTATTATTCGATCAACGGCTGAATCGTAAAGGCTGGGCAGGCCTGACCCTGCTGCTGGCCGGCATGATCCTGTTAAAGCTGGCATAACAGGCATTTTGATTCAGTTATTTTTGTTATGGGTGTGCCTTCGTACACCCTTAACTTTCCGTGCTCTCTTCTCCAGTTTCAGTTGATTTCCCCTTCCCGACCGCGTCGGAATCTTCTCACTTTTGTAAAGACCCGTTTACATATCTGTTGTCTTAAGGCTTAGTGAGCGCCAAAAGTCGGATAAAAACGAGGAAGAGTTATGTCTGCAACACGAGGTTGGTCCACGGAGCTGGAGGGGTTACGCGGCATCGCCTCTCTCTGGGTACTGGTTGGCCATATCAGCTTACTGATACATTGCCACATCACACTGATTTCATCGCCTGGCATCGGGGTCGATCTGTTTATTCTGTTATCGGGTTATCTGATGGCGAAAAACTATGTTGAACGTCAGCAGAAAGAGCCGTGGCAGAGCATGGAGACCATTAAAAAGTTCTGGATCCGTCGCTTCTTCCGTATCGCCCCGCTCTACTATCTGCTTTTAATCATCGCGCTGATTTATGGCCCGTGGTTTGGCGAGATGCGTGACACTATCGCCCATTTTTATTACGGCACCGCCACTGAATCGTCGCGTTACACCGATCAGTCACTGGCAAACATCCTCACTCACTTCAGCTTCCTGTTCGGCCTGCTGCCCGAATATGGTTTCAATACCGTGCTGCCTGACTGGAGCATCGGGCTGGAGATGCAGTTCTATGTGCTGTTTCCGTTCATTATGCTGGTGACGCTGCGCTTTGGTTATGCGGCCTCACTGATAGGCATTATGGCGCTCTGCTGCGCCGGACGGTATGTGCTGGCAGATTATTATGAGGCGTTTGAAATGCCTTCCATGATTCTGATAAAGCTAAATATGTTCCTGGCGGGCATGCTGCTGGCCGAAGCAATTCGCCGTAAATCCCTGCTCTATGTCGCCTTCGCGCTGCTCGGCCCGGTCGTCAGCGTGGCAATGGGAATGGGCGCGATCAAGCTGCAGGTGATAATGGAAGCGCTGATGATTGTCGGGATGGCAGCAATTCTGTGGCAATACCCACAGGGCAGCCTGATGGCAACGCTGATTGCTCTGCCACGTAAGCTGCTGAACAACCGTCTTAGCACCTGGCTGGGTGACGTCTCGTTCTCGGTCTACCTGCTGCACCTGCTGATTGTGATCCCGATGATTGCGCTGCTGCTCACTCACACCGACATTGAGTTTAAGAGCGACATGATGCGCTTCCTGATCGTCTGTGTCTCAACCATCCCGCTAACCTATGCCCTGGCCTCTTTACTCTATAAGTATGTTGAGAAGCCCGGCATTCAGATGGGTAAACGCGTGCTGAAGCCGAAGCTGGCCGATCAGACCAGTTGAGTTTTTAACACCGGCCGTTCTTTTTTTAAAAGCCCCGGATGGGGCTTTTTTATTGCCGCTTACACAATCTATCTGCTCTGAACAGGTGTTTATCACATGCCGTCGCCAGCACGCCTGCTGAGGTGAACTAGACTTTGCTGGTCGAACTCCACACCACCAGCTAAATGTCTGGCATAAAAATATACCATTGCCAAAACGCGGTATCAGGATTTAAAACGAGGATAAGCATTATGGAAAAGAAGAAGTGGTTTGTTTCTTACGTGATCAAGCCAAAAGGTGAAAATCATGTCACGACTCACGCCTTTATTGAGGGTGACGATGTCGAGGAGGCGCTGGAAACCTTTATGTTCGAAACCAAAAAAAGTCTGTCGCTGGAAACCGAAGAGCTGATACTGCTGTCAGTGAGTCTGGTATAACGTCAATTCAACCTCGCCATCGCGGGGTTGTTTGCCCTGTGAGAGGGTCATTTTATTAATGCTTTCCCTGGTGTGGCACTCAGTTACTGATTGGGATAAGGCCAGGCATGATCCACGCCTGTTGATGACAGTAACCCTGTCAAAATCAGATATGCCAGTATCAGAACAAAGAGCACAATCGCTGTTATTTCAATCGATTTAAGTAAGTGATGCTTCGCCATAAATAACCCTCCTTCACGTGTGTGTAATAACCTTTCACCCCATAAACTATAATGTTACCGGTAAAGTTCAAGTCAAAATCACATCATGAAACATAAAGACTGGCTTATTAATGGTTAGAAGGATTGTGCTCTGAAGGGCTCAGAGAGATCTTAACGATATTAAAAAGCCCGCAGGATGCGGGCCTTTGCAGGAGTCAGATGAACTTTAATCAGCAGAGTGACCGGTGAAGTCGATTACCATCCTGCCACGGATTTTGCCCTGCACCATCTCATCAAAGATGTCATTGACCTCACCAATCTTCCTTTTGGTCACTTTAGGCACGACTTTCCCTTCTGCCGCAAACTGGAAGGCTTCTGCCAAATCGTTTCGCGTTCCGACCAGTGATCCCACCACCTGAATGCCATCAAGTACCAGACGGGGAATATTAAGACTCATCGCTTCCGGCGGCAGTCCGACAGCCACGACGCGCCCTCCTGCTCTCACCGCATCCACCGCCGAGTTAAAGGCCGCTTTAGCCACCGCCGTCACCACAGCAGCATGTGCTCCACCGGTTTTCTCCTGAATAATGCGCGCTGCATCTTCGCTGGCCGAATTGACCACCAGATCGGCTCCCATCTCCTTCGCCAGTGCCAGCTGACCATCACTGACATCAACCGCGATCACTTTGGCGTTGAAGACATTTTTTGCATATTGCAGCGCGAGATTTCCCAGCCCGCCAAGACCATAAATGGCCAGCCATTGTCCCGGTTTAACTTCTGACACCTTAACCGCTTTATAGGTGGTGACACCGGCACAGGTGACGCTACTGGCAGCGTAAGGATCAAGTCCATCAGGGACTTTGACCGAGTAATCTGCAACGACAATGCACTCTTCAGCCATGCCGCCATCGGCTGTGAAACCGGCATTGATTACCGATCTGCAGAGGGTTTCGTTACCGGAGTTACAGTATTCGCAGTGACCGCAGCCCTTGAAAAACCAGGCGACGCTGGCCCGATCGCCAGGCTTGAGTGACGTCACATCCGGTGCGACTTCCTCAACGATACCGATCCCTTCATGACCCAGGGTCACACCCGTTTTATCGCCGAAATCACCGTTCTTAACATGCAAATCGGTATGGCATACACCACAGCATTCCATCCTGAGCCGGGCTTCACCGGTTTTGAGAGGACGCAGCGTCTTCTCAACAACTTCAACCTTGTGTTCACTATTAGCAATTGCCGCTTTCATAAACGTTACTCCTTTTGATTGAATCTCAAGAATATGCCATACGGGAATGATGGCAAGATTACAGATTAGCTTTGGGTGCGGGACAGAAAGAGTTGTTGCTGCCTTTGTGAGTGAAGTCAGTTTTGAGGTGCGTTACTAAAGGGATTTTGCGTGTTAAAGCTTTGGAAATCATGAGTGACTTACTGGATGCGTGAAGCACGTTTATCGTGAAGAACCTTTTCAGACGGCGATTACCGGTTAAAAGGGGCGATAGCGCCCCTGTTCATCTAAATGCTTCGTATCAATTACTCAGCGGAGTCGCTCGGTTGCCAGCGGTGAATGCCACTGTCAGTTGCCGGTCCCCTGTGTTCAGTAGAATTATCCGAGGCTGGCGGTGGTCCCAGATGCTGATTTGCACTATCCGTCGCGGGCGGTGGCCCCAGATGCTGAGAAGCGTTATTTTCTGATGCGGCTGGTCCGGCATGGTGGCTCCAGCCATTATCATTTTGCTGGTCCTGATAAGACGCATGGTGATGATGCCATTCAGATGATGGGCCGCGATGGTATCCTCCCTCTGCCATCACACAACCAGACATGGATGCACTCGCTAACGCCACGATCGCACAAGGAATAACTTTTTTTAAGAACATAATAAACCCTGGTTAAAAATCACCGGGGCTGGTTACGACCTGGTTTTTATACGTTAAATAAACGTGGAGGACCGTTCGGGGAAGATGTTTAGATATATTGATTGAGATCAATTTTGAGGAGAAGCGTCCGGAAAGCCTCTGTTCTGCTGGCAGTAAAATGGGGGGTATCATGAGTATTAAGGGGACCTAAAGTAAGAATAACAGAGCAGTTATTAAGATGATTTATATGTCAGAAAATAAGACAGAGCGCGAGCCTGACTCAATGATATCTCAGACAGGACTTAACCAGAGAAACCAGATTATATAATCGCTAAATGGCAGCCAACCTCACTAAGGAGATCATTTTTTTCGTCACACTTCACACTTTAACGCTATCGATTAAATCAGGATCACGAAGATCTCTTAACAAACCTAATACCATCGATTGTATTTAATATACACATAAGAAACAACCATCACCCATATTATGCTAATAATCGCCGCATATTCAGGAATAAATAGAATGAAAATATAAACTCCTGCAACAATTAAAGCAGCAGGGATTAAATAGATAAATGATTGCATGAGCCATAAAAATACACGCTTCACTTATTCAACCTCTCATTTATAGCATCTGATTTTTATTCGTTGTTAATCACTGCATCTACGTCAAATAGTGTCATGATCATTTTAATATCCAATAAGCATATAAAATTTCACAAGGAACATCCACTTAGACTGGACGGGATGCGTTAACGCGCATGGCGTAGCCATTTTCCTGCCGCAACGGGCTGGCTATGCGTAACTGATGTTAGCTTTAGCTTGTGGGGAAAATAAAATCTAAATCATGAATGAACAACCCGAAGACATTCAGCGCCCGCGCGGGTAAAACCCGCTCCTGGAATGCGCCGTCAGTGGGTGAGCAGGTGCTTGTACTGTGCCTCGGTGGTGAACTTGATACCGGCTTTGTGCTGCCGGGAATTTTCTCTTATGACAATCCGGCTCCGTCTGCCTGGGCCGATGCGCTGGTCATTTCCTGACGATGCGGTGATCGAATACGAGCCGGAAACCGGCGCACAGACCGCAACCGGCATACAGACGGCAACTATTAAAGCGGCGGTAAAAATCCTCTTTGACTCGCCAGAAGTGGAATGCGCAACGCTGCTCATAACTGCGCAGCTGGAAGTCAAAAAGGGCGGCACGATGAAAGCCAACATTAGCGTGCCGGACCATCGTGGCGAAACGGTTTACCCGGTTTCCGGGGCGCGTCAGTGAATATTACGGGGCCTAGCGACTATCTGGCAGACACCACAACGCAGGCTCCAGCAACCGCGTTTGACAAGTGGGACGGTGAAAAGTGGGTAACCGACGGCGATGCGCAGCAGCAGTCACTGCTTGACGCAGCGGCCAGCGAAAAGTCAGCGGGCGTGAGTGAGGTCAACGGAATTACTCAGGCATGGCAGACGCAGCTGCTGCCCGGCATCATTACTGATGCGGATAAAGCCACGCTGACCACCTGGATGAAGTACGTGCAGGCGGTACAGGCTGCAGATATCACAAATGCGCCAGCTATCAGCTGGCCGAAAACGCCTGAATAGAAAATTCGTTTTACGCCCGTAGCTTTCTATTAAAATTTTCAATGGCAGAATGTTTAATTCTGCCATTGAATCATTTCATCAAGTCGATTCAGAATGTCGGGGAAATAGCTTTCATCAAGGCCAAAGCTGCCTTTAACCTGGACGCTGTCGGCATGTGGTTCCGGGCGAAGAATGAAATCAACAGTTACGCCATCAATACTTTTTTCATTGGTCAGTATCATGTCCAGTTGATGAATATCGCTCTGATAGTTAAACGACCTGATCTTTTGCTGATTAATAAGCGCCTGATGAAAAGCTGAGAATTCTTTTTTCAGCATTTTCAATTCTCCAACGGTGAACTCCGTTTTAAATGCCACTTTCAGGCCGCTTACCGAAAACTCCACCCAGGACTGTATCCAGTCCCAGTGATGATTAACAGGATCGGCTTCGTTATCCACTACGCGTTCAAAGGGAGCGATTGCGAATGTAAACTCTTCATTCCTGATATCAAACATTGAAATTTCCTTGTCAGCTAATAAAAATATTTAAAATGAGATATTGTCCAGTCTGATTCCCTGACTATTACTTCAAATTTGTATTTCTGATGAACATATTCCCTTCGCTGCTTATCGTAGCGCAGTTTATAAATATCCGTTTCGTATCGGAACATTCCTTTTCCTTCACGAGGGTCTGGCATTCGCTTACCAAAACGAATAGCTCTTTCCTGAATCTGCAAAGGTACATACCGACTGGGTTCAAGCATATGTTTTGCTGCTGTTTCGGTCATTTTCAAATTGCGCGCATGCAGCCCGATTTTAAGCCGCCCTCGCAAAAGAGATATGGTCCCTTGACTGATTCTGGCTGTAACAGCCGCGCGCGCGCCTGCTATAAGCGCCTCATTTTGTGAAGACTGTGATACCCCAATTCCTGAAACGCGCCGCCGCGCATATCTGAGTGTAATTCGCTGCGTTTCCTGCCAGGAAATTGAGGAACATCGCAATAAACACCGGCAGGGCAATGTCTGATGCATGAGGAATTTGCTTACCCGTGGAATGCTCCACGGGAAGCCATCGCCAGCCCTTATCCCACCTATGAGGAAATGCACAGCCGCACTCAGATGATTGCGGCTTTAGTGCGTGCGCAGGAGCTACTTGAAAAGCAGCCGACTGTGATACAGCTCGACGTTAAACGCCGCGTTAGTGATCTTGAAAAGACACAGGGAACAGCCCGCGCCAATGCGTACTTAACAAAGACATTTGTTGAGCGCACATTGCCACGCGTTGAAACCGTTAATGCTCAATATCGTCTCGGCGTGATGAAGGGGAGTACATTAAGTTTACTCGGCGGTAACGCAACTGAGCGCGACAATGCGGCTATAGCAGGTGGTCAGCTTTTCATTCTAATGCGCCGTTTTAACCGCCTGCCGGATATGGCTCGCGCCGATGTCGATCTGCTGGCCGGGTATGTGGCTAATTTCATTCTCGCTGAGCTGGTACAGGCGCACGCGCAGGCCAGCGACGAGTCAGATTACAAATACACGCACCGCGTTTACATGACCGCCGCCACCATTACCCGTGAGCTGAGCCAGACCCCGCCATTATGGGATAAAGTCACGTCACGGCTGTTTGACCCGGAGGAAGTTATCCCGGCGATCATGCGTATGCAGACGGAAAAGTGGTGGAAAGGCCGACTGCGGCGAGTGGCTGCATCATGGCGTGAACACCTTCAGATCGCCCTGGCTAACGTCAGCAAAAAGCACACCCCCTACGCCAGCAGCATGACCGTTTCAGAGTGGCGCGAGCAGAAGCGCCGCACCCGTGAGTTTCTGAAGGGAATGGAGCTGGAAGACGAAGAAGGCAACCGTATCAGCCTGATCGAGAAATACGACGGCAGTGTGGCCAATCCGGCGATTCGCCGCTGCGAGCTGATGACCCGCATTCGCGGCTTCGAAAACATCTGCAACGAGATGGGCTTTATCGGCGAGTTTTACACCCTCACCGCCCCGGCGCGCTATCACGCCACAATCAAAACCGGGCATCGTAACCGCAAATGGAACGGTGCCAGCCCGGCAGACACGCAACGTTATCTCTGCAGCGTCTGGCAGAAAATCCGCGCCAAGCTGCACCGCGAAGAAATCCGCATCTTCGGGATCCGCGTTGCTGAGCCTCATCATGATGCGACTCCGCACTGGCACATGCTCATGTTTATGCGTCCGGAGCAGGCTGAACGCGTGCGCGAGATTATGCGCGACTACGCCTGGCAGCAAGACGGCAGCGAGCTGACAACCGACAAAGCCCGTAAGGCCCGCTTTCACGCCGAGGCTATCGACCCGGAGAAAGGTAGCGCGACGGGTTACGTTGCTAAATACATTTCCAAGAATATCGACGGCTACGCGCTGGACGGCGAGACGGACGCCGAAAGCGGCAAAGACCTTAAGGAAACTGCCTCGGCCGTTTCTGCCTGGGCGGCACGCTGGCACATCCGGCAATTTCAGTTTGTGGGCGGTGCGCCGGTCACGGTTTACCGCGAACTGCGCCGCATGGCAGACAGCGAAACCGCGCACGGCCTGAGCGTTGAGTTTGCGGCCGCGCATGACGCCGCCGACGCAGGAGACTGGGCCGGATACGTTAACGCGCAGGGTGGCCCATTTGTGCGCCGCGACGAGCTGGCTGTGCGCACCTGGTATCAGGCAAGCGAAGACATGAATGAGTACGGAGAGGAAACTGTGCGTATCAAGGGTGTTTACGCAACTGAAGTTGGCAACGATACGCCAATTTTAACCCGTCTGATGCAATGGAGGATTGTCCCGAACGTGCCGTTGATTTGGATTTTGAATTTAAGGACGCGCCTGCGTCCTCTCGGAGTTCTGTCAATAACTGTACGGAGCCGACAGGCTCTGAAGCCGCTATCGATTTCACAAAGCCCCCTACTCGCGCCGAGCGAAGAAGGATTCTTAAGCGATTAAGAGAAAAGCCAGCGCAGGAGCAACCTGAGCCGGACAAATATCACTCTGAACGGAGTCATTGCGCAGAAACGTGAGGCGTTGAAAAAGAGTTTCTTCGAGATCTCCAGGCTAACACTGTCCGACGGTGAAGCTGTCCGCATGATGAAAGGCCACACAATCAAGATTGGTGAGCTTTCTTACTGGAGCGGTACAAGCGGGTATATCTTCCATAGACGTCGCAAAAATGCCGCCCCATTAAAGCGCTTCAATGCACTAGCGAGAAAAAGAGGCATACAGTTGCCTGATTAATAAAACGGCAGTCGGACTAATCTGAGCCGCACGATTGTTTACGATTTTAGTTCATCATGATACTGCTTATCCATACAGTATTTTTTGACTAGAAGGAGTTAATCATTTGATGAAAATAGATAATCTAAGTGAAACGGTTGCACGCATTCAGTTCATTGCTGACGTATTGCTGATCGCACATTGCAAAGAAGTTGAATTAAAAATGGCACTGTCGATGATTAGCGACATGGCAGGGACAATCGACACAGCTATTTTCGAAGCCGCTATTTACTGCCAGGCAGAATGATTAATTGCCCCTTCCCTACCGTTCACTAGCCACCTTTAAGGTGGCTTTTTGCTTCTGCATCAAAGTGCATATGCTTGCATTAATCCGCATGATCCAAAGTGGATCGCTAAGCGTCTGTAAGACCAGAGCTGGCGCGCTCAGAGGTTGTACATGCAAATGCATGAAAAGCGATACATAAAGCGGGCAGGCGTGGCGGGGATAGCATTGCGCGCGAGGGGTACAAACATGCATGCGGAGGCTGCGCCAGGGGCACGGAGGGGCACGCAATGGTTTGATGAGATTGAACTGGTGAAGAGGATTTGAGCCTCGCAAATCGGGCCTGAGAGCGGCAGATGAGGTATGGCACTGATCGGAATTAATATGATAAATTTTTGACCAATACGGTTAACCATGTAAGGGAATAATATGGATACAACTGAGCAGTTAAACGGGACTTACTTCTATGGCGGGCTTACCAACCTTTCCCCGGCAGAGCTTTATTTCTGGATTATGATTGATGTGACCGCTGAGCATTTTAGCGGTGCAAAGGATATCATAGCCATAGCTGCAATTTACTCGGGACAGAATACGATTGACGTGTCAGGAAAGTTAAAGGGTGCCTGGAAAGGTACCTCTTATGCCTCGGTGTATTCTCGCAAGCTGTTGCGCGATTACCGTCTCCCGTTCAGGTTGCCTACGTGGATACAAAACCCTAAAAAACCATTCCAAATTAAAATGTTGATGACCCATAAATTGGGTACTTTCGTCGGTCGCACAATACCGGTTTTAGGATGGGTAATTATGGCCGCTGATGTGGCGGAGATAGGCTGGAAAACTACGGTAAAATACAACCTTATTGCCCATAAGGACGACAGAATATGGTAAGTGAGGATATAGAGAAGGCAGTATTTGCGCTGGTTGAAGATTATAACGGCAGAAGCTTGTTTACATTAAAACGTTACAAGCTTGAGCTGGACACTGATCTGAACAACGACTTTCGCATGGATCCCATCGACGCTTATGAATTACTTGAGCGGTATGCTGACAGTTTTGGCATTGACCCCGGCACCATCTCTTTTAACGACTATTTCCCGGAAGATTTCACCGCACCGCATGATCCGCTTACTCTCCGTTTGTTGGTTGAGTCTGCACAGGCCGGGCGCTGGTTGGGTAAATAACTAACGCCTGCACAGGCAGGCGTTACATCTTCAGTTTGTTGCCGCTTCCAGCGAATAAGGGCGGAAGGCGATCACCTCTTCGCCCAGCCAGTTATTGATTTCCTTCAGACGTTCCTGCAGCGGTGTCAGTTTGTTACGCACAAACACCTATGCCGCTTTCACCGCATCACCGAATCCGCCGGAGTTGTCCGGGATAATCCCCATCATCTGCGGCGGCACGCGGTGTGCGCTTAGCAGGTCGTCGCGGCTGGCCTTCTTGATGTTAAAGAAATCGTCCTTCGTCGCTACCTCGCTGAGCGGCAGAATCTTGATCCCGTCCGGCTTACCGTTCGGCGCGTACATAAACAGGTTGCGGAAGTTGCCGATCCCTTTCGTGTCGCGCATAGCCTGGCGCATCCGGTCAACGTCGCTGCTGCTCTGCGCCGCGTCGGTCATATACAGGATGTAACCGGCGTGCGCGCCGTTCTGATAATACTTGCGGCGGAACAGCGTTGCCGCCTCATTCAGCCAGGCGGAGTTAAGCGCGCTGAGGTATTCCGGCAGGCCGTACAGCTCCTGATTGATATCCGGCTCCAGCAGATGAAACACGCTGCCGGCCGAAAATTCATGCGGCTCTTTCCAGTCATTCACAAACCAGTAAACGCCATCCTTAACGCCTCTGCGGGTGAATTTGGCCGGAGTGGTTTCAAGGCGCAGCGGCTTACCCAAGCCATTACGGCGCAGCTCGGCAAAGGCGTTACCGAAGACCAGATAATCCAGCGCAAACTTGCTGAACTCCTGCTGACTCATCATTGGGTGCGGGATGAATGTTGATGCCAGAATGTTGCGCTTTACATAAATCGGCGAGCTGTGATGTATGGCCGCACGCAGGCTTTTCGCCAGGCCGTTAAAGCTGACCGGCGGCTCAAACCAGCGCCCGTTACCGATGCACTCGGCGTAATCCAGAATGTCGCGCTTATCCATTACCGGCGTCGGATCGCCAAAGGTAAACGCCTCGGCGTGCTGCTGCGGTGCGGTTGCCTGTACCGGCTGCGCGGTGGCGGTGTGAGCCTTGCGGCCTCTGCGTTTGCTCATCAGTAAAATTCCAGAATTGAGGGATTAGCGCCGCCGCTGGCTGCGCCAGCGGCACGAAAAAGGCGGGCGAAATCGAGGCGAGCGGCGACGAGTACTGGCGCGACGCGCGATTCAGTATCAGCCGCATCGCCGGTAAGCCCGGCTGCATTGTGGATCTGCTCTGATGAACGTTTACGCACAGCAGGGCGATACCGTTGACGAAATCTGCCAGCGCTATTACGGGCGAACCGGGCAGGCCGTCGAGCTGGTTTACGCGGCTAATCCGGGCCTTGCCGAAAGCGGGCCGGTGCTGCCGCACGGCTGTGAGGTCACGCTGCCCGACCTGCCTGAATCTTCAGCTGGTGAAACCGTCAACCTTTGGGACTGAAAATGGAAAAAATCAGCTCTGTGATCAACTACCTGATAGGCCTCATCCTCATGTGGTTCGGCCGTCATACGCCACAGGATATCGCCTTTATGGTCGGTTCCGGCGTGGCCGTTATCACGCTCATTACTAACGTGGCGACGTTCTTTATCAACTGGCATTACCGCCGCAAAACCTACGAGCTGCAGCGCCTGCGGGGGGTGAGCCTTGAGCCAGACCGTTAAGCGCTGCGCCGTGGTAGCCGTGCTGGCGATTGCCGTGCTGCTGCCACAGTTCAAAACCCTGAAAACGTCCGACGCCGGACTGGCGCTCATCGCCAACGCTGAGGGGTGCCGCACCTCGCCCTATCAGTGCAGCGCCGGAGTCTGGACTAACGGCATCGGTCACACAGAGGGCGTGACGCCGCAAAGCCAGGTCAGCGAGCGGCAGGTGGCGGTTAATCTGGTGTATGACGTGATGCGCGTCGAGCGCGGGATCGATGCCTGTATGCGCAGCGATATACCACAGCCGGTCTATGACACGGCCGTGTCATTCGCCTTTAACGTCGGCGTGCGCGCGGCCTGCAGCTCGACCTTTGCCCGTTACATCAGGCTGCAGCACTGGCGTGATGCCTGTAATGAGCTGCGGAGCTGGGTGTTCGTTAAGGGCGTGAGGAATCGCGGGCTGGAGAACCGCCGCGCGAATGAGACAGCCTACTGCCTGCGGGGTGTGTCATGACGCGCCTGATAGCGCTGCTTCTGGCCGTCGCGCTGCTGGCGCTGGGCGTAACCGGCTGGCAGTGGAAAGTAGCCAAAGACGACCTGACCAGCGCGCAGCGCATTATCGGCACGCTGTCAGCCGGTATCGAGAGCCGGGATAAAGCGATAGCCAGGCTGGATGCGGATGCAAGGGCCAGCCAGAAGCGCGAGGCCGAGCTGCGGCTGATGCAGGGGCGCGCCAGCACGGCCGCGCTTAACCGTGAAATGACCATACAGAGAGAAACCGATGCAAATCCGATACTGCGTGACTGGTCTGCTGCTGCTCTGCCTGACGATGTTATCCGGCTGCACGCCCGCCCGGCCTTCGCCAGCGCCAGAGATTATCTGGATTGGGTGTCCGCGCGTGACAAGCTGCCCGGTGCCGGGAAACAGCCTTAAAACGGCGGGCGATCTGGCTGCGGATAATCGCCAGCTGGAGGCCGCACTCGCCGCCTGCGGGCTGCAGGTCGAAATCATCAAAGACTGCCAGGAACAACACGATGCTGAAACCGCAACAACTGCGCCAGGTGCTGACCGACAGCGTGCCGGAGCTGCAGCGAAACCCTGATGCGCTGAACGTGTTTATCGACAGCGGGCGCATCGTCTCGACGCTTGCCAGCTCACTGTCGTTTGAATACCAGTACCGGCTTAACATGGTTATTACCGACTACGCCGGTAATATCGACCTGCTGATCGTGCCGCTGCTGGCATGGCTGCGCACGAATGAACCCGACATTATGGCAAGCGAGGAAAAGCGCCGGACGGGCTTTACCTTTGAGGCGGATGTTATCAGCGACACGGCCAGCGATATCAGCATTGAGCTGCAGCTGAGCGAGCGCGTGATCGTGAGGCGGGCCGACGACGGGCTGCACGTGACGCATGTCGGTGAGAAACCCGCTGCCGGAGAATGACGCGCGGCCGGTGCAGCTTTATGTTCGCGGTGAGATGGTCAGCGAGTTGCAGACATGAGCGAGCTGCAGCTGGTAAATGACCGGCTGGAGGCGCTTATCAGCAGCCTGTCAGCCCCGGCGCGTAAAGAGATGGCGCGCAGCATCGCGAAGAAGCTGCGCGCGAGTCAGCAGCAAAACATTAAGCGCCAACAGGCACCCGACGGCACGCCGTTTAAGCCCCGCAAAACGCAGCCGGTGCGCAGCAAAAAGGGCCGGATAAAGCGCGAGATGTTTGCAAAGCTGCGCACAGCTAAATACATGAAGACGCAGGCCAGCCCGAATGAGGCTGTGATAGAGTTTGCGGGTAACGTGCAGCGCATGGCCCGCGTGCATCATTACGGGCTGCGCGACCGGCCTTCGCGTAAGGGTATAGAAGTGCAGTATGAGGCCCGGCCTCTGCTAGGTATTACTGATGCTGATTTCGAGTTGATTAGGCAATACATATATGCACGCATTGGATAAGATTATTTTCCTTTATTTTTTACTGCATTTATTAAGGAAACTATTTGTTCAAGCCCATCAAAAGTCGAAGGTATTTTATCTTCAGAGGGCATAATGTTCGAGAAAATTATGTCTTCAAATTTATCAAGTAAATTACTATCCTTGCTTTTAATATTGCTGCTGTAGTCAGCATAGTTTTGGATGAACTGACAAAGACTTTTTCTTAACTCTATCTGCATTATTTGTGCTCGTATTGAGTTAAAATTCACCAAGCTCACCCTGAAGTAATATATCAACACAAGAACCAATGATGAGACAGGTATCAGAGAAAGATAATCATGCAGCCCATTATTTAATTCCTTAGTGTAATGAAAAGAAATCACTTCAAAAAGAATAACCCCAAGAACTAACAAACCAAGTCCGAAAACAAATAATCTAGCCCAATAAAGTTGCGTCACCTTTGCATCACTTAAGGATTCAAAACCACGATATAAGCCAACAAAATTAAAGGCATTTCTTTGGTTGTTCAGCGTTTCTTGAAGCTGATTAACCCTGGCTTCAGTTTCATCCAAATCACTTTTCCATTTTTGTTTAACAGTATCAGTATCGATTTTTTGCTTATCAAGCTCTGCATTCCAATCGACATGTAGTTGCTCGATTGATTTTTTGAAGTCACCTGTTTTTTTTATATCCGAGAGTTCTTCGCTAGTCATAAGATGTCTCAATATAGACAAACCCATGTCAGAAAGTGCGAATTCAACTTGACCAGAAGCTGTCTGCGCGAAAAGGTTTAAATGTATACGGCTAAACTCCTTCAATTCGGTGAAATCAATATCATCATCATTGTAAGGGTGGTTGATATGTTCCTCGACAGCAAAGCGAAAAACAATGGAGTATAGCTGATCTATATTCTCCTTACTCATATCAGCGTCATCAATACGTTTTTTGAAATGGTGTGAAATGAATTTTTTATTGTAAGGTGTTTTTTCATCCCAAGATATTGCATTTGTAGCCATATCACTTAACAACCAAGCTATAAAGCCATTCCTTTTTTCTTCAAATTCTCCTTGGGTAGGTTGTTTTTTTATTACCTTTATATAAGTAGTAATGGAATCTTTAAATTTTTGATCATTGAAAAAGCTTTTCATTTTTCCTTCCCGTTAATTTCTGTGCGCTCATCTATAGACAAACAACGCCATGTTGTCGAAAAAAATTGAAGAAGTAGATTATGCATTCATGAATACACAAATCACAGAAATTCAGCGCCTGCTGCGCAACATGATCCGCATCGGAACCGTGTCGGCCGTCAACCTCGACGGCGGACTGTGCCGTGTCGATACGGGAAGAAATACAACCAACTGGCTGCACTGGCTGAGCGCCCGCGCGGGTAAAACCCGTTCCTGGAATGCGCCGTCAGTGGGTGAGCAGGTTCTTGTTCTGTGCCTTGGCGGTGAACTTGATACCGGCTTTGTGCTGCCGGGGGTTTTCTCTGATGACAACCCGGCTCCGTCAGCCTCAGCCCATGCGCTGCACTGGTCATTTCCTGACGGCGCAGTGATCGAGTACGAGCCGGAAAACGGCGCGCTGACTGCAACCGGCATACAGACCGCAACCATTAAAGCAGCGGTGAAAATCCTGTTCGACTCGCCAGAAGTGGAATGCACAGCGCTGCTCAAAACTGCGCAGCTGGAAGTCACTAAGGGCGGCACGATGAAAGGCGACGTTACACATACCGGCGGCAACCTTTCCTCAAACGGCAAGATTCTGCACAAGCATAAACATCCTGGCGACAGCGGCGGCCAGACGGGGGAACCGATATGACAACCGCTAAATACATCGGCATGAACCGGGAAACCGGCGGCGCACTGACCGACCTCGATCACATCCGGCAGTCAGTGCGGGACATTCTGCTGACCCCGCTCGGCACGAGGGTGATGCGTCGCCAGTATGGTTCGCTTTTATCCGCGCTGATTGACCAGCCGCAAAACGAGGCGCTGCGCCTGCAGATTATGTCGGCCTGCTATATGGCGATCCTGAAATGGGAGCCTCGCATAAAGCTGACCGCCATCAGCTTTGAGTCGGATATTAACGGCGCAATGATGGTTGAGCTGTCCGGCAACCGCACCGACCGCGCGCAGCCTTTTTCCTTAACCGTTCCTGTGAGCTGAAACTATGGCAACTATCGACCTGAGCCAGCTGCCCGCGCCTGACGTGGTGGAGGCTCTGGATTATGAAACACTGCTGGCCGAGCGAAAGGCGACGCTGATTTCCCTTTACCCTGCCGACCAGCAAGAGGCCGTCGCTCGCACGCTGACACTGGAGTCAGAACCCATCGTGAAGCTACTACAGGAAAACGCTTATCGTGAACTGATCCTGCGCCAGCGCATCAACGAGGCGGCAAAGGCCGTTATGGTTGCCTATGCACTGGATGGCGACCTTGACCAGCTCGGCGCGAATAATGGCGTAACCCGCCTGACCATTACCCCGGCCGACGATACGAGCATCCCGCCGACCGCCGCCGTAATGGAAAGTAACGACGATTTCCGGCTGCGCATTGCCTCGGCGTTTGAGGGGCTGAGCGTTGCCGGGCCGACCGGTGCATATGAGTATCACGCCAGAAGCGCCGACGGACGCGTAGCCGATGCATCAGCCATCAGCCCGTCGCCCGCCGTTGTTACCGTGACTGTGCTCGCGCGTGAGGGCAACGGCGTGGCCGGTGATGATTTGCTGGCCGTGGTTAACGCTGCGCTCAATGACGAAGACGTGCGCCCGGTTGCCGACCGGGTGAGCGTGCAGTCAGCGAAGATTGTTAGTTACGAAATCGAGGCCGAGCTTTACCTCTATCCGGGGCCGGAAGCGGAGCCAGTCCGTGCCGCTTCAGAGGCAAAACTCGCCGCCTTTGTCAGCGCACAAAAGCGTCTCGGCCGTGACATTCGCCTGTCTGCGCTGTATGCCGCCATGCACGTTGAGGGCGTGCAGCGCGTCAACCTTATCAAGCCTTCCGCTGACGTGGTGCTAGACAAAACCCAGGCCGCTTACTGCACAGGATACGCGCTGACCGTGGGAGGCTCGGATGAGTGATCGCCTGCTGCCGACCGGCTCGTCAGCGCTTGAGGTTGCTGCCGCCGAGGCTCTTGCAAGCCCCGGTACGATGAGCGTGCCGCTGCGCCAGTTATGGAATCCGCAAGCCTGCCCGGTAGAGCTTCTGCCCTATCTGGCGTGGGCGTGGTCAGTTGATCGCTGGGATTCAGCCTGGCCGGAATCAACAAAGCGCGCCGTGGTTGCCGCCTCGCAGTACGTGCATCGGCACAAGGGAACGATTGGCGCTATACGCCGCGTCGTTGAGCCTCTGGGCTATCTCATCAGAATCATTGAGTGGTGGAAAACCGGCGAAGCGCCTGGCACGTTCCGGCTGGATGTGGGCGTACTCGATACCGGCATTACTGAGGAAATGTATAACGAGCTTGAGCGCCTGATAGCCGATGCGAAGCCCTGCAGCCGTCACCTTATCGGCCTGTCTATCAATCTTGACGTGAACGGCGCGCTGCCGGTTGCCGTTGCCAGCTACAGCGGCGACGAGCTGACCGTTTATCCCTATACCCCTGAACTTATCAGCGTCGGCGGGCCGGGTTATTCCGGCGTGGCGGTGCATCTTATTGACCTGACGGAAGTGAGCGCATGACGACAAAATATTTTGCCCTGCTGACCAATCAGGGCGCGGCTAAGCTGGCGAACGCCGCCGCACTCGGCACGAAAGTAAACATCGCCTCGATGGGCGTCGGCGACGGTGGCGGCACACTGCCGACCCCTGATGCGGCACAGACAAAGCTCATTGGCGAGAAGCGACGCGCGCAGCTTAATTCGCTGACCGTTGACGCGGCAAACAGCAGCCAGATTATCGCAGAGCAGATCATCCCGGAAAGCGAGGGCGGATTCTGGATCCGTGAAATCGGCCTGTATGACGCTGACGACGTGCTGATTGCCGTTGCTAACTGCCCGGAGACTTACAAGCCTCAGCTGGCCGAAGGCAGCGGCCGGACGCAGACCGTGCGCATGATTTTAATCGTGAACAGCACAACCGCCGTCACGCTGAAAATTGATCCGTCAGTGGTGCTGGCAACGCGTAAGTATGTTGATGACGCTGTGATCGAGGTGAAAGCCTACGCTGACGAGGTGATGGCAAAGCATCTCAAAAGCGCTAATCCGCATGGTCAGTACCCGTTAATTGAAAACGCATTAAAGGAAATGGCCGATGCCGGGCTGTTGCCTGACGTTCTGAAAAATCTTGGCATCAGCGATAAGTTTTCCGGCCGTTTTATCGGGTACCAGATTTTCACCACGCCCGGAGCAGTTAACTACAAACCCACGCCGGGAACGAAACGAATCAAGATTATCCTGACCGGAGGTGGTGGCCGGGGTTATGGTTATCTTGCCTGGGGATCGAGTTATGTTTCCCGTGGTGCGGGCGGGGGAGCAGGCGGAACGGTAATCGCTTGGCTGAACGTGGATGAGACAAAAAATTATCCTGGCGTAGTCGGTAGAGGCAGTAACGAAACCGACGGCGCGACTAGCAGTACCTTTAACGGTCAGCTGACAGCGGGCAATGGCTATAATACGACTTCCGGTGATGCCGGTGGCGTTGGCGGCTCGGCCATAGGCGGATTGTTAAATATACAGGGGGGTGATGGCAGCGACGCGCCCGGACTGATTACGGCCTCAAGCAACCCTTACCGGGGCGGCTCTGGTGACGGCGGCGTCAGTTACTGGGGCGGCGGTAGCCGTAGCGGGGAAAGCTCATCATCAGGCAAAAAAAATACCTATGGTGCAGGCGGCGGAGGTACAACGCGTACCGATCCCTTTATCGGAAGTTATGGATCTGACGGTATTATTTATATTGAGGAGTTCAGCTGATGAAAACCTACGCCCGGATTGAAGATAAGCGAGTTGCGGAAATTGTCTCTATGAGTGTCAAGCCAGAGAAACTCTATCATCCGTCACTGGAGTGGGTAGATATTACCGCATTGTCTGAACAGCCCGGCTGTAATTATCTCTACAGTGACGGCGTATTTACAGCGCCATTTGTGGATGCCAAAGATGCTGGCTTTCTGGCCAGCAGCCGTTTGTCGGCAGAAATGGACGAAGCTAATCGTACTATAACCCCTTTGCAGGATGCGGTTGATATCAGCATTGCAACTGACGAGGAACTAACGCGACTGGCTGCATGGAAAAGATACCGCGTTATGCTGAGTCGGACGGATATCACGACCGCGCCAGATTTCAGATGGCCAGATAAGCCTGAATAAAAAATTCATTTTACGCCCGAAGTTTTCAGTTAAAAATTCTCAATGGCAAAATGTTTAATTCTACCATTGAATCATTTCATCAAGCCGCTTCAGAATGTCAGGAAAATAGCTTTCATTAAGGCTGAAGTCACCTTTAACCTGAACGCTGTCGGCGTGTGGTTCAGGGCGGATATCAAACTCCACTATAACACCTTCTTTACCCGTAACTTTTCTGATAACCATATTGAGCTGGCCACGTTCGCTGCGAAAATTAAAAGGTTTTAATTCACGCTGCGTGATAAGTGCCTGGTAATGTGCGAAAAACTCATCCTTTAAAATCTTTAGCTCGCCGATGGTAAATTCAGTTTGAAACTGCATTTTAAGGCCGCTAACAGAGAACTCAATCCAGGACTGGATCCAGTCCCATAGATGATCAACCGGGTCGGCCTCATCGTCTGAGATTCTTTCAAAGGGAGAAATTACAAATGTGAAATCTTCATTGCGCAAATCAAACATACAAGTTGTCCAGTCTGTCAATCCATGTATTTAAAATGCGTTATCGTCCAGTCTGACTCACGCACGACGACTTCAAGTGTGTATTCTTTATACTCATATTCCATTGTTTGCTTATTAAAGCGTAGTTTAAACAATCTGGTCTCATATCTGAACATACCTTCACCTTTGCGGGGATCTGCCATCCGCCTGCCATAGCGAATCGCTCTTTCCTGAATTTGCAGAGGGACATAGCGACTCGGTTCATACATATGTTTTGCAGCAGTCTCGGTCATTTTAAGGTTACGTGCATGCAGCCCGAGTTTAAGTCTGCTGCGCAGAAAGGATATAGTGGAGTGACTGAGCTTCGCATAAACAGCGGCACGTGCCCCTGATTCAAACAGCACCCGCCCTGTACCAAGGATACGAAAAATACCCAAGCCAAACAGGGCAATATCAGTGGGATCGATCAGGGGTGTTTCAAGCGGCGCTTCTTCCAGCCTGACAAAATGTCCCTGCACATCATAAATCTGCCATAAGCCCGGAGCCTGTACCACCGTGTAACCGATACACATTCCGCTGGCTTCATCTGTTACGGGCTTTGCATTTCGGGGCAAATGGCTGGGCCGAATCTCAAAAAAACGCCCTGAGGCAGTCTCGACTCAAATGTGTAGTAACGTCCGAATTCCTGTTTTGCTGCTGTTCCTGAAATCATTCTCAATCCCTCGTTCATGACAATGGCTGTTTTATAGTGCCACAAGAAGATAAAACAATCATTTTCTGATAGATGCCCATGATCCTGTTAACAGACGGCAACTGCGTGTGCCCCTTTCCCTGATGTCAGACCATGAGCACTCCCTCAAAACAGCATGCATCAAATGTCTGATTATCTTTATGGTGTCCGCATCGTCTGAATAAACGATGCCAGGCGCACAATTTCTACCACAATCGTAAAATGTTCTAAATCGTTCAGGATATTGATGCTGAAAATGCAACATAAGCGTACTTATTGCGACAGGGTATAAGCAGGCTGCGTAGTTATTTACTAAAGGATAGAAACGGCAGGTTTAGTAAACTCAATCCACTGGCGTTGATGGCGAAGAAAAATAGCGACAAAGTGGCGGCACAGAGTCAAGCAGAGTAGAACAGGAAGTAACAGGAGCGGGCTTAACTGATTGATTTCACGTTAAGTCATTGATACGAAGTGCCAACCAAAAAAAGACCGAATACGATTCCTGTTTGCGACATATAGAAGATTTTATGTTATTTAACAATGAGTTAAATAACAAAAGCACCCCTTTTAATGGTTGCAATACTTACCAATGCACCCGTTTAAGATCAAACGCTTGCAAGTTATTTCGTTTGAGGTTCGGGAAATTTTCGTTACTGCTAAATCGTCGGCCGACTCGGCTAATGCACTGCCAGAATCTCGGCCGTCACCTTACCCAGCACGATAGTCCCTTCCAGCCAGCCCCCGTCTTCTATCTCTCACTTTCAATGCCGGGATGTCAAAACACCACCGGCAGATCAGAGAATCTTGTGGTATAAGCCGGTGAAAGCATTTCCCGCTTCATCGCCCAGGTGTTCTGAACACCCTGCCCTGCAAACCACAGATTACCCTTCCCGCTCAGGTTTATACCATCCATCACGCGCATCAGCGCCTCGCTATTAGCCTGTGGTTTGTTCTCATCAAACAGGTTCAGCTGCGATACACCCTGGCTGTAGAAGTCACCCAGCATTACGCCTGCCTTCATATAGCGGTGTCCGTCGACCCAGATACGATCAAGCGCCTCAATGGCTACCCGAATAATATCGCGCGTGTCATTAGTTGGTGTAAGTACCTTGCCGGTAGACTGGTTGCCGTAAAACACCTCACCCACCGCGTGTGGGCTGGTCCTCACGAATACTGCTATCTGACTGCAATACTGACGTTCTCCGCGTAATTTACCTGCGGCTCGCGCTGCGAAGGTGCACACGGCTTCTCGCATGTCGTCGTACTGCGTGATTCTGGAGCCAAATGAGCGGGAACAGACGATCTGCTGTTTTGTGGGCGCAAACTCTTCCAGCTGCAGGCATGGCTCACCGCGCAATTCCCTGACGGTTCGTTCCAGCACAACATTAAAATGTTTGCGTATTGTGTAGGTGCTTTGCTCTGACAGGTCTTTGGCAGTCAGGATCCCCATCGCGTTGAGCTTTTTGCTGATGCGCCGACCAACGCCCCATACATCCTCAACCGGCACCAGTGCCATGAGCTTACGCTGACGTTCAACATTCGAAAGGTCAACGACTCCGCCTGTTTGCTTCCATTTTTTTGCAGCATGGTTAGCCAGTTTTGCGAGCGTCTTAGTTTGCGCAATTCCTACGCCAACTGTCAGGTGCGTATTACGCTTAACAGTTTCCCGCACCTCCCTGCCGAAGTTTTCAAGAACCATGCAATTGCGAACACCGCTCAGGTCCAGAAACGCCTCATCAATCGAGTAGACCTCCACGCTGGGTGCCATCTGCTCCAGCGTCGTCATTACCCGGTTACTCATATCGGCATAAAGCGCATAGTTACTGCTGAAAACCTGAACCCTGTGCCGGCGAAACTCGTTCTTCAGCTTGAAGTACGGTGCGCCCATAGGGATGCCGAGCGTTTTAGCCTCTGCTGAACGGGCAATGACGCATCCGTCATTGTTGCTAAGCACTACGACCGGTTTTCCCCGCAAATCGGGCCTGAATACTGTTTCGCAACTTGCATAAAACGAATTAACATCGACCAGGGCAAACATCACACAACACCATTCGGGTTGTACAACTGAAACAGGCGCTCTTCGCCGTCAGTGGTTGAGATGTCGCGGAATGCTGTGGTGTGCATCTCGATCCATTTGTTGGCCGCCTTTAGCGTGTAATGCCAGTTAATGCGGTCAAGCTCTCTGATGAAATCCAGTGTGCTGATGGTGTAGCGACCGGCAGTATCGCGCTTTATAGCCTGCCGGAAAGCAATCATGATTTCGTAGTCACGCGGCATGACAAATCCCCCCTGATAAATACTGTATGTATAAACAGTAATATTGATCGGTAGATTTTATCAAGGCGAAACGGCTCACAGTTTTGTAAAGCCATTGTTGGTGCTGAAATTTTAATCTGGCGGCTTCGGTTGCGCGTGACTAACCTCAAATTACCCACCCCGTAGTCTGCTCAGAGAGGCGCGGATGAGTCATTGCCCGGTCGCCGGGCTTTTTTATTGGTTTGGTCATAGCATGTTAATGTATGATTAACAGCGCCTTAAAGCCTTCGATACTGAGACGGATGTCAAAAATGGAAAGAGATACATCAATTGACCTAATAAAGCTTATATCTATCATCATGGTCATTATTTTGCATGTTTCTTCAAATGGATTTTCGAGCACTGATAGTTTTATATGGAATGGTGCTAACTTCTATGAAAGCTTCACTCGCACATGCGTTCCTTTGTTTTTCATGGCCACCGGTTCTCTGTTGATTAACAGGCCGCTCACAATTCAATCATCAGCAGCGCGCATTAAAAGATTAGTTATTCCATTTACTTTCTGGTCTTTAGCCTATTTGATATTCTTTAAAGTAATCAAGAACCAAGACATGGATGTTTTAAGTATATTCCTCATGCCTGCCGCTGGTCATTTATGGTATCTATATGCATTGACTGCGGTTTATCTTACATTACCAATAATAGGGATTTTATACCTCAACTCTACTTCCAGGGTAAAATACTACATCCTATCAATATGGTTCTTTTCATGCGTTCTAATTCCAACTCTCAAAAGCTACAATGCACCTATTAATCCAAGCTTTGACCTGAGCACGCTAGGATTATATCAAGGCTATTTTTTTGCGGGCGCGGTTCTCTCAAGCCTGAAAATGACATATAAATTCAGATGGTTATCCTTTCTGATTTTCTTGATCGCCTCTATCACCATCTTACTATCAACACGCCACTTTTTTGTAGTAGATGGCTTGCATGACGTAAGGAACTACCTAAACTCTTCTGTGTTAGTTTGTGTTGCATCAATCTCATTATTTATCACCCTGAAGGGTGTCCACCTTAACTCAAGCGCTATCAAATATATGCTGGCGCAACAGTCCAGATATACTTTTGGAATCTACCTCATTCACTTGTCTTTGGTTTATGCGATGGGGGAAATAGGCTTTTCAATATCGGAAAAAAATGTTTTCTATTTCATTCCACTATCAGCAGCAATCATCTATTTCCTATCCCTTGCCTCATGCTTTTTAATATACAAGGCAAGGGCTGGAGCAATCATAAGTTGATGAAGCCTATTCTGGAAAAGGCATATCCCCACGCATAAAATCAGGGACTGACTCGTAATAATCGGACCATAACTTATCGCTTGTATCAATTTCTTTTTGATTGCTATAGATTGAGTCATCCTGCTTTGTAGTAAAGTAAGAGGTCACCCTTTTGCCGTCAGTTGATAGCTGGACGTTAATAATCATTTTTTTGGCCCCTTTTAGAATTCATATGAGTTAATGCCAATGTTATATGTTGGTGTTCCAGCGGTACTTGTGGATGACCAGCCGATCGTTTGGTTAACGACAGATATTTTTGAAAATGTTGACGATGCAGACGCTGATGCGGCTAAGCTTGCGGTGATTGCCATTCCACCAATGGATGAGTTTGCCCCCCATATTGTAAGCCCCTGCGTTGAGCTGGATGAGTTTGTCATGCTGAGCCCGCCATAGATGAACTTAGCGTTTAGCGGAAACTGAGTTGTGGCTAGCGATACGCGGCTTGCATTAGTGCTGGAACTTGTCAGAAGTGTTCTTGATGCGAGATCAATCTTTCTGTCATACATGTTACCTATTACAAGCTGGCTAGACGCAGTAGGCCACACAGCAACTAAAGCTGATGCTGTGTAGCCAGATGGCATATTGCTGCCACCATAAACTTCCGGAGCTACAGAGCTTGTGGCGTCAACACCTAGCAGCCCCACGCTTCCATTTGCGGGGTTATAGATAACGTATATTGCCACGAAACCTGTAGCTGGCGGACTACCAGTGTCCATGCCGCCCACGCCAGTAGCTGTCAGCGTGATTCGTGAGCCGACGTTTTTAAGGCGATACTGATTTCCTCCTATGGCTGTATTTACAACTAATTCATCTGCAAGGAAATCAGCAATTGCAGATGCTGTAGTCACAGACATCCTGGCGTTACGTGACTGACCTACAATACCGGTCATAATCGGGATGGCGGTGTTTTTAGCTATGTTTTGAACAGAATTTTTCAGGTTTGCGAGTATTGCTGCAAGACCGCCGTTATCCAGAACGTCGACTGAAGCTGAATCGGAAATGAACTGCGCCAGCACATACGCCATCGTTGACGACTGGCGCAATGCTTTATTGATTTGTGCAGATGATGCCTTACCCGACTGAAATCCGGTCAGCAGTGCAGCGAGTGCTTCATAATCCGCCTGGCTGGTCACGTTAGCGCCTGCGCCAATGCCAAAGGCCTTAAAGTTATTCGTAGCCATTAAAGTGTTGTCTCCCATGCGCCATCATCAAATCCGGCGATGTATTCGTTATCCATGTCGAAACCAAAAAATCGGGTTCCTACTGATGGGGTTTCTATTGAAGGGGTTTGTATGTCGCCAGCCCAAACGCCTGCGGCTTTAACGGTCAGATAGCCTTGCCTGATTGCGGCCAGTAACTCGAGCGAAACCTGAGATATATCCACTTCAGGAAACACCCAGACAGAAATAGTCATGTCCTGATTGTCGACAATCTGCATTTTCAGGCCTGAACCATCCAGTGCCGTTTCCAGAATTGAAGGAAGTGAGTCGTTTTGCCCGTCCCAGTTGTTGATGGCTATTTTTGCCTTGAGAATGATGCGGTAGGTGTCGTCGCTAAGGCTGGTGTAACCTGCATCTGGGTCATATGGCCCCTGCCAGACACCCTGATCCCAACCGAGACCAGGAGTGTCAAATGAGAAATAAACCCCTGATATTGGCTGGCTGACAATCCGACTTCTGCCGATCCATTCACCCAGCGCATCAAGCTGCACGCCGATTGCCTCATCAATATCAAACGCTGATATCAGCCCATACATCGCGTCAGAAACGTCGCTAAGTGGACGGGTCGACAAATCAACATGCTCAACAAACAGGGGCTTCCCCCTGTGATAGTTGGTTATACGGTCGATATATTTACTCATGGCGACACCGTGATAGAGATGTTCGCTACGCTGCAGGTGGCCGATTCATTGTAGGCTATGATGATGTTCGAGGCAGATACAGCGCCTGCCGACTTACCTATCTGCAGGCTGTTGATGTCGTAATAACGGGCATTTCCACCACTGACCACGCCAAGGTTCGCAGGTGAATACAGGCGGCTGAGAAGGACATCATCTCCGATCGTAAGTGAGTTGATGTAGTCTGCTATCGCCTGCTTTATCTGCTCGCCAATTTGCGTGGTGTAACCGGTGAAAACCTTGAGAACCAGCGCCACATAAATCGGAACGTTGGTGGGCCGTGAAAAACTAATGGCATGGGGGTTGCCATATTTGTCTGGCACCTGTGTCGTTGTGCTGCCGAACGTTCCGACACCCTGACCCTTTTTGCCGCGTATGGTTTGCGCTATCTGCGTGACATCCCCACCCTCCACAATGGCAGCGATAGAGTGACCGGGAATACCATTAGCGTCCGTTGCGCCCGTGTCATTCTCATAAAGCTTGTGGCGGGTTACACCTGCTACGTTAGCCAGTGCACCATCAACAGCATCGAATGGCGTCAGGGACGGAATTGCTACACTCTGGCCCTGCCTGATACGCAACGCTGAGTCTTTTTCTGCATCGGAACCTATTGTGGCTGCAACTGAATTAGTGACCGCAGTCCAGCCGCGCGTAGGCGTGTTGATCTGCGTGATTGAGCCAATCACCGCTGCCACTGCGCCCGGAACAGCGCAGGTTGCTGTAACCGTCACTGAGCCGCCTACATCAATAGTTACGCTGGATGGCAGGTTCCAGATAATTCCGTTCGCATCCTTAACCGAGCCGTTGGTAATCGTGGTGCCGGCAGTTCCGCTAAGGGTCAAATCGACCGTTGAATTCGTCGATGGTTTGCGCGTGATGCCGTTGATTTTAACATTGCGGGTAAGCGCATCTGACATGGCAGTTGATGGAGAGAATGAGGTGTAAACCTGAATGGCAGTGTTGTTGGCGTCATGTACAGCCAGGGCCACTAAAGCCACCATCTGACCGTCTTTGCTGTCCGGTTCCAGGTAGGCATCGGTACCATAAATCTGCTGAAAGTAACTGGTAATGGTAGAAAGTATCGTCTGGTAATCAGGCGCACTTATCCCTGAGGCAGTCACCGTAGCGGAGAGCCCCAGCGTGTCGAGATTGAGAGCCATTATGCCTCGCTTGTGACGGTCGTCGTTCCGTAGATGGTGTCGATAGTTGCGGTGAAAATCACACGTCGGGAAGAGGTATTGAGGCTGGTATCGAATGACATGATCGAGTTCACGCCGGGCGTCTCAAGTATCCGTTTACGGATAGCCAGATTAAAGGTTTCAGGCTTCTGCTTACCGAGCACCGACTGAACCCATGGAGTGCCCTCTGTCGTATCGAGGAACCACTGTCCGTACCAGAGCAGGAAGCGCGTCTTTATCGCCTGAGCAACGCATTCTGGCGAGTTAATCAGCCAGGTGTCATCGCCTTTGCCGAAGGTGTAATCACCGTTTTCGTCTTCGCGTCTGTATCGCATCAGTTCACCTTGCCAGAATTGCCAGAGCCAGACTGCACGCCGTTATGCGTATGCTGGTCGCTGATGTCTTTTCCATTGGAATTCAGGCTGCCGATGAATTCGATGGCGCCGGTAATTTTCGCTGCGGTACCAGTAGCAAGACTGCCCACCATGCCCCCCATCCACGTCAGCAGGCCCGTTATCGTTACCGCCTGGCTGAACTTAGCCAGAGGCGTTGTTACGTTCAGTCCGCCCGGCGCTACGATGTTCACCGCGTGGCTGTTGGGGTCCAACTCGATATAGGCCGCGCCGTCATCAGTGCGCATCTGAAGCGTTGACGCGCTGATGTTACTGATAACTTCAGCCTGCGATTGCGGGCCGATGATTGCGAACGCGTCTGAAAGGTCGTGCTGTCGTGGGTCTACCGATTCCTGAATGCCGCCGTTCTGCCACCAGAAATCAATGCACCGGTCGCTAAAGATAATCAGGCACTCATCCCCTTCTTTAACCGGGAAGGTTATCGTACATCCGCCGCCGCGTGGAAACACTACCGGAACGTCGAGAAGCAAAGGGAGAGGCGCCGATTTGAAGTTGCCCAACTCATCGGCCGTCTGGCCGCTGATGGCTGGCTGAACGGTGCAGGTACAGGCGATTGGGTCAAACGTCTGGATGATGCCGGGCATGGAAACGCGGAGCATAGAGAAGATGGAATCTGACAGCGCTTTATAGGCCTGCGATTCACCGCCAGCCTGTGATTGTGGTGAAACTGGCATATTAGCTCCAATAAAAAACCCGCCGTAGCGGGTTTGACTATGTGACTAATGAGAATTTATTTCAGTCTTTGGAAGTTCATAACTGTCTCATCGATACTTTCGGTAGCTACGCCCAATGCTCCCCATGGAACCGAAGACATAACGTTTCTCTCATAAGCATCTAAGTCTTGAGTCGGTTCTCCTTGAAAAAGCGCAGCGGTAGATGTTTTGTCAGTATCAAAAATATCATCAGGTTTATCGTCGTTCATTTTATACCTTACTGAAAAATAAGAACAAAACTGAGAGAATGAGCAAAGCAAAAGATAAGGCTACAGCATTGAATAATCTAAGTACATAAGCAACTTTTGATTTGTGCAAATTTTCAATTTTCTCAACCGCCCTACCGTAGATGATCATATGTGATCTTACTATGAGTTCCTCATCACCTTTTAAGAAAAAATCATGGGACGCTTGGTCTCTAGGAGCAATTACCTTAGGTAAGCCCTTAAGGCTCCAAGAGTGCCATAGATAGTAAAATGAAAAAACTATTGACAGAATACAAGAACCTATAAATAGCAAACAAAGCTCAAGAAAAATGTTTCCATTCGATATTGCTGAAGATTCAATAGTAGAAAACACAGTTGTTAATGCTGCAGCTTCTAAGCCAATCAATGCCACTAAATAATTAACTTTCTCCTCTAATCTACGATATGAATTTCTAGCTTCATCATATCTATCTTTATAAAAGGTCAAAATTAAGTCACGACTCAAACCACTTCTATTTGATTTTGACATCATTTTTTCTTATTAGGAAACAATTGACTAATTTATAGCTCTAAAGCAGTCAAACGAACTAAAAATTCGTGACTCGCTCATGTTTGAACGGATAGCTTCGACATTCAGGATCGCTTTCCCATTGCGCTTGATGTAATCCATGCCGTAGTAGCCAGGATAGTCTGTGCGCGGCACCATCCACTGCATCTGGATGTTGTCGTAGTCGCCCTGTGTCTTAAGGAAAGTCACCTTTTGGCTGATTGGCTTTGCTCCATTGATTCTGGCCCAACCGTCATTATCTGAACTTGTGCCAAGGTGGAATGGTCCACATTGAGAGTCCGCTAATACCGTTGATGGTGATGATGAGGCCGCGATTAGTAACAGCGCCAGTGTAAATTTAGATTTCACCGTCAGTATGTCCTGTTGAGAGCAGTGTTCGTCTGAAGGTCTGCGGAACCTCTGGCGCTGCACATCAAATCCATATACCAGGCCTGCCCGCGAGTATCACCAGTATAACTGATGGATTGCACGATATACACGCCATCGGTCGCAATACTTGCGGGCTGTTGCAGCGTTCCGTTCACGTTCAGATTCCCGTTATTTTCGGTCTCAAAAATCCGACCTCCTGACCTCTGAACTTCGTCGCTAGATAGCGCTGTGCGGTACACAGAAGCCTGGTCCAGTTCAATCAGGCCGCTCACCCGGATGTTGGGGTTAATCAGGCAGCGGACATTAACGCCAGCGCCCATTGTCTGCTGAGGCATGCCGATGAGGCCGGTACGACTGTTAAGCACGATCGCCTCATGGATGTACTTATCCGTGCTGACCATCTGCGCCTGACCATCCACAATCTGCCAGTTGGCGTTGCACTGATCGGCAATGTTGCTCATGACATCCCGTGCCATTCCATACATCACGCGCCCGCGTGGAAATACGGTATCCGGCATCTGAGCTGTCATACCCTGAGTGACGCCGAATGGCTGGAAGCTCTGCATTGTGGCCGCGTGCAAATCTGCCACCGTGTACCCTGCTGCCAGCGTGGTGTTCACCTTCGCGGCCACAAATGCCTGATGACCATCAATGGCCTGAATCAGGATGTAAGTGTCGGTAGGGTTATCGCGCCCGGTTATCGTAAAGCGAATTTCACCATCGAATATCTGGCCGAAGTTCTGCCCGTCAGTCTGTCCCACCTGAGTTGAGTCGACATTGCGCGCGACACCAACCTGACTGGAATCGACCGGCGCGGCCAGTCCGTCATATCCGGCGATCATCTTCAGGCGTGAAAACTCCTTGCCCTGTATCCGGCTGACGGTGTCCTTCTTCAGGTTGTAGATTTTCACCGTGGCAACGCGGGGCCATAAGGCATTAGTCCACTCGATGTTAAACACGACTTTGAAATCAGAGAGACTGATGCCTGCGCCGGACTCATCAACAAGGAGCAGTTCAAAGTGGCGCATCCAGTTCTGACTCATGATTACTCCGTTACTGATAGCAAGTGGCTTTTTATGCCCAGGTCTAACTTGGTGGGGTAGTCCTGATTGGGATCGTCACACAAAACAACAAGGCCAAAGCCAAGTCCGAGGTGTGCGTACTGGCCTAACAGATTGGCACCTGTCACCAATGGAATGCCGGTAGCAATTGGCTGCCCGCCGCTATCCATCAAGTCCATGACCCACCCTGATTCATCACGCCACAGAAGCCGGATGGCATAGTTCGTGCCGTTAATTACAGTATTGAAGCGCTGGTTGTCCGGGGTTAATGGTATTCGGGCGATTCTCATAGGCTCCACCACCAGGCAACTTTCTGTAGAAATGAAGCATCATCGGCGAAAACAGCTGGCTTAGAGCCGGTATTTTGCATCTCTGAGGTGCTTACGCCGTCTTTCATGTCTGACTTATTGGCTACATTGACGTCCTGCGCCTGCGATATTGGCACTTCCTTAAGCGTAAGAGATGCCATCAGTACATTTTCAGACGTCCGGTCCGTGGTTACGTCAAGAACGCGAATCAGCATATTGCTGTATATGCGCTTGCCGGTGACAACATCGAAAGGAACACGACTGGCCTGCAGGTCAAGAAGGCTTTGGTATGTCTCCCGGGGACTTAAACCAAGCAGGCTCGTCGAAGTGAGTGAGCTTGCAAAATCAAGAAGCGAGCCACCACCAGAAAAGCCGACCTCCATTGTCAGCTCTGCTGGCCGCTTATAGGCATGGTCAGCAACCGGCGCACCCAGTTCAGTAGGATGCTCTGTGATTTCCAGCACATCGCTGTGCTTCTCAGAGATAACCACGTCCGGGATGATCAGGCCTATCTTCCGGCTTTGCTGCGAAAACAGCGTAGAGAGAATATCCATTATCTGACCGCCGGTGTGAGTTGCTGGGTTAGTCTGGAGTTAACGCCCATCTGACGCTCTGCTACGCTGCTGCCGGCGCGTTCCGGATCGCTTACACCGTGAATGTGGATGGTCGTTTCCTGATTAACGGTAGGCGCGGCAGCGCCAGAGGCGGCACGGCTTACTAGCTCACTGGAGTAGATATTGCGTCCATTCTCATGGTGAATTATTCCGTTCATCAGCTGAGACAGTACCTGCGGATTCTGCAGGTTGAGCGCGGCCTTAGGATCAACGCCAAGCCGTGAGGATATGGCGTTGACGTAAGCGCCAGTGTTGTTCTCAGAAGATGGAGCCCAGGTGGAAATAATGCCCTCAACGGAGTTGATTCCGCGGCGGGCATAGAGCATCAACTGCCGAGCCATAGCGCGCAGGCCATCATAAGCAGTCTGGAATTTTGCGAATCGACCACCACTACGCTCCAGCATTGCACCTGCCTGGCCTGCATAGTTCAGATTGCCGGGGTTATTGTTTCGCTCCCCTCGCTTCAGTGACTGCGCGTATTGCGAGGCTGGGCCGTCAACCGGGTAGATTGCTTCCGGGCTATCATCTTCACCGGGCATTTTTTCTGCCGCTGCTGATGGCGCTGGCTTGCCACCTTCGCCGCTGAAGAAATTCAGCATGTCCTGAGTGTCTTTCTCATTGACGATATGGAGACGCTGGAGCGTTTTCCAGAAAGGACTGTTAGCGAACTTCTGCCCTATCTGAGTCAGGAAACCGCCAAAGGCCCGGTTAACGGAGGCGATCGCATCATTAATCGACTTTGACCAGTCACCTTTAATGAAATCAGAAAGAGACTGGAGCGTGCCTTTCCATGTCAGGGTGCCGTCGTTGAGCTTATTCAGCTTGTCAGTGAACCAGTCCAGCGCCTTTTTAGCGGAGTCGATACCCGGCTGCCATTTCTCCCAGTCGATAAGGGATTTTCCGCCAGCCTGCCACGTCTTGTAATCGTCATACAGACTGAGAATGGCGAGGCCAAGAGCGATGATCCGACCAATCGGAGAGGTGAGGAATGCGCTGTTAACAATCCGCCACGCCAGAACAAGCGCGCCCAGCGTTTCAATCAGCTGCTGAGTTCCCTTGTCGAGGGTGTTCCACCAATCACGAATATCTCCGGCAGCCTGAATAAGGCGGTAAACGACTCGGCCAATCACCTCAGCCATCCAGAGGATGCCCTTTACACCACTGGTGATCGTCTGCTCTATCTTCGGAAAATTATCGACAATCTGTTTGCGCAGAGTATCGATTGAACCCGATAGGCCTTCAGCCAGACTGGAGCCGATTTTATCGCGCGCCATGCCCGCCATTTGCCCGAAAGCACGCAGCGAGGTCATGAACTTATTGGAGCTGATTGCAGCCTGGTCTGCATTGAAGCCGATAGCTTTCGCCATCTGAGTGTATTGCTGATTGAACTGACCCAGCCCGCGGCGCATCGCCATCAGCGTGTTTTCATCAATGCCGAGCATCTGCGCATACTGGTTTGCGCGGTAATACGGCATGTTACTGAGTTTCTGGCCCACACCGGTAAAGATGCTCGCCATATCCCGCATGTTGCCGCTCGCATCGCGTGTCTGCACGCCAAGACGATTCAGGAAGCCTTCTGAGCCCGGATTGTTGCGCATGAACCGCGCCAGCCCCTCAAGGGATCCTCGCGCAGCCTCTGCACTTGAACCTGCCTGAGATGCGGCATAGCCGATCGACTGAATGCCTGCCACTGTCGCACCGGTGCGCTGGGATGACCAGTAAAGCTGATCCAGACCACTCGCGATTTTTGCAGTGAAGGCCACCACTGAGAGAGCCGTAGCTTCCACCGCTGCGCCGAGCTTAACCACCTGCAGGGTGGTACCCAGCACCACAGAGTCAAACTTGCGCGCGCCGGCATCGTCAATCTGAAAGCCGAGGCTTACCAGAAAATCCTTGATAGTCTCAGCGTTCATTATCCTGTCTCCAGCGCTCTATGCGGTTGTTATTATCTGCCTTCAGGTCGAGCCAGTCGTTCATGCGAGCGACGTCTGCGAGGTCTACTGAACCATCTTTTAGTGCGGTGTAACTGATATACCCGGCATCAACCGGGCGCATCAGGAAGTCTTCACCATCAGGCAGGGATTCGAGCGTCAGGCCGCTGAGTTGTCCGCAATCTCTTTGTCGGGGGCTGCGGGCAAAAAATTTCCCAAGCTGTCGCCCACCACCCGACCAACAATCTGCAGCATGCTCATCAGGTCGATGTCATCAAACATCAGTTCGTTCTGTGACATTACCGGCGCCCATACTTTGCCGTTCTGTCGGGCCACAACGGACAGGCAGGGAAAGATGATCGCATTCGTATCCTCTTCGCTCATCTCTGCAAGAGAGTCCGCAATTTTCGGCAGTGCCGTCTCAAGGGCTTTATAGACATCGCCGCCCTGGGTTGCAGTCTTGATGGACTGGAAGTCGCCAAGCATCCCGGCGAGAACCGGGAGCAGCTTGCGGGACACCTTCAACTGGTCGAAAACGCTGAGCTTTGATGCGCGGTAGTTAACGCCTTTGATTTCAAATTCCATCGATTAAAACTCCCCGAGCACTTCGTCGATTTTGCCGCCGTCAAACACCCATGCGACCATTCCGGCAACCTTTGGGTTGTTCCAGTCGGGCTGCCGCTGGAAAGCCGCTGAGCGAATCGTGACAATGTCGCCTGATGCCTTATTGCGCAGGACAAATACGTTATTGCCCCACAGCGCAGAAGACTGGCTTTGCGCGTTATACATCAGGGAGAGCTTCTTATTTACCGGAGAGGTTTTCTGGAGGTTGATGGTTACGGTACCGCTTTTGCCTGCATGCAGGCTGTGCATCGTTTCGCCATCCGCACCAATCGTCATGGTGTTTTTAGCCTCGGTCATCGTTACCGTGATCCCTTCCTCGGAGTTCGCAGAGCCGTAGCCAAGGTCAATTGAGCCGGTTGGGCCGGTCATGGACGCCGTAATGTCCATAAAGCTGTAGGTACTCATCTATATCCCCTTAGCGAACAACGTTGATCTGAACATCGGCGTAGTGAACTGCGCCGGCCAGTTTGATAGCAGCCTGAATCAGCGGCGCACGGCGCTTCTCACGGTCAGACTGAGCCTGTGATGACAGGGGCTGTGCGTATACGTAGTAGCCTTTGGTCAGGGTGTCGCCTGCCGTAATCTGGCCGATATCACCGCCATTCCACACACCCGGTGCAACCAGACCATTCGAAACAGCCTGGTCGAGAGACATCTCAACGTTAGTGAGAAGGCGCGTGATACCTGCTTCGGTCTGAGGAATTTTGCTGGTCGAGGTGTACAGCAGGTTAAACAGGTTGGTCTGCACGTAGTTCTGCAGCCAGTCGAGCCCATGGCGCTCATCGAAGAAATCGCCGTTGGACATCACACCCTGCTGCAGGATCGCCGTGTCGTTCGCGTAATACACGTAAACGTTGGCATTCTTCGCATCGACCGCCGCAGCCTGAGCGCTGGTCAGGGTTTCATACGTCACGCCCGGTTCAGTTTTGAATTTGAGGGTGATCGTGGTGTTGTTGCCGGTGAAATTGACGGTAAAGGCACGACCAAACGCCGACAGCGCTGCATATTTGCTCTTCGTTGAATACTGGACGAAGGTGCGGCTGTAACCGGCTGCCTTGAGGGTAGAGGCCACGTCAGTAGTGGTTGCCGAATCGATGATGCCTGAATCGGCTGAAGTAACAGCGAAAACGCGGCTCAGGCTTGATGCCTGAATTGCTGCAGCCGTCGCAGTAATCTCTGCGGGCGTCAGGTCGTCTTCATCTGCAATACCAAGTCCATACCAGTTGGTGAACTGCAGTACTGCACTGATTGCCTGCGCCAGCGTTTCAACACTTCCGGTTTCGCCTGTTGCCAGAGTCTTGGCCCAGCGACCCACATAGACCTGTGATGGTCGCGGTGACTGAGAGAAGTAAATCAACGCTGCTTCGTATTCCGGGCTGTCTTCACCGAAATCAACGCCGATATCTTCGGAGCTGGTATAAAGCCGGATACGTTCTGACACAGGGATTACAGTCGATGTGCCGAGAATCAGCAGCGAGCCGAAGTTACGACCCGTCGCCGCAGTGGGCGACATGATCACATCAACGTTCACAACGTTGGATACAGGTAAGCCCTGTGCCATAGATTAATCTCCAAAGAATGATACTGGCGCTTCGACCAGTGATTTAATGCCGTAATCGCGGATTACCTTGCGGCGCAGGCGCACAGTGATGTCGTACCTGCGAACCCATTGGTTGTTGATGAGCTCAGGGAAGGCTGTCAGTTCACTGTAATCAGCAAGTGACAGCTCGTTTGTTTTCAGGGTTTCGTTGTTCTGCTCAACCGTCAGCCCGTCGCGGAACATCGTTGCGATTGTCTGGCTTTGCGGGCCGTAAAACGAGGCGAGCGTTTCGATCACCTCATGTCGCCAGAGCTGATTGCCCTCATCAGTCTGCCGCACGAATGCCGGAGCGTTGTCAGCGGTGAATCCAATAATGCCGAACCCACACCAGTTGGTATCAGCTGCAGGAAGAGCAGCCTGTTTCGCTGTCCACCTTGGCCTTACCATGCCTGATGGTAATCCTGATAACGCTCTGGCCCACTGGCTAAGCTCACGTTCCAGCGTTTCGTCATATGCCTGCGGCGCGCTTACAGGTGTCAGATACCCGGGCGCTGTGCTGTCGTTACTCACCTGCGCCTCCATCAAATGGCAATAGCTCGCAGTGAGCCTGTACGAAGCCCGCACCGTAAGCGGTGTATGGGTCAACAAAGGTGACGCGATACTCTCGCCCTCGATAGGTGACAATGTCAGCATCAATGCCGGTATTGCCGCTGGTCAGGCGAAATACAGTCACTATCAGGATTGCCCCGTTGATGACCTGACCGGCCTGCATGCGCCGGGCCTCCAGTGAGCGGTCAACCGTCACCACGCCGCCAAACGGTGTCACAGTGGTTGTGTTGCTGGCAAACCCGTCATCATCGACGGTCTGGACATTGCGTTTAACGGTAAGAGAGGTATCGAGGAACTCAGGCGAGAGAAGCACGTCACTGACATCAAGAGTCGGCATCTTTATCCCTCACAATGTGCGTGATTGAGCGGCGATACTCGCCTGTGTCGATTAGCGGCTTGTTACCGGTGCGCCCGCGACGGAGGCGATTGGCAATCGTGGCATCCGCCAGGGGAGTAAACCCGGTGATGGTGATGTACCGCTTCACCCCATTGGCGGCTACTCTCCCGGCGCGGTCGAGTGATGTCGCTGCGCCCTCTGCATTACCTTCAAGCGCTTTCTGAGCAGCGGCTTTCAGGTGAGGCATGAAGTCCTGCTCCACCGACCTGACGCCGGGTTTAAGATGCGGGCGCGCTGGGATGTTCTGCATGGGTGAGCCATCCTCATTGATACGCCCGATCGCCGCATTCCCGATATCGCCATCATCACGCTCATCTTTCGATTCAGGGATGCCCACCAGAACATCCTTGTTAGCGAGGGTTTTAAGGGCGTCCAGAATGCTTTGAGCGCTGTCACTGCGCACCGTCAGGCCTGATTTCATAGCTGAATCCCGCCATAACCGAAGTACTGCAGCATCTGCCAGAACTCCGCACCGTAGCGCGAGAAGTTCCAGAACCCCGCATCAGCATTCAGCGTTGAGCTGTTGTCATAGCTCACGCTGACCTTATCTACCGACTTGGATGTGACCACGCCGCTCGTAGCGCCACCTGCACCACCGAGCACCCCTGCAGCAGTATCAGCCGCGTTCAGCACCATGTAATGCGCAACGAACAGCTCTACTAAGTAGGGGAACATCTCCCCCATAGCAGAGCCATCAATGAGCATGTCGGCGAGATTAAGGCGGAACAGGATTATTGCGTCGGGGTATTTGGTGGCGTCAGCGAACTGAGGGAAGTCGCGGCGAAAATCACTTACTGTCGGCAGGTTTCTGTTTCTTGCCATCAGCATCACCTTGCGCTGCTGGTTCATTTACGGGCTGCTGCAGAGCTGCCAGCTGCGCGGTCAGATCGGCGATGGTCTGGTCTTTCTCCGCCACTGACTGCTGCAGCTCGCCATTTGCTTTGTCTTTCTCTGCCAGCTGCGCGGTCAGACTGTCGATCTGCGCCTGGAACTCTTTGGCATCGACACTGGCCTTGGCCTTACCGGTGACGTCTGAGTGGGCAGTGACAAACCAGTGATCTGCAACCTTCTCATCAACGGTGTGCTCACCGGTTTCAAAGCGCTGGCTAGTGCCATCTTCAGCTGTGAAATTAAACGGGGTGTGGACGCGAATCGTCTTCTTAGCCATTTGCTACTCCTGCTGGCCCCTTTCGGGGCCGTGTTGGTTAGATGCCGTCCAGATACGCCATGGTTTCCGGGTACGGAGACTCAACTGCGCCCAGCTTGCCGTAATAGGTAGTCAGCTGGTAAATGCCGCGATACTGCACCGGCACGTTCAGCAGCGGAACCATCGGGAAGCGAACAAACTTCTTGTCGTTGGTGTAGGCCATCATGCGATCGGTACCACCAACGCCTGCGCCTTTCAGCCATTTCACCGCGCGGATGTTCAGTGGTACGCCATTCTGATGGAAGGCGATGGTGTTTTCGCGCAGGTAGGTCAGCAGTGACTGGTTGCCGGCTGATGAAACGATGATGCTGGACAGCAGAGCGAACTGTTCAGGCGGAAGCAGCAGGTCACGCGGGACAATGGTGTAACCCGACGCCGCCCAGGCATTAGAGAGCAGCAGGTTGATTGACGCCCGGATTTCGTCCGGCGTGGATGTTGCCCACGTCTTAGGTGCGTTAGTGACCGCCGCGCCGTTATAGTTGAGCAGGCCTTTAACGCCCAGCTGACTGTCACCGCGATAAACCTGCTCGTCGGTATCCATGTTCCATTTCAGCTGCATCGCATCGAACTTCTGCGTATCGATTGGGCGCCCGACCTTAGCCGCGGCAGCCAGTTCGACAACGGTCCAGCCCAGCTCCATACCCCACAGGGTCAGTGGGAAGCCTGTTTTTGCGATGTCGACGTTCGGCCCAGCAATAGCGGTGGAGTCTTTGCCGATCCAGTTTTTCCCGTTCGGATTCGGTGTACCTGCAGCAGCAAAGGTAGAGTTGGTGAAAGAACTGATGTCATCAGCAATCGACACGTCTTCGCGCAACTGAATATCACGCGACCACGTATACCCTACGAGGGGCATATTCAGTTCCTGATCGAGGCGCTCGAGCTCGCCAACCAGGAAAGCGCCAGTACCGTCAACGGTGGCTTGGTCAAAAGTTAACATATTTAGCGATTCCCTTAGATGTTGTATGCGACTTCAGCGTTGCCAGCGGCATCGCCTGCGCCAGTGAAAGTAGCGTTAGGCAGCACGACAGCTTCGTCAGTGACAGCAGCGCCCAGAATTGCGCCCAGCGGACTGGTGTCGGTTGGGTTGGCGATACGCACATAAACCGGCGCACCTTTGGTCAGGCCAACTGCAGTGCTGCCGATGTTAACGGTCATATAGCCGCGCTTCATCACGTCACCAGTGAAATTGGCGTTTGCACCAACCTGCCGCACCATGTCTGGCGTCGATGTGGTCGGGTATGGGCGAACGTAGAGCCCGGTGATTACCGTCGCGGCGTCAGATGCTGCCAGCGGGATAAACTTGCCGTCTGCGCTGTCTTTACCTGCGAGGCCGTATTGGCTGAAGGTGTTAGCGGCATTGAGGATAACCGGCTCGGTGGTCAGGTCTTGCGGGCGTGAGATAGCCCCGGCGATGCCTACTGGCATCCGGTACAGGTATGCAACCATGGGTTTTTCCCTTATTTATTCCAGTGGGCGGCGAATGCCTTGTTCAGAGCAGCCGGAGAGTTTTTGTTGGATGAGTCGTAAAACGATGCACGCGACGCAGTGGCTGGAGCGCTGTTACGCGCTTTGGCGATTTCGCTGGCAGATACAAATACCGCGTCCAGTGTTGCCTTCGGCATTTTGGCGAAGTCCGGCGAAGCGCCAACCAGCGGAGCCAGCAGCGCCTGACCTTCCGGCGTTTTGAATGCCGCGTCCATAGTAGAGCGTTTGAACGCTGCCAGTTTACCGCCTTCTGGCAGTTTCACGCCTGGCAAAATCAACTCAGCACGAGCCACAATGCCCTGATGGTAAGCAGCATCGGTAGTTGCGCGAGTTTTCTCTTCCTTCTCTTCCGGGTCGTCGCTGTCGACGGTTGCCGTAGAGGTCGGGTTGATCAGCTGCTGAACCAGAAGCGCCAGCGCATCGACTTTCGCTTCAAGTTCGCTGGTTGTCTGCGCGCCACCTTCTTCATCGGTGGTCAGGCCGCCGAGCTCTTTATTAGGCGGCAGTGGCTGCGCCGGGTTGATGGTGATATTTACTGCCCGTGCCAGATCAAGGCTTGGCTCGACCAGTTCTGATGGCGCATTGTCCACCAAATCAGCCAGGCTATCGGCATCCTTGGTTTTAATGGCCCGCTTCAGCTGGCTAAACCAGCCCTGATTTTTGGTAGTCATGAATGTGCTATCTCCAATTGAACAGCGAATGCCTGCACGACCATTGGGTACGCTCGCACAGTGGTTACCGATAATTGTGTGTTGGCGGGCCTGACCGGGTGCCTTCTGCTCATACTCAGCGTCATAGCCCATTGATATCTGGTCCTGACCGTCCATTACCTTCTGAATGCCTTCGGCAGTCTTGATGTGGATGTCACCCAGCATTAAATCTGACTGGTCGCCGGTACCGCGCCGGACGTTCTGGATATGTCCATGTGCATGCTCTTTCCAGTTGCCTGGATTGACCATGTCTTTGGGGTGACCCAGCGTGAAGGCCATACCTTCGAAGGAGGCGAGCGTTTCAGGACGGAATACCTCGTCAGCGTCGCGAGTTACGACAATCTCGCCATCGTCATCACCGACGATGCCGGGTAGTTCGCTTTCGTCATATACCTGCGCGCCGGTGCGGGCGATCGGAACGTCTTTGCACAGCAATGAGCCATCGGCCATCTCAAAGCGAGTGTTACCGACGCGCGTAGTGAAAAAATATTGCATTAGACCGCCCGAAGTTATATTTAATGAACAGTTAAACTAATGATTCAGACTAAAAAAGGATTTAAATGTGACTGACGAAAAACTGCCAAGAACCTCTGAACCTAAAAAGATTCCATCCTGGATCGCTATTGGAATGGCATTTTTAACAACATTGCTTTACGCGTCGCTATTCCTTTGGTTCAAGCATGGAAATGCTGGAGGAGCCTTACTGCTGCTCAATATTATTTATGCTGCTTATGCTTTTTTCACCTTGTTGGTCGATAGGAAAGGTCGATTCTCAGATTTAAGTGACGCCAGATTGGTTACTTTAGGAACAGGGCTAGCACCGGTTGCTGTATCTATCATGGATGCACTATTAACTTACCAAAAAGAAATACAACAAAGCTCTGCATGGCTATTATTACTGTCGTTTTTAATTGTGTTTATAATTTGGTTTGCCATGATGCTTGTCGCATCAGCAATCCCAACTGATATTAAAGACAAAATCAAAAAACCGGCTCGCAGTAGCAACGGCAATTAGGAAACTGACCAGCGTGGCCGGTCATGCCATCCAGCGCGGGCGGTTTAGACCAGTCGACATACTGGCCTTCCATCTGTTTGTGAGAGTGGCGCACGTCGCTGTCATCGGCCGTTCGCCAGATGTAGCCGCGGGAGCCGATGGCGGTTGAGCGCGCCTGGGTAATTGTAGTGGATGCCCGGCCAACTTCAGTCCGGGCAATGGTGCGAGCCCGCGACTCAGTAACTTCACCGGTACGCATGATTTCATCAGTTAGCGTGCTGGAGCGCTTACCAGCTACGACAGCCTCAATCCCCTGACTGTGAATGTCGTAGACCCGGTCGGCTGCTTCCAGCGGAAGTGACTTGAACAGCTTCACCTGCTCCTGAATGATGCTCCGGGTGACCATTCCCTGACTGCCAGCCATCAGGTCACGCAGACCTGCAGAGATTTGCCAAGAGCGCTCACGCCACATCGCATCGTCGGCAATCTCCAGCGTGCTGATGAGGCGACTTGATACCGCTTCAGCCCATGGCTCAATCAGGTCGGCGTAACGCTCCAGCCTGTCCATGATGTCGGTGACGCTGTCATTTGAACCATCGTAAGAGCCCTCGACTATTGCGCCCACCGCCTGCGCTATCTGTCGTAGCTGTGTTCCCAGTTGCCTCTCGGCGCGCTTCAGGTTCGGTGGCTTCGAGGTTATCGAGGTCTTTCTCGCTCGGCGGCGGTAGGTCACTGGCATTATCAATATCCTCGTCGCTGATGGTTGAGCCGATGCCGGTTACACGCGCTGTTTCCTGCAGATGCATTGCGCCAGCTTTCTCGGTCATCAGGCCAGCGTCAACAGCCTGAACAGTTGCGGCCACAACCTTAGTTGCAGTGTCAGCACGTTCACTATCTGGCGTCTGCCACAGCTCGTTAAACTCGAAAGTGAAGTCATCAGGTAGAGGTGTAGCGAACAGACTCATGTGCAGCACCTGAAACAGTTTGCGGATGGGGCGGCGTAACTTACGTTCCTGCTGGGTAGACACGTTGTCGTAATAGTTAGCCAGGTCAGTGTCGCCGGTTGAGAAACCCGGCAGGAGACTGACCAAACAGGCGTACCAGCGGGATACCAAACGCACCTGATACCTGCTGCCCAAACTGTGCCAGCACGTCACTGAGCCCGGCATACGAGTAGGTGTGTGCCTCAAACTTGTCCGCGGCGTCCATGATGGTCATACCTTCGTTGCTCTGATATTCGCGGATCATGTCCATGTGCGACATCAGGCCCTTGAACATCGGGCTGTCTTTACCCATCGCCAGCAGCTTACGCAGGCCTTCAATGCTGTAGGTGCGCAGGTGAGCTTTGTAGACCAGCTGAGCAACGCCGGTTGTCGTGGAGTCGAAAGCCAGCAGGCGATCGAAGCACCGTTCAATCACCGACATGCCCCAGTCGTTTTCTGTCAGACGCTGCTGATACGGAAGCGGTATGCCATCAAAGCGAATCAGCCTGGAGTGATGAATGCGCCACGGTGGAATGCCGGTAGCAGACGTCACCACCTTGTAGAACTCAGGCATGCCGAAGTCCGGCCCCAGCTCACTCACGCGGCGCTCTGTCATGGCGTTGAGCATCCAGCGGTCCATCACCATCACACCTTTAAATGAGTCTTTGGCGATAGTCTCGATGCGCAGCGGGGTTGAGTAATTCTGACCGTCAATCAGGATGACGCCTACAGCGCCACCATAGAGCCGCGCCCACTTCAGCGTATCGTTGAGTGCCTCCCACAGCCCCATCGCATCCCATGCGTGGTCGAGCTGCTTCTTGCGGCCATCTTCGAGCTTGGAGGTGATAGTGACGCCCTTACGGGTCATGTCATCAGGGATAGCATCAACGCCAGCGCCTACCAGCCATGAGGAGCGATAGGCCTGCTCAATCAGTAGACGGTTGCGGGAAGTCCAGTTATTGCGGTAGGTGCCTGCGCCCGACTGGTTCGACTGGTTGACGCCCATCCGGGCAATGAAGTTTTCATAGCTGTCACGCGTTGGTACAGGCTGCGACATGCTTTCAGTTTCGGACATATTCAGCCTTTCCCAAGTTGCGCCCAGGTGCCGAGGCTGTCTGAGCTGGTAATGTAGCCATCCAGCCCGTAGCGAATGGCATCAATGCAGTGGTTAAACTTGTCGACGATGATCGGCAGTATGTCGCCGGTCTTTTTGTCGACCTTGTAGGAGTAGTGGCGGAATTCATCGGCTGTGTGTTTGCAGCGCTCATGGATAATGATTTCCTCAAACCCTTTCAGGTAGGTGACACCATCCTCAACGCTGCCTTTCCACTTAGCGGCCGCATCAATCGAAAACCCCTGGCGTGCCAGATAGCTGATGGTTTCCGGGCGTGAGTTATCACCTTTGACCGGCCACTTACGCACCTCAGGGATTGAGTCGTAGAACTGCGGCATCTCATCCAGCTCAACGCCGACACCATAGGCCTCGTATTCGATATAGAGGCGGGTGCCGAGCATGAACATACGAATCAGCGTGCTGGGGTCATTAGCGAAACCAAAGTCAGCACCGAAGAACAGACGATCGGCCTGTAGCCACAGGTCATCAGGAAATGCTTCCACCCGGTAGCGGTTACGGAAGATGACCGAATCGCTAATCGACTTCGGTTTACCCAGCCAGATGTGCTCATACGCCTCGTAATCGACGCGCTTGCAGTACTCCATCTCTTTGCGAAGCGTGTCCGGCAGGTACGGGTTGTCGTAGTAGTTCACCTCGACGGTAATGCTGTCGTCAGGCGGGTTAACGATAAACCGCTGATAAGTCGGGTCCTGCTCTTCACCCGGGTTAAACGTCACCCAGATTTCAGAACCTTCTTTACGGATGGTGGGTATCAGAATCGCCCATGAATCCGAGGAAACAGACTGCGCCTCCTCCACCCAGCAGATGTCCACACCTTCTGTTGATTTGATGCCAAGTGGGTCAAAGCGAAGCCCCTTGAACAGGAACTCGCTACCGGATGCGCTGGTGATGCTTTCATTGGTGATGCGGAACCACGGGTTAAGCCCCAGCATCTCAATCTGGTCTTTCAGCAGTTTATGTACTGAATCCTTAATCGAGTTCTGAACCTCACGGGTGCAGAGTATGCGGAGCTTCTTGCTGGCGGCCATGATGACCAGTGCGCGGGCGGCGGCCCATGATTTAGCGCCACCTCGCCCGCCGTGGAATGTCTTATATCGCTTGGGCTGGAAGAGTGGTTTGAACTTGGGCGCAAAGCTAAGTCTCGTCTCCGCTGCTATCATCTTCCGCTCCGAAGCTAATCACGAATGATGGCGTGGCAAGAGGAAGGCCATTAGCGCCAACCAGTTCGTTTTTAACGTTGTCTTTGAATGCCTGGACGGTGACGTGCTTGCCAAGCAATTCGAGATTCTTCACCTTGTCAGGCCATTTAATTTTCTGAATAGTGGTTTCGAATTCACTATCGTCATCATCGTTTTTGCCAGCCATTTTCAATCGGTTGATGTCCATCCCACTCAGGGATGTGCGCCATGCCTTCGGCCAGGATGAAACGGGAAGCATATTACCCTCGTCATCAAGGATGTCTGCCGCATCCATCTGGTCAATCTCAACTAGACGACGCAGCACATAATCGGCGTCGATTTCTACTCGTTCGTTTCGTTCAGCTTTGAGTTCGATGATGCGTTGCGCGATACTAAGTTTCGCTAAGTTCTGCGCACCCTGTTCGTTTGCGGAGTTTTTGCTGTACCCCGCCCGAATGGCCGCTTGCGTGGCGTTCAAATCGATGAGGTACTCGCGACAGAACATTTCTTGTTTGTCGGTGAGTGCCATGTTATATGCCTATTGTTGTGTTACACCATCTGGAGAGCTCAAAAGTCATGAAAAAAAAGAAGTCGGTTGCAGCTATAGAGTTGAACAACATTGGTAAAGCACACAATGTGGGGAATGGCTTTTATGGAAATATGACAGGAATAAGAGCTAATCATGTCGAGGAAATTTACAATATAGGTAATAAGCACATTTCTCTTGAAGCTTTAAAAATATTAAACGAACTTTCAGAGGCGGTAACCTCACGCAAAGATGCCTTGCCTATCGAGGTCTACGAAGGTCTTATGAATGCCATAAGTGAAATGACTGAGCGCCAAGGTAAGCCAGATTTCAGAGATAAATATCAAAACTTCATGTCTATGATATCTGACCATGTCACCATCTTGACGCCTTTGTTACCATCAATAAGTCACCTTTTTGGTCCATTGGCTTCACTTCAGTGATTATCAAATTTGGCAAAACGACCTGGCATTTTTTTGGATTGATGTGAAGGAAGCTGGCCTTCCCGATTCTAAGCATTCTATCTTGTGCTTAATCTGAATAATGCCTTTCCCACGCCTCTGCCTCCACCACAAAACAGAAAAACCGCCAAAGGCGGTTGTGTTAAATCTCATATTCCTAGTAATGGTTTAAGCCCATTCAACTGGTCAGCTTTTATAACCATTCCTAAATTCATCATCAATTTAGTATTGACCACTTGAGTGGCGACCGTTGGTACATCTACTATGTTAATGCTTCCATTTGCGCTGATTGTTGGCCCGGCATATAACAACCCTAGAAAAATGAATCTATTGCCCATAGCTAATCCGTTTGAGGTTGCAAAGCTACCCTCATTCATTATGAATACGGGTGACCCGCTCGAACCTCCATAACAGGCCATGTCAATCATGAATTCAGGCCTTCCCTGCCAATTTTCTAGCAAAGATGAAGCAGTTATGCCCTTCCTGATAATAGGCCTGTTATTTGTAGAATCCCATAACCCGTTTGGATAGCCAGCCATATAGACCTCTTCGACCGGGGTCACAAACTTTTGATTCAAAAAGTGCTTGTCATTAAAGAAGAAGTTGTCAACTTCGATTCCTTGTGAACTTAGTTCATAAAGAAAGTCTACGATTGGCAAAGCACATATGTCGATTTCGGGGTCAGGGTGCGGTATAAAGTGACTTGACTGATTTATAATCAAGTCGTAAAACTTCAATTCCGGTCTAGATTTAGAGGATACGTTCAGCCTAATCCTGATATTTAGTGCATTTTCAATAACATGCTTATTTGTCACAATCAAGGGTAGGCCTGACTCCTCAGTTTCTGCAAAACCAAACCAAAAGCCTGTGCCGACTGAAACGCCTCCACCTATCACATTACATTCAATTCTAACTGTTGATTTTGAAATTACCTGACTGACTAACATTGATATCATCCTCAATAGTTAAGCCAGCCAACTATATAAGAAAGCCCTAATTTTAACTAGTAAATTATAATCAGCGCAGACACTGCTCTTTAATGTACTGCTGCAGCGCGGCTATCTGCTTTCCGGCGACTTCGATTCGCTCTCTGAGGGTGAAATAATCCCGCTGAGCGGCGTCAGTAAGTCGGGCGCTGGCTGCATCATCCAGGCTGGCGGTGCCGGTGGTGGATTGCTTCGCACAGGTGGCGTTGAGCTGCAACCGGCGCTTACCAGTAGCAACATCATCATGCAGTTGATCGATAGTCGCTTTAGCATCTGCTAGCTCCTTCGTGTATTTCTCATCGAGTGCTGCCACGTCACGCTGGCGTGTCTGCATATCGGTGATGGTGTCATTCGCTTGCTTCAGGTTACTGGTGGCGGTGTCACGCTGAGCCTTATAGTCAATGGCATTGCCGCGATAATAGAGCGCAAATGCAGTCGAGGTGGCGATAGCGACGATAATCAGCAGCGCGAGCGCCAGCAGCAGCTTAGCCTTTAAGGTCATCGACACTCTCCGCCAGACACAATGAGCGCTCCATGTCTCGCCGGTTCATCAGGCCCCGCCATTTCATCCCACCGGCATACACCCAGCGGCGGAGTTCTTCACACGCACCATCAACATCACCTGAGTTCAGGCGTTTTAACAGAGTGGATTTGGAGAACGCGCTGGAGCCAACGTTGTAGGTGAAGCTGTACAGGGCAGCGCGCTGGTATTCCCCTAGCGGAACTTTGACCAGGCCGTCTACCGACTTCTTAACCGGCTGCAGGTCATTCCACAAAAGCCGATCGCATTCCCGGTCGGTGTACTTTTTGCCTTTGATGATATCGGTGCCGGTATGACCATCGCAGACAGTCCAAACGCCAGCCACATCTTTGTAAGGCTCGTATACCCTGCCCTCTACCCCATCCTTACCGCCGAGGAATACCGTAGCGATAGCCATAGCTCCGCCACCCGCGACAGCTATAAGCTTATTGCGCAGGCTGTTTGACATAGCCATGGGTTATTCCTCGTTGATGTCTGGAGCGATGGGCCAGCGCTGAAGGGCTTTGATTTGCGCCAGGGTAGCCTTGCGCTTGTAATACCAGTTGATGCCGAGCGTGAACAGCGCGACCAAAATACCGGCCAGGACGCCTACAGCACTCCATTCATCGGGACTCAGCCGGGTCAGCAGACCATTGGCGATTGTCCCGGCAGATGCGCCATAAGCTGCGCCTGAAGCCAGTTTGCTCATATCGATACTCATAACACCTCCGTGATTACGGTCGGTGCTGCAGGTAGTCAGAAGAAAAGATCGCCCGCTGCCACACAGTAAAGGGTGAGAGTCAATGTTGATTGGCAGGGGCGAAAAACGAAAAAAGCCCACCGAAGTGAGCTTTTGAAATGAAATTTACTCTTGATTCCAGACTGTCTCATCCAAACTGACGTTTAAATGACCATCAGTGATTTCATAATAAGCACTTCCGCCTACATCAATATCATGGTCTTGGTCTTTGCATCCGGAGAAATAGTTTACTACTGCAATGAATTCAATAAAGTTTTCTGTTGCACCTGTAATCTCGAATGACCCATCCACTACTTGATATTGCACATCACCGCCATACTTTGCTAAAAGGTACCCATCAAAATATGAAGAGTACTCTTCAAACAATGCGGACAGCCCATCAAGATTTGATGGCGAAACATTACCGAGGGGTATCGAATAATTTTTTATGCTTTGCATGCTTTAACCTCTTTGATTGAAGTTTTACATGCTAAGCGACAACAGGTTATGTCAGAAATCTTTTGAAAGTCTGCAATGAAAAAGGCCAGTTTCTATGACTGACCTTTGAAATAGTTTAGTTATGTTACCTATCCGCTATAGGGTATGCGGCAGAGTTTATCCCCTGTAGCGGATAATAAAAAAGCCCCGCCGACTGGTGAGGTCGCGAGGCCCTTTGGCATCCACATTTATGCAACTGACCGGTAAAGCCGCGATCTGTTCGCTTCACTTCCCGATCATGCCGCTAATGTGCCAGGTTACATGCCCTTTGTCTTTGTCATTTCGTGCTATTTCGTATATTTATGCGGCTACTTTAGGAATCTCCTTCTCCATTTCTCGCTTAATTGCGTAAAACATTTCTCCTTCAAGGATATCCATCGCCCATTCCATTCTGTTTCGGGCCTCCTTGGGTGAGATGGCGCAGTAATAAATCAGCGATGAGCCGATATTTTGCACGCTCTTGCGTTTGCAGTAACGTAATCTGGCTACGTTGCGAAGCGGGTTATCCTTACCGAACGTCTTGACCATGACAGATTCAACAAAGGCGGCATCATCTGATTCTTTGGCGAGAGCGATGATGTTTGCCGTTGATGACTGAGGGATAAGCAGGTCACGCGCCTTGCGAAACAGCTCTTCACCACGCAGCCCTTCACAATGCAGCTGTGACACGATTTTCTCTATCTGCCTGCCCTTCTGCTCGCTCCATTCGCATCGCATCATCAGCCGGCCAATCACGTTCACCTCTGCACGGTCGTAATCTTCTCCGCCCAGGTGATCGCCCCACACGCCCAGCAGATGCCTTACCCACGCCTGCTGCGATTTGTTGATGGTCTTCCACCCGTTGCCGAATAACCGGCGCATGTCGGCCGCGCTACGTACACCTGAAAGCCTGACGATTTGCTGATAGTCACGCTCAATGCGCATGCTTAACCCCCATCATTTTCGCCGTGTTGCGGATTATCCGGTAGTTGATCTCATACATGCCGCGCATCTTGAGAATGCGTAGCCTTCTCCAGCGCATTTTTAGCTGGCCTAGCAATTCATTTTTCAGCATGCTTTCCAACCCTCGTTTTTATATGAGCGCCCTGCTTACCTACCGGTGTAAAAATCGCCTCATAGTGGTCCCATCCTTGGTGTATTCGCTTCAACAAAATCGCCCCATTTATGCCGTAAAATCTTGCAGCTACAGATACGCACATATCTCCATCAGGAGAATGGACGATGACATTGTTTCGCCGACTTGAGGCCTGCTCTAACGGGGTCGCCCACCTGCAGTTTTCTTTTGTGTAATTGCCATTCACATCAATCCTGTCCAGTGAGTAGCCTTTCGCTGGACTCGGACCCATATCCTTAATGAACCTGCCGTAATCCATCCATTCATCACTGACCGTTATTCCCCTCCCGCCATAGTTTTTATATTTCTTATTATTCGGGTTGCGGCATCGGTCTATCATCCCTGCCCAAGTGTTGTAAGACCGTGCAACCACTTGCCCTGCATGTCCGTGTGTCGTATTTCTGTTGATTGTGTTTTCCCTGCTTAGGCAGCCGCATGACTTTGTTCTTCCAGAAAGAAGAGAGCCGCTTGATATCGTTTTTTCAACTCCGCAATCACACAAACACAGCCATACAATATGCATTCCCTTTACGCGCGGTTTCATTTGCAAAACCAAAATCCGCTCGAATCTCATTCCTTTTAAATCCTGAAATCTGGGCATTTTAGTTTGCCTCCATCTCTGTGATGATGATCTCCAGCCTGCCACCCTTTACGACCTCGCAGCGAACCATGCGCACGTCATCAATCAGGCTGTCGTCAGCTATGACGCCTGCTTGGGTGAGTGAGTCGAGGGGTGCTTTGAAGAGGTTGTCCAGGTCACGCCGGGCGCGTGTAGGTGGGTATGCGAGGATTTTTACTTTCAGCCTGCCGGCCAGTTGATATTGCTGATTTGCTTCGGTGATTTGTCTGGTTACTGCGGTGGTATATTCCCTGCCTTTTTTGCTTTTGATTTTCCTGCCGCGAAACACTGAGAAAAGGTGATTGTTTCCGGGCGGCCAGGGTAGCTCGATCCTGTATTCGTTCATCGCTTCACCTTTCCTTCGCGCAACAAAGCTTCCTGCGTGCGTATAACGCCTTCAAGGTGGGCTATGCGCGCTTCCGTGACATCGCAGTGACGTGTGCGCCGGTCTATCTCGTCGTGGCACCCTGAGCAGGCCCACGCGCCAAAAAGGTCGTCTGGCTTCATTCCGGTTCCGCAGATGCCGACCATGCGGTAATGCGCGAGTACGACTGTTTCAGGATTGCCATTGCAGATGCCCGGTAGCCGGACCTGGCATTCCCTGCCCCGCGCTTCATTTCGTAGCTTGCTCATGGCTCTCTCCGCACATCCGGTAATTGGGGTCCTGCATCAGGCTTATTTCGCAGCTTGTGCAGCAGTAAACCACTGACTCTGGCAGCGCCGCAGAACAGAAAGCGCAAACAGAAGCAGATGGCTCGCCAGCGCCAGTAGGCTGACTTGATTGGCTGGTCCCGTTCGTGGTCTTCATAGCGGCGATCTACCTCGCAGTTTTCGCAGTTAGCCCCGTAGTGATACTTGTCTTCTGAGGTGAGGATGGTGTGGCAGCGGCAGCAGCGTTCTTTGTTTGTCATCTTCAGCTCCACATTGGGTTTTTATACTGACGGCTCGGCTTTGGCTCTTCCCGGAACTCAGGCAGCAGAGCACTGACCAGCCAGAGGCGTGGGTCTGCTGAGAGGGTCTTCTGAGTTTTGATATTGCGGGAGGCGTAGCGGGAAAGGAGTTCGGCGGCGGTGTCGGTGTCTACAGGGTCATGCACGAACCATGTCATTCGCATGAGCACCCCTTACTGTTGCCAGCAGGCTGTCCAGCATCGCCATGTTGTAGCTGCGGCCAAAGCCCATGTTTACCGTTCCCATGCGGTACTGGTAATCGTGGTCGGTATTGCCAAACCGCTGGCGTTTTATCTTGTTGCTGTCGGTCATGTCATGAAGGGCTACAGCCACGTTTTTTCGCTTAGCTGAGGCCATCACGCAGGCGCGGTCGGTGATTTCTTCTGAAGTGTGCCATTCGCCATCAGACAGCACATCCAGAATTGCAGTGGTTAATTTGCTCATGCTGCACTCTCCAGTTTGTTGTTAATGAGCTTGCGGCCGTATGCCATCAGCGCGTCACGCTCTACAGAGTTGGTCGCCGGCACCGCCGATCGGGCGGGCCGCCAGATGAGAAGCATCGAACCTTTGTTATTGCCGTTTACCGGCTGTTTTGTGTCTGCTCTGACAAATGACAGCCGCCCGCAGGTAATGATTCTGACCTCGCTCACACTCAGCAGGGCCTCGCGGAACCATCCAACAGACATATCAGCTGGAACGAGCATCACAGTGCCAACCGAGCCATATCTGTTCTGGTCGGCCGCCTTCTGTACCCATGGCGTGATGTCGCTGTATGGCGGATTGCACCAGCAGTAACCGCTCAGGCCGGGAACAGACCACGACTGCGTCAGCCCGCTGTTCTGCTCAGTGAAGTAGTTCGGATAAAGGTGGTTCTGGTCGCTTGCGGCCACATCCAGCACGAAGCCAAACTCATCGTTCAGTGCCGCAGCAATTTCTGGCGGGGTTTGCCAGAGGTTTCGAATGTCGATCGGAGTGTTGCTTCCTGTGTAATCGCTCATGTCTTGCTCCTGTTATTTTTTCCCCAGCGCTGCGCCCACTCGATTTCTAACCGGGCTTCGCCGCTGAATTTCACGTTCTGCTCTGTGCCGAACCAGTAAATCGCCTCAATCACCTCAACCATTTCGCTCACGCGCATCTTGCTGGTCCGCGAGCCGAACATGACGACGCCGCCGCCGATACCGGGTGCGGTGCGCTGCTGTTCGTTTTTGGATTTCGCTACGAGTGCGGTAATGAGGTCTTTCCAGTCGTCAGGTGTGTACTTCTGTCCGTACCACTCAACCTGCCGTGACAGGTCATGCAGCAGCGGCCACATGCGCCGGTTCTGGTCTGAGCTGCGCTTGCGTTCCTGAATGACTATTTCGACTGGCTTGTCGGGATTGGCGGGGAGTTGCTGGATGGCGGTAATGCAGTTCTGTCGGATGTTGCTGTCACGCAACAGGTAACGTTGAGTCTCCATCGCGTTTGTCTCGCTTTAATTCATTGAGGTTTGATGAATGCTGCTCATCTTCCGCATCAACCATCAGGTCATGCGCTTCACGCGCCAGCATGTCGATAGCATTCAGGTGCGCCCGGAACTGCTCAGGCTTCAGGTCGCGCTTCTTAGCCAGGTCGATGATTGCCAGCTGCAGGTTGCGAGCCTGACACATCAGAGGTGGTGTGATTACCAGTTGAGTTACCTGTGTCATGCGGCACCTCGCGAGCGGTAGGATTCCCAGGTGAAAGCGAGTGTGCAGCCGCCGCCATCGTTCATGCGGTCAATTACGCGCTCACCGATGAAGGCAGTAAGCTCTTCCAGGGGGAGGTTGCTTATAAGAATCGTTGGCTTCATCTGCTCATACCGGGTGTTAATTACCTCGAACAGAATCAGCTTTTCAGCCTCGCTGCCGAACTGCACACCAATCTCATCGATGATGAGAAGGTCTGGATCGGTGTATGCGCTGATTACCTCGTACTCTGTACGCTCCGCGTTCTTACCCCATGTTGATTTGTAAGCCCGGGCAACACGCAAAGCTGTGGTAAACATGGCTGAGTGCTGATGCTCGTTGATGACGTGCTTAGCAATAGCCAGGGCAAGATGGTTCTTACCGGTGCCAGGCTTGCCGCACATGACCATTCCGCCACCCTGCTTGCGCCGGTCGGCCCATTTGGCTGCGTAAGCTTTGCAAAGCTTCAGGCAGCGCGCTGCGTCCTGATTTGCTGGCTCGTAGTTATCCAGAGTTGAAGGCGCAAACCGCTGTGGCAGGTTCAGGTTTCCCATCAGGCGCATAATTTCGCTTTCACGGCGGCGGCGCGCGATACTGTCCTCATCGCTTTTCAGTCTGGCAAGCTTCTCTTCCAGGCATTTTTTGCACTCGCTCTTGGTGATCATCTCCTTTCCACCAACGCCAATACTCATCTTCCTGCATCGCTGCTCGAATGCTCCATGCTTGTCACACACTGCCTGAATGAATTCGAAAACGGTGTTTTCAATCTGCTTAGGGGGTGAAGCAAGCTCTTCGAGTTGACGCTGCACCTTTGCGATCTTCTCACGGGTATCGTTGGCAATCTGGTTTTCGTAGCTCATGAGTTACTCCTGCGCCCATGAGGGCATTTGAGTGTGACCGTAATCTTTCTCGTTAAACCGCTCAGCCACGGCGCGCGCCGGTCCTGTATTCTGCCGTACGGGACTCTTGGCCTGTTTTGGTTCAAACAGGCCGGTCCAGCCGTTAGCGATGCTGTTGTTGATAATTTCTTCAGGCGAATGACCATTCGCATGACACCGGCTTAACAGGTTGAGCGCCTGAGTGACGGTCTGTTTGGATTTGATTGCCTGCTTGATATCCCTGCGATATGAGACCCATGAGGCCCATAGCTCTGCTGGAACGCATTCGGGCAGTGCGACGTCCATCGGATCGAAGGTTTTTGCTTTTGGCTTTTCCGCCGGTTTCACTTCTTCGGGCTGGGGGACTATAGGGGGTTTATTAATATTGTCTTTCTTGTCTTTTGAAGAATGTCTTTTGTGTGTCTCTAACTTAGAGATATCCGGAGTCTCTAACTTAGAGACATTTGAAGTCTCTGACTTAGAGACAAAGTTGCTAACTTGGAGACACTTGCTGAATTGCCACGCTGAGACCTCCTTGTTAACGCCGATTTGACTCCCTTCGACTATCAGACACTTCATAGAAATCAGCTCCTTCTTGGCCTTGTTCACGTTCTGACGTGACAGGCCAGTAATCTGAGCAATCTGCTCATCTGCGATGCGATCTGATTTCTTGTTGAAGCCGTACGTTTTACGGATGTAAGCCAGCATGAGCTTCAACTGACGAGCTGTTAAATCGGCGCTTGCGATAGCCTCCATTAGTTCGTTAGCGATTCTGGTAAACCCATTATCGGTATCGACCACACGGCGCTCCACGGCCTCTGTGTCAGGCCTGATTGGTGAAACGTTGCTGTAAGCGAGATTACTCATAAAGCACCCCGCCACTGTTTACATATCCAGTTCTTCCTGGCATACTTTTCTCCAGTTATTTGTGTTCGCAAATATCTATCAGGCCGAGAATGAGTTACCGCTCATCTCGGTCTTTTCTTTGGTCAGTAGCTGCTCAATACGCAACAACCTCTGAGCCATTTCCGACTCCGGTGACACCACATCCAGATACGCCAGAGCCAGGCTCATCATCTGGAAGAAGCTGTGACGCTGCTTTCCTGATGGGCGCTTCATGCGGCTTACAGCTGCGTCGTCCAGGTCCAGCACCTTCGCCAGTGTTCCCTGTCCACGTTCAGCCAGTTTGTTCAGTAACTGACTTTCAATCTCTCTTGCCTTTTTGCGATAGCTTGCAATTTCCATCATGTAAAATTCCTTTAGTTGAATAACTTGCGCGACATTGCGGTGAGCAAGTCACTTGAGGTTGCTCCGACATTTCGGTGGGAGCGGGGTCAAAGTTTTAAAGAGCGGTGTTGCTTACTTCTTGATGCTCGGGAAAGGCTTTAACTCCTCACCCTTAACGGTTCCATCGGACTGAACGGTCACAAAAATCTGTCGCCCCGTCCGAATGGCCTTGCTGATTGCACATTGGATAACGCCAAAATCTTTAGCGGCTTTCGCCTGCCCATGAATTTTTGCGTAGTCCTCAAGTGTCATTCGGTTCATAGGCTCACTCCTTGAAGATACACAACAAAGAATACTACGGGTATTCATCAAAGTAAATATCCTAGGTATTTTGAATGTGATTACTTGCGGTATTAGAATGAGTTGATGGAAAACAAAAAGTCACTGACGACAGAACAGCTTGCAGACGCTGCGCGCCTGAAGGCTTTGTATGAGTCGAAGAAGAAAGAATTAAAAATCACTCAGTACACAATCGCTGACTCTCTGGGGATTTCTCAGGGTGCGGTCGGCCATTACATGAATGGTCGTATAGCACTCAACGTCCCGGTAGTGACCGAGTTAGCACGGCTCCTGCATGTCTCTGTTTCTGAAATCAGCCCAACCTTAGCCAAGGATGTTTCCCGCTACGCAAGCACAGTTGACGCTAATGTCTCTAATCCAAGAGACCACAAGCCGACTGCCCGCTACCCCGTTTTAAGCAAGGTTCAGGCTGGCGCATGGGATGAAGCCTGTGAACCCTATACGATTAAGGATGTCGATATGTGGCTTGAATCTGACGCACATACGCAAGGAGAGGCTTTCTGGTTGCAGGTGGAAGGCGATTCGATGACTGCGCCGATCGGGCTGAGCATTCCAGCAGGAACGTTCGTGCTGTTCGACACTGGCCGTGAAGCAATCAATGGCAGCCTGGTCGTGGCGAAGTTGACCGACGACAACGAAGCTACGTTCAAGAAGCTCATCATCGATGGCAGCCAAAAGTACCTGAAGGGGCTGAACCCACAGTGGCCTATGGTGCCAGTGAATGGTAACTGTAAGGTGCTGGGTGTGGCGATCGAAACCAAGATGCGGTTGGTTTGATCCCTAGCGAGTTTTGGAACTACTGATGTCAGCTTGTGTAAAAACTAAAGTTAAATTGGTTTTTACCGATTAGTAATATCGATTTGTGGTTTTTTTTGATTGCTGTAAAGTTCGTGAACCTTCAGAAAGGATTATTGTCGGATGACTACCACTGCTTACGATTGTGACAAAAACATTGTTTCTTCCGACACAAGATGGTCGGCTGAGCTGTCACTTATGGATGGTGACTACATACTTTTTGTAGATGATACGGGATTTAACAAGATTGCATGCCGACTTGGCGGTGCTATCTTCTGTGCAGGCGACGGCTTGATCATAGAACAACTCAAGCAGTGGTGGATGGCTGAACCTTTCGATCCGGAAGCACTGCCAAACCTGAAACAAGACGGTAAGTATAAGGTTTCGGTTGTAGTGGCATCATCTGAAGGTGAAGTAATTTTCGATGCTGGCCATAAACAATTTTTAATGGATCCAGAAACTAGGCATATACATGCTCTTTTTACTGGATCTGGAAGCGGATTTGCAGGCAATACATTTCAACAATGCGGCTGCGTGAAGACGGCCGTTACTGTTGCTAAGGTTTTCGATCCATACTCTGGTGGTGATGTTAAGTATTGCAACATCAGTACCGGGGAATCAAACCTTCAGGATGAAACAATGAGCTACAATAGTATTATGGAATCCATGAAAGAGAGGGGGAAACTCATGAAATTCACAGGAATTTATGCAGCCAACTCTGATAACGTTCAGACAATTGATCTTAAAGCACACCCTCAGCACTCGCAGATCGTTGGAAAGATACAATCAGGTTCGGTGAGAGCTTACGCCCCGATGGGCGGCTCCGAGATCGATTGGAATGATGACCGTATCCAGCGATTGAAAGAAGCTGGAAGAAAAGTTGCTGAAATCGAAAAAAGAAAAAAAGCATAATACCTATCCGGCCTGTAAGCCAAAATTTCATCAGCACCATTAAAGAGCCCGCTCAATAGCGGGCTTTTTTGTGCCTGCAGATCCCACTTCGCAAAAATAAATTACTCATCATTTCAATAGCATGGCTATTCAACAGCCAAAATAAATACTTTGAGTATTTACTTAATTAAATACTGTGAGTATTCTTTATCCCATCAGCAGGACGCAGTAACCAACAGGATGTTGGGTCGCTCTTTAACATTGATGGGGTTTGTCTCCGCCGAAATGCGGGGAACCAAAGTGAAGTTGGCTTTGGGATTGGATGAATGCGCAGGCATGGCTGGGGATAAGAAGTGGGTACCCGGCGTCGGCTGAAGTCGCGGGATAACAAATCCGTCTTGAACGGTGGCAAAACCAGCGCACGTGAACGGCGAGGAGCACTGGCCATCCAATCACCTAAGCCAATTACCGGAGGTGCTTATGTCTAGTCGTATCAGTTTCTGAACAGAAAAAGCGGCTCTGTCGCCTCTTAGCTGAATTTGGTGTTCGGATTGAGCGTTCAATTAATGGTTTCAAGGTTCTTGGCCTCGGTAATAACACCGAGCCTCGTGCTGAGAGCTTAGATTCAGCAATTGATATGGCTGAAAAAGAATGCCATCGCATCTACGCAAAATACCTATAGGTGAAGCCATGACAATCGTAATGACCATTCTGGCCTCTGATAACGCCAGAAATCGCCGCAGGGCAAAACGTGCAGCTGAACGTGAGCAGACTGCAGGAAAGCAGCACATCAGCCGCATCGAGAAAGCAGTTATCTCCCCTTCTCTGCGTGACAGGCATGAGAGCACATCACAGTGCTTACCGGAGATAGCTATTTTTGCAGCGGGTTATCGCAACTCAAAAGACATCGTAACGGCGAGGTGATATGGCAACGCTGAAAATTAAGTACGAAAACGGCACGCAAGAGACGATTGAAAACGCTTATACGGTTATCGATCACGGAGATGGGGAGATCAGCTATTTCATCGGCGCTGGTTTCACCAGGTATCACGCTCTGCAAGTAGCGGAGCATCAAGTCATTGAATCTGAGGCTGCCTAACCCGCAGCCTTTTTCACATCTGGAGGCACCATGTTAAGCGACAGTGATTATTGCATTGGCTGGATAGCCATTGGCGTGCTGATGGTGCTGGGGGTTATAGCAGGAGGGAATGTATGAGCAGGTTCACTAAAGGCCCCTGGGTAGCAGATAAGACTAGCAGAGCTGTCGGTCCGGTTAGTAAAGAAGATGACCAATCATATGGAATGGTGCTCCCGGTAGCATGGGTTGAGTTCTTCCTTGAAGTGGAAATTCAGGAGGCAAATCAGCAACTGATAGCCGCAGCACCTGAGCTTCTTGAGGCGCTTCAGCTAATCATCAAAGACCTGCGCATAAGAGCAAAAGTTCGCGGTGATATTGATGATGATGGCACGGTTGTTCTTGATATTGGGTCAGGTGTGCTGATGAAAGCGAATGATGCCATTGCCAAGGCGTTGGGCCAGTAACCGATAGAGGAGAGAGAAATGGAGCTGGTTCAATTCATAAAGCGAGTTGCTGACTATTACGATGACTGCACCCTGGATTTCCCGAGCATTGTCGAGCTTAAGAATGAGTCAGGACTAGAAAGGCAGCAAGAAACTATCCATGGAATGCCTTATGTGCTCATCGAGCAGCGCACCATGAATGAAGATTCTCATTATGGATATTTCTACTTCCCTCTGAAGAAAAGGAAATATATCCGTGTTCCGTTTTTCTGCTGAGTGACACCGTAAAGCTGTCTGCTTAGACGGCTTTGAGGTGCTACGCACCAACGCTGAGATTTCAGCAGGATAGATAACCAGAACGTTTCATCCTTATGGGGGCCGCAATGGCCCCTTCTTTTTACACCAACCCATTCAACGGAGTATCCCCATGCAACTCGCAATTGCTGGGGCGGCATCGGGCTGCCCCAAAAACACCATGTTCGACTTCAAACTCACCGGCGCTGACGTTATGTCGTGGAAGCCAAAGAGCCGGCTGCAGCAGCTGTGGGACCGCCTTGTGCAGGTCGTAGCTCAGGAGAGTAAGTCATGAACGCACCGGCAGCTGTAGAGCAGTACCAGAAGCAGCAGGAAGAGTTAGAGCGCCAGCGTCGGGAAGAGGCTGAGCATGAGCGCCTGAAGGATTATGACTTTATCCGCGCCCTATTCGAAATGGCTTGTCCGGGAGTAAAGAAATGAGCCTCGCAACAACCGTCGAAGAAAGTAACGCAAAGCGTCGCCAGTACGTTTCTTAACGCCCTGCATTATCGACGCAATGGCATGCGCAATTCTATGCGTGCCGCGCTGAATCTTGCGTGGTGTGAGCGATTCAACAGTAGATATTTTCTCGGGCCATGCCCGTTCTGAGGTGATATGTGAGTAAGGAATTTTACGTCAGGCTGGCTGAGATACAGCGCACACTGGAAGCGCCAAAGGGTCAGTACAACAGCTTCGGCAAATACCACTACCGCAGCTGCGAAGACATCCTCGAGGGTGTGAAGCCGCTGCTTAATGGCCTGTTCCTTTCCATCTCTGACGAAATCGTTTTGATTGGCGATCGGTATTACGTAAAAGCCACAGCGAGCATAACAGATGGCGAGACTACTCACAGCGCCTCTGCAATGGCCCGTGAGGCCGTCGATAAAAAAGGCATGGATGACGCTCAGATTACCGGCGCGACCAGTTCATACGCCCGCAAATACTGTCTGAATGGTCTGTTCGGCATCGACGACTCCAAGGATGCTGACACCAACGAGCACCGGCAGCAGTCAGCCTCAGCACCTCAGCAGCAGAAACCAAAGCCTAAGCCCGCAGACATTCTCGCCGCCTTCTCTGAAGCTGCACTCAGCAAGAAAACACCGGAAGAATTGAAGCAATCATTCGCCAGAGCGTGGCAGGCGCTGGACGGAACCCCGGAGCAGGCCAAAGCGAAGCAAGTCTACGACCTTAAAAAATCAGAGCTTGAAGGAGCCACAGCATAATGCCAATCAACACGATCACAATCGCAGGTAACGTCGGCAAGGATGCCGTTCTGCGTGTTACTCCAAACGGAAAGCACATAGCTTCATTCTCTTTGCCGGCCAAATCGGGCTTTGGCGATAACGAGAAAACCTCTTGGCTGCAATGCAAGATGTTCGGAGTCATGGCTGAGAAGCTGTCGGCGTCAATCCTGAAAGGAGCCAAAGTCACCGTTACTGGCGAGTTCGTTCTGGAAGAATGGACGAAAGATGACGGTACCAAAGTTTCAATGCCAACCATTCTGGTGCGGGATATCGACCTGCCACCAAAGCAGAGCGGCCAGCAACAGAGTCGGCCGCAGCAATCGCGTGGTCAATCTACCGAACCTGATTACGACACCGATATTCCATTCTGATTTAACCCACCAATAAGGCACCGACCATGAATCTCACCGAACCTTCGGCGGACTCTGCACGCCCTGATGAAACGCAATCACAGCGTTTGCATCGGCTAGCTATGCAGGACGCTCAGCAGCAGATAGCCGCCCGGTACGGTGAGCGGTGCCGGATTGAATCACGCACGAAGGAATCACTGGAAGTACGGCGCAGGGAACGCGCCACGAAGGAATACGCACGACGGGCGGCCTTCTATCCGAAGCTACCACGCATCATCGTGACGAAGCCTGATGTTGTCTGGAATGACTATCAGACAGAGCTGCGTGGCCGCTTTGGTGCCGTGGTGCAGGACTAACTATTTTCGCCGCGGCATTGAGCCTGACAGCGGCATATGGGGTAAGAGATGGGAGCAGCAAAACAACTGGTCAGCTTCACGGCTGACCCGCGTTGCTATGAGCGCAATCTGGTAAACCTTGTCACCGTATCAGGCGGCAAAGACAGCCTGGCCCAGTGGCTACTGGCCATCGAGTCAGGCGTTGAGTTCGAAGCTGCATTCGCCGATACCGGCCATGAGCATGCGCAGACGATGGAGTATCTGGATTATCTGGAAAGCAAACTTGGCCCCCTGAAACGGGTCAAAGCTGATTTTTCCCGCCAGATCGAAGGAAAGCGCCAGTTCGTCATCGATAAATGGCCGAGGTCTCTTACTGAAGGCCTCGGGTATAGCGAAGAAGAGGCAGATAAAATCGTTGAGAGGGCACTACGCTCGCTCAAACCCTCCGGGAACCCATTCCTCGACATGTGCATCTGGAAGGGAACGTTCCCCTCTACGCAGCGCAAATTCTGCACGTTTGAGCTTAAGCAGATACCAATGCAGCAGCAAGTCGTTGATCCGATCGTCTCAGCTGGCAAGAGAGTTGTCAGCTGGCAAGGCGTCAGGGCGCAGGAATCACCAAAGCGCGCACTGCTTCCGGAGTGGGAAGAGGGATTTGATTTGGGTCCCGGCGTGTCGCTTTACCGGCCCATCCTGAAGTGGACGCACGATGAGGTGTTTGCTCTTGCCAAGCGTCACGGAATTAAACCTAACCCGCTTTATCAGCAGGGCTGTAGCCGCGTCGGCTGCATGCCGTGCGTGAACGTCAACAAGGCCGAGTTGGGTGAAATCTTTACCCGCTGGCCGGAAGAAATAAGCCGCGTTGCAGAATGGGAAAGGATTGTCGCCCAGTGCTCTAAGCGCGGTAATGCTGCGTTCTTCCCATCAACTCTTGACCCTATGCGGGCTGAGAAGAACGGCGCCAAGGTATCTCTTGAGTCTCACGGAATTGAGACCTATCGGGACTGGTCTCTGACAACTTTCGGAGGCAGGCAGTTCGATATGCTCGGTGCCATGGATAACAAAAGCGCTTGCAGCAGCGTGTACTTGGGCGTGTGTGAATAACGGAAAACTAAGTTTTAACGATTGCCTTAGCTGACCTCCCTCCTCCAATAAGCGATATACTCCCCACAGGAGGACATCGCCATGTCACACAACTTAGCAGCACGCAGCAGAGAAGAGCGCGACAGGATTAACGTGGATTTAGCCGCGTCAGGAGTCGCATACAAGGAGCGTATGAATATGCCTGTTATCCCGCATGAAGTGGAGACGCAGCAGCCTGAAGCGATGAGGGATTATTTCAGGGAGAGATTGCAGCAATACAGGAACGCTTCGCTGCAGTTCCCGCGCGGGACTGACCCGGTTTATTTTAAGGAGGATGGAAAGTGATAGTCCTTTTTATCCCCTCCCTCATCAGCCTGCTTGTTTCTAAAGCCGAAGAGAAAGGCTCTCCTTTGACTGAAGAGGAGGTGTTGGCTATTCGTGATAATGCCACGGCTATTGTCACGGATGCAGAAGGGGTCTTAGCAGTAGCTGAGCGGCGTGGGTATCAGGATATTGACCCTGAGCATTGCTGGGAGGAGTGGCTGGACTTTAATAAGCAGGATTAAAGTTTTCACTCATGGGGACGATGAAGTTTAGACGGGGATCGGACCCGGTTTATCATAAGGAGAGCGATAAGTGAAAGATAGAATTTATGATGCTTTGCGTAATCTGCACAAGGGCTATGAGATGCAAGCGCAAGCTAGTATCCCATACTTCGGATTGCCCCTTAGCTCGGTTGTAAAAGCGATGGGGTTAAGATCAGAAGATATTGGGCCCAGTTTTTATGAAGCCTTAGAAGAGTTGCAAGCTGAGGGACTCATTTGGGATGAGAGCACATCGAACGGAGGGTTTGGTAAATATATAGGGGGTGATGGTTCTGTTTCATACTCCTTAGGGGCAAAAATACGGCTTGCTCATTAAAAACTTATAACCTGCTCCGGCAGGTTTTTTTACGCCCAAATTCCGGAGGTTAAACATGTCTGACGAATTAGACCAGGCCGCTGAGCTTGAGGAGTTGGAGCGCAATATCGCGCTGGCTAACCGGGCTCACCCGACTATGCAGTTTACCGGTGCCTGCTATTACTGCGAAGAGGCGGTGCCGGCCGGATGCTTCTGCGATGAAGATTGCCGCAGCGACTACGAACGCATTGAGCGCGCTAAGCAGCAACGCAAGGTAGCGTGACGCCGGTTGCAGAAAACGTGCTAAGGGCCGTAGCGCGTAAGTGCAGGAGCGAAATCATCAGCGCCATAGAAGGCAGGCCCAAGAAAGAGCACGACCGCATCATCACCACCCTTCTCGACAAACACGCTAAAACAATAACCGCCCTGCCGCCTGATAGGTTTCCAGCAAAGCGCTGGCTGGCGTTCTATGTGCGCCAGGTAGATAAGGAGAGCGCCTCTGCGAAATGAACACCATCCACGACATCTCCCCCGGCGAGTTCCTCATATGGCTCGCCTTTTTAATTTGCATCGAGCTGGCTCTGTGCTGGCCTTGTAAGGAGTAGAGGTCGCTCAGAATGAAAACTTGCGTTAGTTTGCGATCAAGTTCTGTTAAAACGTGCAGGAGAAATTATGGCTAAGCTAATGAACCTCCAAGAGTGGGCGTCTGCAACATATTCGCAGCCTCCATCCTTATCTACCCTGCGCCGCTGGGTCAGGGAGGGCCGGATACACCCCTGTCCGGAGCTTCACGGAAAAGAATACAAACTCGACCCGGATTCGGTTTACGTTGACCCTCGCAAGAAGATGATGAAGCGCAGGCCGGAATATGTAGCGCCACCGAAAAAGGGATCGCTGATGGAGAAACTGAAACATGTCGAACAGGCCAAAGCGGTACGACGCTAATCTGCCAAGGAACCTGACTTTTCGCAAAACGAAGCAGATTTACTCCTGGCGAAACCCTGTAACCGGCCAGGAGATTTCCCTGGGTAAGATACCCCGCAAGGATGCGGTTGCTCAGGCTATCGAAGCGAACAGCTATATTGAGCAAAACTACCTCCCATCTGCTCTTCTTGATCGACTTAAAGAGGTGCCTGATTTCACGGTAAGCAAATGGCTGGAGCGGTACGACGTCATTCTAGGTCGTCGCAGCCTCAAGCCAAGCACCATGAAGATACGTAGCAACCAGTTGCTTACCATTCAGGCTGAGTTCGGTCGCATGCCAATCACTGCTATCACTACGCGCGATATTGCTGTCTTTCTTGAGTCATATGTTCAGTGTGGAAAGCACAGCATGGCGGTTGCATTGCGATCGCTACTGATGGATGTTTTTCGTGAGGCAGTTGTTGAAGGCATCATCGACAGAAATCCTGTAGAGCCAACAAGAACGCCCGCGCCTGAAGTAAAACGTGAGCGTTTGTCGCTTGACCAATTTCTGGCTATCCGACAGGCCGCGGAGACCATGGGTGGGTGGTTACAGAACGCCATGAATATTGGCCTTCTAACAGGTCAGCGGCGGGAGGACATTACACGTATGACATTCAGCGCTATCAAGGATGGGCGTCTTTTTGTAATTCAAAGCAAAACCGGCCATAAACTGGCGGTTCCACTTAGCCTTGAGCTGAAAGAAACGGGACTTACGCTTGAAGCTGTAATAGAAGAGTGCCGTAAGGGCAATCCATCAGATAGCCTGATTTACTCATCAGTCCGCCGCGGTGGCAGAAAGCCCGGGGCGGTTTCACCAGATGCGCTCACAGGTGCATTTGCAGAAGCGCGTGAAATGAGCGGAATTAAATTTGGCCCTAACCCACCAACGTTTCATGAGATAAGAAGCCTTGCCAGCCGACTATATGAGGTGGAGAATGGAGAGGATTTTGCGCAACGACTACTTGGTCATAAAAACCTTTCTATGACTAAAAAGTACCTCGATTCACGCGGTCAGGAATATGTAATGGTTTAGATTGGATATGGTGATTTCGGGAATTTTTCGGGAAATTTCGTTACCATCAATAAAAATTCTATACAAATCAACACGCTAAAAAAAGACCGAATACGATTCCTATATTCGGTCCAGGGAAATGGCTCTCAAGGAGCCGTGCGCTAAAAGTTGGCATTTATGAAGGCGGTGTCGCCTTGCCATTTAAGATTAGAACAGCGCGGTGGAAATGCCAGCAAACGCGGGAATCAGGGCCATAAACTGGATCAGATTGTGATCGCAACGGCAAAATTTCGGAGAGTGGGCGCAGCGCGAGGCTGCACCCGAAAGGCCTATTTTCCGCACAGCGCCTGAGTGCGTTCGATAATCGGCTGCAGGCTCATCATCTGGCCCGGATGGGCTTTGTCTTCGGCCTGAATCACGCTGATCGGCTGGGCTTTCACCTGCTTGTTTTTAAACAGTGTGTCAGCGATGTCGTTCAGCGGGTATGTCATCAGCGTACTCGGATTGATGGCAAACATCGCACCATCTTTCTCGCAGGTCAGCATCACCTCTTCACGATTAAAGGGCCACTTATCTTTACCGATCTCAAAGCGGCTGACGGTAATGATTTGCGCCGCCAGCGCCTGGCCGCATACGGATAACAACAGGATTGCGGGAATCACTTTCTTCAGCAACATAACTACCCTTTTCTCTCTTAAACTACATTCAGGCTGGCGACAGCGTGGCAAATACGCTGACCAGCCCAACCACGCCGCATGCCAGCAGTAGTTCAAGCTGCGTCATGCGAATAAATTTTTGCTGCGCCCCGCTGCCCGCCAGGCGGAATCGCGGCACCAGCCAGTATCGATTAATCAGCGCCACCAGAACCATCAGAGCAACCAGCAGCACTTTGCACAGCAGCAATATAACGTAGCGTGAATCGTGCCACATCAGCGGCCAGCCCGCGATCATTACGCTGTTTATCACCCCGCTGAGCAGCGTTAACGCCACCGCCAGATGACCATAGCGTGAGAAACGCATCATAGTGCGAATCGCATCGGTGCGGCGATCAATCTGCCGTGCCTCGCGCATCAACAGCAACAGTGGCAGTAATCCACCTGCCCAGAACGTCGCCGCAATCAGATGCAGTGCATGGTTAATCTGCTGAAGATCGCCGGGCCAGCTATCGCGCATCGCAGCATGGCCTATCAGCGCCATGCAGGCCAGTTGCAGAACGCCAGCCAGCAGTAACAGCTGCTGACGCAGGCTTCCGGTCAGTAATAGCGCGCCAACAGCCAGCACGCCGAAAATGATTTCCCACTGCCACACTTCACCAAAGTGCGTGCCCAACACTGCCAGCCAGATATCGATGTCGGTCAGGTTAGTGCTGGTGCCGCTCATTAACACATTCTGGCAGGCCAGCATCGCCACCGCACTGAGCAGCGCCAGCCAGGCACTCCCCTTCACCAGCGGATTTAACTGAATCGCCAGCAGGGATCGGTAGCGTTTGGGCGCCAGCAGCGCACTGTAACAGGCGCTGCCGGTCAGCAACATCACGGCAGTAAAATGCAGCGCGCGCAGCAGGATCCAGAGGGTTGTCACCGGGTTACTTCACACTAAAGCGATAGCTTCCAGCGGTTTTATGTCCATCCACCGACAGCACATGCCAGTTAACCTGATAGCTTCCCGCTTTTAGCGGCTGCGGCAGGCCGACAATCAGGCGTTTTTTCTGGTCAGACTCAACACGGGCTTTGGCGGTCACGACGGGCTTCTGTGCACTATCCAGCAGCGTCACGCCACTGAACGCCGCTTCAATATCTTCACTGAAGTTCAGCGTCAGCGCATCGGGGGATGTCGTGACCTGCGCTTTGGCCGCTGGAAGCGAAGACTGGAGGTGTGCATGCGCCCCCGCCAGCGAGCTGAAGGCCATCATGCCCGCTGCCGTCACTGCTATAATCATGCGGGAAATAGTTTTTTTCTGCATAAGATCATCCTTTTAACCGCCGCCAGGGCGATAAACGTGGCAAAAGGATACGCTGCTGGTTTTACACTGTCGAGGCCAGCGATGCGATCCTTTATCCTTGATTCAGACCGACGAAAACATTACTTTTGCCGGCTATCGTCAGGAGATAATTATGAGCCGTAACCTTGCATTGCTGTCCCAGGAAGAGAAAGACAAGATAAATGTCGATTTGGCGGCCGCAGGCGTGGCGTTTAAAGAGCGCTATAACATGCCGGTCGTCGCCGAGATGGTGGCGCAGGAGCAGCCTGAAGCGCTGCGTGACTGGTTTCGTCAGCGTCTGATGCAATACCGTCAGGCATCACTCAGCCTGTCGCGCCTTCCTTATGAACCGAAGATGAAGCAATGATGTTCCGCGTTATTGATACCGAAACCTGCGGCCTGCAGGGCGGCGTAGTTGAAGTTGCGTCCGTGGATGTGGTCGACGGTAGAATTGTGAATCCGATGAGCGATTTGACCCTACCGGACCGCCCGATCAGCCGTCAGGCGATGGCCGTGCATCGCATCACCGAAGCAATGGTCGCCGGTAAACCCACGATTGAAGAGGCAATTCCACGCTATTACGGCAGCGCTTTTTATGTCGCGCACAACGCCAGTTTTGATCGGCGGATGCTGCCTGAAATGTACGGCGAATGGATCTGCACCATGCAGCTGGCGCGCCAGCTCTGGCCGGGCATTAAATATGGCAACCAGGCGTTACGTCATTCGCTGAAGCTGGATGTCACGCCACCCGCTGAACTTCATGCGCACCGCGCACTGTATGACTGCTATGTCACGGCGGCGCTGCTGATCCGTATCATGGAGACCTCCGGCTGGAGTGCCTCCGAAATGATTGTGCGTTCGCAACCGGCGGCCCAGCGCGACGACATTCTGCCATTCGGCAAATATCGCGGCCAGGCGATTGCCGTAATTGCCAGAAAAGATCCTGGCTACCTGAAGTGGGTACTCAATAATGTCAGTGATTTGCGCCCGCCATTGCGGCAGGCGCTGAATAAATACCTCTCTGAATCTCAGTAATCCTGGGCTGGCGGCAAGGTACCCTGCGCCAGTCCGAGCAGGAAAGTGTACTCCATCGCGATCCCTTCGTAGGCTTTGTAGCGTCCGGACTTGCCGCCGTGACCGGCATCCATGTCGGTGCAGAGCAGCAGAAGATTATTGTCGGTTTTCATCGACCTTAGCTTCGCCACCCACTTGGCCGGTTCCCAGTACTGCACCTGTGAGTCGTGCAGGCCAGTCGTGACCAGCAGATGGGGATAATCCTTCGCCTCGATATTGTCATAGGGGCTGTACTGGCGGATATAACGGTAATATTCAGGATCATTGGGGTTGCCCCACTCGTCATACTCACCGGTAGTCAGCGGGATCGATTCATCCAGCATCGTGGTAACCACATCCACAAATGGCACCTGAGCCACCACGCCGTGGAACCGTTCTGGTGCCAGGTTAATCACCCCGCCCATCAACAGCCCGCCTGCGCTACCGCCCATGGCATAAAGCCGCTCCGGGTGGCCGATGCCGCGTGCCACCAGCGCATCCGTCACCTCAATAAAATCAGTAAAGCTGTTCATTTTGTTCAGCAGACGACCACCGTCATACCATTGCTGTCCCAGCTCACCGCCACCGCGTACCTGAATCAGGGCATAGACAAAGCCGCGATCCAGCAGGCTCAGACGGCTGACGCTGAAATCGGCATCCATGCTGCTGCCATAAGCGCCGTAGCCATAGACCAGCATCGGGTTCTGACCGGGCTGATAATGCTTGCGGTGATAAACCAGCGAGACCGGCACTTCGGTGCCATCGCTGACTTTGATCCAGTGGTGCTCGCTTTTGTAGTCTTCCGCGTTAAAGCCTTTCACCGCGCTCTGTTTCAGAATGCGACGTTCACCCGTATCCATATCCAGTTCAAACAGCGTGGTCGGCGTGGTCATGGACGAGTAGCCATAACGCAGTTTGCTGGTGCGGGGCGTGGGATTATAAGCAAGCCACGTCACATAGGTCGGATCGTCAAAGGCGATGCCGCTGGTCTCGCCGCTGGCCCAGTTGATCTGACGCAGACTGGTTAAGCCGCGCTGACGCTCTTCCACTACCAGCCAGTCTCGGAACAGCTGAAAATCTTCCATCACCACCTGTTCCCGCGCAGGAATCAGCGTTTCCCAGCGTGACTCATCCAGATAGCGACTGCGGTAGAGCCCGAAGTTTTTCCCGTCACGGTTTGATCGAATGAAAAACTGATGATCGTAATGATCGATGCTGTATTCGTGATCGCGACGGCGGGGCAAAAACACATGCGGCTGCGCATCAGGGAAGTTCGCATCGATTAACTGGATTTCGCTGGTGTTAGTGCTGTAGAGCGCAATCATGATGAACTGCTTGGAGGTGCTCTTGTGCACGCTGAGATGATAGGTGTCATCGCGTTCTTCATAGACCAGCTTATCATCGGACTGCGGCGAACCGAGTTCGTGTCGCCAGACCTGATAAGAGAGCAGCGTCTGCGGGTGCTTGCGCACATAGTAAAGGGTGCGTGAGTCATTGCCCCAGGCGAAGCTGGATGAGGCGTTGCTCAGTACTTCGGGATACCAGCTGCCACTTTCCAGGTTACGGAACCGGATGCCATATTGCCGCCGCGACAGGAAATCTTCCGCCAGCGCCATGACCCGGTTATCCGGGCTGATATGCAGCGCGCCCATGGTGTAGAAATCGCTGTGCGAGGCGCGCTGATTGGCATCCAGCAGCAGGCTCCACTCGCCCGATTCATCGCTTGCTGCAGGCTGACGGTAATAGGCCGGGTATTCGTTACCGCTCTGATAACGGCTCTGATAGCGGTAACCGTTTTTGACATAAGGCACGGAGTGATCTTCCGGCGGCAGCCGATCAATAATCTCTTTTAACACCCGGTCCTGCAGCGGTTGCTGCGACGACATGATTTTTTTGCCGTAATTATTTTCGGCTCGGAGGTAATCAAGAACCTCGCTGTTTTCGCGTTTGTCGTCGCGCAGCCAGTAATAATTATCAACGCGGGTCTCGCCATGCAGCGTCATCTCGTGGGGTATTTTTTTTGCGATGGGTGCTTTCATCCATCCGTCTCCATCAACGTAATGATCTGTAAGCGTAACACTTCAGCAGCGGGAAGCCAGACATAGGGTGAGAAGCTGCCGCCAGCGGAACATCTTCAGTGACCCGCTGGCGGAGAATCGAAGGTTTAACTGGCAGGCAGACGGGCTTTTTCGGCCTCGAGGTCCTGCTGAATGCCATCACGAACATCCTGAGGAATCTTCAGCGCGTCGCCCAGGGCGGAGAGATAGCTGCGCTCCATAAAGTGGTCGACGTCGATAGCGGCACAACTCAGGAAATAAAGCTCCAGCGCCTCCTCTTCATTTTTCACATCAGCCGCCAGCCACTGCGGATCCAGTGGGCGATTCATCGCTTTCTGAATCAGCAGCTCTGCATCCTGACCATAACCGGATTGATGAATGTTCTGCTCAATCGCGGCTCGCTCCTGATCGTCGATATGCCCGTCACTTTTAGCAGCAAACACCAGCGCAGTGACCAGGCGCTCAGCGCGCAGGTCAACGGGCGTCTGTGCCACACCAAAGTCAGGCTCATTCTGGTGCGCTTCGCTAACCCGCTGCTTGTATTTGTTCCACAGTACCGCGCCTGCTGCCGCACCCCCTCCCACAATCAGGGCTTTGCCGCCATATTTGGTCAGCAGTTTGCGCGACGACTTACTGGAGATCAGCATCGCAGCCAGACCGCCCAGCGCGCCGGGTGCCAGCATGTCACTTAAGCCACCGCCCTGTTTGCTCTCACCGCTCTTCTTTGTCAGCACCGACTGAATCTGTTGCAACCAGTTATTCATCGTTCACTCCTTTCAGGATGTCAGCCGTTATCCTGACCAAAAGGATGTCAGGAAACGTCAGAGCGGGAAAAGTACGGCAAAAAGCGGTGTCACATGGATGGAAGATGAGAACGCAAACGTTTTCGTTTATACTTGCGCGCGAATTTTGACTGCTTAGGGGAATGTATGACAACTCTCGGAACAGCACTGCGTCCGGCGGCGACGCGTGTAATGCTATTGGGTTCAGGTGAACTGGGTAAAGAGGTGGCGCTGGAGTGTCAGCGTCTGGGGGTGGAAGTGATCGCGGTTGATCGTTACGCCGATGCCCCGGCGATGCATGTCGCCCATCGCAGCCATGTGATTAACATGCTGGATGGCGCGGCCCTGGCTGCGCTGATAGCGGAAGAGCAGCCGGATTTTGTGGTACCGGAAATTGAAGCCATCGCCACGGATACCCTGGTTGAACTGGAGCAGCAAGGCCAGCGCGTGGTTCCGACTGCCCGTGCCGCACGCCTGACGATGAACCGCGAAGGCATTCGTCGCCTGGCGGCTGAAGAGTTGTCACTGCCAACTTCCTGTTATCGCTTTGCCGACAGCAAGGCGCGCTTCGACGAAGCCGCTGCAGAGATTGGCTTTCCCTGCATTGTGAAGCCGGTGATGAGTTCATCGGGTAAAGGCCAGAGCTTTATCCGCGACGCCAGCCAGCTTGATAAAGCCTGGGACTACGCACAACAGGGCGGTCGCGCCGGAGCCGGTCGCGTCATTGTGGAAGGCGTCGTCAACTTCGATTTTGAGATCACCCTGCTCACTATCAGCGCCGTCGATGGCATTCACTTCTGCGCACCGATTGGTCATCGTCAGGAAGATGGCGATTACCGTGAATCATGGCAGCCGCAGCAGATGAGTGAGCTGGCGCTGCAGCGGGCACAGGATGTTGCCGCAGAGGTCGTTAAGGCGCTTGGCGGCTATGGTCTGTTTGGCGTTGAGCTGTTTGTCTGCGGAGATGAGGTGGTGTTCAGTGAAGTATCACCGCGCCCACACGACACCGGCATGGTGACGCTGATCTCGCAGGATCTGTCTGAGTTTGCGCTGCACGTGCGGGCGTTTCTGGGTCTGCCTGTTGGCGGGATTCGTCAGTATGGTCCATCTGCTTCCGCTGTTATCCTGCCGCAACTGACCAGCCAGAACGTACAGTTTGTGAATGTCGAAGCAGCACTGGGTGCAGGGCTGCAACTGCGACTGTTCGGCAAGCCGGAGATCAGCGGTCAGCGTCGTCTTGGTGTGGCGCTCGCCAGCGGTGATAGCACCGAACAGGCGATTGCGCGTGCGGTTGCCAGCGCAGCCGCGGTCACGGTTCAGGGTTGACGTTATGCGGTGAGCAAATGCTCACCGCCATTACTTACTTCGCGCCTTCCACAGCTTCGCGTGCCAGGCGGGTAATGCGATCCCAGTCGCCCGCTTCCAGCGCATCGTTAGGCACAAGCCATGAACCCCCGATGCAGAGCACGCTTTTCAGCGCCAGATAGTCACGATAGTTGGCCGGGGAGATACCGCCGGTCGGACAGAAACGCACCTGCGGGAAAGGTCCGCCAATCGCCTGCAGCGCTTTAACGCCACCATTCGCTTCTGCCGGGAAGAACTTAAACTCGCGCAGACCGTAGTCCATACCCGTCATTAACTCAGAAACGGTGCTGATACCCGGAATCAACGGAACCGGCCCGTCAACCGCCGCTTTCAACAGCGATTCGGTGACGCCGGGGCTGATAACAAACTGCGCACCGGCATCGGTCACTTCCTGTAGCTGCTGCGGGTTAATTACGGTTCCCGCACCAACGATCGCATCCGGCACTTCTTTGATCATCGCCCGTAAGGCATCCATCGCCACCGGTGTGCGCAGCGTCACTTCCAGCACTCTGACACCGCCCGCCACCAGTGCTTTCGCCATCGGCACCGCGTGTTCGAGTTTGTTCACCACGATGACCGGCACCACAGGTCCGGTGGTCAGAATCTGTTCAGCACTCGTTTTCCAGTTTTTCATCAGTTCCCCTTGCTTGATAACACCGGGATTATGACCCGGTCATGGAGCATCGGCTCCTGCCCTGTAAATTGCGTCACTACCATACATGATCCGCTTCCTGAGCGTCTATCACCCTGCGACCATTTTGAAACAGCAGTTCAATTTTATCTGCATGCTCTGGCCCGGTTTAACGGCGAAAAAAAAGCCCGCGTTGCGGGCTTTATCATCACTTTAGTTATTCAAATTCGTTCCACGACCGGCCATCGCGGGTGATCATCGCGACCGAAGCCACCGGACCCCAGGTGCCCGCCTGATACGGTTTGGAGGAATCGCCATCCGCAGCCCATGCTTCGATAATAGAATCGACATAGGTCCATGCGGCTTCCACTTCATCACGGCGCACAAACAGCGCCTGGATACCGCGCATGCTCTCCAGCAGAAGACGCTCATAAGCATCAGCGAGGTGCGACTGGTTAAATGTCTCGGAGTAACTCAGATCGAGCTTGGTGGTCTGCAGTTTGTGCTTGTGATCGAGGCCTGGCACTTTATTCAGGATCTCGATATCCACACCTTCGTCCGGCTGCAGACGAATCGTCAGCTTGTTCTGTGGCAGTTCTGAGTAGGAATCCTTAAACAGGTTCATCTCAGGGTTTTTGAAGTAAACCACAACTTCAGAGCACTTGGTCGGTAAGCGCTTACCGGTACGCAGGTAGAACGGCACGCCTGCCCAGCGCCAGTTATCGATATCGACACGAATCGCCACGAACGTCTCTGTTGCGCTCGTTTTATTGGCACCCTCTTCTTCCAGGTAGCCCGGCACTTTTTTGCCCTGCACAAAGCCAGCAGTGTACTGACCGCGTACGGTTTTCTCACGTACGTTGGTCTGATCGATGCGGCGCAGCGAGCGCAGCACTTTCACTTTTTCGTCACGGATGCTGTCGGCGCTGAGATCGGACGGCGGCGACATCGCAATCATGGTCAGAATCTGCAACAAATGGTTCTGGATCATGTCGCGCATCTGGCCCGCTTTATCGAAGTAACCCCAGCGGCCTTCAATGCCCACTTCTTCGGCCACGGTGATCTGCACATGGTCGATGGTGCGGTTATCCCAGTTGTTGACGAAGATGGAGTTAGCAAAGCGCAACGCCAGCAGGTTAAGCACGGTCTCTTTGCCGAGATAGTGGTCAATACGGAACACCTGGCTCTCTTCAAAGTATTCGCCAACGCTGTCGTTGATCTCCTGAGAGGTTTCCAGTGAGGTGCCCAGCGGCTTCTCCATTACCACGCGCGCCGGTTTGGCATTCAGCTTCGCCGTGCCCAGGCCCTGACAGATCGCGCCAAAGGTGCTGGGTGGCATCGCAAAATAGTTGATGGTGGTGCGGTTTTTCTGATCCAGCATCTTGCCCAGTTTCGGGAAGTGCGTGGTGTCATTAACATCGAGGTTGCAGAAGTCGAGACGGTTGCTGAGTTTATCCCACAGCGCTTCGTCAATCTTCTCCTTCATGAAGGTTTCCAGCGCTTCACGTACCACTTTGGTGTATTCCGCTTTATCCCACTCAGCACGGCCGACACCAATAATGCGGGTTTCTTCATGGATCTGACCCGCTTTCTCTAACTGGTACAGTGAAGGCAACAGTTTACGGCGTGCAAGATCGCCTTTGGCACCGAAAATCACCAGATCGCATGCCTGGGCTATTTGTGTTACCGCCATTTTCCTCTCCTCGTTGCAGGATAATCCGGTGGTGATGCATCTTCTGCCACCGGGTCCAGGTTATTATTTTCTTTCAGCACAATGTACTTTTTTCCCTGCGCCAGGTAAACCGACTCGCCGGGTCAACCGCATTAACTCTGTACCGGATGTGCTAAACACGTGTGATGACACGTGCGGATTGCCGTTTTTTTCTGTTTCTGTTGGTGTCAGGAAAATCTGGCACCGGTCAAAGTATCCCAAAAAAAAGAGCAATCAACTTGTCAGCCGTTGCGCTTGCCAGGTGCTGGCGCGATATAGTCTCTGTTAATCGGCTCCTGCGACAGTGATAATTGAAATGATAAAAGTGATTATGGTCATCAGCTTATGAATATGCTGGAAAAAATTGAGGCGCAGTATGCAGCGCTGAGCAAAGCGGAAATGAAAGTCGCCCGGCAGATTCTGGCTGAACCGCAGGCGGCGATGCACTCCAGCATCGCAACACTCGCCGGCATTGCCGGCGTCAGTGAACCCACCGTGAACCGCTTTTGCCACCGACTGGGTGCACGGGGCTTTCCCGACTTTAAACTGCATTTGGCGCAGAGCCTAGTGAAGGGCAGCAACTGGGTCAGCCGGGGCGTTGAAGACGACGACACAGCAGAGAACTACAGCCACAAAATCTTCGACTCAGCGCTTGCAGGACTGCAGCGGGTGCGCGATCAGCTGAACAGCGCGCATCTGCAACAGGCGGTAACCCTGCTCGCGCAGGCCGATAAACTCGCCTTTTTCGGGCTCGGTGCGTCCGCTGTAGTGGCGCATGACGCTTTCACCAAATTTCTGCGTTTTAATCTGCCGGTCATCTGGTCGGACGATATTGTGATCCAGCGCATGAGTTGCATAAATAGTCGAGCCGGTGACGTATTTGTTCTTATTTCGCATACTGGACGCACAAAAAATATGGTAGAACTGGCTCGCCTGGCCCGTGTAAACGGTTCCACCGTTATTGCCATCACCTCTCCCGATTCACCCCTTGCTCATGAAGCAGCGATAGCTTTAGTGCTTGATGTACCGGAAGATACTGATGTCTATTTGCCGATGGTGTCGCGCCTGGCGCAGTTGACCGTGATTGATGTGCTGGCGACTGGTTTTACTCTGGAACGGGGTGCGCCCTTCCGGGAAAACCTGAAACGCGTGAAAGAGGCGTTGAAAGCGTCGCGTTACGAAAAGAACACCCTTCGGGAAAAGGATGATCAGCAAAAAAATTAACATCACATTTACAATGTGAGTCGTATCACAACCCATCGATCATATAGAATAGATAACCTTGCTGTGTCCACTGTCCATGACACGCTTAAATGTTTACGGAGTCCTCGATGTCAAGACGTCTCAGAAGAACCAAAATCGTTACAACCCTCGGCCCGGCTACCGATCGTGATAATAACCTGGAAAAAATCATCGCTGCCGGCGCGAACGTTGTACGACTCAACTTCTCTCACGGCACGCCAGAAGACCACCAGCTGCGTGCTGATAAAGTGCGCGAAATCGCGGCAAAACTGGGTCGCCATGTGGCTATCCTCGGTGACCTTCAGGGCCCAAAAATTCGCGTTTCAACCTTCAAAGAAGGCAAAGTTTTCCTGAATATCGGCGACCGTTTCCTGCTGGATGCCAATCTGGGTAAAGGCGAAGGCGATAAAGAGCGTGTCGGAATCGACTACAAAGGCCTGCCTGCAGATGTGGTGCCAGGCGATATTCTGCTGCTGGATGATGGTCGCGTGCAGCTGAAAGTGCTGGAAGTTCAGGAGATGAAAGTGTTCACCGAAGTTACTGTCGGTGGCCCACTGTCGAACAACAAAGGCATTAACAAGCTGGGCGGCGGCCTGTCGGCTGAAGCGCTGACCGAAAAAGATAAAGCGGATATCATCACCGCCGCTAAAATCCGTGTTGATTACCTGGCTGTCTCCTTCCCCCGCTGTGGTGAAGATATGAACCTGGCACGTCGCCTGGCGCGTGAAGCCGGTTGTGACGCCAAACTGGTGGCTAAAGTGGAACGTGCCGAAGCGGTTGCCAGCCAGGAAGCGATGGATGACATCATTCTGGCCTCTGACGTGGTGATGGTTGCGCGTGGCGACCTGGGCGTTGAGATTGGCGATCCGGAACTGGTCGGCATTCAGAAAGCGTTAATTCGCCGTGCCCGCCAGCTTAACCGCACTATCATTACCGCGACCCAGATGATGGAGTCGATGATCACTAACCCGATGCCGACCCGTGCAGAAGTTATGGACGTGGCAAACGCCGTGCTGGATGGTACCGATGCCGTGATGCTGTCTGCGGAAACCGCCGCAGGTCAGTATCCGGCTGAAACCGTTTCAGCGATGGCGAAGGTCTGCCTGGGTGCAGAGAAGATTCCAAGCGTTAACGTCTCCAAACACCGTCTGGATGTGCAGTTCGACAACGTCGAAGAAGCGATCGCTATGTCTTCTATGTATGCTGCGAACCATCTGCAGGGCGTGACCGCCATCATCACCATGACCGAGTCTGGCCGTACGCCGCTGATGACCTCGCGTATCACTTCAGGCCTGCCGATTTTTGCGATGTCGCGCCATGAACGCACCCTGAACCTTACCGCACTCTATCGCGGTGTCACGCCGGTGTTCTTCGACAGCAACAACGACGGCGTCGCTGCTGCACACGACGCGGTTAACCTGCTGCGTGATAAAGGCTTCCTGGTCTCCGGCGATCTGGTCATCGTGACGCAGGGTGATGTGATGGGCGCCACCGGCACCACCAACACCACCCGTGTGCTTCGCGTGGATTAATTGAGTCTGGGTTGACATTGTCGGTGTAGAATCAATGACGCGACTGCCAGGCAGTCGCGTTTTCTTTTCTGACAAGGAGGCAAGATGCCCCGTTTCCAGCCTATCAGCCAGCTTACCGGCCGAATTTTACTTTTTCCTCTGGCGTTAGTGCTATTCGAGTTTGCTACCTATATTGCTCACGACATGATCCAGCCTGGTATGCTGATCGTCACCAGTGAGTTCTCTGTTGGCCCTGAGTGGGTCTCTACTTCGCTAACCGCCTACCTGATTGGTGGTGTAGTGCTGCAATGGCTGCTGGGTCCGCTCTCTGATAAGTTTGGCCGGCGACCGGTGATGCTGTCTGGCATCCTGTTTTTTGCTGTCGCCTGCATGCTGACGCACTGGGTCAGCTCGATTGAGGAATTTGTCAGCCTGCGCTTCATTCAGGGCATCAGCCTCTGCTTTATCGGTGCAGTTGGCTATGCCGCGATCCAGGAAGCCTTTGATGAGGCGCTGGCGGTGCGGATGATGGCGCTGATGGCTAACGTAGCGTTACTGGCTCCGCTGGCAGGCCCACTGGCTGGTGCCGCCTGGCTCACTGTTGGCAGCTGGCGCAGCATGTTCTGGCTGTTTGCCGCCTGCAGCCTGGTCGCTTTTGTGGTGCTGTGGCGTGTGATGCCCGAAACTGCAGGCGACCGCAGTCATTCTATCGCCCTGCCCAATCTGGCGCGCAACTATGGCCGGTTAATGAAAGACCGTCTGGTGGTGTCTGGCTCTTTTGCGATCGGGCTGGTGTTTATTCCAATCCTCACCTGGGTTGCCCTTTCGCCGGTGATCCTGATGCATGATGAAGGTCTGTCACGCATGCAGTACGCCCTGCTGCAGCTGCCGGTGTTTCTGGCGATGATCGCCGGTAACCTGACGCTGAGTAAGGTGGCGGGACGGGTGCCGATTGAACAGCCGGTGAAGTTCGCCGCCTGGCCCATTCTGATTGGCCTGAGTCTTGCGCTGGCCGCAAGCCTGCTCAACAGTCATAGTTATCTGCTGATTACCGCCGGCCTGAGTCTCTACGCTTTTGGTGCCGGAATGGTAAATGCCGGGCTGTATCGCCTGACGCTTTACGCCAGTAATGAAGGTAAAGGTAGCGTAGCCGCGATGCTGGGTATGATCAGTATTCTGACGCTGGCGGTGGGAATTGAACTGGCGAAAAGTGGCTATTTCAGTGGCGGCACGCTGTGGTTCTGTCTGATTAACTTTATCAGCGGCGTGCTGTGGTTTGGGCTGGTTATTCTGTTTATGCGTGAGCGTAAACGCCGCAGCCGGCTCGAGGCGTTATAACAAGCTGCGCTGTCGTTTTTCTCAGACGGCGACCCTGGCCAAAGCGATGGAGCATAGGCCTAGTGCAAAGCATGCTCCGTAGCGCAAACTTCATGATCAAAAAAGGCCGCGAGAGCGGCCTTTTTCTATTTGCGCGGATAAAGCTCTTTGCGCGAATAAGGTTCGATGTCACCCTCTTTGCGGGTTTTCAGCAGCTTGAGGATCCAGGTGTACTGCTCGGGATGCGGACGGACAAACACTTCCACCTCTTCATTCATCCGGCGCGCCAGCTGACGATCATCTGCTTCCAGCAGGTCATCCATCGGTGGACGCACATAAATCTCAAGCTTGTGCGTGTCGCTGTTATAAACCGGGAACAGTGGCACCACGCGGGCACGACACACCTTCATCAGTCGACCGACTGCAGGCAATGTTGCTTTGTACGTGGCAAAGAAATCGACGAACTCGCTGTGCTCCGGGCCATGATCCTGATCGGGCAGATAGTAGCCCCAGTACCCCTGCCGAATCGAACTGATAAACGGCTTAATCCCGTCATTGCGGGCATGCAACCGGCCTCCATAACGGCGACGTGCCGTATTCCAGGCATAATCCATCAGCGGGTCGCTCTGATTATGGAACATCGCCGCCATCTTCTGCCCTTCTGACGCCAGCAACATCGCGGGGATATCCACCGCCCAGCCGTGTGGCACCAGGAAAATCACATTCTGCTGGTCAGCCATCATCTGATCGATAATGTCACGGCCGTGCCACTCAACACGCTCACGGATACTCGCCGGATCGCGCAGCACCAGCTCGGTCATCATTGCCATTGCCTGCGGTGCGGTCGCAAACATCTCATCGACCAGCGTTGCCCGCTGCGCTTCACTCAGTTCCGGCAGACAATAATAGAGGTTAATCAGTGCACGGCGACGTGCACCCTTTGCCAGCTTACCAGCAAAACGGCCTAAACGGCCCAGCAGCGGATCGCGCACTTTCGGCGGTAAATAAGCCAGACCCGCCAGCGCACCAATTGCCAGCCAGCTGCCCCAGTACTTAGGTTTGAGAAAAGAACGTTCAAAAACGGGAATAAATTCAGTGTTATTTTTTTTACGGGTTTCCATGCACTCGCCTCAAGCAATGACCGGCTTATGATAGTGACGACCTGAAAATTTGCAATCATCCTGCGCCAGATAGCAAAAAACCGACGGAGATGCCGTCGGTTTTTGTGCGATTTGACGAAATTCGCTTACTTCAGACCCAGCTGAGGCAACCAGGCTTTCACCTGCGCCATATAATCACTGCGATCTTTGCCGGTCAGACCTTCCATGCGCGGCAGTTTCGCCGTTAATGGGTTAACCGCCTGATTGTTGATCCAGATTTCGAAATGCAGATGCGGGCCGGTAGAGCGTCCGGTATTACCTGACAGCCCGATACGGTCGCCACGCTTCACTTTCTCACCGGTTTTCACCAGCACTTTCTTCATGTGCATATAGCGGGTCATATACTGACGGCCATGACGGATAGCTACATAGTTACCCGCAGCGCCGCCGTTCTTCGCCACGACAACCTCACCATCCCCGACTGCCAGCACGGGCGTACCGATTGGCAGCGCAAAGTCGACGCCTTTATGCGGCGCAATGCGACCGGTCACCGGATTAAGACGACGCGGATTAAAGTTCGATGAGACACGATACTGCTTAACCGTCGGGAAACGCATAAAGCCGCGCGCCAGACCGGAGCCGTTGCGATCGTAGAACTTGCCATCTTCAGCGCGGAAGGCGTAATAGTCTTTCCCGCCGCTACGCAGGCGCACACCCAGCAACTGGCTCTGTGCACTCTTACCCTCCAGCATTTCGCGTGACATCAGAACGCTGAACTGGTCTCCCGCACGCAGTTTGCGGAAGTCCATCTGCCACTGCATCGCTTTAATGACGGCGCTGGCTTCGGCACTGCTCAATCCCGCCCGCATGGCGCTGGCGGCAAAACTGCCGCGCACTTCACCCTGCATTACGCTGTTGCGCCATTCACCCTTCTGCATCTCCGCTTCCATCTTAAAGCCACCCGATGGGGTGCGCTCATAGGTGCGGGTTTCGCGGCGGGAAATTTCCCAGCTCAGGGTTTTCAGGCCGCCATCATCATCCAGCGTCCAGCTCAGTTGCTGACCCACCTGCAGATTACGCAGATCCCGGTCGCTTACCACCAGCGCGTTAATGTCGCTGATGTCGATGCCATACTGATTCAGTGCGCTGCTCAGGGTATCGCCGGATGAGACGGTGTAGTCGTGAACCCCAGCCGTTTCCGGCGCGTCGGTGTCCACATCGTCCGCTGGCAGCTCTTCGTCCGGTTCCGGTGTGCTTTGATCGATCGGCTCACTGGCTTCCGGCAACAGCGTGCGGAGGGTGTTCTTATCCAGCTCAATGTTTTTAACGATGGGCGTCACATCATCCGTGGGATGATAAACGTAAGGCCGCCAGACAGCGACGGCCAGAGTGACGACAGTTAACGATCCCAGCATTACGCGGTGGGGGCGCGGCAAATTATTAAATGCGAGGGCGACAGAGCGGGCTATCTGCTGCACTTTTACCTATTCCTCATGCTCCATTCAGGCAGCTTTCATACTGGCTCGACAGTTGTGAGAGGAATTTCACATAGCTGTCTTTGGCTAAGCTGATGTCTGTGCCCAGAGGATCGAGTGTGCCTTTACGCACCTGCGTTCCACGGGAGACAGCATCGATGACTGCTGGCCTGAATTGTGGCTCAGCAAAGACGCAGACCGCCTTTTGCTCAACCAACTGTGTTCGTATCTGGTGTAAACGCTGAGCGCCCGGTTGAATTTCAGGATTGACGGTAAAGTGCCCGGTGGGCGAAAGACCGTAGTGCTTTTCAAAGTACGTGTAAGCGTCGTGAAAAACGAAATATCCTTTATTTTTAACCGGAGCAAGTTGTGCGCTAACGCGTTTGTCCGTGTCCGCCAAAGCTACCTCAAACTGCTGGAGGTTGGCGTCAAGTTTGGCTTTATCTTGCGGCATAAGTTCCAATAATTTTCCATGGATTGCAACCGCGGTTTTGCGCGCAATCTCTGGCGACAACCACAGGTGCATATTAAACTCGCCGTGATGATGGTGATGAGCATCTGCGTCCTGATCTTCGGATTTTTCCGCTGCATGTTCCTCTTCATCTTCACCACCGCTAATCAATAACGGTTTTACCCCGTCGATGTTCACCATGGCGAGGTTTTTTTGGGTTGGAAGTTCGGCTGCAGATTTCGCCATAAAGGCTTCCATTTCAGGCCCGACCCAGACAACTAAGTCCGCGTTTTTTAAGCGTTTTGCATCAGAAGGTCGCAGGGAGTAATCGTGTTCAGATGCCCCGTCCGGCAGCAGCACTTCTACCGGCGTGACGCCATCGGCGATGGCCGCAGCGATAAAACCTACCGGTTTGAGTGAAGCCACGACATTTGCCTGGGCAGGAAGGGTTAATAAAGCTGAAACAGTTAAAGCCCCTAAGGCGAAAATTGCGCCCTTTTTATTGTGTAACATATTGCGTCATTCCATCGTGACCATGAGGTGGAATGTGATATTATAACATTCGAAATTCTGTGCAACCTGTAAATACTATGACCCCACTTGTCACACTCGATAACGTTTCGATAAAGTTTAACCAGCGCAATGTGCTGTCTGGCGTCAGCCTGACCCTGCAGCCTGGTCGCATCCTCACTCTGCTGGGTCCCAACGGTGCCGGTAAATCAACACTGGTGCGTGTGGTGCTTGGCCTGCTTGCCCCGACGTCCGGTTCCGTTCAGCGTGATCCCGGCCTGCGTATTGGTTATGTCCCTCAGAAGCTGCACATCGATCCTACTCTGCCGGTAACAGTAGAGCGTTTTATGCGCCTGACGCGTGGCAGTAAAAACGCGGAGATTCTGCCGGCCCTGAAACGGGTGCAGGCGGGCCACCTGCTTCATTCGCCGCTGCAAAAACTGTCGGGTGGGGAAACTCAGCGTGTGCTGCTGGCCCGCGCGCTGCTGAATCAGCCTCAGCTGCTGGTGCTTGATGAGCCAACGCAGGGTGTGGATGTGAACGGTCAGGTTGCGCTGTATGACCTTATTAATCAGTTACGCGTGGAACTGAACTGCGCCGTGATGATGGTCTCCCACGATCTGCATCTGGTCATGGCAAAAACTGACGAAGTGCTGTGCCTTAACCACCACATCTGCTGTTCCGGTACCCCGGAAGCGGTCTCGCAACATCCGGAATTCATCGCGATGTTTGGCCCGCGTGGCGCAGAAGAGCTGGCGATTTACCGTCATCATCATAATCACCGTCACGACCTTCAGGGACGTATCGTTTTACGCAAAGGACAGGGTTCATCATGATTGAGTTGCTATTACCGGGCTGGATAGGCGGTGTGATGTTAGCGCTGGCTGCCGGTCCGCTGGGTTCGTTTGTGGTCTGGCGCAAGATGTCCTATTTCGGCGATACCCTGGCGCACGCCTCTCTGCTCGGGGTGGCATTTGGCCTGCTGTTAAATGTGAATCCTTACTATGCGGTGATTCTGGTCACTGTCTGCCTGGCGCTAGGCCTGGTCTGGCTGGAGCGTCGTCCGCATCTGGCTATTGATACCCTGCTGGGCATTATGGCGCACAGTGCGCTGTCGCTGGGTCTGGTGGTGGTCAGCCTGATGAAGAACGTGCGCGTCGATCTGATGGCGTATCTGTTTGGCGACCTGCTGGCGGTCACACCCGACGATCTCTGGATGATGGGTGGCGGCGTGGTGATCGTGCTGCTGGTGATGGCGTGGCAGTGGCGGTCGTTGCTGTCGATGACCATCAGCCCGGAGCTGGCGCAGGTCGATGGCGTCAATATCCAGCGTACCCGGTTGGTTCTGATGCTGGTCACGGCGCTGACAATTGGGGTAGCGATGAAGTTTGTCGGTGCGCTGATCATCACCTCACTGCTGATTATCCCGGCGGCGACCGCACGCCGTTTCGTGCGCTCACCGGAAGGCATGGCGGGCGTCGCGGTGGTCATCGGTGTGATTGCCGTCACCGGCGGTCTGACCTTCTCCGCGTTCTACGACACGCCTGCCGGGCCGTCGGTTGTGCTCTGCGCTGCCATCCTGTTTATCTTCAGCATGGTACGCAAACCGGCCATGTAGTTACTCTTCGCGCGTCATACCGAAGTGACGATAAGCATGCTGCGTGGCCATCCGGCCACGTGGTGTGCGCTGAATGAAGCCCTGCTGAATCAGGAAGGGTTCAATCACATCTTCAATGGTTTCCCGCTCTTCACCAATGGCAGCAGCCAGGTTGTCCAGCCCCACCGGCCCACCCATAAATTTGTCGATGATCGCCAGCAGCAGTTTACGGTCCATATAATCGAACCCTTCGCTGTCAACGTTAAGCATATCCAGCGCGCTGCAGGAGACTTCACCGCTGAGATCACCGTTTGCCCGCACTTCTGCGAAGTCACGAACGCGACGCAGCAGGCGGTTGGCGATACGCGGTGTGCCGCGTGCGCGACGGGCGATCTCTAATGCCCCTTCATCACTCAGCGCCAGGCCCAGACAGGCGGCACTGCGACCCACGATATGCTGCAGATCTTTAACCTGATAGAACTCCAGACGCTGCACAATGCCAAAACGGTCGCGCAGCGGCGAGGTCAGCGAGCCAGCACGCGTGGTGGCACCAATCAGCGTAAACGGCGGCAGATCGAGTTTGATTGAACGCGCAGCCGGGCCTTCACCAATCATGATATCCAGCTGATAATCTTCCATCGCCGGGTAGAGTATCTCTTCCACTACTGGTGAGAGGCGATGGATTTCATCGATAAACAGGACGTCATGGGGCTCAAGGTTGGTCAGCATCGCCGCCAGATCGCCCGCCTTCTCCAGCACCGGACCGGATGTGGTGCGCAGATTGACGCCCATCTCATTGGCCACGATGTTGGCCAGAGTGGTTTTACCCAGCCCTGGTGGACCGAAGATCAACAGATGATCGAGCGCATCGCCGCGCAGTTGCGCTGCCTTGATGAATATTTCCATCTGCTCACGCACCTGCGGCTGACCGACATATTCGGTCAGCATCTTCGGGCGAATCGCGCGGTCAATAACCTCTTCTTCGCTGATACTGGCAGCGGAGATCAGGCGGTCGGCTTCTATCATGACTTACCTCAAATGGCGGCGCGTAGCGCTTCGCGGATCAGGGTTTCGCAATCCGCATCCGGTCGACCGACTTTACTGATCATACGGCTCGCTTCCTGCGGTTTATAACCCAGTGAAACCAGCGCTGCAACCGCTTCGGATTCCGCATCATTGGTTTCCGGCTCGGCGCTCGGCGTGGTGAGCGTAAACGCAGAATCGCCGCCAAACAGGTCGCCGTGCATCCCTTTGAAGCGGTCCTTCATCTCGACCACCAGTCGCTCAGCCGTCTTCTTGCCCACACCGGGCAGTTTAACGAGTGATGCGATCTCTTCTTTCTCGACGGCAGTCACAAACTGCTGCGCCGACATGCCGGAGAGGATCGCCAGCGCCAGCTTGGGCCCGACGCCATTCACTTTAATCAGTTCGCGAAACAGCGCGCGCTCCTGCTTGCTGTTAAAACCAAACAGCAACTGCGCATCTTCACGCACCACAAAATGGGTAAAAATCACCGCTTCGTGCTGAAGTTCAGGCAACTCATAAAAACAGGTCATGGGCATGTAAATTTCATAGCCGACGCCGTGTGCCTCAAGCAGCACCAGTGGCGGCTGCTTTTCCAGAATATTGCCCCGTAAACGACCTATCACCTGAATGCTTCCTTAACTAAAGAATGTGGCGGATTTTATAACATAAAAAAGGCTGGATGAATATCCAGCCTGAGAGTGAGACCTGAGCGATAAGCGCTAACCTGAGCGCAATCGTCCGCGCGTCAGCACCAGCTTGCTGTCACTCATGCGCGCCGCGTTTTGGGCCACGTGACAATGAGTGATGGCTATCGCCAGGGCATCGGCGGCATCCGCCTGCGGGTTTGCGGGCAGCTTCAGCAGGGTTCGCACCATGTGCTGCACCTGACTTTTCTCGGCGCTGCCGATGCCAACCACGGTCTGTTTCACCTGACGGGCGGCATACTCAAACACCGGCAGATCGTGGTTAACCGCGGCAACAATGGCGGCACCGCGCGCCTGGCCGAGCTTCAGCGCCGAGTCGGCATTCTTCGCCATAAACACCTGTTCAATGGCGAAGAAATCGGGTGAAAACTGCGTGATGATTTCGCAGACGCCCGCATAAATAAGCTTCAGACGGGCGGGCAACTCGGTGGTATTGGTGCGGATACAGCCGCTGCCCAGATAGGTGAGCTGGCGGCCAGTCTGACGAATAACACCATAACCGGTGATGCGTGAGCCGGGATCAATTCCCAGGATAATCGACATTACGCCTCTCCGGTTAACAGGGCGGCAGACGCCATTACAGCGTTTCCGCCACCTCGTCGGAGATCTCACCGTTGTGATAAACCTCCTGCACATCGTCGCAATCTTCCAGCATGTCGATCAGACGCAGCAGTTTTGGTGCGGTTTCCGCATCCATTTCGGCTTTGGTCGTCGGGATCATCGCCACTTCTGCGGTATCCGCTTTCAGACCAAGTGCTTCCAGTGCATCACGCACCGTGCCCATCTCTTCCCATGCGGTGAAAACATCAATCGCGCCGTCGTCATAGGTGACAACGTCTTCGCCGCCCGCTTCCAGGGCCGCTTCCATTACCGCATCTTCATCCTGACCTGGCGCAAAAGAGATCACGCCTTTCTTGTTGAACAGGTAAGCCACGGATCCGTCAGTACCCAGGTTGCCACCGGTTTTGGTAAAGGCGTGACGCACTTCACCCACGGTACGGTTACGATTGTCACTGAGGCATTCAATCATGATGGCTGAACCGCCTGGACCATAACCTTCATAAATGATGGTTTCCATGTTGGCGTTGTCATCGCCGCCCACACCGCGCGCGATAGCGCGATCCATGGTGTCGCGGGTCATGTTGTTCGCCAGCGCTTTATCCATCGCGGCACGCAGACGCGGGTTTGAGCCCGGATCACCACCGCCCAGCTTGGCCGCTGTCACCAGTTCACGAATGATTTTGGTGAAGATTTTGCCGCGCTTAGCATCCTGCGCCGCCTTACGGTGTTTGGTGTTTGCCCACTTACTGTGTCCTGCCATTTTAACGTTTCTCCGATCTTTTACAGGGTGCAGGCTATCCTGGCTGCGAGCCTGTTTACCGTCGGTGCTTACACCGTTTTTAAAAACCCGTGTACCCGCTTTGGGCGAGCATCGCGCATGATCATCACGTACAACAGTATGCTGATGACTTCACGCGGGTGGTAAACAACGTCGCAGCGTAGATGATGCCTGGCTGTTCAATATATTGGTGAAGTCCTGTTAAAACTCACCAGATTCATAAAATTTAATCTATCCGCCGCCGGAATACCGGGCGATGGCGAGCATTCAGATAAATTCTTCAATTGCCTGGCGGTTACTCCATGATCGGGTTAATGCTGCAGCGTCAGCAGGTGCCAGCCAGCGAAACGCCAGATGCTCCGTGAGCGTCACATCGCGCTCTTCCGGCAGTTGCAGGCGAAACCAGTGCTCGTGATTATGGGTGACATCAGGCGCATAGCGATGGCGGAAATGGGGAAAGATTTCAAAGTCGATTTGACGATGACAATCCTCCACCTCCAGCTGCTCAGTCAGCACGTCAATGCCGACCTCCTCATTCACTTCACGACACGCGGTCGCCAGCGGTGACTCCCCCGTTTCCAGGCTGCCGGTAACCGACTGCCAGAATGAGGGATCGTCACGCCGCTGCAGCATCAACACCCGGCCAGTATCGCGCGCCGAAATAACCACCAGCACTGAAACCGGGTGTTTATAGCCCATTATTTAATCTCAGGCTTTTCTTTTTTAATGACCTGAATGCCCAGTTCCAGCAGAGAAGCCGGGTTCGCTTCGCTTGGCGCTTCGGTCATCATGCAGGCTGCCGCCGTGGTTTTCGGGAACGCAATAACGTCACGAATGTTGTCGGTGCCGGTCAGCAGCATGGTCAGGCGATCCAGACCAAACGCCAGGCCCGCATGCGGTGGTGTACCGAATTTAAGCGCATCCAGCAGGAAGCCAAACTTCTCGCGCTGCTCGTGCTCTTCAATACCCAGAATGCTGAACACCGTCTGCTGCATTTTGCCGTTGTGGATACGCACTGAACCGCCGCCCACTTCATAACCGTTGATCACCATGTCGTAGGCATTCGCCACGGCACGGGTTGGATCCGCAGCCAGCTCTTCTGCGCTCATCTCTTTTGGTGCAGTGAACGGATGGTGCATCGCAGCCAGACCGCCTTCCTCGTCCTCTTCGAACATCGGGAAGTCGATCACCCACAGCGGTGCCCAGGCTTTTTCATCGGTGATGTTCAGCTCGCGACCCACTTTCAGGCGCAGCGCACCCAGTGCATCCGCGACCACCTTGGCGCGATCGGCGCCAAAGAAGATGATGTCGCCATCCTGTGCGCCGGTGCGGCTCAGAATGCCTTCAACGATTTCTGCATTCAGGAACTTGGCAACCGGACTCTGCACGCCCTCCAGGCCGTCCGCGCGGACGTTGACTTTCATCCACGCCAGGCCTTTCGCGCCGTAAATTTCTACGAACTTGCCATATTCATCAATCTGCTTACGGCTCAGCTGCGCACCGGTTGGCACACGCAGTGCCGCAACACGGCCTTTTTCGTCGTTAGCCGGGCCAGAGAAGACCTGGAACTCCACATTTTTCAGCAGGTCACCCACGTCCACCAGCTCCATCGGGTTACGCAGATCCGGCTTATCAGAACCGTAACGATGCATCGCTTCCGCAAAGGTCATCTGCGGGAACTCGCCGAGATCAACGCCCTGCACGTCCTGCCACAGATTGCGGATTAAACGCTCCATAATTTCACGCACCTGCGGCGCGGTCATAAAGGAGGTTTCAACGTCGATCTGGGTAAATTCGGGCTGACGATCGGCGCGTAAATCTTCATCGCGGAAGCATTTAACGATCTGATAGTAGCGGTCAAAACCTGACATCATCAGCAGCTGTTTGAACAGCTGCGGTGACTGCGGCAGCGCGTAGAACTTGCCTTTATGAACCCGGCTTGGCACCAGATAGTCACGCGCGCCTTCTGGCGTCGCTTTGGTCAGCATCGGGGTTTCGATATCCAGGAACCCTTCGTCATCCATAAAGCGGCGAACAAAGCTGGTGATTTTCGCGCGGGTTTTCAGACGCGTCACCATCTCAGGACGACGCAGATCCAGATAGCGGTATTTCAGGCGCGCTTCTTCGCTGTTGGTCTGATTAGAGTCCAGCGGCAGTGGCTCAGAGCGGTTGATGATGGTCAGCGCCTGGGCAAACACTTCGACTTCGCCGGTCGCCATGTCGCTGTTTTTATTCTTCTCATCACGCGCACGCACGGTGCCGGTGATCTGGATGCAGAATTCGTTACGCAGTTCAGAAGCCAGCTTAAATGCGTCCTGACGATCGGGATCGAAAAACACCTGCACGATGCCTTCACGGTCGCGCATGTCGATAAAAATCAAACTGCCCAGATCGCGACGGCGATTTACCCAGCCGCAAAGCGTGACTTGCTGACCTACATGAGACAGATTGAGCTGTCCGCAATATTCTGTACGCATAACACTATCCTTTTAACTTCGCCGCTGCAGCTGACAGCATCCGGCCGCGTTACCTGTTGCGATGCTGTCGCAAAAATGGCGGTCATTATAATGGAAAAAGCCAGGCAGGATAAGCAGATCCACGCCAAAGCACCGATTTCCTGTGTGCATTTGCCCACCTGACCGAACATAGAAGATAATGAGGCATCTTAACCCATCGCCAGGAGCGCGCGTGACACTTCGTATTGGCCTGCCCCAGTGGGGGCATTCACACTGGAAACGCTGGGGTATCACGAGCCTGGCGGACTATGCCCGATACTTCCATTGTGTAGAGGGAAACACCACGCTTTATGCGCTGCCTGATACCGAAACGGTGATGCGCTGGCGCGATATGACGCATGATGCGTTTCGCTTCTGCTTTAAGTTTCCCAACACCATCAGCCATCAGGCGGCGCTACAGCACAGTGACGACCTGCTGACCGATTTCCTGCGCCTGATGGAGCCGCTGGCCGATCGCATCGGTCAGTACTGGCTGCAGCTGCCTGCCAGCTTCTCTCCGGCGCAGATCGCCGATCTGTGGCGCTTTCTGGATAGTTTGCCGCGTCGTTTTCACTACGGCGTCGAAGTCCGCCATCCCGCTTTCTTTGCCAAAGGTGACGCAGAGCGGGCGCTGAATCGCGGATTGCTTGAGCGCGGCATCAATCGCGTCATGCTGGACAGCCGCCCGGTTCACGCCTCCACCTCGCAAAGCCCGGCAGCGCTGGTGGCCCGTGCTCAGAAGCCTAAAGTGCCGCCTCATGCCTTACGAACCGGCTCGCAGCCAATGGTCCGTTTTATCGGCAGCGACAGTGTGGAAGAGACCGTGCCGCTATTTCAGATCTGGCGTGACAAGCTCTCGCAATGGCAGCAACAGGGCGACGCCATGTTGTTTCTGCATACGCCCGATATGGGTCAGGTGTTTCCGCTGGTGCAGGCGCTATGGCCGCAGCTGCAGCAGATCGATCCGGCTATTGGCAATGGACCCGACTGGCCGCAACAGACATCACTGTTTTGATCACTGCACAGGACAGCGTGCTGTACGCTGGATAGAATAGCTACTTTACGGATGGATACCGGAGTGACAATGATTAGCGCGTTATACGTCGTACTGGGTGCATTGCTGGTAATGAAATTTACAATGGACGTGGTGCGTTACCGCCGTTTCTATCGCGTGGCGTATGGCGATGGCGGCTATCACGACCTGAAAATGGCGATTCGCATTCACGGCAATGCCATCGAAACTATCCCGCTGGCGCTGTTGCTGCTGGTGATGATGGAGATGAATGGCGCCGATATCTGGATGGTGCATCTCACTGGCCTGCTCTTTTTCATCAGCCGGTTACTCCATGCCTGGGGTTTACGCAGCAGCGCCATGGCTGGCCGTAAATATGGCATGCTGCTGACGCTGTTTTCCCTGTGCGGCATGGTCATTTTTAATCTTATTTATCTGCCGTGGGAACTGGTGCTGACACTCCATTAAGTCGCCCTGGGTTAAGGGGTGCAGGCCGCCCCACTTTCTGCGAGAATAGCGCCCTTTCCGTCGTCTCTTCGGATTTTCGATATGTCTGACCGCGATCAACTCTTCTCAGCGCCCATTGCAAAACTGGGCGACTGGACTTTTGACGAGCGCGTAGCTGAAGTCTTTCCAGACATGATTCAGCGCTCGGTGCCGGGCTACTCCAACATCATTTCGATGATTGGCATGCTGGCAGAACGTTTTGTTACGCCCGACAGCACGGTTTATGACCTGGGCTGCTCGCTGGGCGCCGCCACCCTCTCGGTGCGCCGCAATATTCATGTCCCGGGTTGCCAGATCATCGCAGTGGATAACTCCCCGGCGATGGTGGAGCGTTGCCGTCGTCATCTGGATGCGTTTCGCGCTGATACGCCGGTGACGGTGCTGGAAGCGGATATCCGTGATATTGACATAGAAAACGCCTCGCTGGTGGTGCTTAACTTTACGCTGCAGTTTCTGGAGCCACCCGCACGTCTGGCTCTGCTGGAAAAAATCTGGCAGGGACTTAAACCCGGTGGCGCGCTGGTGCTGTCGGAGAAATTCAGTTTTGAAGATGCCGAAGTCGGTGAACTGTTGTTCAACATGCACCATGACTTCAAGCGCGCCAACGGCTACAGCGAACTGGAAATCAGCCAGAAACGTAGCATGCTGGAAAATGTGATGCTGACTGACAGCGTCGAAGCCCATAAAGCCCGCCTGAAACAGGCCGGTTTCTCGCACGCCGAACTCTGGTTCCAGTGCTTTAATTTTGGATCTCTGGTGGCGTTGAAATGATCGACTTTGGCCGTTTTTATCAGCAAATTGCCGTAGGTCCACTGGCGAAGTGGCTGGAAGTTTTACCGGCGCAAATCAGCGAGTGGCAGCGTGAAAACCTGCATGGGCACTTCCGTGACTGGTACAAGTCGCTGGAGTATCTGCCGCTGCTGGAGCCGCAAAAGCTCGACCTGCTGCATAGCGTCACCGCCGACCGCGATGACATCAGCGATCGTCATCGTCAGGGTATTGAGAAATTACTGCGTAACCTGATGCCATGGCGCAAAGGGCCCTATTTCCTCTATGGCACCCATATCAACACTGAGTGGCGTTCTGACTGGAAATGGGAGCGTGTCCTGCCGCATATATCCTCGCTGGCGGGCCGGACGGTGCTGGATGTTGGCTGTGGCAGCGGTTATCACATGTGGCGGATGATTGGTGCAGGTGCGCATCTGGTGGTCGGCATTGATCCGATGCAGCTCTTCCTGGTGCAGTTTGAAGCCGTGCGTAAGCTGCTCAACGATGATCGCCGGGCGCACATGCTGCCGCTGGGTATTGAACAGTTACCGGCGTTGCAGGCGTTTGATACTGTGTTTTCGATGGGTGTGCTCTACCATCGCCGTTCCCCGCTGGATCACCTGTTACAGCTGAAAAATCAGCTGGTGAGCGGCGGTGAACTGGTGCTGGAGACGCTGGTGATTGAGGGCGATGTGAATCAGGTGCTGGTGCCCGGTGAACGCTATGCGCAGATGCGTAACGTCTTCTTTATCCCCTCCGCCGAGGCGCTGAAAAGCTGGCTGGAGAAAAGCGGCTTTGTCGATGTACGGATTGTCGATCTCGCCCTGACCACCACCGAAGAACAACGTCGGACAGACTGGATGACCAGCGAGTCGCTGGCGGAATTCCTCGATCCCGATGATCCGAGCAAAACGGTTGAGGGCTATCCGGCTCCGCTGCGCGCCGTGCTGGTCGCCACCAAACCTTAAATCTCAGCGGCGAGACAACGCCAGTTTCGCCGCAAATCCAATAAACACGCAGCCGGTCAGGCGATCCATTACCCTTAATACCCGCAGTTTTTGCAGATGACCCGCAAAATAGTGACTGCCGCCGATTAACACAGCATTCCATATCAGCCCCAGCAGCATGTGTGCCAGCGCCATCAGCGTACACCAGAGCGCCACGGACGCCCCGGCCGGAATAAACTGTGGCAGGAAAGTGACGTAAAACACGCCCACTTTTGGATTCAGCAGATTCCCCATCAACCCCCGACTGAAGCAGGCCAGATAACCCTGCGACCTGGCAGGCTGTTCGTCCACGATGAGCGGTTGCTGACGCGGTTTAAGCAGTAGCCTGATACCGAGCCAGAGCAGCCAGGCCGCCCCCATCCACTTCAGCAGGTTGTATGCAATTTCAGAGGCCAGCAATAGCGCACCCAGCCCCAGGCCTACCGCCACTCCCCAGATCAGACAGCCCAGCGTCACGCCGAGCGCGGTGGCGCAGGCGCGCTGCCAGCCCTGCGCGATAGCGGTTCGCAGCACCAGTGCGGTGTCAAATCCGGGTGTGAGCGTCAGAATGGTTATCGCAAGCAGAAATGAAAAGAGCATTGCGCTCATCATGATTTCTCCGTTATCTCCTGGGTGTTCACGCAGCTTAACAGCTCCGGTGACCGCAATCCTTCATCAACTGTCACTCTTCCCGGATTGTGCCAGACTGGATCAGGTTGATTCATTCATATCAGGGAGTTTTGATTATGAGTAAATTTATTTTTTCCTCACCCCGTAAATATGTACAGGGCGCAGGAGTGCTGGACGAGCTGGGAACGTATCTGACTGAACTGGGCGATCAGGCTTTTCTGGTGGCTGACAACACGGTCTGGACGTTGATTGGCGAACGGACGCAACACGCCCTGGATTCCGCTGGCGTGACATTCAGCTGGCAGCAATTCAATGGCGAAGCCTCCAGTAATGAGATTTCCCGACTCAGTGCGCTCGCAAAAAGTCAGGGCTGTAATGTGATTGTCGGCCTGGGCGGGGGAAAAACGCTGGATACGGTTAAAGCGGTGGCGGATGAACTTAAACTGCCGGTGGCTATCGTGCCAACCATTGCGTCCACCGATGCGCCCTGTAGCGCCCTGTCGGTCATCTATTCTGACAGCGGTGTATTCGAGAGCTATCGCTTTTACAGCAAAAATCCAGATTTGGTGCTCGTGGACACGGCAGTCTGCGCCAGTGCGCCAGCACGGCTATTTGCATCAGGCATTGCAGATGGACTGGCGACCTGGGTTGAAGCGCAGGCCGTGGCACGTTCGCATGCGAAATCAATGGTTAACGGTGATCCGACACTTGCCGGACTGGCCATTGCCCGAGCCTGTGAAGAAACGCTTCTTACATGGGGTTACAGCGCCTATGTTGCCGTTTCCGAAAAACGGGTAACGCCAGCGGTGGAAGCGGTCGTTGAGGCCAATACGCTGCTCTCGGGACTGGGGTTTGAGAACGGTGGTCTGGCAGCCGCTCACGCGATTCATAATGGTTTTACCGCCATCGATGGCGATATCCACCATCTGACTCATGGCGAGAAAGTTGCCTATGGCACGCTGACGCAGATGGTGCTTGAGAAGCGTACGGATGAGGATATTGCGCGCTATATACGCTTTTATCGCGCTATCAATATGCCAACCACACTCCGGGAGCTGCATCTGGAAAATGAAAGCTGGGAGAATCTGGTGAAAGTGGGGGCGCTGGCAAACAGTGAGGGAGATACGCTGAAAAACCTCAACCCACACCTGTCACCCGAAGATATCGCAAATGCCCTGCTGGCACTGGATGCCTTTAGTCAGACCGTAAAATAGGTCAGGAGCGGGCGATCACCCGATCGCCTGTTACTCTTCTGCCGCAGGCTGGTTCCAGTACTCATATTTGTAGGCCGAACTGAGGTGGCGCTCGATAGTGCCACGCGTAAAGATCTCGGTCTCATGCAGATAGCTGAGTGTACAGTTGCCGACCTCATCCCATGACTGGCACTCATCAACCGACCGGATGGTGCTGAGTGGTGTGGTCTCGGTGCCGTTAAGTCGTACTTCACGCCATTGAGGATCATAGGTGTATTCGTCGGTGCCTCTTGCAGATGTGGTGCGCGTGACCAGACCTTTTGGGTTCCAGTGATAGTGAAATTCACCGTTGGTCAGCGGATCGCTGCCGCGCGCCACGCTCTTCTCCAGCCGTAGCTGGGGATCATAGCGATAGGTGATGTCGGTAAAGCCGCTTTTCCCCATGCTGGTAAATCTATCAGAGGCGCTGGTAATCGTGCCATGCCGGCCTTTCTGCCAGTTAATCGTTCCCTGTCGATTATCCACGACGACTTCCTTACCTTCTTTCAGCACTTTGACCAGATAGGCGTATTCCGCCACCCAGCCGCCCTGCACTCTGGCGATATGTTGCTCCATGCTGAGAATCACATTACGTTCGCTTTTATCGTAGCTGACGTCGGCGACGGTCAGATCGCCGCAGGCGTCAAACTGCCCCAGCACCCGCTTTTGCGAGTTCACATCTTTGCCAAACTCGCCCGCAATCACCTGCTTCACAGCGCCTTTCGCGTTTCCCCCCAGCAGAATAAGGTTATTGCTGTTTGCAACGGCCGCATTATTCGGGCTGCAGGCGCTGGCCGCTGCGCTTTCAGTCCAGGCAGTCAGCATCAGGCTTAAAACAAGAATCTGATTGCGTTTCATAGGGTAATTTCCAGGCGACGTTGCTTTCAGTGTAAACGCTGTGGTGATAAACAGCGCCAATCTTTGACGATTCCGGCCTGCAGTGCTTTAAATGATTAGAGAGGTGAAAAGGCACAAACGTCAGATATCATCTCCCCCTCACATCATGACAATGCCAGAGAACCCCGGAATAAGGTCACTGCACTTGAGAGGGCTTCAGACAAAAAGAACCCCAGCAAGAATACTGGGGTTTGGTACTTGCAAACACCACGTCAAGAATCGGCGTGCTGCGCGGCAAAATCTGTTGTGATTCAGGCGACCCGAACGGTGCTCATCTGCATCACACTTTTCATCGCCTCAACGACATCGCCGTCTACACAGTAGCGGCTGAACTCATCGCTTTCGGCTTCAGAACACATGGAGACCCCCGCTTTGCGGTAGCGCATCGGCGACACCATCAGGCGACTTGCCGAGCTGTGAACTTCATCAATCCCCATGTCGAGAAACTTTTGCAGGTTGCTGAGACGAACCCCGGCACCCGCCATAATAATAGGACCGGTGCTGGCCTCATTTAGTTCCCTGAGGAGTGCAATTCCGTTTTCAGCACTGTGTTGCTGACCGGATGTCAGAATGCGCGCCACCCCCAAATCTGTTAATTCTTCCAGCGCTCGCTTAGGGCTGTGGCACAGATCGAAGGCGCGATGGAACGTCACTGACAGGCCGTCACACAGCGCCATAATCTGCCGCATCTGACCATGATGGATATGCGCGTCCTCATCAAGCATCCCAATGACCAGCCCCGGAAAACCCAGTTCGCGTATCAACGCCACATCCGATTTCATCGCTTCAAACTCGCGCGCGGTATAACAAAAGTCACCACCCCGTGGCCGGACAATAGGATGAACCGGGATTGAAACCTCGCGCCGGGCGGCATTCAGCATTCCTGCCGATGGGGTCAGACCACCCTCACGCGGTGCGGCACAAAGTTCAACCCGATCGGCGCCCGCCTGTTGTGCGGTCACGGCGCAATCCACGCCATAGCAGCAAATTTCCAGTGTGGTCATTCTCTTCTCCTTTACATGACTCTGGTTCAAGGCAGATTCATCAGTTAGTCTGGCTGCTGATATGAGTTTACCGGGAAAGTTAACTATGGCATTCAATTTCGACCAACGGATAGACCGTCGTCACAGCGATAGCCTTAAATGGAACAAATATGCGGACCAGGACATTCTGCCGTTGTGGGTGGCAGATACCGATTTCCGATCGCCTGACTGCGTTATCGATGCGATCAAAACCCGCGCCGGGCATGGCATTTTCGGCTATGGCGATACGCCGGTAGCGTTTCTCGACAGCGCAGTTGCGTGGCTCGCCTCACGCTATCAGTGGCACGTCAATCCGGAATGGATTGTGGTTTTACCCGGCGTGGTGAGTGGACTGAATCTCGCCGTGCGTGCCTTCACTGCGTCGGACGAGCTGACGATTTCTCCCACGCCGATCTATCCACCGTTTCGCGGGGCGGCAAAACTGGCAGAGCGAGGTCAGATCAATGTGCCTGTCACGTTGCAACAGGGGCGCTGGCTGCTGGATCTGGATGCAGCCGAAGAACAGACTGGGGGTAAAGAACGGCTGTTAATGCTGTGTAACCCGCAGAATCCGGGCGGCACGGTCTATCGCCAGGACGAACTGCAGGCGCAGCTGGAATTCGCCCGGAAACACAATCTGATTGTCTGTTCCGACGAGATCCACAGCGATTTGCTACTGGAACCGGGCGTGCAGCACATTCCGTTTGCTTCGCTAAGTGAGGATGCGGCCCAGCGAAGTGTCACGCTGATGTCGCCCTCCAAGAGTTTCAATATCGCCGGTCTGGGTGCGTCCATCGCCATCATACCGAATGCTGAACTGCGCGCGCGCTTTAACCGGGTGCGACGCGGCATTGTGCCGGATGTAGATATTCTGGCCATCACCGCAGCAGCAGCAGCCTGGCGCGAAGGTGAGCCCTGGCTGAAGGCACAGAATGCTTACCTGCGCAGTAACCGGGACTGGCTGGTATCACAGGTCAATAAAATGCCGGGTCTGTCAGTTGCCACGCCGGAAGCAACCTACCTGGCCTGGATTGATGCCAGCGCGCTGGGTGTGGCCAGTCCTGCCCTCTATTTTGAGAAGCACGGACTGGGCTTAACCGCCGGACGTGAGTTCGGCAACGACCAGTTTGTCCGGCTCAATTTCGGCTGTACCCGAGCGCTACTGGACGAGGCGGTTGCCCGACTGAAACGCGCCGTGGCTGCCCGCATTTAGTGCTGCTCACTGGCGACAATTTCCTCCAGTCGCCACGGATGAAACTTGATGGTTGTCTGCCCGTCCGTCACCGCCAGGGTCGGATTAGGCAGACGCTCATTCTCGCCCTGCGGTGAGCTGGTTTTAAAGGAAATGCCGGGCTGCGTCAGTGCCTCATCAGACAATAATGCCATCGCGCGCATGCCCAGCGTTCGATGATCGCCACGTAACACCACTTCAATGTGCTCCCAGCCTTCATGGCGATAACGCTTCTCACCCGGCCACGGCAGCTCAACCACATCGATCTCTCTGCCCGCCACAACCAGTGGATCATGTAGTTTAAACAGGCAAATCTGCCGTCCGTTAATCATCGTCGCGGAAAACTGCGTACCCATCTGCTGCAGGCCTTGCTGCCAGCGGATCGCCGTCGTGTCCTGATGACAACGCACCGAAATATGGTCCACTTCAAGATCGTTAAGGCGCAAACCAAGTTGCTCCGCAAAACTTTGCAACGATTTTTCAAAACGCCTTAAATCTGTCTTTAAATCGTCCAATTCTGCCGGAAAAGATCGCTCTGACACCGTAAATCCTCTCAATTTGTTTAGCATTTATAAACAGTCTGGTTTATGGAGCGCCGCGTGCCTGACGTCACATAATGATAAGATTCATCTTATTTGGACTGAAATTTAACGCAAAACCTCATAATAACATCTTTCATTTCGGATTTATCTCCTGTTTAGGGCCATAAGTTCCTTGATGAAAGTGAGTTAACTATATGATTATAATCAACTTCTTTAATACAATAAGATAAGTCTCAATTGACTGATAAACAATTGCAGCATTCTCTGCCTTCCTATAAATTTGACCTAACACAAACAAAAGGAATGGCTATATGTCTATGCTCATCGTTGTCGCTGTACTGATCGCACTGATGGGATTCGCAATTGCGCGCCACTGGAAGGTGCTTGAAGATAAAAGCGTAAAGAACCCACGTCGTCATCTGCGACGTCGTTAACGCCTCCGGGAAACATCTTCTTCAGCTCTGTTTCCCCGCTTCATCCAACTGCTGACGCCCATCCACATTTCACGTATACTTTTCCCCTCATTTTTTTCCATTTTGTCTGCCCCATCCGTTTCTGCCCCGCCGTAACGCGATGTGCTCAGGCAAGATGATGACAGCCCGGTTTAGCAGTCCAGGGCGTTGTTCAGCTTATGAAGGTAACTCGGTGAATATTCAGGCACTTCTTTCCGCAAAAGTCAGTCAGGCAATGGTTTTAGCCGGCGCACCCGCCGATTGCGAACCACAGGTTCGTCAGTCTGCACGGGTTCAGTTTGGAGACTATCAGGCCAACGGCATTATGGCCGTGGCGAAAAAGCTGGGACAGGCACCGCGACAATTAGCGGAAGCGGTGATTCAGCACCTCGACCTGACCGGCATCGCCAGCAAGGTTGAAATTGCCGGGCCGGGTTTCATTAATATTTTCCTTGACCACAACTGGCTGGCAACACACGCCCGTCAGGCACTTAGCCTGCCGCGTCTTGGCGTGCAGCTGGCTGAGCCGCAGACCATCGTGGTCGACTATTCCGCCCCTAATGTTGCAAAAGAGATGCACGTCGGTCACGTCCGCTCCACCATCATTGGTGATGCGGCGGTGCGTACGCTGGAGTTTCTCGGCCATAACGTTATCCGCGCTAACCACGTTGGCGACTGGGGTACGCAGTTCGGCATGTTGATCGCGTTCCTTGAAAAGCAGCAGAATGAAGATCACGCAGAGATGGCGCTGGCCGACCTCGAAGGCTTCTACCGTGAAGCCAAACGCACTTATGATGAAGATCCTGAGTTTGCCGAGCGTGCGCGCAGCTATGTCGTGAAACTTCAGGGTGGCGATGAATATTGCCGCCAGATGTGGAAGAAGCTGGTCGACATCACCATGAGTCAGAACCAGAAAATCTACGACCGCATGAACGTGACGCTGACGCGCAACGATGTCATGGGTGAAAGTCTTTATAACGACATGCTGCCCGGCATTGTTTCCGACCTGAAACAGAAAGGCTTAGCGGTCGAGAGCGAAGGCGCAACCGTGGTGTTCCTGGATGAATTCCAGAACAAAGAGGGTGAGCCGATGGGCGTCATCATCCAGAAAAAGGATGGTGGCTACCTCTACACCACCACGGACATCGCCTGTGCGAAATATCGTTATGAAACGCTGAAAGCCGATCGCGTACTCTATTACATCGATTCACGTCAGCATCAGCATCTGGTGCAGGCATGGACGATTGTCCGTAAAGCGGGTTATGTGCCGGAGTCTGTGCCGCTGGAGCACCATGCATTCGGCATGATGCTGGGCAAAGATGGACGACCATTTAAAACACGTAGCGGCGGTACTATTAAACTCTCTGATCTGCTGGATGAAGCCTATCAGCGTGCCTACTCGCTGGTGCGTGAGAAGAACCCGGAGATGAGCGAAGCGGAAGTGAAAACCCTGGCGGAAGTGGTGGGGATCAGTGCTGTCAAATATGCTGATCTGTCAAAAAGCCGCACCACCGACTACATCTTCGACTGGGATAACATGCTGGCGTTTGAAGGCAATACCGCGCCTTACATGCAGTATGCCTATACCCGTGTGCTTTCCGTGTTCCGTAAAGCGGGCATTAATGCCGATTCGCTGGATGCAGAGATTGTGATCAGTGAAGAGCGCGAAGCACAGCTGGCCACGCGTTTGCTACAGTTCGAAGAGGTCATTACTCAGGTCGCTCGCGACGGCACGCCACATGTGATGTGTGCCTATCTCTACGATCTGGCCGGTCTGTTCTCCGGCTTCTACGAGCACTGCCCGATTCTCAGCGCAGAATCAGACGCAACGCGCCTGAGCCGTCTGCAGCTGGCCGCGCTGACGGCGAAGACGCTGAAGCAGGGTCTGGATACTCTGGGTATCGACACCGTCGAGCGCATGTAACCTGTAAAACGGAGAGGGATTTCCCTCTCCGTTGCTGTTCCCAGTTATCCGCTCTGAACGCCCCCCAAATTTCCGCAGCAGGATGGTGTTATGTCTGTCGCCGCGCACCTTATCAGCAGTCATCTTCCCACCATAAAGCAATTGCAGTGCTTTCTGGCTGTTGCGCACGAGCTTAATTTTCGCCGGGCCGCAGAACGTCTCAGCATGACGCAGCCGCCGCTCACCCGTCAGGTTCAAAGCCTGGAAGATCTGCTCGGTCAGCCGCTGTTCAGCCGTACGACTCATGAGGTGATGCTCACCGATGCTGGCCGTGCGCTGGTTGCAAAAGCAGAAGAGATTCTTACCGCGCTGAATAGCCTAAAGCAGCCTGCTGCCGTGCGACCACGTATCGGACTGACCCGCACGCTCAACTTTGAATTAATGGCACCGCTTAACCGGCAGCTCGCCAGTTTCCATGCCAGCGATGAAATGGAGATGCCCAGCCTGACCTCCGCTCAACTGCTGCAAAGCCTGGCCAAAAACAGCCTGGATTTAATTCTCACTGGCGAAAAAGGTCCTGAAGCGGAAACCCTGGTTCAGTACACCTGGGTTTACCGTGAACCGTTGCTGCTCGCTATGCCGTCAACGCACCCTGCCAGTCTGGCAGGAGAAAAGGTCGCACTGGAGGCGCTGGCCGACCTGCCGCTGTTCTGGTTTGCGCGCAGTGCCAATCCGCAGTTTTACGATAAATGCGAACGCTACTTTGCGACGCTCAACGTCACGTTAAAACGAATAAGAGAGCCGGATGATTCTCTGCTGATGCTGTCGCACATTGCCAGAGGCAAAGGATTCGCCCTGATGCCGCAGTCAAAATGTACCTTTAACCAGACAGGACTCTGTTATCGCCCGCTGACTGAAAGCGCGGCGCGGCAATTGACGATTGATGTTTATGCGGCCATTCGCGCCAATGAAAAAAATGCGGCAGTGCTGAATGCGCTGAGCGTGCTTTCACAGTCGGCTGATCACGACGCTCACCCGCATTCATCGGACTGAGTCGCCGCCCTCTTACGTCGCGCTGCCTGTGGCTGATGATGCGCGGTTCCGCCCGCTCCTGTGTTGTCCCCGGTCTTACCTTTCCTGATACCTTTTTTGCATGACGAAAAGAGCAATTCATTGCCTTCACGCGGGGTGAAACAATCGCCTTTCACTCACGAGGAGAAACAATGAAAAAGCGAACCTTAAGTCAGGGTCTGGATGTCAGCGCCATAGGCTATGGCGCAATGGGGCTGAGCGAATTTTACGGTCACTCCGACGACCGCCAGTCTCTCCAGCTGCTTAGCCAGCTGCGCGACCTGGATATCACCTTCATTGATACCGCCGATCTTTACGGACGTGGCCACAATGAGCAGCTGATCGGTGAGTTTCTTGCCGGGATGAGCAAGGCTGAACGCCTGACGTTCACCGTCGCCACCAAATGTGGTATCGAGCGTCCGGCAGATGAGGCTTATGCCCGTACCATTAACAATAAGCCGGACTACATTACCCGCAGCTGCCATGCCTCCCTGAAACGATTGGGCGTCGAGCGTATCGATCTCTTTTATCTGCATCGTATCAGCGCGGCAACACCGATTGAGGAGAGCATGCAGTGTCTGAGCCGTCTGGTAAAAGAGGGGAAAATTGCCCGTATTGGATTGTGTGAAGCGTCTGCTGCCACGCTCAATCGGGCGCACGCCGTCCATCCGCTGGCCGCGCTGCAGACGGAATATTCTCTGTGGACGCGTGACATTGAAGAAGACATCCTGCCAGCGGTGAAACGGCTCGGTATCGGTCTGGTGCCCTATTCCCCGCTGGGCAGAGGTTTTCTGACCGGTAAATACCGCCAGAACAGTGATTTTGCCGGGGATGATTTCCGCAAAAATAACGCGCGTTTCCAGCAGGAGAATATCGATCACAACCTGCAGCTGGTAAATGCGATTACGCCGCTGGCGGATAAATATCACGCCACCACCGGGCAGATTGCGCTGGCCTGGCTCCTGGCCCAGTATGAAAGAATTGTGCCGATACCGGGCACCAGGCAGATCGCATATCTTAATGAAAACGCGCAGGCCGCGGATATTCAGCTGGAAGAGAACGATCTCCTGTTGCTGAATGCACTTCACCGGCAAATAGAAGTTAAAGGGGGGCGTTACTCGGAAGAGGGAATGAAAGGCGTTAATGCCTGAATTCTGACCTTTGCGTCGGTGCCTGATGTATCGGCTGAGAGTCAGTGCGTTAATTGTTGCTCTGTAAACGACGTAACAGCCGATGCACATATCTGATGTGCATCGGCGTGTCCCGCGCAGGCATCAACGTTGCTGATTCATTATTCGTAATTGACCATCACTTCACTGCTGACCACCCGTAATCCGGGTGGAAGCGCCCCACTGCCCGCAAAACCAAACACCATGTGCAATGTCTCACCGGCATTCAGATGCGCCAGCCCGCGCGTGGTGCCGCTGGCACCTTCAAGCGACGTGCAACGCTGTTCGCCGCACAGCCGCACTTCCAGGCCAGAGGGCGCCGGCCTGCTCAGCTCATAACGCCAGTTAATGATGCTGACTTCCCCACCAACGCCGGCGGGTGGCGTCAGCGGCTGCGCCCGTTGCCAGCTGCCACGGTTCGCCAGTAGCGGCCCGTTAGCCGAGGCACTCCAGGCCCCTCCAGCCGCCTGAGCCATCAGTGGCATCATTAACAATGCCATGATCAGTCTGCGCATTATTTGCCTCCAATGGTGGCAGTCATACGGATCTGACGGTTATCGCTCAGCTCCAGGTTTGAGAGCACCACCAGCTGTGGCAGATTGCGGCGCAGGAATCGCGCCAGCAGCGCACGCAGTGGATGATTGACCAGCAGCACCGGCGGTGCTCCCAGCATCTCCTGGCGCTGCAATGCGGCCTGTGCCTGACTCAACAGCCGATCGGCCAGACCCGGCTCCAGTCCGCCACCACCCTGCAACGCCTGCAACAGCAGACGCTCCAGCGTTGAATCGAGCCCGATAACCTGCACTTCGTCATTACCCGGGAACCACTGTTGCGTAATCGCACGGCCCAGCGCCACACGGACCACGCTGGTCAGCTCCTGGGGATCGCTCTGCACCGGCGCGTGTTCCGCCAGCGTTTCGATGATGGTGCGCATATCGCGAATCGACACCCGCTCCACCAGCAGGTTCTGCAGCACCTTGTGCAGCGTGGTGAGTGAAATCACGCCTGGCACCAGATCTTCGGTCAGTTTCGGCATCTCCTGGGTTACGCGATCCAGCAGCTGCTGCGCTTCCTGACGGCCAAACAGTTCGCTGGCGAACTGGCCGATAAGATGGTTGAGATGGGTTGCCACAACGGTACTGGCCTCGACGACAGTAAAGCCCTGAATCTGCGCCTGCTCTTTGAGTGCGCTATCAATCCAGACCGCTGCCAGACCAAAGGCGGGATCGACGGTCGCTTCACCAGGCAGACTTCCGGCAGCCGTGCCCGGGTTAATCGCCATCCAGCGGCCAGGATAGGCATCACCGCTACCAATCTCTACCCCTTTCATCAGGATGCGATAGCGCGCAGGCGGCAGCTCCATGTTGTCACGGATATGCACCACCGGCGGCAGGAAACCAACATCCTGAGCAACTTTCTTACGAATACTGCGGATACGTCCCAGCAGCTCACCGTTTTGCTGATGATCGACCATCGGAATCAGGCGGTAGCCCACTTCCATGCCCAGGGTATCTTCCAGCTGCACATCGGTCCAGGACGCTTCGGTGGCGGCTGGCGTGTCGGCTGGTTTGTTGCTGATGCTGCCTGCAACGTCCACTTTCTTCTTCGGCTGTGCTTCGCGACCACGCAACCACCAGGCCAGACCCAGTAAGGCAGCGGTGAACAGCAGGAAAACGAAGTTAGGCATGCCAGGCACCAGACCCAGTAAGCCAATCACCCCGGCGCTGAGCATCAGTACGCGGGGATCTTTGAACAGCTGAGTGACCATCTGCTCACCGACATCCTGATCGGTGGCAACGCGCGTCACGATAACACCGGCAGCAGTGGAGATAACCAGCGCCGGGATCTGCGCGACCAGTCCATCACCGATGGTCAGCAGCGTATAGGTTTCTGCGGCATGACCCGCATCCATACCGTGCTGCACCACGCCCACCAGCAGACCGCCGATGACGTTGATGACCATGATCATGATACCGGCGATGGCATCACCACGTACGAACTTACTCGCACCGTCCATCGAACCGTAGAAGTCGGCTTCCTGGGTCACTTCTGCACGGCGGCGTTTGGCATCATCTTCACCGATCAGACCGGCGTTGAGGTCGGCATCGATTGCCATCTGCTTACCGGGCATGCCGTCCAGCACAAAGCGCGCACCCACTTCCGCGATACGACCGGCACCCTTGGTGATAACCATAAAGTTGATGATCACGAGGATGATAAACACCACGATACCGATGGCGAAGTTACCGCCCACCAGGAAGTGACCGAACGCTTCAACCACCTGTCCGGCCGCAGCGGCACCAGTGTGCCCTTCCATCAGGATGATACGGGTTGACGCAACGTTCAGCGCCAGACGCAACAATGTTGAGAAGAGCAGAATGGTCGGGAACGCCGCAAATTCCAGGGTCCGCTGGGTGAACATCGCCACCAGCAGGACCATGATCGACAGCGCAATGTTAAAGGTGAACAGCAGATCGAGGATAAACGGCGGCAATGGCAGAACCATCATCGACAGGATCATCAGGATCAGTACCGGCCCGGCCAGTACCTGCCACTGCATATCTTTAAAGCCCGGTAGACGTAGCTTTACGGCCAGGTTATTAGCCATCGTTTTTGCTCTCTCCTGCAAAGTCCATCTCTGCCGGAACCGGCAGGTCTTTTGGTTTGGTTGGAATCAGGCCGCCTTCGCGCTTCCAGCGACGCGACTGCCAGACCCACGCCAGCACCTCGGCCACGGCAGCATACAGCGCGCCAGGGATGTGCTGACCAATTTCGGTATGACGATATAACGCACGCGCCAGCGGCGGTGCTTCCAGAACCGGGATGCGGTGTTCAGCAGCCAGTTCACGAATTCTCAGGGCGATCTCGCCGGCCCCTTTCGCGACAACTTTTGGCGCACTCATCTTTTTCTCGTTGTACTGCAGGGCGACGGAGTAGTGCGTCGGGTTGGTAACGATGACATCGGCTTTTGGCACATCTGCCATCATTCTGCGTCGTGCAGCGGCGCGCATCTGCTGACGGATGCGTCCTTTAACATGCGGGTCGCCTTCCTGCTGCTTATGCTCGTCGCGAATCTCCTGCATCGACATCTTCAGCTTTTTAAAGTGGCTGTAGAGCTGCCAGAAAACGTCATAGCCCACCATCGGTATCAGCCCCAGCATCACCAGCGAGCAGCAGACCGCAATCATCTCCATGCCGTGGATGAGCGCGGTCACCGGTGCTTCGCTGATCAGCCGCAGCATCTCAGGCCAGTGACTCCAGATGTACCACCAGCCCACTGCGCCAACCAGGATAGTCTTGAGGATCCCTTTAAACAGTTCGGTCCAGGCCTGAGCGGCGAACATTCGCTTAAAGCCGGCAATCGGGTTCATCTTTTTCGGATCAAACTTGATCGATTTACCGCTGAAAACGATACCGCCCAGCAGCATAGGGGCGGCAATCGCCACCAGCACCAGACCGCCCATCAGCGGCAGCAGCGCCATCAGTGCCTGCGTGATCAGGCTGCCAATGTGGCTGACGATAATTTTGTCATCTCTGACCATGCCGTGGTCAAAACGAAGCCCGGTAGCGACCATCGCCGCCAGCCGGTGCGCCATCATGTTGCCGCCCATCCACAGGATCATGATGCCGGCCAGCAGCATCAGTACGGATGTCAGTTCGCGCGAACGCGGAATCTGGCCCTCTTCACGCGCTTTCTCAAGTCGGTGGGCCGTGGGCGATTCTGTTTTGTCCTCGTCGCTATCAGACACGACAAACCTCGGTTGGCAGGAATTCTGAGCATAGGATGCCAAATCTGGCTTAAGTCAAAGCGGAGATAAGATGGGAAAAACAGGCGTTCTTTCGGGGATGGATCTGACAATGCAGAACGGGGCCACCGGAAGGTGACCCTGTTTAATATAATATGCCGCTGTTTCGCCCGCACGCGGGCGAACGACGCTTAAAACCCTAAGCTGTCCAGCAGGTCATCAACCTGATCCTGGTTCGCCACCACGCCTGGAGCATCAGCGTGAATCTGCGGTCCGTTCAGCAGGCTGGTGCCTTCCTGACGCTTTTCAGCACTGACTTCTGGCATGTTTTCCAGCAGCACCATTAACAGCTGGCGCTCAATTTCCTGAATCACATCCATCATACGCTTGATCACCTGACCGGTAAGGTCCTGGAAATCCTGCGCCATCATGATTTCAAGCAACTGCTTGTTGGTAAAGGCGGTATGCTCTGGCACGGCGGTGAGGAATGCGCGCGTATCCGTCACCAACTCCCGCGCATCACCCAGTTCAATTGGGTTCTCAAACCACTCATCCCAACGTCCTTTCAGCTGGGTTGCCCCGGCTTCCATTTTATCCTGATGAGGTTGTGCTGCTTCAACACAGTTCAACGCACGGTCAGCGGCCTGCGCCGTCATCTGCACAACATAATCCAGACGATCGCGGGCATCAGGAATGGCTTCAGCCGCATCGGCAATGGCTTTATCCAGCCCCAGCTCGCGCAGACTGTCGCGCAGCATGCGCGTCAGAGAGCCAATACGTGAAATGATGTCGTGTGCCGCGGCATCCTCAGTTGGTTTCGGAAAGTCGCTCATCACATCCCCTTACATGCCCAGTTTTTCGAAAATTTTACCCAGCTTTTCTTCCAGGGTTGCCGCAGTGAAAGGTTTCACTACATATCCACTGGCACCCGCCTGGGCGGCGGCGATAATGTTCTCTTTCTTGGCTTCCGCAGTGACCATCAACACCGGCAGCGAACTCATTGCCGCGTCAGCACGAATGGTCTGCAGCAGCTGCAGGCCATCCATGTTTGGCATGTTCCAGTCGGAAATCACGAAGTCGAAACCACCCGCTTTCAGTTTGCCGAGGGCATCCACACCATCTTCCGCTTCTTCTACATTATTGAAGCCAAGCTCTTTCAGCAGGTTACGCACAATACGACGCATCGTATTGAAGTCGTCTACTACCAAAAAGCGCATGTTTTTATCTGCCATATCTACTCCTGAGTTGTCTCGCCCGGCGGGACGGGCCTGTTAAATACGCAATGCCTGTCCGGCGCTAATTTTCGCCAGCATGTGCTGGCTGATGTTGCTTAAATCTACGACTTCGCTCACGCCGCCCGTGGCAATAGCCTCACGCGGCATGCCAAATACCACACAGCTGGCTTCGTTCTGGGCGATGGTCCAGGCGCCTGCCCGGTGCATTTCCAGCATCCCGGCCGCACCATCGTTGCCCATTCCGGTGAGGATGACCCCCACCGCATTTCGTCCGGCGTTAATCGCCACCGATTTGAACAGCACATCCACAGAGGGTTTGTGCCGGTTTACCGGGGGCCCTTCATTCAGTTTCACCACATAGTTGGCACCACTTCGGCCCAGCTCCATGTGCATTGCGCCTGGAGCGATATAGGCGTGGCCTGGCAAAATACGTTCACCATCTTCGGCTTCTTTTACCGTGATCTGACACAGCTTGTTCAGCCGCTCGGCAAAGGAGCGGGTAAAGCCTGGCGGCATATGCTGGGTAATCAGCAGTGCCGGGCTGGTTGCCGGTAACGGCTGCAGCACATGGCGAATCGCCTCAGTTCCGCCGGTTGAGGAGCCAATCGCAATCAGCTTCTCACTACTCAGCAGCGGACCCGCTTTCAGTGTTGCCGGCACCGGCATCGCTGTGCGGTTGTGCAGGCGCGCACGGGAAGCCGCACGAATTTTGTCGCCAATCATCTGGCTGTACGCCAGCATCCCTTCGCGGATGCCGAGCTGCGGCTTGGTCACGAAATCCACCGCGCCCAGCTCCAGCGCCCTCAGCGTAATTTCGGAGCCTTTTCCGGTCAGCGATGAAACCATCACCACCGGCATTGGCCGTAACCGCATCAGTTTTTCCAGGAAATCGAGGCCATCCATGCGCGGCATTTCCACATCCAGTGTCAGCACCTGCGGATTGAACTGCTTGATCAAATCGCGGGCGACCAGCGGATCGGGCGCCGTAGCGACCATCTCCATATCCGGATGGCTGTTGATGATCTCTGTCATCAACTGCCGCATCAGCGCAGAGTCATCTACGCACATCACGGTGATTTTGCTCATCATCTTTCCTTCGTCAGTCCATAGACGGTTTGCCCACGCAGCCAGAACTCTTTACTGATCTGACTGAAGTTTTCTGAGTGTCCGGCGAACAGGATTCCGCCCGGTTTTAGCAGTGGGACAAACCGACGCAGAATCTTCTCCTGCGTCTCTTTATCGAAATAGATCATCACATTGCGACAGAAAATAGCGTCGAACTGACCCGGCAGCGCCCAGTCATTCGCCAGCAGGTTAAGCTGCGCGTAAGTGACCATATTGGTCAGCTCGGGACGCGCCCGCACCATACCGGCATGCGGACCGGTTCCGCGCAGGAAGAAACGCTGCATTTGCGCCGGTGACAGCGTGCGCAGCTCTTCCTGGCGGTAAACCCCTGCCACCGCCTTTTCCAGTACCTGAGTATCGATATCGCTGGCATGAACCTGGAACTTGCCAGGTCCTGTGCCCAGCGTTTCCGCCAGCGTCATGGCGATCGAATAAGGCTCTTCACCCGTTGACGCTGCGGTACTCCAAACGCTGAAGTTGCCCTGTCGCTTACGTGCATGCTCCGCCAGAATCGGGAAGTGATGCGCTTCGCGGAAGAACGCGGTCAGGTTGGTCGTCAGCGCATTGATAAAAGCCTGCCACTCGGCACTGTTTGGATCGGACTCCAGCAGCGCCAGGTAGCGACCAAAATCGTCGATATTCAGCGTACGCAGACGACGAACCAGACGGTTGTAAACCATCTCACGCTTGTGGTCGGCCAATACGATGCCGGCACGCTGATAGATCAGCTGGCTGATACGGCGAAAATGCGTATCGGAGAGCGGCAAACGCTGCACCATTTGCGACAGCAGCGTTGTCGTCTCATTTTGATCTAAAATCGTCGATTTTTTCATCTCTGCACCTGGCCCGAACTTTATACATTAACTGTCTGCTGCGATGCCCGGCGCTATAACAGCGACCGGACCACGGGCGTTTAAAAGGTTTCCCAGTTGTCGTCGCCGCGTGACGCAGACGAACGACCAACGGCTAACGGTGCATCTAACTGGAGAGTTTTCATCGCCGTTGTCTTGTTAACGGCCTGAGCGACAAATTCTTTACCAATATTGAACACTGAAACCGCTTGTTTTAAGTGACTTGCCTGATCTTCGAGCGCTGCAGCGGCGGCGGCTGACTCTTCAACCAGTGAGGCGTTCTGCTGTGTAACGCGATCCATCTCGGTCACCGCAAGGCCCACCTGGTCAATGCCACGGCTCTGCTCGTCTGACGCGGAGGCGATCTCACCCATGATGTCGGTGACGCGGGTAACCGCGCTGACGATGTTGCTCATGGTGTCACCGGCACTCTCTACCAGCACTGAGCCGGTATTAACGCGGCTAACGGAATCTTCAATCAGCCCTTTAATCTCTTTGGCGGCCTGGGCGCTGCGCTGTGCCAGGCTGCGGACTTCACCCGCCACTACCGCAAAACCACGACCCTGTTCTCCGGCACGCGCGGCTTCAACCGCGGCATTCAGCGCCAGGATGTTGGTCTGGAAAGCAATGCCATCAATCACGCTGGTGATATCGGCAATCTTCTTAGAGCTGCCCGCAATCTCTTTCATGGTGGTGACCACGCCATCCACCACTTTGCCGCCCTGCTGCGCGGTTTCTGAGGCAGTCAGCGCCAGCTTCGACGCCTGACGGGCGTTTTCAGCATTCTGTTTCACGGTTGCGGTGAGCTGCTCCATGCTGGCGGCAGTCTGCTCCAGCGAGGCGGCCTGCTGTTCCGTTCGCGAAGAGAGATCGTTATTGCCGATGGAAATTTCGCTGGCGCCGGTATAGATGGCGTCGGAGCCATCACGGACAGTGCGAACGGTACGCACCAGCTCCTGCTGCATGTGCTGCAGTGAAATCAGCAATTCGCCGATTTCATTTCGTACGTTAATCTCAACCGGCTGGGTCAGATCACCACGTGCAATGTGCTGGATGTGCTCAATGCTCTGACGCAATGGACGGATCAGCACTGAACGCATCACGTTCCACACCAGAACAATCATCAGCAATGTCACAGCCAGCGTGGCAATGACAATGGTGATAGAGCGGCTGTAAGCCTGCTGGTTTGTTTTTACACCCTCCTCTGCAAGCTCTTTGTTGTGCTCAAGCCAGGCGCTGTAATCTTTCTGGAACTTGTCCTGGAAACTTTGCGTAGGCTGATCGACAAAACCTTTGAAGTTACCGGTCGTGAAGAAGACCATCAGTTCTGCCAGGGCATCGTGATAGGCCTTATAGTTGGCCTGTAACGTCAGGACGTTTTCAGCTGTTTTGCCCTTTTCTGACAGGTTATCGTTGAAAATCTGATAGCTGGCTTCGGCCTGTTTCAGCTCCTCGCCCGCCAGGGCGACCAGCTCTTTCACGCTGGCTCCCGACCCCGACATCTGTGCATCCTGCAAAAAACGGATACCGGCGCGGTTAAGGGTGTTGCGCGCCTGAACAAGCGAAACCCATGAGGTGCCCATCGCCTGTTGCAACGTATTCAGACGCTGGTTATAAGCAAAATTCTCTTTATCTGAGCTAACAGTTTTGAAAAACATTCCACCGGAAAAAAGCTGCAGCAGCGCAAACAGCGCCAGCACACACAGCAGGCCGGAAACGACTCGTACACGACTAAACATACACACCTCATTGGTTGGCGATTCGTGTTTATTTATCGGCGGAGTCAGGGGGAACTTTATGCATGGCAGCAGCTTAAAGCCGCTGCCATGGTGAAAAGCAGAAAATCAGGCGCGGGAAATTTTGAATACGGAGACTGCCTGGGTCAGAACGCTGGCTTGCTGCTCCAGAGCGGCGGCGGCAGCGGCAGACTCTTCCACCAGAGAAGCATTCTGCTGCGTCACGCGATCCATTTCAGTGACGGCCACGCCGACCTGTTCAATACCGCGGCTCTGTTCATCAGACGCTGAGGCGATTTCGCCCATGATGTCGGTAACGCGGGTCACGGCACCCACAATCTCATTCATGGTACTGCCGGCGCTTTCAACCTGCAGTGACCCATCGTTAACGCGAGAGACCGAGTCTTCAATCAGGCCTTTGATCTCTTTTGCGGCCTGGGCGCTGCGCTGTGCCAGGCTGCGCACTTCACCCGCCACTACTGCAAAACCACGCCCCTGCTCACCGGCCCGCGCGGCTTCAACGGCGGCATTCAGCGCCAGGATATTAGTCTGGAAGGCGATACCGTCGATCACACTGATGATGTCAGCAATTTTCTTCGAGCTGTCCGCAATCTCTTTCATCGTGGTGACCACGCCATTAACCACTTTCCCGCCCTGCTGTGCGGTTTCGGAGGCGGTCAGCGCCAGTTGCGACGCCTGACGGGCGTTGTCCGCATTCTGCTTCACCGTGGCGGTCAACTGCTCCATGCTGGCGGCAGTCTGTTCCAGTGAGGCGGCCTGCTCTTCGGTGCGTGACGACAGGTCGTTGTTACCGGCGGCGATTTCGCTGGCACCGGTAAAGATGGCATCTGAGCCATCACGGACATTACCCACGGTCATCACCAGAGACTGTTGCATCTCATGGATGCCTGCGGCCAGCTGGCTCATCTCATTGCGTCCCTCAACCACAATAGTCTGTGTCAGATCACCGGAAGCGATAGCACGAATCTGTGCCAGCAGCTGTTGCAGGGGCTGAATCAGCACCTGACGCAGGCCAAACCAGCAGGTAATAATCACCGCCAGTACCGCAACGCCAATGGTGGCCAGCAGCCACATCATCTGGGTGTACGCGTTGTGGTTCTGTTCCATGCCCTTGTCAGAAAGTGCAGTCTGCAGCGCACGCCATTTATTGTAACTCTCCTGCATCGCCACCTGCTTCTGTTCGATGTTCTGTTTGAACATCCCTTCCAGGTCACGCGCCTGCAGACTTTTTACCATCGCTTTCAGGCCGTTTTCATAATTGCCGTAATCAGCTTCAAGCTTGTCCCCCAGCGTCTCGTCAAGACCAGCGGTGGTAGGCAGATGGTAATAGATTTTGAAGTGACGATCGGCCTCTGCTAACTGGTTATTGGCTTTGGTGATAAGTTCATCAAGCTGACCGCCGTTCATCTGCGAAGCCATGCTGGTCTGTAACCGAAGCATGCCGCGGTTCAGCGTGGTACGGCTGTTGTTTAAGGAAATATAAGCATCTGTCATCTCAGTAACATTACGATTAGAGACCTGAGACAGCGCGAAGGAAGCTTTGTCTTTATTCAGTGCTGACCAAAAAAGGCTGCCAGAGACTAACTGGAGCGCGCCAAAGATAACCAGTACTGCGATTAAACTGGTTACCACTTTTATTTTTTTTAACATCTTGTTCCCCTGCAGGTTGATTAAGGTGCAGCGGCTATATCGGCGACCCTTCAGGATTAATTAACGCTTTTTGGCGCTTTCAGGAGAGAAGTGGCTTTTGTAATTATTTTTATCAGCATGAGCTGCTGAGTTTGGCTTTAAGCAGAGGAATAACGGGGAGTGTTGCGCATCCCTCAGGATGCGCAACGGGACATCAGAAGGTTTCCCAGTGGGTATCACTGACGGGGGCCGTCAGGGCTTTGCGGGGGATCTGCGCAACCGTGGCTGGCGCGGCAATCGGCAGATGCTTTGTCAGTGTCTGCTGCACGGTGCCGCGTGTAATGTTGAACACAGACACGGCCTGGCTTAACCGGCTGGCCTGGTCTTCCAGCGAGGCGGCCGCCGCAGCGGATTCCTCCACCAGCGAGGCGTTCTGCTGGGTCACGCGATCCATCTCAGTAACCGCCTGACCGACCTGATCGATGCCGCGACTCTGCTCGTCCGACGCCGAGGCAATTTCACCCATGATGTCGGTGACGCGTGTGACGGCACTGACGATATCGCTCATGGTTTCGCCCGCGGTGCCAACCAGCTGCGAACCGACGTTGACCCGGCTCACGGAGTCATCGATCAATCCTTTGATCTCTTTGGCCGCCTGGGCGCTGCGCTGCGCCAGACTGCGCACTTCACCCGCCACCACAGCAAAACCGCGACCCTGTTCTCCGGCACGCGCCGCTTCAACGGCCGCATTAAGCGCCAGAATATTGGTCTGGAACGCAATCCCATCAATCACGCTGGTGATATCGGCAATTTTCTTCGAGCTGCCGGCGATTTCGCTCATGGTTTTCACCACGCCAGCCACAACGTTTCCGCCTTTCTCTGCGGTTTCGGAGGCGCTGAGTGCCAGCTGTGACGCCTGGCGGGCGTTTTCAGCATTCTGTTTTACCGTGGCGGTGAGCTGCTCCATGCTGGCTGCCGTCTGCTCAAGTGAGGCCGCCTGTTGTTCTGTGCGAGCGGAGAGATCATTATTCCCGGCAGAGATCTCGCTGGCACCGGTGAAAATCGCATCCGATCCTTCACGTACATTGGTTACGGTGCGCACCAGCGACTGCTGCATATCATGCAGGCTGGCCGCGAGCTGGGTCATTTCATTGCGCCCTTCCACCACGATCGGCTGGGTTAAATCGCCCCGGGCGATATGCTGAATGTGATGAATGCTGCTGTTCAGTGGCGTCATCACGATTTTGCGCAGGCCAAACCAGCACAACACGATCACCGCCACCACGGCAGCCATAATGGTGGCAAGGATCCACATCATATGGCTATAAGCACTGCTGTTCTCTGCCACGCCCAGTGTAGTCAGCCGACTCTGGTCGGCCCGCCACTCGCGGTACAACGTCAAAAAGGCACTCTGGCTCGGTGCAACCGGGGCTTTGCCCGCCGCGACCATATCATTGACCTGCAGCGCGCTCTGCAGGCTGTTAAGCGCGGTCGCATAGTCGCCGTATCGCTGATCAAGCTGGTCGTTAAGTTGCTGATCCTGTCCTGGCGTATCTGGCGTTTCTTTGAACGTCTTATAGAAGCCCTCTGCCTCCTGCTGGAAGCGCTGACTGTCTGTAAACAGCGTGGCAACATCTGCTGTTTTGCCTTCCAGTTTACTGGTGGCGAGACGGAGCTGAATGCGTGTCAGTAATACACGGCTCTGGTTAAGGCTCATATAGGCATCATTTAGCGCCTGCGTATTTTGCATCGCCAGCTGAGAAACAGCGAAACTTTGCTTATCGTGACTTAATGCGGAGTAAAAGACGGAACCGGAGAAGGCCTGTAACAGCCCAAACACCAGTAATACCAGCAACAGACTGGTGACAACACGGATTTTCGTTAACATGCGTAACCCTGAAAAAGGAGGTAATTAAAAAGTGACGCAGGGATTATCGGCAGGTGATAGCGGGAAATTAGGGGGAGTCGCTTTATTCTATGATTTCAAAAGGCTTGTTCGCGATGAAACTATCACGGGCCAGTGTTAACCAGCCCGTGATAACCCGATTACGCGCTACGCAGATTATCAACCAGCGCCATCTCGTCGCTGCTCAGCAGCTTTTCGATGTCGACCAGAATCAGCATGCGATCGCCCAGTGCACCCAGACCGGTCATGTACTCGGTCGACATGGTCACCGCAAACTCCGGTGAAGGTCGGATCTGATCCTGAGTCAGCGACAGCACGTCAGAAACGCCGTCAACCACAATACCAACCACACGATTTTCCAGATTCAGCACGATAACCACAGTGTTTTCATTGTACTCAACATCGGGCTGCGCAAACTTCACGCGCAGATCGATAATGGGCACGATGACACCGCGCAGGTTAGTCACTCCGCGGATAAAATCAGGGGTATTCGCAATACGTGTTACCTGATCGTAACCGCGAATTTCCTGAACTTTGAGGATATCGATGCCGTATTCTTCGTCGCCCAGCGTGAAGACCAGAAACTCCTGACCCACAGTTTCGCCAGCAATTTTTGTCACGGTTGCCATTCCATTCATGTTATTTACCCTTTCGTTATCAATCAGGCGGCAGCGCCAGCCACACGTTTTTCACGGTTAAGTGATTGCAGTGCTGAAACATCGACAATCAGCGCTACGCTACCATCGCCAAGAATGGTGGCAGCGGAGATGCCCGGCACTTTGCGATAGTTACTTTCCAGGTTCTTCACCACCACCTGATGTTGACCAATCAGCTGATCGACCAGCAGCGCATAGCGTTTGCCCGCGCTTTGCAGGATCACCACGATGCCCTGAGTGGCTTCGGTTTTAGCATCCTGCACATCAAAGACGTTCCACAACTCAACCAGTGGCAGATATTCACCACGGACTTCCAGTACGCACTCGCCACCGGCCATCGGTTTGAGATCTTCGGCACGCGGTTGCAGCGACTCCATCACCGCATTCAGCGGCAGAATGAAGACTTCATTGGCGACGCGAACGGACATGCCATCAAGGATGGCCAGCGTCAGCGGCAGCAGAATACGAATGGTCGTGCCTTTGCCCTGCTTCGAGGCGATTTCAACGTGACCGCCCATCTCCTGGATATTTCGTTTCACCACGTCCATACCGACGCCGCGTCCTGAAACATCCGTCACCTGCTCCGCTGTAGAGAAGCCTGGTGCGAAAATCAACATGCCGACCTCTTCGTCGCTCATGTTCTCATGGACTGGCAGGCCCGATGACAGTGCTTTTGCAAGAATACGTTCACGGTTCAGACCGGCACCATCATCAGAAACTTCGATGCAGATGTTGCCACCCTGATGTTCCGCTGAAAGCGTCAGGTTACCGGTTGCCACTTTACCGGCGACAAGGCGTTTCTCTGGCGTTTCGATACCGTGGTCAAGACTGTTACGCACCAGGTGTGTTAATGGATCAATGATGCGTTCAATCAGGCTCTTATCGAGTTCGGTTGAACTGCCCAGCAATGTCAGTTCGACCTCTTTGCCAAGTTTGCTTGCCAGGTCACGCACCAGACGCGGGAAGCGGCTGAAGACATATTCCATTGGCATCATACGAATCGACATCACCGATTCCTGCAGATCGCGGGCGTTACGCTCCAGCTGACCCATGCTGTTCAGCAGGTCGCCGTGCGCCACCGGATCGAGTTCGCCGGAACGCTGGGCGAGCATTGACTGGGTAATCACCAGTTCGCCCACCAGGTTGATCAGCTGATCGACTTTCTCCACGGCTACGCGGATGCTGGTGGATTCGCTTGATTTAGCCGGCGCTGCAGCGCGCTTAGTTTCACGCTTCGCCGCTGCCACAGGCAGTTCGGTGACGGTCGCGGTGTGAACCTCTTCCACCACAGGTGCGGCGGGAGCGGCGACGGCAACCGGCTCAGCAACAGCGTCATCAGCTGCCGGGAAGCGAATTTGCGCTTCGTCAATGACGAAACAGAGCACCGCCACGATGTCATCTTTACCGACGCCATCAATGCAGACGTCCAGCATGTTGCTGCCCTTCTGCACATTGGTCAGCGTGCCCAGATTACTCATCTCTTCCAGCATCAAATCGACCTCTTTCTCTTTGAGATCGATCAGCTGTACACGCAGGCCGCTGGTGCTGGCGGGCTCTGCGCTGGCAGTGGCAACACTGGCCGGTGCTTCAACCGGCAGACCTTTGGCCTCTAACGCCAGCTGGCGCAGCGCTTCACAGATATATTTGAAGCTCTCCGCGTTAGGCTCCTGCGCGGTTTTATAAGCATCGAGCTGTTCCTGCATAATATCTTTGGTTTCCAAAAACAGGTTGATGATGTCGGTGCTGAGCTGCATCTCGCCGCGACGAGCACCATCCAGAATGTTTTCCAGGATATGAGTCGTTTCCTGCAATACCGTAAAACCAAAGGTTCCGGCCCCACCCTTTATGGAGTGAGCGGCACGGAAGATGGCGTTAAGCTGTTCCGAATCTGGCTCCTGTGGGTCCAGACCCAACAGGTGTTGTTCCATATCCGCTAATAGCTCATCGGCTTCATCAAAAAACGTCTGGTAAAAATCGCTGATGTCCATACTCACGGGAATCACCTCGGCTGTGAGGGGGCTGCTGTATTCACCGCGCTGCCTGGTGTTGCAGGTGCGGTAATCTGTTCAATCGCCGCCGGATCGCTGATCTGGACGGCATCACTTTCTGCGTTCTCTTTTTCAATTGCCGCTTCGGTGTCGTGGTTCAACACCAGCAGGCTAATGCGGCGGTTTACTGCATCATTCCCGCCACGATTTTTCAGGCTCATGGTGTCGGCCATGCCTAACACCCGTAAAATCTTGCCACTGTCCAGGCCGCCAATAACCAGTTCACGGCGTGAGGCGTTCGCACGGTCAGCCGACAGTTCCCAGTTGCTGTAGCCTTTATCACCGCTGGCATACTGAAAATCGTCGGTATGTCCGGCCAGGCTGATGCGGTTCGGGATGTCATTAAGGATGGGCGCTATTGCACGCAGGATATCGCGCATATAAGGCTCCACCTCGGCCCGACCGGTTTTAAACATCGGGCGATTCTGACTATCAATAATCTGAATACGCAGCCCCTCTTCCACCATGTTGATGATCAGATGCGGGCGCAGCGTTTTAAGGCGCGGATCCGCTTCGATCAACTGGTCGAGCTTTTCACGCAAACGGTTAAGACGAATCTCATCCAGCTTGCGTTTCTGGGCATCCATATCGACAACTTTATTAACTTCACCAATCTTTTTCGTCGGATCGTCACCGCCGCCAGGGATTGGACTGGTACTGTCGCTGCTGCGTTGACCACCGGTAATCGCAACTTTAAGGGGTGTTTTAAAGTAGTCTGCAATCTGCACCAGCTCCTGCGGGTTGGCGATAGAGAGCAGCCACATCACCATAAAAAAGGCCATCATCGCCGTCATAAAGTCGGCGTAGGCAATCTTCCACGATCCGTGGCTGCCTTCATGGCCTTTATGTTTGCGCTTTTTGATCAGCACAATTGGGCGATTGCCGTGTTTCATGAAGCCTCGTCTGACGTCTGTTTAGCCGGGTTCTTGGCGTTACGCACGTGCTCTTCCAGTTCGCTGAACGATGGGCGCTCGGCGGAATAAAGCGTCTTGCGACCAAACTCCACCGCGATTTGCGGCGCGTAACCATTCAGGCTCGACAGCAATGTCACCTTGATGCACTGCATCATCTTGGTGGTTTCCGCACACTTCTGACGCAATACTGACGACAGCGGGGAGACAAACCCGTACGCCAGCAAAATGCCCAGGAACGTCCCCACCATCGCATGCGCGACCAGCGCACCCAGCTCAGCGGCCGGACGGTCAGCAGAAGCCAGTGCGTGAACCACGCCCATTACTGCTGCGACGATACCGAATGCAGGAAGACCATCACCGACTGCAGCAATACTTTGCGCTGGTACGTCACACTCATGTTCGTAGGTCTCTATCTCTTCATCCATCAACGCTTCGATTTCAAAGGCGTTCATGTTGCCGCTCACCATCAGACGTAAATAGTCAGTGATAAAATCGACTAACTGTTTATCGGCAAGAATACGGGGATAATTAGCAAAAATTTCACTCTGGCTCGGATCTTCAATATCCCGTTCCAGCGACAGCATCCCCTGCTGGCGCGACTTCGCCATCAGGCGATAAAGCAGCGCCATTAAATCCATGTAAACGGCTTTATTGTATTTAGAGCCGCGAAATAATTTAGGCAGCGCTTTCAGCGTTTTTTTAATCGACTTGCCATTGTTGCCGACTAAAAAAGCACCCGCACCGGCACCGCCGATCATTAATAATTCAGCAGGCTGATAAAGCGCGCCAAGATGGCCACCTACCAGCGCATATCCGCCCAACACGGAGCCTAAAACAATCAGGTAACCTATAATTATCAGCACAAAAAATCCTTACGTCCGTAACGTGTTGGTGGAAGTTAAGCCAGAGAGCTGCAGGTGCTATTCCTGAACCGCAAGCAAAAAAAAAGCAGCGGTATTAACCGCTGCTGGATGGCTTCCACAATGCGAACAAATTTAAACGGCGTGTTTAACCTGTTCATCCAGCAGTTGTGGAAATATATCGGCAGGTTCTGCAGAAAGTTTACGTCTTTTTACGGCACGTGATGGCGGCTGGCACAGGCTGCAGGTAAAGCTGCCAACCGGCTGATGCGCATGGTTAATAAAGCTGCCGCTGCAGCACTTACAATCCGCCAGTTCCAGCATACCGCTATCAACAAATCGGACCAGGGTCCAGGCTCGAGTCAGCGCCAACAGTGGGCCCTCGTCCGATTGAGGACACTGTTCAAGATACAGGCGGTAAGCTTTAATCACGGCATCTACGCCGCTGCACAGGCCAGTTTTCAGTAAAAACTTCCAGGCGTTACAGAACATCGAAGCATGGATGTTCTGCTCCCACGTCATAAACCAGTCCGTGGAGAACGGCAGCATGCCTTTCGGTGGCGGACTGCCACGTAATTCTTTATAGAGCTTGATCAGACGACCACGACTGAGCTGGGTTTCACTCTCTAACATCTGTAAGCGTGCACCCAGTGTGATCAACTCCATTGCGAGCTGAATATCACGTGCTTCCTGAACAATACTTTTCTCACTCATGACATTGCTCTCTTTTTAGCAGGCGCATCATCTTTAGACGCATTACGCAGTAAACGGCTGGATAATAGAATTCCTGTATGGATTTGCTGTAAATCATCCACGCGAGATTCCTGCGTCAGCCGACTAATGCTGCTGCTGTCGGTAAAACGAAATTGACAAACCAGTTGATTGGTTTCTGCCATTTTTACCATTTCAGGCAATGTTAATTCAGATAATGCGTTCGCCATTTTCTCGTCAATGCCGAGGCGAAACATCGCTGAGGCTTTATCCTGGTTAATTAAGCGCTGTGCCAGCAGTAAATAAGACAAGTTGAGATCGTAAATATGTTTCAGTACTTCAGAGGTGCCCATTATTTTTCCATCCTGAGAGATGCGACGTAACTGTATCGCAGAGAAAACTCTGCGGTTCGAGCTGCTGTTTGTTAAATCAAAAGATGGCAAAAAAAACTTCACATATAATTAATGTCACCGTTTTCGCCTTCTGTTTTTTGTGGGTTTCAGACCCACCGAAGGTCGAAAATCCATGCCATTCTATTTTCGAGTTCTGGACATCTTCCGTGACATCTTCTTACGTTTTTTAGGACTAATCCGAAAACAAGGCAAATCTATATCGTCTGATTTCGACATACAACGACAGTGACGCGTAATTTTAGATAAAGTGTGACGTAGATCACACTTTTAAGGCAAATTTCTTCAGCAACCCTTTACGATTTCTTACCGACCGGTCATTTTTTGCTCAAAAAAGAGCAATTTTAAGTCCAATTGGTCCTGAGAAAGGTTTAATAGGGGGTAAAATCATCGCTATTCGACGCTTTGAGCAGTCCGGAATGAATATTGGGTGTTAATCGTTTTAACACCCTATTTAGAACCAGCCAAACACGCGTTATCAGAAGATTGTGCTGGCAGGCGGTGCGCGTAATTGCTGTTAAATTAGTTACTTAACGGGAGTATCGCAGAAGGTAAGTAATGAAACCGTTAAGGTTTATACGGCAGTACGCGAATTTTCTGACAACGGGTGTTAACAGTTGCAGGGATGTGTCCGGGCTGAGATATCCGATGTAACAAGGGGTTACATAAGAATGTCGAATGAATTAACGAGGAGTTATAGGTTGGCACTAATACTATCGGCAGCCTGTCGGAAAACTTGAGTAAAGAAGGTAAATAAAGCGGCAGGGGCCGTGCTGACGGGGTTCGGGACATGGTGGGCGTTGCAGGGATCGCAGGGGTTGCAGGAATCGAGCTACTCTGCGCACTCACGGCAGGCACTAACGCCTGCTTACCACATACGGTCCTTAACAGATGCGGGGCGGCTTTTCTGTGAGCGGTACCAAAAAAAGCAGCGAAACCCTGACTCGGGTATCGCTGCTTTTATCATCTTAACCTGGACTCAGATCAAGCCAGTTTTGGGAAGGTTGCAACCTTGTTGGCCGTGTTGTGGTCAACGCTACGTGGGTCGATACGTTCCAGGTCTTTCAGGAAGCTTTCACGCCATGCGGTAATATCATTTTTACGCAATACCGCCATCATGTCGTTGTAGCGTGAAATCCTTTCGGTACGCGGCATGGTAATCGCCTTGTCCAGGGCGGCGGCCACTTCATCACGGTCATAAGGATTGACTATCAGCGCTGAGGTCAGCTCATTTGCTGCCCCGGCAAAGCGCGACAGCACCAGTACGCCTGGATCGTCCGGGTCCTGCGCAGCAACATACTCTTTGGCCACCAGGTTCATCCCATCACGCAGCGGCGTCACCAGACCGACATCGGTGAGGCGGAAGATCTTCATCAGCAGGCGACGGTCGAAATGCTGGTTAAGATAGTAGAGCGGGGTCCAGCCCAGCGTGCCGTACTTACCGTTGATGCGCCCTGCTTCGGTCTCCAGCTGATGACGGATATCCTGGTACGCCTGCACATCGCCACGCGAAGTTGGGGCGATCTGCGAATAGCGGATCTTGCCGCGATGCTCCGGGAAGTTTTCCAGCAGCGCTTCATAAGCCAGGAAACGCTCCGGAAGACCTTTAGAATAGTCGAGACGTTCGCAGGCAATGATGTTGCGCGCATCGCCAAGCTCTTTCTTCATGGCAGCCATTTTCGGCGGCAGCGGTCCTTCGGCCATCTCTTTAATGCTGTCTGGCTCAATCCCGATCGGATACACCTCCGTCATAAAGGTGTTGCCAAAGGCACGATGCTTTTTGTCGCCCTTATTCTGTAACTGCGTGAGCTGGCTGACGCTGTCAAGGAATGCCACCCGATCGGATTCGGTCTGGAAGCCCAGCAGATCATACTCACACAGCATTTCCAGCAGCTCTTTGTGTGGTGGCAGCGCGTTAAAGATTTCAGGCGTCGGGAACGGAATATGCAGGAAGAAACCGATGCGATTATTGATGCCTGCGCGACGCAGTGCGGCGGCAAACGGTAAAAAGTGATAATCGTGGATCCAGACAATATCATCAGGCTTGATCAGCGGTTTTAAACGCTGCGCCACCGAATCATTGACGTCGCAATACCCTTCCCACGCTTCACGCTGGAACTGCACCAGGTCGAGGCGATAATGGAAGGCAGGCCAGATCACTGTATTGGAGAACTGACAATAATAGAGATCGTAATCGTTTTGGCTCAGCGGGAACGAGGCATATTCGATACCTTCATGTTCCTGAACCTTGACGTCCTCTACCTCCTCGCCAGTGAACTCGCTGATTTCACCGTTCCAGCCAAACCACATTCCACCGGTGCTTTTCAGAGCATCGAGAATGCCTACGGCCAGGCCGCCAGCACTGGTTTTAGACCCATCTGGCATGGCGACACGGTTAGAAACAACCACTAAACGACTCATAACCTAAACTCCTTACCGACGTTGTCTTGCTCTAATAGTAATAATGTTTTTTCCAGCCAGCCGTAAACCGCATCGACATCACTTAGCCGATAATCGGCCTGGCTGAACCCTTCGCCGACTTTGACAGAAACGCCCTGTCGTTCGTTGACGGCCAGAAAGCCCTTCTCATCAGTGAGATCGTCGCCAATAAAGACCGGCGTACGTCCGGCAAAAGGGGACTGCTGCATAAAGTCGCCTATTGCGGCGCCTTTATCGATACCTGCTGGTTTGATTTCTACCACACATTTTCCCGGCTGAAGCGCCAGTCCCGGGAAACGCTTTACTGACTGTTCGGCCAGTCGCATGACATCCTGCTCATGCTGCATCGCCTGACGATAATGAAGCGCAAAGGCCATGCCTTTGATCTCCAGTTGAGTGCCTGGCCACGCGGCCATGGCCGCCTGCAGTTCGGTTCTGAGCGGTTGCTCAACCTCAGCGGGCAGGCTGATGCGATGCAGATTACCCTCGGCATCACGGCGTTCAGCACCATGCACACCCGCGGCCGGGCCGTGCAGAGGCGCGGCCAGCGCATCAAGTTGTTCTATGGGTCTGCCAGAAACCAGCGCAAGTGCACCCTGTGAGAGTGCAGACAGTCGCTGCAGTTGCGCAATGACCTGCTCAGGAATAAATACCGCTTCGGGACGGGACTGTATCGCTGCCAGCGTGCCGTCGACATCAAAAAAGAAGGCGTATTGCCCGCTGCTTAATGTCGGGTACCTGGCATGGGTATCTGCCGCTTGAGTCACGTTACTTCTCCTGAAAATCGAATTTTAATAAAACATTGAGTTAAAACAAGAATGTCCTGACGCAGTCAGGTCAGCAAGCGGGAAATTCTGATAAAACGGTGATTGAGGGATAAAACGCGGTGATTGAATAGGTCACACTCCTCAAACTTGCAAGCGCATTGCTGACAATACTGGCTAACTGAGAACATCTTCACATTAAGTGTAGTCATTAACAGGGGTTATGCCAGAAATATGCAGTTTTCATGCCAGCCGCTGCGGTTAAGACAGCATAACAGCGCACTGCACATCTGTTTTTTTTAGCTTTACGGGCCTTCGCCGATCCACTGTTCGCTGCGGCCGTTGTTGTATCGCTGCCTCACCAGTCAGCCACATTCAAACCTTAAGTTTCTTAAGGTATTCCTAATATTGAAAGTGCATTCTCGTGACACTTTTATTACTTTGGTTCCTGCTCACATGGCGTTAACCCTTAAAAGGCCGCTAATCAGCCGCCTTACGTTGTTGATTCTGGCTGCGGTTTACATCGCGATTTTCCTTAATATTGCCTATTACCGTCAGGTGCTGACGATAATGCCGCTGAACGACCTGCATACCACGCTGGTGTTTTTATCGATGCCGCTGGTCGCCTTTAGCGTCATTAATATCGTGATTACACTGGCCTCGTTTATCTGGCTGGATCGCCTGCTGGCCGTGCTGTTTATTCTGCTCTCCGCGTCGGCACAATATTTTATTCAGACCTATAACATCGTGGTCGATCGCTCGATGATCACCAACATGATGGACACCACGGCTTCGGAATCCTTTGCGCTGATCACGCCAAAGCTGCTCGTGACCCTGCTTAGCTCAGGGGTGCTGATGGCGTTGCTGGTGTTCTGGCCGCGAATCAAAAAGCAGCGGTGGCGCGGCGTGCTGGCGCGACTGCTCAGCGTGCTGCTCTCAGCCGCACTGATCGTGCTGGTCGCCCTGCTCTTCTATAAAGATTACGCCTCGCTATTTCGCAACAACCGCGAGCTGGTTAAAGCGCTTAGTCCTTCTAACAGCATTGCGGCGACGCTCTCCTGGTATAAACACGAGCAGCTGCAGAACGCGCCGCTGATTCGTATCGGTGAAGATGCCCACCTGCAACCCAGCCGCAGCAGCGGCAAGCCGAATCTGACGATTCTGGTGCTGGGTGAAACCTCACGCGCGCAAAACTTCTCGCTGGGCGGTTATGGCCGTCTTACCAATCCCTTACTGGCGAAAGATGATGTGATCTATTTCCCGCACACCACCTCGTGCGGCACCGCTACGGCGGTTTCTGTGCCGTGCATGTTCTCTAATATGCCGCGCGCACATTATGATGATGTGCTGGCCGCGCACCAGGAAGGATTGCTCGATGTCATTCAGCGTGCCGGGATCAGCGTGTTGTGGAATGAGAACGATGGCGGCTGTAAAGGTGCCTGCGATCGTGTTCCACATCAGGATATGACCAGCCTGAACCTGCCTGGTATGTGCATTGAGGGTGAGTGTTATGACGACGTGCTGTTCCACGGTCTGGATGAATACATCAGTCAGTTAAAAGGCAATGCGGTGATCGTGCTGCACACCATTGGCAGTCATGGTCCGACTTACAGCCATCGCTATCCGCCGCAGTTCCGTCAGTTTGAACCGACCTGTGATACCAATCAGATACAGGACTGTTCGCAGCAACAGCTGATCAATACTTATGACAATACGCTGGTCAATGTGGATCATATTGTCGATAAAGCCATTAACGTACTGCGTGCGCATCAGGATCGCTTCACCACCAGCCTGGTCTATCTGTCAGACCATGGCGAATCGCTGGGTGAAAACGGGGCTTACCTGCATGGCCTGCCCTATGCTATTGCACCGGATACCCAGAAACATGTGCCGCTTCTGATCTGGCTTTCCGATGATTATCAGAAACGCTATGCCGTTAATCGCAGTTGCCTGAATAAACTGGCGGCGACAGACGAATTTTCACAGGATAATCTGTTTTCAACCATGCTGGGATTAACCGGCACCGCGACTCACGAATATGTGCCTGCGGATGATATTTTGACGTCGTGTCGGAGCCAACCTTAATGAAGATACTGATTGTTGAAGATGATGCTCTGCTGTTGCAGGGTCTGATACTGGCGCTGGAAGGTGAAGGCTATGTCTGTGATGGCGTGACGCGCGTGCGGGACGCTGAAGCGCACTTCGCCAGCGGCCTCTATAGTCTGGTGGTGCTGGACCTTGGCCTGCCGGACGAAGATGGCCTGCATTTTCTGATACGACTGCGTCGCCAGAAGCAGATGACACCCGTGCTGATTCTGACCGCGCGCGACACCATCAACGAGCGGATTGCAGGACTCGACGCGGGTGCTGACGACTATCTGATTAAACCGTTTTCGCTGGATGAGCTGCTGGCGCGTATCCGCGCATTGATCCGCCGCCATGTTAATCAGGGCGACAGTCATGTCAGAGTGGGTGCGCTGGCACTGGATATGACCCATCGCCAGATTATGCTTAATGACGCGCTGCTGGATCTGACGCCTAAAGAGTTTGCGATTCTTTCACGGCTGATGCTCAAGGCTGGAAATCCGGTGCACCGTGAAATTCTCTACCAGGATATTTACAACTGGGAGACCGAGCCTTCTACTAATACGCTGGAAGTACATATCCATAATCTGCGTGACAAAATTGGTAAAAGCGCGATTCGCACCGTGCGTGGCTTCGGTTATGCGCTGGTAACGCAGGATGGCGTTCGTGAGGCAACATGATAAGAGGTTTCGATCACCGTAGTATGCGCTTTCGCCTCATTCTGGCTATCGGCCTGATTCTGCTGGTCTTTCAGATCATCAGCGTGATCTGGTTATGGCATGAGAGTAAAGAGCAGATTCAGTTTCTGGTGGAAGCGCAGTTGCAGAAACGTAACATGGACAGTCACGTTAAACGTGAAATTCATGAAGCAGTAGCCAGCCTGGCGGTGCCTAGTCTGGTCATGATTACTCTGACGCTGTTGCTTTGCTATCAGGCGGTAAAATGGATTACCCGGCCGCTTTATCAGTTACAGCGTGAACTGGAGAGTCGCAGCGAAGAAAATCTCGAGCCTGTCGCCTGTTACAGTCAGGTCCATGAGATCGATGCCGTGACCCAGGCGATCAATCAGCTGGTCGCGCGTCTGAACAGCAGCCTCGAGCGCGAGCGGCTGTTCACTGCTGATGTGGCGCATGAGTTGCGTACGCCGCTGGCGGGATTACGTCTGCATCTGGAATTAATTGAGCGTAATAGCGATGTCAAAGTTCAGCCGCTGGTGCAGCGCCTGGATCAAATGACACACAGCGTGTCGCAGTTGCTGAATCTGGCGCGTGCCGGGCAGTCGTTTACCTCTGGTACCTATCAGAACGTCGGGCTGATCGAAGATGTGATCCTGCCGATGGAGGCGGAGCTGAGTATCATGCTGGAGGCGCATCAGCAGACGCTGTTGCTTGATTTGCCGCAGGAGCAGTTTGTGCGCGGTGATGCCACGCTGCTGAAGATGTTGTTGCGTAATCTGGTAGAGAATGCTCATCGCTACAGCCCGGATAACAGCACGATCAGTGTGCAGCTGCTCTCTGCTCCCGACCTGATGTTGGTGGTGGAAGATGAGGGACCCGGTATCGATGAGAGTAAAAGTGGCGAGCTGAGTAAGGCATTTATCCGCATGGACAGTCGTTACGGCGGTATCGGACTTGGGCTGAGCATTGTCAGCCGTATCGTCCAGCTACACCGGTTTCAGTTTTTCCTGGGGAATCGTCGCGACCGAAGCGGGTGTCGGGCCGTCGTTAAATTTTAAGCAGTAAACCAGGCTGACAGGAAAAGAACAACGGTGGCTGCGGCAATCAGGAATGCAGCATATTCACTCATCGGACGTGAAGCAGTAACAGGAAGAGAGACAGGTACAGTTTTCATAATATTATCCTCACTTAGAGCGGGCAGTATCGCGACTGCATATTAAGGAAACCTTAAGGTCGCGATACTGCAGTAAAATGTCAGCGCTCTTCCCTCCGCTATCAACCTCGCATTTCTGACCATTGAGGCTCCTGCTCTCCGCGCCGGGTGCTCTACACTTAATGGCACCCTTACGCTAAAGGAGTTATGTCATGAGCCAACGCATGCACAAATATGCTTTCCCGGTCAGTAAAGCCCGTAAATACCTTGAACCCGGGCCGGTGCTGCTGCTCAGTTCACAGTACAAAGATCACCATGACATCATGACGCTCGGCTGGCACACGGTGATGGAGTTCTCGCCCTCCCTGGTCGGTTGCGTGATTGCTGGCATGAATTACAGCCATGAGCTGATTCGGAATAGCGGTCAATGCGTGCTGAATATCCCTTCGGCCTCACTGATTGATGAAGTTGTAGGGATTGGCAACAGTCACGGCGACCAGCTGGATAAGTTCGAGGCTTTTGGCCTCACGCCAGAACCGGCTCAGGTCGTGGGCGCGCCGATGATTGCCGAATGCTTTGCCAGCTTTGAGTGTCAGCTCTATGACGATTCAATGGTCGCTAACTACAACCTGTTTATTTTTGAGATTGTGAAAGCCCATGTCGCTGAGCAGCCGGAATATCCCACGACTCTGCACTATACCGGCGAAGGACGGTTCAGCGTGATGAGCGAGAAAATAGTGGACAGGAGCAGAGATTTTAAACCGGAGATGCTGATCTAGTTGAAAGCGGTCTGTCGCGCCCCCATTCACCTCTTTCGACCTGACAGGAGTAAATTATTATGGCTATCGAATATGCAGTTATCGCCGGCGGCTGTTTCTGGTGTACCGAAGCGGTGTTTAAAGATGTGATCGGCGTAGAGTCGGTTGAAAGTGGCTATACCGGTGGTGCCCGTCCTAATCCGACTTATGAGCAGGTCTGCAGTGGTGCAACCGGTCATGCAGAAGCCATCCGCATTGGCTTTGCCCCGGAGAAAGTGACCTACGTCGATCTTCTGGATATCAGCTTTGTGACGCATGATCCGACCCAGCTTAACCGTCAGGGCAATGATATCGGCACCCAGTATCGCTCGGCGATCTTCCCGGCCAACGCAGAACAGGAAGCAGAAGCGCGCGCCGCCATTGCCCGTGCTCAGGCTGACCATGATGTGCCGGTGGTAACCACCATTGAGCCGCTGAAAGAGTGGTACCCTGCCGAAGCCTATCATCAGGATTACTGGGAAGGCGCGGGCCAGCGCAACGGCTACTGCATGGCGGTAATCCCACCGAAGCTGCAGAAACTGCGCAAAAGTTTCGCGAATCGGGTGAAGAGCTGATTTAGCCTTTAACGAAGCAAAATATGCGACATAAATCCCCGGTTTTATGTCGCAGTAAATCGATTCGTTCAGAGCTTAAGCGAATAGATCAAAAGAGAAAAATAGTGCTTGACCCTTTTCAGCCGACTCCCTATAGTACCGCCCCGTTGACCCAGCGCGGTCGGCGAAGTAAATGTGGTGAGGTGTCCGAGTGGCTGAAGGAGCACGCCTGGAAAGTGTGTATACGGCAACGTATCGGGGGTTCGAATCCCCCTCTCACCGCCACATTCTGAAGAAGAGCCTGAACGTTTGTTCAGGCTTTTTTTTTGCATATTGCACTGAGAGAGGGGTATGAGAACCCCCGCCGGGGTTCGACAACGGGCCATGCCCGCTGGACAGCGGAGCCTGCGACGCTGCCCGAAGGGTGAGCGCAGCGAATCAATCCCCCTCTCACCGCCACATTCTGAAGAAGAGCCTGAACGTTTGTTCAGGCTTTTTTTTTGCATATTGCACTGAGAGAGGGGTATGAGAACCCCCAACGGGGTTCGACAACGGGCCATGCCCGCTGGACAGCGGAGCCTGCGACGCTGCCCGAAGGGTGAGCGCAGCGAATCAATCCCCCTCTCACCGCCACATAATGTTGGGCGTTGCAGGGACAAAGCCCTATGTAGACTGAATCAACAACTACATTGAGACAATGGAACTACGAAAGCAGCAAAAAAAAGCATGCGAATTATACACACAAACAGAAAAACCTTTGGCGTTAACCAAAGAGATTTTCTGTTTGTGTCTAATTAAAAAAGTTAAAATTCTTCCCCAGATTAGTGCTTTTTCAGTTCTGCCGCAGCACGGACAGCGCGATGTGATCCGCCAGAATCGGTTGCATTTTTGACAGCCTTGGAATCATTCTGGAAATGTTCCCCTGTGTTATCGTTTCACCGCTGGCCAACAACTGCCAGTCAGTCTGACTCATTACCACGCAAGCCGCTTCCTAAGACTGTCCCTCAAATCCTTTTTTCATAGTGTCTCCTAATGTGATATTGAGGCTATGGTAGGCTAAATTTTCAGTTAACAAAGAGGATGATGTAATACTGTAAGACGCGTTCCAGAACTCTGCCGCTTTTGCCTCTAGCTACGTCATTGCCCAGTCGCCAAGTTTTTTTATGTGCTCGACATTAAAAGATCGATTCCTTGATCATCGCCTGGCACGATGACAAAATCCGGTATCTTTTTTTCAGGTGTTCCCATGGCTAAATTATTTGCCCGATACGTGACGATTGGAGTTCTTAACACGCTTATCCACTGGGTTGTGTTTGCCATTTGCATAAAGAACGGCCAAAGCCAGTCTGTCTCCAACTTCATTGCCTTCTGTACTGCGGTAACTTTTTCCTTCTTCGCCAATGCCAGGTGGACCTTTAACGCCGAAGCGACCACGTTCAGATACATGATGTATGTGTTCTTCATGGGGGCTGTGGCAACTCTCATTGGAGCATCTGCAGACCGGCTGCATGTCAACCCTGTAGCTACCCTTGTCGTATTCTCTGCAGTGAGCCTTGTATGCGGATTCCTCTATTCTAAATATTTTATTTTTAAAGAGAAAAAATGAAGATATCGCTAGTCGTTCCCGTCTTCAATGAAGAAGATGCAATAAAGTTTTTTTACAGTGCGGTAAGAAGCAAAGACTTTTTGAAGCCATATGAAATTGAGATTGTCTTCATAGATGACGGAAGCTCAGATTTCACGGCACAACTGATGAAAGATATGCAGGAAGGCGATCCCTTAGTGCGGAATGTATTCTTTACGCGAAATTTTGGTAAAGAAGCCGCACTTTTCGCGGGGATCGAATGTGCCACTGGTGATGCGATTATCCCTATTGATGTCGATTTGCAGGACCCGCTTGAAATTATTCCACTACTGATTGAGCGATGGCAGTCAGGTGCGGATATGGTACTGGCTAAACGTACTGACAGAAGTACTGACGGCCACATGAAGCGTAAGACTGCAGAGTGGTTTTACCAACTACATAACAAAATCAGTTCGCCAAAGATTGAGGAAAACGTAGGCGACTTCAGGCTGATGTCCCGTGGCGTGGTTGAGAGCATCAAACTTCTGCCTGAGCGTAATCTGTTTATGAAAGGAATTCTGTCATGGGTTGGTGGCAAAACGGAAATCGTTGAATATGCCCGTGCGGAACGCGTTGCCGGGACCACGAAGTTTAACGGATGGAAGTTATGGAATCTTGCGCTGGAAGGACTGACCTCATTCTCTACCTTTCCGCTACGCATTTGGTCATATCTGGGTTTTCTGGTGGCCTCGTTGGCCTTTCTGTATGGACTATGGATGATCGTGGACAAATTGCTGTTCGGTAATCCGGTGCCTGGCTACCCCTCTATTCTGGTTTCCGTACTGTTTCTTGGTGGCGTTCAGCTTATTGGCATTGGAGTGCTGGGTGAGTATATCGGCAGGATTTACACTGAGACCAAAAAAAGACCACGCTATATAGTAAAAAGGGACAATAATGTTTAAGATAAACTTTAAAAAAAATTCAATTTACCTCTCGCTAATTATATTTTCATTATTAATTTCATACATTCTGACGTCGCGATATTTCCCCATAGAACCTGACGCGGCTAATAGCTCACTTGTTTGGAGAGCTTTTGTTACTGAAGGGTTTTCAGCCTTTAAAAACTGGCAGCCAACCCCGGATAACTGGTATTTCACAACTTATCCGTTTAATTTTTTATTTTTCTTTTTATTGAATCATGATGGAAAACTCCCACTTATTCTTTCAACATCATCATTTATTGGCCTGACAGCAATATATCTGACTTATATAGCCTACGCAATCAGCAAGAGTAGATCATCACTCTTGACATTGCTTAGCTTGGTACTATTGCCTTCCTACGTTTACACTTTTGGTTTTGCAGCTCATCCTTTTTCTCATTACTCAACAAACTTCTTTGGGGTAGTTGCTTTTTCCCTCGCCTTTATTAACCTGAAGCGAAAATCGCTAATTTTAACGTTAACCTACAGTGTTATTTCGATTTTCTCTTCCGTTTCTGATCCTTGGTTTTTAGCTACATATTTCTTACCATTGTTGCTGACCCATGCTTATTTTAGCTTTAAAAAAGAAATCTCATTCAAAATCACCTTAATTTTAGCCATTGGTTTTTATATAAGCATGTCCCATATGGTTCAACGCTTATTTAAGTTGCCGATTCAAAGATTCAAAATTGTTCACTTTGATCAATGGAGGGATAACGCTGGGTGGGCTATTGAGGTACTTGGTAAAAGTTTGAATCTGTTTTTCGTGAACAACACATTCACTATTTTAGCTTCAGTTATTATCTGGCTGCTGGTTTGGCTGTACTCTCTACGTATATGCATCTCAAAGAGCAGTCCCGCTACTTTCGTTTCTATATTCAGCTTCCTGAGCGTAGCCGGAATAATCTCATCCTTCATCATCAGCTATGACCTACCAGCAGACATTAGCGCAAGGTTTCTTTGTCAATGTCATATGCTTCGTAGTAGTCCCGGTAACATTGGGGTATTCATTCTCACGAAACCCACTAGTTTTATTGATTTTCATTATATATATAGCTTCTTCAACCTACTCATACAGTGTAAATAAGACGCCACTATATGACCAAGAGGGAAACACTAAAAGTTTTATTGCCTTCCTGAATAAAAACAACCTCTATTTCGGATATGGCGACTATTGGAAATACTCAAATAGCGTTAATTGGTTATCGTCAGGTTCTCTTCACATCTCCCCCGTGATTTTTGACGAGACTGACTATCATATTAAATTTGACAGCATTCGTGTTCAGACAATGAAGTCATGGCTGACAGAAAAATATATAAAAGCATCACCCAATCGACAATTTGTCGCTATACCAGGCTTAGAATCAGACGACTCTGGGAAAATTCGCTTAGAAGCAATCAAAAAGCAACTAGGAGAACCTGATGAAAAACTCACTTTTCAGGATATGACGATCTTTGTGTATAACCATAAGATACCGCTAAAATAAATTCTCCGAAGCGGCTACATAAACACTTCGCATGTAAAAAAGAAACATGTAGCCGCATTTAATTACAGATTTGGGATATCAGACCATGCAATGTTCGGCGCTTTTGTCACAGCAGTTTGGTTAAGTAATAGTCGATATTTCTCGGGCAAAAAGTTGTTTTTCCAGAATCCGTTGCATCATCAAGTGGAAAATGAGGGCGTAAAAATTACTAGTTATTACAATTTTTTGAAGCTGTCTGTTCATGGGTTCGAATCCCCCTCTCACCGCCACATTCTGAAGAAGAGCCTGAATGACGGTTATTGTGAGAGCCGCACACCTTTTAAATGCACAGTCACAGCCTAAAATTAACGCCTGGCAGACACAAGTCCTGGCGCCTGCCACCAGGGTCACACCGCCACAGCCTGCGGCGTCACTGAATCCCGGCTTACCAGCGTTCCCTGATGAGAAGACGGGACGCTCTCATCGGGATGCAATAAAATCTTAATCGCATCCTGTATCATTTCATCAATAGGCACACGAACAGTCGTTAGAGAGGGTGTGTAATACTTTCCAATCACTGAGTCATCAAACCCGGCAAGTGAAATATCGCCAGGTATAGTTTTGCCCGCGTCCTGAAACGCTTTTGCCACACCAATGGCCATGTCGTCATTGGCCGCCAGCACGCAGGTGAACGGAATATTGCGCGCTAATAGCTGGAGTCCGGCGTCGTATCCACTCTCTGTGCTCCAGCTACCCTGCACCACTAATTGCGGATCCGGGTCGATCCCCGCGTTCAGTAGTGCATTACGATAGCCCTGTAAACGACGCTCACCTGTCGGTGAATCATTGCATCCCGATATAAACGCAATCCGGGTATGCCCATGTGCCAACAGATACGCCATCATCTCTTCACTGCTGCGCTGATGGTCGGTGAACACACAGTGGCGTCGATTTCTGATGAGTTCACGATTAATGACCACTATCGGCGTCTGAATTTTATCGACAATATCATCCAGCTCACTGACTGAAAGATACTTGGGGTAGAGCATAATCGCTTCGCAACGGAGCTCAATAAGTAAGTCAATCGCATTGCGCTCGTCCTGAGCACTGTGTTTACCGTCCGCGAGCACCAGCTGACGGTTTTGTTTCTCGCTGAGCGTTGCCGCCTGATAAACCAGGCTTGAAAAAAACGGTCCGTTGTACAATCCGTTAGTGATAACCAGCCCAATCGAATGCGTTTTGTTAGTAGAAAGATTTCGTGCCAGCAGATTGGGTCGATATCCCGTATCAGCTACAGCCTGCATAATTCTGGCTTTCACCTCTTCCCGCACAAAAACCTTGCCACTTAACGCACGCGATACGGTGGCTTTTGATACACCAGCCACCCTGGCGATGTCCTGTATTGTGACCATTAAGGAACCTCAATCATTGGATGGCTTAAACCACCCAGGCTGAACCAGGCTGTAAAGTGAGATACACATTAATCGTATCGACTAAAACCTTGGTCATTTAACCTGTGCGCGCCCAGCCCCCTCTCTTTGTGTCATAGACATCAGCGGCATCCCTGGCCCGATGGGACCCTGAGACTGATATTCTGTTAAAATAAAGTCTTCGCTATTCACCACCAGGACGGGTGTTGTCAGGTCATAGCCTTCACGTTCAATGCAGTCTTTGTCGAATTCAAGAAGTGGCGTACCTGCTTTAACCACATCCCCCTCTTTTACCAACGGTCGGAAATATTGCCCCTGCAACTCGACCGTATTTAATCCAACATGGATCAGCAATTCGGCGCCATTATCACACAATAACCCGATGGCATGATGGGAAGCGATCAGGGATTCCACCCTCGCATTACAGGGTGCCACCACTTTTCCCGCGGCCGGCTTAATGGCGATACCGTCACCCATCACCTTACCGGCAAAGACCTCATCAGTAACACTTTCCAGCGCGAGGACCTCTCCTTTTAACGGGCTAAGAATATCAATCGCCTGACCACTCGCCGCTGTGGATGTTGCCTGCGGGGTGGATGCCAGAGGCGCAGACTCTTCTTCATCGATGGGATCGTCGAAGCCTACAAACTGCACCATCAAAATAGTCAGCACTATTGTCGTACCCGCACCTGCAAGCTCACCAATAAACGACATCGGCGCATCAGGGCTGATGGCATTAACCAGCGTAAACAGACCCGGCAGTGCAGCATACGCGTAGTAAAGGCTACCGAACAGGCTGGCAACAACGGCACCAATTGCCCCGCCAATACAGCCACAGATAAAGGGTTTTTTAAAGCGCAATGTCACGCCATAAATCGCCGGCTCAGTGATGCCAAAAATAGCGGTGACGCCGGCAGAGAGCGAAGTTGCTTTTAACCGCGCGTTGCGGGTTTTCAGAAAGACACCTAACACTGCCGCCATCTGACCGATAACCGCGATAGTCTGATAAGCCTGGAAGGAGTCATGACCCTGCGTATCGAAGTTCGCCATAATGACGGGCGTAATACCCCAATGAACGCCAAAAATAACGATTATCTGCCAGATGCCTCCAATTACCGCGGCGGCCAGCATGGGCGCAGTATGGAACAATGCGTTATAGCCATTTGCTACCGCCAAAGCCGCCCATGTGGTAATCGGACCAATAACGATCAGAGTCAGCGGCACAATCACCACAAAGCAGATTAATGGGGTAAAAAGCGGACTGATGACCTCTGGTAACCACCTGACTACACGATGTTCAAACCAGGAGAGTGCCCAAACCAGAAACAAGGGAGGTAAAACTGAAGAGGTATAAACTGTTTCAGAAAGCGGGAAGAAAAGGAAATTGATGCTTTCTCCCCCGGCAATGCGCGCTGCCAGCGAAGTCCAGTCCGGACTAATTAACGCACAACAACACAGGACAGCAATAAACGGGTTACATTTAAAATGCCGTGCGGCCGTAATCGCGATAAATACGGGCAAAAAAGCAAACGGCGTCCAGGACATGAAGTTGAGTACAGCAAATGTACCGGTTGTTTTAATATCAACATTAATCAAACCCAGAACAATCAGCAGTCCCTGAAGGATACCTGCCGCTGCAAGAATATAAACAATAGGCGCAAATACCGCCGACATCGTGGCAATGACCGCATCCAGTTTGCGTGTTTTTCCCAGCTGTTTCGGTGTTCCTGTCTCTTTAACCAGGCCGGACATTGCATTAAACACATCGGCGACATGGGTACCGATCACAACCTGAAACTGCCCGCCACTCTCAACTACGGCAATGACACCTGACAGACGTTGCACGTTACGCTTCGCCTCAGCGGGCGTTTTAACAAGCACCAGCCTTAAACGCGTGGCGCAGCGGGTAAAACTTTGGATATTCTCTTGCCCACCAACTTCATGAAGAATATCGCTTGCTAACTTATTGTAATCCCTGATGCCTGTCATATTTTTTCCCTTTCATTGTCACTGACTACACCGTCTGAAAAAGTGAAAATATTTGCATGGCAATCTGGAAACCTGCCATGCAACCGGTTTCACGGTATCCTGCGAGATATTTCATGCAACCGGTTTCATGGGAAAATGAGAGTGAAATCACTTATTAGATGAGAATGAATTCTGTTGAGGGATTGCTTGAAAAGAAAACCCGGCCGAAGCCGGGTTTGGGCGCTACACTTCTACTCAATCAAACGCTAGCTATACGCGTGCAGGGTGCGCTGACACAGCGCAGAACGCACACAATCCTCTTTGCCAAAGCGCACAATGCCAACCATCTCGTCCTCTTCAAAACGCGCCAGCGCGTCCGCGAGACCGGAAGGCACCCCAGCGGGCAAGTCGCACTGGGTAATATCGCCGTTAACAATGACTGTGACGTTTTCGCCCAGTCGGGTCAGGAACATTTTCATCTGCGCGGCGGTCACGTTCTGCGCCTCATCCAGAATCACCACAGCATTTTCAAAAGTGCGGCCTCGCATGTAGGCGAAAGGCGCAATCTCTACCTTGGCAATTTCCGGACGCAGACAATACTGCATAAATGATGCGCCAAGACGTTTAACCAGAATGTCATAAACCGGGCGGAAATAAGGGGCGAATTTCTCAGAAATATCACCGGGCAGGAAACCCAGATCCTCATCTGCCTGTAGTACCGGGCGCGTAACGATAATCCTGTCGATATCCTTATTAATCAGGGCCTCAGCTGCTTTCGCAGCACTGATCCAGGTTTTACCGCATCCGGCTTCACCGGTTGCGAAGATCAGCTGTTTCGTTCCTATGGCATTAAGATAGTGCGCCTGAGCTTCATTACGGGCCTCAATCGGTAACCGGTCACGCGTATCACGCGCCATGCCAATTGCATCCAGTCCGCTCATATGCACCAGCGAAGTGACCGACTCTTCTTCGCGCTGACGATGACTGCGAGAGTCACTGCGAAGCACTCTTCTTGCTTCACGACGCGCTTTGATCACTGCTTTCTGTCTTCCCATAGTGGCACCTTTCAGTTGGTTTCATTTCCCGCGCGAGGTCGTTGACCCGTTGCGATTACGTGAACGCTTTAGAGGTTTCAGTTGGCTTCCTTTAGAGCCATGACAGGACAGGATAATGGGTATGCAGCAACACAATGACGTGGCTGAACACCGGATAAAACAGGATGCGATAAGACAAAAGAAATGGTTGAAGGAAGGGAGAAATAACGAGGCAGAATTGCCCTCGCGGTCAGGCGCAATTTATTTAGTGACAGTGACTTTCCATTAAAGACTCGACCCATTCGCGAACTCCAGTGTGATACATCAACACATACGATTACGCCTGTTTAATAAATTGCACCATTTTGTTGGGCCTTTGCAACAGTAATTTTACCTGCTGGCAAAGGAATTGCTAATCGCGGGTAAGTATTTCTTTTAAGGCAAAATGTAAAATCTCTACATTTCAGTCAATTACCATATTTTATAAACACCCGGCACCCGGTAAATCTCAGTAAAAACTTAGCCAATAATACCTGAAAGTGGTAAACCGCGGGCGGCATGAGACAGGCCCGCCCGCGTTGTTCAAAAATTAATCAAGTCTCCAGTAGCGACTGTCCTAAATAATGGCTGGCGTCGGCAACTCCGGGTAAAGCGAAAAAGTAACCACCGCCAAAAGGACGGATATATTCTTCCAGCGCTTCACCGTTGAGACGCTGCTGCACCGTGAGAAAACCACGCTCCAGATCGTGCTGGTAGCAGACGAACAATAATCCCATCTCAAGCTGCCCGGATGCAGAGATACCCGCAGAGTAGCTGTAGCCACGTCGCAGCATCAGGCTACTGGCGGTCTCAGGTGTGCGGGGGTTCGCAAGACGAATGTGCGCATCCAGTGCAATGACCTCACCATCCGGATCACGCGCGTAATCCGGCACGTCATGTTCATGCTGCATGCCCAGTGGCGCGCCGCTCAGCTTCTCGCGACCAAAGATAGTCTGCTGCTCACCCAGTGGGGTGCGGTCCCACATTTCAACGTGAAAGCGAATAAGTCGTACTGCCTGATAGCTGCCATTGCGCGCCCAGACAGGCTCATCCTGATCGGCGGTCACCCACAGCAACTGGTTCATAAGAGCAGGATTGTGCGTATCCGGGTTGGCGGTGCCATCTTTAAAACCCAGCAGATTGATCGGCGTCTCCTGCCCCTGACTGCGTGCCGCGTGGTCCGAGATAAAACCTTCGCGTCGCCAGCGTACACCCAGCAGGTCAGGCGTATGCTTGATGATGTCACGCAGAGCATGAATCACCGTATCCTGCGTGTTAGCACAAATCTGCAGCAGCAGATCGCCATGACACTGACTGGCATCAAGCGAATCATTGGGGAAGCGCGTCATCGGCTGCAATTTTTTCGGCTTGTGAGGCGCTAAACCGAAGCGTTCATCAAACAGCGAATGGCCGACCGACACAGTAATTGTCAGATTATCAGGCGCGATAGTCGCCCCAAGAATGCCGGAATCCATTGGCGGCAGTTGCGGATTAGTCACCGCAGGTGCCGGCCCTCCCGTGGTGAGAAAGGCGATACGCTGGGTCAGTAGCTGGAACAGACGCTTCAGCTCCGCTTTATCACTACTGAGCAGATCAAATGCCACCAGCATCATCGATGCCTGCTGGGGCGTCGTGATGCCCGCCTGATGTGGACCGTAAAACGGCTGCGTCTGCTGTCGCGCCTGCGGCGTTACCGTACCCGGCGAAAAGCTGTCTGCAGCAGCGGCGTGGAACGGACAACCGCCGCCGATCGCCGCCGCGCCGCCCAGCAGACCCAAACCTTTCAGTAAACGACGACGCGCAGGCTGCGCGTCATCTTCCTTACGACTCATGATTAATCCAGACCCAAAGTGCCACGAAGTAACGAAAGATCTTCCGCCAGCGCGGTGATCGGTCCTTTCAGCGCGTTACGGTCGGCGCTGGTCAGTTTCTCATAGGATTCGAAACCGGTTTTGGTGCGGTACTTGCTCAGGATTGCATCGACTTTTTTGAAGTTAGCGTCAACCTTAGCCTGCAACTGCGGGTTCGCTTTGCTCACCATCGGGCGTAGCAGCTCAACAATTTTCTGCGCGCCATCAATGTTGGCCTGGAAGTCCCACAGGTCGGTACGACTGTAGCGATCTTCCTCACCGGAGATTTTACTGGAGGCCACTTCTTCAATCAGACCGGCCGCGCCGCCAACCACTTTAGCTGGCGGGAAGGCCAGTTCACTGATGCGCACCTGCAAATCTTTCACATCTTTATTCAGCTTATCCGCGTAGTCCGCCATGCCTTTGGTGCTGTTATCCGCAAACAGGGCTTTTTCCAGACGGTGGAAACCGGTGAACTTAGGATCGGCTGCCTTCTTCTCGTAGTCATCTTCACGGGCATCAATGCTGCCGTCGAGATCGGAGAAAAGCTCAGCAATCGGCTCAATGCGCTCATAATACTGACGGGTCGGCGCAAACAGCGTTTTGGCTTTTTCCACATCACCCGCTTTAACAGCGTCAGTAAACGCCTGGGTGTTACTGACCAGCTGATTCACCTGATCCGTCACATACGCTTTATAGGCGGTGATCGGGCCTTCTAACTGCATACGCGCGGACGTGGTGCTTTTCGCCGTGCCCTCGCCCGCCTCAACAATCAGCTTGCCTTTAGGATTGCTCAGCAGACCACAGGTCATCTCATATTCGCCTGCTTCCAGATTGGCGGTCAGCTTCTGACTGAAGCCTGGCGCGATGTTCTCACGCTCTTCAACCACCAGCACGCCTTTGAGGATTTCCCACTCCAGCGCTTTCTGGCTGTTGTTTTTGATCAGGAACTGAGTCTTGCCGGCCTTGACCGTTAAGCTCATCGGCTCACACTGCTTGTCGTTGACGCTAACGGTAACCTGAGGAACCGCGGCCGCGGCCGAAGCGGAGATCGCCAGCAGAGGAAGCAGCAGTGCCTTGCGGCGGAAACGCATTGTCATCTCGATATTCCCTGTTAAGTTGCCGGCGCGGCGGGCGCGCCTGTTAAATGTCTGATTACACCGTGGCCGACGCAGCAGGACGCGCAGGCATAAAGAACAAAATTAGCGCGGGGATCAGGTAGACGAAGTAAACGGTCACTTCACTCACGCTTGGGGCCTCCTGATATCCCAGAATCCCTTCCAGCAGGGTGCCGAACAGCGAATGGGTCGATAAAGTACTACTGAGGTCGAACGCCACATCCTGAAAGCGATTCCAGAGGCCTGCTTCGTGGAACGCACGAATTGCCCCCGCCGCCAGGCCCGCCGCAACAAATAAAATGAACACGCTGGTCCAGCGGAAAAAGTGCGCCATATTCAGGCGGATACCGCCCCAGTAGAGCAGCATGCCCAGCACCACCGCCGTTGCCAGCCCCAGCACCGCGCCAATCGGCGGCGCATAACCGACATCCTGAGTAAAGGCGGCCAGCAGGAAGAAGACAGACTCCAGCCCTTCACGTGCCACGGCCAGAAATACCATCAGCACCAGCGCCAGACCGCCACGGCCGGAGCGGTGCAGCGCCTGATCGACCGCCTGCTCAAGCTCGACCCGGATATTGCGTGCCACTTTGCGCATCCAGAACACCATTGAGGTGAGGATGACGACCGCAATCAGCGCCACAATACCTTCAAACAGCTCCTGCTCTTTTTGCGGGAATTCACCGGTGGTGGCATTGATGAACAGACCCAGGCCCAGACAGAGTGCAGCGGCGATAAACACGCCCGCCCACATCGCCGGGAACCATTGGGTGCGCTGGGTGCGTTTGAGATAGCTGGCTATCAGGCTGACTATCAGCGCGGCTTCAAGCCCTTCACGCAGCATGATGAGAAAAGGAACAAACATCGCCAACCTCTTGAATGTTAAGCAGCGTCAATAAATAGTAAAATCAGGTAAAGTGTAAACGATACCGATTATCATTATCGCTGCGAAAAAAACAAGTTACTGGTGGAGATAATTTCATCTTTGGGTGATTTATCTTTGTAACAAAAAGGCCCGCCCCTTCCGGGACAGGCCTTAAGGATTAACGCTTCGCTTATTTGGTCTGGAACTCTGCTTCTGCAGCGACAAAGCGCTGTTGCGCTTCTGCTGAAGGTTCACGTCCCATCAGGCTGAAGACCACGATCGCGATGCTGGCAAAGATGAAGCCTGGGATGATTTCATACAGTCCAAGACAGCCATACTGTTTCCATACCAGCACGGTCAGCGCACCGATAATCATGCCCGCCAGCGCACCGTTGCGGTTCATGCGCTTCCAGCAGACGCCAAACAGCACGACCGGACCAAACGCAGCACCGAAGCCCGCCCAGGCGTAGCTCACCAGGCCCAGCACGCGGTTTTCCGGATTAGACGCCAGGGCAATGGCAATCAGTGCCACCAGCAGCACCATCAGACGCCCTACCCACACCAGCTCTTTCTGGCTGGCATTTTTACGCAGAAAACCTTTGTAGAGATCTTCAGTCAGGGCACTGGAGCAGACCAGCAGCTGACAGCTCAGCGTTGACATCACGGCGGCCAGAATCGCTGACAGCAGAATTCCCGCAATCCATGGGTTGAACAGAATACGCGCCAGCTCAATAAAGACGCGCTCAGCATTATCATTAACGCCCGTTGCCAGCGTCGGGTTGTTCTGGAAGTAGGCGATACCAAAGAAGCCCACCGCCACAGCGCCTGCCAGACAGAGCACCATCCACGTCATACCGATGCGACGTGCGGTACGGATTGAGCGATGTGAATCTGCCGCCATAAAACGCGCCAGGATATGCGGCTGCCCGAAGTAACCCAGACCCCATCCAAGCAGCGAGATGACCGCCACGAAGTTCAGCCCCTTGAGCATGTCGAGGTTTTCCAGGCTTTTCGCTTGAATCACTGCCATGGAATCAGACCAGCCGCCGACCGCGATAATCACAAACACCGGCGTCAGGATGAGCGCAAAAATCATCAGGCTCGCCTGAACGGTATCGGTCCAGCTTACCGCCAGGAACCCACCCACCAGCGTATAGAGGATAGTCGCCGCTGCACCCGCCCACAGGGCAGTTTCATAGCTCATACCAAAGGTGCTTTCAAACAGACGCGCACCGGCCACCACGCCCGAGGCGCAATAGATAGTGAAGAACACCAGGATCACAAGAGCAGAAATGACACGCAGGATTTTACTGTGGTCTTCAAAGCGGCTGGTGAAGAAGTCCGGCAACGTCAGCGCGTTGTCATGATGCTCGGTCTGGACCCGCAGGCGACCCGCCACGATTTTCCAGTTCAGCCAGGCACCGATGGTCAGGCCAATTGCAATCCAGCTTTCAGAGATACCGGAGATGAAAATGGCACCGGGTAATCCCATCAGCAGCCAGCCGCTCATATCGGAGGCACCGGCAGAGAGTGCCGTGACCACGCTACCCAGGCTGCGGCCACCGAGGATGTAATCATCGAAGTTTTTGGTTGAGCGCCAGGCTATAAAACCAATCAACACCATCCCAAGAATATAAATCACAAAGGTCACCAGCATTGGTGTACTTACACTCATCTGTCTCTCCACTTATTATTTGATATCCCAGAGAAATCGCCAGCTACCCGCCAGCCGGAACGGGGCAAAGCGGGCCGATTTTTTCGTCAGGGCGTCAGTCATTTCCCAGCGGCGCGGTATCCTGCCGGAAAGGCGTGGCGCGCACAATGGATTTAACACAGGCGTTACAGTGATTTCACTAACCGTTTGTGAAAACGTGCTGATAGGTTGCACTCGCTCACAGTTATCAGGTTGCACCACGGCATTAACCGCCATAAAACCGCTTTTTATCAGGCTTGCCAACCTGGCGAGGATCTTGCAGCAATATCCATGCCGCTTTGAGAAATTTAACAATCGGCCTCATTTAAAGGGTGTTAACTGGCTCACATTTAACACGGTTGCACAAAGTTGCAACTTAAGTGATAGTGCAGCCAACGCCGTACCGAACCACTACAAGGAGCTCTGGAGTCATGGCTACAACCACCATGGGTGTAAAACTGGATGACGCAACACGTGAGCGCATCAAACTGGCTGCACAGCGGATTGATCGCACGCCACACTGGCTGATTAAACAGGCGATATTTAACTACCTGGGCCAGCTTGAAAGCGGCGACGCCGTGCCGGAGATCCCGCTTTCTGCCCTGGCGGTCGCGGAGTCCGATGACACCCAGCCAGAGGAGTCGCACCAGCCGTTCCTTGACTTCGCAGAGCAGATTTTACCTCAGTCAGTGACCCGTTCAGCGGTGACCGCCGCCTGGCGTCGTCCGGAGACTGATGCAGTACCCATGATGCTGGAGCAGGCCCGCTTGCCGGCAGCGCTGGCAGAGAAAACCCATCAGCTGGCTTATCAGCTCGCCGACAAGCTGCGGCACCAGAAAGGGGCAACCGGACGCGCTGGCATGGTGCAAAGTCTGCTGCAGGAGTTCTCTCTCTCCTCACATGAAGGCGTAGCGCTGATGTGCCTGGCTGAAGCGCTGCTGCGTATTCCTGACAAGCCCACGCGCGATGCGCTGATTCGCGACAAAATCAGCAATGGCAACTGGCAGTCACATCTGGGACGCAGCTCCTCAATGTTTGTCAATGCAGCGACCTGGGGCCTGCTGTTTACCGGCCGCCTGGTTTCGACCCACAATGAGTCGAACCTCTCCAGCTCGCTTAACCGCATTATTGGTAAGGGTGGCGAGCCCCTGATCCGCAAAGGCGTGGATATGGCGATGCGTCTGATGGGTGAGCAGTTCGTTACCGGTGAAACCATTGCCGAAGCGCTGGCTAACGCCCGCAAGCTGGAAGAGAAAGGTTTCCGCTACTCTTACGATATGCTGGGCGAAGCGGCACTTACTGCAGGCGATGCCAAAGCCTATCTGCTCTCTTATCAGCAGGCGATCCATGCCATTGGTAAAGCGTCGAATGGACGTGGCATTTATGAAGGACCCGGCATCTCCATCAAGCTCTCCGCACTGCATCCCCGCTACAGCCGCGCGCAGTATGAGCGTGTGATGGAAGAGCTCTACCCTATTCTGAAATCACTGACGCTGCTGGCCCGCTCTTATGACATCGGCATCAATATCGACGCAGAAGAAGCCGATCGGCTGGAACTGTCACTCGATATGCTGGAAAAACTCTGTTTCGAGCCAGAGCTGGAAGGCTGGAACGGCATCGGGTTTGTGATTCAGGCCTACATGAAACGCTGTCCGTTTGTCATTGATGAGCTGATTGATCTGGCACAGCGCAGCCGCCGTCGCCTGATGATCCGTCTTGTGAAAGGCGCTTACTGGGACAGCGAAATCAAGCGCGCCCAGATGGAAGGCCTGGAGGGCTACCCGGTTTATACCCGCAAGGTTTACACCGATATCTCTTACCTGGCCTGTGCCCGCAAACTGCTGGCGGTGCCAAGCCTGATCTATCCGCAGTTCGCGACGCACAACGCGCACACTCTGGCGGCAATTTATCAACTGGCGGGCAATAACTACTATCCGGGCCAGTATGAGTTCCAGTGCCTGCACGGCATGGGCGAACCACTGTATGAGCAGGTGGTCGGCAAAGTGGCGGACGGCAAGCTTAATCGTCCCTGCCGTATCTATGCGCCGGTGGGCACCCATGAAACCCTGCTGGCCTATCTGGTTCGTCGCCTGTTAGAAAACGGGGCCAACACCTCCTTTGTTAACCGTATTGCTGATACCTCGCTGCCGATCGATGAGCTGGTAGCCGATCCGGTGACTGCCGTCGAGAAACTGGGTGCCAGCGAAGGCGCCATTGGCCTGCCGCATCCGAAGATCCCTCTGCCGCGCGAACTGTATGGCGATAACCGCGTTAACTCTTCGGGTCTGGATATGGCCAACGAACATCGTCTTGCCTCACTGTCCAGCGCCCTGCTGAGCAGCGCCGCACAGCCCTGTCTGGCCGAGCCGATTATTGAGGGTGAAGCGGGTGCAGGCGAGCTGCGCGATATCCTTAACCCGGCCGCACCGGGCGACCGTGTCGGTCAGGTTCGCGAAGCTACTGAGCAGGAGGTCTCTGTGGCACTGGATGCCGCCGTGAACAGCGGACCGATCTGGTTTGCCACGCCGCCGCAGGAGCGTGCTGCGATCCTGGAACGCGCTGCACAGCAGATGGAAGGCCAGATGCAACAGCTGATTGGTATCCTGGTGCGTGAAGCGGGCAAGACTTATAACAACGCTATCGCGGAAGTCCGTGAAGCCGTTGATTTCCTCTATTACTACGCCGGTATGGTGCGGGACGATTTCGACAACGAAACGCACCGTCCACTTGGCCCGGTGGTCTGTATCAGTCCGTGGAACTTCCCGCTGGCGATTTTCACGGGTCAGATTGCAGCTGCACTGGCAGCTGGCAACAGCGTGCTGGCAAAACCGGCTGAGCAAACCCCACTGATTGCCGCGCAGGCGGTTCAGATCCTGCTGGATGCGGGTGTGCCGCCAGGCGTGCTGCAACTGCTGCCAGGCCAGGGCGAAACGGTCGGTGCACAGCTGACCGGAGACGATCGGATTCGCGGCGTGATGTTTACCGGCTCGACTGCCGTGGCAACCCTGCTGCAGCGCAATCTTGCCGGTCGCCTTGATCAACATGGTCGTCCGGTGCCGCTCATTGCGGAAACCGGCGGGATGAACGCGATGATCGTCGACTCTTCCGCGCTGACTGAGCAGGTGGTGATCGATATCGTCGCCTCGGCCTTCGACAGTGCCGGACAGCGCTGCTCTGCCCTGCGTCTGCTCTGTATTCAGGAAGATGTCGCCGACCATACGCTGAAGATGCTGCGTGGCGCGATGGCGGAGTGCCGCATGGGCAATCCGGAACGCTTCTCAACCGATATCGGCCCGGTGATTGATGCCGAAGCCAAAGCCAATATCGACCGTCATATTCAGGCGATGCGTAACAAGGGCTTCACGGTGTATCAGGCGGTGCAGGATAACCCGCAGGACAGCAAAGAGTGGAATAGCGGCACCTTTGTGAAACCGACGCTGATTGAGCTGAATCAGGTTAGCGATCTGGATAAAGAGATTTTTGGGCCGGTGCTGCACGTCGTGCGCTTTACCCGCAACAACCTGCCGCAGCTGGTTAATCAGATCAACGCCTCCGGCTATGGCCTGACGCTGGGCGTGCATACGCGCATCGACGAAACCATCGCGCAGGTGACGGCGAACGCCCGGGTCGGGAACCTTTACGTTAACCGCAACATGGTCGGCGCCGTGGTCGGCGTTCAGCCGTTTGGCGGTGAAGGCTTATCCGGAACCGGTCCGAAAGCGGGTGGCCCACTCTATCTTTATCGCTTGCTGGCCCATCGCCCGGATAGCGCACTGCGTCTGACCTTTGATCGTCAGGATGCCGAGCGCCCGGCGGACAGCACGCTCCGTCACTCTTTGCTGGCACCGCATCAGGCACTCAGCAACTGGGCTAAAGATAAGCCTGAGCTGGCTAAACTCTGCCAGCACTATGGCGAGCTGGCCCAGGCGGGCGTGGTCCGCCTGCTGCCTGGCCCGACCGGCGAACGTAACACTTTCTCGCTGTTGCCGCGTGACCAGGTGCTCTGTCTGGCTGACAACGAGCAGGATGCGTTAGTCCAGCTGGCTGCGGTCACCAGCGTGGGCAGTAAAGCGTTGTGGCCGGATGATGAGCTGCATCGCACCCTGCGAGCCTCATTGCCTGACGCCGTGAAGGCACGCATCACGCTGGCGCGTGACCCATTAGCCCCGGAGTTTGATGCGGTGATCTATCACGGCGATGCCGATCAGCTGCGCACCCTGTGCGAACAGATTGCGGCGCGTGACGGCGCGATTGTGTCGGTGCAGGGCTTTGCCCGCGGCGAGACCAATCTGCTGCTGGAACGTCTGCTGATTGAGCGTTCACTGAGTGTGAATACTGCCGCGGCGGGCGGTAATGCGAGTCTGATGACGATTGGGTAGCGCTGAAGCTTAAGGGGGGGTTCGCTGCGCGAAGGGGCTTGGGTGCACACAGGTGCTGGGGGGTTCGCTGCGCGAACGGGCTATGAGAAGGTTTCGTTCGCCTGGTGAGCTGGCCAGTTTCAGTTACGCCTCTGCAGGCGACCAACAAGGGGGCGCCAGTCGCCGCGCCCCCTTGACCCCGGGCTCCGGCCTGCTTCACCGCCGCTTCGCGGTTCCTTCGCTTCTTCCGGATTTCTTACGGACCGGCGGGACGCGCCCTCCCTGGCGCGAACCCGCCTCTTCGCGGCATCCCTGCCGCTCGTCCTGAAATCCCTCATCCGCTCAGCGGCTCTGACGGCCTCCCTTCCCCGCTTTTATCTCTTCTTTTTGTGTTGGGTACGTCGTCGCTGTAAGTCCGGAGGATTATCTGTGTCTCTCTGCCGGGCAGGAAGAATGGCCTTCCACCCTATCTACTTTTTATCTCTTCTTTTTGTGTTGGGTACGTCGTCCCTGTAAGTCCGGAGGGTTATCTGCGGCTCTCTGGCGGGCAGGAAGAGTGGCCTTTCACACCATCCTCTGTTGGCTCTTCTTTTTAATGTTGATGCATTGCCGCTGATAGCTTTCAAAATTAGCTTTGGCTTTCAAATTACCAGACAACGCTACGTCCGATAAAAACCAGGATATTAAAGGCGGGGGTTTACCTGAGGCATCCGAAGCGCTGAGGAGCAACCGGAGGCAAGGATGAGCCGACAGGACGTCGGCGAAAGGACGGAACGCGCCAGGGAGGGCGCGTCCGGACGGTCCGCGGGCCGCAGGGCGTGACGAAGGTACCCCGCAACGCGGGGCGCGCAGGCTGCCGGACGCCGGGATTGTTAAGGGGCGGGCGTACGCCCCTTAACGCGTCCGCCTGCACGGACAAACTGAAACACCCCACCGCCTGGCGGGCGTAACCCGCTCAGTGTCAGCCCGCTGCAAAGCGAAACCAGCCAGCCCCTTCCCCCCACTTTCAGCGGCCTTAATCCCCGAACCGGGCAAAAATCCCACCAGCAGGGGTTTACCAGAGGCATCCGAAGCGCTGAGGAACAACCGGAGGCAAGGATGAGCCGACAGGACGTCGGCGAAAGGACGGAACGCGCCAGGGAAGGCGCGTCCGGACGGTCCGCGGGCCGCAGGGCGTGACGAAGGCACCCCGCAACGCGGGGCGCGCAGGCTGCCGGACGCCGGGATTGTTAAGGGGCGGGCGTTCGCCCCTTGACGCGTCCGCCTGCACGGACAACCTGAAACTCCCCACCGCCTGGCGGGCGTAACCCGCTCAGTGTCAGCCCGCTGCAAAGCGTACCCTGCCCGCTTCCAGGTGGAAGCTCCCGCACACCTTGCCGCAAACCGACTCTTATCCCCTCCCATGCGCCCGCTTAACCAGTGTCGGAAATACAAACAGCGACTGCCCCACGCCGCGGTTGGTCAGCGACCAGATTGCCACCGAGCAGAGCGAACACAGACCGACTATCGCCACCGGATAGAAGCAAGCCCAGAGAAACGAAAACCACGCCTGCTCAAACAGATGATGACGCTGCGCGAACAGAATCGCAGACATACCAAAGAACTCGATGAAGATACGATGGATAACGTAAATCTGCAGTGTATTGCGGCCAACCCAGTTGAGATAGCGCATGCTGAAATGCTGATTCAGCCAGCGGCACGCGGCAATACTGAACAACACAGCCAGTACGCACAGGAACAGACTCTTATCCAGACCGAAAATCACATGAATCCCCGCGACCGCTGCCAGTAGCGCCCAGGGCATCAGATTCTCGCGCCGCCACTCACTCAGGCGCAGCATGGTCTGACTCCAGAACGCACCTAACAGGAAGAACAGGAAATATTGGGCCAGACTCTGGGGACCCCAGAACGGAATCACTTTTTCCACCGCGAGGTAATTCAGCAGGATCGCCACCAATACCAGGGCCAGCTTATATTGACGAAAAACTTTGGCACAGAGGAAATAGAGCCCCAGCCCATACAAATACCATGACGTACTCATGGCCATAAAGGTCAGTTTCAGGAACTCGAATAGTGAACCCGCATAGGCGGCATTGAGATTCTGGGAAATGCGCTGGCCGGTAATTTCAGTAGAGATGCCTATGATGGACCACCACTGAATAAAGCCCCACAGAATATAGAGATAAAAGAGATTGGTAATACGACTGGTAAACACCTGTTTCCAGGGCCGGTTAATAATGCCATTCGTCGCCAGCAATCCTGAAACAAAGAAAAAGGCAGGCATACGCAGCGGCGACAATACCGTATTAAACTGTATCCATATTTCGGCAGGAATCCATCCGGCAGTGAGATATTTCATGGTTCCTTCAAAGCCGGGTAAAACCGTGTGGTACAGGACCACCAGCAATATGCAGGCGCCCTTAAGGGTATCTACCCATAATATCTGGTCTGACTTCGTCTGGCTCATTCAATGACTCCTGCTGTGTAGGTCAGAATGCTGGAATGTAAAAGCGAGGAAAGCAGTTTTGCTTTTATGGTTATCCAGCGATTATTCGCCATTGAGCCGAAGTTGAATGTAGCGAAACTCTTAAAAGCCGTGGAGTGGCCCTGCTGCTACAGTTATTTACCTGACTGAACGTTTCCTTACACTTATTAATTGATGAAGCGATACGCTTATTACCGCCACCTCACTCAAAGAAAACGATAATATTCCCTGATGATCGCTAAAATACAAATAAGAGAAAGTGGCATCAGTAAAAGCCATTTAATATCCGATGAAAAGAAAAGATTTGTCAGATGTGCCAAAAGGTTTAACGGCTAAATAAATAGTTATGATATTGCGCCGCACACTCAGGAAAAAGCAGTCCATTGCTGCGTTAAAACAGGCGTACGGGAGGGATAAAACTGCCTTCCGGAGAAGGCAGTGGAATTACTGATTAAGGAATTTATCGAGGAACTGACGGGTTCGCGGCTGCTGAGGGTTACTGAACAACGCTTTCGCGTCGCCCTGCTCGACAATACGTCCCTGGTCCATAAAAATGGCGCGGTCCGCAACGTCGCGGGCAAAACTCATCTCATGCGTGACGATAACCATGGTACGTTTCTCCTCGGCCAGGGCACGAATGGTGCTGAGCACTTCGCCTACCAGCTCCGGGTCCAGCGCAGAGGTCGGCTCGTCGAACAGAATGACTTCCGGCCGCATCGCCAGTGCACGCGCAATTGCCACGCGCTGCTGCTGTCCTCCTGACAGACGGCGCGGATAGCTCTCCTCCTTACCATTCAGCCCGACCTTCTCCAGCAGAGTGCGGGCACGGGCTATTGCATCCGCTTTCGGCTCGCCTTTAACAATGACCGGCCCTTCAATAATGTTCTCCATCACCGAACGGTGCGGAAACAGATTGAAGTTCTGGAAGACAAAGCCGACCTGCTGACGCAAACGACGCACCTGCTCTTTCTGCTTGCTCTGCGCCAGCGCGGCATCGACAGTAATCTCCCCGACGCGGATGGTGCCGCTATCCGGCACTTCCAGCAGATTAATACTGCGCAGCAGCGTGGTTTTACCTGAGCCGCTGGGGCCGATAATCGCCACCACTTCACCAGCGGCAACATCAAGGTCGATGTCGTGGAGCACCGTCTGGCCGTTAAACGATTTCACCAGCTTTCTGACTTCAATGGCGCTCATTTCGACTCCGAATCCTGACGATTAACATGCTGTTCCAGCCGGTTCTGCAACGCAGACAACACCGTTGCCATCACCCAGTAGATTAGCGAGGCCGCCAGATACATGGTGAAGACTTCCAGCGTGCGTGAGGTGATCAACTGCGCCTGACGGAACAGTTCCGGCACCTGAATGGTCGCTGCCAGCGAGGTATCTTTCACCAGACTGATAAAGCTGTTGCCCAGCGGTGGCAACGCGGTGCGCGCTGCCTGCGGCAGAATGACCCGGCGCAGCGTTTGCCAGCGCGTCATGCCGATACTGGCCGCCGCTTCCCACTGACCGCGTTCAATCGATGAAATCGCGCCGCGCAGTGACTCTGAGGCGTAAGCGGCGGTATTCAGGGAAAGACCAATCATCGCAGAGGGGATCGGATCCAGTTCAATGCCAAACTGCGGCAGGCCGTAATAGATCATAAAAAGCTGGGCGATTAACGGCGTGCCACGGAAAATCGAGACATAGATCCGCGCCAGCCAGCGAACCGGCCAGAAGCGTGACAGACGCATCAGCGCCAGAATAAAGCCCAGCAGCAGACCAAAGAACATCCCGCCGATGCTGAGCTGCAGCGTAAACAGCGCGCCCTTTAATAAAAAAGGTGCTGAATCCAGCACCAGTTGAAGACTTTCCTGCATTATTTCGTCACATCCGCGCCAAACCATTTCTGAGACAGCTTGCTCAGCGAGCCATCTTTCTGCATATCAGCAATAGCCTGGTTGACCGCTTTCAGCAGATCGTCGTTACCTTTACGCATCGCCACGCCCGATTCCTGACGGGAGAACGCATCGCCCGCGACGGCCATGGTGTCACCGGTTTTCTTCACCAGATCCAGCGCGGCCAGACGGTCAACCAGAATCGCATTCAGACGGCCAGAACGCAGATCCTGATATTTGGTCGGGTCATCATCATAGGTACGGATGTCCACGCCCTTCACATTCTCGCGCAGCCACTGCTCGTAGTTAGTGCCCAGACCCACGCCCACTTTCTTACCGGCCAGATCAGCCGGTTTAGTGATAGTGCTGGCGTTGGCTTTCATGGTCAGTGCCTGAATACCGGAGACCGTGTATGGCGTTGAGAAGTCATACTTCTTCTTGCGCTCATCAGAGATAGTGACCTGGTTGATCACCACATCAATGCGCTTCGCGTCGAGTGACGCCAGCATGCCATCCCACTTGGTGGGTTTAAGGCTCGCTTTGACGCCCATGTGCTGCGCCAGCTGTTCCGCGAATTCCACTTCAAAACCGGTCAGCTTGCCCTTTTCATCCTGAAAGCTGAATGGCGGATAAGTGCCTTCCAGCCCCACCAGCAGCGTGCCGCGCTCTTTAATTTTGTTCAGCAGGTTTTCCGCTGCAAAGGTTTTAACGTTGACGCCTGCAATCAGCGCCACAGCCATAACGCCCATCACCATCTGACGACCTGCACGAGAAAAGGACATATTCACCCCATTATTGACAGTATTGTGTGTGTTCTTATAAGGGCAGCACCGCGTATCGCTGCCTGTTCAAAATGATAACGCACGGAGTATAAACTGTTTTATTCGCTTGTCTCAGACTGAAGGATGATAAGCAAATAACGCCGGTGCCCCGCCCGTATGAATAAACAGCAACGGACCTTCACGGCGGAAACGATTCTGGCTGATGCCATCCAGCAGTCCGGCCATCGCCTTGCCGGTGTAAACCGGATCCAGCAGTATCCCTTCCAGCTGCGCCAGCAGTTTTACCGCCGCCATGCCTTCATCATTCGGCTCGCCGTAGCGTGGCGCAAAATAGTCATCCCACAGGGTGATCGGTGCCTTAACCTGTACTTCCAGCTTCTCTGCCAGCGACTGACGCAGCCGCTCAACCAGCGGCAGCTGCGCGTCAACCTGACGTGAAACGGTGACGCCCACCAGCTCGGTTTCCGGCAGCAGATGCTCCAGTCCTACCGCCAGTCCGGCATGGGTGCCAGCACTACCGGAAGCAACGATCACGGCGGCGAAATCAACCACGCCTTCGCTCTGATGAGCGATCTCCTGTGCACACTCCACATAGCCTAGTGCACCCAGCGCATTTGAGCCGCCGACCGGCACGATGTAAGGACGAAAGCCCTGGGCTTCCAGCCGGGTTGCCTCTTCAGCCAGCTGTTCGGTGGGATTGTGCAGCGCATCCACCATGATCACTTCAGCATCCATCAGATCCAGTAACAGACGGTTGCCGTTGCTCAGGTAGTTTTCAGCGTGTGTACCGATCGGGTTTTCCAGCAGCGCTACGCACTTCAGGCCAAGCCGGGCAGCGACTGCCGCCGTCTGACGCACATGGTTGGACTGAATAGCGCCCGCAGTCAGTAACACATCGGCACCTTCACGCAGGGCATCGGCCGCCAGAAATTCCAGCTTGCGCAGCTTGTTGCCACCCATCGCGACAGGCGTGAAGTCATCGCGTTTGATGAAAATATCGCGCCCCAGATAATCAGAAAGCCGTGGCAGATGTTCTAACGGCGTCGGTGCGCCCAGCAGTTCAAGACGAGGAAATTGGTGTAACAAATGCAAAGACAATGCGGCCTCCGTTTGGGCACGGGAATTATCCTTACAGTGTTGCAGAAGATGCGAAAAGGATCACCCTTATTCAGGTGTCAGCAGATGCGGTGTGACGGAAGTGCAGGGAAAAAACCAGGAGGAAGAAGCGCCGTGCTCCCCCGCCCCTTTTTCCCGGCTGGCGGGAAAAGAGGATTGTGCCACAGGCACGCGGGGGAACAATCGGTGCAGATCAGGCTTACGCCTGCTGCCAGCCTAAGAACTGATCGTACTTGCGCAGCGCAATGCGGTAATTGTTATTACCGGCATCGGGCAAATCGCTTTCCAGACACTGATGCCAGCTATTTCCTTTAAGCTTTTCGGCCGGGAAATTTTTGGCTTTCAGCATCTCATCCAGTCGACGGAGACGCACCACATACTCACGAATCGTGCTCGGGCTCATCTCTGTCTGTTCAAACAGATACTGTTTAAACGCCATAATGTCGAAGTAATTAGGATGGGTATTGCAAAAAATATCACTACAAAAACGACAAAGCGCGGTCAGCTCGGGCTGAAGTTTCAGCCACAGCTGTTCATCAATCATCTGGTCCATCCGAGCGATGGCCTCTTTATTGATGATCTGGCCACGAAAAACGAGCGCCATTCGATCTAATACCTTGCCACAGTGTGAACAATTGCTCTGGCTGTGTTTATAGTCTTTAAGATAACGACTTAACGGTCTGGCTTTGGTCTTGGCTCCCATTACTGAGTCCCCGGTTTCTTATAATTTTGAATCGCCAGGAACTGATACTGCTAGCGCGCTCCCGCAAGTCGGGCCCGCAGGCGTTTAATCGCCTGACTGTGCAGCTGGCTGACACGGGATTCACCCACATCAAGCACCGCACCAATCTCTTTCAGGTTCAGTTCTTCCTGGTAGTACAGTGTCAGCACCATCTTTTCACGATCGGGTAACGCTTCGATCGCTTCAATGACGCGCTCACGCAGACTCCCTTCAAGCAACTGGTGAAGTGGATTGGCTTCTTCATGGCCTTCCGTCACCAGCTCCGCGCTGTCGCCGTGCTCTTCCCGATACTCGTCGTAGGAGAAAAGTTGACTGTTGTTGGTGTCCAGCAGGATCTGCCGGTACTCCTCCATTGAAACGTTCAGCTGCTGCGCGACTTCCTGCTCGGAAGCAGAACGCCCCAGCGACTGTTCAACTCTGTGCATTGCGCCAGCCACCTCACGTGCGTTACGACGCACGCTGCGTGGTGCCCAGTCCCGACTGCGAAGCTCATCGAGCATTGCGCCACGAATACGCTGCACGGCGTAGGTGGTAAAGGCTGTACCCTGAAGCGCGTCGTAGCGCTCTACGGCATTTAACAGCCCTATCCCACCTGCCTGCAGCAAGTCGTCAAGCTCAACACTTGCCGGCAGGCGAACCTGCAGACGCAACGCTTCATGACGCACCAGCGGCACGTAGCGCTGCCAGAGCGAATGCTTGTCCATCACGCCTTCGGCGGTATAGAAATCGTTCACGTTGACTACCCTGCGTTAATGAAGTTATCGGCATGATTATGCAATTCTGTAGCGTTTTCGATTGACTGAATAGGCGGGGTAAAACGAGGCTATTTCATTTTTGTTAAGTCAGGGTGCATATCGTTCTGCACCCATCAATAGAAATTAACGACGGGCGCGAAGCCGTTGCCGCGTGGCGGGTGGTACGGCGGCCCACAGGCTACAGACGCGACCATCCAGCTCCTGATACCAGGGCGCGATATGCTGCCGCGCCTCCTCGCCAGGGTGCACCTGAATCTCTCCCGACTCACCATTTATACTAATCAGTCGGTTAATAAATAACCGCTGTAAATCGCTGCGTAAAAAGAGGCCATTATCGATGCTGTTATCGGCAAGGATACCGTCATCGCCTTCCTGTGTGTCGATATGGCAGGCTTCCACCCACGGCCAGTTATGGCGTTCGGTCAGCTCGGTTCCGGTCATTACACAGGCGCCGTAGCGGGCTTTTACCCCGGCACTGAATTCCGCCTGACTGGCGCGCTGCAGCACCCGCGCTTTAACCCGACGTCCGACTTCAGTACCCGGCATGACCGCCGCAGGGACTTTGTGCTGCGGCGTACTCAGCACCACGATGAACTGAATGCGCTGCGACTGCGGAAAACAGGGATCGGCCTGCGGACTGAAGAGCTGCCAGTAAGCGTCATCATCATCCTGATGCATCAGCACCAGTTTGTAGCCGCGACTGTTAATCAGGTTCTGCGCCGTAGCGGATTGCGGATCGATCATCGCGAAAACCTGGCTGCTGCCCATCACTTTCCACAGGTTTTCGCGCTTCTCGTTCTCGCTGCGACGGAAATAGAGGAAAGAGAGATTCTGCTTCAGGTAGTGCTCAAAGCGACGCAGGTAATTTTTTCGCTCGTTGTCATGGGAGATGAACAGCAGGTCCTCCAGCGGACTGTTACTCTCCTCCTGTGCAAACACCGCACGAATTTTTAGCGTACGCAGGCCCGTTGAGGGACTGAGCAACGCGCGGGCTGTCAGCTCTTTCTCATCAGGGTATTGCAAAGCATAACGCCGGGCGATCTCGTCGAAGGTCAGCCGCTCGCCCGGTAACAGGTCGTAATTGAAGCGCATAGACACTCCACAAAGTGAAAATCAAAATTGATGTTGTTCTGTAGAGAGTTATCGGCAGGCGTGGGGGGAACTGTAACGGGGTTGGGTGATCATCATTGTCTGGCTAAAATAAGCCATGGGCTGCGAAAACTTATGAGCAGGACGAATACGCTTACGCACCCATCCCCCCACTTTTAATGATCTTTACGGGTTAGCCATGCAGGCAGTTCCCCCGGCTGATAAATCCATTTTGCATTGACTTCACGATAGATATCTTCACCCAGGCTGCGTAACAAAATTGGATTACTGATCATTTTTTTAATCATAAATCGCCACTGGGACGTTTTATTTTTAATGCGCTTAACGCTCATTATCTCTTTATACGCATCATGATCGCTGGCAAGCACCGGATAACCACAAGCCCCTAACTGCGCAATAACCCGATGCCCTTCCGCCTGATTCAGTAGAGAATCTGAAAGGTGTGCAAGCGCAAGATTTAACCTGAGCGACTGAAAGATCTCCGGCAATCTGTTTTGCGGCACTTTACGATGATATTCGTGAATAGCTGTTTTCCACGCGTCAGGACAGGCACCGTAGACAATCCAGCAGACATCTTCGCTCATCTCTTTGAGAAGTAACTCAATATGTCGCCAGTCTTCCGGTTGCAGATCCGACAGCACGATCCCCACTCTTGGCTTATCGTTATTTTGAGGTAGAAAGTGACGAGCCCGGTTGAGATGCTGCCAGTCTGTCCCGAGTTCGTCAGCCTGAAGGACGACGTTTTTGTGGCTGAAAAGCTTCAACGCAGCGGGATTTCTCACTACCAGTAGATCGGTATTCCGCAGGATCTCATTACGGCCAGACTGCTGACAGTTAATGCTGAACGATGCACAGGCCACCTCAGTGATAAAGCAGGTATCCGGAAAAAGACGCCTGTTCCTTAACAGCCGCAAGTGTCTGTGGGCCATCACATCGCTCATAAAAATAGTCAGCTGTAACAGAAAAAGAGATCCTCTTCGGTTTCATTAAGACGATTACCATTGAGCAGCGCTTCATGTTTTGACAAGAATTTAATTAACCGATCTGCGTTTTGCGCTTTTTCAGACCATCTGAAAAAGTGATCAGCGAGCCCGAAAAGTTATACGGTGCCGGAGTGCATCAGGGCTGCCATGCCTTTGCCCACATGTGCAGATTATCCCCGGTCAGCATCCAGTTGCGTCGGATCTCAGCCTGCAGTTCTATCCCCATTTTTGCGCTCGCATCGGGATCAGCCAGGTGCATCCGGATAGCATCTCGCCAGTCAATAAACCGGTTATTGACGCGGGTAACCGACAGGTTATCGTCCCGATAGCAGGCCACGTTGCTGCAAATCACCGGCACGCCACAGGCACCATATTCCAGTAGTCTCAGATTACTTTTACAGGCGTTGAAGATGTTGTCTTCGACCGGTGCCAGTGCCAGATCGAGATTCAGAGACGCGAGCGCTGCAGGATAAAGCGCAAGATCAACGCCACTGTGTATTTCATGCACGTAGGGGCGGAGTTTATCCGGACACATCCCCATAAAGACCCATTCTACTTCTTGCGAAAATTCCCGGACAATGTCGAAAATCATTTCAAGATCACCCCGATGGCTCACACCACCAGCCCAACCCACTCGGGGTTTTTTACCCTGCTGACGCAGTGAGTGAAGCTGTCCCCACGCCGCTGAGGGAAGACGATTTTTCACTACTACGATATCCGGATGCATATCCCGCATTGCATCGGCCAGTGGCGCGGTAGAAACCACAAAGCGATCAAAGAAGCTCAGGCTTTTACGTATTAATTTTGCCGTTTCCTGCTTATAAGCGTGACGCCCATGATGTTTCATGGGCAAATTGATGATGTAATCGTCCAGCTCAAACACTTTAAAGACGTTATGAAGTTTACTGACCCGCTCCATCCAGTTATGAAATGCCGGTGCATACCGGCGCTGGATAATCAGACTATCGGGTCTGAACTGCCCCATTTCACTCAATGTCAGCAGCGTCATGCCGCTTGTTCCCTGAGCAACGCCTTCCGCTATCATCGCCTCAAGCGGTTGTGTAATACGGTAGTGTCCGCAACCGTAAATGTCGGCATTATGCGCCAGGAAGGTGGGCAGATTTTCTGCTCTGACCGGCAGCCAGTTAATATCGTCATTTCTCAATTCGAAGTGGCGACTTCTCAGTGACAGGTTGGGGTTATATGCAGGATCGCAGGCGATAACCGGCATCCAGTCAGCATACATTTTATCTTCTTCCAGTTGTTTTAATTTACTGGAAGTTTGCACAGTTTCATCCGGGAACGGACTGGTGCGTGACGCAGGACGATGCAGTCGGGCATAAGGTGTCCAGACGGTCAGATAGCCCTGTTCCCGTGCCCTCAGACATAGATCAACGTCAGCATATAAGCGCTTATCCTGATCGAATCCTCCCAGCTCATCGAATACCGATTTCCGCATCAGCATCAGATCACCCGAAACAGCACTATAATTCTGGTCGACATTCATGCGCCCAAGATAGTTGGCATCGTTGTCGTCATTGCCCCTGAAGACTTCACCCACAGCACCATTTACGCCCAGGACATAGCCCGCATGCCTGATCTTGTTGTCAGATGAGAGATGCTTGCCACCCACGGCAAATACTTCGGGTCGCAGCCCATGATTCAGAAGATTGTCGAGCCATTCACCGTCAGTGACCGCCATTTCAGAGTGCATGAAAAGCAGATAGTCACCTGTAGCCTTTTCTGCAGCGAGATTAGACATGAGGCTGTGACTGAATTTGCCGTTAAAGCTCGCCGTTTTTATACGTGCGGGGTCGACGTTACTGATAGCCGATAACCATTCGTCCCGCTCAGGCGTTCCCTGGTTATCGCAGATGATGATCAGTTCATAATTGTGATAAGTGGTTTTTTCCAGCACAGTGGTTACGCTGCTGATCAGCGACGCGAGGTGCCAGTTAGCCAGAATAACGATTGATACAAGCGGCTTTTGGTGGTGATTGTAACGTAAACGGTAATTAAAGAATTTATCAAGCGCCGCCCGTCCCTCGGGGTAGCCACGGTTATGCAAATGCCGCTCAATAATGGCCACATCTTCCAGGATATCCCTGCTTTTCAGATGGCCAGTTAATAATGGCTCAGCGAGGTGACCAATACCGTCAAAACCCTGTGATTCAATCAGCTTAACAATCAGATCAAACTCGGCCGACGCGGGATAATCGGCATCCAGCCCTTCCGCCGCTAATAGCAGTTCCCGGCGGAACAACCAGTGTTCCGCCATCGTTTTGGGTGAGCTGAGCAGGAGATCGAGATTAAAATCCGGGCGGAACGCAGCACCCAGTGGTACATCATCAATGTAAAAAAATTCATCCGCATAGAGCGCTAAATATGGGTTTTGAACAAGCAGCATTTTACTCAATGCGATGACACCGGAGGCGTGCAGAACACTTGTCGCTTCAACAAACATGACCCAATGTTCATCACGTTGATGAATGATTTGGTTGATGACACTGATTCGGCTCTGCTCTGTTGCGGCATAGCATTCAGCATTTGTTTCGGGAACAATGCCGATGGCAACGATAACCGGTTCAAACCGGACACCCGCTGTCGCAGTCTGACTGATCGAATGCAACAGTGTATCCAGACCGGCGACGGTCTCTGCGGTAACCGTAACGACGACCAGCACGCTGACGGGAGGTGTGTGCGTCGCGGCGAGATCCATTACTAGGGTTTGCTGCAACGGATTCAGGGTGCGTGAATTTCGCCACGTCGCGAGCGTGCTTAGCGTAAAGTTCTTCTGCTGTTCTTCAAAAAGATTTTTGAGGCTGAACAGATCCGGTTGTTCAGGTGAAGCTACGCGCGCCAGATGGGGCGGATGGTCAACATCGATAAACCAGCTTTCATTACGGATCTTTTCATATAATGTCTCGCGCCCAATGCTGAATATATCGTTACTTTCACGCTGATGCGGCTGGAACTCCACGTCTGAAGCGCGCACGCTGCACAGCGGCATGGCAACCCAGAGCAGGTGGCTGTGGCTCAAAAGATGGTGAAAAATCACCAGCGCCGGAATCGCCTGCAATGCTGGTTCTCCGGTGGTGAGCAAAGAGTGATCGATAAAGCTGTTGTTGAGATCGTCGCGGTAAAACAGCGCGGCGGTCATCTCTCCCGGCAGACTGTACGCTTTCAGGGTCTGATTACGCAGAAAATCCTGGCCATTGATAATACTGTTTTCACTGTTCAGGGCCGATGTTGAGATAAGCTCGGGCAGCACTTCACCCTGTGGACCTTTCCGTTCCCGACGCGAGATCGCCACACGGCATGACGGGTGTGCAGTTAAGCCTGAGACTAATGTGGAGACGCAGAGAGGTTTCAGAAGATCGGCATCTGACAGGAACTTGATATATTTTCCGCGCGCTGCGCTGACGGCAGCCTGATAAACCGGCATCGTCCCGTTATCGATTTTTAAATAGCGGAGAAGGTGATCGTATTTGCCAAGATAACCCTCCAGCTTCTTATGAATAAAAGGAGCGTCACTGTAATCAGCCACAATGATTTCAAAATGCGGGTAATCCTGGCTGAGCGCGCTGTCGAGTGCGTCGGTAAACCAGGCTGAAGCCTCTGCGGTAATGATGATGCTGACAAGATCATGTTGATGCATTTTACTCTCTCTCACTGACTCCTCTTAGTCATGATCGACTGAGAGCAGCGCACATTTTGCTTAAGCATAATCTTTGTGGCTGGGTTCAATCGGAGAAGTAAAACAGCAAAGAGGGGTTAATCTGCCAGAATGGCTAGACGTACCCGTTTTTCAGCCCCTAAAAAAAACCCCGCCGAAGCGGGGTTTTCACGTTGATTCTGAGGGAATCGATTAGCCCTGCAGCAGAGACAGAACCTGCTGTGGAACCTGGTTAGCTTTTGCCAACACTGAGTTACCAGCCTGCTGTACGATCTGCGCTTTAGACATGTTTGAAACTTCAGTTGCGTAATCAGCATCCTGGATACGAGACTGTGCAGCTGACAGGTTAGTTGTGGTGTTGCTCAGGTTAGTCACGGCTGAGTTCAGACGGTTCTGAATCGCACCCAGTGAAGAACGGAACTTATCTACGCTTGCAATAGCATCATCCAGTTTAGCCAGTGGGCTTGCAGATGCGCCAGTGGTCAGGCTGGACAGGCTCATGTTAGTGGTGTCAAGTTTGAACGCCGCAGTGCCTGCAGTTGTAGTGGTATCTGCTGACTGTGGGTCAACCGCAACATAGAAGGACTGAGACGCACCGCTGGCGATATCGATACCATTTGCTTTCAGGTTGTTGGTTTCAGCAGGACTTGCTGATGCAACGGTCACTTTAGCGAACATTTTGCCGTTGTCATCTTTGTAGACATTAGTTCCGTCAACAGTCACACCTGAAGCTGCCACACCCAGACGGGTAGACAGTGCATCGGTAGTAGATTCCTGAACAGTTGCGCCAGTTACGTTGGTAGTAGTACCGTAAGCAGCTTTGAATTCAGGTGCGCCCGCTGTACCAATAGTGCCTACAGGGCCGTTCACGTTGAAGCTATCCAGACCCAGAGTTTTGGAGTCGATTTTCTTCAGGTCGATAGTGATGGTTTCGCCGTCGTTAGCGCCAACCTGGATGTTCATTTTGCCGTCTTTAGCCAGCACGTTCACGCCGTTGAACTGAGTCTGGCCAGATACGCGGTCAATCTCGTCCAGACGTGATTTGATTTCGTCCTGGATTGAAGATTTGTCAGAATCAGAGTTAGTACCGCTTGAAGCCTGTACAGTCAACTCACGGATACGCTGTAAGTTGTTGTTGATTTCTGACAGCGCGCCTTCAGTAGTCTGCGCAGCAGAGATACCGTCGTTGGCGTTACGAGCAGCCTGAGTCAGGCCCTTGATGTTAGAGGTGAAACGGTTGGCAATTGCCTGACCAGCAGCGTCATCTTTCGCGCTGTTGATACGTAAACCAGAAGACAGACGCTCCATTGAAGTAGACAGAGCTGACTGGTTCTTGTTGATGTTGTTCTGAGTGATCAGCGAGAGGCTGTTGGTATTAATGACTTGGGCCATGATGAATTTTCCTGTTAATCAAGTCTTTCGGTTAAGGTGTGGGCTTCAACCCGCCGGCTTCAGCGCCGTCAAAGTTGTTATCGTCTGCCGTTTAACAACCTTTAGAATTTTTTTAGTACCAGGCGAATTTTTCTGCTTCAACCTGTCACGTTTTAAGTTATCGCCACCCGTCCGAACTTCTTTAGACTTAATTCATTAATTTTCTAGCCGCTGAATTACCCTTCTCTATAGTGCTTATTTACCTCATTACCCTAAGGCAAATAACCTTAAACTTTCCTTATTCAAGGCCGATAACCCAGGTATCAATTTCTCTGTCGACCTTATAAAGGAATTAACATGGCTAGTATAAGCAATCTCGGTGTCGGTTCCGGCCTGCCACTCAGTACCATGCTTGACAGTTTGACCACCGCTGAAAAAGCGTCACTCACACCGATTTCAAAACAGCAGTCGGCTTACACGTCCAAGCTCAGTGCCTATGCCACGCTGAAAAGTTCACTGACAACTTTTCAGACCGCGAACACCAAGCTGAACAGTGCTGACCTGTTTACTGCTACGACCGCAAACAGCAGTTCGACGGCATTCAGTGCCACCACCTCTGGCAGCAGCACCGTGGCCGGTAAATATGCCATTAACGTCACACAGCTGGCACAGGCGCAGGTACTGACCTCTGCGGTACAGAGCAGTAACACTGCCGCACTGGGCGACAGCTCGGTAGCCAGCCGCAGCATTGCGATTACATTAAAAGATGGCACCAGTAAAAGTGTGGCGCTCTCGGCCGATCAGACCTCTCTAACCGGTATGCGTGACGCTATCAATGGCGCCAACGCTGGTATTACCGCCAGTATTATCAAGGTGTCAGACGGCAGCTTCCGTCTATCAATGAGTGCCAATAAAACCGGCAGCGACAATGCGGTGGCGACGATTGCCGTTACCGGTGACAGTACGCTACAGGGGATTGTGGGTTTTGACGCATCCGCCAGCAGCAATGTGATGACTGAAAGCGTTAAAGCACAGAATGCGCAACTTACGGTAAACAACGTTGCCATTGAGAACAGCAGCAACCAGATCAGTGATGCGCTTGAAGGGATTACCTTAAATCTGACTGCTCAGACGGCTGGCAGTCAGACGCTTACCATTACCAAAGACACCTCCAAAGCCTCCAGCGCCGTCAGTGCCTGGGTAGATGCCTACAATACGTTGCTGGATCAGTTCAATACTCTGACCAAATTCACCAAAGTGGATACAAACAGCGACGCTCAGGACTCCAGCAATGGTGCCCTGCTAGGTGACAGCACGTTGCGCACGATTGAAACACAGCTGAAAAGCATGCTCACCAATGCGCAGAGTACATCCACTTTCAAATCACTGAGCCAGATAGGTGTTAACACCGATCCGACCACGGGCTCATTAAAACTGGACTCGACAAAGCTGAGCAGCGCACTGGATAAAGATGCTGCTGGCGTAAAAGCGATGATCGTGGGTGACGGTAAAACCGGCATCGCCGCTAAAATTGACAGCAAACTGACTGACTGGTTGGCATCTAAAGGAATTGTTCAGGCTGCCACCGATGGCGTCAGCAAGACACTGAATACCTTAACTGCGCTCTATAACACCACCAGCGATCGTATTGACGCGGATATCGCACGTTACAAGACACAGTTTACTCAGCTGGATATGGCCATCAGTAAACTCAACTCGACCAGTACGTATCTGACGCAGCAGTTCGATACGTCAAGTTCTTCAAGTAAATCCTAGGAGTGACCATGTACAGCGCTACAGGCACCAAAGCCTATGCAAAAATTGGCGTAGAAAGCGCCGTCATGAGCGCCACCCAGCAGCAGCTGGTGGGTATGCTGTTCGACGGCGCACTGAGCGCGTTAATCCGCGCCCGCTTGTTTATGCAGGATGGCAATATTGAAGGCAAAGGCAGCTCGATCTCCAAAGCAATCAATATTATCGAAGCAGGTCTGAAAGAGGGCCTGCTTGAAAACAGTGGTGATGAACTGGCAGACAATCTACTGGATCTTTACAACTACATGACCCGTCGCCTGCTGCATGCCAACCTGCACAATGATGTTGCAGCGGTCGAGGAGGTCGAAGGCCTGCTGCGCAATATCGCGGACGCGTGGAAAGAAGTAGTTCAATCTCACCTGATTCAGGACGCCGTTTAATGACCACTGCACCGCATCTGATTACCGTTTACCAACAGTTACTCGATCTCAGCCAGGGAATGCTGCGTCATGCAGTACAGGGCGAATGGGATGAATTGATCAGCAGGGAGATGGAGTATGTCAGTGCGGTGCAGAACTTGGCCCAATCGACAGAAGCTGTGTCGCCTTCATCGCAGACGCAGGAGCAGTTACGCCCGGTGCTGCGTCGTATACTGGATAACGAAAGCGAAGTAAAACGTCTGCTGCAGGCGCGGATGGATGAGCTGGCCTCGCTGGTAGGTCAGAACACCCGTCAGAAATCGGTCATGTCTGCCTACAGTAGTCAGGGCGGCTTAGTCATGGTGCCGCGCGAAACGCTCTCCTGATCCCCTTCTCTGCTACGCCGCCAGATTTATTTCTCTGCGCGGCGTCTCTTTTCTGCCGCTTACTCCATACTTGATTCTCATCATCCCCTGGAGTGTGGTACATGCAAAACCCAACGTTATTACAGTTTTTCCATTGGTATTACCCGGATGGCAGCAAACTGTGGCCTGAGGTCGCCGATCGTGCAGCCTGGCTCAGCGAAATTGGAATCAGTATGGTGTGGTTACCACCCTGCTACAAAGGGGGTTCAGGCGGCTATTCAGTCGGTTACGACAGTTACGATTTGTTCGACCTCGGGGAATTTGATCAAAAAGGCGGTGTTGCCACCAAATATGGCGACAAAACGCAATTACTGGCGGCGGCAGAGGCCCTGCGCAGCCACAACGTTGGTGTAGTGCTGGATGTGGTGCTGAACCACAAAATGGGCGCTGATGAGAAAGAGGCGATCAGTGTTAACCGCGTCAACCCGGATAACCGTGATGAAATCTACGAAGAGGTTGTCGAGTGCGAAGCCTGGACGAAATTCACTTTTCCGGCCCGTGCCGGGGAATATTCTAAGTTTGTCTGGGATCACAAGTGCTTTAGCGGCGTAGACCACATTGAGAATCCGGACGAAAACGGCGTGTTTAAAATCATCAATGACTATACCGCCGAAGGCTGGAACGATCAGGTCGATAACGAACTGGGTAACTTCGACTATCTGATGGGTGCCAACATCGATTTCCGTAACAATGCGGTCCGGGAAGAGCTGAAATACTGGGCGCGCTGGGTGATGGAACAGGTGCCCTGCACCGGCTTTCGTCTGGATGCGGTAAAACATATTCCGGCCTGGTTCTACAAAGAGTGGATCGAGCATATTCAGGAGGTTGCTGAAGAGCCGATGTTTATCGTCGCGGAATACTGGTCATTTGAAACCGAGAAACTGCAGGAGTATGTGCATCAGGTGGAAGGTAAAACCATGCTGTTTGATGCCCCACTGCATATGAACTTCCATCAGGCTTCCACCGCGGGCAGCGCCTATGACATGAGCCAGATTTTTGCTAATTCGCTGGTCGTGGCTGATCCCTGGCATGCCGTGACGATCGTCGCCAACCACGACACCCAGCCGTTGCAGTCTCTGGAAGCGCCGGTTGAAGCCTGGTTTAAGCCACTGGCTTATGCGCTGATCCTGCTGCGTGAACAAGGTGTGCCCACCATTTTTTATCCTGATCTGTTCGGGGCAACCTACGAAGATGAAGGCGGCGACGGTGAGACGCATAAAATAGAGATGCCGGTGATCCCTGAACTTGAGGGGTTGATCAGGGCGCGTCAGCAATATGGCTGGGGCGTTCAGACCGACTATTTTGATCATCCTAACTGCGTGGCATTCAGCCGCAGCGGCACTGAAACGCAGCCAGGCTGTGTGGTGATCATGTCGAATGGCGATGCAGGTGAGAAAAGCGTTCCGATGGGTGAAGGTTTTGCCGGTAAGGTCTGGCGGGATTATCTGGGTAACCGTGAAGAGACGATTACCGCCGACGAGCATGGCACAGCGGTCTTTGCCTGTAACGGTGGCAGCGTCAGCGTCTGGGTCATCGCAGAATAAGTTAGCAGCAAAATTAGGGATGCAGTGAAAACGAAAACCGCCCCGGCAGACAAGTGCGTGAACGGCACTCTACCTGTTGGGGCGGTTTTGCTATGGATCGACTGTTATGACTTCGCGTTATTCTCGGTAATCGCCGTGCGCAACAGTTGCGGTTCGATGTTCTGAATCACGGCGGCTTTTGGCTGCTTTGCGACTTCTTCCAGTGCCTGCTGACACTCTACTGTCGGACGCGCCACTTTGCGCAGAGTCATCCTGTCGTAGCTCAGCTCGCCATTATCGACCACCAGCGGCATCACCCGTATCTTACGTGTGACATTCACATAATCGCCATTTAATCGGGTCAGTTTGCCCGGCTTCGCGATCACCCGCATCCACTGACGGCAATCCAGCGTGCTGCCATCGGCATTAATGATCAGACTGGCTATCGCTTTGTTGCTGATCAGGCTGCTCTGTGGGCCGACGGTTTGCCAGGTCCCCTGCAGATCAGCAGGTGCCGGTGTCTGCACCGCATTTTCATAATCGTTGATTTGCGCACAACCACTCAATGCCAGCGCGGCAATCAGCATCCACTTTTTCATGTTTAATCCCTAAGATCACGTCAATGGCGGCTACGTTATAATTTTTCCACCGCGTTACGCAAGATATCTGGATGTTAAGACGCCACACAGACGATGATTGCGGCAGAACGAAACCCGTAGTGAGGTCTGCATAAAGCATTTTAACCGGAAAATTGTTGGCGAAGCAGGTTCATCTCTTATCTTTGCCGCGCCTGACAAGCAGGAGACAACCCGCTACACTGACGCGCTGCAATAGATTTTCAGGAATATGAATATGAAAACGCCAGAAGCTTACTATGCCCAGGCACGCGAGATGTTTTTTACCGCGCATCCAGACTTTCAATCCGCACTTGACGAATTAACTGAAAGCGATGCCCGCGCCGCCAACCTGTCATTGCGCCAATTGCGCGAATGGCATGCCGAACGTATCTATGCGGCCTTTTTGCGCCAGAAGAATCTGGATGGAATGATCTTCTCCATTCAGCTCGCTGAGCCAGATAAAGCGGTGGCGGCTGAAGCGATCGAGACTTATCTCAAATCTCACGCTGAATCATTGGGTATGAGCTGGGAAGAGTTTTGCATTAAAAACGAATTGTAATACGCGCTGCAGAGAAGAGGCCGGTAAAGCACAACGCCTGCCAGCATGAAAGTAGCTGAAGAATGTGTACCCGGTTAAGAGAGTAGTCACTTTTCCGCAGGACTCGGATCATGACCATCCCTGAACGACGCCTGCGCCTGCACTGCCTCTGAAGATGTTGATAAATATCCATCTCCAGAGGCGAATTTTTCCTGCCCTACTCTCTCTCTTCCGTCGCTTTACCCTTCACTTCAACATAACTTGCCACAGCCAGCAGACGATTAATGTGCGTCAGCAGCAGATCAACATCCGATTGCAGAAACCCGGTCGACGATTGCGAAGCGGTAATGATGGCATCCTGCACCGTTTCTGAAATGGTCAGCGAGTTGTCCTGTTTCGCCTGCACCAGCAGCGCTGCAACCAGCAGGGACTGCGCTTCAAGCTGCGCCGTCAACTCTTTTGCATCGACATCCATCTTTGCCAGTTTTAGCAGAATATCTATTACCAGTTGTCGCATCGCGGACCTCCTGAAAAGTAAGCCGTCATTATGTCGTGATGCGTGCGCATTTTTCCAGTTGAAGATCGTGTTTTACACGACATAAAAATTTACGCGAAATCACGCGCCATGCCTTGCCACTGTTTTTATTTACAGTATTATATGTCAGCGATTTTGCCCTGAATGGATTGCCATCATGTTTGTTGAGTTGATTTATGACAAGCGCAACGTTGCCGGTTTACCGGGTGCCCGCGAGATGATTCGTGAGGAGCTGGAAAAGCGGGTGCATCGGGTGTTTCCTGACATTGAAGTTAAGGTCAAGCCGATGGAACGTAACGCGATTGATACTGATTTGAGTAAGAACGATAAAGCGACGGTTGCGCGGATTGTTGAAGAGATGTTCGACGAAGCGGAGATGTGGCTGGTGGCCGATTAATCCTTTACCGGCCACCGCATAAGTTAGCGGGAGATGACTTAGCTCTCCTGCTCGCTGTGATTAATTTCAATCTCAATGTCCTGAATGGCGGCATCCAAATCTTCCAACAGCTTGCCCTGCTTATTCAGCAATGCATCGATTCGGTCGGCGTTCGTCTTATCTTTGTATTCACCGGCGTCAAACGCTAACCAATGGCTGGACAGCGTTTCGGTGTTGGTCTGCGCATAGTGGCGCATCTCTTTTAGCTGAGACGTCACATCACGCAGATAGTCAGTTTTGGTCTTGGTTTCTGTTGAATCGCTCATGCTAAATTTCCTTCTGGTCAGTTATCCAAAGTGGTTAGGCTTAGCGGTTCATCGACCGGCCAATCATCGGGCCTGCATTCAGGTACAAAATGTTGCCCCGAGATTTAAAACTAGTCGATAATAGCGAAGCCGCACTAAGAATAATCGGAAGTTACGGTGTCTGGCCCGGTTTTGCGGACGTCTGGTTGTCTTCAGAAACGACCTCTTTCACTCTACTCAGTGTTTTATCAGCGGTACGATCCGGTATCACATCAAGCTTATGTTGTAATGCTGTGACCTTATCCGTCAGCACCTCGACCCTTTCATCACGTCGTGCCGCTATTGCCCGGTAATCCGCCCTAATCTCCTCGACTCGTTTGTTTGCGGTATTACTGACATAAAGAAAAATAATCGTCATCAGGATGCAAATCATCGAACAACTGAGAAGAATGCAGCCGAGGATAACTTTACGCCTGTATGATATTGGAGCCCTGGTATTATCAATCATTGCCATTGCTGCGATCCTCCAGAGTTGAGATAAGCCGATCAACTTCATTACGAAATTTGTCGTTTTGATCGGTTTCGGTCATTGCTAGCAAAATCCCTACCGCATTCTTGATTAACCGAAGATCGGTTTCGAGTGTCGAAATTCGCCGCAAATTCCTGTCGTGCCGTTCGCGTAATTCATCGTTTTCCTCCCGTATCAGCAGGTTGCTCTCTTTCAGCAACACCACCTGCTCTTTGTAGCTGGTAATAATTTCGCCGCCCGCTCGGTTACTGGTTACGATTGACGCGATACCCGCCAATAACGGTTTCCAGAACAGTGCTGCTGCGCCTCCACCCAGAACTAACGCTCCCATACTGGTAATCAGACTACTTTCCATGCCATACCCCTTTTTCCGGTTAGGTCGCTGGAACATATTGCGTGCTGAAAAGCCACGTCCTCCGCTTGAAATTTAAGTTTACTTAAATACCATGCTTAAGTATACTTAAATCACTTTCAACCAATATGTCAAGCTTATGAAAAACGAAACGCTGGGTGACCGAATCCGCCTCCGACGGAAATCACTGCAATTAACGCAGAAGCAATTGGCACAACAGGTAAAAGTGTCCCATGTAGCGATTTCGCAATGGGAAAAAGAGGAGACGCTTCCGCGCGGTGAGAATCTGCTACGGCTCGCCGAAGCGCTGGGTTGTGCCCCGGCTTTTCTGATAGATGGGGATGGCCCTGTTTTCAGCGAAAGTGCTTATGGCGGTCTTCACCAGATTCCGCTGCTTAATCAGCGTGATGTGACACGATGGCTTTCGGATGACAGTTCAGTCCGACACGAATTGCTGATGCACAACGATATGGCGCTTTCACAACAGAGCTTTGCCTTTCGTGTAGAAGAACAGGCAATGATGCCCGCGATTGTGCGGGATGATGTGGTGATCATCGATCCGCAAGTTTCACCCCAGCCTGGCGATAGCGTGCTGGCATTACAGCAGCAGATTGCTCTGATCCGTACCTGGCGGCAACGTAGTAGTGAAGGTGGCGTTACGCAGTTTGAGCTGGCCCCCATTAACATCAACTTTCCTGAATTGCATTCCAGTCGGGAGAACCTGAAGCTAATTGGTACGGTGGTGGAACTGCGCCGCTACCGGCAGTCATAAAAAAACCCGCCAATGCGGGTTAATTTTTTATCGTACAACCGTGGCCAGGGTCCGGGTCTGGTAACTACAGGGCGTCGGTGAGTTGATCCACGACCACATTGCCCTGCAGATCGGTCTGCATAATGCGGTAGTTCACTGGCCATGAGCGGCGGGTACTGAGTTTATCGAACAGTGTGACACCGCCTTTTTTAACTCCCTGACGGTTAACAATAATCCACTCGGTCACTTCTTCCTGACCACGATTTCTCAGGCTTAGCGAGCCTTGTTCAATTAACTGATCTTCTGCTTCAATCTTTAAATGATCTCGTAACATATTTTCTATCTCCTGGTAACGGAGGCCACTATATGCTTTTAATTAATCAGTTCAATCGAATTTATTTATCGATGTTTTTATCGACCTGGAATGTGACCTGTCGCAAGCGATATGGCAAGTTTGTCCATTTCTGCATCAGGAATTTCCCGTTAGCATTGAGCTGCTGTACACCAAAACATCGAAAGATAACATGTTCAGTATGAGAGAAACTCCGATTAGCCCGCTTCTGGCGGGCTTTTTTTTGCCTTTAATTCCATGCTAATGCGGGATCTCAGGGCTGGTCTAGACTTAAACGACTGGGACAACAGGAGTGAATTATGTTTAAGCACAATACGAATGAAGAACGTAAGAAAGAAGGTGATGTCAGCAAAGGCCTGCCCGAAGCAGCACCTAACGCGGGTAATGCGTATGAGGAAGATGATCATCCCGCCACCGATGCACCAAAAGACCATGGTGAAGTGCCGCGGAAAAATGATGACAGTCAGGATGATAAGAAAGATCCCTATAAAGCAACCTGAAGGGTAAGAGGCGCGCCCGGTGGGCGCGCTGGTCAGCATCAGGATTTAATATAATCTGTCAGCTGATGCTGATGTGTAACCAGCCACTCAGGAAAATGTTCAGCGGTAATCGGCACTATTTCCATCCTTCTTGGGCAATTCCAGATATCAATGTTGTTCTCAACGCAGCGCCGGATATGATCCGGGTTATTGAATTCAGGACAGTTATGTTCGGTATGTGAAATCGACGCAATTTTTCACTTATGCGTTCATCGCTCATTACCCATGAAAAATGCCATCCTCCATCCTTAATGACTTTCGTTCGCCAGCCGAGCCATTTCCAGCGCAACCAGCTGTCGCGTATGGGTGTTCCACGGCGCTTAACGTTGCGCAGTAATTCCGGTTGTCCCATGAAAAAGGTTCGTAATGTTTTAAACGTCACCATTTTTGCCAGTGTGGCACAACGCGGTGTACCGTCATTGTTCAATACACGTACATTATATTTAAAATTGAAATATTGCTGGTGCAATGTTGTACAGAGGTGACGATGGCTAAAGGCTTTAATCGCTTCAGGTCGGGGAATTTCATCGACGTCTGACACAATAATAATATCATCATCCTGCGCGCCAGCCAGACCTTGCATAATCTGATTCCGTGCAGTGGATTCATTCTCCCAGGGATCGGTCTCGCCCGCCTTAACCAGAGAGCTATTCGACTGAAAGGCGTGCTGATAAAATACTGGCGCAATATCGTTGACGACATAAATAATTTTATCGCGAAAACGGTCGAATTTCTCAATGTCAAAATTAAGCTTGCATCGGCGTTTACCCGTAAAGGTATAAAGCGATTCAACAATGACAAACCGGTCAACAACATTCTCAAGCGTGTTCAGACGCATTTCAAGCAAAACATCTTCATCGTAGTATAAAAAACAGTCATAAATCATTGTCATCAGAGGCACTTAAGTAGAAAATTTTCATTAGGACAATGGTGTTAATGGCACTTAACAAACGTCTGCATACCTTTTTATAAGGCTGATGTATATGCGTCTGATAGATGCGGTATTTAATTGCGTTAAACTTTCCGTGTTTATAGTAATCTGGCTAACAATGTAACAGTGGAATAAAAAATTGTTGCGGCTAAAAGATATTCGATGCTTTATTTATCCGTCGGATGTTACATTTACTCAGCGACGCTAGCAATATTAAGCGCAAATTTTTGATTGAAAATCAGCGGGACAAGTGAGTTCCCGATGTTATTTGTCGACAAAATAATGCTTATGATTTAACAGATGAAGAAGATCATTATTGCCCTGAGCCTGCCCCTGCTGGCGGTCATGGATAGTGAACGGGTTGGGCTGCGCCTTTATATAAAACCGCTTATTTTGACGGTCTTGCCTTACCGGAATGGCACAAGACCGGAGATTCAATCTGGAGCAGGATGATCCGCTGCTTACTGGTTAAAAGCGGTTTAACATGGTGCAGGATAATGAAACACTAGCCTGGGTTGAAAGGACAAAGTTAAGTCATCACCAAACCAGTGCGACGTTTAACTATGATTCAAAAGCACCGGCTATCACTACTTCAGGGTTGCGATAATCACAGGCATTTGCAGTAATAACTCAACTTACTTAGCCGGCTCGCAATCATAGTCACCCCGAATGCGGATCTGACTCTGACTGGTGCGGACAATTTCTGCCCTCAACAACCCTTTGCCATCACGGTTTGTCTGCTCCATATCCACCATTCCCGGCGCTTTGCTATTTTTGACCCGGATTTTCACCGTTGCGTTGCTGTAGTCACCCTTCTCTCTGGCAAACGTCACTTTCTGGGTTTTTGCCCGTTCACCATTTACTGAGAACCAGCCACTCTTATCCTGCTTAAGGTAAAAGGGTCCGCACTGCATGGCGGCAATGCCGGGAGCTGATAGGCTAATCAACGATGCGATAAGGATAATTATTTTTAGCACTGTGCTGGCGTCCTGCTGATGGGCGATGAGTCGATAGCGCCGAAAAGTGAGGTGCCCGGTGCGTAACGACTAATAATGAACAGTATAGCCAATGACGCCTGCATTGACGTCAGTACAGGGTCATAGGCTTAGCAAAAGGACTGACATTATTGCTGACATTCAAGTCTGCTTATCTTAAGGCAAACAGAAAGATTTAATGCGCAGGTCAGTATAACTAAACCTGCATATTCATAATTTCGCTGTACGCCGACACCAGTTTGTTCCTGACCTGAATCCCCATCTGCATTGAGATTGATGATTTCTGCAGATCGACCATCACATCATTCAATGCGATGCCGGGTTTCCCCATTTCAAAATCCTGCGCCTGGGTGCGTGCGGTAGTCTGCGTCTCGCTGATCTTATCCAGCGCCGCTTTCATGGTCGCGCCGAAATCGATCTGATTGGGGGCTTCACTGCTGCGATTACTGGCCTGCAGTGAGGTCGCCTGTAGCTGCTGCAGTACGCCGTCAATTGCCTGAATGGACATGAACGATACCTTTTAAAGAGGGTGACATTTTTGATGTGAGCAAAAGTTAGCACGTTGTCAATGAGACAAAGCCGCTAAATAACATCAAAAACCCTACCTTATCCAGCCATCGAATTTTGCTTATCACCTAATAATGCCTGGCATTGAAGTGGAAATTTTATCTACGCAGGTCAGGGAGTCTGTTTTGCCATCTCAACTTACCCGGTCAATTACGTCAGGCAGGAAACGGTCATGAATGCGAGTACAGCCGCCACAACAGAACAAGAAAAGAAAGGCTTCGGTGACCTGTTAGCTCGCCTGCGCGCAAATCCGCGTATTCCTTTAGTCATCGCCGCGGCTGCTGTCATAGCAATCGTGATCGCGATGGTGCTCTGGGCGAAACAGCCATCTTATAGCGTCCTTTATAATAACCTCACTGATGAGGATGGCGGTGCCATCGTCACGCAGCTGACGCAGATGAACATTCCCTATCGCTTCGCCGAAAACGGCGGCGCATTAATGGTGCCTGAAGCGAATGTGCATGAGCTGCGTCTGCGTCTGGCTCAGCAGGGTCTGCCGAAAGGCGGCTCGGTAGGCTTCGAGCTGCTGGATAAAGAGAAGTTCGGTATCAGCCAGTTCAGCGAGCAGGTTAACTACCAGCGCGCGCTGGAAGGCGAACTGGCACGCACCATCGAATCGCTGGGCCCGGTCAAAAGTGCCCGTGTTCATCTGGCGATGCCTAAACCCACCTTATTTGTGCGTGAGCAGAAAGCGCCCTCCGCCTCTGTCACCTTAACGCTGCAACCTGGCCGTGCGCTGGACGAAGGTCAGATTCAGGCCATTGCCCACATGGTCTCAAGCAGCGTCGCCGGTTTACCGCCGGGCAACGTGACGGTGGTCGATCAGACCGGACGCCTGCTGACTCGTTCTGATTCTGCTGGTCGCGATCTGAATGACGCGCAGCTGAAATACTCCTCTGAAGTTGAAGCGCGTTACCAGCAACGTATTGAAGCAATCCTGAATCCGATTCTTGGCCAGGGCAATGTGCATGCGCAGGTTACCGCGCAGATTAACTTCGACACTGCCGAGCAGACTGACGAGAAATATCAGCCTAACGCTAATCCGTCGAACTCAGCGATTCGTTCGCGTCAGACCAGCACCAGTGATCAATCAGGCAGCCCTTATCCGGGCGGCGTGCCGGGCGCACTTTCTAACCAGCCGGCGCCAGCCAACACCGCGCCGGTGACGACGCCGAACAACAATGCAGCCAACGGTCAGGCCGCGAATGGTCAGAATAACGCGGCGAACAACGCCAGCCAGACCACCAGCACTGCACCGGCCAGCTCAGGCCCGACGAATTCACGTCGTGATGACACGGTGAACTACGAGCTGGATCGCACTATCCGTCATACAAAGGTTAACGTCGGCGACGTACAGCGCCTGTCGGTTGCGGTGGTGGTGAACTTCCGTGCAGATGATAAAGGCAAAGCCGTTGCGCTGAACGAACAACAACTGAAGCAGATTGAAGACCTGACACGCGAAGCGATGGGCTACTCCCAGAGCCGTGGCGACAGCATTAACGTGGTGAACTCGCAGTTTAACACCACTGAACCTGTGACCACTGATTTGCCATTCTGGCAACAGCAGTCCTTCTTTGATCAGCTGATGGATGCCGGTAAGTGGCTGCTGGTTGCTCTGGTCGCCTTCGTCCTCTACCGCAAGATGGTTCGTCCGCATCTGGTTCGCAAGCAGGCCGCAGAGAAAGCCGCTGCTGAAGCCGTTGCCGCCCGTGCCGCTACTGATCAGCCGCAGGAAGAAGCCTTTAATGTGCAGCTCAGCAAAGATGAGCTGGATCAGGAACGTAAGTCAAACAACCGCATGAGCGCAGAAGTGATGAGTCAACGCATCCGCGACATGTCAGAAAACGATCCGCGCGTCGTCGCGCTGGTAATTCGCGAATGGATGAGTAAAGAGCTATGAGTCTGACCGGAACCGAAAAAAGCGCCATCCTCATGATGACCATTGGTGAAGAGCGTGCTGCGGAAGTTTTCAAACATCTGAATCAGCGCGAGGTGCAGCATCTTAGTGGTGCGATGGCCAATATGCGTCAGGTGTCGCACAAACAGCTGACAGAGGTGCTGCGTGAGTTCGAAGCAGATGCTGAGCAGTTCGCGGCGCTGAGCCTGAACTCGAACGAATACCTGCGTTCGGTGCTGACACGTGCACTGGGCGAAGAGCGTGCCTCCAGCCTGCTGGAGGACATTCTCGAAACGCGCGAAACCACCAGCGGTATGGAAACGCTCAACTTTATGGAACCGCAGGCCGCCGCCGACCTTATTCGCGACGAGCATCCACAGATTATCGCGACCATCCTGGTGCACCTCAAGCGTGCCCAGGCTGCGGATATCGTGGCGTTGTTCGACGAACGTCTGCGTCACGATGTGATGCTGCGTATCGCGACATTCGGTGGTGTGCAGCCAGCCGCGCTGGCCGAACTGACCGAAGTACTGAACGGCCTGCTGGATGGTACCAACCTCAAGCGCGCGAAGATGGGCGGCGTGAGAACGGCAGCCGAGATCATCAACCTGATGAAAACGCAGCAGGAAGAGGCCGTTATCGAAGCGGTACGCGACTTCGATGGCGAACTCGCACAGAAAATTATCGACGAGATGTTCCTGTTCGAAAACCTGGTGGCCGTGGACGACCGCAGCATCCAGCGTCTGTTGCAGGAAGTGGAGTCCGAGCAGCTGCTGGTTGCACTGAAAGGTGCCGAACAGCCACTGCGCGAGAAATTCCTCAAAAACATGTCAGCCCGTGCGGCCGATATCCTGCGCGACGATCTGGCCAACCGTGGTCCGGTTCGGATGTCGGCAGTGGAAAACGAACAGAAAGCAATCCTGCTGGTGGTTCGCCGCCTGGCCGAATCTGGCGAGATGGTGATTGGTGGTGGCGAGGAAACGTATGTCTGATGCATTTTCTGCCCGCCCCTGGCAGCTGTGGCAGCCCAATGATTTAGGCCGTTTTGATGAGCCTGAACCGGAGCTGCAGCCAGAAATCTACGACGCTGAAGATGGCGATGGCGTTGATGAGCAGCAACAGCAGCTTGAACGTCTGCAGCAGCAGATGCGGAAAGAGGCACAGAGTCAGGGTTACAACGAAGGTTATCAGCAGGGTGTGACCGAAGGACAGAAAGCGGGCTATGACGCCGGTTTTCAGCAGGGTCTGGCCGATGCCCAGCAGCAGCAGGCGCCACTTCAGGCGCGGATGCAGCAACTGGTAACGGAGTTCCAGAACACGCTGGAATCCCTGGACAGCGTCATCGCTGCCCGTCTGATGCAGCTGGCGCTGGAAGCGGCTCGCTCGGTCATTGGTCAGGCGACCACGGTAGATGGCACCGCCCTGCTGCGCCAGATTCAGGGTTTACTGCAGCAGGAACCAATGTTCAGCGGCAAACCGCAGCTGCGTGTTCACCCGGATGATTTACAACGTATTGAGCAGACCCTGGGTCCGACGCTGGATCTGCATGGCTGGCGTCTGATCGCTGACAGCACCCTGCATCCTGGCGGCTGCAAACTCAGCGCAGAAGATGGCGACCTGGATGCCAGCGTCGCGACGCGCTGGCAGGAACTTTGCCGTCTTGCTGCACCTGGAGAAATTTAATGACCACCCGTCTGAATCGCTGGCTTGGCTCGCTCGACGCCTTTGAGAAACGGATCGCCCAGGTGCAGCCGGTGCGCCGTTATGGCCGCCTGACCCGCGCCACCGGCCTGGTGCTGGAAGCGACCGGCTTACAGCTGCCACTGGGTGCAACCTGTGTGATCGAACGCAACGATGGCAAAACCATCAGTGAAATCGAAAGCGAAGTGGTGGGATTCAACGGGCAGAAACTGCTGATGATGCCACTGGAAGAAGTGGACGGCATTTTACCGGGTGCGCGTGTCTATGCGCGCCAGAACGGTGAGAACCCGCAGGCAGGCAAACAGATGATGCTGGGCCCGGAACTGCTGGGCCGCGTACTTGATGGCAGCGGTCGACCGCTGGATGGCCTGCCGTCGCCGGATACCGGCTATCGCGCACCGCTGAACACCCCGCCGTTTAACCCGCTGCAGCGTACGCCGATTACCGACGTGCTGGATACCGGCGTGCGGGCGATTAACGCTCTGCTGACGGTCGGTCGCGGGCAGCGTATGGGCCTGTTCGCCGGTTCGGGCGTGGGTAAAAGCGTCCTGCTCGGCATGATGGCGCGCTATACCAAAGCCGACGTGATCGTGGTCGGTCTGATTGGCGAACGTGGCCGTGAAGTAAAAGATTTTATCGAGAACATTCTCGGTGCTGAAGGCCGTGCGCGTTCAGTGGTTATTGCCGCGCCGGCCGACGTGTCACCGCTACTGCGTATGCAGGGTGCCGCTTACGCCACCCGCATCGCGGAAGATTTTCGCGACCGCGGCAAGCATGTGTTGCTGATTATGGATTCCCTGACCCGCTACGCCATGGCGCAGCGTGAGATCGCCCTGGCAATCGGTGAACCGCCCGCAACCAAAGGCTATCCGCCTTCCGTGTTCGCCAAACTGCCTGCGCTGGTTGAGCGTGCCGGTAACGGCATCGACGGCGGCGGCTCGATCACTGCCTTTTATACCGTTCTGACCGAAGGCGACGATCAGCAGGATCCGATTGCAGACTCTGCGCGCGCCATTCTCGATGGCCACATCGTGCTGTCGCGCCGGCTGGGCGAAGCGGGTCACTATCCGGCCATCGATATTGAAGCCTCGATCAGCCGTGCGATGACGCATCTGATCGATGAGAACCACTATGCACAGGTGCGCCAGTTTAAGCAGTTGCTTTCCAGCTTCCAGCGAAACCGCGATCTGGTCAGCGTCGGCGCCTATGCCGCCGGCAGCGATCCGATGCTGGATAAAGCGATCACGCTCTATCCGCAGATGGAAGCTTTCCTGCAACAGGGCATCTTTGAGCGCAGCGATTATGACGACGCCAGCCTGCATCTGCATGCGCTGTTTGGCTAGTCACACGAATTAACACGAGGTAACGGCAATGAAAACTGCAAATGCCATCGATACGCTGCGCGACCTCGCGGAGCAGGATCTCGAACGTGCCGCCATCTACTTAGGCGATATGCGTCGCGGCCAGCACGCCGCTAACGAGCAGCTGACGATGCTGCTCGACTATCAGGATGAGTATCGCAACAAGCTCAACGACGATATGTCATCCGGTATCGCCAGCACCCGCTGGACCAACTATCACCAGTTTATTCAGACGCTGGAAAAAGCGATTGAGCAGCATCGTAACCAGCTCAATAACTGGAATCAGCGGCTGGAACAGGCGCTGATCAACTGGCGCGACAAACAGCAGCGGCTGAACGCTTATCAGACGCTGATAACGCGTGCAGCAGAAAATGCATTACGACAGGAAAACCGTCTCGATCAGAAACGGATGGACGAATTTGCCCAACGGGCCGCATCGAGGAGAGGCGAATGATTACGCTGCCACATATTGCCACGAAAGCGTCGGTTAAAACCGACGCGGAACCATCAGTTTCAACCGATCTTGCAGCGGGTGAAGACGCGCTGCCTAAGGACTTTCTGACTGCGCTGGGAAACCAGCTGCTCGGCCTGGCGAAACAGCATGGGAAAGTGGCGCAATCCGCTGACGCTAAAGCAGAAAAGACTGATGACGCCCGCCCGAAGGCCCCCCTGAATGCACTGATGGCGGCGCTGGATAATCCTGCTGCGCTGACCGCCCTGTTTAAACCGGAAAATATTAAAGCTGGGTCAAAATCAGCCGATGATAAAGACAAGCCGGACGTGGCACCCTTAAGCGCCACTGACATGCAAAATGTGCAGGCGTTGTTCGCCATGTTACCCGGTGCGGTGACACCGACAGCGACGCCTTCGACCCCGGTCAGCAGTGAGGCGGGCGAGCTGATTGCCCAGACCGACACCGGCCGGAAAAGTCAGACGTCGCTGACGCAACTGCTGAGCAGCGCACAGCCGGGCCACGAAACAGGTGACGATGAGAAGGCTGAAGTCAGAAGCGACGCACAAAGCAAACCTGCCGTCGCGACTGCCGCCAGCCAGAGCAACACCGCCGCGCAGAGTGCAACAGGCAATGGCCTGACGCTTGATAGCAGTTTTCAGCAGGCACTGAGCAATATGGTTAAGCAGGATGATCAAGCGATCAAAGCCAGCACCAGCGATAGCACGATCAACGCGATGCCCGTTGCCACCGCCAGCAGCCTGCCCGCCGCGGTGACCGCCTCCGCGACCATCAGCACCCCGTCAACGCCAACGCTGAACTCACAGCTGGGCAGCGACGAGTGGCAACAGGCGCTAAGTCAGCAGATTGTGATGTTCACGCGTAACGGCCAGCAGAACGCGGAATTGCGTTTACATCCGGCAGACCTTGGCGCTATCCAGATCAGCCTGAAACTGGATAACGACCAGGCACAAATTAATCTGGTTTCCGGCCATAGCCACGTCAGAGCGGCACTGGAAGCCGCAATACCGCAGTTGCGCAGTGCGCTGGCAGAAAGCGGTATTAACCTGGGCGAGAGTCAGGTGAGCAGTGACAGTTCCGCGCAGGGCCAGCAATTCCAGCAACAACAGGAGGCGCGCCGCGATGGAGAGCACGGCCGCTTCTCCCTCACCCAGGACAGTGACACCGACATTACGCCGATTGCCGTTCCCGCCGCCCTTCAGGCTCGTGTTAGCGGCAACAGCGCCGTCGATACTTTCGCCTGACAGCGGCAAACGCTGAAGGTAAGCGTAAAACCCGCGTCTTATCTACCCATTGGTTTGACTTAAGACGCGGATAATCTGTCCCGTGAGCCGAGAGGCTTGCCCATAATTCACAGGAAGTAACTGCAACCATGTCTGATAACGCGAAAGCAAAAGGCCGCAAACGTAAACTCTTAATACCAGTGTTGCTCATTGTAACGCTGGCCGCTTGCAGCGCGGCAGGGTATGCAGTCTGGCGAATGATGAATAAACATGAGGGCGATAAGCCTGAGGTGGCGAAAGTTGAACCGCCTCCCGCTCCGGTCTTTTTTGCACTTGATACATTTACGGTTAACCTGGTCAATCCCGACAACGATCCCGACCGCGTGCTTTACGTAGGCTTTACCCTGCGTCTGGCCGATGAGGATACCCGGCGTCGGTTGAATGACTATCTGCCTGAGGTGCGCAGCCGTTTGCTGCTGCTGCTCTCGCGTCAAAGCGCTGCGACGCTGGCGACAGAGCAAGGAAAGCAGGCGCTTGTTGAACAAATCAAACAGGCGCTGACACCCCCGCTGGTAAAAGGTCAACCTCCGCAGGCTGTAAGCGACGTGCTGTTTACTGCCTTCATTTTGAGGTGAATCAATGGGCGATAGCATTCTTTCCCAGGCTGAAATTGACGCCCTTTTAAACGGCGACAGTGGCAGCGCGGAAGAAGAAAAGAAACAAAACGGACCGGAAGGCGATATTCGTCCTTACGATCCGAATACCCAGCGCCGCGTGGTGCGCGAGCGTTTGCAGGCGCTGGAGATTATTAACGAGCGTTTTGCCCGTAGTTTCCGTATGGCGCTGTTTAACCTGCTGCGCCGTAGCCCGGATATCAGCGTCGGGGCGATCAAGATTCAGCCGTATCATGAGTTTGCCCGCAATCTGCCGGTGCCAACCAACCTGAACCTGATCCACCTGAAACCGTTGCGTGGTACAGCGCTGGTGGTGTTCTCACCAAGCCTGGTGTTTATCGCTGTCGACAACCTGTTTGGTGGCGACGGACGTTTTCCGACGAAAGTTGAAGGCCGTGAGTTTACCCATACCGAGCAGCGCGTTATTCGCCGCATGCTGAAGCTGGCGCTGGATGGTTACAGCGACGCATGGAAAGCCATTTATCCACTGGACGTTGAGTATGTACGTTCAGAGATGCAGGTAAAGTTCACCAACATCACCACTTCACCGAACGATATCGTGGTTAACACGCCGTTCCAGGTGGAGATTGGTAACCTGGTGGGTGAGTTTAATATCTGCATCCCGTTTTCAATGATTGAACCGCTGCGCGAGCTGCTGGTGAACCCACCGCTCGAAAACTCTCGTCAGGAAGATAACCACTGGCGCGACAACCTGGTCAAACAGGTGCAGCACTCTGAGCTGGAATTGATTGCGCACTTTGCCGAAACCTCACTGCGTCTGTCACGGATTTTGCAGCTGAAACCCGGTGACGTGCTGCCGATTGAGAAGCCGGAACGCATTATCGCCCATGTCGATAGCGTCCCGGTCTTAACCAGCCAATATGGCACGATGAATGGTCAGTACGCGCTCCGTGTCGAACACCTGATTAACCCGATTTTGAATTCGCTGAACGAGGAACAGCCCCATGACTGACAGTAATAAACCGTCTGACGATATCTCTGCGGACGATCTGTGGGCTGAAGCGATGAATGAGCAGGTCGGCAGCAGCAGTGCGCCGCAGACCGACGACGTCTTCAAATCATTCGACAGCGGCAACGTCGCTGGATCGCTGCAGGATATCGACCTGATTATGGATATCCCGGTGAAACTCACCGTGGAACTGGGTCGCACCAAAATGACCATTAAAGAGCTGCTGCGTTTAACGCAGGGTTCGGTGGTCTCGCTGGATGGCCTGGCAGGTGAACCGCTTGATATTCTGATCAACGGCTACCTGATCGCTCAGGGTGAAGTTGTCGTGGTGAACGACAAATATGGCGTGCGCATCACTGACATCATCACCCCATCTGAACGTATGCGTCGTCTGAGTCGCTAAGAGTCACATTATGAATAGCCAGAATCAAACGCTGCAACCGGCTGCACCGCACGCTCAGGCGATCTCAACCGGCTCTATGCTGGCTCAGGTCAGCAGCGTATTAGCCGTAATTATCTTATTGATTCTGGCCTGCGCCTGGCTGGCACGCCGTGTCGGCTTCGCGCCGAAAAAGGTCAGCAGCCAGGAGCTTAAACTCACCGCCAGCGTATCGGTGGGCCAGCGTGAGCGGGTGGTGATTATCGATACCGCCGATGCCCGTCTGGTGCTGGGCGTCACTGCACAGCAGGTTACCCATCTGCACACGCTGCCGCCGGGTGAACCGGTCGCTGTGACGCCGGTGAACAGTGCGCCACAGGATTTTCGTCAGCTGTTACAGAACCTGGTTAAACGTCCCGGAAAACCACAATGATGCGTCGACTGCTTCCTTTACTGCCACTGCTGTTACTGGCACCGGTTGCCCATGCCCAGCTGCCGGGCCTGGTGAGCCACTCACTGCCGAACGGCGGTCAGAGCTGGTCCCTGCCGGTTCAGACGCTGGTTTTTATCACTGCACTGACCTTTATTCCGGCCGTGCTGCTGATGATGACCAGTTTCACCCGCATCATCATCGTGTTTGGCTTACTGCGTAACGCCCTTGGCACGCCCTCGGCGCCGCCTAACCAGGTGCTGCTTGGACTGTCGCTGTTTCTGACCTTCTTTATTATGGCGCCGACGTTCGACAAAATTTATCAGGACGCTTATCTGCCATTCAGTCAGGACAAGATCAGCATGGATGTGGCGATCGATAAAGGCGCCCAGCCACTGCGCGAATTTATGCTGCGTCAGACCCGCGAAGCCGATTTAGCGCTGTTTGCCCGTCTGGCGAATACCGCCCCGATTGCCGGCCCTGAAGCGGTGCCGATGCGCATTCTACTGCCCGCCTATGTCACCAGCGAGTTGAAGACGGCGTTCCAGATTGGCTTTACCGTGTTTATCCCGTTCCTGATCATCGATCTTGTGGTTGCCAGTGTGCTGATGGCGCTGGGAATGATGATGGTCCCGCCAGCGTCTATCGCGCTGCCGTTTAAACTGATGCTGTTTGTTCTGGTCGATGGCTGGCAACTGCTGGTCGGTTCACTGGCGCAAAGCTTCTACTCCTGATCCCCCTTTTCTTACCGGAGCAACATATGACACCTGAATCAGTAATGGTAATGGGACAGGAAGCGATGCGCGTCGCCCTGATGCTGGCCGCCCCGCTGCTGCTGGCAGCCCTGGTCAGTGGCCTGCTGATCAGCCTGATCCAGGCGGCGACGCAGGTCAACGAACAGACCTTATCCTTTATTCCTAAGATTCTGGCCGTTGCCACCACCGGTATCATTGCCGGTCCGTGGATGCTGAATCTGCTGCTGGATTATATCCGCACCGTCTTTACTAACCTGCCATACATCATCGGCTGATGATTACTCTCGATAGCAGCCAGCTGGTTCATTGGGTCAGCCAGTTCTTCTGGCCTCTGGTGCGCATCATGGCATTATTCGCCACTGCTCCCATCCTCAATGAACGATCTATCAGCAAGCGTGTCAAAATCGGTCTGGCGGTGATGATCACCTGGCTGGTCATGCCGCTGTTACCGGCTGTTAATGTGACGCTGTTTTCACCTCCCGGCTTTCTGCTGCTGATTCAGCAGATGCTGATAGGTATTGCCCTCGGCTTCACCATGCAGTTCGCGTTTGCGGCTGTGCGCCTTGCCGGTGAAGTGATTGGTTTGCAGATGGGCATCTCGTTCGCCACCTTTTTCGATCCCGGCAGCCGCCTGAACATGCCAGTGCTGGCCCGTTTTCTCGACATGCTGGCGATGCTGCTGTTCCTGACCTTTAACGGGCATCTGTGGCTGATTTCGCTGCTGGTGGACAGTTTTCATACGCTGCCGATTGGCGGTGAGCCGGTAAATGCCAACGCGTTCATGGCACTGGTGAAGTCGGGCGGATTAATTTTCCTTAACGGCATGATGTTAGCGCTGCCCTTAATCGTTTTGTTACTCATGGTAAATCTGGTACTGGGTTTGTTAAATCGTGTTTCACCACAGTTATCAATCTTCGCAATTGGCTTCCCTATTACCTTATCAGTTGGAATTTTAACCATCAGCTTGCTGATGCCCCTGCTAGCCCCGTTCTGTGAACGTTTATTCGGTGAAATTTTTGATTTACTCGCCCTGTTCCTGACAGAACTATCCCGTCCCTGAACATTAAGTTTCTAACTACCTTTGCAAAATGACACTTAAGTATCACAAAACCATCCATGCATCTTCAGAACCATGTTTTCCAGAATGCAACTAAGGAAATTCTGATAAACGTGCGCAGAGTCTGAAAATAATTCTTATTAAACCGGGCTTCGCGTATTTTAGTTGGGTGGTTCACAGAAGCGGTCAGACTGTGAATGTGCAGGCTAAATCGGCAAATCACTGTATTTACAAGAAAAAATTCTTTAAGTGATTTTTCTTGTTAAAAAAGTGTTTTTCCGGCATTGTCAACGCACGCTGAGACTTCACACTTTCGTAAAACAAATGTTTTTGAGAATTGTCCTATCAGAAAACGCTTTGTTTTCTAGGATAGTGATACAGCTCTCAAAAATGCGTTTTACTGCTTCCGACACTTCACTGGCACTCCCCCGCCATGGTCGGAGAGTGTGTGACGTCATGGCGGCACAAAATTTTTGCAGAACGGGTCAGGGATGAAGACTTTTACGGGCGGTTGCCTGTTGCCAAACTGCACGAGCAGAATAAAAAGTATCTAAGAAATCTCTCTCGTACCGCAACGCGTATTCATCGTTGATTTAAACGGATAACAAATTGGTGAGGGTCGCTATTATGCCAACTATTATTATGGATTCCTGCAACTACACACGCCTGGGATTATCAGACTATATGTCTTTAAAAGGAGTTAAGAAGAAAAATATCTCTTCTGTCTCCGATATTGAGCAACTACAGCAGAAATGTGAGCAATTAAATCCTGGTGTCGTCTTTATTAATGAAGATTGTTTCATTCATGAGTCAGATTCCAGTGAACGTATTCGCAGTATTATTACGCAGCATCCGGATACACTGTTCTTTATATTCATGGCGATTAGCAATATCCATTTTGAGGAATATCTCTACGTTCGTAAGAACCTGATTATTACATCAAAATCGATGAAGACATCGACTCTGGACTCCTTACTCGGCACCTATTTGCAGAAGAAGCTTAACCAGTCTGCACGCATCTCTTCTGGCATGGATGTTCATCCATTAACATTGAGCCAGACTGAGTCAAACATGCTGAAGATGTGGATGTCAGGTCATGATACCATTCAGATCTCAGATAAAATGCAAATTAAGGCCAAAACGGTATCGTCACACAAAGGTAATATTAAACGCAAAATCAAAACCCATAATAAGCAGGTTATTTATCATGTGGTGCGTTTGACCGATAATGTGACCTCGGGTATTTACGTTAATATTCGCTGATCGTAAATCCTGAAGAACCGGCCGCTATGGCCGGTTTTTTTTGCACTAAATTGCGATCCATGTCTCATTCTTACTGCTAACCTTTTTCGCTCTTTTGCCGATGTTATGCCTTATAACAACAGCCTCAAGAGAGTAAGGATATGAACACTGCATTAGATAATGATGGACAGAAAAGCGCTGGCATCTGGCAGAATCTCCGCCTGGTGCCGCTGTTTAGCCTGATCTTCGGCGGCATTTTGCTGCTGTTCGCACTCTGCATTGGTGTCGCCAGTTACTTTCTGATTTTAAGCAACCACTCACTTGATGATGCCACGGACGAAATTCAGGTTCGTATGGGCCTTTCTAACAGTTCAAACCACCTGCGTACTGCGCGACTGACCATTATTCAGGCGGGTGCCGCCGCGCGTATCGGTGAAATGGACGATTTTCGTGCCAATATCGCCGCCGCTGAAAAACGTATTCAACAGGCAAAGCAGGGGTTCGCGGTCTATATGGCGCGTGTAGTGAAGACGCCAGCAGACGTTGAACTGGACGCCACACTGCAGACCCGCTTCAACAATTACATCAATAAAGGCCTGATACCGATGATCGATTCCGGTAAACAGGGCAGTTTTGAGGGCATTATCGCTCAGGAGACGGACGTTACCCGCAAGCTGGATGACGAGTACAACGCGGTATTACTCAAAGCGATCAAGATTCGTACTGACCGCGCCAATGCCATTACCGCTGAAGCGGATCAGCAATCGCGCATCGGCTTTATCTCAATGGCTGTGGCGTTCAGTGCCGCACTGGTGCTGGTGCTGCTGACCTTTGTGTTCCTGCGCCGCGTGGTCATTAGCCCCCTGCGTCAGTCTGTGCTGCGTATCGAGCGTATTGCGCAGGGCGATCTGACCTCCGCCCCCCTGCCCTTTGGTCGCAGTGAGATTGGTACACTGATCCACAATCTGCAGCTGATGCAGCAGTCGCTGGTGACCACCGTGGGTACGGTGCGTGAAGGCGCAGTGGCCATTTATCAGGGTTCCAGCGAAATATCAGCCGGTAACACCGATCTCTCATCCCGTACCGAGCAGCAGGCAGCGGCACTGGAGCAGACCGCAGCCAGCATGGAACAACTTACCGCCACAGTGAAACAGAACGCCGAGAATGCGCATCACGCCAGTCAGCTCGCCGCAGATGCCTCAGGCAAAGCGCGCAGCGGAGGCGATCTGGTCAATAATGTCGTGAAAACCATGACCAATATTTCCGGCAGCTCGAAGAAAATCGCTGAGATCACCAATGTCATTAATAGCATTGCGTTCCAGACCAATATTCTGGCGCTGAACGCGGCGGTTGAAGCGGCACGGGCCGGTGAACAGGGACGTGGTTTTGCGGTGGTAGCGAGCGAAGTGCGAAATCTGGCCCAGCGCAGTGCGCAGGCTGCTAAAGAGATAGAATCTTTAATAGCGGAGTCGGTTACGCTGATTAATGACGGTTCGCATCAGGTCGGCGCGGCCGGGAACACGATGGGTGAAATTGTAGAAGCAGTCCGTCGCGTCACCGACATTATGTCAGAGATTGCCGCAGCGTCGGATGAACAGAGCCGTGGCATTCAGCAGGTGAGCCAGGCGGTTACCGAGATGGATAACGTTACCCAGCAGAACGCCTCTCTGGTGGAAGAAGCTTCAGCCGCAGCAGCCTCGCTTGAAGATCAGGCCGGTAAATTAACACAGGCGGTGGCCGCATTCCGCCTGCACGATTCCCCCGCTACCGCAGGTGTGGCTCCACGCGCCGCTGCACCACTCAAAACACCGGCACTGGCAGCACGTCCTGCGCTCGCCACCGGTACTGATAACTGGGAAACCTTCTAAGGTCATCGCCAGTCATCCCGGGCGGGCGACGACTGCCGGGGGATTAACAACAGCAAAAAGCCGCGTTTCCGTATACCGGAACGCGGCTTTTTTATTGCGCGTCAGGTTCAGGCATCCTGGCAAGGCTCTACAAAAATGCCATCCGGCTGGTTTGTTTCATTAAAAAACCAGATACCCAATGGGTAATCTTCCAGCGCCACTAAAAACATAGTGCCTTCATTGAATGGCTCCATAGCCAGAATGTTGCCTGTGCGACGGGGGCCGCCATCGGTTTTAACGCTGACGCGGTCATTTACCTTCATTTCGGTTCTCCAGATAATATCCTGAATACAGTCTAAACGAAGAACCGTGCCAATGCAGCGCGTTACCGGCGGGCAATAACCCAGACGGCGTGAATGATGCCCGGGATATAACCACAGATTGTCAGCAGGATGTTCAGCCAGAATGCGCCGCCAAAACCAACCTGCATAAACACGCCCAGTGGCGGCAGCAATATCGCAATAATAATTCGTAAAATGTCCATAACCATTCCTTTAGGTATTGATAAAAATCAGCTTTATTATCAACTATAGCTGAATATGCTCTGTCAGGACATAAAGTCAGGTAAATCTGAGTAAGGATAAAGTTTTGCAGTATCTTAACGTTTTACCGCAAGATTTCTTACGCGCCTCGCCTATACACTTCCCTGACTGCACCACCCCAATAGGTGCAGCCAACATGCAAGTAACAAGGATTTTGCCCGCGCAGCGCGGGCTTTTTTTGCCTGAAATTTGCCCGCGCCCGCCTTTCTGCATCAGGTTCTATACTCAATATTCTGTTTGCTCTCAGGAGTCAGAAAATGAAAGACGAAATGCAGCACAGCGAGGGTCAGCCGTCAGATTTACAGGTTGATATCGAGGGTTTACTAACGGCTATTCAGGCCAGAACGTCTGGAGAGATTCGGGAGTATATGGATCAGGACCAGCAGCCACGGCTGGAAGTTGAAGGCCGGGTTTTTCACTCCTACACCGAACTGGCAGAGGCGTTTGAGATCGACATTTCGAATTATCGCGCCTGAGAATTTGATGGCTGAAATCGATTTCAAAAAAATACCCGGCGGGAAGGCCGGGTAAAAAACTCATTCGTTACACCAGGGAATTCTTAACACCTCTGCAGATTACCCTATCCCTGGATTGAAACAAGCATCAGATATGCACATTTTTGCAACATGTCAGACAGATATGGAAAAATGTTACCGGAAACACCGCGCCAGCTGGTCATTGCGCCCCGCACACTTCATGCATCCCTCGGATTATAGCGACCTGGTTTTAAGAATTATCCTGGATTTCGGGCCAATGACGCCTGAAAAAAAGTGTGAGCCATATTCAACTATAATATTGAAAAATCGCCGCTTTAGCCGCGAACGTGATGAAAGGAGCCTGTTAATGCCCGATCTCCACCAGCCGTTAATGGTTATTACCGATCTGGATGGTTCACTACTGGACCATCATACCTATCGCTGGGATGCGGCCACCGAGTGGCTCAACACGCTGAAACACCATGCGGTTCCGCTGGTGATCTGTTCCAGCAAAACAGCGGCCGAAATTATTCCGCTGCAAAAAAGGCTCGGCATCAGCGGTTCGCCGTTTATTGCTGAGAATGGCGCAGTGATACAGACACAGGATCAACAGCGGATTCGCCTGCCTGATAACACGCTGACTTATGACAACCTCTGTCTGCGCCTGGCTGCTTTAAAAAAAGATTTTCGCTTTACCGGTTTTCATGACTTCTCTGATCCGGAAGTTGCCTCAATGACTGGATTAAGCGAAGCGGAATCAGCGCTGTCCCGTCAGCGCGACGCTTCTGAAGTCATTGTCTGGCGCGACAGTGACGAAGCCTTTGATCGTTTTCATGACGCACTACGCGCTCAAGGCCTGGCGCTGACCCAGGGCGGACGTTTCTGGCATGTGCTGCCCGCCGGGAGCGGCAAAGGCGAAGCGCTGCGCTGGCTGCTGGATCACTTCCCCGGAGAGACACGCACCACAATCGGCCTGGGCGACGGGCCTAATGATGCGCCGATGCTGGATGCGGTTGATTATGCCGTGGTGATTAAAGGCTACAGTAAAACGCCGGTGACACTCAGCCGGACCGACCCTGCTCAGGTTTATCACACGGCTCATCATGGCCCTGAAGGCTGGCGTGAAGGGCTGGACTATTTTCTGACTCAATCTCAATAAGCTGCCCACGGGCATTAAAAGGATGATGCGATGAGTGACTTTTACCAGAATGGCGTAATCACTAACTTCCACAACCTTACCCACCGCAGTGTGGAGTCGCTGGAAAAAGAGATGGTACGCTTTGCCCGCAAACGCAAAATGGGGCTGATCCTGCCATCGCTATTTTCTGAACTTGAAGGCCCGGCGCTGACAAAAATCGTTGATGAACTGGCTAAAGTGCCTTATCTGGATGAAATCGTGATTGGTCTGGACCGTGCCGACCGCGACCAGTTCCTGTTTGCCCGGGAATTCTTCTCCCGTCTGCCGCAACGGCATCGCATTCTGTGGAACGATGGCCCACGCCTCAAGGCGATCGATGCGGAACTGGATAAAGAGGGTCTGTCACCCACCAATCCGGGTAAAGGCCGCAATGTCTGGTTTTGTACCGGTTATACCCTGGCGTCGGACCGCACCAGCTGTGTGGCATTGCATGACTGCGATATTGTCACCTATGAGCGCGGCATGCTGGCCCGTCTGCTTTACCCGCTGGCAAACCCGGCGTTTCAGTATGAATTCTGTAAAGGGTTCTATGCGCGGGTTGCGGATGGCAAGCTTAATGGCCGCGTAGGCCGTCTTCTGGTCGGGCCGCTGCTGCGCTCGCTGCAGAAAGTCTATGGCCATTCCGAATATCTGGATTATCTGTCGAGCTTCCGCTATCCGCTCTCCGGCGAGTTCGCTATGCGAACCCATGTGCTGAACGGCATTAAAATCCCCGGCGACTGGGGGCTTGAGATTGGTGTGCTGTCAGAGATTTACCGCAACTACACCACCCGTCAGTCGTGCCAGGTGGAAATCGCCGATAATTACGATCACAAGCATCAGCCACTGGCGGAAGATGATGGCACCGGCGGCCTGAAGCGTATGAGCAGCGATATCGTCCAGTCACTGCTGCGTAAGCTCGCCACCATGGGTGTGCCGTTGACCAGCGACTCGTTTCGTGTTTTGAAGGCAACCTATTACCGTAATGCGCTGGATATGATGGAGACCTATAACCACGAAGCGGCGATGAACGGGCTGAAGTTTGATCAGCATGTGGAAGAGGCAGCAGTAGAGATGTTTACCCAGTCCATTCTGGAAGCGGGCCAGGCTTTTATTGAGCGACCTAACGATAAGCCGTTTATACCGAGCTGGAGCCGTGTCCAGTCTGCTTTTCCGGACGTGCTGCAGCGTATCTATCAGGCCGTTGAAGAGGATAACGACGGGAATGTCTGAAACAGGACGGCACAGGGACGTGCCGGGCCATCAATAAACTTTAAGCGGGCCTGGCGGGTCACTGGACCCACAGGCCTGTATGCTATCAGCTCGCCAGTTGCTCAGGATTCAGGGCGCTCAGCTCATCACTACGAAAGGCTTCACTGCGCACAGCATAACCGTCGTACCAGCGGCATTCCACCATGCCACTCGCGAAGCCGGTCACCACCATCGTCTGTCCCTGTTCCTTGTGCTGCACTTCTTCACTGATTGCGAAAACCATATTGCGCTCCTTTGATTACCTGTGTGTTATTAACCTGAGTGACTATTTTCTTTATAGCAGGCGAAGAAGGTTCCTGCCTGTTAAGGCACGCAAAAAAAGGGCAAATTCGGAATTAATCAGCTGGATATGCGGAAAATAAAAAAAGCGGATAAAAACTTATCCGCTTTGATGAAGTCTTGACGCTGACGTCAGATTTTACAGCCTTCGCAATCGGCTTCGTCGCCGAGATCATCCGGCACTTCGCTGGCTTTTTTCTCCGCTTTCGCTTCAGCCTGCTCAAGTTGTGCGTCGATATCAAATTCAAACATGTCGTCGTTCATCGTCATTCTCCTGACCGTAAATCACAGTGCGCTTTATACCGATTTTCCGCGCACTCTGGCAATAAGGTTAACCACTAACAGCACGATCGACCCAATGATAAAACCAAGCACCAGGTTTGCGCCATTACTCAGGAGCATGGCGATCCAGCCGTTAAAGCCGCTGCTGACTTGCCCGATGAGGTGATGCAGCGGTTCAATGCCATGCACCACGATGCCACCACCCACAAGGAACATCGCGATGGTGCCGACCACTGAAAGAATCTTCATCAACCAGGGCGCTGCAGCCAGCAGCACGCTGCCGATGCCCTGCGCAAGCCGCGAGGTTTTTTCACGCAGCCAGAAGCCAAGGTCATCAATTTTCACGATGGCGGCCACGATGCCATACACGCCAATGGTGACCAGAATCGCGATGCCCGCCAGAATAATCACCTGGTTAAGCAGCGGTGCGTCCGACACAATCCCTAAGGTAATCGCGACAATTTCAGCAGAGAGAATGAAATCCGTGCGCACCGCCCCTTTGATCTTCTTCTTCTCGAACTCTGCCGCATTCTCTTTAGCCAGTGAGTCAAGTCGCTGCTTGCGCGCTTCCGGTGATTTGCTCTGCTTATCCTGTTGTAGCGTGTGCATGACCTTTTCAACGCCTTCGTAACAGAGATAGGCCCCGCCAATCATCAGCAGCGGCGTGATAAGCCAGGGCGCAAACGCAGAGATGACCAACGCCATGGGCACCAGGATCAGTTTGTTGAGGAACGAGCCCTTGGCAACGCCCCAGACCACAGGCAGCTCACGATTGGCTTTTACGCCGGTGACCTGCTGTGCATTCAGCGACAGATCGTCGCCCAGTACGCCAGCGGTTTTTTTTGCCGCCACTTTCCCCATGACGGAAATATCGTCCAGAAGTGTTGCAATATCATCAAGTAAAGTCAGTAAACTGGTGCCTGCCAAAATTCTTATCCTTAGTCTGGTTCGTTATGTTGACAACATGGGCAGCGCTCAATTTCCGTAACGGTCATCTCTGCGATGCCCTCACAATCCCACTCCACCCGTACCGTCTCACCTGCTTTGCCTTCAGCATGCAAATATTTGCTGACCGGGCTTTCGGTCATGCCGGTAATCTCCTCCGTGGCAATAAGCCTGTCACCGCAGTAGACCCGCGCAGTCGCTTTGGTGTTAACCATCCGCTCGTCACGAATCTGATAGAGGCGTTTTACCGTCAGTTTTATGCTGCTCATTTAGGCTCCTGGCCACGGAGAAAGCGCAGATCTAACCAATTATGTTCCTGATTAGCAATCAGCGTTGTAATGATGAATACCCTGATGGTCGACCTCGGCACTCTCCGACATCGCCATCAGCCACTCCTCCAGCCGCTCCAGCAGATCCTGATCCGTCAGGCGCAGTTTGCCCCGTAGCGCACACTCCCAGATGATCAGTACTTTCCAGCCGCCCTCCTGCAGCTGGCGCACATAGCGCCGATCACGTTCAACATTGCTGTTGATTTTGCCGGTCCAGAACTCTGTTCGCGTCGCCGGCATCTTAAACAGATAGCAGTGATGGCGATGCCAGAAACAGCCATGAACAAAGATGATTGCCTGCTGTTCTGTCAGAACGAAATCAGGCCGACCCGGCAGGTTTTTATCCTGCACGCGAAAGCTGAATCCCCGGTCTTTCAGCAACAGTGCAATACGTTGCTCAATGGCCGTATCCTGAGCGCGAATAGCACGCATATTTTTGCTGCGCGTTTCGCTGGAGTGAACATCAGCCATAACCTCTCCTTTTTTGCTGGTTCTGTAACTTTAGTCTGCGCCACGAAAAGCGAAAGCTGTCGCCGGATGAGTTCGGAGAGTATGCCGCAAAAACAGAACTTTCCGGGGCGCTGGCACGGGGCACATCCCGGCAATTTCCTCATAGCGTCTGGAGTGATAGCATAGGCACCTTACTGTTAAGGAAAAACGCATGCATTCCGCCGCTCTCGCTGCCCCACTCTCTGCTGCACCCTCATCTGCTGACGCGTCTGACCTCGTTCAGCAGGTGCTGGCAATCTATTCAGTTCGTGATCTTACGGCCCGCCTGCATCAGGCAGGGTTTTCCTGCTGGACGCCATCACTGCTGAACCGGATCCGTCAGGGTAAAAGCGCCTTGCCGCCGTTGTGCGAGGCGGAGCTGTCGCTGCTGCAAAGTCTGCTGCCGACCCGACCGGCCCATTATGATAATCCTGAGTTTCGTTTCATCGATCTTTTTGCCGGGATTGGCGGCATTCGTAAAGGATTCGAGGCAATTGGCGGCAAGTGCGTCTTCACCAGTGAATGGAATAAAGAGGCGGTTCGCACTTACAAAGCCAATCACTACAGCGATCCGCTGGAGCATCACTTTAATACCGATATCCGTCAGGTTACCCAGCCGGAAGGTCTGACCGACGACGACGCGATTTACCGCGCGATTGATGCGGCGATCCCTGATCATCAGGTACTGCTGGCGGGTTTTCCCTGTCAGCCCTTTTCGCTGGCGGGCGTCAGCAAGAAAAATGCGATGGGACGCGCGCACGGTTTTGAGTGTCAGGTGCAGGGCACGCTGTTTTTCGATGTCGCCCGTATTCTGGCCGCCAAGAAACCGCCCTTCTTTGTGCTGGAGAATGTGAAAAATCTCAAGAGCCACGATAAGGGCCGCACCTTCGCCATTATCATGGAGACGCTGGATGAGCTGGGCTATGACGTGGCCGATGCCGGAGCCGGTAGCCCGGATGCCAAAGTGATCGATGCGCGTCACTTTCTGCCACAGCATCGCGAACGCATTGTGCTGGTCGGTATCCGCCGCGACCTGAAGAAGCAGGACTTTACGCTACGCGACATTCGCCGTTTCTATCCGGCGCAGGTGCCCAGCCTGCAGAGCCTGCTGGAGCGCGCGCCAGACGACAAATATATTCTGTCGCCGGTGTTATGGCGCTACCTCTACCAGTATGCGAAAAAACATAAAGCGAAAGGCAATGGCTTTGGTTTTGGTCTTAACGATCCGCGTAATCCTGATTGCTGCGTGCGGACGCTGTCGGCGCGGTACTATAAAGATGGCTCAGAAATTCTGATTGACCGCGGCTGGGACAGCGCTGTTGGCGAAGCAGCGTTTCAGGATGCAGACAATATGGCACGACGGCCCCGTCGTCTCTCCCCGCGCGAGTGCGCCCGTCTGATGGGCTTCGATGTGCCTGGCCGTGAGCCGTTCCGCATTCCGGTCTCGGACACGCAGGCTTATAAACAGTTTGGGAACTCGGTGGTTGTGCCGGTGTTTGCGGCAGTCGCGCAGCTGCTGCTGCCACATATACGTCAGCTGAAATCGTAATGGTTCTGAAATAAAAAAACCCGTCCTGCGACGGGTTTCTGTTTTATTTCTTCTTCTTGCTCTGTTTCTTGAGCAGCAGACGAATCTGCTTCAACTCGCTGGCGCTCAATCCATCGGATTTCACGTCAGTGGCACCTGATCCCTCAGTCCCCTCTTCGGTGATGTCCTGATTATCAATCGCCGGATGGGGATGCGTTTCCAGACTGGCCTGCAAACGTTGCACAATTTCCTGACTCATTGAAATCTGGTTTTCCAGCGCCAGCTGTTTAATCGTTTCTTTCAACTCAGGATCAATTTTAATTGTTAAATTAACAGTTTCGGTCATCGGGCAGCTCCTTTTTGTTATCGCTACACGCTACCGGATGCCCGTTTCGATTAATATACTGTCATAAAAATTTAATATTCAGTTTTCAATGGGGTGAAGTCACGCAGTACGCCCTCATCCAGCCCCACCAGATTGCCCTGCAGTTCGGCATAAAGTTTCGCCATGTAGCGCACCAGGAAATCGGCGTTATGCTCAGCTAACATGCGGCCGGTTTCGGTGTGCATGGTTTCCGGCAGGCGCAACAGCTTCTTCTGGAAATGGTCCAGCGTCCACTTAACATCATTCAGCTCACGATCTCTGCCCAGCGGGTCCTGACTGTCAAATAACGGACGATTCAGCGCACCCGCCGTGTAAAAAACGCGCGCCAGTCCGATTGCGCCCAGTGACTCCAGCCGGTCAGCATCCTGGACGATTTTAGCTTCCAGTGTCTGAGGCGGTATGCCAGCACTGAAACTGTGAGTTTTAACGGCATGCATCACCGCATCAATCTTCTCAGCAGGGAAATCGAGAAAGTCCTGCTGCAGAATGCGCTGGGTTTCCGTGGCGGCATAGGTTGAGGCGAGATGACGTTCCGGATGATTTTTTGGCAGATTAACCACATCGTGAAAATAACAGGCGGTGAGCACTACCAATGGATCAGCGGGTCTACCCGTCATGATTCGCTGCGCGCTCATCCAGACGCGCCGTAAATGGGCAATATCGTGCGCGCCGTCGTCGTGGATCCAGTTCGCCTGAAACCAGCTTTCATAGCGAGATTGCCAGAGTGTGAGTGACATAGTCTATCTCCCTGTAGTGACCGACAGCAGATTCTCTGTCGTGTTCAGTGCACGAACGGCAAGCCATCATAGCGACTGGCTAATGACACTTTTTTTACAGTGCTGTTGAAAAGAGCGGCGCTGCCAGTTTTTCGGGCAGAAAAATGAGATCTGGATCATCTGTATAGCATCTCTGTTACACAATAACCGCAATTTCGGCGGTTTTCAGCCTTTCCTCAGTGAATTGCTGCTAAGAAAATTAGTTTAACAGCTGTAATGTTTTGTCGATGTTTAACCGATAATACAGACCCTGTTTAACTTTTTTTTGTCACGTGTTTAATTGTAAAACTGTGCACAAAAGCAGGTGAAAAAGTCTGAAAAGGTTCCTATTTTTATCGTTATAACGTACTGTATCCGGGCTAATCGTCGTGTTGCGTCCATGATATCTAAAGCGTTGGTGCGCTTTTTGCATTTTGCGTTTTTTTAATACCCAACGTGACAACTTTAAAGTGACTGTCAGGCGACAAATTATTAAGCAAAATGATTTAAAGCTTTTATGATGACTCTGAGATGTGACGTGAATGGATGTTTACAGCAGTAACCGGGTTCTACTAATAAAAAAGAGGTAATCAATGAAAGAACGGCCGATTCTTTTTTCCGAACAGCGTGTTCGTGCCCTGTTGGTTGGCCAGCAAACGCAAACCCGGCGCATTATGAAAACTCAGGCTTTCGGTCCGGGACAGGATCATCACGAGGGCGTGCACGCCTTCGATGTGAGTGCTAACCATCTGCACGGCTACAAAATGATGTCGATGGCTGACATCAGCTATCAATGCCCCTATGGCAAACCGGGTGACATACTCTGGGTGCGTGAAACCTGGCGTGGCCCAATGGTGCCAGAGAGCGATCTGGCCGAATATGAACGTGACCCGACGCCGTTTCGCCTGCCGGAATATTGCCAGTATCGGGCCGACAGTAATGAGCTGGGTCAGCATGCACTGAGTACGCCAGAGGCCGAAGAGTTTGGCTGGCAGACCGCCATCCATATGCCTCGTTGGGCCAGCCGTATCAACCTCGAAATTACCGGCGTCCGCGCGGAGAAAATTCAGGACATTAGTGAAGATGACATCCGGGCAGAGGGCGTACAGACCGATTCGCACTTCCTGAATAACTTCTTCACCATGAACGCCAACTCAGAATCGCCTAAAGAGGCGTATCGCAAAGCCTGGGAAAAACAGTACGGCGCGACCAGCTGGGAAGTGAATCCCTGGGTCTGGGTCATTGAATTTCAGCGCATCGAACGCAACTAATGCTTTAGCCCTGCGCTTTGCGGGTTGAATCACAGACAACGGTCGCGCTAACGGGTTGAATAGACAGCCTTCAGCCCTGTAGCCAGCAACTGGTGCCAGCATTCGATGCTGGCATTTTTATATCTGCCGCGTCAGGATAGTGAAATAGTCCGATTCTGTGCGGGAGTTGCGATGTTTAAATGGCCCTGGAAAACGCATGACGACATGCTGGCTACATTACCGTGGCAGCAGGGTCTGGCACAGCCGGTATTCAGCCTGCTCAGCAATGACGAGCAACAGGCGTTGGTTGAGCTGGCAAAGCGCTTTCTGCAGCAGAAAAAACTGGTGCCTCTCGAGGGTGCACAGCTTGATGAACTGCGCAGCGTGCGCATCGCCCTGCTCTTTTCTCTGCCTGTCCTGAAGCTGGGTCTGGAGTGGCTGGACGGTTTTCACGATGTGCTGATCTATCCCGAGCCATTCGAGGTCGACGATCACTGGCAGGATGAGCATGGGCTGGTTCACAGTGCGCCTGCCGTTCACTCAGGACAGAGCTGGACACAGGGACCGGTAGTCCTCAACTGGCTGGATATTCAGGACTCCTTTGACCTCTCCGGCTTTAATCTGGTTATTCATGAGGTGGCACATAAGCTGGATGCGCGCGGCAGTGGTTACACCAGCGGTGTTCCGGTGATACCGCTGCGAGACGTGGCGCAGTGGGAAAAGGATTTGCGTGCCGCGATGGCAGAAATTGAGAGTGAGGTCGAGCTGGTGGGCGAACAGGCTGCCACTATTGATCCTTATGCCGCCAGCGATCCGGCTGAGTGCTTCGCTGTGCTCTCAGAATATTTCTTTACGGCCCCGGTTCTGCTGGCAGAACGCTTTCCCGCCATGTATCAGCATCTGCGACAGTTTTATCAGCAGGATCCGCTGACCCGGATCGCTACTGACACGGCGCAAACTGCTTAAATCCCGATCGCTTTGCGTTAAACCTAGCCAGTTGAATGATAATGTATTTTTTGCTGTTGACACCTTAGAGCGACGCCGTTAATATTCGCCTCGTTCAAACGATTCCTCTGTAGTTCAGTCGGTAGAACGGCGGACTGTTAATCCGTATGTCACTGGTTCGAGTCCAGTCAGAGGAGCCAGAATTAGAGAAAGCAGATATCTTCGGATATCTGCTTTTTTGCTTTATACCCGTTGGATATCCCTTCCTTCATATTTATCCCCTTTCAATTAAAAACACGTCATCCCACACCCTTTTTCAGATATGCATTTTGGCAATGGTTGTTCCATTTCATTATTGGCCAATAAGCGGTAGATGCCGTTATGGCACAAACTTGTCTCAAAGAAAAAACGCCGGGCTTTCTAGATCTGAGATTGATATTCGTGGCGTAAGAGACGTTCAGGATACGTCATTATTGTTTTGCCTGAGTGCATTTTTGCCAAATTGAACCTCTACTCATCAACGGACTCAGCCTCTCAATCCCCTTGCGTAAAAAAGCCCGCTCAGATTACGGGCCTTCAAACACACAAAACACAACAACCACTATTTTTCATGATAGCGATGCACAGCCGGATAATATTCCAGCCCATACAGCTGGCTCAGCGGCAGCAGCAACTCGACATTGATATCATGCCCATGCTGACTCACTCCGGGGCCACTCAGCAGCTGTTCAAACCAGGCTATCAGTTTCTGTTTCATCTCAGGTTCTCCGCATCGGTTGATGCCCTGAGTAAACCTGCTTGTGCGCGCAATCTGAAGCAAAAATTTCTGCGCTGCTTATGCCGGAGATGGCATAAGCAGCCTGCCCGGCTGATTAGTCAGCGCCAGAAACAGGTCTGTTACTGCGTAATCAGCGTCACCCAGTTCGCGCCTTTACCAGCAGGTGCTTCAGCGACCCGTTTCAATTCGCCGCTGGCAGGATCGATAGCGTAACTGCCAATCACGGCACTCTTCTCGCCGCTGACGATCAGCCATTTGCCCTTTGCATCGATAGCTATACTGCGCGGCTGTTTTTCAACCGGCCAGCTGCCGATTAGCGTTAACTCACCGGATTGTTTATCCACCCGGTAGCCGCTGACGTTGCTGGAGGTGCGCTCGGTCACGTAGATAAATTGCCCATCCAGCGTAATTTTGATGTCTGCCGCCCAGATGCGCAGTGTCGGATCGCTGTAACCCGCCGGGCGCTGCTCGCCATGCTGCAGGTTATATTTCTTCGCCACCGCATTTGGCCAGCGTTTCAGCTCTGTCAGTGAGCCATCCGCCGCGCGCCGGAATTGGGTGATGGTGCCGCTCATTTCCGTGAGGTTATAGAGAAAACGATTATCCGGCGAGATCACCGAATGCCGCGCACCGCTGTTCTTCTCTCCCTGAACAAAGCCGGTGCCCAGTGGTGTGATGGCCCCGTCACTGGCAAAGGTATATTGCAGCACCCGATCCGCGCCAAGATTGCCAACGTAGAGTGAATGGTTAGTGACGTCGGTAATTACGGAATGGGCATGGGGCCCGGTTTTCACTTCGCCCGTGACCTGCGCGGTCACAATCCCTTTGTCATCAATCCGGTTGCTGGTGACGATATCGCTGTCATAGGAGGCGGCCAGCAGATAGCGTCCGCTCTTATCAGTGGTAATCCACGGGAAGCTAGCTGCAACCGGCGTTACCGCCAGTTTCTGCAAATCACCCTGCGGCCCGGTAACGCGCCAGCTGATGATCGAATAAGGCGGACTGCGCAGCGCACCATAGAGATGTTTACCATCCGGGCTGGCCGCCAGCGGCATGATTTTTTTTCCGGCCGGCGTATCGCCCCACCATTTCAGGCTGCCGTTCGCCTCACTGAGCTGATAGCGGGAAACGGTGCCGGATTCAGCATTCGACACATAGACAAAGGTTGTCGCCCACAGCGGGCAGCTACACAGCAGCGGCAGAAGTGCCAGCGCCGTTTTGAGACGGATCATAGGGTCACCTTGATAAGTAGTCTCTGCGTCAGTGCGCAGCAGGCATTACGCTAACCCCGTCTGATGAGGCTGGCTTTGTGCAACTGTCTGAATTTAGGACCAGAAGTCTGGAGATGTGACGGAGATGTTATTTTTTGGGGCGGGAATGAGATTTAACGCCTCCCCCAGAATCAGGGAAGGCGTAAGCAGAACGCTAACCGGTTTTGGCGATCATCTTCCGGTAGCGATCGAGCCACTTACCGCTATTGAGCCGCCACCAGAAGAAGATGCCGCGCACCGTCCAGTCGAGGAACATCCCCAGCCAGACACCGGTGACGCCCATCCCAAGCACAATGCCGAGCAGATAACCGGCCACCACACGGGCGCACCACATGCTGAACATTGAGACATACATGGTGTAACGCGCATCACGCGCGCCCTTAAGTCCGGCGGGCAGCACCCAGGACGCGGCCCATAGAGGCATAAAGAGCGCGTTAAGCCAGAGCAGGTGCTTCGTTACGTTTATCACCTCCGGATCGCTGGTATAGAAGCGGGCCAGTAACCCGGCCAGCGGTACGGTCAACAGCGCTATCGCACTCAGACATGCCGTCGCCAGCCAGAAAACATGCCGCACCTGGCGTTCCGCCTGGAACACCTGATTCCGGCCTAATCGTGTGCCGGTAATAATGGTGGATGCAGAGCCCAGCGCATTGCCCGGCAGGTTGATCAGGGATGCAACAGAGAACGCGATGAAGTTACCGGCAATTTCACTGGTGCCCATCCCTGCCACAAAGACCTGGGTCAGGAGTTTGCCGCCGTTGAACAACACAGACTCGATACTGGCAGGCACACCTATGCCTAAAACTTCCATCAGGATGCTGCTGTTCCAGCGCCGGAAATAGCTCGATAGCGTGATTTTCAGCGAGGCGTTAAAGCCGATCATCAGCACGTAAATCACCGCGATCGCCCCGATATAGCGGGTGATGGTAAGTCCGAGTCCGGCCCCGACAAAGCCTAAACCGTCCCACGAGAAGCAGCCATAAATCAGCACGCTACTGATGATGATGTTCAGGATGTTCATGCCGCCGTTAATCAGCATCGGAATTTTGGTGTTGCCTGCACCGCGCAGCGCCCCGCTGCCGATCAGTGTGATGGCCGCAGCCGGATAGCTCCAGGCGGACGTCTGCAGATAGCTCAGCGCCAGTTCTTTCACTTTGGGATCGGCTGCACCGGCGATCGCATCGACAATCAAATGGCCCCAGAACTCAATGGCGATCACCAGCACAAAGGCAAGTATCGTCATCATAGCCAGCGACTGTCGCGTGGCGGCGCGGGCGCGCTTCCCGTTGCGTTTTGCCAGGCTGAACGCCACCACCACCGTGGTGCCGAGATCGATGGCGGCAAAGAATGAGATGATCACCATGTTGAAGCTGTCAGCCAGGCCCACGCCTGCCATCGCCTCTTTACCCAGCCAGCTGACCAGGAAGGTGCTCAGAACGCCCATCAACAACACACAGGCGTTCTCGAAGAAGATAGGCACTGCCAGTGGCGATATTTCACGCCAGTAGAGCGTGCGATAAGAGCGGCGTTTTGGATACCACGCCGTGCGCCTGATCGCCTGCATCACTGCTACGCCGGGATTTTGCAAAGGATTACCAAATCAGAAGTGACTGGATAGGAGATCTAATGATGATAGGGGGCTGAGAAATATGCAAAGTCTTTCCGGCGCAAATTAATCATGGTTACAAACTTTTTAATCCCGTTACGGCAGATTCTGCCTCACCGCCCTGTCCGCTGTAGCAATTCTGATTATTTACCTGACGTTATGATCGATTACCGCCGGCTTGCATAAGGCTGCTTTACGGCGCATTCGTCATCCGTAACGCAGTTAATGACGGCTAATCATCCTGTCTGATAGTAAAGATTTACTTAACGGACCTCAGTGCGACTGACTCATCCTTAAAACCGTACTGCTCAGATTTCCCGCTTCGTTAGCGCGAAAAATCAGCAATCACAGATTCTTCACCAATCTCTGCAGCAAACCCGCTAAGCTTGGGGCAAATTGCGGAAAAAAATGGAAGGAGAAACCATGCCGACACTACGGAAAAACCTGACCAGCCAGCAGGCGCTGGATGAACTTGAACGCCTCTACGACAGTGCCGTTGATGCGCTGCGTGCGGCGATTAAAGTCTTCACCGAAAACGGCACGCTGCCGGATGAGGCCGATCGGGCAGCGGGACTGTTTGTCTACCCCGAGCTGCGCATCACCTGGCACGGCGAAGGCCCGCAGCAGAACCGCACACGTGCCTGGGGACGTTTTACCCACACCGGCAGTTACAGCACCACCGTCACCCGTCCGGCGTTGCTGCGTCACTATATTGCGGAACAGCTGGCAATGCTGGAGAAGGAGTATCAGCTGGAGATTGACGTGGTGCCGTCCAGCCAGGAGATCCCCTATCCTTACGTGATCGACGGCTCCGATCTGTCACTGGATCGCACCATGAGTGCCGGTATTGCACGCCACTTCCCGACCACCGAGCTGTCACAGATTGGCGATGAGACCACCGACGGTCTGTTCCACGCTGACGCCAAATTCCCGCTGTCGCATTTTGACGCACTGCGCACCGACTTCTCGCTGGCCCGCCTGCGTCATTACACCGGCACCAGCGTGGAGCACTTCCAGCCGTTTGTGCTGTTCACTAACTACACCCGTTATGTTGACGAGTTTGTGCGCTGGGCGATTGAGCAGGTACGTGATCCCAATACCCCTTACGACAGCCTGGCCTGTGCCGGCGATGTAGTGCTGACCTCGGACACCGCCGACAGTGAGCCGATGCTTTCTGATCTGGCGTGGAAGAAGCACCAGATGCCAGCCTGGCATCTGACTTCGCCGAATCGCCGTGGTATTACGTTGATCAATATCGGCGTCGGCCCGTCGAATGCTAAAACCATCTGCGATCATCTCGCGGTAATGCGCCCTCACGCCTGGCTGATGATTGGTCACTGTGGCGGTCTGCGTGAGAGCCAGCGAATTGGCGATTACGTGCTGGCCCACGCCTATCTGCGTGACGATCACGTGCTCGACAGCGTGCTTCCGCCAGACATCCCGGTGCCTAGCATTGCCGAAGTGCAGCGCGCGCTCTACGACGCCACAAAAGCTGTGAGTAATATGCCTGGCGAAGAGGTGAAGCAGCGTCTGCGTACTGGCACCGTGGTGACCACTGACGATCGCAACTGGGAGTTACGTTACTCCGCGTCGGCTCTGCGCTTTAACCTGAGCCGCGCCGTCGCAGTCGATATGGAGAGCGCCACTATTGCCGCGCAGGGTTATCGCTTCCGTGTGCCGTATGGCACGCTGCTGTGCGTTTCGGATAAGCCGCTGCACGGCGAGATTAAGCTGCCTGGTCAGGCGAACCGCTTCTACGAAGGGGCGATTTCGGAGCATCTGCAGATTGGCATTCATGCGGTTGAGTTGCTGCGCGCCGAGGGTGATAAGTTGCATTCGCGTAAGTTGCGGACGTTTAATGAGCCGCCTTTCAGGTAAGTTTTTCGCCGCTGGCGAGGGGGGAGTGTTCGCTGCGCGAACGGGCGGGCTGCGGAGCTGGGGCTGGTGTTAGTTCGCTGCGCGAACGGGCTATGAGAGGGTTTCGTTCGCCTGGCGGGCTGCGTACGCTAAAGCCAGGGTGTTCGCTGCGCGAACGGGCTATGAGAAGGTTTCGTTCGCCTGGCGAGCTGGCCAGTTTCAGTTACGCCTCTGCAGGCGACCAACAAGGGGGCGCCAGTCGCCGCGCCCCCTTGACCCCGGGCTCCGGCCTGCTTCACCGCCGCTTCGCGGTCCCTTCGCTTCTTCCGGATTTCTTACGGACCGGCGGGACGCGCCCTCCCTGGCGCGAACCCGCCTCTTCGCGGCATCCCTGCCGCTCGTCCTGAAATCCCTCATCCGCTCAGCGGCTCTGACGGCCTCCCTTCCCCGCTTTTATCTCTTCTTTTTGTGTTGGGTACGTCGTCGCTGTAAGTCCGGAGGATTATCTGTGTCTCTCTGCCGGGCAGGAAGAATGGCCTTCTACCCTCGCTGATATCGCTTATTTTTGTGTTGGGTATGTCACCGGTGCAAGTCTGAAGGATTGCCTGCGGTTTTGGCCTGCCAGGAAGAATGCACTTCCACCCTATCTACTTTTATCTCTTCTTTTTGTGTTGGGTAAGTAATTGCTGCGAGTCTGAAGGATTGCCTGCGGTTTTAAGCCTGACAGGAAGAATGGCTCTTCACCCTATCAAATGTTGCCTCTTCTTTTTAATGCTGGTGCATTGCCGCTGATGGTTTTCAAAATTAGCTTTGGCTTTCAAACCACCAGACAACGCTATGTCCGATAAAAACCAGGATATTAAAGGCGGGGGTTTACCTGAGGCATCCGAAGCGCTGAGGAACAACCGGAGGCAAGGATGAGCCGACAGGACGTCGGCGAAAGGACGGAACGCGCCAGGGATGGCGCGTCCGGACGGTCCGCAGGCCGCAGGGCGTGACGAAGGCACCCCGCAACGCGGGGCGCGCAGGCTGCCGGACGCCGGGATTGTTAAGGGGCGGGCGTACGCCCCTTAACGCGTCCGCCTGCACGGGCAACCTGAAACTCCCCACCGCCTGGCGGGCGTAACCTGCTCAGTGGGCAGGCACCGCGCAACGTAACATTGTCATAGCAGGCCCGCTGCAAAGCGAAACCAGCCAGCCCCTTCCCCCCACTTTCAGCGGCCTTAATCCCCGAACCGGGCAAAAATCCCACCAGCAGGGGTTTACCAGAGGCATCCGAAGCGCTGAGGAACAACCGGAGGCAAGGATGAGCCGACAGGACGTCGGCGAAAGGACGGAACGCGCCAGGGAAGGCGCGTCCGGACGGTCCGCGGGCCGCAGGGCGTGACGAAGGCACCCCGCAACGCGGGGCGCGCAGGCTGCCGGACGCCGGGATTGTTAAGGGGCGGGCGTTCGCCCCTTGACGCGTCCGCCTGCACGGACAACCTGAACTCCCCACCGCCTGGCGGGCGTAACCTTCTCAGCGTAACCCGCTCAGCGCCAGCCCGCCGCAAGGCGTAACATCCCTGCCGCCAGGCAACAGCTAAGCACTCAGCCATCCCAGCTTAATCACAAACAGAATCGACAGAATCACCAGCGCCGCATTTATCTCTTTCACACGACCGCTCAGCAACTTCACCAGCGTCCAGGTAATGAAACCAAACGCAATGCCGTTAGCAATAGAATAAGTCAGCGGCATGGTCAACGCAGTCACGGTGACTGGCGCAGCGGTAGTAATATCTTTCCAGTCAATATCAGCCAGACCGGATGTCATCAGCACAGCCACAAACAGCAGCGCAGGTGCGGTGGCATAGACCGGCACGCTGGATGCCAGCGGCGAGAAGAACAGCGCCAGCAGGAACAGCACACCTACTACGATCGCCGTCAGGCCGGTACGGCCTCCTGCACTCACACCCGCCGCCGATTCCACATAACTGGTGGTGGTCGAGGTGCCGAGCAGCGAACCAAACAGTGCAGCGGCACTGTCGGCAATCAGCGCACGGCCCATCTTCGGCACGTTACCCTGCTCATCAGCCAGACCGGCACGTTTGGTCACGCCCAGCAGTGTGCCGGTGTTATCAAACACATCGACAAACAGGAAGGCAAAAATCACGCTGACCAAGCCAACGTTAAATGCCCCGGCAATATCAAGCTGCAAAAAGGTCGGTGCAATCGATGGCGGAGCTGAGAAAACGCCCGCGAACGGCGACAGGCCAATGCCCATGGAGATAAAGGTCACCAGCAGAATGCCGATCAGCACCGCACCGGTTACGCGGCGTGCTTCCAGCACCACGATCACCACAAAGCCCAGCATTGCCAGCAGCGGGCCGGGTTTAGTCAGATCGCCAATACCCACCAGCGTCGCCGGGTTATCAACCACGATGCCTGCCCCTTCCAGCGCAATAATTGCCAGAAACAGCCCGATACCAGCGCCAATCCCGGCACGCAGCGGCAGCGGGATACTGGCAATAATCCACTCACGAATCTTAAACAGTGACATCGCAAAGAAAATCACTGCTGAGAGAAACACCGCACCCAGCGCAATCTGCCACGTGTAGCCCATATGCAGCACCACGGTATAGGTGAAGAAAGCGTTCAGTCCCATACCCGGCGCCAGCGCAATCGGATAGTTGGCAATCAGCCCCATCAGCACACAACCAATCGCCGCCGCCAGACAGGTCGCGACAAATACCGCGCCCTTGTCCATGCCGGTTGCGCCCAGAATGCTCGGGTTCACAAACAGAATATAAGCCATCGCCAGGAAGGTGGTGATCCCGGCGATAATCTCGGTACGAACCGTCGTGTTATGCGCTTTGAGTTTGAATAGTTTTTCTAACATCATCATCTCTCGATACAGGAGACAGGAGTCTCACTTGCCAAAGGGGTTTGCATGCTGATTTATTCTGTTTCCGGGACATTGTCCTGGCCGCTGCATACTTGCTTGCCAGAACCGCCTGAAATCCCTGTGTAACCTGTTGGCCTAAGCAATTGCCATGCCACCTGCCGACGCAATCGATTACCTGGCAGAGCCGGCCACGCCTAAGAAGATTCCGAATCAAAACAGGGCGCGATTATGGTGCAATGCACCGATTCCGCGCAATCGTTTTCCTGCGGCAAATGCGTCACCCTGAAAAACTCTGCGCCAGCGCACGCTTCCGCACTCTCACAGGCGAAGCTGGTCACGTTTCAGCACGCTGCCTCAGCAACCATTTCTGGCCTGTGTAGACTCCAGAATTAACTCCTTCGTAACATTGAGGCCGCGCCATGAAGCCAGCGATTTTGGTGGTGGATGATGATCCTGCTGTCTGCGACGTCCTGCAGGATGCGTTAAGTGAACATCTGTTAACTGTCTACAGCTGTCATCAGGGACGCGAGGCGCTCTCCATGCTCAGCGAACACCCGGAAATTTCGCTGGTGATGCTGGATATGATGTTGCCCGATACCAACGGATTGCTGGTGTTGCAGCAGCTCCAGCGTCAGCGGCCGGACGTGCTGGTGATTATGCTGACGGGCATGGGTTCGGAAGCGGAGATGGTCGTGGGTCTGGAGATGGGCGCAGATGACTATATTGCCAAACCTTTTAATCCACGCGTGGTAGTGGCGCGCGCCCGTGCAGCACTGCGTCGCAGCGGACGCATTGCGCAGGCTCACCCCGAACAGGCGGGCTGGCGTTTTGGCGGCTGGCAACTGGACGATGGCCGCTGCCAGCTGTTTAATCCGCAGCATGAACTGGTGCCGCTGACCCAGGGAGAATACAGCCTGCTGCACGCGCTGGTGCGCCATGCCCGCAAAGTACTGACCCGTGATCAGTTGCTGGAGCTGACCCACAGCGAAAGCCTGGACGTATTTGACCGTACCATCGATGTGCTGATCATGCGACTGCGCCGCAAAATCGAAACTAACCCGCATCAGCCCGACCTGATTCGCACCATTCGCGGGCTGGGCTATGTCTTTTCCGCTGACGTGATGAAACCCGAAGCCGCGCTACGCGCCAGCCAGATCGCCTGAATCACTTTACCCGGCCTGCGTTCCGCTGGCCGGTACTCATCCCTCATAACTTCCGCCATAGGCGCGCGGCACCAGATCGACCTGCGCCTCTCCGCTCTGAATGACGGTGAGAATCGTTTCAGCCACGCGCTGCGGCGTATGCGCAATTGCGGCGCTCTGCTGTGCCTGCGCAATCGCAACGTCCTGCCCCGATTTCACCGACTGGTAAAATTCCGAGACGGTCATGAATGGATAAACAGCAGATACCGTTATCCCGGCGTCCGCCAGTTCCAGCCGTGCCACGCCGGAGAGCATATTCAGTCCCGCTTTGGAACTGGTATAGGCCGCCGATCCCGGCCAGGTTGCCAGGGTTGCACCGGAACTGACGTTGATAATGCACCCCTCGCCCTGCGCCCGCATCTGCGGGATCACCGCCTGCATCATCATCAGCGGCGCGATCAGATTCAGGTCGAGCAGCGCTCTGAACTCGCTTGCAGCAATCTCCTCAACCGCCGCGAACAACCCCTGCCCGGCATTGTTGATTAACACATCAATCCGGCCAAAGCGTGCTATCCCCTGCCTGACAGCATCTGCAATCTGCTCTGGCTGCGTCACATCGCAGGCCACAGCCAGTGCTTTGCCTGATTCTCCCACGAGGGCAACCAGGCGGTCTTTGCGTCGTGCCAGTAAAATAACCTGCGCACCCGCCTCCAGCGCCGCACGCGCGGTGGCTTCTCCGATGCCCGACGATGCACCGGTAATCATAATCACGGCGTTCTCAATTCTCATGTCATCCCCTCCAGTAAAATGGTCAGAGAGCGAGAATAATCCTCAGCCGATTGTGCGGCGGCTGTAATCCTGCCTAAAATTTGCCTGTTACTGCTTTTCTCACTCTGCACACGGCAACCGCCGGAGAGGTGTCCCATAAACAGGCTTGATGCGATAAGAGATGAAATGCTGGCATGCACGGCTGATGAACTCACGGCGACGGCGATTCCGCGCGTGGATCTTTACCGCGTCAGTCAGCCGATGCCCCTGCCGCCGGAAATCTATTCGCCTTTCGTCAGCCTGATACTGCAGGGAGAAAAAAGGCTGCAGATGGGCGAACGCTCTCTCCGCTATTCCGCCGGAGAGATGTTCACGGCGTCGTTCGACCTGCCCGCCACAGGCGAAATTACAGAGGCCAGTGAAATCTCACCTTATCTGGCGGTGCGCCTGACACTGGATTTCACTGCTATCAGCGAACTATTGCATCAGATGCCCATGACCGATGCGCCCAAAACAAAGAATGGCATGTCAGTCAATCGGGTGGATGAGGCGCTGGTGGATGCCTGGCTGCGGATGGTGCGCCTGATAGCAAAGCCTGGCGAGATTAGGGTGATGGCGCCGTTAGTAGAGCGCGAGATTCTTTATCGGCTGTTGCTGAGCACACAGGGCGGTTTACTGCGTCAGGCAGCAGAGGTGAACGGGTATTTCGCGAAGATCAGAAAGGCGCTGGTCTGGTTGCGTACACACTATGCCGCCGCGCTTCGTATTGAGGATATGGCGGCGATTGCGGGCATGAGTCTTTCAGCTTTTCATCGTGGTTTCCGGGCCAGCACCGGACTTTCCCCGCTGCAGTATCAAAAACATCTCCGGCTTTACGAGGCGCGCAAGACGCTTATGTTACGCCCCGGTAATGTCGCCGCTGTTGCGGCAGATGTGGGCTACGAAAGTCTGACGCAGTTTACCCGTGAATATGCACGCCTGTTCGGTGAGCCCCCCGCCCGCAGTATCAGAAAACTCAGGCTGAATAACGCTGAACACCTCGCGAAATCATTGAGGTGAACACAGCGCACGCTCAGCGCGGCCTGCCGCCGTGAGGCCGGCAATGTTGCACTGAGATTTTGCACTGAGATTGATTGAAAAGATTCAGGGAATGAACGCAATAAATGCGGCTCAGAGAAAGGCATGCGCATAGTCATTACACAGCAGCCAGCGCGGCGCTTCATCCTCATCCAGCGGGTTGAAACGGGCCAGCGGTGTCAGAAACACATTGTCGTTCTCGTCATCATTGGGCATCGACACTTCGCCCACCAGCACGTCACCAAAGCCGCTTTCGCCCCAGAAGCTGTGCCAGATCCCCGCCTCCAAAGTCACACTTTCACCCGGTGAAAGCCGCAGCTGTGTTCCGGCCGCATGGGTCTGTCGCATGCCATCCAGCGACACCACCACCGGCGAGTCGGCCAGCCCGTCTCCGTCGCGGTTATGCAGTTCAACAATCAGGTTGCCACCACCGCGATTGATGATGTCCTCCATCTTGCGCGGATGGTAGTGCATAGGTGTCAGTTGCCCTTCACGTACATGCATAATTTTTTCAGCGTAGGGTTTATGCCAGGGCTGTCCGCCAGGGGAGCCATTACGCAGAGTAAACAGCGTCAATCCGGTCTGAAAAAAATCAGCCGCACCAAAACTGGTGAGATCCCAGCCCAGCCGCAGCGCCAGAATCTCCTGTATCACTTCACGATCCTGCGCGCGCCACTGACGGATGCTGTAATCGGCCCAGGACGGAAGATGCACATCCTGCTGCCGGAAAAATTCGCGGGTATGTTGCAGGTAGTCGTTAACCTCTGAACGTTGCATATTGGCCTCCTGAATGCGGCACCCGAAGGTGCCGCTCTAACGCTTATTTCACCGTCCAGCCCTGATAGCTGCCGATATTATTACGATCAATCAGCTTCACCGGGATCAGCACAGGTTTATCCGGAGCCGGTTTGCCCTGCAGAATGTCATAGCCAATCTCAACCGCTTTGGCAGCCATCACCTGCGGGTCCTGAGCTGGCGTGGCGACAAACAGTGAGTTTTTACGCTTCAATGCCTCTTCCCCGTCCGGCGATCCATCGACGCCCACGATAAAGAACTCGCTGCGCTGCGCCTGTTTCGCCGCTAAATCCGCACCGATAGCCGTCGGATCATTGATGGCAAATACCGCATCAATTTTTGGATTAGCCGAGAGCAGACCGGTCATCACTTCCAGTCCGCCTTCACGACTGCCTTTGGCGTTCTGGTTGGAGGAGAGCAGCTTGATGTCCGGATGGGTTTTCAGCTCGTTCATGCAGCCTTCAACACGGTTCTGCACGGCAGAGACAGGCGGTCCGTTGATGATCACCACATTGCCTTTGTTCTTCAGACGGTCAGAGATATATTTACAGGCCATTGCGCCTGCCTGGGTGTTATCGGAGGTGATGGTCGCATTCGCGCCATCGGCTGCCACGTCAACCGCGACCACTACGATACCGGCGTCACGCGCCCGTTTAACGGCTGGGGCGATCCCTTTTGAGTCGGCGGCGTTGAGGATAATCATGTCGACTTTTGCTGCAATAAAGTTATCAATCTGGCCGACCTGCTGACCAAGATCGTAACCGCTGGAGACCAGCGTGACGTTAACTTTATCGCCCGCCAGCTGACGCGCCTTCATCTCTGCGCCTTTAGTGATCTGCACGAAGAAGGGGTTAGCCAGATCGCCGACCGTTACGCCGATAGATTTGAGTTCTTTTGCCTGAGCCAGGCCGGTGCTGAACAGCGTTGCCGCCAGCAGCCCGGTTACAATCGGATTAAAACGCATAGACCTTCTCCTGCTGTTTTCAAGGTGCCAACCACTTAATGGCGTTTTTTAGGTGGCGGAGGCCAGATAACGCATCCGCCCTTTTAAGCCTCAACTCACATGATGACGAGTACGGTATTTGTCGATCAGGACGGCGATGATGATCACTGCGCCTTTGATCACCAGCTGCCAGAAATAGGAGACACCCATCAGCGTCATGCCGTTATTCAGCGTGGCGATAATCAGTGCGCCAATCAGTGTGCCGGTGATGGTGCCGATACCACCGACAAAGCTGGTGCCGCCGAGAATCACCGCGGCAATCGCATCCAGCTCATAACCGACGCCCAGGTTGCCGTTGGCGCTGTAGAGCCGCGAGGCACTCATCAGCCCGGCCAGCCCCGACAGCAGGCCACTCATGCCGTAGACAAACAGCAGCACGACGCCAACCTTGATGCCCGTCAGGCGTGCAGCCTGGATATTGCCACCGACGGCGTAGATATGGACGCCCAGTGTGGTGCGACGCAGGATGAACCAGCAGATGGCAATCACCGCAAAGGCAATCACAATCAGCCACGGCACCGGCCCGAGATAGCCGTTGCCAATCCATTCAAAGTTAATATCGGAGTTGATCACCGTGGTGCCGTTCGCCAGCAGATACGCCGCTCCGCGCAATGCGGTGTAGGTACCCAGCGTGACAATAAAGGGGGGCAATCCGGCCCAGGCGACCAGGATGCCGTTGAACAGCCCCATCACCAGACCCGCGCCCAGCGCCATCGGAATGGTCAGGGAGGCGAGCATCGGGTCCAGCGACGCCACCAGCGCCACCACCGCCGTGGTGCCCAGCATCGACCCCACCGACAGATCGATACCGCCGGTGAGGATGACGAAAGTCATGCCCGCCGCCAGCACAATGTTGATCGACGCCTGACGGGTAATGTTGAGCAGGTTGGCTTCAGTAAAAAAGTTTGGCGTGACGAAACCAAATACCGCCACGATCAGGATCAGAATCGGCAGGATACCCACCGTTTGCAGCAGATCGCCCATCAGGGCGCGTTTCAGCGTCGGCGCTTTGGTGCGGGCCAGTTGTGTCATGGTGGTCTCCTTAGATTTCGCCTGTTGACGCGCTGTGCGCACCGGTTGCCAGCGTCATAATATTTTCCTGACTGATGTGGCTGCCCTCCAGCTCACCGACGATGGTGCCTTCGTGCATCACGTAAACGCGGTCACTCATCCCGACCACTTCCGGCAGTTCGCTGGAGATCATTAAAATCGCCACGCCCTGCCGCGCCATCTCCTGCATCATGCGGTAGATCTCGCTTTTAGCGCCGACATCGACGCCGCGCGTCGGCTCATCCAGAATCAGGATGCGCGGGCCAATCGCCACCCAGCGCGAGATCAGCAGCTTTTGCTGGTTCCCGCCGGACAGACCGCCCGCCCGGACCTGAGCATGCGGAACACGAATATTGAGTGAGGCGATCGCCTCATTGGCGATGGTCTGCCCTTTGCGTCGGTTGAGCATCCCGTAACTGGCGTCACGTTCCAGCGTCGCCATCACAATATTCTCCTGCGCGGCCATCTCCAGAAACAGTCCCTGCTCTTTGCGGTTCTCGGTGAGGAAGCCGATGCCACGGGCAATCGCATCACGCGGCGAATGAATGGTGACCATCTCACCGTCGATCCAGATCTCGCCCTCTTTCGGCTTATGTACGCCGAAGATCAGCTGCGCCAGCTCGCTGCGACCGGCGCCTACCAGCCCGGCCAGTCCGACAATTTCTCCGGCCCGCACTGCCAGACTACTGGGATGCACTTTGCCGCCGTCGGTAAGGTGATTCACCGCCAGCCGGATGTCGCCTAAAGGGATCGCGCGGTCTTTGTTAAACAGGTCGCTGAGCGGGCGTCCGACCATCATCCGCACCAGTTCACTGGCGTTAAGCTGGTCACGGGTCAGGCTGCCCACATATTGCCCATCACGCAGCACGCTGACGCGGTCAGACAGCTCATACACTTCCGCCATACGATGGCTGATGTAGATAATCGCCATGCCTTCGCTGCGCAGCCGTTTGATTAATGCAAACAGCTGTTCGGTTTCGCGGTTAGAGAGCGCGGCGGTCGGCTCATCCATTACCAGAATGCGGCTGTTGCGCTGCAGCGCACGGGCGATCTCCACCTGCTGCTGCTCGGCGATGCTCAGACGACTGACTAAATCCCAGGCGCTGAACTGTGCGCCGAGCCGATCAATGACCCGCTGCGCCTCTTCAGCCATCTGTCGCCGCTTCACCAGCCCGCCAGGCGCAATTTCGCTACCCAGAAAAATGTTCTCTGCCACCGTCAGGTTGGGTGCCAGATTGATCTCCTGATAAATCAGGGTAATCCCGGCAGCCAGCGCCTCTTTCGGCCCTTTCAGTGCCCAGGGCTTATTTTCAATTAAAATTTCCCCGCTGCTGGCGGTATAGGCACCGGCCAGAATCTTCATCAGTGTGCTTTTACCCGCGCCGTTCTCACCCATCAGTGCGTGAACCTCACCGGGCCAGACCGTGAGATCGACACCCTTCAGGGCATAAAAATTGCCGAAGCGTCGGGTAATTCCCCGCATTTCCAGTATTGGTGTGGCTGTCATCGCCTCGCTCCTGCGGACTGTGGATAGCCGCCAGTAAAACAACGCCAGATAAACGGAAAATGTCAGCGGCCGTTCATATTTGTCATAAACGCCTGACATCACGCTCCTATACTCGGCGCATCGTTGCAGTGATTAAGAGGTCGTGGGATGCAGCGCAGTTATCCGTGGCAGGCCGGGGCGCGTGGACGCCTGTTGATGTTCAATCTGCTGGTGGTGTCAGTCACGCTGATGGTAAGCGTGGTGGCGATCATCGGCTTTCGTCATGCCGGGGCAATTCAGGAGCAGGCGCAGGCGCAGACGCTGGCAGATATGAATGGCAGCCTGGCGCTGGCGCGCGATACCGCCAATGTGGCGACGGCGGCCGTGCGGCTGTCGCAGGTGGTCGGGGCACTGGAGTATCAAAGCGAATCGCAGCGCCTGCAGCAGAATCAGCAGGCGTTGCAGCAGTCGCTGAGCCTGCTGGCCAGCGCACCGCTGGCGGCCCGTCAGCCGGAGCGCATCGCCCGGATCCGCGCCCGCAGCCTGATGCTGGAGCAGACGATTAATAGCCTGCTGCTGAATGGCCATCAGCGGCATCTGCAGCGCAATAACATGCTGAGTGATCTGTGGCAGACCCAGATTCTGCTCAGCCATATCAACCAGCTGGTGCAGCGGGAACAGCTCATACTGCCGGATGCCGCACTGCGCGAACAAACCGAACGGCTGATCACTATCGCCATCCGCACGCCCTCGCCCATCGCCATCATTGAGCAGCTCCAGCAGGTGATGACGCAGTGGCGCACTGTGCCGCTGACGGGCGTCACGGGCAAGAACGTGCAGCGACTGCTGGCCACTCAGCAGCGCCTGCTGCCGCTGGCGGAGGCGCTGGAACAGAGCGACCTGGCGATCGCCTATGCCACCTACCGGATTAAAGCACTGGTGGCGATGCTGAATGACGATATCAATGCGTCAGTGCAGCAGGTTGCGCTGCAAAGTGAGGCGCGTACCCAGGCCACTCACCACGAACTTGATTCGATCATCGGCTTTATCGCGCTGTTTGTGCTGCTGGCGCTGGCGATTACCGGCTATGCCGGAATCTACATCTACCGCAATCTCGGATCGAGCCTGACAGCGATTGCCGGCGCGATGACGCGTCTGGCGCAGGGCGAACAGAACGTCAGCGTGCCGGGGCTGCAACGGCGTGACGAACTGGGGGAACTGGCGCGGGCCTTTAACGTCTTTGCCCGAAATACCGCCTCGCTGGCCCACACCTCACGGCTGCTGAAAGAGAAGAGTAACCAGCTGGAGTCCACCTTCCTGGCGATGCGCGACGGCTTTGCTCTGTTTGATCACAATGGTCAGCTGGTGGTGTGGAATGCGCAGTATGCGGAACTGCTCGGCCTTGCGCCGCGTGAGGTCCATCGCGGCGTCCACTATCAGCAGCTGCTGGCCCCGCTGGCGGTGGATCTGCACGATCCCGGTGAGCAGCAGGAGATCCGGCTGGCCGATGGCCGTACGCTGGAGCTGCGTTTCAGTCCGATTCCGCGGCGCGGCATGGTCAATACCGTGCTGGACCGCACCTCACGTAAAACCCTGGAAGAAGCGCTCCAGCACAGCCAGAAGATGAAGGCGGTCGGTCAGCTGACCGGCGGGCTGGCGCACGACTTTAACAATCTGCTGGCGGTGATTATCGGCAGTCTGGCGCTGACCGAAGGCCAGCTGATGCCCGGCCCCCTCGCCACCCGCATTGAGCGGGCGCGACAGGCGGCAGATCGCGCCGCCCAGCTGACGCAGCGCCTGCTGGCCTTCTCGCGCAAACAGGCGCTCTATCCGCGCGCAGTGTCGGTGGTGACGCTGGTGGATAACCTGCAGGGCTTGCTTCAGCACTCGCTGCTGCCGGGACAGCAGCTGATTATTGATGCCCAGCGCCCCGGCTGGCCCGCCTGGATCGATGCCAGCCAGCTGGAAAATGCGCTGATGAATCTGGTAGTGAATGCGCGCGATGCCATGCACCAGCAAAACGGCGAAATCCGGCTGCGCATCTGGAATCAGCGTCGTCTGGAAGGGGGAGAAAAACGTGACCGCGTCACAATTGAGGTGATCGACCACGGCTGCGGCATGTCCGCCGACGTGCGCGAACAGGTTTTCGAGCCTTTCTTTACCACCAAAGCGACCGGCAGTGGCAGCGGGCTTGGACTGTCCATGGTTTACGGCTTTGTGCGGCAGTCAGGCGGACAGATAGAACTGGAAACTGCGCCGGGCCAGGGCACCACGGTGCGTCTCTTGTTGCCGCGCGCAGCGGAAGCCGCCGTTATCGCCCCGCCACCGCCTGTGCCCGGTGAGGCTGACCTTGCAGCAGATGTTGAAGCGGCCAGTAACCGGCTGGTGCTGGTGCTGGATGATGAACCGGCGGTACGGCAGACACTGTGCGAGCATCTGCATCAGCTGGGTTATCTGACGCTGGAATGTGGCGACGGTGAAGAGGCGCTGGCGCTGCTGCGCCAGACACCGGATATCGACCTGCTGATCAGCGACCTGATGCTACCCGGCGAGATTAACGGCGCAGAGGTGATCCGGCAGGCCCATCAGAACTGGCCACAGCTGGCGACATTGCTTATCAGCGGTCAGGATCTGCGCCACCAGCCGGTCACGCTGCCGCTGTGTGAACGGCTGGCGAAACCCTGGCAGCAGGCACAACTGGTGCAGGCGCTACAGCGCGCCTGGCAGCGCAGTGAACGGCTTAACCGCGCGCAGCAGGCTGCCACAACGGCACCGGTTTCCCACTGATGTATCGCTTACGCAGGCGGCTGGAGATCACATCCATGACCATCACCACCACCACCAGGATCAGCGTCAGAAACATCACCACATCCCAGTTCCACAGGCGCATGTTCTCGGCGTAGACCAGACCGACACCACCCGCGCCGACAAAGCCCAGCACCGCTGCCGAGCGGGTATTGGACTCAATCTGGTAAAGGCTCAGCGCCAGAAACTGCGGGAATGACTGGGTAAAGATGCCAAAGCGGTGTTTCTGCAGACTGTTGGCGCCCACGGCACTCAGTCCGCGACCTGGCGATCGCTCCACCGCTTCGTGCCCTTCGGCGTAGAGTTTGCCGAGCAGACCGACATCCTGCAGGATAATCGCCAGCACCCCGGCCAGCGGCCCCATGCCGACCGCACGCACGAATATCAGCCCCCAGATCGCCATGTCGATGCCGCGTAACACATCGAACACACGGCGCATCAGAAACGCCAGCGGTTTTGCCGCGCCATCGTGCATGACGTTGCGTGCCGCCAGAAACGAGAGCGGCAGCGCCAGCAGCGAGGCGGTCAGCGTCCCGGCGAACACAATGCCCAGGGTAATCCCGACCTGCGAAAAATAGTAGCCAAACGGCCAGTTCATGAAGTCATGCCAGACAAACATTCGCAGGAAATAGCGTCCAAGTTGCTGGCAGCCCATCAGCAGGCGCGACCATTCCAGGCCAAATACGGAAAAGAAAAAGAGATAGTAGAGCAGCACCGCCAGCGCCATCAGCCCTATGCGGCGCAGATAGCGCGGCTGCGCGGCAAAGAGTTCACGATGCTGCTGCTTCATTAGCGTGACATCAGGTACGTGGCTCATCATGTCCGATCTCCTGTCACACGGCGACGAAGCTGGCCAGATAGCGTATCCAGCAGCGATACCACAATCAGAATCAGCAGCAGCGTGATACTGACCTGATCGTAGCGGTCCAGTTTGATATTGGTCATCAGCTCCTGGCCGATACCGCCTGCGCCAACCAGCCCGAGGATGGTTGAAGAGCGGAAGTTAATTTCCAGTCGCATAAAGCTGTAAGAGAGAAAGACCGGTTTCACCTGGGGCCAGAAGGCGAAGCGCATCCGCTGCAGCTTGCTGGCGCCACAGGCGGCCAGGCCGCGCACCGGCTTGTCGGATGCCGACTCAATCGCCTCATAAAACAGCTTGGTCAGGCTGCCCACGGTGTGCAGCGCCAGCGCCAGAAAGCCGGGGATCGCCCCGATGCCAAAGGCCATCACAAACATCACCGCCCACGCCAGTTCCGGCATGGTGCGCAGAAAGGCGACAAAGGCACGAATGGTCATCCGCACGCTGACCGGCGTCTGGGTGTTGTCGGCGGCGAAAAAGGCCAGCACCGCGGCCACGGCCACCGCGACCAGCGTCGAAGCCAGCGCCAGCTGCAGCGTTTCCCAAATCAGTGGCAGCTGAATCGGCAGACGGTAGCCCCAGTAGGCCAGCGAACCTTCGGTTTTGCCATCGGCAAACAGCAGCGGCAGATGCAGCACCGGCAGGATTTCATGCAGATAGTCAAAAAAGTGCGGCAGCGACTGCCAGACGGTGAGCAGATTAAATTCTGCCACCCTGCCCGCCGCCAGATAGAGTGCCACCAGCAGCAGTGACCAGAGCAGCGTGTCACGTTTCTGCTGGCGTCGGATGCGTTGGTAGTAGTGTTCGAATTCGGTCAAAGGAGGATCTCCGGCGCTAAAGCAGCGGGACGCAGGCGGGGTTGCCGCGTCCCGCTCTCCCCGCCTCGACGGGGAAAGTCAGGGCACCGTCGGCCTTAGCCGCGGCTGCCTTTCATCAGGTCACGTTTCATATCGATGATGTTTTTATAGTCAGCGACCGTCGCCTCACCGATATGCTGTTCACCACCCACGGCTTTTACGAAGCAGGCGTGATCGTCCTTATCCAGTTTTTTAATCGCCGACACCACTTTCGCTTTGAAGTCAGCGGGCAGCTTGTTGCTGACCAGCACCGGGCCGTTAGGGATCAGCGGCGACTGCCAGATGATGCGGATCTGCTTCATCAGGTCCGGATGGTCCATGCGGATCAATCGGCCAAAGGCGCCAGAGGTGTAACCGCTGTTGTAGTCACCGACCAGGGACGTCCAGGTGACTGCGCCATCAAACTGGTTATTCAGCACGCCCAGGATGTCCTGCTCATGACCGCCAGAGAAAGTGACGCTGGAGAAGAAGTTGTTATATTTGTCATCCACCGTGCCGCCGAACATCTTCTTAAACGCCTGGTTTGGCATCAGGAAGCCGGACGTCGAATCGGGATCGGCCATACCGAATGATTTGCCTTTCAGGTCTTCCAGCTTTTTATACGGGCTGTCCGCTTTAACGATGACGACAGAGTGGTAGCCACGTGACTGATCTTTGTCATCGACGACAATACCCACCACATCCACCGCTTTCGGGTCCTGAATGTAGACCGACGCAAACGAAGCCGGTGACATGCTCAGCACCATATCGATCTTGCCGCCCAGCAGGCCCTGAATCACGCCGGAATAGTCAGAGGCGTTGCGCATCTGGGTATCCACACCCAGCTCTTTATCCAAGAAGGTTTTTACACACTGATTATCGCCAATCTGCTGGGTGGCGTTCTGCCCGCCCATAATCCCCAGATTAAGCTGTTTCGGCGCATCCGCTGCGCTGACACCAAACGCCATGACACTGGTCAGAAGTGCTAAAGAAGTCAGTTTCATTCGGAATTATTCTCTTGCTGTGGACGTTAATGGATTTGGTTAAGTTCATCGCCGTACAGCTGGTGCAACAGGCTGTCGGTGAGTCGGGAAGGATGGCCATCAAACAGCACGACACCGCGCTGAATGCCAATAACCCGGGTGCAGTAGCTTTTGACCAGCTCAATCGAGTGCAGGTTGACCATCACGCTGATGCCCTGCTCGCTGACCTGGCGCAGCACATCCATAATGCGTTTGGTATTTTTAGGGTCGAGTGAGGCCACCGGCTCATCAGCCAGCAGGATTTTGGGGTTCTGCATCAGGGCGCGGCAGATCGCCACGCGCTGCATCTGTCCGCCTGAGAGATTTTCGGCCCGCTGCAGCGCCTGCGGCAGCATGTTCATCCACTGCAGCAGTTCGATGGCGTGCGCGCGGTCCTGGTCAGAAAAGATTTTGAAGAAGGATTTCAGCGTGCTGGTCTGGCTCAGGCGGCCCAGCAGCACGTTGGTCAGCACGTCGAGGCGCGGCACCAGACAGAAATCCTGAAAGATCATGCCGCACTGACTGCGCCATTCGCGCAGCTGGCGGCTGTTAAGCGTGACCACGTTACGATCTGCTTCGCCCTGATGCAGACTGATAATCGCACCGGACGTCGCGTTAATTGTGCCGTTGAGCATGTGCAGCAGTGTCGATTTACCCGCACCAGAGCGGCCAATCACCGCCACCAGCTCACCGGCGTGCAGGTCGAAACTGACCTGATCCAGCACCTGCGTGTCGCCATAGGCTTTACTCAGTTTCTGCACCGACAACACTTTTTGTCCGCTGAGGCTGGCCGGTGGCAGATCGTTGTCGACCACCGTTTTCAGAAGTGCCTGTGCCATGGTGTTCTCCGTCATCGCTGATTGCGTTCTGCCGGTTATTAAGGCGTGACGCGATGAACACGAGATGACAGCCAGATGATCAAACCGTGACAGGCCAGTGCGCGCCGCACAGCAAAGTCTGGCCGTCGCGGGCTGGCAGCACGCCTTCTGGCAACGGGTTTTCGGCTAACCAGTTATCCATCTCATGACTGAGGTGAGTGAGCCAGGTCTGACGCGGCTTGAGCCTCTCTGCTATCGCCAGCGCCTGGGTCAGATCATTGTGATTTCGAGGCTCTGCACGGGGTGGATCGTTGCAGTCAATCACCAGTTGATCCAGCGGCTGGCCGCGCAGGAAGTCGGCGGTGTCGGGCGGCAGTCCGCAGGTATCACACAGCCAGGCGAGCCGGGTGTCATGCCAGTCAAACAGATAACCGTGCGTCAGCTTTGAATGCTGCAGCGGCAGCGGCGTAACCTGCAGCTCGCCAAAGGCATGCGCCACAAAAGGGGTTAAAGCGGGACGGAAATCCAGCAGGCCAGGGTGTTTGTAGAGATCGTCACAGCCACGCGGATCGGGCGGTCCCCAGACCGGAATCGGCGCGCCCACGCCCCAGCGCAGCGCAAACAGGCCCTGAACATGATCCATGTGATAATGCGTCAACAGAATGCGGGTCAGCGAGCCAGGCGGAAAGCGTGATGCCAGCAGCGGCAGACCGGCATCCAGCAGGATGCGTTCGTGGCCAGACTCAATCAGCGCACTGCAGGGCGCCCGTGCATGAGTGCTGTTACGCTGCGCCCGCTGACAGGCGTGACAGTCGCAGCCCGGCAGCGGCGCGGCAGTCACACCGCCAGTGCCAAGAAAAGTGAGTTTCATGGATGCGCTCCTGGTCGCGTATATCGCTGCCGGGCGCTTACTGCCCGTGCCGGAAAAGTCGATCTCATTGATGCGCCTCCAGTATCTGGCGAAGCTGGCAGACGGTTTCCGCCAGCGCGCCGTCGTTGCTGAGTATCAGACAGCCATCGGGCTGCGGCTGGGCAGCACGCGCCAGCCGCCGGGCAATCTCCGCCTCATCTTCCCGTCCACGCTGACGCAGCCGCGCCGCCAGCACAGCGGGCGACACCTGCAGACAGACCGGCAGCAGCTGTGAGCCAAAGCGGGCCTGTGCCTGAGCCAGATGCAGCCGCGACCCGTTCACCACCACATTCTGTCCACGCAGCAGCCACTGTTCTGTCTCACAGCCAATGCCGTAGCGGAAACCGTGGGCTTCCCAGCTTACGGCAAACAGACCGAGCGCGGCGCGGCGGGCAAACTCCGCCTCGGTGAGTGCCACATGGTTTTCACCGCCCGCATCGGCGGCGCGGGTGATGTAGCGATGGGCGATCAACAGTTTGGGCGGCGGTGCCTCCCGCAGCGCATCCAGCAGGCTATCCTTGCCGGAGCCGGAGGGACCGGTGAGCCAGATCAGCCGCGCCATCAGTACACCTGCCGGCCTTTGCTCCAGACGTGCCGCACGTGCGGGTAGCCGTGTGCGGTGTGCGCCAGCACCAGGTCGGCGCGGCAACCTTCCGCGATGACACCGCGATCCTCCAATCCTAATGCGCGGGCCGGATTACAGGTCACCAGCGCGATGGCCTGCGCCATGCCCAGGCTGTTGCGCTCGTCATCCGCCAGCCGGAACGCGGCATCCAGCAGGCTGGCCGGGTAGTAATCGGACGACAGAATGTTCAGCAGGCCGTGTGACGCCAGTTCCCAGGCGGCGACGTTGCCGGAGTGCGAGCCGCCGCGCACGATGTTGGGCGCACCCATCAGCACCTGCATGTTGCGATAGCGTGAGGCACGTGCCGCTTCCAGCGTGGTCGGAAACTCCGCAATGCGGCTGCCTGCCGCATGGGACTCTTCCACATGCGCGGCGGTGGCGTCATCATGGCTGGCAATGGCGATGCCATGTTCCCGGCACAGTCCCGCAATCGCCTGACGATTGGGCTGCGACCACGCTGCCGCAAGGGTGAGCTGGTCATGCTCGAACTGATCCATCTCGGCGTCATTAAGCTGATATTTACCCTGATAATATTCGCGATATTTGGTCAGCGACGCGTACTGACGCTGGCCCGGCGAATGGTCCATCAGCGATACCAGCGCCAGCTCAGGCGTGCCCATCAGCGCTTCAAACAGCGGCGCAGTGGTAGGATGCGGCAGTTCACAGCGCAGATGCAGCAGATGCTCAGCCCGGTTCAGTCCCTTGCGGTTGCTGTCGCGGATGGCGTCGATCATCTTGCTGAGGTTATCCAGCCGGTGCCCGCCGTCGCGCACATCCCCGACGCCTATCGCGTCCAGCACCGTGGTAATGCCGCTGGAAACCATCAGCGCATCGTGGCTGCTCATCGCCGAGTGTGCGGGCCAGTCCACTTTCGGGCGCGGGGTGAAAAACTTGTCGAGGTTATCGGTGTGCAGTTCCACCAGACCTGGCAGCAGCCAGGCACCTTCACCATCCAGCGCACCGGGCTGCTGGCTGGTGGTTTCGCTGAAGCTGCTGATGCGCTCATCGCGGAACTCCAGTGACCCGCTGACCACTTCGTTTTCCAGCACCAGTCTGACGTTATTGATGATCATGCCTGCACTCCTGTGTCGATCGGGTGCATCAGGTGCAGCCGGTCGGCGACCCGCTCGCGCACCGCCCGATCGTGAAAAATACCGACGATGGCGGCACCACGTGCGCGCGCCTGTTCAATTAAGCTCACCACCGCCTCACTGTTGACGTTGTCGAGCGAGGCAGTGGGTTCATCCAGCAGCAGCACCGGATAATCGGCGATAAAGCCGCGTGCGATATTCACGCGCTGCTGCTCACCGCCAGAAAAGGTAGACGGGGCGAGCGACCAGAGACGCTGCGGCACATTCAGCCGGCTGAGCAGTTCGGCGGCCCGCGCTTCGCAGAATTCGCGATCAACGCCGCGCTCCAGCAGCGGCTGCATCACAATCTCCAGCGTCGGCACGCGTGGGATCACCCGCAGAAACTGGCTGACCCAGCCCAGCGTGTCGCGACGCAGGGCGATAATCTGGCGCGCTGATGCCTGCGCCATGTCGATCCATTCACCCTGATGTGCAACCCGTATATGACCGCTGTCGGGCTGATAGTTGCCGTAAAGCGCGCGCAGCAGCGTGGATTTGCCACTGCCGGAATGACCGTGCAGTACCACGCATTCGCCCTCGCCCACCGTCAGGCTGGCGTTGTGCAGCACCGGCAGCGCCGCGCCGTTCTGGTTGTGCAGCACAAAGGTTTTACACAGATTTTCTACCCGCAGGCGCGGAGTGAGTGTTGTCATTTAATTGAGCACCGAAGAGACCAGCAGTTGAGTGTAAGGATGATGAGGATCGTCCAGAACACGGTCTGTCAGACCGCTCTCCACCACCCGCCCCTGTTTCATCACCAGCAGGCGATGCGCCAGCAGTCGCGCCACCCCGAGATCGTGGGTGACAATCACCACCGCCAGATTCAGCTCGCGCACCAGGGTGCGCAGCAGATCCAGTAGTCGCGCCTGCACCGAGACATCCAGCCCGCCGGTCGGCTCATCCATAAACATCAGCTGAGGCTGCGTCACCAGGTTGCGGGCAATCTGCAGACGCTGCTGCATCCCGCCGGAAAAAGTGGTCGGCAGATCGTCGATGCGACTGGCATCAATCTCCACCGCCTGCAGCCAGCGGCTCGCCTCGGCGCGGATGTCGCCATAGTGGCGCTCTCCGGTCGCCATCAGCCGTTCGCCAATGTTACCGCCCGCGCTGACCTGCGCACGCAGCCCGTCCATCGGATGCTGATGCACCACGCCCCACTCGGTGCGCAGCAGGCGACGGCGGTCGCTTTCACTCATCTCATAGAGGTCGCGGTTCTGATAGTGAATGCTGCCCTGCTGCGGCGTCAGACGGGCCGACAGGCTCTGCAGCAGCGTGGTTTTACCGGAGCCGGACTCGCCGACAATCCCCAGTACTTCGCCAGGCCAGAGATCAAAACTGACCTGCTCAAACCCTTTGCCCGGCGCATAAAGATGGGTGAGCTGGTTCACCGCAAGCAGCGGCTGTTCACTGTGCATGTTGCTGTTCCTGCTGCTGATGGCAAAAGTCGGTGTCGGAGCAGACAAACATCCGCGTTCCCTGATCGTCCATCACCACCTCATCGAGGTAGCTGTGGCGCGATCCGCACAGCGCGCAGGGTTCATCCCACTGCTGCACGGTGAAGGGGTGATCGTCGAAGTCGAGGCTCTCCACGCGGGTGTAAGGCGGTAAGGCGTAGATGCGCTTTTCACGCCCGGCCCCAAACAGCTGCAGCGCAGGCATCATGTGCATCTTCGGGTTGTCGAATTTGGGAATGGGCGACGGATCCATCACGTAGCGATCGTTAACCCGGACCGGATAGGCGTAGGTCGTGGCGATATGGCCGTAGCGGGCGATATCTTCATACAGCTTCACCTGCATGATGCCGTACTCCTCCAGCGCATGCATGGTGCGGGTCTCGGTTTCGCGCGGTTCGATAAAACGCAGCGGCTCTGGAATCGGCACCTGGAATATCAGGATCTGGTCTTCCTCCAGCGGCGTTTCCGGGATGCGGTGCCGGGTCTGGATCAGGGTGGCATCGGCGGTGCGTTCGGTGGTTGCGGCCCCGCTGACCCGCTTAAAGAACTGACGTATTGACACCGCATTGGTGGTGTCATCAGCGCCCTGATCGATCACCTTCAGCACATCCTGATCGCCAATCACGCTGGCGGTAATCTGGATGCCGCCTGTCCCCCAGCCGTAAGGCATTGGCATCTCGCGTCCGGCGAACGGCACCTGATAGCCGGGGATCGCCACCGCTTTCAGGATGGCGCGACGGATGGAGCGTTTGGTCTGCTCATCGAGATAGCCATTGTTATAGCCGGTGAGTTCAGCCATGGTTGCGCTCCTGATAATCGTGCTGCAGTTGTTTCAGCAACTCCAGCTCAGCCTGGAAATCGACGTAGTGCGGCAGCTTGAGATGCGAGACAAAGCCCGCGGCTTCGACGTTGTCGGCGTGCGACAGCACAAACTCTTCGTCCTGCGCCGGGCTGGTCACGCGCTCATTCTGCTCGCGGCTTTGCAGCGCCCGATCCACCAGCGCCATCGCCATCGCCTTGCGTTCGGCACGGCCAAACACCAGCCCGTAGCCACGGGTAAACTGCGGCGCGGCGTCATCACTGTGGGCGACGCCGTTGACCATTTCACATTCGGTCAGCAGCACTTCCCCAATCTCCAGCTCAAAGCCCAGCTCTTCGGGACAGATGCTGACGCTGAGATAGCCGGTGCGGATCTCGCCAGCAAACGGATGGGTACGGCCATAGCCGCGCTGGGTGGAATAGCCCAGCGCCAGCAGAAAACCTTCATCGCCACGCACCAGCTGTTGCAGCCGTGCAGCGCGCGAAGCAGGAAAGCGCATTGGCTCGCGGGTGATATCATCTGGCTCGCTGCCGTCATCACTCTCGGCGGTTGCCAGTCCTTCTTCAGTCATCATGCTGAACATGTGCGGACACTGATCCGGCACCGAACGGTCGTCACGCGGCGCGGCAGGCGTTTCACCGTTTGCCAGCAGGGTGAAGTCGAGCAGACGGTGGCTATAGTCATAGGTTGGCCCCAGCACCTGGCCGCCCGGCAGATCTTTATAGACCGCCGAGATGCGGCGTTCGATGCGCATCGAACCGGTCGCCAGCGGCGTGCTCTCTGCCAGACGTGGCAGCGTGGTGCGATAGGCACGCAGCAGAAAAATCGCCTCGACCAGATCGCCACTGGCCTGCTTAATCGCCAGCGCCGCCAGTTCAGGATCGTATATGCCGCCTTCGGTCATTACCCGATCCACCGCCAGCCCCAGCTGCTGCGCCACCTGATCGCAGCCGAGTTCCGCTACTGCCCGATCGCCCCGTCGCAGATCGGCCTGTAACTGATGGGCATTAGAGATGGCTTTTTCGCCCCCTTTCACCGCGACATACATCAGCACACCTCCACAACGGTGGTGCGCGGCACGGCCATGATCGCTTCGCCACAGGTGAAGATCAGATCCACGCCCTGCGGGAACGGATGCGGACGGGTGCGCAGATATTCCAGCACGCTTTCCGGCAGCTGTGGTGCAATAGCACGGGTTTCCCGCAGGCCAGGGCCGGAGAGACGCAGCGTTAGTCCGCCATTCAGCGACGGCACTTCGATAATCAGCGTGGTGCTTTTCTCCGGCGACATATTGTCACCCGCCGCGAACTGCGTCGGATCGGGCTGTGCTGTTGCATGGCTCAGGGCGAACGGTGCGTCCTGCTGCGAAGTAATGGGTGCACCGGTATGGAAGCGCAGATTGTTACGCAGCTGTTCATTGTCAATTTGCGCATCCAGCCAGACCGGACTTTCCTGATCGACCAGCGTCAGCAGCAATGCTGTGGCCGCCGGTGACAGTGCGCCCCAGCCCTGCTGCAGCGGCAGCGAGACCATCACGCCCGGCTCGCTCATCGCTTTCAAAATACGGCGAAACGCACGCTGCGCATCCGCGACCGGATGGTTAAAACTTGCCAGTAAAGTCATCAGTTATCTCCGCGAACCAGCGTAAAGAAATCCACTTTGCTGCTGGCGATTTCACGGGCGCGCAGCTGTCGCTGCTCCTCGCGCCACGCCGCCAGCGGGGTAATAATCTTCTCTTCCAGCAACTGCCGTGTTTCCGGCTGCTGCAACAGCGCATCCAGCAGGGCGCAGCGTTCGGCATGGGCTTTGTCGCGCCCCAGCAGATAGCTGTAACCCAGGGTACCGTCGCTCAGTTGCACCACCGCACGTGTCACCGTGGCATCGCCCATGACAAAGCGTTTGCCGGTAGCGCCCATCCGCGCCTGGAGTCGCGTCAGCCCAATCTCTGCCGGACGGACCAGGGTGAACTCGGGCTGGAGGCTAAGCGCCTGCCAGTGCGCTTCAAGCAAGGCGGCGCTGCTGTGCGCCAGTACCGACAGCCAGCGCTGGCGATCTGTTTGCTGTTCCATTAGTGCTCCAGAGTCAGTTCGATCATGTCGCCGCGCGTCAGGCTGACGGAGTATTCCGCCACTGCGCCATCACTGGTTTTGTTGAGCGTTCGCACGCAGAGCAGCGGCGCATGCAGGGCGATGTCGAGCTGCCGACACTCTTTGGCCTGCGCCCGGCGGGTGCTGATACGCGTCTGAGTGCGCACCAGCTGTTTGCCGGTGTGTTCCACTAAGAAGTCGTGCAGCGAGCCGCTATTAAATTGCTGAAGCTGCGGCCACCAGCTGAGGTCGGCGAGGAAATGATTAATCAGGCAGAGCGGCACGCCATTGGCGCGGCGCAGGGTGCGCAGATGAATGACGTTGTCGCCCTCTTTCACGCCCAGCGCATTGGCGACGTCGTTGCTGGCCGGACGCAGTACCGCCAGCAGCCGTTCGCTGGTCGGGTGACTCCCCTGCTCCATCAGGTTCTGACTGAAGCGCGCCTGGGCATGCAGCGGATAGTCATAAGGACGCATCAGTACCAGGATGCCAACACCGTGACGGCGCTGCAGCAGCCCTTTGTGCACCAGCTCATCGACAGCCCGGCGCAGCGTGTGGCGGTTGACCTCGTAGTGATCGGCCAGCTGCTGCTCGGAAGGAAGATAGTCGCCGCAGCGGTAGCGCTCTTTCAGCGCCTGCTCCAGTTGTGCGGCAACAGCCTGATAAACAGTGGTCGGATGTCTGGATAACTCCATCACGATGAAATCCTCACGGGTTACAGAGTGGGAACGCAGTAATAGGACGCTGCGGGATGGTGTTAGCCTGAAGGGATCAGATGACAGAACGGTGACGGGGGAGTGAAGGAGTGGTGAATGTAGGGGCGTCTACCCTATTAGCGGGACGGTTTCACGCCGGATGCCGTGATTCAAACCAGGGCGTAATGAGCATATGCGGGATTGCCAGTGCGGCCAGTACAGCAAACAATGGCTGAATTCCCGCGTTGTCCACAGGATGCATCACCACAATGGTTCCCGCAGCCAGCAGAAGGGCCGCCGTCAGTACCGGCCAGGTGGCTTGCAGGTAGCGGAGATAGCTGGTGCACTTCAGCTGATCGCGCCGCTGTCGGGTTTGCGGCAGCGCATGTAAAATTAAGAATCCCATTGAAAAACCGACGAAAGGTGGAAGCAGTAACAACGCCAGTGTACCCGTCAGAAGACGCCTGTCCTGACGAACGAAACCCGCAAAAATAAGCCCTGACGCACAGAGTCCCCCTGTAATGGCAATGCCCACAGCAAGAGCGTCCGGCATTGAAAATCCTGGTGCCGCCTCATGCAGAATTGCGCTAAATGCCTGCAGATGCAGTGTCGCTGGGGCCGCTATCATACTTATCCCCCGCGCCAGACGTTCGGGGCTGCGTCCATCAGGGGCGTCTTCAAGCGCAAAATGCAGGGCAGATGCCAGAAGAAAAACGGGCAACGCCAGCGCCGGAGCACCGTGCCACCAGAACAGACAGATCAAGATGACCAGTCCATAGGCGGCAAGAAACGGGAACTGACGCTCGCGTTTAACGACGTCAAGATCGCTGGCACCGTGTGCCATGCCGATAACGCCAATGGCCAGGGTCGCAAACAGCACTTGCCCCGCAGGGGGGCTGAAAGAGGCAGCGAGCGCTGCCCCCCAGAGTCCTGCCCAGCCGAACCGCACCTGGGCTGTCATCTCCTCACAGCACCAACAGGCGTAGTATGAGAGAGCGCTTTTTTCATATTAGCCGCAGCGTAGAAGGCGTAGAAAACTTTAGCGATAATATCCAGAATCAGGAATGCCTGAACAGATGTCGCATCAGTGATGACACTGAGACCTTCCGGACCGACCAGAAAAACGATCGGATAGATAAACCACACGAGGGTCAGCAAGGCTACATTCTTGTTGTAGGCACCTGCCAGCGCGTTGCCTCGCGTCGCGGCCAGTGCGCGCAGTGGCCCCCAGAGCAGATAAACAACGCCCAGAAATGCCGCACACGACCATGAATACCACACCCATTTCGCGACAGGATTTTCCGCCAGGGAAGAGACCAGGCCGGTGATAATCATCATCACATCCAGCACAATGATGGCAGTCAGAAAGCCGCCCATTTCTCCTGGTTTACCCTGTTCATGGAAAGCCAGCATGACCAACCCGGCCAGTAAGAGAGGCGTGGTGATGGACCAGTCAGCGTAACGCGCCAGGTACACTATCGTGCCACTGTCCAGCGTGAGATTGCCAAACCCAAACGCCATGGCCAGATAGGCTGTGGCGGCAATAAACGGCACTGACGCGTGCACGAGTGTATGGTGACCAAAGGGATATTTCTTATCACCGGTCACGTAAATAATCAGTGACGCAATGGCCATGACCGAAAACCCAATCATAAATGCGGTTTGATCCATTTTACTCTCTCCTGTGCTAAAACGCCGGTATGGTGCCAGCCCTGCCGCTATGAATTAGCGTTAATAAAAGACGGTTATATTCGTTCAACGAATATGCTGTCAGTATATGGCGATATAGATAATTTGCCCGGCGAGCGAAATTTACACTGTTAATTTTAAGCAATCTGATTAAATTAACGTCTTTTACTGGCCTTCTGAGCGTCACATAAAAAAACCAATGTAAAGTTATGTTTCTCAGCGTTTCGCTTTCCTACCAAACCTTCCATATAGCCAGGATTCTTACACGCATAACTCTTTGATTTAATTGAAATATAATATTCTGAAAATCAGAACTCTTTGCCCCTGCATAAACTGACAAAAATGCAAAAATTTTATTTTTGAGTGGTAAATCTGAAACCAGCCGTTATGAAAACGGCGTCGTGTGACGCTTCACATTGGCGAAACGGCATTAATAAAATCGTTTCTGATTCTCTATGATTGATAATAAAGGGATGAACAGAGAATGAAAATTTTGCGTATTATTTATCCAGACTCTAATAAGCAGCACATCAGGAAACGGAAGTTTTTCACAGACAGAATCTATCCCTCATCATGGTTACATTGTGTCTGTGAAAAGGACAACGGGCATTAGGGTGTACACTGGAACGACCTAAAGCCGCACGTAAAGGAGAGAATATGTACGGACCGGATCCGGCCAATCCCCATCCAATGGAAGGCTTCCCACAAGTTTGTTTTATTAAAAACAGGGTGAAAAACCCCAACATCATCATCGGTGATTTTACGTATTATGATGACCCTGAAGGCGCAGAAAACTTCGAGCGCAATGTCCTTTATCACTTCCCGTTTATTGGCGACAAACTCATTATTGGAAAATTTTGCGCTATAGCGAAAGGCGTTCAGTTCATTATGAATGGGGCTAACCACAGCATGACGGGGTTCTCCACTTATCCGTTCTACATCTTCGGAAACGGATGGGAAGCAAGCCAGCCTCACGCCAGTGACCTGCCTGATAAAGGCGATACAGTGATTGGCAATGACGTATGGATTGGTTATCAGGCGCTGATTATGCCAGGCATTAAAATCGGTAACGGCGCGATCATTTCGTTACGTTCTGTCGTCACGTCGGATGTCCCGGCATATTCGATTGTGGGGGGTAATCCAGCCAGGGTTATCAGGCAGCGTTTTAACGATGAGACCATATCCATACTCGAGAAGCTGGCCTGGTGGGACTGGCCTGTGGAAAAGATTACCCAAAACCTCCCGGCAATCCGCTCTGCTAATGTTGAAGCCTTGCCAGATAAATAGCTATGCAGAATCACCCACGTTCGCTGCGGGCAAAGGGTGATGCGCATTCGTAATGTGTATGGATAATCGCGCGCAGCATGCTCTGCAAACATGTCAGCATTCAACGCTGGAGCGCGGATTTAAACAGGAGTCGTTATGCTGTACATATTCAGTGGCCTTCCCGGTTGTGGAAAAAGCACGGTCGCTAAAATGTTATCTGAAAAATTAAAAGCGGTGTATTTACGCGTCGATACGATCGAACAGGTACTGCGTAATGAATCAGCAGCGTTCAGAGAGATTGGCCCTGAAGGCTATTTCATCCTCTATGCGCTTGCGCGGGAGAATCTCAGACTGGGACTACCCGTTGTCACTGACTCAGTAAATGATCTTAATCTGGTGCGAGATAGTTTTCGTGATATCGCACTATCATCAGGTGTTCCCTTTCTGGAAATCGAAATCCTTTGTTCGGATCCGGAACAGCATCGGGCTCGTGTAGAGAACAGAATCTCAGAAATTCCTGGCTTAAAAGTGCCTGACTGGCAGGCCGTCATGGATCGTGATTATGAACCCTGGAGAAGGGATCATCTGCAGCTGGATACCGCAAAATTATCGCCCGCTGCGTGCGTCGATATAATTCTCAAAGCGAGCCTTCCGTTCTGAGCGCATTTAGCCCGCATCCTTGACGGCAATAAATTTTTTTGACCCTCAGGCTGCACCCTGCCCTACACGGGATTGAAACCGGTAAAACAGGGCCAGTCACGCTATGTTCTCAGCCTGTGCGGTAATAAACGCTGGCTGAATCCGGATTGGCTCAGAGCTTAAATGAGCTGACCTCTGTCAGCAGCCTGCCCGCCTGCTGACTCAGTGAGCCCGCAGCGGCAGACATCTGCTCTACCATTGCGGCATTCTGCTGCAGATTGCTTTCCATCTGCGTGACCGCAATGTTCACCTGGTCGATCCCATAACTCTGCTCTTTAGAGGAAGTATTGACCTGATTAATCAATTGCGTCGTTTCATCAACAACACTCAGAGCTTCATTCATTCGCGACGTCACATTCGCTGCGTATACCACGCCTTTATCCACATTCTGGATTGCTTCTTCAATCAGACCCCGGATATCCTGGGCTGCTACAGAAGAACGCTGTGACAATGAGCGGACCTCGCCGGCGACCACGGCAAACCCCTTGCCCTGCTCCCCGGCACGGGCGGCTTCCACTGCAGCGTTAAGCGCCAGAATGTTGGTCTGAAACGCAATGCCATCAATAATGGAGATAATTTCTGAAACCTTATTTGAAGAGACAGAGATATCGTTGATGGCACTTGTTAAATCATTCAGCTCACGGTTGCTATGGTTGACGATGGATTGCACTTTACCGATGAAGTTATTCGCCTCTGTCGCGTTATCCATATTGTGTTTCACGGTGGCCGACAGCTCGTTCATACTGGCTGCGGTTTGCTCAAGTGAAGAAGCCTGAGACTCTGAGCGTGATGACAGATCATCATTGCTGTGAGCGATTTCCTCTGACGCCGTATCCACCTCTTTGCTGGCATCCCGGACGCCTGAAAGAACCTCCCGAAACTTAGTCACAAGGGCATTAAAACTGCCAGCCGTTGCGCCCAGTTCATCTTTTTTATTGAGATTTACCCGAAGAGTCAGGTCCAGGGTTTCCTCGATGGTTTTCATGGTGCTCTGTAAATTCTGCAGGCCTTTTCTGATATAGCTCAGGACAGAGTACGAAGAAAGGGCTGTCATTAACACCGCGGCTGCAATAATGCTGCTCAGAAGCCATAACGTATGCAGATACTCGGCATGATTTTCCGCTGCAAATTTGTTGGCAACCTGATAGTTATAAGCCAGGATGTCCTTCAGATTCTGGCTTACCACAACCGATGCCGCCGCTGTCTCTCCCTGATCGGAAACCATAGCCCTGGCCGCATCAATGCCGCCGGTCTGATAAACGCCCACCATCTTATTCACTTTCTCGAGATAGACGCCGAAATCCTGAATAGTCTGGCTTATCAACTGGCCGTCGTTATCGTCTGTAATCAGGTGAGATTTATAATAATCCATTGCCTCGCGCGTTTTGGTCAGATATTCCTTTGCGGTGACCATATGCTTTTCAAATATCGCTTTATCGGTAACCAGAAGACCCATCAGTATCTGCCGTCTTGCTTCTTCACGAAGCTGAGAGATTTCACTGATTTTGTTAATGCTGGGCAGAGAGTTGGTCGCCACATACTCGAACCGATCCTGTGCGCCGCCCAGAGAGCGGATACTGATAATGCCCAAAAAAAGCAGCGCCAGAAGTGTAAAGGTAAAGACCAGCGTAAGTTTCTTTAAAATTGTCATGAGAGGTTACCCGAGGGAGATGTCAAGATACCTTTCTTTTATCGGCTATCCTAAAACACACTTTATGGTCAGACGGTGAAACTAAGCAGTTATTGTTATGTTTTTTGAGAGATATCGAAGTTTGCACTCATTACGATAATTGACCTTTTCCGGATAATCCGGCGACGCGGCACGACCGGCGACGCCCGTACATGACGCGACACCATGAGAGGAAAAAGCGAGAAACGCTGGCATATCACTGCCGGACACCATAGAGTGGAAAAAAGCTAAAAATCACGTGCAGGTTATAACCTGTCCCTTAAGCGGCTGTCTGAATTAATAAAATTACTGTGAAAAATGGGCTGCATCAGCCTCGGACCCGCTGAATACATCAAAATACTTACTGATATCTTTCAGCGATTTCACAGGCTTGCTTATCCGGACTGATACAGCTTACAGCCGGTAATGCGTTCAGCCACCGGGTCAGCCGTACCCTTTCCCTATGCTCGTCTGAACGAGCCTCGTTGCCAGGAAGATTGAGGATCACAGGAATAAATCTGAATGTTTGTTGCTACAGTAAATCGGGTGCGCCCGATCATTAATGCAGTGCGGAGGTTAACCACGTCCTCTTCAGATCAACCTCTCATCGCACGCAAAATTCTGTCGCCAGGGATTGTAGCAACCCGTTCACTCTCATTTTGTGGCGAACGGGTAAGTGAGCAGGCTGACTGCGCCTGCTATTTCGTTTTGCAGGATGCAGTCAGGTTCTTCATCTAACAACAGACATAGTTGGGCAATGACTTTTGCACGGGTGACTGGCTCGCCATCATAAAAAAGAGCCTCCACCGCCTTACCAATGTGAACATGCAGTGCATTAACGGCGTTATCGTCACACATTTACCACCTCCGATGACATAAACCCGAAAGGAGACCACCGGATGCCAGAAACGACGTCGGGCGGCCCCTCAGAATGCAGGACAACGATGATCAGAAGGTTTCCCAGTTTGCTTTCGACGCCATCAGGGATACTGAGGGTTGTACGTTGCGCCTGGTGGTCTGCGCCCTGGGTGTAAACGCCCCAGAAGACGGCACACGGAAAACGGCAACGGTTTTTTCAAGCTCAAGCGCCTGTTCTTCGAGACTGCTGGCCGCAGCAGAAGACTCCTCAACCAGCGCAGCGTTTTGCTGGGTTGTACTATCCATTTCCGTCATGGCCTGTGCAATCTGGGTAATGCCGCGATTCTGTTCGTCTGATGCAGCGGCAATTTCACCCATGATGTCCCTTACCTGCGTCACGGACCTGACGATACCCTCCATTGTCACGCCGGCGCGGTTTACCAGCTCAGTACCGTTACTCACTCTGTCCAGTGATTCCCGAATCAGCACTTCTATCTCTTTTGCGGCCAGTGAACTGCGCTGTGCAAGATTGCGCACTTCGCCTGCCACAACGGCAAAGCCCCGGCCCTGCTCACCTGCGCGCGCGGCCTCTACTGCCGCATTCAACGCCAGAATATTCGTCTGGAAAGCGATACCGTTAATAACGGTGATGATTTCGCCGATTTTGCCTGAGCTCTGACTTATTCCGCCCATTGTGGTTATCACCTCACTGATGATTTCCCCGCCGCAGCTGGCATTGTGCGACGCCTCCGTGGCCAGCTGACTGGCGTGATGGGCGTTCTCCGCATTCAACTTAACGGTGGAGGTTAATTCCTCCATGCTGGCAGCCGTCTCAACCACGGCAGCCGACTGCTGTTCTGTGCGCGATGAGAGGTCGGTATTTCCTGCTGCAATCTCAGACGAGGCGCGGGCGACGTTATTCACCCCATCCCGGACCCGGGAGATGATGTTGCGCAGGCTCAGGTTCATGGCGCCCATGGCAGTCATCAGTTCGCCAAGCTCATCAGTACGGGAACTGGTTATTTCGGCGGTCAGGTCACCTTCAGCGATACGCTGTGCCGAAGAAAGCGTCTCTCTCAGCGGAACGGTGATGCTGCGGGTCATTCTCCAGGCAATCAGGAGACTGAGAGTGATACAGACAAGGGTGGCAAAACCAATCTGCCACAGTGCGGTATGCATGTATTTCTGAGCCTGTTCAGACTGAAAGAACGCGAGGTCAGTGATTGACTGATTCAGTTTTCCCGCAGCTGCGGTCATTTCATCTGAGGCGCGTTTTTCGACCTGCACTGACTGGAGATAATTATTTAACAGCGTGGTGCCTGAGGTGGTTTTTTGCGCCACATCGGCCAGAAGCGCACCGAGTGAGGTGTCAGCGAGACCACTAAGCTGACTGACGAGTGGTGAAAAACCGTCTTTGATTTCGTTAAACTTATTCAGTGTGGAAGCATCTGGCCCATGCATGAACGCCTGAACATAAAATGCAGCCTGTTCAGTTTTGAGGCTGAGAGCCAGCAGGGGTGCAGTAAGGTCTGCCGGGACATAAGCCTGTCGGGCAGCCAGTTTTTCCGCCACTGACGTCAGTCCGAGAGCCTGAATATCATTCAGAGAAAGGGCTGCACTGTGGTTGCTTGCGAGAAAGTGCTGACGCTTTTCCTGATACTGAGCCAGAGCAGTATTGAGCGCAGAAAGCTTTTCACGACCGCCTGTTGACCAGGAATATTTCTCAAGATTTTTGTACAAAGCAGACAACTGATTCATCGCCTCACCGTTGAGTTCGATGAATTTAGTGTCGCGGGTGTACTGAAATAGCGTGCGGTTCAGCCTCGCTTTCGCCAGTGCATCAACCATTTGTACCGTGACGTCGCGCTTTTCCGAGTTATCCTGGATTTTTAAAAAACAGAGGGCAGCAAGGACTGATATAGCCAGTGACGCCAGTATAACCAGCAAAAACCCCAGAGTAAGCTTCCTGCCTATATTGAATTTTGACACTTTTTTTATAATATTCATTTTAATAATCCTGGTGTTGAAAAGTACCTGAGACTGACATTTCCTCAGGGTTACGTTACATATCGGCATAGCGACGATATTTATTAGAGCCACTTTCATCACCCGCCCTTAAATAATGATATTTATTGATGCAGATCACCTCCCTTAATATTTGTATCTGGCCGTGCAAATTAAGACCCTGATAATTCACCAGGTTATCATTCAGGCTCTAACCTGAAAGGCTCTGCTGAAAAAAAGCGATAACCTATTCCGCAGGCTTCTGATTTTATTGTACAAATTAAAAGACATGATACGGAATAGCATGTTAACTGAATAAATAGAGAGAAATAGCCTTCAGATCTTAAGGTTTTATTAAGCTTTGTGTTTTTACCTGGAAAGGTATTACCGGAAGGACAGGGGAAAAAGGGCATTTCAGCCTTCTTGTTTTCCAGAATAAGAATACGAGGTCAACGCGTTACTGAATTTTGTAAGCAGCCGATTATGCAAATGAAAAATCATTAACAGGCCTGCTTTTTCATTCAGTCCGGAACCTGCGGGAGGATCTTTTTTACAGCACGTGCATCAGGGCTAGCGGCACATCCGGTTTAGCGGCTGCCCATCAGCTTTTCAACTTCTTCGGGTTTGTCATGCACACCAAAGCGGTCAACGAGAGTGCGGATCGCCCCGTTCATGCCTCTGACGTCCACGTCGGCACCTTTGCGGCGGAACTTAATCACGATGCGGTTCAGCACGCTGACCGACGTGATGTCCCAGAAATGGGCGAGCGACACGTCGATGACCACGCGATCCAGCGCCTCGTGGAAATCGAAGTGATGGATAAACCGGTCAGCCGAGGCAAAGAAGACCTGCCCGGTTACGGTATAGGTGCGTGTCTCGCCCTTCAGCACCGAGGAGACCGCCATAAAGCAGGCCACTTTGGTGGCAAAGTTCAGCGACGCAATCAGCACGCCGGTCAGTACCCAAACGCCAGATTGTGGGTGGCCACCACCACGGCAACGGTCGCTACGCTGCGCTGGATGACTTTTTTCGGCAACAGCGCAATCTGGCTGATTGTGCAGCAGGGTGCCACTGACCTGCCGCAGAGGATCGTGAGCGATCAGACGCTGGCACTGTTCAACTTCCCTGAGCACTTCCCCTTCAGCTCGCTGCTCTCCTTTATTGCCATGGCGATGGTGGCCGTGCTCTTTGTCACCTCTGCGGACTCAGGCGCCAGGGTAGTCGATACGCTGGCATCGGGCGGCACCGACAAGCCCCCCTGTCGGTATGGCCTGTTTAAGGCTTTACGCGTTGACGCCTGTTTGCAACAGTAAACGCCGTTCCGCACCTCAAAACCCGCTATTCAGCTATTTCCCTTGCTGACTTTTCACCCCCGCTATCCGTCAGTGACGCCCTCACCTGTGGCAGGCTTTCCGGGTAATTCTGCTGAATAAACTCAATCATCTTTTCCCTGACGTAACAGCGCAGATCAAAAGCGATTGGCGAGTTCTGGGCAGTCATCAGCATCCTGATGGTCATGGTTTTTTCGGTGGTATCCGTCACCTGAAGTACAGACGTTTCCCCATCCCAGAGTTTGGTTTCACTCAGGACTTTTTCAAACTGCCTGCGCAGCGGCTCCAGCGGCATGGAGTAATCCACGTAGAGAAATACCGATCCTAAAATCTGGGCATTATTACGCGTCCAGTTCTGAAACGGATTCTCAGTGAAGTAAGTAATTGGCAGCACCAGACGGCGCAAATCCCAGATGCGCACCACCACATAGGTCAGGTTGATCTCCTCAATCCAGCCCCACTCTTTTTCCACCACCACCGCGTCATCAATTTTGATAGGCTGGGTAAAGGCGATCTGAATACCGGCAAACAGATTAACCAGCGACTTCTGTAAGGCGAAACCAATAATGATACCGGCAACACCTGCACCGGCCAGAATAGTGGTGCCGAATTTACGGACGCCAGGAAAGCTCAGCAGTATCAGTGAAATGCAGAACAGTACCAGGATGACAATAACCACTTTTTTGACATAGATAATCTGCGTACGAATTTTTCGTGCACGAAGATTATTCGAAATATTAATGTCATAGCGGATATAGAGCATATCCTGCGCCACATTGGTCAGCCGTATCAGGACCGAACAGAATGACATAATAATAAAGACGTTGATGATGTTAGTGATTAACTCAAGCGACTCAGGGTGAAAGTTAATGTAGTTAATCCCGACATTGATCATTAATAGCGGTACGAAAAAGAACATGGACCCGCTAAGGTGCTTCTCAAGGGATTTGAACAGCTTTCTGTCGCGACTCTGCCAGTAGCGGATAAAGGCCAGCAGGATAAGCCGGGCCAGGAAGCCCACGATAAACGAAAGCGAGACGAGTAATACAACAGGCACCCATGACGGGAAACCAGATAACTCACCGAATAACAATGGCATTATTTTCCCTTATAGTCAGCTGGCAACCTCAGGCTGTCAGCGAAGTGACAAACTCAGTAACCGTTGTCTGCACGGCTATCCGTTCGTAACACATTTAGCGCCCATGAGTATGAACCATTGCAGCGAAGTTGGCAGGAAATGCGCGGTGATGCGGCAGATTTACCTCAATGGCCCAAGCGAGCGGTCGGACTATCCCGCCCGGCGTAGCGGAAAATTCAGTAGCAAGTATTGAATCGGTGATGAAGCTGGTTCAGCCTTTGGGCCTGGTGGTCACAGCAGAAGGCGTGAAAACACAGGGGCAGATGTCTGCACTGGCGGATGCAGGCTGTAATCAGCTTCAGAGCGATCTGTTCAGTCAGGCGGTGCCCGACCTGAAACGCTGATGAAGAGAGCTGCGCCAGACAGTCAGGCAGGTATCATCGCCTGACGGGATAGCCTGAGCGGAGTTGTACGCTCAGGTTATCCGCCAGAAAGACTAACTGCCCAGGCTGTCCAGCAGTGCGGCAGAGGTGGCAACCGCGCCAAAGATGCCGCCCTGCATATGGATCATACTCAGCGCCGCCTCATGATGACGCCGCTCCGTTGCGGCACAGCAATCAGATAACACCAGACACTCGAAACCGCGATCGTTGGCTTCACGTAGCGTGGTATGAACGCAGACATCGGTGGTTATACCGGTGAGAATCAGATTACGTATGCCACGACTGCGCAGTATCAGCTCCAGATCGGTGGCGTAAAATGACCCCTTACCTGGCTTATCAATCACGACCTCATCCGGCAACGGGGCCAGCTCCGGAATAATCTCCCAGCCTGGCTCGCCGCGCACCAGAATGCGGCCGCACGGTCCGACATCGCCAATGCCGGCATTCATCCGTCTCGAACGCCACCGTTTATTGGCGGGCAAATCGCTGAGGTCGGGCCGATGCCCTTCACGGGTATGAATAATCGGAAACTGCCGGGCGCGCATCGCGGCCAGCACCTGCTGCAACGGGGCGATGGGTGCGCGGGTCAGGCTGACGTCATAGCCCATGCTATCGACATAGCCGCCGACGCCACAGAAGTCGGTCTGCATATCAATCACAATTAACGCCGTGTCAGCCGGGGTGAAACTGCCGTCAAAAGGCCAGGCGTAAGGGGTTGAATTAACGCTGTAATCGGGCATTGCTGTTCTCCATTACCGGGCGCGGCATGCGCATTTTGCTGATCACGCTGTAGCTGATGGCGGCGGTCACCAGACCAATCACTGCTTCACCGAACTGCGGGAAAGCCACATGAGCGATCACCGCACACAGGCTACCTATTGCCCAGGCGGCAAACGCTGTACCACGGAATCGCTGAGCCGGACGCTGCTCACTGATGCGCGCCATAAAGATCAAATCCACAATCATCACAGCACCAAATGGTGGCACCACGATCCCAAGCAGGCTGAGCCACGCCAGGAAGTAAGACCAGACGCCCGCCAGTGCCAGCGCGCCACCAATGGCGCCGAGGATCAGCGTCCACAGACGCATTTTGCTGCTGAACAGATGACTGAAACCCACTGCGCCGTTGTAGAGGCAGTGTGTGCAGACCGATCCCAGATTGATAAAGACAAACAGGCAGGCCACCACCGACAGGATGGCACTGTGCCCCATCAGCATCGGCAGGAAGTTACCGCCATTGGTCAGCGGATCCACCGTCGCGCCCACGGCTACAATTACCACGCCGAACAGATACGAGATGACGTTCGCAACCGGAAAAGCGGAGAAGGCAGCGATGACCGCTGAGCGTCCATTCTTCGACCAGCGGGTAAAGTCAGCGGTCATGGTGCCGGAGTCGGCAAAACCGGCCACCACCATGGTGACGGCGGTGCCCATGCTCATTGCGCCGGCGGCGCTGGCGCTGCCTTTCCACTGCGTCACCACGGAGAAGTCGTGCTGTTTGCTGATCAGCCACAGTGCCACCATCCCGAGCACCACAAACAGCGGCGCGGCGATCATCCCCAGCACGGACAGCGCCCGCACGCCCAGGAACGTGATGCCGGTGTAGAGGATCATGGCAAAGGCCGTCACCGCCAGCGCATTCCAGCCGAAGGTCTGATTAATCACCGTGCCGGTAAGGCCGGTCTGGAAGGCATACCAGCCGATCACCACCGTCGAGAGAAAACCCGAGACCAGGATGTAGCCTTTGCTGCCAAAGGTGCGTCTGGCCTGTAAAGCAAAGTTCATCCCGCTGTTACCGGCGTACCAGCTCAGCGCGCCGACATAGGCGAACAGCACCAGGTTGCCCAGCAGAATGGCGATCAGCGCGGGCCAGAAGCCCAGATGCCAGGTAATGATGCCGCCAAACAGCGCATTGGTGAGGATCATCGGGAATCCAAACCAGACCGCTGAAACAGAGCGGGTTGAATGACGATGCGTCAGCGGCACCGGCTCATGTTCAAATTCCTGCTCCAGCGCAGGTGTGTCAGACGTTTTCATTGGGCGATTCCGGGTTGAAGGTGATTCCACGGCTGAATGCGCTCGAAAGCGGCACTGGCAGCCAGCACTAAAGCATCATCAAGATGACGACCAACAATCTGCATACCGACCGGCAGGCCGCTGGCGGTGAAACCGGCAGGCACTGACGCGGCGGGCTGGCCGGTGAAGTTGAACGGGAAGCAGAATGAGAGCCAGTGATCGTTGCGAACCATGCGACTATCAATGATCTCCGGTCCCTGCATTCCCAGCGGAAACGGCGGCACGGCCAGCGTCGGCGTGATCAACAGATCAAAGCGCTGCATAAAGCGCCACAGGCTATTGCTGACCGCTTTGCGGGTGGCGATGGCATCGGTAAAGTTCTCTGCCCGCCAGTCGCGCTGTAACATAGCGACCAGATGCGGTGACATCGTGCTGCCCTGCTCCACCATCATCTGGCGCATGCCGGTGAGATCACTTTCCATCGCCACCAGTGCGCCAAAAGCGGCTGACGGATCCGGGAAGCCAGGATCGGCCAGCTCCAGTTCCGCACCGATTTCAGCAGCAAATCGCCTTACCGCCGCGCTGACAACAGCGCGGACTTCCGGGTCAACGGCCACATAGCCAAAATCTGCGCTGAATGCGATATGCAACTTGCCAGGCAGATGTTCTGGTGCACCCAGCCAGTCAACGTCGCTGCAGGGGATCGAGTGGCGGTCCCGCATATCCGGTCCTGCCATCAGTGACATCATCAGGGCGGCATCGCGCACGCTGCGCGTCATCGGCCCGATATGCTCCAGCGACTCCCAACTCGACACGCCGGGATAGCGTTCATCACGACAGCCGGGCCATAACGGCACCCGCCCCATCGACGCCTTGAAGCCAAAAATGCCGCAGTGCGCCGCCGGAATACGCACTGACCCGCCGCCATCGCTGCCCAGTGCAATCGGGCAAAGGCGTGCCGCCACCGCCGCCCCGGAACCCGCGCTGGAACCGCCCGGCGTCATCGCCAGATTCCAGGGATTACGTGGCGACGGAAAAAGCGGATTGTGCCCGACGCCGCTGTAGCCGAACTCCGGCGCGGTGGTTTTACCCAGCAGAATGGCGTCGGCGGCCAGTAGCCGTTCCACCGTGATGTCGTCATCTTCCGGTACGAACTCTTTGTATGCTGCTGAACCGGAGGTAGTGCGGACGTTTGCGGTGCAGATGAGATCTTTTACCGCCAGCGGCACGCCTGCCAGCGCGCCCAGTGTTTCTCCCTGCGCACGTCGGTCATCTATGGCTTTAGCCTGTGCCATCGCAAGCTCGGGTGTCGGGGTGCAAAAGGCCTGCACCGTCGGTTCACGCTGTTCCATCCTCGCCAGCGCCGCAGCGGTCAGTTCGCAGGCTGATACTTCCCCGTTGCGGATCAGAGCGGCCATCGTGGTGGCATCGTCGTCTAAAAAGGAGTCAAACATGGGTTACCTCGCCAAAAGTGTACCCATGAGCTAGTGCATGAAGCGTGCCAGATAGCCGCGAACTCAAGGGGCTGGGTCAGGGATGCGAGGTGGAATACGGGCTGGGATACAAGATCGAATTCTTATGGTGTCAGAAGCGGGTCGCTGTTTATTTTTTCAGCACAGTGATGGCGCAGGGCTGCGCAATAAGGGTGCGTGCCAGGTGAATGGTTTGTGGGCTGGCTTACAGAACGGTGTTGTTAATGCGCAACAGCGGCTGAAATGCTGGAATGAATAACCTCACTTTTACCATGGATGTTTGACGGTGCTGAGCAGGAACTGAAAAATCGAGTTTCAGGGATTCATATGTTACGGCAGGGATGAGAAGTGCGTATTGAAGAAGATATTTATCTCGAAAACTACGAAATCAGACGAAAAAGATTTATTTATGACCGCCAGATTTATCACAGCTACGTTTTTGTTGGCGGCAGCGAAACTTACACTGTCATCGTTGGCGACCGGATAGATGAACAGACCTTTACCCGCATCGGATATCGGATGCCACCCGGTATCTCCTTTCCTGTTAACGGGCTGGCTGAGGTCTGTTTTGACGTGTGCGATGGTCTGGAGTGCATGAGCGATTTTCGCCACATCAGCATTCCCGGATTAGGTAGTGCAGTCGTTTTAAAAAGTGTAGTACTTGCGTTAATGGCACACCATGAAAGCTTCTCTATCGGCGGTTTTGTTTTCCAGCCTGCGTCTGGCGAGATCGTTGAACGCAATCGTCCGACTCCGCTGGAAGAGATCTACGACGCCATGCTTGGGTTAAAAAATGAACTACGCTACAATCGCCGAACAGGGTTGCCGAAGAAAGCGCCGCAACCTTTAATCCCGGACTGTTTCCAGGCTTATAAAGTAGTGACTACAGGGAGAGCTTGCTATGTCGTTTTATGATACACACGATGAAACAACCCCTTTAGCTCCGGTTGAAACCCGATATAAAGAGTTAAGGGCACTTTTGATTGCAGAGTGGCTGGCCCGGCCCGATCTGCCCGCCATTAAAGCTCAGTTAGCTCAGGCGAGAAAACGTTCGTCATCTGCCCTGTTGCGCCGCAAGCTGAAAGAACTGAATGCGCGCGACATGCAGGAAGCAAAGATTCCCGATTAGCACTCAAAGGCCCGATAAACGGGCCTTTCGTATTTTAATAGCTTCTGGTTCACCAGCAGGCGGCTTCCCGCCACCCACAATTCACCTCTATTCCGGAAAATCCGTCTCCACCGACGTCTGTTTCCACGCGTCTATCTCAGCCAGACGCTCTTTGAGCTTACCTGTCACGGCGTCATGGCCCCAGGCACCCATCACCAGATGACGTGGCGGGTTTTCATGCTCGGTAATAGCAATCATCGCCGCGGCGGCCCGCGCCGGATCGCCCTTCTGAGTGCCGCTGTATTCGGAGGTCGCTTTCATCCGCGCGGCGGCGGTCTCCGCATAGTCTGGCAGCGTGCTCGGCGTCTGATGCAGTGAGCGTCCGGCCCAGTCGGTGCGGAACGGACCTGGCTCAACACAGGTCACGTGAATGCCCAGCGGACCGGCTTCAAGCGCCAGCGAATCGGACCAGCCTTCCACCGCATGTTTGCTGGCAGAGTAGTAGCCTGAGCTGGCAAAACCGATTAAGCCTGCCACTGAGGTAATGTTGATCACGTGGCCGCTACGCGCCTTTCTCATTGCGGGCAGCACGGCGCGGGTCAGGGCAAACAGACCGAAGACGTTGGCATCAAACTGCGCGCGGATTTCGCTTTCCACACCCTCTTCCACTGAGCTCTGATAACCGTAACCGGCGTTGTTTACCAGCACATCAATGGTGCCGAACGTGTCCAGGGCCGCACTGACGGCCTGGTCGATGCTCGACTGCTGCGTCACATCCAGCGCCACCGCCAATGCGTTGTCGTGTCCTTCAACCAGATCGGCAATGGACGCGGTGTCACGTGCCGTGACGACGACCTTAAAGCCACGCGCAATCGTCTGCTGCGCCAGTTCACGACCAAAACCGGTCGAACATCCCGAGATTAACCAGACAGGGCTGGAATGAGCAGTCATAACAAGACTCCCGTTGAGAATGATGAAGGGGTTTAAGACCCGGACGCGAGGGCATCCGGGAATAAAGGTTAGTGAGACGCGACCGCCCCACTTAGCCCTTAATGCTTTTTATGAAACAGCTGACTGGCGGTGTCGCTGATGATTTGCGCTGCGCCGCGATCGCCCTTCACCATCGACGCCATAAAGGCTTTCGCCTGCTTGAAGGTGATGTGTGGCGGTAATGGCGCGACTTCCGGATCGGTTTTCACCTCCAGTAATACCGGGCGATCGGCGCTGAGCGCACGCTGCCAGGCACCTGCCAGATCGTCAGGGTTGTCGACAAAAATACCGACCATTCCCAGCGACTGCGCAAACTCAGCGTACTTCACATCCGGCAGCTGTTGTGACGCGTCGAAGCGAGGGTTACCCTCCATCACGCGCTGCTCCCAGGTGACCTGATTCAGATCCTGATTGTTGAACACGCAGACAATCAGGCGCGGATCGGCCCACTGCTGCCAGTATTTCTGAATAGTGATCAGCTCGGCCATGTTGTTCATCTGCATCGCACCGTCTCCCACCAGCGCCACCACCGGTTTTTCCGGGTGAGCAAATTTCGCGGCAATCGCGTAAGGCACCGCCGCGCCCATACAGGCCAGACCGCCGGAGAGTGACGCGCGCTGTCCCTGCTTCACCCGATAGTCGCGGGCAAACCAGTTGGCGCAGGAGCCGGAATCCGAGGTGACAATGGCGTTGTCCGGTAACTGAGGTGACATCTCCCACACTACCCGCTGCGGATTGACCGGATTAGCCGGTGCCATGGCACGCTCTTCCATCAGCGTCCACCAGTCACGTACCTGAACCGCAATATCCTCCTGCCAGCTGCGATCCGCTTTATGCTCCAGCAGCGGCAGCAGCGCGCGCAGCGTTTCTGCCGCATCGCCATGCAGGTTCACTTCGCTGGGATAGCGCAGGCCCAGCATGGCGGGATCGATGTCTATCTGCACCGCACGCGCCTTGCCCTCTTCCGGCAGAAATTCCGTCCACGGGAAGCCGCTGCCAATCATCAGCAGGGTGTCGCAGTTTTGCATTAAATCGGATGAAGGTTTCGTGCCGAGCAGGCCAATCGAGCCGGTAACAAACGGCGCGTCGTCCGGCAGCACATCTTTGCCCAGCAGCGCTTTTGCTACTCCGGCACCCAGCACATTGGCAACCTGCACCACCTCAACGGCGGCGTTGCGTGCGCCCGCACCGATGAGAATCGCCACTTTTTTACCGGCGTTAAGCACGTCGGCAGCGCGTTGCAGGTCCGCTTCGTAGGGGATAACTTTGGGACGCTGATAGCCGCTGCCGGAATGGGTGAAGCCATGCAGATGCTGCGGCGGCTGCCACTCTTCATCCTGAATATCTTTAGGGATGATGATCACCGCCACGCCGTTTTGCGCTTTGGCAATGCGCACGCCACGATCCAGCAGATGGCGCACCTGTGTCGGGGTCGAAGCTTCCTGAACGAAGTTAGCGACGTCCGAGAAGATGCGGTCCAGGTTCATCTCCTGCTGATAACTGGCTCCACGCGCAGTCGCTTCTGCCTGTCCGGCAATCGCCAGCACCGGCGCATGGTCCATTTTGGCGTCATAAAGCCCGGTCAGCAGATGGGTTGCGCCCGGCCCGCCAGTTGAGAGACAGACGCCCAGCTCCCCAGTAAACTTCGCGTGCCCGGCCGCCATAAAGGCCGCCATCTCCTCGTGCCGCACCTGAATAAATTCGATGCCGTCACCTTTAGCGTTAGCGCGCTGGATAGCTCCCAGCACGCCGTTAATCCCGTCACCTGGATAGCCGTAGATGCGTGTGACGCCCCACTCTTTCAGGCGCTGGACAAAAAAATCACTGGTTTTCATGCTCATCGTCGCGTTGCCTTCATAGTCCATGCAGACTTAAAGCGTAGTCGACGATGCGCACTCTCCGTTAATTGTTCGCCATGGCCGGGTATCGCTGATGCAAATCACTGAATATTTGATTCATATCCGCCGTTTCGCCTATCTCCGCTACCGCCCGGAATACCTGGGTTTTCAGGAAATGACGCCAGCTGACCGGTGCGCCTGCCAGAAAAGCGGTCAGCAACTGGTAACGCTGAGGGGTCCAGAGCGTTTCAAAGCGATTCCGTGCCTCGCCGTGCTCAAAATGCTGCGCAGCGCGTTGCGGCATCGCGGCGCGAAGGCGCGCTGTGGCTGACTCATCCACACCGTCATCAACGATCACTACGCCATACTGCGCCCGGGCTGCTGCGACGCTGAGATAACCACAGCGCACATCCTGCATGACCGCCTCAGTCTCGCGCTGTGACGGCAGGCCATAACCGCCCGCGCCAGGGCCCCGCACTTCGACCACGTCACCCGGCTGGCAGTGGATTACGTCTGTGTTGCCGTGATTGATAACCTCGCCATTGCGCCGGGTGCAGAAGTAAGAGAGCGCCCCGTTCTGCCCGCCCACCAAGCCCGCCGAGGCAAACACCGACCGGTTACGGTTGCGCGCGGTAATCGTGGTGTTGGGCGAGAAAATCTCAAATGCCATTTCGGTCGCTAAGCCGCCGCGATAGCGACCTGGGCCGGCGCTGTCCTGAGCCAGCCCGTAACGATGAAAACGGATCGGGACTTCCGCTTCGTTGATCTCAATGGGCGTGTTTTTCAGGAAGGCAGACAGCCCGCCAGAGCCGTCAGGCCCGTCATGACGCGGCGTACCGCCCGCGCCACCACCCACTGGACCCAGAGAAGCAACCACGCTGCGGTTATGCGTCTGCGTGCGGATGTTCATGATTGAATTACCGCCCGGTGAATTGGCGGGAAGACGGTCCGGCATCGCCAGCGAGAAGACGCCGATTGTCGCAATCTGCGACAGTGCACAGGTCAGCGAGCGCATCCCCACCGCCGCCGGTGCTTCACAATTCATCACCGTACCCGGCGGCAGGATCGCCCGGGTCGGTCGCAGTGTTCCCGCGTTCAGCAGCAGCGAACGATCCAGTGTGGAGAGCACATAAGTGACGCCCACCAGCGCCAGCGGATGCCGTTCACGGCCGCCGGTCGGCATGTTCAGTGACGAGGCCAGCTGCGGGTCGCTGCCGGTGTAGTCCAGCTCCAGCTGATCGCCCTGCACCCGCAGTGTAATGGCGATACGGCAGGGATAACCGCCCTCGCCATCTTCATCGGCGTAGTCGGCATAAAAATACTCCCCATCGGGAATGGTGCTGATAATGCTGCGGGCCTGTGCTTCGGCGTAATCGAGAATCCCTTCTATGCCCTGTAAAAAATCGTCGATACCAAAACGGGCGATAATGTCGTGGATTTTACGCTCACCGACGTTAACTGAAGCCAGCTGTGCTTTGAAATCACCCCAGTTCTGGTCCGGCACCCGCACGTTGAGCCGCATGATGCTGGCGACCTCTTCATTGAGCTGCCCCTGCCGCATGATTTTCAGTGGCGGGATGCGGATCCCCTCCTGCACGATATCGGTCAGCGAGCGCGACAGTGAGGCGGGCACCGCGCCGCCGACGTCGGTGTTATGAATGTGCCCCACCACGAAGCAGACAATTTCGCCCTTGTAAAACACCGGCTTCCAGATGTGGATATCGGGCGAGTGCGTCGCCACATTGCCGGCGTAGGCGTCATTAGTAATGCAGATATCGCCGTCGGCGTAATCGTCAATCAGTGCCAGTACTGGCGCATAGTCGATGCCGCTGTACCAGGGTGCGCCAAAACTGCGCGGCGAGGCAAACGCCAGTCCGGTGCGGCTGACAATCTGGCAGGAGAAATCCTCCGTCTCTTTAACAAAGGTGGAGTGCGCGGTACGCATCAGGGTAAAGGCCATCGCATCAGCAGCAGCGGCGCAGTAGTTCGCCAGGATTTGTAAGTTACGTCCATCAATCGCCATGTTATGCCTCGTTCGCCGTGATCAGCAGGTTACCAAAGGAATCGACCGTCACGCCCATACCGGGCGGCACGCAGGTGGTGCAATCGTTCTGCGCAATGATGACCGGACCCCGTAACTGATGGCCGGCAAGCAATACGGTTCGCAGCACCACATCCACCTGATGCCATGCGCCGTCGATCCATGCATCGGTCTGTTTCAGCACTGGCACCGGTTCTGTCGCCGTTGCGAGCCGGTTAATCACCGGTTTTGGCGTGGGTGAGGCGATCACCAGCCGCAGGTTAATCAACTGCACCGGTGCCTGCGGGTCACTGTGACCAAACAGCTGCTGATGCTGGCGATCAAAGGCGTCATGCAGCGCAGTGAAATCTGCCTGCGTCAGCCAGCTCGCCTCCAGCGGCACGTCGATTTCAAACGACTGTCCGTGATAGCGCATATCCGCGCTGAACTGCAGGCTATAGGGCATGTCGCTGCCGTGCTCCTGCGTCAGCCAGTTGCAGGCGCGCTGCTGCAAGGCTTCGGCTTCACTGGCTAATGTGTCAGCCAGCGCAGGCGTCAGGTCGCCGTAGAGTGTGCGGATAAAATCGTTGCGGATGTCCGCTACCAGTCCGCCTAATGCGGAGAGCACGCCTGGCGTAGGCGGAACAATCACCCCTTTCATGTTCAGTTCGCGGGCAAGAAAACAGCCCATCATCGGGCCCGCTCCGCCAAAGGCGAGGAACCAGAATTCACGTGGGTCGAGGCCAAAGCGGGACAGCAGGCCACTGGTGTCGCTGTACATGCTGGAGATCGCCAGTTGAATAGCGGTTTCCGCGGTTTCCTCGACCGAAATAGTGAGGGCATCGGCCAGGGGCTGCCAGGCCGCCCGGGCGGCGGCAACATCCACCGTCACGGCGTTATAACCCAGCGCGCCGTGGCCCATCATGCCGCAGGCGGCAAAGGCATCGGTGGCTGTCGGCTGTGTGCCGCCGCGCTGGAAGCAGACCGGACCCGGCAGCGATCCGGCACTGTCTGGTCCCATCTGCAATACGCCCTGCCCGTCAATCCACGCCAGCGAGCCGCCGCCTTGCCCCACTGAGGTGACGGCGACAGAAGGAATAAAGATCGGGAAGTCGCCGATGATTTCGCCGTTGCCCTGCGCCACTTTGCCATCAATGATCACCGCTACGTCGGCGCTGGTGCCGCCAATATCCAGGCTGAGGATTTTGTCAAAACCGCAGGCGCTGGCCAGATAGCTGGCCCCGATCACCCCGGAGGCGGTGCCGGAGAGCACCATCTGGACGCATTCGCGTTTCGCCTGCCCGACGCCCATTACCCCACCGTTGGATTTGGTGATACGCGGCGGCGGCTTTACGCCAAGCCGTTTCAGCGCCTGCTCAAAGGATTCCAGGTAGTGAATGACCATCGGCTGCACGTAGGCATTAATGGTGGCGGTGATGGTGCGTTCATATTCACGAATAATCGGCCAGATGTCAGCGGAACAGGAGGTCAGCAGCTCAGGCGCGACTTCCTCAATAATCGCTTTTACTGCTGCTTCATTATGCCGGTTGCGATAGCTGTGCAGCAGCGACACGACAATACCCTGACAACCTGCGGCGCGTGCCTGCTCAATGGCGTCCAGCACGCTCTGACGATCAGGCGCGTGCAGCACATTGCCGTGGGCGTCAATGCGTTCGCGGATGGCAAATACCCGGTCGCGGGTAATCAGCGGTGCGGCACGCCGGGAGAAAAGATCATGGATATGCGGAATTTTCAGCCGCGCCAGCTCCAGAACATCGCAGAAGCCCTCGGTAGCAAACAGCGCCAGCCGCACACCGCGCCGCTGGATCACCGCGTTAATCCCTACCGTCGTGCCGTGGGTAAAGTAGCCAATTTCAGCGGGATCAATGCCCTGATGCTGCTGAAATTGCGTCAGCCCGGTCTCGATTTCGCTGCCAGGTTTGTCCGGGCGTGACAGGACTTTGAGGGTATGGATCTGGTTCGTTTGCTGGTCCAGCACGGCGAAATCAGTAAAGGATCCACCAATATCCACGCCAACGCGGTATCGCATATCGGGTTAACTCCAGAGTTATGAGAGCGGAAATTCCATCAGCGTCTCGGGATGCTGCACAACACGCCAGCCGAGTCGCTGGTAGACCTGATGGGCATCCTGGGTTGAAAGCATCCAGCGGTGCACCGTTTGCAGCTCCGGATGTTCACGGACGCAGGTCGCCAGCCAGCTGCCCAGCCCGTGACCGCGCCAGTTTTCATCAATGATCACGTCGCACAGCCAGCCAAAACGGGTGTAGTCAGTGATCAGTCGGGCAAAACCTATCTGAGTCTGCTGGTGATAAAGACCAAACGGCAGCGAACCGGCAATCGCCCGCGTGGTTTTGGCCTGCGGCTGACCTTTGGCCCAGTAGGACTTCTCCGCCAGCTGAATATGGATCCAGGCAAGGTCCAGCCGCTGGCGATCGGTAGAAATGGTGAACATATCGCGCTGCCACTGCTGATCAGCAATCTGTAATGAGTCCATGGCAACTCCTTGTATCGGTTGAAATCATTTTAAAAGGGTTCGCACGACGGTTGAGGCTGTAGCGCGCCCTGAAACCGGGTGCAGCCACTGAATTTTGTAACGGAAAAAAATTTTATGCTGAGGGAAGATTGGGCAGATTAAAGCGGTATAGAGGTAACGGGATAACGGGTCAGGCAGGCAGCCAAAAAGCGGGATGGGTGTGACGGCCCTCTCTCCGGTGGACGCAGGAGAGAGGCAACGCCGGGCAGACATTTATACGCCGAACTCCACAGTGTGCTTCCCGATGAGCGATCGTAACGGCACGCTGCTTTTCATGATCGGGGATTTAATCACGATATAGCTGAAGTACTTATCAATGCCGATCTGCGCATCCAGCATCTTCTCAATCACTTCCTGATAATGTTCAATGCTGCGGGTAATAAAGCGCAGCAAATAGTCATAGCCGCCGGTGATCAGATGGCACTCCATCAGCTCATCGACGTCGCGCATCGCACTTTCGAACTTCATAAAATCTTCGCGGCGATGGCCTGACAGGGTGACTTCGGTAAAGACGGTCACCGAATCGGTAATGCGGGTGAGATTAATGTGCGCTTCATAACCGGTGATAAAGCCAGCCTGTTCCAGACGTTTGACCCGTTGCAGACAGGGACTGGGCGAGAGACCGACGGCGTCGGCGAGGTTAACGTTGCTGATACGGCCATCTTTCTGGAGTTGCACCAGGATGTTGATGTCGATGCGGTCAAGTTTCATTAAGCCGTTCATAGCACCCCCCTCATTGTCAGAGCCTGTTGGGCCAGGCGCTTAATCAAATGTTCAGAACCTCCCGAAGATATAACACGCTTTACCGTAAACGCGCCAGCGCTTCGCAGTGGTTATACCAGCGGGAGGCTTTCAAATTATTCTAATAAAATCAATGAGGAATGCAGATTTAACCCAACCGGCCCGTGGCGCGGGCCAGCGCAATATCAAAGATATGCAATGCCTCTTCCAGTTGTGAGTCGGTCGTGACCAGCGGCGCCAGGAAACGGATGGTGTTGCGATGCAGGCCGCATTTGATCAGCAGCAATCCTTCCTGGCAGGCGCTGTCGAGGATCTTCTGGGTAAGCGCCGCATCGGGACGCCCCGTTTCGAAGTCGAGAATTTCCACCGCCTGCATAAAGCCCACGCCGCGCACATCACCAATGCAGGCATATTTGTCCGCCAGCTGTCGCAGACGGGCGTTGAGCTGTTCGCCGAGCTGACAGGACCGCTGCAACAGGTTCTCATGTTCAAACAGATCCAGTACCGCCAGCGCCGCCGCACAGCCCAGTGCGTTGCCGCCGTAGGTGCCGCCTAACCCGCCTGGCGTTGGCGCATCCATGATCTCTGCACGGCCAACCACACCGGAAATCGGCAGACCGCCGCCAAGGCTTTTCGCCAGGGTAATTAAATCCGGTTTGATCCCCAACTGCTGGAAGGCAAACATGGTGCCGGTACGCCCAAAGCCGGATTGCACTTCATCGCAAATCAGCAGAATGCCGTGCTGGCTGGTGATACGACGCAGCGCCTGCATAAAGGCCGGTCCGGCTGGCAGGAAGCCGCCATCGCCCTGTACCGGCTCGATGATAATCGCGGCCACACGCTCAGGCAGGATCTGCACAGCGAAGAGCTGATCCATCGCTTTCAGGCAGTCCGCTTCGGTGATGCCGTGCAGCGGGTTCGGGAATGGCAGACGATAGATGTCGCCAGGGAACGGACCAAAGTTCTGTTTGTAAGGCGCGGACATACCGGTCAGGGTGACGCCCAATAAGGTACGCCCATGAAACGCACCATCAAACGCAATGATGCCGGGCCGCTGGGTGTGCGAGCGGGCAATCTTCACCGCATTTTCCACGGCTTCGGCGCCGCTGGTGAAGAAGACGCTTTTGTATGCCTCATCGCCGCCGACCAGTTTGTTCAGCCGCTGTGCCAGTTCAATGTAGCCCGGATAGGCCACCACCTGAAAACAGGCGTGAGAAACCAGACCCAACTGCCTGGTGACCGCATTGACCACCGCAGGGTGATTGTGGCCGACGTTCAGCACGCCGATGCCGCCAACAAAGTCGAGATAGCGATTGCCCTCCACATCCCATACTTCACTGCCTCTGGCGCGTTCGATCACCAGCGGATGGGCGGTCACTACACCGCGCGGCACATTCTGCTCACGTGCATCCAGTAACAGGCTGTTATCGGAATATGCTTGCTGCTCTGCCATGACATTCTGCATTTTAAACCCTCATCCACGTAACGTTCGGTTGGCTCAAGTATCGCAACCTGCTGGTTTCTTACGCTGCCGTAATTCCCCAGGCAGCGGCATTTCCTGTCAAAATCCCGCTGCATTCAGCAGGGAAATTTCTCTGCCAGCGCCTGACGAATCAGGGCGACAAAAACGTTAATGCCATGCGGGATCAGCGCATCATTGAAGTCGTAAGCGGCATGGTGCAGCGGCTTGCAGGGTGCCGATCCCAGCCACAGATAGGCACCGGGGCGCGCCTGCAGCATAAAAGCAAAATCTTCTGAGGTCAGCGCGGGCTGTGGTGCGAGGTCAGCCGGGATGCCCGCCTGCTTTAGCGCCTCAAGGGAAAGCTGCGCTTCCGTTGCGCTGTTGATCGTCGCCGGGTAGTAGCGCCGATAGCTGACCTCTGCCTGCAGGCCGTGGGCGGCGGTGATGTGCGCCGCCATCTGGCGCAAACGCGCTTCAATCGTATCCTGTGCAGTCGGGCTGAAGGTGCGCACCGTGCCGGTGATGTTCGCCTCTGCCGGGATCATGTTGTGTGAAAAGCCACCCTGCATTCGGGTAACGGTGAGCAGCGCGGTTTCGCATGGGTCGAGTGCGCGTGAAACCAGGGTATTCAGCTGCACCACCAGCTCACTGGTCGCAAGAAGCGTATCGCATGTGAGATGAGGCTGCGCAGCGTGACCGCCGCCACCCAGCACCCGAATATCAAAGCGGTCGGCTGCCGCCATGATGGCGCCGGGCCGGGTCTGCACCTGACCGAGGGGCAGTTCAGGCCAGTTATGAATGGCGTAGACCGCCTCACAGGGAAAGCGGCTGAAAAGGCCATCCTCGATCATCGCCTTTGCGCCCGCCTGCCCCTCTTCGGCAGGCTGAAAGATAAAGCAGACGCTGCCGTCAAAGCTGACGTCGCGCGCCAGTTTTTCGGCAGCCCCCAGCAGCATCACAGTATGACCGTCATGGCCGCAGGCGTGACTCACCTGCTCTGCCTGGCTTTGCCACTCTGTGCCGCTCTGATCCTGCATCGGCAACGCATCCATATCGGCGCGCAGGCCGATCATGCGGTCACTGCTGCCCTTTTTCAGTATCCCGACCACGCCGGTTTTACCGATGCCGCGATGCACCTCCATGCCCAGCTGTTGCAGGAAATTCGCCACCATCTCGCTGGTGCGTTGCTCCTGAAAGCCCAGCTCCGGGTGCGCATGCAGATCGCGGCGCAGTGCCACTAAATGTTCCATCTTAATATCCTCGCGAACGGTCAATTTCACCGTGCAGCGGTTCGCCACGCTGGTAGCGCCGCAGGTTTTCCAGCAGTGCCGCAATGGCGCTCTCATTCTGCGTCTGGCTGGCGATGTGTGGGGTGAGCCAGATGGCGGGATGGTGCCAGAACGGATGGCCCTGAGGTAACGGCTCCGGATCGGTGACATCAATCACGGCAGCACGGAGCTGACCGCTCTCCAGCGCTTTGAGCAGATCGTCATGGTTCAGTTGCGGGCCGCGACCGGCCTGCACCAGCGCCGCGCCCTGGGGTAACTGATTAAACAGGCTGTGGTTCAGCAAACCCCGCGTCGTGTCGGTCAGCGGCAGCAGGCAGATCAGAATTTCGCTGTGGGCCAGGAAGTCAGCGAGCTGATCAGCGCCGTGCCAGCAGCGTACGCCAGGAAAGTGGCGTGGTGTGCGGCTCCAGCCTGCGCAGTCAAAACCCAGCGCCACCAGTTGCACTAACGCGGCCTGACCCAGTTCGCCCAGCCCCATCACGCCGACCCGCCGCTGCGAGGCGGGTAATGCCACGTGCGCCAGCCACTGCTGCTGGCGCTGCTGATGAAAATAGCGCGGCATATCACGATGCAGCCCGAGCACCGCAAAGGTGACATATTCCACCATGCCCTGCGTCAGACCCGGTTCGATCATCCTGATTACTGGCAGGTCGGGCGGCAGCGCACTGAAATCAAACTGATCGGCGCCGGCACCCACCGAGAAGAGCAGTTTCAGGTGTGGAAACCGCGCCGGAATGTCTGCCGGAGGCTGCCAGGCAACCAGCGCTTCAACCTGGTCTGGATCACCGGTCTCTGGCCAGATATGCAGGTGAATGTCAGGTGCATGTTCTGCCAGCCAGCGCTGCCAGATCCGCCCACGTTCAGGCTCCGATTTATAGACGATATGCATCAGGCCATCGCCTGCGTCATCAATCCAAACGCCTGCATACCCTGCGGTGTCCAGGGCATGCCGCGCACCATTGTGGTGGGCGCATCGACCTGAGGAATACCGAGAGAGGTTAGCCAGGCAGCCATCGGCAGCGCGGCGTCGGTGTCGATTCGCAGGAATTCACCCTGTAACGACTGCATCAGCGAGGCGACCAGCGCCTGCGCGATCGCAAAGTCAGCGGCGATTACCGGGCCAATTGCCCAGCCGTGCCCAAAGCGGCGCAGGCTGGCGAAGCCCTGAATCTGCTGTGATGCGTCCTCTAAAATCACCGTCTGACAGTCGCGCAGTAAATGCGCAATAAGCGCCGGGCGATGCATACCGTGTGCCTGCTGATCCAGCGTCACCAGCGTGCTGTGATCGGCCAGTGTCGCCGGGCGCAGCTGGCATCCCGCCGGGATCACAACGTCTGGCAGCGTGGTGACTTCACGGGTCTGGTGCTGACGAATCTCACCACAGCTGACAAACCCGAGCTTTTCATACAAGCCTTTGCCCATTTCAGTGGCGTGCAGACGCACGTTGTAATCCGGTACTTTTTCCAGTTGCGCCAGCATCAGCTGTTTGCCGAGGCCACGCCCCTGCTGCTGGTTATCGACAATCACCAGACCCAGCGTGGCGGCACTGTCGCCCCAGCGCCAGAGCACGGCACTGCCGATCAGCCTGCCCTGCTCTTCAATCACTGTGCCCTCGCCCAGCTGCAGCGCCAGCGCCCAGTCTTCGCGTCGGTGGGGCCATTTCAGTGCCTGCGTCATGCTGAAGCACGGGTTAAGATCGTCTGGCGTCATTGCGCGTATTGTCAGGCTCATTAAAACTCTCCTTACATCATGCCTGGTGTTTCAAGTCCGCTGCCGTCCACCAGACGACTGTAGCGGTACGGCGTTGGATCAACGATAGGGGTGGCTTCGGTGGCAAGATCCGCCGCCAGTCGACCGGCTCCCGGTCCGATACCGAAGCCGTGGGCGCTGTACCCTGCAGACAGCACCAGCCCCGGCAGTTTCGCCACGGTAGAGATCACCGGAATTGCGTCCGGGGTACTGTCGATCATGCCGCCCCACGACTGCGCCAGCCGGAGGTTCGCCAGCGCCGGGTATTCACGCCGCATCGCCGCCAGCCCCTCTTCCACGATTTTTGCATCGGCGGCCGGATCGAGAATGCGCATGCGCTCAAACGGTGACTCGCGGTCAAATGCCCAGCCACCCATCGCCTCCGGGCCGTTGAAGAACGGCGACAGCCCAAGGTTGAGGGTGAGATTCTTGCGGCGACTTTTGAATGTGGGATAGAACTGACGAGCGTAACGCAGCCCCTGTGCGCCTGGCTCCAGACGCCCGCGACCCGAGACGGAGACGGTGTAACTGCCATCCATCTGCGGCCGGCAGGCAAAGCCCGGCGTGTAGAGCGGCATGGCGATCGCCTGCTCGATAGGCTGGGTACGGAAAGCGGTGCCAATAACGTTGCCCAGCGGCAGATCGATGCCATGACGACGGCAGAACATCGAGGTCCACGCTCCGCCGGCACAGATAACCCGGCTGGTTTTGATCAGACCGCGTTCGGTCCAGACGCCGCTGACACGGCCGCCAGCGATATCCAGCCCGCGCACCGCACACTGCTGAAACAGCATTGCGCCTTTTTTCAGCGCGCCCGCCACCAGCCCAGGCGCAGCGAGGCGCGGTTCGGCGTGACCGTCGGTCGGCGCTGAGAGACCGCCCCGCCACGGAGTGGTGCTGCCCGGCGTCATTGCTTTGGCCTGCTCCGCCGTGAGAATCGAACTGTTTACGCCATAGCCCTTTGCCATCTGGATCCACTTATCCCAGGCCGCAATGTCCGACTCTTCCTGCGTGGCGTAAACCAGCCCGCTGCGCCGGAACCCAAGCTCTTCGCCGGTTTCATCATTTAGCTCACCCCAGCGTTGCAGCGCATAAATAATCAGCGGCAGTTCGCGCTCATCGCGGTTCTGCTGTCGACACCAGCCCCAGTTGCGGCTTGACTGCTCTGCCCCTACCAGGCCTTTCTCAATCAGCACAACCTTCACTCCCTGCTTTGCCAGCTCCCAGGTGGCTGCGGCACCGGCAATACCGGCGCCAATCACCACCACATCGGCGGAATCAGGGAAATTCGCACTGTCCTGTACATAACGAATGGGTGCAGGCATAACACAATAACCTCTGTTGTCAGTATCGGGTCTGGCGCAGGGCAACATCGCCGCTGTGCGTAAGTACGTCGCCTGCGCAATGCATCACTGCTCTGCAGGCGGGTAAATCAGAGCACGCTAACTCACTCTGCTTTTAAAATCTCTTCATGCTCATCCAGCCAGCCCTGACGCAGCTCCGGCACCGCGCGCTTCAGCCGCTCGAAATAGAGTTCACTGGTCGGCTTGTCGTAGTCGTTGCGCGCCAGCTGGGTGACGATGCGACCGCTCTTCATTACCACAATTTCGTCGCACACCGCGCGAACGGCATGCATGTCGTGGCTGATAAAGATCACCGAGAGCCCCAGCTCACGGCGCAGCTCGCTGATTAAGTCGAGTACGGCGGCGGCAACCACGGTGTCCAGCGCCGAGGTCACTTCATCACACAGGATCAAATCCGGTTCAGCCGCCAGCGCACGCGCAAGGTTGACGCGCTGCTTTTGCCCGCCAGAAAGTGCCCAGGGACGCCGCCACAACACGCTGCGTGGCAGCTGTACCAGATCCAGTAGCTGATAAAGTCGCTGCTGGCGGGCCGAACCACTCAGGCCGTGAAACAGCGTCAGCGGTCGCGACAGGATACGTTCAACGCTGTGGGCCGGATTCAGTGCGGTATCCGCCATCTGGAACACATACTGAATGCGCCGCAGCTCGTTGTCAGGACGTTTTTGCATATCGCCCGCAATGTAGTGGCCGTTAAACAGGATGTGGCCGTGACTGGGGGCATTAAGTCCGGCAATGGCATGCGCCAGGGTGGTTTTGCCCGAGCCTGACTCACCGATAATGCCAATCGCCTGTCCTTTCCACAGTTTGAGGTTAATCTCCTCAAGAATGCGCACTTTCGAATGGCCGTCGCTGCCACGCGGGCCATAACCTGCGTTGAGGTCGCGCACCTCCAGCAGCGGCTGAATATCGGCAGCGGCCGGGCACCAGTTGCTGGGCCGCTCTTTCTGCCGCGCGGCGTCCATCAGTAAGCGGGTGTACTCTGCCTTAGGCGCGCCAATCAGATGCGCCGTGCTGCCATACTCCGCCATTTTGCCGCGCAGCAGCACCAGAATCCGGTCAGCCATCTGTGCCACCACGGCCAGATCGTGACTGACGTAAATCGCGGTGACCCCACGCTGCACCACCACGCGGCGAAACGCTTTCAGCACTTCCACCTGGGTGGTCACATCCAGTGCGGTGGTCGGTTCATCAAGGATCACCACATCCGGATCGCCAATCAGCGCCATCGCCGTCATCAGACGCTGTAGCTGTCCGCCCGATACCTGGTGCGGAAAACGGTCGCCTATCGTCTCAGGATTGGGCAGCGCCAGTTCGCGGAACAGGCCTATGGCCTTCTCTTTCGCCGCTTTGCGCGTCAGGGTGCCGTGAATAACCACCGGCTCAATGACCTGGTCGAGAATCTTCATGCCCGGATTAAACGATGCCGCCGCGCTCTGGGCGATATAGGCGACGTTGTTGCCGCGAAAGGCGCGTAACTGGCCTGGCGTCAGGCTGTTAACATCGGTGCCAGCAACGTGAATGTTACCGTCGGCAATGCGGCAACCGCTGCGGGCATAGCCCATCAGCGCCATGGCGATGGTGGTTTTACCTGAGCCGGATTCGCCTATCAGCGCCAGCACCTCTCCCTTCTGCACGGTAAAATGAATGTCGGAAACCAGGTCAATCTCTTCGCCGCGATCGGTCTGCGCGGTGACGCGCAGTTTATCCACCGATATCACTGGCATGGCGGTATGTGGTGTCACGTTCATGCTCCCTCCTTCGCCAGCGTCATCGGACGCATCGCCTGAAGGCTGTCTATAAACAGGTTGGCGCCAATGGTCAGGCTGGCAATCGCCAGCGCGGGCATCAGGACGGCAGGCGAACCGTCAAATAGCCCCTGCATATTTTCACGCACCAGCGTGCCCCAGTCGGCATACGGCGGCTGAACGCCCAGACCGAGAAAACTCAGGCCGCTCAGCAGCAGCACGATATAGACAAAGCGCAGGCCAAAATCCGTCAGCATCGGGTGCACCATGTTTGGCAGGATGTCGTGAATGGCGATATACCAGCGGCTTTCGCCCCGCAGCCGTGAAGCCCGGACGTAATCCATGCTACGCAGCGAGCTGGCCATGGCAAAAGCGATACGAAATGCGCCCGGCCAGTAGGTGAATACCGCTGTGAGGATCAGCATCGGCAACGAGGAGCCAAACACCGCGACGATCATCAGCGACAGCACTTTGCCTGGCAGCACCAGCAGCGCGTCATTGACACGGCCCAGTAACTCCTCCAGCCAGCGTCCCGTGACCGCGGCCAGCAGCGCCAGCAGCGTGCCGATCAGACTGGCCAGCAGCGCCGCACTCAGTGCCAGGCCGATAGAGAATTTCGCGCCGTAGAGAATACGGCTCAGCATGTCGCGTCCCAGATAGTCGGTGCCCAGCAGGTTATCCGCCGTCAGGCCACCCATCAGCGGGCCGCCGCCGATGTCATCAATGCTGTGTGGCGCCAGCGATGTGCCGAATACCGCCATCAGAAGCCAGAACAGCGACATCATCAGACCCAGCCGACCTGACCAGGAAAGAGACTGAAAGAAACGCCAGGGCAACAAGAGAGTATTCATGCGCTTCTCCATTTCGGGTTAAAGGCGATAGTCAGAATGTCGGCCGCCAGCAGCAGCACCAGATAGCAGGCGGCGAACAGCATCACGCAGAGCTGCACCACCGGCAGGTCGCGGTTACTGACCGCATCCACCAGCTGGCTGGCCAGACCGGGATAGCTGAAGATGGTTTCGATGATGATCACTCCGCCAAACAGATAGGAGAGACTGAGTGAAATCGCGTTGGCGATAGGGCCGACCGCATTGGGCAGCGCGTGGCGCAGCACGGCGCGGAGCGGCGACACCCCTTTCAGCAGCGCCATCTCCAGATAGGGGCTGTCGAGCTGATTGATAATGGCGGCCCGTGTCATGCGCGCCATCTGCGCCACCAGCACGCAGCAGAGTGTCAGCACCGGCAGCGCGTATGCTTTGAGGTAGCTCAGCAGGTCGCTGTCTGGACTGCCGAACGACATCGCCGACACCCAGTGCAGTTTGACGGCGAAAATCAGCACCGCCACGGTGGCCACCAGAAATTCCGGTACCGCAACCGTCGCCATCGTGCCGATAACCAGTGCCCGATCGAGCCGGGAACCGCGATTCATCGCCGCGATGATGCCGATGATCAGCGCCATCGGCACGCAGATCAGCGTGGTGATACCCGCCAGTTCAAAGGTGGCGGGGATACGCTGCGCCACCAGCTGTGAGACCGGCAGATGGCTGGCAAACGAGGTGCCGAAATCGCCCTGCACCATGCCGGTCAGCCAGTGGATATAGCGCATCAGCAAAGGCTGATCGAGGCCCAGCTGCTGCCGTAACGCCGCCACCGTTTCCGGCGTGGCGTTCTGGCCGAGGATCATCTGTGCCGCGTCACCCGGCAGCAGGCTGGTGATGAAAAACACCACCGCCGAGACGATAAGCAAAGTCAGGATGCCGGCGCCAATCCGCCGGGCAATCAGGAACATCATGTATCGGTTCATCGGCGTACTCCTTAAAAGAGCCTGTTGGGCCAGGCGGGGATCAGGCTGACAGCCACGCAAACTCATGGAAGCGATAACCCATCATCATGCCCGACGGCCAGGCCTCTACCCCTTTAACCTTCCTGTTATAACCATCGGTGGAGCTGATAAAGGTGGGGATAATCGTGCCGCAGTGGTCATAGATCAGGGCCTGCATGTCGCCATACATCTGCTTGCGTTTCGCCTGATCGCGCTCACCGCGTGCGGCGACCACCAGTTGATCAAACTGGGGATTTTTCCAGCCCGATTCGTTGTTCGGAGCCGTAGAGAGGTAGAACTGGGAAAAGAGCATATCGAGCGTTGGACGCGGGTTTATCGAGCCATATCCGATCGGATCTTTCATCCAGTGCGAAGACCAGTAACCGTCATAGGGCACGCGGCGTACTTTCACGTTGAGACCCGCCCCACGCGCCATCTGCTGAATCAGCTGTCCGCCTTCGTTCGCGCCTTCGATATTCGGCGTGGTGATGATCTCTACCGTGGAGCCTGTCATGCCTGCCTTTTTGATATGAAATTTCGCTTTTTCAACGTCGAGCGGGCGCGGCTTGAGGTCGGCGTTGTAAAGCGGATGCCACGGCGGAACCGGGGTGTCATTACTGACGTCGCCGTATCCCTGCAGTACCGTTTTCACCAGCATTTCGCGCGGCTGCAGGTATTTCATTGCCAGCACGAAATCTTCGTTGTTACCCGGCTTAACATCGGTGCGGATGATCAGGTTGGTATACATGCCCGATTTACTCTCCAGCACACCAAATTCATTGCTGCCTTTAAGGCGCTTGCAGTCAGCGGCGGTCAGTGTCGACACTATCTGCAGATCGCCCGACATCAGGGCATTAACGCGTGCCGCACCGTCGGTGACACCAATCAATTCCACCTCATCCAGATGGGGCAGTCCGGGCTTGTAGTAGTTGGGATTTTTCGTGCCGATGGTGCGCGTCCCCGGCATAAACGTTTTGCAGACAAAGGGACCGGTGCCGATGCCTTTGCTGAAATCGGTGGTGCCATCCTTCACAATTAAAAACGGTGGCGTTGCCAGCATGTAAGGGACATCGAAGTTGGCACTGTTGAGCTCCAGCTGCACCTCATTGTCATTCACCGCACTGAACGATTTAAACTGATCGGCCAGCTTAAAAGCGATAGAGGCGATGGCAGGATCTTTGTGGCGGCTGAGCGAGAAGATCACATCTTTCGCGGTCAGCGGTTTGCCATCGTGAAAGGTCACCCCTTTACGCAGTTTGATATGCCAGGTGATGCCGTCGCTGGATTCAATCGATTCGGCCAGCGCCGGTTTCGCCATCAGGTTTTTATCCAGTTCGGTCAGGCCGCTGTAGAACATAAACTGACGGGTGTAATCCGCACTGTTGTTACTTTTGGCAGGATCGAGCGTGTCGGTGGCTGACGCATTCGACATCGCTGCCCGCAGTTTTCCGCCTTTAACCGGCTTGTCATCCGCCAGTGCTTTCCCTGAAAAACCGATCAGGCCGCTGCTCATCGCCGCGCCCGCGGAGAGGATTTTCATCAGGCTGCGACGTGACAGTGAGCCTTCAGTGATCATGCGCGTCAGGGCCGGATTTACCGCATCAGCATCGTTATTATCAAATTTACTCATCTCTCTACCCTCAATAGTCAGGCGAACCGGGAATGATGTTCTGGCGGTGCTGGTGACCTGGCGGCCAGCACCCGACGGGACGTTATGAAAGGCGATCCTTTGCTTTGTAATAGAGTCCTGCGAGCGGTAAAAACCATGGCTTGCCGTGATAACCGGGTAGCGCGGGCCATGTGTCGCGCTGCCAGGGATTTTCAGTGCGCTTTTCGGTCAGCAGATCGGCCATCACTCGCCCCATCCACACCGACATCTGCGTGCCGTGACCGCTGTAGCCCAGCGAATAGAACAGACCATCCTGTTCACCCGCGTGCGGCAGACGGTCGGCGGTCATGTCGACCATGCCGCCCCAGCAGTACTCCACCTCTGCCTGTCCCAACTGCGGCAGCATCTGCGTCATGGCACGGCGCAGGATCTCGCCGCTGCGCGAATCGGATGTCGGGTTGCTGACGGCAAAACGGGCACGGCCGCCAAACACCAGACGGCTGTCAGCAGTCGTGCGAAAGTAGTTGCCGATATTCAGCGAGGTGACGTAAGTCCGATTGTTGGGCAGCACCTGGCGCAGCAGCGTCGGGTCCAGCGCTTCGGTCACCACAATAAAGCTGCCGACCGGCACAATGCGGCGCTGAAACCAGGGGAAAGGACCGACGTTGGAGCAGCCGGTCGCCATCAGGACTTTATCCGCCACAATGGTGCCCTGCGCCGTGTGTATCCGGTGCTGATAGCCTTTAAGTCGCTCTAACTTCGTTACCGCGTGATGCGGAAAAATCTTCGCTCCGCTTCGTGCAGCGGCTTCAGCCAGCCCGACGCCAAACTTACCCATGTGCATTTGACCGCCCCGTTTCTGCAGCAGGCCGCCGTGGAAATCGTCGCTGGCGATCTCGTCGCGCACCGCCGTTTTGTCGAGCAGTTCGATCTCCGGGTCCACAGTGCGACGCATCAGTTCATACGCCTCCCGCAGTCCGGCCACGTGCGACGCTTTGCTGGCGAGCTTAAGCTTGCCGCACAGCCGGAAGTCACAGTCGATGGCTTCATCCTGGATCAGTTGCTGGACATAGCTCACCGCATCGTCGAACGCCCGATAGAAGCGGCTGGCCTGTTCCAGACCCTGACTTGCCACCAGCGAGGCGAAGTTCTGCGCTACACCGGTGTTGCAGTGGCCGCCGTTGCGCGCCGAGGCCTGGCTCATCACGTCACCACTCTCCAGCAGCACCACACTGATGCCGCTGCGCGCCAGGTTAAGCGCCGCCGAGACGCCGGTGAAACCGCCACCAATCACTACCACGTCCGCCTGTGCGGGCAGCGGTTCGCGGGCGGCGCCGGTAAAGGTGGGAGCGGTGGCCTGCCAGAACGATTCCAGTTTCATGGGGTGTTCCTCAGAGTCCGACGACGCCAGGCAGGCCGCCGATATCTTTGATTTCGGTGTACTGGTAGTACGGATTCGCCGGTTCATGGCCGCGATTGACCCAGACCTTGTTTTTGATGCCGAGATCGTAGGCGGTCATCAGGTCATAGCGGAAGCTGGAGGAGACATGGAGAATCTCCTCCGGGCCGCAGCCGAGCTTATCCAGCATGTATTCGAAACCTTTCATCTGGGGTTTATATGCGCCCGCTTCTTCAGCCGTGATGGTCAGGTAGATGGGTGCACCCAGACGCGGTTCATGGTGTGGGATCAGGTCTTTCATCGAATTGGTCAGCAGCACCAGCGGAAACTCCTTAGCCACTTTTGCCAGCCCGGCGGGCACATCAGGATGCGGTCCCCAGCTGGCGCAGTCAGTGTAGATAAAGTCGCTGTCGGCTTTACTCCACGTCACGCCCCACTTTTTGCAGGTGCGCTGAATCGCATTACTGACCACGTCGTAATAGGGTTTCCATGCGCCGAGCACCTCATCCAGCCGGTAACTGGAAAAGTCGGTAGTAAAGGCATGCATTGCATCCGGGTCGACGCGGTCGCTGAAACAACGCTCCGCCGCGCCAGCCATATCGAAGCGAATCAGTGTGCCGTAACAGTCAAACGTGATGAATTTCGGTTTAAACAGTGCCATGTAACACCCTCGTCATTGTCAGTTGCGCTTAGAAATCGATGAGTACACTTTTCTGGCGCTGGCAGGCCTGAAACGCCTGACGCCCTAAATCTTTACCAATGCCAGAACCCAGGAAGCCACCGGTTGGAATAATGAAGTCGCCGGAGCGTCCATAGCGGTTAATCCAGACGGTGCCCGCCTCTATGGCACGCATCGCCCGCATGGCACGAGGCAGGCTCAGCGTGTGCACGCCGGCACAAAGGCCATAGGTGTCATGGGCGGCCATCGCCAGCCCCTGCTCTTCGTCGTCAAACGTCTGTACTGTCAGCACCGGACCAAAAATCTCCTGCTGCACCGCCGGGTTATCCTGCGCCACGTGGCTCAGCAGTGTGGGCTGCCAGAACCAGCCGTTGTCGGTGTCGGCAAAACGCTCTCCGCCCACCAGCACTTCTGCGCCCTGTGCTTTTGCTGCCTCAATGACCGAGCAGACTTTGTTGCCCTGGCGTTCGTCGATCAGGGGCGCATAACGGCTCTCTTCCTGCCACGTGACGCCCGGTTTAAGTTCGCGGCAGAGCTGGGCCAGCCGCTCAACCAGCGGATCGGCGATATTGCGTTGTACGATAAGACGGGTGCCCGCCACGCAAGCCTGCCCGCCGTTGGCGGTAAAGCCGCGCAGAATGCGCTGAGCCAGCACCTCAAGGTCACCCGCGTCATCGAATACCAGTTGCGGACTCTTGCCGCCCAGCTCCAGTGTCACGGGTTTCATACCGTGCTGCGCGGCATCGCTCATGATGCGTTTTCCGGTCACGGTCGAGCCGGTAAAGGAGACTTTGCGCACCAGCGGATGGGTCACCAGCGCGCTGCCGGTCACCGCGCCACTGCCCTGAACAATATTCAGCACGCCCGCCGGTAAGCCCGCCTGGATCGCCAGTTCAGCCATACGCACGGTTGAAAACGGGGTCAGTTCAGAGGGTTTGAGCACCACGGCGTTACCCGCCGCCAGCGCCGGTCCGCATTTCCACGACGCCATCGACAGCGGAAAATTCCACGGGGTAATCGCGGCGATGACACCATAAGGTTCAGCAATCAGCATGCCGAGACTGCTGTCACGGGTTGGAAAGAGGTCACCGCTGTATTTGTCGGCGCATTCGGCATAGAAGCGAATCGCTTCGGCGGTGAACGGAATTTCATGCAGCACAACGTCGCTGATTGGACGTGTCGAACCCAGTGCTTCCAGCTGAGCCAGCAGCGTGTCCTGCTCAATCAGATCGGCCCAGCGGCGTAACACGCGACCGCGTTCGCGCGGCGGACAGCCGGACCAGCCGCTGGTTTTCAGCGCCTGATGCGCAACAGTGACAGCGCGATCAACATCCTGCGGCGTCGCATCCTGCAGCGTGGCATAGACTCTGCCATCCGAGGGACGTTTTACCTCAAATGATGCGCCCTGGCTCTGGCAGTGCTGGCCGCCAATATAATGGCCAGCCGGAAGAGAAACTTTTTCAGGGTCGAAACTTAACATGGAAAAATCCTTATTTGTTACACCCATCAGTTGCTGGTTTATTAGCGTTTTCACTGGCCGATTTCTGTGGCGTTAATAAGCTAATGCAGAAAGTATGCCAGCCGGGCAAAAAATAAAAATGCGTTTAAAACAGCGCAAAAAAATTTTCTGCCGTATTGCCGGGGGATTTTTTGCGGAATTGCCGAACAATTAAACAGATGATTTACTTCACAAAATTTATGCGCCCTGCTGGTGCAACCTGCACGGAAATTGCACCAAAGCGGATATTAGTGACCAGGCCGCTCATTCTTCGATTCCTGACTCACCGTTTACCGACGTGCCTCACATCCCGGATAAATTCTTTAAATTTTTAAAGACTATTATTTGACGCCGAAGAATTCAGGTTGCGCATCAGGCAAAAAAAAACGCCAGCCGGATGATCCGGCTGGCGTTCTCTTAATATTTAATTACAAACTGCCAATGTGAAATGTTTTCTGTTCCAGATATTCATCAATTCCGTAGCGGGACCCTTCACGCCCTATACCGGAGAGTTTGACGCCGCCAAATGGCGCGACCTCCAGGGAAATAGCGCCGGTATTAAAGCCGACCATGCCAAACTCCAGCGCTTCCGCCACCCGCCAGGCTCGCCGGATATTCTCGGTAAAGAAATAGGCGCCCAGGCCGTAAGGCGTGTCATTCGCCATCGCAATCGCCTCCTCTTCATCATCAAAGATAAACAACGGCGCGACCGGACCGAACGTCTCTTCATGGGCGATACGCATACTGGACGTGACCTCACCGAGCACCGTGGGCTGCACAAACGTGCCGTTGCCCTGGCTGATGCCGCCGGTCAGCAACGTTGCCCCGTGACTGAGCGCATCGTCGATATGGCCGTTCACTTTCTCGACGGCGCGGCTGTTGATTAGCGGCCCTATGGTGCTGTCTGGCGCAAAGCCATCGCCCACTTTCAGGGTGGCAACAGCCTCCAGCAGTCGTGCGGTAAAGCGCGGATAGATACTTCGCTGCACCAGAATACGGTTAGCACAAACGCAGGTCTGCCCGGCGTTGCGGAACTTGCTGAGCATGACGCCGGCGACCGCGATTTCAATATCTGCATCATCAAACACGATGAGCGGCGCGTTGCCGCCCAGCTCCAGACTCAGGCGTTTTATGCTGTTGGCGCTCTGCTGCATCAGCAACTGGCCGATTCGGGTGGAGCCGGTAAACGAAATTTTGCGCACCGTGCGACTTTCAGTCAGCGCCGCACCAATCTCCGTGGGCAGCCCGGTCAGTACCTGCAACACGCCAGACGGGAATCCGGCGCGCTCTGCCAGCACGGCCAGGGCCAGCGCCGAGAGCGGTGTCAGCTCCGAAGGTTTAACGATAATCGGGCATCCGGCGGCTAACGCCGGAGCAACCTTGCGGGTGATCATTGCAATCGGGAAGTTCCACGGCGTAATAGCCGCTGCCACCCCAACAGGCTGTTTCAGCACCAGGATGCGGCGGTCCTCGCTGGGTGCAGGAATGGTGTCGCCGTAGATTCGACGCGCCTCTTCTGCGAACCATTTCACAAAGCTGGCGCCGTAGAGCACCTCGCCCCGGGCTTCCGCCAGCGGCTTGCCCTGCTCGGCAGGTCATGATGATGGCCAGGTCATCAGCATGTTCGACAATCAGCTGATGCCATTTTTCCAGCAGCGCGGCCCGGCTGGCATTGGTGGTTTTGCCCCAGCTGATGCGCACCGTTTCTGCATAGGCTATCGCCTGCTCCGTCTCCGTGCGGCCCAGCGCCGGAATGGTGGCCAGCGTTTCGCCCGTAGCGGGATCGATAACCGGCAGCGTGGCGCCCTGATGCGCATCCTGCCAGCGTCCGGCAAACAGCGCCTGCTGGCGCAGCAGATTGCTATCGGTAAGTTTTAATCGCGACATAACATCCCCTCGTGGTCAGTTAATTCCACTTTATCGTGCCGGGTCAGCGCAGGATGTTGTTGTGCGGGGTGAGAAAGATGAGTGAAATAGTTTTTCGCGCTGTTTTGAAATTTTATGCCGTGCATAAACAGCCGCGCATCCGGCTGGATGCGCGCACTTTAAATCTGGAAGTCGATAACCGGTTCATCGTCGTTGCTGTAGGAGAGCGCCTGACGTTTGATCTCTTCCAGTGACAGGTTGGCGTTGCAGAGTTCCAGGAACTGCCAGACGTAGTTACGCTGCAGCTGACCGCGTTTGAGGCCGAGCCATACGGTGCTGGCATCGAACAGATGCGTGGCATCCAGGCGTTCCAGCTCTTCATTCTCTTCGGTTTCACACGCCTGGTCGGCCAGGATCCCGACACCCAGACCGAGTTTTACGTAGGTTTTGACTACGTCTGAGTCCTGGGCGCTGAGCACGATATCCGGTTTCAGGCCCGCCGCCTGGAAAGCGCGGTCAACCCGTGAACGTCCGGTAATGCCCTGTCGATACGTGATGAGAGGATAGCGGCTGAGCGTACTCAGTGAGACCGGCTGGTTCTGTACCAGCTCATGTCCTTTCGGCACCAGCAAAGCGTGATGCCAGCTGAACCAGGGGAATGCCGCCAGACTGCTGTTATTCACCAGCATTTCACTGGCGATACCGATATCTGCTTCACCCGCCAGCAGCATGGTGACGATTTCCTGTGGCGATCCCTGATTCAACTCAAGACGGACGTTGGGATAAAGCTGACGGAACGCTTTAATCACTTTCGGCAGGCTGTAGCGCGCCTGAGTATGGGTGGTGGCGATAGTCAGGATGCCGCTGGTTTCATTGGTAAAGACATCAGCCAGTCTTCTTACCTTTCCTGCTTCATCCAGAATGCGTTCGGCAATTGTCAGCAGTGCTTTGCCCGGTTCAGTCATGCCCAGCAGGCGCTTACCGCGACGGATAAAGATCTCCACGCCCAGCTCGTCTTCCAGATCGCGAATATGGCGGCTCACACCCGACTGGGAGGTAAACAGCGTATTAGCGACTTCCGTCAAATTAAACTCACAGCGGGCCGCCTCGCGGATGATTTTAAGCTGCTGGAAATTCACGATATTTACCTCCCTTTACATAATCTGATTCGTTGATGGTAAGAACAATTATTGATAACTGGAAATACTTAAAAATTTGGCTTTATGACTTTAGGGAATAAAGGGTGGGAGTGTTCGCTGCGCGAATGGGCTGAGGTGCACGCAGGTGCTGGGGGGTGTTCGCTGCGCGAACGGGCTGGGGTGCACCTGGGTGCCTGGGGGTGTTCGCTGCGCGAACGGGCTGGGGTGCACCTGGGTGCTGGGGGGTGTTCGCTGCGCGAACCGGCGCTGAGAAGGTTTCGTTAGCCTGGCGGGTTGGGGAGTTTCAGTTACGCCTCTGCAGGCGACCAACAAGGGGGCGCCAGTCGCCGCGCCCCCTTGCCCCCGGGCTCCGGCCTGCTTCACCGCCGCTTCGCGGTTCCTTCGCTTCTTCCGGATTTCTTACGGACCGGCGGGACGCGCCCTCCCTGGCGCGAACCCGCCTCTTCGCGGCATCCCTGCCGCTCGTCCTGAAATCCCTCATCCGCTCAGCGGTTCTGACGGCCTCCCTTCCCCGCTTTTATCTCTTCTGTTTGTGTTGGTTACGTCATCGCTGTAAGTCTGAAGGATTATCTGCGGCTCTCCGCCTGGCAGGAAGAATGGCCTTCTACCCTCGCTGATATCTCTTATTTTTGTGTCGGGTACGTCATCGCTGTAAGTCTGAAGGATTATCTGCGGCTCTCTGCCTGGCAGGAAGAATGGCTCTTCACCCTATCAAATGTTGCCTCTTCTTTTTAATGCTGGTGCATTGCCGCTGATAGTTTTCAAAATTAGCTTTGGCTTTCAAACCACCAGACAACGCCATGTCCGATAAAAACCAGGATATTAAAGGCAGGGGTTTACCAGAGGCATCCGAAGCGCTGAGGAACAACCGCAGGCAAGGATGAGCCGACAGGACGCCGGCGAAAGGACGGCTCGCGCCAGGGATGGCGCGTCCGGACGGTCCGCGAGCCGCAGGGCGTGACGAAGGCACCCCGCACAGCGGGGCGCGCAGGCTGCCGGACGCCGGGATTGTTAAGGGGCGGGCGTACGCCCCTTAATGCGTCCGCCTGCACGGGAGACCTGAAATTCGCCACCGCCTGGCGGGCGTTACCCGCTCAGTGGGCAGGCACCGCGCAACGTAATCTTCTCAGTGTGAAGGTGCAGCAAAGCGAGACCCGCCCCCGCTGCTAAGCGTAATCAGCTCAATACCTGGCCCGCTGCTAAGCGAGATCGATTCCGAATCCGCCCGCTGCAAGCGCCCCTACCCCACTAACATCAACTCCCGCTCCTCAGTCAGCGGCTTGTTCAGCAGCGACAGCAGGATATTCTTCACCGCCTGTGCGGAAGGCGACAGCGGCAAACGGGCGGAAATGTTCAGCGACAGCGGCAGGCTCAACGATGGACTGTTAATGCGCGACATCCAGGCATCCGTTGATCCCACCAGCGCACGGGCAGCGGATTCAGGTAATACCGTCACACCCATCCCACTGGAAATCGCTGCGGTCAGAGTAGAAATTGATTCGATCTCTCCGATGATGCGCGCGCTCAGGCGACGCAGTGAAAATGCCTCATCAACCCGCTTGCGCACGGCGCTGTAGTCGCGTGGTAAAAACAGGCTCATCTGTGCCACATCGGCCAGATCGACGCTGACACCGGGATAATCAGTGGCGCCTACCAGGAAGAGATCCTCTTTCATCAGCGGCATACTGTTAATTCCGGCAGTGGGTGCGCGATCGTACAGCACCGCCATATCCAGCTGACCGCTCATCACCTTCTCGTTCAGCACGCTGCCACTGTTTTCATGCAGGTAGACCAGCACTTCCGGAAACTGATCGCGTACGGTTTGCAGCAGCGGCATGGTCAGCGAGGATGCCGCCGTGCCGGGTGCCAGTCCAATCGACACCTGACCGCTCAGCACCTGACCGGCGTTGATGACCGCGGTCTGGGCCTGCTCGCACTGGCGCAGAATAGTACGCGCATGGCCATAGAGAATCTTACCGGCTTCCGTTGGCGTAACGCCGCGCTTGGTGCGAATCAGTAATTGCTGATCCAGTTCATTCTCCAGTGTCGCGACCTGCTGACTGAGTGCAGGCTGTGCGATGTGCAGCACTTCTGCTGCCTGCGTCAGACTGCCGATATCGACGATTTTAACAAAGTACTTTAGTCGTCTTAAATTCATCTTGCCTCCGTCACTCACCCCGAATAGCGAAATGGGTCTGATCCAATCGCCCTGATAACAGAGATTTTGCAAGATGCAGGCCAGGTTTAAAGAGCAGCAGTCAGTGTCCAGCCAGATTTTTCCTAACGGCCCGGAAAATAAGCGTTTCTGATTACCTCTTAAGGGTTAATAAGGATCGGGAATGCGTAATCAGTGTGAGTAAGGATCCCGGGCGCACTGTGACAGTGCAGACGCTGCGAGTCAGACGTGCATAAAAGTGATGACAGACTGTACATTTTTAGTGCAGTGGAAACGTATTGCACCTGATGAAGGCTTGCAGGGCCTGAAGCGTAGCGGTAAAGCGCAGGATAAAAATGTAAACGTTATCAGCAGGATTTCTTATCGCTGACGAAGGGAGGGAGGAAAGTAAACAGTGCCCTCTCCCGCATGCAGAAGAGGGCAACGCCTGCTGATTAACGTTTTTTGCGGTTACGGTGCATATCGATTGAGACCGCCGCCACGATGATGATCCCTTTGATGATGTCCTGAATGTAGGCATCGACACCAACGAAAGTGAATCCACTTTTAATCAGGCCGAGAATGACCGCGCCGATTAACGTGCCGGTGATACGGCCCACGCCGCCCATCAGGCTGCTGCCGCCGATCACAGCTGCGGCAATCGCATCCAGCTCGTATGACATCCCCATGCTTGACTGACCGCTGCTGACACGCGCCGCCAGGACCACACCCGCCAGGCCAGAGAGTGCACCAGCAATGGTGTAGACGATGATCAGATACTTATTAACGTTAATACCGGAGACTTTCGCCGAGGTCATGTTGCCGCCGATGGCGTAAACATATTTACCGTAGCGGGTATGTTTCAGGGCGATGTGGAACAGCAGCGCCACCACCAGGAAAATCACCACCGGCATTGCACCCTGCCCGATTGAGGTAAAACCGTCGGACAGGAAGCTGATTGGGTTACCCTGGGTGTAATACTGCGCCAGACCGCGTGCCGATACCATCATGCCCAGTGTGGCAATGAACGGTGGAATCCCGGTGCGGGTAATCAGTACGCCGTTGACGACGCCCGCCAGTAAACCGACGCCAATACCGGCCGCGATAGGGATCACCGCAGGCATATTCACCAGCGAGGGATACATCGGTGACAGACTGTCAGACGTCTGCGCCAGGCTCGCGGCAACCACCGCCGCCAGGGCAATCACCGACCCGGAGGAGAGATCGATACCGGTGGTAATGATGACCTGGGTCACGCCAACGGCGATAATCCCGATAATCGCCACCTGCAGGACAATCAGGATCAGACGGTTGGTGTTGAGCAGGAAAGACTGGTCACGCACGTACCAGCCAAACATTTCAAAAATTAACGCAATCCCCACCATCACCACGAAAATGCCGGTATCTTTCGGCAATTTATGACGCAGGCTGGCGAAAAAAGAGGGTTGCTGCGGGGCTGCCGGGGTAGCAGTAGCTTTCATATTGCTCATAGTGGTCTCGCGCCTCACTCGGATGCCAACGACAGAATGGTTTCCTGATCGGCTTCTTCTTTATCGAGGATGCCGGTTATACGCCCGCCGTGCATCACCATCACCCGGTCGCTCATGCCAAGGATTTCCGGCAGTTCAGAGGAGACCATGATGATAGCCACGCCACGGTTGGCAAGTTCACTGATTAAGCGGTAAATCTCCGCTTTAGCGCCGACATCAATGCCGCGCGTCGGTTCGTCCAGAATCAGAATCTTCGGTTGCGCCAGCAGCCAGCGGGCAATCAGGACTTTCTGCTGATTACCGCCGCTGAGGTTGTTGATGATCTGATCCATGGTCGGTGTTTTGATATTCAGGCGACGGATCTGGTCCATGCAGTCCTGCGCCATCTTCACATGGCTGACAAACCCGCTTTTACCGCTGTACTCCGGCATGTTGACGATGCTCATGTTCTCCATCACCGACAGCACCAGAAACAGCCCGGACTTTTTGCGATCTTCGGTCAGAAACGCCATGCCCTTTTCAATCGCCGTGGAAGGTGAGTCGATCGTCACCGGCACGCCATCAATTAAGATCTCGCCGCTGTCGAAGCTCTCCATGCCGAACAGGCTCTCCATCACTTCGCTGCGACCGGCACCCACCAGTCCGGCGACGCCGAGAATTTCACCCCTGCGGACGTTGAAACTGACATCAGTAAAACGATCTTTGCAGGTGAGATTGCGAACCGTCAGGACATCTTCTCCGATGGCGCTGTTGAATTTCGGGAACAGCTGGGTCAGTTCACGTCCCACCATCTGCGTAATCAGCGACTGACGGGTATATTTCGCCGTCTCATCACTGGCAATCCAGGCGCCGTCGCGGAAAATACTGACTTCATCAGTGATGTTAAAAATTTCATCCATCTTGTGACTGATGTAGATGATTGCTTTGCCTTGCTCCCGCAGATCACGAATGATGGTAAACAGGTGCGCCACTTCAGTTTCGGTGAGCGCGGAGGTGGGCTCATCCATGATGACGATATCTGAATCCCAGGAGACCGCTTTGGCAATCTCGACCATCTGCTGTGACGCAATGCTCAGCTCGCCCACCATGCTCTCCGCTTTCAGGCGGATATTCAGCCGGCTGAGCAGCTCCTGCGTCTTCTGATTCAGCCGGGCGTGATCAACAAAACCAAACTTCATTGGCTCACGACCCAGCCAGATATTCTCAGCGACGGTCATGTAGGGCACCAGATTGAGTTCCTGGTGAATCATCGAAATGCCGGAACGCAACGCGTCCATGGTGTCCTGAAACTGCACCGGCTCCCCTTTAATTTTGATGGTGCCCTTATCGGGACGGTACATCCCGATAAGGCACTTCATTAAAGTGGATTTGCCCGCGCCATTTTCGCCCATCAAGGCATGTACCGTTCCCGGACGCACCCGCAACGAGACGTTGTCGAGGGCTTTAACGCCGGGGAAGAACTTGCTGATGCCTTCGGCTTCAAGCGCAAACGCGTTCATACATCACCTCCGTACAGCTGGGTCGGGAACGATTATTTCAGGTTACGGTTGGTAAACTGTTCCATGTTTTCTTTGGTAATCAGCTGGTAAGGAATGTTGATGATTTTCTGGACTTTCTCACCTTTCACCAGTTTGATTGCCGTCTGCACCGCACCTTCACCCTGGCCCTGCGCATCCTGGAATACTGTGGCGACCATCTTGCCCTGCTTCAGCATCTGCAGCGCATCCGGTGTGCCATCGACACCCGCGATCAGGATTTTGTCCGGGTTTTTACCCAGCGCCTGCAGCGCACCAATCGCCATTTCATCGTTGTTCGAGGCGATGGCATTGATCTGATCACCGGCAGTCATCCAGTTACTGACCACATCCACCGCATCGTTACGGGTAAATTTGGCGGTCTGTTTCTGAACGATTTTGATGCCAGGGAATTTAGCTGCGACTTCTTCCACGCCTTTAGTACGGTCGCGGGTCGCTTCGTTTGCCAGGTCACCCATCAGGATGGCAACGTTGCCTTTGCCGTTCATCGCCTTCGCCAGCGCTTCCATCTGTAAGCGTCCGGCCAGTTCTGAGTCGGATCCGACATAAGCCATTTTTCCGGTCAGTTCAGCCCCAGGGCGGCGGTTTACGAAGATCAGCGGAATACCCGCTTTGCTCGCCTGATCCATAATCGGTTTCACCGCATTGGTATCGACCGGGTTGACGATCAGCGCATCAACACCCTGTCCGATAAAGTTTTGTACCTGCTGCAGCTGCTGTGAAACGTCACCTTTTGCATCCTCAACCTGCCCTTTGACGCCATCTTTCTGCATCTCTTTCTGCATTGAGGTACGCAGAATGGTCAGGAAGTTGTCATCAAACAGCGCCATAGAGACGCCCACTGAAATATCTTTTGCCATAACTGCGGCAGGTAACATGCAGGCTAACAGTGAGGCGACAATCGTTTTTTTAATGTTCATAGGGACCCTTCTTCTTTGTTAACTTGCTCAGTGGCTGCGGACCACGAATGAAAAATATCTTTTACATTCACCCAGCCTGTCTGGCGTCTGTTTCGGAAAATTTGAGGTAAGACTTCAGGTTCTGGCTATTTTTGTGATCGACCACTCCTTTTCACAATCACTTGATCTGCAAACAGTTAGTTTCAAAATGCCGTTTCACTTCTGGCCGATGATGACGACCGTGATGATAAGCAGTTCATTTGTTCCATATAATATCGTTTTGAAATTTTTATCATAAAAGCACTGAAACGCTTGTTTTAACATCGGCAAATAACAAAACTTTGACATGCATCTAACATCTACTGAGAAATGCCAGCAAAGTGAGATCCTGTTGGCAGTTTGAAAATCCATCAGAAGTGACTAAAAACCGCCAATCCGCTGCTTTTACGAGCATCTGAACGCAAATCAGTAAACAGGGCTTTGACAAGCAGGATCTACGCCGCTAATATTCGCCCCGTTCAAGCGATTCCTCTGTAGTTCAGTCGGTAGAACGGCGGACTGTTAATCCGTATGTCACTGGTTCGAGTCCAGTCAGAGGAGCCAGAATTAGAAAAGCCCGCTCAGGGAAACCTGAGCGGGCTTTTTGCTTTTGTGTTACAGGTCGGCGAATCACTGACAGGTTCAGATGTGAACCATCAAATAACGATGTGCTTTGGTTGCTACTCAGGCAGCCTGTAGATAGAGCGTCTATCGACCCCCACTGATGTTAGCCAGGAAGCGGTTTAGCATTTGTGCTGTGCCTTTCCGCCATCCTTTTCCTTTGCTGCCTGCCAGAGAAAATGGCGCCAGTGCCTGGTTCTTTCTTTAGTGCAAAGGTTCTGCGAGCTTTCATGCAATCAGTTAAAAAGCCACGCAGGTAAAGACAAACGAAAGTGGGCTTCCCATCATAAAAGTATGATGTCCGACATTAATCACATCAAGTTGTAAGGTTTCCGGGTCGCCGGTAAATTCAGCCAACAGCTTCTCAAAGGTTGGATTATCTGTATTGTCAGTGGGAGAGATAATGATGCGGCTTATAGAGTAATGCGCTGTATTACTGCCCCTTACTTCCCCCCTATTCAGTATGAGGGTTCTTCCTAAATTTTTTTCCTCATTATTGATTAACACCCGTCCATTCAGTAAAAAATATCCGGTTCCGTCCTTGTATAGTCTGAGATCCTGGGCGACATTAAATTTAAGCGTCTGTCCCTCACCACCCAGATCGTATTGGGTAAAAGAGTAACATCTCAGTGGCAATATTAAATTATTTTCAGACCCAAAAAATATAAAACCCAGAAGAATTGCCGTACAGACAGTTGAAATAGCTATCAGAACTCTCACGTTTGGAAACATCATATTAATTCTCGTTAATATGGAAGAAATTATTGCAACTGGTTACATTCCTCTCTTTTCCAAGCTTGCAATACGAAATTAATGTTCGGCCATCATCTTTTGGCGAAAAAGATGTATAGTTATCAAAATAGATTTTTTTATTTTTATCACAGACTAAATTATTTTCTGCTAAAAGAGCAGTTATTTTACTTTTTACTTCTTTCATCTTATTTTCATTGAGATCCTTAACAAAAACCACCTCGCACCCCTCTGCAAGAAAATCTGATTTCAGATAAATGTTGATATTATCCAATGAAGACGTATTGTTTTTAAAGACTAACACCGCAGTTGCAATAAAAACGGGTGAAATGATATACAGGCAAAGAACAATGACTTTCCATGAAAGAAAAGATCCAGGTTTATTTAATAATGCCTTAGGTAAATGAGCCGGTGGGGATGACTCTATTCCGTCAAAGGAGGGGGATTTAACGACAGAATGATTAGTATTTAACTTAATACCAATTTTAGGAATGGTAATGACAATTTCATCACATCCAAATGCGGATAATGCACGTCTCATTATACTCAGGTATTGCGTTAAATTTGCATTTGACCCTCTGAGGTTATGTTTATCCCAGACTTCAACAATCAAATATTCTCTTGTCAGAATATCGCCATTGGAATCAAGAATGAGTGCCAGTAATCGCGCCGAAGGCAGGTTAATCTGAACGGTATCTTTCGTCGGTATATGTCGGAGAGTACTGTCATCCGTATTAAACACTATTGAACCATTAATGGTATACAACACCTTCACATCCCCCCCGATTAAATAAATTCAATCTCAGATTTATCTCACAACATAATACAGTTAAACCCTTTTTGCACGTAGCATTTTTAAACCAAGCGAATAAAAAGCACGGGAACGCGTTGATACCCACTGACTCTGTTTCAGGGAAATCATTGTCCTGATGTCGGAACGCCGTTGCTAACGAAAGTATGAGTATATTCGCACAGCTGAACCTTCCGCTGTCAGAAGGGAATTACGACGATTCAACCAGATTCACGGCAGGAGATGCTCTTTTAAACTCTCCTCCGGATGTCAGGTAGTGGGCAGCCTGCAACAATCGGCGACTGTTTAAGCTAAAAAAATAACAAAAATAGATCATTAAACTAAAAATACAGATAAATTCGAATTACATTCCGTTATTGGTTTTCCTGTATAACACTGTTTCCATCCTGAGGTGGCAAGCCCCGGCCAGTGTGGGGGTTAAGGTGGGTACGCATCTTGCTTCAGCTCGGTGATTATAGATGTACCTGAATCCGCGCCATCTATATGAATGTGAAAAGCAATGACCCGGTAATTTCTTCAACATGCTTTATGGGCATTATAAATAACCCGAAAACACACCAGAGGATTACTGAATATGAAACTTAAATTTAAAAATTATTGCACGACTGCCCTTTCCACCTGTGGCTCATCGGGCTCGCTAACTACCTGTGCCGCTTTTTATCTGAAGCTTTTCTCTTCTTAAAAATCTGGTCGTGTATTTTTAAAATGAATTTCTTTGTTAATTTTACGTTTACCTAAAAATTAACAAGGGTATTTTACGATTACGTTTAGTCAGGAATAATTATTCTCTGATAGGGATGTGTTATGTATTTACTTTGTAATAAAAAAACTTACAGGGCAGCCGGGGCTGTACTGGCCGCCGCGATATTAATCAGTAATGGCGCTACTCCGGCTTTTGCGCAGGAGCTGAAGACGGTCACCAATACCAAAGTATTCGAGGTCAAACTGGGTGCCTCACGAGTGATATATAACCCGGACTCCAGCGGAGCGTCTTTATCCATCACCAATGCGCAGGCTTACCCCATACTGGTGCAGGGAAAGGTGCTTGCGGAAGATAAAAAAACACCTGCGCCTTTTATTGTCACCCCGCCAGTTTTCCGTCTGGATGCACAGCAGCAGAACCGCCTGCGAATTATTCGTACCGGCGGTCAAATGGCCGGTGACCGTGAAACGCTGCACTGGCTTTGCGTGACCGGTATTCCGCCTAAAGATAGTGATGTCTGGGCTCAGGATGCGAAAGGGACACCGTTAAAGCCCACAGCAGTCACGCTGAACCTGGAAGTCAGCGCAAACAGCTGTATTAAACTGCTGGTGCGCCCGTCCGGCGTGAGAGGAACGATGATGGATGCCGTATCCGCGCTTAAGTGGCAACGCCAGGGCGATAAGCTGACGGTAACTAACCCTTCCGCATTTTATATGAATTTGTCCTCACTCAGCGTGGGGGAGATGAATATTCCGGATAGGGAATATGTCGCTCCGCACTCTTCCCGCAGCTTTATCCTGCCAAAAGGCGCTGCCGGTCAGGTGAAGTGGACGGTTATCACTGATGAAGGTGGAGAGAGCCGCACGTTTCAGTCGCCGTTGCACTAATAAGGCGCCTGGATAATGAAATATTTTCGGTTTTCTGTGGTGGCCATCGTGGTATCTGCCGGGCTGTTTTCAATGCCGGTGATGGCCCGGACCTGGGAATTTGATGCTTCACAGTTGGGTGGTGGTGTCAGTGATGCGGATATCGCTCTATTTAACCAGGGCGGGCAGCTTCCAGGAACCTATCTGGTTGACGTGTTGCTCAATGGTGAGCAGGTGGATTCCCGTGAAGTGGTTTTTGTTCAGCAGGAAGATTCCCGGGGCATGCCTGTTTTGCAGCCCTGCCTGAGCAGGAAGCAGCTTTTACGTTACGGCATAAAGACGGAAGACTATCCGGCATTGTCCGGCAAAGGCCTGGACGCAAACAAAGATTGTGCTGACATCCGCGTTATTCCGCATGCCAGAGCTGATTTTAATTTCGGGGCACAGCAGCTGGTGCTGAGCGTTCCGCAGATAGCATTGCGCCCTGAAGTAAAGGGCATTTCTCCCCGAGAGCTGTGGGATGAGGGAGTCCCGGCGATCCTGATGAATTACCGGACCGGTACCAGCCATGTGGAATCCCGGGTCGGGAGTAGAAATGTCAATGAATCGCAGTACCTGCAGCTGGAGCCCGGCGCTAACTGGGGACCATGGCGATTACGTAATTCGACGACGTGGCAGAAGAGCCGCGGACAGACCGGCCGCTGGCAGACTCCTTATACCTATCTTGATCGGGGCCTGTATGACATGCAAAGCAGGCTGACGCTGGGAGAGCGTTTCACGCCGTCGGAAATTTTTGACAGCGTACCTTTTCGCGGCGTGATGCTGGGTTCGGATGAAAATATGCTGCCCTCTTCGCAGCGGACTTTTTCACCCGTGGTGCGCGGTATTGCCCGCACTCAGGCCAGGGTAGAAGTGAAGCAGAATGGCTACACGGTTTACAACGCCACGGTAGCGCCCGGCCCGTTTGCCCTGAGTGACTTTGCCGCTGGCGGCTCGGGTGGGGATTTGCAGGTTACCGTATGGGAAGCCGACGGCACTACTCAGGAATTCAGCGTCCCTTATCAGACGCCGGCGATTGCGCTGCAGGAAGGCCACAGCGTGTACAACCTGATGGCCGGGCAGTATCGGGCATCAGATAACACGGTTGATTCGCCTCTGGTTGCACAGGCCACTGTTATGTATGGCCTGCCGTGGAGCCTGACCCTATACGGCGGTTTGCAGGGCGCGGAGCGCTATCAGGCGACGACTGCGGGGCTGGGTATGTTGCTCGGGTCGTGGGGCGCGGTATCTCTGGATGGGACCCACGGCCGTGGGCAGAAGAAAGAGCGTGAAAGTGAAACGGGGGGATACGGACGGCTGCGCTACAGCAAGCGCGTTGAGGTAACCAATACCTCGCTTGATCTGTCCCATACCCGCTATGACGCATCCGGTTTCAGCACGCTGTCTGAGGTAATGGACAGCTATCGGCAGGAAAACCCAGCCGGCAGTGACGCACAACGCCGGTCTGAGACAACCCTGACGCTCAGTCAGTCATTGGGCGGATTGGGGAGTCTCAGCCTGAGCGGTTCTCGCAACAGTTACGGCAACGGGCAAGGGAGTACAGAGTCGTTCAGTGCCGGCTATGGCGTCAGTATACGCGGCGTTTCCCTGTCGCTGAATGCGACGCAGAACCGTAACCGGAACAGCGGCAGTAAATGGCAGGATAACCGGCTGATTAACATGATGGTCAGTATTCCACTGGACCGCTGGCCTGGTGGGGCAACCCGGGCGACCTATCAGATGACGTCGCCTTCATCCGGCGGCAATACACAGCAGGTGGGGCTCAGTGGTGAGGCGTATGACCGCCAGTTGCAGTGGAATGTGAACCAGCGTCAACGTTCGGGGGCGGTGAGCGGAGACCGCAACGACAGCGACCTGAACCTTGGCTGGAGCGGGGGCTACGGCCAGCTGAATGGCCGTTACGGCTACAGTCCGTCTTACCGGCAGACAGGACTGGATGCGTCAGGCGGCATCGTGATTACCCGCAGTAGTGTCACCGCAGGGCAGACGCTGAACGATACCGTGGCACTGGTGGAAGCGCCGGGTGCCTCCGGAGTGGCTGTTGGCGGCTGGCCGGGAGTGAAAACCGATTTTCGTGGCTACACCACACAGTCAGGCCTGCAGCCTTACCGGAAGAATATTGTCAGCCTGGACCCTGCTCGTCTTTCGGCTGATGCAGAAATAAAACAGACGGACGTGACGGTAGTGCCGACGCAGGGCGCGGTTATCCCGGCCACCTTTATCACGCATATTGGCCGGCGGGCGCTGGTGACACTGATACGTCCGGACGGTAAACCTGTTCCTTTTGGGGCACTGGTTACCCCGGAAAACCAGGCGTCATCAGGCAGTGGCATTACCGGTGAAGCCGGGCAGGTGTATCTGTCCGGACTGAACGGAAAAGGTGCCCTGATGGCGAGATGGGGAGAGAAGCAACAGTGCCGGGCTGATTACCGTCTGCCGGAAAAACCAGGGCCAGCAGGGCTGTATCTGTCAGAGGCAGTTTGTCGCTGAAAGCAGTTACCGGCTCCCGAAAAAACTGAACAGAAACATCACCCGGAGAAGGGGAATGATGAACAGAAAAAGATTGTATCTGATAGCGGCAGCGCTTTTGACAGTCATGGCCAGCAGCGCTCCGGCTGTCGCGACGGGTAGCCCGCAACTGGTGTTGCAGATGAACCATGGCCTGCAGGCGGGTGCTGTCAGAGACGGCACAAAGCTCGGCAGGGGCACGCTGGTCAGCTACGACATCCATACGGGCTTTCAGCTCCGGAGCGAGCAGGCTGTATCCGGCCAGCAGGGAGGACGTTATGTGCTGACAGGCCAGCAGAATCCGGCGCATCAGTTGCGGGTGCGTCTGGTGCCACAGCAACAGGTGGTAACGGAAATGGCGGACATGCAGGTGATAACCGTGCATACCGGCGAAGACAGAATGGTTTTTGACATTCTGGCGGATGGCGACCAGAGGGTGAAAGCGGATACCTACTCTTTAAACATCGCTGGTCAGGTGGTCACTCAGTAACGTGCAACAGCCGGGCGCTATATAGAGATTTCACGAATACCACGTCACTGACATTTTTGGTGACGGGGAGCCATCGGTGGCACATATGCCTCGATGGTCGGGTAGACGCACTGTCTACGACTTTTAGGGACGACTGCAGTCGTTAATTCAACACAACAAAGGATAGAGATATGAAATTTTTAAACATCAAAACCTCAGCGGCAGCAGCGATAATCATCGCGGGTATTTCATCCCACGCAGCAATCGCAGCGCTGTCCGAAGCCAGTACTACGTCGGCCGACATTACTTTTACTTCTCCGCTCACTGTTTCTAACGTTTTGACACCGGTGTCGGGTCTGTCGGACGGGACTCATAATAGTGGAAAAGTGCTGGCAAATGGTACCATCACTTCGACAGGCGGCGCCTCTCGTCATTACATAGCTTTGGGTATGCCCGGGTCATTAACAGGGTCTGGTAACGGCACACCCCAGTTCCCATTAAATATTAAAGGCAAAAACGACAGCAATAACGCCATTCTTGTATCAATACTCAGGACTTCTGATACTCCTGGCTCTACTGGCTTTACTCGTTGCACAGAGTTAGGTTTGACATGTACCACCGATTACATTTTATACAGCACTGCCACCAACGGCGTATCAACTTACAATGTTACATTAAGCGGGACGCAGAACGTGAAACCTGATACCTATACCGTCCAGACCACCGCTTACGCGTATGGAGACTGACAGAAATAAAAACATCAGGCGAACACCCTGTAATGTTCAGGGATTTGACTGACTCTGTCGCATTGACGTTAATCAGAAGCATAGGCGGGGAATCCCGCCTATGCTTACAGCTTCAAATTTTCAATCTCAGGTAAGCCAGTTCAGAGAATAGCTTCATATTTCAACATTCATTAACAGTAATCGACACAAATCCTTCTGGTTACATTGTTCTGCCTGTTCGGCAGTAACAGAGATTTACGCAACAAAGAATGTTGTTATCATGTTCAAATCAAATAATGAGATCGCATTAAATTCCTTCTATGCGAGGGTTGTATTTTTTATGCCCGTAAGTACATGAAGGCGAAGGCTATATTAGCGAGTTACTGACAAAGGCGATCTCAGCCAGAAAAGCCAGAATTAAAAAAGCCCGCTCAGTTTTCCCTGAGCGGGCTTTTTGCTTTTCAGCTCTCTTTATCTTTCTGGCAAATTATCCTTTCGCAAAGTTCGCCTGAATGCGCTGTTGCAGATAATCTTCGGCGGTGATGGCCGGATATTTCGCCTGCGGCCCCAGAATCTCCACATCTTTATTAGCCTGACAGAAAAAGGCCAGGCTGTAGCGCGCACCCTGGTATTCGCCGGGCAGTGGGCTTCTCACACGGTGGAAATTTGACGGCAGCTGATCGTCGCTCCAGCGCATCAGCATGTCGCCGATGTTGCAGGTGATCACCTCTTCGCGCGGCTCGATGCTGGTCCACTGCTGACTTTCGCGGTCTTTGCCAGGACATACCTGCAACCCGCCCTGACCGGGACGCTGGAACAGCAGCGTCAGACAGTCAAAATCTGTATGCGCACCCGCGCGCCACATCCCCTGCTCTGACTGCTCAGTGGCATAGTAGTGCAGCATGCGCAGCGTACTCTGGTAAGTTTGCAGGTCCGGATTATGTGCCTGCTCGAAAAAGTGCTCAGGAAAGCCCAGTTTGAGGGCAAAACAGGAAAGCAGTTTCATGCCCAGTTGCCAGCATTGCGATTCAAAATTCAGCATGGTCTCTTTGAAGGCCGGCAGTTCCTGTTCGGTCGGCCATAGCGGTGCCATCAGCGGACGGGTAATCTGGTAAGACTCTTTCTGGTCTGGCGTTCGGGTTGATGGACGCACCTGAGACTTATTCTCCCAGCCTGCGTTACGCGCCAGCGGATATTGCGCTTTTATCTCTTCGGGCAGTGAGAAGAAATCCTCTGTCATGCTGAACGCCTGACGGATATCGCCGAGTGCAATGCCGTGATTGCTGACCTGGAAGAAGCCAATTTCTACGGCTGCGCTCCAGAGTTCGTCGGCGATCTCACTTTTACGGTTTTCGAAATCTGATAAATCGATACAACGCACTTCACGGGCAAAAGTTTCTTCACCCATCGCGCCCATTCCTGCTTCTTTTTCCAGTTCCTGTAATGCATATGCTGTTTGATTTGATTGCGTCATTGTTCTTATCCTTCTTAATCAATAGGGTTAGCGCGCAGCGCGCTGTTGTAAAGTACGGACGGCAGACATTGCCTCATGGCGCATGGCCTCCAGATCGAGTCCGGGGATGACATCGTTTTCGACGATCACCCGGCCATTTATCATCAGTGCCTTAAGCGAAGCGCGTCCGGCACAGGCCACCGGACCAATGGCCATGTCGTGCAGGCCGAAGTAGCGCGGGTCATCCAGCCGATAAATGGCGATATCCGCCAGCCTGCCCACCTGCACGGTGCCGCTTTGTTGCAGGCCAAGGATCTGCGCCCCGCCTGCGCTGCCCCACCGCACCACGTCTTCAACAGATGCTGCGTCGCCGCCGCCTTCAAACGTGCCGCCGTCATAACGCGGTGTCGCCAGCATGCCTTTTCGGGCGCGCTGCAAAAGCCAGGCCGCATGCGCTTCACTTTGCATATCGGCGGCTTCGTTCGATGCCGCACCGTCTACGCCTAATGAAACAGGCACACCGGCCTGTTCCAGCGCCAGCAAATCAGCGATGCCGCTGCCCAGACGCCCGTTGCTTTGCGGGCAGTGTGCAATGCCAGAGCGGGTCTGACCCAGCATCGTGATTTCCTGCGGCAGCAGTTTTACCAGGTGCGCAAACCAGACGTCCTCACCCAGCCAGTCGTGTTCCGCACAAAACTGCACCGGCGTCATGTCGAATCTGGCACGCGCCGCATCAAGATAATCCACGGTTTCCGACAAGTGGCTGTGCAGCCGAATCCCCAGACTGCGGGCCAGTTTCGCCATTTCGCGCAACTCCGCACCGGGTGCAGAATGCAGCAAGGTTGTAGGTGCCATCACCACACGGCGCAGTGACGTTGGTTTCGGATCGTGATAACGACCCACCAGCCGTTCAATATCCGCCATGTAATCCCCGAAGTTTTCCGGGCGCAGCGCCTGCGGCAAATCTTTCTCGATCGCGCGCCCCTGCGTTGCGCCACCCCGGCATAGCACAATGCGCATTCCCAGCGCCTCACCTTCACTGAACAGGATTTCCGAGGTATCGAACGGCATATCTGGCCAGTAAAGGTAGTTATGGTCTGCCACCGTCGCGCAGCCGGAACGCAGCAGTTCGGTCAGGCCGATACGCACCGCAAGACGAAAGGTGGATTCATCGAAGGTGGCGCGAAAACGATAAGGCGTGGCACTCAGCCATGCGGTCAGGCTTTGGTTCAGCCCCTGCGGTTCCCCTTTTAACAATGACTGAAACAGGTGATGGTGCGTATTCACCCAGGCGGGATAAACCACGCAATCGCGGGCGTCGATCAGCTGCTCGTCGGGCATTGCCGTCAGGGAACCTATCGCCTCGATCACCCCATGACGCACGCGAATATCCGGCCCGGCGTGACGCGCTGCCTCTCCCGGCAAGCCGGTGAGGATTGCGTGCGCATTTTTAATCAGTAAAACGTCAGATGACATTCCAACACTCCTCAGGGCTTAACCTGCATCTGGTCGACAATTTCAGTGGTATACGCCTGCTTCCAGTCGGTATTCGCATTCAGCAGTCTGGCGTTCACCATGAAATCACGGGTTTTCTGCCAGCGGGCCTCCGTCATGGTGCCCCACCCCTTCGTTGCCGCATCACCGCCGTCAATCAGATGGTGCGCTTTGATTTGCTGAACGCCCCAGGCCAGCAGGTCGTCCGTCATCTTCGGATTATCCTTTTTGATCAGCGCGTTGCCCGCCGCCGGATTTTGCAGATAGCTTACCCATCCTTCCATCGACGCCTTTACAAACTTAGCCATCGCCTCTTTCCGGCTGCTGATCAGTTCAGGACGGGTGATCAGAATGCCGCCGTAAGGGGGATAGCCGTGCTCCGAGAAGAGGAAGAAATTTGATTTCACACCCGCCTTTTGTGCCTGAAAAACTTCAGAACTGACATAGGCTTGCTGCGCGACATTTTCGTCAGCCACAAAGGGCTGGATATTGAAGGTGTAAGGACGAACCTGTGAATCGCTAAGCTGATAGCGTGCTTTCAGCCATGGCCACCAGGTCGATTGCCCGGAGCTGGAGACTAAAATGGTTTTGTCTTTCAGACCGTCCAGGGAAGTGACTGAAGCATGTGTCAGCAGCCCCTGAGGATCAAACTGGAAAGGGGCGGCGATGGCTTTGGCCTGAAAACCGCGCTGTACGGATTCGAGTAGCTGGAGATCATAACCGATGATCACGTCCGATCGCTTTGCCAGCAGCAACTGCATGCCGTTGACCTGCGGGCCGCCGGACTGAATGCTGACATCCAGCCCGTAACGCTTGTAAATGCCTGTGGCCTGCGCCTGATAATAGCCGCCCTGCTCCGCCTGCGCGTACCAGGATGTCAGTAGTGCTATTTTCTCATCGGCGTGTGCCGACAGTGAAAATGCGGCAGGAATCAGCGCGCTCAGCACGCAGCAAGACAGGGGAATGCGGGAAACTGACTTCATTGCTCCTCTCCTAATCATCACCGGAGGGGCATTGAGCGAATGCGGCTCAGCTCCCCTGACCGGCTCAAAATGAACCGCGAAATGGTTGCTGAGCAATGTCCCGCGCAGTTGCCCGCACTGACCGCTTCTACTCACTGTGGGTTATACAAGAAAGGTGCCAACTTCACGAATGCGCTTTCTCTGCGCTTTAACAGGGGATTGATCGGCGCTGGCTCTGCAACCTTTGATTCATTACAAAGCAACCAGCACCAGAACAGTGCAAATCAATCCCGATCACCTCGCGGCATCTGGATCTCGCTGAACAACATCTCCAGCTGTTTGAGCATCATCGAGGCGGCCAGCGAAAGCTGTCTTGTCGGGGCGACGCACAACGAAAGGGTGAACGTTTTTAATTGCGGATCGGTCAGCGGAATAAATTGCAGTTCATCGCTTTCCACCTCATCAATGATGTCGAGCCAGCAGAGAATACCGATGCCCATTTTCTCTTTAATCAGCGAGCGGATCATGTGGATGTTATTGGATACCGCGACTTCGTTAATCATGTCGCCGTTGATATTCATCAGCGCCTGGACGGGTTCGGCCAGCATCAGCGGCGCAGCCGGCAGGATAAACGGATATTCCATGCACTGGCTAAAACGCACGTGGCTTCTGTCGCCGAGCGGGTGCCCTTTCGGCACCACAATCCCCAGCTCGATTTCTGCAAAAGCGCGTACCTGCAACTCTCGTGAACTTTGCGGATTAAGCATCAGACCAAAGTCAGCATCGCCAGATATCAGCGCCTGCTGAATGTCCACATTGTTCATGGTGGTCAGCGTGAAAGAGATATTCGGATAATCAGCATGCACCTTCCTGAGCATCGCCGAGAAAAACTGCCGGTTGATGGCGTCAATGGTGGCAATTCGCACGTGTCCGCGCCGCAGACCGCGCAGGTCATCGAGTTGCTCGCAGACGCGGGTGAAATCCTTTTTCCAGTTGTTGGCGGCGTGCAATAGCAGCTCGCCGGCTGCCGTTAGCCGCAATCCGGTCGGGTGCCGTTCAAACAGCGGCATTGCCAGTTCTTTTTCCACCCGCAGGATCTGCCGGTCAATCGACGATGCGGCGACATGTAAGGTTTCTGACGCCTTACGAAACGAGCCCTGGCGGGCAACCTCAGTGAAGTACAGCAGAAACCGTGAGAATGCGAACATGATTGAGTGCTCTCTTTTTTGCAACGGGATGTGCGAATCAAAGCGCTGGACGCAACAGCTTTACAACAATAACGTAGCTTTCATTGCAATGGGAACAATCGTTTCATCGACATTACATCCCGCCGCGGGCTATTCCAGGCCGGATGGCAGCAGGTTATGCGGTGAACAGGTTACCCTGGTTTATGAATGACTCATCAAAATGAATACGGTAAATGACGATGAATGATGCCGGATTAATTCCTGTCACGATCAAGGCGATCGGCGAAAATGGTAAAGGAAATATTTCACTGCAACTTATTGCGCAGGACGGTGGATTATTACCGCCCTGGTTACCCGGTGCGCACATTGACCTTTTCATTCCTGAAATTGGCCCGCGCCAGTATTCTCTCTGCAACGAAAATCACAGCGGGGAATATTATGAAATCTGCGTAAAACTGGCAGACAACGCGACCGGCGGGTCGCACTTTATTCATCATCATTTCAGTGCTAACGACACACTCAATATCTCGATGCCACGTAACCATTTCCCTCTGCCAGCCGCCGGGCGCTATCTGTTATTTGCCGGAGGAATTGGCATTACGCCACTGCTGGCGATGGCGGAACAGATTTCTCGGCAAGGCATTGAATTTGAACTGCACTACTACATTTCGGGCCTGGATAAAGCGGCGTATATACCGCGTCTCACAGCACCTTCACTGGCAAGAAATCTCTTTTTACATGACAGCAGCGCAAACGATTCCCTGCGGCACACGACGCCGCTGAGCCTGTGTCAGCCGGATGCCAATACGCAGGTGATGGCCTGTGGCCCGGATGGGTTTATTAAGCGCCTTGAAGAGATTATGTACACGCACCACTGGCATAAGAATCAATTATCTTTTGAGCGATTCAGCAATAACACTATAAACAAAAATAACGCCAACTCTGAATTTCACATTGAGCTGAAATCCAGCGGAAAACGTTATTTAGTTGGTTCAGACCAAAGCATTGCAGAAGTCTTATTGAGTGCCAGAGTCGATATTATGCTGTCGTGCGAACAGGGTATTTGCGGCTCATGCATTACGGATGTCATCGACGGTATTCCCGATCACCGCGACTGCGTGCTGACAGAAGAAGAGAAAGCGGAGAACACGCAGATTACGCTGTGCTGTTCGCGCGCTAAGAGTCCTGTTCTGGTCCTGGACCTGTAATGCCAACGCGGAGCCTCAATATGAACTTTCCTTCTTTTGCCTCACCGTTAAACGGCATTGCCAACGTTCGCCTTCCCGCCTGGCTGCTTCCTGCCGGGTGGCCTGAGGAGGCAGGTGAACCGGTGACGGCAGATCTGCGCGTTGAGGCAGGCAAAATAACTTCCATGACGCCTTTTCAGCCCGACCAGAATGATTTGTGGGACGCACAGGGCATGCTGGCGCTGCCAGGTCTGCTCGAACCTCATGCGCATCTTGATAAAACCTTCACCATTGGTCGCAGCCGTCCCCTAAAACCCGGTCTGCTGGCCGCGATTGAAACCCTGCATGAGGATCGCCGGCACTGGACCACGGCAGATCTTCATCAGCGTGCCCGACAGGGAATGGCATGGGCCGCCGCCAACGGCGTAACCCGCCTGCGCACCCATATTGACTGGTTCGATGCCACGCCGCCGCTGGCCTGGACGGCACTGGCCACTATCACACAACCCGGCGTCATGCTGGAACGGGTGGCGCTGGTCCCGCTGACTCTTTTTGCCGACAGCGAGGCCGCTGACCGCATCGCCGCTGCGGTGGCGCAAAGCGGGAACCACTGCCTGCTGGGTGGATTTATCCACTCATCCAACTGGAATCCGGCCGCCATGACCAACCTGATGCGCAGTGCCTCGCGCTGGCAACTGAATCTGGATTTGCATATCGATGAAGAGCTCTCGCCGGTGGCACACGGCCTGAGCTGGCTGGCGCATTACCTGTCAGAAAATAGATTCAGCGGCCATATCTGTTGCAGCCATGGCTGCGCGCTGGCCTCCGGCAGTGAACATCAGGCAGTGGAGGTCCTGCGTTTGCTGGCGGAGCAGCGCGTCACGCTGATTGCACTGCCGATGACCAACCTGCTGTTGCAGGACGCCGTCACCGGCCGTACGCCACGACAGCGCGGCATAACGCTGCTGAAAGAGGCGCAGGCGGCAGGCGTTCCGGTGCTGCTCGGTTGCGATAACGTGCAGGACGCTTTTTGTCCGGCCGGCAGCTACGACCCGCTGGATACGCTGGCCTGTGCCCTGTTCGCACTGCAGCTGGATAACGTTTTTGACTGGCAGTCGCGACTGATCTGCGATGTCGCCGCGCTGAGCGGTGATGCACCGCCCGGCCTGCCACTCGCACCTGGCAGCGATGCCACGCTGATTCTCTTTCCAGGCAGCGACAGCCTGACCTGGCCTTTAAACAGCGCAGCCCGGCTGGTTTTCCACCATGGCAGGCTTGCCCACCAACGTACCTGGAATCCGGAGTTATCCCATGAGTCTTGAAGCGGGTGCGGGTAAACCGCTCGCCAACTATGCCGCGTGGCGCCGCGCGGGCGATTTTGTTTTTCTCTCGGGCGTGATTCCGGTTAATCCGCAGAGCGGGACCATCGTGCGCGGCTTTCAGGATATCCCCGCCGAAGCACGCCTGCTGTTGGGTGAAACCGGCGAATTCTCGACTGATATCAAACAGGGGCCGATCCTCGCCCAGAGCTGGTATGTGCTCGAAAGTATCCGCCACATCATTGAAGACGCCGGCGGGCAGATGAGTGATGTGATCAAGCTGGTGCAGTACTTTCGCAATCTTGATCATTTCCCCTATTACAGCCGGGTCAGAAAGCTTTTTTATCCCGGTCAACCGCCGGTTTCTACCGTGGTTCAGGTCAGCGAAATGCTGCCCTGCGCCGACGTGCTGATTGAAGTGGAAGCCACCGCCTGGTTACCCCAGTCCCGCTAACCCTGACAAGTCCGAACACGAGGCAGAGCATGATTAACGGCTATATTCCCGCAGAACGTTTTCTCCCTTTTCTGAGCTGGACAGCTATCGCTGCTCTGCCCGACAAGGCTAACACCGTGATTGTCTTACCGACCGGCGCCATCGAACAGCATGGCCCGCATCTGCCGTGTTCGGTGGACAGCGTGATTTCCTCCGGCGTCGCGGGTCACGCACTGGCGCGGCTTCCGGAAGAGATTCCGGCCTTCGCGATTCCGCCCATTACTTACGGCAAGTCGGACGAGCATCTGAACTTCCCCGGCACGCTGACCCTGACCGGCGACACGCTGTTGCAGACGGTGCTGGAAATTGCCGAATCGCTCTACCGCGCCGGGTTCCGCAAACTGCTGATGATCAATGGGCACGGCGGACAGCCGCAGGTGCTGCAAATGGCCTCGCGGGAAATGCGCCTGCGTCACGGGGACATGATCATGATCCCGCACGACGTGTTCCGCGTGCCTAACGTGGAAAATCAGTTCCTGAGTGCGCAGGAGCAGAAAATGGCGATGCATGCCGGTCACAGCGAAACGGCAGTGATGCTGGCTCTGGCACCGGAATGCGTTCACATGGAGCACGCGGTCGCCAATTATCCGCCGGCGTTTCCCTGTCCGACGCTGTCATCTGGCCGCCCTGTCGCCGCCTGGGCTTCTTATGATTTTGGTCCGAGCGGCGTAATCGGCGATCCGATTGGCGCAACCGCCGAACAGGGGCACGCGATCCTCGATTCGCTGGCGGCAAGCTGGGCGCAGGCGATCACGGAGATCCACCTGATGGAATGGACAGTCCGCAGCGAACCCACCTGGGGTAAACACCACTGGAACGGCTTTGTGCAAACCCGCTTCACTCCTCCTTCGTCTTCTCTGGCCTCTGAATAAAGGAATTCTCAAGATGAAACTACGGCGTTCACCCACTTACACCCTGCTGGCTCTGCTGCTGAGCGGCGTTTCGGCCAGTTCAATGGCGGAAGAGAAATTCACGTTCCTGACCAACTGGTACGCGCAGGCGGAGCATGGCGGATTTTACGAGGCGCAGGCTAAAGGGTTGTACAAAACCGCCGGTCTGGATGTCAGCATTAAAATGGGCGGCCCGCAGGTTAACGTGATGCAACTGATGGCCGCTGGTCAGGCGGACTGTACGCTCGGCGACAATGGCCAGGCGCTGGAAACCTGGCAGGCTGGCGTGCATGCGGTGACCGTGGCGACGGTGTTCCAGCATTCGCCGACGGTGTTTATCAGCCACGATAAAGTCGGGGCCGGCGAGCAACTGAAAGACAAAACCTTTTTGCTGGCGACCGAGGCGTATACCTCATTCTGGCCCTGGGCGAAAAGTGAACTGGGGCTGGGTAACGCCAAAGTCCGGCCCTACACCTTCAGCGTGCAGCCGTTTCTTGCGGACAATAATCTGGTACAGCAGGGTTATGTGACTTCCGAGCCGTTCTCAATCGAGAAAGGTGGCAAACCGTTCTATGTCTACATGCTTAGCGACTGGGGATATCCGCCTTACGGCAACTCCATTATCTGCATGGCCGACACTGTCAAAAAACGCCCGGCAGCCGTGGCGGCGTTCGTGAAAGCCTCCATGCAGGGCTGGAAGGAATATCTGCAGGACCCCGCCGCGGGCAACGCGCTCATTACCCAGGCTAACCCGCGTATGGGCGCCGACCAGATTGCCTTTGGCATTGCGCAGATGAAGAAGTATGCGCTGGTGACGGGTGGCGACGCGCAAACCGGCGGTATCGGCATCATCACTGAACCTCGTCTGAAAAAGACATGGGAGATGCTGGTCAAAAATAAACTCATCGACGCGGATAAAGTGCCGTTTGCGCAGACCTATACCCTCGACATGATTAAAGACGCGAAGGTTATGCCATGAATTCAGCCCCGAAACTCACCGTGATGAGCGATGTCCGCTCAGTTATTTCTCCAACCGTTCCGGCTATCGAGGTGTTGTCGGCGGAGAAAATTTACAGCAACGGCACCCGCGCGCTTCTGCCGGTCAATCTGACCATTAATCAGGGCGAATTTGTCACGCTGCTCGGCCCGTCGGGCTGCGGCAAAAGTACGCTGTTAAAAATGGTTGCCGGTCTGGTGGAACCCAGCGACGGCAAGCTGATGCTGTGGCGCCGCGAAAGTCGTGAAAAAGCGCAGGTTCCGCTCTCTTTCGTGTTTCAGGAAGCCACGCTGATGCCGTGGAGTAATGTGCAGAACAACGTGCGCTTGCCGCTGGATCTGGCAGGCGTACCCCGCGCTGAAGCCAATACCCGCGTCAGTGAAGCGCTGGAACTGGTGGGGCTTGGCAAATTTGCCAACGTCCTGCCTCGCGAACTGTCAGGCGGCATGCAGATGCGCGTGTCGATTGCCCGCGGCCTGGTCACGCGCCCGAAGCTGCTGCTGATGGATGAACCTTTCGGCGCGCTCGACGAAATCACCCGCAACAAACTCGACAGCGACCTTCTGCGCCTGTGGCGGGAACAGGGACTGACGGTCGTGTTCGTCACTCACTCGATCCACGAAGCGGTGTTCCTGTCGCAGCGGGTGATCATGATGGCCGCGCGTCCGGGGCGCGTGGTGGAAGATATCGCCATCAACGAACCTTTTCCGCGCAGCGAAGATTTCCGCGTCAGTCCGGCATTTTCACGCTATGCGAAGCAGTTGCAGGACAGCCTGCTGCAAGCCAGCCAATCGGGTATGGAGTAACGGTATGAAAACGCAAAATGCTTCTCCGTGGATCAACAACCCCACGTTTCGCAAAGTGCTCTATCCGGCGGTAGTCGCCGTGGTGGTCATTTTGCTATGGCAAGGCTGGGTGAGCTATTTCAACATCCCTCAGTTTCTGGTGCCGTCACCGGTGGTGATGCTGCAAAGCCTGTGGACACATTGCGGTTCGCTGATGACGTCGCTGCTGTTCACCCTGAAAATCACCCTGATTTCATTTTTACTGTCGATTGTCATCGGTGCAGTCGTGGCGTTCGTACTGGTACAGAACCGCTTTATTGAAACCGCGCTGTTTCCCTACATCGTGTTCCTGCAGGTGACGCCGATCGTCGCCATCGCGCCGTTGATCATCATCTGGGTCAAAGACACCACATTGTCGCTGGTGGTGTGTTCAACGCTGATGGCGGTGTTCCCGATTATTTCCAATACCACACAGGGGCTTCGCAGCGTATCGCCGGGGCTGCTGAGCTATTTTCAGCTGAATCACGCCAGCCGTCTGCAAATCCTCATTCGCCTGCGCATTCCCTCCGCTCTGCCCTATTTCTTCGGCGCACTGCGCATTTCCAGCGGTCTGTCACTGATTGGTGCGGTGGTGGCTGAGTTTGTGGCCGGCACCGGCGGCAATAATACCGGCCTGGCCTACCAGATATTGCAGGCTGGCTATCAGTTGGACATCCCGCTGATGTTTGCCGCTCTGCTGCTTATTTCACTCACCGGCATTGCACTCTTTGGCGCGATGTCCTGGATTTCCCGACGCGTGCTGAGTGCCTGGCATGAAAGCGAAGCCGTGCAATCTCATTAACCTCATTCATCTTTAGGCAGGAAGATTATGGACAGTGAACAACGTCAACAGGCGCTCGCCCTGATTCTGCAGGCGCTACCTGATCTGGACTGGACTTTACAGGCGCCGAAGGTCAAACGCCTTTCCCGTGATTTTCACTGGTTCAGCCCGGTGCTTAAGCGGCAACTGGAAGACAAACAGGCCGATGCCGTGGTCAGGCCGCGCAGCGAAGAAGAGCTGAGATTACTGGTGAAAGCCTGTGTTCAGCATCAGTTGCCGCTGATCCTGCGCGGCGGCGCGACCGGCAACTACGGCCAGCTGGTGCCACTGGAGGGCGGCATTCTGGTCGATATGACCGGATTCAATCAGGTATGTGAACTGGGCAACGGCGTGGTACGGGCGCAGGCTGGGATCCGGCTGGCGGAGATTGAAACCCTGACCCGGCCAACAGGATGGGAACTGCGCTGCATGCCTTCCACCTACCGGCTCGCCAGTCTGGGCGGCCTTTACGGCGGCGGATTTGGCGGTATCGGCTCCATTAACTACGGCCCACTCGGCGCGCCCGGCAATGTGCTCAGCGTAAAAGTCATGACGATGGAAGCCGAACCACGCATTCTGCAGGTGCCCGCGCCACAGGCATTGCTGCTGCATCATGCCTATGGCAGCAACGGTATTGTGCTTGAGGTGGCGCTGGCACTGGCACCGGTCCATCAGTGGATTGAGAGGCTGGACGTGTTTGATGATTTCACCGACGCGCTGGATTATGCCAATGCCTTTGCCCGTTCGCCGGGGCTGGCAAAACGCCAGCTCGCGCTGTTCGCCGCGCCAATCCCCTCTTATTTCAGTCACCTGAACGGACGCTATCAGGCCAGCCAGCATGCGGTAATCAGTGTGATCGCGCAGGAAAGCGAAGGATTTTGCGCGCATCTGCTGGAAAAATACCGCGGTCAGAGCGCCCTGCGCCAGCCGGCCGACGAAGCGCGTGAGGCTAACGCGTCTCTGATGGAGTATTGCTGGAACCACACCACGCTGCACGCACTTAAAGTTGACAGCTCTCTGACATATTTACAGACAGCGTTTAATCACACCTGTTATCGTCAGCAGATTATCGATATGGCAGCGTTGTTCGGTGATGAGGTTATTTCGCATATTGAATTCCTGCGTGACAATGATGGCAACATTACCGCAAGCGGTTTGCAACTTGTGCGTTATTCAACTGAAGAAAGACTGAATGAAATAATGACAACCTTCCGTGACAATGACGTAAAAATAAATAACCCACATGTTTATCATATTGAGGATGGTAAACAGGGAGAAATTAAACCTGACGTCGTTTCTGTTAAAAAGTGTCTTGATCCTGAAGGATTACTTAACCCCGGCAAGCTCAGAGGCTGGGCGGAACGCGACAACCTCGTATTAGATAAAGACCCTCTGTTATTAATCATTAAATAATAATAATCCTCCCCACTTCTGGTGACAGAAACAGAGGCGGGGCGGCGATTGCCTGTGTGTGCCCTTAAATAAAAGTTACCGGCAGTTGTTCTGCCAGGCAACTCTGTTACTTTTTGACAGGATGGCACTAATGAGAAATAACCTATTCAGCGTTACGCTGAAGTTGAGCGCTATTGGTGTCGGATTTTCAATTCGCACCTGTCCACCAGCGCGATGAAATTTCAACTCAGCAGGTGCTTTCTCGATCGCGGGTGTGAGTCCTGCCGGGCGGAGAAATAATTTGATCCGTGTGACGACTGCCAGCATGAGCATGTTTTTCCCTTCCATTTTCTTTTTATCCACGGAAGGAATGGCTTTGGTATTGAAGTAATAAAGTGTTTCACGGTCGGGCGCAGCTGGCGCGCCAACATACATCAGACGAAGGGTGTTCTCATTACCCGGCCCACTGACATACAGCGGCGGGGTAACAACAAAATCCTGACTTTTTTGGTCATCCGACTGTTCAACCCAGGACTGCACCAGAAAACTGCTGTCTTCAGATGTATTGCGCACAGACATACTGACCTGCTTCTGGTCTGCCGGATAAATAATGCGGGTGCCTCCCAGCATTATTCCGCCTGCACTTGTCAGAGAAGGCAGCAGACACGCAGTGGAGATAAAGAGGGTAAATAAGGTGTTTCGTAACATATGGCCCGGCATCGTTCGTTCCTCTGATAACAGTAAGGCGTGTGTCCGCGATAAGGGTGTCGCGGACACTGTGACGTTACGGTTACTGATAGTTCACCGTGAAGTTGACAGAACTGTTTGCCGCACCCGCAGTGACACCCGTTTTAGCGGTTGCCACATACGTTGCCGTGAATGGAATTTCGTTTTCACCCACCAGGATGTTGCTGGCTTCAGTGCTGGCAGTACCATTAACATGCACAGCCTTATTCGCCTGCATAATCTGAATACCGACGTTTTTGGCTGGCTGCTGACCCGCATCATTTGCTGTCACCTGCAGCGTGGTGGCGTCTACTGTTGGACCCGTGAAGGTGATGGATGCTTTGGTGTAGTTTTTCTTCTCCGCAGGTGCGCCTGCCTGAGGGGATAAATCACAGCCAATCAGCTTGATGCTGAAAGGCACGGCAGAACCGGTTGATCCTTTTTTGGGTAACTGGTTCGTCGCAATCTGTCCCAACGGAACATTCTGACCATTCGTTGAGAGAACTGAATAGCGCGCTTTGCGCTAACAATCAGATTGATTTGTGCCGTACCTCAATGACGGCAATTATTATCAGACAGGCGGCGACTCGCAATATTCAGCTATAAAAATTGCGTTTATAGATTTTTATTCCATGGAATAACTAACGTATAAAATACTGAAAATTTTATTTCTGCATGCCTGAGCCGATTAGGGATGGAACTAAAGAATGGAGGGGGAATGTAGGATAACGTTCAGACCATACTGAATTTTTAGTGAGATCACTAATTTTATTAGTCGATAACTGAATACGGTCTGAGATAAAAATCAGCGTAATTTTTCGGTGACACCTGACTAACCTTAATGTGATTTAAATTTTAAACAAACTAATCACTGTCACATCAATCTGAAGGCATGAATAATATCTGTAAGAATGTTTAGCAGAGTGGTTGGAAAGGGGAATCTGCGTAAATACGGAGTCATTCAGGATGAAGATGATCGCCTGACAGATAATGAAGATTCTCGACGGACGTGGGTGTTCATTCTTTGTTCCAGCGAGACAACCCCACCATATTAAGAGACGCTGGCGGGTTAACGCCTGGCACAGCTTCCTGTGATAATGCTGTGCCCGATAGCGTCAGGGCGTCGGCCGACTGTTTTTTGAAGAACTGCGGAGAATCAGGATTATTTTTTACGCCAGAAAAGAAAGGCAGCCAACGCTGTGAGCACGCCAATCAACGGCATTGTTCCCGCGCCGGCCAGAAAGTTATGCCGATCAATGGCATTCTCTTTTCTGATATTTGCAAAGCGCGCAGCGGCCTGCTTTTCATCAGGAGCACGCACTTCTTCAGCCTCTTTTATAAACCCCCGGACAAGCAACTCGCTGGCGCGGTTCATATCTGACCTTGCCAGGGCAATGGTCTGTTTTCCCTGCGTGTAGAAACAGTAATCTGGCATATTTTGTGCTCACTATTGAGAACCGGATTTCTACTTTATAGGATAGTGCGCGTGGCAAATAGCATTGCTCATGAATAAAGCTGTTTATATCTGACTGCTTAATCAAAACATTAGCAAAATCCTGCACTTTCCCTTTGTAAACCGTTATCGCTTTTGATCCATACTTTCATAAAATAATTTTGATCAGGATCAAATAAATACAATTCAACTCCATATAATTATAAATTTTTATTTTATTAATCAGAAGCTTGCAATCATGCCTGAAATTATTAGAAGGCAAATAATTTCAACATTAACAATAAAAAGCCAACTCATTAGCCCCTCATGCAATTATAAATAAAATTAAAGGTTATTTTCACCCTGACGATATAAAGATCATCTTTGGCATTATTTAACTTTTTTTCCTTTTCTTCTGCTTCTGAACCTCATTAAAGGTGAACCTCATGGGTCTTTCTCAACGTATCTCTGATATTAAAATCGGAAAAAAACTGGGTGCCGGCTTTATCGTCCTTATCGCTGCCTCGCTTGCCATTACCTTTATGGCTTTTGACTGTTTTCGCAGTATCAAAGACAACTCTGCCCGGCGCTCAATTACCGTGGAAATGGTTAACACCTTAGGCAAAGCACGTCTTAACCGTACCCTCTACCAGTACACCAAAGATCCCAAATTTGCGTCACAGAACGTTCAGGCCCTGAAGGATCTAGAAGCGCTTTATAAACGGCTGGATGGATTCAAATGGGATGAGATTGGTCAGCAGAAAGTCACCCTGATGGGACAGCTGCTCAATGACTATAAGAACCAGCGTGAGAAATTCGTGGCATCCGCGGAAACGACCTCCGCCGCTCTCAATGCGATTAAACCCGGTGCCCTGATCGGTTTTGCACATCAGTTTGAATCGCTCGATATGGCTCAGTCACCGGATGCGGCCCTTCCCGTCATGCATCTGGCTGCCGCACTGTTTGATGCCGCCAATGTTGAAAAAGCGTTTCTGGATAAACCCACAGAGACCAGCAGAGATGCGGTCCTGGAAGAATACACTGCGATTAATACGCTGAGTGAGCAGCTGGACATTTTTGCTCAGCCCACCATCAGTGATGGCACGCGAAACTTACTTAACACGCTTGCGCAGCAGCGCCAGGCTTTAACGCGCTATATCGATGCTTCAGAGAAAGAAAAAGGCGAATCTGCGAGCCTGACTGCTGCTGCTGAACGGCTCAATGCGGCAGTCTCTGACACCTTTGCGTTCCAGTCTCAGCTTTCTGCAGAGTTCATTAAACAGGCGGAGTGGCGTATTGCGTTTGCCGCGCTGATTTGTGCAATTCTGAGCCTGCTGATTGCCTGGCGGATCACCCGCAGCATTACGCAGCCCCTGAAAGAGACACTGAATGCCGCGCAGCGTATCGCCAGCGGGGATTTAACAACCTCGCTGAAAACCACGCGTGGCGATGAGTTGGGTCAGTTGATGCAGGCGGTAGATGCAATGAACATCAGCCTGCAGAACATCATCACCAACGTGCGCGATGGCGTCAGCAGCGTGGCGCGCGCTTCGGCAGAAATTGCCGCAGGCAACACCGACCTGTCATCGCGCACTGAACAGCAGTCTGCCGCCGTGGTTCAGACGGCTGCCAGTATGGAAGAGCTCTCCTCGACGGTGAAACAGAATGCGGAGAACGCCCACCATGCAAGTCAGCTGGCGACCGATGCGTCGGTGAATGCCGGACGCGGTGGTGAGATTATCCGTGATGTTATCGTCACCATGGACAGCATCAGCCAGAGTTCAGGGAAAATTGGCGAAATCATTCACGTCATCAATAGCATCTCTTTCCAGACTAACATCCTGGCACTCAACGCTGCCGTGGAAGCGGCTCGCGCCGGTGAACAGGGGCGCGGGTTTGCGGTGGTTGCAGGTGAAGTGAGAAATCTGGCCCAGCGCAGCTCGCTGGCCGCTAAAGAGATTGAAACGCTGATTCGCGAGTCACTTGACCGGGTGCAGGATGGCTCTGCGTTTGTTGAACGCGCCGGCACCACGATGAATGACATCGTTCGCTCAGTCAGTCAGGTTAAAGACATTATGGGTGAGATTGCTGCCGCATCTGACGAGCAAAACCGCGGCATTTCTCAGATTGCCACGGCCATGGCCGAAATGGATACCACCACGCAACAGAACGCCGCGCTGGTTGAAGAGTCTTCCGCTGCAGCCAGCTCTCTGGAGTCGCAGGCAGATGAACTGGAAAAAACAGTGGCTGTGTTCCGTCTCTCTGCCGTGCAAACCCGGACTCCGGTTCTGACGCCACGTTTAGTACCTGCTGTGCCTGTGGCGGCATCCGCAGACGCCAGCTGGGAGAGTTTTTAACCCTTAGCAACGCGTCAATCTGTTCTGCACGTTAATTCAGCCAGCCTTGTCACAACGAGGCTGGCTGAAATAGTCATTATCTTCAGACAACAAGACAGTCGATAAACAGAAAGCCTACAGCAACGGCCGCCGCAGGCACGACGTGAAGATGTTGAATATGATGGCAGCGATACAATCTGGCTGGACGGCGGGTGCGATGTGTCTCTCGCCTGATTTGTATCAGGCTGGCGGTTTGCAGGCAGAAAGGGATCTGGCAGATTGTAGTAGAAAGGGATAATGTCGCGATCACAGGTGCAGTTTTTGAGGGCAGGAGAAGTGTCGTCCCTGACATTATCTCCGGCCGGTATACGCTCTCGCGCAACCGTTGAGGTCGTCCGCTTCGTCGTTTTCCGGCCGGAGCCGGACTACGTCCACTGGCGTCAGTTCTATCGGGGCTAGTTCAGCTCTTCGTTCAGGCCTGCAAGCGTTCGCAGGTACGGCACCTGCTGCTGGGCAACCGCTGGTGACGTAAAACTACTCAGCCAGTTTCTGGCTTTGTCGATTTTCTCCAGTCGATCAGCGTTGCTTTCAGATTTCGCCATCAAACCCAGCTGAGTAAAGAGTGATGCGATACTGATTTCTTTCTCACCCAGGGCAAGGCTTAGTGCCGCTTCGCCAATAATGACGTGGCCTTTCTCGTCGTTTTGAATTAACACAGAAAATCCTCCATTTGGTACGAATTGATGACAACCTCACCAGAGACTGTAGTCGTTAAAGCGAGACTTGCCCGAATAAATCACTAAAAATCGTGCAAGTTGCTGTTCAAATGTACTAAAAGTTTTTTTCCGGATTGTTCTGTTTGTCTCTGTCACCGTTCCTGCCAGACTGACTGCCCTTATCAGCACTGGATGCAGCCATGAAACTTTCTGTTCTTCTCACGTTGTTAGCCGCGACGGTATGCTCAGTATTTGTTGCTCAGGCGGGGTTCGGAACGCATCAGGCCAGCCAGTCGCTCGCCACACAAAGCGGTGAAACCATTACGGGAGAATAAAGACCCGGTGAAATCTGCCGTCGTCGTCAGTGACCGGGCAATAGGTTATGATCTCCGGCCCTTTGTCTGCCGGTTGCACCATGTCTGCCATTATCGATACGTTTATCGCCCCACCCTGCTTTGATGAGATCACATTTCTCTTTCAGGATGCACATCTGCTGGTGATCAACAAACCCGGCGGATTGCTGAGCCTGTCAGGTAAAAATCCTCAAAATCTTGATTCGGTGCATCACCGGCTGGTCAGCCTTTTCCCTGGCTGCACGCTGGTGCATCGGCTCGACTTCGGCACATCCGGCCTGATGGTTGTTGCACGAAACAAGGCGATTAACGCCGCCCTCTGCCAGCAGTTCAGCCAGCGTAGCGTGAGCAAAACCTACCAGGCCCTGCTGTGCGGCCATCTGTCCGATGATGAGGGAGTCATTGATGCTGCCATCGCGAAAGATCCGGCGTTGTTTCCCCGGATGACGATATGCGCCATCAGGGGCAAACCCGCGCGGTCACGCTACCGGGTCACTGAACGCGGTTATTATCAGGGAAGTGAGGGAGACGCGTTGCCGGTCACGCGGGTTGAGCTGACGCCTGAAACCGGACGCACCCACCAGCTTCGTATTCACTGTCAGCAGCGGGGGCACCCGATTCTGGGCTGTGATCTTTACGGTGGGCTGTTGATGCCGGGCGCCCAACAGGCAGAAAGGCTGATGCTGCACGCCAGTGGGCTGACGTTTGTTCATCCTGTCAGCGGCGAGGTAATGCAACTCTCTGCCGCCAGCCCGTTCTGAGTGGGTCAGAATACAATTACCACATCAAATCATCAGGCACTTTGAAATCAGCATAAGGATCATCTTCGTCCTGTGCTTCTTCGCTTAATGCGCTGTTTAACACGATGGCGCTGGCATCACGCTGCGCAATTTTATCCGCTACGCTGGCCGGGATGATAGCGTACTGGCTCTCACCACTGGCGTCGGCAGCCAGGCGGGCAATGGCGAGACGACCATTAATCAGCTGCGTCTGCGTAGGCTTATCCACCATGATCTTTTTAATCAGGTTATTGTCGGTAAAGTTGAAGGTGATGTTGCCTTTTGCCACATCAATTTTGTTCATCTCCATCAACTGCTTGACCTGGGCTTTGTACTCTTTCGACAGCACAGCCAGCTTCTGCTGTTCGTTCAGCTGCTTATCCCGCTCAAGCTGCGCCTTTTTGTTGTCTTCCACCGCGGCTCTGGCTTCGCGCGCCTGAACCCGGGATTTTTTGGCTGTGCGCTGAACCTTGTCCATTTTTTTGCTGGATACCAATCCCGCTTTCAGCATCTGCTCTTGCAAGGTGAGTTTTGTCATTGTGATCTCTGAGTCGTCTCTGAAGCTGTGAAATTCTATCCGGGATTATACCTGCAATCGTCCGGCGCGTGCCAGGTTGCCGCATCTGCTGCGCCTGCGGTTGCAGGCAGCCACTCAACACTGTGCTAACATTCCCCGGTCAGAATCACTTTATTGAGCACCATGTCAGAACTAACAAAACGTAAAAATGACCCTGAAGGGCTGAAAAAACGCATCATTGCCGGCGCACTTAAGACGTTTGCAGAATTTGGTATGCAGGGTGCGCGGCTGGAGCAGATTGCTGAGCATGCGCAGACCACGAAACGCATGGTGGTCTATCACTTTGGCAGTAAAGAACAGCTTTATATCGACGTGCTGGAACAGGTTTATCAGCAGATACGTCAGCATGAAACGGGCCTTAACCTTGCGGCGATGGAGCCAGAGCTGGCTATGACACGGCTGGTGGAAGCCAGTTTTGATTACCATGTCGAGCATCCCGATTTTATCCGGCTGGTGTGCAGTGAGAACCTACTGCGCGGTCGCTATATTTCCCAGTCGGCGCAGATAAAAGCACTGAACCGCAGTGCGCTGGATCTGCTGGATGATATCCTGGCACGGGGTCAGCAACAGGGCGTGTTTACATCCGGCGTGCAGACCATTGATGTTCATCGCCTGATCAGTAGCATCTGCGTTCACCACGTTTCGAACCGTTATACTTTCAACGCTCTGTTTAGCCCTGATAATAGCGAAGCGGAGAGTATTCGCCGCAATCGTCAGCTGGCTGTCACCGCAACGTTACGTTACATCCGTAGATAATTACCGGCATTCCTGACTGCAATTGGCAATAGTCTACGCTTAGTGATACTTGTCTTTTAAATGCAATAATAAGGAATACTGTTGTGACCAGAGACGCACGCCTCTATCCGCTTCGTCAGACCCATATTAAACCCGATGATGATGCACTGTGGAACTGGGCGCAGAACGCGCAGATCGGTCGTCGTCAGCAGGTTCAGCGTCCCGCCAGTGAAGCGGAATTACAGACACTTCTTCGGGAGTCACGCGGTCAGATTCGGGTGATTGGCAGCAAGCTGTCGCCAGGCCGCATGCTGCACGTCGCTGATGATGATGTGCTGCTTGATCTCAGCGCACTGAGTGGCCAGCTCGCCAGCGATGAAGAGAGCGTGACCTTTGGTGGCGCGACCCCGCTTGAGCAGGTTTATCGCAGCCTGACCGAAATGAACCGCATGCTGGCATCTTCGCCAGGTGTGATAGCGATTCAGACGCTGGCCGGTGCGATGGCGACCGGCACGCACGGCCAGGGTTTGCAGCAGAGTTCGATTGCCGATGAGGCGCTGGCAATCCGGATGGTGCTGGCCGATGGCAGCGTGCGCGAATTTGTTCGTGGTGAAGCTGACTTCCCGGCCGCGCAGGTTTCTCTCGGGGCGCTGGGCATTGTTACTGCGGTAAAACTTAGTACGCAGCCGTTTCGCATTTTCACCTGCCACAAGAATGCCGTGTCCGCCGATACGCTTGAAGAGGATCTGTTGCGCTGGAACAACGACTATCCGCTGAGCAAAGCGTGGTGGTTTGTTGACGACAACCTGATGCACGTCTGGAACGCCCATGAAGCGAGTGCCGAAGAGCGTGAGCACTATGAAGCACAGGGTCGTCAGGTGGTGGAACATGAGGGTGAGGTTGATGAGAGTCTTAACGACACTATCGACCAGACGCTGGCGCATATGCATCGCGATACTCAGATTGAGGGCAAAGGGGGAAAACAGTTCCGCACCGTTACCCGTTTTCGTGATTTCACCGATGTTACCGGTGACATCTACCAGCTCTTCTGCCGTGGCATTGCAGTCCCCCAGATCAATGTGGAAATCGGCGTACCGCTGGCAAAAACGCCGGCCATTATTCGCCGGATCAAGCAGTGGTATGCCGAAAACCGTCCGCATATGCACTACCCGATTATCCTGCGCTGCACCGGCGCATCGTCAGCCTGGCTCAGCCCGGCAACTGACCAGCCCACCTGCTTTTTCGGCTTTGTCGTCTATTACGCCGATGATGGCTCGCTGTCTCAGGAAGGGCTGCACTTCCTGACTGAAGTGGAAAAATTGCTCGCCGAGGAGGGTGGACGCCCGCACTGGGGCAAGTATTACGACGAAGAACGCTACAACTGGCGTGAGATCTATCCGAAGTGGGACGCCTTCCGCGCCCTGCGCAGCCAGCTCGACCCGCAGGGCCGACTGGGTAACGACTACATCACGCCACTTTTTGACTGATTGAGGAAAGCTATGTTTGCCTGGGTAACGCTGTTAACACAACCCGATTATCTGGTGGGCGTGAAAGCGCTGCACCGTTCGCTGAAAGAGAGCCAGAGCCAGTGGCCGCTGGTGGTGATGACGACATCGGCGATTTCAGACGCTGACTGTCAGATTCTGCAAAATGAAGGCTGTGTGATTAAACCGGTCGATCCGCTCTATCCGCGTGACGATCTTGACCAGCATTACGCCTCGGCGCAGTTCGGTGAGGTCTGGACCAAGCTGCGCGCCTGGCAGCTCACCGATTATCAGCGCGTGGTGTTCCTGGATGCCGATATGCTGGTCCTTAAAAACATGGATGAGCTGTTTACGCTGGATCTGGGTGAAAACCCGCTGGCTGCCTGTCACGCCTGCCGCTGTAATCCCAACCAGATTGCCTCTTATCCGCCAGAATGGCAGCCAGAGCAGTGTCATTACACCTGGCAGGCACGCGGTGAGCAGGCGCCGGAGAGCGTCGACTATTATCTCAACGGCGGTTTTCTGGTGCTGAAGCCTGACAACGCAATGTTCGACGCACTGGAAAAACGTATTGCCGCCATTGATGATCTTAGCGCTTATCCTTTCTCTGAACAGGATCTGCTGAATGAAGTGTTCGCGGAACGCTGGAAACCGCTCTCTTATATCTACAATGCGTTAAAAACGCTGCCCTTCCAGCACCGTGGCCTCTGGCAGGATGATGAGGTGAAGAACCTGCACTATATTCTGGCGAAGCCGTGGAAACGCGATCTCAATCAGCCGGAGAGCCAGCGTGATCGGTTCTATGCGCTGGACAAGCTGTGGTGGGAAAAAAGCGGCTTGATCTGATTACGTCAGGGCGGGAAACCCAGGTTCCCGCCCTGCCCGACGGCATTCATTACCGCAGCGGCAATCTCTTCTCACCTGTGACGCTGCATTACACCGCGATCCAGCGACGCTGCTCTGCGGAGTGCGCAATCGCTTCCAGGACTTTCTGCACCTGCAATCCCTCTGCGAAATCGGGCCACATGCGATCACCCGCCGCGATACCATTGATCAGATCGCGGATTTCCACCGTTTTTTGATCGTTAAATCCGATGCCGTGCCCGGCTGAAACACAGAAGTTCGCGTAGTCCGGATGTGCCGGCCCGGTGAGGATGGTTTTAAATCCCTGACGCCCGGCGGGATCGTCATGCAGATAAAGCTCAAGCTCCGCCATACGCTCCTGGGTATACCGCAGTGTGCCTTTGGTGCCGGTGACGACGTACGTCAGCCCCATTTTTGCGCCACAGGCGATGCGTGAGGTTTCAATCACGCCATGTGCGCCATTCGAGAAGCGCAGCAGCGCGCTGGCCTGATCCTCGTTTTCAACCGGTAACTGCCGTTCAGGTGCTTTCGGGTCGGGCCGTGAGGTAATTACCGTCATCATGTCGCCGCTGACCTCTGCAATGTCACCGACCAGGTAGTGCGCCATATTGACGATATGCGCCGCCAGATCGCCCAGCGCACCCAGACCGGCCAGCGCTTTCTGACAGTGCCAGTCGAGCGGGGTTTCCGGTCTGGCGAGGTAATCTTCGTTGTGGGTGCCGTAGAAATGCACCACATCACCAATTTCGCCATTGGCAATGATCTCTTTTGCCAGCTGGCTGGTGGGGTTTTTCATATAGTTGAAGCCGACCAGCGTTTTTACCCCTGCGGCTTCAGCCGCCGCGACCATCTCCTGCGCGTCCGCCACGCTCAGCGACAGCGGCTTTTCTGAATAGACATGTTTGCCGTGGCGAATCGCCTCCAGCGCCATCTCTTTGTGCAGGAAGTTAGGCGCGCAGATATCCACCACATCAATCGCCGGATCGCTGACCAGCGCGCGCCAGTCACCGGTTGAACGCGCAAAACCAAAGGTTGCTGCCTGTCGGGCCGCCAGTTCAGGATTCACTTCGGCCAGCATCTCCCGCACGATTTCGCCTTTCAGCGCGAAGACGGTGGGTGCCTGGGCGTAGGCAATGGCGTGGCAACGCCCGATATAGCCGCTGCCGATCATGCCGATTCTGACTTTGTTCATGTCAACTCCGTATATTCTGTTCAGGATTGAAATGAAATCTACGTTTCGTTTCTGTTGCTGACAAAGCGAGAATAGAGACTTTGTGACGGCCGTAAAAAACTATCCGCTTAAATCATGCGCACAGCAGTCTGACAAGCGCTTTGCACCATCGGAACACCTCATAAACACCTCAGTTTTGCGTGCCTCTTTTTCCGCATGAATGCTCCTTGCAGCGCGTTCTGTCACGGCATAACACGCGATAGTGGCGACTATTTCAGCAGTCGCGCGAATTTATGAAAAAGAGCTTTGACATGCTCCGGCGTGGCCGTTACTATGCGCCCCGTTCAAACGATTCCTCTGTAGTTCAGTCGGTAGAACGGCGGACTGTTAATCCGTATGTCACTGGTTCGAGTCCAGTCAGAGGAGCCAAATTAGAAAAGCCTGCTTAGGAAACTAAGCGGGATTTTTGCTTTTTGGCGTCTTTGGAAATCTTTGCACGTTTCAGATCCAACAACGGAGTGCAAAAAGTCTTTCTGATGCGCTTCGTTCCCTCCTCCCGCCCGTCTGCTTGCCAGCACGAACAATCATATAGTCCCGATAATTGGACACCTGCCCGTCACAGAACTGAATACCCGACATTTCATCGATCTGCTGGAAGGGATCGAAAAAAAGGTTTGCGGGAAGTGGCGGCACGGACTAGACAGCATATGTGCAACCCCATATGTCATGCCATACATTTGGGGTTGATACAGCAAGAACCGGCGGCAAATCTGGACGGGATAATCGCCCCTCCCGTTAAACGCCGCTACCTTGCCCTTCCACTGGAACGACTGACGGAGCTGTTGACTCGTATTTAGGGCTATCAGCAAGGACGAGAATTAATCCGCCTGGCAATATCACTCATCCTGCATCTGTTCATCCATTTCAGCAAACTACGTTTCGCCCGCTGGTCTGAGATCGATTTCAGAAATAGAATCTGGACCATTCCTTCCACTCGCTAGGCCATCCCTAGTGTCCGCTATTCTGGGCGTGGTGCAAAAATGCGCACTCCACATATCGTTCCACTATCTTGTCAGTGTATTGCTATTCTGAAACAAATACCGGAAATATCCGGGCATCAGGTGTTGGTATTTCTAGGTGATCATAATCAGTATGTCGGAAGATCTCTAAAAGTGAATGGTCCGGTTAAGCGGGATACTTACAGAGGGTTGGGGGTTGGGGGTTGGGGGTTGGGGGTTGGGGGTTGGGGGTTGGATCGTTTTTGTATCATGACTTCTTTTACGACAAACCCCATTTGGACTTAAATGAAAGACATTGAATTTTTAAATTCAAAGTATTTCTTTCAAATTTAAGATGGCAAATACTAGAATAATTACTCTCTAAAACCACCATTACAGAACCATTCACTTTCAGCAAGGGCAGAGTAAATAGCTGTTTCCCAAGAATTAATACAATTACCTCTTCTACTACTTGCCTCTAACGAAAGATACTCCGCAACACTTTCAGCACCGCCATCGTTGTGAAGATCAGTAATTCTAATTATCAAATTAGATAAAAGAACACCTGATTGAGAAATATATAAATCATTTAACCCAAACGTTTTAAAGTGAAGTTTGATTCTTCTATTTAATACATCATCATACTCAGCAACGTCTTGTGTATAAAAACATACGGACATAGGATTTTTTTCTATAACTTCAGCAAAAAGCCACTGATATTCAGTAACATCGTCATAGTACGGATGAAGGGTCTGATTTTCTTTATGTGTAGGTATAATGTCTAACTTTTCTTTATTACAGTCAGAGCAGGATGGTATGAGATTAAATGGAATAACAACATGCTTTGAATAATTTGATTTCGGTAAATAATGATCTAGTGTTTTCACCTGCCTGTGCCCACATAGAGGGCACTGGTTGAATTTAGCGGATAACCGGAGTGTATTATAGATGGTCCTACCTGGTGATTTCAATTTTGCCATACGTTGCGTATAGACATTCTCCATTACCTTCTTTGTGATATCGCCATTAATATCTAATGATTGCGGGGTAAGATATATATCAGCTAGTCTACCGAGACTATCATACTCTTCTGCAGCATCAACAATTAGCTGTGAAATATTTTCAAGATTTCTTTTTAGTTCTACACTTCTAATTTTACTGATACACAAAGCATAAACATCTAATGAATTGCTAGTTGGCTTTGCTAACTTTTTCATTATTCCTTCCCTTTAGCATAAACTAAACCTTGCAAAATAATTTTTGCTTCAGAACCCAATTTGCCATCGAAACGATTTACTATCCCCCTAAAGTTAGCTGATGGATTGGCGTTAATTTCTCTCTTCAATAATGTATGAAATCCGGATTCGGTAACCTCAAGACCAAAGACATCATTAGTGAGTAACCCAACATTCTCTCCAAACGTTTCACTCTCGGGCCTCTCAGCTAAAGCCTCATTACCAAATCGCTTAATTTTCCATACACAAACCTTAGGTACCTCCTGAAGAATAATTGGAGAATGTGTAGCTATAATTGCTATCCCATTCTTGTATATTAATAATTCAGAAATCGCACGAATAAATGATGATAATAGAGGTGGATGTAAGTGTGCCTCTGGTTCATCCATTAAGACTAAAGTTTTCTCCTCCAAAACCTCAACAAGTTTGGTAATAGTTAGCAGTGTTATTGCATGTCCTGAGCTTAACTTTCTAAATTTATTTCTACATTCTCTTCTGAAATCCTCACCCTCATGAATATGACCATAATCCTCATATAAATTAAGTAGTTCATTTATATTTTGCTCGCTAAATAGAACATCAGACTCAAGTATATGTATATATCGCCACCATTCATCACCTTTTTCCCTTTTACAACACGCATATAAACTTTCAGCAAATTCATTCTCTAGCATCCTTTTACTTTTATGTGTTCCTATTTTACCACCAATGTTATTGGAGCGTTTAAGACCAATATATGAATATTTTATTCCTTTAGTTTTATCTTTCTCTTCTGGAAGTGGAGCAAATGGGTCAAATGCGCTAAACGCAACTGATACCACACCAGAAAAAAGATTATTAGCATCGTTGATATCTATCTGTTCATCGCTCTCATCAATTAAGTAAAATTTTGATGTTTGCTTAGCGTCTGATTTTGTTTGTAATAATGTACTTACCATTCTATTGAGTAAACTTGTTTTACCAACACCATTCGAACCAATGATAACATGCACGTTACTTGGAGGTGTAGAGTCTGGTACAACATGAAAATCCAAATCCGTTCTCAATGTATTTTTTATATTTTTAGAACCAAAGCCAAAATGAAATTCTGTAAGAATACTCCCACCATCTAATAATCTTCTGAATTGATTTTTTAGAACTGAAATACTCACATCTCTCAAAAGAGAATGCGTCATAACCTTTTCTTTCAAAGCTAAATCAAACATCTCATCATTATAAACAACATCTCTGAGACCTAAAAGAATTGATTCTTTTAATGAAGAAGAAAAATCCCGCACCTTTAAATAATAATCAACACTTTGGCCTACAGAAAAAAATTTATTTTTTAGTTTCGAAAACTCTCTTTCTATTTCAGTCCTAGTTTCATCCTGTCCAATATGGCCAATTTTTATTATACCAAGATCATGCCTTACTCCCTTCTCATCAAAAACAACCGCTTTAAAGCTTGTTCGAAAGCTAAAATCATCCCAATTATCATCTATTAAATACATAACTGGTTCATTCAAGCTTATAATAGGATGATTCCGTGATACATGTTTAAAATTCATGATACATTCCACTAAATAAACTATTATATAAAAATATTCCCTAAGGGTCTAGCAAGGGAAACCTGGGCGCCTTATTTTTTACTTTTGCTTGTTTTACCTTTCAATCTTTAAAAAATGAGATAGCAGCCTTAAAGAGTATAATTTTTACTCACCAAGATTTAACTTCATTTCAAGTAACAACATTTCACTTTCTTGATTATCCATCATTGCTTTCATCATTTTTTTATCAATAGTCACATCACCACTTTCAGATACTAAAAAATACTTGTCGTATTTACTCACTATTAAATCAGATAAGCCACGGCTAAACCCATCACTCATTAAAGAAATAACCCGCTTGTCTTTAGTACCATATTTTATATTGAGATAAAATGTTTCATCAATAAGTCCAACATCTTTAATAACCTCGATAAATTTTAATATTTTATAATCTAAAAAATCATCCTCCTCTTTAATCCGAACTATAGCTAAGTTTATTTTCTCAGACCTTGTCTTTTTGTTAATGTTTACCCAGTGTTCGCGGTAAGCATTTCCGAATGTTTCGTCCCCCCATTTCCCCACGAATACAAGTTCCTGTGGCGTATTCTTTGGAATGCTATCCCAATAATTTATAAAATTTCGGATAACCAACTTAAATGGTGCGTTTTTAACCTTCCATTTAAGAAACATAACGTAAAACTTTTGAGCATCAATATTTTTCAATCTTGTTAATTCATTATATTTTTCACCGTCAGCCATTTTTTCAATAAATAAGGTGGTGATTAATGATATCAATGATTCCTCATCAGATATTAACTCATTATTTTTACGAAAATAATTAATTTCTTCTTGTATACTATGTTCACACTCGTGAATATTTAGCTCCGATATATTGTTTTCATATAATATTTTTCCAATTTCAGTTTCGACATATTTACCATCATATTCTGTCACTATTCCTCGTTCTAAATTCTCTAAATTATCAATGGATCTATTGTACTCTTCTTCATTATATTCGTTTATTATTGTTTCATTTAATAATACATTGTTAACCTGATCATATCGCTTACTATCAACTTTAGAAACCTTCTTAATAAATTCATTCAAATTTGTCTTTTTTCCAGAATATTGGTCAGTGCCAATTATGTAAATGACTGGCAATAGTTTTTTAATTTCAACTAACTTACCCTCTTTGAAAACATCTCCAAATCTATTTATTCTCCCAACAAGATTATTGAATTGAGAATGATTTAAAGAAGATAGCCCTTTTTTATTTTCTAAAAGAAATAGCCTTTCCACTGGTAAGTTAACACCTTCAAGAAGTGTTGAGTTAGTTATAAGATATTTGACATGATGAGATTCTTTAAATACTGTTTCAATAAACAGCCTCACGTTATCTGTCATTGACCCGTGATGATACACAATTCCTTTTTTTAAACACTTAATAATGAGGTAATTTTCATCAATATTTTCAGATAATTCAACGCAAGCTTTATCTACAATAGCACAGGTAATATTTTGAAGATCCTGAGCAAGCTCTTTTGCAAATTTTTCAAGTTTTTTGGGACTATTGAAATATACGATGTTTTTATTAAGTGATTTATTTTTTATTAATTCAATGTGATCATTCACAGATTTTTTAACGTTACTCCAGCTATCCATAAATTGATCGTATCTTAGAAATTTTTCATGCAGATCTCTGAAATCATAAAGATATATAACCTCACTTTTAATATATTCATTTATTTTATAGTCTGTAATTTTTTGCTCTATTTTTTTTAGCGCCAAGTTATTGGCATCATTCAAAAACGGAGTGAAATATTTAATTTCAAGATTCATTTTCCGAAAAATTGAACGACAAATTACACTAGCTAATAATTTGCTTCTAGGTGTATTTTCTAAAATATTATGAGCTTCATCTATTAATAGCAAATCGAATTGAAACCCTTTGTTTTTAGACAATAGCTTAGACGCTCGTTCTTGCGTTAGAACAAAGATATTATCTTCACCCTCTTTATACATTTCAGGGTGAGTAATTACTTTCGTTTTGGTATTATATGACCTTAGAATGTTATTCTTTGTTTGTGATAGTAATGCTTTGGATGGTACGATGACACATCTATTCCCATGTGTTTTTTTCTTTATTTCTTCAATGATAAGATTAGATTTTCCATACGATGTAGGTGCTACAATTGCAACATTATTGTCTATGTTTTCTTGAAGAAAAAATTTCATATCACTTTGTTGCTGAGTCAATGTGATTCCATTCTCAACAAAATTATCGGAGAAACTATCAGATAAAGTTTTAATGAAAGTATCATTATCAGATGTTAAATAGTTGTCACTAATAGATTTTGCAACAGGTATTAGACCTTGGTTTATGGCAATCTCATAAAGTGGAATGTAATCATGTTTCTTATTGGCATAAAGTAATGCTATTCTATATCCAAACCTTCTAAGATGAATATCCTCCTGATTTATAAAAACAATCGTCAGTGATAGTAATATTTGTATCTCTTTATTGGTTAAATCTTTTTTGAGAAATAATTTGGAATAATAATTATAAAATTCTGTTTTTCTTAGTTGAAGTAATGTTAGAGGTTGAGTTTTTTTTATAGTCATTTTTTACTTTCCTCTTTCAAAAAATCGACTACCTTATTTAAGGTGCTTTTTTGGATAGAAAAACAAAACACATCTGCAAATTCAGCTTTTTCGACCATGCTTTTGTGAAAATCCATGACGGTTTTTTCTATAGTTTTAAATTTTATATCGTGGAACAAATTAGAAATAAAAAAGACGTAGTTGTCAGTACTGGTTGATTTTTTTTCAGAAGTTTTTTCACCTTCACTGGCAAGAAGATCTAGTACGACCCCCTTGTAACTTCTATGTTGAGAAACTGCAACACTCGCAGCATTCATCGCATTAGCCCAGTGATTTATTTCATTTTCATTTAATCTGGTTTTTAAATCATTATACGCTGTATTTAAAAGAATTTGAGTAGTGACATTTACATCCTTCCCTTTACGTAACCCACCGGATTTAACTTCAGTGATCCAAACTTTATGATCTGATGTTGAATATAATAATAAATCGAATCCTTTTTTAATGCTTTTTTCTTCAAGATTAAAAAAAGGTGACGCGGTTTCAAAACTATCGAAAAGCTCATTAATAATGATATGTGATAGAAATTCTCCAATCATTCCTTTTTGAGTTTTTATAGGTTTTTTTTCATACCGTTCTAAAAAAGCTTGGACGGTCGGTTTATACCGATACATTGCATATCCACTCGTGGAATGAGTTTCTCCATGGCAAATTCGCGTTAGATGATTTTTAATTGCTTGTTTCAGCTCATCAGAAAAGCTCGATATATGGCATAAACCATAACCATTTTTAAACAAAATTTGGACGCCATTTAACGTTTTCAAGTACCACTACTCTTGAGCTGATTAAATTTTGACTAATAATATCACATAATCTGTTGTTTCAGAATGTTAACCAGCTCATAGACGTGAGCTGTACTCTGATACAATCATTTAGTTATAAGTACTATGATGCAACTCATGAAGCAGTGTTTTTCGGAAAAAATATCAAAAGTATTCTTCACTCCCCCGAGATCGATGTTTCTCCATCGGACATGCAACGTCTGCAAGTTCTTCGCGGTTGTGGTCGAGTTTCATCTACCATCTTATCTAAACTTAGCTAATGTAACTTGCAGTCCTCCAGTGGATCATTCGATATCACTACACCCACTTTTGTTCCCCTGTCAAGTACAATGCATTTAGGACTGGCCACAAATCTCATAGTCGGTAGCATCAAAAAGTTTGTGGAACTGAAGCTGGGATACTTACACGCACATTCCCCTCTCTTAAAAAAGCTTACTTACTGATTCTCAAAATTTATATAAACATAAATTGCAGCCTGAATCGCCCTGAATGTATGAATTATCTTACCGCTTCAGTCTCACTCACTGTCCGCTGCTCGTGCTCAACAGATCTCTCATTCCTGGAGTTTGTCTGCTGCGCTCCAGGAGCAGATGTTGCTTAAGGCAGCTTGAATTGATCCACATGGAGCCGATAAGCGGACTCTGCGATAAGTGCGTCGTTTCCTGGCATTACTGGCAATTGCCTCATCAGCGACCATATTTAAAGTAAGCACCTTGTTTTTGCCCTCTTTTCACACAACCTGAAAGCGAGCCGCACCCGAACAGGGCAGAACCACCCCTTTTTCCCTGATTTTCAGCCCATTTTGCACCCTGGCACACTTTATGCCTGATCGTCAGTGTTATTGAACGATTCAATTGCAGCCTGTCCTGTTTGTGAGGTGATGATGATCAAGATTGACCTTTCCGATTCACCCTTTTTTGATGAAATGTTGATGGCTGAAGGTAAACACCGCAGCCATTATCAGGACTACTGGCAGTGGTTGCAGAAAGCCGATCAGCAGGCCGTCCAGCGCAAAAAAGAGGAAGCTGCGCTGTTGTTTCACCGGGTGGGGATTACCTTTAATGTTTATGGTGAAGACGATGGCGCGGAACGGCTGATCCCGTTCGACAGCGTGCCACGTATTATTCCGGCCAGCGAATGGCAGATGCTTGATCGCGGGATTCGTCAGCGGGTTCAGGCACTCAATGCGTTTCTGCATGATATTTATCATGACCAGAAGATCCTCAAGGCAGGGATCGTGCCCGCTGAACAGGTGCTGGCCAACGAGCAGTATCAGCCCTGCATGCAGGGTATCGACCTTCACCGTGATACTTACGCCCACATTGCCGGAACCGACATGGTGCGGGGAGGCGATGGCGAATATTACGTGCTGGAAGATAACCTTCGCACGCCCTCTGGTGTCTCTTACATGCTGGAAAACCGCAAAATGATGATGCGGTTATATCCCGAACTGTTTGCCGGGCAGCGTATCGCGCCGGTTTCCCGCTACCCTTCTCACTTACTGCAAACCCTGCGCGAAAGCACGACCGTCAACGATCCCACCGTTGTGGTACTGACACCTGGCCGCTTTAACAGCGCCTATTTCGAGCACAGCTTCCTCGCTCAACAAATGGGCGTTGAACTGGTTGAAAGTGTCGATCTGTTCGTGAAAGACGGCGCGGTGTTTATGCGCACTACCGCAGGTCCCTGCAGGATTGATGTGATCTATCGACGTATCGACGACGCCTTCCTCGACCCGCTGGCGTTTCGCGCCGATTCCATGCTCGGCGTTCCCGGCCTGCTGTCAGTCTACCGATCCGGTGGTGTGGTGCTGGCGAATGCGATAGGCACCGGCGTGGCAGATGATAAATCGATCTATCCGTATGTTCCGGAGATGATCCGCTACTACCTTGCTGAAGATCCCATTCTCAACAACGTGCCGACGTGGCAATGCCGCAAAGAGAGCGATCTCTCTTTCGTACTGGCAAACCTGGAAAAAATGGTGGTGAAAGAGGTTCATGGTGCTGGCGGTTACGGCATGCTGATTGGCCCCAAGGCCAGCAAGGCGGAAATCGAACGCTTTCGCGAATTGTTGCGCGCCCGCCCGGAAAATTATATCGCGCAGGAAACACTGGCGCTTTCCACCTGCCCGACCTTTGTCGATAACGGGCTCGCACCGCGTCACATCGACCTGCGGCCCTTTGCGCTGACTGGCGCCGAAATTCGTCTGGTACCAGGTGGATTAACCCGCGTAGCACTGGAAGAAGGCTCACTGGTGGTGAATTCCTCTCAGGGCGGCGGAACCAAAGATACCTGGGTACTGGAAGAAAATGCGACGGAGGATGATGCATGCTAAGCAGAACAGCCAGCGAACTGTACTGGATGGCACGTTATCTGGAACGCGCCGAGACAATTGCACGCCTGCTGGACGTGACCAATAAGTTGTCGATGATGTCGATCCGTGATGTCCACGCACGCGATGAAAACAATGATTTACTGGTCCCGCTGACCATGACCGGCACGTGGGATCTGTTCGACGAGCACTATCCGCAGGCGTCGATGGGAAATCTGCTTAATTTCTTCGCGCTGGACAGTTTCAACCACAGCAGCATTTTCAGTTGTCTGCAAATGGCCTGGAACAATGCGCATGCGGTGCGTGGCAGCCTTTCCTCTGAAGTCTGGGAAAGCATTAATGCCACGTGGATAGAGATGAAGCTGATCCGCCGTCAGGGCGTCGGTTCTGCCGGTGCAGATGCGTTCTTTGACTGGGTCAAAGAGCGTTCACATCTGTTCCGTGGGGCGATGTTTGGCACCTTGCTGCGCAGTGATGCACAAAACTTCATCCGCCTCGGTACCCTGCTGGAACGCGCAGACAGCACCGCGCGCCTGCTGGATGCTAAAAATCAGCTGTTGAACGCCGATGAGGATCCGGTGCGTGAATACTACCGGATGGACACGCTATTGCGTGCAGTCAGCGCCCGCGAAGCGTTCCATACGCTTTATAAGCAACAAATCAGCCAGAGAGGTATTGCCGAGCTGTTGATACTGCGCCGCGAGCTACCGCGTTCTCTGCTTTCCTGCATCGAACTTATGGCCCAGGAGCTGGATGAGATCGGTGGCAGCGCGGGTAATCAGCCCCGTCGTCGCGTTCATACCCTTTATGCTCAGCTGCGCTTCACCGAAATGGACGAAATTGTTGAGATGGGTCTCAGTCCCTGGCTGATGCAGTTTCTGGATCAGACCAATGCCATCGCTGAGTGCATTCATCAAACCTATCTGGAGGCTCAATAATGAAACTGAATGTCACGCATCAGACGCATTACAGCTATGCGCAACAGGTTAAACACAGCACGCAATATCTTCGCCTTACGCCGCAGGATTCCAGTCATCAGAAGATATTGTCGTGGGATCTGACCTTGCCGGAATATGCCACCCGCACGCTGGATGCTTACGGCAATATCCTGCATGTTCTGACACTCGACCAGCCCCATCAGGCCATTACCATTGTCGCCAACGGCGTGGTGGAGATCGAAGATAATACGGAAGACGATAATTGCGGGCATCTCTCACCACTGGTGTTTCTGCGCACCAGCCCGCTGACGCTGGCCGATGGCGCGATTCGCGATTTCGCCAGTCGTTACTACCGGCCGCAGGCACAGCATGAGAGTCTGTACAATCTGATGGGCGAACTGCTGCTGAAAATGCCCTATAACCCCGGCAGCACCACGGTAAAAGACAGCGCTTCCCAGGCCTTTTCCGCCCAAACCGGCGTATGTCAGGACCACACGCATGTTTTCCTGGCCTGCTGCCGCAGCCTGGGTATCCCGGCGCGTTACGTCAGCGGCTATCTATACTCGGAAGACTCCGCACATGTGGCCATGCATGCGTGGGCGGAAGCCTGGCTGGATGACCGGTGGCAGAGCTTTGATGTCACCAATAACACCTGCCAACCGAATCAGCATTTGAAACTGGCTATCGGCATAGATTATCTTGATGCATGCCCGGTCCGCGGTATCCGGTTAGGTGGAGGAAGCGAAGACATGCGCACTGTTGCCGCCGTTGCCATGCTCGACGTTCCGCAATGATCCTGAATACCTGAGGAAGCCATTTTATGACTTACTGTGTGGCCATGCGCTTGTCCTCTGGCCTGGTGTTTGTTTCAGATTCACGCACCAATGCCGGAGTGGACCATATTTCCACCTTCCGTAAACTGCATGTGTTTCATCAAAGCGATGAGCGCGTGCTGGTGATTCAGAGTGCCGGAAATCTGGCGACCACACAGAGCATTATCAGTCTGCTGCATCGTCGCTGCGCAGACGATGAGCGGGAAAACCTGCTGAACGTAACGTCCCTGTATGATGCCGCCAGTTTGCTGGGTGAAACGGTGCGTGAAGTGATCGCCCGGGACAGCGGCGCAAATCAGGGCGGTAATACAGATTTCAGCTGCAACCTGCTGCTCGGTGGACAGATTAAAGGGGAAGGTCTGCGGCTGTTCCACATCTATCCGCAGGGAAACTTCATTGAAGCCACGCACGACACGCCCTATTTCCAGGTAGGTGAGAGTAAGTATGGTAAGCCGATTATTGATCGCGTGCTGAACTACGACACCGCTCTGGATCAGGCGATGCAATGTGCACTGATTTCGATGGACTCCACACTGCGCAGTAATCTTTCCGTGGGCCTGCCGCTGGATGTGATGACCTACCCCAAAGACAGCTTTAGTGCCGCGCAGCAGCATCGAATTACCGAAACGCACCCCTATTTCGACATGATCCGCAAGGGCTGGGGCGAAGGGCTGCTGAGCATTTTTGCGCAGTTGCCGCCGCTGAAACTGGACGAGTAATTATCTGCCACACCAGGTCTGAGTAAAAAGGATCGCCTCAGACCTGCCATCAGAAGCATAGCGCGCAAAAAAAACTGCACCCTACTCAGTTGGATTACCAACTTTTGGGGTGCAGTCACTTGTCAGCGTTTTACCGCGTTAACACCAGTCAGATATCAAACCGATCCAGATTCATCACTTTGGTCCAGGCGGCCACAAAGTCTTTGACGAATTTTTCACGGGCATCACTGCTGGCATAGACTTCCGCCGAGGCACGTAACACCGCGTTAGAACCGAATACCAGGTCGGCGCGGGTGGCGGTGAAACGGGTTTCCCCATTAACACGATCACGTCCGGTAAAGTGCTCGTTGCTGCTATCAGTCGCTTTCCATTCGGTACGCATATCCAGCAGATTGACGAAGAAATCTGTGTTCAGCGATCCCACATGGTGCGTGAAGATACCGTGCTGGCTGCCATCAAAGTTAGCACCCAGTGCACGCATCCCGCCCACCAGCACCGTTAACTCCGGCACAGTCAGCGTCAGCTGTTGCGCTTTATCGATCAGCAGACTTTCAGTGGTGGTTTTGCCAAAGCCAGTGCCGTAGTTGCGGAAACCATCAGCACGCGGTTTCAGCAGATCGAACGACTCGATGTCGGTCTGATCCTGACGCGCATCAACGCGGCCCGGCGTGAACGGAACCTCAATCGCGACGCCAGCCGCTTTCGCCGCCTGCTCAACGCCCACAACACCCGCCAGCACGATCACATCCGCCAGTGAAGCCTTGTGTGCTTCGCGCTGGATCGCTTCCAGCGTCGGCAACACGCGTGCCGCGATGGCATTGACCTGCCATTCACGTTGCGGCAGCAGCGCCAGTCGGGCACCGTTGGCACCACCACGCTTGTCGCCACCACGGAAGGTGGATGCCGAGGCCCACGCAACTGACACCAGCTCGCTGACGCTGAGACCGGATGCTGCAATCTTCTCTTTCAGCTGGGCGATATCTGCCACGGTTGGATGATAAACCGGTGCAGGCAGCGGATCCTGCCAGATCAGATCTTCCTGTGGCACTTCCGGACCGATGTAACGCGCTTTTGGCCCCATATCACGGTGCGTCAGCTTAAACCAGGCACGGGCAAAGGCTTCGTTAAACGCCTGCGGATCGTTGTGGAATCGACGCGAAATTTTTTCAAATTCCGGGTCAAAGCGCAGCGTCAGGTCAGTGACCAGCATGGTCGGTTTGTGTTTCTTCGTGGAATCAAACGCATCCGGGATGATTTCCGGTGCATCAGCCGCTTCAAACTGAATAGCGCCCGCCGGACTGCGCGTCTGGACCCACTCATATTTGAACAGGTTCTCGAAGAAGTAGTTGCTCCACTGGGTAGGCGTCTGAGACCAGATGACTTCCAGGCCAGAGGTAATCGCATCTGCACCGACACCCGTGCCGTGGCTGTTAACCCAGCCCAGGCCCTGCGCTTCAATGGGCGCGGTTTCGGGATCGACACCGACGTGGCTGGCGGGTGCGGCACCGTGGGTTTTACCCAGCGTATGACCACCTGCAATCAGCGCGACGATCTCTTCGTCGTTCATGCCCATGTTGCCGAAGGTGGCACGAATAGCCGGGGCCGCAGAAGCAGGATCACCGCTGTGTTCCGGACCTTCCGGGTTCACGTAGATCAGACCCATTTCAGTGGCGCCCAGTGGTGACTGCGCCAGAGATTCCGGATGACGGTGTTCCAGCCAGGCCGCTTCTTCGCCCCAGTTCACATCCATATCCGGTTCCCAGACATCGTCACGGCCGGCACCAAAGCCAAAGGTGCGGAACCCGGAGTTTTCCAGCGCAACGTTACCCGCCAGAATATAGAGGTCGGCCCAGGAGATTTTCTGACCATATTTCTGTTTGATTGGCCACAGTAAACGGCGCGCTTTATCCAGGCTGACGTTATCAGGCCAGGAGTTTAACGGGGCGAAACGTTGCTGACCACGGCCCGAACCACCGCGTCCGTCCACGGAGCGATAGGTTCCGGCGCTGTGCCAGGCCATGCGAATAAACAGACCGATATAGCTGCCCCAGTCAGCGGGCCACCAGGATTGTGATTCGGTGAGCAACCCTTTGATGTCAGCTTTCAGTGCAGAGTAATCTAATTTGGCAAATTCTTTACGGTAATCGAAGGATTCATCAAGCGGGTTCGAACGGGATGAGTGCTGGTTCAGCAGGTCAACCCGGAGTTGATTCGGCCACCAGTCACGGTTAGTTGTTCCGCCACCCGGCGCCTGATTTGACTGAGGTGGTTTGCCCGCATGAAAAGGACATTTTCCCTCAGGCGCTTCGCGATCGGCTTCGACAATAGGCTTTGCATCTTTTGCATCTTCATCAACGGAATTGCTCATGGTCACACCTCTTTTTTGTATTTTCATCGCTACTCTATAGAGGATTTTCAGGATCGCACACCTGTCTCATCCTATATGTTTGATAGCTTTTACCTTTTTATGCACCTTCTTCAAAAGCTTAAGGCAATGAACCGACGGCCGCCGCTGTGCTTAAAAAAAGCAGCGAAGCGGCAACCGCCACCCTGAGACTATTCCGACAGCGCCGGTTTCACAACTGCCGTTTTACTCTCTGGCAGACGAATACGGAACCAGATCGCATACATCGCGGGCAGGAAAACCAGCGTGATTAGGGTACCGCCCAGCGTGCCGCCAATCAGCGTGTAGGCCAGCGTTCCCCAGAACACCGAGTGGGTGAGTGGAATAAACGCCAGCACCGCCGCCATCGCCGTCAGTAACACAGGACGCGCACGCTGTACGGTCGCTTCTACCACCGCAGCAAAAGGTGCCAGCCCCTGCTGTTCGTTATGGTGGATCTGCCCTATCAGGATCAGCGTGTTACGCATCAGGATACCCGACAGGGCAATCAGCCCGACCAGCGCATTGATACCAAACGGCTGACCGAACAGCAGCAGCGTCGGCACAACACCTATCAGCCCGAGAGGTGCGGTGAGAAATACCATCACCATCGCCGACAGAGAACGCACCTGCAAAATGATGATTAAAAGTGTGATCGCAATCATGATTGGGAACAGCGGCGCCATCGCCTGTGTCGCTTTACCGGACTCCTCTATTGCACCGGCCAGTTCAATGCGATAGCCCGCAGGCAGCGTTGCGATGATCGGTTGCAACGCTTTGTTCAGCGCCGTGGAGACATCCGGCGGCTGCAGGGAGTCAGCAATATCTCCGCGAACAGTAATGGTCGGTGTACGGTCGCGCCGCCTCAGCAGGGGATCTTCCATTTTCACCTGCACCTCACCAATCTGCGACAGTGGGATACGTTGCCCCGCCGCACCTACCAGCGTGAAGTCAGCAATCTTAGCCGGATCGAGCCGGATATCTCCGGCGGCACGGCCCACGACCTGGACCGCGCGGATATCTTCCCGCACGGTGGTGACCGGCACGCCCGTCAACAGAAATTGCAACTGCCGGGCGACTTCACTGGAGGTCAGCCCAACGGCCTGCAGTCGGTTTTGATCCAGCGAGAAATGCAGTGTCGGCACGGGTGCGCCCCAGTCGGTGTTCACCGTCCTCATCATCGGGCTGGCACGCAGTACGGCTTCCACCTGATTAGCGATAACATGCAGGCGTACCGGGTCCGGCCCCATCACGCGCCACGCCACCGGATAAGGTGAATAAGGGCCAAATACCAGTTGCGTCACGCGAACCTGCGCTTCAGGCACCAGGCCACGGGCGATAGCGGTGCGAAGCTGCGCTTTTAACGCCTCGCGTGCATCCTGACTGTCGGTCAGTATGACCAGCTTGGCAAAGGCGGGATCGGGCAGTTCGGGCGCCATCGCCAGGTAAAAACGCGGCGGTCCCTGACCAATGTAGGTGGTGACGATTTTTGCCTCACGCTGCTGTTTAAGCCAGGTCTCAATCTTTTCAGCCGCAGCCGCTGTCTGTTCAATGGCGCTGCCGTAGGGAAGCTGAACTTCAACCAGCACTTCAGGCCGATCTGAGGTCGGGAAAAACTGTTTTTTCACCAGCGTCATCCCGAGCACTGCGATAATAAATAGCGCAATGACCACGCCTGCTACCCAGCCTTTACGCGCAATCACGCCGGTCAGTAGCTGGCGAAAGCGATTGTAGTTGCGGGTGTTGTAGATGGCTGCGTGACCGCCTTCCACCGTTTTGATGTCAGGCAGCAGCTTTACCCCAAGGTAAGGCGTAAATACCACGGCCACAATCCAGGAGGCGATCAGGGCGATGCCCACTATCCAGAACATATTGCTGGTGTATTCACCCGCCGTGGACTGCGCAAAACCATTGGGCATAAAGCCCACGGCGGTGACCAGGGTTCCGGCCAGCATCGGTGCCGCCGTATGACTCCAGGCATACGCAGACGCCTTGATGCGGTCGTAGCCCTCCTCCATCTTCACGACCATCATCTCAATGGCGATAATGGCATCATCCACCAGCAGGCCCAGCGCCAGAATCAACGATCCCAGCGTGATGCGGTCAAAGTTTTTGCCGGAGGCTTCCATCACCACAAATACTACCGCCAGGGTGAGCGGAACGGCCGCCGCCACCACTACTCCGACACGCCAGCCCATGCTGACGAAGCAGACCACCATCACCACCAGTAATGCCACGACGAACTTAATCATAAATTCATCGACCGCTGAGCGGATATTCACGGACTGATCGGTGACCTGAGTCAGTGACATCCCTAACGGCATCGCCTGATTAATGCTGACGGTTTCAGCAGCCAGAGCCTTGCCCAACGCCAGACCGTTCCAGCCATCACGCATCACAATACCGAGCAGCAATGCGGGTTCACCCTGATGACGAACCTTAAACGTGGCGGGATCTTCATATCCCCGCGTCACGGTAGCCACGTCTGCCAGCTTGAGGCTTCTCCCCTGCGCCACAATCGGTGTCTCTCGAATTTTTTCCAGCTTATCAAAAGCGCCCTCCAGCCGGATAAACACCTGCGGTCCCTGAGTATCGATCGAGCCCGCAGGCGTCAGGACATTCTGGTCGTTCAGTGCCGCAAAAATTTCCTGTGGGGTAATACCGAGCGTCGCCAGCCGATCGTGTGAAAACGAAACATAGATGCGCTCACTCTGCTCGCCGATGATATTGACCTTTTTCACACCCGGCAGATGCAGCAATTGCTGACGCAGTGATTCCGCCTCACGCACCAGCAGGCGCTGCGGTTCCCCTTTTGCCTTCAGCGCCAGCAGCGCAAAGGTCACGTCAGAGAACTCGTCGTTGATCATCGGCCCGATGACCCCGGCGGGCAGATTTCTGCTCTCATCGCCCAGCTTCTTACGAGCCTGGTAAAACTCCTCCTGAACCTGGGAGGGCGGCGTTTTGTCCTGCAGGGAGAGCATGGTGAATGCCAGGCCAGGCCGCGTATAGGTTTCGCTGCGGTCATACCACCGCAGCTCCTGCAGCCGCTTCTCTAGCGGTTCGGCCACCTGATCCTGCATCTCCTGCGCCGTCGCACCTGGCCACGCGGAGATAATCGTCATCTGTTTTACGGTGAACGGCGGATCTTCTGCCCGGCCCAGTTCGAAAAAGGACAGGATGCCCGCCACGGTAATCAGGATGATCAGAAACAGGGTGATGGCGCGTTCGCGCACGGCCAGTGCTGACAGATTAAAGCGTCCGTGGCTCATGGCTGGCTCCCTGCAACCGCAGCGTCATCGGGTCGCACGCGCTCGCCCTGCTGCAACAGATGTGCCCCGAGAGCCACGATCCGATCGCCTGCATTCAGCTGCCCCGTCACGGTCGCCGCCTCGTCACTGATCGCGATCACTGTTACCGGCCGCCAGGCAACAGTGGCAGGCAGCCCCGTAATATCCCAGACGCCTGGCCCTTTACCGGCATCATAGATCGCAGCCAGCGGCACCTTCAGCTGCGGTTGCACGGGTTTATTGATTAACGAAATTGTGACGGTAGCACCCAGTGGCGCGCTGGCCAGTGCGCCCTCCAGCACATATCTCGCCTCATAGGTGCGCGTCATCGGATCGGCTGCATCCGCCAGTTGCCGAAGCCGGGCTGACACGGGCGCACTACCCGCACCATAGAGCGTTGCCTGCGCCTCGCTGCCCACTGCGGGACGAAGCGTCTCCGGCAACTGAACGCTCGCCTCACGCTGCCCGGCTCTGGCCAGTCTGACAACCGCCTCACCGGCGCTCACCACCTGGCCCGGCTCCGCCAGTGTTGCCATCACCACACCGTCGTCATCCGCCAGTAACAGCGCATATCCACTGGCATTAGTCGCCACGCTGGCCTGCGCCTGCGCGGCTTTCAGATCGGCCAGCGCGGTGGCCGCAGCGGCCCGAATCTGGTCATAGGCCGACACGGAAACCGCGCCGGTTGCCATCAGTGTGTGGTAACGCGCTTCATCGGCACGGGTCTGTCTGACGCGTGCCTGCGCAGCGGCAACACTCTGCTGTGCGGCCTGGGCCTGCAGTCGCAGATCGACCGGATCAAGCCGCATCAGCGGCTGATCACGCTTCACACGCTGGCCGCTGTCCACCAGCCTTTCGAGGATTTTGCCCGATATCCGAAAGCCGAGGTCGCTCTGAACCCGGGCAACCACGATGCCGCTGAATGCGCGACTGTCATCCGCAGCGCTGAGAACTTTCGTGACCCTGACCAGCGGCGGCTGGGTGCGCGGATCCGCTTTGGACGCGTTGTCCCGGCAGCCCACCAGCGCCAGTGGCAGCAGACAAACAACCAGGGTGGCGGGAATAAACCTGAGCATAAATGACCTTCAACAGTAAGCAGGAGAGTGCCGCCATTTTGTTATCATGTGACCAATATTGTCAATGGTCACTAATTACGGAAAGGCATTATCCGTTGAGCCGATCTTTAAAGAGCAACGAGCAGCAAAGGCTTAAGCAGAAGATTTGCTGAAACGCTGACTAAGTGGATGTAACTCCCTTCCAGGCGCAGGCGTGACTAAAATAGAGGAAAGTCACCACTCCAGAAATCGCAGGTTTTAACTAAGAAAGAGTGAGTGAGAAGTGGCGTGTCAGCTCGGGAATGATCTGCCAGCGATAAACACAGAGGGGAAAAGCTAAAGAATCAGAAGGTGATGATACGCACAGGCTGCAGAGACATTACAACGAACGCGCATCATTTGCGGACAAGGTAAACCAGATAGCGCCCTGCTTATCCAGGGCGCTGGGTCACTTAACGCCAGCCGAGTTCCGGGGCGACATACTTCAGGATCGCCTCAATAACATGGGCGTTATAGGCGACACCGAGCTGGTTAGGCACGGTGAGCAGCAGCGTATCCGCTTCGGCAATGGCTTCATCCTGTGCCAGCTGCTTAATGAGCACTTCAGGCTCTGCGGCGTAGCTGCGGCCAAAGATGGCTCGGGTTTTCTCATCCAGAAAACCGACCGAATCCTGGTCGTTACCGCTGCGGCCAAAATAGGCGCGGTCCATATCATTCACCAGCGCAAAGATACTGCGGCTGACAGAGACGCGTGGCGCATGCTGATGCCCGGCTGCTTTCCAGGCCTCACGATAGGCGCGAATCTGTTTCGCCTGCTGAATGTGGAACGGCTCACCCGTTTCATCATCTTTCAGGGTTGAGCTTTGCAGGTTCATGCCCATTTTTGCTGCCCACTCTGCGGTGGCATTGGATCCGGAGCCCCACCAGATGCGGTCGCGCAGCCCTTCAGAAAGCGGCTCAGGGCGCAGCAGGCCAGGCGGATTCGGGAACATCGGCTGCGGATTCGGCTTCGCAAAGCCTTCGCCGCGCAGCACCTCCAGGAACTCTTCGGTGTGACGACGTCCCATATCCGCATCGCTTTCACCCGCTTTGGGTTCAAAGCCAAAGTAGCGCCAGCCATCAATCACCTGCTCCGGTGAACCGCGGCTCAGACCCAGTTGCAGACGACCATTGGAGATCAGGTCTGCTGAACTGGCGTCTTCCACCATGTAGAGTGGGTTTTCATAGCGCATGTCGATGACGCCGGTGCCAATCTCAATCTTTTTGGTGCGCGCGGCCACGGCAGCCAGCAGCGGAAATGGCGAGCTCAGCTGGCGGGCAAAATGGTGGACGCGGAAGTAAGCGCCATCTGCGCCCAGTTCTTCGGCGGCGACCGCCAGGTCGATCGACTGCAATAAGACATCCTGCGCGGTACGGGTGGCAGACTGAGACGAAGGCGTCCAGTGACCAAAAGATAAGAAGCCAATATTTTTCATCTGTAGTTCTCCTGACAGGCGTTAAACGCCTGTGAGCATAAGGCGATATTCGATAGGGGAAGGTTACGCCCTCCGCGCCGCCACTGATAGTCAATATCTTTCAGCGCTATATTCAGGATTTTCGACATAGCCTGCAGCGTATCCACGTTACTTTTGACCAACCTGGCTTTCACTCTTCGGGTTTCTGCGGGTTTCAGCTGTCAGACACGGGTACGCCCAATAGATTGCCGGGGCGCAGGTTGCTGCTGAATCTGAACTACCCTTGAGAGCATTACGCGCCACCGGAAAACACACATGAATACCCTGCTCGCTTTGCCGATGTATGCGATTCATCCACCCGCTACGCAGGCGCTGATGCAGGCGATGGTTACCCTGCTGGCACAGCAGGGTATGGCCGCGCAACCGGTCTGGCCTGAGGATTTGCTGACACACTGGCAGAATGATCGGTTGCTGCTGAGCCAGACCTGCGGCTATCCGCTGGTCAGTCAATTGCCTGCAGTGCAACTGGTCGGTGCATTTCACTATCGGGCACCGGGCTGCAACGGTTACGCATATCGCAGCTGGCTGGTGGCGCGGGATAAAAAGGCAACGCTCGCCGATTTTAATGGTCAGCGGGCCGTGGCAAACAGCCTGGACTCGCACTCTGGCTATAACACGCTGCGGTTTGTCGCTGCGCTTCAGGGCATAACGTTTTCGCAGCTGTTGCTGAGCGGCGGGCACCGTCAGTCGCTGGCGGCACTGCGGGATTCACAGGCGGATATCACGGCGATCGACTGCGTCAGCTGGGCGCTGCTGGCGCGCCATGCACCTGAGGAACTGCGCGGCCTGCATATCATCGGAGAGTCACCAGCCGCACCCGGATTACCGCTGATCACGGCAGCCTCAACGTCAGCGGCCCTGCTGGAGACTTTACGCACAATACTGCTTCAGCTGGTGAGCGACCCTGCGTTTCGCGCCATCTGCGACGATAATCTGATCGGCGGATTCAGCCCGGTGCATCGGGACAATTATCAGGTCGTGCTGGCATGGGAGCAGCAGGCCGCCGCGCTGGGCGTCACCCGGCTGTAACGCACCATGCTGGCTTAATCGTTTAACCGGAACAGAGGGAGACTCTGCGTTGCCGCCTCCCTGCCGACGCTTTCCCGACCTGGCATTTTATGCTCCTCAATGCGCTCTGACCTTGCTAAGACTGGTAAGCCCGGCTGCGGCGTTCTAAGGTAGAGGTTTTCAGAAAGGGAGAGTGGGATGCGTATTCTGATGGCAGGTGCCGGGGCGACCGGCGGGTATTTTGGGGCACGACTGATTCAGGCAGGTCAGGATGTCACGTTTCTGGTACGTGAACGGCGTTATCAGCAGCTTCAGACCCACGGTCTGGTATTACAGACGCTGCAGGGCACTGAAAAGTTTCAGCCGCAGCTAATCCAGGCCAGCACGCTGAAAAGCCACTATGACCTGATTATCGTGACGGTGAAGAGCTTTGCCCTTGATCAGGTCATGGATGACATTGCGCCTGCGGTCGGCCCGGAAACCCTGATCATGCCGATTCTCAACGGAATGCGGCACATCGCAACACTACAACAGCGTTTCGGCGAAGATAAGGTGATTGGCGGCCTGTGTAAAATCAATGCCACGCTGGGTGACCAGGGTGAAGTGATCCAGATGACGCCGCTGCATCAGCTCTTATACGGTGCGCTGGACGGTAACAACGACGCGCGGCTGCAGCGGGTTGATGCCGCACTGCGCGACTGTCGGGTTGATACCCTGTTCAGTGACAACATCATGGATGAACTGTGGGAAAAGTGGCTGCTGCTGAGCACGCTGGGCGCGGTCTGCTGCCTGGCACGCGGCAATACTCAGCAAATTCTCACCTCGCGCGGCGGTGAAGCGCTGTTACAGGGGGTTTTCACTGAGATTCTGTACGTCATCACTGCCGAAGGCTATCAGCCGCGCCCGGCGGTCACCGCCCGCATTTTTGAGCTGCTGAACAATCCGGCGACGCCCATGACCTCCTCTATGTATCGCGATCTCACCCAGGGCTCTGATATCGAAGCGGATCAGGTGATAGGCGATCTGCTGCTGCGGGCGAAACGAAATGGCCTCGCGACGCCGCTGTTGAACGCAGTGGATGTGAATCTGCAGGTCTATCTGCAACAGCGTTAACCAGGGCCGACTGCGCTGACCGGGTGCGGGAATGGCCCCGGCAGTGTGGCGGTGAAAGTGTGGTCAGCAGCAGCAGCGCAGCAGGAAAATTTGCTACACTCATCGCTTCATATTTTGGAGAGTTCAATGACTTCCCGCTCCGTGACCCTCGATGATGTCGCTCAACTGGCTGGCGTCTCATATCAAACCGTTTCACGTGTTTTAAATCGTTCTGAACAGGTGTCAGCCCGCACGCGGCAAAGGGTTGAGGCGGCAATGCAGCAGCTCAATTATGTGCCTAATCGCGTGGCGCAGCAGCTGGCGGGCAAAGCGACGCGCACGCTCGGTCTGGCTACCAGCGATCTGGCGCTGATGGCACCGGCGCAGATCGCCTCGGCGATTCAGCAGCGTGCTGCGAGGGCGGGATATCATCTGGTGATCGCGATGGACAGCGGTAACGATGCGGCAGCCACCGTGAATGAACTGCTGGCACAGCGGGTCGATGGGCTGCTGATCAATCTGCCGCTGGAGGCGGACGAGGCGCAGCAGATCCAGTTGCTGTGTGGCAGTAAACCGGTAATCTTTCTGGATGTTGAACCCAGGGCCGCGGTGGCGCAGTGTCAGTACCCGAATGAGTCTGGCGCGCGCGCTGCCGTTGAACATCTCGTGGCGCTGGGTCACCGTCAGATTGGCCTGCTAAATGGACCGCTGCGCTCGGTGTCCGCCCGTCAGCGTGAAAACGCATGGCGTCAGGCGCTGGCCGATCATCAGTTAACGCCGCACTGTTCCCTGCGGGGCGACTGGAGCGCACAGTCCGGCTACCAGGCGCTGCTGGCGCAGTTGCCCGACGATCTGCCACAGGCGCTGCTGGTCGCAAACGATCAGATGGCGCTGGGTGCGATGCGGGCGCTGCATCAGTATGGCGTGGCGATTCCCGGTGAGATATCGGTGATTGGTTATGATGATACCGCAGAGAGCGCGTGGTATCAGCCGCCGCTGACCACGGTGCGGCAGGATTTACACTTTCTTGGCGCACAGAGCGTCGAGCGGATGCTGGCGCGGCTTCAGGGTGAAGAAGCTTCACACATCGCGCTGGAAACTACGCTGGTGATCCGCGAGACCACCGCCCCGCCCGCAGATAAGCAGGTCGATTTAGTGGCGCTGTCACAGCAGCTACAGGGGATTGCGCGAAGGCTGGCGGGTAAATAAATCTGCGGTTATGCGGGCAATAAAAAACCCGCTCCACCAGAGTGGAAGCGGGTTCGCATGGGAGCTCAGTCGCATTAGCGCTCAGCTATAGGCCCTTACGCTTTTGGGTGTTCGCCCACGCCCATCGCTTTGATCTTTTTAGACAGCTCGCGACGCTCTTTCGACAGGTCGGCGTTTTTGATGATGTACTCATCGACGCGATCTTCATAATCCACACGCATGCTGGCGATGATTTCCTGAATAGCCTCAACGCTCATGCCCGGTTTGATATATTCGCTCAGGTTGTCGAGCAGCAGAACGCGCTTCTGGTTGTCGCGAATTTTCTTCTCGTTGTCGACGATTTCACGCTGCAGTTTGTTTTTGCGGCGGAACATACGCACGAACTCCAGTACGTCCTGAAATGACTGCTTGGCATTTTCCATGATGGCACCTTTCTTTGAGCCTGCTGACGCAGGGAGAGAGTCAAAACGATCAGCTTAGCGGCTAGCCCGCCAGGTAAGCAATTTTCACAGCTAAATTCAGACTGGCTCTTATCTTAGCGCAAAGAAACCCGGTTTCACATTAAGTCATTGTCTGAGGTGATTATTTGCGCAGCGCCATTCGCATCAGATCGGTCATCCGCTCCAGCTGTTTCGCCAGTTCCAGCGTCAGCCAGACGTAGCCGTAGATGGGCGTCTCTTCCAGACCATCGCTGCCCGCGTCGGCGATCAGCCGTCGCAGTTCGCCGCTGATTTCAGTCAGCTCATGGCTGTTGGCAATCACCTCTTCCGTTTCCCCCTCAATCGCCATCACCGACAGCGCCCGCAGCGTGTTCTCGGTCATCTGCTGGGTGCGGCGAAGTGCGGGTGCGTTAAGCATAATCAGATGGCTTTCACGCGATGCCCACCAGGCATTAATCTGCATCTCAATGGTGTTAACCATATTACGGTTAATGGTCTGAATGGCTTCAAGCACCGACTTCGGGATGCGCGTCTCTTTGCTCGACGGCTCCAGCAGCGCTCGCATCTTAATGACGCTGCTCAGCAATTTGCTCAGCGGCTTGTTGAGACGCGGCTTTTCAACCAGGTTGGGCGAAAAACCGGCGTGATAGATCTTCGCCATTTCCGCCAGCGCGTCAGAGAGCTGAATACGCCAGTGGATGTAGGCCCGCTGCGCCCAGATCGCGGTAAACAGCAGCGCCATCAGCGATCCCAGAATCACATCACCGCCCCGCCACAATGCCATGGTGAAATCGCCGGTTGGCGCACCCACCACCACACTCAGCGTAATTCCGATCAACAGCGCCATGTAGGGATGTTTGCCCAGCGTCAGATAGCCGCTGATCACCATGATGACACCGCACCAGGCCAGCATCACCGGCATCGAGATCAGTTCCAGCTTCAGAGCAATCAGACCGGAGATGGAGCCCGCCACCGTGCCGCTGATACGCTGCAGCGCGCGCGGAAAGACATTTCCCCAGGTGGAGATCGGTCCCATCACCACCACCAGTGTAATCAGCGGCCAGGTGCCTTCAGGTATCCCGGTTGCCCGGACAAAGATGAAGCAGAGCAAAAAGGCGATGGCAATGCGCACGCCGTGAACGGAGCGGTAATGGCGATAAAACCAGAACTCCAGTTTTGATATGGGCTTATCAGGACGCAAGGTGGCTTTCCGGTTGCGGGAACATAATGTGGCTATCTTAACCCTGAACGCGGCTCAGGCTTAGCGCAGGCGGGATATTTCAAACAGTTTTGACGTTCGCTTACAATTATCAACATCCGTCTCACATACCTGCCCGGAAGTTAAAAACAACTGGCTACGGCTCTGTAACTTTTATCGACACGCAGTCACAGGGCATCAATGTGAAAACGGGCAGCCCGCAGGCTACCCGTTTTAGTGCTGACAATCGGCTAATCAGAACTTCTGCTTCAGATAATCCGTCACGCGGGTAATGACACCGGCCGGTTCAACCGCACTGAGCGCCACCAGCGGATAGTGAGCAATCTGGTGATCTTTATCGATCACCTGAATTTCACCCACCACTTCATTGGCTTTCAGCGGGGCTTCCAGATCTTTGCGATTAATGACGTACTTCGCCTTCACGTTCTGCACTTCACTGCGCGGCAGCGACAGATACACATCATCTGCGGTTCCGACATCGACCTGATGAGGATTACCGTACCAGACATTTTCAGTGCCAATCTTCTTACCGGCGTGGAACAGCTGAACAGTATCAAAGGTGTTCTGGCCCCAGACCAGCAATTTACGCGCCTGCTCTTCACGGCCTTTTGAACTTTTACCCCCCATCACAACGGCGATGAGGCGATGCTTGCCCACCACATTCGAGGCAATAATGTTAAAGCCTGCCGTCTCAGTGTGACCCGTTTTCAGTCCATCAACGTGAAGATTATTGTCCCACAGCAGGCCATTACGGTTGTTCTGAGTGATGCCGTTCCAGGTCAGGGTTTTCTCACTGTACATGGCATAAAAGTCCGGCTCACCATCAATAATGGCGCGTGACAGTTTTGCCATATCAAGCGCACTGGAGAACTGACCGGGTGCATCCAGTCCATGCACTGTTTCAAAATGGGTATTCTGCAGACCCAGTTTTTCGACATAGTGGTTCATCATGCCGACAAAGTTTGCTTCGCTGCCCGCCACGTAATCCGCCAGCGCAACGCAGGCGTCGTTACCGGAATCGATGATGACGCCACGGCTTAAGTCCCGGACGCTCAGTTTATCGCCTGGCTTCAGGAACATCAGCGATGAGCCTTTAAACACCGGATTACCCGCTCCCCAGGCATCTTTACCCACCGTGACCATATCGTCGCGGCTGATTTTTTTCTGGTCGATGGCGCGATCCACCACGTAACCGGTCATCAGCTTGGTCAGGCTGGCGGGATTGCGGCGTTCATCGGGATTACCCGCCGTCAGGACCTGCCCGGTGGTGGCATCCATCAGCACCCAGGAAGCGGCATCAATCGCCGGAGGCGTCACAGGAAAGGGGATCGCATCAGCCTGTGCCAGCGAGGCCCAAAATAGAGTAGCGGTAACGGTGAACAGCAGACGCCTTTTCAACACTTCATCCTTAATTACACGGGAGAGAAAATTTCTAAAACGAAACGGAAACAGCCGCACGTTTTACGTTAAAAGCGTTGTGAAGGTTTGAATAAATTGAAAAAAAGTATGAACTGATGACGGGGTTTGACCTGCCAGGTGCCGGGTTAACGCCAGTGATCCGCGTCATCCCACAGGTAAAGAGCAGATTTCATAGGGCGACCTGCACCGCGAGCGCCAGGCATGACGCAGTAAGAACAGGCGAAACAGCGTCCGGTCTGGGAGCGTGACAAACGACACCAACAGGGTCTTATTCGTCTGACGCTGCGGTTCTTGCTGCGATGCCGCTAAAAATCAATGTAGCGGGTTAAACCCTTAACTTCTGGCGTGCCGGATTATGGTTTACCATACAGGTAAAGCCCCATCGGCTGTATTGGGCCACTATAATGGCACGACACGGCTGAACCACAATCAGCGCACATCAGACACAACGAACATCATTCAGCCTGCTGTGCGCAGACAAATTCAGAGCGAACAGAGAGCCGTTTTCTCGCTTTCTGTTTATAAAGTCAGTGAACGCAATGAACGGATATGAAATTTGAATAACGACCGCGTACAGCCTACTTTCCTCTTCCACGATTATGAAACCTTCGGCACCAGCCCCTCTCGCGACCGGCCCGCCCAGTTTGCCGGCCTGCGCACCGACAGCGAGTTTAATCCGGTTGGCGAGCCCGACGTGTTCTACTGCCGTCCGCCTGATGACTATCTGCCACAGCCCGAAGCCGTGATGATTACCGGCATTACCCCGCAGATAGCGATGAGTCGCGGCATGATCGAAGCAGAGTTTGCCGAGCGTATTCATACGCTGTTCACCACCGAACAAACCTGTGTGGTGGGCTACAACAACGTGCGTTTCGATGATGAAGTGACACGCAATATCTTCTATCGCAACTTCTATGACCCTTATGGCTGGGCCTGGCAAAATGGCAACTCACGGTGGGACCTCCTGGACGTGATGCGTGCCTGTTACGCATTGCGCCCTGACGGGATCATCTGGCCGGAGAATGAAGAAGGCTTCCCCAGCTTCCGGCTGGAGCATCTGACCAAAGCCAATGGCGTAGCCCATGAAAATGCCCATGATGCGATGTCTGATGTGTACGCCACGCTGGCGATGGCGAAGCTGGTAAAAGAGAAGCAGCCAAAACTGTTTGAGTTTTTGTTTACTCATCGAAACAAAAACAAGCTGATGAACCTGATCGACATCCCGCAGATGAAGCCGCTGGTCCATGTCTCCGGTATGTTCGGTGCCGCGCGCGGCAACACCAGCTGGATCGTGCCGCTGGCCTGGCATCCCGATAACCGCAATGCGCTGATCGTGGTGGATCTGGCGGGTGACATGTCGCCGTTGTTGCAACTGGATGTTGACACGCTTCGTGAGCGTCTTTTTACGCCGAAAAACGACCTTGGCGATCTGCCGCCGGTGCCGGTAAAACTGGTGCATATTAACAAATGTCCGGTGCTGGCCCCTGCCAGTACGCTGCGTCCGGAAGATGCGGCCCGTCTGGGCATTGACCGTCAGCACTGTCTGGCGAATCTGGCACTGCTGCGTCAGCAGCCCGACGTGCGGGAAAAGCTGGTCACGCTGTTTGCGGAAGCGGAGCCGTTTACGCCGTCAGACGATGTAGACACGCAACTTTATGATGGCTTCTTCAGTGATGCCGACCGCGCCGGGATGAATATCATTCGTCAGACCGCGCCCGCGAATCTGCCCGCGCTCGACCTGAGCTTTGAAAGTGCACGGGTGGCAAAACTGCTGTTCCGCTACCGGGCGCGTAACTTCCCCGGCACGCTGGATGATGCCGAGCAGCAACGCTGGTTGCAGCATCGCCGTGAAGTGCTGAATGCTGAGCGCGTGTCGGCCTTTATGCAGGAGCTGGAGGGACTGGCCAATCTGCATGAAGCGGATGCAGAAAAGGTTGGGCAGCTGAAAGCGCTCTATCTCTATGCGCAGGAGCTGGTTTCCTGACGTACTGAGACACTCAGACCCGGCATCACCTGCCGGGTCTGAGTGTCTGATATTGCTGAATCAGAGTACGGTCCACGCCAGCCAGGTCAGTGCAAAACCGCTTAATCCCATTATTGTCGTCAGCACGGTCCAGGTGCGTAAACCATCGGCGACGGATAATCCAAGATAACGTGTCACCACCCAGAATCCCGCATCGTTGACATGCGACAGTCCCAGGCCGCCAAAACAGGCTGCGAGGGTGACCAGTACCCGCTGCATATCCGTCACACCAGTTACCGCCTGCGTCAGCAAACCGCTGGTGGTCAGGATGGCCACCGTGGCTGAACCCTGTGATGCACGCAGTGCCAGCGACAGGATAAACGCAGCCGGGACCAGCGGCAGATGCAGCGTTTCAAGCGTGACCGCCAGCGCTTTACCCACGCCCGACTCCACCAGCACTTTACCGAATGCCCCACCCGCACCGGCCACCAGAATCACGCTGGCTGAGGTAGGAATGGCGCGACCGGTCAGATCTTCCAGCTTGTCTTTGCTCCAGCCCCGTCGCACGCCCAGCAGCCACGCCGCCAGACCTAAAGCAATCAGCAGGGCAATCGGCGGCGTGCCAATCACGGTCATCACATTTCGCAGCAGGCTCCCTTCTGTCAGGAGTGTGTGGGACAGCGTTCCCAGCACAATTAACACAATCGGAACCACAATCAGACCGCTGATGGTCAGCGCGCCGGGTGGAGCTGGCTCATTTTTCTTTTCCTGTCCCTCCGGCTTCGCCATCTGCAACTGTTCCAGCACCTCCACCGACAGATGGTAATGGCGACGGTTCATGACCTTCGCCACGTAGTAGCCGATGATGCCGACCGGCACTGAAATCGCAATACCCAGCATCATCAGCCAACCCATATCGGTGTGCAGGATGCCCGCCGCAGCGGCTGCTCCCGGATGGGTCGGCAGCGCCACGTGCACTGTCAGCATCACACCCGCCATCGGCAGACCAAATTTCAAAGGTGAGACGCGTGCCACCTTAGTGAAGCCATAAATCAGCGGGATGACGATAATAAAGCCCACTTCGAAAAACACCGGAATGCCCAGGATAAAGGCCGCCATGGTCAGGGCCGCGACGGTTCGCTTTAGCCCCAGCGTTTTACTGAAGCGTTGCGCCAGCGATTCAGCACCGCCCGAGGCTTCAATAATCGCCCCAAGCATGGCACCCAAAACGATAATGATGGTGATATGACCGAGCAGTCCACCCATCCCGGTGATAATCGTCTCCATGATTTTTTCAGCCGGAATGCCGGTCGCGATAGCCACCAGCAGACTGACAATTAACAGGGCGACAAACGGATGAACTTTGGCTTTGATGACCAGCAGCAGCAGGATCACGATGCTGGCGGTCGCTATGGCTAACAGCAGTGCGGTGGACATAGTAAACCTCAGAAATTGTTATATTTTTTGGGTTATCGGCGTACAGAAATAGCAGGTACAGGGCCAGAAAAAAGGCAAGCCTCTCCCTACCGGTGCCGAAACACCGGTTTTAAAGCACGTTAAATCAGGTTCTTATCTTCCAGGTTTTAAACCAGCCAAGCCCCTCGGTCGTTTTTCCGCGCGGGATATACTCGCAGCCGATCCAGCCGGTATAGCCAACCTCATCCAGCAGCGCGAAGAGGTACGGATAATTAATTTCACCCTCATCCGGCTCATGGCGATCCGGTGCCGACGCAATCTGTACGTGACGATAGCGTCCGGCATAGTGGCGAATCAGATGGCTGAGGTTGCCGTCAACGCGCTGCGCATGGAACAGGTCAAGCTGAGTAAACACATTAGGCCGGTCGATCTGTTCAGCCATCTCCAGCGTCTGATACTGGCTGGCGTAGAGATAGTTGGGTTTGGTTGTCGGGTTAAGTGCTTCTATCAGCAGGGTGATGCCGTGCGGCGCAAAGCACTCAGCCGCATAACGCATGTTGCTGATAAAGGTCTCGACGTAGCGCTGGCGGTCGGCACCAGGCGGCACCGTCGCGGCCATGATATGAACCTGCGGGCAGTTCAGCGCAATCGCATAACTCAGGGCGCGATCGATATCCGCCTTAGCTTCCGCTTCCCGTCCGGGAATGGCAGAGACGCCCCACTCACCCGCCGCAATGTTGCCGGGAGCCGTGTTGAACAGCACCAGCTCCAGATGATTATCATCAAGCCACTGTTTTATCTGCGCGGCGGGATAGTCATAAGGAAACAGAAATTCCACCGCAGTAAAACCGGCTTCAGCTGCTGCCGCGAAGCGTTCAGCAAAGGGGTATTCTGTAAACTGCGTCGAGAGGTTAGCAGCAAACTTCGGCATTATCGTCTCCTTAATTCCGCCACTTCGCCATCATTGAGATAACGAATCGGGCGGTCGCCCAGGGTAAAGATCAGCCGGGCAGTCTCTTCCAGCTCTTCGGTGTTATCTGCCGCTTCCTGTAATGATTTACCTACCACCACCGGACCGTGATTCGCCAGCAGAAAGGCACGGTAGCGCGGTGCCAGCGTTGCCAGATCCTCGGCCAGTCGTTCATCGCCCGGCTTGTAGTAAGGCACGACCGGCACATCACCTACGCGCATCACGACATAAGGCGTAAACGGGCGAATGCAGTTTTTCTTGTCCAGACCCTGTAAACACGACAGCGCTGTGAGGTAGTGGCTATGCAGATGCACCACTGCCCTGCAGTCGGGATTATTCAGGTAGAGCGCGCGATGAAACGCGATTTCCTTGGAGGGTTTATCACCGGAGAGCCATTCCCCCTCAGGCGTGACTTTTGACAGCCGATCGCCCTGTAATTCCCCGAGGCAGGAACCGGTGGGTGTCGCCAGCAGATTGCCATCGGTCAGCAACATGGAGAGGTTACCCGCCGAGCCGGTGGCATAGCCACGCTGAAAGAACGACGCGCCAAGACGCACCATTTCGTCACGCGCCTGCTGCTCCGCGAAAGAGAAAGATTCAGACATAAGTAAACTCCGTTTGCGCGCGGCGGAAAAAGTCTTCATCGCCAAAATTGCCTGATTTCAGGGCCAGTGAGAGCGGCTGATGGATATCGCGAACCCAGGGTACGCCAGGTGAAATGGTCGGGCCGATGTGAAAGGCCGTTACGCCCAGGCTCTGCGCAACCACACCGGAGGTTTCACCGCCCGCCACGATAAAGCGCTGCCAGCCGCGCTTTTTCAGCTCACGGGTGACGGCGGCAAACAGCTGCTCAACGGCTTCACTGCTGCGCTCCGCACCATAGCGCTGCTGAATGACCTGCAACTGTTGCGCGTCCGCAGTGGCAAACAGCAGCGGTGCCAGCGCCTGATGGCGATGTGCTTCTACCCAGTCGCACAGCTGTCGGGCATACCCTTCGGCATCTTTCAGGCAGTGTTCAATCTCAACTTCGCAGGCCGGTGCCAGCTGGCGATACGCGGCAACCTGCCGGTTGGTCATCTGCGAGCAGGAGCCGGAAAGCACCACGGCGCGATCGCCCTGCGGACGACCGGCCTGCTCCGCCTCAGCGTCGGTCTCAGCCGTCGCCCACTGCCGTGCCAGACCGATAGCCAGCCCCGAACCACCGGTGACCAGCCGCATATCGCTTAGCGCCGCGCCCAGCGTCACCAGATGATCCTGATGCAGAGCATCGGTCACGACGTAGTTGATCCCCTGCGCCGCCAGCTGGCCCAGCGCCTGACGCACTGACTCTACGCCCTGTTCGACCTGCGCCGCTGCGATCAGCCCGGCTTTTCCCGACGCCTGCGACGTCATCAGACGCAGCAGGTTGCTGTCGTGCATCGGTGTGACCGGATGATGACGCATCCCGGAATCTGACAGCAGCTGATCACCGACAAACAGATAGCCCTGGTAGACGGTGCGGCCATTGACCGGCAGCGCCGGACAGATGACCGTCTGCGTTTCACCCAGTGCGTTCAGCAGGGCGTCGGTCACCGGACCGATATTGCCCTGCGCGGTGCTGTCGAAAGTAGAACAATATTTGAAGTAGAAGCGCTCGCAGCCCTGTTGCTGCAGCCAGGCCAGCGCCGCCAGCGACTGGGCAACCGCCTGCTCTGCCGGACAGGAGCGGCTTTTCAGGCTGACCACAATCGCCTGCGCCCCGGTGTTTTCTTCGCTGGCGGGGATGCCGTTGAATTGAATAGTGCTCAGGCCGTTCTGCACCAGAAAACTGGCGATGTCCGTCGCACCGGTGAAATCGTCCGCTATGACCCCAAGACGCATCAGTTTTTCTCCCCGGCCTGTGGCAGCGTGATACCGCTGAAGATTTTAATTACCGCGCTGTCATCTTCACGGCCATATCCCGCGTTGCTGGCTTCGGTGAACATGTTGAGGGCGGTCGAGGCCAGCGGCAGCGGGAAGTGCAGCGATTTGGCAGTATCGGCGACCAGATTAAGGTCTTTCACAAAGATATCGACGGCTGATTTCGGGCTGTAATCCCCGTCTACTACATGCTTCATACGGTTCTCGAACATCCACGAATTGCCCGCCGCATTGGTGACGACTTCATACATGGTTTCCAGCGGGATACCGGCCCGCGCCGCCAGCGCCATCGCTTCTGCACCCACGGCGATATGAACACCCGCCAGCAGCTGATGGATAATTTTGACGGTAGACCCAAGGCCGATTTCACTGCCCACGCGGTACACTTTGGCCGCGACCGCATCCAGCACCGGCTGCAGGTACGCAAAGGCTGCGTCGCTGCCTGAGGCCATCACGGTCATTTCACCGCTTGCGGCTTTGGCGGCACCGCCGGAAACCGGGGCATCCAGCATCAGCAACTGGTGTTCGGCCAGCCGCTGTTCAATCTGCTGCGCATCGTGCGCGGAGAGCGTGGATGAAACCATGACTGCGGTACCGGGACGCAGTTTTGCAGCCAGGCCCGCTTCACCGAACAGAATGGCGTTTACCTGCTGCGCGTTCACCACCAGCAGCAAGACGGCATCAAGTTGGTCTGCAAAGGCAGAGGCAGATGGCTGCGCATCACGCGCGCCGGCCTGACGTAAACTCTCCAGCGCAGCGGGGTTCAAATCGACACCCCAGGTGTTTAAACCGGCACGCAGACAGGATTTCGCGGCACCCATGCCCATAGAACCTAACCCGATAACACAGATGTTTTCAGCTGGCACGTTACGCCTCCACTGTTAAATTAAGTGATTATTTGTTTGTTACTGTTAATCCTGCCAGCTTACTCCCGGTAAAAATGTGTTATCCCTCACAAAAAAACATCACACTTGTGAACAGGAACAATTTTTAACATGGCATATTTATCCGCAATCTGGCTCTTAAAGGGCGTTAAAGCAAGCTATCATGGGGTGCATGCTGCTATTTTTTGTTCTGGATAAGCGGCAGATACTTTATAGTGTGAAAAAATGATAATTATCAGGGAGCAGATATGATTCCGGTTGAACGTCATCAACAGATTCTGGCGCTGGTCGCCGATCGTGGCGTGGTCAGCATTGCAGAACTCACTGAGCGGCTGGGTGTGTCACACATGACCATACGTCGTGATGTGCAGAAACTGGAAGAACAAGGTGCGGTGTTGTCCGTTTCCGGCGGCGTACGCTCGGCCGATCGGCTGGCGGCTGAACCCTCACATCTGACGAAAAGCGCCCTCTACAACGAAGAAAAGTGCGCTATCGGCCACACCGCGGCCGGGCACATTCCGCGTAACAGCTGCATCTATCTGGATGCCGGCACCACGACATTAGCGCTGGCACGAGAGCTGGTGGATCGGGATGATGTGCTGGTGGTGACCAATGATTTTATGGTGGCGAATCTGCTGATGGAAGCGAGTCAGTGCCGGGTTATTCACACTGGCGGCACCGTATGCCGGGAGAACCGCTCCTGTGTCGGCGAGTCGGCGGCACGAAGCCTCCGTCATCTGGCTATCGATATTGCCTTTATTTCCGCCTCCTGCTGGGGGCCGCGCGGCTTGTTTACGCCGGATGAAGATAAAGTGATGGTGAAACAGGCGGTGAGTGAGGTGAGCAGTAAGCGGGTGCTGCTGAGTGACAGTTCGAAGTACAACAGGATTGCGACGTTTCTGGCGTTACCGCTGGAGAGGTTTGATGTGGTTATAACCGATAAAAAACTGAGTAATGCAGGACGGGAGTTGTTAAGTATGGGTAACTGGGAGCTGGTGCTGGCCAGTTAAACCGTTGCCGCCTTTCCGTTCTTGCGGAAAGGCGGCAACGTTAGCGCGATTAAACTTCTTCGCTGAACTGCGGCACCGGATTACGGAAGCTGCGGGTCACAAAGGCCAGGTAGATAATCCCGATGGCGGCCCAGATCAGGCCCAGCTCCATAGAACTCTCTTCCAGGTTTACCCACAGCGCACCCACCGTCAGTGCACCCAGCAGCGGCAGCAGCAGATACTGAACGTGATCTTTCAGCGTGCGGTTACGCTTCTCACGGATCCAGAACTGCGCGATCACCGACAGGTTCACGAAAGTAAACGCCACCAGCGCACCAAAGTTAATCAGCGCGGTAGCCGTGACCAGATCAAAGTTAATCGCCATCAGCGCAATCGCACCGACCAGCAGCACGTTGAGCGATGGGGTACGCCATTTTGGATGGATATAACCGAAGAAACGCTCCGGGAACACACCATCACGGCCCATCACATACATCAGACGCGATACGCCAGCGTGCGCTGCCATACCGGATGCCAGCACCGTGACCACCGAGAAGATCAGGATGCCAACCTGCAACGCTTTACCGGCGACAAACAGCATGATTTCAGGCTGTGAGGAGTCCGGGTGCTGGAAGCGGGTGATGTCCGGGAAGTAAAGCTGCAGGAAGTAAGACGCAGCGATAAAGATCACACCACCAATCAGCGCAGTCAGGAAAATGGCGCGAGGAATTGTGCGTTCTGCATCTTTGGTCTCTTCCGACAGCGAACTGATGCCATCAAAGCCCAGGAACGAGAAGCAGAGTATGGTCGCACCGGTAATCATCGGCACCACATGGGCATTCTCAGACCAGAACGGACGGCTGCTTACCAGCGTACCGGAACCGACGCCGCTTGCCACACCGTAGATCACCATCGCAGTGATCCCAACCATGACAACCACCTGCAGCACCACAATCACGCTGTTGAAGTTCGCAACAGTTTTGATGCCCTTGAGGTTAGAGAGCGTCATAAACCCAACCAGCAGCACAACAAAAATCCACGACGGAATGCCCGGCACCAGCGATTCGAAATAGTTTTTAGCCAGCAGGATGTTGATCATCGGCATGAACAGGTAGTCCAGCAGAGATGACCAGCCGACCATAAAGCCGACATGCGGACTGATTGCCTTCTGAGCGTAGGTATAAGCGGAGCCCGCAGAGGGGAAGCGGCGTACCAGCTTACCGTAACTCACAGCAGTAAACAGAATCGCAACCAGCGCGAAAGCATAAGCGGTGGCGACGTGACCGTCGGTCAGCCCGGAAACGATGCCAAAGGTATCGAACAGGGTCATAGGCTGCATGTAGGCTAAGCCCATCATGACGACCGGAAGTAACGTGAGTGTTTTTTTGAGTTGCGCACGCTGCGGTGCGGCGGAGGTATTAAGCGACATGCTTCAGTCCCCCATGTGCAACAACCTGGCTGGGCTGGGTCACAGGGCAACTGCGCATTAAGCGACAGGGAGAAAGGTTAGCGGTTAACGCGGCGCCGTAGTCATCACGAAAACGCGTACCAGCGTTAGCTGGCAGAGTGTAAAACATCCCCATCTTTGTAATCCTCAATCTCACGCTTACGCGTGTTTTCAGTGTTTATCTATCCGGGTGCGTGCCCGGCCTCGGTTAAGTCAGCAAAAACGCTCTATTAAAACCTGATGCAAAAAAAATAACCGGCGCGTGAAGCGTCGGTTATCATCTGATTTTGCAGGCCGCGTATTCTGCCCCAACCCGTGGCAGAAATACAAGCCATCGGGGCATCTTATGCAAAAATAACGCACGGAAGTGCGGGTAAACCGGCGTTTCAGGCGTTTTTCAGCATCCAGTCAATTTCCGTAGAGGTAATCAGCCGTTCAAACTGCATCAGTTCATGATTCTTGCAGCTGTGCCAGACACTGGCAAAACGTTCGCCCAGTAACTTCTGCAACGGATAACTGTTGTCAAATTCATACAGTGCATCGCTCTGACGAATCGGCAGTGCCAGCCCCTCGGCATGATGACCGTTGCCAGTGACCGGATGCGGCAACGGCAACTGAGTATCCAGCCCGTGCAGCATCCCGGCCAGAATAGCCGACACCACCAGATAAGGGTTAGCATCGGCACCAGCCACGCGATACTCAATACGGTGGTTATCAATATCGCCACAGGGAACGCGCAGTGCAACCGTCCGGTTGTTATGGCCCCATGAGGCCTGCAACGGCACATAGGCATCCGGAACAAAGCGGCGATAGGCATTCACGTTAGGTGCCAGCAGCGCCATTGACGCGGGCATCAGGTCGATCATCCCGGCCAGCGCGCGTTTCATCAGCGGCGAATCACTGCCGTCATCGCAGGCGAAAGCATTGTGATCGGCCGCATCCAGCATGCTGATATGCACATGCATACCGCTGCCCGCATACTCTTCATACGGCTTGGCCATAAATGTTGCGGTCATACCGTGATTTTCCGCCACCTGACGAATCAGACGCTTGAGCTGCACCGCATGGTCGCAGGCACGCAGCACGTCGCGCGTGTGGTGGAGGTTAATTTCAAACTGTCCGGGCGAGGCCTCCGCCAGCGCGCCGTCGGCCGGTATGCCCTGCTGACGCGCCAAATCGTCAATGTCGCGCAGCACATCGGCGAAGTGATCGAGGTTATCTACCGAGTAGACCTGGTTCTGCATATTGCGTTCATCACTACCAGGCGAACACGGCGGCTGGATAAAGCCTTCTGCATCACGCTTTTTGTCCACCAGATAGAACTCCAGCTCTACCGCTACCACCGGAAACAGCCCTCGGTTACGCAGCTGTTGCCACAGCCGGTTAAGGACATTTCGGGGTTCAACGTCAAAGGGAGTGCCATCTTGGTTGCACATGGTTAACAACAGCTGCGCAATGTGTTGAGGGTCAGACGCGGAGGGAACTAACGTACCGGTGACGGGCAGACAGAGGTTATCAGGTTCGCCCAGTGACTGCCCGAGTCCCGCTTCTTCCACCGTGTTGCCGAGGATATCCATGGCAAACACCGAGGCGGGGAAATAACACCCTTTTTCCAGTTTAGACAGCGCAGAGACCGGAATGCGCTTGCCACGGAACACACCATTTAGATCATTTAACAGGATGTCGACATACTGCGTTTCAGGATGGCGCTCCAGCCAGGTTTTCACCTCAAGCTGGAACGCGCTGGTTCGTTTCTCTTCACTGTGAAGCATGAAGTCTTCCACTTCTACCAGGTTAGTCATGATCTCACCCGCCCCTATTAGGTTTGCGTAATGCTCAAAATAACAGCCACACCACTAACATAGCGCCAACATAAAAAGTGTGCAAATGTAACAATTCTGTTTGAAGAACAAACAGCAGGTTGTTAGATTGAAAAAATATTGCACACTTAGTCACCAGACGTGCCTTTTCGGTAGATATTTCGAACAGCGATGCGAGGACGGGAGATGGGCATTATTTTTGACAAGCCGTTGATTGGCGTAGTGATGTGTCAGAAAGATTTGGGCGGCCATCTGACCCAGACGGTTCACAACAAATATATCGACGCGATTGTTCTTGCGGGCGGTGTGCCGCTGGCACTTCCCCACAGTCTGATGAATGCCCCTCATCTATTAGAAAACGCTATGGCTGTTCTGGATGGCCTGCTGCTAACCGGCAGCCCGAGTAATATCGAACCCTGGCATTATGGCGAGCCGGGCGAAGAGCCCCATGCCGATCCAGGTCGGGACCATCTTGCCTTTCAGCTAATCACCTGGGCCACCAGCCACAAAATGCCGATATTCGGGATCTGCCGTGGCATGCAGGAGCTGGTGGTGGCGAATGGCGGCGCGCTGTGGAGAGAAGTCAGCGGTCAGCCGCCGTTTCAGCGTCATCATGAAGATGAGACGCTGCCACTGGATCAACAGTATGCACCGGCACATCAGGTCACTATCGAACCGGATGGCGTGCTGGCAACATTACTCGACAGTGATAGCCCACTGAGGGTCAATTCACTGCATCATCAGGGCGTACGCGAACCGGGCCCGCAACTGAGCGTTGAAGCGCGTGCGCCGGATGGCCTGATTGAGGCCGTCAGTCTGCGCCATCATCCCTTCGCCCTCGCGGTACAGTGGCATCCCGAGTGGCAGCCAGAAATCACGGCGGGATCACAGGCGCTGTTCAGCGGCTTTATTCAGGCCGCCATTCGCTATCACAGGGGAAAAGCAGATGAGTGATGCCACGCTGGCACCAGGACGACGGCTGGCGCAGATTCGCCAGACGCTGGGGCTGTCGCAACGTCGGGTTGCCGAACAGGCCGGACTGACTCACAGCGCCATCAGTACCATTGAGCAGGATAAAGTCAGCCCGGCAGTCAGCACGCTGCAGAAGCTGCTGAAGGTTTATGGGTTATCGCTGTCAGAATTCTTTTCGGAACCCAAACCGGACGCAGAACCCAAAGTGATTGTCCGTCCCGGCGACCTGGTGGAGATTGGCAGCCAGGGTGTTTCGCTGAAGCTGATCGACAACGGTGGTGCGCAGCGCTCGCTGGGCATGCTGCTGGAAACGTATCAACCCGGCGCCAGTACCGGCGAGAAGCTGCGTCATCCGGGCGAGGAAACCGGCACGCTGCTGGAAGGCGAAATTACGCTGGTGATTAACGGACAAGCGTTTCATCTCTCCGCCGGAGAGAGTTACGTGATTGATACCGGCTTACCGCACAGCTTTACCAACAGTGCAGACTTCCCGTGCCGCATTGTCAGTGCCCACACGCCAGCAAATTTCTAGGCGCATTCCGGAGGTTGTTATGAATTATGTGGAGAGTTATTACGCTGCGACCGCCAATACGCATGCGCCCTGGCCGATGCTGCAGGAGAGTATTCAGTGTGACGTCTGCATTATTGGCGGTGGTTTCACCGGTCTTTCGGCGGCACTGCATCTGACCGAGGTGGGTTACGACGTGGTCGTGCTGGAAGCAGCACGCGTCGGCTTTGGTGCCAGCGGTCGTAATGGCGGTCAGGTGGTGAACTCCTACAGCCGCGACGTAGATGTGATTGAACAGCGCTACGGCATAGAGAGCGCCCGCATGCTGGGCGGCATGATGTTTGAAGGCGCTGAGATTATCCGCGATCGCATTAAGCGGTATGCAATTGAGTGTGACTACCGTCCTGGCGGCATCTTTGCGGCCCTGAATGCGCGCCAGATGGCGCATCTGCAGAAACAGAAAGCGTTATGGCAGCAGTATGGCAATCACGATCTGGAGCTGCTGGACGAACGCGCCATTCGCCGCGAAGTCGCCACCGAACGCTACGTCGGTGGACTGCTGGATCGGCGTGGCGGTCATCTGCATCCGCTGAACCTGGCACTGGGTGAAGCAGAAGCCATCCGGCGACATGGCGGGCGCATCTATGAACAGTCTGCGGCAACGAATGTGGTTTATGGTACACCTAATCGGGTGAAAACGGCTCAGGGCGAGGTGAGCGCAACGTTTGTGATCTTCGCCGGTAACGCCTATCTGTCACCGCAACTGGAGCCGCGCCTGAGCAGGAAAAGCATGCCGTGTGGATCGCAGATTGTCGCGACCGAGCCGCTGACACCCGACCAGGCGTTATCGCTGATGCCGAACAACTACTGTGTGGAAGATTGTAACTATCTGCTGGATTACTTCCGACTGACCGCAGATAACCGGCTGCTTTATGGCGGCGGTGTGGTCTATGGCGCACGTGAACCGGCGGATATCGAAGCGTTAATACGACCCAAACTGGCGCGCACGTTCCCGCAGTTGCAGAATGTGAAGCTGGACTTCAGCTGGAGCGGCAATTTCCTGCTGACGCTGTCGCGCATGCCGCAGTTTGGCCGGCTGGAGAACAATGTCTACTTTATGCAGGGCGACAGCGGCCATGGTGTGACCAGCACGCATCTCTCCGGGAAGCTTATAAGCGAAGTGTTACGCGGCGACGCCGAACGATTCGATGCTTTTGCCCGCCTGCCTCACCTGCCGTTCCCGGGTGGCCGACGCTTTAAGGTGCCGCTGACGGCAATGGGCGCGGTGTGGTATACGTTGAGGGATCGGCTGGGGGTGTAAGGTTATTTTTTACCCTACCCTAAGTAAGACTTAATCTTGCCGCATTGCTATTGATGCTTTGATATTCAAACGCCCCACAAAAGCAGGAAAGGTCTGACGCAGAACGGTGAATCAAATACGTTTTGCGTGCAGTTTTAGTTACTACCAGGCCTGATTGCGTCGCTTTGCGATAATTTCGCGTATAAATTTTCCAGGGCGATTTTTAAGCGGTAGCAGACCCTTTTTTATGTGCTGAAGAGCAAAACTTATCACATGACTGAAAAGTGCATTGGTCAGACACCCAAATTCTTTGCAGATGTACACAACTACTCTCTGGATGAAATGGTATTACGGCCTTAACAATTTCTTGATCCTATCGCTGCCAGGTGTCAGGATTTGCACCTCACTTTTTACAGAACTTTGCCATGCTGAAACTTTTTGCCAGATACATGTCAGTTGGTGTCATCAATACGCTGATCCATTGGGTGACCTTCGCCATCTGTGTAGAGAGGGGTTTGCAGCAGTCACTGTCTAACTTTATTGCATTCTGCATTGCTGTCACCTTCTCTTTCTTTGCCAACGCAAAGTGGACGTTCAGTTCAGAAGCCACAACGATCCGCTACATCATGTATGTGTTTTTCATGGGCATGGTTGCCGTCATGATTGGTTCCTATGCTGACCGGATGAAGGTCAACCCTGTCGTAACCCTCATCGTCTTCTCAGCAATAAGTCTGGTATGCGGCTTTGTCTATTCGAAATACATCATTTTCCGAGATAAGAAATGAAAATATCGCTTGTTGTTCCCGTTCTGAACGAACAGGAAACACTTCCTGTTTTCTATCAGACTGTAAGAAATTACACGCCGCTTGCAGATGATGAGATTGAGATTGTTTTCGTCAATGATGGCAGCACAGACAACACTGAATCTCTGATTCAGGCGATCATGAAAAATGACGCGTTAGTCAAATACGTGTGCTTTACACGAAATTTTGGCAAAGAACCCGCCCTGTTTGCAGGCCTTGAGGCTTCGACCGGAGATGTGGTTATTCCTATAGATGTAGACCTGCAGGATCCGATCGAGGTTATTCCGCTCCTGATCTCGAAGTGGAAAGAAGGCGCAGATGTTGTGCTGGCTAAACGGGTTGACCGCTCATCCGATAGCCACCTGAAGCGTAAAAGCGCTGAATGGTTCTATAAATTACACAACATGATTAGCAAGCCGCAGATTGAAGAAAATGTGGGTGATTTCAGGTTAATGTCCCGTCATATTGTCGATAACATTAAGCTTCTACCTGAGCGAAATCTGTTTATGAAAGGTATTCTTTCATGGGTAGGCGGAAAAACAGAGGTCGTTGAATACACGCGCGCTGAACGCATCGCGGGTTCGACAAAATTTAATGGGTGGAAACTCTGGAACCTTGCCCTGGAGGGGATAACGTCATTCTCTACCTTTCCTTTACGCATGTGGACCTATATCGGTTTCTTTGTGGCCGGGCTCTCTTTCATTTACGGCGTCTGGATGATTGCAGATAAGCTGATCTGGGGAAATCCGGTAGCGGGTTACCCGTCGATTCTCGTTTCTATTCTTTTCCTTGGCGGTATTCAGCTAATTGGTATTGGTGTGCTGGGAGAGTATATCGGCAGGATTTATATCGAGACTAAGCAGCGTCCGAGATATATTATTAAGAAAGACCAATCAATTTAGACAGAGAAGATCAGGCTTTATAATGAAAGGCGAGCCAGGAAAGATCCCCTCTGACTCGCAACAAACAAGCCTGTTTGACAAAAGTCATAATAGATCTTTGGCTCGTTCAAAAGAAAGTGAGGTTCATTAAATTATTCATAAAGCAAGCATCATACATGTATTAACTAATAGTGCCTCAGTTAAATGGAAAGCGGCGTGATTATAGTCAACCCTCATTCAGAATCAAGTCAATAATGAAAGCCCACATTAGGGATTTCATTAACACAGCAATAGCAATCAACCTGATTCTGCAATAAATCACATCATAAAACACAAAAGTCATTCATGCTAAAAATGAGGAGTCGTCATGCACTTAAGCGCATAAAGTATAGGGCAAAAAATAATTTTTTACAGCACTCCCTTCGTTTATGAATTCTATATGTGAACTTTCCTGGCTCAGAAATAAACAGGATTTTTTAAAATGAAATTAATTACTGAGCTGGCTCGCCTTAGAATGTTAAGGTGGGTCGTGACGGAATTTTTTACTCCGTCCGACACAGAACTTAAAAATACTTTATAAACTCAAAATCATCACCTCGGCATATTCATAAGATGCGATTCACTCCAGCGGCATCTTCACCGGATCGTCATAGCGATACTCAAACCCGAGTTCATTACAGATACGCGACCCATCAATCAGCTTCCCACTATCCTTTATGGCCTCTGGCGCGAACTGCGGCGGCTGCAACCCCAACTGACGGGTAACTGCGGGATAGAAGGTGTCGCGCGTCGGATGTTTCGGCGCACTGAGGTTATAAACCCGGCCCCCTTTGGGCGACTGCAGCAGCAGCGTAATCGCCTCGACCACGTCATCCAGATGCACCAGATTCACGCCCTGCGAGCCATTCGCCACATCCTGCTTGCCCGCCAGGAAGCGTCCCGGATGGCGCTTTGGCCCGACCAGACCGGACAGACGCACAATATCCACGCTGGTTCCTGGCAGATCGTGCAGCCAGCTCTCCAGCTTAACCAGCGTTTTACCGGCTACCGTTTCGGCGGTCAGCGGGCTGTTTTCCCGTTTAATGCCAGAGCTGCCGCCATAGACTGACGTTGAGCTGGTAAAGATGATGCGCGGCACTTTATACACCAGCGCGGTATCGACCACATTCTGCACCGCCTGCAGATAAGCTTCGCCGCCTTCCGCAGTACGGCTGGCAGGTAACGTGACGATTAATGCATCGACGTTAAAGAGCGGCTCGATATCGGCAGCATCACACAGCAGTTCCGGCGTCAGTTCCAGCTGGAACGCCTCAATGCCGCAGCGGCGTGCGGCTTCAACACCGTCTGGCGTGGTTTTGCTGCCGGTAACCTGCCAGCCTCGCGCCGTTAACGCCGTGGCCAGCGGCATACCCAGCCAGCCCAGTCCCACAATCGCGACCTTCTTCATTTTGACTCCTGACGTGAAACATCAACCCTGACTTCACCGTAGTTTGCCCCCGGATTGCAAACCAGAACAACCTGTTTCAGCGCTTTCTGAACCGCCTGTTTAAAAAAGTGTTGCCAAGCGCAGCCATCTTCGTTAGGTTAAACCTCACAAATGAATACTCATTCATCGACGAGATTATTATGACACGCGTTCAGTTCAACCATCATCACCACCATCATCCTGACTAGTCTTTCAGGCGATTGGTGCTGGAAGACTTTCAAGATCTTCCAGTGGTGTGAACGCAAGAGAACCCCCGGAAGATCGTCTTCCGGGGGTTTTTTTATGGGCTGACGTAACCACACATTCAGGACAGGAAAAGGACAGGAACCATGTTAGATAACACCCGTTTACGCATAGCTATGCAGAAATCTGGCCGTTTAAGTGATGATTCACGCGAACTGCTGGCGCGCTGCGGCGTTAAAATCAACCTTCAGCAACAGCGCCTGATTGCGTTTGCGGAGAACATGCCGATCGACATCCTGCGTGTGCGCGATGACGATATCCCTGGCCTGGTGATGGATGGCGTGGTCGATTTAGGCATCATCGGTGAGAACGTGCTGGAAGAAGAACTGCTCTCACGTCGTGCTCAGGGTGAAGATCCGCGCTATTTCACGCTGCGCCGCCTGGATTTCGGCGGCTGCCGCTTGTCACTGGCGATGGCGACTGACGCCGAGTACACCGGCCCGGAATGCCTCGATAAGTCCCGCATCGCCACCTCTTATCCTCACCTGCTCAAACAATACCTCGACAAAAAAGGTGTCAGCTTCAAAACCTGTCTACTGAACGGTTCCGTGGAAGTGGCGACCCGTGCGGGTCTGGCGGATGCCATCTGCGATCTGGTCTCCACTGGTGCAACCCTGGAAGCCAACGGCCTGCGCGAAGTTGAAGTCATCTATCGTTCCAAAGCCGTATTGATTCAGCGTGACGGCGAGATGCCTGCCGCCAAGCAGGAGCTGATCGATAAGATGATGACCCGTATTCAGGGCGTGATTAAAGCGCGTGAATCGAAGTACATCATGCTGCACGCGCCGAGTGAGCGTCTGGAAGAAGTGATTAGCCTGCTGCCTGGCGCAGAGCGTCCGACCGTTCTGCCACTGGCAGGTGATGTCAGCCGCGTAGCGATGCACATGGTCAGCAGCGAAACCCTGTTCTGGGAAACGATGGAAAAGCTGAAAGCACTGGGTGCCAGTTCCATTCTGGTGCTGCCTATTGAGAAGATGATGGAGTAAGCCATGGCCTTTTCTACCCCGATTGAGTGGCAGCAGTGCACCCCCGAACAGCAGCAGGCGCTGCTGTTACGTCCCGCCATCGCCGCCTCTGAAAACGTCACGCTGACGGTGCGCAACGTGCTGGAGCAGGTAAAGCTGAACGGCGATGACGCTCTGCGTGAGTTCAGCACCCGCTTTGATAAAGCGCAGGTGGAAAACCTGCGCGTGACGCCGCAGCAGATAGCAGAAGCCAGCGCCCGTTTAAGTGACAAACTGAAGCAGGCGATGGCCGTCGCGGTGGGGAATATCGAAACCTTCCACAACGCGCAGATTCTGCCGCCGGTGGATGTTGAAACACAGCCTGGCGTACGCTGCCAGCAGATCACCCGGCCGGTGAAATCGGTCGGGCTCTATATTCCTGGTGGTTCCGCCCCGCTCTTCTCTACCGTGCTGATGCTGGCGACACCTGCCCGTATCGCCGGTTGTGGCCGCGTAGTGCTCTGTTCGCCGCCGCCGATTGCCGATGAGATTCTTTATGCCGCGCAGTTGTGTGGCGTAGAAGAGGTGTTCCAGGTGGGTGGCGCGCAGGCTATCGCCGCGCTGGCCTTCGGTACGGAAACCGTGCCGCGCGTCGACAAGATTTTTGGTCCGGGCAATGCCTGGGTCACAGAAGCAAAACGTCAGGTGAGTCAACGTCTTGATGGCGCAGCGATTGATATGCCAGCCGGGCCTTCAGAAGTGCTGGTGATTGCTGATGAAGGTGCCACCCCCGCGTTTGTTGCGTCTGATCTGCTCTCACAGGCCGAACATGGTCCTGACTCGCAGGTGATTCTGCTGACGCCGTCACTGAAGCTGGCCGAAGCGGTCGCGGTCGCCGTTGAGCAGCAGCTGGCGCAGTTGCCGCGTGCGACCACAGCGCGTCAGGCGCTGGAAAGCAGCCGCCTGATCGTGGCGCGCGACCTTGAGCAATGCGTTGAGATTTCCAATCTTTACGGCCCGGAGCACCTGATTCTGCAGACCCGCCAGCCGCGCGATCTGGTGGAGTCCATCACCAGCGCCGGTTCGGTATTTTTAGGCGACTGGTCACCGGAGTCCGCAGGCGATTACGCCTCAGGCACCAATCACGTGTTACCGACCTACGGTTATACTTCGACCTGTTCCAGCCTGGGCCTGGCTGATTTTCAGAAACGCATGACGGTGCAGGAGCTGACGCCGCAGGGCTTCCTGAATCTGGCCGCGACCATTGAAACCCTGGCCGCCGCCGAGCAGCTGGATGCCCACAAAAATGCCGTCACCCTGCGCGTTGCCGCACTAAAGGAGCAAGCATGAGTCAGGATATTGAGCAGCTGGCGCGCGCCAATGTACGCGCTCTCACGCCTTATATGTCGGCGCGTCGTCTGGGTGGCAATGGCGATGTCTGGCTTAACGCCAACGAGTTTCCGTTGCCGGTGCCGTTTGAACTGTCACAGCAGACGCTGAACCGCTATCCCGAGTGTCAGCCGAAAATCGTGATTGAGCGCTATGCGGCCTACGCAGGTTTAACGCCGGAGCAGGTGCTGGTGAGCCGTGGGGCGGATGAAGCGATTGAACTGATCATGCGCGCTTTTTGTGAGCCGGGGCAGGATGCGATTCTGTTCTGTCCACCGACTTATGGCATGTACAGCGTCAGCGCCGAAACCATCGGCATTGAATACCGTACCGCGCCGGCGCTCAGCGACTGGCAGCTGAATCTGCCTGCTATCGCGGAACAGCTGGACGGCGTGAAAGTCGTTTATCTTTGCAGCCCGAACAACCCGACCGGCAACCTGATTAATCAGGAGGATATCCGTCAATTGCTGACGATGACTGCCGGTAAAGCGCTGGTTGTGGCCGATGAAGCCTATATTGAATTTTGTCCTCAGGCGACGCTGACTGGCTGGCTGAAGGATTATCCGCACCTGGTGATCCTGCGTACCCTCTCGAAAGCCTTTGCGCTGGCTGGCCTGCGTTGCGGCTTTGCGCTGGCCAATAAGCCCGTTATCGACCTGCTGATGAAAGTGATTGCGCCCTACCCGCTGGCGACCCCTGTGGCCGATGTGGCCGGTCAGGCATTGAGTGAACAGGGTATTGCGCTGATGCGTGAACATGTTGCGGAGCTGAATGCAAACCGCAGCTGGCTTCTGGCCGAACTGCCTCAGCTGGCCTGCGTTGAGCAGGTTTTCCCCAGCGAGACTAACTATGTTCTGGCGCGCTTTACCGATTCACCAAAAGTCTTCAAAACCTTGTGGGATCAGGGCATTATCCTGCGAGATCAGAACAAAAATCCGGGCCTGTCGGGATGCCTGCGCATCTCCATCGGTACGCGTGAAGAGTGCGAACGAGTGATCGCCGCGCTGCAAGCCTTTTCTGTGGAGCAAGCATGAGCCAGAAGACCCTTTTTATTGACCGCGACGGTACATTAATCTCTGAGCCGCCTGAAGATTTTCAGGTGGATCGTCTGGATAAGCTGGCATTTGAGCCAGACGTTATCCCGGCACTGCTGGCGCTGCAGGCCGCCGGTTATCGCCTGGTGATGATCACTAACCAGGATGGTCTTGGCACCTCACGTTTTCCGCAGGCCGATTTCGAGGGTCCGCACAATCTGATGATGCAGGTTCTGACCTCGCAGGGCATCGCGTTTGATGATGTGCTGATCTGCCCGCACATGCCGGATGATCACTGCGACTGCCGCAAGCCAAAAACCAAAATGGTTGAAGCCTGGCTGGCTGAAGGTGCGCTGGATACTGCCAGCAGCTATGTGATTGGCGATCGTCTGACCGATGTGCAGCTGGCAGAGAACATGGGCATTCAGGCTATCCGCTACGGCGCTGATGGCCAGAGCTGGCAGACCATCCAGCAGCGTCTGACCCAGCGCGATCGCCATGCGCTGGTGCAACGTAACACCAAAGAAACCCAGGTGCGGGTTGAACTGTGGCTGGACCGCGAAGGCGGCAGCAAGATTAACACCGGCGTGGGTTTCTTCGACCACATGCTGGACCAGATTGCGGTGCACGGCGGCTTCCGCATGAACATCGAAGTGAAAGGCGATCTCTATATTGACGATCACCACACGGTGGAAGATACCGGTCTGGCGCTGGGCGAAGCACTGCTGAAAGCGCTGGGCGACAAACGCGGCATTGGCCGTTTTGGCTTTGTGCTGCCAATGGACGAATGCCTGGCGCGCTGCGCGCTGGATATCTCCGGCCGTCCGCACATCGAGTTTAAAGCGGAGTTCAACTATCAGCGCGTGGGCGACCTCAGCACCGAGATGGTCGAGCACTTCTTCAGCTCGCTCTCCTACGCCATGATGAGCACTCTTCATCTGAAAACCAAAGGCAAGAACGACCATCACCGCGTCGAAAGCCTGTTTAAAGCCTTTGGTCGTACGCTGCGCCAGGCGATCCGCGTTGAGGGTAATACCCTGCCGAGCTCGAAGGGAGTGCTGTGATGAACGTGGTGATCATGGATACCGGTTGCGCCAACCTTTCATCGGTGAAGTGGGCAATTGAACGTCTGGGCTATACCCCGGAAGTGAGCCGCGATCCCGATGTGGTGCTGCGCGCCGACAAACTGTTTCTGCCGGGCGTAGGCACCGCACAGGCGGCAATGAATCAGCTGGAAGAGCGTGATCTGATCGATCTGGTGAAAGCCTGTACCCAGCCGGTGCTGGGGATCTGTCTGGGTATGCAGCTACTGGGACGCGGCAGCGATGAAAACGGTGGCGTGCCGACGCTGGGCATTATCGATGAGCCGGTGTCGTTAATGGACACGCACGGCCTGCCGCTGCCGCACATGGGCTGGAACCAGATTACCGCGCAGGCGGGCAATCATCTGTTCCGCGGCATCGACGAAGGCTGCTACTTCTACTTCGTCCACAGCTATGCCATGCCGGTCAATGCCAGCACCATCGCCCAGTGTCACTACGGTGAAGCTTTCACCGCAGCGGTACAGAAAGATAACTTCTTCGGCGTCCAGTTCCACCCGGAACGCTCGGGCAAAGCCGGCGCGCAGCTGCTGAAAAACTTCCTGGAGATGTAATGATTATCCCCGCGTTAGATTTAATTGACGGCAAAGTGGTTCGTCTGCATCAGGGCGATTATGGTCAGCAGCGCGATTACGGCAGCGATCCGCTGCCACGTCTGCAGGATTACGTAAGCCAGGGCGCGACCATACTGCATCTGGTGGATTTAACCGGCGCGAAAGATCCGGCGAAACGCCAGATTGCGCTGCTGAAAACCCTGCTGGACGGCGTTGATGTGACGGTGCAGGTCGGTGGCGGCATTCGCAGTCGTGACGATGTGCACGCGCTGCTGGAAGCCGGAGCCAGTCGTGTGGTGGTCGGTTCCACCGCCGTGAAGCAGCCTGAAGAGGTAAAGCAGTGGTTTGCAGAGTTTGGCGCCGAGGCGATTGTGCTCGCGTTAGATGTCCGCATTGATGCCAGTAACCGCAAAGAAGTGGCGATCAGTGGCTGGCAGGAAGCGGCGGGCGTGACGCTGGAAGAGGTGATTACCGATTTTCAGCAGGTGGGCCTGAAACACGTGCTGTGCACCGATATTTCGCGCGATGGCACCCTGAGCGGCTCCAACGTTGCGCTCTATCAGGAAGTGACGGCGCGCTTCCCGACGATTGCTTTCCAGTCCTCGGGAGGCATTGGCGACCTCAATGATATCGCCGCACTGCGCGGCAGCGGCGTTCAGGGCGTAATTGTCGGACGTGCGCTGCTGGAAGGTAAATTCACAGTTTCGGAGGCGATCTCATGCTGGCAAAACGGATAATTCCCTGCCTGGACGTACGTGACGGCCAGGTAGTCAAAGGCGTACAGTTTCGCAATCACGAGATCATCGGCGACATCGTACCGCTGGCGCAGCGCTACGCCGCCGAAGGTGCCGACGAACTGGTGTTCTATGACATCACTGCCTCATCTGATGGCCGCGTCGTCGACAAAAGCTGGGTGTCACGCGTTGCGGAAGTGATCGATATTCCGTTCTGCGTGGCGGGCGGCATCAAAACCCCGGAAGACGCGGCGCGTATTCTGGAGTTTGGTGCGGATAAGATTTCGATTAACTCGCCGGCGCTGGCCGATCCCTCGCTCATCACCCGCCTTGCGGACCGTTTTGGGGTGCAGTGTATTGTGGTCGGCATCGATACCTGGTTTGACGAAGCCAGCGGCAAATATCAGGTGAATCAGTATACCGGTGACGAAGCGCGTACCCGCGTGACACAGTGGGAAACGCTGGAGTGGGTGCAGGAAGTGCAGAAGCTGGGCGCAGGCGAAATCGTGCTGAACATGATGAACCAGGATGGCGTGCGTAACGGCTATGACCTGGTGCAGCTGAAGAAAATGCGTGAAGTCTGCAACGTGCCCCTGATCGCCTCTGGCGGCGCAGGCACCATGCAGCACTTCCTCGAGGCGTTTACTGAGGCTAACGTCGATGGGGCTTTAGCCGCCTCGGTATTTCATAAGCAGATTATTAATATTGGTGAGCTGAAGAGCTTTCTGATCGACAACGGAGTGGAGATTCGCGCGTGCTAACTGAACAACAACTGTCCCAGCTCGACTGGGACAAAACACAGGGCATGATGCCGGTCATCGTTCAGCACAACGTCTCAGGCGAAGTGCTCATGCATGGCTACATGAACCCAGAGGCGCTGGAAAAAACGCTGGCAGAAGGCAATGTCACCTTTTTCTCGCGCACCAAAAACCGTCTGTGGACCAAAGGCGAGACCTCCGGCAACTTTCTGCAGGTGGTAAGTATCACACCTGACTGCGACAACGACACGCTGCTGGTGCTGGCGAACCCGATTGGCCCGACCTGTCATCTGGGCACCACCAGCTGCTTCTCACCGGCCGTACCGGAATGGACCTTCCTCTATCAGCTGGAAGAGCTGCTGGCGTCGCGCAAAACGGCCGACCCTGAAAGCTCCTATACTGCACGGCTCTACGCCAGCGGCACCAAGCGCATCGCGCAGAAAGTGGGCGAAGAAGGGGTTGAGACCGCGCTGGCGGCGACCGTCAACGATCGGGATGAGCTGACCAATGAAGCGTCAGACCTGGTTTATCACCTGATGGTGTTGTTGCAGGATCAGGATCTGGACTTCAGCGCCGTGATCAATAACCTGCGCGCCCGCCATAAGTAATTGTGCAATATGCTGCTCAGAATTTCGTTTTTATGCAGATTCTGAGCAGAATCCTTCTCAATCTTCATCTCAATCCCGCACAGTAACGGCGACTCAAACCTCAGGGAGAGAACCGTGACAACCCATGAAAAATTAATCGCCCTGCTCGACCAGCACCAGGCGCGCTATCGCCTGATGGAGCATGAGGCGACCGGTAAATGTGAAGCCGTCGCGGCAATACGCCGCACCGAAATCGGTCAGGGCGCGAAAGCGCTGGTCTGCCATGTAAAGGGCAACGGCGTTAAACAGCATGTGCTGGCGGTGTTACCGGCCGATCGGCAAGCCGATCTGGGCAAAGTCGCCGCAGCGGTCGGTGGACGCCGGGCCTCACTTGCCAGCCCGGCGGAGACCGATCTGCTGACCGGCTGCGTATTCGGGGCGATTCCGCCGTTCAGCTTTCATCCCGACCTCCGACTGATTGTGGACCCCGCGCTGTTTGAACGTTATCCGGAGATCGCATTTAACGCCGGTCTGCTGGAGCGCTCGGTGATCCTGAACACCGAAGACTACCGGGCGCTGTGCAAGGCTGACGTGACAGAGATAACGCAATAATTGCCATCCCGGCAGCCCGGCGATACTCTGCATAATCACTCATCACGACAGAATAAGAGCAAAATCATGAACATTTTCACTCAACGCCTGCGTCAGACGCTGGCTGTGGCGGTTATGGCAGGCTGCACGTTTAGCGCTCAGGCAAAAGTTGAACAGGTGCGTTTTGCGGTCGATCCGACCTATCCGCCGTTTGAATCGAAAACCCCGCAGGGTAAGCTGGTCGGCTTTGATATCGATCTGGGTAATGCGCTCTGCACGCAGATGCAGGCGAAATGTGTCTGGGTTGAAAGCCAGTTTGACGGCATGATCCCGGCGCTGAAAGCACGTAAGTTTGATGCCATTCTGTCTGACATGGGCATTACAGAAGAGCGCCTGAAGCAGATCGACTTTACCGTGCCGCTGTATGACACCCACACCCAGCTGATTGCGCGTAAAGGCGCCGGCATCCTGCCCACCGTCGAGTCTCTGAAAGGTAAAACGGTTGGAGTGGAACAGGGAACGGTTCAGGAGCGTTATGCGCTGGCGAAATGGCAGCCCTACGGTGTAACCGTGGTACCTTATGGCGATCAGGCACAGGTTGAAAGCGATCTGGTTTCAGGCCGACTGGATGCCGTCTTTACCGACGCGGCACAGGCAGCGATTGGCTTCCTGAAGCATCCACAGGGCAAAGATTTTGAACTGGCTGGCCCGATTATTCAGGATCCAATTATCGGCCCCGGTACAGCAATTGGCCTGCGCAAAGGCGATACCGAACTGAAAACGGCGCTGGATAACGCCTTTGCGGAAATCAAAAAGAACGGCACCTTTGACCAGATTCAGAAGCGCTACTTCGCTACGGATATCTCTATCCAGCAGTAACCTCGCGGTCGCCCTTTTTCGTCCTCACCGCGATCCGGCACTATACTCTAACTTTTTCGGGACGGCGCGCTGTCGTCCTTTGCCGATTAAAGGACATTAACACGGTATGCATCAACAACATCATCCACTGTTAAGCGCCTCTTTAGGCACCCAGCGTGAAATCATCAGTTTCCATTTTGCTGAGGACAATGAACGTCAGGTTTATATCCAGGCTGCGCTGCATGGCGACGAACTGCCCGGTATGGCGGTTGCCTGGTATTTAAAGCAGCGGCTGCAGGCGCTGGAGTCTGCCGGACAGCTTAAAGCTGCCTTTACCCTGGTGCCGGTGGCTAATCCGCTGGCACTGGGACAGCACTGGCACGGCACCCATCTCGGCCGCTTTCATACCCTCTCCGGTCAGGACTTTAATCGCCGCTTTCCGTCACTGGGCAATACTCTGGCGGCCGGGCTGGCTGAGAGTCTGACCCAGAGTGAATCACAGAACAGAAACTTGATCCGCGACGCGATTGATCGTCATTATCGTGATACCGTGCCAAAGACCGAGCTGGATGCGCAGCGCTATACGCTGATGCGGATGGCCAGTCAGGCCGATCTGATGATTGACCTGCACTGTGACTGGGAAGCCGTGCCGCATCTCTACACCACGCCGCATGCCTGGCCAGACATTGAGCCGCTGGCGCGCTGGTTAGGCAGTGAAGTGCAGTTGCTGGCCCAGATCTCTGGCGGTGAGCCGTTTGATGAAGCCTGTTGCGAACCCTGGCTGACGCTGGCAGAGCGGTTCGGTAAAGATTACCCGATGCCTCGTGGCTTATTGCCGGTGACGCTGGAGTTGCGTGGCGTCCGTGATGTGTCGCCTGAACAGGCGGAGAAAGATGCAGATGCAATTATTTCAGCACTGCAGGAAAGCGGTTATATCGGCTACAGCGAACCGTCAATATCTGTGGAAGTGGCCGCACCCGTTATCGGTGGGGATGAACTGGTTCCTGCCAACGCGGGTGGTGATGATGTTGTGGCGATCAATAACGGGCCGATTGGCTTAACCGTGCCTGACGTGGCTGAAGCACCGGGAGAACCGGGTGTGATTAAAGAGCGTCACAGCGAGGGTTCGGCGGTGGCCTCTCCTGCCCTGAAAAACCCCGCTACGCCGTTAGCGGGCTGTGAATATATTCATTCGCCGGTGTCAGGGCTGATCCTGCATCGTAAACCGCTTGGCGCACTGATTCGTCCGGGAGAAGTGGTGGCTGAGATTATTGATCCGATTACGGACCATATCACCCCACTGGTGGCGGAGTATGGCGGTATTCTCTATGCGAGACATTGGGTAAGGTTTGCGACGGCAGGCATGCTGGTTGTGCGGCTGGCAGGAGAAAACGCAGGTAGGAAAGGTGAATTGTTAGTAGGCTGAATAATTAAATTTCAGGTTTATTAATAGCATGCAGAAATGACGGAAATTTATTTATCTAGTCGCGCATGCTATTATACTCATAGCCGATTTCATAAAGAGCCAGCAATTTAAAAAAGATCTAAAAACTTGCAGTGAGAGAATCTACTTTATCTGCTTTCAAAAATCGCATTGCTTTTTTTACATTAATTCAAGAGGTAGTTTTTCAAATCGTCAATTGTTACATTCAGATAGCTACAACCCAGCGGGCAGGCTTAAATCATATGGTAAGGACATAACAGTGGTAAACAAAAAGATTATTACTTTTAGCATTTTGTTAATATTTACTCTATTGGGCTGTATGATTTCATATCATAAAGCGCCGTATGCTTTTGGTAGCGGTGACCATTTTTTATTCCATGCCTTTGGTCACTGGATTGCTAACGGCGAAGTCTTTACAAGGGACTTTATACATTTTCGCACCCCAGGTCCATACTACTATTATGGAATAATGCAGTATATTTTTGGTGAAACATTTCTGACGACCAGTACATCACTACTGATGGAATCACATGTTTTCCAGATGATAGCAGGTTTTATCTTAGCTATGGCACTGACTAAGAATATCATCGGTAAATCATCATTATTTATTGCCAGTGCAACAGCATTGTTTTTCTTAGCGGCTCCGCCAATATATCAACTCAGAACTGCTCTTCCAGCTGCGGCATTAGCTTTATATTTACTTTCCTACTCAACGCTTAACGATGCCGTTCAAAAAAAAACCGAAAACCCGCAGTTGATCATCAGCGGTTTGTTGCTAGGAATCACTTTTTGGTTTGGCCAGGAATTATTCATATTTCTTTCGATAAGCATTTTCGCAGGCGAGTTTTCGGCAGGGAATAAGTTGTCCATTCAGAATAGAATAAAAAGAATAGTTAAAATTGGTATAACAGCGCTTTTAGTGATAATAGCAGGCATTGCCTATTTGTATTTCAAAGGTGTGAATATCCATGAATTTTTATATAACACACTCTATTATGCATTTTTCATTCAACCTAGTGGCATGGATGTCCCCTTTCCATCATTAGATAAATCTTCAATTATTTATTATGTGTGGATAGCATTTTTCATAGCTTCATTCATTATCTTAGGCTTATCCCGAAAGTTATTCACACCAACCGGCATTGTTTTTTCAGCCTATGTCGCACTTAGACTAATATCGATGTTCGGAAGAGCGGATGTATTACATTTACTCTTTTCAATCTCGGAGTTAGTAATAATGGGAATAATTTCACTAAGACTACTGCCGGCATGCCTCAAAAACATCGATGTTAAAACAGTAATTAATACTTCCCTGATAACTGCAATCACGATTACCTGTCTGTGTTTTGCGATTAAAGGAAAATCCAGTTCTCTGCTCGTTCTGCCTTTTGCTCTTCTGGTTATAAGTTACTTTAATAAAGCCAACGATACATTATTCATGAAAAAAGAAGGTGTGAACGCTTTATTCGCGCTTGCTGGATTAGGGATTGCTTTGTTATCTTTATACCCCTTGTCAATTAGCACAATTAAACTCTCTTACTATTCATTTTTCATCAAACCAAAAAATGAGTTTCTGGGGGTTCAGTTACCTGCAGATACTCAGAAGCAATTTATGCAGGTAAAAAATATCATAGAAAGTGAAAAGCCTGACAGTATTTTTAGTTATCCTATCCGAGCAGAATACTATGCTCTCACTAAAGAACATGGTACCCGATTTATCGAATTTGCAATGCAAACCACGCCGGACGATGTCAAAAATGCAATTTCAGATCTTGAGAAAAATAAACCTCAGTTAGTTATTCAGGATTTGGATCAGACTATCAATCTTTCGCCAATTCTTAATCGGATATCCAATTTCATAGCAATGAATTACACACCAATTACAATTATTAAGGGTGTAAACAATCTAGAGATTTATAAACTGAAAGAGTCGTCAGATAACACAATAAGATTGTTTGATAACATTTACACTTACAATGAAGACCATTCTCATACGACGGGGGGGTTAAGAACAACAGAAGATGGCAATGTCATGCCAGTCATTGCAACTAACATCGGCAGGAGCAGATTTCTTATCGATGACAGTGTTCGATCTGTTATTGTCCAGATTTACCCTGAGCCCAATGCATCAGAATCTGGTATTGTTGAAATCAGAAAGGGTGATGAATCAGTCAGGAAGGTTATTAAGCTGTCGGATGGCAGAGTAAAAATTAATTTATCTGAAGTAAATGGAAAGTCAGAAATTCTTTTATCTAGCGGTGAAGCTGGAAAATCTGTGTTATGGCTTAATCCTCAGGCAGAATTAAACCCTCTGTAAAACTGTTGAGATTCAATCATAATTCATAGCGCATTGATCCGCTAATATTGCGTAAACAATGAGTAGCATGACAAAAAAGCCCTCCAGCATGGAGGGCTTTTTCATAGACATAATAAGTTAGCTTTCTAACCACTCGGTGTGGAACACACCGTCTTTATCAATACGCTTGTAAGTATGCGCACCGAAGTAGTCACGCTGCGCCTGAATCAGATTAGCAGGCAGCACCTCTGAACGGTAGCTGTCGTAGTAAGCGATCGCCGCAGAGAAAGTTGGCGTCGGAATACCATTCTGAATCGCGTAAGAAACCACATCACGTAGCGCCTGCTGATACTGATCCGCGATATCTTTGAAGTACGGAGCCAGCAGCAGGTTAGCGATACCTGCATCTGCTGCGTAAGCATCAGTGATCTTCTGCAGGAATTGGGCACGGATGATGCAGCCAGCGCGGAAGATCTTAGCGATTTCGCCGTAGTGCAGATCCCAGTTGTTCTCCTCTGACGCTGCACGCAGTTGTGAGAAGCCCTGCGCATAAGAGACGATTTTGCCCAGGTACAACGCGCGACGAACTTTCTCGATGAATTCCGCTTTGTCACCTGTGAAGGCTTTAGCCTGTGGGCCGCTCAGTACTTTAGAGGCCGCAACGCGCTGAGTTTTGAGTGAGGAGAGGTAACGGGCAAAGACAGACTCGGTGATCAGTGACAGAGGTTCACCAAGATCCAGTGAGCTCTGGCTGGTCCATTTACCGGTGCCTTTGTTAGCTGCTTCATCCAGAATCACATCAACCAGATATTTACCCTCTTCGTCTTTCTTAGTGAAGATATCTTTAGTGATGTCAATAAGGTAGCTGCTCAGCTCGCCATTGTTCCAGTCAGTAAAGGTTTCAGCCAGTTCTTCGTTGCTCAGACCCAGCGCGCCTTTCAGCAGCGCATAAGCTTCTGCGATCAGCTGCATGTCGCCATATTCGATGCCGTTGTGAACCATCTTCACATAGTGGCCCGCGCCGTCCGGACCAATATAGGCCACACAGGCTTCGCCATCTTCCGCACGCGCCGCAATCTTATCCAGAATCGGTGCAACCAATTCGTAAGCTTCTTTCTGACCGCCAGGCATGATGGATGGGCCTTTCAGTGCCCCCTCTTCACCGCCGGAAACGCCGGTACCGATGAAGTTGAAGCCCTGGTCAGAAAGTTCTTTGTTACGACGGATGGTGTCTTTATAGAAGGTATTACCACCGTCTATCAGGATATCGCCTTTATCGAGATGTGGTGTCAGTGAGGCGATAGTCTTATCGGTCGCTTCGCCTGCCTGAACCATCAGCAGGATGCGACGTGGCTTTTCCAGTGATTCAACAAACTCTTCAACGGTGTAAAAAGGAGCAAGCTTCTTGCCCGGGTTCTCGGCGATGACTTCATCGGTCTTTTCGCGTGAACGGTTGAAGATTGAAACAGTGTAACCGCGGCTCTCAATGTTAAGAGCCAGGTTGCGGCCCATCACTGCCATACCTACAACGCCGATTTGTTGCTTAGACATTAGTTACTCCTGTCAGGTGAGAATTCCAACTCGAAAGATGGCTTGTTGATTGAGCCATGTTAACTCAGCATAAATAGAAGTACACAGCAGAATTAGCAATTAAATAGATTGAAAAACTAAAATCCGCATTAACTAACAAAAGATTGAGCCAGCCTGCTCAATATTTCGGCAGCAAGATTAGCTACGCATAAGTGATGTCAATCTTCCTAACCCTTCAGTTAATGAAATTGATGGCACCCAACCAAGGTGATTCTTCGCTCGCTCAACTGATAGAATATTACTTGGAACATCTACAACTCTGGATTCAGAATACTTAACGATTGATTTGCTTGAGGTTAATTTGAATAATAAGTCAAGCAATTCATTCAATGATGTGCCTGTTGAGCTTCCAATATTGAACACTTTTTCATGGCCGCTATACTTAAGCGCAGCGGAGAAGGCAGTTGCAACATCATCAATATAAACATAATCTCTGACTACAGAGCCATCGCCCCATATTTCCAGAGGAGCATCCTGCATCATTTTATGTAAGAAAATACCTACTGCACCCTGTGGACGATTAATATTTTGTCCCGGGCCATAAGGGTTACTAAGCCTAAGTGAGATACTCTGCAAACCATGAAGGTCACTATATAAGCTAAGATATTTTTCAACCGTCAACTTCATGATTCCATAAGAACACTTCGGATCCAATAAAGAATGTTCATCTATATTGTCATCATGATTTCCATATATAGTGCCACCAGAGGAAGCAAAAACTATCTTTTTACAAGACATCGACCGTTTCATGGCTTCTAAAAGATGAATGACGGGAATAAGATTTTCCTGAATATCTCTTTCAACATTTTCATTAGAAGGCTGAGGTAATAAGGTTGAAACCAGATAAATAACAGCGTCAACACCTTGTATTAAAGATGTAAAATCGCATTTGGTAACATCAACTTCACTATATCGGCTAAAAGAGGAGTGTAGAGCTGAATCAGCTATATCAGCAGCAATGACAAAATGTCCGTCGGCCAAAAGCTGACGGCATATATTCTGACCAATGAAACCATTGGCTCCAAGTACGAGTACTTTTTTCACTCTGCCAGCCTCTTTAGAATGTTTACTAGCTTTAATCCTTCATCGTCCCAGCTTGTACTGTTGGCAAACTCAATACCATTCTTGCGTAAACGAGCAATCTTATCTGAGTCGTGCAACAATTCACCTATTTTGTCAGCCATCTCAACAGGATCACTACTGGTAAGCTGGGCATTATCGTTATTCAATAGCCATTCGACGTTAGGGCCTTCATTTGAAACAACAACACATCCACATGCCATAATCTCAAGAGGTAATAACGAAAGATTCGTGTAGGAAAGGACTAATGCGAGGTCACATTTCGAGTACACATCAGGTAATTCCTCAAGGGATAACAAACCTGCATTAAGAAAAGGATGGTCAAATTTGAAATCATTCATATCCCATCCCGCGAATATAAATTCAACGGCAGGATTTTGCGTAGCCACCCTGTCGAGGGCGATTAGAGCAGTTTCTAAACCACGCCTGATGGTTGGTGGTCGAAAGTAACAGAAAACTCTTTTTTTCCCATCACCAAGAACGGGATGAGGAAAATAAAGCTCACGATCATAAGAAAACCCTATTTTATGAGTCTGCATTCCATAATCATGATTAAGTTTACTAGCCAACCAATTTCCTGCACATACCCCTGTAAAGCCAAATTTGTATGTTTGCTCAGCAAATGCATATTCACTGCCGCCAGCATAAAACGAAGGCTCAAAATCCTGAACAAAATAAAGCTTATGCAATGTGCGCTTAAAGGCCCTAAGATAGTAAGCCGTTGTCCAGCCTGTAGCGAAGCTAAATTCGGCTTCAGGTAATGACTCTATACCAAAGAAAACCTCTGCATCCATTTTAAAAAAATGTTCACTAATTAGCGCTTTTGCTTTGTCAGGTGAAGAGTGACGATGAGAACCAACAAGACAAATGTTATTTTTATATCCACTCCGCTCTAACATTTTAATAAAACGAAATATATTAAGATGTCCGCCTGAGCCAACACCAAAATCAGGAATAAGCCAATTGATTGTATTTTTGGCGGCCGCGCTGTTGAGTGTTTGAGCCACTCCAACATCCTGAAAAGTTATAAATTCATAAAATCCAATAACATCTCTTTTATTAAAGATACTTATCGCACTGGTTAGAGTAACACCATTAATTGTTGCATCTTTACTTTTCAATTTACGATAGGTGCGAGTTAAAACGCCACGAATCCCTTCATCTTTATAAACCCTGGCAACCATTGATAAAATCGTTCTGATTGTCATATTACTTCCTTTTAATAGAGTTATCGAGCGAAACTAAACGGAATACGGTTTTATTATTGGTGAAATTATTTCCCAGATAATATCCTGATTGCTTTAAAAAATGCATTGCAATGATATTAAATATTGATTTAAGACCACTGTGATTTGAAGAATTCTTTAAATAATTAATATCCCGGCGTGAGCAGGCTTGAGTCTGATAAAGTACGTTTAAAATACTTGGGCAAATATTGTAATCAAATAGTTTTTTTAGTGCGCGCGATTCGTCATAAGACCGACGAAATGTTTGTCCCAGGCTATAATTATGAGAATGATAAACAATGGCATCATCTGCGTAAGCTTTTTTATATCCTTTCTCGATGATTTCTTTTGCCCATAGCTGATCTTCAGCAAAATCGACTTCAGGATAAGGAATTTTTTGCCAGACACTTTTACGTAATGCTGCATTATTATCAGAAAAATAGTGTAGCCATTGGCGATAGCCAACATCTTTTACATATCGATCTTTATCATCCAGCCAGACAATTTTTTGACCGGAATTGAAATTGTCAAAATGTAATTTAATATCCCTTTTAGTAAAGGGCGAGGCTGAGTCGTATGCGTCATGTCTACCAAAAACTCCAGCAATAGCCTCATCCTCAAAGAATGGAGCTATCATACCTTGTAACCAGTAATCGTTTTTAGGAAGGGCGTCATGAGTGATCATCACAACAAACTCCCCGGAAGACTCAGATACAGCAAAGTTGCGGGTCTTACCATGACCAAAATCAGTTGGTTTGATTGAAAGCAATTTTAGTTTCGTTGATTTTAAATTATTAATAAAATCCAGAGTTCCGTCAGAAGAGCCAGAATCTACAACTATCACTTCATAAATAAAATCGGTTTTCTGATTCAAAACCGCCGGCAAAACCGACCTAAAAATAGCGCCCGGATTCTTCGTCAGAATACAAACGGAAACCAATGGCAAAGGCTGATCATTCATTTTTTAACCTTATGAATTAGTGCTTTAAATCTTTTTAAAATTTTTAACGTGCGGTATGCTTTCTTGCCGGATCGAGTTTTCTTTGCAAACTGAATAAATTTTATATATCTTTCAATTTTTGAAGCGTAACCCTTAATAACTTCATCCTGTTGTACAAGCTGTTCTTTTAAACTATCATTTTCTGCTTTTAAATATATCAACTCTCGATCATCATGACTTCGGTTTATTTCAAGCTGCCAGGCTTTATGAACTTCTAGCAACTTTTCTTCAGTTCTGAATCTTCGCTGACTTTCCGTATTCCAGGCTAATTGAAAATCACTTTGTAATTTCTGATCGCGTAAAAATATATCAAGATGCCTGGCCAGAATATTTTTTAGTGTGGTATTTTTAAGGTTTACAGAATCATTAGTTGAATTTAGTAAAGTAAGGATATTATTGATATTATTAGTGAGAGAAAATGTGTTCCTGGCATACTCATACAATTGCTCAAGCACCGATGAATCAGGTATTACATTATCAACAAAATATCGTTCAAGAATTTCAGCGTTTAATTTAGAATTGGTACAGCGACCTGAGAAGTTAAACTCAGCTGCACGTTCTACATTTTCTGGTGTTATCCACCCGGGACCGCCAAAGCGATCATAACAGAAAATCGGTATTTTAAGTCCGAGCGAGTATTGAACGGTTTTACCGATCGAGATACAAGCCCGATAGTTAACCATGTCTTCAGCTGAAACTTTTTTATGCAAATGACCGACGCCAAAAATATCTACTTGCCAGTTACTAATTCGCAGGCGTTCTGCAAGTTCTAAAACTTCATCAGGTAAATGGTTAGATACGATGATGAGTTTTTTTTCCTTCATTTCAACAGGTTCGATAGTCCAGAAGTTTTCTGGTATCGAATTTGGCAAAACCACCACTCTTGGTGAGTAGTCAGGAAACTGCTCACAGAAAAAACGCTTATTTTCGCAGGAATTAGTCGTAAATAGACTAATCTGACGAACTTCGATTGGCGGTGACTCAAGTGGTTCAAAATGTGATAGTGACGAGAATATTGTTTTTTTTGTTTGATAATCAAAGTGCGTAAATAATGCGTAATAGGCTGGTGGATGTAAAACCCAAATAAGGTCCCACTCAGTTTCAATTAATACTTCATCATCAAAAGTTGAAACGGTTATCCCTGCTGCATTACATTCTGGTAACAGTAGAGCCGTCTTTTCGAAACTGGCAATTGAAACGTTGTATCCGTGACGTGTGAATTCTTCGGCATATTCGAAAACAGTAATCTCAGAGCCAGCAAGATCCTTGAATCTTGAAGTTGCAATTAGTATTTTCATTAATCAAAATTCGGTGGTTGCATTATCAAATAACTCCTGACCCCAAGGAAAAAGAGGTCGACCGAAGTCAGACTGGCTGTGAAGTGCTTTGCCCTTTCTGGCACTCCATTTCTTTCCATAAGGGTCCCATGGGAAATTTTCCACATAGTAATTACAGGTTTCTTCCCAATGCTCATATGACAAGCTTTTGCCGTAGTGCTGACAGTAAAATTTCACAGTTTCAGTTGCCACACGAGACGGTTCCCGTGCATCAAGTCCCTGATAAACGATATGTGGTCTGTTTTGCCAAAGCATTAAAATATTACGGCATTCCGGACCAAAATACTTCCGAAAATCCATCATTTTTAAACCTTGCCTGTAAGGCTCATCGTTCCCAGAGGTCATATAAGCATCAAATAACTGTATCCTCACACCTTCAGGTTTTTCAGCTATATCTTGCTCTACATAAGACTTAATATCTCCTATGTAACGCTCATCAGCATCGCAGCACATGCACCATTTGAAACTGAGATAGCGATTTGCGAGTGCCATCAACAGGCCGCGATGGCGCGTTTCCGACAGCAAACGATTGTCGGTACCTTTTCTCCAAAGATTATTTTCTACTATTAGAAAAACGCTGGGATGCGATTTTAGAATTTCTCGAGTTTTATCGTTGCTACAGTCGTCATATACGCAAATATAATCTGCAAACTTGCTAATATGGTCAAGGGTGTCTTTAAGCACCAACTCTTCATTACGAATACGCATCAGGACAATTAAATTGTGCTTGCGAGTAATATTTATATCACCCTTCCTGAACCATAGCGTCTCGTGCTCATCGATTTGCCAGTTCATACACCTTCCCATTCATGATCGCATCGGAGAACACCATCAACTTTCGCTAGCCCTGAACTATTTCGCTCCATTTTAATTTTAAAGCTGGATATATATTCAAGCTTGTCGTATGGAAACATGCCTAATTCGTCAGATACTGAAGCAGTGATATGATATTCGCCTGGCCCAAAATGATTATTAAGGATTTTGAGACTAATTTCATCTCTTTTACCAGTCATTATTACTTCGTCTCTAAGGGTATTGAGTATTGATATGATATTTCCTTTCATATCATAGATCACAATTCCGAGGCCGTATTTTAAATTTTCCTCGCTAAACGACAACTTGAATGAAAGTAAAATATCCTCTCCCATTTCATACAGTTTTTTACTACACTTCACTTCGTGCAACTTTATTTTTTTCTCATCATCGTGCTGAAGTGGTAAATTAGTTGCTGATCCAGCTGATTTGGGCAGAGTATTTTTCCCCTCTGTTTCTTGCTGATAGGCATCGCAAACATCAAGTCGCTCGCCAATCATTCTGATTTGCCCCTTTTCAACCCAAACAGCTTTATCGCAAAAATTCCTGACTGCTGATAAAGAATGAGAAACAAACAGAATCGATGTTCCCATATCCCGAATTTCTTTCATTTTACTAAAGGATTTTTCCTGAAAAGCCATATCGCCAACACTAAGTGCTTCGTCAACGATTAGAATATCAGGGTTCACCTGGACAGCCACTGAAAAGGCCAGTCGTGCAATCATACCGCTTGAATAAGTTTTGACGGGTTGATCCATGAAGTCTTTAATATCAGCAAAATCTACAATGTCCTGATACTTAAGATCTATTTCTTTCTTAGACAGCCCCAATACAGCGGCATTTAAATAAACATTCTCCTTGCCAGTAAAATCCATATTAAAGCCTGAACCAAGCTCAAGAAGTGCCGCTATCCGGCCATTTACTGTTACTTGACCTTCTGTTGGATTCAATGTCCCACAGATCATTTGCAATAGTGTTGACTTACCGGCACCATTATTACCAATAATTCCGACAGTTTCTCCTTTTTTAATATCAAAGGATACATCTTTAACCGACCAGAACTCACGATAATAGTTATTAATTTCTTTTCGGCCAATTAAACGTTTGATTGTGGGATAAATAAATTGTTTTAATCTCGCACGTGGCGTTTCATAGATATGATAACACTTGCTGAGGTGTTCAATTATAATTGCTGATTTATTAGAGTACATCGGCAAAACCTTTACGTGTTTTCTGGAACCATACATAGCCAAGCCATGCTATAAACATCGCACAAATCAGGTATATTCCCAACCCGACATAATCAGGGTTATTGCCCCATATCAGTACTCCCCTTACCTGCTCAATGATAAAGGTCAGTGGATTTAACATTAACCATGGTCTTAATATGGCAGGTACTGCGCTTACCGGATAAAATATTGGTGACAAAAATGATAGTATAGTAGTCAGGATGCTTATGCTTTGGCCAACATCTCGGATATAAACTCCCAATGATGCAAGGAACCAGGAAAGCCCTGTAGATAAGATAACCAATGGCAATAAAACTAACGGCAATTGAAATGCTGTGACAGGCAAATCTTCTTTTATTAAAAGAATGGCAATAAGCAGAACTAATATACTAACTAATGTATTGAACATAGCACACAGCACGTTAATTATTGGTAATATTTCGAGTGGAAATACGACCTTTTTTACATAATTGACGTTTCCAATAATTAACCCTGGCGATTTGTTCAACACTTCGGCGAGAAACGTATGCGTCAATAGTCCTGCAAAAAGTACAATTGCAAATTCGTAGCGAGATTCATCTCCCCCGACATTCCACTTTGCTTTAAACACGACTGAAAACAAAAAGGTATAAATTACCAGCATCACCATCGGAGTTATAACCGACCACATTAGTCCCAGTGATGAACCTTTATAGCGGCTAAGTATTTCTCTCCTTGCCATTTGAAAAATCAGACTGCGGTTAATCCATATTGACTTAACCATATTTTTTGGCGAGACATTTGTTTTTGAATTAGATGCCAGTATCTGAGCGTTTTTCATTGAACCTTCTCATTAAATTTACATAAGCGATTCATTTTCAACGAATTGTTAAGCGCCTATTCGTTTTATTTTAAACATCTTAAATTTAAATCGCTTAAGTTAGTAACCTTTAGCTTTCTATATTTTTTTTAGTAAAACTGCTATATAAAATGCAATAGTTCCATAGTGAGTCTGCCGATAGAGCTTCAACTCTCTGAAAAGAGAAATGCGTTTCATCAACGGAGCGTCTCTGGCTTCAATAAACTTTTTCAATAACTGGGCGTTTTCCTTTGGAAGATCGACGTCCAAGGACTGTAATGCTGTAATATTCTTTCCAATCCAGTCACGAAACTTTCCGTCCATCAATCCAGAAATACGTTTTATTCTGGCAAGCCATCCTGTGTTCGAACCAACGATATTATTCGTATGCTGTCGATAGTCGATAGTCGGTGTCATATCGTAATGAACTATCCCATTGTAACTTGAGAGTAAAATGTATACCCACCAATCATGTGATACGATTTCTATCCAACGTGGAGTCATAATAACAAGTTTACGTGCCTGATGGTTCAACGTCATTGTATTGCCACCTGCAATACTTTGAATAAGAGCGTTTCTCAGTGATGGCAGTCTTACGAAAAGTGGAGAGTAACCAATTGCCGCATCATCCTCATCAATCAGTTCGGTGCGCCCACAATGCATTGCGGGCTTTTGGGCGTTTTGCTTACAAAGCCAATTAATGCTTCGCTCAAGTTTATTTAGTTTCCAAATATCATCTTGATCGCAAAAAGCATATGCAAAAAATTCTTCACCTGCTGATTCAAGTAAACTCAGGAAGTTCCATGAAAATCCTTTCCCCGGTCCCGTCAGGATATGAAATTTTTCATCGCCCAGTTTGTTCTGATATTCTTTGAGAATATTGACCGTATCGTCAGTAGAGCCATCATCAGAAACGAAGATTACCCAAGATTTATGAGTTTGATTCAATATTGAATCAAGTTGTTTTCTGAGATATTTACTACCGTTATAGGTACACATTAATACAGCGACTGTCAAAATCTGACTACTCATTAGCGGAAAAGCTCAGCTGAGTTTAAATTTGAACCCTTCAGATCTTTGTCTGACAATTTTATTTGTCTTACGCTCGGCCATTCGATACCAATTTCTTTATCATCCCACAAAATACAACGCTCAGATGCAGGAGCATAATAGTTAGTAGTTTTATATAGAAATTGTGCGCTTTCACTGATTGTCAGGAAACCATGCGCAAACCCTGCAGGGATCCACAATTGTTTTTTGTTCTCCGCAGTAAGCATTACACCGACCCATTTCCCGAAGGTAGGAGAATTGCAACGTATGTCTACCGCAACGTCAAAAACTTCGCCCTCGACACAACGTACTAATTTACCTTGGGCATTGCTTCCTACCTGATAATGTAGTCCACGCAAAACACCATGTTCAGATTGTGAATGGTTGTCCTGAACGAAAACCTGAGGAGAAACCTGCTCGTCAAAATTTTTCTGCTGCCAGGTTTCCATGAAAAAGCCGCGTTCATCACCAAATACGGCTGGTTCAATAATTTTTACATCTGGAATGTTAGTATTAATAATCTTCATTAAAGCTTGCCTTCATACAGAGCCAGGAGATATTGACCATATTTATTTTTCAACATGGGTGTGGCCAGATTTTTGAGCTGTTCTCTGTCAATAAAGCCCATGCGATATGCTATCTCTTCAGGGCAAGCAATTTTTAAACCCTGGCGGGTTTCAATAGTCTGAATAAAGTTGTTTGCTTCGATCAGGCTTTCATGTGTACCGGTATCCAGCCAGGCATGCCCGCGTCCCATAATCGAAACCGAAAGTTTACCCTGCTCCATATAGATACGGTTGATGTCCGTAATCTCCAGCTCGCCGCGCGGTGATGGCGCAAGATTTTTTGCCATTTCCACAACACTGTTGTCATAGAAATAAAGACCGGTTACTGCATAGTTGCTAAGTGGCTGTTCAGGTTTTTCTACCAGTGAAATTGCTTTACCTTCACTGTCAAATTCCACAACGCCATAGCGCTCAGGATCGGTGACGTGGTAGGCAAAGACCGTAGCGCCTTCGTCTTTCACTGACGCGGCTTCAAGCTGCTTATAGAGATCATGGCCGTAAAAGATATTATCACCCAGAATAAGCGCGACAGAATCATCACCAATAAACTCTTCACCAATAATAAAGGCCTGCGCCAGTCCATCCGGACTCGGTTGTACTTTATACTGAATTGAAATCCCCCACTGTGAACCATCACCTAACAGGCTTTCAAAGCGTGGTGTATCCTGCGGCGTACTGATGATCAGAATATCGTTAATGCCTGCCAACATCAGTGTGCTGAGCGGATAGTAAATCATTGGCTTGTCGTAAACCGGAAGCAATTGCTTGCTGACTGCCATCGTTACCGGATAGAGGCGCGTTCCTGAGCCACCAGCGAGAATAATGCCTTTATTCTTTTTCACAATTTCACCTTAATTGGTCAGGCCGCTATAGCGGCCTCTTTCGATTAAATAAGCGTTTCGAGCAACATACGTTCAACGCCGACCGTCCAGTCGGGCAGGTTCAGACCAAAGGCCTGCTGAAACTTCTCTGTATTGAGTCTCGAGTTTGCCGGACGTTTAGCCGGTGTCGGGAATGCACTGGTTGGCACAGCATTGATCGATTTTACCTGAAGTTCGACGCCCTGCGCTCTGGCAAACTCTATTACCCGAGTCGCATAAGCATGCCAGGTCGTCTCACCCGCGGCGATAAGATGGTAAATGCCAGCAACGGCTTTCTCGTTCAACGCCACTCTTATCGCATGTGCTGTACTGTCTGCGATCAGCTCAGCACCGGTGGGTGCACCAAACTGATCGTTAATCACAGACAAAGTATCCCTGTCTTTAGCCAGCTTAAGCATTGTCTTAGCGAAATTATTCCCTTTCGCAGCATAGACCCAACTGGTGCGGAAGATGAGGTATTTCGACATGTTATTGACGATGGCCTGCTCTCCTTCCAGCTTAGTCTGTCCATAGACATTCAGCGGCGCAGTTGCATCATCTTCGCACCAGGGCCTGTCACCCGAACCATCAAACACATAATCGGTGGAGTAGTGAATCAACCATGCGCCGATTTCCTCAGCGGCCTCTGCCAATGACTTAATCGAAGTGGCATTTACCAGGCGTGCCTTATCCTGTTCAGATTCCGCTTTGTCCACCGCAGTATAAGCGGTGGCGTTCACGATCACAGCCGGCTTAATCCTGCGAACGGTTTCAGCTATCCCCTCAGAATTTTCAAAATCGCCACAGTATTCACTGGAATGCCGATCGACCACAATGAGGTTGCCCAACGGTGCCAGCGCACGCTGCAATTCCCAACCTACCTGACCATTTTTACCAAAAAGCAGAATATTCATTAGCTACGCTTCTCGTAGTTTTGTTCGATCCAGTTCTGATACGCACCGCTCTTCACATGCTCAACCCACTCTGAATTGTTGAGATACCATTCGACCGTTTTCTTCAGGCCCGTTTCAAAGGTCTCTTCCGGTTTCCAGCCCAGATCTTTTTCAATTTTAGCGGCATCGATCGCGTAGCGACGATCGTGCCCCGGACGGTCCTGAACATAAGTGATTTGGTCACTGTACGGGGTCGCTTTTGGACGCAGCTCATCCAGCAGTTCGCAGACTTTCAGCACAACATCGATGTTTTTCTTTTCGTTATGACCACCGATGTTATAGGTAGTGCCGGTCTCTGCATTTTTCACCACGGTATAGAGCGCGCGCGCGTGGTCTTCAACATAGAGCCAGTCACGAATCTGGTCGCCTTTGCCATAGATAGGTAACGGTTTGCCTTCCAGCGCATTACTGATAATCAACGGGATCAGTTTTTCCGGGAAATGGTAAGGACCGTAGTTGTTTGAACAGTTTGTCACAATCACCGGCAACTTGTAGGTTCGGCCCCAGGCGCGTACCAAATGATCGCTGGCTGCCTTCGTTGACGAGTAAGGGCTGCTTGGCGCATAAGGGGTTTCTTCGGTAAACAGCGGTAGTTCACCGTCCATCTCGTCCGGATGAGGTAAGTCACCATAGACTTCATCCGTTGAAATATGGTGAAAACGGAAAGCTGATTTACGCTCTTCAGGCAGAGCGCTCCAGTACTGACGGCTTGCCTCTAGCAGTGCATAGGTGCCAACCACGTTGGTCTGTACGAATTCCGCCGGACCGGTGATTGAACGGTCTACATGGCTTTCTGCGGCAAGGTGCATGATGGCGTCTGGCTGAAATTCATTTAACGCTTCAGTGATAGCCTGACCGTCGCAGATATCGATCTGCTTAAAGGTGTAGCGTGGATTGCTGCTAATCTCTTTCAACGATTCAAGATTGCCTGCGTAAGTAAGTTTATCAACGTTTATGACTTCATCGCTCGTATTGTTGATAACATGACGCACAACCGCTGAACCGATAAAACCTGCACCACCAGTGATAAGAATCTTCATAACGTATTTATTCCTGACAAGCTATCTGAGGCATGGGCGCCTGAATAAGAAGCAGACAATCATAGGTGTTTTCAGAGCACGCTACCGCCCCTGGGTTACAGCTCCCACGATGCTGATTATCTTTGACCGAATAAGTATGCTGAAACATGAACTCGCCAGGTGTTCAGCATTCAATTGATTGATATCACTTTATTAATGAAATTAGTTAAGTGGGTTTATCATTCAACCATCGTAAATTCTATCACTCAGGTATAGCTATTACGAATAAAATGCGATTATGCCGAGGGTGTTAGTTCAACTTATGAGCGCTTTGCAGGCACAGATGATGGTTGCTGATGCGCCAGGACGATGCAATCAGAATATTGAGAAAGGTCTTATAAGATAATTCAAACCAAATATAAGAAAGGCGAACCTATGTTCGCCTTCTGTTTTCAACTACTTAAACCCATCCGGGTTCTTACTCTGCCAGTTCCACGTATCGCGCATCATCTCATCGATGCCGCGCGTCACGCGCCAGTCGAGCGTATTGTTCGCCAGTGACGCATCGGCCCAGAATGCAGGCAAATCGCCATCACGGCGTGGCTTAATTTCAAACGGAATCGCTTTACCAGACGCCTTCTCAAACGCCTTGATCATCTCCAGTACAGAGAAGCCTTTGCCGCCGCCCAGGTTAAAGGCCGTGTAGCCCTCAACTTTATTGAGGTGGTCCAGTGCTTTCAGGTGCCCTTCCGCCAGGTCTACCACGTGGATATAGTCACGCAGGCAGGTACCGTCTGGCGTATCGTAATCACCGCCAAACACGCCCAGCTTCTCCAGACGCCCAATCGCAACCTGCGCGATGTATGGCAGCAGGTTGTTCGGGATACCCGTCGGGTCTTCACCAATTTCGCCAGACTCATGCGCGCCAACCGGGTTGAAGTAACGCAGGGCAATGGCCTTGAACTTCGGCTCTGCTTTAGCGAAGTCGCGCATCACGAACTCGGTCATCAGTTTAGAGGTGCCGTAAGGACTGGTGGTGCCGCCAATCGGGGTGGTCTCAACGTATGGAACCGGTGCATCTGCGCCGTAAACGGTCGCTGATGAGCTGAAGATGAAGTTCCAGACGCCGGCGTTGCGCATCTCTTCCAGCAGTACCACGGTGCCTGCTACGTTGTTCTCGTAGTATTCCAGCGGCATGCGGGTTGATTCACCCACTGCTTTCAGGGCTGCGAAGTGGATGACGGCTGAAATGCTATTTGACGCGAATAAATCACGCAGGCAGGCACGGTCACGGATATCGCCTTCAACGAAGGTCGCTTTTTTACCCGCCAGTTTCTCAACGCGATTAATCGCTTCGCGAGAGGCATTGCAGAGGTTATCCAGAACCACAACATCATCACCGCGCTGCAACAGCGCCAGTACGGTATGGGAGCCGATATACCCTGCTCCGCCCGTTACTAAAATTGCCATGTGAGCTCCTTTCAATCTGCCGCGCAGAACGCGGCGAATTTATTACTTTTGTTTTGCGAGGATGGTCTGGATAGCTTCGCGGAACTCACGACCCTGCGTGTTACTGCGCAGTCCGTAAGAGACAAACGCCTGCATGTATCCAAGTTTACGACCGCAGTCGAAACTGTGACCGGTCAGCAGCGAAACATCAACGGTTTTGTTTTTGCTCAGGCTGGCAATCGCATCGGTCAGCTGAATACGACCCCATGCGCCTGGCTCAGTGCGCTCCAGTTCCGCCCAGATATCAGCAGAAAGAACATAGCGACCTACCGCTGCCAGGTCAGAGCTCAGTCCTGCAGTATCTTCTGGCTTCTCAATGAAATCGGTGATGGTGCTGATGTCACCTGGGTGTTCAATCGGCTCTGCAGTGGTGATCACTGAGTACTCAGTCAGATCGGACGCTGGCATATGCTGTGCCAGAACCTGGCTGTGGCCGGTCTCTTCGAAACGGGCAACCATTGCAGCCAGGTTATAACGCATGTGGTCCGCGGTAGAATCATCCAGCAGGACGTCTGGCAGCACCACCACGAACGGGTTATCACCGATCATTGGACGGGCACAGAGAATGGAGTGACCCAGGCCCAGTGGCTGTGCCTGACGCACGTTCATGATCGTTACGCCTGGCGGGCAGATAGACTGCACTTCGCTCAGTAGCTGACGCTTAACGCGTGCTTCGAGCAGTGCTTCCAGCTCGTAAGTGGTGTCGAAGTGGTTTTCTACTGCATTTTTAGATGCATGCGTGACCAGCACAATCTCTTTAATACCCGCGGCAACGCACTCGTCAATGATGTACTGGATCATCGGTTTGTCGACGACAGGCAGCATCTCTTTCGGAATGGCTTTAGTCGCAGGGAGCATATGCATACCGAGGCCCGCAACGGGGATTACTGCTTTAAGCTTGGTCATATTTATTCCGTTTAATAAAATGAAGATGTGGGTCGATTATGCAGGATCGGCCGGAAGTCCAAGTATAATCTTTATCTGAAAAGCGGACAGTAACTCTCTGTCATATCTTGGAAATTCGGCATTTTGCCCATTGCCAGATACGGCATAAACTGAATAAAGACAATCAGTAATCGAATATGACGACTGTGATCTGCAGCACTATCCGTTGGATGCCTGAGACCAGCCATAAATGAAAACGGGCGACCATAAGGTCGCCCGTTGATATATCTGTGCAGTAATCAGAGCCAGCCTTCAAACCACTCTGGCATCACAAACAGATTAAAGTGATTTACCAGCAACATCACACCGACAAATACCACCGACACCGCCACCCACTGACGGGCATAAGGAATAAACCGAATGCCAATCACCGGCTTGATAAAGAACGGATGCGCCAGTGCAGAGATCAGGATCTGCGAGATAGAGAGCGTCAGCGCCACGTAGAGCACGTTAGGCCAGATAAAGGTGGTCGCCAGTACGGCCAGCACCACAATACTCGCCACAATGTTCCAGTAAAACTCTACGTTGGTCCGCCCGTTGGCCTGTGAAATCGCCCCGGTCAGGCCGCCCATCGGTCGCAGCATGCCAAACAGCAGCATTAGCGGGATCAGATGATAAACCTGCTCATGCGACGCACCATAAAGTACACGGACGATGACCGGCGAGAAGATACCAATCACCAGGTACATCGCGCTGCTGAACAACATGATCCCCAGCGTGCCCTTCAGGAACAGCTTTTTCAGCTGCTCGGCATCGTGCTGCTTTTCAGCAAAACGTGGCAGTGCCAGACGGTTGATCACCGGCGTGACCAGCTTCAGCGGTTGCAGTACCAGCTCTTTCGCCAGCGAGTAGACACCCAGCATCTCGGCACCCATCACTTTACCCACCACCAGCGCATCCGCCTGGGTACGCAGCTGATTAATAGTCTGCGAGCCGAGCTGATAGCTGCCGTAGCGAATGGCGCCGATAAAGGTCGCTTTGTCGAACTCCCACGTCGGACGCCATGACTTTTCGCCCAGCGCAATCATGCAAAGGATGCGGGTAAAGGCGTTGATAAACAGACCCAGAATCGCGGCTGCCACCGTGAGCGAGGTGAACTCCAGCATCGCCACGACACAGAGGAAGGCAAACAGCTTGGTGCCCATCTCAATCTTCGCCAGCGAGACCATCCGCTTGGTTTTGATGTAGTGCGCCTGATATTGGGACAGATGCCCCAGCACCAGGAAGTTCAGGCTGGTCAGCATGATCAGCCCGGTCAGCTCTGGCAGATGATAGAACCAGGAAACCGGGAAGGCGATCAGTAACATGATCAGACCGGTGCACAAGCTGAGTGAGACGTTCACCCAGTAGATAGTGCTCTGCTCACGACGAGTAATATTCTGGCGATGCACCAGATAACTGCTCATCCCCATATCCTGCAGCACACCCGCCACCGCCAGGATGGCGTTGATGATGGCTAACAGGCCCAGCTCGTGGGTTTCCAGTTTGCGGGCGAGAAAGCTCAGCTGTGCAACCTGCAACACTGCGGAAAAGCAGGTGCTGCCGAACAGCCAAATCGCCTGTGACTTAAATCCACTCACACCAGTCGCTCCAGAATCTGTGCCAGTTCGCCGTAGGCGATATGCTGATTAAATTCAGTCTCGACTTTGTGGCGTGCCGCGGCAACCACGGGCGCCACATCCACTTCGCCCTGAGAGAGCTTCAGCAGCGTTTCCGCCAGCGCCTCAGGATCATCCTCTTCCACCAGCCAGCCAGAGACGTTGTTCTCAATCAGTTCCGGAATACCACTGTGGAAGGTTGAGACCACCGGCAGGCCCACCGCCATCGCCTCCATCAGTGCAACCGGAATACCTTCCATGTCACCATCTGCGGCGGTTTTAGACGGCAGAAGGAAGATATCGGCTTCGCTCAGCGCACGACGAATCTCCTCCTGCGGTTTGAAGCCCGGCATGCTGACGCAATCCTCCATCCCCTCGCGGGCGATGAAATCACGCATCATCTCATCCTGATCGCCATTGCCGATGATGGTGTACTGAAACTGACCGCCACGCTGCTTCAGGATGGCGCTGGCTTTGACCGCCACATCCAGCCCTTTCTTCTCGGTCAGACGCGCCACCGAAACGATACGCAGCGGCGTCTGGAACGCCTGCCGCGGCTGGAAGTTAAATTTCTCCGGTTCAATGCCCATACGCGTCACGTGAATTTTTTCCGGCGGACAGCCCATCTCGATCAGCTTGTTTTCCCACAGATGGCTGATAGGCAGCATCAGCTCACTCTGGCGGAACAGATTGACGTAATCGAGTTTGTGCTCTTCCAGAATGTGACGACGGGAAATATCGGCGCCATGAAACACGGTCGCCTGTTTACCCTTGAGCACGCCCAGTTCACGCAGCTTGTTCGCCAGCGCACCGGCATAGCCGAAATGCACCAGGAACACATCTGCAGTGAAGGTCTGCTTAGCATTCGCCACAATCGACGGCAGCAGCAGTTTGCTGGACTGCGCGCCATAACGGCGCACATTCAGCGAACGCAGTAGCGACGGTTTGGTCACTTTTGGCAGCACCAGTTTGATACGCTGGTTCAGCTTATCGACAATTGAGATTTTCTCTTCCGGCAGCAGATAGTGCGTCTTCGCCGCCAGACCATACTCATCAAACGCGGCATGCCGGTTCACTAAATCGCCGGGAAAGACTGAAATGATCTCCACCTCGTAACCGGCATCAATAAAATGGGTTACCTGATTTAGTACGAATGTCTCAGAGGCAACCGGGAAACGCATGGTGAAAAAAGTCAGTTTCATCACATTACCCTAATACTTTGAGAATCTCTTCAGTGATCCGGTTGCCAATTTCCCTTTCATTCGCAACGGCCGTGTTGACCTTCAGCTTGATGTTGTCGTAATCGGCAAGGACCGTTTTTACCTTATCGATCAGCGAGCCATCCATCAGGCTTTTTACGTCGGTTGCCATCTGCGGCAGACCAAGCTGGTTCATCACACCCATCGACTTGTGCTCGTAGTTGATTGCCACAGCCGGGGTGCCAAAGTTCATGGAGATAATCGCCGAGTGCAGGCGGGTACCAATGGTCAGATGACAATGACTCAGCAGGATGCCCAGCTCCAGGTCATTAAACTCATCCATGATGACATGGTAATATTCAGGCTGCGTCACGTGGTCACGTAGTGTCAGTGCGACCATGCGATCATCTTTGGCATAGCTGTCGATGCCGGTACAGGTTGAGAACGCCACAACCTGATAGCCTTCCGCAATCATGGCGTTGATGACCCGGCCAAATGCTGCTTCATACTCTTTCTGTGTGACACCCAGACGCTTATCAAACGGCGCCAGTTCACGCACGGTGATCGCGATGGTTTTACGACCATCGATAATGCCCTGCCAGTAGAGCAGGTTATGGCTTGGGTTTTCGACTTCACGCGCACGTACCAGGAAAGCGGTATCCACACCAGACGCCACTTTAGAGCTGGTCACACCATCGCGCTTCATCAGATCAAGGCTGACCGATTCGCGCAGCACCAGGCTGTCGACCCGATCAAAGACAAAATTCGCCAGCGCATTAACGCGCGGGTTCTGGAAAGGCCCCACCGAGTGACCAATCAGGTAGATCGGCTTTTTGGCCATCAGTGCACAGAGCGCATGGTCGAACTGGGTTACGCCATAGAGGTCAACGAAGAACGATCCGCCCACCTGAATAATCGCATCATATTTTTCCAGACTTTCCGTAAACGCTTTCAGGTGCGGTGGTACTGAGAAGGACTTAAAGATACCGCCCTTGCCCAGATGCGCCATCATGATATCGGGCATCAGGCGGTTCGCGACTTTACGTTTAAACGAACCGACCAGACCTTTACCAGACTTGCTGTTGTGCAGATACAGCGCATCCTGCTGTATATCCTGCTGGAGCAGATAACCGGAGCTGGTTGGATAACGGCTTATAACGTCAATCTCTAAATCACTCCGTGCAGACCGCATTGAATCAATCAGTCCACGAAGAATCGCGCCATCCCCGCGGTTCCCACACGTGTGGTTACCCACCAATAAAATTTTCATAAAAACTCCGAATGAATTTTTTTTAATTCTGAAAGCCGCCCAGATCCGCAATGGGCAAAATGAACTCTGATTAAAAGTAATGCTTTACGGGATAACGCACCCAAAGGTAGTGCTCCTGTTGAAACCGGCCGCCTCCATTCTGGCGGCCGTTATAGACGCTGTTACGACTTAATCGCGAAGTAAGGCAGTGCAACCTGTTTCCCGTTGATTACCACGGAAACAAACCCTTCTGGCTTACTGGTATCAACCTGATCGGCAGCGATCGGACGGGAAGCCATTAACAGATCGCCCTGCTCGTTGGCACCGATACCCGCTTTGCCGTTGTGCAGGCTGAAGCGCTGTGGCGCGCGTTTCGTCGCGTCACCTGACGGTGGATTGCCCTTCTCCATTACCGCATTGACCCGCGCACATCGCCCGGTCACAAAGCGATCTTTACCGGTGGTTTTCACCAGCACGGCAGCCGACGGCGTCCAGCCCGCCAGTTTGACGTAGAGATGCACATCGGTGTCATGCTCAGCCACATAGCGCACATCCACAATCGGGCAGCTGCCTTCGGCTGACCAGCTCGCTTCCGAGCGGTCTTTCTTACGCTGCACGTGGATTACCGCGCGGCCGCCGGTGGTCTTGTCGCCGATCAGGTTCATCAGCGGCTTATCACCACTGCCGTTACTGAATTGCGACTGACCGAAAATCTCGATCTCCCATGAATCCCCCACCGTCGGTGAGTAGAGGCTACCGAGATCAAACCAGGTTTCCTGATTCGTGTTGTTCTCTAAGCGCCAGCGCGAGGTGATGTAGTTGTACTTCAGGCTGCCATCCAGTGCGACGCCATAGGACTCAACGCGGGTAGAGCCCATTTCCCAGATGCTAAGCAGACGATCGCCCTGCATGGAGTTATCAATCCAGCTGCCCGACTGGAGACTGGTCTGACGCATATTCAGGCGAGTGTTATGGGCGATAAGCGGATTCTTACAATCCTCAATGCTCAGCGCATCAACGATCCACTGGCCGTTGGAGAGATCGCCTGGGTTATCGCAGTGCTCAATCCAGCCGTTATGGATAATTGACTGACCGCAGCGCGGCAGGTTAAGGACTTTACCGCCACGACAGTGCTGCGCATTGAAGTTTGACAGCTCAATTGCGGTGCTGTGGTCCCATTTGCCCTGCTTCTGCCCTGACCAGCCCGATTTAATTACGTCGCCGCTGCAACGAGAGGCGTACCACTGGTCAATTTTACAATCGAGGGTATCCTGCAGGCTGATGGCCGTGCCGCCAACGGCGTTAAAGCGCAGGCAGGCACCCCGGAAATATTGTCCGCCAGGACAGTTGTTATGGAAAAAGCCCTGCTGATTTGCACTCTTATCGCTGTTGCCATTAAAAATCAGGTTAGAAAGTTCAACGCGACGGGCGTTCATCTCAAAGACGAACGCTGACTTACCATCCGAGACAATTGTGGTCGCTGGAAAATAGCCGAAGTTCACCATCGCACCGGACATGCGGAAGAAGTTGAGATACTTATCGCCAAGGTTACAGGCTGAGACCATAAAGGTACCGGCCGGGAACTGGACGCAGATCTGCTGGTTAGCCTGCTGCGACCACTGGAACATCGCCATAATGGCGGGTGCCGTATCGGTTTTGCCATCGGCAATCGCACCGAAATCAAACAGCGTCAGGCGGTTAAAATCGTCTACCACACGACGCCAGGAGAACCCCTCACCGGCAAAATTCACACCGCCATCATTCTGGGCAGGCTGGAAGCTCCCGACAAACTCGCCGCCGCCAACTTCCCGTCCTTCATGCCAGCTTTTCAGCTTAACCTTGGCCCCTTCAAACAGTGGACGGGTTTTACGTAACTCCGCCACAGACGCAATCTCACCAATCAGCTGATAACCCGCTGGCTGCGCCAGACGCTGACTGAAATCTGCAGCGCCCGGACGACTGACATCCGCAATGTTGAACAGCGTCTGACCGTTGCTGTCTTCCACCGTCATCGAATGCGAAGGATCGGCAATCAATGCGGCATTGTCCTGAATAAACTGGGTAAAATTGCCTTTATTCAGCGCGATGGGCTGCGCAATCTCAGACACCTTACCGCTGGCGTCACGCAGGAAGACCGGAATCTGGTTGCCAGGCTTACTGGCATCCGCACCCGCTTTACCGATCCAGAGTTTTCCTTCAAAGCTCTGCCAGAATTGCGGTGGCATCGCGTAGACATTTTCTGGCGTCAGGATCGGCACGTCGCCTTTCGGGATATTAGTGGCATCAACCGGCTTCAGGGCAATACCGTTACTTTTTGCAGCGTAGCTGGAAAAGGTGCTCACGGAGAGAGCCCCCACCAGAGCGGAGGCGGCGGTCTGTAAAACTTCTCTTCTTTTCATGCATCAATTCCCGTAGTCAATAAGGCCATTGGCCATGGCGGTGTCCCTGAGGCACGTCGCAAGTGAGCGTTTCCAGCTCCGGTTAAACCAATGACAGCCAGCTTTGCTTAATCTGGTTACCGTCGAATTTCAGCGCGGTTTGTTTGGTTTTTTCGCTCATGGCATAGAACAGCGCGTCATCGGTGGCGAGCTGCTCCATTCGTGCCAGAAACGTGGCTTTATCATTCATCGGAACCAGGAAACCGTCTTCACCGTGATTGATGATCTCCTGCGGTCCGGTCGGACAGTCATACGCTACAACGGGCAGTGACCAGGATTTTGCTTCCAGCAGCACCAGTGGCAATCCTTCATAACGCGAGGTCATCAGCGCCATATCGCTGTCACGGTAGTAGTCATTGATATTGCTGACCTTACCGACAAACTTCACGCTGTCAGTGATGCCCAGTACGGCGGCCTGATCGTGCAGCTGCTGACGCAGTTCACCATCACCGGCAATCACCAGCGTCCAGTCCGGATGGCTGCGTGCGAAGTCGCGCCAGATATCCAGCATCAGATCAAACCCTTTCTGGTTATCCAGACGGCCCACCGCCAGCGCCTGACGATGACGAGTCTGACGCTGAAAACCTTTGTAGACGACGGGGTTAGGAATTTGCTTGCTGGGAATGTGCCAGCGGCTGAACACCTGATGATCTTTGTCGGTCAGAACAATCACGCGGTCGTAGTAGCGCAGCAGCAGAAACTTGAGGAACTTGATCGGCTTGCTGAAGGAGTTAATGGCAATGTGCTCGCAGGCGTAGGCTTTGCCCCGTTTCTTCTTCATTGCCAGCAGATTCCAGAAGGCAAACATGACGCTCAGACGCCCCATGCTGATCAGGAAGACGGTATCGAAACCCTCTTCGTGGATCCGGGCTACCGCGCTTTTAATGGGGTTGCTCTGCCCTTCGAAGCTGACAATCTGTCTGACATGTTCAAACGGATAAAAAGTCTTACCACTGCCTTCCAGCGAGTAGATGGTGACGTCATGTGTTTCGCCAAGACACTCTGACATGAAGTTACAGATGTTCTCGGTGCCCGCATACGAATAAGCATCTTTGATCACCAGGACAATTTTTTTCATGAAACGCTATCCACCTCAAATAATAAAGACAATCCTGCCGACAGGCTCAACGATGCTTAAGGGTAAACAGCACACCATTCACCATATACCAGGCGTAATAGTAATAGATTTTTAACGGATTGTTTTTATAGATAATTCTTAATAATTCAAGGTGCCACTGGGCTGCTTTGTTCTTATTGCGAGAAAGGGAATCGCCTAATTCGTAATAGTTGACAAGAATCGTCTGAATTACCCGTGCCTGCTTATAGCGGGTGAATAATTCATACAAAAACAGGAAATCTTCATGACCTTTGCGCTGGAAGAAAAGTCCCTGTGGCGGACGACGGAAACAGACAGAGGAGAAGCAGACGCGATACTGCTTTTTCACAAAGTTGTCCTGCTGCAGGTAAGGCTTTCCGTAGGTAATGTCGTGCTCAGCCTTGCGGGTTTTATAGTGATATTCGGTAATCACAAAATCATCACCGGCGGCGATAGCAGCTACCTGCTGGGTCAGCTTATCCGCATGCCACTCATCATCGCTGTCAAGAAAGGCAATAATCTCTTCAGTGGCCGCGCGCAGTCCGACGTTGCGGGTCTCTGCTGCGCCCATGTTGACCGCGTTATCCAGAATGGTAATGCGCGGATCCTGACAATGCTCCCGCACAAATGCCAGCGAGTCATCAGTGGATTTATCGTTGACCAGATAGAGGTGCCAGTCGGTATAGTGCTGATTGATAACCGATTGCACAGCGCGTAACACGGTCTGACGGGCATTGTACATAGGCATAACAATGCCAACGGTTCCAACAGAAGTATTCATCTTCAACCCTGAATGTAAACGAAAAGAGAGGTGCTCCTGGTATCAGGAGCAGAGCGAGGCGCAGTGCGCGTCAGGAGATCGCTTTCTCACCGCCAAAACGTGCTTTGACCTTGTCTTTAACCCGGTTCATAAAATAAGTACGGTTGTCTTTATTGGTGAGGAAGAAGTAGCGAGCAAAGCTCAGGCTCGCCATCAGCGACTTACCGTCCATCTTGTAGCGCAGCGGCAGCTTAAAAGCTTTGTAGGTGTGGATATCACGCGGGGTAAGATGCGGCTTCATGCTATCAAGCCAGAACATCGAATAGTTCACCGATTCGCCTTTATGTTTTGAGCCAAATTTTGTGACCAGGTGGTAGTTCGCCAGCGGTGCGGCGATCATCACAAAGTCATAGCCCATGCGGTCGGCACGAATGCAGAAATCATAATCCTGATGACGGATGTAGCGGGTATCGAACTGAATTTTCGCCGCATCTTCCCGTTTCAGCACAATCGTGCTGGTCTGGATAAAGCCATAACAGCCGAACAGATACTCAGCGACGGTTTCATTTTTGCCTGGTGGTTGCATTGGCATCACTTTCAGGAATGTGCCGTCCTGATAGATATTTACCTGGCTGAAAATAACGACATTCTTTTTGCCCTGTGCGTCCAGTTGAGCAATTTTTTCAGTTACCTGCTGCAGTTTGTCCGCCGCCCACTCATCATCGGCGTCAAGAAAACTGACATAATCACCGGTCGCCAGCTCAATGCCTTTGTTACGTGCACCGGCCCCGTTGAGTTTGACCTCAGAAAGCACCAGATTGATGTCGAGATCCTGATAGCGTTCGCTGCGAACGACCTCCGCCAGCGCGGCGGCATCTGCAGACTTATCATCCACGATGATGACTTCGAAATTACGATACGTTTGTGCTTTAACGCAATCCAGCGTCGTGACAATCGATTCTGACGCGTTATAAGCCGGAATTACGATGGAGAAACGAATGTCCTTCATTGCCAGCACCTCATTAAAAAGTTCAAAAAAATAAACAGTTCAGTCGACAACGGTCGATTAAAAATCTGAATTCTCACACGCGAGCGCCCCCGCGTGACACTTATCACGAAGGGGCGCCCGTCGGGTCAATCAGTGGACCAGCCAAAACTCCCGCGCCACTTCATAGCCAGTAACGGCCTGCTTGGTTGAAATGGTGTTGTAGTAGAGGTAATAGAGCAGGAAGAACACCAGCATCGCGTACAGCGCTGGCTTCCACGATCGCCTGGCCTGATAAATCAGTGAGGTCAGGATGATCGGCTCGACCTGTTGCAAATAGTTGGACAGGCGCGAACCTGAAGGGAAGTTGTACAGGAAGATCCTGACAGCACCGCCAATAGCAAAACTCATGATCAGCAGATAGTTAAGACGATACTGAGCATAATTTTCGCGCTTCAACTGGTCAGTAAGCATGAAATAGAAGAAGACAAACACCAGCATGATGTTTTTCAGGTTCGATACGGCCAGGATGCTGCCACCCATTGCGTAGGACGGGTCATTGTTATAGCCCGAGGCCCTTTCCCCCAGCGATCCAAGATGACCCGCAATCAGGGCAACAAAGCTGGATCCGCCCACTACGGACAGCGGCAGACTGGCAACGATAATGACCACAGGCCACCAGCGCCAGTCGCGAATAAACAGGAACGGCACAAGTGTTACCACCATTACGGCAGTGTTATGGCTTGTAAACGACAGAATAAAGAAGGCAAAAGCCCACCAGTAACGCTTGAGATAGATTGACCACAGGACACCAAGGAACAGCGCAGAACTCAGGCCAAAGCGAATCTGGTTTATATCTTTGTTAATAAAGATGTGCGCTGAATAGAGCACCAGCGCCAGCACCGGATACGGTGACATCTTTTTGAAAAAGTAAGCATTGATGGATACGGCAAGGGCGCAGAAAACAAACAGAAAGATGCTGGCATTATGCGAAAACAGACTGGTGATCCAGGCCGTGGCAAAAATCAGCGGTTCGTAACGGAAAAAAGCAACGGTTTTAAAGAAGCCGTTAATCTCTATACGTCGAACAAAGTCTTCAAAGAAGCTCCGGTACTGGAAGTCATCCATGCCGGTGCCAAGGCCGCGTATTCCCCCAAAAACAATCAATAGAATGGCAGCAAAACAGAGCAGCCAGGTCAGAATATGATTTGTGCGTTCGTCTTTTTTCAGGGCTAATTCAAACAGCGAAATCAGCAGTAAAAATCCTGATACATACCAATATGGAGCCATGGTGTGATTCCTTAATTCCACAAGTTCTCATGCCAGCAATAATCACGCTTCGCCTTCCCGACGGGCTTTTCAGTAAACCTGACAGTACGGTCACACATTGCGTGCAGGCAATGCCATGCTGGTGATGAATTCTGTTGATTGACGCTCGCCATGCGATTTATAGAGGTATCGCTTTTGTGGGTTTGGACAGAATAACCTGTGTAAATTGATGCGTGTCGTCATTCAAAAGGACGATAAAAAGGGGCGGTCAGACCGCCCCCTGGTTATTACTCAATGATCAGCTTTTGCTGGGCTTGCTGTAGTCATAGGCGTAGTAGTCATAACCATGTCCGTAAGCATTGGCGGCTTTACGCACCACGCCGTTGAGGATCACACCTTTAATCTCAATACCGTTCTGGGCAAAGCGTTTGAAGCTGACGTCCACTTCTTTGGTGGTATTGGCTTCGAAACGCGCCACCATCAGTGAAGTACCGGCCATTTTACCGATAATTGACGCATCGGTGACGGCCAGGATTGGCGGCGTATCGATTAACACCAGGTCGTAGTTCTTGCTCGCCCAATCCAGCAGCTCACCCATACGACGATGCATCAGCAGCTCAGACGGGTTCGGTGGAACCTGACCACGTGGCAGGAAGTCGAAACCGTAGACGCCCTGCTGAATCAGCGCCGGGCTGAATTCCGTTTTACCGGAGAGCACGTTTGACAGGCCTGATTTGTTATCCGCGCCCAGCAGCTCGTGGGTGTAACCACGACGCATGTCGCCATCGATAAACAGAACACGCTGACCCGCTTTCGCGACCAGTGTCGCCAGGTTGGCACAGATAAAGGTTTTACCAATACCCGGGCTGGCGCCGGTGATCATCAGGATGTTGTTTTTCGCTTCCATCATGGCGAAGTGCAGGCTGGTGCGCAGGCTACGAATCGCTTCGATGGAGAGGTCAGTCGGATTACCCAGCGCCAGCAGTGTTTCGTGCGGGTCGGTTTTCACCTTGCTGCCACGACGCGCCAGCGCTTCGGTATCTTTCTTACGCTGCCACTCAGAGAGTGGAACGCTGGCGTAGACATTCATGCCCAGCTCTTCCAGCTGTTCAGGGTTCTCGATACCGTGATGCAGCAGGGCTTTCAGCAGAACCAGACCCATTGACACGAACAGGCCCAGAATCAGGCTTGCAGCGATAATCAGCAGCTTCTTCGGTGCAACCGGCGCGTTAGCGGTCTGCGCGTTATCGATGATGCGGACATCACCCACGGTGCTGGCTTTGCTGATGCTCAGCTCCTGCTGACGGTTCAGCAACTGCATGTAGATCTCCTGACCTGACTGAACGTCACGGGTCAGACGCAGGATTTCCTGCTGAGTCTGTGGCATGCCAGAAATTTTCTTGTTCAGCTGAGCCTGTTCACCTTCCAGCGTTTTGCGTTTTTCAAGCAGCGCGCGATACGTTGGGTGATCTTTGGTAAACAGCTGAGACACTTCAGCTTCACGGAAGGTCAGTTCGTTCAACTGGCTCTGCACGCTGACAGAAGAGTCCAGGGCGGATTTCGCTTCCAGTGACAGGTCAACCGATTCGTTCTGACGACGGAACGTATTCAGTTTGTTTTCTGCTTCATCCAGCTTGGCGCGAACGGCAGGCAACTGAGTGCGTAAGAACTCCAGGCTTTTCTCTGCCTGCTCTGACTTGCGCTCAACGTTCTGTAACAGATAGTTGTTCACAATCTGGTTCAGGACTTTGCTGATCTGCTCGGGATCTTCACCCAGATACTCCAGACCCAGTACGCCGGTATCTTTACCTTTGTCTGCAACGGTCAGGTTAGCCAGTACGGAACGGATCGCCTGCAGGTCATTCAGCTTAGTCACGGTGAAGCTGGTGCCTTCATCGGCATGAATCTCGCTCACCAGCATGCTGATGTCGCCGTGCGACTCCAGCTGGCCGACTTTACCTTTAAACAACTCATCGCCATCTTTAGAGACGGTGTAGCTATCCGGACCGGTAACTTCCAGCTCGACATTACGTTTTTCGACAGTGCGTGGGATTTCCAGACGCGAAATCGCGATATCAGCAGGTTTGTTGCCCATCAGGCGCGACAGGCCCTTGCCGATAACCGGGAAGTAGTTCTGCTCAACCACAGTATCCAGACCCAGATCGTCAACGGTTTTGCCGATGACCATACGGGATTCCAGAATCTCGATCTCCGTATCGGAGGCTGGCGTTTGTGGCAGAATGCTGTCAATTTCGTTCAGGACGGTACTGGCATTCTTCTGCTCAACCTGAACTAACGCATCTGCGCTGTAAATCGGTGTTGCAAACAGTGTGTAGAGTGTTCCCGCCAGCATGAAAAATGCGGTAACGGCAACAATGATCCAGCGATGATCAATTAGCTGTCCCACAAGATGCGCCAGATCCCATCCATTCGAATCCTCTCCCGGCGCAGTTCTGACCTTATTTTTTATATTCATGGATAATCCCAACTATCGGCTTAATACGTTGACCCATTTCTGGGTAGCGTTTTCCAGTAACCCGTAAATCTCTTCAAAGGCCTCACGGCTTTTTCTGTACGGATCCGCAATTTCTTTCTGATTGAGCCAGTGCCCAAGCAACATGGTTTTGCCACGTGCAGCCGGGTCGATGCGATTGACCTGTTCAATATGTCGCTTTTCCATGACCAGAATCAGATCAGCCTGGCGGCACATTTCGGCCGTCAGTTGCTGTGCCTGATGTCCTTCCAGCGACAGGCCCTGCGCTGCCGCGACCTCGGATGCCACTCTGTCGGCCGCATGGCCTACCAGCGCTCCCAGGCCAGCAGAGCGAACATCCAAATCGGGCAATGCACGTTTAAACAGGCGCTCTCCGGTAGGAGAGCGGCAGATGTTGCCAATGCAAACGACTAACACGGACGTAATCATGGTCAGACCTTAGTTCGACCAGTTGCGGATACGCTGTGCGGCCTGAGTCGCATCGTTGATACCAGCAATGGTTGGTATCAGTTGCGAAATCACACGGTTCCAGCGCGTCAGCGGTGTAGAGGTGACATAGACGATGTCATAAGGCTGGAGCTGGAAATCGGTTCCCATCACCATGGATGCTGCATCTTTGGTGTTCAACTGATAGATGTTGGCAATCTTGCTGCGATCGGTGCCGTGCAGTGGACGGATAACGAAGACACCAGTAGCGTCAGAGGTGGTTTGATCCATCCCCGCCGCATTGCCCAGCGCTTCCGCCAGCGTCATGCCGCTACGGTCCATTTTCAGCGTGGTTTGCTGCTTCACTTCACCCATCACGAAGATTTTCAGATCATCGTTACGCGGAACGTAGAGAATATCGCCTGGATAGAGGAGGTGGTTCTGGCTCAGGTCGCCATTCTGCATCAGTGCCTGCAGAGAGACGCGCTGCTCACGACCGTTGTGCGTCAGCACGACGTTACGCCAGTCAGCATCAGGTGCCAGGCCGCCAGCGGCGTTGATCGCATCCAGAACCGTCAACGGTACGTTGGTGATCGCCTGCTGACCTGAGGTGGTCACAGAACCCGTAACATAGGTTTTCTGCGATTTGAACGAGGCGATGCTGACATCAACCTGTGGACTTTCAATATACTGAGCCAGACGACGCGAAACTTCGTCACGCACTTCGCCGACGGTACGGCCCGCGACACGGACGCGACCAATGTAAGGATAGAAGATGGTGCCGTCAGAATGCACCCAGTTACCGGTGTCGCTAGCGCTACGGTATTGACCCGCTGGCGTGGTCAGTTCCGGGTGATCCCAGACTGTCACGGTCAGGACATCGCCCACGCCGATACGGTATTCATAGTTCTGAATTTCGTTCTGCAGTGCCGGGTTCGTCTGAGCCACCAGAGGCTTAGGACGCATCTTTTCAACCAGTGAAGGCGTTAACGGAAAGACGTTGACGTATTTATCGATGTCAAAGTTGCTATCCTGCTGCTCGATAACATCTTTTCCTGATGTAGTAAGACGAGAACCGGGTTCGATTGTACACCCGACAAGGAATGTGGCGGATACCAGCAAGGGTATCAATTTCATTTTGATTGTAATCATTTAGATCTTCGCTATCAGTTATTTATTGATAGAGGCGAAACCGCCGCTGTGTAAGCGTCCAACAAAAAGTAAATCCTGGCTGACTAAAGCCTTAAGCACTGAACCTGTCGTTCATTATCCTTGCTCCACTTGTTATAAGTAGTGGCCATCAACCAGGGTGTACCTGAAACGCCTTGCATCATAGCGGACTATGGATGCACTGCGATATCCCTGGTGATGGCCGCTATTAACGACACGCCTGACAACGGCACAACACCTCTGAGCGCGCGTTAGCACGCTCATTTCGACTCACGGTTAATAGGCACCGTCGCGTTTTAACACCACACCCACTGTTTTGAACAGAATGGCAATGTCATTCCACAGTGACCAGTTTTTTACGTACCACGAATCGAAATAGACGCGGGTTTCATAGTCAACGTCATTACGACCGCTGACCTGCCACAATCCCGTCATGCCCGGCTTAGCCATCAGGTAATAATCAACATCACCAGCATAACGACAGAGTTCATCTTCAATGACCGGACGAGGTCCAACCAGACTCATATCACCGCGCACCACGTTCCAGAGCTGAGGCAGCTCATCGAGGCTTGTTTTACGGATGAAGTGGCCCACTTTAGTAATACGTGGATCATTTTTGAGTTTGAAATCTTTATCCCATTCCGCACGCGCAATCGGATCGGTGCGTAATACCTCTTCCAGCACTTCTTTGGAATTGATGACCATTGAACGGAATTTCAGGCATTTGAATTTACGGCCATTCATTCCCACACGTTCGTGACCATAAATCGGCGGTCCACCATCACGGCCCACCAGGAAGCCCAGCACCAGCAGCGCTGGCATCAGCATCAGGATAATTGAGAGTGCACCCACGATATCGAATGCCCGCTTCAGGAAACGCGAGGTGCGTTTAGCCAGGTTATTCTGAACACGCAGAATCATCACCTCATGGCTAAAGATATAAGCCATGTCTGTACCGTAAAGCGGAACACCACGCAGGGTCGGAATCACTGAAACTGAACGGCAGTTATGCATCGCCAGCGATTTTAGCCAGATATCACGATACTGACTCTGCTCATACTCGACTGCCACGATAAACTGGGTTTCGCTGTTAGTCAGGCTCCAGAGCTCCTGCTCATCACGCAGCACTGGCACGCCATTCATGATCTCCTGCGGACAGGTTCCATCAACGTCGTAGAAAGCGATAACGTCAAAACCCATGACCTCTTCGCTTTGCAGTGCCTGCCAGGCTTCGTGCGCATTTTTGCTGCTGCCGATAATAATGGTTTGTTTCTTCCACAAGCCTTTTTTATTCAGCAGACGTTTTGAGAGCGCACGACAGGTTGGAATTAAAATCAGCGCCAGAACCCAGGTCAGTAACCAGACGAAACGCGACATCTGCCACTGCGACAGTGCGGTGATCGACAGATCGATGACAGAAAATATAAGAATGGTACGAAAAACTTCTTTTAATTCGAACCAGAAAGGTTTCCGGTAGGTATAGTGCCGAAGCCTTACCCAGAACCAGCCAATACAAATTACCGACAGACAAATGTGTGTGGCAATTTTTAAATTCATTTCTTTTTCAGAAATATCTGCCAGCGGCGAACCTGAGTGAAGATTAATTAGCATCATCGCCACAAATAATGCTGCGTTGAAACAAATTAAGTCTGAACATGCCAGCATTAATTTGGTAATAAGACTTTTAAACGTAAATTCTGTATCGCGCATATTTAACTCTTTATTTTATTTCCTTAAACCCGCAACGGCTATCGCCTGTTAAATCATTAAGCGACGAAACCTCTCCAGACTGAGCCGTTTCTAAGGGGAGCTCCTGCGGCGTTTACGCCAATGATCTTAACCATAAACCAGTAATATTGTGATGAATACCAACAGATTACTCTGACTTAACCACCGCCAGCGCTGCTCACTTTATCAACAAAAACACGATTCGGGCACGCTACCGCCCTTGGCTGTCGCTGCCAATATCGCTGTCGTCATTCATATTGATCCCCGTAATGCAGTAACGTTACCGCATTGCATCGTGCAGACGTTCACCGGCGAATGACTCATTCGTCACATTGCGATTAATGTCGAATAGGCTCGCGAATTACGACTCTGGGGCAGAGTTTGCAAACTTGTTGCTATACTAGTTATTACTGGCTTGTTTACAAGCAGGTCCCGCTATCCCTGGACTATTTTAGGAAAAAGACTACCAGCGATTAGTATTGAGGCCTGACAGGCAGTGCAATGCTTTCTTCAAAATTAGGATTAATGCCATACTCGTGATGAGATAAATCGCATAAGCCCGACAGGTGAATATCTCATCCAGGGTTAAAAAGGAGTCAGAATACTCTCTGCTGCATTCTGTGAATTTAATCAAAACGTCACACTCATATGTTCATATTTTGCACGATATATCGCCTTGATTGGGTCATCGCTCCCCTGCCCTGCCATTTGTACGTGGCTTTGCACTCCACTATCATCAGAGAAAACTCAATTTAAAATATTCAGGTGAACATGACATGCTGGAGGTAATTGCAGATCCCTCGCTATGGGCGGGATTAGTAACGCTAATCGTTCTGGAACTGGTTTTAGGCATCGACAATCTTATCTTTATTGCCATCCTGGTTGAGAAGCTGCCTGGACCGCTTCGCGACCGCGCACGCGTGATAGGACTGCTGCTGGCGTTATTATGCCGATTATTGTTACTGGCATCGCTTTCCTGGCTGGTTACCCTGAAAGAACCCTGGATCACGCTGGGCGGACACCCCTTTAGTGCGCGCGATCTGTTGCTGCTGTCAGGCGGCATTTTCCTGCTATTTAAAGCCACTACAGAGTTGAATGCGCGTCTGGAAGGACACGATGAGGCGTCCGGTCAACAAAAAGGCGGCGCTAAATTCTGGCCGGTGGTGGCGCAAATCGTGGTGCTGGATGCCATATTCTCACTGGATGCGGTCATTACCGCCGTGGGCATGGTGAATGATCTGCCCGTCATGATGGTTGCTGTCACCATTGCCATTTTGCTGATGCTGCTCGCCAGCAAGCCGTTAACCCGCTTTGTGAACAACCATCCGACAATTGTCATCCTCTGCTTAAGCTTTTTGCTGATGATCGGTTTCAGCCTGGTGGCGGAAGGCTTTGGCTTTGTCATTCCTAAAGGGTATCTCTACGCGGCCATCGGCTTCTCAGTTGTCATCGAAGCGCTTAACCAGCTGGCACACTTTAATCGCCGCCGCGTGCTGTCGGCTGGTCGCCCACTGCGCCAGCGCACGGCTGAAGCGGTATTAAGGCTGCTGCGCGGGGCAGCAGAACCGGCGGAGCTGGATGCCAAAACCTCATCACTGATTGCTGACAGCGATGAGAGTATGCTCTTTAACCGCCAGGAACGCGCAATGATTGCCCGCGTGCTGGGCATGGGTCAGCGTCACGTTAACAGCATCATGACCTCGCGTCACGACGTCGACCATATTGATCTCAGTGATGATCCGGCTGAGATCATGTCGCGCCTTGACCGCAATCAGCACACGCGCATTCTGATAACCGAACACTCCAGTGAACCACTGGGTGTGGTGCATGTTATCGATCTGCTGCACCAGTCGCTGCACAACAATTCACTCGATTTACGCGCCCTTATCCGACAACCGCTGGTATTTCCTGAGCGACTGACCCTGCTGCAGGCGCTGGAACAGTTTCGTCAGGCTCATACACATTTTGCCTTTGTGGTGGATGAGTTCGGTTCAATGGAAGGCGTGGTGACGCTGAGCGATGTGATGGAGACCATCGCCGGCAATCTGCCGAATGAGGCAGGTGAAATTGACGCCCGTTACGATATACAGATTCAGGGTGAAGGTCACTGGATTGCCAACGGCCATATGCCACTGGACGATCTGGCGCTCTATGTGAAATTGCCGCTGGATGAACAGCGTGACTACCATACGCTGGCAGGCTTACTGATGGATAAGCTGCAACACATTCCTCAGGAAGGCGAAGTGTTGCAACTGGGTGACTATCTGCTGCGAACGCTGCAGGTTGAAAATCATCGGATTCAGAAGGTAGAAATCCTGCGGCAGCCTGACGCAGATTACGAGGTATAGCCACTGCCAGGGGCGCAGGGAATGCGCCCGCTAGGGACGCATGATTTTCTTCAGATTCTCTTTGTTCTCGCCCTCTTTCTGGCGATCAATCCACTGATTCAGACGTGACCTGGCCTCACTCTGCAGACGGTTACGAAGAACATCATCCACTGGCAGGGAATATTGCAGGCTGTTCCAGCCGCCATACATACGCAGTGGGATAGGCTGACTGGAAAGTGCCTTTACCAGCGCATCATCGCCACGCCAGCCGCTGATTTTCAGTCCCAGCGTCACATCCAGCTGTTGCTGCACCATGTCGACTTTGCCCGCGCCCTGTAATCCCAGATTCTGACCGTTACCATTGAGATCACTGAAGCTGAGTACACCTTTATTCAGCGCCACCTGCCCGCTGATCGACTCAATACCCTCTTCTACGGCATCCTGGCTGCTGACCTTATCGCTGACCCGAGCCACAGCACGCTGCACCATTTGCTGGAGATTAAGCTGTGCCAGCTTCAGGTTGCTGGCACTGATCGTCGCCCTGCCCTGCCAGCTGCGCTTTGCCGCCTCGACTGTCAGCGTATCGCCGGACAGCTCCCCGTCAAGACTCAGGTTGCCCTGCAGACTTTCCGGTAGTGCAAACGCTTTCAGCAACGGCTGGATTTGAATAAACCGGAGTTGCGGTTTCAGGCTGACCCGTGTCTCTGGATGACGAATGTCGATGCTGCCGGGAATCGAGAAGCTGCCATTACCCAGCTTGCCGCTGAGGGTGTTCAGCGTCATGAGTCCCTGCTGATTGCGGGCATTTAACGTAAAATCAGTCAGCGAGAGGCCGCGCCATACCGCATTATTCGCCTGAAGTTTTAGCGCCAGATCCATGTCGTTGAGAGGAGAGTCCGCATTGGTGCGTTCACGCGGCGCAGCAATCACCGGCGAACGGGCCACGGTGGCGTGCTGCGCGCCAGGCGCTTCAGAAACGGGCGCACTGGTGAGTAAATTATCGAGATTCAGGTTGCTGGCTTTCAGATCCAGCGCCAGCTGCTGTGGCGGCACCACATGACCACTGCCCTGCCCGGTCAGGGTACTGTCATTTGCGGTGAGCTGCAGACCACTAAAGGAGAACTGCTGCCGGTCACCATTCCATTCGCCTTGCAGGCTTAACGACCCTTTAATCCCCTGAGACGGAATGTCGGCGCCCGATAAGGTGTAATCGAGCTGCTGCAGCTGGCCGGTAAGACGGTGCGGATATTGCGCAGCATCCAGCTGGCCTTTGAGATTCAGCGCGGCGTTGCGCTGGTTGCGCATCAGCGTCGTGCTCAGAGAGAGTGTCGCCAGCTTGTTCGCGTCCTGATCCATCGTAATGTTGAGGTCGCGGAAATTATATTCGTCGCCGCCTGGCTGTTGCCAGATCAGCAGACTGTCGGCTACCCGCAGTTTAGCGATATCAAATGACCAGCCGGTGGATGGCGAGGCAGGCTCCGCATCACGCGGACCCTGAGGGGCATTTCTGGCAGGCTGCGCGCTACTGTCGGGCGTTACCCGCACTATCGCATTTTTCAGCAACACCTGACTGACGCTGAGCTGATGGGATAAAAGAGGCCAGAGATCAACATCGAGACGCATGTTCTCCGCTGAGACCAGCGGCTGAGTCGCCCCCGGCGCGGTGAGGCTCATCCGCCCAGCCAGGATGCTGAGCTGAGGCCAGACGTGCCAGCGCAAATCGTTACTGACCTCAAGGCGATAACCACTGCGTTGTTCAACCTGTTGCACCATATAGGTACGGAAGTCGTTGGGATTGACCAGCAGCACCAGCGCGCTCAATCCCGTTACGACCACCACTAACAGGATGGCCAGCGTGGTTATCACTCTTTTCATTACATCCTCAGATCAGTCTTTATCGATACGGCTGGCATCAGCGCCCTGCTGACCCCGATATTTAGCATCTTCACGTCGGTTATAAGGACGCGCAGCCGGGCCTGAAAGCGGTTCAAAACTCAGCGCGCCGATTAACATACCCGGACGCAGAGCCAGCGGCAGTTTACCTGAATTGTAGAATTCCAGCACGATACGACCCTGCCAGCCTGGATCAATGCGGTGCGCTGTCACATGCACCATCAGCCCGAGGCGCGCCAGCGATGAACGGCCATCCAGCCAGCCGACCAGGTCGTCAGGCAGCGTCACGGACTCCAGCGTTACCGCCAGCGCCAGCTCACCCGGATGGAGGAAAAAGGCTTCACCATCAGGCAACACGATCTCATCGCTCATGACCCGATCCAGTGCCGCGCTTACTTCCTGTTTCGGGCCACTCAGATCGATAAAGGCCGCGGTATGGCCGCTGAAGGTGCGGAACTGATTCCCCAGGCGCACATCGACGGTTGCCCCATTAATGCGCTCGACAGGCGGGCGTGGCTCAATGGCCAGTTTGCCATTGTCCAGCCAGGCTTCAATATCGCGATCGCATAATCTCATTGCGGTAACTCCATGGCATAAGTGTAGCGAACCGGTGACAGCGTGCCTGCCACCGGTCTGCACCCCGTCCGGATGGACGTGGGTTATTCAAAAAACTGGTTGATTTTCGCCTTCAGGATATCAATGGCGATACGGTTTTTTCCGCCGCGCGGCACAATGATATCGGCGTACTGTTTTGATGGCTCGATAAACTGCAGAAACATCGGACGCACGGTCTTCTGATACTGACTCATTACCGAATCCATTGAGCGGCCGCGCTCATTGACGTCACGTTTCATACGGCGCATCAGACAGATATCAAGCGGCGTATCCACGAAAATAGAAAAGTTAAGTTCCTGGCGCAGACGGGCATCGGTTAACAGCAGAATGCCTTCAAGAATAATGACCTTTTTCGCTTTCAGGTGCTGCGTTTGCTGAGTGCGGGTGTGCTCAACGTAGCTGTAGACCGGCAGCTCAATGTCCTGCCCGGCTTTTACCGCCTGCAGATGCTGCAACAGCAAATCATGATCCATCGCACTCGGATGGTCATAATTGGTTTTAACCCTCTCTTCCATGGTGAGGTGACTTTGATCTTTGTAATAAGCATCTTCCGGGATAACCCCGATATGCTCGTCACCTACCTGATCACGGATTTCACGATAGAGCGTGCTGGCAATTAAACTTTTACCGGATGCGGAAGCGCCGGCAATGCCTACAATCACGCACTGATGAGACTTGTCAGTCATACTTTTTTAAGACCTGATAACTGGAGCCTGCCACTGGTCACACATTACGCGGGCAGCGGACGGGCCGAAATGGAGAGGGTGTGTTCGCGCTAAGTATAGGGATTTCGGCCTTTTGATGCCAGAAAAATGGCACCGGCGTCTTTTCAGACTTTCTCCTTTGGACGCCACTCATTTCACCGATAAACTAGCAGCACACCATATTATAAAAAAATGGCCTGTGCGGCGCGCGGTTGTCTGAACGCGTGTCGCTGACATGATGACCGAATGATGCATCAGGAGTGGTATGCACTGGAAGACTTTGACCTATTTTGGCGACAGCATGCTGTTGATTCCGACAGCGGTAATTATTGCGCTGATTTTGCCGTGGAAAAGTGATAACCGCCTTACGGTCTTTTACTGGATTGTGGCCTTTGGCCTGGCTGGCCTGACAGTCAGCATCTCAAAGATTCTGTTTCTCGGGTTTGGCATCGGCAGTGCCCGTTTTAATTTTACCGGCTTCAGCGGTCACAGCGCGATGTCCGCTACCCTGTGGCCAGTGATGCTGTGGCTGATTTCCGGACGCTGGTCAGCAAAATGGCGCATTGCCGCGATTGGCGTGGGTTACCTGATTCCTCTGATGGTTGGGTTCTCGCGTCTGGTCATCCACGCTCACTCGAAAAGTGAGGTTGCCACCGGTTTGCTGCTGGGCTTCACGTTGAGTACCGCGTTTCTGATCTCTCAGCGCCGCACCGCGCTCAAAGGCTTTAGCTGGCCACAGATCGGTGCTGCACTGTTAGTGCCGTTTCTATTAATGGGTCATGGCCGTGTCGCCACGACGCAACAGTTTCTGGAACGCTTCTCTGCCAGCCTCGCGGGGCTGGAGAAGCCCTATACCCGCGCCGATCTTTTCCGCCAGTAATCAATACGCTGGTCATCAATTTCTCTGTGCCCGTCAATTCACCGAATAACGGGCAATATTGATTTCACCCCTTTTTTCTTTGCCGAATGTGCTAGCATGCAGTCAGAGAATGACTGGTGCCTGATTCGCCGTAGCGGAGTGTTGCACCCTGACGGAAGTCCGCATGACGATAGAGATCCTGTCCCCGCAAAAGAGCACGCCAAACTGCTGGCTTTCGGCGCTGTTCCTTGGCTGTATAGTGTTTGTCCTGACACTGTTCTGTCTTGAACTGATCGTGGTCAGCGGGAAAATCTCCCCGCTCTGGTTCCCGACGACATTAATGACTGTGGTGGTTTTCCGCTGTCCGTCACGACAGCTACCCCTGCTGCTGACTGCCTGTGTGCTGGGCACCGCCGCAGCCAACGCCATCATCATCGGACCTGCCTTTTCAAACATTAAATTCGCGCTGTTAAACCTTATTCAGGCCAGTGTGGGTGGCATGCTGCTGCGCGCGCTGCTGGATCGGCGCGCGCCACTGAACTCTCTGCATGACTGGGCCCGGATGGTGTTATCGGTGGGTATCGTGACACCGGTTCTGGGCGGCCTGCTGGCGCTCTGGACGCTGCAGGTCAGCGGCCACGCTTCGTTTCCCTTCTTTTATACATGGGTGATCTCAGAAATCATCGGCATGCTGGTGTTAGGCCCGATGCTGCTGCTGCTGCCCTGGCCGCTGCGACGGGCCCAGTTCAGCGAGCTGGGCAGGCAGTTGCCAGAAACGTTGATGACGCTGCTCCTGACCCTGGGTGCCAGTTATCTGTCGCTGCGTTTTCTGCCCTGGCCCTTTACCTTTATTGTCGTAATCCTGTTCTGGTGCGCGGTGCGCCTGCCCAAGCTGCAGGCGTTTGTGCTGTTCTTCATCAACGCCAGTTTTATCTCGATGCTGCTGGCTTTGGATGCGGTCAGCGTAGTAAACAACAACAGCGCGCTGGGCCCGGTCTCCAGCTGGTTACCTTTCCTTCTGGTGTTGATCCCCAGCCACATTATGTCGCTGGTGATGGATGCGTTCCGGCGTGAAAAACTCCACATCACCGACAGCGAAACCCGCTTCCGTCACGCCATGGAATACTCTGCAATCGGTATGGCGCTGGTGGCGCCTCAGGGTAAATGGCTGCAGGTTAACCGCTCGCTGTGCGATATCCTTGGCTATCCGGCCGAAGAGCTCAAACGCCTGACATTCCAGCAAATTACGCATCCCGATGATCTGAGCCTTGATCTGCAACATGCCAGCCGATTGCTGGAAGGTGAGATTGATACGTACACGTTTGAGAAGCGCTATTTTCGTAAAGATGGTGAGATTGTCTGGGCACGCCTCACGGTATCGCTGGTGCGCGATGGCAGCCAGGAACCGCTCTATTTTATCGCGCAAATTATTGATATCTCTGAGCTGAAGCAGAGTGAGCAGGTGAATCGCCGGCTGATGGAGCGCATCACGCTGGCCAACGAAGCCGGTGGCATTGGCGTGTGGGAGTGGAACCTGCTGACCGGTGAAATGTTATGGGACAAGCGCATGTATGCCCTGTTTGGTCTCGCCTCTCATGAGTCGCCCAGCTATGACCTCTGGATCCATCTGCTGCATACTGCAGATCGGGAGTATGCTGCGCTGACGGTGCAACAGGCGATTGAGCTGCGCAGTGCTTTTCACATGGAGTATCGCGTGGTTAATGCCGAGGGCCAGCGCTGGGTGCGCACCCAGGCAAACCGTTTACTGAGTAAAGAGGGCCGCATTGAGCGCATGCTGGGGATCTGCCAGGACATCACCCCGCTTCGTAATCTGAACGAAGCGCTGTTTCAGGAGAAAGAGCGCATGGCGATAACCCTGGACTCAATCGGTGAAGCGGTTATCAGCACGGACAAAGAGATGCGTGTCGCCTTTATGAATCCGGTGGCGGAGAAGATGAGTGGCTTGTCACAGGAGCAGGCTGCCGGGCAGCCGCTCAGTGAGCTGCTGCACATAACTCAGGGACGTAACGGCCCGAAAGTGGAGAATCTGCTGTTGTGCCAGTTGCCACCGGAAAAAATCACCCCCAGTCTGGCTGAAGATCTGGTGCTCCACACCCCGGATGGCGGCCACATCGATATTCATTACAGCATCACGCCACTGCGTTCAGAAGCGGGCGTGGAACAGGGTGCCGTCATGGTTATTCAGGATGTGAGTGAATCACGTAAACTGATGAAGCGCCTGAGTTACAGCGCCCTCCACGACACCCTGACCCGCCTGCCTAACCGCGCCAGCTTTGAGCTTCAGCTTAAACGTCTGCTGTTTGATGCCGCTGAACATCAGCATCAGCATGTGCTGGTGTTTATCGACCTGGATAAGTTTAAAGCGGTCAATGACACCGCAGGGCATGCCGCAGGCGATGCATTGCTGCGCGAGCTCTCCGATCTGATGCAGCACCATCTGCGCAGCAGCGACTTCCTGGCCCGACTGGGCGGCGATGAGTTTGCGCTTCTGATGCCTGATTGCGATGTGGGTCAGGCACATGACGTGGTGCAGCGCATCGTCGCTGCGGTCAACGATTACCGCTTCCAGTGGCTGGGTCGCCTCTATCATGTGGGCGCCAGTGCGGGCGTGACACAAATTTCAGCAGAAAACTGTCAGAGCAGCGACGTCCTTTCTCAGGCGGATATCGCCTGTTACAACGCCAAACGCAGTGGGCGTGGACGACTGATGATTTATGAGCAGCATAGCTTACCGCTGCCGGGTAACCATCAGGGAATGGATGCCGCGATGATTGATGCGCTGCAGATTGAACTGCCCGCCTGGCCTGTTGCGCCACCCAAAACCCCGCAGGCCGCCTTTATCTGGCTGCTTGATGTACAGTTGTTAACCGCAGATGGATTACTGCTGGATGAGACGTTGCTGCGCAATAACCTGCACGATGAGACGCTGCGACGTCGTCTCGATAACAATATTCTTGCGGTTTTTTTCCGCCACGACGTGGAAAAGCTCAATCAGAAAGGCATTCCGGTGATTTTGCCGCTTGATGCCGGGATACTCAGTGATGCCGCCTTTGTGGAGCAACTCTGTCAGCGCTTTGTCGCGGCCGGTCTCTCTGAAAGCCACTGTGGTTTTGCTTTCCCTGCGGCCAGCGTGTTGAGCAAAGGCGATCAGCTCTATTCCGCACTGCTGCAACTGCGGCAGTGTGGCTGCCGTATCGTATTGCAACATTTTGGCCGAAATCTGGACGCGTTTACTCTGCTGAGTAACGAGGTAGTTGATTACCTGGTACTGGCACCTGAACTGGTTGCTAACGTTCACAATAATCTGATGGATGAGATGCTGCTGACCATTATTCAGGGCCAGGCAACGCAGCGTAACATCGCGGTGCTGGCCGGTCCGGTTTCGGTCCCTGCTGTGCTCAGCACGCTGGCTACCCTTGATGTGGATGGCGTCTGGGGCAGTGCCGTGGCCGAGCGGCAGCCATTACGCGCACTGGCCGAAGATCGAATCTTCGCTATCCGTTAATTCCAGCGCGACCTGCTTGCTACACTGATGAAGCTGCGCTAAAGTCGCCCCCTTTTTTCCGGCATGGGGGCGAAAATGTTCATAGGATTCGATTACGGTACGGCTAACTGCTCAATTGCAGTCAGCGAAAATGGCACGCCACGTCTGTTAACGCTGGAAAATGATCAGCGCCTGCTGCCGTCGATGATCTGTGCGCCTACCCGCGAGTCGATCAGCGAATGGCTCTATCGCCATCATCAGGTGGCAACACCTGATAGCGAAACCACCGCGTTGTTGCAGCGCGCCCTGCGTTATAACCGCGAAGAAGATATTGAGGTTCAGCCCAACAGTGTGCAGTTTGGCCTTACCGCGCTGCAGCACTATATGGTCGATCCCGAAGATGTCTGGTTCGTTAAATCCCCCAAATCCTTTCTCGGTGCCACTGGCCTGAAGCCGCAGCAGATTGCTCTGTTTGAAGATCTGGTCTGCGCCATGATGCTGCACATCCGCCAAAAGGGCGAAAGCCAGCTTGATCACGCTATCGATCAGGCGGTGATCGGGCGTCCGGTCAACTTCCAGGGATTGGGCAGTGAAGAGTCTAACCAGCAGGCTGAAGGCATTCTGCTTCGCGCAGCACACCGTGCCGGTTTCCGCGACGTGGAGTTTCAGTTTGAACCGGTGGCAGCCGGACTCGATTTCGAAGCCACACTCAAACAGGAAACAACCGTGCTGGTTGTGGATATCGGCGGCGGAACCACCGACTGCTCGATGTTGCTGATGGGGCCAAAGTGGCGTGATAAGGCCGACCGCCGCGAAAGCCTGTTGGGCCATAGCGGTTGCCGCGTTGGCGGTAACGACCTGGATATCATGCTGACGTTTAAGACCCTGATGCCGCTACTTGGCCTGGGTGGTAATACCCAGAAAGGCACCGCCTTGCCAGCCCTGCCGTGGTGGAACGCCATCGCGATAAATGATGTGCCGGCACAGAGCGACTTCTACAGTCCGGCCTGCGGAAAGTGGCTGCGGGATTTAGTGCGGGATGCTGAACAGGGTGATGTGGTGGCTCGACTGCTGAAAGTCTGGCAGCAGAAGCTGAGTTATCGCCTGGTGCGGGCAGCGGAAGAGAGCAAGATTGCGCTGTCAGCTAATCCGGCACATACCGCCTCTCTCGACTTTATTGCCGCGGCATTAGAGACAGAAATTGGTGTGGAGCAGCTGCAGGACGCCATCAGTCAGCCGCTGGAGAAAATTCTGGAGCAGGTGCAGCTGGCCTTAGCCACCAGCCAGATTAAACCGGATGTCATCTACCTGACCGGCGGCAGTGCGCGTTCACCGTTACTGCGCGCGGCACTGCAGCAGACGCTGCCGGATACGCCGATTGCGGGCGGCGATGATTTCGCCTCCGTCACCGCAGGGCTGGCCCGCTGGGCAGAAGTGATGTTCCGTTGATCTTTGGCAGCCCTGCTATGTAAAAAAATGGCACCTTTAAGTGCCCTTTCAGACTGCTGACAAATTCAAATCAGGGTGCAACTGGCAGCGACGGAATAACTCAACAAGCAGGGAACACGGTCAGAGGAGGAAAGCGTCCCGCGCCATGGACGGCGCGGGCCGAGCGTGCCAGGGATTGGTGTAAGCGACTTTCCGATCTGACCGTGTTTACTGCACTGGCTCGATCTCACAGCTAACCGAGCCAAACTTCGTCATCAATCTCAAACGGCAACTGCTTATCGTTTTTGTTTGCAGACAACGATGAGCACGCTCCCATCGCTTTACGTTTGGGAGCAGTCTGCCTGATACATCTGAGCCCTTTTGGGCTGTAAATCAGAAGGCAATATTGGCGCTGATACCGCCGATAAACGCATCCTTCACTTCGCTTACCGCGCCTGGCGCCACCACATACTGCAGGTTTGGTCGCAGTGACATCCAGTTCGTCACTTTGGCGTTGTAATAAACCTCATAGTTGTACTCTGAACCTTCCTGAATCGGCAGATAAGTCGGGCTGTCAAAGCGGCTCTCGCCATTCGCCTGATTCTGCTGACGCAGAGCGCGGGTGTAGTCGCTGTTCACATGAATACGCGACGCGCCCACGCCGATCTCATCCTGAGGACGGGCATCAAACGGTCCTGTCCAGGTAAACGCGATAGACTGGTAGTTATCCGTCTTCGAGGTCTTGTGATCGTTCATCACCGCCTGAACCCGCACGCCCAGACCACGATTCACGTCGCCATCCTGCGCGGTCAGCTGTTGCTGTAACAGCAGATAGCCGCCATAGGCATGCGCCTGATCCTGATAGCCGCCATTGCGCCAGCTGCCATAAACATCGCCATCCACCGACGAATAGTAATAACCGATGCGGTAGTTACCCGGTAATTTCTCCGGCCCGAACGTCGGTTTCCAGCCCAGTTCCACCGGCACCAGATTGCCCTCGGAATTGCTGGTATCCAGACGGAAGCCATCTCCGCGATCATAGTTAGCTCGGTTCTGATTGTAGAAACCAACCTGGAAGAAGACCTCCGGGGTGATATTGAACTTAATCCGACCGCCCCACTGCGATACCGGCCAGTTGAACCAGCGGTCGCCGCGCCAGTTACCTGCCTGTCCGCTGCCCAGTGCCAGGTTCTGGAACAGGTTGCCATCGAAATTATCGAAGTCTTCACCCACCGTCACGCGTCCGGCTTTCAGATCGACCACATCGTTAAACAATCCTTTGCGTAACCAGAACTGTGTCAGACGCCAGGTCTGGCCGCGACCATACACCTCCTGCACGGAGGAGAGCATCCCGGTGCGTTGATCCGCGACCTGCTCAGAAACATTCTGACCGTTACGATTCGTCACGGTCATCTGAAATTCGGCATCCTGCCAGTCCAGCAGCTTTTGCAGGTCGAAATTGGTGCCGAACGTCCACTGGTCGCTGTAACGCATGGTGGTGTTGGTATTTGCGCCACCCCCTAAATTTGCGGCGCTCTCCATGGTGTAGTTGACGTCAAACTTGATGCCGTCATCCTGCAATTGCGTTCGGTAGCCGCCCCAGTCACCAAACATCCATTCGGAGTCCGGACTCAGCGCGTCAGCAGCCATGGCTTGTGAAGAAAAAATGGCCAGGATCAGGGTGCCCGTTGCCATACTGGCAGCGGAAAAGGTGGGTGCTTTTCTGTTTTTCATCTTGTTTATTCTTATGTGAGTTACGGGAAGTGACGCGCAGAGGATAGTGCTGGGTAAACGCTGTTTTTTATAAATACGTGCGCATAATTTCCCGTAACATCCGTTTATTAATGCAAGTGTGATCGGGATCTCTGATTGATTATTCTTTGGGCGGGCTTACTTCCTGCACAGGCATACCGTAAAAAGGGGCGCTGGCGCCCCTGAAGTTAACGGCTCGCCTGGTTCAGTTGCGCGATCTGCGCGGGGGTCAGCGTCAGTTGCATCGCACCAGCCAGATCGTCGAGTTGTTTAATCGACGTCGCACTGACGATCGGGGCGGTGATGCCAGGACGGGCAATCAGCCATGCCAGTGCCACCTGAGCTGGCGTCGCCTGATGGGCTTCACTGATGGCATCCAGCGCATCCAGGATCCGCAGACCGCGCGGGTTAAGGTATTTCTCCACCACGCCCTGCCCGCGTGCGCTTTTACCGGCATCTGCTGCATCACGATATTTGCCACTGAGAAAACCGCTGGCAAGCGAGTAGTAGTTGATCACGCCTAAACCCTGCGCCATGACAACGGGCTCCAGTTCCGACTCATAAGGCTGGCGGTCAAACAGGTTATATTGCGGTTGCAGCGTTTCATAACGCGCCAGCCCTTGCGATTCACTCACCTTCAACGCCTCCTGCAGACGCGCTGCGCTGTAATTGGAGGCACCAATGGCGCGCACTTTACCTTCACGGATCAGGCTGTCAAAGGTGCTCAGCGTTTCCGTCAGCGGCGTATCCTGATCGTCGCGGTGTGCCTGATAGAGATCGATATAGTCAGTCTGTAAGCGGCGAAGTGAATCTTCGACTGCCTGACGGATATATTGCGGCTTCAGCCCGGTCTTCTCAGGCGACATTTCCATGCCAACTTTGGTTGCCAGCACGATCTGGTCACGTTTTCCGCTTTTTTTCAGCCACTCTCCAATAATGGTTTCGGATTCACCGCCTTTATTGCCTGGCGCCCAGCGGGAGTAGACATCGGCGGTATCGATGAACCACAGCCCTCGTTCAACCAGCCCATCCAGCAGAGAAAACGAGGTGGGTTGATCCACCGTCCAGCCAAACACATTGCCGCCAAACGTCAGTAACGGCACCGTAATCCCACTGTCACCCAACTGCCGGGTTTGATTCTGACTCATTATCTGCTCCTTAATTTGCCTGACAAACTGCCTGTTTCTCAGCATAGCAAAGTGTTTTCACGCCTTTATGACGATTGTGCTGCGATTAATGTAATAACAGGCATAATTACCCGGCCCTGACAGATATCCTTATTTCCTTCAAATTTTGCCTGTCAGAGGCGACTACACTCTGTCGTTTGCAGGCTACCCATTTGATGCCTGCGCCTGGGACTACGTCACTGCTGGAGAGCATCAACAATCATGAGCACCCGACACCCTGTTATGAAGAAAACACTGATCGCACTGGCCCTGATTGCTGTGGCCGCTGGCGGCTACTATGCCTGGCAGCGCACTGCCCAGCCACAGAGCAGCAGCCAGACGGACTCGCCCGGGCCTCGAGGTGGCAAGGGCAGCGGTGACGGCGCTCGTCGGCCACTCGCCCCTGTTCAGGCAGCGACGGCTACCAGCCAGAGCGTGCCGCAATACCTTAGCGGATTGGGTACCGTCACGGCGGCTAACACGGCCACGGTGCGCAGCCGGGTCAATGGCGATCTGCTGGCGATCCACTTTACCGAAGGCCAGCAGGTCAACGCGGGCGATCTGCTGGCAGAAGTCGACCCACGTCCTTACCAGGTGGCGTTAACCCAGGCTCAGGGCCAGCTGGCGAAAGATCAGGCGACGCTGGCCAATGCCCGTCGCGACCTGGCGCGCTTCGAGAAGCTGGCAAAAACGTCGCTGGTATCGCAGCAGGAGCTGGATACCCAGCGCTCACTGGTGAATGAAACGCTGGGCACCCTGAAAGCGGATGAGGGAAGCGTCGCCAGTGCGCAGCTCAATCTGACCTACAGCAAAATCACTGCACCGATTGCCGGCCGTGTCGGCCTGAAACAGGTGGATGTCGGCAACTACGTCACCAGTGGCGACACCACCGGTATCGTCGTGATCACCCAGACGCACCCGATTGATGTGGTCTTTACCCTGGCGGAGAACAGCATCAGTTCCATTCTCAAGGCACAGAAAAGCGGCCAGCCGCTGCTGGTGGAGGCCTGGGATCGCAGTAATGAGAATTTAATCGCCAGCGGCAAACTGCTGAGCCTCGATAACCAGATTGATGTGACGACCGGCACCATAAAAATCAAAGCGCGGTTTGATAATCAGGACGACGCCCTCTTCCCTAATCAGTTCGTCAATGTTCGGCTCAAGGTCAACACCTTGCAGAATGCCGTTGTGATTCCGCCTGCCGCATTACAGATGGGCAACGAAGGCCACTTTGTCTGGGTGGTCAACAGTGACAACAAGGTGAGCAAGAAAAGCGTGATTGCCGGCCTGCAGGATAGCCAGAAAGTGGTGGTCAGCGCCGGTCTGGAAGCCGGTGAACGGGTCGTGACCGATGGTCTGGATCGTCTGACCGAAGGCGCGAAAGTCGAGGTGGTCGCGCCGCAGAGCAACGCACCGCGCGCCACCCGCGCCGCCCTGCCGTCAAAAGGAGAGCGTGAGTAATGCAGGTCATGCCTCCCGATCACAGTGGCGGGCCGTCACGCCAGTTTATTCTGCGTCCGGTCGCCACCACGCTGTTGATGATTGCGATTTTGCTGGCCGGAGTGCTGGGCTACCGGTTCCTGCCGGTCTCGGCACTGCCGGAAGTCGATTATCCGACCATCCAGGTGGTTACGCTTTATCCTGGTGCCAGCCCGGATGTGGTCACCTCCTCCATTACCGCCCCACTAGAGCGTCAGTTTGGTCAGATGTCGGGGCTGAAACAGATGGCATCGCAAAGCTCCGGCGGTGCCTCGGTGGTAACACTGCAGTTTCAGCTGACGCTGCCGCTGGATGTGGCCGAGCAGGAGGTGCAGGCGGCCATTAACTCCGCCACTAATCTGTTGCCCAACGACCTGCCCAATCCACCGGTCTACAGCAAAGTAAACCCTGCCGATCCGCCCATCATGACGCTGGCCGTCACGACGCGCAGCATGCCGCTGACGCAGGTGCAGGACATGGTGGAAACGCGGGTCGCGCAGAAAATTTCGCAGGTCAGCGGTGTCGGCCTGGTCACACTGTCAGGCGGTCAGCGCCCGGCAGTGCGGGTAAAAATGAATGCGCAGGCGCTGGCGGCGCTGGGTCTGACCAGTGAAACGGTGCGAACCGCCATCAGCAATGCCAACGTTAACTCCGCCAAAGGCAGCCTGGATGGTCCGACGCGTTCTATTACCCTGTCAGCCAATGACCAGATGAAATCCGCGGAAGATTATCGCCAGCTGATTATCAGCTACAAAAATGGCGCGCCGGTGCGTCTTGGTGACGTGGCGACCATTGAACAGGGAGCAGAAAACAGCTGGCTTGGCGCCTGGGCCAATCGCGATGCGGCGATTGTGCTTAATGTTCAGCGTCAGCCTGGCGCTAATATTATCGCCACTGCAGATAATATCCGTGCCATGTTGCCCGCCCTGACCGAAACGCTGCCCAAATCGGTAGAGGTGAAACTGCTCACCGACCGCACCACCAATATTCGCGCGTCGGTGAACGACACGCAGTTTGAGCTGATACTGGCGATGGCGCTGGTGGTGATGATTATCTATCTGTTCCTGCGTAACGTGCCCGCCACGCTGATCCCGGCGGTGGCGGTGCCGCTGTCGCTGATCGGCACCTTTGCGGCGATGTACTTTCTCGGTTTTTCCATTAATAACCTGACGCTGATGGCGCTGACCATTGCCACGGGTTTTGTGGTCGATGATGCCATTGTGGTGATTGAGAACATCTCGCGCTATATCGAAAAAGGGGAAAAGCCGCTTACCGCCGCGCTGAAAGGTGCCGGTGAGATCGGCTTTACCATTATCTCCCTGACCTTTTCGCTGATTGCGGTACTGATTCCACTGCTGTTTATGGGCGACGTAATTGGCCGTCTGTTCCGCGAATTTGCCGTGACGCTGGCCGTAGCGATTCTGATTTCCGCAGTAGTGTCACTCACCCTGACGCCGATGATGTGCGCCCGGATGCTGAGCGCAGAGTCGCTGCGTAAACAGAACCGCTTTTCACGGGCCAGCGAGGCGATGTTTGATCGTATCGTGGCCGCCTATGGCCGTGGCCTGAAACGGGTGCTGAATCACCCCTGGCTGACATTGTCGGTCGCGCTTGGCACCCTTGTGCTGACGGTGCTGCTGTGGATGGTGATCCCGAAAGGCTTTTTCCCGCAGCAGGACAACAGCATTATTCAGGGTACGCTGCAGGCACCGCAGTCGGTCTCCTACGCCAGCATGGCAGAGCGCACCCGCGACGTTGCCTCCATCATCATGAAAGATCCGGCGGTTGAGAGCATGACCTCGTTCGTCGGCGTCGATGGCACCAATGCCTCACTGAACAGCGCGCGACTGCAGATTAACCTTAAACCTCTGGATCAACGCGACGACCGCATTCCGGCTATTCAGCAACGCCTGCAACAACAGGTCAGTCAGCTGCCGGGCGTGCAGCTCTGGCTGCAGGCGGTGCAGGATCTCACCATCGATACCCAGGCGAGCCGCACGCCGTACCAGTTCACGCTGCAGTCCGGCTCCCTGTCGTCGCTCAGCACCTGGGTGCCGGCTCTGCTGACCCGGCTCAGTACCCTGCCACAGCTGCGTGACGTCAGCAGTGACTGGCAGGACCAGGGGCTGGAAGCTTATGTCAACGTTGACCGCGACAGCGCCAGCCGCCTCGGTATCAGCATGGCCGATGTCGATAACGCGCTGTACAACGCGTTTGGGCAGCGACTCATCTCCACCATCTATACCCAGGCAAATCAGTATCGTGTGGTGCTGGAGCAGGATAATAACGCCACACCGGGGCTGGAGAGCCTGGAGGCAATTCGCCTTAACAGCAGTGATGGCGGCAGCGTTCCGCTGAGCGCCATCGCCCGTATTGAACAGCGTCACACGCCGCTCAGCATTAACCATCTGGACCAGTTCCCGTCGGCGACCTTCTCCTTCAACGTGGCTGATGGCTATTCGCTGGAAGATGCGGTGAAGGCGGTGTCGCAGGCGGAAGCGCAGCTGGGCATGCCCGCGGAGCTGATGACCCAGTTCCAGGGCAGTACGCTGGCGTTTGAGGCGGCGCTGAGCAGCACCGTCTGGCTGATTGTGGCAGCCATCGTGGCGATGTACATCGTGCTGGGCGTGCTCTATGAAAGCTTTATTCACCCGATTACGATTCTCTCAACACTGCCCACTGCCGGTGTCGGCGCGCTGCTGGCGCTGATGCTCAGCGGCAATGAGCTGGATATCGTGGCAATTATCGGCATCATCCTGTTGATCGGCATCGTGAAAAAGAACGCCATCATGATGATCGACTTTGCGCTGGCAGCCGAACGTGAACAGGGCATGAAGCCGGTAGATGCCATCTATCAGGCCTGTCTGTTGCGCTTCCGTCCGATTCTGATGACCACACTGGCAGCCCTTCTCGGTGCGCTGCCGCTGATGCTCAGCACCGGCGTCGGTGCCGAATTGCGTCATCCGCTGGGAATCGCCATGGTCGGTGGCCTGATTCTGAGTCAGGTACTGACGCTGTTCACCACACCGGTGATCTATCTGCTGTTTGACCGCCTGGCGCATGCTACCCGCCGACGCTTTGGCCGTACGGAGGCCGCAGAGTGAAGTTTTTTGCCCTCTTCATCCATCGGCCCGTCGCCACGACCCTGCTGACACTGGCCATCGCCCTGGCCGGGATGCTGGGCTTCCGTCTGCTGCCGGTGGCACCGCTGCCGCAGGTCGATTTTCCAGTCATCGTCATCTCGGCCTCGCTGCCGGGCGCCTCACCGGAAATCATGGCATCGTCGGTGGCGACACCGCTGGAACGCTCGCTGGGACGCATCGCGGGGGTCAGTGAAATGACCTCCACCAGTTCGCTGGGCAGCACCCGCATCATTCTGGTGTTTGATTTTGATCGCGACATTAACGGCGCGGCGCGCGACGTGCAGGCCGCCATTAACGCCGCGCAAAGCCTGCTGCCCACCGGCATGCCGTCGCGTCCCACCTACCGGAAAGTTAACCCTTCTGATGCGCCGATCATGATCATGACGCTGACCTCAGATACCTACAATCCGGGTCAGCTTTATGACTACGCCTCCACCCAGCTGGCGCAGAAGCTGTCACAGATTGAAGGCGTGGGCGATGTCACCGTGGGCGGCAGTTCGCTGCCTGCGGTGCGCGTGGCGCTGAATCCCCAGGCACTGTTTAACCAGGGCGTATCGCTGGATGCGGTGCGCACCGCTATCTCCAATGCCAATCAGCGACGACCGCAGGGCGCACTGGATGACGGTCAGCAGCGCTGGCAACTGCGAACCAATGACGCGCTGCAGACTGCCCGGGAGTATCAGCCGCTGGTGGTGCATTACAACAACGGCGCGGCGGTCAGGCTGTCGGATGTGGCGACGGTAGAGGACTCGGTTCAGGACGTGCGCAACGCCGGGATGTCACGCGGTAAACCTGCGGTTCTGCTGCTGATCCGCAAAACGCCTGAAGCGAACGTCATTGATACGGTCGATCGGATTCGCGCTGAAATGCCGCTGCTGCATGAGGTGATCCCTGCTGCCATCGATCTCGAGATTGCGCAGGATCGCTCGCCCACTATTCGCGCCTCGCTGCATGAAGTGGAGCAGTCGCTGATTATCGCCGTGGCGCTGGTGATTCTGGTGGTGTTTGTTTTCCTGCGCTCGGGCCGCGCCACGCTGATCCCGGCCGTTGCCGTGCCGGTTTCGCTAATCGGCACGTTTGCCGCGATGTACCTGTGCGGCTTCAGCCTGAATAATCTGTCACTGATGGCGCTGACCATTGCTACCGGTTTTGTGGTGGACGATGCGATTGTGGTGCTGGAGAACATTGCCCGTCACGTGGAAGCCGGCATGAAGCCGCTGGCTGCCGCGCTAAAAGGGGTGCGGGAAGTCGGCTTTACCGTGCTGTCGATGAGCCTGTCGCTGATTGCGGTGTTCCTGCCGCTCCTGATGATTGGCGGGCTGATTGGCCGCTTCTTCTCTGAGTTTTCCATTACGCTGTCGGTGTCGATTCTTATCTCGCTGTTTATCTCGGTCACGCTGACGCCGGTGATGTGCGCTTATCTGCTGAAGCCGCACGCGCCGCGCAGCCAGCCACGTCAGCGCGGGGTGGGCCGGCTACTGATGGCGATTCAGCAAGGCTACGGTCGGTCGCTTAACGTGGTGCTGAACCATGCACGCTGGGTGCTGCTGCTGTTTTTCGCCACCATCGCCCTGACAGGCTGGCTATTCGTTCATATCCCGAAAACCTTTATGCCGGAACAGGATACCGGGCGACTCTCCGGCTTTATCTCTGCCGACCAGAGCATTTCCTTTCAGGCGATGCGCAGCAAGCTGCAGGATTTTATGGAGATTGTCGGGGCCGATCCGGCGGTGGACAGCGTGGTGGGCTTTACCGGTGGGATGCGGACCAACAGCGGCTCGATGTTTATCTCGCTGAAGCCGCTGTCGGAGCGTAAAGAGAGTGCCCTTGAAATAATCGCCCGGCTGCGCACTAAGCTGGCGAAAGAGCCGGGGGCCAATCTCTATCTGAATGCGGTGCAGGACCTGCGCGCAGGGGGGCGGGAATCGAATGCTGCTTATCAATATTCATTGCTGTCGGACGATCTCGGCGCACTGCGGACGTGGGAGCCGAAAATCCGCGAGGCGTTCTCCGCCCTGCCGCAGCTGGCGGACGTGAACTCCGATCAGCAGGATAAAGGCAGCGAAATGGCGCTGACCTACGATCGTGAAAGCATGGCCCGGCTTGGCATTGATGTCTCTCAGGCCAATGCCCTGCTGAATAACGCTTTTGGTCAGCGTCAGATTTCCACTATCTATCAGCCGCTTAATCAGTACAAAGTGGTGATGGAGGTCGATCCGCGCTACACCCAGGATATCAGCGCCCTTTCACAGATGTTTGTGATAAATAGCGACGGTAAAGCCATCCCGCTGTCGTGGTTCGCCCACTGGCAGCCAGCGAATGCGCCGCTGTCGGTGAACCATGAAGGGCTGTCAGCCGCTTCGACGATCTCTTTTAACCTGCCAGAGGGTGTGTCGCTGTCACAGGCATCGGAAGCAATTGAACGGACCATGACCGCGATTGGTGTGCCCTCCAGCGTGCGCGGCAGTTTTGCCGGTACGGCGCAGGTGTTTCAGCAGTCGCAAAGCAGCCAGCTCTGGCTGATGCTGGCAGCCATTGCGGCGGTCTATATCGTGCTGGGCATCCTCTACGAAAGCTATGTGCATCCGCTGACGATTCTCTCTACCCTGCCCTCGGCGGGTGTCGGGGCGTTGCTGGCGCTGGAACTGTTCGATACGCCCTTTAGCCTGATTGCGCTGATCGGTATTCTGCTGCTGATTGGCATCGTGAAAAAGAACGCCATCATGATGGTCGATTTTGCGCTGGAGGCCGAGCGTAACGGCCAGCTGAGTGCGCGAGAGGCGATTTTCCAGGCGTGCCTGCTGCGCTTCCGGCCAATTATGATGACCACACTGGCGGCATTGTTTGGCGCGCTGCCACTGGTGCTGAGCAGCGGCGACGGTGCCGAACTACGTCAACCGCTGGGAATTACCATTGCAGGCGGGCTGGTGATGAGCCAGCTGCTGACACTCTACACCACGCCGGTGGTCTATCTGATGATGGATAAATTGCGGCGCAAAAAGCGTCCGCTGACCGCCGCCGCGCAATAGCCGTAATGAGTGTGTCGGCAGGCACGGCGCGTGATGCTTTTATCGGGGGGATCGATGACTACGCAAAGCACTAACGTCCGCTGGCAACTGTGGATCGTTGCCATCGGCTTCTTTATGCAGACGCTGGATACCACCATCGTCAATACCGCGATCCCATCGATGGCGCACGATCTGGGAGTCAGTCCGCTGCACATGCACTCGGTGATCGTCTATTACGTGCTGACGGTGGCGGTGATGCTGCCGGTCAGTGGCTGGCTGGCGGATCGTTTTGGCGTGCGTAACGTTTTCTTCTGCGCGATTCTGCTGTTCAGTATCGGCTCGCTGCTGTGCGCCATGTCCGGCACGCTGGATCAGCTGGTGCTGTCGCGCGTGGTTCAGGGGATTGGCGGCGCCATGATGGTCCCCGTGGGTCGCCTGACGGTGATGAAAATCGTGCCGCGCGAGCAATATATGTCCGCCATGACCTTTGTCACCCTGCCCGGCCAGATTGGCCCCCTGCTGGGTCCGGCACTGGGCGGTGTGTTAGTAGAGTACGCCAGCTGGCACTGGATCTTTCTCATCAATATTCCGGTCGGCATCGCCGGCGCTATCGCCACTCTGATGCTGATGCCCAACTACAGCATGCAGACGCGGCGCTTTGATTTCGCCGGGTTTATCCTGCTGGCCGCTGGCATGGCAACCCTGACACTGGCGCTGGATGGCCAGCGCAGCAGTGGTGGCTCACCGCTGTTACTGGGTGCCATGATTCTCGTTGGCCTGTTCTCTCTGCTCTTCTACCTGATACATGCACGCGGCAATGATAATGCGCTGTTCAGCCTGAAACTGTTTGATAACCGCGTTTATGCCATTGGTCTGCTGGGCAGTTTTACCGGCCGCATCGGCAGCGGCATGCTGCCCTTTATGACCCCTATTTTTCTGCAGATTGGCATGGGCTACAGCCCGTTTCACGCCGGTCTGATGATGATTTCAATGGTGCTGGGGAATATGGGGATGAAGCGCATAGTGGTGCGCATCGTCAATCTTTACGGCTACCGCAACGTGCTGGTGATGTCGACGGTGGCGCTGGCGCTGGTGGTCCTGCTGTTCCCCCTGGTGGCGCTCATGGGTTGGGTCTGGCTACTGCCGCTGGTGCTGTTTCTGCAGGGCATGGTCAATGCCATTCGCTTCTCTTCAATGAATACCCTGACGCTGAAGGAGCTGCCCGATGAGCTGGCATCCAGCGGCAACAGCCTGTTGTCGATGATTATGCAGCTGTCGATGAGTATTGGCGTCACCGTCGCCGGGCTGTTGCTGGGCGCATTTGCTCATGAAAACATGGCGAACAGCACCGCGAATCACTCAATGTTTATTTATACCTACCTTTGCATGTCGCTGATTATTCTTCTGCCCGCGCTGGTGTTCTGGCGCGTTCCGCCACAGACGAATGCCAACGTTGATTTGCGACGCCGGAGAGAAAAATGAGAGTTAACCTGCGACTGGGCATCGGTGCCAAACTGTTTATGGCGATTTTCGCTACCTGCATGTTGGTCCTGATCACCATGCACTGGGGCGTTCGGATGAGTTTCGAGCACGGCTTTGTCGACTACATTAAACGCGGCAACGAGCAGCGGTTAAACCTGCTCAGCGATGCCCTCGCCGATCAGTATGAGCAGCACGGCAACTGGGATTTTTTGCGCCATAATGATCGGCTGGTCTTTACCATGCTGCGCTCGCTGGAGCAGAATCCCGACAGCAACAGCCAGCTACCGCCGCACGGCTGGCGGACCCAGTTCTGGATTCTTGACCAGCAGTATAAAGTGCTGGCCGGACCAAAATCGCCGGTGCCACCCGAAGGCACACGACGCAACATCACCACCAGCAACAATAAAGTGGTCGGCTGGGTGATCGGCTCGCCGCCGGAGCGGCTGACGCGCAGCACCGATATTAACTTTGATCAACAGCAGCGGCGCACCAGCTGGATTATCGTGGGGCTTTCAACGCTGCTGGCGGCACTGGCGACGTGGCTGATGGCGCGCGGTCTGCTGGCGCCGGTCAAGCGACTGGTCGACGGCACCCATCATCTGGCGGCCGGTAATTTTGCTACCCGCGTGGAGGTCAGCAGCCGGGATGAGCTGGGCCAGCTGGCCGGTGACTTTAACCTGCTTGCCAGCTCGCTGGAGAAAAACGAGAGCATGCGGCGCGCTTTTATGGCCGACATCTCCCATGAGCTGCGCACGCCGCTGGCGATCCTGCGCGGTGAACTGGAAGCGATGCAGGATGGGGTGCGCAAACTGACGCCGGAAGCGATCGCCTCGCTGCAGAGCGAGGTGGTGGTGCTGACCAAGCTGGTGGACGATCTGCACCAGCTGTCGCTGTCGGATGAGGGTGCCCTTGCCTACCGCAAACAGGCCACCGATCTGGTTCAGTTGCTGGAGGTGACGGCGGGCAGCTTTGCCGAACGCTATCGCGCACACGGCCTGACGCTGAAACTGAATCTGCCCGAAAACGCCCCGTTCTTTGGCGATCCCGACCGGCTGATGCAGTTATTCACCAACCTTCTTGAGAACAGCCTGCGCTACACCGACAGCGGTGGCCGCGTTGAAGTGACACTGAAGTATGAAGCGCCCAACTGGTGCATCGATTTTGATGACAGCGCACCTGGCGTGGATAAAGAACATCAGGTGCAGATTTTTGAGCGTTTCTTCCGCACCGAAGGCTCGCGCAACCGCGCCAGCGGCGGCTCGGGTCTGGGACTGGCCATCTGTAAAAATATCGCTGATGCACATGGTGGCGATATTCATGCGTCGCACTCTGATTTAGGTGGACTGAAAATCGCGCTACACTTGCGCTATGTTCCCCTTGTGTAAACGCTTATGAGCCAGGAAAACCACGACCCGCTGATTCTGGTGGTCGAAGATGAGCCGAAACTGGCGCAGCTGATGATCGATTATCTGCACGCCTCAAATTACCGTACCCATCACATCGCCGACGGCAACGCGGTGCTGGAGTATGTGCGTCAGACGCCACCCGACCTGATGCTGCTGGATTTAATGCTGCCCGGCACCGATGGCTTAACGCTTTGCCGTGAAATCCGTCGTCATTCCGAGCTGCCGATTATTATGGTCACCGCGCGTACCGAGGAGATCGATCGGCTGCTGGGATTAGAGCTGGGCGCGGATGACTACATCTGCAAACCCTTCAGTCCGCGTGAAGTGGTCGCACGGGTCAAAACGATTCTGCGCCGGGTCAGGCGTTCAGCGGAAGAGCCGCAAAGCGCCTCGTTGCTGCGGGTCGACGAAAGCCGCTTCTTCGCCAGCTGGCGCGAAAAGCCACTGGATCTAACTCCGGCGGAATTCCGCCTGCTGAAAACGTTGTCGCTGGAACCGGGCAAGGTCTTTTCACGTGAACAGCTGCTCAACCATCTTTATGATGACTACCGCGTGGTCACGGATCGCACCATCGACAGCCATATCAAGAATCTGCGGCGGAAGCTGGAGAACCTCGACAGTGAGCAACCTTTTATCCGCGCTGTTTACGGGATGGGCTATCGCTGGGAAGCCGATGCCTGTCATTTGATCTAGTTTGATCCCGATCAATTTACTTCCCTTTTCTCACTGCCTACAATTCCGCACCCTTTGCAGGGCTTAATGGTCCTGCACCTGTCGCCTGAAGCGACATACTGACCTGACATCAGTGAGAAGATCATGAAACCCGAACTGCTTTCCCCTGCTGGCACGCTAAAAAACATGCGTTACGCCTTTGCTTATGGGGCCGATGCCGTCTATGCCGGCCAGCCGCGCTATAGCCTGCGGGTGCGCAACAACGAATTTACCCACGAAAATCTTGCGCTGGGCATCAATGAAGCGCACGCGCTGGGCAAAAAATTCTATGTGGTGGTGAACATTGCGCCGCATAACGCCAAGCTGAAAACCTTTATTCGCGACCTGACGCCGGTGGTGGAGATGCAGCCTGACGCGCTGATCATGTCCGATCCCGGTCTTATCATGCTGGTGCGCGAGGCTTTTCCGACGATGCCGATTCACCTGTCGGTGCAGGCCAATGCGGTCAACTGGGCCACGGTAAAATTCTGGCAGCAGATGGGGCTGAGCCGGGTAATCCTGTCACGCGAGTTATCGCTGGAGGAGATTGGCGAGATCCGCCAGCAGGTGCCGGAGATGGAGCTGGAAGTCTTCGTTCATGGCGCGCTCTGTATGGCCTATTCCGGTCGCTGCCTGCTGTCAGGCTATATGAACAAGCGCGACCCGAATCAGGGCACCTGCACCAATGCCTGCCGCTGGGAATATAAAGTGCAGGAAGGTCAGCAGGATGAGGTGGGGAATATCGTCGGTATTCACACGCCTGTCGCAGTGCAGGATGTCACGCCGGTGCTGGGCATCGGTCAGCCTACCGACAAGGTGTTTCTGCTGGAAGAGAAGATGAAACCTGGCGAAGTGATGAGCGCATTCGAAGATGAGCATGGCACCTATATCATGAACTCGCGGGATCTGCGCGCGGTCGCGCATGTTGAACGGCTCAGCGAGATGGGCGTTCATTCGCTGAAAATCGAGGGGCGTACCAAGTCCTATTACTACTGCGCCCGCACCGCCCAGGTGTATCGCCGGGCGATTGATGATGCCGCTGCCGGGAAGCCGTTTGATCCGTCACTGCTGTTAACGCTGGAAGGCCTGGCCCATCGCGGCTATACCGAAGGCTTCCTGCGCCGCCACACGCATGACAGTTATCAGAATTATCAGCAGGGTTTTTCCGTGTCCGATCGCCAGCAATTTGTCGGCGAATTTACCGGCGAGCGTCGGAATGAGTGGGCTGAAGTGGCGGTGAAGAACAAGTTTATGCTGCACGACAGCGTGGAGATCATGACGCCCGAAGGAAACCTGAATTGTCAGCTTGATGCGCTGCAGAACGCGCGCGGCGAACCCACAGAGGTTGCGCCGGGCGATGGCCATCGTGTCTGGTTGCGGGTGCCGCAGGAAGTCGATCTGCGTTTTGCACTGCTGCTGCGCAACTTCGATCATGGTGAAGATACCCGGGATCCACATAATCGTTTACCAACGGAAACATTTTGAGGAAATCAGAACAGGATCACAGACCCCTGTTCAGCGCTGCTTTATAGTCCTGCCTGCTGCTAATGAGTAACAACAAACGGCAGATTTACCTGGAACCACCTCATTTACCCGCCCGGCTCCCCCGTGCGGGTTTTCTTTTTTCTCTCTTTCGCCAATTATTTACTGCTGGCAGCTATGTTATAAATTCCCCTTCTTACTCTGTAGATCTCCAAGGAACGCAAAATGGATAATAAACCGCTAACGCTACTCATTCTGAATGGGAAAGGCGCGGGCAATGATGATCTGCGCGAAGCCATTACTGCCCTTCGTGAAGAAGGCTTCGATATTGCGGTGCGTGTCACTTTTGAAAAAGGTGATGGCGACAGGTACGTCAAAGAGGCGATTGCGCTGCAGGCGGAGACGGTGGTCGCAGGTGGTGGCGATGGCACCATCAACGAAATCGCGACGGCGCTGGCGGCATCGAATGCCGATCATCGCCCGGTGCTGGGCATCCTGCCGCTGGGAACGGCCAATGATTTTGCCACCAGCGTGGGCATCCCGGAAGAGATGGAACCGGCATTGCGCCTGGCGATCCAGGGCAAAGCCAGCACCATCGACCTGGCCAGAGTGAACCAGGATCACTACTTCATTAACATGGCGACGGGTGGATTTGGCACCCGTATCACCACGGAAACCCCGGAAAAGCTAAAGTCGGCACTGGGCGGTGTTTCCTATTTTATTCACGGCCTGATGCGCATGGATACGCTGAAACCTGATACCTGCGAGATCAGCGGTCCCGATTTCAACTGGCAGGGTGATGCGCTGGTCATTGGTATTGGTAATGGACGTCAGGCGGGCGGTGGTCAGCGACTCTGCCCTTCGGCCCTGATTAACGATGGCCGGCTGGACGTCAGCATTGTCACCGCACAGGAGCTGCTGCCGACCCTGTTGCACTCACTGACGGGCGACGATGACAATCCGGGCATCGTCACCGCACAGCTGGAGTCACTGACCATCCGTTCTCCGCATGAAATGACCTTTAACCTTGATGGCGAGCCGCTTTCGGGACGGGAATTCGTGATTGAGGTGATGGCGGGCGCATTAAGCTGTCGCCTGCCACCACAGTGTGAACTCCTTTCCTGAGCCTGATTCAGGGGGCGAAAGCCCCCTTTTAATGCCGGTCTGAATCTCTGTTTGTAAAAAACGCCTCTTTCATTCCCCCTGTTTGCCGCGCCAGGGTACCCCTGAAAACACTCTGTGACTGGGTTCACAACTCTGTCAGACCAACTTGTATGGTAGTATTAAAGTGCGTACTTTTTCATCATTGAACGCTGACTGAAAGGCACCAGGATGAAAATTGTTAAGGCGGAAGTATTTGTAACCTGCGCAGGCAGAAACTTTGTCACTCTAAAAATCACCACGGATCAGGGGCTGACCGGCATTGGCGACGCCACGCTGAATGGCCGTGAATTACCGGTCGCCTCCTACCTGAAAGATCACATCTGTCCGCAGCTGATAGGCCGCGATGCCCATCAGATCGAAGATATCTGGCAATACTTCTACAAAGGCGCTTACTGGCGTCGCGGTCCGGTGACCATGTCCGCTATCTCTGCGGTCGATATGGCACTGTGGGATATCAAAGGTAAAGCTGCCAATATGCCGCTTTACCAGTTGCTGGGTGGTGCCTCACGCACTGGCGTTATGGTCTATTGCCACACCACCGGTCATTCCCTTGATGAAGTGATGGATGACTACGCCAAACACAAAGAGCTGGGCTTCAAAGCGATTCGCGCCCAGTGCGGCGTGCCGGGCATGAAAACCACTTACGGGATGGCAAAAGGCAAAGGCCTGGCTTACGAGCCAGCAACCAAAGGTCACTGGCCGGAAGAGCAGTTCTGGTCAACCGAGAAATACCTCGATTTCACGCCGAAACTCTTTGCGGCTATCCGCGACAAATTTGGTTTCGATGAGCATCTGCTGCATGACATGCACCATCGCCTGACACCGATTGAAGCCGCGCGTTTTGGCAAGAGCGTGGAAGATTATCGCCTGTTCTGGATGGAAGATCCGACACCCGCCGAAAACCAGGAATGCTTCCGTCTGATCCGCCAGCACACCGTCACGCCGATTGCGGTGGGCGAAGTGTTTAACAGCATCTGGGATTGTAAGCAGCTGATTGAAGAGCAGCTGATCGACTACATCCGCACCACCATCACACATGCGGGCGGCATTAGCGGTATGCGACGTATCGCTGATTTTGCCTCGCTCTATCAGGTGCGCACCGGCTCCCACGGTCCTTCAGATCTCTCCCCGATTTGCATGGCGGCGGCACTGCACTTTGACCTCTGGGTGCCGAACTTCGGCGTGCAGGAGTACATGGGCTTCTCTGAACAGATGATGGAGCTATTTGACGCAAACTGGACCTTTGATCAGGGCTATATGCATCCCGGCGACAAACCGGGCCTTGGCATAGAGTTCAACGAGAAACTGGCTGCGAAATATCCCTATGAACCTGCCTATCTGCCGGTCGCCCGTCTTGAAGATGGCACCCTGTGGAACTGGTAAGGAGAAACTCATGAAAAGTGTTGTTATTGAACAGCCAGGCGAACTGGTGATAGCTGAACGTCCACTGCCACAACCGGCGGCAGGTGAAGTCCGGGTCAAAGTGGCCTATGCCAGTATCTGCGGTTCGGATGTGCATATCTGGCACGGCCATAACCCGTTCGCGAAATATCCTCGGGTTATTGGTCACGAATTTTTTGGTGTGATCGATGCGGTAGGTGCGGGAGTCGATGCGGCCCGACTGGGTCAGCGCGTGGCGGTCGATCCGGTGGTGAGCTGCGGCAGCTGCTATCCCTGCTCGGTAGGCCGCCCCAATGTCTGTACCACACTGCAGGTGATTGGCGTGCATCGCGACGGCGGCTTCAGCGACTATGCGCTGGCACCGGCAAAAAATGCCTGGGAGTTGCCGGACGCCATCCCCGACAAGCTTGCCAGCCTGGTTGAGCCCTTTACCATCGCAGCCAACATCACGGCGTTTCTTAAGCCGCAGCCAGACGATGTCGCCCTGATTTATGGCGCCGGACCAATGGGGCTTACCGCGATTCAGGTACTGAAAAACGTCTATAAAGTGAAAAAAGTGATGGTGGTGGATCGTCTGCCGGAACGCCTGGCGCTGGCTGAAGAGAGTGGTGCCGATCAGCTGTTCGATAACAGCGAAATCCCACTGGCAGCACAGCTTGAGGGCGTCCAGCCCACGCTGATTATCGACGCCGCCTGCCATCCCGCTATTCTGGCAGAAGCCGCCGCGCTCGCCTCACCGGCCGCGCGTATCGGTCTGCTGGGCTTCTCCGGCGAACCGTGCAGCATTACTCAGCAGAGCCTGACCAGCAAAGAGCTGTCGCTGTTTACCTCGCGTCTCAACAGCAACCGCTTTCCACAGGTGATCGCGTGGATGGAAAAAGGCTTGATCCAGCCAGAGAAACTCGTGACGCACTACTTCCCGCTGCAGGAGATTGAACGCGCGATGAGCCTGTTCGAAAAAGATCCGCGCACCTGCTGCAAAGTGATCCTGCAAATGGGTTAACTCCCGCTGAACACCAGGTCTCCTTCGCCGGTGCGTACCCGCCGGCCTGATTAAAAAAGAAAACAGATCACGGAGTTTGTATGTTCAAGAATCTGCGCTGGACCCTCGTTTTGCTGCTCTTCCTGGTTTACATGATCAACTACCTCGATCGTGTTGCCCTCTCACTGACGGTGCCGCTGGTGGAGAAAGATCTGGCGATCAATGCTGAGCAGTTCGGCATGATTTTCGGCAGCTTCTTTTTCGGCTATGCCCTGTTTAACTTTGTCGGCGGCCTCGCCACTGACCGCTTTGGCCCGAAAATCGTGCTGGCCGTGGCGGTGGGTGCCTGGTCCATTTTCTGCGGCATGACTGCACTGGCGACCGGCTTCTGGTCGCTGCTGATTCTGCGTGTGCTATTCGGCATGGCGGAAGGCCCAATCTGCTCCTCAGCCAACAAAGCCATTAACGGCTGGTTCCCGAAAAAACAGGCCGCAACAGCGATGGGCTTACTGAGTGCCGGCTCACCTTTGGGTGGCGCCGTCGCCGGCCCGATTATTGGCTATCTTGCTCTGGCCTATGGCTGGCGTCCGGCGTTTGTGATCGTCTGCTGTATCGGTCTGGTCTGGATGGCGTTCTGGCTCTTCTTTGCCGCTGATAACCCGGCAAAAAGCAAAATTGTCACCGAAAAAGAGCGTCTGCTGATTGATCGCCTGAAAGCCACCAATCCGAATGATGAGGTTGACCTGGCTGAAACGCCGCATCCGTTTGGCTACTACCTGCGCCAGCCGATTATCCTGGTCACGGCGTTTGCCTTCTTCTGCTACAACTACATCCTGTTCTTCTTCCTGAGCTGGTTCCCGGCCTATCTGGTGCAGGCGCACGGCCTGGATATCAAATCCATGAGCATCACCACCATGATCCCGTGGATAGTCGGATTCGTTGGTCTGGCGCTGGGTGGCTGGATCTCCGATAAAATCTTCAATATCACCGGCAAACTGTTGTTGTCCCGTAAAATTGTGCTGGTTGTCTCACTGCTGGCAGCCGCAATTTGTGTGGCACTGGCGGGTACGATAAAAGAAGTGGTTCCCGCCGTTATGATGATGTCGGTGTCGATTTTCTTTCTCTATATCACCGGCGCGATCTACTGGGCGATTATTCAGGATGTGGTACACAAGAGTCGTATCGGCAGCATCAGCGGCTTTATCCATCTGGTGGGTAGCCTCTCCGGCATCATCGGGCCGATCGTCACCGGCTTTATTGTCCAGCACACCGGTAAATTCGATAGCGCCTTTGTACTGGCGGGTTGTGTCGCCGCGCTGGGGGCTTTCCTGGTGCTGTTCGTGATTCGCAGTCCGAAATCCCAGGATAAACCGGTTTCGGTCTGAGTGTTGTTCCGCTAACAGAACGATGATTTCGGGGCGCCATGCGCCCCGTTTGCCATAAGGACGGAGTATGTTACAGATTGATCGCCTGCCCGCTGAGGTCCAGCGCCCCACTTACGACCGCAGCAATTTAAAGACTCGCATGGTACATATTGGTTTTGGTGCGTTTCACCGCGCGCATCAGGCACTCTGCAGCGATAAGCTGGCTGAACAGGGCAGTGACTGGGGCTACTGCGAAGTTAACCTCAACAGCGGCGATCTGATTCAGGCTCTGCGTGAGCAAAATCTGCTCTATACCCTGACAGAGATGGCCGATGACTCACTGCAAACCCGGGTCATTGGCGTGATTACTCAGGCGCTGCACGGCAAAAGTGATGGGATTGAGGCGGTGATCAACGCAATGAGTCAGCCAGAGGTGGCCATTGTCTCTATGACCGTCACCGAGAAAGGCTATTGCCATCAGCCCGCCAGTGGAAATTTAAACCCCGATCATCCTGACATCGTGCACGATCTGCAGAATCCAGACTCGCCTCGCTCGCTGCCGGGTCTGATTCTGGCCGCGATTCGCCGTCGGCGGAAGCAGGATCTGCCTGCGTTCAGCGTAATGTCCTGCGACAACATGCCGGAAAATGGTCACGTCATCCGTAATGTGATTGTGCAGCTGGCACAGTATCAGGATCCGGCGCTGGCAGACTACATTCAGCAGCACATCACCTTCCCCTCCACCATGGTGGATCGCATCGTTCCGGCCATGACCGATGCGGCATTTGCCGCGCTGAACGCGCGCCTGGGTTGCAGCGATCCCGTTGCGGTTGAAGCGGAACCCTTCTTCCAGTGGGTGATCGAAGATAACTTCGTTAATGGTCGTCCGGCGTGGGAAAAAGCAGGCGCAGAGCTGGTCAGCGATGTCCTGCCCTATGAAGAGATGAAACTGCGGATGTTGAATGGCAGCCACTCTTTCCTGGCCTATCTTGGCTTCCTGGCCGGTTATGAGTACATCAGCGACTGCATGGCCGATCCTCATTTCCGCGCCGCCGCCCGTTCACTGATGGTGGATGAGCAAGCCCCGACGCTGCGCACTCAGGGCGTGGATCTCAATGCATACGCCGATTCGCTGATTGCCCGTTATGAAAACCGCGCGATTAAACATCGCACCGGACAGATTGCCACTGACGGCACCCAGAAGCTGCCACAACGTATGCTTGATAGCCTGCGCTGGCACCTGCAGCGCGGCAGCGACTGCGAGCTGCTGTTGCTGGGCGTGGCGGGCTGGATGCGCTATGTCGGCGGCATTGATGAGAAGGGTCAGCCGATTGAGATTCGTGATCCGATGAAAGCGCAACTGGCAGAATGCGTCGCCAGCAGCGAAGAGGGTGAAGCGCGTGTACGGGCGTTACTCTCCATGCGCGAAGTGTTTGGCGACGATCTGGCGCAGAATGCCGATGTGGTCGGCCGACTGACCGCCTGGTATAACAAACTGGCCACTCAGGGCGCGCGCGCGACCGTGCATCAGTCTCTCAACCGCAGCTAAAAGGGCTGGCGCAGACGCAGCGCGCTGATTAGACTGGCACTTTCCCATCGCGCTGGCTTTTGCCAGCCGTAATATGGATATTGCTGCATGTCGATCGCCTATACCATTACGACCAGCGAACCGGTAAATCAGCAGATTTACCGGTATCTGCGCAAAGATATTGTCACCTGCGCAATTCAGCCAGGCTCGCTGCTTTCTGAAAAGGAAGTGTCCGCGCGCTTCAACGTCTCACGCCAGCCGGTGCGCGAAGCGTTCATCAAGCTGGCTGAAGCCGGACTGGTACAGGTATTGCCGCAGCGCGGCACCTTTGTGCGCAAAATCTCCGCTAAGCGGGTAGCGGATGGCCGCTTTATCCGTGAAGCGGTGGAAGTGTCGGTGGTTCGTCGCGCGGCGCTGGAGATAGACGACTCGTCGCTGATGGCGCTGGAACATAACCTGCAGCTGCAGCGCATGGCTGCTGAACGCCATGACAGCCAGGCTTTTCTTACGCTGGACGATGAGTTTCATCGCCTGATCGCTGAAAGTATCGACTGCAAGCTGGCCTGGGAGACGGTTGAGAACATCAAAGCGGCAATGGACCGCGTGCGCTTTCTGACGTTGAGTGAAGTCTCGCCGCCAGAAAAGCTGATTGAGCAGCATGAAGAGATTTTTGCCGCGCTCAAGGGCCATGACGACAATGCTGCCGAAGCGGCGATGCGTCGCCACCTGCAGGAGATGATCTTCTCAATCACCCCCATTGCCGAGCGTAACAGCGCCTGGTTTGAAGCACCCTAATCGCTCATCACCCGCACCGCCTGAATGTCAGGCCGGTGCGGGTCTTCGCCGTCACCACCATTGATGAAAATGGTGAACCGGCCCGATGCCCTTCCCGACCTCCAGCGTATCTGCCATTAACAACGCCTGTTGTAACCAGTTTTTGGCTTCCCCAATCGTCTCTGCCCAGTCAGCATGACGCGGACGCAACGCGGCTAAGGCGGCCGACAACGTGCAGCCGGTGCCATGGGTGTGACGGGTGTTGACGCGAGACGTGCTGAATCGCTGCTCAGTGGAATGCGTGATCAGCCAGTCCGGGCTCTCTGCCGCCGTAAGATGTCCGCCTTTCATCAGCACAGCCTGACAGCCCAGCGCCAGCAATGCCCGTCCCTGCTCGCGCATCTCCGCCTCATCGCTGGCGACAGCACAGTTGAGCAACGCCGCCGCTTCCGGCAGATTCGGTGTGATCAACGAGACCTGCGGCAATAACAGCTCACGTACGCTGGCCACGGCGTCTGGCGAGAGCAGCGCATCGCCACTTTTTGCGACCATCACGGTATCCAGTACCACAAACGGGATATCTGCCTTTCTCAGCCGGGCAGCAACCTGCTCTACGATAGCCGTTTCTGACAGCATGCCAATTTTTGCGCTGTCGATGCGCACATCACTCAGCACCGAATCGAGCTGGGCGGCAACAAACTCAGGTGCAATCCGGTAAACAGACTGCACGCCTTGCGTGTTTTGTGCCACCAGCGCGGTTATGACGCTGGTGCCATAGGCGCCCAGAGCCGAGAAGGTTTTCAGATCGGCCTGAATGCCTGCCCCGCCGCTGGGATCGGTACCGGCAATCGTCAGGGCATTAATGCGCTTCATTGCCCACCTCCAGCGTCCAGAGGGCATCAATAAACGCGGTGGCAAAACTGCCCGGCCCGGCAGCCTGCGCCGCTGCCTTTTCTCCCGCCAGGGCCATGACCTGACAGGCGGCCGCGACATTCATTAGACGATCACCAGGCAGACTGCTGAAGCCCGCTACCACGGCGGAGAGTGCACAGCCGGTGCCCACCACCCGTGTCATTAACGGGCTTCCACCGCTTATGGCGAGGATCCGCTGACCATCCGTGGCGTAGTCCACTTCACCGGTGACGATCACCAGCGTTTTCCAGGTCTCAGCGAGTTGCTGTGCTGCATCAATTGCCGCATCCGCCTGATGCAGTGTATCAACGCCCCGCCCGCCACTGGCCTGCTGTGCCAGCGCCAGAATCTCTGATGCATTGCCGCGGATCACCGCCGGTTGCTGACTCAATAACCGCTGACAGAAGTCACTGCGCAGCGTCAGCGCGCCGACCGCAACCGGATCGAGTGTCCAGGGTGTGCCCGCCAGATTAGCGGCAGTGATGGCAGCCTGCATCGCCTGCTGCCGTTCGGGGGTTAACGTGCCCACATTAATCAGCAGCGCATCGGCCAATTCACTGAACTCTGCGGCTTCTTCCGGATCGATCACCATCGCCGGTGAGGCATTAAGTGCCAGCAGTACATTGGCGGTGAAGTTCTGAACCACGTCATTGGTCATGCAGTGCACCAGCGGTGACTGACGGCGGAAAGTGTGCAGGATGGGCGCGAAGTGCGCGGCAGAAAGGTGTTGAGATTGATGTGTCATCGTAGCTCCCAACCGGCGAACAAGAAGGCGAATGCGGTCAGGCATCAGACTTCCCTACGCTGGCATTATCCAGTTCAGGTCAGCGGGTTTTTCTCAGCCCTTTCCGTGTGGAAAGCGGCACCCCGAGTCGTGTTACGGCTTGCAGCATAGGAGAGCTATACGGTGAAAGCAAGCGACACCTGTCGGGGAAATAATCCGTGCTGAAACAATTCATATGATCCCGATCAACGCCTGAGGTCACAAAAAAAGGCTTAATGCTGCGGGTTAACGAAACACCTCTTTATAGTTAGCTTTATTTATCCCCCTGACAGGAAATATTTCCTGCAGTGTCTCTGACTGCATAATAATAATTAACCTGCTTGCAGCATCATCGTAAAAAATATTTTATTTCATGAGGTTAGTTACCTCCTGAAGCGGAACTTCATACTATGCAGGATGTATGATGCGATTTTTAGCGCTTATTCCACACCGTCATCGATGGCAGGATATTATTATTGAACGTCAGGGTGCCGTCGCACCCAGTGGCAGATATTATTTTTCAACCTATATTTCCGCACGCTGCTCAGGCTGTAACGAAATAATCCATCGCGTCTATTATCGTGATATCACCGATGAACAGGCGCGTCGCTGGCTAGATTAGTCGCCCTCACGGCGGAGGGTTCAGACACCGTTCCAGTTAACAGTTAGTTAGCAATTTGTTAGTCTGATAACTAATCATCGCCTGATCAGACGCCCTCTATGCCACTGCTGTTTGAAAGCTTAAGCCATCAAATTTATCTCTCAGCTCCGCTGTTTATCCTGATCTTACTGGGATACTGCCTGACACGCCTCGGAAAATGGCCTGCCAGCATCAGCGAAGGGATGAACCGCTTTGTGTTTAACGTTGCACTGCCCTGCATGCTGTTTCGGGTAATGAGTACCTTCTCACAAAGCCCGCCGGTGGATGCGCGCCTGTTACTGGCCTTCTTCGGCAGTTGCCTGCTGGTGTTTATCGTGGGGCGACTGCTGGCAACAAGGCTGTTCGATCTGGATGGCGTGGCGGCTTCAGTCTTTGCCCTGGGCGGTATCTTCTCTAATAACGTGATGCTGGGGATCCCGGTGGCCACCGTGTTACTCGGGCCAGAAGCGCTGCCGCCGGTGGCGCTGGTGCTGGTGTTTAACAGCCTGATCCTGTGGACTTTACTGACCGTTTCAGTCGAGTGGGCGAAGCAGGGCAGCTTCTCGCTGAATGGCCTTTGGCGCACATTGATCGGTGTGCTGAAGAATCCGCTCATCATCGGCATTCTCAGCGGTACAGCCTGGAGTTTTCTGCAACGCCCGTTGCCACTGCTGGCCGCTGAACCATTAAAGATGCTGGCCTCGCTGGCCGCGCCGCTGTCGCTGGTCACGCTGGGCATGAGCCTGGCGCACTATCGGGTGCGGGACGGCTTAAAAGAGAGCTACACCATTTGCCTGCTGAAGCTGGTGCTGCAACCGATGACGGTATGGGCTATCGCGTGGCTGACCGGTCTGCCGCCGCTGGAGAGTAAAGTGGTAGTCCTGCTGGGATCAATGGCGGTGGGAGTAAACGTTTATCTGATGTCGCAGAAGTTTAATGTCATTACCGGCCCGGCGGCGGCCAGCATGCTCTTTTCTACGGTGTTTGCCGCGGTAACGACGCCGATATGGATGATGCTGATGACGCTGGCGGGCTATTAACAGACTAAAAAAAGCCCCTCAGCACGAATGCTGAAGGGCTATTGTCTGTCTGACTAAACGTTATTAAGCTGATTTAGTGCGAATCAGATAGTCAAAAGCGCTCAGTGAGGCTTTTGCGCCTTCGCCGCTGGCAATAATAATCTGCTTGTACGGCACGGTAGTGCAGTCGCCCGCCGCGAACACGCCTTTCAGGCTGGTTTCGCATTTACCATCGATGATGATCTCACCCATTTTATTGCGCTCAACCGCGCCTTCCAGCCACGGGGTATTTGGCAGCAGACCGATCTGAACGAAGATACCAGAGAGCGGCAGCTCATGGGTGGTCTGCGTCGTACGGTCAAGATAGTGCAGGCCGGTCACTTTAGTGCCGTCGCCTTTCACTTCGGTGGTCTGCGCGTTCAGGATGACATCAACGTTCTTCAGGCTACGCAGCTTATCCTGCAATACCTGGTCGGCACGCATCTCACCGGCAAACTCCAGCAGCGTAACATGTTCAACGATACCCGCCAGGTCAATGGCTGCTTCAACGCCGGAGTTACCGCCGCCGATCACTGCCGTACGCTTGCCTTTAAACAGCGGGCCATCGCAGTGTGGGCAGTAGGTGACGCCTTTGGTGCGATACTCTTCCTCACCCGGCACACCCATGTTGCGCCAGCGTGCGCCGGTCGCCAGAATGATACTGCGTGACTTCAATACTGCGCCGGAGGCGGTTTCGATGGCATGCAGTCCGCCCTCTTTCGCCGCCGGGATCAATTTGATGGCGCTCTGGCTTTCAATGACATCCACATTGTAATCATCAACGTGTGCGCGCAGTGAACCTGCCAGTTTCGCGCCTTCGGTTTTCGGTACGGAAATATAGTTTTCGATATCCACCGTATCCAGTACCTGGCCGCCAAAACGTTCGCCCATCAGGCCAGTACGGATACCCTTACGCGCTGAGTAGATGGCTGCCGCTGCACCCGCCGGGCCACTGCCGATAATCAGGACTTCATAGGCGTCACGCTTGTTCAGCTCTTCCGCTGCACGTTTATCCGCGTTGGTATCTACTTTGCTGACGATTTCCGCCAGGCTCATGCGGCCCTGACCAAACTCCTTACCATTCAGGTAAACCGCTGGCACGCCCATCACGTTGCGTTCCTGAATCTCGTTCTGGAACAGGCCACCGTCGATAGCGGTGTGGCTGATGCGCGGGTTAATCACCGCCATCAGGTTCAGCGCCTGGACGACGTCCGGGCAGTTATGGCATGAGAGTGAATAATAGGTTTCGAAATGGAAGTCGCTGTCCAGCGCGGCGATCTGGTCCAGCAGGCTCTGTGCTTCTTTAGACGGATGCCCACCGGTCTGTAACAGTGCCAGCACCAGTGAGGTAAATTCGTGACCCAGAGGTGAACCGGCAAAACGCGGGCCGCTGTTCGAACCTGGGTTGGTGATCAGAAATGAGGGCTTACGCACCTGACGATCGTTCTCTTCGCGGAAGCTGACTTTGTCAGACAAGCCGGCGATATCAACCAACAGTTCACGGATCTCGGTTGATTTTGCACCCTCATCCAGGGTGGCAATCAACTCAACAGGTCTGGTTAATTTCTCAAGGTAGGCCTTGAGCTGGGTTTTCAAATTTGTGTCGAGCATAGTGATATCCTGGTCAAAAAATCGGGTGCCGCAGCACCCGATTGGAGAATGATCGAAAGAGCGAAGCGGGATTAGATTTTGCCAACCAGGTCCAGAGACGGAGCCAGTGTTGCATCACCTTCTTTCCATTTAGCCGGGCACACTTCACCTGGGTGAGAAGCCACGTACTGAGCCGCTTTCACTTTACGCAGCAGGTCAGAGGCGTCACGGCCAATGCCTTCAGCAGTGATTTCGATTGCCTGGATTACGCCTTGCGGGTCAACGATGAAGGTACCACGGTCAGCCAGACCTTCATCTTCACGCATGATTTCGAAGTTACGGGTCAGCGCGCCAGTCGGGTCACCGATCATTGTGTATTTGATCTTCGCGATGGTGTCTGAAGAACCGTGCCAGGCTTTGTGGGTAAAGTGGGTGTCGGTAGAAACGGAGTAGATGTCTACGCCCAGTTTCTGGAACTCTTCGTAATGGTCAGCTACGTCGCCCAGCTCGGTCGGGCAGACGAAGGTGAAGTCAGCTGGATAGAAGAAGAACACACTCCATTTACCTTCAACGTCTTTCTCGGTTACGTCGATGAATTCGCCGTTTTTGAATGCTGCGTTTTTGAACGGCTTAATTTTGGTATTGATAATAGACATCTGGTGGCCTCCGTTAAAATATGTGATGCAGGTTACATAATTTTCGGGCCAACATCTAATACGCGGACGTTATCAATCTGATAAACGAAAGCTATCAAACGCTGAGAGCCTGATGCTCTCTGGCCCGGCAGGCAGTGTACAGCGATTTACGTGACATTTAACCCGCTTTATCTTTTACGCGATCTTTTAGGCACGTCTCGGCTAATCACTGCTAGTTTTGTAAGACCAGATGATAAGGAGCTGACCCGTGGAGATTCGTCCGTTTACTGAAGCCGACCGTCCTTTCCTGCGTACGCTGTTTCTGGCAGCGCGACGACATAACTGGCGCTGGCTGGAGGGCAGCGAGTGGCAACTGGAAGATTTTGATGGCGTTATTCTGGGGGAGACCGTCCTGGTTGCGGAGGCTGATGGCCATCGGGTCGGCTTTGCAGGTCTGCTGGAGAACGACAACTTCCTGCACAGTCTCTATGTCGATCCAGACTGGCAGGGGCGCGGCGTGGGCAGCGCGTTGCTGGAGGCGGTAGAGGCGCGTTTTACCTCAACCGGCGCGCTTAAGTGCCTGCAGAAGAACAAAGCGGCGCAGGCATTTTATCTGAAGCATGGCTGGAAGATGATTTCACAGGGCGAAGGCGAGCACGGCGGTTATGTGCTGATGCACTACCCGCTGGCCTCACAATACGCCAGCGGGTCGGGTCGGGCTTAAAGCGCGCGGAAGGCGATATCGCCAGGGATGACCTCGCCCTGCCAGTAAAGCTGGGCCGCGACGCGTCCGGCCAACTGGCGATACAGCGTGGTAAACTCGCTATCGGGCCGGCGAATCACTGTCGGTTCACCTTCATCAAGATCTTCGCGCAGGTCAATGTGCAGTGGCAACTGGGCCAGCAGTTGCGTCTGGTAATCCTCCACCAGTTTCTGCGCGCCGCCGGTGCCGAAAATCGGCTCGTGGAAGCCACACTGGCTGCAGACATGCAGGCTCATATTCTCTACCACACCCAGCACCGGCACATTGACCTTTTCAAACATGACCAGTCCTTTGCGGGCATCAATCAGGGCGATATCCTGCGGCGTCGTGACCACCAGCGCACCGGTTACCGGCACGTTCTGCGCCAGCGTCAGCTGAATGTCGCCCGTGCCGGGCGGCATATCCAGCACCAGATAATCCAGCTCAGGCCACAGAGTCTCATTCAGCAACTGCATAAGCGCTTTACTGGCCATGGGGCCGCGCCACACCATCGCATTGTCATCCGTGACCAGATAACCAATGGAGTTGGTGGCCAGCCCATGTGCCATGATCGGCGCCATATGGGTCCCATCCGGCGAGGTTGGCCGCTGGTCCTGAGTCCCAAGCATGTTCGGCACAGACGGGCCGTAGATATCCGCGTCAAGAATGCCGACGCGCGCGCCCTCAGCTGCCAGCGCCAGTGCCATATTTACGGCGGTGCTGGATTTACCCACGCCGCCTTTGCCGGAGCTGACCGCAATAATGTTTTTAACCCCGTTAACGCCCGGCTGGTTTTTCACCCGCTTCAGGGTGGCGATATCGTGGCTGAGCCGCCAGTCGATGGCGCGTGCGCCGGTCTGACGCAGCAGGTCGGCGCTGACCTGCTCTTTCAGGGCATCGAACCCGCTGGCCCACGCAAACGGCATCAGCAGTTCAACATGCAGCGTTCCATCCAGCTGCGCCACGTGGTGCAGCGCTTTCAGCGAGGTGAGATTCTGTTTAAGGGTCGGATGCTCAAAGCTTCTCAATACGCCCGCTACGATGGCGCGCAGGCCCTCTGGCGTATGCGGTTCCCGGGATTGTACTGTCATCCCCTGCTCCTTATTTCTGCTGTGCTTACGCTGTGTTTCAGCGATGTATTGTCAATGATATCAGATGCTCGTGGATCTGCGGCGACTGGCGGGGTGAATCCCTTATGTTTACGCAGGAGAAGCCATCAGTTACCATCTAAGCCCGTTTTTTCAATCAACAGAAAGCTACGCAAACTATGACTCAAGTCGCTAAAAAAATTCTGGTAACGTGCGCACTGCCTTACGCGAACGGATCAATCCATCTCGGCCACATGCTCGAGCATATCCAGGCAGATATTTGGGTGCGTTACCAACGAATGCGTGGCAATCAGGTTTATTTCATTTGCGCCGATGATGCGCACGGCACGCCTATCATGCTGAAAGCTCAGCAGCTGGGCATTGCGCCGGAGCAGATGATTGCAGAAATGAAAAGCGAGCATGAAGCCGACTTTGCCGGTTTCAACGTCAGCTATGACAATTATCACTCCACTCACGGCGATGAAAACCGCGAGCTGTCTGCGCTGATTTACGGCCGCCTGAAAGAGAACGGTTTTATTAAAAACCGCACCATTTCCCAGCTTTACGATCCGGAAAAAGGGATGTTCCTGCCGGACCGTTTTGTGAAAGGCACCTGCCCGAAATGTAAGTCACCTGATCAATACGGCGACAACTGTGAAGTCTGCAGCGCGACCTACAGCCCGACCGAGCTGATCGATCCGAAGTCTGTGGTTTCTGGTGCGACGCCAGTTCTGCGCGACTCTGAGCACTTCTTCTTTGATCTGCCGTCCTTCAGCGCCATGCTGCAGGCGTGGACCCGCTCCGGTGCGCTGCAGGATCAGGTGGCGAACAAAATGCAGGAGTGGTTTGAGTCAGGCCTGCAGCAGTGGGATATCTCACGCGATGCGCCTTACTTCGGCTTTGAAATTCCGGATGCGCCAGGCAAATACTTCTACGTCTGGCTGGATGCGCCTATCGGCTACATGGGCTCGTTCAAGAACCTGTGCGACAAGCGCGGCGACATCGACTTCGACGAATTCTGGCGTAAAGACTCCACCACCGAGCTGTATCATTTCATCGGTAAAGATATCGTCTATTTCCATAGCCTGTTCTGGCCAGCGATGCTGGAAGGCAGCAACTTCCGCAAGCCGAACAATCTGTTTGTACACGGCTATGTCACCGTTAACGGTGCCAAGATGTCGAAGTCGCGCGGCACCTTTATCAAAGCCAGCACCTGGCTGCAACATCTGGATGCCGACAGCCTGCGTTACTACTACGCGGCGAAACTCTCTTCACGTATCGACGACATCGACCTGAATCTGGAAGATTTCGTCCAGCGCGTAAATGCCGACATCGTCAACAAAGTGGTTAACCTGGCGTCACGTAACGCAGGCTTCATTACCAAACGCTTTGAGGGCAAACTGGCAGCAGAACTGGCCGATCCGGCGCTCTATCAGACCTTCGTTGATGCGTCAGAGAAGATTGGTGATGCCTGGGCTGCGCGCGAATACAGCCGTGCTATCCGTGAAATTATGGCGCTGGCCGACCTGGCGAACCGTTATGTCGATGAGCAGGCTCCGTGGGTGGTCGCGAAGCAGGAAGGCCGTGATGCCGATCTGCAGGCCATCTGCTCAATGGGCATTAACCTGTTCCGCATTCTGATGACCTGGCTGAAGCCGGTGCTGCCGTCACTGAGCGCCCGTGCAGAGGGCTTCCTGAACTGTGAATTGAGCTGGGATGCCATTGCGCAGCCGCTGCTGGATCATCAGGTTGCGCCATTCAAAGCACTCTACAGCCGCATTGAAATGGCGAAGGTTGAGGGACTGATTGACGCCTCAAAAGAGGATGCTGCCGCAGCAAGTGCACCAGCCGCAACCGGTCCGCTGGCAGATGCGCCGATTGGTGACACCATCACCATCGACGATTTCGCCAAAGTGGATATGCGCGTTGCGCTAATCGAGCAGGCGGAACGGGTTGAAGGTTCAGACAAGCTGCTGCGTCTGCAACTCGACCTGGGCGGTGAAAAGCGTCAGATTTTCTCGGGCATCCGCGCCGCTTATCCTGATCCCTCTGTGCTGGTCGGTAAAATGACCATCATCGTGGCCAACCTGGCGCCGCGTAAAATGCGCTTCGGCATCTCCGAAGGTATGGTGCTGTCAGCGGGTCCGGGCGGGAAAGATCTGTTCGTGTTGTCCGTTGATAGCGGTGCTGTACCGGGCATGCCGGTTAAGTAAAGGTCTGCCCTCTGCGGTTTAAACTGCAAAGCACACTGCCGTTCTGAAACCCTTCGTGCCTTAGCTCTGGCACGAAGGGTTTTCTCTTCTCTGTTACCACGACTACTCAACCTCTCCTTTTCTTTCCCGGCACGCTTCACCCGACCCTGCCCTGTACCCATAAGTGTGATCGCTAGCACGCTAAGCGGTTAATGCGTATGATGAAGCTCAGTGAAAACAGGAGCCTGCCATGCTCACCGTGCTGTCTGTCTGCGGACGTTATCTTCGCGCTTTTATCATCATTTATCTCTGCTTATACGCCGGTATCGGTATCGCCTCGCTGCTGCCTATAAAAATGCCCGGCAGCATTCTGGGGATGTTAATTCTGTTTGCCCTGCTTGCGTCACAGATTCTGCCAGTGAGCTGGGTGAAGCCGGGATGCCATCTGCTGATTCGCTATATGGCGCTGCTGTTTGTGCCGATTAGCGTCGGGGTAATGAGCTACACCGATATTCTTACCGCGCAGTTCGGCCCTATCGTTGTCTCCTGCGTCGTCAGCACCCTGCTGGTCCTCTCCATTGTTGGCGTAAGTGCCCACAAGCTTCACAGCCGCCGTCCGGCCGGGGAGTCTGCTGATGAGTGAGATATGGTGGTCGCTGCCATTGACGCTGGCCGCCTTTTTTCTGGCGCGCAAGCTGGCGATAAAACTGAAGATTTCGCTGCTCAATCCGCTGCTGGTGGCGATGGCGATCATTATCCCGATACTGCTGCTGTTACAGCTGCCCTACTCGCGCTATTTCGCAGGCAGTGAGATTCTCAATCAGCTGTTGCAACCGGCCGTGGTTGCGCTGGCATTGCCGCTGTATGAGCAGATGCACCAGATTCGTGCCCGCTGGAAGTCCATTATCGGCGTCTGCTTTATTGGCAGTGTGACCGCCATGAGTTCAGGTACTGCTATTGCTCTGTGGATGGGTGCCACGCCCGAAATTGCCGCCACGATCATGCCCAAATCCGTGACCACACCCATCGCGATGGCTGTCTCCGGCTCGCTGCATGGTATCCCCGCTATCAGCGCTATTTGTGTACTTATTGCCGGGGTGCTGGGTGCGGTGTTCGGGCACACGGTACTGAATCTGCTGGGCGTGAAGTCTAAAGCCGCGCGCGGACTGGCAATTGGCAATGCGTCACATGCCCTGGGCACAGCACGCGCGGCCGAGCTCGACTATCAGGAGGGCGCCTTCAGTTCACTGGCGCTGGTGATCTGCGGCATCATCACCTCACTGCTGGCGCCCTTTATTTTTCCGCTCCTGCTGCACTGGTTTGGCTGAAACTTTGCGATAGATCTCGCAAAGTTGAAACATGCAACACAGGTTACATTGTCAGAGCGATGTGGATCACATATAAACCGGTGACTGGCACATCGCCCTGCTGAATTTAATGAGGCTCACATGCAATCCCGTTTCCTCTCCGCTTTTGAGGCATTGCCGTCAACGCTGCAAACTGCACTGGCTCCCCTGCTGAACGAGGCTGACTTCAACGCCGTGCTCAGCGCCGACCAGGTCGCCTCGCTGCAACAACAGACCCAGATGGATGCCGATGCACTGGCGCTGGCGCTGCTGCCTCTGGCGGCGTCCTGCGCCGTGGCTACCGTGTCGCATTTTAACGTCGGGGCGATTGCCCGTGGCGTCAGCGGCAACTGGTACTTCGGGGCCAACATGGAATTTGTCGGCACGGCGATGCAGCAGACGGTTCACGCCGAGCAGAGCGCCATTACCCATGCGTGGCTGCGTGGCGAGCGCCAGCTTGAGACGATAACCGTTAACTACACGCCGTGCGGGCACTGCCGTCAGTTTATGAACGAGCTGAACAGCGGCACCAGCATTCGTATCAGCCTGCCAAAGCGCGCGATCAGCACCCTGGCCGACTATCTGCCCGATGCCTTTGGCCCACGCGATCTCGACATCACAACCTTCCTGATGGACGAGGTTGATCATGGTTACGTGGCCGTGGGCGATGAACTGGTACAGGCCGCCGTGGCCGCCGCCAATGCCAGCCATGCGCCTTACAGTCAGTCACACGCTGGTGTTGCCCTGCTGACCCAGGATGGCGCGATTGTCGCGGGTCGCTATGCGGAAAATGCCGCGTTCAACCCAAGCTTCCCGCCACTTCAGGCGGCGCTGGTCTTGCTGAACATGCAGGGCGGCGATGTTCATCAGATAAAAAAAGCGGTTTTAGCTGAAGTAGAAAATGCCACGTTAAGCCAGTTCGCCGCCACACAGGCAACACTTGAGACATTTGGTTGCGGTGAGCTGCTGCAGGTGACGCTGTACAAAGCATAACCCGCTGTCAGAGAGGCCACAGTTTTGTGAGCTTTTATGAACAAACGCTGTACTTCTGCGGGAAATTTCATAGGATCTGGCGCCAGAATTCACGTGATCACAAATTACTCTGAATAATTCAGGTTGCAGGATGGCACCGCGGTCGTGAATCTTTCTGGAGCGGTTACCCTGCCGCTGCCGGGCCTGCAGTCTGAGCTATAACGGGTAAGAAAACTGGCGCTACCTTTCCGGCGTGACGCCAGACAACACTGCAACCGGAGCATCACTGCATGGAACTCGACTACGAAAGTAAACGCCCGCTGTATATCCCTTATGCTGGCCCGATTTTGCTGGAATTTCCCCTGTTAAACAAAGGCAGCGCCTTCAGTATCGAAGAACGTAACGAATTCAACCTCAATGGTCTGCTGCCAGAAGCCGTAGAATCGATTGAAGAACAGGCGCAGCGTGCCTGGCGTCAGTTCCAGGACTTCAAAAACAATAACGATAAGCATGTCTACCTGCGCAACATCCAGGACACCAACGAAACGCTGTTTTACCGCCTGCTGGATAACCATCTCGAAGAGATGATGCCGATTATCTACACCCCGACCGTTGGCGCAGCGTGTGAACACTTCTCTGAAATCTACCGCCGTGCGCGTGGCGTGTTCATCTCCTACCCAAACCGCGATCGCATCGAAGATATGCTGCAAAACGCCACCAAGCAGAATGTGAAGGTCATTGTGGTGACTGATGGCGAACGTATTCTGGGCCTCGGCGATCAGGGCATCGGTGGCATGGGTATCCCGATTGGTAAGCTTTCGCTGTATACCGCCTGTGGCGGCATCAGCCCGGCGTACACGCTGCCGGTTGTGCTGGATGTCGGCACCAACAATCAGCAGTTGCTGAACGATCCGCTCTACATGGGCTGGCGTCATCCGCGTATCACTGGCGAAGAGTATGATACGTTCGTGAATGAGTTTATTCAGGCCGTTAAGCGCCGCTGGCCGAAAGTGCTGTTGCAGTTTGAAGATTTCGCCCAGAAGAATGCTATGCCGCTGCTGAACCGCTATCGCGATGAAGTCTGCTGCTTTAACGACGATATTCAGGGCACCGCCGCCGTGACCGTTGGCACGCTGATTGCGGCCAGCCGCGCAGCCGGTAGCCGCCTGTGCGAGCAGAAAGTGGTGTTCCTGGGTGCCGGTTCTGCGGGTTGCGGAATCGCTGAACAGATCATTGCGCAGATGAAATCAGAAGGTCTGAGTGATGATGAAGCGCGTGGCCGGGTAATGATGGTGGATCGCTTTGGTCTGTTGACTGATAAGCTCCCCAACCTGCTCGACTTCCAGAGCAAGCTGGTGCAGAAAAGCGAAAACCTGCAGACCTGGGATATCACCAATGATTCCATTTCGCTGCTGGATGTCGTACGCAATGCGAAACCCGATATTCTGATTGGTGTCTCCGGCCAGCCGGGTCTGTTCACCGAAGAGATCATTCGCGAGATGCACAAGCACTGTAAGCGCCCTATCGTGATGCCGTTGTCGAACCCGACATCACGCGTGGAAGCCACACCTGCGGATATCATTGCCTGGACTGACGGTGCCGCGCTGGTCGCCACGGGCAGCCCGTTCTCACCGGTGAGCTGGAATGGTAAAACCTATCCGATTGCGCAGTGCAACAACTCCTATATCTTCCCCGGTATTGGGCTGGGTGTGATTGCGTCAGGCGCCAGCCGCGTTACCGATACCATGCTGATGACCGCCAGCCGTGCGCTCGCCGACTGTTCACCGCTGGTGAATGAAGGCGAAGGCCCGGTGCTGCCTGAGATTAAAGATATTCAGGGTGTGTCGAAAATCATTGCGATGGAAGTGGGTAAAGCGGCTCAGCTGGCGGGTGTCGCCGTAGTGACCTCAGAGGATGTGTTGTCACAGGCTATCGCCAACAACTTCTGGCTGCCGCAGTATCGTCATTATCGTCGTACCTCGATTTAACCTTCAGACTGCCGGATCGCAGGCGATCCGGCAGTGTTCAAAAATAGCACAGCCAGCCGGCAGTAACTTGCTTCACTGCGACAGCTCAAGTAGCCTTGTCCCATCTCAACATTCTGACATCGAGTCTCCAGGCGCATGCTGAAACGCGTTTCCATTGGTCTGCTTTTCATCATCTTACTGATGATGGCAACGGCGCTCGGCCTTGATCGTTGGATCAGCTGGAAAACTGCGCCTTTTATCTACGAAAATGTCGCCTCTTTACCCCATCGTCAGGTTGGCGTGGTGCTGGGTACGGCTAAATATTATCGTACCGGCGTCATCAATCAGTATTACCTCTATCGCATTCAGGGCGCGCTGAACGCCTACAACAGCGGCAAGGTCAATTACCTGCTGCTGAGTGGTGATAACGCGCTGCAAAGTTATAACGAGCCGATGACCATGCGACGCGACCTCATCAAAGCTGGTGTCGATCCGGCTGATATCGTGCTCGATTATGCCGGGTTCCGTACGCTGGACTCCATCGTTCGCACACGTAAAGTGTTTGATACCAACGATTTCATTATTATCACGCAGCGTTTTCACTGTGAGCGTGCGCTGTTTATCGCCTTACAGCTGGGTATTCAGGCGCAGTGCTATGCGGTGCCCTCACCTAAAAACATGCTCAGCGTGCGCTTCCGTGAAGTCGGTGCCCGACTGGGCGCGCTGGCGGACCTCTTTCTGCTCAAGCGTGAACCTCGCTTCTTAGGTCCGCTGGTACCTATTCCCGCCGTACGCGATGTCCCTGAAGATGCGCAGAGTTACCCTGCGGTGACGCCGGAGCAGCTGCTGGAGCTGGAACAAAAACTGCGGAAATAGCTGGCGCTCAGCGGCTTCTTTTAGCTTTGCTGAAATCGCATTGTTAGCACTTTGCTGCGGTCTGGCAGCAAGGTACAAGGTTCAGGGAATTCTGACAGCAACGACTAAGCTCAACGCGCAGGGAACAGGGTCAGAAGAGAAAAGCGTCCCGCGTCAGGGACGACGCGGGACGAGCGTGTCATGGATGACGGCCTTTGCGACTTTCCGATCTGACCCTGTTCCCTTCGCTGACTCGATCTCACAGCAATGCCTCCAACACTCTCCCTCATAAAAAGCGTTCTGCAGAGGAATAACACGAGCCGAGCGTGTCATGGATGACAGGTTTTGCGTCTTTCCGATCTGACCCTGTTCCCTTCGCTGACTCGATCTCACAGCAATTCCTCACAACATCTGCCCATAAAAAAAGCGACCCGAAGGTCGCTTTCTTAGCGTTGAATCAGACTTACTTCTTACGAGAGTATTTCAGTGAATCCAGCGCAACGGCGAAGATAATGATGCCGCCTTTAATGATGTACTGCCAGTAAGGGTTGACGCCGATATAGGTCAGACCGTAGTTGATAACGGTGAAGATCAGTACACCGGTCACGACGCCCGCTACGCTACCCACACCACCGGCGAAGGAGACGCCGCCGACCACACAGGCCGCAATCGCATCCAGCTCATACATAAAGCCGAGGTTGTTGGTGGCAGAACCGATACGACCCGCTTCCAGCATCCCGCCGAAGGCGTAAAACACACCTGACAGGGCATAGATCATGATCAGGTTCATCGGGACGTTCACGCCAGAGACTTTCGCCGCTTCCGGGTTACCGCCGATAGCAAAAATGTTTTTGCCGAAGCGGGTTTTGTTCCACAGCACCCAGACGAAAATAATGGCAATCACAGCGTAGAACGTGATGAACGAAAGTTTGAAATCACCAAAGCGCAAGAAGCCCTGGGTAAATTTCGAGAAGCCCGCGTCAAAACCGGCAATCGGTGATGCACCAACAAAGTCGTAATAGAGTGAGTTGATACCGTAAACGATAATCATGGTGCCCAGCGTGGTGATAAATGGCGTTACCTTCAGGTAAGCAATAATCACACCGTTGACCAGACCAATCACACCGCCGATGATGCACACGGTCAGAATAACCAGTGGAATCGGCACGGTATCCAGCGTCGGGAAGACTTTGTTCGCGTTATCCATCGCCTGCAGCAACGTCGCGGCGACAACCGCAGCCAGACCAACCTGACGTCCGGCTGACAGGTCAGTACCCTGGGTCACAATCAGACCTGCCACACCCAGTGCAATAATAATGCGCACTGAAGATTGGGTCAGAATATTACTCAGGTTCATTAAACTTAAAAACGATGGATCCTGGAAGATGATAATAGCCAGCAATACCAGCAGAACGACGTAAATGCCGCCCTCTTTTAACCAGGTTAGCGCATTCTTTTTTGTGGTCGCTTTCATGTTAACAGCCCTTGCTTCATTAAAGGTGTAATGACGCTAAACGCAATATTTCGTTCTGCGTGGTCGTTTTGGTATCAACTATGCCTGCTACCAGTCCATTACTCATTACCAGAATACGATCGGTAATGCCTAACAGCTCCGGCATTTCAGAAGAGATAATAATGATGCCCTTTTCTTTCTTCGCCAGCTCAGCAATCAACTGGTAAATTTCGAATTTTGCACCAACATCAATACCGCGAGTTGGTTCATCAAGCATCAGGATTTCAGGCTGGGTCAATAACCAGCGGCCAATAATCACTTTTTGCTGGTTACCGCCCGAAAGCGAACCAATTTGAGTATGGTGGCCTGGTGTCTTAACGCGCATAGAATCGATCACCCACTGGGTATCACTCTTCATGCGTTTATTATCCAGCAGCCCCATACTGTTTTTATATTTTTTAATATTGGAAATAAGCGAGTTAAAACCAATATCCAGATAAGCATAAATACCGGTTGAGCGACGCTCTTCCGTCACCAGCGCAAAACCGTGGTTAATGGCTTCGTTGGCGCTGTGATTATTAATCGGTTTACCATGCAGTTTAATGGTGCCGCCCGATTTTTCGCGAATGCCAAACAGCGTTTCGACGATATCGGTACGTTTGGCGCCCACCAGCCCGGCAATGCCGAGTATCTCCCCTTTACGCAGATCAAATGAGATGTCACGAATCGACGGCTGACGCAGCGACGTCAGATTGCGCACCTCAAGAATGGTCTCGCCTGGCACGTTGGTACGGTCAGGGAAACGCTGGTTCAGTGAACGGCCGACCATCATAGCGATGATCTTATCCATATCCAGCCCTTCCAGCGGCTGAGAGGTAATCCACTGACCATCACGCAGAATGGTGATCTCATCGCACAGCTGGAAAATCTCTTCCATCTTGTGCGAAATATAAACAATGCCGCAGCCGCGATCTTTCAGTTTGCGAATAATCGTGAACAGGTGATTAACCTCTTTCTCAGTCAGCGAGGAAGTCGGTTCATCCATAATCACAATTTTCGCGTCGTAAGAGAACGCTTTGGCAATTTCAATCATCTGCATCTGAGATACAGAAAGATTGGCAACTTTGTCGCGCGGATCGATATCGATATCCAGCTCGTCAAAAATCGCTTTTGTATCCTGATACATTTTATCCTGATCGACAAAAAAGCCTTTGCGCGGATAGCGCCCAAGCCACATGTTGTCCATCACGGTACGTTGCAGTACCAGGTTTAATTCCTGATGCACCATCGACACGCCATTTTCCAGCGCCTCTTTGGAGCTTTTATAATCGATCTCGTTACCCTGAAACAGGATACTGCCGGTATCTTTTTTATAGATACCAAACAGGCATTTTAATAATGTGGATTTCCCGGCACCGTTCTCGCCCATTAATGCATGAACAGAGTGAGGCCGCACTTTCAAATTAACATTATCTAACGCTTTAACGCCGGGAAATGATTTTGAAACATTCGTCATTTCCAGCAAATATTCTCGCTGCGCGGTCGTGTTATCACTGGCCATATTTTACCTGGCTAAAAAACGGTGGTGACATAAAAAAGGCGCGACCGCGGTCGCGCCCGTAATCGATCTTATTTCACGAACTGAGACAGGTTTTCTTTATCAACCGGCACGTAAGGAACGCGGACGATCTTATCAACCATCTTGAAGTTAGTGCCATCAGTTGCCGCTTTGCCGTTCGCCAGGTTATTGGCAATATCCAGCGTCGCTTTCGCCTGGTTTTCCGCATCGTTCAGCACGGTACCGGCCAGCGCACCGGATTTAACCAGCGCCAGCGCTTCTGGCAGGGCATCGACGCCGAACACAGGGATTGAGGTCATGTTGTGCGCTTTCAGCGCTTCAACCGCACCCATTGCCATCGCATCGTTGTTGGCAATCACCACTTCGATTTTTTTGGCGTTCGGGCCTGACAACCATGCATCCATCTTATCTTTAGCCTGCGCGGTATCCCACATGGCCGTATCCATTGCTAACTGCTGGGTTTTCAGACCATCTTTGTTCAGGGTGTCGATCACATATTTGGTACGGGCTTCTGCATCAGGATGACCCGGCTCGCCTTTCAGCAGCACGAACTGAATGGTGCCATCTTTGTTCAAATCCCAGGCTGGCGTCGCTTTCCAGTGTTTCTCGATCAGCTGACCCTGAATGATGCCGGACTCTTTAGAGTCGGTACCGACGTAGTAGGCTTTGTCATAACCCGCCAGCACTTTGGCGTTCGGTTCTTTGTTGAAGAAGACAACCGGCACATCGTTAGCACGCGCTTTGTCTACGATCACCGCAGCGGCAGCCGGGTCAACCAGGTTAATCGCCAGCGCTTTCACGCCTTTTGCCATCAGCACGTCAACCTGATCGTTCTGTTTGGACTGGTCGTTCTGTGAGTCATTCATCAGCAACTGTACGCCACCGATCGCTTTCGCTTCTTTCTCGATGTCTTTACGCACCATTGACATGAAGTTGTCATCGTATTTGTAAATGGTCACGCCGATACGGGTGTCAGCTGCGTGAGCGGTTGCACCAAACATCATACTGGCAACCAGTGCTGTAAGCGTGAAAACCTTCTTATTCATGGTATCTCCGGTTTTATTATGCAGGGTCTTTTTAGCGCTACCGCGCAACATGCGGGAGAGCAATCGGTAAAACAGATCGGCGCGTCGGCTAACGTAATGGGGATGTTGAGCCGTTGAATACCGTCTAAAACCTGACATCCTTGTGCCTGAATGCTTCCATGAAGAGGGGGTGAACCCTATAACCGGCTACTGAGACCACAACTGATGCCGTTACACTGGCGTTACATAATGTTTCAGTCCGGTAAGACGCTGCCATCATAGTGAGAGCAATGTTAATTAACTGTGAATGTAATCACAGATTGAAAACGGTTACATGCCTGAATCGCCTGAATTAGTGACGGACTCCACATTTTACCGCTGCGCCACCGAATGACGCCGCACCAGCGTCGGCATAAAGATATGTGTTGCGGTGTCATCAAGCAGGCCTGCTGCGCCCTGCAGTGCCAGTTCTGTGGCGATTTTTGCCATAGATACAATGGGATAGCGAACAGTCGTTAACTGTGGGTCGGTGTAACGGGAAATGGGAATATCATCGAAGCCAATGACAGAAAAATGCTGTGGAACCTGAATGCCGTTGTCTTTCAGCGCAGTGAGCGCGCCAGCAGCCATGCCGTCGTTATAGGCAAACACCGCCGTAAGGTTGAGATTGCGCCCCAGCAACTCCACCATCGCTGCTTCACCGCCCTGCATGTCGGGCTCTGCACTGGCTATCCAGCTCTCCTGGGGCCGAATGCCCTGCTCTGCCATTGCCTGCATCCATCCTTCACGACGCTGGGCCACATCTTCGATCGGATGACTGGAGCAGAGATAGCCGATGCGGCTATGTCCCTGTTGTAACAGGGTTCTTGAAGCCATCAATGCGCCAGTGACGTTATCCAGACTGACGCTGCGGTGTTCAAAACCGGGAACGATACGGTTAATGACTACCATGCCGGGTACGTGCTGCATAAAGTCCGCCAGTTCCGCATCCGGCAGTGTTTTTGCATGCACCACCAGCGCGCTGCAGCGCTGACGGATCAGCACTTCAATGGCATGACGCTCTTTCTCTTCCTGATGCCAGGAGTTGCTGATTAACACATGTTTGTGCACGCGCTGCGCTACGGTATCGACTGCTTTAACCAGCGCCCCGAAGAAGGGATCGGAGACATCCATCACCACCACCCCAATCGTGTCGCTGACCTGCGTCGCCAGCGCCTGGGCGTTGGCGTTAGGGCGATAGCCCAGCGCTTCAACCGCCTGTAACACGGTGTCACGGGTATCTGAGGTCACGGCGTTGCTCTGATTAAGGACGCGCGACACGGTCGCCACTGACACGCCAGCCTGACGGGCAACATCACGAATAGTTATCATGCAGCAGTTCCAGAAAGGAAAATTAGGCATCACGCCGGGTTGAACACCGGCGCTATTTTGTCAGGGGCGGGAGGCGAGCAGCGTGAATTGCGTCACATCAATGAAAACGGTTACATACAATTCTGCAACCTTTGTGATGGCGGTCATTATCCTGCGTTGTCAGTGATGCGTGATTTACCGGCTGAGAGCAGCGTAAACCGCCGCCACAGCCATTCCAGCGGACCCTGTGCGAAGAAATGTAACCAGATGAGAGAAAACAGAATATTGATGAGCCACACCGCAGGCACCATCAGCACCAGCTCCAGCCGGGTGAAGTGCATATAGAAGCCAAAGCGATAGAACAATGTAGTGCAGATCACGGTCTGAAGCAGGTAGTTGGTCAGCGCCATCCGGCCCACGCACTGGATGGCATAGCTGATGCGCCAGCGCGCGATCTGCGGCCAGTAAGCCAGGCAGAGTGCGGTGTAGCCCAGACTAATTAGCGGGCTGGCAAGGTCGCGCGGCGCTTGCAGGTAAAATGCGGTCCAGCGAAACTCCCAATGTAACAGCCATTGCGCTGCCACACCGGCCACCGCAATGGAGAACCCAATGATTAACAGCAGCGCCGCCGCCTGACGATAATGCCGTGCAGGGAATTCGCCAATCAGCCAGCCGCTGCGCAGCAGTGCGCCACCGATCATCATCAGACCTGCCAGCTGCCAGCCATACTGCGCCGCAAGCGCCATCAGCCCTGACGAAAGATGGTCCAGCCGGTTCTGTATCGCGTCCCAGCCGCCAGCAAGTTTCCAGAACTGTTCATATTGCAGTTCTGCTGCACCCGGCAGCCAGGAATGAGTCGGCTCAGGAGAGGAGATCGACCCAAACACCAGCAGCACCCCGCAGCCGACCAGGTAGAGCAGAATGCCGGTATTCATCAGGCTGCGGGTGGAGGGAACATCACGCAGCACCCGCCACACCACCAGCCCGATAATGCCGTAGTCCAGCAGGATGTCACCTTCCCAGAGAAAAACCCCGTGTACAAAACCGATCAGGACCAGAAGGGAAAGCCGGGCTGTGAGCCAGCGACTGCCGCGCGGCAGCTGCATTTGCAGACCCGCGCCAAACAGCAGCGCAAACAGCGTGAGGAATTTGAGCTGAGCAAAAACGTCAGAGAGTGCCCATGTCCAGGCATCGGAAAGCGTGACGCTACCCTGCCAGGCTGGATTAAGGTAGGCGGCTGAAGGCAGACCGAAGCCGACAATATTGAGCAGCAGAATGCCGAGAATGGCACATCCACGAATGAAATCCAGCGCGTGATAGCGTTGCATGCGGCACCTGCACATTGAGGCGGGCAACGTTATGCGCCCGCCATAAACTCAACTATGGCGCACCGCGCGCAAAAATTCCTGACGGGTGTTCTGACTTGACTTGAACAGGCCACCCAGCGACGTCGTGGTAGTGGCGCTGGTGGCATCTTTTACGCCACGCGCTTTGACACAGTAGTGCACCGCATCAATAGAAACAGCCACATTGTTAGTGCCCAGCAGCGTCTGCAATGCAACCAGAACCTGCTGCGTCAGCCGCTCCTGCACCTGCGGACGCTGAGCAAAGAACTGCACGATGCGGTTAATTTTCGACAGGCCAATCACCTTTTCTTTGGGAATATAGGCGACGGTAGCCTTGCCATCGATGATCACAAAGTGGTGTTCACAGGTGCTGGTCAGGGTGATATCACGCACGGTCACCATCTCATCGACCTTCATTTTGTTCTCAATGACGGTGATTTTCGGGAAGTTTGCGTAGTCGAGGCCGGAAAAGATTTCATCCACATACATTTTGGCGATGCGATGTGGCGTTTCCATCAGGCTGTCATCTTCAAGATCCAGATTCAGCAGCTGCATAATCTCGGTCATGTGCCCGGCAATCAGGCTCTTACGCGTTTCGTCATCAATGTCGCGCGTCGGTGCACGTAACGGCGTTTCCAGTCCACGCGCCAGCAGCGCTTCGTGAACCAGGGCAGCTTCCTGACTTAAGGTGCTCATCTACTCTTCTCCGGCTGGTGTTGCGCCCGCAAGCTTTTGCCTGCGGGCCCTGTAATCAGGCGCGTATTGTGAAACTTTCTTTGCGGGGAATCCAGCAATCAATCAGATTGGTGATGAAAGCTTTTCACTCAATTCTTCGCCAGACCAGCAGGCCTGCCCAGACCAGACTCACCCCTGCCACCCAGAGCGCAGGCTCAAGCCGATGTAACAAGGCCGTTGAGAGAAAAGAGAGCAACGGGCCGACAAGTTGTCCAATCGCATAGCCGGTCGTCAGCAGGCCAGCCATGAATCGCAGATGGTTGGGCGCCAGTTCGCGGGCGCAGAGCATTGACAACTGCACCACACTCAGGAAGCCGCCTCCGACCAGCAACGCACCGGCCAGCAGGCCACTAAAGCCGGGCAGCAGCGCCGCAGCAAACACACCCAGCGCCTGTGCCCAGAGCACCAGCGCCAGGCGGACATGGCTGTGCCCCCAGCGCCGCGTCAGGATACCCAGCAGGATGCCGGTCATTGCCGCCCCGCCAAATATCGGCCAGACAAACTGCGCGAAGATGCCGTCAGGAAAACGTGTGGCGGCCATCTGCGACAGAAAAGTCGCGGGCAGGATGTAGCCAAACCCTGCCAGACTGTAACTCAGCACCAGACGTTTAAGATTGCGGTTCAGCACCAGCGGCTCGGGTGCCTGATCCGGACGATGCAGTTCGCCGCGACGCGGTAAGTTACGGGTGATTAGCGCAATCAGCAGCAGCGCCAGCGCACCGTAAGCAGCCCAGGCAAGACCGGCGGAGACCTGGAATGTGTGCAGCGCGACCCCCAGCAAACCACTGACAAAAATGCCGCAACCCGGTCCGGCAAACACGGCCGCCGACAACCCTGCCCGCCCATGCCGATGCAGCTGTTCGTTGCTCCAGGCCGCCACCAGCACCATCGCCCAGCCGCTGGCCCAGCCAATCAGAAAACGAATAGCGCCATGCAGCCACGGGCCGGTTGCCAGTGCCGAGAGCAGCGTCAGGATTACCGCGCCCCACACACCCGCCTGCAGCCGCAGTTCGACCCTTTGATGCGCCCGCATCGCATCAAAGGAGCCACACAGGTAGCCTAAATAGTTGAGGGCTGCGACCAGGCTGGCACTGGTAAGCGTCAGCTGGTGAGCCTGAATCATCAGTGGCACCTGCGGCGTAAAGGCAAATCGCCCTATGCCCATCGCCACAAATAAAGTTAAAAATGCACTGAGCGCGACGCGTAACGCCATTGCTGAACTCCTGTTGTTCTGCCCTGAGATCTCTTCTGACTTGCTAATAGCATGCAGGATGACTAAACTCACGGAAAGTGAATAATATTAACCAACTTGTTTACAGGAAGAGAAGATATGGATTTAGTTCAGCTGCGTATGTTCTGTTCCGTCGCCGAAACGGGTTCACTGGCGCGCGCAGCAGAACATCTGCATCGCGTCCCCTCTAATCTCACCACGCGGCTGCGTCAGCTGGAAGAGGAATTAGGTGTTGATCTCTTTATTCGTGAGAAGCAGCGCATTCGCCTGTCGCCGATGGGCCATAATTTCCTGAATTATGCGCAACGCATTCTGGCGTTAAGTGAAGAAGCGATGAGCATGACCCGAACCGGCGAACCGGCGGGAAACTTTGCACTGGGCTCCATGGAGAGCACCGCAGCGACCCGCCTGCCTGGCCTGCTCGCCGCCTATCATCAGCGCTTTCCTAAAGTGGCGCTGTCGCTGATTACCGGCACCTCAGGCGAAATTATCGATCGGGTCCGTGAAGGCACCCTGGCCGCTGCGCTGGTGGATGGCCCGGTTTCTCATGATGACCTGAATGGCTGCATCGCTTTTCGCGAGGAGATGGTGCTGATCACCGGGCTGGATCATGGGCCAATCACCACGGCGCGCGACGTGCAGGACGATACTCTGTTTGCGTTCCGCAACAGCTGCTCTTACCGGGTGAAGCTGGAGAGCTGGTATCGCGACAGCCAGACCGCACCCAACAGTGTGATGGAGATTCAGTCCTATCACGCCATGCTGGCCTGCGTAGCGGGCGGTGCAGGGGTCGCGATGATTCCGGCTTCGGTGCTGAAGCAGATGGCGGATCGGTCGCGGGTGCAGGCGCATACCCTGCCCGCAGCTTATCGCGACACCGCCACCTGGCTGATGTGGCGGCGTGACGCCTTTACCCCGAATGTAGAAGCGCTGAAATACCTGATTATTGAACAGTTTGACGATCGTCCGCTCAACGATGAGCTGATCCACCCATTGCAGGCGACGGAATAAGCGTTCCACGCTATGTTTAACTCACGAAAAAAGGCGCTATTACGCGTCACAATCTGACTGGAAGAGGGATTGCATGAACATGATCAAAACCCGTGCCGCGGTTGCCTGGGCTGCTGGCGAACCACTGAAAATCGAAGAAGTGGATTTAATGCCACCGCAAAAAGGTGAAGTGCTGGTGCGTATTGTCGCGACCGGTGTCTGTCATACCGACGCCTACACGCTTTCCGGCACTGACCCGGAAGGTGTTTTCCCGGCGATCCTTGGCCATGAAGGCGGCGGCATCGTGGAAGCGGTGGGCGAAGGCGTAACCAGCGTGGAAGTGGGAGACCATGTCATCCCGCTTTACACCCCGGAGTGCGGCAAATGTAAGTACTGTCTTTCGGGCAAAACTAACCTCTGCCAGGCGATTCGCGCCACCCAGGGTAAAGGCCTGATGCCGGACGGCACCACCCGCTTCTTCAAAGATGGCAAACCGATTTTCCATTACATGGGTACTTCGACCTTCTCTGAGTACACCGTCATCCCGGAGATCTCACTGGCAAAAATCAGTAAAGAAGCACCGCTGGAAGAGGTTTGTCTGCTGGGCTGTGGCGTCACGACCGGCATGGGCGCGGTAATGAACACCGCCAAAGTGAAAGAAGGCGACACCGTGGCGATCTTCGGTCTCGGCGGCATCGGTCTTTCTGCGGTGATTGGCGCGAAAATGGCGAAAGCAGGCCGTATCATTGCCATCGACCTCAACACCAGCAAATTCGATCTGGCACGTAAACTGGGTGCCACCGATCTGATTAACCCGAAAGATTACGACAAACCGATTCAGGATGTGATTGTCGAGCTGACCGACGGCGGCGTGGACTTCTCGTTTGAGTGTATCGGTAACGTCAACGTAATGCGTTCCGCACTGGAGTGCTGCCACAAAGGCTGGGGCGAGTCTGTGATTATCGGTGTTGCCGGTGCCGGTGAAGAGATCTCTACCCGTCCGTTCCAGCTGGTAACCGGTCGCGTCTGGCGCGGTTCCGCGTTTGGTGGCGTAAAAGGCCGTTCACAGCTGCCAGGCATTGTGCAGGATTACCTCGACGGTAAATTTGCCCTTAACGACTTCATCACTCACACCATGCCGCTGGAAGAGATCAACGACGCCTTTGATTTGATGCACGAAGGAAAATCGATTCGCTCGGTCGTGCACTTTAACAAGTAATCAGGAGGCGTTATGGCATCCACTCTGGAGCTACTGGAAGAACACCGTATTTTTGGCGGCTGGCAGCAGCGCTGGCGTCATCAGTCAGCCGTGCTGAACTGCCCGATGACCTTTAGCATCTATCTGCCCACCCCGCACGGTGATGCACCGCCGCCGGTGGTCTGGTTTTTAGCCGGCCTGACCTGTAACGACGAGAATTTCACCACCAAAGCGGGCGCGCAGCGCGTTGCGGCGGAACTGGGTCTGGTGCTGATTATGCCGGACACCAGCCCGCGCGGTGACGGCGTGGCGAACGATGAGGGATACGATCTGGGTCAGGGTGCGGGATTTTATCTCAATGCCACCCAGCAACCCTGGGCGAGTCATTTCCGCATGTTCGACTATCTGAGCAGCGAGTTACCTGCCCTGATTGCGGATAACTTCAAGGTCAGTGAACGCCAGTCAATCATGGGTCATTCTATGGGCGGACACGGCGCGCTGATGCTGGCGCTGCGTCTGGGTAACCGCTTTGCCTCGGCTTCAGCCTTTGCACCGATTGTGAATCCAATGCAGGTGCCTTGGGGCCAGAAAGCGTTTCAGGCCTATCTGGGCGACGATCGTGCGGCGTGGCGGGAATATGACAGCTGCCAGCTGATGGCGGAAGTCTCCCATCGGTTGCCAATGCTGATCGATCAGGGTGACAGCGATCAGTTCCTGGCCGATCAGCTGCAGCCAGAGCGGTTAGAGGAGATCGCCCGCGAGGTGGGTTTCCCGCTGACGCTGCGTATTCAGCCGGGTTATGACCATAGCTACTTCTTTATTGCCAGTTTTGTGGAAGATCATCTTCGCTTCCATGCCCAGCATCTGCTGGCGTAAATAATCAGGGCCGCTATTGCGGCCCTCTTTTTTTGCATGCTGTAGAGGCGGGAACATGGTTGCAACGTCAGCGCCCTGCCAGCCCTGCACTCTCCTTTCCGAAAGAGGCGGATACTTCAGCCGCCGCAACCTTAACCTGACGATCAGACTAAGGCCGGACCGGTCAGCCCATCGATCATCACCTGCGGAATGCCGCGTGAGCAGTGTTCGATACGCCCGTTGACGCCATACACTTTTGCCAGCGTAGCCGGCGTAATCACCTTATCCGGCTGCCCTTCTGCGACCAGCGCGCCCTGCTTAAGCATCAGGGCATGTTGCGCATGACGCAGCGCGATGTTGATGTCATGCACCACCACCACCGTCACGATGTTGCGCTGGGCCGTTTCGCGGCGCACCAGGTCCATGACGTGGAACTGGTAATTGAGATCCAGCGCGCTCAGCGGTTCATCCAGCAGCAGCAGTTTAGGGCGACGGATTAAAGATTGCGCCAGCCCGACCAGCTGCTTCTGTCCGCCCGAAAGCTGATCAAGGTAGCGCATCGCCAGATGGGCAATGCCCAGTTGTTCCAGCAGATGCATGATTTCCGCTTCACTGCTGGCACTGTGCAGGCCACCGGAGGCACGCTGTGCCACGATAATCGATTCCAGCACATGCAGATGCACGCCCGCAGGCAGCGACTGTGGCAGATAGACTACGTTTTTCGCACGGCGGGCAAACGGCTGAGTCATGAGATCTTCACCGTTAAGCCACATCTCGCCCTGACCTTTATTCAGACCAGCCAGTGCACGCAACAGCGTCGATTTACCGCAACCATTCGGTCCCAGCAGAACGGTAATCTCACCCCGTGGCAACGGAGCCACGTTGAGGTTTTCAATCACTTTATGTTTGGGATAACCGGCACTGAAGCCGCGTAATGTCAGACCCGTTTCCATTATACCGTCCCCCGATGGCGCAGAATAATACTCAGGAAGAACGGCACACCAATCAGTGACGTCACAATACCCACGGGAATAATGACACCCGGCAGCAGGTTTTTCGACGCGACTGACGCCAGGGAGAGCACCAGCGCGCCAACCAGCGCACTGGCAGGCAGATAAAAACGGTGATCTTCACCAAACATCATGCGGGCAATGTGGGGTGCAACCAGGCCGATGAAGCCAATGGGTCCCACAAACGCCACCGCAAGCGCCGAAAGGATACTGATGCGCAGCAAGGTGGTCAGGCGCAGCCGACGCACGTCGATACCAAAGCTCACGGCGCGGTCTTCACCCAGACGCAGCGCCGTCAGCTTCCAGCTGCTCATCATTGAGAACGGCACCAGGATGGCCAGCGCCACGGTCAGCACGCCCAGCTTCTCCCAGGAGGCGCGCGCCAGGCTGCCCATGGTCCAGAACACCAGACCCTGCAGCGTATCTTCGCTGGCAATGAACTGCATCATTGAGACCAGTGCGTTAAAGGTAAAGACCAGTGCGATACCGAACAAAACGACGCCCGCAGAGGAGACCTGCGTCCAGCGGGTCACAGCATCCAGCATCAGCGCGGCAAACAGTGCAAAGACAAAGGCGTTGGCTGAGATTAACCACTGATCAGGAATGCCAGGAATACCGACGCCGAGAATGATCGCCAGCGCGGCACCAAACGCCGCCGCCGATGAGACACCGAGCGTAAACGGGCTGGCCAGCGGGTTATTCAGGATAGTCTGCATTTCTGCGCCGGCCAGGCCCAGCGACAGCCCGACCACCAGCGCCATCAGTGCATAAGGCAGACGAATATCCCAGACGATAACACGGGTACCGGCATCGACACTGTCGGGGCTGAGCAGCGTATTCCACAGCGTGTCCAGTGAGAGCCCGGCCGGACCGAGCGTAAAGTCGAGGATTAACGAGGCAACAATCGCCACCAGTAATACGCCAATCCAGATCAGGCGGCGGCGCAGCACCTGATGATAGTTTTGCATGGTGTGGTGAAGCGTCTCTTCCCCCGCCAGCAGCGAAGTTTCGGTAGTCATTTTTGAACCCTGTGTGGCTATCACGTCAGAAAACGCAGTCACAATAGTGCAGGTGATAATAATTATCAATTCGTTCGCATAAGCGAGGCGAGAAAAAACCGTAAAAAATGGTGTTGTTAGGGGAACGATAATGGCAGTTATAGCGCCTTGACGTTAAAGATGGGGAAGAGCTCAGGGCGCTGTGTCAGGTACCTGACTTAACAGCGCCAGCGCACAGTTCTAATCTTTATGAACCGGGAACTCCATCTCGCTGTACTTCACGAAACGGCTGCCGCGCGTCAGCCTGTAGCCGAACCAGATAATCAGGAACAGCGGAAGGCCAATGTAGGTGGCCGCTACGCTGTACCAGTCAATGCTGTCGTTAAGGAATGCCTGATAGTTCTGACCCAGCGTAATGATCAGGCAAAGCACAAAGGCGAAGATCGGCCCCAGCGGGAAGAAGCCGGAACGGTAAGGCAGATCGTTCAGGTCATGTCCCTGGGCGACATAGCCGCGGCGGAAACGATAGTGACTGATGGCAATACCCAGCCAGGCGATAAAACCAGTCATGCCTGAGGTATTCAGCAGCCACAGATAGACTTCCTGATTACCAAACTTAGAGGTCAGGAAGCACAGCCCGGCCACAACGGTCGTCGCCCATAAGGCATTGCGCGGCACGCCGCCTTTGGAGAGTTTCGCGAAAATGCGCGGCGCTTTGCCTTCACTCGCCAGGTTGTAAAGCATACGCGTTGAGGCGTACATACCGGAGTTACCGGCTGACAGCACCGCCGTCAGGATCACCGCATTCATCACCGCTGCCGCGGAGAGCAGACCGGCGTTCTGGAACACCAGGGTGAACGGGCTGACGCTGATATCGTCTATGTCGTTATGCAGCAACTGTGGATCGGTGTACGGCAGGATCAGACTGATAATCAGGATGGCGAACACATAGAACAGCAGGATACGCCAGAAAATCTGCCGCACCGCGCGCGGGATATTTTTGGCCGGATCTTCAGATTCGCCCGCCGCGATACCGATCAGCTCGGTGCCCTGGAAGGAGAATCCCACAATCATCGCCACGCCAATCATTGCCGCAAAGCCACCCGCAAACGGCGCATCGCCAACCTGCCAGTTATGCCAGCCCGCATGCTCCGCACCGCGCATAATGCCGATAATCATCAGCACGCCAACAATGATAAAGATAATCACGGTGGCCACTTTAATCAGCGAGAACCAGTATTCCGCCTCGCCAAAGCCTTTCACCGAGATGTAGTTAAGCAGAAATATCAGACCCAGGAACAACGCGCTCCAGATCCAGCCTGGCGTGTCAGGGAACCAGTAGGTCATCACCAGCTGGGACGCCACCAGGTCAACTGCGATGGTCACCGCCCAGTTGTACCAGTAGTTCCAGCCTAGGGCGAAGCCAAAACCCTCTTCGACATATTTCGCGCCGTAGGTGGCGAAAGAACCCGAGACGGGCATAAAGGCGGCCAGCTCACCGAGACTGGTCATCAGGAAGTAGACCATCAGGCCGATGAGCATATAGGAGAGAAGTGCTCCACCGGGGCCAGCCTGTGCGATGGTTGCGCCAGAGGCGACAAACAGGCCAGTACCGATTGAGCCGCCGATGGCGATCATCGTCAGATGACGGGCTTTTAACGCACGTCGTAATGCAGGTTGTTGTGTTGTATTTGGGTCATTATGCATGTGTTAACGCTACGCTGGGTAAAAATGAGGCGCGATTGTAGCAGCCAGACCGCCTCTGTATAGCTGATGCCATGCTGTTATAAGTTATGTTCATGATCGCGCCCGAATTATTAGCGGTCACTCACGGCAATAGGACAAAAAGCGCGTCAGCGCTTTTGAAATATGCTTCTGCCGGTGATGAATGCGGTAGAGCGTTCGGGTCAGACGCGGCAACGGAATCGTCAGTTCTGTCAGCGTGCCCGCCTCCAGCAGATCGGCAATCACCCGGCGTGAAAGACAGCTGATCCCCATGCCATGCCGCACTGCATGCTTGATCGCTTCGGAGTTGCCCAGCTCCATGCCCAGCTGAAAACTTGGCAGGTGTGACAACAGCAGATAGTCGACGATTTCACGGGTGCCCGAGCCACGCTCGCGCAGGATCCAGGGCGCTTCGGCCAGCGTTTTCAGCGTCACCGGCTGTTGCAGGATCGCGGCGTCAGGTGCGGCAAACACCACCAGTTCATCTTCCAGCCAGGGTTCACTGACCAGCTCGGTCATGTGACACGGCCCTTCAATCAACCCGACGTCTACGCGAAAATCGGAAACCGCCTGAATCACATCCTGACTGTTTCCGACGCTCAGCTCCAGCGGCAACCCCGGAAAATCACGGCGATAAGCGGCCATCATGCCCGGCAGCAGATAGTTACCGATGGTGCTGCTGGCGAAGATGCGGATTGCGCCGTTATCCTCTTTGAACAATTGCTCAATTTCACCTGCCTGCTCCAGCAGTCCTACCGCACGCGGATAGAGCAGCCGCCCGTGCTCATTTAGCACCAGCCGTTTGCCGACCCGATCAAACAGCTGCACCCCGAGCTGACTCTCCAGATCGGCCAGCGCCGCGCTGACTGCGGACTGCGACAGCGCCAGCAACTGCGAAGCCTGCGTCGTTGAACCGCTTTTGAGCACTTCGGTGAACACTTCGATTTGCCGCAGCGTAATGTGCATTGTTGCCTCTTAACTCAATGAATGCCTGACAAGATAAATCATTAATGCCAGCCAGAGCAGCCCGGCGATGCCCAGCCAGCCTGCCATTTTTTTACCGCGCGCACGCTGAGACTGCGCTTTCGCGATGCTGCTGATACGCACGTCTTTCGGCAGCAACCGCATCAGCACCATGACGCCCGTCGGGATAATCACCGCGTCATCCAGCAGACCAACAAACGGGATCACATCCGGGATGAGATCGATCGGGCTGACGCCATACGCGACCAGCCCCAGCATCGCCACTTTGTTCCACCAGGGCGTGCGCGGATCGCGAAAGGCAAACCACAGCACCCGGGCATCTCTTTTGATCAGCGTCGCCCAGCGGCGCAGACGCGAAACTATCATGATTGCGGCCTTATCGTTTATTCTGGTCAATTATAAATATATTATCAATTTCACTTTTAAGCCAGTCGCCGTCATGATCATGACTCAACCATGAGGAGTGACCACCATGACCGAACTGAGCATCGCTAAACCCCATCATCCTGTTACGCTCTGGTTCCCCGGTCTGCTGCTGACTGCCGCGATTGCCGCGGCTGCCAGCTGGCTCGCACAGCAACCGGTGGTGGCAGCAGCGGGGCTGGGTTCACTGACCCTGGCAATCATGCTGGGCATCCTGGTCGGCAATAGCGTCTTTACGCCTCTGGCGTCGCGCTGCGACAGCGGCGTGATACTGGCTAAGCAGAAGCTGCTGCGGCTGGGGATCATCCTGTTTGGATTTCGCATCACCTTACAACAGATTGCCGACGTTGGTTTTAGCGGCATCCTGATTGATGCGCTGACGCTGAGCAGCACCTTCTTTATTACCTGCCTGCTGGGCATCCGGCTGCTGAAACTGGATCGCGATACCGTCTGGCTGATTGGCGCGGGCAGCAGCATCTGTGGGGCAGCGGCCGTACTGGCGACCGAGCCAGTGGTAAAAGCCGCCTCCTCGAAAGTGGCGGTGGCTATTGCAACCGTGGTGCTGTTCGGCACGCTGGCAATCTTTATCTATCCAATGCTGTGGCCGCTGGCGCACCATCTTTTTCCAGGCCTGAGTGCATCGCAGTTTGGGGTATTTACCGGTTCGACCATCCATGAAGTGGCACAGGTCGTGGCTGCCGGACACAGCATCAGTCCCGATGCCGAGAACAGCGCGGTGATTGCCAAAATGCTGCGGGTGATGATGCTGGCCCCGTTCCTGCTCTGCCTGAGTGCAGTGCTACGCGGCAAACGCAAAGCGAGCAACGCGCGTCAGCCGGTGACGTTTCCCTGGTTCGCCCTGCTGTTTATCGCAGTCGCGCTGTTTAACTCGCTGCAGCTGCTGCCTGCCACGGTAGTGGCCACGCTGAACGAGCTGGCGGGTCTGCTGCTGGCGATGGCGATGGCGGCTCTGGGATTAACCACCCGTTTTAGCGCATTACGTGAGGCGGGCGTTAAACCGCTGCTGCTGGGCGCACTGGTATTTGGCTGGTTAATCGCGGGTGGCGGCACCATCAATCTGCTGGTGCAACATTTCATGGGCTAACAGCATCGGGTATCATGCCGTTTCATCCGTGCATAGCCCCAGGAGAAAGGCATGAAATATATCGGCGCACACGTGAGTGCGGCAGGTGGTGTGGATCAGGCAGTGATTCGCGCCCATGAAATAGAAGCCACCGCCTTTGCCCTCTTTACTAAAAATCAGCGTCAGTGGAAGGCCGCCCCGCTCTCCACTGAGGTGATTGATGCTTTTCGCGCCGCCTGCGAGACGTACAAATTCAGTCCGCAGCAAATTCTGCCGCACGACAGTTTTCTGATTAACCTCGGTCATCCGGTTGAAGAGGCGCTGGAGAAATCCCGCGCGGCCTTTATTGATGAATTAAAACGTTGTGACCAGCTCGGCCTGACGCTGCTGAACTTCCATCCCGGCAGCCATCTGCATCAGATTGAAGAAGAGGCCTGCCTGAAGCGGATTGCGGAGTCGATCAACATCGCCCTCGACCAGAGCCAGAATGTGACCGCCGTCATTGAGAATACCGCCGGTCAGGGCAGTAACCTCGGATTCCGCTTCGAGCACCTCGCCACCATTATTGAACATGTCGAAGATAAGTCGCGCGTCGGCGTCTGCATTGATACCTGTCATGCGTTTGCTGGCGGGTATGACCTGCGTACCGAAGCGGACTGCGAGGCAACCTTTGCTGAGTTTGAGCGCATTGTCGGCTTTGATTATCTGCGCGGTATGCACCTTAACGATGCCAAAAGCGCCTTCGACAGTCGCGTTGACCGCCATCACAGCCTGGGTGAAGGGAATATCGGCAAAACCGTATTTAGCTGGCTGATGAAAGATCCGCGGTTTGATGGTATTCCGTTAATTCTTGAGACTATTAATCCCGACATCTGGAAAGATGAGATTGCCTGGCTGAAAGCTGAACAGCAGGGATAGAAAAAGGGAGCCAGCTGGCTCCGAGATTTTTGACAAAGTCAGGCCTGGTTGCTGTAAGACTGAGCCTGAACAGGGAACAAGGTCAGATCGGAAAGACGTAAAAGCAAACAGGGAGCCACCGGCTCCCTGTTATTATCACTTCAGCAGATTATGCATTTCTGCACATCAGGCTTTCGCCAGCTGCTCTTCCGGACGTTTCAGTATCGCATAGCCCAGACCCGCAACCGCAGTACCGATGACAATCGACATCAGATAACCGACAACCGGGGTAATGGCGCCAGGGATCAGCAGTACAAACAGTCCACCGTGCGGTGCCATCAGTTTCGCGCCAATCGCCATGGAGATCGCGCCGGTGATTGCGCCGCCCACGATACAGCAAGGCAGAACACGCATCGGGTCACGGGCTGCGAATGGAATCGCACCTTCAGAGATAAAGCAGAGACCCAGAACCAGTGCCGCTTTACCACCTTCCTGCTGACCTTTGTTGAATTTACGACGGGCAACCAGCGTAGCCAGACCCATCGCCAGCGGTGGCACCATACCGGCTGCCATGATGGCGGCCATCGGTGCATACGTCTGCGAACTCAGTAAGCCGACGCCAAATGCGTAAGCCACTTTGTTCACCGGACCGCCCATATCGGTACACATCATGCCGCCCAGGATTGCGCCCAGCAGGACCGCATTCGCCGTGCCCATGTTAGCCAGCCAGTGTGTCAGGCCATTCATGATGCCCGCAACCGGTTTGCCCACCACGTAGATCATCAGCAGGCCGGTGATCAGACTCGCGAACAGCGGGATAATCAATATCGGTTTCAGCGCTTCCATACTCTGCGGCAGTTTGACTTTGCCGCTGATCAGCTTCGCTGCATAACCGGCAATAAAGCCCGCGATAATACCGCCTAAGAAGCCTGCATTGATGCTGGTGGCGATCATACCGCCAATCAGACCTGGCGTCAGACCCGGACGGTCAGCGATGGAGAAGGCGATAAAGCCCGCCAGCACTGGTACCATCAGAGCAAAAGCGCTGCCCCCACCGATTTGCATCAGCGCAGCGGCCAGAGTGCCCTGTTCTTTAAACGCTGTGATACCAAAAGCAAACGACAGGGCGATGCTCAGACCACCCGCGACCACCATCGGCAGCATGTAAGAAACACCGGTCAGCAGGTGACGATAAGCCCCTGCCCCGCCTTTCTTCTCTTCTTCACTGCTATTGCTCTGTCCACCAGCCACCGCTTTATACGGCTTCGCTTCTGCAACCGCTTTATCCAGTTCCTGCGCGGTTTTCTTCAGCGCCAGACCGGTTGAGGTGCGGTACATCGGCTTCCCGTCAAATTTCGCCAGATCCACTTCGATGTCAGCTGCGACGATCACCAGATCGGCGGCAGCAACTTCTTCCGGGGTGATGGCGTTACCCGCACCCACTGAACCGCGAGTTTCAACTTTCACCCACCAGCCGCGACGGGTCGCTTCAGCCTGAATAGCTTCGGCAGCCATAAAGGTGTGTGCCACGCCGGTCGGACAGGCGGTAACGGCCACAACGCGTTTCTGCGCGCCAGCCTGAGCCGGTGCTGCAGCTGATGCACCTGCAGGTGTTGCCACAGCCGCAGGAGCCTGCCAGGTTTTGGCTTCAGCTTTGGCGCGGTTAAGGAAGGTTTCCGGCTCGCGGACCGCCAGCTGGATATCACCCAGCCAGACCGCTTTGCCGTTCAGCGCCGCATCATCCGGCACGTTTTTACCCAGCACAATCGCCAGTTCAGCGTCGGCAGGGTTCTCAGTCAGGGTCAGGCCCGCAGCAGCTGCGGCGGCAGCCAGACGTTGTTGCGCCATATATGCGGAAGCCAGTCCCAGTGTAGGGTCTTTAATCAGCAGCGTTTTCATTATCGCTCTCCTGCTGTCAGTTAACGGGTTGTAAGTCGACACGCGCCATCATTGCGGCCAACTGCGTACGATCGGAAACGCCAACGTTGCTCTGGCTGACGGCCATCGCCGCCACGGCAGTCGCAAGACGCAGCGTGTGTTCGCTGGATTCACGCATCAGCAGGCCATAAATCAGGCCGCCCACCATCGAATCACCGGCACCCACGGTGCTGACGACTTCACACACCGGCGGTTTAGCAATCCATTCGCCTGACGCGTTGACCCACAGTGCGCCTTCCGCGCCCAATGAAATCACCACATGGGCGATGCCCTGCTCGCGCAGTTCGTGCGCAGCGCCAATCACATCCTGCAGACCAGGCAGTTTGCGACCGGCCCAGATCTCCAGCTCACGGCGGTTAGGTTTCACCAGCCATGGTGCGGCTTTCAGTCCTGCCACCAGCGCCTCGCGGCTGCTGTCAAAAATGATGCAGGGGCAGTGAGTACGCAGTTCGGTCATCCAGCGGGTAAAGGCATCGTGATCAACGCCTTCTGGCAGGCTGCCGCTGACGCAGACCATGTCGAACTGGCCCAGCCAGGTCAGAGAATCAGCCGTAAAACGATCCCAGTCCTGACCCGTGACCTGGAAACCGGAGAAGTTCAGATCGGTAACGTCGCCGGTCTGTTCAGTGAGTTTAACGTTAATACGGGTACGGCCCGGCACCACCTGGAAACGGTTGGCAATGCCCAGCTCGCTGAACAGCTGCTGGAAGCCGTCCTGATTCTCTTTACCCAGGAATCCACCCACGGTGACATCGATACCCAGGTCTTTCAGGACTTTAGCAACGTTGATGCCCTTGCCCGCCGCGTGCAGCCCGGTGGTTTTCACCAGGTTGACTTCGCCGCGTTCAATTTCAGGGGTATATCCCACCAGGTCATACGCCGGATTCAGCGTGATGGTGGCGACGCGTCTGCTCATGCTGCCCCCTCGCCCAGACCGCTGTTGATCGCCTCTTCAATGGCGGTCAGCGCCTGCTGTGCATCGTCACCGCTGGCGGTGAAGCGCAGGCGATGGCCTTTCTTCACGCCCAGCGCAACCACTTTCATCAGGCTACGGCCGTTAGCAGGTTTACCGCTGCCGTCGAGATTGGTCACCGTGATGTCGCTGTTGAACTGCTTGATTACGCTAACCAGCGCGGTGCCTGGACGGGCATGGAGACCATGCTCGTTGCGAATAGTGAATTCTGCGGTCAGCACCTCAGCCTGCTCATCAACTTCGCTGGTCAGCAGTGCGTAAACACCTGCCGCATCCGCTTTAAGCAGGCGATCTGCTTTGTTCTGCTGCAGTAATGCGCTGAGGTAACCCAGCACTTCCAGTGGACGTTCATCGGTCGCTGAAACGCTGATTAACAGCGCCGCGGATTCGCCCTGATGGTCGAATGCATGTTCAGCGCGGCTGATGGCAACACCGCTGCGCAGGTTGCCGAGGCTGCTGTCGCTGAGCCAGATGCCCTGACCCAGATTCAGCGGAGCCGTCGAGACCACGTCTGCGACGTAGCTCGCATCCACCACACCCGCGGACTGCAGCCGGCCAGCATTCATTGCCTGCAGAGTGATCAGATCGCTGGCAGCGACGTTGAGCGTAATTAATGAGGTGTCAAAGCTGAACTCGGCGGCCTGTTTTTCGCCCATCAGCAACGCACGGAGATCTTCAGCAGAGGCGGTTTTGAGCTGTTCAGCAATGGTGTCATCGCTCAGAACATGGGTCAGTTGACGCAGCAGCGCCAGATGCTCATCCGACTTAGCGGCAATCCCGATGGCGACATAAGCAGTCTGATCGTCACCCCAGGCAATGCCCTGCGGGAACTGAAACACCTGAACACCGGTTTTCAGGACCATGTCTCGGGTATCGGTGGTGCCATGGGGAATTGCGATGCCGTTGCCGAGGAACGTTGAGGTTTGCTGTTCGCGGGCCAGCATGCCATTGACGTAGCCTTCCGTCACATTACCCGCAGCGGTTAACGCGGCAGCAACCTGACGAATGGCCTCTTCTTTATTCTGGGCGCTGGCTCCGGTATGGATGGCCTGCAATTCGAGCTGGAACATAATTCTCCTCGCTTGCTGAGATTGAATCGTTTCAGCCAGTGGGGGTTTTTTTACGCCATGCTGTTGAAAACAGGTGGCGCAGTCACCGCTGAAACGTTTCAGGGATTGTGGTACAGCAATTTTCCGGAGGCAAGAGAATGCGCAAACGGCGTAACAGATTTTTGACGTTACGCACATTTCAGGGGGATTATGGGGAATAAAAAGTGAACAGGCTGACGCGGTTGCTGTAATGCAGAGATCTGTGGACCGAAAATGTCAGCAGCGTCAGCGCTTCAGGGGGCAGTATCGGCTTCGAGCTGAAGTAAGTATGTCATCGCCTCCTGGCGTGAGTTGCCACACATGCTGTATGCAGGCTGCAGGCCTGCGCAGACGGCAGGACGCAATGGCGAACCAAACAGTTTGCAGCGCAGTAAGTCATCGAGCTGAACGCAGGGCGTGTTCGCGGGCTTGCCGTCAGGCATGCCAGGAATGGGTGAAGAGATCGAGGGCGCTGTACAACAGGCACCGCACTGGCTACGGCATTGCATGCTGTGCTCCGGCAGAGAAAGTCGCGGCGACAATAGCAGTCCGGGGCAGAAATTGCCATGAAAGCCGCGGCCTGACATAAAATTTCGCCACCACCATATTGCCAGTTTTCACCGGCACGCGTAACGTTGCGCGCACTTCACTCTCAAGATAGCGAGAACAGCAATGCCAAAAGCCAATGAAATCAAAAAAGGGATGGCCGTCACGCACAACGGTAAACTGCTGCTGGTTAAAGACATTGATGTCCAGAGCCCCAGCGCACGCGGTGCTGCCACCCTGTATAAAATGCGCTTTACCGATGTCCGCACCGGTTTAAAAGTTGAAGAGCGGTTCAAAGGCGACGAGATTATTGATGCGATTTCGCTCAGCCGTCGCAGCGTCACCTTCTCTTATATAGATGGTGATGAATATATTTTCATGGATGACGAGGATTACACCCCTTACTCCTTTAAGCAGGAGCAGATCGAAGAAGAGCTGCTGTTTATCCCTGAAGGCGGCATCCCTGGCATTCACGTGCTGACGATGGAGGGTCAGGTACTGGCGCTGGAACTGCCACAAACCGTGGATATGGAGATCGTGGATACTTCACCAGGCATTAAAGGGGCTTCCGCCAGCGCCCGTACCAAACCAGCCGGAATGAGCACAGGCCTCTCTATTCAGGTTCCGGAATATTTGAGCAACGGTGACCGCATCCGTATCCATATCGCTGAACGCCGTTACATGGGCCGCGCTGACTAAACCGCCAGCCTGCTGCTGATCGCGATAATGTTATAGTATTACACTATTGCGTTATTTTCTGGCGGGGGCGTCCCATGACACGCGTTAATCTGATTACCGGTTTTTTGGGCAGCGGCAAAACCACGCTGCTCTGCCATCTGCTGGCAGCGCGGCCCGCAGGAGAAAAGTGGGCGGTGCTGGTCAATGAATTTGGCGAGATTGGGATCGACGGTGCCCTGCTGGCCGATCGCGGTGCCACGCTGAAGGAGATCCCCGGCGGCTGCCTGTGCTGCGTTAACGGTCTGCCGATGCAGGTTGGGCTGAATATGCTGCTGAAGAGCAAGCCCGACCGACTGCTGATTGAGCCAACGGGTCTGGGCCATCCGCGTCAGGTGTTGCAGATGTTAAGTGCGCCGGTGTATCAGGCGTGGCTGCAACTGAACGCCACTCTGACGCTGCTGGATGCTCGTCAACTGGCTGAGCCGCGTATTGTTGCCAATGAAAACTTTCGCGATCAACTCGCTGCCGCCGACATTATTATTGCTAATAAGCGCGACTGCTGGAACGAAGAGGACCGTCAGCGCCTGGCTGACTGGCAGCAGCAGATGCAGCCTGCTCGTCCTCTGATACAGACCGAATTCTGTCAAATCCCCCTTTCCCTGCTTGATGCCCCTTATCTGCCGCGCGACCTCCCTGCGCCGCATCACCATCATTCGTCGCCCCCGACCAGCGGTCTGGCGGCATTACGACTGGATGGCGAGGCGCGATGGCGTCGGGCGCTGAACCACGGCCAGGGCTATAGCGCCTGCGGCTGGCTGTTTGATGCTGACACGCTGTTTAGCCGCGATGCGCTGCTGGAGTGGGTCCGGCTGGCAGCGGTCGATCGCATTAAAGGGGTAATGCGCACGCCAGAAGGCACAATGCGTATTAACTGCCAGGCAAAAGAGTTGCAAAGTGAGACATTCACCTCACTGCCGCCCGATAGCCGTATTGAGATCATCCATTCTCAGCAGGTCGACTGGAATCAGCTACAATCGGCATTGTTGAAGTGCCGTTTACGCTAAGACAGGTATTGTCGGCGGTTATTTTTTTAATGAGTTTTAATTATGCGCGTAACCCGCCTTATTACTATCCTGCTGCTCAATGCACTGGGCATAGTGCTGTTTCTTTCCTGGTATTTGCCGCCTGAACACGGTTTCTGGTTTGGCATCGATAAATCTGTTTTCTTTGGCTTCAATAATCAGATGGGCACTCATCCGCTCTTCGCGCTGATCGTCGCTATCACCAATTTTCGTGGTTTTGATGCGGTATCCCTGCTGGCGATGGGTCTGCTTTATCTGTCGATCTGGCGGCAGGAAACGCCAGAGGCCAGGCGTCGGATGCTGGCCATTGGTATCACCATGTTGTTAACCGCCGTGGTGCTTAATCAGCTGGGCCATTTATTGCCCGTGAAACACTCGAGTCCGACGCGATTCTTTGATCACGTTTATCGCGTCAGTGAATTAACCGGTATTCCCGCTAAAGATGCCTCAAAAGACAGTTTCCCTGGGGACCACGGTATGATGCTGATCATCTTCGCCTGCTTTATCTGGCGTTATTTTGGTTTCAGCCGTTTTATCGTTGCCGCCGCTATTGTGGTGATATTTTCACTGCCGCGCGTCATGGCGGGCGCGCACTGGTTTACCGATATTGCCGTCGGTTCACTGTCGGTCGTTTTAGTCGGACTGAGCTGGTGGCTATTAACACCAGCGAGTGACGTATTGGTTAACTGGTTTTATCGCAAATTACCGGGTAAATATAAGCCCGTGATGTAAATGTTAAGCGCGGTCGGTTTACCCGCCAGGTTCATAACCGCCCGCGCTTATAAAAAACAGCTCCTCACTATTAGGCTGCTAATTAAATTCACGAAAAGAAAAGGTTATGACCCGGCTTACGCGTTAACGAGTCTTCACACCAGGCTGTCAATTAAGAAAACACTGAAACAGCAGGCTATGCCCCGAATTGACCTCCCTTTCATCCCCTGTTCTCACCATTATTTCCCCACAATTGTCTCTAAAATAGTCAGTGTGTTACAGTTTGATTCTCATCAAAAAAACCTATATGAAATTGATTAAAAGCACTCGCCACGGCGTCTGTAATCAGTTAACCTCAGTCGCAGTGAGACTACAGCGGCAGAAAATTCAGATTTTTTACCGTTAAAGTGTGTCCATTAACACATTTTAGTAATTAAGGATTTGTCTTAGCCTGTTTCGCTTATTAATCTCCCTGTTTTGTCATCTGGCTGGCGACAATTTTGTCGTAAGGAAATCGAAGGAAAACCCGAATAATGGTCAAGTCTCAACCAATACTGAGATATATAATGCGGATCGTGCCCGCATTGGCGCTAGCCACACTCCTCTCAGCTTGTAGCAGTACCCATAGCAGTCAAAACGCGAATAACGAGAATCATGAAGTTAACAACCACAATGGTTTTTTACTTCAGGCGTCTCAGGATGAGTTTGAAGAAATGGTGCGTAACGTCGATGTTAAGTCGCGCATCATGGAACAATACGCCGTCTGGAAAGGTGTGCGCTATCGCCTCGGTGGCGATACCAAACGCGGGATCGATTGTTCCGCCTTTGTACAACGCACCTTCCGCGATCAGTTTGGCTTAGAATTACCTCGTTCTACCTCTGAGCAACAAGACACAGGCAAAGAGATCACCCGCAGTAAATTACGCCCTGGCGATCTGGTGATGTTCCGTGCCGGTTCAACGGGCCGCCACGTGGGCATTTACCTGGGTAACGATAACTTTGTTCATGCATCTACCAGCAGTGGCGTGATGATCTCCAGTCTCAATGATGACTACTGGAAAAAGCGTTACCGTGAAGGGCGTCGTGTATTAAGTCGTAACCCGACCTGATTATCACCTTCGATTTTCTCTCGCCAGAGAACAAGAAACGCTGCCTGTGCAGCGTTTTTTTTCGTGCCTGAAGATGGCAGGCAGATTTTTATCAGATAAAAGCATTGTATTTCAGATAAATAACGAGACATTTCAGACTCTCTCGTTATATTCTCGGTCGCTTAAACCGAAGCAGTCGTGCGCAATAACATAATAATAATTTATCAGGAGCACCTCATGCCATTGTCGGGGGCACTACGGCGCCGTGACACTACTCCTCGCCGTATCGCATGCAGTAGCGCGATGGCTGGCGGCTTATTCTTTCTTTTGTTCGCCGTACTCTCTTTTCACCAGACCTGGCAGAAGCGCGAACGGCAGCATCAGCAACTGCTGGAGAACAGTCGCACGGCATTGGAGCAAACGCTCTCCACGTTGATTAACAGCACTCTCACTCCCCTGCTTCCGTTTACCCACACTGCCTGCCATAACATAGATCGTGAACTGACCTCACGCGCCGCCTTTGCCGGAAACCTTCGCGCCATTCTGCTGGTTGATAACGGTATAGCCTTTTGCTCGTCAGCGACCGGCAGTTTTAGTCTGCCACTTAATGTGATTGCGCCGCACAGTGATATTTCGCGCGATACCGACCTGCAACTGATGCCAGGCACGCCGTTGCAGCCGAATAAACCGGTGCTGGCCTTGTGGATCAAAAATCCAGGCAGCCTGCAGTCAGGCGTTTTCGCGACGCTCAATATCACTCTCGCGCCTTATCAGCTGCTGGCGTCCCGGCGACCGGAAATCACCGGCATGGCACTCATGGCACAGCGCAGCGCCTTAACCAGCTGGCAGTCCGGCCTCATTGAGAATAAAAACCTGCCGAAGCCCCTGCACCAGCAGGCGCTGACAGGGTATCCGCTCCAGTTTGTCGTGTACGGCTCTACTCTGGCAGTCAGCGACTATCAAACTATCCTGCTAAGTGGCCTGTTGCTGTCGCTGCTGTTTGCAGGGGGATGGTGGCTACTGTTGTCGGTGTATCAGCGTCCCGGCAGAGAGCTGATTCGGGCCATGAAACGCGGCGAGTTTCACGTTGAGTATCAGCCGCTGGTGACGTCTCATGATGGCCAGCCTTATGGTATGGAAGCATTATTACGCTGGACTCACCCGACGAAAGGCCCGGTTCCGCCCGATGTCTTTATTCATTTTGCAGAATCACAGAATCTGATTATTCCGCTGACGCGGCATCTGTTTCAGCTGGTTTCCCGTGATGCACATCTGCTGTGTCATACCATTCCCCGTCATGCCAGCCTGAGTCTCAACATTTCGCCCCTGCACCTGGCTGACAGTGGTTTCCGTCAGGATGTGCTGCACTGGCTTGATACCATGCCTGCGGGACACTTTAACTATGTGTTTGAGATTACTGAGCGAGCCATGGTGCGGGATGAAAACGTCGGAGAACTGTTTGACTGGCTGCATCAGCAGCAGATTCATATTGCTATTGATGATTTTGGTACCGGGCATAGCGCGTTAATCTATCTGGAACGTTATGACTTTGATTACCTCAAAATCGATCGCGGTTTTGTTCAGAGCATCGGTACAGACACCCAGACCTCACCGGTTCTGGATTCCGTGTTGCAACTGGCGAAGAAACTCAACTTAAAGAGTGTGGCCGAAGGCGTTGAGACCGGTGAGCAGGCTACCTGGTTAATTAATCGTGGTGTAACGCATTTGCAGGGTTATATCTTTAGCCGTCCGTTACGGCCAGAAACGCTGATAGACTATTTCCGTCGTCATAAGGCCTGACATGACCTGGCCTGAAACGCCCCGGACATCTGACTGGAGGAATCATGCTGTTTCGCTTTGGACTCATACTGCTGTGTGGCCTGCTCAGCGCCCCGCTGCTGGCTGCCTCTGTCCAGCAAAGCTATGCATTCACCCAGGCTGGTGAAGCAAAATATCCGCCCGGTTTCAGCCATTACGACTATGCCAACCCCAGCGCGCCCAAAGGAGGCAGCATCACCCTGGCGGTGATCGGTACCTATGACAACTTCAATCGCTATGCCTCACGCGGCAATCCAGGCATTAACACCGGCACGCTTTATGACGGGCTTTACACCAGTTCAGACGATGAACCCGGCAGCTATTATCCGCTGATTGCCGAGTCGGCGCGCTATGCCAGCGATTTTTCGTGGATCGAGATCCAGATGAATCCCCACGCCCGCTTCCAGGATGGCACACCGATCACCGCCCGCGACGTGGCGTTCACCTTTGAAAAATTCATGACTGAGGGCGTGCCCCAGTTCCGCGTCGCCTACCGTGGCGTTAGCGTAAAAGCGCTGAACGACCTCACAGTGCTTATAGAAGCACAGAAGCCGGATAAAGATCTGCTGCTTGGATTACTGACGCTGCCGGTGATCGCCGAGTCGTTCTGGCACGATAAAAAGTTTAACGAGCCGTTAAGCGCACCGCCGTTGTCGAGCGGACCCTATCGCATTACCCGCTGGAAGCTGGGCCAGTTTATTGAGTTCAGCCGGGTAAAAGATTACTGGGCCGCCGATCTGCCGGTAAACCGCGGACGTTTTAATTTTGATCGCATGCGCTATGACTACTATCTGGATGACAATGTGGCGTTTGAGGCCTTTAAGGCTGGCGCTTTCGACTGGCGTGAAGAGACTTCGGCGAAGAAATGGGCCACCCAGTATCGCGGCCGCCATTTCGACGATGGCAGCATCGTCAAAGAGACCACGCCCAATGACGCTGCTATTGATACCCGCTGGCTGGCATTTAACAATGAAAAACCGCTGTTTCATGATCGACGCGTGCGTCAGGCTTTCTCACTGATGTTCGATTTCGAGTGGATGAACAAAGCGCTTTACTACGGAGCCTGGCATCGCGCCAGCAGCTATTTCCAGAACACGGAGTATGCTGCCAGTGGTGTGCCGGATGCACAGCAACGGGCGCTGCTTGAACCCTGGCGCGCACAACTGCCGCCAGAGCTGTTCAGCCAGCCCTATCAGCCACACAAAACGGATGGCAGCGGCTATGACCGCGCCAGTCTGTTAACCGCATTTGACCTGTTAAAACAGGCGGGCTGGCAGATTAAAAATCGCCGCCTGGTCAATGATAAAACCGGTCAGCCGTTCACCGCCGAGTTGCTGTTACGCAGCGGTTCTGACATCGACTGGGCACTCCCGCTGCAGCACAATCTTTCGCGGCTTGGCATTACGCTGAATCTGCGGCAGATCGACAGCTCGCAGTATCTGCGGCGCAAACGGGAAGGTGACTACGATATGATTGCCACCGCCTATTCAGCGATGCCCATCCCGACGTCCAGCCTGCAGATCCTCTGGCACTCCGACTACATCAACTCGTCGTGGAACAGTGCGCGGGTTAAAGATCCGATAGTGGATCACTTTGTGAAACAGATTGTGGCGCATCAGGACGATCCTGCTGAACTTCGCCCGATGGCTCAGGCGCTGGATCGGGTGCTGCTGTGGAATGCCTATATGATCCCAAGGTGGTACAACGCTGAACAGCGGCTGGCATACTGGGATAAGTTTTCTCACCCTGCACGCAAGCCTGCCTACAGTACAGGGCTGGAAAACTGGTGGTACGACACAAACAAAGCCGGACGCCTGCCGGCCAGTAAACGCTAAGGAGATCACCGTTGGCCGCTTACTTTCTGCGCAGACTGCTGCTGATTATCCCGACCTTGTGGGCGATCATCACGCTTAATTTTTTTATCGTGCAAATCGCGCCCGGCGGCCCGGTCGATCAGGCGCTGGCAAATATTGAGTTTGGTCAGACAACCGGCCTGCCCGGCAGCGGGGCGGAGAGCGCCAGTTCACGCGCCAGCTTCAGTCACATTAATCCTGGCGATAATCAGTATCGTGGCGCACGCGGGCTGGATCCTGAAGTGATTGCTGAGATTAAAAAGCGTTACGGCTTCGATAAACCTCTCTGGCAGCGCTACGGCGAGATGCTGTGGAATTACCTGCGTCTGGATTTTGGCGACAGCCTGTTTCGCAGCGCCTCGGTGATCGGGCTGATCAAAGAGAGCCTGCCAGTCTCGATCAGCCTGGGACTCTGGAGCACCCTGATTATTTATCTGGTGTCGATTCCACTGGGGATCCGCAAAGCGGTGCGCAATGGCAGCGCCTTTGATGTCTGGAGCAGCGCCTTTATTATCATCGGCTACTCCATTCCGGCCTTTCTGTTCGGCATCATGCTGATTGTGCTGTTTGCCGGTGGCAGCTATCTCGACTGGTTTCCGCTGCGTGGGCTCACCTCTGCGCAGCACGATACACTGCCCTGGTATGGCAAAGTGCTGGACTACTTCTGGCATATCGCTCTGCCGGTGCTGGCGACAGTGATCGGCGGCTTCGCCACGCTGACCATGCTGACCAAAAACGCCTTTCTGGACGAGATCCGCAAACTCTATGTGGTGACCGCGCGCGCCAAAGGGGTGCCAGAGCGACGCATTCTCTATCATCATGTGTTTCGCAATGCGATGCTGCTGGTGATCGCCAGCTTCCCGGCCACGTTTATCAGCATGTTCTTTACCAGTTCGGTACTCATCGAAGTGATGTTCTCGCTCAACGGGCTTGGGCTGCTCGGCTATGACGCGACATTGCAACGCGACTACCCGGTGATGTTTGGCACGCTCTATATTTTCACGCTGATCGGTCTGCTGATGAATATCCTCAGCGATCTGACTTATACGCTGGTCGATCCCCGCATCGACTTCGGGAGCCGCTCATGACGCTCTCACCGCTGAATCAGCAGCGCTGGCAGCGCTTTCGTCACAACCGACGCGGCTACTGGTCGCTCTGGATCTTTCTGATCATTTTTCTGCTGTCGCTGGGTGCTGAACTGATCGCGAATGACAAGCCGTTGCTGGTGCATTACCACCAACGCTGGACGGTGCCGCTGCTGTTTGACTACAGCGAAACCGACTATGGCGGTGTACTGGCGACAGCGGCGGATTATCAGGATCCCTGGCTGCGGCAGCGCATCAGGCAGAATGGCTGGGCGCTGTGGGCACCGATTCGTTTCAGCGACGGAACCATTAATTTTGCTACTCAGGTGCCCTTCCCTTCTCCGCCTTCTGCGCAGAACTGGCTCGGCACGGACGCCAACGGCGGCGACGTACTGGCTCGGCTGCTCTATGGCACACGTATCTCTCTGCTGTTCGGTCTGCTGCTGACGCTTCTCTCCAGCGTAATCGGGATTGTGGTCGGCGCGGTGCAGGGCTATTTCGGCGGCAGAATTGACCTGATTGGGCAGCGGATGATTGAAGTCTGGTCTGGCATGCCCGCGCTGTTTCTGCTGATTCTTCTCTCCAGCGTGATTCAGCCTGGCTTCTGGTGGCTGTTGCTGGTCACCGTGGCGTTTGGCTGGATGAGTCTGGTAAGTGTTGTCAGGGCAGAGTTTCTCCGTACCCGAAATTTTGATTACATTCGTGCCGCGCAGGCGCTGGGCGTCAGCGATGGCCGGATTATGTTGCGCCATATGCTGCCTAACGCGATGGTAGCCACACTGACCTTTCTGCCGTTTATTTTGTGCGGATCGATTACCACGCTGACCTCACTCGACTTTCTGGGCTTCGGCCTGCCGCTGGGTTCGCCCTCGCTGGGCGAGTTACTGCTGCAGGGCAAAAACAACCTGCAGGCTCCCTGGTTGGGTCTGGCGGGCTTTTTCACGCTGGCGATCCTGCTTTCGCTGCTGATTTTTATCGGCGAAGCGGTGCGCGACGCCTTTGATCCGGGCAAAGGAGCCTGAATGACGACGCCATTGCTTGCTATCAATCATCTCTCAGTCGCCTTTCGTCAGGGCAAGCAGCTTCGACAGGTCGTGAATGACGTGTCGCTGCGCATTGACGCAGGTGAAACGCTGGCGCTGGTGGGTGAGTCTGGTTCCGGCAAGAGCGTCACCGCGCTGTCGGTAATGCGACTGCTGCATGAGGCTTCAGTGATTTATCCCAGCGGCGAGATTCTGTTTAACGGTGAAGATCTGCTGCGCGCCCGCGAGCAGCGTCTGCGGGGTATTCGCGGCAACCAGATCGCGATGATTTTTCAGGAGCCCATGGTGTCACTGAATCCGCTGCACACCGTGGAGAAGCAGCTGTATGAAGTGCTGTCACTGCATCGCGGGATGCGTCGTCCGGCCGCACGCGGTGAGATTCTCAGCGTGCTCGATCGGGTCGGTATCCGGCAGCCCGCCACCCGGCTCAATGATTTTCCCCACCAGCTTTCCGGCGGTGAACGCCAGCGGGTGATGATTGCCATGGCGCTGCTGACCGAGCCGCAGCTGCTGATTGCCGATGAGCCGACCACGGCACTGGATGTGACGGTTCAGGCCCAGATCCTGACGCTGCTGCGCGAACTGCAACGTGAGCTGAACATGGGCATGCTGTTCATCACGCATAACCTGAATATTGTGCGTCAGCTGGCAGATAATGTCAGCGTGATGCGCAACGGTCACATCGTGGAGCAGAATCGCTGCCAGACCCTGATGAACCAGCCGCAGCATCCTTACAGCCAGCAGTTGCTGGCTGCGGAACCGGAGGGAAAAGCCGTTCCGCTGCCCGCAGCGTCGCCCATTCTTCTTCGTGTCGAGCAGCTTCAGGTGAGCTTTACACAGCGGCGCGGGCTGTTCCGTCGCCAGAACAGTGAAAAGCGGGTGCTTTCCGGATTGAGTTTTAGCCTGCGGCGTGGCGAAAGTCTGGGCCTGGTGGGTGAGTCCGGCTCGGGTAAAAGCACCACCGGGCTGGCACTGCTGCGGCTGATTGCCTCACGCGGCGAGATCTGGTTTGACGGTCAGCCGCTGCATCAACTGTCGCGTCAGCAACTGTTGCCGCTGCGTCAGCGTATTCAGGTGGTGTTTCAGGACCCTAACTCCTCACTCAATCCGCGCATGACGGTGCAGCAGATTATTGCTGAGGGTCTGGCGGTACATCAGCCTGAACTCGACAGTGTGCAGCAGACGCAGCGGGTTATCGCCGTCATGGAGGAAGTGGGGCTTGAAGCGGAAAGTCGCCATCGTTATCCGGCCGAATTTTCTGGCGGTCAGCGACAGCGTATTGCTATTGCGCGGGCATTGATTCTGGAGCCGGAGTTGCTGGTGCTGGATGAACCGACTTCATCGCTGGATCGCACGGTGCAGAAGCAAATTCTGACGCTGTTACGCCGTTTGCAGCAGCAGCGGCAGCTCAGTTATCTGTTTATCAGTCACGACCTGGATGTGGTTCGCGCGCTGTGCCACCAGCTTATCGTGCTGTGCCAGGGAGAGGTCGTGGAACAGGGCGAGTGTGAAAGGCTGTTTGCTTCACCCGTGGCAGATTATACCCGCGAGCTACTGCAGTCGGCGCAGCTTAACCTCCAATAAAGGTTTCTGCTATCGCCACGCCCTGATTTTTCAAACAGCAGTTAGTGGCACTTTCGTCACGACGCTGAATGAACAGGCAGGGCTGCCCTTCGCACTCAGCAACTTTGCAATCAACCTGAATATCCGCCAGAACCTCTTTTAACTGCTGCAGAATCTCCCACGCCGGAATGCCGTCATGGCTGATCAATCGCAGCGCCACGAAATCCTGCTCATCCAGCGTTGCATCATCAGAATCAATGGCGCTGTGGTGATCGCTGGCCCAGCGAAAATGCTGTGGCAGACGATGCACAATTGAAAGTTGCAGCATAGTTTACTTTCCCCGGATGAGTTTATGTCGCAACACCGACCTGCCCGCAGCCAGCGGGTCATTCACCGCAGAGTCCGGACAGGGAGGCCCATCCGTGCGGATTGCAGAAGCGCATTTTTGCGACTTACATCGCACTTCAGCCTATATGTACCGCGTTCACTCACCGTTAACAATCATTTTAGACGCATTATGATTACTTTTTTAACTAAAAATTTTCACAATAAAGAAACAAAACTGTCGGGATGTGCATCACTGCGGGCAATCGGGGAAGAAACCACTGCGCCCGGTTAACGGGTCGCAGTGCGGGGACGTGAAGCGTAGAAGAAGAGCAGCAGAGAAATTGTCGCGCACAGGGCAATTGTGCCGACCATCGGCCAGGCGCTGTTGAAACTCACCAGCGACAGCAGTGCACCGACAAAAGCACCCACGCCAAAACGCAGCGTGCCCGCCAGAGAGGATGCCGTTCCGGCCATATGCGGAAACTCATCCAGGATCACCGCCATCGCATTCGATGAGACCATCGACACGCAGCCGATAAACATCGCGATTCCCATCACCAGCGGCAAAAAGCCGAGGCTGAAGGCGCTGACAACCAGCAACCAGATGCCCATGCAGAACTGTATCAGCAGCCCCAGCCGGAACATCGCCACCGGGCCAAAGCGGCGCACGGCACGGCTGTTAATCAGCGTCAGGACAAACAGAAACACCACGTTGAGACCAAAGTAGTAGCCAAAGTTTTGCGGTGAGACGTGATTCAGCTCGATGTAAACAAAGGGGCCGGCATTGAGAAAAGTAAAGAGCCCGGCAAAGGAGAAGCCGCTCGACAGCATGTAACTGAACGCCCGTTTGTGGCGAAACAGCGTCACGAAATTGCCGAGCGTGGTGCGCAGATGAAAACGCTGTCGCTGCTCCGGCTTCAGGGTTTCGCGGATTTGTGTGGTTACCAGCACGGTGGTCACTAATGCCGCTCCCGCGAGCGCCCAGAAAATTGCGTGCCAGCTCCAGAGCACCAGCAGCCAGCCACCGATGATCGGCGCCAGCAGCGGCGCGATGGTGGTAATCAGCATCACAAAGGACATCATGCGCGAGAAGTCCTCTTTCGAGTAACTGTCACGCATCAGCGCGTTGATCACCACACTGGCTGCGGCGGCAGAAAGTCCGTGCAGGAAACGCATCAGAATCAGCTGGTCGATGGTCTGTGACAGTGCACAGGCCGCAGCGGCGCAGGCAAAGATCAGCGTGCCGAGTGCAATTACCGGCTTACGCCCATAGCTGTCTGCCAGCGGCCCATAGATAAGCTGGCCAATCGCGAAGCCAAGGATGTAGAGGTTAAGCGACATCTGCACGCTACCGGCTGACACCCCGAACTCACGCGCAATCTGCGGCATGGCAGGCAGATACATGTCAATCGACAACGGCATCAGCATGGCTAACAGACCGAGGATGACGACCAGTCCTGTTGGCGAGTTCTTTTCCTTACGCACACCTTCTCCTGCACAAATGAGTCTGGGTCGGGCCGCCTGGCCCGCCCGGTTATTTTGTCTGCAGCTCTTTCGGCAGACCAATACTGGCGATCTCGTCTTCTGTCAGCGCACGGTATTCGCCCGGTTTTCCAGATCCTCGTCCAGCACGATGTCACCGATGCGTTCACGATGCAGCTCAATGACCCGATTGCCGACGGCTGCAAACATCCGTTTCACCTGGTGGTAACGACCTTCGCTCAGTGTCAGCCGCACATCTGTGGGGGTAATCACCTCCAGCTGTGCCGGTTTCGTCAGGCTCTTCTCATTGTGCAGCTGCACGCCCGCTGTAAACTGCGCGGCCGTATCGTCACTGATCGGCGATTCCAGGGTGACACGATAGGTTTTCTCGCAGTGATGACGTGGCGAGGTAATGCGGTGTGACCACTGGCCATCATCTGTCAGCAGCACCAGTCCGGTGGTGTCGATATCCAGACGCCCTGCCGCATGCAGTTTGAATGACATCGGCTCTTCGATGAAATAGATGATGGTGGGATGATCGGGATCGTCGGTTGAGCAGACGTAACCCTGCGGTTTGTTCAGCATAAAGTAGCGAGGACCGGTCTGCATCTGCAGTACGTTGCCGTCATAGACGACTTCGTGGTCGGGCAGCAGTTTGAACGCGGTATCGCGGACAACTTCCCCGTTAACGGTGACACGCTGGCCACGGATCTCGCGATGAGCGATGGCGCGGCTGATTTCCAGTTGCTGAGAGATGAATTTGTCGAGTCGCATGAATTCGTTTTGCCTGTTACTGCGGAGGGAATCTGAAACGGCCTGGTTAACCGTTGAAAATGTGCGGGAAGTATAACGTGATCCGCGCCAGCCTGACAGCGCGTTTACCGCACTTTCATGGCATAATTGCCGCCAGTTATACAAAAGTGAGCAACATGTCTTTTACCTTACGCCCCTATCAACAGGATGCGGTGAATGCCACCGTGGCGCATTTCCGTCGCCATCAGGAACCTGCCGTCATTGTGCTGCCAACCGGTGCCGGCAAGAGTCTGGTGATTGCCGAGCTGGCCCGGCTGGCCCGTGGCCGGGTGCTGGTGCTGGCGCACGTCAAAGAGCTGGTGGCGCAGAACCACAGTAAATATCAGGCCTACGGGCTGGAGGCGGATATCTTTGCTGCCGGACTTCAGCGCAAAGAGAGTCAGCGCAAAGTGGTGTTTGGCAGCGTGCAGTCAGTGGCGCGTAACCTCGACCAGTTCGACAGCGCTTTCTCGCTGGTGATTGTCGATGAGTGTCACCGCATTGGCGATGATAAAGAGAGTCAGTATCAGCAGATCTTTAATCATCTGCGTCAGCACAATCCGCAACTGCGTTTACTGGGACTGACCGCTACACCGTTCCGTCTGGGTAAAGGCTGGATTTATCAGTTCCACTATCACGGCATGGTGCGTGGCGATGAAAAATCGCTGTTTCGCGACTGTATCTATGAACTGCCCCTGCGCTACATGATCAAGCATCAGTTTCTGGTGCCGCCGGAACGACTGGATATGCCGGTGGTGCAGTATGACTTCAGCCGTCTCACGGCACAGTCCAACGGCCTGTTCAGCGAAGCCGATCTGAACCGTGAACTGAAGCAGCAGCAGCGCGTGACGCCCCATATCATCCGCCAGATCGTGGAGTTCGCTGAAGATCGGCTGGGCGTGATGATTTTCGCCTCGACGGTGGAGCATGCGCGTGAAATCCTGCGACTGCTGCCAGAAAACAGCGCGCTGGTCTCGGCCGAAACGCCAGCCAGAGAGCGCGATGCCCTGATTCTGGCGTTTAAGGCGCAGCAGCTGAAATTCCTGGTGAATGTGGCGGTGCTGACCACCGGGTTTGATGCGCCGCACGTTGACCTGATCGCAATCCTGCGCCCGACCGAGTCGGTCAGCCTCTATCAGCAGATCGTCGGACGCGGCCTGCGGCTCTCACCGGGTAAAACCGACTGCCTGATCCTCGATTACGCGGGTAATCCGCACGATCTCTTTACGCCCGAAGTTGGCGCCCCCAAAGGGGCCAGCGACAATCAGCCGGTTCAGGTTTTCTGTCCCGCCTGCGGTTTCGCCAACACCTTCTGGGGCAAGGCGACCGAAGATGGCATGGTGATCGAGCATTTTGGCCGGCGCTGTCAGGGCGTACTGGAAGATGACGAAGGTGAGCGCGAACAGTGTGATTTCCGCTTCCGGTTTAAAAGTTGTCCCGACTGCGGCGCAGAGAATGATATTGCCGCCCGACGTTGTCACCAGTGCGACAAAATTCTGGTCGATCCGGACGATATGCTGAAAGCGGCGCTGAAACTGAAAGACGCACTGGTGCTTCGCTGTGGTGGCATGACGCTGGAACAGGGCCATGACGCCAAAGGGGAATGGCTGAAGGCGACCTATTTTGATGAGGAAGGCACCAGCGTCAGCGAACGCTTTCGTCTGCAGACGCCGGCCCAGCGTAAGGCGTTTGAACAGCTCTTTATGCGTCCCCATCAGCGCGCCCCCGGCGTGCCGCTGGGCTGGCAGACCGCCGCTGACGTCCTGGCACTCCAGCCGCTGCTACGTCATCCCGATTTTGTCGTCGCACGGGCCAAAGGCCAGTTCTGGCAGATCCGCGAGAAAATGTTCGATTATCAGGGCCGCTATCGCCGCGCCAATGAGCTGCGTTAACAGGTGATGCCAGCGAGGGCTGACCGGATGCTGAACCCGGCGAGCGGGTATATCGTTTGCTACCACCCGGCATAACGGCTATACTGCCGCCCGCTTTTGCATGTGCATCAGCGGTATTGAATAACCTGCCTGTTACTGGGTCGCCTGTAGCAGGATTTAAATAAAGAGATATATTAATGCTCACTATCAATGCAGTAGAACGTAAAGAGCAGGGTAAGGGTGCGAGCCGCCGCCTGCGTACAGCAAACCGTTTCCCGGCCATCATCTACGGTGGTTCTGAAGCGGCTGTTGCCATCGATCTGGATCACGACTCAGTAATGAACCTGCAATCTAAGCCAGGTTTCTACGACGAAGTTCTGACCCTGTCAGTTGACGGCAAAGAAACTAAAGTGAAAGTTCAGGCTGTTCAGCGTCACCCGTTCAAGCCAAAACTGTTCCACATCGACTTCGTTCGCGCTTAATCGCGAATTACGTTGAAATGTAAAAGGGCCGGTTGAGAAACCGGCCCTTTTATTTTGTCCCTGATACACAGAGATAATCGACGTGTCAGAGAACAGAAGCCGGGCTAAGCCCGGCTTTTTTTATTTGCTGCTGGTACGGCGCTGAAGCTGGTCGCGCAGATTGGGTGGTGTGCCCTTAATCGTCAGGGTATCCGTGGCCGGATCCCAGAAAATGCGCTCGCCCAGTAACATCGCATCAAAATTCAGGGTCAGTCCCCCGCCGCTGCCGGCAAACTTCGTCAGCTGACGCAGCGTACTGCGATCCGCCGGGAAGCTCTCTTCCAGCTCGTAGCCCTGCTCCTGGGTAAAGGCCTGGAAGGTTTTCTCGCCCAGTGGTGGCAGCTCGCTCGACAGATCTTCCAGTGCAATTTCCTCGCCCGCCTGCAACTGTTCGTTGCAGTAGCTGTAAACCTGCTGGCGATAGTTCTGCCGTTCCTGCTTATCCAGTTCGGATTCGTTGCAGTAATCATCAACGGCCTGCAACAGACCGCGGTTCTGCGCCTTCGTGTCTAATCCCACTTCGGCACCCAGGAAGTCCATAAAGAAGTCAGCCACTTTACGTCCGACGCGGCCGCGCAGGAAGGTCAGGTAACGGGTCGATTCCGGGTTGGTTTCCCATTCGGTTAAATCAATTCGCGCCACGATATCCGCATGATTGATGTCGAGATAGTGGGTGCTGCTGATATCCATCTGCTCATTGACGCGCATACTGGACTGGCTGTTCAGCACCGCAATCAGCAGATATTCCACCGCCAGATAGCGATAGTGAATAAACAGCACCACGCCGCCTTCAGCGAACGGATATTTGGCCAGCTCGTCGCGCAGACGACCTGTTGCAGCGCGGCTAAAAGCGAGAAAATCATCGTTGCCCTTACGACAATTACGCAGCGCTTCTGCCAGTTCACTTTCTGCATTGAACAGGCCATAGGCTTTGCTTTTTGCGCTGTAAACCCGGTGTAACTCCTCCACCATCGCGTTAACCGTGTTGGTGGCAGGCAGCAGTGAATCGCGCAGCGCCAGTTCAAGCTGGTTTTCATCGCGTTTGATTAACTGATGCAGGGCAATCTGGTCGATATCCAGACTCATGGTAGACTCTCCTTTTAGCACAGGCGCGTATTCAAACACCGCCAGCATCGGCTTTCAACTCTATGCGTGAAGCGAACGTACTGCTTTCGATAAAATTGCGGTAAAAAGTGCGCTATTCCGGTAATATATCGCCTTTTGAAATGAGCTTAGACGACGATATGGCACAATCATCCCGTTACAGTGACGAACGCGTGGAACAACTCCTCGCGGAAATGGCCCAAATCCTGCACAAGGACAAGGCCCCCACCGATCTCTCCCTGATGGTTCTGGGAAATATGGTGACCAACTTAATTAACAGCGATGTCGCTCCGGCGCAACGTCGTTCACTGGCACGTTCTTTCGCCGATGCCCTTCAGGCATCAGTGCGTGACGATAACGCCCATTAATTGGCTGATTTGATTTCATAATATGGTAACCAACCGGCAGCGCTACCGCGAAAAAGTCTCCCAGATGATCAGTTGGGGGCACTGGTTTGCTCTGTTTAACATCTTATTCGCGCTGATTTTAGGCAGTCGCTACCTGTTGGTCGCCGACTGGCCTTCTTCGCTGGCGGGGCGCATCTACGCCTATACCAGCTGGGTTGGCCACTTTAGTTTTGTCGTTTTCGCTGCCTATCTGCTGATTATCTTCCCGCTGACCTTTGTGGTGATGTCGCAACGGCTGATGCGGGTGTTATCCGCGGTGGTCGCCACTGCCGGACTGACGCTGATAATGGTCGACAGTGCAGTGTTCAGCCGTTTCCACCTGCACCTTAATCCTGTGGTGTGGGAGCTGGTCATTAACCCTGACCAGAGCGAGATGGCGCGCGACTGGCAGCTGATGTTTATCAGCGTGCCGCTGATATTCCTGGTCGAGATGCTGTTTGCGACCTGGAGCTGGCAGAAGCTGCGCAGCCTGAATCGCCGCTCATTTGGTAAACCTGTTGCCGCTCTGTTTATCAGCGCCTTCTTTGCCAGCCACCTGATGTATATCTGGGCCGATGCCAACTTCTATCGCCCGATTACCATGCAGCGCGCCAATCTGCCGCTCTCCTATCCGATGACGGCCCGTCGCTTCCTTGAACGTCACGGTCTGCTGGATGCGCAGGAGTATCAACGCCGGTTGATTCAGCAGGGCGATCCGGAAGCGGTGGCGGTAGAGTATCCGCTGAGCGATATCACCTTCCGCGATGCTGGCACCCGTAACAACCTGCTGGTGCTGACTGTTGATGGTCTGAACAATGCTACGCTTGCCAAAGCGCTGCCGCAGCTTAATCAGTTCGCCAGCGAAAACGTGCGTTTTACCCAGCACTACAGCGCCGGTGATACACCTGAGAAAGGGTTGTTTGGCCTGTTCTATGGCATCTCCTCCAGTTACATGAACGGTATTCTGGCATCACGAACACCGTCGGCACTGCTGGGGGCACTGAGTACTCAGGGTTATCAGTTTGGCCTGTTCTCCTCGGAAGGCTTTAATCCGCCGCTCTACCGTCAGGCGCTGCTGACCGACTATTCACTGCCTGCGACAACCAGCCAGCCCAACGCCAGCACCGTGGCGCAATGGCAGAACTGGCTGGAGAAACAGAAAGCTTCGCAGGCGCCGTGGTTCTCATGGATTGCTCTGAACGGGCCTGATGTCACCGGCGACAACAGCAAAGCGCGTCAGCGCAGTTATCTCCGTCAGGCACCTGCTGTTGATGAACAGATTAGCGCCGTGCTAAGCAGCCTGCAGGCGCGTGATTTGCTGAAGAACACCGTCGTAGTGATTACGGCGCAGCGTGGTCTGGCACTGGATGGCGATCCTGACAGCGCCGGAAACCGTCAGACGCTGCAGGTGCCACTGGTGATTCACTGGCCTGATACACCGGCGCAAACTGTTGATCGGCTCTCTGATCATCAGGATGTAATGGCAACGCTGATGCAGCGACTGCTGCATGTGCGGACCAATCCGGTGAACTATTCACAGGGTGAAGATTTGTTTGCTGCACGTCGCCGTCATGACTGGGTGGCGAGCAGTGAAGAGAATAAGCTGGTGATTACCACGCCGCAGGTGACGCTGGTGCTCAACAACAACGGCAGCTATCGCGCTTATGATGCACAGGGCAACGCGCTGAAAGATCACAAGCCAGAGCTGGCGCTGCTGTTGCAGGTCCTGACTGAGGAGAAGCGGTTTATCGCTAACTGATTAATTATCAGGCAAATAGTCGGCAGGTATCTTGCATTAATGACGATAACCAGTAGACTAATCCTCCAGTGTTCGGCACGTAGCGCAGCCTGGTAGCGCACGGTCATGGGGTGTCCGGGGTCGGAGGTTCAAATCCTCTCGTGCCGACCAAATTCCCTGAAAAGCAGCCCAAAAGGCTGCTTTTTTCGTTTCTGTCATCAAAACATAACTTTCATCACATCTCCTGCAAAGCGTTCTATACTTAACAGCGTGTGGGTAACAAGAGGAGAGTTCATGACATTAATCGAAAAAGATGATCCATCCGAAGCACCCGAGTCCGGCGATAAGCAACCTTCCCCGCCAGACCAGAAGTAACCCACAGGGCCGCGTATGACGCGGCCTTTCTGTTTCTGTTATCTCTGCCCACTCTCCGGCTTAACATTCAGAATTGTCCGCTGAAGCAGTTAACATTTCTCTTACAATCAGCAGGTTAACGCGGGCGCCCGAAACTGATCTGCCTCACAAAATCGGCCATCAGTCGCGTCTTTTCATCAAACTGAAACAAAAATGTCACAAAAATTGCCTACTCTAAACTCCCCAGAAATTGACGGATAATTTTTATGGCGATCAAAGCGAAAAGCCTGAAAGATGCGGAGGCTTTACTGCATTCAGGCATTAGCAAAGTGGAACTGGCGTATGACATTGGTAGCGACGACTTCTTTCGTCTGGCGAGCCACTGGTGCGACCGGGGTGCACGCATCAGCAGGGGTCACCACCATTTTGTTGTTTCTCTGAAGAGTTTTGCCATTCCTCCCAACGACTGATTACGGCGGGCTGCTTGCCCTGATGCATCGTGCCTGATTTAATGCCTTTTTGGCTTAAATGGTTTCGCATGCGCTATCCCGACCTGCCGCTGCCGCCTGTTCCAGGCGGCTTTATTCTTTCCAGCCACCTGAACCACAGCGATTATTTGCTGGCGGTGAGTCGCTTTGACCCGCAAAAGTATCATGACGTGCTGGCTGTCGAATGGGGTATTCCCTTACCCGCCCGACTGCAGCAGGCTGTCACTAAACGGCGTGCTGAATACCTCGCCAGCCGTTTACTGGTCCGGTCGGTAATGAAAGAGCTGGGCATTGCCGATTTCATCCTGACCAACGCACCCGATCGCTCCCCCTGCTGGCCCGCTGGCGTTCAGGCGTCGCTGTCGCACAGTGCCGGTGTGGTCGTGGTAGCGGCAACCCGGCAACGCTGTGCGGTTGGCGTCGATGTTGAGCAGTTGATGTCAGAGACGACGGCGCAGGAAACGGCAGAGTTGTTGATGAATGCGCAGGAACAGCAACTTTTGCAGACGCTGCCCGTCTCCTTCAGCACTGCCGCGACGCTGCTCTTCTCTCTCAAAGAGAGCCTTTATAAAGCGCTGTGGCCACAACTGCATCAGCCGATGGATTTTCTGGATGCTGCACTGGTGTCGGTAGATTTCGCGCAGCAGCGCGCGACGCTGCAACTGGCTCAGGACTTCGGTGGCTGTTTTGCGATGGGGACGTTACTGGAGGCGGAGTTTATGTGGCGCGATAATCAGGTGATCACGCTGATTATGCATCGGCTTTAAAAGCGTTCTAAACAGAACGCCAGTATGTTTTTTCCTGGCCTGTCACCTTGTGATTTGCGACCACCACTAAATCAGAATTCACAATAAGCAGAGGCACAACAGGGTCGATGCGTTCCGCCAGCCACAGGCATATTTCACCACCAAAAAAGAGTAACACGCGATAATGGCTGGATTTGTGCTGTTTTGTGAGCCAGACATGAGTGGGTATTGCGACACTTCAGGTATAAGAAATATTTCCCTGGAACAAGGTACGCATGAAAAATTCTCTGTTCAGATTGTCCCCGACTTTTTTACTCTTTTTGCTTGCCTCATCAGCCACTGCACAAACGATCTCCCCTGAAATTACGACGCAGTCAGGCAAAGTCAAAGGCGCAGAGCATCAAAACACGCTGTCCTGGACCGGTATTCCTTATGCAAAAGCACCGGTCGGGGAACTGCGCTGGAAAAAACCGATTTCCCCTGACGCATGGCAAACCGTTTTCGATGCAACCCGGCCCGCTACAGACTGTATCCAGGTTTCCCCGGACGGAGCCAAAGGTGATGAGGATTGCCTGAATCTCAATATCTATCGCCCGACAGAGAGCAGCACACCGCTTCCGGTGCTGGTCTATATTCATGGTGGCAATAATCAGCTGGGCAGTTCCACTGAGTTCGCGCCGGCGTTTATCGCTGAAAAATACAATGCCGTGATTGTCACCGTAAACTACCGTCTTGGCGCACTCGGCTTTAATCCATTGAAAGCACTGAACGATGGCAACCCGCTGGATGACTCCGGGAATTACAGCTTACTCGACATCAAACAATCGCTGGCGTGGATCAAAGACAATATTTCGGCTTTTGGTGGTGACAGAAATAATATTACCGTTTCCGGATTTTCAGCGGGTGGCAGAGACGTGATGGCGATGCTTATATCGCCCCTTTTTAAAAATACTTTCAACAAAGCCATCGTTTTCAGTGGTGGCATGACCACCTCTGACAAACATGAAGCGGAAAGCATCTTCGCGCAAAGAATAGCGCCTCTGGTCGTTAAACAGGGCATTAAACCGGATGCCGGCGCAGCGAAAAGCTGGCTCCTGTCGGGCTCACCAGAGGTTCGTCATTTTCTCTATCAGCTTCCGGCAGCAGATCTGGCAATGCTTTTTGGCGATGCGGGAATTCGCATGAATCAATTCCCGCATCTCTACCGCGATGGTGTGGTGATCCCGAAGGATGGATTTGAGACCAAAAATTATAATGCCGTCCCCGCCATCATGGCCACAGGACAACAGGAGTTTTCTTTCTTCGCCCGTAACGACCCACTGTTTGCAACACAGGTGAAAGACGGTTCGCTTAAAAATGATACCGCGCTGCTGAATAAATACACCTTTGCAAATTATTATGGCGGGCTGCTATATAGCCTGTTTAATGTTAACCAGTCTGCTGAGCGCATGTATAAAAATTATAACGCGCCGCTGTATGGGATGGAGTTCCGTTATGGCACGGATGCGTTTGTCACAGGTGATAAACTATCGGCCATCGGTTCTTTCCACGGCGTGTTTATGCCTTTTTGGGATAAAAATAAGTATGCTGAATTTACGCAGGATGCGCTGAAGCTAAAAGGCTCTCAGGCATTAGGTGAATTTTTTAATTCCTACATTAAAAACTTCCTGGCAACAGGGTCACCCAACGATCAGACCCTGCCGGAATGGAAGAAATGGACACCGGAAAATGCCGCAGCGGGGGAATCGCTGCTGGTGATGGATGCTAACAAGCAGAAAGCCATTATCTACATGAGCAATAAGACTTATAGCTATAACGATATTCTCACCCGCATTGAACAGGACAACGCCCTGTCAGCGGCAGACAAAAATAGTGTTATCAAAAACGTGCTGAACAATCGCTGGTTCAGCGCACCGCTTGATCAACATTTCGCCCACTAATCCGCTGCCTCCTGCGCTGGCAGGAGGCAAACTTTAACGCATCGACTTCACTGCAGATGACCTGCCGTACAGGGCTGTTATCTGTGATTTACTGCGTATGAGGCACACCTGCCAATGGATTGTTCAGTCAGCACGGCTGCCTGCTGCTGACGCTTACAGAAGTGTTAACACCGTGTTCAGCGACCTGCACGGCAATTAACGCGGTAGCTGCTGAGTGTTGCCATCTGCCGTCAAAGCCCTGTATCGGTGCGTTTAACCGAGTCGAGCGTGGCGAGGTCGCGTTCATTACCGGTCAGCTCCGTCAACTGGCCTTCGCGCATCTCCAGCAGCCGATCGGCATGAATGAAGTAGTGATCGTCATGGCTGATAGCAAACACCGTTTTACCCGCCTGCTGCAACCACGGCAGCAGCTCACGATAGAAGATGCGTCGGAAATGTGGGTCCTGATCTGCCGCCCACTCATCCAGTAGCAGCACATCGCGTTCTTCTGCCACCGCCAGCAACAGCGCCAGTCGCTTACTCTGTCCTTTTGAGAGCCGCAGATTGAGCACTTTATTGCCTTCAATCTTCAGCTTGTCCTGCATCTTCAGCCTTTCCAGCCACTGCTGCACCAGCGCCGGATTGGCGGCAACGCCTTCCCGCCCGATTAACCGGTCAAACAGATGCAGGTCGGTAAAGACCGCGGAGAACTGACTGCGCCAGACATCCAGCTCGTCTGCCGTGATCGCTTTACCATCCAGCAGCAGCGTGCCGGACTGCGGTTGATACAGCCCGGTCAGCAGCATCGCCAGCGTCGATTTTCCGCTGCCGTTGCCACCAATCAGAAACACCAGTTCGCCCCGGCGCAGCGTCAGGTTAATCGGCCCGACCTGGAAGCCGTTGTCACCATAGTGAAAAGAGACGTCGCGCAGCTCCAGAGTTTGCCAGTCTGACGACGCCGAGGGCGCGTGAAACCCTGCCTGATAAGGCGCGAGGTCAAAGGCGTTGAGCTTACGGAATGCGACCTGGGCGCTGAGCAACGTGGGTAACGCGCCCACTGCAGAAAGCAGCGGCGTGCGTAAGAACAGCAGCGTCAGGGAGAAAGTCGCGGCCACAGCAGTATTGGCCCAGCCCAGGCTGTTAGCCATGAAAAAGACCATGCCGATAGCGCCCAGGGTCATGATATTTGACCAGTTGACCGCACTCAGATGATAAGTATCGGCACGCACAATATGGTGACGCCAGGCGCGGGCATCTTCCTGATAAACTGTGTCATAGACCTGTTGCGCACGTGAGCGGTTAAGCTGTAACTCTTTACGCCCCTCAATCACCGTCTGGTAATCACGATAGAGGTTGTCTTCGATTTCGCGCAACTTTGCCATGTGCTGGTAAACCCGCGAGACCAGCATCCAGCCGCCCACCAGCGTCACACCCAGCCAGAGACTGGTCACCAGCAGCATTTTTGGTGACAGCCACGCGAGATAGATGGCTGAGCCGAGGGTAATGATTACGCCCTGAAACAGCTCCGGCAGACGCACAAAAGCCAGCGTAATTGCCCGCACGTCGCTGGTCAGTCCCGCCAGCAGTTGTGCACTGCCGAGTTGCTCGATGCGTTCAACCCGGCTATCAAGGATTCGCTTGATGAACTCGCCACGCAGTCGCCAGACAAACTGATGCCCGAGCATCGTCAGTGCCAGCTGCGAAGCCAGCGTCACCGCCATCAGCACCACCAGCTGCAACAGGAACTGCGGCAGCACCGCGAATGAGGTGTTGATGGCGACAATCATTTCGCGGTTGATAAAGGCGATCATGCCGATACCCAGCACGGCGCTTAACAACGTCAGGGCAATGACCCCGATAAAAGGCCAGCGAAACTGGCGAAAAACAACGCTTAACAACGTCATGCAGGCAATCCATCAGCTAAAAAACAGCCTGCAGTTTAATGGGATGCCAAATGATAGCAATAGTTATTCTCACCACGCCGTGACTGCCGTAGTGGGTTAAAAGGCGCGACGAAATGTCAGGTTATAACGCCAGGCGCCGGCCAGCGGATGCACGCCTGGCTTAAGCGGCAAAATGCCGTGGTAACGCAGGCGCGACGGCCCGCCCCACACCACAATATCACCATGCTCAAGCAGCACACGCTGGGTGCTGTCGCCCCGTTCGAAGCCACCGAACTGAAACACGGCCGGCAGACCCAGCGACACCGAAACGATGGGCTGGTGCAGGTCTTTCTCATCTTTATCCTGATGCAGCGTCAGCTTCGCACCCGGTTCATAGCGATTAAGCAGACAGGCATCCGGATTAAAGCCAGGAAAGCCCGCCTCCGCCGCGGCCTGCTGCGCCAGCTCGCGAAACAGCGGTGGCATGGGCGGCCATTTGCGGCCATTGAGGTTATCCTGCTGCTGATAATTGTAGCCGCGTGAATCCACCGACCAGCCAAAATCGCCGCAGTTGGTCATCGCCACCGACATGCGATGGCCACCCGGCGTAATGCGATGGGCAAAGGGGTTCTGATCCGCAATCGCCAGTATCTGCTGATACAGCGCCTCTGCGTCATCACGTGCGCGGCGCCGCAGGATCACGGCCCCCTCCGCCAGCGGCTCCTGCCAGGGTTGCTCTTCACTAAAAAGATCTAACATCAGGGTTCTCCGGATTCAGCGGGAATCAGAAAAGCAGCAAACTGCGGCGACATCCAGCTGACAAATTTATCGCCCTGCTTGCTGATCAGATAGACCGCCAGATGCTGTTCAATTGCCAGCGCTTTGGCTTTCTCGGTGCCGAGCACCATCAGTCCGGTGTCCCAGCCATCGGCTTCCAGCGCCGTGGTGGCAATCACCGTGGCAGAAACCAGTTTATGCTCAATGGGTCGTCCGGTAACGGGATCGATCACATGAGAAATGCGCTTGCCGTCCAGTTCATAATAGTTGCGATAGCTGCCGGATGTACTGATACCGTGTCCCTGCAGACTCACGCGTGCCTGAACCGCATTCTCCTGATCGGTGGGTTTCTGGATCGCCACCCGCCACGGCTGCTGTTGCGCATTAAGACCCCGGCTCAGCACGGCACCGCCGACTGACACCAGATAGTTGTTGATACCGAGCTGCTCCATCAGCCGTGCCAGATGATCGGTGGCAAAGCCCTCACCCACCGTCGAGAGATCGACATAGAGCTCTGGCAAATCTTTCTGCAACCATTGTCCATCCGCACCCTGCAGCACTCTCAGATGCTGCAATCCGGTCTGCGCACGGGCGGCGGCAATTTGGGCTACATCCGGTGTATGGATGGGCTGTTTCGTCGGGCCAAAGCCCCATAAATTAACCAGTGGACCGACGGTAATGTCCATCGCCCCGCCGGTTTTACGGCCAATCCGCAGCGAGGTCGTGACAATGTCCGCCATGTTTTCACTCACCGGCTGCGGTGACAGGTCACGGCTCTGGTTAAAGCGCGATAACGCAGAGTCCGGCTTCCAGGTGGAGAGCTCGGCATCATCCGCGTCCAGCTGCTGCTGAATCCGCTGCTGTAAGGCCGCTTTACGCTTACTCTCAACACCCGCCAGGCTCACCCGCCAGACGGTGCCCATGGTTTTTCCTTCCAGCACCATCGCTGTTGTCGGTGCTGATTGATCACAGCCCGCCGCCGTCAGAATTAAAATCGACATAAACAGCAGATTAATCTTATAACTCATCATTCCTCGCCTGTAACACTTTATGAATAGCCACTACAAAGCATAAAGTTTGGGTAAATTCGCTTAAATAGAGTTGAATATTTCACTGAATCACGAGAGCATTCCCCGGTCATCTATCCTGATCCCGCCTCGCGACAGGGGATTAACATTAATCAAAGTAAGGAGCTACAGATGATCTATGCGATTCTGGTCGTTGCCCTGGGTCTGTTTGTTTACGGCAGTTATAAAGTTGTCGAACAGCGTCGTCATCGTCACATGACCCCTTCCCGGCCGCGCCAGTAACGGGCTTAACTGCACCTGATTGGGGCAATCGCTCCCTGACGTGCGCGGCAAGTGTATCAAAACGGGCGTAACGCCTGTGGCTGTGAGAGCGGTAAAGCTGGCATGAATTCTGCACTGTTGAAACAGTGTTTATCTCTGAGAGGTGCAGAATGAAAAATTCACAGAAGTGGCAGTCAGCATGGCATCACTGGTTGAGCTTTTCTGCTTTTACTCTGGCAGGCGTGGCATTTGAAGGCGCGCGGTTTGGCAGCGTTATGTCATCAGAAACAACGGCGCCGGAAGCAACGAAGTGGCCAAAGGCTGATGCGTTTAGCCCGGAAGATAACGCAGGAGCGCAGCCGTAACTGCGCTCCCTTATCACTTAGAACTGGTAAACCAGGCCTACACCCACCACGTCGTCGGTATTGATACCGGCCGCGTCGGTGAAGGCGTTGTCGTCCAGCAGGTTGATCTGGTAATCAACATAGGTAGACATGTTTTTGTTGAAGTAATACGTCGCGCCAACATCGATATATTTTTTCAGATTCTGTGTGCCCCAGTTCTGAACATCGGTGCCACGTGAGGTCACGTAGGCCAGAGATGGGCGCAGACCAAAGTCGAATTGATACTGCGCAACCAGTTCCCAGTTATCCGCTTTATCCGCATAACCAAACGCTGAAGAGTCGGTGCTGCCGAAGCGGGTTGCGTTGAAGGAGCGTGAGTACATCGCTGCCAGATAGACGTTGTTCGCGTCATATTTCAGACCGCCAGTATACACTGACGCTTTATCGCCATGGCCGAGGATACCTGATGTTTCGCTGTTCTGGTCGTTGGTACGGTCAGACTGGAAGGTTGCCGCACCAATGCCGAAGCCTGAACCCAGATCATAGGTCGTGCTCAGACCCCAGCCGTCGCCGTTCTGGCCCAGCACGTCACGACCATTCGGTGACTCGCTGCTGTTGCCATTCTTACCCTGATACTGGACTGCGAAGTTCCAGCCATCCACCAGACCGAAGAAATTGTTGTTACGGTAGGTCGCCATGCCGTTACCGCGCTGATACATGAAGTTATCCGCGCCATAGGTATCGCCGCCGAACTCAGGCAGCACGTCAGTCCATGCGCCGATGTCATAGGCTACGCCGTAGTTACGACCATAGTCGAAGGATCCCGCATCACCAAATTTCACACCGGCGAACCCAACACGGGTAAAGCTGTCTGCTGTCCCCTGGTCTTCAGAGTTGTTTAGTGCTGCCTGGTATTCCCACTGGCCGTAACCGGTCAGCTGATTGCTGATTTCTGTTTCGCCTTTGAAGCCGAAGCGAACGTATGACTGGTCGCCGTCGGAACTGCTGTTGTCAGAGAAGTAGTGCAGGCCGTCAACTTTACCGAAGAGATCTAATTTGTTGCCGTCTTTATTATAGATTTCAGCTGCGTTTGCTGATCCTGCTGCAACCAGCAGTGCAGGAATCATCAGGGAGAGAACGCGACGTTTCATTTTATTACCCTCTGTTATATGCCTTTATAATTTGCCACTGCTAACTGAATGATTAAAAATTCAGCCGGCAGGTCATTGTTGTTTTATAGCGGGTAATAATCCACCAGGAAAATGCTACTAAATTTCCAAAACTGTTTCATCCATCGAAACAGTTATTTCATAATGTAAATAGCGGGGAACTAATAACCAGCACAGATCGGTAAAAAAAACCGCACAAATTGATACACCCCTTCCGATATCTTTGTTATCAACAGTTTACATCAGAGCATTCTGAAGCACTGAATGATAAAACTTATACGACATCTGATAATAGAATAGACCCCGCTATCATCATTTATTCCATTATTACCTTCATTCTCCCCGAATGAGATGTACAACTTATTATTTCCCGCCGGACAATCTGTCCGGCATTTTTTTGCCTGTCATTCGCCGTCGCACTATATCTTCGTAAACATTTTTAACGTGGTTAAATTAACTTCACTCTGCTTCCGCACAGTTTGTTAAATTGCGCACACTTTGTGCCCGGATAGTCTGAATATCCGCCATGTTAATTTATCACCGTAATTAAGCAAATAAGCCTCTCAGCTGGACCGCATTTTCAGCGCTCGCGCAGCGATTCTTTGACTTTATTCAGTGGTTTAATCAGGTAATCCATGACGGATTTCTGACCGGTTTTAATCTCCACATTGGCCACCATTCCGGGCACAATCGGGAATTTTCGGCCAGTGCGGTTGGTCAGCTCGGCTTTCTGGGTACGAACGTAGACACGATAATAATATTGATCACGTTTCACCTCATCCTGCAGCGTGTCTGGCGACACCGTTTCCACTTCGCCGTGCAGATCGCCATAAATAGAGGAGTCATAGGCGGTGACTTTCACGGTGGCGGCCAGTCCGGGCCGAATCCAGGCGATATCGCGTGGATTGATACGCGTCTCAATCAGCAGTTGATCCTCCAGCGGCACAATTTCCATCAGTTTACCGCCCGGTTCCAGTACACCACCCACCGTGGTGACCTGAATATCTTTGACGATGCCGCGCACCGGCGAGTAGAGCGTCGCGCGCGTCAGCTGATCCTCTTTGCCTGCGGCAACCTGCAACTGCGCATCCAGTTCCGCATTGTTTTTCACCTGCTCTTCGTGAGCGCGCACCAGATAGTCATTGCGCGCTTCGTCGATTTTGCCACGTAGATCGCTGACCTGACGACGCAGACGGATCACCTCAACCTGCCCTGCCGCGCCTTTCGCCACCAGCGGTTCGGTGAGCCGCAGCTCATCCTGCACCAGTTTCAGCGACTGCTGCAGGTTACTGATGGTTTCAGTGAGATTACGACGTCGCGACTCATAGAGCTGCCGCTCGCGCGTAACCAGATTCGGCTCCTTCAGCGTTTCGGCACTGAACTTCAGCGGCGTGCCCGACAGCTCCGCTTCCAGCCGCTCGGACGAGGCACGCAGCGTGCGCACTTTAGCCTGCGCTTCACCGAAATTTGACTGAAAGCGCGTTGGATCGAGGGTCGCCAGCACCTGCCCTTTCTCAACAATGTCACCTTCATGCACATTAAGCTGTTTGACGATGCCGCCATCCAGGCTGTCGATCACCTGCGCGCGGCTGGAGGGCGTCACTTTACCGGTGCCCACTGTGACCTCATCCAGAATGGCAAAGTGCGCCCAGATCAGAAATATCGCCAGCGCGGCGGTGCAGAGCCAGATAATCGCTGATGTCCGGCGCTCATGACGGGCAAGATCTTTATCAACAATCACCAGACTCATGCCACATCTCCTTTACCTGCCGTAGCAGGTGCAGTCGCGCGGCGCAGGATCTCGTCGCGCGGACCATCAGCGACAATGCGCCCGTTATCCATCACCACAATACGATCGACCATTTTCAGCAGTGCCGGACGGTGCGTCACCAGCACCAGCGTCCGGCCGCTGATCCAGCCCTGCAGCTGACGAATCACATGCTCCTCCAGCTGTTCATCCATTGCCGCAGTGGGTTCATCCAGCAGCACCACCTGCGGCTGACGCAGGATCAATCGGCTCAGCATCACCATCTGACGTTGCCCGCCAGAGAGCCCGCGACCGCCTTCATTGATAATACGATCCAGGCTGGCGGCGTCCTGCTGGATCAGCGACAGTGCGCCGCTGATACGCAGTGCCTGCAGCATCTCCTGTTCGCTGGCATGGGGATTGCCCAGCATCAGGTTCTGCCGCAGCGTGCCAAAGAAGAGGCGGGAGTCATGCGACAGCCACCCGAGCTGACGGCGTAAATCAGTGGGATCGATACGCTCAATATCGACACCATCAACAATCACCTTGCCCTGACTGGCCTGTGCCTGACCGGCAAGAATCTTCAGCAAGGTCGACTTCCCTGCCCCGACCTTACCCAGAATGGCAATCTTCTCGCCGGGCTTGATCTGCAGCTGCTGCACGTTGAGCACATTTTTTTCATTCTCTTCGTCATAGCTGTAATGCACATTGCGCAGATCGTACTGGCCGGTGAGCGTCGGACAGTGCGCCAGCGTGGCGGCTTCAGGTTGATCGAGCGGCTTTTTCAGCAACTCATCCAGCCCTTTCATCGCCATTTTGGCGTGCTGCCAGCGTGAGAAGACCATGGTCAGCTGCATCAGTGGAGCGATAGTGCGGGATGAGAGCAGGCTACAGGCGACCAGCGTACCGGTGGTGATGTGTGAATCGAGCACCAGGTAAACCCCAAACACCAGCATCCCTGCATAGGTGAGCTGCTGCACCGTCGATGCCCAGCCGGTAAGGCGCGCGCCCCACAATCGCTGCTGATTGCTGATCGCGGCGCTGACTTCATGCGTCTGCTCCCACTGACGCTGGAAATAGGGTTCGGCCTGAAGCGCCTTGATATCCTCAATGCCTTCAATGGTCTCCACCAGCACGGCATTACGCAGCGCGCCCTCACGCAGCCCCTCTTTAGCCAGCCGCGCCATGGGAATCTGAACCAGCAGACCCGGAATGACGATCAGCGGGATCGCCGCCAGCGGAATCAGCACCAGCCAGCCGCCTATAAACGACATGATGAACAGGAACAGGATAACAAACGGCAGATCGGCCGCGGCACCAACCGTGGTCGAGGTCAGCAACTCGCGCACCTGGTCGATCTCACGCAGTTGCGAGATAAATGAGCCGGTCGATTTCGGCCGCGCCTCATTACGGATGCTCATCGCCCGGGCAAACAGCATGGCGGAAACTTTCAGGTCGATGCGTTTACCCATTAAATCTGAGACCTGGGTTCGCATCAGCCGGATAAGATATTCAATCGCCGCAGCAATCAGTACCCCGACAAACAGCACCCACAGCGTGGACTGTGACTGCGCCGGAATCACCCGATCGTAGACCTGCATCGAAAAGAGAATTCCGGCCAGTGCCAGCACATTACCGATCACCGACGCCAGTGAGATCTCGGTGATACGACGCCCCATGCCGCGAAAGTTTTTCCAGAACCAGTGTGGCTCATAAGGCTGAATGAATTCGTCGATGCGCGCATCACGGCCACGCGCCGCCACCCCAATCACGCCAACATCGCCCTGAGCACGTGTCAGCAGCTCCGATAAGGCGCTTTCACGCACCACATCGCCGCCTTCACTGAGCCAGTAACGCGCGCTGCCGTCCGCATCGATATTCTCCAGCACCGCTACGCTGGCATTTTCCAGCACCAGCACCACCGGCGTGATCTCCTGACGCCAGCGCAGTTTGTTCTGCGGCACCATGGTCAGATGCAGTCCCAGCAGGCCGGAGAGCCGCTCCAGCTGCTGTGACACCGGCAGATGTTCAAACCAGCGCATCTGCTGACGCAGGGTTTTGCCATCGGCAGGCTTACCGAATCGCGCGGCGACGCGCAGCATGGCGGCAATCCAGTTATCGGTGTTCAGGGTTAACGTACTCATGATTTTTGCCTTATCGCTATTGCAGCGAAGGAAGGAGATCGCCGCTGCTTTGCTGGCGATCGATACCCATGATATCGAGCAGATTGTCTACTGCGGCGGCATAGCGTACGGTGGCGTCCCAGCCATCGTAGAGCGCGGTGATACGTGAGCTGTCAGCCTGAAACACATCCTGTTCTACACTCAGCAGATCGTTCAGGCTGCGCTTGCTCAGACGATATTCATCGGCATAAACATTGCGGGTATGGTCGGCGCTGGCCAGCTGCACTTCCCCGGCAGCCTGCCGTTGCTGCGCGCCAATCATGTCGGCATAGGCGGTTGAGGCGTTCTGATTAATGGCGAGTTTGGCTTGCTGCACTGCAGCCTGCGCTGCCTCACGGTCGCCCTCCGCTGATTCAGTTTTGGCATTGACCATGCCACCCTGATAGAGCGGCGCTTCCACCTGCAGCTGCACTTCATCATCCCAGTAAGACTGGCGATCGTTTTCATAGCGGGTCCGGCCCGCCTGCACTTTGATGGTTGGCCAGTGACCGGACTGTGCCTGGCGTACCCGTTCACGGGCGGCCTCCTGTTTAGACTGTGCGCTGCGCACCGCCGCGCTGCTTTCATAGGCAATTTTGTCGAGGGTGATCTGCTGTTTCAGGAGTGCCTGGGGCAGTTCTGGCAGTGTGGCGGGCACCACGCCGGTCAGTACAGTGAGTTGGGCGGTAGCGGAGCGCAGCTGGGCGCGATACTGCTCAAGCGTGGCTTGCATTGCGGCGATGCGGGTTTCCGCCTGCAGCACGTCTGACTGTGAGTTGAGCCCCGCATCGGCGCGCAGTTTCGCGATATCCCGCACCCGCTGCAGTGAAGCGATATTAGTGTGCGCGATGTCTGCCAGCGCCTGGTAGCGTTTGACTTCGAGGTAGGCCTGCAGCGTATCTTCCGCCACGGTGGTCATGGAGTCGAACAGGCCGAAGCGATAAGCCTCTGACAGTGCATGCTGTTCATCGATGGCGCTGCCGGTACGCCCAAAGTCGTAGAGCAGCTGGCTAAGCGTGATACCGCCGGAGCCATTGTTGTTGAGGCTCCCGGCGGAGTCAGTCTGATGGGAGCGGCCCGCCGCACCCTGTAGTGAGATTTGCGGATACCAGGCGCTGCGGGCGGCATCAAGATCGCCCTCGCCAACGTGGATCTGTGCCGCCGCTTCCGAGATTTTCGGATTACGGGCGAAGGCCCGGAGAATGGCGTCGCGCAGCGTTAAGCTGGCAATCTGTTCTTCGGTCGGCGCTGCGCGCCAGTTAAATTCTGCTTTGGGTAAGGGTGCGGAAAAGACCGCATTCACTGACACGCCGCTCAGGGCGCACAATAAAAAAGTTAACTGCGCTTTGTTCATTATCCATACCAACAGGGGGTTTTATCATCATGATGTTTTTCCTGGTGAACAAAGCGAGCAAAAGGGATGACGATCAGATCCTGACAGAGTTATTGCATTATTTTATTTATGATTAACATCAGAGACACTAAATAACTATTAACATTATTAGATCATATTCTGTACTTATTCCTGTTAAATAGTGATGAAATCTTTAATATTCCGCCTGAATGAATGAAAATTAACCACCCAGCCACGCCTGACCACTCCAGACAGGCTTAACAGACCTGCCCGGAAATCAGTACTTTTACTAATGATTTAGCGTCACACTATCGACTGTGCTGCCGGATGCTGCAACAGGTGATCGGCAAGCGTATAAGGCACATCTGAGAAGAGATGGCTCTCCTGAGGGAGGACAGCAACAGATGCCTGTGCCACATGCCCGGTCTCTGCCTGCTGAGTCTGACTAACGGTTTCCAGCAGCTGATCCAGCGTCTGCCCCTCTGTCAGGCTCGCCGTTTCGGTATGCGATGCCACCTGCACCGTCTGGCTGGCCGTCGCGATATTACCGGCGCTGTCTTTGGCGCTGACCGTCATCGGATATTCCCCCTCATCCAGTGGAGCCAGTTGTCCGGCCAGAATGGTCAGGGACCAGCCACCATCCGCTTTGACACTGGCGCTGTAATGCTGATCGCCCAGCGTTAATTCCACCTGGCTCCCCGGTTGCAGATTGCTGGAACTGCCCTGAATCAGATGCCAGCTGTTCACATCGGCAGCATCGATTTTGTTGTCGCCAAAGGCGATGTCCAGCGTCAGGGTTGGCCGCTGATGTACGGCAACGGTAAATAGCGTGTCCCAGCTTTGGGTATCGCTGTTGCCATAGTCATCCTGGCGATGGAAAGTGGCGGTGACCGGACCATCCGGCAGCGCCATAAGCTCGCTGGAGGTCATCGTGACCATGCCTTTTGCGTCAGGCTGGTAGGTTATCCCATTGATTTCCAGTGTTCTGCAACCCTCAATATAGAAGCTCAGATCGTGCTGCGCTTCCTGATAGTTGAGGATCATGTCACCACCGATATCCATTTCGGTGTAGACCTGCTGTAAATCCGTGTGGATATTCAGTTCATGGGTGACGTCGGTGTAGTTTTTTGCCCCATCAATGGACCAGGCACGGATTTCCCCGGCGCTGATAAAGGCGTTCACCTCCGCTGCCGGGATGATCACCTGCCAGTGTCCTTCCTGGCCCAGGGTGGCGTTATAATCTTTTCCGTTGGCGCCGCTGATAACCAGCTGATGGCCCGGCATGACGGTGGTCAGCATGCCGCTCAGCAGCAGATCCTGCTGGCTTTCCGCAAGGTTAATCACATCGTCCGCAGTAATCTTATCGAAGGTTATCTGTGGCAGGCTGCTCTGATGAGTGATCAGCGTCAAATCGTGAGAGTCAGTTGCCGTTTTTCCGTTGGGATCGGTCGCCGTGACGTTGAGGCTGTAAACGCCATCCGGCAGCGCGGTTAAATCACTTTCAGCAAAAGAACCGTACCATTTGCCGTCACTTTCCATGTGCGCGGTGGTGGTTTGCGTGCCCAGCGTTAGTTTCAGCACCGACCCCACCGGCAGGTGTGTTGCGCTGCCGCTGATCTCAACACCATAAATGCTCTCGGCAATACTCACCGCGTTGTCACCACTGACCGTATCCACGGTCAGTGTCGGTTTGATGGTGCGATCAGCATAGAGACCAAAATCGACGTCGGTAGTGGTACTGTGGCCCGCTTTATTGGTGAGGGTCAATTGCAGGCTGTGATTGCCATCCGGCACCCCTTTTAGCGCCTCAGCGGGCATAGAGGCGTTCCAGTAGCCCCACTTATTGACCGTACTGTGCCAGCTCTGGTCGTTAAAAGTCAGTGTCACTGTTGAACCCGCTTCACCTTCAGCACGCCCCCGCAGATGTACTGGCTTATGCGCTTCCCAGCTGGCGATAACGCCGTCCATGGCGATGGGTTCGTAAGGCCGTAGTGCCGGGGGAGATGAACTCTTCACCGTGGACAGCGTGTTGTCATTAACCGGGCTGCTATGCAGCGATTCCGTGGAGAAAGTGCTGATTGGCAGGTTCAGGCTTTGCGCAGCCACCGGAAGGCTCAGGCTTTGCAGGGGAAGTGGCACGATGGCTGGCAGCGTGCTGTCGGTAACGGCAAAGTCGCTGACTGCCGTCTGGAAAATGGATTCAAGCCGGACAGAACGAAACGTATCACGTGTTGACATAGGTAACCTCAGTTCAGAACAGAAACGCAGACTAAAACGCCCGGATAAACCGGACGTTAAGGCTGTCGACAGGTGGTGGGTCAGCTGATGCTGCCCGTTTCCGCTGGTCGGAACTGGTTACCCGCAGGTAACAGGGATGGAGAAAGAGGACGCTGATAAAGCGACAAAGGGAGCCAGAATAATGATTCACGGCGTGACGCCGTTTGTTGCACCTACCCTAATCTTTCATTCTGCTAATGAATATTGGCGATTATCTGGAAAATAAATTATCACGTGACTAAATAAAAAAGCGGGTGCTTTCGCACCCGCTTCTCCGATCAGCCTGACCGACGTTATTATTGCTACACCACATGAACCTGCAGATTCTGCTGCACCAGCACATCACCCAGGGTGTTCTCACTGGTCAGCGCCGAGTTGTGGTAGATCTCAAAGACTCTGCCCTCTACCGTGCGCTCGCCAGTCACTTCCCAGATACCGCCGTTGCTGTTTGCCAGGGTGACCTGACTGCCATCCGCGCCTTTGATCATCAAATCGTCACTCTGTTTGTCCGTAATATTGAGTGCCTCATTGAGATCGAGTTTCACGGAGTTGGTGCCGGTTTTACCCAAATCGAGCACTTCAATGTGTTCAACTTTCAGGCCCAGCGCGGTGAGGTCCAGACTGAGGTACTCACCGTTAAGCACAAGTGTATCCGTGCCTGCGCCGCCATCAATATGGGTAAAGTTAAGGTCACTGACCGTCACGGTATCCGCGCCGCTGCTGCCGGTAACCGACGCCCCTTCTGCCGTCGTGCCATCAGCCAGCGTAATCACTACGCCGCCGATGGTATAGCCCGCCTCCTCTGCCGGTGCCGCTGCCACCGCGGTGTCACTCGCTGTGGCGGTTTCACTGCTGACCGGCGTTACGGTATCCGCTTCGGTAATCAGCGTCGAGGTCACTGCGACATGGGCGCTGTTATCGTCGCTGCTGGTGCTCGTATTGTGCTGCGTTTCCGTGCTGGCACTGGCGACCGTGGCGCTGTCATCCGCTATTGAGAACAGCGCAAGCGACTCGGATGCCGCCAGCGTGACCGGCAGCACAGCACCCAGCAACAGCGTGTTTGTGGTGGTGTAACTGTTACCGGCTGCGTCGGTAATCGAAACTTTTGCCAGCGTACTCAGCGACAGCAGCAGGCCACCCACCGACAGCAGTGACGGTGAGAAGTTAACCGCATAACGCCCCAGCGCATCGGTTGTGGTGTTCAGCGTCGGACCGTTGTTGCCGTTGGCCAGAAGCAACGTTACGCTGACTTTTGAGCCCTGCGCGGCATTCAGCGATCCGCCCTGCACCACCAGACCGCTGAGCAGAGAACCCACAATGCTGAGTACAGGATCAACACCCACCAGCGGCTGATTATGCGACAACGCGGTAAAGCTGCTGGTACTGGTCGCGGTGTTGCCACCAATATCCGCCACCGTCACGGTCAGCGGATGGCTGCCGTCCGGAATGCCTTTCAGCGTCGCTGATGGCACGCTGATGCTCCATGCGCCGTTCGCACCGATGGTGGTGGTGAGGATGTTGCCCGCCACGTTCACCGTTACCGTGCCACCCGCCGCGTTAGTGCTGGTTCCTCTGATGGTCTCAGGGGCATTGGCCTCTGAGATGTTGAGGTAGCCATCGCCACCAAAGAAGCTGTTCACGCTGACCGTCGGCGTGGTGTGACTCACTACGCCCAGCGACGCCGAAGTGGAACCACTGGTACCTGCACCGTTGATGACGCTGGCGGTGACAGTCTGTAGTCCATCTGCAATGGCGGCGAGGTTAGCTGCCGGAACAGAGAGACTCCAGTTGCCATTGCTGCTCACGGTAGTGCTGTATGTCTGCCCACCCAGCGTCACCCGCACCGCCGATCCCTCAGCATTGCTGGCGGTACCTGAGATAGTCTGTGCGGTTTTTACATCCACCGCGCTCAACGCACCGTCTCCAAACAGTGAGGTAATGGCGACCACTGGCGTCGACTGGCTGATGGCGTTCAGCGTTCCACTGCTGTTCACCACATTTCCGTAGGCATCGGTGCCAGTGACCGTCACGGTTTTAATGCCGTCAGTGATCAAGGCAAGGTCCGCTTTTGGCACGCTGATGCTCCAGTTGCCGCCACTCACTACTTTGGTGGTATAGGTCTGGCCATTCAGTGTGGCGCTGACGACAGAACCCGCTGAAAGGCTGGAGGTCCCGCTCAGGGTCTGGCTGGAAGCCAGATCCAGGGCGCTCAGCACACCGTCGCCAAACACCGTATTCACTGTCAGGGTTGGCTGGACCAGTCCCAGGGAGACGCCCGCGCTGGTGCTGCTGACGTTACCGACCGTGTCGGTGACAGACGCACTGACGGTGAAGTTACCGTTAAGCAGCGTCGAGAGCACCGCTGGCGAGATGGCAGTAGAGAACGTACCGTCGGCGTTGACCTGCGCGGTGACGTTGGTACTGCCAATCGCCAGCCTGACGCTGCTGCCCGCCGCCAGCCCGGAGACGGTGCCGCTGATAGTCTGCGTGACCAGCGATTCCGCCACGTTAAGCACGCCGTCACCAAACAGCGGATTGAGCGTCACTTTCGGCAGATTGTGAATACCCACCAGCGCCCCGGCAGTGGTGCTGGTGGTGTTACCGGCGCTGTCGGTGACACTGAATCCGACCGTCAGGTTACCATCGGCAATCCCCTGCAGCAGCGCAGGCGTCAGCGAGACGGTAAAGTTGCCATTCGCATCCGTTGCCGTCACAAACTGCTGTGCGCCCACCGACACCACCACACGCGACCCCGTTTCCGCACCGCCCACGACGCCGCTGATGATCTGCGTCGACAGCGCATCTGCCACGTTCAGCAGACCGTCGCCGAACAGCGGATTCACCGTGATGGTCGGCAGCAGCGTATCGACGCGGACACCGGCGCTGGTGCTGGCGGTATTGCCCGCTGCATCCGTGACCGAAGCCCCTACCGTCACGTTGCCCTGTGCCAGCGTGCCCAGAATATCCGGCGTTACCGTGGTGCTGAAGGCGCCGCCCGCACCCACGGTAGCGCTGAGCTGGCTGTTGCCCACCGAGAGTGTGACCACACTGCCCTGCGCAACGTTATTTACCACGCCGCTGATCACCTGTCCGGTGGCGATATCGGCCAGATTCAGTACCCCATCACCAAACAGTGACGTCAGCGAAATGGACGGTGTCTGGGTAAAGATACCAATTGAGGCGCTGTTAGAGGCAACGTTACCCACGGCATCCCTGACACTGACACCCAGCGTCAGATTGCCATCCAGCAGTGAAGTCAGATCGCTGCCCGGCAGGTTAACGCTCCACCTTCCGCCCGCCTGCACCGTTGTACTGTACGTCTTGCTGCCAAAGGTCACAGTCACCTGTGAACCTGCAGCTGCATTGCTGATGACGCCACCGACCAGCTGTCCGGCTGCGGCTTCTGCAATGTTCAGCAGGTTATCGCCGCCAAACAAGCCGGTGAGCGGACCAACGACCGGCACCGCATCGACAATCGCCGTAGCGGTTTCACCCACCGTGCGGGTGTTGCCTGCGGCATCCGTCAGGGTGACGTCAATATCCAGCTGACCATCGGTGAGCAGACCCAGTACCGACGGTGGCACCACGATAGCCCATTTACCATCCTGACCCACTGAGGCAGAGAGCGTGGTCCCGCCCAGCACCACGGAAACTGTGGCACCGACGCCCGCGGAGAGTGCGGTCCCGGAGATCGTCTGCGCGACGGTGGTATCCAGCGCACTGAGCGTGCCGTCGCCGAACACCGAATCAACCACCAGCGTCAGCGCACTGTTGACCACTTTATTGACCGTTAGCGTGGCGTCGGTCTGGTTGCCTGCAAGGTCATTGATCCGCACGCCAAACACCAGCGCGCCGTCATTGAGGCTCGACAGGACGTTCGGCGCAAGATCGATGCTCCAGCGTCCGTCAGCCCCCACCGTCGCGGTGGCGATCGGGGCGGCATCGCCCAGATAGAGGCTGATGGTCTGGCCTTCGGCTCCCTGCGCGCTACCGGTCAGCACCTGACCGAGCACCAGGTCTGCGGCGTTGACCACGTTGTCGCCGAGGAATGCGTCCACCAGTACCAGTGGCGCGGCGGTATCGACCGTCACTGTCTGGGTAGCCGCCCCCACGTTGCCGGCGGCATCCGTCAGCTGCGCGGTGATTGGCGTGGTGCCATCGGTAAGTGCCTGCATTGCGCTGGCAGGAACGGTAGCAAACCAGGTGCCGTTGGTTTGCACCACCGCGTTGTAGGTCTGGCCATTGAAGGTCACAACGACCGTGCGGCCAGCCTCAGCGATATCGGCGGTGCCGGTAATCGCCTGGCTTAGGGTGCTTTCATTGCCATTAACCTGGTTATCACCCGCAAAGGTATTGATCGACAGGGTTGGTGCAGTCAGATCGATCAGCACGTTACCGCTGGTCGTCACCGGTGTTGTGCCATCTGTGGCCGTCACGGTGATGCCGACGCTGCCGTCCGCATTGCCAAAGGCGGTGACGGGCAAGGCCCCGGTCGACCAGTTGCCCGACGCATCCAGCGTGGTGGTGTAGGGAACACTATTGATCACCACCTCCACTGACCCGTTCGCGCCGAGGTTAGCCGAAGTACCACTTACCGCTACCCCACCCGCCACATCCTGGGTGCTGATAATGTTGTCGCCCGAGACTGTGTCCAGCGTTACCAGCGGGCCTGGTGGTGGCGTCAGATCGACGGTCAGCGAGACAGGCACGGTTGCGGTATTGCCAGCCAGATCGGTCACTGCCAGCGTCAGCGTGGTCGATGGCGTAAAGGTGGCCATCTGCTCTGGCGTCAGCGTCACGCTCCAGTTGCCGTTACCGTCAACAATTGCGGTGCCAAGGATGGTGGTATTCAGCGAAACCGTGACGACAGAACCGGTTTCTGCGCCGGTCGTGGTGCCGCTGAGTATCTGCGGCTGAATGCTCTCGGCGTAGTTAACGACGTTGTCGCCAGTGAAGTCGGTAAAGCTAAGCACCGGCGGGGTTTTGTCGAGCACCAGCGAACTGGTAATGGTGGTGCTGTTGCCCGCTGCATCGGTTGCTGTCACGCTGACCGGATAGGTGGCATCCGGCAGTGCTGAAAGCTGCGCCTGAGTCAGGGGCACCGTCCAGTTGCCATTCGCATCCACTGTTGCGGTATAGGTCGTGCCGTCAAGCGTGAGCCCCACCGTCTGATTCGCGCCCACCTCACCGGTGGTGCCGCTCAGGGTAATGCCCGCGGCAACATCGCTACTGTTTACATAGCTGCCGAGGAATTCCGGATTGACTGCAGGCTGTGGCGCGGTGAGATCAGCGGTGAATGGCAGTTGCGCTGATGCGCTATTGCCCGCTGCATCCACCACGTTGACCGTCAGCGTCTGCGGCCCGCTACCCAGTGAACTCAGGGCATCCGGCGGAATGTTTACGGTCCAGTTACCGTCGCCATCCACTGAGCCAGAATAGCGACTGCCGTTAACATCGACGGTGATGCTGACCGCCTGATTCGCCCCCACACTGCCGGTGGTGCCGGTCAGGGTCACGCCTGCCGCCGCTTCACTGATGTTCAGCAGATTATCTCCGCCAAATGCACCAGGGTTAAAGCCGGGTACCGGCACGGCCACTTCGGTGACCACATTCAGCGCCGTGTTATCGCTGTTACCCGCGATGTCGATTGCGGTCACGGTAATAGTGTGAGTGCCGCTGGTGAACGTGGCCAGCTGCGCTGGCGACAGGGCCAGAGACCAGCTGCCGTCGGTCTGCACCGTTGCAGCCAGCGGCTGATCATTATTGAAGCCGGAGATCAGGACCGATACAGTCTGACCGGCACCGCTAATGCCGGTGGTACCCGTCAGGATCTGTTCCGTTCCCGCCTCGGCAGCGTTCAGCGCACCGTCACCAAACGGCAGATTCAGGGTGACATCCGGCAGCGAGTTAATCGCCACCAGCACCGTACCGCCGAAGCTTCCGGTGTTGCCGTTCACATCGGTGACGGTCACCGTCACCGGCCAGTTGCCACCCGGCAGTGACTGCAATACAGCAGGTGGCAGGTCCAGTGACCAGCGGGAACCATCCTGACTGAGCGTTGCGGAATAAACAGTCCCATTGAGCGTGACGGTGACCCCCGCTGCGTTATCAACATTCACCGCACCGGTAAGCGATCCCCCTGCGGCCGCCTCTGCGGCGTTAATCCGCCCATCAATAAAGGGTGTATCCAGCGAGGGGTCAGCAATCGGTGTAATCGCAGAGATAAATGTTTTGGTCGCCTCGGTCGTGTTTCCTGCCCGATCCGTGGTTGTGAGGGTCAGGGTATGTTCCCCGCTCCCCAGGCTGGCGATTACCTCTGGCGTCAGGCTGGCCGTCCAGTTGCCACTGGCATCGACCGTGACGGATAACGGGATAGCGTCATCACCTGCCGTGACGCTCAGCGTCTGACCCGCCACGACGGTGGAGGTGCCGGTAACCTGCTGAACCGAGGCGGCTTCACTGATATTAATGACGTTGTCGCCGAACTGCGTAACAGCAAAGTCAGCGGAAACCGGTGGGGTTTGCAGGATCTCAACGCCTGCAGTGGCCTGCGCCGGATTTCCGGCAGCATCAACAGCAGTGACCACCACCTGTGTCAGTCCATCGTCAAGGCCTGTGAGCGCACCCGATGCCAGGTTCAGCGTCCAGCTGCCGCTGACATCCGTGGTGGTGCTGAACGTCAGCCCGCCAAGAGCGATGTTTACTACACTGCCTTCCGGCAGGTTGGTACTGTCACCACTCAGCGTTATCGGGCCTTCGGTTTCTGCCAGACTGAGCAGCGAATCGCCAAACGGTGTGTTCAGGGTCAGCGCTGGCAGGGTGTTAAACGCCACATCCAGTGAGGTGGTGGTGTCCGTGGTGATATTGCCCGCCGCGTCAGTGACAGAAACGATGATCGCATTGGGGCCATCCGCCAGTTGTTGCACGTCGGCCGTCGGAACAGTAATTGTCCAGTTTCCGTCGGCATCTGCCGTGGCGGTGTAGCTGACATTATTCAGCGTTACCGTCACGGGTATTGCGCCCGTGGTGGTGCCGCTGATGGTGAGATCCTGCAGCGACTCCGACAGGTTAAGGGTGTCGCCCGCACTGACCGTAATATCCGTCAGCACAGGGCGTGTGGTAATAAAATCAACCTCCTTCGTGGCGGTTGCCGGATTACCCGCGACATCCGTTGCGCTGACGGTAAAGGTCTGGCTGCTACCTGGCACCACATCGGCAAAGGCCGTGGACGGTACATTCACCGTCCAGATGCCGTTCGCATCGAGAGTGGTCGTCGTCGTGTAATCCGTGCCGCTCAATGACACCGTTACGACAGTACCCGCTGCCAGCAGCGTGCTGCTGCCACTGACCGCAACCTCTGCAGTGGACTCGGTGGCATTGATCACATCGTCACCGGCGACCACGTTCATGGTCAGCGTCGGCTGAACCTGCGCGCTGGCCAGCACAACCAGACTGCCACTGGCACTGGCCGGGTTACCAGAGGCATCGGTTGCCACCACCTGCACCAGTTGATCGCCATCCGGCAGATTACCCAGCGCGGCGGCCGGAACGGTTACCGCCCAGCTGCCATTCGCGGTCACCGTGCCGCTGTACTGCAGGCCGTTCAGCGTCACCGCCACCAGCTGGCCCTCAGCCAGATTGGTGCTGGTGCCGCCGATGCTCAGATCCTGCTGCGACTCGGCCTGGTTAAGGAAGTTATCCTCACTGAGCGTCCCGAGGGTCAGGGTCGGCAGATTCAGACTGTCAGCATCGCGCGTCAGTGTGGTCTGAACCGCAACCGCCGGGTTGCCCGCTGCATCGGTCATTGAGACAACAACCGGGTAGGTGTTGTCCGCCAGCCCCTGCACAACGCTGGCAGGCAGCGTCACCTGCCAGGTGCCGTCAGAGAGCACCAGAGTGGTGTAATCGACATTCTGGAAACTGACCGTCACTGTCTGCCCGGCATCCGCCACCGTTGCCGACCCACTGATGGCGACCGCTTCCAGTACCTCCAGGGAATTGATGATGTTATCGCCGCCGATGGGGTTGACGCTCAATACCGGCGGTGTGAGATCAACGGTGACGGCGCTGGTCAGCAGACCGCTGTTACCGGCCGCATCGCTGGCATTGACCACCAGGGTATTGATCCCCTCGTCCAGCGTCTGCACCTGCGCAGGTGTTAAATTCAGCGTCCAGTTGCCCTGCGCATCCACCGTGGCCGGGTAATCATTCCCGCCTAGCGTCACGGTGACGGTCTGGCCGTCGCCCGGCACACCGGTGCTGCCGGTCAGTGTCTGGCCGACACCCTGCTCAGCCAGATTCAGATAACCATCACCAAACGGGGTGTTTATGCTGACCGACAATGCCCCGGTTGCCACGGTGATTTCACGCGTTTCCGTGACCGGGTTACCCGCCGCATCACTGACTGTCACAGTCAGGATGTAAGCGCCGGCCTGAATACCGGCCAGCGAACCGGCAGGCAGTGTCAGGCTCCAGTCGCCCTCCTGGGTAACGGTAGCCGTCCAGAGCTGATTGTTCAGGGTAATCGTGACCTGCTGCCCGGCTTCAGCATTGCTGCTGCCGCTGAGGACAATCGGAGCGAGGCTTTCGGCGATATTAACGCTGTTATCGCCCGCAACGGCGTTCAGGGTCAGCGTCGGTGGCGTCAGATCCACCGTTACGCTGCCCGGTGTGCTGCCGGTGTTACCCGCCGCATCCTGCACCGTGACGGTATAGCTAATAACATCTTCTGGCAGGTCAGCCAGCGCCGTAGCAGGCACGTTGATCTGCCAGTTGCCGTTGCTGTCGACCGTACCGTTATACGTGACGCCATTCAGCTGCACGCTGACGCGCTGTCCGTCACCTGTTACACCTGTGGTGCCGCTCAGGGTTTGTGCTGTGGCGATCTCGCTGCTGTTGAGCACTCCATCGCCAAAGGCAGAGAGGATTTGTGGTGCCGGCAGAGTGGTCGCCAGTACGTTAAGCGTCGCCTCACTGCTCAGGGTCGACCCGCCGCTGTCTGTCGCGGTGACGGTCACGGTGTAAGGCCCATCGGCGAGCGCCGTGAGTGCCTCAGCCGGCACGATCGCACTCCAGCGGCCAGTGGCCGAGACCTGCGCGGTATAGCTGATGTTGTTAAACAGCAGCGTCACCGTACTGCCCTCAGGCACATTCACCGAGGTGCCGGTCACGATCAGCGACTGACCCAGCTCCTGTGCATTCAGGTAGTTGTCCTGGCTGATGGCGTCCATCGCCAGGCCAGAGGCGTTGCTGTTCACGTCAAAGTTGAGATCACGGCTAGTGGTGTTGCCTGCCACATCGCTGACCGCCACAGTGAAACTGGCGCTACCGTCATTAATGGCCGCCAGCGCACCGGCTGGCACGGTCAGGCTCCACGCGCCGCTCGCCTGCACGGTGGCGCTGTAAACCGTCCCCTCAATGTTCACAGTGACCAGCTGGCCCGCTTCAACATTGGTGGTGGTGCCCGAGAGACGCTGATCGGTGAGGCGTTCCGCGCCATCAACCACGTTGTTACCAGCAAACGCATCCAGCGTCAGGGTTGGCAGTGTGCCGGGTTCCACTTTCAGCGCCAGGTCACGGCTGGTGGTGGTGGCATTGCCTGCCGCATCGCTGGCGGTCACGGTCAGTGGATAGCTACCGTTGCCCAGCCCGGTGTAAACCGTGGCAGGCAATGCCAGCGACCAGCTGCCATTAACGTCAGCGGTGGTGCTCAGCGTGGTGCCGTTGAAGCTGGCCACAATCAGCGCGTTTGCTTCGCTGCTGCCGGTCAGCGTGAGCGGCTGCTGACTTTCGGCAGCATTGATAATGCCATCGGATGGCGTGATGAAGTTCAGCACCGGAGGCACGGTATCCACCACAATGTTGCCATTCGCCTGGCTGGTGTTGCCTGCTACATCACTGACAACCACGGTGTAAGGCGCATTGCCCTGTGGCAGCGCAGCCAGAATATCGGCCGGAACCGCGACCTGCCAGTTGCCCGTGGCATCCACCGTACCGCTGTAGTTACTGCCGCCCAGCGTCACAACGACCGTCTGGCCGTCACCGGTTACGCCGGTGCTGCCGGTGATCACGCCACCTGCCGAGGCTTCCTCACCGTTGAGAATGCCATCATTGAATGCCACACCGGGAGTGGCCACTGGCAATGCGCTGGCGACAATCGTCAGCGTGGCGTCACTGGTCGCAAACTCTGTTCCGTTAGCGTCGCTGGCGGTGACCGTGATGATTTGCGGGCCATCCGCAGTGCCGGTAAAGGTGCCAGCCGGTAAGGTGAGGCTCCAGCTTCCCTCTGCCGCCACGGTGACACTGACCGGCGTCCCATTAGCCACGACGGTGACAATGCTGCCGTCCGGCAGACCACTGGTGCTGCCGCTCACGACGATGGCGCCATTCACTTCCTGTGCATTGAGGTAGTTGTCGTCGCTAATCGGTGCCAGCGCAATCGACGGCAGGGTGTTGTCCACGCTGAAGTTAAGCGGGCTGCTGGCCGTATTACCCACGACGTTAATCACACTGACGTTCAGTGTCTGATTACCCTCCCCCAATTCAGCCAGTGCACCTGCAGGCAGAATGATACTCCAGTTGCCACTGGCCGCGACCACGCCACTGTATTCGGTGCCATTCAGAGAGATGATGACCTGCTGGCCCGCTTCAACATTGCTGCTGCTGCCGCGGACCGTAATCGGCTGTAGCTGCTCTGCCGCCGTCACGATGCCATCACCGGCAAAGGTGCTGCTATCTATGGTCAGCGCAGGCTGTATCTCCGGCGAGGTAGCCACATTCAGATCAATCACCTGGCTGCTCTGATTACCGTTCGCACTGGTTTCCGTCACCGTTACCAGATTACTGCCTGACGGCAGTGCTGCTAGCGCTTCAGAGGCGATCTGCAGCGTCCACTGTCCATTTACGCCAACCGTGGTGCTGTAAATCTGGTCATTAAGCTGGACCGTGACAATATCGCCATTCTGACCGCTGCCACTGACGACCAGCGGCTCCGCCAGTTCACCTGTGTTCAGCGCATTGTCGCCGCTGATCGGTGCGACCACCAGCGGAGGCGGCGTTGTGGCAACTGTCAGCGCACTGTTCTGGCTGTTGCTGTTCCCCGCCTCGTCGGTGACGGTGATCACCACGGGATAGCTGATGCCGTTAGTCAGACCGGCCAGTGCCGCTGGCGGCACAGCCAGCGTCCAGTTTCCGCCCGCCTCAACGGTGCCTGTGTAGGTGACGCCATTCAGCGTGACACTCACGCTGTCGCCTTCAGTGCCTGCACCGCTGAAACTGAAGCCGTTGGCCTGTTCTGCAATGTTCAGCACGCCATCGCCAGCAGGCGTATCAAAGCTGAAGTCGGGTGGCGTGGTATCCACGGTAACCGGGAATGGCGTGGTGGCGACGTTGCCGCTCAGAGTCGTGACAGTCACGTTAAGATCGTAACGACCCTCTGGCAGCAGTTGCAGACTGGCAGCAGGCACGGTAGCCGTCCAGCTGCCGTCGGCGGCAACTACTGCCTCATAGGTCTGGTTATTCAGTACAAGGCTGACGCTGCCGCCGGGCGCAACGGTGCCGCTCAGGTTCAAATCCGTGGTCGTTTCAGTCGCATTGATAATGCCATCGATGGCAATCGGATTAACGGTCAGCGCGGGTAAGCCGGTATCAACAATCAGCGGTTCACTGATGCTGGTGCTGTTACCTGCCACATCGCTTACCGTCACGGTAACCGGATTGCTGCCCTGCGGCAGTGCCTGTAGCGCATCTGGCGGCAGCGTGACGCGCCATTCACCATTTGCTGCGACCGTTGCCGGATAACTTATGCCGCCCAGGGTCACGCTGACGGCCTGGCCTGGCTGGACTGAGCCGGTCAGCGTCTGCGCCACGCTGGCTTCATCCGTGTTGAGAATGCCGTCAGTGAAAGGCGTATTGATTTCCGGGTCTGCCAGCGGCGTAGTCGCCACCAGCAGCGGCTGATTGATCTGCACATCACCCGAAGAGACGGTAACCGTGGTGTTACCCTGCGGCAGATTTACCAGGTCAGCAGCGGGCACCGTCAGGGTCCAGCTGCCGTTTATATCGGTTGTGGTGGTGTAAACCGTGCCGTTGGGTTCCAGCGTCACGCTGATCGGACTGTTAGCCGGCAGGTTTGCCGAGCCGCCACTTACAGTGAGATCACTCTGTGCTTCCAGCCCATTCAGCGCATTGTCACCACTGATCGGGGTCACCGACAGCGACGGTTCGGGTAAGATAACCACGCTGAATTGCCCTTCAGCAGGCAGCGCCGGGTTACCGGCCTGATCAGTAATCGCTACGGTAAAGGTTTTTTCGCCCAAACCGCCCAGCGATCCGGCGGGCAGCGTCACACTCCAGCTACCGTTCGCCAGTACCTCACCGTCGTAAGACTGCCCGTTAATGGTCAATAATACCGGCGAACCGGCCGGTACGCCGGTGACATTGCCGGTGACCAGAATGTCGCTGAGCTGTTCCGCGCTATCGACCTGATTGTCGCTGGTGACGGGATCAATGGTCAGGGCGGGTGACGTGGCCGCCAGCACGGTAACGCTGGTCAACTGTGTGGTGGTGTTGCCATACGCATCGCTGATGGCAACGTTGATCGGATAGATCTCATCGCCCAGCTGGCTGACAATCGCGGCGGGAACCGTTACGCTCCACGCGCCGTTGGTATCCACGGTGGCGGTGTAGGTTTCATTATTGAACGTTACCGTGACCGTATCGCCCTGCGCACCGCCACGCCCGTCGAGAGTGAGATCCTGGGTGTGCTCAGCGATATTGATATAACCATCGCTGCCCGGCGTGGAGACTTCCAGCAGCGGCGGCGTGGTGGCGAAAATCAAGGGACTGCCGGTTTGTGTGGTGTTGCCATCGGCGTCCGTCGCCACCACCGTTACGGTCTGGGTGCCATTCGGCACATTCGCCAGATCAGAGGCAGGAATATTGACGCTCCAGTTGCCACCCTGCGCCACCACGGCGCTGTAAGTCACGTTATTCAGCGTGACGCGAATGATGTCGCCTTCGTCGCCAGTGCCGCTGACGATCAATGGCTGCTGCGCATCGCTGTTGTTGATCGCGCCATCATTAGTGAGATCGTTGATCGTCAGAGCCGGTACGGACGTGGCGACCCGCAAAGACGTATCCTGCGAGCTGCTGTTACCGGCCGGATCGGTCACCGTAACCGTTACCGGATAAGTCTGATTGGTCAGCGGGCCCAGATCGGCAACCGGAACGGAAGCACTCCAGGTTCCGTTTTCATCAACAACGGCGTTATAGGTCTTGCCGTTTAACCCCACCGTTACGGTGTCGCCCGTGGTGCCGGTGCCGCTGATCAGCAACGGCTGAGTCAGTTCTTTGCTGGTCAGAACCCCATCACCGCCCGGTGCGGTCACGGCCGCAACCGGAAGTTGTGTGTTGACTAACAGCGGTTGCGTCTGGGTGGCGATGTTCCCGCTGGCGTCGGTCAGCGTGACGGTCAGCGTATAGCTGCTGCCATCAGACAATGCCTGCAATGCTGCTGGCGGCAAATCAACCGTCCAGTTGCCCTGCTCATCGACTGTGGCGCTGTAACTCTGGTTGTTCAGCGAAACAGAAACCCGCTCGCCCGGCAGTGCACCTGAACCACTGATCGGCACACCCGCCGTCACTTCACTGCTGTTGAGAATGCCATCGCCACCTGCGACCTCAGCCACAATCAGCGTCGGTGGCAGCGTGTCGACGCTGAAATTCACCGTCTGGTCCGCGCGGTTGCCCGCCTCGTCAATGGCGGTAATGATCAGGCTGTTAGCGCCCTGCGCCAGTAAAGCGAGATCGCTGGCAGGCACTGGCAGGCTCCAGCTGCCGTCGGCATTGACAGTGGTGCTGTAAGTTTTGCCGTTAAGTTCCACTTCAACCTGCTGGCCCGCGACGGCCTTGCCGGTGCTGCCGCCGATCAGCAGATCGCTATCCGCGTCCGTCCGGTTGAGAACACCATCGGTGATCGCACTCTCGTCCAGCGTGATTTGCGGCAGCGCAGAGGCGACCACATTCAGCGGAGCGGAGGCGGTCAGCAGCGTATTGCTGGCATCGACGGTCGTCACTGAAATCTGTTTCACACCGTCGGTGATATCGGTGAGTGCACTTGCCGGAACGGTGACGCTCCAGACGCCATTGCTGCTCACCACTGCGCTGTAATTACCGCCGTTAAAATTAAGCTGCACCGTCTGGCCTGGATTAACACCCACCGCCGAACCGCTGATGATCAGATCGCTGCTCAGCTCCTGCAAATTGAGGAAGCCATCCGCGCTGACCGGTTCATTGATTGAGACGATGCCAGGTTCGCCTGCTGCTGGCGCGACGTTAATGTCACGGGTGTCAGTGGCCACAGCACCGGCTACCGTCGTGACGCTAACCGCAATGGCGGTGCTGCCCGCTGCCAGTGCGCTGAGCGCTGCAGACGGGATCTGTGTACTCCAGCTGCCATCAGGATTGACCGTGGCACTGTAATTCTGACCGCCCAGGGTGATGGTGACCGTCTGGCCCGCCTCCACATTGCTGGTGGTGCCGGAGAGCGTCTGATCCAGGGCTTTTTCGCTGTTATCCACCAGATCGTCACCGGCGAACAGGGCAATAGCCACTGTCGGCGTTTCCGGTTGCGCCGGGGTATCCACCACAATCGCCCGATCTTCGCTGGCGATTATGCCCGCCTGACTGGAAACCGTGGCCGCGATAGTTGCACTGCCCGCCGCCAGTGCTGCCAGTGCGCTGGCTGGGACATTCAGGCTCCAGCTGCCATCCGCGCCGACCGTGGCGCTGTAAGTCTGGTCGCCCAGCGTGACTGTGACGATTTGACCCACCTCGACATTGGTACTGCTGCCGCTCAGCAACTGGTCGCTGGTTTTCTCATCGTTGCTCAGGACGTCATCACCGGCGAACTGATTGATGATGAGGGTGGGCTGGCCCGGCTCAGTCACCGGTGGCTCGACGGTGATCGCCAGCGTGTCGCTAACGCTGGTGCCCGCTGCGTTGCTGACCGTCACCACCAGCGAGGCAGATCCTGCGGCCAGCGCACCGAGTGCATCGGCCGGAATCGCGATATTCCAGCTGCCGTCAGGATTGACCGTGCCGCTGTAGCGCTCTCCGCCCAGGGTTACGGTCACAACCTGGCCCGCTTCGATGTTGGTGGTGCTGCCTGAGACCGCCTGAGCCTCCAGCTTCTCATCGTTGCTCAGGATGTTGTCTTCAGCGAAGGCATTGACGGTTAACGTTGGGGCATTCGGTGAAGTGCCCGCTGACGCCACCAGGAAGTCACGGGTTTCACTGACGGCTGCGCCGAGCGTATCGGTGACTGTAGCGTTCAGGGTCGTGCTACCGGCGGCCAGCGCCGCCAGCGAACTGGCTGGGATCGAGACGCTCCAGTTGCCATCCGCGCCAACCGTGGCGGTAAAGGTCTCACCATTCAGGGTGATAGTGACCTGCTGGCCCTCAGCAATATTGGTGGTGGTGCCGCTCAGCAGCTGATCGGTGGCTTTCTCGCTGTTGCTGAGGATATCGTCACCGGCAAAGGCGTTGATGGTTACGGTGGCTTCACCCGGCTGCGTCGCCGGGGCTTCGACGGTGATCGACTCCGAAGTTGTCGCGGTGTCGCCCGCCGCATTGCTGACCGAGGCGGTCAGGGTAGTGGTGCCTGCTGCCAGTGCGTTCAGCGCGGCGGATGGCACGGTGACGCTCCAGCTGCCGTCACCCTGCACGCTGGCGCTGTAGGTCTGACCACCGAGGGTCACGGTGACGATCTGTCCGGCTTCAACGTTGGTGACCGTGCCGCTGACAGGCTGATCGGACGCTTTCTCGGCGTTGCTCAGGTCGTTATCGCCAGCAAATTCATTCAGGGTCAGCGCCGGCACGCCCGGCTCAGTCACAGGTGCCTCAACCGAGATATCGCGGGTTTCGCCTGCGCTCACACCATCGACGTTGCTGACGGTGGCGCTGATGACATTGGATCCCGCAGGCAGGTTGCCCAGCGCACCAGCCGGAACAGTCACGCTCCAGTTACCACTGCCATCCACGATGCCAGCGTAAGTCTGGCCACCAAAGGTGATCGTGACCGTCTGGCCCGCTTCGACGTTGGTGGTGGTGCCAGAAAGCGTCTGGGCGGTCCCTTTTTCGTCGTTGCTGAGGATGTCATCCCCGGCAAATTCATTGATGGTAACGGTCGGTTCGCCCGGTTGCGTCACCGGCGCTTCCACGCTGATGGGCAGGCTGCTGGTCACGGTGTTACCGGCCGCATTGCTGACCGAAACCGTCAGTGTCGTTTCACCTGCCGCCAGTGCGCTCAGGGCCGCTGAGGGTAGCGTGATGCTCCAGTTGCCCTGCGCATCTACGCTGCCGCTGTACGTCTGACCGCCCAGCGTGACCGTCACAACCTGACCCGGTTCGATATTGCTGGTGCTGCCGGTCACCGTCTGATCGGTGGTTTTCTCTGCGTTGCTCAGCTGGTTGTCACCGGTAAATTCATCCACCGTGACCGCAGGCGGACCCGTAACGACAGGCGTATCGACGCTGATTGCGCGGTTTTCACTGGCTTCAATGCCAGCCTGATTAGTGACGACCGCAGAAATCGCAAGTGAACCGGCATTGAGCGCATTCAGCGCCGCAGGTGAGAGCGTGACGCTCCAGTTGCCCTGCGCATCCACGACTGCGCTGAAGGTCTGATTGCCCAGCGTGATGGTGACAACCTGACCCGCTTCCACATTGCTGGTGGAGCCGCTCAGCAGCTGATCGGTGGCTTTCTCGCTGTTGCTGAGGACATCATCACCGGCAAACTGATTGATGGTGATAACCGGCGTTCCCGGCTCGGTCAGGGGCGGCTCGACGTTAAAGGTCAGGCTGCCACTGGCGGCGGTGCCTGCCTGGTTAGTGACGGTTGCTGTGAGGGTGGCGTTGCCGGTGGCCAGCGCGCTCAGCGCATCCACAGGCACAGTAATACTCCAGCTTCCGTCCGCGGCTACGCTACTGCTGTAGCTCTGACCGCCCAGTGTCACGGTGACCACCTGCCCGGCTTCAACGTTACTGGTGCTGCCGGACAGCGTTTGTGGCGTTGTTTTTTCGCTGTTATCCAGCAGGTTGTCGCCGGCAAAGGGATTCAGACTGATAACCGGTGTCGCGGGTGTACCGGGATCGGCGGCAGCGACGGTAACCGGCAGGCTGCCCGTAGCGCCTGTGCCCACCGCGTTACTGACGCTGACGTCGATGGTGGTGGTGCCTGCGGGAAGTCCCGCCAGCGCGGCGGCAGGGATCGTAACGCTCCAGCTGCCATCGGTGCCGACTGTGGTGTTGTAGGTCTGTCCGCCCAGCGTAACCGTGACAATCTGACCGGCTTCGACATTGCTGGTCGTGCCGCTCAGCACCTGATCGGTCGTTTTTTCCGCATTATCCAGCACATTATCGCCAGCGAAGGCATTCAGGGTAATGGCAGGTGTCCCGGGTGTGACCGGTGTTCCCGGATCGGTGCCACCGGCGTTGCCGCCGCCGTTACCTCCACCCCCTCCGCCACCGCCGCCGATGCCCACTGCCAGTCCGGCTAAACCGAGCACACCCAGACCGCCTGCGGTGATGACGCCCATTGACGTATTGGCGTTATCCGCCAGCAGCAGCGGCTCTACGCTGTCGAGTGATTCATAGGTCGGTGTGATCGAACGGGAAGCGAGTTCAGCCCCTTCTGCGGTCTGCGGGAAAAGTGCATGTTCCGGTGGATTGACGCCATCATCGAACACCAGTTCGCTGTGCTGACCATCGGCGTCATCAAGAAAGAATTTTTGGTAGCGTACTGTGCTGCCGTCACGCATTTTCAGCACCAGATCGTTACCCTGGCGCTCAAACTGCGTCACCATGTCTCGCGTGCCGCTGATACGTACAACGCTGGGTTCGGTGAGGTTAATGGACTGTGATGAACCGCCAGTGGTCTGTGAGAGGAGTGTACCGTTTTCGCGCGAGATGATATCTACACGGCTCTGTGTGAGTTCTGCCATTTATAACCTCTGTTACACCAGATTAGCTAATATACTGAATCCTTAAACATAAATTTATTTTATGCTTAAAGTCTTCACGCATCATTTCACCTTCTGAGATGAAGAAGGTGTCTTAACCTGGCGCAGGTAAAAATGGCGAAACTAAGCCGCGTCACTAACGCACATAAAATAGGCGCGCAGCGGTATTATTATTAGTTTTTGAGTGTTTTAAGCTGTACAGACTTTCACACAACGTAAAGGTTGTGACTGATTAACTTTTAGCGTAACCATGTTAAAAATCAATTTCAATGTACAGATTTGGTTATGATTAAAACATTATTACATTAGCCATAACCGAAAATTCGTTTTCAGGTAATGCGCTTTGTCTTTGTTTTTTCATGTCAATTTATTGCTGACTGTTTCCATAAATGATGCGATGAGGCTTAAAACCACTGCGTCATTAACGTGAGGGCCATGACAGGAATTTTTTTAATTGTGTGATTCAGTCAGCATTTACAGGTGGTGCTGTTCTGCGTTTTTAACAGCAAGCCCTTGAAAAAAGGCAGGGAAATTTGAGTTAAGTACTCCCGGATGAGCGGTGGTCATACCAGGAAAGTTCTGGAAAAAATTTGCGATGCAACAAAAGTCGGTAAACTGCCGGTTTTGCCATTTATGCGATGTGACTGCACCACTTTTGACAAGAGGCGCAACGGCCACTGACTCGCGGCCAGTGCTACACTTTTCCGCTTTAACATTGATGAATCCGACCTATGACCGCACTGGACGCTTCACAACAACATAAACATCAAAGCCGCCTTAACTGGGGTACACGCACTATCTTTTTAATTAATGGCTTAGGGATGTCAGCCTGGGCTCCGCTGGTGCCGTTTGCCCGGGATCGTCTGCAGCTCAGTGGCGCGTCCCTGGGCGCCTTGCTGCTCTGTCTGGGTATTGGTTCGCTGGCGGCGATGCCGGTGACCGGCACGCTGGTGGCGCGTTTTGGCTGCCGTCGCGTGATGTGCGTCTCCACCCTGTTAGTACTGATGATGATGCCGCTGCTGGCGACAGCAGACTCTCATCTGGTGATGGCGGCTGCGCTAATGCTTTTTGGTGCCGGGCTGGGCATGCTGGATGTGGCGATGAATTATCAGGCGGTTCAGGTTGAGCAGGCTGCAGATAAACCGATGATGTCGGGCTTTCATGGTTTCTTCAGTCTTGGTGGTATTCTGGGCGCAGGAACCGTCAGCCTGTTGTTGAGCCGGGATTTCACTCCACTGACCGCTACGCTGGTGGTAATGGCAATAATGCTCTTGCTGCTGCTATGGCGATTGCCGGTCCTGATGAATGCGCGTCTGCATCAGCCCGATCAGCCCTGGCTGGTGATCCCACGTGGCTGGGTTGCGTTCCTTGGCCTGCTCTGCTTTATCCTTTTCCTGGCGGAAGGGGCCGTACTGGACTGGGGCGCGCTGCTGCTGCTGCAGAACCCGGCGATGTCACCCGCCTATGCCGGACTCGGCTATGCCGTCTTTTCCGTGGCGATGACGCTGGGCCGTTTTAGTGGCGACAAGATCATCCAGCGTTTTGGCCGCTATCCTGTGATGCTCTCCGGCGCCCTGACCGCCGCAGCGGGTATGTGTCTGGCCGTCTGGCTGCCGTGGCCGGAGATCGCTCTGCTGGCTTTCCTGCTGGTCGGCTTTGGTTTATCCAATACGGTGCCGATGTTGTTCAATGCTGCCGGGAATCAACAGGATATGCCTGCGAACCTGGCGATTTCTGCCATGACAACGCTGGGATATGCGGGTATTCTCTCAGGTCCGGCTTTAATCGGATTCATTTCGCAATGGATCAGCCTCAGCGGCGCATTTTTACTGATCGCCCTGTTGCTGTTAGCGGTAGCCGCCAGTGCGCGAAAAGTTGCGCGATAATTCAGGTACCTGACACGCTATGTTGTATAAGTTTCCACTGACCTCCGGCAATGTCACCCGCTTTTTTGTGGTTTTCAATCTGGTGCTCCTGCTGGCGCTGGGCTTTATGGTGCATAACTCGGTCAATGCCTGGCTGACCGGGAAACGCTATGCCATGGACGATCTGGCGCGTGACGTACAGAAACGTATTGATGCCTATCGCTTTGCCACCTGGCAGATATATGAAAACCTCTCAACCAGCGCAGCCGGTGCGCCACCTGGCAGTAACCTGCAGGAGACGCGGCTGCGTCCTGATGTCTATTATCTGGAAAAAACCCGGCGTAAAACGGAAGCACTGATTTTCGGCTCACATGACAGCAGTACGCTGGATATGACCATGCGGATGTCGAACTATCTCGACACGCTGTGGGGCGCGGAAAATCCCACGTGGTCGATGTACTTTTTAAATGGTCAGGACAACAGCCTGATTATGATTTCGACCCTGCCACTGAAAGATATGGCAACGCGCTATAAAGAGAGCGCCATCAGTTCAATGGTGGATAGCCGTCGCGCTGAGATGCTGCAGCAGGCCAATGCGCTGGATGAACGCGAGAGCTTCTCGCCACTGCGCCACCTCGCCTTCCAGAACGATCACTATTTCACGCTGCGCACCACCTTTAACCAGCCGGGCCATCTGGCCACTGTTGTCGCCTTTGATCTGCCGGTTAACGATATTGTTCCGCAGAACATGCCGCTGGAAAACTTCCAGCTGCGTCAGGACACCTCAATGCCTGCCAGCAGCAGTGAACAGCAGGATGTGGAAAATACCCGTGTCTCACTGGTTAATCCCAATATCGAGATTGCGGCCACCCTGCCAAGTACGCCGTTGCAGCTGGTTTATCAGGTGCCGATTACTCGCCTGATTATCGACAGCCTGCATAATCTGCTCTGGCCGCTCCTGATCAACCTGCTGCTGTTCCTGCTCTCGCTGGCGGGGATCGTGCTGCTGCGTCAGCAGTCACTGCGTCCCAGCGAAAACCAGAGCGCTGAACTCGATTCACTGCGGGTGCTGAATGAAGAGATTGTGGCCAGCCTTCCGGTCGGTCTGCTGGTGTATGACTTTGCCAGCAACCGTACTCTGCTGAGCAATAAGATTGCTGAACATCTTTTGCCTCACCTCAATCTGCAGAAGATCATTAATATGTCCGACCAGCATCAGGGCGTGCTGCAGGCCACCATCAACAACGAAGTGTATGAGATCCGTCACGCCCGCAGCGTGCTGTCGCCGCATACGCAGCTGTTTATGATGCGTGATCAGGATCGCGAACTGCTGGTTAACAAGAAATTGCAGAAAGCGCAGCAGGTGCTGGATCGCAATCATCAGATGCGCCAGCAGCTGCTGCATAATCTGGGCCATGCGCTGAATCAGCCACTGGAAAAAATGGTGGCGCAGCTGGTGCAGCTCAGCCAGCGTGATGCCGATGAAACCGTACTGGACCTGCTCGACGAGAGCCAGGGCCTGGCGCGACTGGTAGATGATATCGTGCTGCTGAACCGGCTTGAAGCACACGACTGGTCACCGGATGCGACCGTCTTCAACCTGCAGGAACTGCTGGATGAGATTGCGCTGGAAAGCCTGCCGTTGATGCGCCGCAAAGGGCTGTCGCTGGTGGTGAATAATCATCTGGCGAATGACGAGACGCGCTTTGGCGACCGTCGCGCCCTGCGCAAAGTCCTGACCACGTTGATGCACTACGCCCTGACCACGACCCGCTGGGGGAAAATTACCCTGGAAGTTAAGGCTGCGGAGAAGCAGGCCGACAGAGTGATCATCGAACTGGTGGATACCGGTGCGGGCCTGACGGTGGATGAACTGGCGAATGTCGACTTCCCGTTCCTGGGGGATACCAGCCAGGATCGTTACGGACAGGCCTCCGGCATGGCGTTCTTCCTGTGTAAGCAGCTCTGCAAGCAGATGGGTGGCAGTCTCGATATCGTGGCAAAAGCGGATATCGGCACGCGCTATAACATGCAACTGCCGCTGGTGCTGGAAGAGAAGCGTGAGGAAGAAGAGGAAAAAATTCTGGATGGCGTGACCGCGCTGGTGGAGATCACCGTGGAGGACGTACATAAAATCGTCTGCCGCCATCTGGAGAACTGGGGAGCGCGTTGTCTGACACCTGATGAGCGCATTTCCGGTCAGGATCACGATGTCATGGTGACCGACGATCCCTCGAAGCTTAGCGGCTGGGCACTGCTGCTGGCGGAAGATGAATTGGGTCATCATGCACTGAACGACCAGCAGTATCGGGTCAATTTCAATCTCAGTAATGCGATGCTGGATGCATTGCTGGCCCTGATTGAGAAACAACTGTCGCATGATGTGATGGATAACGACATGGAAGACGACGCGGCCACGCCATTAATGAGCGGCGGCTATTTCCAGCTGTTTACGGAGACAGTACCGGTTGATGTGAAGAGACTGTATACTGAGTCGGCGGAAAAGGACTACGCCTCGCTTGCTCAGACAGCGCATCGCCTAAAGGGCGTGTTTGCCATGCTCAATCTGACTCCCGGCAAACAGCTTTGTGAAGAGTTAGAACACCACATTAAAGCGTGTGACGATTCAAACATTACAAATACCACCAGTGATATTGACGCTTACGTCAATCAACTGCTGCAGCAAGGTAACCAATAAGATGAATAACTTAAACGTAATTATTGCCGATGACCATCCAATTGTCCTTTTCGGTATCCGAAAGTCTCTGGAACAAATTGAATGGGTCAACGTTGTAGGTGAGTTCGAAGACTCAACAGCACTGATCAATAATCTGTCCAAGCTTGATGCCAACGTCCTGATCACCGACCTCTCTATGCCAGGTGAGAAGTATGGCGATGGTATTACGCTGATTAAATATATTAAACGCCACTACCCGGATCTCTCGATTATTGTTCTGACCATGAACAATAACCCCGCGATTCTGAGTTCAGTCCTTGATCTCGATATCGAAGGGATTGTCCTGAAACAGGGCGCGCCTACCGATTTACCAAAAGCACTGGCTGCACTGCAGAAAGGCAAGAAATACACGCCAGAAAGCGTTGCGAAACTGCTGGAGAAGATCAGCGCGGGTGGTTATGGCGACAAGCGCCTGTCACCGAAAGAGAGTGAAGTGCTGCGTCTGTTTGCAGAAGGTTTCCTGGTAACCGAAATCGCCAAGAAACTGAACCGCAGTATCAAAACCATCAGTAGCCAGAAGAAATCAGCGATGATGAAACTGGGCGTGGATAACGATATCGCACTGCTTAACTACCTGTCCTCTGTCAGCCAGAGTCAGGTCGAAAGAGACTAAGTTCCTCCTGAAGCGGTGCAGCTGCACCGCTTCGCCTCTGCCCTTTCCTGCCCTATCCCCGCCGCGTTTTACGAACCCGTTCAGCATAGATTGCCAGCGTCACTTTCAGCACGTCTAACGTCACCGGCTTCGACAGACAGTTATCCATACCTGCATCCATACAACGCTGTTTCTCTTCTGCCAGCGCATTCGCCGTTACGCCCACAACCGGGAACAGATGGCCCAGCTGACGTAATCGCTGCGTCAGGCGATAACCATCCATGTTCGGCATATTCACGTCGGTGAGCACGATATCAATCTCATTACGACTCAGGACATTCAGGGCATCAACGCCATCCTGGGCCGTTTTCACCTGATAGCCCAGCGTGCCAAGCTGTTCAGACAGCAGCATGCGGTTAATAGGATGGTCATCGACGATCAGCACCATGATGTCATCGTTATGAACTTTCTCTTCTACCGGGGTGGCCAGCAGCAGCGCATCGGCGGCGTCATTGCCCAGTGCAATCCGGTAGATGCGTGCCAGCAGCGCCGGCACCTCGTGCAGTGTGGCGGTGGAGTGGATCCAGCGTCCCGGCTGACGTTCACGCGGCATATCGACATGGGATCCGTCAAACGTGACCAGTGCGCGAAGCGGTGCATCAGTCTCCAGTTCGTAATCCGTCATGACCACATCATCCGGGCCTGGCTTACCGTTATACTCCGCTACCTGAATGCCCTGCTGCTGAATCTGACGCGTGATAAACGCCGCAAGATACTCATTGCGCATCGCCAGCCAGATTCTCTTATCCTGTAAGTCCTCCAGCAGCATCAACGACGGCTTCTGTCCCTGGTAAATCGGAATACGCACAATAAACTGGCTGCCCATGCCTGGCTCTGAATCGACCTCGATGTCGCCATCCATCATATTGATCAGCTTTTCACAGATCGCCAGTCCCAGCCCGGTCCCCTGGAAATTACGCTGCACGCCATTTCCCACCTGGAAGAAAGGATCAAACAGGCGTGGAAGCTCTTTCGCCGGAATACCGACACCGGTATCACGAACGCGGAAAGCCAGATAGCCCTGTGCAACGTAGGCGTGCAGAATAATACAGCCGGTATGCGTAAACTTAATCGCGTTGTTAAGCAGGTTCGAGATCACCTGCTGCAGGCGCAACGGATCGCCGTCCAGCACCTGCGGAACGTCATGTTCGATAAAGCAGTAAAGCGTCAGCCGCTTCTTCACCACCAGCGACAGATAGTTGCCCACAATGTGCGTGACAATTTCGCGAGGGGCAAACGGACGTGGCTCAATTTTCAACTGCTCTGACTCGATTTTCGAGAAGTCGAGAATATCACTGATGATCTTCAGCAGCAGGCTGGAGGAGTTGTTCATGGCCGTCACCAGCGAGTCGATACCGCTGGGTAGCTCTTTGGTCTGCAACAGATCGAGGTTACCGATAATGCCATAGAGCGGCGTGCGCAGTTCATGACTGACGGTGGCAAGGAACATCGATTTTGACTGGCTCGCCTGCTCTGCCGCGTGGGCCATCTCCTGCAGAGACTGCTCCATCCTTACGCGCGCCGAGACATCAACCAGCACACAAATCGCGACGTTCTCATTACGATAGCGCGAATGCACAAAGCTGATTTGCAGGTTGGTATTGCTGCCGGTCAGCACATCAACAAAGTTAACCTGCTGCCCGCCAATGATTTCATTCAGCCGAAGGCGGTCCTCCTGCGTCAGCAACGTCAGATAATTATGTGCCAGCTCATTACTCAGAATATTGGTGCCGTCGCTGGTGCGTAAGATACAGATCCCCACCGGCGCCGAGGCGACAATCTTACGGTTAAACTGCTCATGCTCTTCCAGACGGTGTGCATTCTCCTCTGCCGGCAGGAACATCCGGCGCTCGAATACCCAGGCGAGAGTAAACAGGATAACGGCACTGAAAATATTGAGCAGCAGCGCATTGATGATCATCAGCTTGAGCTGATCCACCATCACATCGGTAGGTACTGACCACACCACATTCAGATCGGAGGGCGGAAGTGGCTTTTTCAGCACCAGCTGACGATAACCATTCAGGTAACCGAACCAGGTTTTATCATCAGGCAGATTGTCGAGCGAGAAGCCCAGGCCGCCGCGCCGCGAGTTAAGCAGTGGACGATAGTTCTCATCGGTAATCGACGCAATGATCGGCAGGCTGCCCGGCTGAATAAACTCATCCAGTCGGATATTTTGCTCAACACCCAGCAGTGCCTGTAACTTGTTCGCGACGTAAACCGGCACCACCATATAGAAAGTGCCGACGCCAGGCTGAGCACTGCTGTTGATCCAGTACATCGGATTTCGGCGCTCTTCTTCACTGCTGTTGCGATAACGCAGCACATTCTCACGCAGCGATTTCAGGCTGCGTTCCCGATCAGCGTTGCTGCTGCCAATCGTAAAGTCGGCCAGACACTGACTTTCTCCACCGATAAAGAACACCCGATTCAGTTCATACGACGAGGCGAAGTTACTTTTCCAGTAATTGATGTAGTAGCTGAGAGAATCGAGCGAGTTGCGCCAGGTATTGCTCATTGAGGTACAGTCGCCATCCGAAAAGAGTGGCGTAAACTGCGGCTGGGTTGTTTTGCCTGGCATCATGCCGGTCAGTACATCCAGGCCACTGCTGGCATTGGTTAAGCGGTTCTCGGTGATATATTTCAGTTCACGCACCATGTCCGCCGAATGGCGCACATACCACTGAATCGTGCCGTAGTTGCTGGCAAACTCCTGCCGAACCTGCGTCTCTTTATTATGCAGTACGCTGATAATATAAAACGCTGTCAGAACGGCGCCCAGCGTCCAGATTAGCAGCGCCAGCGCGCGGAAAAGGTAGCGCGAGATGCGAAGCGTAGTGCGGAAAGAGACAGGATATTTCAAAGGTGACTCGCAGTTGGCAAGGTTAGTCGCATCATCGATTTTTAATGCCCATACACTAGCTTTATCGGGCGAAAAAAGCCAGCCAGCCGCAGGTTTAGCGGAAAGTTTGGGAATCTTTTAAGACAGTGAAAGCGACACGTTAACTCCAGCATCCAGTGGCCGCTTCTGCGCACTCAAACAAACAGACGCTCACAACATTGAAAAGCGACGCCGCTGACTAAACAAGAAAGGCCCGCACTGCCCGAAGAGCAAAGCGTCCACGCCAGGGATGGCGTGGCCGATCCGCAGGGATGCGGGACTCCTTTGCAATCGGGCAGTGCAGGCCTTTCGACGGCTCCGATTTCGCAGCCATAAGCTCCCTGCTCCCTGCAATTCTCCCCATCACATCAAAAAAAACGGCAGGCCGGGTTTCCCCTGACCTGCCGTTTCTGCAACGAACCTCAGCTCACATCAGACAAATTATTCTTCGTCTTCAGCCGCGTCGTCTTCGTCTTCTGCATCCGCTTCCGGTGCAATCTCTTCATCGTCGATCTCTGCTTCTGGCGCGATATCATCCTCGCCTTCCGCTACGCTACCGTCGATTGAATCCAGCTCTTCTTCTTCAACCGGCTCGGCAACACGCTGCAGACCGACCACGTTCTCATCCTCTGCGGTACGAATCAGAATCACACCCTGGGTATTACGACCCACGACGCTCACTTCTGACACGCGGGTACGCACCAGCGTACCAGCATCGGTGATCATCATAATCTGATCGCCATCGACAACCTGAACCGCGCCAATCACCGGACCATTACGTTCGGTCACTTTGATAGAAATAACACCCTGCGTCGCACGCGACTTGGTCGGGTATTCGCTGTTGGCAGTACGCTTACCGTAACCATTCTGGGTCACGGTCATAATTGCACCCTCTTCACGCGGTACAATCAGCGAGACCACACGATCGCCTTCAGCCAGCCTGATGCCGCGAACGCCAGAGGCAGTACGACCCATCGCACGGACTGCGGTTTCTGCAAAGCGCACCACTTTACCGGCCGCTGAGAACAGCATCGCTTCGTCATTACCATTGGTCAGCGCCACACCGATCAGCTCATCATCGTCACGCAGGTTCACGGCAATAATACCGGCGCTGCGCGGACGGCTGAACTCTTTCAGCGCGGTCTTCTTCACGGTTCCCAGCGCGGTCGCCATAAAGATATTGAAGCCTTCGGTATACTCACGTACCGGCAGAATCGCTGTAATACGCTCGTTGGCTTCCAGCGGCAGCAGGTTCACGATCGGACGTCCCCGCGCACCACGACTCGCTTCCGGCAACTGATAAACCTTCATCCAGTAGAGACGACCACGGCTTGAGAAGCAGAGAATCGTGTCATGGGTATTGGCCACCAGCAGACGATCAATGAAGTCCTCTTCTTTAATACGTGCGGCTGACTTGCCTTTACCACCACGACGCTGCGCTTCATAGTCGGTCAGCGGCTGATACTTCACGTAGCCCTGATGCGACAATGTCACCACAACATCTTCCTGATTGATCAGGTCTTCGATATTAATATCAGCGGTATTGGCAGTAATCTCTGTGCGACGCTCATCGCCGAACTGATCACGCATCAGCTCCAGCTCTTCGCGAATCACTTCCATCAGACGATCGGCGTCAGACAGAATGCGCAACAGCTCTGCGATCTGCTCCAGCAGACCTTTATACTCATCCAGCAGCTTCTCGTGCTCAAGACCGGTCAGTTTCTGCAGACGCAGATCCAGAATCGCCTGAGCCTGCTGCTCGGTCAGATAGTACTGACCGTCACGGATGCCGTACTGCGGATCCAGCCACTCCGGACGAGCGGCATCGTCGCCCGCACGTTCCAGCATCGCTGACACATTACCCAGATCCCACGCCTGCGCAATCAGACCCGCTTTCGCTTCTGCCGGGTTAGGTGCACGACGAATAAGCTCAATAATCGGATCGATATTCGCCAGCGCAATCGCCAGACCTTCCAGAATATGCGCACGGTCACGGGCTTTACGCAGTTCGAAAATGGTACGACGCGTCACGACTTCACGACGATGGCGAACGAAGGCGTCCAGAATATCCTTCAGTGCCATAATCTTTGGCTGGCCCTGATGCAGCGCCACCATATTGATACCAAAAGAGGTCTGCAACTGGGTCAGTGAATAGAGATTATTCAGAACCACTTCGCCGACGGCATCGCGCTTGATCTCAATCACGATACGCATGCCGTCTTTATCAGACTCATCGCGCAGTGCGCTGATGCCTTCAACGCGCTTCTCTTTCACCAGCTCCGCAATCTTCTCAATCAGGCGTGCTTTGTTAACCTGATACGGAAGCTCATGAATGATGATGGTCTCGCGGCCCGTTTTCGCATCGGCTTCCACTTCGCCACGCGCACGGATATAAATTTTACCGCGACCGGTGCGGTACGCTTCTTCAATACCACGGCGACCATTGATGATGGCGGCTGTCGGGAAATCTGGCCCCGGAATGTGCTCCATCAGCTCTTCGATGCTGATGTCTTCATTTTCAATATATGCCAGGCAGCCGTTAATCACTTCACGCAGGTTATGCGGTGGAATGTTGGTTGCCATACCCACGGCGATACCGGAAGAACCGTTCACCAGCAGGTTAGGGATTTTGGTTGGCAGAACTTCAGGGATCTGCTCAGTGCCGTCATAGTTCGGGACGAAATCGACGGTCTCTTTTTCCAGGTCAGCTAACAGGTCGTGGGCAATTTTCGACATGCGAATTTCGGTATAACGCATCGCCGCGGCGGAGTCGCCGTCGATGGAACCGAAGTTGCCTTGTCCGTCCACCAGCATGTAACGCAGGGAGAAAGGCTGGGCCATACGTACAATGGTGTCGTAAACGGCGGAATCACCATGCGGGTGATATTTACCGATAACGTCACCGACGACGCGGGCAGATTTTTTATAGGGTTTGTTCCAGTCGTTACCCAGTACACTCATCGCAAAAAGAACGCGACGGTGAACCGGCTTCAGGCCATCACGCACATCGGGTAAAGCTCGGCCAACGATGACCGACATGGCGTAACCGAGGTAAGAATTTTTTAATTCTTCTTCGATATTGACCGGTGTAATTTCTCTCGCAAGGTCGCTCATGGAGCCGCTATCCCTCTACTTAATCCCGGATTTTAAAGGTGCGAAAGTATATCACACTGCAATGCTCTGGTGAACGTTAACCACCGATTTCCCCCGCTTTTCATTGTCCCTGAAAGGTGTGCCAACTGCGGTTAAGCGTTTATACTGTGGGCACATTTTGTCAGGAGTTACGATTCAATGAATGCACAACCGCAGAATCATCAGCATAACGTCGATGCGCAGGAAATTGCCAAGTTTGAGGCCGTTGCCTCGCGCTGGTGGGATCTGGAGGGTGAATTTAAACCGTTGCACCGTATCAACCCGCTGCGCCTGGGCTACATCGCGCAGCACAGCAACGGTCTGTTCGGTAAAACTGTGCTCGACGTCGGATGCGGCGGCGGCATTTTATCCGAAAGCATGGCGCGTGAAGGCGCCGTCGTGACCGGTCTGGATATGGGTGCGGAACCGCTGGCCGTGGCGCGCCTGCATGCTCTGGAGAGCGGCGTGACGCTGGACTATGTGCAACAGACCGTTGAAGAGCATGCCGATCAGAACGCCGGAAAGTATGATGTGGTGACATGTATGGAGATGCTGGAGCACGTGCCGGATCCGCGCTCGGTGATTCACGCCTGTGCGAAGCTGGTCAAGCCCGGGGGCGAAGTCTTTTTCTCAACGCTGAACCGCAATCCAAAGGCCTGGCTGCTGGCGATTTTCGGCGCGGAATATGTGCTGCGCATGTTGCCGCGCGGCACCCATGATGTGAAGAAATTCATCCGCCCATCCGAACTGCTGGGCTGGGTCGATGAAACGCCCCTGCGTGAACGCCACATTATTGGCCTGCATTACAACCCGGTGACCAACCGCTTCAAACTGGCGCCCGGCACTGATGTGAATTATATGGTGCACACTCACCACGCGGGTTAAGTCATCTGCCCGCCTGAATCCGGGCGGGCACTTTTTCCTCTGCCTGCTCTTCCTGTCAGAGCGGTTAGTGCCCTCGCCTGGTGGCAGGCATTCCGATGGCTGCCAATAGGTTACGTCAGCCATGCCCGCATCCGCTCAACGTCGCGGCCCCCTGCTAGCGGCTTTTATCCATTTTTCATCCCTTTTCTGGCTGAATCCTGAGGATTGAATAAGAAACACGCGCCCGATCATAATAAGAAAAAAAAGTGTGATCCGGTTGACATGTTGCCAGGCCTTACAAGGCGTGGGCTAAGAAATTTCGCAAGAATTACAACCCCTCCAGCCATCATTTTTTGCTCTTGTTAAGCGGCCGTAAAATACTAAAATATGCCCCCATGTAGTTATGACTTTTCTCTTCACCCCCTAGATGTAGTGTTTATCCACACATTATTCACAATGAATAGGCTGTGTATAAACCGGGATTTCTTTTAATTTTTGGATACTCACGCAAAGGTAAATACGCGACATGAACCAGAGTCTGCTCGTTACTAAACGCGATGGCCGCCAGGAGCGCATTGATCTCGATAAAATTCACCGTGTGCTGGACTGGGCAGCTGAAGGGCTGAACAACGTCTCAGTGTCACAGGTGGAACTGCGCTCTCACATTCAGTTCTATGATGGAATCAGAACGTCTGACATTCATGAGACTATCATCAAGGCCGCAGCAGACCTCATCTCTCGCGATGCCCCTGACTATCAGTACCTGGCTGCCCGCCTGGCGATCTTCCACCTGCGCAAAAAAGCGTATGGTCAGTTTGAGCCGCCGAAGCTTTATGACCAGGTCGTTAAGATGGTCGACATGGGCAAATATGATCGCCACCTGCTGGAAGATTACAGCCAGGAAGAATTCGCGCAGATGGACGAGTTCCTCGACCACTGGCGAGACATGAACTTCTCCTATGCCGCCGTGAAGCAGCTGGAAGGCAAATATCTGGTGCAGAACCGCGTCTCGGGTGAAATCTACGAGAGTGCGCAGTTCCTCTACATTCTGGTCGCGGCCTGCCTCTTCTCTGGCTACCCGCGCGATACGCGTATGGATTACATCAAGCGTTTCTATGATGCGATCTCAACGTTTAAAATCTCGCTGCCGACGCCAATCATGTCAGGCGTGCGAACCCCGACGCGTCAGTTCAGCTCCTGTGTGCTGATCGAGTGCGGCGACAGCCTGGACTCCATCAACGCCACCTCAAGCGCGATTGTGAAATATGTTTCTCAGCGTGCTGGTATCGGCATCAACGCCGGTCGTATCCGTGCGCTGGGCAGCCCGATTCGCGGGGGTGAAGCGTTCCACACCGGCTGTATCCCGTTCTACAAGCATTTCCAGACTGCGGTGAAGTCCTGTTCTCAGGGCGGCGTGCGTGGCGGTGCAGCAACGCTCTTCTACCCGATGTGGCATCTGGAAATCGAAAGCCTGCTGGTGCTGAAAAACAACCGTGGTGTTGAAGGCAACCGCGTGCGTCACATGGACTACGGTGTACAGCTCAACAAGCTGATGTATCAGCGCCTGCTGAAAGGCGAAGATATCACCCTGTTCAGCCCGTCTGACGTGCCAGGCCTGTATGATGCGTTCTTCGCCGATCAGGATGAGTTCGAACGTCTCTACACCAAATATGAGCAGGATCAGAGCATCCGTAAGCAGCGTGTTAAAGCGGTCGATCTCTTCTCGCTGATGATGCAGGAACGTGCTTCAACCGGCCGTATCTACATTCAGAACGTCGATCACTGCAACACTCACAGCCCGTTTGATCCGCGCATCGCCCCGGTTCGCCAGTCTAACCTCTGCCTGGAAATCGCCCTGCCGACCAAACCGCTGGAAGATGTTAACGACGAAAACGGTGAGATTGCACTGTGTACGCTTTCTGCGTTCAACCTTGGCGCCATCGAAAGCCTCGACGATCTGGAAGAGCTGGCTACCCTCGCCGTTCGTGCGCTCGATGCGCTGCTCGATTATCAGGATTACCCGATTCCGGCTGCCCAGCGTGGCGCAATGGGTCGTCGTACCCTGGGTATTGGCGTGATCAACTACGCTTACTATCTGGCGAAGCACGGTGTGCGCTACTCCGATGGCAGCGCCAATGGCCTGACGCACAAAACCTTTGAAGCCATTCAGTATTACCTGCTGAAAGCGTCCAATGAGCTGGCGAAAGAGCAAGGTGCCTGCCCGTGGTTCAATGAAACCACCTATGCGCAGGGCATCATGCCGATCGACACCTACAAGAAAGATCTGGACGCGATCAGCAACGAACCGCTGCATCTCGACTGGGAGAGCCTGCGTGAAGAGATCAAAACGCACGGCCTGCGTAACTCGACCCTGTCTGCGCTGATGCCGTCTGAGACTTCGTCGCAGATCTCCAATGCCACCAACGGCATCGAGCCACCACGCGGTCACATCAGCATCAAAGCATCGAAAGATGGCATCCTGCGTCAGGTGGTGCCGGAGTATGAGCGTCTGAAAGATCAGTACGAACTGCTGTGGGAAATGCCGAACAATGACGGTTACCTGCAACTGGTGGGTCTGATGCAGAAATTCATCGACCAGGCGATTTCGTCTAACACCAACTACGATCCATCACGCTTTACTAACGGTAAAGTGCCGATGAAACAGCTGCTGAAAGATCTGCTGACCGCGTACAAGTTTGGCGTGAAAACGCTCTACTATCAGAACACCCGTGACGGTGCGGAAGATGCGCAGGATGACCTGGCACCTTCTATCCAGGATGATGGCTGCGAGAGCGGCGCCTGTAAAATCTAATGGTCAGGCGGGAGATTCTCCCGCCTCATTCATTTCACGAGGCCTGGCTTCGTCTACTTTTGGACAACTTTTATGGCTTACTCCACTTTCTCACAGAACAAAAATGATCAGCTGAAAGAGCCGATGTTTTTCGGTCAGTCCGTAAACGTGGCGCGCTTCGATCAGCAAAAATATGACATCTTTGAAAAGCTGATCGAAAAGCAGCTCTCCTTCTTCTGGCGTCCGGAAGAGGTTGATGTCTCACGCGACCGAATTGACTACCAGGCGCTGCCGGACCACGAGAAGCATATCTTTATCAGCAACCTGAAGTATCAGACACTGCTGGATTCCATTCAGGGTCGCAGCCCGAACGTCGCCCTGCTTCCGCTGATCTCGATTCCTGAGCTGGAAACCTGGATTGAAACCTGGGCGTTCTCCGAGACGATCCACTCCCGTTCTTACACCCATATCATCCGTAATATCGTTAACGATCCGGCGGTGGTATTCGACGATATCGTCACCAATGAGCAGATTCTGGCGCGTGCCCAGGATATCTCACGCTATTACGACGATCTGATTGAGATGACTAACTACTGGCATCAGCTGGGCGAAGGCACGCATAAGGTCAACGACAAACAGGTTGTGGTCAGCCTGCGTGCCCTGAAGAAGCAGCTCTATATCTGCCTGATGAGCGTCAATGCGCTGGAAGCGATCCGTTTCTATGTCAGCTTCGCCTGTTCATTCGCTTTCGCCGAGCGTGAACTGATGGAAGGCAATGCCAAAATCATCAAACTGATCGCCCGCGATGAAGCGCTGCACCTGACCGGCACCCAGCATATGCTGAACCTGCTGCGCAGCGGCGAAGACGATCCGGAAATGAAAGAGATTGCGGCAGAGTGCCGTGAAGAGTGCTTCGAGCTGTTTAAGAAGGCAGCGCTGCAGGAGAAAGAGTGGGCGGAATATCTGTTCAGCGGCGGTTCAATGATCGGCCTGAACAAAGACATTCTCTGCCAGTACATTGAGTACATCACCAATATCCGTATGCAGGCAGTTGGCCTTGATCTGCCCTTCCAGACGCGCTCTAACCCGATCCCATGGATTAACTCCTGGCTGGTGTCTGACAACGTGCAGGTTGCGCCACAGGAAGTGGAAGTGAGCTCCTATCTGGTGGGTCAGATCGATTCTGAAGTAGGCGCTAACGACTTCGACGACTTCCAGCTTTAATCATGAGTCGCGACGTTGTTATTCTGCGCAGTTCCGGCGCCCGGCTGGAATGCGCAGAAGATCACCCCAATCTGCTCTCCCTGCTGGAAGCCAATAATCTCTGCGTGGAGTTTCAGTGCCGCGAAGGTTACTGCGGCTCCTGCCGGATGCGGCTGCTGAAAGGCGAAGTGCATTACCCACAGCGGCCGCTGGCCTTTGTGCAGCAGGATGAGATTCTGCCCTGCTGCTGCAAAGCTAAAGGCGAGATCGAGCTTGAGTTATAACTGAGACGGAACAAGTCTGGCTTGATTTGCTGTTAGATCGAGTCAGCTTATTTATTGCTGTGAGAATGCCCCCGCAAAGGGTCATTCACAGTCACATACAAAACGGGCGCCTCTGGCGCCCGTTTTGTTTTCACTGAAATTACTGTCTGACAGTTTCAACCACATCAATCCAGCCGTGACCGGTGCTCACTTCGCTGCCGTGTAACCAGCGGCGCAGCATATTCATCGCCATCATCGCTACCACCTTCTGGCGCGTCTCCAGGTTATGACGACCGGTGCTGAACTTCACGCGCTGACCAAAGCCGCCATCCGGCGTATGTAACGCTACCGAAATCGTTTCCTGTTCCAGGCTGCCAACAGAAAGCGCCAGCGCTGCCTGCTGCTGTGCGGCAAGTTCGCGCGTGCGCGTCACCTGCTGCTCCAGCGTCTCCTGCGTTGATGGCAGAATGTCAGCGCCCCGCAACGGCACGCTGGCGGCAGCCAGCTGCCAGTAAAGCAGCCCGGCGGTGTATTGCTCACTGACCGCCAGCTGCTCGCCACGCTGCGTCAGCTCGCGTGCCAGCAGCGCCGGTAACCCTTCCGTGCCTTCAAAGATAGTGCACTCCGCCAGTAACAGACGCACCTGCTGCCACACCTGCTCCATCGCGACACGCTGACTGGCCGGGCCGGTCAGTTTGATCTCAATGATCGGCATCGACGAGCGATAGCCCATCACCACACCTTCCGGCAGCGCCAGCGGCTCCAGCTCAGCGGCAATATCACTTTCACCGCGACCAAAGGTGGTCAGTCGTAGACAAATCGGCGGTTCGGGCGGCGAGAATTTTGCTTTCAGACGGGGAATGATCTGCTGCTCCACCATCACCTTAAATTCAGATGGCACGCCAGGCGTGAAGAATATCCAGCAGCGGTTGAGTTGCAGGGCAAAGCCACAGGCGGTTCCAACCGGATTATCAATCAGCTCCGCATTGGCCGGAATTTCAGCCTGCTTGCGATTGCTGGCGGCCATCACCCGGCCACGGCTGGCGAACCAGGCTTCCATTTGTGCCAGCCAGTCCTGCTGCATCTCCAGTTCAACCCCACAGGCGCGAGCGGCTGCCAGCGCGCTGAGATCGTCACTGGTGGGACCCAGGCCGCCATTCACAATCAACACGTCGGCCTCATGGCTTCGTGCCTGCAGGGTGTCGATGAGCGATTCCAGTGAATCCCCAACCGTGGTTCGGCTGGTCATGGGCAAACCTTGCTGGAATAAAATATCAGCCAGCCAGGCGGCATTGGTATCGACGATTTGGCCATGCAGCACCTCATCCCCGGTAGACAGCATCTCAATTCTAATCACGTCCGGTTCTCCTTTTCACGTTTATTTAACTGTATGAAGTCCACCTGCGAAACACAATCTGTGTGACCAGTGTTTGTTACTGGTTTATCTAAAGCAGCACGTTGCGCATAAAAGTGAATGAGGGCGAGGCAGGCTCAACAGAGGTGAATCAATGAGGGGTTGAGAAAACAATAAAAAAACGGCGGGATTTACCCGCCGCAGGTTTACTGCTGTCGTCTGTTACCGCGCTGCATGAGCGAATCGCAATTAGCGACGCGCCAGCAGCAGGCCGAGAACCAGGCCGGCGGTTGCACCAATACCTACGCCCTGCCACGGTTTTTCGTGCACGTAATCGTCTGCACGATATGCCGCTTGTTTAGCGCGATAGTAGTAACTGTCGGACGCCTGGCTGACACGGGATTTAACATCGTTCAGCGCCTGTTCAGCTTTGCTTTTAAGCTCAATGTATTTCTGATCGGCCGGATCGCCTGATGCCTTAAGCACTTCTTCCAGGGTTTCGGTCAGTAACGCAATATCGTCATCGAGGCCCGATTCGAATTGATTTGTCTGATTTACCATCATTTCCTCCGTGTGAATTGCAAAGCAGTTCATTAACTATAGCCATAATCTGGCGCTCTGCTGATTTCCTGCTCCAGGAATCACCTGATTTTTCATCTGTTAATCTTACTCAGTGCAGGCGGTGCGCCGCTTCGCTGCGCAAAGAAGTGTAAGACGCAGCGGCAACCGCCGAATTTCGCTTCGCTTCTTTGATTAATCTGATAAATTTTGTCGTGACTGAATTTTCCAGTAACCCTACTGTCGTACCCCTCTGTTGCCTGTGATTATCGGGCCATGAAAGTGCATGTTGCACAACAGTCACGACACCCTCGAACAGCTAAGGAATGATCTCTGGCATGAATCGAAGAATGTTTATGAAAGCGTCAATGGCCTTCTCTGCCGTCAGCGGCATGACCGGCCTGTCAACGCTGTTTGCGCAATCCGCATGGGCAGAAGATGGCATTGCTGACGGAACCGCCGTACGCTTCGATTTCGACGTATTGAAGAAAAACGCGGCTGCGCTGGCGAAGAAACCCTGGGGCGGTGCACCAGGTGCACTGCCGGAGACGCTGGCCACACTGACCCCACAGGCGTACAACGAAATTCAGTATGACGCCAACCACTCACTCTGGAATAACCTGCCCGATCGTCAGCTGGACGTGCAGTTCTTCCATGTCGGCATGGGCTTCAAGCGGCGCATCCGCATGTTCTCTGTTGACGGCGAGAGCCGTCAGGCACGCGAAATTCACTTTCGCCCTGAGCTGTTCAACTATAACGACGCGAAGGTTGATACTAAGCAACTGGAGGGCAAAACTGACCTCGGCTTCGCCGGTTTCCGCGCATTTAAAAAACCGGAACTGGCCCGTCGCGACATCGTATCCTTCCTTGGCGCAAGTTACTTCCGTGCGGTAGACGATACTTACCAGTATGGCCTCTCGGCGCGTGGTGTCGCGATCAACACCTTCAGCAATGGCCAGGAAGAGTTCCCCGATTTCACCGCCTTCTGGTTTGAAACGCCGAAAGCGGAAGATACCACCTTTACCTGCTACGCCCTGCTGGATGGCGCCAGTGTGACGGGTGCCTATAAGTTCATCATCCACTGCGAAGAGAAACGCGTGGTGATGGAGGTGGAAAACCACCTGTTCGCCCGTAAAGAGATTCGTCAGATTGGCATCTCGCCAATGACCAGTATGTTCAGCTGCGGCACCAACGAGCGCCGCATGTGCAACACCTACCATCCGCAGATCCACGACTCCGATCGTCTGGCGATGTGGACCGGTAAAGGCGAATGGATCGCCCGCCCACTGAATAATCCGCAGCGTCTGCAGTTCAACGCCTATGAAGATGAGAATCCGCGAGGCTTCGGCCTGCTGCAGTTGAATCACGACTTCAAGGATTATCAGGATGTGATTGGCTGGTATGACAAACGTCCGAGCCTGTGGGTTGAGCCGGTCGGCAAGTGGGGCAAAGGCGCGATTAACCTGATGGAGATCCCGACCACCGGTGAAACGCTGGATAACGTGGTCTGCTTCTGGCAACCGGCTGAGCCGGTGAAAGCGGGTAGCGAGCTGAATTTCTCCTACAAGCTTTACTGGAGTGGTCTGCCGCCAGTGCGAAGCGGTCTGGCACGTGTGGATGCGACCCGTACCGGTATCGGTGGTTTCCCGGAAGGCTGGGCGCCTGGCGAACACTTCCCGGAAACCTGGTGCCGCCGCTTCGCCATCGATTTTATTGGTGGTGATCTGCAGGCTGCTGCGCCGAAAGGCATTGAGCCGGTGATTACCGTTTCATCCGGCAGCGTGAAGCAGGTTGAAATTCTGTATGTCGATCCGCTCAAAGGATACCGCATCCTGTTTGACTGGTATCCGAACAGCGATTCCACCCAGCCGGTAGAGATGCGTCTGTTCCTGCGCAGCAAGGATGAGACGCTGAGTGAAACCTGGCTTTATCAGTATTTCCCGCCTGCGCCGGATCAGCGCAAATATGTCGATGACCGTCAGATGACGGTGGGTTGATAGAAAAAGGCGAGGCTCAGGCCTCGCTTTTTTTTATGGCGCATTCTTCAGCATATCGACGTGCGGAATGCCATCTTCCAGATAGTTCTCCCCCACCGCCACAAAGCCGTGCTGCCCATAGAAGTTTTCAAGATGCGCCTGCGCGGAGAGAAATATGTCACGGCCTGGCCAGTGCTGCTGACAACTGCTGATCGCCTGTTCCATCAGACGATTGCCCAGACGCGCACCGCGCACCCGATCTGAAACAATGACCCGTCCAATTTTCACCGGGCTGGTTTCATCTTCCGGGGAAAGAAGTCGCGCATAAGCCACCAGCTGATCATCCACCGTGCCCAGCAGATGCCTGTTTTCGGCCTGTAAATCTTTGCCATCCACATCAAGATAAGCACACTGTTGCTCCACCACAAACACCGCACTGCGCAACGCCAGCAGCGCATAGAGTTCCGGGGCGGTAAGTTCGCTATGGTGTTTATCCTGCCAGTCAATGTTCATGGTCTCTCCTTACTAAACCAGACACTCTACATCAGCGCGAGGTCGTCAGCACCAGCTGGTCACCTCATCTGACAGACAAAAAAAATCAGGCCCGGAGGCCTGATTCATTATTCGCAGTTATCAGCTTACATCAGTGGCTGAGCCATCTGGACCAGTCTGATGAGCGGCTGCGGGTAAACCCCTAACAGCAGTACCAGAATGGCAGAAATCAGAACCACGACACCACCGGCGGTGAATGCCCAGTTAGCCGGGGTATCACGGGTGTGCAGTTCCGGCGGGCTGAGGTAGAGACTTACCGTTACGCGCAGATAGTAGTAAAGGCCAATCGCACTGCCCGCTACTACCGCACCGGTCAGCCACCACAGATGCGCACTGACGCCTGAAGCAATCACGTAGAATTTACCGATAAAGCCCAACGTCATCGGGATACCGGCCAGTGACAGCATCATCACTGTCATGACCGCTGACAGGATAGGACGATGCCAGAACAGACCGCGATAAGAGTAGAGTGAATCTGCATCCGGGCCACGATACGGGCTGGACATCAGACTCACCACACCAAAGGCACCCAGGCTGCTGAACAGATAACCGGCCAGGTAAACACCTGAGGTTTCCAGCGACAGCTGATGATCTTTCACTGCAATCAGCGCGACCAGCAGATAGCCGAGGTGGGCGATAGAGGAGTAACCCAGCAGACGCTTGATGTTGCTCTGCGAAATCGCCATCAGGTTACCGAACAGAATCGAAACGAAGGCGATCATGGCCAGCACAGTGCGCACCGCTTCGCTGTCGGTCACCGGCGCGTACATAAACAGACGCATGATGACACCGAAGATCGCAATCTTGCTGGCTGTCGCCAGGAAGGTTGAAACCGGCGCAGGCGCACCCTGATACACATCGGGCGTCCAGAGATGGAACGGAACCAGTGAAAGTTTGAAGCCCAGGCCGATGATCATCATGCCCAGCCCCACCAGCAGCAGTGGCTCATGGATCATGCTGTCAGTCAGGCTCTGACCCAGCGCAACAAAGCTCAGGTTACCGGAGTCGGCGTAGATAAGCGCAATACCAAACAGCAGGAACGATGAGGCCGCCGCAGACAGAATGGTGTATTTCAGTGCGGCTTCCAGCGAACGTTTCTGGCGGAAAGCGTAGCCAATCAGACCAAACAGCGGCAGCGACAACAGCTCAATGCCGATGAACAGCGAGGCCAGATGGTTAGCACTGGCCAGCACGATGCCACCGAGGGCCGCAATCAGCACCAGCAGATAGAACTCATCTTTGTTGTCCGGGTAACCCGCCAGCCATGGATAGGCAAAGGTACAGGTCGCCAGACTCGCCAGCATCACCAGCGCGGTATAGAACATCGAATAGCCATCGACGCGCAGCAGCGGCGTGACATCCATCGCCCCGACCTGACCGACAAAGTAGAGCGAGAGCAGCGCCAGATTCAGGCCAACTACCGTTAGCGTGGCGTTAACGAAGTGGTTGCGTCGCCAGGCAATGGACAGCATCACAACCACCACCGTCAATCCGACGATTAACAGCGGTAGTAACGCAATCAATTGGTGAGGAGTTATTGTCATGGCGAATTACGGCCTTGTAGTTGAAATTGAAGCGGTAAACCACTGCTGAATATTGCTCATGGCAGCGTGCGAAGTATCCAGAATCGGCTGTGGATAGACGCCCAGCAGCACCAGCAGCACCACCAGAACACCGATGGTCATGAACTCGCGCGGCGACATGCCTGGCAGCGGATCTTTCGATTTCGCTTCGCCATAGTAAGCGCGCTGCATCATCACCAGCGAGTAAATCGAGGCGAACACCAGACCAAAGGTCGCGATGATGATAATCATCGGCACCACCTGGAAGCTGCCGGTCAGAATCATAAATTCGCCGACGAAGTTACCCGTACCCGGCATACCGAGGTTGGCGACAGCAAAGAAGAGCGACAGACCCGGAATCCATTTGATGCGCGACCACAGACCACCCATCTGACGCATATCACGAGTATGCAGACGCTCATACAGCTGACCACACAGAATGAAGAGTGCCGCTGCGGACAGACCGTGTGCAATCATCTGAATCACCGCACCCTGCAGCGCCAGCTGGCTGCCGGTGTAGATAGCAATCAGCACAAAGCCCATGTGCGAAATCGAGGTATACGCGATCAGACGTTTGATATCGGTCTGCGAGAAGGCCATCCAGGCACCGTAGAAGATCCCAATGATGCCTAACCACATAGCGATTGGCGCAAACTCTGCTGACGCGTTCGGGAACAGCGGCAGACTGAAACGCAGTAAGCCATAAGCCGCGGTTTTCAGCAGGATACCTGCCAGGTCAACAGAACCCGCAGTCGGCGCCTGACTGTGCGCATCCGGCAGCCAGCCATGTAACGGCACTACCGGCATCTTCACCGCAAAGGCGATAAAGAAGCCCAGCATCAGCAGATATTCAACACCGCTCGACATTGGCGTCTTCAGAAGCTGTTCATAGTTGAACGTCCAGACACCGGTCGCGTTGTAGTGGACAAACACCAGGCCCAGAATCGCAATCAGCATCACCAGACCGGAAGCCTGGGTGTAGATGAAGAACTTAGTCGCAGCGGAGATGCGGGTTTTGCCGTCAGACGCTTTATGACCCCAGAGCGCGATGAGGAAGTACATCGGCACCAGCATCATTTCCCAGAAGAAGAAGAACAGGAACATGTCGATGGAAAGGAACACACCGATTACGCCGCCCAGGATCCACATCAGGTTCAGATGGAAGAAGCCCTGATACTTTGAAATCTCATTCCATGAACAGAGCACCGCCATCAGACCGAGCAGGCCTGTCAGCACTACCATCAGCAGCGACAGGCCATCAATGGCTAAATGGAAGCTGATGCCGAAGCGTGGGATCCACGGAACGGAGAAACTTGACTGCCACTGCGGAATGCCCGCTGCCTGCGTCAGTGAATAGCCTCCCTGCAACCAGAGTTGCAGCGAAAGCGCCAACGTCAGCCCCATGGTGATCAGCGCGATCCAGCGTGGCACCTTCGCGCCAAGGCGCTCAGTGAGCCAGCAGATCAGACCGCCGACGAAGGGTATGATAATTAGCCAAGGTAATAACACGGCACACTTCCCTTTTCTTTGTCTTAGTTCGGGCTATCTTACTTGCCAGTTTGATTCCCGGCAGTGCTCGCAATCCTCACATACCTCGGTATGCTCCGGTTGCTGCGCGCTGGCGGTAACCAGACTGGCTGCGACGATAACGCCCTTGCTCAGGACAATTTTTGACATTCTCAATGGGCAGATTAACTAACCTGCCCCGCTCATCAATCTTTAAATCACCAGCAGCATAGCCAGCACCAGTACGGCACCCAGGCTCATTGACGCAACGTACCAGCGCAGGTAGCCGTTCTCACTGACAACCAGGCCTTTGTTGGCAATGCGTGACAGCAGCGCAGGCAGGTTCATCAGACCATTCAGTGGGTCGCGCTTCAGCAGCCACGCAATGCCCAGGTAGGGTTTAACGAACACTTTATCGTAGAGCCAGTCGAAGCCCCAGGCCGCAAACCACCAGGTGCCGAAGAAGCGGCCTGGCGCACTGTTTGCGATACGGGTAACCAGCTCACGTTTGCCCAGCCACAGCGCAGCAGCGATCAGAATGCCGACAATCGCTACGACGCCCGAGGTGATTTCCAGTCCCACTTTGCCCGCTTCACCAAACTCACTGGCTGGCAATACACCCGCCAGCGGTGGCGTAATCAGCGCACCAATGAAGGTAGAGAGCAGCAGCAGTACAATCAGCGGCAGATGATGGGTAATGCCTTTACCGGCGTGCGCATGAATTTTCTCTTCGCCGTGGAACACGATGAAGATCATGCGGAAGGTGTAGATAGAGGTCAGGAACGCCCCTACCAGACCCGCAAACATCAGGTTGATGTGACCGTTAGCCAGTGCGCCGAACAGAATCTCATCTTTACTGTAGAAGCCCGCCGTAATCAGCGGCAGTGCCGCCAGCGCCGCGCCGCCAACCAGGAAGCAGGTGTAGACCAGCGGAATGCTCTTGCGCAGGCCACCCATTTTGAAGATGTTCTGCTCGTGATGGCAGGCCAGAATCACTGAACCCGAAGAGAGGAACAGTAACGCTTTAAAGAAGGCGTGCGTCATCAGATGGAAAATCGCCGCATCCCACGCCTGAACACCCAACGCCAGGAACATGTAACCAATCTGGCTCATGGTGGAGTAAGCGAGAACACGTTTGATGTCGGTCTGTACCAGCGCGGCAAAGCCCGCCAGCACCAGGGTAATTGCCCCGACGATGCCGACCAGATGCAGCACTTCCGGCGTCAGCAGGAAGAGACCGTGGCTGCGGGCAATCAGGTAAACACCCGCTGTCACCATGGTCGCGGCGTGGATCAGTGCTGAAACCGGTGTCGGACCGGCCATCGCATCAGCCAGCCAGGTCTGCAACGGCAACTGTGCCGATTTACCGACCGCGCCACCCAGCAGCATCAGCGTTGCCCACTGCAGCATATGGTTGTCTGCGGCAAAGTGCGCCGGCGCCAGTTCCATCATCTCGCGGAAGTTCAACGTGCCCAGCTCGTTGTAGAGAATGAACAGGCCGAATGCCAGGAAGACGTCGCCCACGCGGGTGATGATAAAGGCTTTCATCGCCGCTTTGCCGTTTTCCGGATTGCTGTAGTAGAAGCCGATCAGCAGATAAGAGCAGAGCCCTACCCCTTCCCAGCCCAGATACATCAGCATCAGGTTATCGGCCAGCACCAGAACAACCATGCTGGCGATAAACAGGTTGGTATAGGCGAAGAAGCGGGAGTAGCCCTCTTCTCCACGCATATACCAGGAGGCGAACATATGAATGAAGAAGCCAACACCGGTGACGACTGACAGCATGGTCAGAGACAGGCCATCCAGCGTCAGGTTCACTTTCATGTCGAAGTTGCCGACATGCATCCAGGTCCAGAGTGACTGGGTATAGGCTTGCTGACCACTGGCGAAGAACTCGAATCCGAGCATCACTGTAGTCAATGCTGCCAGACCCACCGATCCCATACCTACCGTGGCCGACAGGTTCTCAGACCAGCGACCGCGGGAAAACGCTAACAGCAGAAAGCCGATCAGCGGAAACAAGACAGTTAAATAGAGAAGATTCATCCGCGCATCTCGCTCACAGTATCAATGTTCAGCGTCTGACGACGACGATAGAGCTGAAGCAGCAGCGCCAGACCAATACTGGCTTCCGCTGCCGCCAGGCTGATCGCCAGGATATACATCACCTGTCCATCGGCCTGACCCCAGTAGCTCCCGGCAACCACCAGAGCTAAGGCGGCGGCGTTGATCATGATTTCAAGGCCGATCAGCATAAACAGCAGATTGCGGCGTATCACCAGCGACGTCAGTCCAAGGACAAACAGCACGGCAGCAAGAATCAATCCATGTTGTAACGGGATCATGCGTTCTCCTTTTTCACCTGAGCGGCGTCAGCATTACGGTTACTCAGGACTTCGCCCTGACGCTCTTCACGACCGATATGGAACGCCACGACCAGACCTGCCAGCAGCAGCATAGAAGCCAGTTCAACCGCCAGCACATAAGGACCAAACAGGCTGATGCCGACCGCTTTGGCGTCGATGATGGTGCCATCAATGCCCTGGTCATTCGCCGTCAGGATGGCGTAAATCATCACCACCAGCAGCAGCAACGAGACGATGCCGGGACCAATCCACAATGACGGGCTGAGCCACTCACGCTCCTGCTTCTCCGTCTGCTTGCCCAGGTTCAGCATCATAACGACGAAGACGAACAGCACCATGATGGCGCCAGCGTAGACGATGATCTCCAGCGCACCCGCAAAATAGGCACCCATAGAGAAGAAGACGCCCGCGATCGATAACAGCGAAACGATCAGGTACAGCAACGCATGTACCGGATTGGTGTGGGTAATGACGCGCAACGTCGTCAGCACCGCCACCAGTCCGCAAAGATAAAACGCAAATTCCATGCCTTGCTCCTTAAGGTAATAAGCCTTTGACGTCGATAGGCTTGGCTTCGTTTTCCGCTTCGCCCTTATCTTTACCGTCAATCGCCATACCTGCCATGCGGTAGAAGTTGTACTCCGGATATTTACCCGGTCCCGAAATCAGCAGATCGTCCTTTTCATACACCAGATCCTGACGCTTAAACTCACCCAGTTCGAAATCCGGGGTAAGCTGAATCGCGGTGGTCGGACAGGCTTCTTCACACATGCCGCAGAAAATACAGCGTGAGAAGTTGATGCGGAAGAACTCCGGGTACCAGCGGCCATCTTTGGTCTCGGCTTTCTGTAGTGAAATACAGCCAACCGGACAGGCAACCGCACACAGGTTACAGGCGACGCAACGCTCCTGACCATCCGGATCGCGGGTTAACACGATACGGCCACGATAGCGTGGCGGCAGATAAACCGGCTCTTCCGGGTACATCTGCGTTTCACGTTTGGCAAAGGCGTGCAGCCCTATCAGCCAGATACTGCGAACTGTCGTGCCAAAGCCTACGACAATATCTTTCAAAGTCATTTGTTAACCCCTTACGGCGCTGTGTAGAGAATCACTGCGGCAGTCGCCAGCAGGTTCAACAGCGTCAACGGCAGACACACTTTCCAGCCGAATGACAGCACCTGGTCGTAGCGTGGACGCGGAAGCGCAGCACGAATCAGGATGAACATCATCATAAAGAACGCCGTTTTCAGGGCGAACCAGATGAACGGCGGCAGGAAAGGTCCGTGCCAGCCACCAAAGAACAGCGTTACGATCAGCGCTGAAACGGTGGTAATCGCCACATATTCGCCGACAAAGAATAGGCCAAACTTCATGCCGGCATATTCAATGTGATAACCATCTGCCAGTTCCTGCTCCGCTTCTGGCTGGTCAAAGGGATGACGGTGACACACCGCCACGCCAGCAATACAGAAGGTTACGAAACCAAAGAACTGCGGAATGATGTTCCACAGGTGCGTCTGGCTGTTGACGATATCGTTCATGTTGAACGAGCCCGCCTGCGCCACCACACCCATCAGCGACAGACCCAGGAACACTTCGTAGCTCAGCGTCTGCGCCGAGGCGCGCATCGCACCCAGCAGCGAGTATTTGTTGTTACTCGACCAGCCAGCAAACAGCACGGCGTAGACCGCAAGGCCCGCCATCATCAGGAAGAACAGCAGACCGATATTCAGGTCTGTCACCATCCAGGTTGGCGACACTGGCACGATAGCAAAGGCCAGCAGCAGAGAAACAAAGGCAATAACCGGCGCAAGGGTAAAGATAAAGCGGTCGGTAAATGGCGGAACCCAGTCCTCTTTAAAGAACATTTTGATCATGTCCGCAACCAGCTGGAGCGAGCCGCCCCAGCCGACGCGGTTAGGTCCGTAACGGTTCTGGAACAGGCCGAGCAGACGACGCTCGGCGAAGCTCATGAACGCGCCGCAGGCCACAACCACCAGCAGAATCACAATGGCTTTAACAATGGCCAGCAGAATGTCGATAACGTCCGGTGTTAACCAGCTCATTGCGCCGCCTCCTGCAGAGTGTCGATTTTACTGTTCGCCAGGAATGGCGGAACGCCCGGCATACCCAGCGGCAGACCAATCTGACCCGCCTGCAGTGACGCCGAGAAACGGACCGGCAGACGCACTGTCTCGCCGGCACAGCTGAATTCAACCGCCGCGCCATTGTTGACGCCCAGCTTCGCTGCATCCTCCGGGTTAATCACCAATGCAGGCTCTGTCATGCGCTGCTGGAAGACCGGTGAACGCTGTGACATCTCTTCGCTACCGAACAACCGGTGGAGAGGCGCCACACGCCACTTCGCATCACTGACAAACGCGGCAGGAACGGTTGTGAACCATGGCAGCTCACTGTTGCTGGCTTCAAACAGGCGTACGCCCGGATCGCCATGACGCAGTTTGCCGCCCACTTCAGCCTGGAACTTGTTCCACGCCTGCGGTGAGTTCCAGCCTGGAGCCCAGGCAAACGGAATCTGCGAACGCGGAGCTGATGGCTGGTTGTTCCCTTCCATAGAGAAGGCGAACATGGTGTCCTGGTCCTGCGGCTGACGCGGTTCATGAACGCTGATATTCGCGCGCATCGCAGTACGTCCACTGTTACGTATTGGAGAACGCGCCAGTTTCTGACCACGGATGCGGAAGCTGGCGTCAGGTGCCGCTTCTTTAATACCCGCGAGCTGTGGCAGACGGGTCACCACGGCATCGATCACGTGATCGAGCTGCGTCCAGTCCACGTGACGGCTTTCCAGCGTGCTGTGCAGCGAGTGCAGCCAGCGCCAGCTTTCCAGCATCACAACGTTGCTGTCGTAATAGGCAGGATCGTAAACCTGGAAGAAACGCTGGGCGCGGCCTTCATGGTTAATAGACGTCCCGTCGCTTTCAGCGAAGCTGGCGGTGGATAACACCAGGCCCGCTTTCTCCAGCGTGGCTGTACGCTGATGATCAACCACAATCACGTTCGTGGTCTGCGCCAGGGCTGCATCCACCACGGCTTTTGGTGCGTGACGATAGAGGTCATTTTCCAGCACCACCAGCGCATCGGCTTCGCCGTTGCTCAGTTGCTCCAGCGCATGCTCCAGCGGATTACCGCCGATCATGCCCAGACCGATGCTGTTGGCGTGACCCGCCAGCAGAGTAATGCCGACATCTGCGCCGCGTGCCTTCAGGGCTTTCGCCACGTTCGCTGCGGCTTCAATGACTGCGCTGCTGCCTGAGTGAGTACCGGAGATGATTAATGGCTTTTTCGCGCCGGCCAGCGCCTGAACGACAACATCCATTTTCCCGTTGAGCTTGCTGTCGAAATCGGTCACTGCCGGAGCAGATTCATCCAGTGCACTGGCGATAGCGAAGCCGAGGCGCGCCTGATCTTCAACCGGCGCACGATAGCTCCATGCCGCGATATCATCCAGACGGGTTTCATCAACATGGGTAACGAACAGAGGATGCTTCGCGTTCTGACCGATGTTCATAATGGCGGCGATCTGCCAGTCTGCGACTTTCTGCGCAGCGGCCATATCACGCGCTTTGCCTTTTACCGCCTGACGGACAGAGAGTGCCACGCGAGCACCAACCTGTGTAAGGTCTTCACCCAGCACCAGCACCGCATCGTAGCTTTCAATTTCACGCAGCGATGGCGTATAGACACCGCTTTCGCGCAGGACTTTGAGCATCAGTTCAAGACGGGCCTGCTCGTCCGCTGGCATACCGGTTGAGAAGTTCTCTGCGCCCACCAGTTCACGCAGTGCAAAGTTACTTTCAACGCTGGCGCGCGGCGAGCCGATACCGATCACTTTCTTCGCCTGACGCAGCAAATCTGCACCGGCATTGACCGCCTGCTCTGCGTTCAGCGTGACCCAGTCATTGCCGCGCAGCAGCATCGGCTGACGCGGACGATCTTTGCGGTTCACGTAGCCATAGCCAAAGCGGCCACGGTCACACAGGAAGTAGTGATTTACGGTGCCGTTATAGCGGTTTTCGATACGACGCAACTCACCATAACGCTCACCAGGGCTGGTGTTACAGCCGACACTGCACTGCTGGCAGATGCTCGGCGCAAACTGCATATCCCATTTACGGTTATAGCGTTCTGAGTGGGTTTTATCCGTGAAGACGCCGGTCGGGCAGATTTCAACCAGGTTGCCAGAGAACTCGCTTTCCAGCGTGCCATCTTCCGGGCGACCAAAGTAGACGTTGTCATGCGCGCCGTAGACACCCAGATCTTTGCCATCGGCATAATCTTTGTAGTAACGCACACAGCGGTAACAGGCGATACAGCGGTTCATCTCGTGGGAGATGAACGGACCGAGATCCTGATTACGGTGAGTACGTTTGGTGAAGCGATAGCGGCGGAAGCTGTGGCCGGTCATTACTGTCATATCCTGCAGGTGACAGTTACCGCCCTCTTCGCACACCGGACAGTCGTGCGGGTGGTTGGTCATCAGCCACTCCACCACGCTTTCGCGGAACTCTTTCGCTTCGCCATCATCGATGGAGATGAATGTGCCGTCAGAGGCCGGTGTCATGCAGGACATGACAAGACGGCCGCGGGTATCTTCGGCATTCTGGAATTGCTTTACCGCACACTGGCGGCAGGCCCCAACGCTTCCCAGCGCCGGATGCCAGCAAAAGTAAGGAATATCAAGGCCCAGAGAGAGACATGCCTGTAGCAGGTTGTCCGCTCCGTTCACATCATACTCTTTACCGTCTACATGAATTGTAGCCATAGTGACATGCTTCCGTAAGGCTCGTCAGAGACGAGCGTTAATCATATTCTTGCCCCGACGCACGACATTGTCGGGGCGGCGGCACCAGGCCTGTTCCGTTTTTGGTGAATTACCAGCGCGCTTTCAGCAGGTTTGGCTGGATCCCGCCAATGGCACGGGTATTACCAAACACCTGCGGCGCCATGCCGGCTTCAAACTCTTCACGGAAATATTTAATCGCACTTTGCAGCGGCTCAACCGCACCTGGCGCATGCGCACAGAAGGTTTTACCCGGGCCAAGCTGACGGCAGAGTTGCAGTAAGGTTTCAATATCGCCTGGCTGGCCCTGTTTATGCTCCAGCGCACGCAGAATTTTCACGCTCCACGGCAGACCGTCACGACACGGACTACACCAGCCGCACGACTCACGGGCAAAGAACTCTTCCAGGTTACGCACCAGGGAAACCATGTTGATCTCGTGATCAACGGCCATTGCCAGCGCCGTACCCAGACGACTGCCCGCTTTGCCAATGCTGGCAAATTCCATCGGCAGATCCAGGTGCTGGTCGGTCAGGAAGTCAGTCCCTGCGCCGCCGGGCTGCCAGGCCTTGAACTTCAGTCCGTCACGCATGCCGCCTGCATAATCTTCCAGGATCTCACGTGCGGTGATACCGAATGGCAGCTCCCAGACGCCGGGATTTTTAACCCGCCCGGAGAAGCCCATCATTTTGGTACCGGCATCTTCACTTTTAGAGATGTTTTTGTACCACTCCACACCGTTGGCCAGAATCGCCGGCACGTTCGAGAGGGTCTCTACGTTGTTCACGCATGTTGGTTTGCCCCACGCGCCCGCACTCGCCGGGAATGGCGGCTTGGAACGCGGGTTAGCACGACGGCCTTCCAGTGAGTTAATCAGTGCCGTCTCTTCGCCGCAGATATAACGCCCTGCGCCGGTATGGACGATCAACTCAAAGTCGAAGCCGGTACCGAGAATATTTTTACCGAGATAGCCCGCTTCCGTGGCTTCAGCAATCGCACGGCGCAGATGCACCGCCGCTTCAATGTATTCGCCACGTAAGAAGATGTAGCCACGGTAGGCCTTTAGCGCAAAGGCGCTGATCAGCATGCCTTCCACCAGCTGGTGAGGCATCTGCTCCATCAGCAGGCGGTCTTTATAGGTGCCTGGCTCCATTTCATCGGCGTTACACAGCAGGTAACGGATGTTCATCGACTCATCTTTCGGCATCAGGCTCCACTTCAGACCGGTAGAGAAGCCTGCACCGCCGCGCCCTTTCAGGCCGGAGTCTTTGACTGCCGCGACAATTTCATCCTGTGACATGCTTTTCAGCGCTTTTTCCGCACCGGCATAGCCGTTTTTGCTGCGATATTCATCAAGCCAGACAGGTTGCTTGTCGTCACGCATCCGCCAGGTGAGCGGATGGGTTTCAGCAGTACGAATGATCTGTTTGATTGTCATTGATACTGCTCCAGCAAAGAGGGAATGCCTTCCGGCGTCAGATGAACATGCGTGTCTTCATCCACCATCATCGTTGGGCCCTTGTCACAGTTACCCAGGCAGCAGGTTGGCAGCAGCGTAAAGCGGCCATCAGCAGTGGTTTGACCCGGTTTGATATTCAGCTGCTGCTCCAGTGCGGACTGGATGCCCTGATAACCGGTGATGTGACAGACCACGCTGTCACAATAACGGATCACATGACGGCCAACCGGCTGACGGAAGATCTGGCTATAAAACGTCGCCACCCCTTCAACATCACTCGCCGGGATACCCAGTACGTCGGCAATCGCGTTGATTGCGCCGTCCGGCACCCAGCCGCGCTGTTTCTGCACGATCTTCAGCGCTTCAATGGAGGCTGCACGCGCATCTTCGTAGTGGTGTTTTTCGTGCTCAATAGCGTGATGCTCTTCCGCGCTCAGCACGAAGACCTCGTTAGGGTCGATCGTTTTAATGGCAATGTGTTGATCGTGCATAATTAGCGGTCCACGTCTGACATAACAAAATCGATACTACCCAGATATACGATCAGGTCGGATACCAGGCTGCCACGGATTACTGAAGGAATCTGCTGCAGATGCGGGAAGCTCGGCGTACGCACGCGGGTGCGGTAGCTCATGGTGCTGCCATCGCTGGTCAGGTAGTAGCTGTTGATCCCTTTCGTCGCTTCAATCATCTGGAACGATTCATTGGCTGGCATCACCGGTCCCCACGAAACCTGCAGGAAGTGGGTGATCAGCGTTTCGATGTGCTGCAGCGTACGCTCTTTCGGTGGTGGCGTGGTCAGCGGATGATCCGCTTTAAACGGCCCCTCTGGCATATTGTTGAGACACTGCTCAAGGATACGCAGGGACTGCCACATCTCTTCCATCTTCAGCTGAACACGGCTGTAAGCATCGCTGACGCCGTCGCCGACCGGGATTTCGAAATCGAAGTTTTCGTAGCCTGAGTATGGACGCCATTTGCGCACGTCAAAGTCGAGACCCGTGGCACGCAGGCCGGCACCGGTCGTGCCCCACGCCAGCGCCTCTTCCATATTGTAAGCAGCAACGCCTTTTGAACGACCAATCAGCACGGTGTTACGCAGTGCCGCTTTGTCATATTCCTTCAGACGCTTCGGCATCCAGTCCAGGAAGTCACGCAGCAGACGTTCCCAGCCTCGCGGCAGGTCGTGTGCTACACCACCGATACGGAACCAGGCCGGGTGCATACGGAAACCGGTAATGGCTTCAACCACGTCATAGATTTTCTGGCGATCGGTAAAGGCAAAGAACACCGGCGTCATCGCGCCGACGTCCTGAATAAAGGTCGAGATATAAAGCAGATGGCTGTTAATGCGGAACAGCTCAGAGAGCATCACGCGGATCACGTTTACGCGATCGGGCACCACGATACCAGCCAGTTTTTCTACCGCCAGCACGTAAGGCATTTCGTTTACGCAGCCGCCGAGGTACTCGATACGGTCAGTGTAAGGAATGTAGCTGTGCCAGGACTGACGCTCACCCATCTTTTCGGCACCACGATGGTGATAACCGATGTCAGGTACGCAGTCGACAATCTCTTCACCGTCCAGCTGCAGGATGATGCGGAACGCACCGTGCGCCGACGGGTGGTTAGGCCCGAGGTTCAGGAACATGAAGTCTTCGTTGGTGGTGCTGCGCTTCATGCCCCAGTCTTCAGGCTTAAAGGTCAGCGCCTCCATCTCTAAATCTTCTTTCTGCTTAGTCAGCGTGAAAGGATCGAATTCGGTGGCGCGCGCCGGGTAATCTTTACGCAGCGGATGGCCTTCCCAGGTAGACGGCATCATGATGCGCGTCAGGTGCGGGTGACCATCAAAGGTAATACCAAACATCTCCCAGGTTTCACGCTCATACCAGTTGGCATTCGGGAAAAGACGGGTGATGGTCGGCAGATGCATGTCGTTTTCAGAGAGTGCCACCTTGAGCATGATGTCGCGGTTGCGTTCAATCGACAGCAGGTGGTAGAAAACGGAAAAATCCGCCGCAGGCAGGCCTGCACGGTGGGTACGTAAACGCTCATCCACGCCATGCAGGTCATACAGCATGACGTAAGGCTTCGTTAATTTACGCAGGAACTCGGTAATTTCCAGTATCTGTTCACGCTTAACCCAGACCACCGGAATGCCGGTGCGGGTTGGCTGTACAGTGAAGGCATCCGGCCCAAAACGGTTACGCAACTCGCCGATCACCGGGTCATCAAGGTGATCACGGGTTTGCCATGAAGGCTGAGCGAGATCTTGCGTGGTCAAATCTGTCATACGTTACTCACCATTCCGGCCTGGTCTCAGGCACTCAAATGAAGGCGTCAGGATGGGGCCATGCATTAAATTGTGATGTTCTGCTGCAGGCGCTCTTTTCCATCCATACGGTTTTAAACTTCGTCCGGGCTGCGCAGGTTTGTGACTGCGATGCGCTCGCCGCGTTTTCTTTCACGCTCTGAAGGCATGTTAGCGCGGTAAACGCCCTGGTCGCCGACAACCCATGAAAGCGGACGGCGCTCTTTGCCGATCGACTCCTGCAACAGCAGCAGTGCCTGCATGTAGGCTTCAGGACGTGGCGGGCAGCCAGGAATATAGACATCTACTGGCAGGAATTTATCGACGCCCTGCACCACCGAATAGATGTCATACATGCCGCCCGAATTTGCGCAGGCACCCATTGAGATCACCCATTTTGGCTCCAGCATCTGATCGTATAAACGCTGAATAACCGGAGCCATTTTGGTAAACGGCGTGCCGGCAATAACCATGAAATCCGCCTGGCGTGGCGAGGCGCGCATAACTTCAGCACCAAAACGTGCCACGTCATGGACCGCGGTAAACGATGTGGTCATCTCAACGTAACAACAGGACAGGCCAAAGTTATAAGGCCAGAGTGAGTTTTTACGTCCCCAGTTCACCATGTCATGCAGGGCATTTTCGAGTTTGCCCATATAAACGCTGCGATGAACGTGCTGCTCCAGCGGATCGCTGACGATTTCCTGCTTTTGCAGAGGATAACGGTCGTTCTCACCACCGTTCGGGTCTATGCGGGTGAGCGTATAGTCCATCTTATTGCCTCTCTTTTACTGCTTATGAGGATTGGTGTGGCTGACCGTAGTAGTTTTCACCACTACGCGACGGCGAGCTGGAGCCCAGTCCAGTGCGCCAATGCGTACCAGATAGACCAGACCCGCAAGGAGCACCAAAATGAAAATTGCGGCTTCCACAAAGCCGACCCAACCGCTTTCGCGGATTGAAGTCGCCCATGCGTATAAAAAGAGGGCTTCGACGTCAAAAATGACGAAAAACATCGCAACCAGATAAAATTTCGCCGACAGGCGGATATGGGTGTCACCAACGGATTCAATGCCCGATTCGAATGGCGTGTCTTTATAGCGGGCGCGCGCTCTGCCGCCAAGCAACCATCCTCCGGTCAGCATGAAAGCACACAAGCCAAAGGCAATAACGATAAATACGATAAACGCCCAGTGCTGAGCGATGATTTCGGTGGTAGTTGACATACTCATTGCTTACTCATCAAAAGTGGCGCTGGCATCCTGCACGCGTTTCCCGCAGCAAACTGACCACATCGATTCAAGGGAAGGGTAAAAACCTTTTAAATGTCACTGTTATTACGGAATAAACAGCAATTTAATGGGGTTTTTTACTCCTTTCTATAACCTTTTGTCAACTTTGACAAAAGTATCCAAACATTATTTCACACCTGCATCATATTATTAACAAATGATGCCCCGCTTTCCAGCTAAATCGCTTCAGTCTGTAGGGTTAATTTTAGTGTAGCGGGTAATCACACGCATGGATCGTGCGTTTAACAAACATATTTTGACAGGTATGACTCTTTTTTCCTTCCCCTTAGCAGGGGTATTTTCTTGATCCAGAACACACTTTTGCCCTTTTTGCGTTAATTTCCTCCACCTGAAGCCTTGATACGGAACAAAAGGTTCGTTTTTATGGATTGCAGATTTCAGTTTGTAATGGAGTGAAATACAGTGAGGGATTTACATCAGGGAGGTTGTCGTCGGGGCGAGTCTGACAAGGGTCAGATAGTAAAAAAGCCCCTCGTTCTGTTCAAAGAATGAGAGGCTTATTTATAAGCGTTTGTTAAGGCAATGGCGCTGATGTTGAGTACAACACGTTAGCGCTATTACTCTTCGTCATCCAACAGCAACGCACCGTCTGGATTGTTGCTCAGATTGTACGGATCATTAGTAGACTGCATGGCATTAAAGATAGCAAGCGCCAGCTCATTATCACTGTCAGGATTACGGCACAGCAGATACTGCGTATCCGGGAGAACCGGCAGACCTTCAGCCGCACCCATAACACGCAGTTCCGGGCTCATCATCTCGACCGGGCGCGCTGTTACGCCAAGACCCGCTTTCACTGCAGCTCGTACGGCAGCCAGAGTAGAAGCGACGTAAGAGATACGCCATGGGATACCGGCTTCATTGAGATGATCAATGGCCATATCACGGTAAGGACTTGGCTCATCCAGCAGCACCAATGGAATCGCTTCGCCGCGCTGGAAGATATAGTCCGCTGCGCAGTACCACAAGGTGGGTGAAGTACGCAGTACCTGATAGGTAAAGTTGCCCGGGCTGGACGTTGTCACCACCAGGTCAACTTCACCCTGATTGAGCATTTCCATCATGAATGGATTACGTTTAACCCGCACATCAATGGCCAGTTTCGGATAAACCGAGGTCACCCGGTTTAACAGGAACGGCAGAATAGTGTCAGAGGTGTCATCAGAGGCACCAATAGTCAGTACGCCCTGAATGTTGCTGTACATCAGAGATGTGCAGGCTTCGTCGTTAAAACGAAGAATTTTTCTGGCATAGCCTAAAAGCTGGATCCCATGCTCTGTTAAAAGCTTATTACGTCCATGTCTGGCAAACAGCTCTTTACCTACCAATTGCTCCAGACGCTGCATCTGCTGACTGACTGCTGACTGGGTTCTGCAGACCGCTGCAGCGGCGGCTGCAAAGGTATTCAAATCCGCAACGGCAACGAAAGTTCTCAGCAGATCGAGGTCGAGATTCAGTATCGGACGATTTGCATTAGTCATGTTTTTTCTTCACTTATAAGATTTTTACGAACTACTACCCTGGTGTTATTACAAGCTTATCAAAGTGATAAGCGGTAATGGTGCTTAATGACAGTCCTGTGTGAAGACTGACATAAAAAAAATTTTATGTGGAACCTGCACCGTTGACTCACCCGAAGGGAGCACGATGCTTTAAGACAGAGACAACTTCTTCTGTACCGATGGCGCTGGGGTGCGCAAATGCAGGAAGCTGTTTAGTTGTCTTATTCCCACCGGAATGAATCGGGCGGGATAAAAACTACACTTAGCGGGCTATCAAGGCGAAGCGGCTAAGTGCACTAAATAATAAATTATACTTAATCATTTTTGACTTCAAAATGGAAATGATTTTGTGAAAAGCGCTGTAAATTTTGTGACAAAGGCATTTCGTGACCCTTATGCCACATTATTGATCACTTTTTAACCCTTCAACGTTCTGAAAATTAGTGAGGAAGTGTTAAGTAGTGCTCACTATCCTGTATTTAAGGTGCCGAATGAAACGCCTTTTTTGGTACTTTTCCGGCGATCACAAGGCCTTAAACAGCACACTCTTAAGCAGTGTTAAGGCGTAAATAGATCTCATGTTATAAAACTGGCCATAAAACGAACATTAATAAAATAAATTTTAACTATTCCTCAAAGTGTATATTTCAGCGGTAAAGAAAATATCTCTCCGTATTGAGTCCACAAACCTTTTTAAATTCCAGAGGCAGATGTTGGCTCGCTACGGTTTTGGGTGGATTAAAATTCTAAAAATTTCTTTATACATAGTTTTATTAACCACCCTCAGCGAGAGCTGTTACTTTTTACGCTACGCATTCTGCAAAAAGTTGTTGAACCCGCCAAAACGGGGCGGCACCCTTCTTTTGTGACCGTGAGGAGAGTACATTGTGCTGGTTCGATTTCTGTGGCAGCCACAAGGATTCTGCCCATCAAGGCGGTAACAATGACTTTTCAAATTGATAAATCCGGAAAACTCGATAACGTCTGCTATGACATCCGTGGACCGGTACTGAAAGAGGCTAAGCGCCTTGAAGAAGAAGGTAATAAAGTTCTCAAGCTGAACATTGGCAATCCGGCGCCGTTTGGTTTCGAAGCACCGGATGAGATCCTGGTTGATGTCATTCGTAACCTTCCCAGCGCTCAGGGTTATTGCGACTCCAAGGGCCTCTACTCCGCCCGTAAAGCAATCATGCAGCACTATCAGGCACGCGACATGCGCGATGTCACGGTAGAAGATATTTATATCGGTAACGGGGTATCAGAACTCATCGTGCAGGCGATGCAGGCGTTACTGAATAGCGGCGACGAAATGCTGGTGCCCGCGCCCGACTATCCCTTATGGACAGCCGCGGTTTCTCTCTCCAGCGGTAAAGCGGTGCACTATCTGTGTGATGAGTCTGCCGGCTGGTTCCCTGATCTGGATGATATCCGTAGCAAGATAACGCCTCGTACCCGTGGCATCGTGATCATCAACCCGAATAACCCTACCGGCGCGGTCTACAGTAAAGAACTGCTGTTAGAGGTGGTTGAAATTGCGCGTCAGCATAATCTGATCATTTTCGCCGACGAAATCTACGACAAGATCCTTTACGACGACGCCCAGCATCACTGCATTGCGGCCCTGGCGCCCGATCTGCTGACCGTGACGTTCAATGGCCTCTCCAAAACCTATCGCGTGGCCGGTTTCCGTCAGGGCTGGATGGTACTGAACGGGCCGAAGAAACATGCGAAAGGCTATATTGAAGGGCTGGAAATGCTCGCCTCAATGCGTCTGTGTGCCAACGTCCCGGCGCAGCATGCGATTCAGACGGCACTGGGCGGCTATCAGAGCATCAGCGAATTTATCATGCCTGGTGGTCGTCTCTACGAGCAGCGCCAGCGTGCATGGGAGTTGATCAATGATATTCCTGGCGTCAGCTGTGTGAAGCCGCAGGGCGCGCTCTACATGTTCCCGAAAATCGATGCCAAAAAATTCAATATCTTCGACGATCAGAAGATGGTGCTGGATTTTCTGTTACAGGAAAAAGTGTTGCTGGTTCAGGGCAGTGCGTTCAACTGGCCGTGGCCCGATCATCTTCGCATCGTTACGCTGCCACGCGTCGATGATCTGGAGATGGCGATTAATAAATTTGGGCGTTTCCTGCAAGGCTATCGTCAGTAATCACGCCCGCGTATACTGACGTTATTTGGGGAGAGCCGGTCTCTCCCCTGCCTGCCAACAGGAACGCGCATGACACAAAGCCACTTCTTTGCTCACCTCTCCCGTCTTAAGCTGATTAATCGCTGGCCGCTGATGCGCAATGTGCGCACCGAAAATGTCTCGGAACACAGTCTGCAGGTCGCTATGGTGGCGCACGCCCTGGCGGTGATCAAAAATCTCAGGTTCAGCGGGTCGCTTAATGCCGATCGTATTGCCATGCTGGCGCTTTATCACGATGCCAGTGAAGTGCTTACCGGCGATTTACCGACACCGGTGAAGTATTACAACGCGCAGATCGCCCACGAATATAAGAAAATCGAAAAGATTGCTCAGCAAAAGCTGATTGAGATGCTGCCGGAAGAGTTTCAGGAAATCTATCGCCCGCTGATCGATGAGCATCTGCATAGCGAAGAGGAGCAGGCCGTTGTGAAACAGGCGGATGCGCTCTGTGCCTATGTTAAGTGTCTTGAAGAGTTGTCTGCCGGGAATAATGAATTTTTACTGGCGAAAGCGCGGCTGGAAAAGACCCTGGCGCAGCGTCGTTCGCCGGAGATGGATTACTTCGTTGACGTGTTCATTCCGAGCTTCAGCCTGTCACTGGATGAAATCTCGCAGGATACGCCTTTGTAAGCCCGGCGAACTGGCCGCCGGGCGGACCCTTAAGCCTGCTGACTAAAGGTAAAACTGCCGTCAGACTCGCGGGAAACTACCAGCGATGCCAGCGATTCGAGCTTAAGCGCCACGTCATCCAGCCGGGGTGTCTCCGCCGCAGGATTAATAGCAATCACCGTGCAGCCCGCATTCAGGCCGGATAAAATTCCGGCGGGAGCATCTTCTGCCACTACGCACGATGTCGCCGCTAACCCCAGTTTCTCCGCACCCAGCAGGTAAGGATCGGGTTCAGGTTTACCTTTCGCCACCTGCTCAGCCGTAATGAACACAGCAGGCTTTGGTAACCCCGCGGCTTTGTGACGGGCATGAGCGACCGGCACCGAGCCTGAGGTGACAATTGCCCAGGGAATATTCAGTTCGTTCAGCCGGTTCAGCAACGCGACGGCACCGGGCAGCGCCTGCACACCGTCGGTGTCCGCCGCTTCAGCCTGCTCCAGCGCGGTAAACTCCGCCTGTATAGCCTCTTCCGACTGACCTGCCATAAAATGACGCAAAGAGGTGATCGCCTGTTTGCCATGGATAAAATCCAGAATCTCATCAGCGGCGATACCATGACGGGCACCCCACTGGCTCCAGGCTCGTTCAACCGCTGGCAGCGAATCCACCAGCGTGCCGTCTAAATCAAATAGAAAACCTCTGTAGGTCACGCGCTCCTCCTCTTCAGGCATTGATCACTTGTGCAATTTCATTTGCACTTAAATGGTACTGGCGCGGACAAGTCTGCCACAAAGCTAACATGCGTTGATACTTTTCCCACATTGGGGTCTGGGCATTGAAACCGTGAGTACCGGAATCGAAGTGGGTATACCGCCCTTCTGTATTCACCATAAAACGGACGTAGCCCAGCAGCCGCGCTTCAGTTGCCGCATCAAAGCCCAAAAAGGCGAGACGGCGCGCTTCAAGCTGACCTTTATCTTTAAGGTTCGACCAGGAAACATGGAGGGCATGATGCATCTCCATAATATCGATCACCGTCCGGCAGATCGCTTCGCTGAGTTCGCCAAACTCTTTGTCCAGCTCACGCATCTGCAGCGCATAGCCGCGTTCGATGATGGTCTGGTAACGGCGGAAGCGTTCAGCATTTTCAGGCTCAAGCATCGCCATGATTTTATACTGGTTAGTGAGAATCAAACGCTGTGCATGGGTCATTTCCATCATTGACTCCCGGTCAGAGACCGCTCAGTTAATCGACAATGGAGAAATGATTGCACAGCGTTAACGACACGGAAACCGCCGTCTCGCCTTTCTTTGATTTGGCCGCAGGTTAGCGGTAATTATTTTACCGCCAGCCTGGGTTTGCCTAGAGATCGTCGAGGAAGGTGCGGTCGAGCTGTTTAAACGCCCGCTTAAGCAGATCGGCCAGTGCCTGATAAGTCGGCTTGCCTTCAACCGGTGCTATCGCCTGCCCGGCTTCTTCCAGTCGGGTACGCACCTCATGAAACCAGTTAAGCAGCGTTGGCGGCAGTGGCGTCACTGAACGCTTGCCCAGCCACCACAGTCCCTGCATCGGCAGGCTGCAGGCAAACAGCGCAGTCGCCACGGCCGGGCCTAACTGACCGCCCATCGCAATCTGCCAGGTCAGCGTAAAAATCGCCAGAGGTGGCATAAAACGAATGGCAAAACTGGTTGCCGATGAAACCCGGTTTTCCGGGAACACGGGGGCCAGGCGCTTATCAGCAGGCCAGGTCTTCATATAGTGTTGGCCGCGCTGAAACATCCGAAACCAATTGGTACTGCCAGATTCATTCGCCATGGCTCACCTCAACTAATACTGCAAAGATTAAAAAATAGTTATAAAGACACAACTTTACGTAACAACCTTCAATTATTTTTGTCTTTAAAGATGACTCCAGCTATTCTGACGCCGTTTTAACACCTCTCCGGAAGCGGAATGCGCCTTTGGGAAGAGGCCTGAGCCAAGTTTCGACAAGGCAATCTTAAAATTTTCGCGTAAGATTACCGAAATTTTTTGCGGAATCGCAGATTTCTGTCTACCGCATGATGTTTGTCATTAATCTACCAGCTTTCATGGGCTACGCTGATAGTCTGATTGCGTTTAATTTAGCCACTCTCAAAAAATAGGTACTTCCATGTCGAGTAAGTTAGTTCTGGTTCTGAACTGTGGCAGCTCTTCCCTTAAGTTTGCCATTCTTAACCCTGCCAGCGGTGAAGAGTTCCTGTCAGGCCTGGCGGAATGTTTCCATCTTCCTGAAGCCCGTATCAAATGGAAGCTGGAAGGCGAAAAACAGGAAGCGCCTCTGGGTGCTGGCGCAGCGCACAGCGAAGCGCTGAACTTTATCGTTAAATCCATTCTGGCACAAAAACCTGAGCTTTCGGCACAAATTGCTGCAATCGGCCATCGTATCGTTCATGGCGGCGAAAAACTGACGCAGTCAGTCATCATTACTGAAGAAGTCGTCCAGGGCATCAAAGACGCCTCCTCTTTCGCACCGCTGCACAATCCGGCTCATCTGATCGGGATTGATGAAGCGATGAAAAATTTCCCTCACCTGTCAGACAAGAATGTCGCGGTATTTGACACCGCTTTCCATCAGACAATGCCGGAAGAGTCTTATCTCTATGCGCTGCCGTACAAATTGTACAAAGAGCATGGCGTTCGTCGCTATGGCGCACATGGTACCAGCCACTTCTACGTGACTCACGAAGCGGCCAAAATGCTTAACAAGCCACTGACGTCACTGAACATCATCACCTGTCACCTCGGCAACGGCGGTTCGGTCTCTGCGATTCGCAACGGCGAGTGCGTGGACACCTCAATGGGTCTGACCCCGCTGGAAGGCCTGGTGATGGGTACGCGCAGTGGCGACATCGACCCGGCGATAGTCTTCTTCCTCCACGATACGCTGGGTATGAGCGTTGATGCCATCAATAAACTGCTGACTAAAGAGTCTGGCCTGTTAGGTCTGACCGAAGTCACCAGCGACTGCCGCTACGTTGAAGATAACTACAGCACCAAAGAAGATGCGAAGCGTGCAATGGATGTCTTCTGTCATCGTCTGGCGAAATATATCGGCAGTTACACCGCGCTGATGGATGGCCGTCTTGACGCCGTCGTGTTTACCGGCGGCATCGGCGAAAACGCCGCGATGGTGCGTGAACTCTCACTGAAAAAACTGGCGCTGCTGGGCTTTGAAGTTGACCACGATCGCAACCTGGCCGCCCGTTTCGGCAAATCTGGTTACATCAATAAAGAAGGCACTCGCCCGGCGCTGGTGATTCCGACCAACGAAGAACTGGTCATCGCCCAGGACGCCGCGCGGCTGACTGCGTAAAACACTTCTCTCCGTCAGCTCAGGCTGACGGAGTTGTTTTTGACACCCTGCCATTACTGAGAGGTTCAAACGTGTCACGTACAATTATGCTCATTCCGACCGGCACCAGCGTCGGCCTGACCAGCGTCAGCCTCGGCGTTATTCGCGCCATGGAGCGCAAAGGCGTCCGTCTCAGCGTCTTCAAGCCAATTGCTCAGCCGCGTAGCGGCGGCGATACGCCGGATCAAACCACCACGATTATCCGTAAGAACTCCTCGATTCCTGCCGCTGAACCGCTGCAGATGTCACGTGTGGAATCTCTGCTGGGATCGAACCAGCAGGATGTGCTGATGGAAGAGATCATCTCCCGTTACCATGCCAACACGCAGGATGCGGAAGTGGTTCTGGTTGAAGGGCTTGTGCCGACCCGTAAGCATCAGTTTGCCAACGCGCTGAACTACGAAATCGCCAAAACCCTGAACGCAGAAATCGTCTTCGTGATGGCGCTGGGCAATGACTCGCCGGCACAGTTGAAAGAGCGCATTGAACTGACTCAAAGCAGCTTCGGCGGTCAGAAGAACAAAAATATCACGGGCGTTATTATCAACAAACTCAACGCGCCGGTGGATGATCAGGGGCGTACCCGTCCTGACCTGTCAGAGATCTTTGATGACTCCTCAAAAGCGAGCATCGCCAACATCGATCCAAAGCAGCTGTTCTCAGACAGCCCGCTGCCGGTGCTGGGCTGCGTGCCGTGGAGCTTTGATCTGATTGCTACCCGCGCGATCGATATGTGCCGCCACCTGGATGCGCGTATCATCAATGAAGGTGAAATTCAGACCCGCCGGGTCAAATCCGTCACCTTCTGTGCGCGCAGTATCCCGCACATGCTGGAGCATTTCCGTCCTGGCTCACTGCTGGTGACTTCCGCAGACCGCCCTGATGTGCTGGTCGCCGCCTGTCTGGCCGCGATGAACGGCATTGAGATTGGTGCAATTCTGCTGACCGGTAACTATGAGATTGACGATCGCATCGCCCGTCTCTGCGACCGGGCTTTCCAGACCGGCCTGCCGGTGTTTATGGTGAAAACCAACACCTGGCAGACCTCCCTGAGCCTGCAGAGCTTTAATCTTGAAGTGCCTGCTGACGATACGCAGCGCATTGAGAAAGTGCAGGAATATGTGGCCAGCTACATTAATGCCGAGTGGATTGAGTCACTGACCGCCACCTCTGAGCGCAGCCGTCGCCTGTCACCTCCAGCCTTCCGCTACCAGCTGACTGAGCTCGCGCGTAAAGCGGGTAAACGTGTCGTGCTGCCAGAGGGTGATGAGCCGCGTACGGTTAAAGCGGCCTCTATCTGTGCTGAGCGCGGTATCGCCACCTGCGTCCTGTTAGGCAATCCGGATGAGATTCAGCGTGTCGCTGCGGCTCAGGGTGTCGTACTGGGCAAAGGTGTCGAAATTGTTGACCCGGAACAGGTACGTGAAAACTACGTGCCACGTCTGGTTGAGCTGCGTAAGAGCAAAGGCATGACCGAAGTGGTCGCTCAGGAGCAGCTGGAAGATAACGTGGTTCTCGGCACCATGATGCTGGAGAGCGGTGAAGTGGATGGTCTGGTTTCAGGCGCGGTTCACACCACCGCCAACACCATTCGTCCGCCACTGCAGTTGATCAAAACCGCGCCGAACAGCTCGCTGGTTTCATCCGTGTTCTTTATGCTGCTGCCGGAGCAGGTGCTGGTCTACGGTGACTGCGCCATTAACCCGGATCCTACCGCTGAGCAGCTGGCTGAGATTGCTATCCAGTCAGCGGATTCTGCCAGCGCCTTTGGTATCGATCCGCGTGTGGCGATGATCTCCTACTCTACCGGCACGTCAGGTGCAGGTAGCGATGTTGAGAAAGTGCGTGAAGCAACGCGCATTGCGCAGGAGAAACGTCCTGATCTGGTCATCGATGGTCCGCTGCAGTATGACGCCGCGATCATGGAAGATGTGGCGAAATCGAAAGCGCCAAATTCACAGGTTGCAGGTCGCGCTACCGTGTTTATCTTCCCGGATCTCAACACCGGTAACACCACCTACAAAGCGGTACAGCGTTCAGCCGATCTGATCTCAATCGGACCGATGCTGCAGGGTATGCGTAAGCCGGTCAACGATCTGTCGCGCGGTGCGCTGGTTGACGACATCGTCTATACCATCGCCCTGACGGCTATTCAGTCACAGCAGGCTGAAGGTTAAGCGTCTGGTAACAACGAAAAAGGCATGCCACGAGGCATGCCTTTTTTTTCGCCGGTAACCGGGCAGTCCACGTTAATGCGCGTCGGTCACTGGTATGAATGCGCCCGTTTTCAGGCCCGGTTATCACCGTTGCGGCTCATCCACAGAGAGAGCGCTTTCAGCGAATCGTCGGTAAATTCATCACAGCGTGCGGTGATCTCATCGGGCGTCATCCAGATAATCTCATCGACTTCCGATTCCTGCATGGCGAAAGGGCCATGTGACACACAACTGAACAGACCGCCCCAGACACGGCAATGCTGATCTTCGAAGTAGAATTTGCCATGCTCAGCAAACGGCACGGCGGCAATCCCTAACTCCTCTTCCGCTTCACGTCGCGCAGATTCCAGCATATCTTCACCGCTCTGCACCACGCCGCCTGCGGTTGCGTCCAGTTTGCCCGGCATAAAATCTTTTATCTCAGTGCGACGCTGTACCAGAATCTTACCCATACCGTCATGAACCACGATATAAGTGGCGCGGTGACGCAGGCACTGAGCACGCATCTGCGCGCGTGTCGCCTGAGCAACGACTTCATTCTCTTCGTTTACGATATCGACCCACTCAATGCCGTCACCCGCAGTTTGATCCACCATCCGTAACCCTTTCCTGTTTGGCGTACAGTTGCGTACGCAGTTTGCCACGTCGTTATTTTTATGTGGCGTAAGGTAATCACTTACGCCAGCATGAGCAAGCCCCGGCTGTTACCGATTTTTACCACTTTCTGCTAACCACAGCTGTACCGAGGCGCGTTGCCACTGAAACTCAGCATATTGCTGTAAGCGTGCAGGCAGAGGATCGCCATGCAGTACCAGCCGGTTAAGCATCACCGCCAGATCGGTATCTGCAATTGACCACTCGCCAAACAGGTTCTGCTGTCCGTCTGGCAGCAGACGTTCGACAGCCGTAACGAGTTTATCCACCGCCTGCTGCGCTGACGCGGTCAGCGGCGCAAAGCGTTCACCGGCAAACAGCACCTCTGTCGGACGCTCCTGACGAATCCACAGGAAGTCACTGCGCAGCCAGGCCTGAATCTCTCTCGCGCGCGCGCGATTTTCGCGGTCGCGAGGATAGAGACGTTCAAACTCGGGTGCCGGAAAACGCTCTTCAAGATATTCGGTTATCGCCGAGGATTCGCTTAACAGAAAGTCATCAATCTGCAGGGTCGGAACCCGGCAGGTCAGCGACAACTCACGGTATGCCGCTGCGTATTGCTGATTCTGCGACAAATCGACGCGTTTCAGGTGGAACGGAATCCCTTTTTCGTTAAGGGCAACGTAGGCCGACATGGCGTAAGGACTGAAAAATGATGAATCTGACCACAGGGTGATGGGCGGATAATTCATCGGTTACCTCAATTGGCTGTCAGGATTGCATCATGTTTACCGATTTTTTTTTGCGAAGGCAACGCTGAGCTGATCCGATCTCTTCCTTCAGAAGAAGAAACCGCGACGCGACTCACTATAGAGTGGCTCCACTCTTCTATGCTGAAAGGTGCAAATAACAAAAACATCAAGGGAGCCGCAACATGCACATTCTTATTACCGGTGGCACGGGACTGATTGGCCGTCACCTGATTCCACGTCTGCAGCAGTTGGGCCATCAGATCAGCGTGGTAACGCGCGACGTGGTCAGCGCGCGTGAAAAACTGGGCGAGAACGTCGCACTCTGGTCAGGACTGGCGCAACAGTCGACACTGGATGACATCGATGCGGTGATTAATCTGGCGGGCGAATCGATCGCTGACAAACGCTGGACGGAGCCACACAAGCAGCAGCTCTGTGAAAGTCGCTGGCAGATAACCGAGCAGATCGCCTCACTGATCAACGCCAGCACTACGCCACCCGCCGTATTGATCTCAGGTTCGGCAACCGGCTTTTATGGCAATACCGGCGATCTGGTGCTGACCGAAGAGGACCAGGGGCAGGATGAGTTCACGCATCAGCTCTGCGCCCGCTGGGAGCAGCTGGCGCTCACGGCGGAAAGCGAACGCACCCGCGTTTGTCTGCTGCGAACTGGCGTGGTACTGGCGCCCGAGGGCGGCGCACTCAGCAAAATGAAGTTGCCGTTTAAGCTCGGCATCGGCGGGCCAATCGGCAGTGGTAAACAGTACATGCCGTGGATCCATATTGATGACATGCTCAACGCCATTATCTGGCTGCTGGACCATGATGACCTGAGAGGGCCGTTCAACATGGTCGCACCTTACGCGGTGCGTAATGAGCAGTTTGCCGCCACGCTGGGTCGGGTTATGCATCGTCCGGCCTTTATGCGTACGCCTGCCAGCGCCATTAAGCTGATGATGGGCGAATCGTCGGTTCTGGTGCTGGGAGGACAACATGTGCTGCCAAAGCGGCTGGAGGCGTCAGGTTTTGGCTTCCGCTGGTACGATCTGCAGGAGGCATTGCAGGATGTAGTGAAGCATTAACCAGAAGCCCGCGCCCGGCCAGGCGCGGGCTCAGGCTTACTTCAGCGATCTCTTGAGGAACTGCTGTAAACGTGGACTTTTCGGGTTGCCAAACACCTCCGCAGGCGGCCCCTGCTCTTCGATTTTGCCCTGGTGCAGGAAAATCACATGGCTGGAGACGTGACGGGCAAATTCCATCTCATGCGTGACGACCACCATGGTTTTACCCTCTTCCGCCAGCTTCTGCATGATGCGCAGCACTTCGCCTACCAGTTCAGGATCCAGCGCCGACGTCGGCTCATCAAACAGCAACACTTCCGGCTCCATCGCCAGCGCGCGCGCAATCGACACACGCTGCTGCTGACCACCCGAGAGATGCACCGGATACTTCGCCTGCGCCCGCGCATCAATGCCGACTTTATCGAGATAGCGGATGGCGCGCTCACGCGCTTCCGCTTTACTCAGCCCCAGCACCTGAATCGGCGCTTCCATCACATTTTCCAGCACTGTCATGTGACTCCAGAGATTAAAGTGCTGGAACACCATGGTGAGGCTGGTGCGCAACGCGCGCAGTTGCTCTTTGTCAGCCACTTTAAGCTGACCATCTTTGTCGCGGACTAAGGTGATCTGCTGGTTGTTCACCATGATGCTGCCTTCACTCGGTTTTTCGAGGAAGTTGATGCAGCGTAAAAAGGTACTTTTCCCTGAACCGGACGATCCAATGATGCTGATCACATCGCCCGCTTTAGCAGTTAACGAGACCCCTTTCAGCACTTCATGTTCACCGTAACGCTTATGCAATTCGGTGACGCTTAATTTATTGTCAGCCATAGTTCTACTCAATGCGATGAAGAGGGTTTCACGTGGGCCAGCCAGCGGCGTTCCGCCAGGCGGAACAGGCTGATCAACACGTAAGAGATAATCAGGTATAACACAGCCGCAATGCCAAAGGCGGTAAACGGCTGATAGGTCGCCGAGTTAATATCCCGCGCGATTTTCAGCAGATCCGGCACCGTGGCGGTGAAAGCCAGCGCCGTGGAGTGCAGCATCAGAATCACTTCGTTACTGTAGGCCGGCAGTGCCGTCCGCAGCGCCGAGGGCAGGATAATGCAGCGATAGAGTTTAAAGGTGGAGAAGCCATACGCCCGCGCCGCCTCAATCTCGCCGTGGGGCACCGAGCGAATGGCACCGGCAAAGATCTCTGTGGTGTAAGCACAGGTATTCAGGGTGAAGGCGAGTAACGTACAGTTCAGGCCACTGCGGAAAAATGCGTTCAGCAGTTCAGTGCCTTTTACAATCTCCAGCGTGTACATGCCGGAGTAGAACACCAGCAGCTGCACATAGAGCGGCGTGCCGCGAAACACGTAGGTAAAGAGCCAGACCGGAAAACTGATAAACCGGTTAGGCGAAACCCGCGCGATCGCCAGCAGGATGGCCAGACAGCCACCAACGGTCACCGAGAGAATCAGCAGCCACAGGGTGATAGCCACACCGGTAAAACGATAACCGTCGGTCCAGAGCAGCGATTTCCAGTATTCCTGAATAATCTCAATCATAACTCGCCCTCTTCACACCGACCGTATAGCGACGGTTCAGCCACCACAGCACGCCATTCGACAGCGTGGTGAACACCAGATAAATCACACCCGCTACAATAGCGAAGTAGAACGGCTGCCAGGTACTTTTCCCCGCCAGTTGCGTTGCCTTCACGACATCTTCCAGCCCCAGCAGCGAGACCAGCGCGGTGGCTTTCAGAATCACCTGCCAGTTGTTGCCGATGCCCGGCAACGCATAGCGCATCATGGCCGGAAACAGAATGCGGCGGAACACCTGCGCGCTGGTAAAACCAAATGCAGTAGCCGCCTCTATCTGTCCCTGAGGCACAGCCATAAAAGCACCCCGGAAGGTTTCGGTGAAGTAGGCACCATAGATAAAGCCGAGCGTGATGATACCGGCCACCATCGGGTCGATATCAAACTGCGCCATACCCAGCGCATCGGTTACCTGGTTGAGGACAATCTGCAGACCGTAGAAGATCAGCAGCATCAGTACGAGGTCAGGCACGCCACGAATCAGCGTGGTGTAGCCTTCAAAAATCATCGCCAGCGGCCGGCTGCGCGACAGTTTCGCGCCTGCGCCAATCAGGCCCAGCAGCACGGCCAGTACGACAGAGGTGAGTGCCAGCTCCAGCGTCACCAGCGTGCCCCGAAGAATTACATCAGAATAGCCATACAGCATCGAAAGGTCCTGTCGTGGGGGTGTAAACGAAACGCTGCCCGCAAGCGAGACGGGCAGTTTAGCTTTACCTCTCCGTTTCAGACGCTTTCCGTCATCACCGGGCCAGGTCCGGTTTCTGCCTCGGGCAGAACCGGCTCAGTCCCGGCAGAACGGAAACAGAAGGTAAAGCGACAGGATGGTTAGTCGCCGTACACATTGAAATCGAAGTATTTCTTCGCAATCTTGTCGTAGGTGCCATCTTTACGCATGTCAGCAAAGGCTTTGTCGATGGCGGCTTTCAGTTCGCTGTCATCTTTACGCAGTCCCATACCGGTGCCGACGCCAAAGATCTTGTCATCTTTGACGGCCGGACCGGCAAAGGCGTAGTTTTTACCGACTGGCTGCTTCAGAAAACCTTCGCTGGCCTGCACTTCATCCTGGAAGGCCGCATCAATACGACCGGCATTCAGATCCTGATAAACCAGATCCTGATTAGCATAAGGGGTGACGTTAACCCCTTTAGGCCGCCAGTTCTGATTGGCATAGGTTTCCTGGGTTGTGCCCTGCAGCAGACCGATATTTTTGCCTTTCAGCGACTCAATGGTCGGTTGAATTTTCGATCCTTTCGGTGCGACTAAACGCGCATTAGCAGCGTAAAGCTTATCCGAGAAGGCGATCTCTTCCTGACGTTTTGCTGTGATGGAAAGTGAGGAGATGATGGCATCAATTTTTTTCGCTTTCAGCGACGGGATCAGCGCATCGAAGTCGCTTTCAACGTAGGTGCATTGGGTATGAATACGTTTACAGATTTCGTTAGCGAGGTCGATATCGAAGCCCACTAACTTGCCTTGCGCGTCTTTCGACTCAAACGGTGGGTAAGTTGGATCTGTGCCGATACGGATTGAACCCGGCACTGCCGCGAATACGCTGGCAGCACTGGATAAGCCCAGCATCAGGGAAAGAGCCAGAACACGCTTTTTCATAGATTACCCTCAAGTGAAGTGCTTTTTGTTATGTGGTTTGTGATGTGTTTGCGCAAATTAATTTGCATGTTTCATGCCAGTTCTGCAAGTTTTCCACGCAGTTAGCGTGATGTCAGACAGGCGAAAACGCTGTGTTTGTAGGGGGAATATAGCAGTGAAGTAAAAGAGAAAAAGCGACGTTGTTAACTTTTGGTGCATCAAATGCACGAAGAGTGATCCGAGGCGCGCTTATGCACTAAATAAGTGCGCCAGCGGAACTTTATGCACCCTGCCAGCGCGCGAAGAGATCTTCCGGTAATTCGATATCGAATTGATCAATAACCCGGTTGACGGTCTGGTCAATCAGCTGATCGATGGTTTCAGGCCGATGATAAAAAGCCGGCACTGGTGGCATTATTATGGCGCCCAGCTCGGCGGCGGTGGTCATCATGCGCAGGTGTCCAACGTGCAATGGCGTTTCACGTACGCACAATACCAGCTTACGCTGCTCTTTTAATATGACGTCAGCCGCACGGGTCAGCAGGGAGTCAGTGTAACTGTGGACGATGCCTGAAAGCGTTTTCATTGAACAGGGTAAAATCGCCATGCCCAGGGTTTTAAACGACCCCGACGAGATATTTGCTGCAATATCGCGCACGTCATGCACCACATCGGCCAGCGCCTGCACGTCACGCAGCGAATAGTCGCTCTCCAGCCCCAGCGTCTGACGCGCCGCCTGGCTCATGACCAGATGCGTTTCTACTTCTTCCACCTGCTGCAACACCTGCAGCATGCGCACGCCATAGATCACCCCGCTTGCGCCGGAGATGCCAATGATGAGTCGTTTCATATTCCAACCTTATGTCAGCCAATGCACTATCATACGCGGCCAGCAGGTTTCTGAAAACAAACAGGGCGGGATTGCTCCCGCCCTGCTTTATGTTGACCACCCGCTGAGCATATCAGCCCTCGTTGTGCAGCTCGAGGTTTTCGACTTCGTTCTGGCGTTGAAGCGCTTTGGCGTCATCGTTGCGCAGCGATTCCAGATACTCCAGATACTGCTGATCGACATCTTTCGTCACGTAGATACCGTTGAACACCGAGCATTCAAACTGGGCGATGTCCGGGTTCTCTTCACGCACCGCTTCAATCAAATCGTCCAGGTCCTGGAAAATCAGCGCATCGGCTTTAATCAGCTGGCGAATCTCTTCCACTTCGCGGCCATGCGCAATCAGTTCCGTGGCGCTCGGCATATCAATGCCGTAGACGTTCGGGAAACGAATTTCCGGTGCAGCAGACGCCAGATAAACGCGTCTGGCGCCGGCTTCACGCGCCATCTCAATGATCTGCTCTGAGGTGGTGCCCCGCACGATAGAGTCATCCACCAGCAGGACATTTTTATCACGGAATTCAGCACGGTTAGCGTTGAGCTTGCGGCGAACCGCGCTGCGACGTAACTGCTGGCCCGGCATGATAAAAGTACGGCCAACGTAACGGTTTTTCACGAAGCCCTGACGATAAGGCTTGTCGAGAATACGGGCAATTTCCAGCGCGATATCGGTAGAGGTTTCCGGAATAGGAATCACCACGTCGATATCCAAATCTTCCCACTCGCGGGCAATTTTCTCGCCCAGCTTGGTGCCCATGCGGACACGGGCGCTGTAGACGGAGATTTTATCCAGGAAAGAGTCCGGACGGGCAAAATAGACATATTCGAACAGGCACGGATTGCTTTTCGGGTTTTCAGCACACTGGCGGGTAGAGAGCTGGCCCGCTTCAGTGACATAGACGGCTTCACCCGGTGCGACGTCACGGATGAACTCAAAGCCCAGCGTATCCAGCGCGACGCTCTCGGAGGCGACCATATATTCGGTGCGACCATCAGCGATAACGCGCTTGCCCAGCACCAGCGGACGGATGCCATTAGGGTCACGGAAAGCAACCATGCCGTGGCCGATAATCATCGAGACAACCGCGTAGGCGCCACGCACCTGCTGATGTACGGCAGCCACCGCGGCAAAAATGTTGTCGGCTTCCAGCGGATCATTTTGAAAACGATCTAACTCCTGCGCAAAGATATTCAGCAGGATTTCAGAATCTGAGGTGGTATTAACGTGACGGCGGCCCTTTTCAAACAGGTGCTTGCGCAGCACATGGGCGTTGGTCAGGTTACCGTTATGCGCCAGGGTGATGCCGTATGGGGAGTTTACATAGAATGGCTGCGCTTCAGAGGCACTGGAGCTTCCCGCAGTGGGATAACGCGCGTGGCCAATCCCCATATTGCCCTGCAGACGCTGCATGTGGCGTGCTTCGAAAACGTCGCTGACCAGGCCATTTGCCTTTCGCAGGCGAAAACATTTCAGCGCATCAATCGTACAAATGCCTGCGGCATCCTGCCCGCGGTGCTGGAGCACCGTTAACGCGTCATAGATCGACTGGTTGACCGGCATGAAACCGGTGATACCGACAATACCGCACATGTTGTCATTTCCTCATTTAGCCGCACTCCCGGTCACATCACCGGGGTAAAAAACTCGACGTGCTTTTCAGGTAATCAAAAAACCACCTGATGATATAACTGAACTCGGGAATGAGTTGAGACTGTTGCCAGTCTGGACTTTTAGAAAAGCCAGTGAATGTATCAAGGAAGAACAGCAAAGCGGCTACGATCAGCACACCACGCAACGCCCCGAAACAGACGCCCAACACCCGGTCGGTTCCCGACAGGCCGGTTTTCTCCACCAGCGTGCCGATAACGTAGTTCACAATGGCCCCTACAATCAGGGTAGCCACAAACAGCACACCGATGGCGATACCGTTACGAACCAGTTCGTCGTCAAAACCTGTAAACCAGACTGCAAGGTAGGCGTAGTAATGACTGGCGACAAAAAACGCGCATCCCCAGGTAACAAGAGATAAGGCTTCCCGGACAAACCCACGGACGAGGCTGACCAGAGCCGAAAAACCAACTACCGCAATAATGACGTAATCAATCCAGATCATGAACTCTTCCAGCGCCAGTGCAATTGCACCCCTGCATCCAGTTCGGGGCGCATTCTAACAGAAAAAGAAAACGTTTGCGTAGCGGTTTTCTTTTTCTGCATCCATAAAAAAGGCGATGAAAAAAAACGCAATCGCCTGGGTGATTCTCAGCCGGAAAGGCCGTTGAAAATATTCACTATTTCAGGCGTACCGCGCGACCTGAGCACGCTGTACGCCGGGAAAAAGACGCTGCCTGTTACTGCTATCGGCAGCGCCAATCGCCGGTTTAGCGGGCGCTGTACGGTTTCACAACACCGCCCAACCCTGAGATGCTTTTCAGCTCGCCAACGGCACTCTGCATTTTGGCTTTCGAGGCATCCGGCCCGACGTAAATGCGGGTAATCTGACCCTGAACGGGCGTTGAAGGCACAGTAAAGGCGCGATAGCCCGACAGCCGCAACTGCGCGACAATCTCATTCACTTTGCTGGCGTTTTTCAGCGCACCTAACTGCACCACATAAGCCTGCCCTGCCGGTGCGGTCGTCTCTGCTGCTTTTGGCGCCGCTTCCTGCTTCGGCTGTTCGACCGCTTTAGGCGGTTCTTCCGGCTTCGGCTTCGTCTGCTCCACCGCTTTAGGCTTCTGCTGTTCGACCGGTTTCTGCTTAGGCTGCTCAGTGACTTTAGTTTTCTGCTGCTCTGCCACTTTCGGTTTGGTCACCGTCTGTGCAGGCACAGACTGATGAACCGGCGGCGGCGAAACCACAGTCGGTTCGGTATCATCATCCGGCTCGGCACGCCCCTGCTCTGCCGTGACGCTGCTTTTGCTATTACCATTACTGCTGTTGACCGCATTGCCCGCGCCTTCAGGTGGCTGGGATGGCAGCGACTGGGTAACCGGTGGCACCATTTCACTGTCCTGCTGATCGTCAGGTTTCGGCACCAGCGGAATGGCTGCGAACTCTTCTTTGTAATGCTTTTTCTGACCATCCAGCAGCCCTGGCAGCACAATCACGCCAACGGCGACCAGAATAACGGTGCCGACTAAACGGTTTTGAAACTTACTTGCCACGTCCTTTCTCCGTTTCAATCGATTCCATGACCTGCGCAACGGTGTGGAATGAACCACAGACCAGCACAGTGTCCTGCGGCGCTGCCCGCTGGCGTGCCTGCTGCCAGGCGAGCTCAACCGAGCTAAAGGCTTCGCCCTGCGAGAGGCAGTCCAGCAGTTGCTCAGCACTGGCGCCGCGCGGACCGTCAAGCGGTGCGCAGTACCAGGCATCGACCATGGGTGCCAGCGCCGTCAGCGTACCGGCAATATCTTTATCATGCAGCATGCCCACGACGGCATGCACTTTGCCGCGTTTCGGCAGCGTCGCCAGCCGTGACGCCAGATACGACGCTGCATGCGGATTATGAGCGACATCCAGAATCACGCGCGGTGATTCACTAATCGTCTGAAAACGTCCTGGCAGCATCGCCAGCGGCAGGCTGGCGCGAATCTGCGCCTCACTGACCTCAAGCCCTGAGACACGCAGCGCGACCAGTGCCGTCGCCGCGTTAGGTAACGGCACCTGGGGGAGCGGCAGATCGTTAAGCTCCCCCAGCGCATCACGCAGCGACCAGCTTTCGGCCTGAGCTTGCCATGACCAGTCACGGTTGCGCTGTAACAGCTCAGCGCCTTTTTCCTGCGCGACCACCGCGATGCTGTGTGGCATATCGGGTTCACCGACGACTGCCGGTTTCCCCGCCCGGAACACACCCGCTTTCTCACGCCCGATGCTTTCGCGATCCGGCCCAAGCCAGTCAGTATGATCCAGTGCAATGCTGGTGACTACGGCGACATCGGCATCCACGATGTTGGTGGCATCCAGCCGTCCGCCGAGGCCGACTTCGAGGATCACCACATCCAGCTGCGCCTGGCGGAACAGATTGAGCGCAGAGAGCGTGCCAAATTCGAAATAGGTCAGGGAGATATCCGCACGTCCGGCTTCAATCTCCGCAAAGCTGGCGCAGTGCTGCGCTTCACTCAGCTCCTCTCCCTGGACCCGAACACGCTCGGTGTAGCGCACCAGATGTGGCGAGCTGTAGACGCCAACGCGGTAGCCCGCGGCAATCAGCAGCGTTTCCAGGGTCCGACAGGTCGTGCCTTTGCCATTAGTGCCGGCTACGGTAAAGACAAAGGGAGCGGGTTTCAGCAGGTCGAGACGAAGTGCTACCTGACGAATACGGTCCAGACCCAGTTCGATGGCCTGAGTATGCAGGTGCTCAAGATAATAAAGCCACGTGGCCAAAGGCGACGTGGCTTGAGGAAGGTGAAGATTGTCCATATGTCCCGTTTTGCTTATTTATACCTGGCAGACTGGTGCTGCGGTATACGGTGCATTGGTAAGAGGTGCTTTGGACGCACCTCTCTATCTCCTGTCAGGCCTCGTTGCTTTCCGATTCAGTCGTCGCAGGAGCGGACTGTTCACCGTCATGCAGCGGTGCTGGCAGGTTCATCATTTTTGCCAGCAGGCTTGCCAGTTTGTAACGCATTTCCGGACGACGAATGATCATATCGATCGCGCCCTTCTCAATCAGGAACTCACTGCGCTGGAAGCCTGGCGGCAGTTTTTCGCGCACGGTCTGTTCGATCACGCGTGGACCGGCAAAGCCGATCAGCGCTTTAGGTTCCGCGATATTGAGGTCACCCAGCATCGCAAAACTGGCCGAAACGCCACCCATCGTCGGGTCAGTCAGCACAGAAATATATGGCAGACCGCGCTCGCGCATTTTGGCCAGTGCCGCACTGGTTTTCGCCATCTGCATCAGCGACTGCAGCGCTTCCTGCATACGGGCACCACCACTGGCGGAGAAGCAGATCAGCGGACAGTTATCTTCTAACGCCTGCTCAACCGCACGCACAAAGCGCGCACCAACCACAGAACCCATTGAACCGCCCATAAAGGCAAATTCAAAGGCTGCCGCAACAACCGGCATGCCGTGCAGCTGACCTTTCATGACAACCAGCGCATCTTTCTCGCCGGTGTCTTTCTGGGCCGCTACCAGACGGTCTTTATACTTTTTGGAGTCACGGAACTTGAGCAGATCTTTAGGTTCAAGTTCACTGCCCAGCTCAACCATAGTGCCCTGATCGAGGACACTGCCGAGACGCTCACGGGCATGCATACGCATGTGATGGTCACACTTCGGGCAGACCTCAAGATTACGCTCCAGCTCGGCGCGGTAGAGAACCTGACCACAGCTGTCACACTTGGTCCAGACCCCTTCCGGGATACTGGCTTTGCGCACAGGCGTTCCGGTGCTTTTATTAAGAATGCGTTCAATCCAGCTCATTGATGACCTTTCTGTTTAAAACTGACCTGGTCCAGTCGTCTTGATACTGCTGAAAACAGCTTCAGCAGACGGTAAATGTCGCTCATTAAACCACAACCTGTTCAGACTGTGGATAAAAATCTGGTCTTACCCCTGAGCGAAGCCTTATGGCAGCTTCTGCTGCTTAGCCTGACGGCGATGACGCCAGACTTCAATCACACCCGGCAGAATCGACACCACGATAATGCCGACAATCAGCAGCTTCAGATTTTCCTGCACCACCGGCAGATCGCCAAACAGGTAGCCGGCGTAGGAGAACAGCAGCACCCATAGCAGCGCACCCGTCACGTTGAACAGTGCGAAGTGGCGATAGGACATATGGCCCATACCCGCAACAAACGGCGCGAACGTCCGGACGATGGGCACAAAGCGCGCAAGGATAATGGTTTTTCCGCCATGACGGGCATAAAACGCATGGGTTTTATCCAGATGGCTGCGACGGAAAATCTTCGAGTTCGGGTTACTGAACAACCGTTCGCCAAACAGGCGGCCAATGGTGTAGTTCACCGCATCGCCCAGAACCGCCGCCACCACTAACAATGCCACCATAATGTGCACATTGAGATCGTTACCTGGCAGCGCGGCCAGTGCGCCCGCCACAAACAGCAGCGAATCACCCGGCAGGAATGGCGTGACCACCAGTCCGGTTTCGCAGAACAAAATCAGGAACAAAATAGCGTAAATCCAGATACCGTACTGTGCAACCAGTTCAGCAAGATGCACATCGATGTGCAGAATAAAATCGACCAGAAAATGGATAAACTCCATAGCGCGCCCTTTTAAGTCCTGAAAGTAAATTAATCCGCGAGGAACAACGGTCCCATCGACGGTTGTGGTAACGCAAAGTGGGATGGGTAATCCACCGCCACCAGATACAATCCCTCTGCCCGGGCTGTGGCTGCCGCCAGTGTCCGATCTTTCGCTGCCAGCAGCGTGGCCATCCATGACTCAGGCTTATTGCCGCAGCCTATCTCCATCAGACTGCCCACGATATTGCGCACCATGTGATGGACAAAAGCGTTGGCTTTGATATCCACAATCACGTAAGGGCCCTGACGCGTGACGTTAAGATGAATCACGTTGCGCCACGGGGTACGCGACTGGCACTGCACGGCGCGAAATGAGGTGAAATCATTTTCGCCTAACAAACATTGCCCGGCGCGCTGCATCTTCTCCGCATCCAGAGGATGGTAGAAGTGCGTGACGCCCTGCGCCAGCACCGCCGGACGCAGACGCTGATTGTAGATCAGGTAGCGATAGCGTCGGGCCGTAGCGCTGAAGCGGGCATGAAACTCATCCGGCACCGCTTTCACCCAGCGCACCGCAATATCCGGCGGCAGATTAGCGTTGACGCCCAGCGTCCAGGCACCATCAGGTCGTTGTGATGTCGTCTCGAAATGGACCACCTGCCCCGTTCCGTGCACGCCGGCATCGGTGCGGCCCGCGCAAAAAATGCTGACCGGGTGATCCGCGACCTTCGACAGCGCGCGCTCTACCTTCTCCTGCACGCTGCGGACTTCATTCTGACGTTGCCAGCCGTAGTAACGACTGCCGTCATACTCGATGCCGAGCGCCAGTTTTTGCGTCTGACCATCGGACATGGTTACAGATACTCCTGAACCAGTTTCTCGGCAGTTTTCACCGCCATCAGCGCGCCGCCAAAACGAATATTGTCCGCCACTGACCAGAACTGCAGTAACTCCGGAATACCGTAGTCGTTACGTACCGCGCCGATACTCAGTTCGCCGTTGCCTGAGGCATCCGTAACCGGCGTTGGCACTTCATCCTCTTCGCTCAGACGAATATCTGACGCCAGCGCCAGCTCGGCACGCGCTTCTTCCGCAGAGAGCGGGCGCAGGTTTTCGATATGCACAATCTGCGCATTACCGTAGAACACCGGTGCCTGTACGCTGCTGACCGCAATCGGTAAGCCTTCGTCCTGTAATACCTTACGTACCTGATCAATCAGGCGACGTTCACTTTCCACGCTGCCTTCTGCATCGGCCTGTTGGGGCATCAGGTTAAACGCCAGCTGACGACCAAAATGGTGTTCATCGGCTGGAATACCATTCAGCAAGCGGGCACTTTCCCCGGCCAGCGCATCCACCGCCACTTTGCCGTAGCTGGAGACCGAGATCAGGTTCGTCACCTGTAAACGGCTCAGTCCGGCTGCATCCACCAGCGGTTTAATTGCGGTCAGCAGCTGGCTCACCAGATTATCTGCCACGCTGATGATGTTGCGATTACGATAATCAGCCAGCACCTGCGGGTTCACATCCGGCACCACCAGCGGCACATCAGGTTCCAGCGCAAACAGCTCGCTGCTGTCGATCACCAGACAACCGGCGTTTGCCGCTTCATCGGCAAAGCGCGCCGAAGCGTCACGTCCCGCCACGAAAAAGGCCAGCTGCGCCTGTGACCAGTCGAATGTCTCTGCATTGTCGACCCGCACCGAGCGGCCCTCATAACGCTTGATTTCGCCCGCGCTGTTTTCGCTGGCCAGCAAATATAATTCACCAACCGGGAACTGGCGTTCCGCCAGCAGTTCCAGTACAGCGTTCCCTACTGCGCCTGTCGCGCCAAGTAGCGCAATATTCCAGCCGTCAGACATGTTGGTTTACTCCAGACAATGACATAAAAACAGAAGGCGGTGATATTCACCGCCCAGGGATTCAGATTTATCCCCATCGTCTTTCACGTTGCATCTTTGCTGGCTGCGTTCACTCAACCGAATCACTTACCTGAGTAAGCTCATCGGGACTCGTGCTCTTGCCGCCGCAATGCAACCCGAAATCCATGGGGTATCTCCCCCGGAAACCACCGTCATGCAGCCATGCCAGCAGTACGCATCGCTTCCGTCAACTGACTGATTCAGTGCGGAAACCGCGCCGGGGCGACTGACCTGCAGCGCCCGTTATTTCGGGGAGATGATTGCGTTAAAGCCCAGCAGGTTTAGCTTCTCAGCCGTTGTGGCGTCATCACATTTCACCTGCAGCGACGACCATTCGCGGCGCTCCAGATACTGCTTGCGCAGGCGATCAAATTCGCCCGGTTTGGCCGCCACTTTACGCAGGGGGGCATCATCGCGGCGCACATCATACACCAGATGCGCCAGGCGTTTCAGCGTTGGCTGATCCAGCGGGCCATTCAGGGTGATTTCACTGAACTCCGGCACCGGCAGTAAAGTGCTGAGCGGCACCTGCTGCGGCTGACCAATAAAATCGCACCAGGCTTCAAATACCTGCGTAGTGCCGCGTGCTTTGCCTTCCAGGGTGTAGCCTGCGATGTGCGGTGTGGCGATATCAACTTTATCCAGTAACGCCAGTGAGAGATCCGGCTCCGGCTCCCAGACATCCAGTACAACGCTGAGATCCGGCCGCATTTTCAGCACTTCCAGCAGCGCGCCATTGTCCACCACCGGACCGCGACAGGCATTGATCAGAATGGTGTTGGGCTTCAGCGCCATCAGCAGCGCCGCATCCGCCAGATGCCAGCTTTTATAGGGACCGTCTTTAAACAGCGGGGTGTGGAAAGTCAGAATATCAGCCTGTGCGGTGACGGCTTCCAGCGACAGGAAATCGCCCTCGTCACCCCGATCGGCGCGTGGTGGATCGCACAGCAGGGTTTTGATGCCCCAGGCCTCCAGACGCTTTTGCAGACGCCCGCCAACGTTACCGACACCGACGATGCCGACCGTGCGGTCACGCAGCTCAAAGCCGTCACGCTCCGCCAGCAGCAGCAGCGCAGAGAAAACATATTCCACCACGGCAATGGCGTTACAACCCGGAGCGGCAGAGAACGCAATGCCCGCCTGCTGCAGCCAGTTCTCGTCGATATGATCGGTGCCCGCCGTAGCGGTTCCGACAAACTTTACCGTCTTTCCTGTCAGCAGTGACTCATTCACCTGGGTGACTGAGCGCACCATCAGGCCATCGGCATCGGCCAGTTCTGCCACCGGCAGCGGACGTCCCGGCACCGCGACAACATCGCCGGTACGACTGAATAACTCACGGGCGTAGGGCATATTTTCATCGACCAGAATTTTCACTACGGCTTTCCTGTCAGTTGCATAGAGGGGAGTGATTCTGGCACAAAGCGACGCGTTAGCCTAACCGTGCGCGATAGCGATCGGGCGTGATTTCCGCCGGCTGCCTGAAAATGACAATCAGCGCCGGGGCGGAACGGTATTCCAGCGCAAGGGCGAGACGCTGCACACTTTCCCCTGCGCCGGCAGCACGATGGCGCGCAGAAAACGCAGCCGCTGTCGTGACCCGCCCGATGTCATATGACGCGGGGAGTGACTGGTCACTTTCAGGATCACTCTGTCCCATCAATCACTTATTTTTCCGATATTAATGATCTGAATAAATCCGGACACGCGTACAATGCGCCTCATTAATTATACATATAGAGAGTCAGCATGTTTTTCCTCTATCCGCTCTTTGCGGTAATAATCTGGTCAATCAACTCCATTGTCAGCAAGCTCTCAGCCAGTGCGATCGATCCCGCGGCGATCTCTTTCTATCGCTGGCTGCTGGCGCTACTGGTGCTGACGCCCTTTGTGCTGCCGGGCGTGTGGCGGGCGCGTGTGGCTATCAAGCCGCATCTCTGGCGGCTGGCTATGCTTGGACTGCTCGGGATGGTGCTCTATCAGAGCCTCGCGTATTACGCGGCACACAGTGTCAGCGCACTCTTTATGGGCATTATTGGCGCACTCATTCCGCTGCTCACCGTGCTGCTGAGCGTCGTGATCCTACGCATTGCGCCGACGCTCGGTATCCTGCTCGGCAGTATCATCTCATTCATCGGTCTGGTATGGCTGGTCAGTGAAGGCAATGTGATGCAACTGCTGAATCATGGCCTGGGCAAAGGCGAACTGCTGATGCTGGCCGCTTCCGCCGCCTATGCACTCTATGGCGTGTTGACACGGCGCTGGGCGCTGCCGCTGCCTATCTGGCAAAGCCTGTATGTGCAGATTTTATTTGGTGTCGTGCTGCTGTTGCCAGGTTTTCTGCTGGCACCTGAGGTGGCGCTTAACCGGCATAATCTGCCGCTGGTGGCATTTGCCGGTCTGTTTGCGTCGATCATTGCGCCGTTCCTGTGGATCCATGGCGTGCAGCGTCTGGGGGCCAGCACCACCAGCATCTTTATGAATCTGATTCCGGTATTTACCGCGGTGATTGCGGTGATATTCCTGCATGAACAGCTGCACAGTTACCACTGGATTGGCGGCGGTCTGACGCTGGGCGGTGTGATCCTGGCCCAGCGACTGCGTACGCCGTTAACCCGGCGTAAAGCGGTCAGCCTGCCACCGAGGTAAACAAGACGGTTACCCGCAGCCCGCCAAGCTGCGGGCTGCGGTCCAGCTGCATTGTGGCACCATGCCAGGCACAGATATCCTGGACCAGCGCAAGACCAATACCCGCACCGGGCTGCATGCCGACATTATCCAGCCGCTGAAAAGGCTGCAGTGCTTTGGCCTGACTGGCATCCTCAATGCCCGGACCACTATCCTCAATTTCCAGTTTTCCAGGTGTCACGCGCGCCGTCACCACGCCATTGTGCGGGGTGTATTTAATAGCGTTATCAAGCAGGTTGGCGCACAGCTCGCCCAGCAGAACACCATCCCCCACCACCTTATGACACTCTTCACCCTCATAACCGAGGTCAAGCTGCCGGGTTCGCGCCGCCGGATAACGGCTAAAACAGGCTTCACGCACAATGGCGGCCAGATCGACACGTGCCATTGGCTTATCTTCACCATGCCGCGCTTTAATGCGGGCCAGCTGTAGCAGCCGGTCGGTAAGTAAAATGGTCTCATCCAGCGTGTGGCGCATCCCAAGCAGGCTCTCCTGCCACTGCTCAGGACGATCGCTGTTGAGTGCCACGCTGACCTGAGTTTTGAGGATGGTCAGCGGGGTGCGAAGCTGGTGAGCCGCGTCGGCGCTGAAGCGATCCTGACGCGCCAGCAGCCCGCGCAGGCGCTCCAGGTAACGGTTAAACGCGATGATCAGCGGCTGAAGCTCTGACCAGGGTAATGACGGCAGTGGCGTTAACTCTCCCCCATCCCGCTGCAGGACAATGCGTGACAGTCGACGTAGCGGTCGCAGCACCCGACGCAGCATCAGACTGGCCAGCAGTAGCGTCATCAGAACCAGCCCGCTCTGACTGATCAGCGCAGTGCGCATCAACCGGCTGGCGAACTCCTGACGAGAATTAATGGTTTCAGCCACCAGGACCAGTGCCATGCCTTCAACACCCGCCTCACTGACCGGTTGCCAGAGTGCCGCAACGCGAATGCGATGCTGGTGATAGCGACCATCATAGAAATGCACCAGCGCCGGATAAGCGGTCGACATTTTACTGGCTGGCGGAATCGGCGGCAGATCGTCGTAACCGGAGAGGGTTTTCCCCTGCGGGGAAATGACCTGATAAAACAGCTGATCATTCATATTGCGTTCAAAGCTGTCGAGCACTACCCAGGGAACATCGACTTCCAGATGCTGCTGTCGTACCACCAGACGTTCTGCCACGGTTCGGGCCGAAGCCAGCAGCGAGCGGTCATAGGCCTGGTTGGCTGCCGCCAGCCCACTCTGATAATGGGTATAGACTGACAGGGCCCACAGCAACAGCAGTGGCAGGCCCAGCCACGCCAGCAGCTCGCCGCGCAGAGAGTGAATCAGCCGCACGGCAAGGTTTCCAGGCTGTAGCCGAGTCCGCGCAGCGTCACAATCGCTACATCACTGCCCGCCAGTTTTTTACGCACCCGATGCACATACAGCTCAATGCTCTCCGGACTGGCCTCATCAGCCAGAGTAAAGGTCTGTTCATAGAGATGCTGACGGGAAACGGGCCGGCCATGGCGCTGCATCAGGGTAGTAAGAATACTGGATTCGCGCGGCGTTAATGCCAGCGGCTTTTCAGCCAGCAGAAAATAGCCCTCCCCATCCAGCACCAGTTGCCCCAGTGACTGACTTTGCGCGGACTGGCTTTGACTGCGCCGCAACAGCGCGCGCAATCGCGCTTCCAGTTCATCCAGTTCAAACGGCTTGGTCAGATAATCATCCGCCCCCAGATTCAGGCCGCGCACCCGGTCATCCAGTGCACTGCGCGCCGTTAACAGCAATACCGGCACACCCTGTCCACGCCGCCGTAACCGCGTCAGCACCTCCAGACCATCAATACGCGGCAGGGAAACATCCAGCACGACCAGCGCATAGGCTTCACATTGCAACGCGTGATCGGCGGCAACCCCATCTGCAACCCAGTCAACGGCGAAGCCCTTTTGCGTCAGCGCCTTCTGCAGCCAGCGTGCCAGTTCAACGGTATCTTCTACCAGTAAGAGACGCATCTCACATCCTGTCATTAAATCCGGGCAGTGAAAGGTAAATGAAAGGTAACTGTTTTAACAATTCAGTAACGCCAATATTACGGCTGTAATCACACTCTGGAAGAATGAATGGAGCGCACGATGAAAAAAATAATCCATACCGCCCTTACCTCTGCCCTGCTGGCTCTGCTGGTGCCGGCTGCGAATGCCGCTGACGGCCCTGGCCGCACCGAATGTATTGCACCTGCCAAACCGGGCGGCGGATTTGATCTTACCTGCAAGCTGCTGCAGGTCTCGCTGCAGGAAACCAAACAAATTGAAACCCCGATGCGCGTGACCTATATGCCTGGCGGCGTGGGTGCGGTGGCCTATAACGCTATTATCGCCCAGCGCCCGGCTGAAGCGGGCACGGTGGTCGCCTTTTCTGGCGGATCGCTGCTGAACCTGTCACAGGGCAAATTTGGCCGCTATTCGGTTGACGATGTGAAGTGGCTGGCCGCCGTGGGAACGGACTACGGTATGGTCGCCGTACGCGAAGATGCGCCATGGAAAACCCTGGGCGAACTGATGGCGGCAATGAAAGAAGATCCGACCAAAGTGGTGGTCGGTGCCGGCGCGTCAATCGGCAGTCAGGACTGGATGAAAACGGCGTTGCTGGCGCGCGAAGCGGGCATCGATCCCCGCAAAATGCGCTATGTCGCCTTTGAAGGCGGTGGTGAGCCGGTAACGGCGCTGCTCGGTAATCATATTCAGGTGGTTTCCGGCGACATGAGTGAGATGGTGCCACATCTGCAGGGCGGCAAAATGCGGGTACTGGCGGTGATGTCCGATCAACGTCTTCCTGGCCAGCTGGCTGAGGTCCCTACCGCCAAAGAACAGGGTTTTAATATCGTCTGGCCCGTTATTCGTGGCTACTACCTCGGCCCTAAAGTCAGCGATGCTGATTATCAGTGGTGGGAGCAGGCATTTAAAAAGATGGTGGATACCCCGGAGTTTAAAAAACAACGCGATATGCGTGGTCTGTTTGAATTCAACATGTTCGGGCAGGAACTCGATAGCTACGTGAAAACGCAGGTGGCGGATTATCGTGAGAAGGCAAAATCATTTGGTCTGGCCAAATAAGCGGAGCGAATCATGAGCGATCGTATTTTTGCGGGCCTCTGGCTGGCCCTGTGCCTCGGCGGCATGGTAATAGCCTGGCAAATTCAGAGTGAATACAGCTACGAACCGGTGGGACCACGACCGTTCCCGATGGCGATCCTTGGCCTGATGGCAATCTGTGCCGTGCTGATGCTGTTTCGTAAACCGGACACCATTCACTGGCCAGCCCACAGCACACTGAAACGTCTGGTGGCGCTGGCGGCAATGATGATGCTCTATGGCTGGCTGTTTGAAATGCTGGGCTTTGCCATCAGCACAACGCTGCTGACGTTTGGCATCGGCTTGCTGTTTGGTGCGCGCTGGTGGGCAGCCGCACTGTCCGGCGTGGTAATGGGCTCCACACTTTTTTATGCCTTTGACCGTCTGCTGGAAGTGACCCTTCCGGTCGGCAGCTGGCTGAGTTAAGGAGAGTATCATGGATACCTGGTCCTTTTTAATGCAGGGCTTTGCCGTCGCCATGACGCCAGAGAACCTGCTGATTGCCCTGATTGGCTGTTTTATCGGTACCATCGTCGGCCTGCTGCCGGGTCTGGGGCCGATCAACGGCGTGGCGATCCTGATGCCGCTGGCCTTTGCCCTGCACTTACCGGCGGAATCGGCGCTGATCCTGCTGGCAACGGTCTATATCGGCTGTGAATATGGCGGACGCATCTCCTCCATCCTGCTGAACGTGCCCGGTGATGCCGGCGCGATCATGACCGCGCTGGATGGTTATCCGATGGCGCAACAGGGCAAAGCAGGCGTTGCCCTGTCCATCTCAGCTGTCAGTTCATTCATCGGTTCAACCATCGCTATCCTCGGCATTATTCTGTTCGCGCCCCTGCTGGCCAGCTGGTCGCTGGCATTTGGCCCGGCGGAATATTTTGCGCTGATGGTGTTCGCTATCGCCTGTCTTGGCAGCATGATGAGTCACAATCCCCTGAAGTCGTTCCTTGCGGCATTAATAGGGCTCAGCATGGCTACGGTGGGCGTGGATGCCAATACCGGCGTGTACCGCTTTACCTTTGACAGCGTTCACCTTTCCGATGGCATTCAGTTTGTGGTGGTGGTGATTGGTCTGTTCTCAGTCAGCGAAATTCTGCTGATGCTGGAGTCCACCAGTACCGGGCAGAAAGCGGTTCGTGCCAGCGGTCGCATGATGTTCAACATGAAAGAAGCCTCTATGGCAACCGGCGCAACGCTGCGCTCCTCGTTTATCGGTTTCTTTGTGGGTGTGTTACCTGGCGCAGGCGCCACCATCGCCAGTGCTATTGCCTACATGACTGAGAAAAAGATCAGCGGCAGCGATCAGTTCGGTAAAGGCGATATTCGTGGTGTGGCAGCACCGGAAGCGGCAAACAATGCTTCTGCCTGTGGATCCTTTATTCCGATGCTGACACTGGGTATTCCCGGCTCAGGGACAACAGCGGTGATGGTCGGCGCATTAACGCTCTACAACATCACACCAGGACCGGCGATGTTTGTTGAGCAGCCAGATATTGTCTGGGGCTTGATTGCTGCCCTGCTGATTGGCAACGTAATGCTGTTGATCATGAATATCCCGATGATCAACGTCTTCGCCCGCATGCTAACCATTCCATTGTGGTTTCTGGTGCCAGCCATTGCCGCTATTTCTGCCGTGGGCGTCTACGCGGTGCACAGCACCACCTTTGACCTGTTGCTGATGGTGGGATTGGGTATCTTTGGTTATATCCTGCGTAAAATGGATTTTCCGATGTCGCCGTTGATTCTGGGATTTGTGCTGGGTGAGATGCTGGAGCAGAACCTCCGTCGCGCCCTGTCGATCAGCAACGGCAACATGGTCATTCTGTGGGAAAGTCTGATCTGTAAAATCCTGCTGGTTCTGGCAATTGCGGTTCTGCTGGTGCCGCCAATCTGGAAACGCTGGCGTCGTCACCAACTGAAGCGCACCGAAGCGTAATTCTCCTGCCGAAACGCGCATGCCCCCGTGGGATTTCCCGGGGGCTTTTGCTATCATGGCCTATTCTTTTTCCGGCGCACCCCACGCTGTTCTGTTTTTCCAAGGAATCCGCCATGCAACCTCTTAGCGGCCCCGGTGTGCCGGTCGATCGTTCATCTGTCAATCCGCAAACCGGCGTAACGCGTCACGGTTCCGTGGCCGGTGAACAGCCTCTTTCGCCTGCGCAGCGCACGACGTTAGAACGCCTGATCGTGCGTATCTCTTCGCTCAGCAATCTTAAAGCGCCTGAACTCTGGGCGGGGCTCCGTCATGAAGTGGGCGTCAAGAGTGAAGCGGAGTTGCAGTCGCGTCATTTTCCGGCAGCGGAGCAGTATCTTAATAACCGCCTAACACAGACGCAAAATGGACATGCCACCCGCCTGCTGATGACCCAGCTCACCGACTTGCTGCCCAAGGGCAATAACCGCCAGGCTGTCAGCGATTTTATCCGTCAGCAATTTGGCCAGACAGTGCTTAGCGCGCTGAGCCAGGATCAGTTGCGCCAGGTGCTGACGATGCTGCAGAACGGGCAGATGACGATTCCCCAGCCGCAGCAGATTCGCGTCAGCGACCGTACGCTGCTGCCTGCTGAGCACCATACGCTGAATCAGCAGGTGGTGCGCCTTGCCGCTGCCACCGGCGAATCTACCGGTAAGCTGTGGACGGCTGCGCTGAAGCTGGTGAACCTGACCAGCGGCGATCCGATCCCGTCACGTCACTTCCCGCTGCTGACCCAATATCTCCAGGTGCGCCAGACGCTGAGTCAGCACAGCGCCCCCACGCTGCACTTGCTGGAAGCCTCCCTGAAACAGCCGCTTGATCAGCAGGAGCGGCAGCAGCTGGAGGATTACAGCCAGCAGCGTTTTCAGGCCACGCCACAGACGGTGCTCACGGTGACGCAGACTCAGGATTTGCTGAATTTTCTGTTCAGCCGTCGCGCAGACCGGGCAGAAAAACTGCACGAACAGCCGCTGGCTGCCAGCGAGATTAAACCGCAGCCGATCTGGTCACCCTTTGTCGCCTCGCTGCCGCCGCCGATTCAGTCACTGGCAGGGCGTCCGCTGTTGGGTTTCTTTATTGCACTGGTCGTCATCACCCTTTTACTCTGGCTGGTACTCTGAGCTAACAGCCACAGGATGCTTTGGTCGCGGTAACGGGCCATTCACCCGCCGCATCACCCCAGGTCAGCGGATGACCATCACGTTTCCAGAAATCCAGCCCGCCAATTAACTCCTTTACCTGAAAGCCCAGCGATGCCAGCTTCAGGGCCGCTTTCGTCGAGCCGTTACAGCCAATGCCGTCACAATAAGTGACATACACTTTGCGGCGATCAAGCCGGGCCGTCGTGCTGGCATCCATCCCGCGATGCGGAAAGTTGATGGCGCCGCAGATGTGCCCGGCGCGATAAGCCTCCGGCGCACGCGCATCAATCACCACGATAGCCTGACGCTGCTGCTCCAGGTCTTCCGCCAGATCCCACGCGTCGGTGTAATACGCGAGTTTTGACTGCAGATAGTCGAGGCTTTGCTGCGGCGTGGCGGCCGGAATGCGTAAAACTGATGACATAGCGATTCTCCTGTTGTGATGAATTCGCAGTTTACGGCAAAGTGGACTGCTTACTGATACCCATTCTTCATCAGGGATAAGACCGATATGCCTTCACCGCTGTTACAACTTTTCCAGCATCAGACCAGTGGCGGCGTGCGTGAACGTCTCTGCGCGACCCTTCGGCTGGCGATTAACCGGCACCATCTGCGTGCGGGTCAGCAGTTACCCTCCAGCAGACAGCTGGCGCTGGATCTGCACCTTTCACGCGTGACGGTGGAAGCGGCCTACGGACAACTGGAGAGTGAAGGCTATCTGCGACGTGAAACCGGTCGCGGTACTTTTGTCGCCATCATCATCCCCGGCACACCCTCATCTTTGCCGACACGGCATCAGCCCGCCCGTTTTTCGGCGCGCGGCCAGCAGGTGCTGGCAACCGGTGGCTGTCAGGATCCCCCTTTTCCTCACGCGTTCGCATCCGGTTCACCGGAGTTACGTGCGTTTCCTCACGACACCTGGCGACGCCTGAGCAGCAGCGTACAACGTTCTCTGGGCAGCACCGCAATGGGATATGGCGATCCCTGTGGCTATCTGCCGTTACGCAGTGCACTTGCTGATTATCTGACACTCTCCCGGGGCGTCGCGTGCCAGCCGGAGCAGGTCATCATTCTGACCAGTTCCCAACAGGCGCTGCAGTTACTGAGCATGATGCTGGTCGATCCTGGTGATGAGGTGTGGATGGAGGAGCCGGGCTATCCCGGTGCCCGCAATGCCTTCCTGGCTGCAGGCGCACAGGTGCGTGGGATTGTTGTTGATGCCGAAGGCGCCCTGCCCACCAGTGGCAGTGCAACGCTCATGTACCTGACGCCCTCGCATCACTATCCCACCAGCGTCACGCTCAGCCTGCCGCGACGTCTGGCATGGCTGGACTGGGCACAGCGCAACCAGAGCTGGCTGATAGAAGACGATTACGACAGCGAGTTTCACTACAACGAACGTCCGATTCCTGCATTGCAGGGTCTGGACCGGCATCAGCGGGTCATTACGTTGGGCACCTTTTCGAAGTCGCTGTTTCCTTCCCTGCGGCTGGCCTGGATGGTCGTGCCGCCGGCGCTGGTTACGCCCATAGGCCGTGCACGGAGCGTGCTGGATGGGCACAGCGCCCTGCTGCCGCAGGCTGTCACCGCCGCCTTTCTGCAACAGGGACATTTCGCCAGCCATCTGCGCCTGATGCGTCAGCTCTATCACAGCCGTCGCGATCGGTTGCTTGAGCAGATTGAGCAGCGGCTCTCGCCGTGGATCACGCCAATAGCCAGCGGCGGTGGATTACAGCTGACGGTAACAGTACAAAAGGATGAAGCACGCTTAACCGCGCTGGCAACACAACAGGGATTGCTGCTACCGCGACTGAGTCCGCTTTATGCCGGACACGCATCTCAACAAGGCTGGATGCTCGGTTTTGCCGCGCTGACGCCTGACGAGATTGTGGCAGTATGCGATAAGTTGCTGCGGCTACTGCAGCGGGAGGGTTAATACCGAGGGGTAAATGAGGTAACGGAGATGGGCTTTAAAAACAAAAAGGGCCGGCAAGCCGGCCCTTCAGAGTACTGATTACGCCTGATATTTACGCATGGTCAATGTGGCGTTGGTGCCGCCAAAACCAAAGCTGTTAGACATCACGGTGGTCAGCTCTTTTTCCACTGGCTCAGTCACAATGTTCATGCCGGTTGCTGCCGCGTCCAGCGAGGTGATGTTGATGCTTGGCGCGATAAAACCATGCTCCAGCATCAGCAGCGAGTAGATCGCTTCCTGCACGCCAGCGGCACCCAGTGAGTGGCCGGTCATTGCTTTGGTCGCAGAGATGTATGGCGTGTTATCGCCAAACACTTCACGAATCGCACCCAGCTCTTTCACATCACCTACCGGGGTAGAGGTTCCGTGGCTGTTCAGATAGTCGATGGGTGTATCGACACCGTGCATCGCCATCTTCATGCAGCGTACTGCGCCTTCGCCGGATGGCGCAACCATGTCTGCACCGTCTGACGTCGCACCGTAACCGACGATTTCGGCATAGATGTGCGCACCACGAGCCAGCGCATGCTCCAGCTCTTCAACAACGACCATGCCGCCGCCACCCGCAATAACAAAACCGTCGCGCTCGTTGTCATAGGTACGTGACGCTTTTTCCGGGGTGTCGTTGTAACGGGTAGAGAGCGCGCCCATCGCGTCGAATTCACAGGCCATTTCCCAGCACAGCTCTTCGCCGCCGCCAGCAAAAACGATATCCTGCTTGCCGAGCTGAATCTGCTCAACAGCATTACCGATACAGTGCGCCGAGGTGGCACAGGCGGAGCTGATTGAGTAGTTTACGCCATGAATCTTGAACGGCGTGGCGAGGCAGGCAGAGACGCCAGAAGCCATCGCTTTGGTGACCACGTAAGGGCCAACCGCTTTCAGGCCACGTGGGCTGCGCATCGCATCAGCACCAAATACCTGGAAACGTGGAGAACCGCCGCCTGAGCCTGCAATCAGACCCACACGTGGGTTGCTCTGATACATTTCAGTGGTGAGGCCGGAATCTTTAATCGCTTCTTCCATGGAAAGATAAGCATAGATTGACGCATCACTCATAAAACGCACAACTTTGCGATCGATGAGGCCGGTGGTATCCAGTTTAACGTTACCCCAGACGTGACTACGCATGCCGGAATCTTTCATCTCTTCAGAAAAGGTGATGCCAGAGCGTCCTTCACGCAGAGATGACAGCACCTCCTGCTGGTTATTACCAATACTGGAAACGATCCCTAAGCCAGTAATCACAGCACGTTTCATTCAATCTTCCTCATCCACTTCTTCTTAATTGGCATGCACTCTAGCGTACACTTGTACGCCGAACAAGTCCGATCAGCTATTTCCTTTTGTAAATTTGCGTCATGTCACGTGGGTCGCTAAAATCGCGCCACTGCCTGAAAAATGAGCCTTTACCGTGAAATTAACCCCGGTCGAACATGCGCAGCTAAACTGGAATGAACAGGGTACACCTGTTTCCCGAGCGTTTGGCGACGTCTATTTCTCTAATGACAATGGTCTGGAAGAGACACGCTATGTCTTCCTTGGCGGCAACGGTTTTCCCCAGCGTTTTGCTGAGCATCCACGGGATCTGCTGATCGTGGCGGAAAGCGGTTTTGGCACCGGCCTCAATTTTCTGACGTTGTGGCAGGCGTTCGATGCGTTTCAGCGTGACCAGCCTGATGCCACTTTAAAACGTCTGCATTTCATCAGCTTTGAGAAATTTCCGTTAACCCGTGATGACCTGGCTGCGGCGCAGCAGCACTGGCCTGAACTGGCCCCGTGGGCGGCGGCGCTGCAGGCGCAATGGCCCGCCGCCCTGCCCGGCTGTCAGCGACTGCTGTTTGACGGCGGACGTATCACCCTCGACCTGTGGCTGGGCGATATTAACCAGCTGATGGGAGAGCTGGATGAGAGCCTGAATCGTCAGGTGGATGCCTGGTTCCTGGATGGTTTCGCGCCGTCGAAGAACCCGGATATGTGGACGCCAGCACTGTTCAGCATGATGGCAAAACTGGCGCGTCCGCAGGGGACATTCGCGACCTTTACCGCCGCAGGCATTGTCCGGCGCGGTCTGCAGGAGGCCGGCTTTGACGTCATCCGCCGCAAAGGATTTGGTCCCAAGCGCGAAATGCTATGCGGACCGTTACAGGACGCGCCTGCGCTGCCTGCCGGGCAGCCCTGGTATCATCGTCAATCAGCGGCGCAACGTGATGTTGCGCTCATTGGCGGCGGCGTTGCCAGTGCCACGCTGGCGCTGGCGCTGCTGCGTCGCGGCTGGCGGGTGACGCTTTACTGCGCCGATGAGGCGCCGGCGCTGGGCGCGTCCGGCAATCGTCAGGGAGCACTCTATCCGCTGCTCAACCAGCACGACCCGGCGCTTGCCACCTTTTTCCCGGCAGCATTCAGTTTTGCCCGGCGGCTCTACGATCAGTTAACTGTCGCCTATGAACATCACTGGAGCGGTGTGCTGCAACTGGGCTGGGATGAGAAAAGCCGTAAGAAGATCGATCAGATGCTGGCGATGGGCCTGCCTGAATCCATTGCCCGTGGCGTTAATGTGGATGAGGCAGAGACGCTGGCGAATGCCGAACACGGCTGTGGCGGTATTTTCTATCCGCAGGGCGGCTGGCTTTCACCGGCTGAGCTGACCAGCGCGATGCTGGCGCATGGCGAAACCCAGGGATTACGCATTCACTGGCTGCATCGCGTCAGCGAACTTTCACGCGAGGGCGATCACTGGACGCTGACGTTCAGCGATCGTCCGGCGGTCCGTCATGCCACGGTGGTGCTGGCAAACGGTCATGCGATAGCCGACTTTGCGCAGAGCGCCCCGCTGCCAGCCTATCCGGTGGCCGGTCAGGTAAGCCATGTTCCCTCCACGCCGGGGCTTAATGCACTCCACACCGTGCTCTGTTACGACGGCTATCTGACGCCCGTCAGCCCACAGTTTGGTACTCACTGCATCGGTGCCAGCTATCACCGTGGCGAAACCGCCACAGATTACCGGGAAGAGGATCAGCAGGAGAACCGCAGCCGCCTGTTGCATTGCCTGCCTGACAGCCGCTGGGTAACAAACGTGGATGTCAGTGGCGGTGAAGCAAGAATGGGCGTGCGCTGTGCCACGCGGGACCACCTGCCAATGGTGGGCGGCGTACCGGATTATGATGCGACGCTTAAGCAGTATGCTGATTTACCGACCCAGCTTGCAGCAGGTCATGACATCGCTGACGCACCTGAGTTTACGGGCTTATACCTGTTTGGGGCGCTGGGGTCGCGCGGCCTGTGCAGTGCACCGCTGGCAGCCGAAGTGCTGGCAGCCCAGCTGACCGGCGAGCCACAGCCGCTGGATGCCAGTACGCTGGCAGCCCTCAATCCGAATCGTTACTGGGTAAGAAAATTACTGAAGGGAAAAGCGGTTTAGCTGGCGATGATAAGGGCGGCATGCCGCCCTGCACGGTCAGGCGGAGAGCTGACGAGCCTGGACAAACAGGTTGTCCCACATCCCCACCACTAATGCCTGATCGCGCGGCGAGAGTTCACCCGCCGCAATGGCATTTTGCAGGCTGCGGGAGACCTGAATCTGCAGCGCTTCTGGCGTATGTTCGCCCAGTTGCTCCACCTCGGCCACGGCCAGTGTCAGATGCCCGCGCAGATAACCGCTGGCGAACAGCTCATCGTCACTGGCATGCTCGACCATGTCGTCAATCAGGGCCAGAATACGCGCTTCAAATTCTGCGATCATCTCAATTCCTCTATTTATAATGCCTTTCTGCATCACAGATCGTCCGGCCAGGGAAACTGCGACGCTGTTAATGACGGCCTGCCATAAAATTCCGCCAGGGCGGTAATAAAACGCGCGGGACGGTCGGGAATGCCCGACGTCAGATAGCTCATGACCTGAGCATGGACTTTACGCTGAAACGCAATGCGATCCGGCTCACAATCTCCGTCGAGATTGTCACAACTCACGTTGAAGGGAAAGCCTGCCGCCGTACAAAACATCCACTCCAGCGCCTGCGGCTTAACTTCCACGGCTTCAAACTGACTCTGGGTCAGCGCGTCGCGGCCATCCGGGCAGTACCAGTAGCCAAAATCGACCAGTTTGCGGCGGGCTTCACCGGCGATGCACCAGTGTGAGATCTCGTGAAGAGCGCTGGCGTAGAAGCCGTGGGCAAAGACCACGCGGTTCCACGGCGACTCTGCATCCGCAGGAAGATAGATCGGTTCATCGTCGCCTTTAATTAGACGGGTCTGAAATTCATCGCTGAAACAGCGATCAAACAGCGTGATCAGCTGTTCATAATAATGAGTCGGGTTCATGACGATATCACGTAAAAAGTTACGAATGCAGCGTGGCCAGCCAGGCCAGAACGTCGCTGCCGTGGCTGTCCCACAGTAATTTAATGCTCATGACGGCAGAGACAATGACCACCATCGGGCGGATCAGTTTCTGTCCGCGGCTCAGCACCAAACGCGCGCCCAGACGCGCGCCGCAGAACGCGCCGAGCATCATAACCAGGCCGGTTCCCCACACCACTTTGCCGCCGAACATAAAGAACAGCAGGCTGCCCAGGTTTGAAGTGAAGTTGAGGACCTTGGCGTGTGCAGTCGCTTTGGCCAGGTTATAGCCGCAGAGCGTGACGAAAGCCAGCGCATAAAAGGAGCCTGCACCCGGTCCGAAAAATCCGTCGTAGAATCCCACGGCTCCGCCGCCCACCAGCGCATAAGCCAGGCCATGCAGGCGGCGCGCCTGATCCACTTCCCCCAGGCGCGGCATCAGCAGGAACCACAGGCCGATGGCGATTAAAAACAGCGGCAGCATCTGACGCAGAAAATCCGCCTGCAGACGCTGAATCAGTATCGCACCCAGCACGGACCCCATCAGCGTCATGGCGATATTCAGCCACTGCTCATTCAGCTTCACTGCACCGCGCCGGACAAAGTAGAGGCTGGCGGAAAACGATCCGCCGACCGATTGCAGTTTATTGGTCGCCAGCGCCTGGGCAGGAGAGAGGCCCGCCGCCAGCAACGAAGGTACCGTAAGTAATCCCCCGCCACCCGCGATTGAATCAATAAAACCGGCCAGCATGGCGATTAAAAACAGCAGCCCGACCAGCAGCGGGCTGACCACAAACCAATCCATGGAATCCCTTACAGTAAATGTTTATCCAGCAGGGCCTGACAGGCAGGCGGCAGCGGCGGTGGCTCACGTTTCACCGGTGCACCAGAACCCGGTTGCTTCGGCAGGAACCAGCTCTGCAGTTCTGCGCCACAACCATCACCTGGCGGCGGCGCAGGCTGATCTTCACAGCCAATACTGCCTGCCGGGCAGCGCAGCCGCACATGCATATGGGCACGATGAGCAAACCACGGACGCACTTTACGCAGCCAGTCGCGATCGTTACCTGCATCAGCACAAAGCTGCTTTTTAATTGCCGGATTGACGAAGATGCGTGTGACATCATCATCTTTGGCCGCCAGTTTAATCAGGCTGTCGATTTCCGGCTGCCAGTGGCGCGCAATGACATTTTTATCGCCTGGCCCAACCAGATCCAGCGGCTGCGGCTTCAGCAGTTGCTGCGCGCTCCAGCGGCTTTTTGGTAGCTGCAGCCAGATATCTACATCCAGTCCGGTCTGATGACTGGCGTGACCGCTGCTGAAGCGCCCGCCTGCTGCCATGCCCATGTCGCCAATCAGCACGTTACCCAGTTGCAGGTTATGCACCTGGGTGCTGAGCCGCTGAATAAACTGAATCAGATCGGGATGACCGAAATAACGCCGCTGATCCTGCCGCATCACCTGATAGTTGGGTGAATTCAGCGGCAGCGACTGCGCGCCAACAATACAGCCATTGGCAAAGCCGCCAATAGATTGCGGTGCGCCGCTGATTGGATGCTGAATATTTTGCCACGGCGTCGCCGCCAGGCTTGAGGCGCTGATCAGCAGCGCACTCAGGGTAAGCAGGAGCGCTTTCATGCCATCACCAGCGCGGCACGGAGCTGTTAACATCACCGTTCTGCGCCCGCTGGCGCAGAAGATGATCCATCAGCACGATCGCCATCATCGCCTCCGCGATCGGCACGGCACGGATCCCTACACAGGGATCGTGACGACCTTTGGTGATCATCTCCACTTCTTCGCCATCACGGGTAATGGTTTTACCCGGCACGGTGATGCTGGAAGTCGGTTTCATCGCCACATTGGCGCTGATGATCTGACCGCTGCTGATGCCGCCCAGAATGCCGCCCGCGTGATTGCTCTGGAAACCATCGTGACGGATCTCGTCGCGATGCTGACTGCCGCGCTGGTTTACCACCGCAAAGCCGTCGCCAATTTCGACGCCTTTTACGGCATTGATACTCATCAGCGCGTGCGCCAGATCGGCGTCCAGTCGGTCGAAGACCGGCTCGCCCAGGCCTGGTGGCACGTTCTCAGCCATGACAGTGACTTTGGCGCCAATGGAGTCGCCCTCTTTTTTCAGGCCGCGCATCAGTTCGTCCAGCGCTTCCAGCTTGTCAGCATCCGGGCAGAAGAACGGGTTCTCTTCTACGATGCTCCAGTCTTTCAGCTCGCAGGCGATATCACCAATCTGTGACAGATAGCCGCGCACCACCACACCGTGTTTCATCTGCAGGTATTTCTTGGCGATGGCACCTGCCGCCACACGCATCGCGGTTTCGCGCGCCGACGAGCGGCCGCCGCCACGGTAGTCGCGCTGACCATATTTCTGCTCGTAGGTGTAATCCGCATGGCCCGGACGAAACAGATCTTTGATCGCGCCGTAATCCTGCGAGCGCTGATCGGTGTTCTCAATCAGCAGACCAATTGAGGTGCCGGTCGTCACGCCTTCAAACACACCGGACAAAATTTTCACCTGATCCGGCTCGCGGCGCTGCGTGGTATAGCGCGATGTGCCAGGACGACGGCGATCGAGATCGTGCTGAATATCGGCTTCGGTCAGCGGAATGCCTGGCGGCACGCCGTCAACAATGCAGCCCAGCGCAAGACCGTGGGACTCGCCGAAGGTGGTTACTCGAAAAAATTGCCCGATGCTGTTTCCGGCCATGCTGTTTCCTTCTCAGGGTTTGGCGGGCGATACTTCGCCCCACTTTTAGTCTTTATAAAAAGAGAAATGGTGTTGTGCGTCGACAATCTGCTGGCGCGTCAGCGTAAAGACGCCGTCACCGCCGTTGTCGAATTCCAGCCAGGTAAAGGGCACATCGGGATACTGCTCGATCATGTGCACCATGCTGTTGCCCACTTCGCAGACCAGAACGCCCTGCTCGCTGAGATAGTCAGGCGCACACGCCAGAATACGGCGCACCAGCTTCAGGCCATCGCTGCCTGCCGCCAGACCCAGCTCAGGTTCGTGGCGATATTCGTTTGGCAGATCATCCATGTCTTCCGCATCCACATACGGCGGATTCGTGACGATCAGATCGTATTTTAGCTGCGGCAGTTCGCGGAACAGGTCAGCACGAATCGGCGTCACCTGATGAATCAGCCCATGCTCTTCAATGTTCTGCTCGGCGACGGCCAGCGCACCGGTGGAGATATCCACGGCGTCCACTTCCGCTTCCGGGAAGGCATAGGCGCAGGCAATCGCGATGCAGCCGCTGCCGGTACACATATCCAGAATATGACGCGGCGGCGTGCTGACCAGACCGGCAAAGCGGTTCTCAATCAGTTCGCCAATGGGTGAACGTGGAACCAGCACGCGCTCATCCACAAAGAATTCGTGACCGCAGAACCAGGCTTTATTGGTCAGATAGGCGACCGGAATGCGCTCGTTGACGCGACGGATAACGCGCTCAACGATCAGCAGACGTTCGCTGGCGGTCAGACGCGCGTTGCGCATATCTTCAGGAATATCCAGCGGCAGCCAGAGTGACGGCAGGACCAGTTGAACGGCTTCGTCCCAGGGATTGTCTGTACCATGTCCGTACCAGATTCCGGCAGCGGAAAAGCGGCTGACCGCCCAGCGCAGCATGTCCTGAATGGTGTGCAGTTCGTTCACTGCCTCATCGACGAAAATTTTGTCCACGTAGCCCTCCGCAGGCCTTTTGCTAAATCGGCCAGTAGTGTGCCATGAAGCCGGGGAGAATTCAGCGCAGCGAGGTGAAAAAGCTGACATTTAATGACACTTAACGGTAAGGTAGCGGCTCTGCTGTGTGACAGCCTTTTCTGATATGACTGACCTGCCATGAGTAAAAAAACACCATTAAGCCCGGATGATCAAGCGCTGTTTCGCCAGTTAATGACCGGAACACGTCAGTTAAAACAGGACACCTTTGTCCATAAAGCGCCGGTGAAAACCCGCCAGATTCCGGTGAAACGTCTGCTTTCAGAGCAGGCGGACAACAGTCACTACTTTTCGGATGAGTTTCAGCCGCTGCTTTCTACGGAAGGGGCAACCCGTTACGTTCGCGCCGATGTCAGTCACTTTGAGCTGAAAAAATTGCGTCGCGGCGACTATACGCCGGAGATTTTCCTGGATCTGCACGGATTAACGCAGCAGCAGGCTAAGCAGGAGCTGGGGGCACTCATCGCCGCCTGCCGACGTGAACATCTGTTCTGCGCCAGCGTCATGACCGGTCATGGGAAGCATATTCTGAAGCAGCAGACGCCGCTGTGGCTGGCCCAGCATCCGTGGGTGATGGCTTTTCATCAGGCGCCGAAGATGTTTGGCGGTGACGCCGCGCTGCTGGTTTTGATTGAGATTGAGGAGTGGCAACCGCCTGAGTTGCCATAAAAGGGGCCGACGGGATCGGCCCACAGACGTCAGATCGCTTTCGCCAGTTTTTTGGGACTGACCTGCCACAGCAATTTACCTGAGCTTGCCGCGGGATCGAACTCCACGCAGGCAATGGCGGAAGTGGCAAACATGGGCGGTGTTTCCTGTGGGCACAGTTCAGAGACTAAATACCCCACCAACGGTAAATGTGAGATCACCAGCGCCGATTTCACGCCTTCATTCGCCAGCGCCTGCAGATAGCACCCTACCATCTCAGGATCGCCACCTGGCGTTAACTCCGGCAGAACGTCCTGGCCTTCCGGCAGGGGAAAGGCTTCACGCACCGTCGCGAGCGTTTGCTGCGCGCGTAAATAGGGACTCACCATTACTCGCTCAATGTCCGGCGTCTGGCTGTTAAGCCAGTTGGCCATTTGACGTGATTCGTTGCAGCCACATAAGGTCAATGGCCTGACTGAATCACTGGCTGCTTCCAGAGCCGCATCGCCGTGACGCATGATAAAAACTTGCATAAAGCACCGCTGTTGTTTGTCGACATCGCCCGACGCGTAGCGCCTGACTCTTCACTCTGCGAATGAACGCTGTGTTTTACCCTAATGGCTTCAGTATAGTCAACCGGTTGTTTATTAAATAAGCACTTCTCAGAATCATGCTGCGCCGCACACTCTGGCGGCGTTTTTCTAAGCCGCTGAATCGGATTGGTTATTCCATTTTCAGCAGAAATGTAAAATTTCGTCTATTTTTTAGCCGCCTCAATCAGCGCGTCACAGGGTGTAAAACGTTCCCCATGTTGCTGCGTAAGCCGGGTTAATCTGTTGACCATTTCCGCCGCGCCCAGTTTGTCCATGTAGTGGAACGGACCACCCAAAAATGGCGGAAAGCCGATGCCAAACACGGCACCGATATCGCCATCGCGCGCGCAGCGGATCACCTGCTCGTCAAGACAGCGGGCCGCCTCATTGAGCATCATCATGACACAGCGTTCAGCAATCTGTGCCTCACTCTGCCTGGCTTTCGGTGTGACCTTCAGCAAAGTGTAAAGTGAGGCGTCAGGTTTTTTACGCTGCCAGCGCGGCTGGTCATAGCGATAAAAGCCTTTGCTGTTTTTACGTCCCTTGCGGCCATCTTTCAGCACCGCATCAAACGCGGCCGGCTCGGCAAAGCGTTCGCCATAGGCCTGATGCAGGATGGGACTGATTTTACTGCCGACGTCGATACCCACCTCATCCAGCAGCTGAATCGGGCCGACCGGAAAACCAAACTTCACCAGCGCCCGATCAATATGGTCGATGGGTTCGCCCTCCAGCAGGCAGCGCATCGCTTCATTTATATAAGGCGTCAGGATGCGGTTAACATAGAAACCCGGCTTGTCCGCCACCACAATCGGGGTTTTGCCCTGGCTGCGTGCCAGTGCCACAATCGTCACCAGCGTTGCGGTTGAGGTGTTCAGATGGGGAATCACTTCCACCAGCGGCATTTTTTCGACCGGACTGAAATAGTGCAGCCCGATGACGTTTTCCGGATGCTGCGCTTTGGCGGCGATCTCTGCGATCGGCAACGAAGAGGTGTTTGAGGCAAACAGCGTGTGCGGCTGGCAGTGTGCTTCCACTTCGCTCACCATCTGCTGCTTCAGCGCTAAATCTTCGAATACGGCTTCGATCACCACATCACGCTGTGAAAAGCCCTGATAATCGGTGCCGCCCGTGATACGAGCCATCTGCTGTTGACGCTGTGCCGGCGTCAGCTGGCGTCGTTTAACCTTTTTACTCAGCAGCTCCCAGCTGGTTTTCAGCGCATGGTTTACCCCTTCCAGGCTGATATCTTTGATGCGCACCGGCAAGCCCGCGTTGATGGCGGTGACGCTGGCGATGCCGCCGCCCATCAGGCCACCGCCGAGAATAGCGACGCTTTTCACCGCGGCAGGCTCCGCGTCTCCGCCCCGCTCTTTCTTCATGGCCGTTGTCGCGAAGAAGATGCCGCGCAGCGCAACGGATTCTGGCGTCATCGCCAGTTCACCAAAGGCACGCGCTTCAGCATCATGTCCTGCCCGGCTGCCCTGTTCCAGCCCGATGCGCACCACCTCAATAATGCGATTTGCCGCCGGATAATTGCCCTGGGTTTTGGCAGCTGTCTGACGGCTCGCCAGGGCAAACAGTGCCTGACGGCCAATCGGGCCATGCAGCAGACGGTCGCGCAGCGGCAGCGTTCGTCCGCTGACCTTGCCCTTTTTCACACGGGCGATGGCGGTCTCCAGCAGAATCGCCTGCGGCACCGCGTCATCAACCACACCCAGCTTACGTGCCTGTTTAGCCCGCAGCGTTTTGCCAGTCAGAATCAGCGGCAGCGCCTGCTGCACGCCGATTAAGCGTGGCAGCCGCTGAGTGCCGCCAGAGCCTGGCAGCAAGCCGAGCTGTACCTCCGGTAATCCGAGCCGGGTTTTATCATCCAGCGAACAGATACGTGCATCGCAGGCCAGCGCCAGCTCCAGTCCGCCGCCGAGGCAGGCACCGTGGATGGCTGCAACCACCGGGAACGGCAGCGCGTCGAGCGCAGCCATCACTTCCTGGCCCTGTTTTGCCAGCGCTTCAGCTTCCTGCGCGCTCTTGCAGCGGTCGATCATGCTGATGTCCGCACCCGCAATGAAGTTATCCGGCTTGCCGGAAATCAGCACCAGGCCAGCCAGCTTTGGATCGCGCCGCGCCTCCGCAATAATCGCGGTGATCTGCCCGGCAAATTCCGCTTTCAGGGTGTTCATTTTCTCATCAGGGACATCAATCGTGATGATGCCGACGTGATCCAGTCGCATCTTCAGATGAAACGCATTCTGCTCCATTATTCGGCCTCCAGAACCATTGCCGCACCCAGACCACCTGCTGCACAGGCAGTGACCAGTCCTAACCCGCCACCCCGGCGGCGTAATTCGTTCAGCGTCTGGGTAATCATGCGCGCGCCCGTGGCGGCGAAAGGATGACCATAGGCGATTGAACCGCCCAGCACGTTAAAGCGCTCTTCATTCACTTCGCCCAGCGCATGCGGACGATTCAGTACCTCACGTGCAAAGCGCTCATCGCGAAACATCTGCAGGTTGCTCAGCGTCTGGGCGGCAAACGCTTCATGCATATCGATCAGCGTCAGATCGGCCAGGGTCACGCCAGCGCGATCCAGGGACAGTGGTGAAGCGTACGCCGGACCCAGCAGCATATCCTGCTGCACCCCGATAGCGGAAAAAGCGTAGCTGCGCAGATAACCCAGCGGTCTGATACCCAGCTCGCGGGCGCGGCCCTCGCGCATCAGAATCACCGCGGCCGCGCCGTCGGTGAGTGGCGTACTGTTGGCCGCAGTAACACTACCGTGCTGGCGATCAAATGCCGGACGCAGTCGGGCGTAATCCTCCGCTTTGGCATTCATACGGACGTTATTGTCCTGATCGATAGCGGTTTTCCACGGCGGCACAAAAGCGGCCATCACTTCCTGATTCAGTACCCCGGATTGCCAGGCTCGGGCGGCATGCTGATGGGATCGCAGTGCCAGCGCATCCTGTGCTTCACGGGTAATGCCGTGACTCTTCGCCATCTGTTCGGCTGTGTCGCCCATGCGCAGGCCGGTGGAATACTCCGCCACTGCGGGTGGCACCGGCAGCAGATCGCGTGGGCGCAGACGTCGCAGGATCTGCAGTTTCTGCCCGACGCTGCGGGCTTTATTGAGATCCACCAGCGCACGCGCCAGCGTTTTACTGACACCGATTGGCAGCACTGAAGAGGAGTCAGCCCCACCCGCGATGCCCGCAGAGATGGTGCCCGCCATCAGACTTTCTGCCACATTCGCTACCGCCTGAAAACTGGTGGCGCAGGCACGGCTAACACTGTAAGCGTCGGTATGTACATTCAGCCCGCTGCTTAAAACAATTTCCCGCGCAATGTTCGGCGCTTCCGGCATCTGCACGACCTGCCCAAAGACCAGTTGCTCTATCACTTCAGCGGGAAGTTCACTGCGCGCCATTAATTCGCTGACCACCATACGTCCCAGTTCAATGGCGGGAATGCCATGAAAGCCGGTCGCCTGGCGCAGGAAAGGGGTGCGTAACCCATGGGTTATTGCGATGCGTTCACCATCACGCGTCAGCAGCGGCTGCGCTTTGCTCATTATTCTCACCTGTGGCTGGGACTGTGGCATCATTGCCTGAAGAGGTCTGACCTGATCAGTGTTAACCACAAGCGGGTGAGCCGCCAATATCGGAAAGGAAAAAGTGCGAAGGGAAACACGAAAATGAAAAACGCCGCATGTACGCGGCGCTTAGAGATTTAACGCAAACCGAGCTGAAAAATCAGGGTTTCAGCCTGGCAGCTGAAGGTGAAATCGACATCGAGCTGTACGCCCTGATTTACTTCGCTGAAGCGCGATTCAATCACACAGGGTTCTGATTCAACCTCACGCGCGCGCTGGGTAAGTTGCGCTAATTTCGCTTCCGCATCGGCACGCTGAGCAAACCATTCTGACCAGCTTGCAGTGCAATCGGTGTTATCCATCACTGTGCCCACATCAACACAGCAACAGGCTGCGGTTTCGGTCGCACTGCATTTTTTAATGGCATCAGTCATTTCATTCTCCTGACCAGCATTCTGGCGGTTTGCGCGATTTTATGACCGAAATTTTACCTGCTTGCCCAAAAATGCGCCACGCGTATGGCCCTAAGTGACGAATATCACAATAAAAATTGATCCAGAACAAACTGGAATCGGTATGCTGTGCAGAATTAGGGCTGTTTTGTTAAGCAGATCGAATTTTAAGCGATCAATTCTGAAATATTTGAAAAACAATATTGCAACATGCACACAGGTCGGACCTATACTCTCCGCACTGGTCTGATATGTGCGCTTTACATCAGTCCCTACAATCCGCCGTCCTTTGTTACGCGACGTTATAGCGTTAAATAATAATTCACATGAGGTTGTGGTCATGAACCATAAAAACCTGTTTGCAAAGTCAGCCGTGGCGGCTGCAGTGGCGCTTGTCTCTTCACACGTTTACGCAGCTGGATTTCAGTTAAATGAATTCTCTACGATTGGTTTAGGTCGCGCATATTCAGGCGAAGGGGCAATGGGCGATACGGCGGCGTCAGCCAGCCGTAACCCGGCGACGATGGCATTAATGGATCGTCCTGAATTTTCACTCGGTGCGGTTTATATTGCGCCAGATGTCAACATCAGTGGTCGCAGTCCCAGCGGACGCAGCCTGGATGCCAATAATATTGCCCCGAATCAGTGGATCCCCAATATTCATTACGTTCAGCCTATTAACGATCAGTGGTGGATTGGCGCATCTGCAACGTCAAATTATGGCTTAGCCACAGAGTTTAATAATGGCTACACCGCAGGCGGTTACGGGGGTAAAACCGACCTGATGACCGGCAATTTCAATCTCAGCACCGCCTATCGTCTGAATGATCATTTTAGTGTGGGTGTGGGTTTTGATGCGGTTTACGCCAAAGCCAAAATTGAACGCTATGCAGGTGAATCAGGCGCGAGGCTGGGTATTCCGGCTGATACCCAGGTGGCCCATCTGAAAGGCGATAAGTGGGGCTACGGCTGGAATGCCGGTGTCCTGTATGAAGTGGATGAAAATAACCGCTTCGGCTTTACCTACCGTTCAGAAGTTAAAATTGATTTCGATGGCGATTATAAGAGCAACCTCTCATCACGGCTGAATGCGTTTAATGATCCGACCGTGACCGGTGTTCCTGATGGCACCAACGGCACGACCGTTCCGGGGGCATTAACCCTGAATCTGCCGGAGATGTGGGAAGTGTCGGGCTGGCATAAAGTGGCACCGCAGTGGGCGGTTCACTACAGCCTGGCGTACACCAGCTGGAGTCAGTTCCAGGAGCTGAAAGCGACCGGTTCAAACGGCCAGACGCTGTTCTATAAAGATGAAAGCTTCCACGATGCGTACCGCATTGCGCTGGGCACGACCTATTCCTACGACAAGAACTGGACTTTCCGTACCGGTATTGCGTTTGATGACAGCCCGGTGCCAGCAGATAAGCGTTCTATCTCTATTCCGGACCAGGATCGTTTGTGGCTAAGTGCCGGTACCTCTTATGCCTTTAACGATAATGCCTCTGTTGATTTAGGCATCTCTTATATGCACGGACAGAAAGTGACGGTGAAAGAAGGTCCTTATACCTTTACCTCTGAAGGTAAGGCCTGGCTTTACGGCGCGAACTTTAACTACAAGTTCTGATGAAATAGCACGATCAAAAAGGGCGACTCTGGTGAGTCGCCCTTTTTTGTGGCGGCGGGTCGCTGGCTGGCTCAGGGAGCATGCGCCCTTTGCAAAGACGCAAAACCCGCCATACCTGACTGCTCAGCGTGGGCGATTACGCACCTCATCCCTGAGATGCGCCCGCTGCCGGGCCAACGCTTTGCGTTGTTTAAAAACGCTCCCGGCGTTTTTATCCATGGCCCGCGATGCTTTGTTCCGGGCGTATGCTCCCATCACTTCAGCTGCTGTGCGCTCTGCAGAAAAACACAGCGACACGCAGGCAGGGGATCCTGCATTTACTGCGCGTCGATATCCTTCAGGTCATCCTGAATCGCGGCTGCGTTAGGGTTGTCTTCCGGCTTGAGCTTGCCACCGCGCGCCAGGAAGTCGTGACGCTGGAAGTAAGCGTTACGAATAAAGGCATACGGATCGCTCTGCTGTTTCAGGATCGCATCAGAATCCAGCAGCTGCGCACGGGTCTCGATCCCTTCAAGTGTCCATTTACCGATCGACATCGGCCAGGTCAGCCAGCCAAGAATCGGATAGAGGGTATCAACGTAGTCGCCGCCATCCTGACGAACCGTAAAGCTGCCATAGGCAGGCAGTTCAACGTAAGGACCATAGCCAACGCCGTAATGACCCAGCGTAGTACCGAAACGGTGCGGCTCTTCACGCGCCAGTTCCGGGTTCGCTTTACCGGCAACGTCAATGAAACCGCCCAGGCCCAGCACGCTGTTCAGGAAGAAACGGGTAAAGTGAATACCCGCATCGCGCCCGTCACCCACCAGGATGGCGTTGACCATGCTGGCAGGTTCTTCCAGGTTGCCAAGGAAATTGCTCAGGCCGGTACGTGCCGGAACCGGCACATAATCGCGCCAGGCGACAGCGACCGGACGTAACACATACGGATCCAGCACATTGTAGTTAAAGTTAAACATCGTGCGGTTAAAGCCTTCGAATGGATCGCTGCGCCCGGCAGGATCGCTATTCGCGGGCTTTGAACTGGCACAACCCACCAGAAGGACGCTGGCCACAGCCAGGCTGGTCAGGCGATAATTCATTCCAATCTCCCTGTGCGGATGAAAAAGGTCTACCCATCGTTCAGGTCACAGCCCGGAGTCGAATCGGCTTACCCGATGAGCATAGCTGACTTTGTGCCAGAGGCAGCAGGCAATGGCACGCATCATTGTTAACATTATCAATTTTTACGTTCAGGGAAGCTGCTTATTGATCTCTACCGCGATGGACTGATGCCCATCCCAGGGCGTTACGGCGCTCAGCCCCAGCCAGTCACCCGGCTGCGGATTGGCGCTGCCATCGCGTGAAACGCGCACCCTTACTGCGACCTGATGCTGCGCCGACAGCAGGCGATCTGGCATCATGGCGTTACTGTCATCCAGCGTCAGCGTCAGCGGGAAATGACTCAGCGGCATCCGCTTAACCGCCACCGGCACGGGTGAATCCCCGTCAGAAACCGAAATATACAACACTCCGTCTGGCGGTAACATTTTTTCTGCCTCAGGTGTCAGCGTCACGGTCAGCGCCAGCTGACGACTCTGCTGCCCTGCCTCACTTCTGGCCTTTTCAATGCTGCGGGCGATCATCGCGTGCCGCTTGTCATCGGCAGGCAACAGAGCTAAAAGCGTCTGCCATGCGTCGATAGCCTGATCGTATTGCTGCTGTCCGTAAGCATTAAACGCCAGCAGGCTCAGCGTCCGCAGGTTGTGCGGATCTGCTTTCAGCAATGATTGCAGCAGCAGTGACGCCTGCCGGTTATCCTGCGGGTCAGAAGATCGCGTCAGAACCTCTGCATAATCCTGTTTGAGCGCCAGATCGTTGGGGGCCAGCTGTAAAGCATGCTCAAAGGCCTGACTGGCGATCTCTGTATTATTCAGCACCATGCCGAGCCGCCCCAGCATCGTCCAGTCGGCCAGATTATCCGGTTCTGTTTGCAACGCGGTACGCAATCCGAGCTCTAAACGCGCCAGCTCTTCCATGCTCAGCGGTTTAGCGCCAGGGTCCATCAGACGGGCACGCAGCTCAGGATACGCCTGCTGCACCTGCATCCAGCCAGTGAATTGTGCCAGGCCGCCGGTTTTCAGATAAGTGCCCAACGAGACCGCAATCAGTACAATCAGGCCTGGCAGCAAAATCCAGCGGCTGCTGGTGTGTGATTGCATTGCCTGTGACGGCGGAATATCCGCCAGTAGTGTCTGCTGTAATTCCCGCTCCATCAGCGGACGTTCAGCGACCACGCCCTGCGCTTCATCCTGCGCCAGCTCATCTATGCGCTGATGGTAGAAGCGCTGATTAAGACGATCGCGATCGCCTGTGCTGGCCTGACGTTGCCGCCAGCCCGCCGCCATAAACAGCGTGCAGGCTGCCAGCAGTAACAGAAAAAGGGTGATCCAAAATGCACTCATTACGGCTTCCTGTCTGACTTCAGTAGCGCATTAAGACGCTGTTGCTCATCTTCATCCAGCTCGCTGCGGGTTTTACGCTGACGGCTGCGCAGGATGATCACCGCGCCGCCCAGTAGCGCAAACAGCGCCGGGCCCGCCCAGAGAATCAGGGTGGAGGGCGTGACCGGGGGCGAATAGCTGACGAAATTGCCGTAACGCGCCACCATATAGTCGATGATCTGCTGCCGACTCTGGCCCTGCTTCATCAGCTCGTAGACTTTTAATCGCATGTCGGCGGCAATCATGGCATTCGAGTCGGCGATGCTGTTGTTCTGACATTTCGGACAACGCAATGACGCAGTCAGGTCACGGTATTGCTCTTCCTGGGCTACCGAGTCAAATTGCAGCGTGTCGATGGTCGCCCAGAGATTGATGCTGAACAGCAAGCCGCAGAGCAGTAACAGCGTTCTCATGATCCCGCCTCCGCGCTGTATTTCATCCACAACGGTTTCACTTCCTGCTCCCAGACACGCGCATTCAGATCGCCCGCATGGCGATAACGAATGATTCCTTTGCCGTCGATCAGGAAGGTTTCCGGCGCGCCATAGACACCAAGATCGAGTCCCAGCATACCGTTGCCATCATAAAGACTCAGCGCATAGGGATTGCCCAGCGTGTTCAGCCAGTTAACGGCCTTGCGTCGATCGTCTTTGTAGTTCAGCCCCACCACGCGGATGCCCTGCTCCGCCAGCGTATTCAGATACTGATGCTCTGCGCGGCAGGTCGGACACCAGGTCGCCCAGACATTCAGCAACATCGGCTTGCCATCCGTCAGCACATGCTGATCGTAGATTTTGCCCGGCTGATCCAGTGCTTCCAGCCGGAACAGCGGCACCGGTTTGCCAATCAGCGCAGATTCGAGTCGGGTCGGATCGTCACCCTCGGCATTGCGGGTCAGCTGCCACAGCAGCGCCGCCGCCAGCAGCAGAAACAGCATCAGGGGAATAAACAGGATTTTCTTATTCATGTCCGCGCCTCCGTTTCCGCTTTTTTGCGCGAACGGTAGCGGGGATCGAACAGGCAGAATAGGCCACCCAGCGCCATCAGTGCGCCACCGAACCAGATCCAGCGAACAAAGGGTTTGTAGTAAATGCGCACGGCCCAGCTGTCATCATCCAGCTCTTCGCCCAGCGCCGCATAGAGATCGCGGCTGAAACCGCCATCGATCGCCGCTTCAGTCATCATGGTGCGGGCAGCGGTGTAAAAGCGTTTTTCCGCCTGCAGTGTTGCTTCATGTTTGCCGTTGCGGGTGACATCGATAATACCCATGCCGCCGCTGTAGTTCGGCCCCTGCAGATTCTGCACACCACGGAAGACAAAGTGATAGTGATGAATATCGACACTATCGCCTGCTTTCATCCGCACATCGCGCTCCACGCTGTACTGCGTGCTGAATGCAATGCCAATCACCGTGACCCCTACGCCCAGATGGCCCAGCACCATGCCCCAGTGACTGCGTGACAGATGACGTAATCCGGCAAAGAACGGGTGACGATGGGTGGCGCGTTCGTGCAGCTCCAGCAGTGTCAGTACAATAATCCAGAGCGACATCAGCAGGCCAACCACGGTCATCGCCTCAATGCGATCCTGCAACCACCAGGGAATGATCATGGAACAGGCCAGGGTCACGATCAGCGCCAGTGCCAGCCGTTTTGCCAGCTTTTGCGGTTCATCGCGACGCCAGCGCACCAGCGGTCCGATTCCCATCAGTAGCGCAAACGGCGCCATCAGCCAGCTGAACATGGTGTTGAAGAACGGCTCGCCGACCGAAATGCTGCCCAGCCCCAGTTGCTTATGTACCAGTGGCAACAGCGTGCCGAGCAGGACCACCAGCATTGCGGCAATCAACAGCACATTATTGCCAAGCAAAAATGATTCGCGCGACCAGGTTTCATTCTGTACCCGGCCACGCACCTGCCCGCCTTTGATGGCGTAAAGCAGCAGCGAGCTGCCGATGACAATCACCAGAAACGCGAGGATAAACATCCCGCGCGCCGGATCGGAGGCGAAGGAATGCACCGACACCAGCACCCCGGATCGCACCAGGAACGTCCCCAGCAGGCTCAGCGAAAAGGCCGTAATCGCCAGCAGCACAGTCCACGCTTTGAAGGTGCCACGCTTTTCCGTGACTGCCAGCGAGTGCATCAGAGCGGTGCCCGCCAGCCACGGCATAAACGACGCATTTTCAACCGGATCCCAGAACCACCAGCCGCCCCAGCCCAGCTCGTAATAGGCCCACGCCGATCCCAGCACAATGCCAATGGTCAGGAAGACCCAGGCCGCAGTCGTCCACGGGCGTGACCAGCGCGCCCAGGCGGTATCCAGCCGGCCAGCCATCAGTGAGGCGATGGCAAACGCAAAGGCCACCGAAAAGCCGACATAGCCCATATAGAGCAGCGGCGGATGGAAGATCAGGCCGATATCCTGCAGCATGGGATTCAGGTCATGGCCGTCTATCGGGAAGTCCGGCAGCGTGCGGCCAAACGGATTCGACGTCAGCAGGATAAACAGCAGGAAGCCAAGATTGATCATCCCCATCACTGCCAGCACGCGTGCCAGCGCATCCTGCGGCATACCGCGACTGAATATCGCCACCGCCAGTGTCCAGGTGCTCAGCAGCAACACCCACAACAGCAGCGATCCTTCATGTGCGCCCCAGGTGGCGGCGATGCGATAGTAAACCGGCAGCAGGCTGTTAGAGTTGGTGACGACATAGGCAACGGTAAAGTCGTTGCTGATAAAGGCCCAGACCAGCAGTGCAAACGCCGCAGCGATACAGACAAACAGACCCGAGGCCAGCGGACGCGCCATCGCCATCAGGCGGGCATCCTGGCGCACCGCGCCCCACAGTGGATAGCTGCTCAGCAACAGGGAGAGGCCCAGCGCCAGGCAGAGCAGAAAAGTTCCGATTTCGGGCATCATGATGATTTATTTCCCACCTGATAGCGCGACTGCGGGCCGGTTTGATCACTCTTCATCGCGTTTTCAATCTCCGGCGGCGTATATTTCTCATCATGTTTTGCCAGAACCTCTTTGGCGATCACCTGGTTGCCCGCCGCCAGCACGCCCTGCGCGACAACGCCCTGCCCTTCACGGAACAGGTCCGGCAGGATCCCTTCAAAACTGACGCTGACCACACCACGCGCATCATAAAGTTTGAACGACACAGCCAGCGTTTTCGGATCGCGCCGGACGCTGCCGGGCATCACCATGCCACCGACGCGCAGCCGCTGTCCCGCTTCGGGCTTCTCGTGCGCCTCCCCTTTGCCGTAGAGGATTTCGCCTGGGGTATAGAAGAGATCGATGTTTGAGCGCAGCGCATACATCACCAGCGCGGTGGCCAGGCCAAGACCGAGCAGGATCGCCAGGGCCGCATAAAGGCGGTTGCGTCGACGGATATTCACAACTTCTCTCCTGCCGCTTCAGCCGCGGCTTTTTTCGATTTTGCTGCCCGGATGCGACGTTCACGTGCGTCACGCTGGCGAATCTCCGCCAGCAAACGGCGGCGCAGTAACAGGGTATGCAGCGTCAGGCCGATCAGTGAAAGCAGCGTGCAGGCCACCGCCAGCCAGACGTAGAAAGCGTAACCGCCCATCGCAAAGAAAGCGTGCCAGGAGGAAAAGGCTGGAGTCATGCCTGCTCCCCCCGCTTCGCCACATCAATCGCCCAGGGACGATGACGTTCGGTTAACAGAATCAGGTTACGCAGTCGCATCAGCGTCAGCGTAATAAAGACCAGCAGATAGCCGAGGATTGCCCAGCGCAGCGGCGTGCGCATGACCGGCGCAATCGCCTGCTGGAGAATGCCCGACGAGCCCTGATGCAGGGTATTCCACCACTGCACGGAGAAGTGAATGATTGGCAGATTGACCACGCCGACCAGAATCAAAATACCCGCTGCCCGGCCTGCGGTGCGGCGGTCATCAAAAGCGTGATACAGCGCAATCACGCCCATATAGAGGAACAGCAGTACCAGCTCTGATGTGAGGCGGGCATCCCAGATCCACCAGGTGCCCCACATCGGCTTGCCCCATGCCGAGCCAGTGACCAGCGCAATAAAGGTAAAAACCGCACCCACCGGAGCCATGGCGGCGGAAACCAGATCGGCCATTTTCATCTGCCACACCAGGCCGATAAAGGCGGCGATGGCCATTGAAGCATAAACCCCCATCGACCACATCGCAGCGGGCACATGAATGTACATGATGCGGAAGCTGTCGCCCTGCTGATAGTCAGCGGGTGCGTATCCGAATCCCCAGACCCAGCCCAGCAGCAACGCCGCCAGCCCGGCGATGGCGAACCACGGAACCAGTCGCCCCGAAAACTGATAAAGCCGTTCGGGTCTGGCCAGCTGATGTAACGCTTTCCACATATCAAATGCTCACATTAACGATAAAAGAGTGTTGCCGCGTCTTGTACGCGCGGTTATTGCAAAGTGGCTATTGCAACGTGATGCGTAGCGCCGCCGCCGTAGCAAACGGCGCGAGTGTCGCACTGCCCACCAACATAGCGCCAAGAATCGCCAGATAGCCGCCAATCGGCAACCCCTGACTGGCCGCCTCCATCGCCGCACTGGCGAAGATTAAAACCGGAATAGCCAGCGGTAATACCAGCAGGCTCAGCAGCACGCCGCCGCGCCGTAAACCCACCGTCAGACCCACGCCAATCGCACCGAGAAAACTCAGGGTTGGCGTACCCAGCAACAGCGTCAGGGCCATTGCCCGCCAGCCATTAAAATCCAGTGACAGCAGCAGCGCGGCCAGCGGCGACAGGATAATCAGTGGCACGCCAGTGACCAGCCAGTGCGCCACCACCTTGCCGATAACCGTTACCGGCAGCGGCGTCGGCAGCAACACCAGTTGCTCCAGCGAGCCATCGCTGAAGTCATCACGGAACAGACGCTCCAGCGCCAGCAGCGACGCCAGCAGCGCAGCAACCCAGGCAACGCCCGGTGCAATGCGAGCCAGCTGTTGCGGGTCCGGTCCGATACCTAAAGGAAACAGGGTAATGACGATCAGGAAAAACCAGAGTGGATTGACGACATCCGCGCCGCCACGAAAGGCGATGCGTAATTCACGCTGGATGAGGCGAAACAGCATCACTCTGCCTCCACATCGCCGAGGCGAATTTTACGCACCCGCGCTGCCTCTGCAGGCAAATCCTGATGGGTGGTCAGGATCACTGCACCGCCGTTATCGGCATGCCGGGCGAACTGCGCCATTAATTTTTCAATACCCGCTTTGTCGATGGCGGTCAGCGGCTCGTCAAGAATCCATAGGCGAGCCTGACTGAGCCACAGACGTGCCAGCGCTACCCGACGCTGCTGCCCTGCCGACAACCGGCTGACGGGCACCTCTTCGTCGCCCGTGAGATCGACACTTTCCAGCGCAGCAAAAATCTGCGCATTACTGCAATCGGGATGGTAAAAGCGCAGATTTTCCAGTGGCGTGAGCACGCCTTTGACGCCGGGCTGATGACCCAGATAGAGCATTGCCTGATGCCAGCTTTCACGCTGACGCAGGATCGACTGCTGCTGCCAGCGTATTTCACCCTCTTCAGGACGGCTCAGCCCGGCCAGCAGGCGCAGCAACGAGGTTTTACCGGCACCATTGGGGCCTTCAATCTGCACAATGTCACCTGCGGATACGCGAAATGAGAGCCGCCGGAACAGCGACCGTTCGTCGTATGCACAAGTGAGTGTAATGATTTCCAGCATTGAAGGGGGAGTCGCACCAGCTAAAAGTGGCCGGGATATTACCACAATGTTGCTGTGGGCCGAAGTGTGAGCCAGCGCTCAGTTTCGCTGGTAAGGGATTATTCGTGCGTTTTCATCAGCAGTCTGAATAAAAATGCAGTTCCGAAAAACGTTGTTACGCTTATTCGCATCGGACGTTACATTTCCGGCAAATAAAAAACGGCTACGCTTATAACGTTACAGCACTATCACCAGGAGAAAATATGAAGCCTTCATCAGGTAATGAGCAGGGTCCTAACGACGTAGAGAGCGAAGAGAAGGACAAGGGCACTGACATCGAAGTTGATGAGGAGGCTTTACCCTCCCGCGCGGCTGCGATTCATGAAGAGATTCGCCAGGATGGAGAAAAGGAGCTGGAGCGCGACGGTATGGCGCTGCTCTGGTCAGCTATCGCGGCAGGCTTATCCATGGGTGCCTCGCTGATGGCTAAAGGGATATTTAAGGTACATCTGGATGGCGTACCGGGCGCTTTCCTGCTGGAAAATCTCGGTTATACCTTTGGTTTTGTTATCGTCATTATGGCGCGCCAGCAGCTGTTTACTGAAAATACCGTTACCGCCGTATTACCGGTGATGCACAAACCCACCTGGGGTAACACGGGCCTGCTGTTACGGTTATGGAGCATTGTGTTGCTGGGTAACCTGATTGGTACAGCGCTGGGTGCGCTGGCCTTCAATGAGATGCCGATTTTTGACGAGGCCACCCGCCAGGCGTTTACCGACATCAGCATGAAGGTCATGGAAAACACGCCAGGCGAGATGTTTGCCAATGCGGTCATTTCCGGCTGGATTATCGCCACCATGGTCTGGATGTTCCCCTCTGCGGGCGGCGCGAAACTGCTGGTGATTGTGATGATGACCTGGCTGGTTGCGCTGGGCGACCTGGCGCACATTGTCGTGGGCTCAGTAGAAGTGCTCTATCTGGTGTTTAACGGCAGCATTAGCTGGCATGAATTCCTGTGGCCGTTTGCCCTGCCGACGCTGCTCGGCAACATCACTGGCGGCACCCTGATTTTTGCGTTGATCAGCCATGCACAGATTCGCAATGACATGAGTGAAGCCGCTGTGGCCAAAGCAAAAGCTGAGAAGCGGAAGCAGGAAAAACGCCGCCAGCGTGAAGAGAAGGAAAACGCGGAATAAATGGCAAGGGCAGACAAGGCTGATTTACCGGTTTTGTCTGCCTTTCAGGCATGCTGGCTGAACCTTTGATATTGAGATCAAACCGTCAGGCTAAAGCAGAGAATCTTTTCAGCGTGAACGATCTGCACGCGTCATGTTTAATTGCGTTCAGTGCAGAAAATCGGGATTGCTGGCGGAATGAGCAAACGCGCGGCAACCTGGTGAATTTTCAGGACTGTTTCGCTATACTGCACGCCGCTGTCCTCTTAGTTAAATGGATACAGAAGAAAATAATTTAATTAAATGATTTTATTGGATTATTTTTTAAAGATTGCATTTAATGGTACGCATTTATGTACACAAAAATCTGATTATTTTTCCTTTTTGGTCTTTAGAGTCCTAACTCCATACTTCAAATATCTACTCAAAAAAGCTCATGGATATGAGCTAAAAACCCTGATAAATACACAGTTTCAATATTTTAATGATTTGCTATATGATGTTTTTATAAAGCCACGCCATATGACTTACAGGCTTTAGATTAAAAATTTACTTTAATTTTATTTCAAGGATTGGAATTATATGTCTGCTCCAGTTATAAGTTTTATAAATATGAAGGGTGGTGTTGGTAAAACAACGCTATGTGTTGGGATTGGAGAATACCTCGCTAATTATCTTGAAAAGAAAATCTTAATCATTGATATTGATCCTCAATTCAATGCCACCCAATCGGTACTGAACAAGTACAATAGAGTAGAAGAATACGTTAATACCCTGCAAAAAGAGAAAAAAACCATTCGAAGGATTTTTGAAACCCCTTCATCAATAATGGAACAGGCTAAAAGAGTTTCAGTAGAGGACGTTATAACCAAATTTTCTGATGGTCTAGACGTCATCTTAGGCGACATGGATATTATTTTTGACACCTCTCAAGAAGCTGTTAGGATTCAAAAAATAAAGAGATTCATTGACGACAATAATTTGAAAGAAAGCTACGATTATATTTTAATAGACAGCCCCCCTACAGTGTCATTATTTACCGATGCCGCTCTTGTTGCATCCAATTACTATCTTGTTCCTGTAAAGATTGATCATTATTCAGTTTTAGGCGCTACTAGCTTAATAAGTGTAGTTGGTAATTTGCAGCACAATCACAACCCAAATATCAAACATATGGGTTTCGTTTATACAAGCACAGATGAACGATTCACCGAAAAAACATCTAGAATTAAGGAAGAGTTTGAAGCCACCCCCCCTTTCGATGAGTTATACTTCTTTACCAACAGATTGTCATTCGTTCGCAATCTCATGGTTGGGAATCAAGGTAACATACCATCAAGTTATCAAAAATCTAGAAATGAGATTGATTTAATTTGCAGAGAATTCATTGAAAGATTAGAGGCGCTGGAGGATTAAAATGGATAACTATAAAGAGTTAAAGCAGATACAAATGCTATATACAAATAAGAAGATATCCAAAGAAGTGCTTATAGGATCTGTAGTTTCACTAATTTTAAATAAGAAAATATTAAAATCAAACATAGAAGCTTCAGATTTTATAAAATTTGTTTTCCAGACAGACATGCCCCTATACGCCTCTCGGTCAAGGACAGTTATGGTGGCTAAAATCTGTAGAAAAATTTTTGATTCCAATGAAAAGGAGGTTCAAAACTACGCAAATAAAACTTACAGCATCATTAAAGAAATTCTCAATGATTACTCTGTATTAGAGAAAAACGATAAGCTCATTAAAGATAAAAACAATTCTTTGACCAATATGTCTAAATGGATCCATGGTATTATCAGGAGGGGTGAGTAAATGTTAACCACTCATCCCTTTAATAGCAAAAGTGATGTTTCTGATTTTGTCGCGCACATTAAAAATGAACAAAGAACCACACAAGACGTTAACTTGCTTACAAGTATTTTCAAGTTAGCCTTTCTCATGAACGTAATTGTTGAGAACAATGTACGACTTCATCATAAAAGTTACATTAGTGGAATAACTTATGACATTCTTAATTCTGTGATCGCAATCATTGATCATAAGGAGCGATATCTTTATTTAAATATTAGGTCAATGATCGAGCACATCGCAAGGATTGCTCTTGATAAGTGTTACAACGGGAGTGACTTTGATGGGACAGTTCGCAGAAAAGACTTCGATTATTTAAAAAAAGAAAGAGCCGCCGAAAACTGGAAGTACATGCATGAAAACTACACAAAAGCTTGTCAGTTTATTCACTCTTCTCCTGAGGTGAAGCTGAATATAAAGGCAAAATTCATGGATTTGTTATCTAACGATTCTTCGACAAAACCATCTAAACAAATCATACACTTACAAAAAATAGTTTCCGCTCTAAGCCTGATATTTATAAAGTATTACGAATTAGAGATATCCAGCGTCTTTTATAGAAGCCAAGGCGAGTTGAAATATATTTTAGGCGCATCTTTGTATAAGGAATATGAGTCGTTTGCAAAAAGGTAATTTTATCTTAAAGATGAGCGTTAAACTCATTTCTGTAATTACACTAAAAAGCAGCTTAAGTGCTGCTTTTTAATTATATATAGTTATATGGGTAGCCAGTCAGCATCGTAAACGTCCAGTACTTCGAACGTCACAACACCGAGCATAACCACCCCTTCCAGCGATTCCCCGTGGATCGTCTCACCGTCCGAAGTGATGATGCTTGAACTATACAGTTTTCCCAGTTGTGGATAGTCATCGAACTGGAACGCGACTATATCGCCAGGCTTAGCAGCTAACGAGCGATCAACCAGCACGAACCCCTCTGGTGTATCAACACGAATCATGTTTCCCGGATTCGGCATCAGGATGTTGTTCAGGTTTAGGCGCTGCTCAATGTAATCAGTAGCCGGTGATGGGAATCCCATGTCAGATACCCCCGTTCGGGTTGAACTGGTGGTATGTCTTGGCTTCACCCTCTTGAGTGGAGGCATCTCGGAACGTTGTCGTATTGTTTTTTATCCACTGATTGGCCTCACGCAGACTGAAGTGCCAGTTAACCCTCTCCAGCTCCCTGACGAACGCCTGCGTGGTGACGACATAGCGGCCAGATGGCTCTCGTTTAATAGCGCTGACAAATGCGTCTTTGATTTCGTAGTCACGCGGCATGATAAATCCTCCTCTGATAAATACTGTACATATAAACAGTAATATCGATCGGTGGATTTGATCAAGTCGAAGCAGGTCACAGATTTGTAAAGAGATTGAGGGCAAAGGTTTTTTAATCAGACGGGTAGGATGATGATTTACTAATCTTAAATTAACCACCCCGAGCATATTGAGATGGACGCGCGGCTAACGCATACCCCGTCGCCGGGGATTTCCTATTCACACCAATGAGTCATCATGCTTTCTATCCCGGGTCAACTCTGAGCACCTACTCCTGCACAGGGCGGACGCAAATCCGCTCTGTACATTTTTTGCCCCTTAAGCACAAAAAATCAAGAAAAATAAGATTACACCTATATTCAATAAGTTTATTTAACTGGACTGGATTTTCATTATCTCTCAGAGTAAGGCACAGAGAGTGTCAACATGCTCTCTCTCCTCTAAAAAAAGCCTCACCTTTCGCCGCGCCGATGCCAACCTGCGCGGCTTTTTTTTCATATACAGATGCTATCAGGCTTTAAAAAGCCAGTTCACCCCGGGTTATCATCAGGCCTTCATTATACAAAACGCCCGTTTATTGATGCAGCATCAGTCGCCAGTACCTGCGCAGCGGTCAGCGTCGTGGCCGTCAGGTCATCCTTTCTCACGCGATAAAGCTTCCCTGACCACGCCAGCGGGAAGGAGGCCGACGTTCCGATGTACCTGTTCGTCGGGGCCGCCGGGATGGTGGTGGCAACCGCAGCATACCCTGACGTGTAAACCACCTTCGCGTCGACCCAGACCGTCAGCTGCTGCTGCGTGCCGTCCGCCGTCACCTGCAGTTCAAAAGCCACCTGATGCAGGCTGTTGTCATAAATCGCAGCCAGCGCCGTGGCCAGCCCCGAGTAGTTTTTACCGCGCGCGTAAACGGAAACGGAGGACGGCAGTGCGGCCGCTCCAGGGTTGCTCAGCAACGTCAGCATGGCCGTCGCCGGGGAGTTAATCAGCCCGGTGGCAAAGCTCAGCGTCTGGTTATTACCGCTCGACGCCGTTCCGGCACCGTAGTTCGCCATCTTCAGCCAGGTCGTTAGCAGCCAGTGCTTCTCGTCCGGCTGAGGCGCTGCCGCATCCGGCAGGTTAAACACGTCACCGTTCACGCCGGAGAACACCATTCCCCCGCCCTGGTAGCTGTGCGCCTTCGCGAACGTGGCAACGGAGTCCTCATAAGACAGGCTCTTTATCGCCGCTCCGGCCGCCACGTCTTTTGCGCCCCCCGCCCACGCGCTGGAAACGTCAAACAGCGCCTTTGTGCCCGGATTAATGGACACGTCGCGATAAAGCTTCAGTCCTGTACTCACGGTAACGCCCACTAACTGCTCAATTCTTCCGGCCATTTATAACCACCCTTTATTTTTGATGAACTGATATACAAATTCTGCGTTAACATTTGCGCCCACCTCCAGCGCCATATCCGGCGTGAGCGAGCCTCCGGTACCGCTCAGAGCCTGTGACGGGTGCAGCGCATCGTAGCGAAGCGAGCGCGGCGTCAGGCCCGCAGCCACGTCGGCTACGTCACCGGCTGAGGCCGGATTGGCGTGGTTCAGAAAGTTCTGCCGGATATCCACGCCGTTAATTTCGCAGTAGTACTGCGGATACAGCGCCTTGTAGCGTCGGTTCAGCTCCGTCATCTGCGCGTAACCTGCCGAGCCGGTGCCCTCCGACGCGGAGTTAAACTCGGCCAGCACCACGATTTTTTTGCCGGCATTCTTCACGTTCTCCACCATGGCGGTAAGGTTGCTGATAATCAGCTCCGTTTCGCTCAGGTTGTTTCGCCCAATCCAGAACAGGTTGATGCACTCGTCGTGAAGCTCAAACCGGGTGTCCTTTAGCGTGCTGCCCTGCACGGTCGTGGTGGTGACCGGATAGACGTAAACCGGAACGGCTGCCGCCACGGTGACGGCCTCGCCCGCCGCGTCGCGCGTGAACACCGCGTTCGTTCCGTCCCACGTGAAGACGCCGTCCACCCCCGCCAGCCTGCACGCAAGCGGAACCGGAGAGGCCAGACCGCGCAGCGGACCCGGCACGGCGGGCAGCAGGTTAACCGCACCGCTGGCGGGAATGACGCCGCCCGATGGCGCGTAGTATGACGGTGCGCCCCCCTGCCGTGAGGCAATCGCATCGCTCATCTGTCCCGACAGGCCGAAGTTACAGGTGGGCACGCCGGACAGCTCGTAAAGCCGCTTCAGGAACGCGCCGTTGTTGATAAAGGAGTGTCCCCAGCCCACTATCCGTGGCCTGCCAGTGTAGGCGTGCGCCCTGAAGTCAGGCGCTCTGGCAAAGAAGAGGCCGCCGGGAGGCGGGTCGGCGCGGTCCGACTGCCACACGATGCCGTCCAGCCCGTCCGGGCGGGGTGCGGTCTCGTTGCTGGTTCCCGCCGTCACCTGCTGCTGCTGCCCTGTCTCCGCGTTCATGACGCTGACCTGATATGTGCCGGCGGCGTCGGCCTGTGACCACGGAGTGAACGGATTGACTTTCTGCGGCGTGATGTCCTGTGATTTCTCATAGGCCACGTCCCAGTGAGCAGACCGGGTCAGGTAGTCCCCCAGGTCAAACAGGATATTTTTCTGCCCGTCGGTCAGGACATATGCCTTCGGGTTAAATTCATATTCAGACGACGAAGAGGAAAAGCGCGTGGTTTCACTGAGCGCTGTCAGGTTTGCCTTATCTGCTGAAGGCAGCATGCCACCCGCATCCAGCGGAACACCGTTGATAAACAGCGCCGGATAGTTCCCGGCCAGCAGGCTGAATTCCTGCCCCCCCTTCGTGTAGCGCATGACGTTCCCCTGGCTGTCGAGCGTGACCGTGTCGTACCGGGGGCCAAAGGCATACTCGCCGTCGTTGTCCAGGCTGCGGTAAGTGGTGGTCTGGTTCAGGCTCTGCACGTTCTCCTTATCGGGCGCAGCAAGGATACCCGCCGGGTCAAGCGGCTCCCCGCCCACCTCCAGAGACGTGGCCTTCAGAACAGGAAAAGATGACGCCAGCAAAAAATACTGTTGTCCGCCCGAGGTGTAAGACAGGATATTATTCTGGCTGTCAATCAGGGCCGTATCGAACGGAAGTGCGAGGTCGAACTCCCCTGCTGCGCCGCCCTTAAACACAGTGGACTGACTCAGGGGCGCGAGGCTTCTCACCGATTCATATGCGGGCAGGCTGCGCCCCGTGGCGACCAGCACACCCGCATTATTGACGTATTCATCCGCCAGCAAAAGACTGTCCTGGCTGCGCACGTAGGTGGCGGCCCCGTCCGGAATGTTCGCCATATCCGCCTGCGCTGCAGCCAGCGTCATATACTGCCGGCTGAGCGGGACAAGATTTTTCAGCGGGTCTTCCACCGTATCGACCAGTTTTGCAATATGTCCCCAGCTTGGCCCTGTGAACTCGGTCCGGTCAGGGCGTGTGACTGTTACCGAGGGGTCGTCACTGTAAATTTTCTGCCAGTTCTGAAAATCCAGGATACGGCCACGCGCTACCTGCCCGAAATCATTAATGACCTTCTGTGTGATAGCGACCTGCATCAGGGCAGGTACTGCAGTCCAGGCCAGACCGGAAACAGACGGACCGTCAAAGGGTTCTGCGAGTATAATCTTCAGGTCTGAGGTAACCTCAGATGCCACTATCGTATAAGGCGCATCCCCTGCCGTGACATACACGAAATCCCCAGGCTTCAGTTCTGACAAAAAAAAGGTTCCGGTCCCCGTAACGGTCACAGAGCCGTTAGTTAATGCAATAGTGCCTGCTGGCATGCTTTTCTCCGGGCAATAAAAAAGCCCGGCTCAATGGCCGGGCTGATGGGTTAATGGTTATCAGGTATGGAACTGGTTGGCTGTCGGGGCGGCGAAGATCTGCGCGGACCAGCTGGTATTCTCGTGTTGCCCCTGATTGAGAGCGCCCGCACTGAGCCTGACGTTGACCGGATCCGTTCCGATATCAAAGGAAAAAGTGTACTCGGATAACTGATTAGTCCCTTCCCCGCCTAAGTCATAGCTGACGAGAGGCGATATTTCCTGCGTTCTGCCGTCAGAAAACTGCACGACGACCTTTGACGCGTTCTGACTATTATTCCTTTGCCTGAGGATACGCCCGCTTATTGTCATGCTGACGTCACCGCGTCCTGCCGTACCGTCCCAGTAAATCACGCTGCTGGCGTTGGTCGTTCTGTGGTAGAAACTGAAGCTTTTTGCCTGCATCAGCGGTCCGTTGATGCGGTTGGCATTAAGCGTTCCTTTGATGGTGCAGTTCTCATTGATGAGGACGTTATCGAGCTCCCCTTCGCTCGCATAAATCTTCCCGCGAACGGTGACGCCGGAGAACTCAGCCGTACCATTTTTGCCAATATGCCAGCCGGTCTGCCCTGGAATGTAGCCATCAGACTCGATGTAGTCGCCAATCATGGCGTTGGTAATCCAGGCCTCACCAATGAAGGCCTGATTAATCAGCACCTGACCGTCTTTAATTATGAAAGGAGAAAAAAGCGTACTGCCGCTGCCGCTGATCACCACAAACTGATTCGCATTCACGGCAAAACGGGTGTCAACCTGCGTACCGTTCACCACGGCCGCCACGGAAATACCCGCATCGTATTTCGTGCCGTTGTAATTCAGACCCATCTTCATCGTCCAGATGGCAGAGGGGCCGCTGGCATCCGCATAGGCAGTAAACTTCTCCTGAATCACCGCTTCCTGCTCTTCAAATTTTGCCGCCACGTCCTTTTCGGTCTGGGCAAGGGCGCTGGTCGCATCCACGGCAATCTTCCTCGCCTCGATAATGCCGGCGCGGTTTTTACCGTAGTTGCTCCACTGCTGATCCACGTCGTCGTAACTGGCAAGGATGGTTTCCGCCAGCAGCTGCGGATCGGTAATCAGTGGTGCCATCAGCGCTTTTCCGTCAGGGGTCTTGAGATATTTTTCCAGCGTGTCCTGAATCAGCGCGTTGGCATCGATGTTGCTGGCACCGGCAACATACCCTGTCCAGTCACCCGTATTCCCAATTCGGTCCACCAGCCGGGCGCGGTACCAGCGGCGAACACCAGCGGGCATTGGCCCATGCTGATAACTGACGCCGGGGTACGGCACATAAGCCAGAAGCTGAGGATTCTGGCCGTCAGCGGTAGTAGCAACCTGAACCTCAGTATACGAAGTGTCTCCTGAGCCATCAGGGAATGCCCAGGTGACATCAATCGCCCACACAACGTTATCAGTGGCACAGAGGTTAACCGGCGTGCCCGGCTTACCTGCTTTGCCACTGAGTGAGGTGGAGTCAGCGTAACCCCACGGTGACGAAACCTCTGCCGCATTGACAGCACGCACCCGGACATCATAGACGCCAGTGTAAATACCCTGAATGCTGAAGCCCTGAGCGCTGGTGACCGCGACGTTAATCCAGTCGCCTTTGTCTTTACGCCACTGAGCCACGTAGCTGATAGCGCCTTCAACGCGGTCCCACGTCACCTGCATTGATGAAACTGACAGCCCCTGCTCAACAAAGCTGACTTCACTTATTTTGATGCTGGCCGGTGCCTTAAGCACGCTGATGGGCGTGACCGTAATTGGCGCAGGCTCAATGCGCACGCCATCGTCAATGTAGCGGTACTTATTCGGATCGTGCTGTACGCCGGTAATTGTAAAGGTGCCGTCATCGTTTCCAGCAACAGAAGTAACGCGGAAGTACTGAATTGCCAGATTATTGCTGTCGATAGCCCATACAGTCCCCGCCACCGGCGTAATGCGAAAAGTTGTATTCACGCTGACCGTTTTCTTATCGGCGCTGATGCTGCCAATTGTGCGGGTCTGTGCGGTACCGTCCGGCAGGTTTACAACCAACCTGTCACCGGCAGCATAATCAACGGCACGGTCCAGCGTGATGCGCAATCCATTCACCGAACTGATGCGCCCGCCGTTCTGCTTGCCGCTGCGGAACGGGTCAGCCACGCCGATAATCTCAGCCGGGATCGGAATGTAACCGTCCAGGCCAACGCCGAATGAAACCGTGCCATCTTTTGCATTAGACAGAATGGCCCAGCGCCCACGCCGGTGCGCCTCGCTCTGGGACGTGCAACCGATAGCGGTGAGGCTCATCTCGCGCACATCATAGCGCTGAACCAGGTCTGAGTCGTAAACGCCTTCAACCGTGTCTGAATAGTGGTTAATCGGGTCGGACCAGCTCACCTGACAGGACGAATAACGGTTTTTATAGCTGCCACCGGCATACGTAAACAGCCCGTCAATGACGTTTGCCGCGTGGTAAACGAAATCGACGTCAACGTTGCCGTCTGAATCAACCTGCGGCACATCTGCATTCACGAAAATCTGGCTGTTGCCCCAGAACGTAATGCCACGAAAGATCGCCGCAATATCTTTCAGAACCGTATAAGCATCCTGCTGGCTTTGTATAAAGACGTTACAGGTAAAGCGCGGCTCAGTGCCACCCGCGCCGTCTGACACCGGCTGGTCGCAATACTGTGAAATACTGTACAGCTCCCACTTGTCGATCATAGTGGCATCGACACGTGTCCCCATGCCGAAGATTTTATCCAGCACCAGGTCATAAAAAATCCATGCCGGGTTATTGGTATAGGCATATTTAAAATCACCCTGCCATGTTCCCGCATGGGTACGCGAAACCGGGTCATATGTCGTCGGCACGCGAACCATCCGCCCTTTCGGCTTGCAGGTGACCTTGGGTGCCTGACCGCTGAACTGGCTGGCATCGACTTCAATATAGAGCAGTGCGGTGTTTGGATAGCGCAGCTTACTGTCGATAATCTCAGCGAATGAGAATACCTTAAAAGCGTTAACCAGCTTTGACGATGTTGAATCAGCGGTGATGCGACGCACCCGGACAGACCAGCCGGATGTCGCTTTTGGTAAATCGATGCGGTGATCGCGCTGATATTCAGAGGTGGTTTTACCATTGAAGCTGCCATTAACAACGGTGACCCATGAGCTGCCGTCTGTTGAAAGGTCAATAGCGTACTGCGTCACGGTACCTACCATGTCGCCATTGTCTTTATACTGATACTGCACCGGCAGGCTCAGCTTGATGCGAACGGCGTCGAGCGTCAGGTTTGAGAACTGGCGCGTCCAGGCGACAGCCTGCGTGACGGCAACGCCGACTGACAGTTCATTATCTACTTCGGGCATGCCCTGAATATAGGTCTGGTCCTGCGTTCCCCTGCGCCAGTCCCACACGACACCGGTAAAGTTATAGGTGCCGTCTTCGTTCGCCAGCTGCGTATCATTCAGGTAAATCTGCTGTGCGGTTAAATCGCCCTGAATCTCACCCTCAGAGATCGCCAGCAACATTTTTAATTTGGCGATAGACAGCAGGTCGTCTGGTTGCTCTACCGGAGTATGGGCGCTGCCGCCGCCACCTTTACTGCCATGAATCACGGCACCTTCGAGAAGTCGCATATTTCACCCATAAAAAAAGCCACCCAAAGGTGGCCTGATAATTAATCCCTAACTGATTACTGCTGATCGCTGGTAAAGCTGCCCGCACTGATGACCGCGCCGCCAATTTCCCGCGTCCCGTAAAGCACCGGCACCGGATAACCCATGGCAACGGTATTCACCGGCGCACCAAACGCATAGTTCGGCTTGTTGTCCGTGCTGGATGAGGCACCCACGTTAAGCTTGGGCTGTGGCGTCAGCATCTGTACGACCCCGCCCAGCAGCATACTGATACCGATACTGGTCAGTGCTGTGGTAGCCAGGCCAACGGCGGTCGTGGTGCCGATAGCCGCACCATATGCAGCCAGTGACGCGCCCGCGGTGAAGAATGCAGCCACAATCGCGACGGCACCGATGATAATCTGTAGCGTACCGCCGCGCTTTGAGCCTTCCAGCACCGGCTCCATCTGAAACTCAGTCGCCGCTGAGGACATATCGAATTCCTGCAGGCCGATATTGTCTTTGCCGCTGAAGAAGGCAAACCGGATATTATTGAGGTGGGCGTTTGACACGAATTTTTTGAAACCCGGCACCTGTGAGCACATCGCCCGCAGCAGCTCACGCAAATCCGCGACGTGAAACTGGTGAACCGGTCCAAACATTTTTGCCATTCGGCCTTTGAGTCGCATGGTTTTAAGCATCCATCAGCTCCTTTCTGCGCACGACACGCACGGTACGGTTACGCCAGTATTCCCCATAGGGCACCCGTGTAGACAGGCTCCCGGCGTTATGATGAAGAATGATGTTATTGCCCAGATAGATTGCGGCGTGGTTCGTTACCGGGGCGCTGATGCGCATCATGATCATGTCGCCCTCACGCATCTCCGCTGGCTCAACCTCCACAAACCCCTCTGACTGCCAGTTGTCGTCATACAGGTTTTCTTTGCCGTTTACCCACCACTCATAGTCAACAGACCAGTTCTTCAGGGTGATGCCGTGCTCACGCTGGTACCAGTCCATGATGAGTGTCCAGCAGTCATTGCTGCCTATAAGCCAGGGGCGGCCGGTGTAGTCGCGGTCAGTACGCGGGCTGATAGTGCAGAAGTCGCCGTCCGGCCACGACATGATGCCCCACTCAACGCCGGAGAAGTCGCACTGCACCCTGTCATGCTCTGACGGGATGAGCTGCGGCACATCGGGGTGTGAATGGATAACCATCAGAATATCGCCCTGCGCTTCAGCAGTCCGCTTATCCTCCGGCGACAGCGTAAAATGCTCTGTCGGCGTGTCAGCGATATTCCGGCAGGGGATGTAATTCTGGGTCCGGCCTGACTGAATGACCAGCCCGCATGCCTCTTTCGGGTATTCGGCGGCAACGTGCTCGCGTATCGCCTCAAGAATCTTTTTGCGCATCGTTATTTCCCCTGCAGGTTTGCAGCCGGGAACCCGCCGAACGGCAGCGGCTGGTCATCGCCAAGTCGTGCTTTGCAGTCTGCCATACGCCCGCCGCACACGTCTTTTGACGGGTCGCTGGTCGCCGTGCCGTCTTTGGTGAAATACCGGTTGCCTGCATAATCACAGCCGGTGCCGGTGCGGTACCAGCCACGCATGCACCAGGTGCAGACAGGCGTTATCTGACGTGATGGCAGCTGCAGGCTCTGGATATCAAACGGTGAGCAGAGCTCGAAATCCACCTGAGCGCGTGTCTCGGAGGTTTTCGCATTCACATAGAACAGCTGAACGCGTTCCTCCTGCGGATTGGCGTTTGGGTTGCCTGCCGTCCAGTTTGACGCATCGAGATACTTTGCCAGCGTGGTGTGGATACGCACCTTCGCTTTCACCATGTCGTCAAACTGCAGGCACAGCGCGGTAACATAGTTGCCCACGTTGCCGACAGAAAGCTTTGGCGTCGGCTGTGAACCGGTACTGCTCATTTCCATGCCGGTCAGCTCATAGGGGTGCGGATCGTACTCATTGCCCTGCCAGATGATTGACGGCAGGTTTTCCGCTGCGAAAGACTTCCAGCCTTCAGTCGGCAGGTTATACGCATGAAAGCGCAGCACGGTATCAAGACCGAAAGCAGTACCGTCTATCTCAATCAGCTGGACCAGACTCCCCGGCTCCAGCGCCTGAATGTCCTGGTTAAAACTCATTTTTCACCCAATAAAAAAGGGCGCTGAGCGCCCTGTTGTTATCGTGACATGTCACGGTGCGAAAGCCTGTTCGAAGGTAAAACTGATTTCCACGAAGTTGCCGTTAATGAAGGCGGGTCGGATTGAATCAGACTTAACGCGGTAAAGCTTTTTCTCTCCCCACGGATTGACCCACCAGCAGGAGGCGGTGACGTGTGCTTTGAGAAAAGCCCTCACAGTCGCCATTTCAGCTTTGCTGCCGCTGCAGGTTACCGGCCAGGACTCGCGCTGATCGTTGATCCCGACACCAGCCACCTGCTTATAGCCTTCACCGAACTGGGCCTGAAGCGTGGCAACGTTGACCTCCTCAGTTGCCCCCGTTCTGACGCACCAGCTAAAAGTATCAGTCGTCATTTTTCACCATGAATGTTATCCGCCGCGATAAAGTATGCCACCAGGCAGTATTGCTTTCTTAAGTTCGGTAGACAGAACCGTCTGGATCATGCTCTGCAGCTGTCGGGCAGTATTAGCCGTGTTGGCGCTGCTGGTTTCACCAGCTCCGCCGCCCTCAACCGTGACAGGTGCGCTGACAGAAATAGATGTACCGCCGCTGCCACCGCCATTACCTATCGCACGCACACCGAGTGACCCATCTGCCGCTCGCGTCAGCGGCATAATCGCTTCAGGACCCGCCTCGCCCATCAGACCAGCACCTTTAGCGAAGGCAAACAGCGTCGGAGAACTGACAACCGAACCGCTGTACTGGCTCAGGTCATGGGACTCATAGACCCCACCTTTAGCGTTAAGAGTCAGGTTGTTGTAGGAGCCACTGCTGAATGAGTTATTCGCTGTGCCACCGCCAGCCGATGCAGCGCCAACAGCAGCGCCACCCACAGAACTGACAATGCCACTCACCAGATTGACCGCGGCCATCTGCAGAGCAACTTTGGCGATCATGCTGAGCACCGATGAAGCCCAGTCCTTCCAGCTGGCTTTGTTCCCCATCAGCATGGATGAAACGTTATCCAGAGCACTGTCCATGGAGCTGCTGACGATGCTTGCCGCTGATGCCGAATAGTTTGATGACGTATCCAGCCAGTTCGCCAGCCCGTCACTCACGCCGCCCATCCAGTCAGACTGCATGGCATCCATGCTTTTGTAATAGTCCTCCTGAATTTTCAGGCGGTCGCTCATGGCGCTGCTGATGGCACTGGTTTCACGTTCATAGAGCGATTTAGTAATGTCACCAGACTGATACTGCGTCTGCAGCTCACGCTGCTGATCAAGGTACTCCCGCTCGATGCTGAGGCGTTCCTTCATGCGCTGGCGCTCTTTATCCCCCTGACCGGCCCCCTGAACGTCAATATTCAGCGATGACTTCGCGTTGCTGTTCTGCGCCTGCAGGTTGGCAACGAATGCCGCTATTTTGGCATTTTCCTCGTTCGCCTTTTTAACCGCATTCAGCCGGTCAACTTCCTGCGCCAGAAACTCCAGACGCTTCTGCTGTGTGGCGTTTAGCCCCTGCAGTTTGCCGTCAGCAATATCAAACTGAAGCTTCTGCTGCTCGGTCACAACCGCCGTCTTTTTGCCGGTTGTGTCAATCAGCTCAATCTGGCGCATATAACCGCGCTCAGTCGCTTTGAAAGCAGACTCCAGCTTTGCAGCTGCAGTATCTTTTTTCACTTTCGCCGGCTTACCGTTTGTTTCTCCCTTATCAAGCCCGAAGTCCAGCAGTGAAGAAGCTGTACCCGGCGTGACGTCGGGTGACACTTTGATGTCTTTGGGCTGATTATTCAGCTCAGCCAGGCGGCCGGTGAGTGTGGCAATTTCTTCAGACACCGCTTTAACGCTGTCGTCCTTGCCCATGATCCAGCCCAGAAAGGTCTGGCTGCCATCGTACATGCCGTTGCCGCGACCTTTTGTCGTGCTGTTCAGGTAGTCAATGCGGGCCTGAATCTGGTCTGGATTATCCATATCCACGCGATTACCCAGCGCGGCCATTCTGTTACCGGAAGCGGATGCCAGCTTACCTGCGCCCGCCGCAGCCTTAATCAGCCATCCGGCAAGCTGTGCCACCTGACTTACCAGGTCGGCGATACCCTGCAGAACCTGTGGATCGGTCAGTACATCATGAATGTCTGAGAGAGAATTATTCAGCGGGCTCAGGTCAACGTGCGCCAGCCCGGCTGCAATCTCCATCTTCAGCCCTTTTACCTGCGCCTCCATATCCTGAAACAGGGTGTTGACCTTAATCAGATCATCAATGGATTGCGGGTCAGGCGCGACGCCATAATCTTTCGCCAGCTGAATGAACTGGGTCAGCTTTGCGTTGTTGTTGTCGAATAGTGGAAGAAGTTTTGAAAGGTCATTGCCCAGGCTTTCAAGGATGGTGACCTTGCCTGCGTTGGTGCTGATTTTGCCCAGCGCTTCGCCAATCGCCAGTAACTGCTTGTCCGGTGATACCTTCGACAGCTTATCAGCAGACAGGCCAAGCGAGTTAAGTGCATCAACGGCCTCACCTGACTTGTTCAGTACTGCATCACCGATTTTATCGCTGAGATCCTTGAAGATGTCAGCCATGTTGTCACCGGAGATACCGGCTTTCTCTGCCGCGAACTGCCAGGCAAGAAGCTCCTGCGTGGACATCTTCAGCGACTTCGCCCACTGGTCTGTGGCATTCACCTGTTCAGACGTTGATTTAAGCAAAGCGAAACCAGCTGTGCCCGCCGCGAGCGCTGCCGCCTGAACCGCGCCGCCTACTGAGAGCAGTGCGGCAGAGCTGGCCGCAGCATCTTTCTGGACTTGTTTAGCCCACTTTTCAGAGGCACGCTCAGCCTTATCCATGCCTGAAACGAAGCCGCCCACTTTAGCGACCAGGTCAATCGTCAGCGTGCCAAGTGATTTTGAAGCCATAAACTCTCCGTCTGGCGGCCATTATCCCCAGCTGGTCATGGCTTCATTAAGTGAAATCGGCTCATCAGCAGCAGTGACTTTTGTGAAGTGCAGCGTGAAGTCAGTCGGGCTGAACGGCGGCGTTTTCGCATCACGGTTCACGTTAGCGATGATGCTTGCCACAACCCCTGCGCCCCACTCGGTGCGCATCATGGGGTTCAGGCTTCCGTAACGTTCCCGGTATTTTGCCCAGAGCTGCGACTCTTTGAAGGTGAGCGTCTCACGCGCTTCTGCGATGGTGCGCCCGCCGATGCCGTTGAGGACGAGCTCGCACCAGAATTCGTCTTCGGCGCTGAGCTCGAAGTCTTTCCCAGATCGTTAACTTCCTGAATGGCCACCAGCAGCGCAATGGTCAGCGCACCGTCGAGAGAGCCCCGCTCCGGGTCAGCTTCACCGGTGATGTCAGCCGGGGTGAATACGGGCTTGCCAGACTCATCACAGATTGATGCTGCAATGCGGCCTGCCACCCCATCCACTTTACCGCCCATCGCCAGCACATCAGACGTGGCGGTGTGATAGCCCATCGGACGCACATACACGGTCGCGGTAAACTCTTTGTCGCCCTGCTTCCAGCTGATTTCTTTTTCGACCGGACGCCCGGTAAAGGCACCGGCGTTTTTCAGCGTATCGAGTGTCAATTTCATCGTTTATTCCGTTAATAAATCAGGGGCAGAATCGCCCCTGAAATCAGGCAGAGGCAGCGGCTTTAGGCACCCATACAGCAGAGCCAGAACGCTGAATGGAAGCAGAAGAAGAGACGACCGTGTTGGCAGCGAAATCAAAAGGGAAGTCGGAGACATAACCTTTGAACACAAACCATGTGCGGCTGTCAGGCAGCGTCAGCCCATCTACTGCACCAGCAGCGTCAGCAGCAGCGGCAGCTGGCGAAGCGGTTCCATCTGACCAGCCAATAGCAAAAGTCAGGTCCTGATCATCTTCAGCATCAGAAATAGACAGGTTATAAAGCATGATGTGACTGGTGTTTTTTGGGTCCGCATTCAGCGTCAGGGACGCCGCACCCGGCGTGCGCAGACCACGCTTATAGGTCCGGTCCAGTCGCTCGGAAAGACAGGTATCTTCAATCTGGTCGGCAGGGTTACTGCCGGGTGAAAATGCAGTAATGCACTCAATTTCGCTCACCGCGCCTTTTGCGAGCACAAAAAGCTGTGTGCCTTGCGTCAGTACAGACATTGTTATCTCCGGTTATAAAAAAACCGGCACAGGGCCGGTGGGTGAATAGTTCAGTTAGCGCGGCACTATCCAGTCAACATCGAATGAATAGCGATATCGCCTGGTTAAATTGTCGCGGGTTTGATCGCCCCATCGGGTGATGTAGGCGTGGGACTCGATGGCATCACGCAACGCTGCGGCCACAGCAATTACTTCTTCAGGTGTGTCAGCATAAACATCAACCTGGAGCGTGAACGTATCCGCATCGGGTCGCTGAGACAGGTAATTCTCCGGCTCACCAGTAATGTTCTGCCAGACAGCATAGGGATAAATAACATCGTCATCCTGCTGACCAAACGGATACAGGCGCAGGCTTTCACCACCAATCAAAGAGTTAACTTCAGGACTGGCGCTACATACGGGAAAAATGGGTGCTATCACGGTGACTGCCCTTTCTTGCGGGCGCGTTTAATTGCCCGGTCAATTGCCAGTTCGTACTCGGTGCCAAAAGTATTAACGACCTGATCGATACTGCTTTCGGCAGCCGGACGCATAAATGGCTGCGCCTTCATTTTTTCCGTGCCGAATTCAAGCAGTCGCCAGTGGGGAGTAGGTGCATTCACACTTTTGTCGGGATGTTTTTGCAGAACCGCGCCGTGCGCAACGCCAATGCGAAACCCGAGGTTTCCCGTCTGTTTGAACAGCCTTCCGTTCCAGCGAAGCGCAACGTTATTCGCGATACTCCTGCCCGTTGACGTATCGTCCAGCTGCCGGGCGTTGGCTCTGGCTTTGTCAGCAATAACATTTCCGGCACGACGCAGTGCGGCCCTGCCACCCTTTCGCCTGAGGTCATCGCTGATTTCACTCAGCTTGCCCAGCAGTGAATCCATGCCCGTCAGGTTAAAATCAACGCCATCAGCCATCATTTACGCCCTCTGAGCACGGAAGCGTCAGGTAATCACGACCGCTTTTATCGTCAGCCAGAACACCTTCAATGTTATAGATTTTCCCGGCATAAACGATGCGATGCTTCGGTGTCACATCGCTGCGAAAGCGAATGGTGATACGTGTGGTCACTTCACTCTGTGTGGCTTGTGCCGCGACAAACTCGCGCGCAGACAGCGGGGCAACCTCCGCCCACAGCTTTGCTGTTTCCTGCCAGGAATTAACGACAGATCCCGTTGAAGGGTTCTGGGTTTTGACGGGTTTTTGAAGCGAGACGCGATGACGTAATTTTCCGGCCTGCATAATTACCTCTTAGCCGCCCCGCTAAGATACGTCGGCGCTGGCATATCATCGTCAGAAACGTCAATGACTGACTGATAAACGACAGCAGCAAGTGCCTCATTTGATTCAGCCAGGCGGTTTATTGCTTCGCTCTGAGACCTCATCCCCTCCGCTACCAGATGAAGACTCTCTGCCAGCTTCTCCAGCGTGGTCGCCAGCAGGCTTTCCTGTAATTCTTTCATTAGCGAGTGCCACCATTTTTTTAAGCCATTCGCGGCGCTTCTGGCATCCTGAACAGGCCATCAGTGCCACTTACGGTGCCGGTATAACAACGCCTCCACACCAAACGGGATTTCAGACAGGCTCTGCCCGCTTGCTTCACGGTTTGCATAGTAATGACCGATAAGCAGCAGCATCGCCTGCCATATTCCGGAAGAAAAAAGAACCTCACGCGGAGGTTCATCGTTCTCATCAGGAGGCGTAAGCTGTACAACCAGAGAGCCGTCACAGTAATGCTCGACGAAGTCAACTGACGCTGCGGCATACCCCTTAATCAGGTCGTCTTCATCATCGTGATCAACTCTCAGGTGCGTCTTTATCTGCGCCATCTGCTGCGGGCTTATTTCCACCTTTGACCACCTTCTTTGCAGGCCTGGACGAATTCTCGTCTGATGAGGCATCTTCCAGCGCTTCAGCCAGGTGCAGCCCGACAAGAGCCTCACCGATTTCTTTTTTAACCACCTTAATCTCGCCCTGAGAAACAGTGCCGAGATGAAAGTGTGAGAACATACGCAGGGCTTTAATCTTCATGTCTGCAAACGCGGCCATTGCTGACCGCGCCCTTCAGTTATGCGCCGCCAGCGGCAACGGTGATATCGCCGGTCACAATGGCGGCAGGACGATAGTGCGCAAGCGCCAGACGCTCTTCACACAGAATGGTCAGCATATTTTTCACAAAGTTATCGCGATCCTGATTGCTGATTTCAACGGTAGCGTCCATGCGGTCCCACACCTGAGAAGCCAGGCCAAACGCGCCGACTGTGAATTTACCTGCTGTCTGAGCGGTCGTTGAAACAACCGGCAGACCCCAAAGCACTTTCGAAGCGAAAGCCTGAGGACCTCCGAGGATATAGTTGCCGTTGGCATCCTTCAGCAGCGCGATGCGGTGCCAGTCAGCCGGGTTAAGCACGATACCGTCCGCTTCAAACTCGCTCAGCGACACCTGATAAATAGCGTGCGCCAGAACGTCAGCTCCGGTATCACCGGTGGCATTGAGTGCCGCTTCATAGTCGTTAGCGACCACGTTCAGCCCCTGAAGGTTGTCACCGGTGCCGTCACCGTTAAGCATCTGATTTTCTTCAACCAGCGCCAGACCGTACATCATGCGGGAGTTGATGTAAGACTGCAGGGCGGGCGCATCATCCATAATCTGACGTGATGCCTGAATCCAGTGCGCGATGGTTTTCACGTTCGCGGTTTCTTTAGTAAAGGTGATGTTGCTCTCAGGCTTCAGCGTGCCTTCAGCTACCGGCGCAGCCGCATTGGTAAATACGTTCTCACGCACATATTCAAGGGCATTGCTGGAGATGCGGCCCTGTGACAGCAGGTCACGAACTGTCAGACGACGCAGGCCAGGCATAAGAATGCCCGGATTCTGCTGTGGCTGAACGAGGCTACCGGCAGAGGTACTGCCGGAACCGATCGCCTTATCAAAGCTGGTCACTTTTGCTTTGGTACGTGAGCCATCCCAGCCTTTGATCAGGTCTTCAGAGACACGCTCGGCAAATGACTTCTGAGCGGTCTGATCAGGTGAGTTGCCTGCCAGCTTCTGCTCAAGATCAAACAGACGGGTGCCAGTGGTCTTCAGCTCGTCCTGTGCTTTTGCCAGGTCAGTCTGAAGCTGCTGGTTAATCTGGCCGTTTTCGTTGATGGATTTACGCTGTTCTTCGATGAGCTGTTTCACTTCTTTCTGTGAATTCTCAATCGCTTTTTCAAGAGTGGCTAATTCAGACATGTAATGCTCCGTTATGCGTTCCGCAGGTTAGCGGCAAAGGAAGTTATGCGCTGTGCAAGCGCGTCAATGTCGCCGCTATCGGACTCGCTCCGACCTGCGGACTTAACACTGGCAAGAAATGCCTGTGCTTCTGCACGCGAAAGCCCTGCTGAATCCCTCAGGAAAGCTTCCGCGTCTCGAATGGTTTTGATTGTTTCGATGCTCTTCATGGCAGACACGCCAGCAAGCTCGTTAGCCGGGAAGGTGCAGACACTTATCTCCCGTAAATAGGAGATGTTTTTAAAGATCATTCCCGTAGTACCGATGCTGTAATCGTCTTTTGATACGGAAAATCCGACTGACATACCTTCAACGGTGCCGTGCTGCATCGCGGCTTTAAGATCAGATGAAGCGCTCAGGCCCGGCGTTAACTGACCTCTGACAAAAAGCCCTTTTTCATCCTCTTCAAGCGTCTCCCACTTACCAACCGGCACTTCAAAAGTGCGGTGATTAAAGAACATCGCCACCTTGCGGCTTTGCGTGGCCAGCGTGTTTTTGAAAGCGCCGGGAAGAATGATGTCGCCGTCAGAATCAGTGTTGTTAAACACAGAGGCGTAGCCTTCAAAAATTCCCTGACTGCCATCGCCTGCAAACTTGATTTCCGCCTGGTTAAAGGACAGCGTTTTCTGAATGTCCGGCATTTAAGCCCCCATAAAAATTAAGCCCCGTCAGTGCGGGGCTTAGTGTTTGTGCCGAGGTCGGTAATGGGTATATTTTGTGACTGGCGGGTTGCCACATCACCGCCGGGGATAGGCGGCAGGTTGTCCAGCCTTCGAACTTCGTTCACCGTGCGGATGCCGGTATTAACCATGATCTGCATGAAGGTGGCGCGACTGGCAGAATCACCGCGCAGCAGGCCATCCAGATTGTGCTCGGCATGAATCCTGCCCTGCTCAGCATCTTTGACCAGCCATCGCTCAATGCTGTATTCCCAGCGATCCAGATAGGGTTTCAGCGTGTACTGCAGAAACCCCAGATTCTGCTGCTCAATCCCGCTGCCCCACGAGGTGGATTTATCAACATCCCCGACCAGATGCGGGGGAACGCCGTAAAATCTCGCCAGCTCTGCCACCTGAAACTTACGTGCCGCCAGAATTTCTGAATCCTGAGGAGAAACGCCAATTGACTGAGTGGTAAAGCCGCTTTCCAGAATCCAGAGACGCTTTTTAACCGGGCCACCAGCGATCTCTTTAAAGTTTTCCTCCAGCTGCCCGCGCTGCTCTTTGGTCAGCACCTTACCGTCAGTCATCAGTATCTGCGGGGACTTGGCACCGTTGGCGAAGAACTCACGCTGATTATCTTCCATCGCTATTGCAACGCCGGCCGATTTCGCACTGAAGGCCAGAGGCGACAGGCCAACCAGACCATTGAAGCCAAAACCTTTCAGATGGAAGATTTCTTTAGTCCTGAACTCGGCATATTCGCTGTCACGCTTGTAGCGGTAAATAACGGTTTTACCGTTATCGCTCAGGCGCACATCCATATTGGCACTCATCAGCGGAACCATGCTGATCACATCGCCCACGCTGTTTCGCTCAACATGGGCGTATGCATTTCCATACGCGCAGAGCTGCATTGTCATGGCCTCGCGAAACTCAAGCGCCGTCATGAAGTTGTTGGGCCTGAATCTCAGCAGTCTCGCCAGCGGGTTGTCATTTCCAACCTTCTTTCGCTGGTCGCTTACCGTTTCGAATACGTCCAGAGGGAGGGAAGCCGTTACTGTGGAAATTAAGCGGATACAGGCCCACACGGTGCTGATCTGCATATTGCGTTCGTCGGTAACAACAGAATCCCCCACCACGCCGTGTGCGGACGTTCCTGCCATCTGTGAACCACTATCTGGGGTCACCAGACGTCCACCGGTCAGGATGGAGGCCATGCGTGCCCAGAAAGGCGACCGCGTTCGCAGGTCAATGCTGTAATCGGTATCTGCCATTTTAAACGCTCAAAAAGTTATAGATGAAGTCGTCAACGTCGCCCTGCTCTTCCACCTCATCACTGTTCTGCGCACCAATCGACATCGCCAGCGCAACCATGCCATCTATTCTTCCGCTGGATTTACCCTTAACAAACTTGCGGTTGCCTGCGGGATCGGTGATGACAGTTGCGTTTTTGGCGCACATTTCCAGAATCGGGTGGTTACCATGCTTCAGTTGAGCGCCAAGAAGTTTTGTTTCCAGTTCGCGCAACGCGGGAGACATAGAAACAAACCCCTGACCAAACTCCACAAATCGCTCAAGCTCAGATTCGGTAAACCCGGCATCAATCAGATGCGGGCGAAGGAAGCGCATGTTGTAGCGGTCAAAAGCGATTGCCCTGACGTTGCAGTTGTCAAAAAGCTTTCTCAGCTCTTTTGCGATAAAGGCATACTCAATAGCCTTGCCCGGTGTCGTGTTCAGGTAGCCCTGTTTCGCCCATATATCGTATGGCACTCGGTCGTTACGGGCCTTGTCAGCCAGCCCTTCAGCAGGGAGCCAGAACTTACTGTGAACATCACCTTTGGCAGAAGTCAGTACCAGCGCCGTCAGGTCAGACACGCTCGACAGGTCCAGACCGCCCCAGACGGTGACCCCGTTCAGATCATCAGGCTCTTCTTTGTTCATGTGCCAGACGGTCTGGCTGACAAAGGGGCTTTTAGCCTCGACACGCCGGTTGAGTACTAGGTTTTCAAATTCAGCCTGTCGTGACGGCAGGCGTTTGGCACTTGCGGCCATGTCCAGCACTTCCTGCTGATTCATGAAGACATCAAAGGCGGGATTGGCTAAACGGATTGCCTCAACTGAGAACGGGTCAATATCTTCGGGTGCGGTATCTATCCTGACCACAGTTCGCGGGTCAGCGCCGGTCAGTCCGTCATCAATCAGCAGGCTGAGCAGATCACTGGCGTCCGGTGCCTGCGTACTGATAATGATGGATATAGGGTTTTCCTGAGCTGCTGTCGCGGTCTCCAGCGCCTCATACAAAGGATCACGTGGACCACGAACCTGACCCAGCTCATCATGGGCAACGAAACGCGGCGAAAAACCATATGCCGTGGTTGCCTCTGCGCTGAGGGCGCGATAATAGGAACCGAGGTCCGGACAATGAATCTCTTTTACTGAGTCTTTTATGGCAACGTACTGCATGAGCACAGGGTTCATGCGACACATTTTTGATGCCAGATTAAAGAGGATTGCTGCCTGATCGCGGGAGCGGGCTGCAGAATAAAGCTGTGAGTTATGGGCGGCTTCAGGCCCTACAAGGTAGAGCAGCATCAGCATGGCAGTTTCAACAGTTTTGGCGTTCTTACGCCCCCTGGTGATAATGCCGCGCCGGGTACCGTGAACGTTATCGAAAATCGCCCTGAAGTCATCCTTCATAAAAGGGGCCATCTTCAGCGGCTGACCTACAAACTTTCCTTCAGGGATAAGGATGTGCTTTTCACACCAGGCAATATTTCTTTCAGCTCTTGTCAGAGTTTTTTTAACCATCAGCTAAGAGCCTCAGTCAATCTCCCAGGGCTTTTTGTCTCGCGCAAGATTGTTGTTTGCACGGCCCACCGTTTTAGGATCGGCGGTTGCCTGCCGGGTAATTCTGAGCCGGGTTGCCAGAGATGATGCAGAGCGGACTTCCCGTTCACGCATTGTGAGCAGTTTGTCATAGCGCTTCAGGCCGTCTTCACGCGACAGCCATTCAAGCTCGAACTCGTCAATCTGCATTGTCAGCAATCGCGACTGAACGACATGGCGGCAGTACATTTCCATCATGTCACGGTGTGTTTCTGTAAACGAACTTGCCGGGTTGTCATTTACCAGTCTGACCCACACGTTAATCTCTGGGTCGCTGAGATGAATTGACGGCTGCAACCTGCTTTCAGCCAGAGCTGGCAGCGAGACAGCAGACGTCGCAGCCAGAGACTTTCTGCCTCGCTGTGCCATTACTTTTTCCTTTTTTTCTGGACGTTTTTAAAAAAGAAACTGAGGGCGCGGTCTTTAAGGTTTTGCTGCCAGAGTTTTGTCCCTCCCCCCCGTGCCTGCCATAAGGATAATGATAATAGTTATCAAATGGGCATCAGAGCGCCGACTTGGTGTCATCGGCTGACTTCAAATGCTAATGATTATCACTTCTCAATGATTTGCAGGTTCTCGCGTGACAGACTGGCAGGTACCAAGCTCTTGCCGATACCAATCGGAATTGACATGCTGACCGATGGCATAGTCTCGCCCACTTCATGACTGAACCCGATGGCCGTAACCGAATTGAACTGAATGCCGTCGATACTGAACTCAATCAGCTTGCCATCTCTATATTCAATCTTGAGGTCTTTCATTCATTTCTTCCGTTACCAGATAACGCGGCCATCATCGTCGAACTCAGTCACTGTTCCGCCATTCTCCAGACGCTGCTTCACTGAGTCATGGCAACGTTTGCAAAGTGACTGGAGATTGTCGGGATCATGGAATAGCGCAGCATCGCCTTTATGTGGAGTGATGTGGTCAACTATGGATGCTGAGATAACTTGATTGCGCTTGAGGTGGAACTCGCAAAGCGGTTGCTTCTGGAGCTGGTGATAGCGAAGGCGATACCAGCGCTTAGAGTTATAGAGGTTATGCCAGGGTGAATTTGATGCCATCTTCACTCCATTAAAATAAATACTAAACTTTCAAAAATTCAACCTTACCACTAAGTTCCAGAAGAATTTTATTCAACTCTATATCAAATTCCTCCCCAGATCGTAACACATCATTCTTTAATTTAATTTTATCATCAACCCTTCCACTCTGAGCCTTGAAGAAAGCGTCATTTGCAGGCTTTAGTAAGCCCCTGCACTTTGTGATCTTTTTAAAAAGGTCAGGGAAGTATATTCCTGATGTAGACTGCACAGCTAACCAATCATCTTCATTATGTAGCTCGTTATTTCTTTTGTTCAGTTCCGATAACACCATAGAGCCATCTATAAGCATTATATAATTCATGTGAACGCTAAATATTGTTGACTGCCACTTCAATAGTGCCAAGTATAAACGCTCACACTTTTCAATCTTTAACCTTTCCTTTTCTTTTTTGATGTCTAAATCGGCTTGTATTTCCAATCTTTTCTCACTTGCTTTATTTGTAATATAACTTGCAACCAATGCTGAGAAAGATGAAATTAAAGCGACGATTATTGTAACCCAAATGCTTACCATGATTTATCCAGTTTTAAGAAGTCATTATTTCATAATAGTTATGCTAATTAATCATTTCAAGTATTGTTCGTTAATGTACTACTGCAATCCGGCTATTTACTTTCCAGCTTGCGGATAGCCGCGCGATCAATGTTGCACTGCCCCAGAGCGCCGTATAACTCAGCATTGAGGCTTACGCTGTCACCGAACGTCATGTTCTGCGACGGCGCTGGCACGTCAATCTGACTGGTCAGTTCAGCCGGAAGGCTTAGCTGTGGCTGCTTTACTGTCCGGTACTCCACCAGCGGCTTTTGCTGCGTCCCGCAGCCTGTCAGCAGCATCAGGGGGAACAGGAGCAACAGCACACTTGTCCGCCGCAAGGTAACGCTTAATTTCATTCTGTAGTTTCCGGTTCTGCTGGGCTGTAACGGCGCGCTGCTCTGTGACCTGACTCATCACTTCGTTTTGCTGTTTAACGGCTGTTACCAGCTCAGTAACGCTTGATGCCAGACCATCGTTCTTAGAGCGCAGATCATTAATCTGCTCGTCTTTGCTGTTTGCCAGCTTCTCAAGCCTGTCGTTCGTTGCCTTCAGCTGTGAGTTACTGGCGTTCAGCCCCCACAGCGCGACGCAGATAAGGCCGATGATGACTAGGCCTGAATTGTTTCGGATAAAGCCGATTACGTTGAACATAGAATCCCCTTAGATTTTGATAAGCGGGATTTCCGGTCGTCCAGACCATTGGTGCCACCGTTAATGATTCTGGTGATGCGGATAACATCATCAGAGTCAGCCAATTCGTTAAGGCCGTTATTTTTCCACCATGCCGCAGCAGACATCGCCGCAAAGCGATAGCCCAGCAACAAATCAGGATTCGCCACCACGTCAGCGCCCAGCTGTTTCACCAGTGCTGCATAGTTGGCTTTGCCGGTAATCTGAATCAGTCCACGACCGCGATAGCGGTAACCATCTCCCGAAGCCACATCACCATTACCATTACGGTTTGCGTAAATGATGCTGGCGATCATCTTCTGGTTAGCCGCATGCATCGCATTACGACCATAGGCCCGAGCCTGTTCAGCGGTGATGCGCTTACCAAACATTGCCGTCAGCGCGTTCTCGCTATAGTTCAGCCCTTCTTCCACCTTCAGGAACCCGGCTGACTCATGCCCCGTCTGCGCCAAAAAGTGGGCCTGCCTTAATGGCGTGCTTATCTGGAAGGCTGAGAGGCTTGCCGCTATATGAGGAAACCATGCATCACGCAGCGCATTACTCACGCCGGTCGCAAGCTGAAAACTACTGGCTGTCAGCATTACTGTCTCCCAATCGCTTATCTATCTGGCGGCGAATCCTTGTTGATATGTAATCCACACCGAGGAAGCCAAGGAACACCGCAGCAACCCGCGTAATGTCCTCACTAAAGTGCCAGTTGAACGCCGAACCAATCACCTGCAGGCTTGGTTGCAGGAAGAAGGCGAAGACGCTGCACATCGCAGCATCAAGCAGGCGGCGTGACCATGCGTCTTTACCAACGTATGTGGCTCTTAGAATCGCCATGACTCCGGCAAGACCCGCATAGCCGGTTTCGTTTTTGTGGGCATAAAGCCAGGCGATCAGGCTTGCCCAGAACCCAACGTCTTTATCCGGCATGCGTTTCATCCTCACCTCCGTTAATTGGCAGGTGCTGTCAGTAGTCATAAGAAAGATGCGCAACACCACGGTGTCAAAAGTGTGTGTGGAGACTGATTGGTGTGCGCAAAAACGAAAAAAGGCCGCTCTGTGGCGACCTCTTTGTGTAGGAACCCTGACGCGATAGCGGTAATAGCCTTGCCCGTCGGCAACAGGGTTAATTATTTATACCTTGCAGGAGATGATTAAAAACCATCCCCTCAAGGTTATGCGGCCAAAAAAAACCTCCAGGCTGGTGAGGCCCGAGGCGCTTTGACATCCACATTTAGAACTGACTTTCAGCAGATAAGCAGTACTGCGTAGTGACGACTCTTATCACAGTACACATGTTTTTGCGGACCGCGATAGTGATTTTTTTATCGTTTTGATTTATTTTCATGCTCACAGCTAATAAATACAAAGAAGAGTTTAGTCAGCGCTAAGTTGTCCTAAACTCAAATCGAGGGATTTTCATTGGATGAGAAACAATTCGTTATTGAGTCAGAGAAGCAAGCCTTTGATTTAATTCAAGAATATTTAAATGGCAGTAATTTACCTGAAGATATCACTTTCAGCGGTTGGCCTAACTTAACAATAAGACTTACTGGCGAAAAATTTAACAAATCACTGACCCCTTCTGTAATGAAAGGGTTTGTAGAAATGCAGTCTCAAATCAACAAGTCTTATGCTTTAGCTAAATACGGCTTACCCGATGTCCGTAAACTTACAAAAGAAGAGCTTGATGCTTTAGAGATTGAAGTTACAGTTGAGCAGGGTTCTTCCCTTGTTGAAATCAACATTGATGGATTTTTGACAAAGCTCACACAGGAACTAGCAGGAAAAATGACTGGCACAGAAATTGTTATCACTGTACTTGGTGCCGCCGTGATATGGGGCGGTGTGACTGCCTTTAAGCGTTTCCTGGAATACAGGAAAGATACGCGCATGGCAGAAATTGCCAAAGATGGCGATAAAGAAAGCCTTCGCACCATGCAATCTATGAGTCAGGAAGAAACAAAGCGGCTGCGAGTTATTTCTGAAATGATTGCTCAGAAGCCTTTGTTAGATAACATGGATCGCATGTCCTATGATGCCAAAACGCAAATGGTTAAGTCATTTGTTCGCTCAGATACTGCTGAAATTGATGGAGTAACTATTGATTCTGCAACTGCTAAAGAGTTGGTTACCAACGCGCGACGCCGTTCAGTAGAAATGAGGATTGATGGCGTTTATCGTATCGAAGAAGTAAACAACACTGATCCTGAATGCTTCAAGGTCAAAGTGAGGCGTATTGATTCTGATCAGCGATTAACCTGTGTTGTACAGGATGTATTCCTTGATGAGTCAGGTAACAAAGAAGCGCTTCAAAAAGCAGAATGGGAACGCAAGCCAGTACATCTCAGCATCAACGCTAAACACGTTGATGGCGATATAAAATCTGCAGTTATCCTATTTGTTAAAGATGTTGAAAAAAAGCCCGAGTAATCGGGCTTAATTTATTGAATTTTAATAATTTTAATCGTCCATTTCTAGGCGAGTATCAAGCCAAGCCAAACACCCTTCAAGAAAACCCTCAGCCATCTGAACTCGTATTCTGATCATCTTTTCATCACACTTGGCACGCTGAGCTAACTTTCGTTTTGAGATGTTGTAAAAGTAGTGGAGCACAATTAATTCATGTTCGTCTGGACGTCGAGTGCGAAGCTTTGCAAGGCATGACTCGATAACAAGCCCATCATCATCACAGCATGAAAGGGTTAATTTGGAATTTTGCGGTAACAACCCTTTAAACCCAGCTGCAACAGGGGAGTAATCGACCCCACTGTTTTCAGAACGCGCCCATCCCGCCCAGCGCTCTAATACCTGTGACATGTCACGCATATTTAATCCTCTCCACACACTTTATTTTTTGTCTGTCCCGATAACGCCGACTGCAATCGCGAAATCCAGGAACCTGAATAGCAGCTCAACCTGACTGCCGTATTTTGCTTCAAACACTTTCATATCCCGGTGCAGTTCATCGTGATGCGCCCTGCAAAGCGGTATCACGAATAAATCATGGGCCTTTGTCCCCATTCCCCCCTGACCGTGTCCGATGATGTGATGAGGATCGTCCGCATGACTACCGCAGCATGCGCAACTCTGCGACTTTACCCATCGTGTGTACTTCTCACTCTCCCAGCGCTTACGCTTTGGGCGCTTCATGAATGATTCTGGGGATTCCGGGTCCGCACGGAGGCTGATTATATTTTTGACGACCTGTGCAGCGTCCTGAATCACCTCGCGTGCCGGACGCGCCGGGATGATTCTGGCTTCTTTAAGTTCGCCAGCCTGAATAACCTCTTTTGGCATGCGCAGAACACGCCTGGCCGGTGCCTCCGGTATGAGATCAATCAGGTTATTCAGTGAGGCCCACCAGCACAGCTCCGGCAGCGTCAGTTGATGGTCGCCGTTGAGCGCCATCTGACTGCATGCAGCCCTGATGATCCAGAGGGCTGTATTTCCTTTGGCGATATTCTCCAGGCTACCGGGTACGCCGTTTTCCCTGAATTCATTATCGTGGCTGTAACAAAGAGACACCAGGCCGTTTTCGATTTCTGACACTGTGAACTCATGGTGATGCCATGCCCCGGACTGCTCCCACTGGCAGCAGCCAAATGACTGGACGAAAGATGTCAGCGCATTAAGCCCACCAGCAGCCGCTATCACACGTTCGTGACCGAAGAAGGGAATCAGTGAGGGTTCATCAAGTAGCGGTTGCGTGCCGTCATTCAGCCGCCCTGATGGCAGGTCTGCCATATCCATTGTCGGAGTGCTGATCACAACGCGGGATTTGAACAGCTTCAGCAGCTCCGGCCCCGGCTTGAGCAGCACTATCCCTGTGCGTGGCGCTATTTCAGGTGTAAGCAATGCCCTCACTCAGCACCGCCTGCAGCTTTGTACGCCGTCCATAGTCCGCCAATCCACTGAACGCCCTTTGCGGTGAATCGGGACTGACTGAACATGTAATTTGATTCGGTAGTGGTTCCGGTTCTGACCTCAAACCGACCAGCCTCGATGTGCTGGCTGTAAGGTGTCAGGACGCCATTAAGGCGGTACATAACCCGGCTTTCAATCAGGAACAGGCGTAATTCAGGCTCTTTGGCTTCAAGAAGTTTTGCCACCTGCCGGAACGTCATTGAACTGGTGGCCGTGACGTACCGATCCACGAACGCAACCTTTGGCGCGGCTTCAGTAAGCTGCAGCTGCAGGCGCTCTTTCTCTTCTTCCGCTTCAGCGGCCAGGCGGAGTGCCTCAGCAAAGGTCTGCGGGATTTTAGCTGGCGGGCTTTCCTCTAGCTCATGAAGCCGCTTAATCACTTTCATGCGAAGAATGGCACTGTAACCGGTAATAAGGCATTCGGTGTGCTCACGGTCGAGGTGATACTCAGTTCGCTGGCGGTTCATGGTGTCGAAATAGATACGCTGGAATTTCAGCGCATCTTCTCCCAGGTCATCCAGCATACGGCGGATATCTACAGTGACATTTTTGTGTTCTTTGCCTGTCAGTTCGGCAATCTCACGGCTGGTCATGATTGGGGATTGAATAGCATTGGATACAGGCGCAATAGCACCCGCTGATTGATTCAGCATTTTGACCTCTCCACACACTGGAACAACATTTTTAAATGGCCCCGCCCCATCACCTGCAAGTGAGCGGGACCAACCTTGGTACGGCGACTGCAATCACCAGTACAGCACTCACTATACCTAATTTTACTGGTCATGTAACCAGTTGCGGACCTATGCCGCCACCGGCTGAAACTCGCTGATCACCACCTCAGATTTACCGCCTTTAGTGACCGGACCCCACTCTACAGTGAATCGCTTTATCTGCCTGTCATCGCCCCATACACCGGCGTGCGTGAGGCTGTCGAACAGGGCTTTGAGGTAGTTATCTAAGTCGCGCTGTCGCTTGTCTGGCGGGTATAGCAGCACAGTAACCTCCACGTTCACTGTAATCGGCTGCGGGCGGCGTTTGAGCTGCTGAAGCACGGCGGCAAATGCGTTGGAGCGGAAACAGCGCCCGGAGGCGCTGATCAATACTCCCTTTCTGGTGTTACGCCAGTACGTGTTAACGCTTGGCGGGAATGGGAGCGTTAACTTCACAACCACCCCCAAATAATCAGTAACGCATATTTGATTAACGCCAATGGCCAGGCTAACCCCCTCGCAATGGAAGGCAGTGGACTGCTGATATCTTTGTGGCGGTTCGAGCTGCTGTGCTCAGCCACAATACCGGCAAAGAAAAAATAAAATGCAGCGAATAGAATTGAGCCGATGAACGCTTCATGTGAGATCATGGTTTGCTCCAGTGATCTTCGATGGAAACACCGAGCCGGTGCAACCAGTCAGCCAGTTTTAGCATGGACTCTCTTTCGCTGAGCCCACGAGGAAAGTCTTCCAGTGCTATGGTGGGCTTGAATGCGCCAAAGCTATCCCGCTCGACGGTGATCTTTTGCTCCAGCATGGTATTCCAGATTTTGCTGTTATGCCGCACAAGATACTCAAACCGAGTTTCACCCTCTTTCACATCGAGAGAGTATTCAGTGAGTATCACCTGATTTCTCCCTCCACCGAGCCTCATCCAGCTCATAAAGCCACCTCGCCAATATCCGGGATCGTCATCTGAGCAACTACCTGACGGACTGCCTGACGCAGCATGCGGATGTTTGACCAGCATTCACGGTCGGTCTGCTCCACCAGCGCGATAAACTCCTGAACCGTGCAGGGCTTGTCCTGGCGAACTTCAATTAGAACCGCTGAGAAGCGCTGCAACTGCTCTGCTGCCAGCTCTGAATCGTCGTACTGCTCTGATACCCATAGCTTCAGTTCAAGATCATCCTGATGCTGTTTTATCAGGCGGACTGCGCTGGCAATCGTCTCTGCTGGCACTGTTACACAGGTAGGGTTCTCAACTGAATCAGCCGCCCATGTATGCGCCCACTTGGATTCGCTGTAGGTGTACTCAGCTTTCATCTTGAACGCGGCAATAACGCAGGCCCAAACCTCAACGCCGCTTTGCTCAAGGATTTCGTGCTTGAGCAATGGCAGGTCGTCAGCATCGCCGTTCACTGTCTTAACCGGTGCCGGCTCCTCAATGACTGATTGCGCGACCCCGTAATGCTCTTTGGCCATCAGGATAATATCCATCAGCTCAGCCGCCTGCAGGTCCGTAGCAAAATCCAGGCTTACCTGTGCGTCCTCATGCAACTCTGCCTCACAGTATCGGGCAATAATCTCTACCAGTTTGCGTGCCTGTGCTGCACTGAATTGCGGCATAGCATCAGTTTTGGTCAGCTTCTTCTTGCCTGCTGCTTTCGCCTTCTGCATCTGCTCCTGCGCTACCGATGATGCTTTCACGCCGTGCTCACGCTGCAGGGCTACTGCTGTGGTCGCTGCTACTTCGCCAGATTTCACCATCTCAATCAGCGGCTCGCCAACGGTCAGCAGCTGGAGGTGCTGTTCAACGTCTGTGATCGAACGCTTCACCTTTGCGGCAATCTCCGCTGGCTCTAAGCCCTGATTCACGAGGCGCTGATAGGCTGCTGCACGTTCCAGCGGCAACAAAGCGCGGCCCTGACTGCTGGTGACCATGAACGCCACGCTATCAGCTTCGCTGCCAACGAAGTCCTTACACTCAAGGCGCAGCGTATAGCCTGCTTCCTGTGCCAGCTTCGCACCGTAATAACGATGGTGACCGTCGATAATCTTGATGCCCTTCTCCGTGACCTTAACAGCCAGCGGAGGCACATGCTCACCAGCGATAAAGGCGTCCCGGAATTCCTCGACATGGGTCTGATCAATATCACGAATGTTGTAATTAGTTTCGACATACAGCTCATCAACGCCCAGCAGGTAGGTTTTTCTGGTGGTGATATCGGTATCGCTATTTTTCTTGTCGTCGTAAACGCGCGCTAAAGTGCTCATGCTGTGGTCAGCTCCCATGTCAGGACAATAATCAGGGCGACAATCATCACCGCTGCGGTGCGGATGGCCTGGTAGAAAATCTCATTGCGTTGATAGTGGCTCTTCAGGTGCGCTTTCATTGGCGAACCTCACTCAGGAAGCTTTCACCGATACTACCTGTATCAAGTCCACCGTTGCTGCCACAGTTGAGTGAGCCTTTCACGGCGCAGCGGTCGCAGTTCTCTTTGGCTTCGTTGCGTGATGCGTCGAACTTCGCCACCAGCATCGCCTCACGCCATACCTGAGCTGCACGCAGCCAGAACCCTTTGCTTTCAAGTTCGGCGGCCTGCTTCGCTTTGTGGCTGTATCTCTCGCTCTCAACCGGCAATGGGTCGATGTTGATTGAGTAACTCCAGTCGCTGGCACGCTTTAGCAGCCCTTTGGTGAACAGCGGTTTGATAAAACGCTTCACCGATGTCTCATGCAGGCCGGTTAGCTTGCAGAGTTCGCGCACCTTCAGCGGGCCATTGCGGGTAATCAGTTCAAGAATTTTTGATTCGTGGTTGATCATGATTTATCCACCGTTAACCGCGAAAGCCGTGAGGCACTGAGCTGTCAGGCTGCGGAATGACGGTGATATCACGCTGCATGTTGCGCCTCAGAGCATTCCACTCAGAACGCGGCGGGCGACCGTGTTTGTCCCATTTGGTGGCTGACTGGAGGTAGCCAGGCAGATTTCCGGGGACGAACAGAGTCTTTGGCCGCATGTACTGGTATTCCTCGGTGCCTTCCCAGTGGACGTGCTTGTAATCCACCACCAGGCAAAGCTCTTCCACCGTGAAGTCGTCTTTCAGCCGGGACTTGATGTAACCCATCGACGACTGCGCCTCAGTATGCTTTGCCCCGGTAATTTTGTTCAGGTGACGTAAAACCTGACGTGATCGATTAACAATTGACCACTCGTCGTCTGGTTGCGACGCAACCTGACAAAAGGGTTTTTTATCTGATGGATCATGTTTTGAATTTACTGACGGATCGTCGCCAGATTCTGGCGGGTCAAAACTGTTATTTTTGCTGGATTCTGACGGGTGAAAATTTGATGCGTCAAAATTCGGTGCATCAGATTTTGATGCGTCATATTTTGATGTGTCAGATTCTGACGCCTCAGATTCTGACAGGTGAGCGGCAGCTGATTCGCGAAGCTTTTTGACGTTCAGCTGATACATGTTGGAGTTGTTGCGGTTACCTTTGCGACGCGATGTGCTGGTCAGCCAGCCTTCACTTTCCAGCTTGCGGATCGATGTACGAACAGTGCTCGGGCCAGCGCCAATCTGACGTGCAATGGTAGCGATTGACGGCCAGCAAACACCTTCGTCGCTTGAGAAGTCAGCCAGGCGTGCCATTATGGCAACCATGGTGATCTTCATGCCAGATGATGCGCAGCCGTCCCAGACGAATGCTGATAATTTAACGCTCATGATTTACCCCAACCTCTCTGAAATATTGCCTGCACCGTTCGAGAGAGCTGAAGCACTCGCCATGTTCGTAGTTGTCACGCAGGTAGATAACCCGGTCGTTCTCTGGCTCCCAGCGAATGACCCGCACAGGGTTGCCGCGCTTATCGCGGAAGATTCGGTCGAGCTCTCGCATTTGGTCGCCTTCATTCGCTGGTTAGCATCGCCCACAGCCCAATCCACGAAGCTGTGGTTAACTTCTTCGCTGACGCCTGGTACATTAAGCACATACCGCAGCGGCTCGCTGCTGAAGCGGCCACCAGCTGACGGAAGGCAACGGAATTGCGGTAATCCTGATTTTCTGGTTAAATTGATCACGCGATTAGTTCTCCACACACGTTGATTTAGTCGCATCGAACGCCGCGGACTGCAATCCAGCGGCGTTCACCTTTTCTGGAGCACAGAAAACGCGATACAGCAGCGTCAGATGCTCCTGCCACTTCGCCATTACCTGATAGCTGTTCTCTTCAATCTGCTCACGTTCAGCCGCATCAATCACACCGTCAGCGGTTGCTTTGCGGATGTAGGCAGAATGCTTACCAATCCACTCGACAGACTCCATCAGACGCTGATTGATATCCGCGTTATCCACATCCTCAATGTCCACCAGCGGGACGTTGACGCTGTTTGACTGACGGGACACAGCGTTAGCGATGTGCTTGGTGCCGCTTGCCTGCTGCAGAACCATCGCCCAGCCCATTGGGAAAATCTGATCGCCGTTGGTACGCAGACGGTTGAACAACGCATCCTCTGTTACACCCAGCCATTCAGCGGCTTCCGCATAACCACCTGGAAGACTCGAAATCGTCTTCTTGATTGCCGCCACCAGCCATGCCGGTTGCTTCTCTACTTGCCAGTGCTTCTGATCCACGGTTAAGCCCTCTTGCCTGTGGTTACTAAGTCAAAATGGAACGATTAAAATCTGTTACTTGTTCGCTTTGCCTGGAGGAAACACGTCATCCAGGGAGCAACTGGCTCCCAGCTTGTTGAGTCCTAAAACAATCATTCGGCACTCATCAAGGCCGGGCTTACGGATGCTTAGCTCATAGTTGGCTACTCGCGACTGGCCCCAGCCAATAACATCAGCCAAAACAGACTGGGAAATACCGAGCTTCTTTCTTTGCTCAGCGATAGTGTTCATTGGCTTCTCCAAAAGTTAATCACAAAGCAATTACACACAATTCGTGATTAAGAGTCAATGACAAAACGTGTAGATACAGTAATCACGCTGCGTGTTAAATTTGATGGGATGAAAACAATGCATGAGTTGATAGGGGAAAGGATTAAAGCCCTAAGAGAAAGCAAGGGATTGAGCCAGGCGCAGCTTGCCAGATTATGTGGCTGGGCAGCTCCGTCACGTTTGGGGAATTATGAATCTGGAACGAGGAAGGTCAGTTCTGACGATGCAATCTTACTAGGGTCTGCTTTAGGTACATCTCCTGCCAAAATACTTTTTGGTGAAGATGCTGATGCAGTCTTCAAACAGTATGAATACCCCCTGTTTACTTATGTCCAGGCTGGTGATTTTTCTGAGGTGGGTAGCTTTACTTCCAGAGACGCTAAGGCATGGGTCCCTACTACGAAGAAGGCCAGCGATAAAGCTTTCTGGCTTGAAGTTAAAGGTCACTCAATGACCGCGCCGCAGGGCGTTCGTCCGAGTTTCCCGGAAGGTATGCTGATCCTCATCGACCCGGCAGAACCGGTCGTGACTGGCGACTTCTGCGTAGCGTCAGCAAATGCTGACTCTGAAGTGACTTTCAAAAAGTATGAGAAGGACGCAGGCGTGAGCTATCTGGTGCCTCTCAACCCTGCCTATCGAATCCTAGACTGTGATCACAGTTGCCGACTTATAGGTAAGGTTGTAAAGGCCCAATGGCCTGAAGAGACATTCCAGTAATTTCATATAAACAATCAAGTAGTGGAGTAAAAATGGAAGAAGACTCACAACCTGATAAAAACATTACTGTTCAAGAGCCCCTTTTTACTCTTGAAATTGTCGATTACAGGCCTGCCATGGGAACTGCCCATCTTAGACATACAGTCATTGCATCTGATGGATTAGAGTATGCAATAAAGGGCATTTCGGACGGTGATGCGTCTTCTTTGTCGGGAATTCCACATCCCAAACAAATTCCAGCATCTGAGTGGTTATGCACTAAACTGGCAGAGTTTAGCGGACTCCCTACCCCAACTTGTAGAGTTTTGGTTGACCCAGACACCGAAGAACACTTCTTTGGTTCACGATATGATCTTGCAGCTGCTAGTAAGCCACAAGAAGAAATTAATTTTGCTGTCGAGTTGATGTCGGGGCCATCCATCCTCCGCAAGCAAGTTTGGTCTGTATACGCCTTTGACCAGTTTGTATTCAACGTTGACAGGCACACCGGGAACTACCTTTACACAAAGAATCGATATGGGAATTTGACTATCCAGGCTTTTGATTTCAGCCTTGCTGCCATGGTGATGGGCTGGCCTAACAAAACTGAATCGGCTCTAATCCCCCCGGGTTGTAACACCACAAACTGCTGGGAAGTGATAAAGCAGTTGACTTATAATGACTTGACCTGTAAAGACCCTGCATTGTTAGTATTGGATAAGATTTCTAAAATCAGTGCAGGTATAGTTGAGAGGATTTTCGAAGACATGCCAGAGTCATGGATTAATCCTCTTCAAAGAGATGCTCTGCTGACCTGGTGGTCAAGTGATGGGCGAATTAAGCGAATCGACACGGTTAAAGGGGAGGTGCTGAAATGAGTACATACAAATACAGTATTATCAGAATAACTCCAAACCCCGTGCGTGCCGAAACTATCAATGTTGGTCTTGTTGTGATGAAACCTTCAGGGCCTGATGTTCGCGTTATTGATAGTCCTGCAAAGCTGAAAGCTATCACAAACATGTTTGGACTTGAGGCTTTGGAAAATAGTCAGAAACAGCTTGAGAAAATACTCAATTCTGGATTGAGTATTGACCAAGCTGCGCTTTTTTTTCAGGGTAGCTTTACTCTATCAAGCATTGGTACATTTAACGCTGCTGATGATCGCCAATATGAAAATAAAATCAATGAGTTAAATAAGATTTTCATTACTCCTGAGCGTGCAAAGAGAAAAACAGACGTTTCACAAAAAAGAATAATTACTGAGTTAAAAGATAGGTTTGAGCAAGAAGGAATTATGGGAAAAAACCTTCAAGACATTAGTGAGCATAAGGTGGTACAAGGCTATCCCCTCTCTGAATCTGAAGGACTTTATGCTGAGCTCTTGCTGAAAAACGGAGTCTATCATTTGACCGAAACTTTAGATTTACGAATTTCAAACAACCGCCAGAAGATGGGTGAGTCTGCATTCAAAGCTGTAACAATGAATGCAGCAAAAACTATTTGGAAAAGTGAAGTTAAAACCTTTGTAGTTTTTGCAGCTGACATTCCTCAGGAAAAAGCGCATTCTCAACAGCTGAATTTAGTTGGCGGTTATGCTGATAACGTCTTCAATTTATTAAGCAATGATGATATGGCTGCTTACTATGACCATATGCTCGTTGCAGCTGGAAAGAGCCTAAACTTTCACTGACGTTTTACATCATTACGCCATTTTTTGGTTTGCATACAATGCCACGAAAGTCCGCCACAGTGCGGGCTTTTTTATCCCTACCGATCCAGCACTCTCGCCGCAGCTTCCATTGCTTGAATGAGCAGCCTTGACCGCTCAGGGTTCTTTGATGCCAGCGCCGTTCTGAGTGCATCCGCTATCACTATCTGCTTCGACTCAACCCCATAATCGTGAAGTGTGAATACCACGTCACCGACAACCCTGCACATCTCGTCATAGAGTTCATCTGATTGTTTGCTCATGACACCCCCACTATTTAAGCGATAATCAGCTATCTAATAGCATCACAATCAGCTCAAAACTTCATCTAAAAATAATTTATCACACGAAAAATCATGCACATAATGTGTTCCTTAACGCATGTACACGTTTTGTGATTGACCGTCAAATCACATTATGTGTATATTTAACCCATCAACAGCGAACAGGCAGGACGCCCACGAAGTAGCCGCCCGAGGCGTAAGAAGATCGGGATGATTCGCTGATCAGGAAGTTTTCAAAATGCCGAGGTGAATGTGAAATCGATAATTATTCGCGCTGAGTCCGATGCGGAGTTGATTGAGGTGATGGACTTTAAAGTACGATCCGCCCGAATGCTGCAGGTGGCGCTTGCTGAGAAAGAATCCCTCATGCAAGCGCTGTCATCCTGCGAGGAGCGTATCGCTCAGTTTACCAATGACGCGGCGGTGGAATTTGAAGGTACAGCTCCGGGTCCCACTCCTCCAAGCGGTAATCGCTGAAGTACTCTCGGCGTCGAGATGTTGAGTAGGAATTGATGAGATTTACCACTTCTTCTGGAAGATTTTTAGGAAGCAGCTCTTCATGCAGACTAAGGAAAATATCTGAAAGTGACATGCTTCTGATTTCACTTAGGCTCCATGAATATTTATGAATAAGCAGATGCTCAAGTGCTCTTTTGCCCCTGAGGTTTGCCCAACCGGTTGAATATTTTTCCCGGTGAAGATGCAAAACAACTTCGAGGGCAAAAATTTCAGCAATGCGGTTTTGCAGCTGAGTGTATCCGGGCTCAACAACAGTGCCGTAAAGCTCGATACCATGAAGTTCAGAAAGTTTTTTTCTGAGAATTAAAAGGTAGCTTTCACTGATAACAGACATTAAAGATTCCTTCTTTGCTGTTGGGGATATCCAGATTATCCGATTCCTTGTTGTTGGGGAATAGCAGGGAAACACGGGCCGGACGTGGATAAATAAACCGGCACACAACGATGAGATCATTTGGCGGGCGTAAATGGGCGCTCCACAGAGGCGCTAAGTGCTCTCAACGTTGTGGTGAATGCGGCTATGCGCTCGCGGTGAACTGATACCAACTTTCATGCGGTCAGTTGGTGCTTCAAGTCTAAGTCACCGCTCTGGAACTTGTCAGTTCGGCCAGAGCACCGGGAGGCACCCGGCACCGCAGCAACCTTTCAAGTGTGTGGAGTAATCGGGCTGTGGGTTATTGCAGTAACCCAACAGCCAAATTAAACGAATCCCAAAAGCGTTTTATTGCCGTCACTGGCAAGGGATTCATGCAACCAAAAATCGTGTGTGGAGAATGATAATGCTACTGACGCTAACCAAACCGGCCTTGCTATCTGCATTGCTTTTTCAGGCTAAGAATGATCCGCGTTACTACCTGATGGGCTTTTGTTTTGCTCCTGGCAAAGAACTCTATTCAACTGATGGACATCGGTTATTTATCGGTGAGCACCAGACAGATGGCCTTGAGCAAAACATTATTGTTCGCCTTAAAGGTCCGCGCTTTACCCATTTTGATAAAGCCACTTTTGATACTGACTCAGGTGTTGTTACCTACCTTGATGAGTTTGGTTCCCGTCAAAACCTCGGGCTATGCGAAGTTGTAGATGGCAACTACCCGGATGTTAAACGTGTAATCCCAACGGATAGCAAACCGGTTTCTGAGATCGGCTTTAACGCTAAATATCTGGCTGATGTTGAGCGGGTTGCCCGGCTTTATAACCCTAAATTCGAATCAATACGCATCAAACCTAATGGCAGTTCCACAGGGTCGCTGATTGAAATCAGGAACCCATGGGAGTCCGCAAAAATTATTGTCATGCCAATGCGTCTTGATTAACCACGCCTTAATAGCGATTGGAGAATTTAATGGAAAAGCCATATGACCATATCACCGTAGGCATCATCACCCTGCCCTACAGCCATATCCTCAACGGCTGGGTTATGCCTGACGGTTCGGTAATCACTAATCCTATTAAGGCGCAGAACGAAGCTGAGCGCCTTAACAGCACCATCACCATTCACTGAGGGCGATGACATGCATCACTTCAAATCGAATAAAGAAGTTGTCGCTGCCGGATAACTGCTCCGCACGCCGCCCTGGTCGAGAGCCGTATGAGCTAAACGAGTACATAGCGCTGTTAATCCGAAAGGATGCCGCTGAGCTGGCGCAGCAGATTGAGACGCTGGCCCACCAGCAGTGCGGGAAGTGCAAAGAGCAGCTGCCGGTGCAGTCATGCCCTTGCCAGGGTGAGGCTGCGTGCTGGACCACCAGCGGCTGGCATGAGCTGAAATTAAATCTCAATACGCCGTGACCTGTCACGGCTAAACAAACCTGATGCAGCGGGAATGTGTGGAGAACAATATGCACCACGATTTTATGAGTGAAAAAGAAGTTATGGCCGAGATTGGTAAAGCGAGAACGGCACTCTGGCGGCTGCGTAAGCAGCATGGTTTTCCTGCGCCAGTGCTAACACATCCGGCGCGGTATAGCCGCAGAGCTGTTGAGAAATGGATTTGTGATGGAGGGGTTAACAGAGCTGTTTGACGTGCCAGAATATTTTATCTGCGTACAGCTCATACGCCTTTCTTTGATCTTCCAGCCAGTCGTGTTTGTTGTACACAGCCATGACACCACCAAGTTCATGCCCCAGCATTTTCTCAGTGACATGGGGCATGATCCCTTCGCTTGATAAGTTAGTCACCAGTGAACGGCGGAAGTCGTGGGTGCGCCATTCTGGAATATCAATAGTCTCTCTCAGTTTCCTCATATACAGATTGGATGAAGATCGATCGATAGCTTTATCAAGCTCCTGCCCCGGAAACAAAACATTATTCCCATTATTGAGCAGGCGCTCCACCATAGGCTTCATTTGCTCAAAGATAGGACGCCTGATGATGTTCCCCATCTTCGAATGCTCGGATGGCGTCGTCCATATCCAGTCGGTGGTATTAAACTCCGCAGCATTAGCCAGGCGAAGCTCAGACAAGCGAGCCCCCCACAACAACAGCATCTGATGTAGTAACCTGTTAGAGGTGACGATCTTGCTGTTCTCAAGCGCCACCCATATTTTCGCCAGCTCGCTATAGGTCAGAACGCGATCACCAACATCAGGCTTCTTACCAATATTTTTGACGCTCAGTTTAGTGATCTCACATGAGGGTATCAGCTGTCGGCTGATGCACCAGTGAATGACTGACCGGAGCTGAAGCAACAGAACGCGGGCTTTCTTCTTGTTCAGCTTTTCCTGTTTATCAAAAAACTGGACCCAGGCTGATACAGGGATGTTGGCAACAGGCACATCCTCAAACTCGTTGTACATGGTGTTGTACACAACCGATTTATACAGCACCTGAGTATTGTGTTTGAGGCCTTTAACATATTTCTCCCACCAGTTATCGAGGCACTCTTTCAGAGTCAGCTCACCAGTGCTACCGGCAAAATAGGTTTTTGGGTTGACCCCCTTCGTGTACAATCCACGCATCTCGCCAACGGCAATACGGGCATCTTTCAGCGTTGTCGAAGGGTAGCGGCCGACAGTGAGACGAACAGGCTTTCCATTCCAGCGATAACGGTGCTGAAATGTAATCGTGCCAGATGGAGTGATGCGAACGCTCAGGCCGTCACCATCGGTAAGTTCCGCTGGTCCGTTGTAAGCTTTGCCATTGATGCTTCTTAATTTGGTGTCACTCAGCGCCACTGTGATTTCCTGTATACACTCTTTAATTGCATTCTGTACTCAATGTGTACTCATTGGCAAGTGAACGAAGCGATGTTAAAGGTGAGCGGCGTTAAACCGAGCGAAACAAAATAGAGCATAAAGCTTGTAAAAATCTGAGGTTTTACGATAGGATGCGAACCGTCGGAACAACTTCAAAACTTCCGCGAACAACGTCCTCTTAGTTAAATGGATATAACGAGCCCCTCCTAAGGGCTAGTTGCAGGTTCGATTCCTGCAGGGGACACTTTTTGCCTGTCTCTCAACGTCAACTTTATCCATTCCATTCAGTAAGTTAATTCAATTCTATAGTCTACCTGCGTCTCCAGCAGGCTCACAAAATCCACAGTGTTATGTTGGTATAATTGTTAGTATGTTTGGTTCGATAATGCAGATACCATCAGCCGGAGATTTTTTACTATGCCACTCACTGAGTTAAAGGTAAGGAATTCAAAGGCTGCTGCGAAGCCTGTCAAAATGACAGACGGTAATGGTATGCATCTTTTTATGACCCCCACACGGTTCCAAATACTGGCGTTTTCAGTATCGCTTTGGCAGCAAACAAAAGATTCTTGCTCTCGGTGTTTATCCTGAGGTTTGACCTGCTCCCCGTTGATAAACACGCTGCGATGTTAGTAATGTCTTCATAAGCCACATGAGGACATCCCCATGAACGCGGGATCCGCGATAAGGAAATGCAGTTAAAGCAGTGATGTGAAATTTTCGACCAGATCCTCAACAAATCCATAGCAAAATAATGAGCACCAAAATCATATAAGGAATTAAAAATGAATAGATTTTCAACAGTTGCAGCCCTGTCTTTAGCAGTTTTGCTTACCGGCTGCGACAGCAAACCCTCCTCTTCCGAAATCCAGAAAGCTATGCAGGACAACATTGAGCGCACAAACCAGACAGCGATACGGTGAGAATAGCAAAGACATGCTCACGACTCTAAACCAAGCTGATAAGGTTTCCTGTAAGGAGTCAGAGGAAAAAGGGAAATACCTTTGCAAAGTGGATACTGATATAAAACTACCCATGATGGGCGAGAAGCAAACTGTAGCTGAATTTAAATTCATTAAAAACGATGGTAACTGGAAAGTGTCACCGTAACCTAACGCATCAATCTACAATAGAAATTCTTAGAAAAATCCCGAAGGAAAGCTATTTTATTCAATTGCAGCGCCAGAAAATATATCAAAAAAACAAATCATTCACACCATTATCAGGATTGTTTGAGGGGTGAATAACACTCACTATTAATTTACACAAATTAATGAATGAGCTTTTTCAACTCTACTTAACTGTGTGAGAAGGTATAAGAATTATATTTCCCAAACCCTATCTAAGCATCATCATCATTTAAGTATGAATTAAGATTATCAGCAAAATCAATCAAGGTAGAACCTACCAGAAAATTACCTCTTTTAGGTCGATGTTCTTTGAATATACCAATAGCTTTTAAAGAAACTCCGCCGTCCAATTTATTAATTATCAACTGAGCAATCACGCTTCCACTCATACCTGCAAGCGAAGTAACGGTTTTATTAGTACTGGCATCCTCAAAACAGATGTTTTTTTCTTTTCCGCCAGCAATAAAATGGAAATAAATATCTTCGGTTTTTCTTTCATAAAAAAAGTTGTGAAAATTAATATTAAAAGGCGACAAGCCTTTCTCAGGGTGCATTTTATGTAACTTATTAACTTTTGATGGATATCCCATGATCACAAATGAAGATGTTTTCTCAAAAAAATCGTTATTAACTTTAGTATCAAAAAGAACGCTATTTGGTATAGCCTTCATGATTTCTTCAGACATAGGAATAATAGCGTAATCTTGTTCATCATTAAAAAATACTTCCAGATGCTCGAACTTAAATTTATTTCCGTCAATCGATATGAACGACAATTCACTTTTTTTCATCTCTTTAATTACATGGGAAGCAGTAACAATACAAGGTATATGGTCACCTAATAGATATATAAAACCGCTTCCGATCAAAAAGCCCTCTTGTTTACGGTGAGGTTGAGTTATAAAAAAAGACACTAGTGAACTCTGCCATTCCAAAGCTAATTCAGTAGTCCTGCTCTCATCAATCCACGTTGGGGAATAGTGTATAATTGAAAAATGCGGATAAATTAATTTTGAGTCCTCTAACACTTTCATTTCCTTTTGAATGACAATATAATTTTTTCTGGTAAATTATTAGCAATGTGAGTTATGATCAATATAAATCTACAATTTGGTGATGATATGAACATTTTTGAAATTGAAGAAAAACTTGCTGAAAACGGTTTCAATGCGAAAGATATTGCGGCTTTAAGAATGCAAGCTGAAAAAAGTGGAACGACTTACCCGGCTTTACTTAAAGAGCTTAGCATACGTTTTATTGCTTCAATGGTCGTTGTAGCCATTCTTGCTATAGTCTGGATATACACGCTTATGTACAAGGATAGCCTCGCTGTTACCTCATACTCAATCACAATGCTAATCATAGCTCCTATTTTTTACATTTTCACACCCATGAAGTTAGGCTACAAATCATTCCGGTACACGAGAAAAAAGTGATTTATTTTTTATTATCGTAAATTGATTTCAGAGCCGAATAGTCATTATATATTTCCACTCCTAATTCAAAGCGGCTCATATCTTTGATACCCCTAACGAAGTCGGAGTTTACGTAGTAAAAAAGTCGAAATGTTTGAGGTTTTCTTATCAGCCTGAACATGCCATAGGCCGAAAGAGCAAGATCCATACTGCTGTAGGCAATTTCACCTGTTTTTTGATCAAAACCCAAGAACCTGGCTGCTCCAATGTAACCATCTTTCAAGAATCCCTGGGCGTCATTTTTTCCTGTAATAACATTCATTACACCTTCCTGAACGCCATTCACGCCATGAAGCGTGAGCATCGCACCAAAACCAACCCCTATTATATTTCCGGTTGCAGCTGAAGCGGCCATAACTCCAAACCCAGCCACCACCTGTAATCCACTCAGTACTACCCCCACACCATCGATAATATATCCCCAGATATCACCTTGCTGAACGAATTTTACTGAAGCATGCAATGCCGCCTGACCAGTACGAAGAAGTTGATCTTGTCTCATGAGATTACGATGTTCTTCTTTCAGGTTTTGAATGCATTGCTGGCATTCATCATCGCTGGCACCTGTTCGAATCGTATCAATCTGAGCATTAACGAAAATCTTCACTTCGTCCTGAAACTGAATCCTGTTGTAACCCTCAGACAAGTGAATCAAAGATAAGTGATTTGACGTACTAAGCAGCTGATTAGCTTCAGCATTAGCCATAGTCAGAAAGTAATCCTTGAATCGGTCTGGTTTCCAGTAGTCCATGACTGTGCCTTTATGTCATTATACGTATCGTTAAGTTTATTTAATCAGATTCCCTTACACAGGGAAAGCAAAAGGACCAGCTATGAGTACAGACATCTTCTTAAAAATCGATGGCATCACAGGCGAATCACTGGATAGTAACCATAAAGGCTGGATTGCTATTGAATCTTTCACCTGGGGTGCAAACCAACCAGGGAATATGTCTGCTGGAGGCGGTGGTGGCGCAGGAAAAGTTCAGTACCGGGACCTGTCGGTTCAGGCACTTATTGACAAAGCTACGCCAGCGATAATGCGCTACGTATCCAACGGCAAACATGTCGCCAAAGTTGAGCTTTCAGTATGTAAAGCCGGAGGCAGCCAGATTGAGTACTGTCGCATTACGCTTGAAGACGTCCTTATCACCAATGTGGTTTTCAATGGCACTACAAATCGTGACCTTATCGGAGTCTCATATCAGTTTCAGGCATCAAAAGTCAGAACACAGTATTGGGAACAGTCTGCGAGTGGCGGCAAAGGCGCTGAAACTCAGTCAGGGTGGGATATTAAAGGTAACAAAGAACTGTAATGTCTCAAGAACATTAGATGGTTTAACATGTTCCGAAGCTTTTTATTTAAGGTGTCCATCAAGATTGGCACCTTCATATTTTATCTGCCCATAAGAATGTTTCTCAAAGTATAACTCTTAATCCGATTAGACACTCTTGACACATTCATGAAGCATTAATGAAAATTAAGACTCATATGTTAAGCCAGAACTCAAAAAAGTTTTAATGCTCTGAAGAATCATTGCCGACTGGCTAAATGGTAATCCAGGGCTGGTTATTCAGTGTGGCTTGAAATCAGTATCTATAGCGGCAAGTTTAGAAATTTTGACAACTCCCCCGCCGGCACGCCGAAGGCGTCATGCCATAAACCTGACGAAAACGATGACTGAAGTGTGCTGAAGAGTGGAATCCACACTGAAAAGCAATGTCGGTCAGCGTCAGGTCAGGTCGCTCAAGCAACGTCCGTGCGCGCTCCATACGACGGCGCATCACAAACTGGTGTGGCGCTTCGCCCGTGGTGTGACGGAACATACGGGCAAAGTGAAACTCACTTAATGCCGCTTCCTGCGCCAGCACCGCCAGAGTTAAAGGCTGGTCGAGATGGGTTTCAATAAATTCCAGAACACGTCGTAATACCGCCGGCGCCAGTCCGCCACGCACCTGTGGCAGTTGCCACCTGACTTCGCTGTAGTGCTGCAATAGATGGGTCAGAAGCAGTGTGGATGCACTGCTCAGCATCAGCTGGCTTGCGGGCTGTTGCCAGTCACTGCTCAGAAGAAAGTGCCGATAAAGCTGGGTAATGCGGTCATCAGTGGAAAAGATTTTTTCATGCAGATTTAACTGCGCCGGGCTGCGGTCCCAGACCCGTTCGGCCAGCTGCCGCAGCTGGTTTTCGCTGCAATAGAGATGAACAAAGGCGAGATCGGCTCGCAGATCCCAGGTTGATTCCGTGCCTGCCGGCATCAGACAGAAGCGATCCGGTGCGCCACCATTACGCCAGCCGTGTGGGGTTTTATGCCAGGTATCGTAGCCGCCCGCGACATAAAGGCTCAGGGTGTGATGATCGCTTAGGTTGGTGACGCGATCGCCGCTGTTGAACCAGGCTGCCAGCTGAATGCCACTATTAAGATGCACATGGTCACGCAGTTGCGCTTTGTGACGTTGCAGCATTTCAAAGGTCTGGTAGGTACGCATCAAAGTATCAGTTCAGATAAAACAGAAGATCAGTTTACGGATTGTAAGGGACAGAGAACAGGTCACATTGGGACGGAGGATAAAAATGCGCAAGATTTTGCAAATCCGGCGCAATGCCCTGCAAGACCAGAACGCAGTGCAGATGCAGAATCAACGGTTTAGATCGGAGAATCTGGCATGAACCTGTTTTTGTATCTTTCTGTTGTACTTATCTGGGGCACGACCTGGATCGCGATTTACGCGCAACAGTCTGCGGGCGATAACGCCGTGGTCGTCGCGGTGTTCTGGCGGTTTTTGCTGGCTTCACTGGTCATGCTATTGCTGCTTACGCTGATAAAACGGCTGCACAGACTGACACTGCAGGATCATCTCTTTTGTATGCTGCAGGGCTGTTGTGTCTTTGGCTTCAACTTTGTCTGTTTCTATTACGCGTCCGGCTATATCAGCAGCGGACTGGAGTCAGTGATTTTCTCAATGGCTGTCATGTATAACGCCATTAATAGCTGGGTATTCTTCCGTCAGCGCCCCTCTGCACGTCTGATTCCGGCGGTAGTGCTGGGGATGGCAGGCATTGTTGCCCTGTTCTGGCACGATCTGCGCAGCACGCAGGCCTCGGCAGAATTGATATGGGGCATTGGATTGAGTGCACTGGGCACCCTGGGATTTTCATTCGGCAATATGATCAGTCAGCGACATCAGCGTCTGCAACGCGACGTACTGACAACTAACAGTTACGGCATGTTATACGGTGCGGTTGCGATGGCCCTTGTCTCGCTGGCACAGGGGATTTCGCTGCAGCCAGCATGGAATACCCAGTGGGTGGGAGCCTTAATTTATCTGGCTCTGGTAGGGTCAGTGATAGGGTTTGGCGCCTACTTTACGCTGGTCGGTCGCATCGGAGCCAGTCGTGCTGCATATACAACTGTCCTGTTTCCGCTGGTTGCACTGGCACTTTCCACCCGATACGAAGGGTACGAATGGCATGCCAGCGCCATCCCTGGCCTTGTCATGATTTTGCTGGGCAATGTTGTGATGTTTGCCCGCTGGCCGGCAAGCCGTCGCCGGGTCATTATCTGACATGAATGCGGGCTAAGGCCCGCGTCCGGATGGGCGTTACGCCGACTGCTGCTGAAGAAGTTTCTGTGGTTGATTGATCGCTTTACGCGCAATCCAGTAAAGCAGAACACGCTCATCGTCACTATCACGATCGGCCATGGAGAGCAGTTTCAATGCCAGGGTCGATTTAGTCACAGGCTGCTGTTCTGTACTGAGTTCAATCACCGCCTGACCGATGATGCAGCAAACGTCATCCTCACTGCTATTGGATTCATATGTCCGGTCTTTCATATTTCCTCCTGTTAAGTGAGTTGTAAGTCTGGCAAATAATCTGGAAACCCGCTCACAGAAACAGCGAAATGAAACATTATCTTACGGCTAATTACGCTTACACATCATGATGCCGTATTGGTTACTTTTCCCGTTACGCCCCGTCGCTGCACCTGTGACGATGTCGTTCATACCCTCTGAAGAGCATTTCATTCCCTGATCCGTTCTATTCATGCCTTTATTACACACGCACGCGAAGCACGGCTTTATTCTGACCGCAGTTTCCAGATTCCCGGACGGGAGAGAAAAATCATGAACCAGACTCAACAGGCTTCTTACCAGCGTTCCCGCTGGCTTACATTGTTCGGCACGGTAATCACTCAGTTCGCGCTGGGGTCAGTCTACACATGGAGTTTGTTTAATGGCCAGCTGTCACAGAAGCTGGATGCCCCCGTCAGTCAGGTCGCTTTTTCTTTCGGCCTGCTGAGTTTAGGTCTGGCTATCGCCTCTTCGCTGGCCGGTAAATTACAGGAACGTTTTGGTGTACGCCGCGTCACTATCGGTGCAGGTGTACTGATGGCACTGGGTTTCTGGCTCACCGCTCACGCAAATAACCTGATGATGCTCTATTTCAGTGCCGGCTTGCTGGTCGGTCTGGCCGATGGCGCAGGTTACCTGATGACGTTGTCTAACTGCGTGAAGTGGTTCCCTGAGCGCAAAGGAATGATCTCTGCCTGTGCGATTGGGGCATACGGTCTGGGCAGCCTGGGATTTAAATTTATTTGCGGGGCGCTGCTGGCGACGGTGGGTCTGGAACAGACCTTCATGATCTGGGGCGTGCTGGCGATGTCGATGATTATTCTCGGTGCGCTGCTGATGCGTGAAGCACCACTGCAGCAGATCGGAACCTCAACTAAAGGTCAGCAACATACGCGGGATTACACGCTGGCACAGTCGGTACGTCTGCCGCAGTACTGGATGCTGGCGCTGATGTTCCTGACCGCCTGTATGAGCGGCCTCTATGTGATAGGCGTTGCCAAGGATATCGGCGAAGGCATGGTGCATCTTTCCACGCAGACAGCTGCCAGCGCAGTAACAGTGATCGCGATTGCCAACCTGAGCGGTCGTCTGGTACTGGGTGTGCTCTCTGACAAAATGATGCGCATCAGAGTCATTTCACTGGCGCAAATTGTGTCTCTGATCGGAATGAGCGTGCTGCTGTTTACCCGGATGAATGAGATGACCTTCTTCCTGTCACTCGCCTGTGTCGCCTTCAGCTTTGGCGGCACTATCACAGTGTTCCCATCGCTGGTGAGTGACTTCTTCGGGCTCAACAACCTGACTAAAAATTACGGTCTGCTCTATCTCGGCTTTGGTATCGGTAGCGTGCTGGGTTCACTGGTCGCCTCACTGTTTGGTGGTTTCACCGTCACCTTCAGCCTGATTATGACGCTGCTGGTCATCTCGCTGTTCCTGTCACTCACTATCCGCTTACCTCAGAGTTCCATCACAGCAGAACCGGTGTTGCAACGCCATTAACGCTTACTGACAATGATTACGGGCCGCAATTAAGCGGCCCGTAGTCGTTTAACCGCGGAATCGCGGCTCTGCCATTCCCGCCACCGCCAGGTCTACTGCAAAGATATCGCCGGACTGCGGATAGCGTGCCAGCTCCTCTTCCGTGCGATCTTCACGTGAACTGGTAATGAACAGCGTTTTAAGATCGGCACCGCCAAAGGCCACCATGGTTGGCCACTTCACCGGCAGCAGGATCTCATCGACGATTTCGCAACTCTGCGGATCGATACGTACCACGCGTCCGCCATCAAACTGTGCAGACCAGTAAAATCCTTCACTGTCCACAGCAGCGCCATCCGGTAGCCCGCCCTTCGCGTCGAAACGGCGGAACAGCGTGCGCTCACCCGGTTCGCCCTGCTCATTCAGCGGATAGCGATAGAGTGCCTCATTCGGCGTGTCGCTGTGATACATCCAGCGTCGGTCAGGAGAAAATGCCAGCCCGTTGGAAATTTTAATGTCGCGCGCCTTCACCTCCAGCTTCAGGTCAGGCGTCACACGGCACAGCAGGCCGCCGTTTTTGTCCTGCGGTTCCCACAGGCTGCCGCACCAGAAGTTACCCCAGGGATCAACGCGGCCATCATTAAAGCGACTTTGCGCAGCGATACCGGGATTCTCTGCGACCTTTTTCTCCGGCTTACCCTGCGCATCCAGCAGCCAGACACCGCCGCGCAGTGCCGCTATTATCCCGCCCTGCTCACGCAGCCCAATACATCCCACCTCTTCCGCCTGCGGGAAGGTTTGCAGCTCGCCGCTGACTGGATTAAAACGGTGAATGGCCGGTGCCAGGATATCGACACAGTAGAGCATCTGCTCCTCCACTGACCAGAGCGGGCATTCGCCCAGCTCTGCCTGTAAAGCCAGAATATTTTTAACGTCATGCGGCATGTTTCTCTCCCATTGAACTGACATGCTAATAATGTAGTGGTAAAAACTTTTAAATGAGAATTATTTTCGCTTGATTTTGAGACTATTCTCTTTGATAGTATCTATTATTCAGTTCATTCCGATGTCTTTAATTCCCCTTACCGCACACTTCAGCATTTTGAAATATTCCGTCATATCTTCTTAAATAACTCTACAAAGCCTGCATCTTCACTCCACTTTTCCGGCGTAGTGTCGTAGTCATTGGAAAAGAGGAGAAGCTTCCGATGAAGAGATTAATTAAAGTCGCTTCTGTCGTTGCACTGATGACGTTATTAAGTGGTTGTATCATCAGCCCACGACACGACAATGGCTGGCATCGCGGTGGTGGCGGCGGATATCAGGGAGGCTACTATGGAGGTTATCACGAAGGGTATCATGGCGGTTACTATCGCCACTGACGGGCAAAGATGTCACACAGCATAAAATAAAAGCATTACATTTTAAGGGCGGGATATTTATCCCGCCCGTTTTATTTAACTTTTCAATGCGTAATTACACTGGAACCACGCTTTCTTCAGTCCCGGAATATGACTCTCCTCGGCAGGCAGCGCTTCGACCTTATCAAATCCTTTACTGCTGCAGTAATTCGCCAGATCAATATCCATTGCGTCACGATTGACCTTTGCCGGGTCAAAACGGTACTGAACGGTATTTGAATCCGGATCTTCATCAACACGTTCGAATGCCCCGGGTTTGCTGGCAGTACATCCACTCAGCAAAATCAGCGCTACTGCGCCGGTAATTAGTTTTTTCATAGTTGTTGTCCTCACGTTGCCGCGCAGTGTATGACGCAGCATGTCGATCATCCATAGGATTTATGCGCGAAAATTAAAAATTGAGAAGCTTTTGCCGATTAATGTAATACGATTAAACGGCTATCGCTATCGTGTCAGAAATGACAGGATGTACTCAGACAAGACGAAACGAAGACTGCACCACACCAGGAAATGCCAAAAATAAAAAAGCTGTTCATCTCTCTTCCCTGCCCGCGCTTAGCGGGCTTTTTTTTGCCCGCTATTCCGCGGTCGCTTACTGACCCGTCATTGCCACCATTCTACGTAACAGGTTAGCGGCGCGTTTGTCAGGTAATGCCAGAATGGCACTGTAGAGATCAATGGACATGCCACACAGCGATGAGCGATCCACTGCCGTGTCAGCTGGCATATTCAGCTGCTGCAGTTTGTCGCCCCATTTCAGAAAGAGGCGTCCGACGATCTTTTGCAGATCATCCTGCGCCTGCGTCTTATCGAGGGGCTTTTCGGGCGGAGGGCTGTTAAGCAGCAACTGCTCCATGGCATCCGCTTCTTTGCGATTCAGCGAAGACGGTAGCGTAGTCTGTAAATTAATTCCTCCACTCACCTGCGGATAGAGAAAACGGAAGCAGAGACCCGGATCGATTTGATTCAGCGCCCGCATCTCTTCTACTGAGACGCCGATATAGTTAACCACCGCTGCATCCGTTGCGCGCATCAGCCGTTGGTTGACCACCTCAATCAGCCAGCCACGCAGTTCACCTGTTGCCTGCAGAGCGGGCTCGCCTGCACGGATTCGACGGGTCAGCTCCTGGGTCAGCAATAACCAGAGCGCGGGTTCCTGCGTTTGCAGCACGCGATAGCCTGGCATCTTTGCCAGTTGATTTACTGCCTGCTCATGCTGGCTTGCCTGCAACTGATGCGGCGCGACCCAGCTGAACCAGAGCAGATTAGCCATGATCAGGGGCAGCAGAAAAATGAGCAGCCCCTGCCACAAACGCAGTCGGGTCGTTTTGATCAGCACAATAACGATCAACGCCAGCAATGAAAACGCAGCCAGCGTAATAAAAAGCAGAGAATTCATGCTGCGGGGTTAATCCTTACGCACATCGATTAGCACAGGACAGTGAGCACGCTCAATCACCGCTGCGCTGACCGAGCCTTTTAATAATCTGTTAAACGAAGAGAGGTGGCGACGTCCCATGATAATCATGCTTGCCTTAAGCTGTTGTGACTGGGCAACAATGGTATCTGCCGCCTCACCCGCCAGGATCACGCCACGCGCATTAATGCCAGCGCGCAGTAACGGTGCCAGTGCATGACGCACCACCATTTCCGCCGTATTTTGCTCATCCTGTGCTGCCACAAAATCGGCCGGGTCTTCACCCGCATCGATTTCCATCGGCTGATTACAGGAGGAGTAGGCAGGATCGACGCAGCACAGCACCACCACATCGGCGCTATGTGCCAGCGCTTCTTCAATCGTCAAGGCAACCACTTTCCCGGCAACCGGAGAGTGGTCTATGGCCATCAGCAGGGTTTTCATCAGATGCTTATCCTTAAATCGCGGCAACTTTGCCGATTTCACGCACCAGCGCCTCTTTACACTTCAGCATCTCGTCACGAAAACGCGCTTCATGTCGCAGAAAACGAGCAGAGGGCACCAGTAAAGAGACAGAAAAGCGACCAAACAGCGTATCCAGCGCAAACGCCATGGTAGAGATCCCTTCCAGGGTTTCACCGCGATCCACGGCGATACCGGTTTCGCGGACTTCCCTGATAAGTTGTAGCAATTGTGGCAATGTTTTCACCGTCTGATCGGTCAGCTCCTGCCAGGCGTCGCCAACAATCGTCCGGACATCTTTTTCACACTCCAGTGCCAGCAACGCCCGTCCCCCGGAGGTACTGTAGAGCGGCAGATTCAGTCCCATATGCGGGACAACCCGAAGTTCACGTGACGCCACGACATGGTGAATAATCGCCAGCTGGCTGCCGCTGGCGCGCGCCAGCGAGACCGTTTCATTAGTATCCGAAGAGAGTTTTTCCAGTAGCGGACTGACCAGATCAACCACGTCGGTATGCACGCTGGAGATCAGTTTTAACAGGGCAGGTCCCAGACGCAATCCGCCCGCCCCACTGCTGCGCACAAGCTCTGCGCTGTCGAGCGCAGCGACAATGCGCTGCACCGTTGAACGGGGCAGTTCCACCGCCTGAGCGATCTCGCCAAGGCTCATGCCGCCCGGCTGTTCGCCCAGCGCATTAAGAATTTTTGCCGCACGGGCGATGACCTGGATACCGCCCGTTTTTTCATCCTCGCGGCTGGAGGGTTGATGTGCCATAGCGTCGTCCTGTTTGAGCTGCCTTACTGTAGCGCGAATGCCGCACTTTTTACAGCCTGTACCACATTGCAATACAGCATACCGGGATGTAATATTACGCCCTGTATCACATTGCAGTACACTGCATCATAATAACGAGATTGCCAGTAATGAACGCTAAGCCCGCCACGCCGCCGGCTCCTCATCCTTTTACACTGCGACTAGCCCTGGGCCTGATCGGCGTGCTTATTGCTGCGCTGACCTCCGGGCTGAACGACCGCGTCAGTGATATCGCGCTGGCTGATATCCGTGCCGCAATCGGCATCGGTTTCGATCAGGGTAGCTGGATTATCTCCGGCTATCAGGCGGCAGAAGTTGCGGCGATGATGATTGCCCCCTGGTTTGCCGTCACCCTGTCGCTGCGGCGTTTTACGCTCGGCGTGTCGGCGGGATTTATGCTGACCGGCATTCTGCTGCCGCTGGTGCCGGATCCCACGCTGTTTATCAGCCTGCGCGTGCTTCAGGGGCTGTTTGGCGGCGCACTGCCGCCGATGCTGATGACTGTTGCTCTGCGCTTTCTGCCGCCGCCTTTTAAGCTGTTCGGCCTGGCGGGCTATGCCCTGACCGCGACGTTTGGCCCCAATATGGCAGCGTCGCTGGCCTCAATATGGACCGACCATGTCAGCTGGATGATGGTGTTCTGGCAGGTGGTGCCTGGCATGCTGATTGCGATGATGCTGATTAGCTGGGGGATACCGCAGGACCCGCTGCGTCCGGAACGTTTTCAGCAGATCGATCTGTTCGGCATGGTGACCGGTTGCAGTGCTGTCGCGCTGCTGGTGCTGGTGCTGACCCAGGGGGAGCGTCTTGACTGGCTGAACTCGCCACTGATCGCCGGTATGCTGCTAGCCGCCTTGCCGCTGCTGCTGGTTTTCCTGATCAATGAGTGGTTTCACCCGCTGCCGCTGTTTAAATTGCAGATGCTCAGACGGCCCAACCTGGCGCACGGCCTGCTGGGGCTGGCCTGCGTGCTCATCCTGGGGCTTTCAGGTTCCGCGCTGCCTTCGGCCTACTTTGCTCAGGTGAGCGGCTTTCGCACCCTTGAGTTTGCCCCGCTGGCACTGACCGTAGGCCTGCCACAATTGCTCATCGCGCCACTGATTGCGGCACTGCTCAATATCCGCTGGATTGATTGCCGCTGGATGCTGACGGCGGGCGTCGGCCTGCTGGTGACTGCCTGTCTGCTGGGCTCGCAGATCACCAGTGACTGGGCGCGACAGAATTTCTGGCTGCTGCAAATCCTGCAGGCGTTCGGACAACCGATGATCATTTTGCCGATATTGATGAGTGCCACCAGCGTTGTGGCCCCACCTGAAGGCCCTTTTGCCTCCGCGATGTTTAACACGGTGCGCGGGTTTTCCAGTATTGCCGCCTCCACGCTGGTTGAGGTTTTCCTTTCTCATCGTGAGCAATTTCATTCCAGTGTCCTGATTAATCAGGCCGCCAGCCGCAGCTGGCTGATGACCGCGCCGACAGCCGACCAGGCCAGCCGCAGTTTGCCGCTATTGCCGGATGGCAGCATCAGCGCCAGCGATAATCTCAGCGGATTCGCCACCCTGGTCCGGCATCAGGCCACGATCCTGAGCCTGAGCGACAGCTGGCTGATGCTGACCGGCTTTGCCGCCTGCCTGTTATTGCTTACCGCCATCCTGCCAAAACGGGTCTGGCCGCCTCAAACTTTGATTCAACACCCTCCCCGGAATAACTGAATATGCGTACTTTTGAAATGAGAAGAACCCTGCTGCTGAGTCTGCTGCTGCTGGTGTTACTGGCCATTGCCTTTGTTGTCTGGACGATGATGACCAGCAACGATCACCGCACCAATGATGCTTACGTCAATGCGGATTACACCCTGGTAGCACCGAAAGTCTCGGGCTACATAAGCCATGTTGAGGTGCAGGATAATCAGCAGGTCAAAGCGGGCCAGTTGCTGGCAACGCTGGATGACCGTGACTATCGGGTGGCGCTGGAGAGTGCTGAAGCTGACCTGCAGGTGAGTCAGGCGAAACTGCTGAGCAGCCAGGCTCAACTGGAACAGCAGCAGTCGATGATTGATCAGCAGAAAGCCAGCGTCGCGGCAAGTCAGGCTTCTGCGCAGTATGCGGGTCAAAGCGCCGATCGCTATAACCGCCTCTATAAAAGCGGCACCGTCGCCGCTGACGATCAGCAAAAGGCCAGCTCAAATCAGCGCTCGGCGCTGGCAGCTGTCCATCAGAGTCAGGCTGCACTGGCATCGGCAATAAAACAGGTGGGCGTATTACAGGCGGCGGTGCGTTCAGCAGAAGCGGATGTTGCCGCAGCCAAAGCCAGCGTCGATCAGGCCAAGCTGAATCTCTCCTACACGCGCATTACGGCTCCTGTTGACGGCATGGTGGGTCAGCGTGCGGTGCGGACAGGCGCATACGTTTCAGCCGGAAAACCCGTCTGCTGGCCGTGGTCCCCCTGCAGCAAACCTACATTACGGCTAACTACCTTGAGACGCAGTTAAGCGATGTGCGCCCAGGACAGCGGGTCCGAATCCGGGTTGATGCCCTGCCAGGCGAGACCTTTACCGGTCATGTGGACAGCATCGCACCGGCCACTGGTGCAACTTTTTCAGCGATCGCTCCCGATAACGCCACAGGCAACTACACTAAAGTCGTTCAACGTCTGCCGGTGAAAATTGTGCTGGATGGCGACCAACCGCATCTGGCTCAGTTACGTGTCGGCATGTCGGCGATCCCTGAAATCGAGGTGCCCTAAAATTGTGAGCAATATCTCAGAACGGGCCTATTTCATTTGGGTGGGATTACGCGTAAATTAGCGCCTGATCCTGTTCTGAGAGTTATTCAGATCGACCCGGAAGAGAGCAGACCATTACTGAAATGGCGATCTCTTTTCCACATCTGTTCGCGTTGCACTGGTTTGGGATCGCCATCATCGTAACCGCTCAGAGGAGTTGCTTTGTGAAATATGCCTTGATGGGAATATCTTTTTTCGCGTTACTTTGGTTCGGAACCTTTGTTCTGCTGCTGAAGTAATGGCGTGACAGTGCCGCCATGGGGCGACCATCGTGTCGCCCCTGCTGGCTGTCAGCTCTCTTCTTCTGTTTTCATGCTGCCCGGCAATACGCCATCGGCACGAAACATCGCCTTAATTCCCCGCACTGCCTGACGAATACGATCGCTGTTTTCAATCAGCGCAAATCGCACGTGCGTGTCGCCATAGTCACCAAAACCGATACCAGGGGAAACACAGACTTTCGCCTCCTGCAGCATATGTTTAGCAAATTCCAGCGAACCCAGATGTGCATAATGGTCGGGAATTTTTGCCCAGACGTACATCGAGGCTTTGGGGTTATCCACCATCCAGCCCGCTTCATGCAAGCCTTTGACCAGCACATCACGGCGGCGTTTATACTGCTCAGCAATGTCACGCACGCACTGCTGATCCCCTTCCAGCGCGGCAATGGCTGCCACCTGTAGCGGCGTAAAGGTGCCGTAGTCATGATAACTCTTGATACGCGCCAGCGCGGCGACCAGCTCTTTATTACCCACCATGAAACCGATACGCCAGCCTGCCATGTTGTAGCTTTTTGACAGGGTAAAGAATTCAACGGCGACATCACGCGCGCCCGGCACCTGCATAATCGACGGCGCTTTCCAGCCATCGTAGACGATGTCAGCATAAGCCAGATCGTGGATGACCAGCACGTTGTACTGCTTCGCCAGCGCAATCACCCGCTCGAAAAAGTCGAGTTCCACACACTGTGCGGTCGGGTTGGATGGGAATCCAAGGATCATCATTTTTGGCTTGGGGTAGCTTTCACGGATAGCGCGTTCCAGCTCACTGAAGAAGTCGACACCCGCCACCAGCGGCACCGAACGCACCTGCGCTCCGGCAATCACTGCACCGTAGATATGAATCGGATAGCTGGGATTGGGCACCAGTACGGTATCACCATGATCCAGCGTCGCCAGCATCAGATGCGCCAGCCCCTCTTTGGAGCCAATGGTGACAATTGCCTCAGATTCAGGATCGATCTCCACCTGATAGCGCTCAGCGTACCAGCGCGAAATCGCTCTGCGCAGACGCGGTATGCCGCGCGAGGTGGAATAACCGTGGGTATCGTCACGCTGCGCCACCTGGCATAATTTTTCGACAATGTGAGGCGGAGTCGGACCATCCGGGTTGCCCATTGAAAAGTCGATGATATCTTCGCCGCGCCGACGCGCAGCCATCTTCAGTTCAGCGGTGATGTTGAAAACGTAAGGAGGTAAACGTTCAATACGGGAGAAACGACGGGGTGTGCTGTTATCAGCCATGATGTCCTCTGGATTACGTAAGCGCCCGGACCGTCCGAGCGACGTGGGTCACTGCGGTGACCCGTTACGAACATAACGTGGCGAGGATCATTTTGTCGAGGGTGGCGGAAAATTTTTTTATTTTTGCGGATTCAGCCGTCCCAGCAGCCAATCGTTCACCCAGTGGCCATCCAGCAGATAATTATCCCGCAGCGTGCCTTCCAGCTGAAAACCGTTTTTCTCCAGAATACGACGTGACGCCCAGTTTCCTTCAATCACCATCGCCTTGAGTTTGTGAAAATCGGCTTCAAGCAGAAACTGACACAGCGCCGCCAGCGCTTCGCTGCCATAGCCCTGACCACAGTGGCGATGCAGCAGCATATAGCCCACCTCCGCCTGACGATACGGTTCCCATTCCGGGCTGCAGCCAAACAGGCCAATGGGCTCACCGCTGTCCTGGCGTCTTGCCACCAGGCAGAGCATATGAAAACTGCCCGGCTGCCAGGGTGCCAGACGCTGGGTGAAACGCTGTCGAATATCCGCTTCATCAGGAATTTCGCTTACCCATTTCATGGTGTCGGGATCTTCATGGACGGCACGAAACAGTTGCCAGTCTTCGGGTTGTAATTTACTCAGGGTTAGTCTGTCGGTGACAAGTTGCATCTGTGGCTCCCGATGGGCGCGGTTTTCCAGCGGTTAGTGGCGCGCGTCACCGCGCAACATAGCAAAACGGCTTCACAGCGACCAGCGTGAAAAACTGTTCCCCTTTATTCCACTCAACTTTTCCTCTTTTTACTGGATTGCCGTAAAAATTGATCTGAAACATTAACTTGTGGCGGGATTGATCGGGGTGCTAGCGGTTCGCGATCACATTTTTTATCATAGAGGCACTTTCCATCGCTCACGAGTCGCCTGTGTCCTCCCACTTCACGATGTTACTGGCAGTTTTTGACCGCGCCGCCCTGATGTTGATCTGCCTGTTCTTCCTGACGCGCACCCGGCCTTTTCGTCAGCTGCTGCAAAAAGATGAGCACACCCGCGCGGAAAAAGTGGCGGTCACTGCCATCTTTTCCCTGTTTGCGCTGTTCAGTACCTGGTCGGGCGTCAATGTCGACGGTTCGCTGCTGAATGTGCGGGTCATTGCCGTGATGGCGGGTGGGATTCTGTTTGGTCCCTGGGTTGGCATCGCCACCGGTGTGATTGCGGGTCTTCACCGTTTTCTGATCGATATTCATGGCGTCACTTCCGTGCCCTGCCTGATTACCAGCATCATTGCCGGTGTCGTCGCGGGCGGGATTAATCGTCGGGTACTGAAAGAGCATCGCTGGCGCGCCGGTATCGTCGGCGGCATGCTGTGTGAAGCCCTGACGATGTTGCTGATCGTCCTGTGGGCGCGCCCTGCCTCACTCGGGCTGGCGATTGTGTCGGAGATTGCCCTGCCGATGATCCTCGGCGCGTCCAGCATCGGCATCATTGTGTTGCTGGTGCAAAGTGTTGAGGGAGAGAAAGAGGCTATTGCTGCCCGCCAGGCCAAGCTGGCACTGGAGATCGCCAACAAAACGTTGCCGCTATTTCGTCAGGTGAACAGCGACTCGCTGCGCAATATCTGTGACATTATCCGAAGAGAGATCAAAGCCGATGCGGTGGCGATGACGGATAAAAAGCAGATTCTGGCCTACGTCGGCTATGGCGAACATAATTATAAACATGGTGATGATGGCATCAGCCCGACGACGGCGCAGGCGATCAACAGCGGTAAAATTATTATTAAGAACAATGATGAAGCGCACCGTACTAAAGATATACATTCGATGATCGTCATCCCGCTGTGGGAAAAAGGCAAAGTCACCGGCACGCTGAAAATCTATTATCGCCGCGCACACCGTATTACCGGCTCGCTGAAGGAAATGGCGATTGGCCTGTCACAAATTATCTCAACCCAGCTTGAAGTGTCGCGCGCCGAGCAACTGCGTGAGATGGCCAATAAAGCGGAACTGCGCGCGCTGCAAAGTAAAATAAATCCCCATTTCCTGTTCAATGCGCTGAATGCTATTTCCTCTTCTATCCGGCTCAATCCCGATACTGCCCGCCAGCTGGTCATTAACCTTTCACGCTATCTGCGCTACAACCTGGAACTGAACGATGATGAGCTGATCGACATCCGTAAAGAGCTGTGGCAGGTGAAAGATTATATCGCCATTGAGCAGGCGCGATTCGGCGATAAACTGACGATGATTTATGACGTCGATGAAGATCTGCATTTTCTGCTGCCAAGTCTGCTGATTCAGCCACTGGTAGAAAACGCCATTGTGCATGGTATTCAGCCCTGTAAAGGCAAAGGCGTGGTCACGCTGAGCGTCCGGGATCTGGGCGATCGGGTGCGGATCTCCGTGCGGGATACCGGTCAGGGCATCAGTGACGAAGTCGTGGAACGGGTGGCACGCAATGAGATGCCCGGCAATAAAATCGGTCTGCTCAATGTGCACCATCGCGTCAAACTCCTGTCAGGTCAGGGACTGAACATCGTGCGGCATCAACCGGGCACCGAGATCGCTTTTACGCTGAGTAAAAATGGCCAGCGCCTGGCGGAGAATCTGTTATGAAAGCCATTATTGTGGAGGATGAATTTCTGGCCCAGCAGGAGCTGAGCTGGATGATTCAGCATCACAGCAAAATCGAAATTGAAGCCTGTTTTGATGATGGTCTTGATGTACTGAAGTATCTGCAACAGCATCGGGTCGATGTGATTTTCCTCGACATTAATATCCCCTCGCTGGATGGCATGTTGCTGGCACAGAATATCCATCAGTTTGCCCACAAGCCGCTGATCGTCTTTATTACCGCGTGGAAAGAGCATGCGGTAGAAGCATTCGAGCTTGAGGCATTTGACTACATTCTCAAGCCCTATCAGGAGTCGCGGATTGTCACCATGCTGAACAAGCTGGAAGCCACCGCACAGGCGCAGCAGGCTGTGAGTCATCTTAGTGCCACACCTGCGCCGCAGACCGTCAACCTGATTAAAGATGAACGCATTATCGTCACTGACGTGAATGACATTTACTATGTTGAGGCGCATGAAAAGCTGACGTTTGTCTATACCCGGCGCGAGTCCTACGTCATGTCGATGAATATCACCGAGTTCTGTTCACGCCTGCCAGAGCAGCAGTTCTTCCGCTGTCACCGCTCTTACTGCGTCAGCCTGAGCAAGATCCGCGAAATCGAGCCGTGGTTTAACAACACCTATCTGCTTAAGCTGCGCGATCTGGAATTTCAGGTGCCGGTCAGCCGCAGTAAGGTTAAGCAGTTCAGACAGCTGATGCGTCTGTAATGCAGGAGAGTGAGGGAACGATTCAGGCAGGAAGTGGCTTTCAGGACAACAGCAGGAAAAGGCAGGAGAAGTCAGGCGGTGATTTCCCGGGCCTGAACGGCTGAAGCCTCCAGGTCGGGAAAGCGATCGCGCGCACAAAGGCTGTGCGCGCGGAGTAAAGCAGAATCAGATTTCGCGGCCCAGCGTCTGACGCAGATGCGCGCCCGCACCCAGCAGGCCAGGCTGATCGTGCGTAATCATGTAAACCGGGATGCTGGCAACATAGTCGCGGAAGCGTCCTTTATCTTCAAAAGCCGCACGGAAACCCGACGCCTTAAAGAATTCCAGGAAGCGAGGCACAATACCTCCCGCAATGTAGACGCCACCAAAAGTGCCCAGGTTGAGCGCCAGATTGCCGCCAAAACGGCCCATAATGACGCAGAACATGGAGAGCGCGCGACGGCAGTCGGTACAGCTGTCATCCAGCGCACGTTCACTGACATCTTTCGGCTTCAGATTTTCCGGCACGCGGTTGTCAACTTTCACAATGGCACGGTAGAGATTAACCAGACCGGCACCCGACAGCACACGTTCAGCTGAGACATGGCCCAGTTCTTCACGCAGCACTTCCAGGATCTGATCTTCTTCTTCGCTGTTGGCCGCAAAATCGACATGACCGCCCTCACCTGGCAGGCTCACCCAGCGCTTGTCCACATGCACCAGATGGCTGACGCCTAAGCCGGTACCGGCACCATAAATGGCGATAGGTTTATCTTTGACCGGCTCTGAGCCGCCAAACTGAATCACGTTTTCGGCGGTCAGCATCGGAATAGCCATGGATACCGCAGTAAAATCGTTAATGATTTCCAGGTGTTCAAAACCGATGTTCTCTTTGAGCTTGCGCGTAGAAAACGCCCAGTCATGGTTGGTCATTTCAACCCAGTCATCGGTAATCGGGCAGGCGATAGCAATACAGCCATCTTTAACGTCCTGCTGTTGTTCATCAAGATAGTGGCGGATGACGGCTTCGAGGCTGTCGTATTCTGATGTTGAGAATGTTTTGGCCTGGGTGATGCTGCCGCTTTCCACCTCACACAGGGCGAGGCGCGCGTTAGTACCGCCGACATCGCCGACCAAGGCATAGGTTGTCATTCTTCTGTTGCTCCGCTTGGGGTCTTAAGAGTTGGAGGACACTATAAAATTCTGCCCATAAAACAACAACGCTCACCGGTGCGATTGGTGAGCGTCTTACTCAGTTGTGCTACAGCCTAACCGCGTTAGTCCAGCATGCACAGCGGCAACTATCTGAATCTTAGCCGCCGTTGCGTTGATTCAGGCAGGCGGTGACTTTTCTTAGCAGTGGCGGCAAATCGTCTTTCAGCATAACCACCTCAACCAGCGAAAGCCATTGAGGCGCGGCAAGTCGCGTCATCACCTCGTCTAACTGCACGGTTTCACTGATGCGCCAGCTCTGCGCCTGGCCCTGAAGGCTAAGGGCGTGTGGCAGAGCCGTCCAGTTCCACGGGGCGATATCATTGTAACGTTGTGTTGCGCCATGAATCGCCCGTTCGACGGTATAGCCGTCATTATTCAGTAAAAAGATTATCAGTCGCTGCCCATCGCGCAACATCGACCCCAGCTCCTGAATAGTCAGTTGCGCCGAACCGTCTCCGATGATCAGGATAACCCGTCGATCAGGGTTGGCGGTCTGCGCGCCAAACGCTGCCGGAAGAGTATAGCCGATTGATCCCCATAATGGCTGAACCACCAGCTGTGCCCGCGAGGGTAATCGCAACGCGGCGGCACCAAAGGCGGCCGTCCCCTGCTCGGCCAGAATCAGGTCGCCGGGTTGCAGAAATCCCTGCATGGCCTGCCAGAAGGCGTGCTGACTGATCACCGCCGTGGGTTCTGCTGGCTGCGCGGCGGGGATTGCGGCGGCAGGCTGCCACTGCTGACCATAATGTTCAAACAGCGGTTGCAGTTCACTGAGCGCATCCGCCATCGACAACGGCGCAAAACGTTCATTACCCACGCTGGCACTGAAGGGCTGCAGATCGATCAGTCGCTCGGTGGCAAACTGCTGTGTAAAACCTGCCGTAATGGTGTCGGTAAAACGGACACCGACGCAAATTGCTGCATCCACCTGTTCAATCTGTTCACATACCTGCCCTGCACTGGCCGCGCCGGCATAGGTACCGACGTAACCTGGCTGCTGCTCATCCAGTACGCCTTTGCCCATCAGCAGACTGGCGCAGGGAATCGCGCTCTGTTCGCGCAGCGCGGCCAGCGCAGACTGCTGCTGCCAGCGCAGCGCCAGAAAATCTGCCAGCAGTGAGACACGCTGTGCCGGTGCCAGTAAACGTTCTGCCGCGGCCCTGAAAGCGCGACGCGCGTCAGCCGATGCAGGCTGATGGGTGTTCAGCGGCTGTGCAGGTGGCTGCACAGCCATGGCTGCCACGTCCACCGCCAGCGACAGATAGCCGGGACGACGGGCCTGCAGCGCACTGATAATCACCCGATCAATCTCAGCCGTGGCATTGTCGGCAGTCAGCAGTGCGGTTGCCACACTGACCTCGGCAGCCATGCGAATAAAATGCTGGAAATCACCATCGCCCAGCGAGTGATGCACGCAGTCACCCTGCAACTGCGCCTGCGTGGCTGGCGCACCTACAATATGAATCACCGGCAGATACTCGGCATAACTGCCCGCAGTACCATTAATCGCGCTGAGCTCGCCAACACCAAACGTCGTTAACAGTGCCCCCGCGCCGTTGCAGCGCGCATAACCGTCCGCCGCATAGGCTGCGTTGAGTTCATTGGCGCAGCCCACCCAGCTGATTTCAGGATGGGCAATAACGCGGTCCAGGAATTGCAGGTTGTAGTCGCCCGGCACACCAAACAGATGCTTGATACCAATCTCCTGCAGACGGGTCAGCAGGTAATCTCCGACAGTGAATGTGGACATTGCGCGTTCCTTTCAGGGAAGAGTCGGGTTAAGTATCTGACAGAGGGTGAAATTAGCGAGGAGAGTAGCTATTTTAACCAGCCGCAATGCCTGGCAAGACGACGTTACGCTGGCGGAATATTCTGTAAAATCGCGAACTGCTGCGCGCTGTCACTAAGTGTAACCGTATACACTGATAGACTTTTGGCACATATTCCCGTTTTTGCTCAGGAGCGCTAAATGTCCTCTTTCCCCCATCCCGATCGCTATCAACAGATGGAATATCGCCGCAGCGGCCGCAGCGGCATCAGACTGCCTGCAATTTCGCTGGGACTTTGGCACAACTTTGGTGACAGCACGCGGGTCGATAACAGCCGTGAGTTGCTACGTCATGCATTTGACCTCGGCATCACCCACTTCGACTTAGCGAATAACTACGGCCCGCCTCCGGGCTCGGCGGAAGAGAATTTTGGTCGTATTCTGCGGGAAGATTTTCGTGCCCATCGTGATGAGCTGATAATCTCCACCAAAGCGGGCTATACCATGTGGCAGGGGCCTTATGGAGACTGGGGGTCGCGTAAGTATCTGATTGCCAGTCTGGATCAAAGCCTTAAACGCATGGGGCTGGAATATGTCGATATTTTCTATCACCACCGTCCCGATCCGGAAACCCCGCTGGAAGAGACGATGCGCGCGCTCGATCATGTGGTACGCCAGGGCAAAGCGCTTTACGTAGCTCTTTCTAACTATCCGGCTGAACGGGCTGCCCAGGCGATTGCTATCCTGCGCGATCTCGGCACCCCCTGCCTGATTCACCAGCCGCGTTATTCGATGTTTGAACGTACCCCTGAGCAGGGATTGATTCAGACGCTGGGCGATGCGGGCGTTGGCTGTATCGCTTTCTCTCCCCTGGCAGGCGGTGTGCTCACCGATCGCTATCTGCAGGGCATTCCGGAAGATTCGCGTGCGGCCAGCGGCAGCAAATTCCTGAGCGAAAGCCAGCTGACCGAAGAGAAGATGGAAAAAGTCCGCAGGCTGAATGTCATCGCACAGCAACGTGAGCAGAAACTGGCGCAGATGGCGCTGGCGTGGGTATTGCGCGATGATCGCGTCACGTCAGTGCTGATTGGGGCCAGTAAAACGGCGCAGATTGATGACGCGGTGGCCATGCTCGCCCGTCGTCAGTTCAGCGAAACCGAATTAGCGGCCATTGACGCGGCTCTGATGTAAGCATTCACCGCCCGGCGCAGGTCGGGCGTTTTTTTCACCAGAATAGTCTCAATCCCCCTTCTCTCCCCAATTTCCTCACAATTTTCCGACACAATGGTGCGGTAACAACAGTAATACGCAGGCATAATCACTGCGCCGCAACAGCATCAGCCTGTTGATGAGGAGAATATAATGAAAAGAGCTCTAATTTTTGCTGCCCTGCTGGCGCTGTTTTCGCCGCTGGCCTGTCACACAGCCGAGGCGTCCAGTGCCTCTATTTCTCTGGTCCCTGGCGTCACCCTGAATCTGGGCGATCGCGATAATCGTGGTAATTACTGGGATGGCGGTCGCTGGCGTGAACCCCGCTGGTGGAATGACCGCTATACCTACAACGAACGCCGCTGGTGGCGACACGAAGAGTGGCGTCGTCAGCAGCAGTGGGAGCGTGAACGCCGCTGGCAGGAGCGCGACCGCGAGCGCCGCTGGGATCATCAGTATCGCCGCGATCGCGACTGGGATCATCATGACCGTCGTGGTCCAGGTCCTGGCCCGCGTGGTTTTGGGCCCCACGGACCCGGTGGACCCGGTCCGCATGGCCACGATCGTCACTAACAAAAAACGCCCGGCATAGCCGGGCGTTTTTTGTTTCCAGAAATCCCTACAGTCCCAGCGCTTCACCTACCAGCAGGTAAAGATTCAGCGCAATCACCAGCAGCACGATCAGTCGCCCGGTGTTCTGCATCAGACGCGAGTTCACCATATCATCGCCCATCAGCTCGCGGTTGCCGGTAAAGGAGAGCAGCGGAATCAGCGCCAGCGCGATACCAAAGCTCAACAGCACCTGACTCATCACCAGAACCCGTGTCGGATCCCAGCCTGCCCAGATGACAATAAACGAGGGCAGCATGGTGACAGTTCGACGCACCCAAAGTGGAATGTGGAAACGGATGAAGCCCTGCATTACCACCTGCCCCGCCAGCGTACCGACCACTGTTGAGGAGAGTCCCGCGGCCACCAGGCTCAGACCAAATACGGTTGCGGCAGCCTGACCTAACAGCGGTTGCAGCGTCAGATAGGCCTGATCGAGCTCTGCAATTTTGCTGTGACCACTAAAATGAAACGCCGCTGCCGCAGTTGCCATCATCGCCAGGTTTACAAATCCGGCGATGGTCATGGCAATCGCCACATCCAGTTTAGTTGAGGAGTAACGCTGACTTTTGCTGTCCTCACTTTTGCCCTGCGTCAGCGCAGAGTGCAGATAAATTACGTGCGGCATGATGGTCGCCCCAAGCACGCCGGCGGCCAGGAATACGGCATCCGACGTCGGTAACGCGGGCAGCGCCATGCCGACCACCAGCTCTTTAATATTGGGCTGGGAGAAGAAAAGTTCGACAATATAGGCGGCCGCCACAAACAACAGCAGTCCACCAATCACCAGCTCCAGCGGCTTCTGCCCGCGACTCTGTAACATCAGTATCAGGAAGGTGGCGATGCCCGTCAGCACCGCGCCCTGCATCAATGAAATGCCGAGCAGCAGTTTGAACCCCAGTGCAGCACCGATAAACTCCGCCAGATCGGTGGCCATCGCGATAATTTCCGCCTGCACCCAGTAAAACCAGACGGCAGGCCGGGGAAAGCGATCGCGGATGTGTTCGGCAAGATTTTTGCCGGTGGCGATACCCAGCTTGGCAGACATGAGCTGAATCAGCATGGCCATGATATTGGCCCACACCACCACCCACAGCAATTTGTAGCCGTAAGCAGCGCCTGCCTGAATGTTGGTCGCAAAGTTGCCCGGATCGATATAGCCAATAGCGGCGATAAAGGCGGGCCCCAGCAGTGCGAGTTTGACTTTTCTGACTCCGCGAGCAGCGCGCTCGGCGGTACGACTCTCAAGCATATCCGGTACCCTGTCTGAACATTTGCCTGCCCCGGCAGCTTAGGGGTTAGCATGTGCAAGTGAAATTCGTTTATTGTTATCGGTGTAATAGATGCTGCTATAAAGTATAGCCATTGCTATACATTACAGTAAAGGAAGTGAGTGCTAAAAATGTGAGCAACGGTGTCACTTTACGCTCTGTGTAAAATTCAGACAATAATTATGTGGTTATCTGGGTTGAACGATTTTTAAACAGGGCGTGATCTCTGGAACTTTTCTGGAAAATATAGCGATAGCGAATACTTATAATGTGGTTCAGATCTCGTTTTTAAGTAACGCGTTACATAGAATACGCAACAAAATACAACCCTCCTCAAATTTGGAGCAACTATGTCCCATATTTTGCAATTTCTTTTAGCACTGGTGGTGGTCGGGATACTCTCCTTGCTGGTCAGTCACGATCGTAAAAGCATTCGCATTCGCTACATTATACAGCTACTGGTGATTGAAATTGTGCTCGCCTGGTTCTTCCTGAACTCAGAAGCGGGACTGGGTTTCGTCAAAGGCTTCGCCGGCTTCTTTGATCATCTGCTGAAGTATGCGGCCCAGGGCACAAACTTTGTCTTCGGTAACATGAATGACAAAGGCCTGGCGTTCTTCTTCCTCAACGTATTGTGTCCAATCGTCTTTATCTCTGCGTTGATCGGTATTCTGCAGCATTTCCGTATCCTGCCGTGGGTTATTCGCGGTATCGGTACTGTGCTGTCGAAAGTCAATGGCATGGGAAAACTGGAATCTTTCAACGCCGTGAGTTCTCTGATACTGGGACAGTCAGAAAACTTCATTGCCTATAAAGATATCCTGGGCAAGATGTCACAGCGCCGCATGTACACCATGGCCGCGACGGCGATGTCGACCGTTTCGATGTCTATTGTCGGTGCCTACATGACCATGCTGCAGCCAAAGTATGTGGTCGCCGCACTCGTGCTCAACATGTTCAGCACCTTTATCGTGCTGTCATTGATCAACCCTTACCGCGTTGAGAACGAAGACGATCTGCAGTTGCAGGATCTGCATAAAGGTCAGAGCTTCTTCGAGATGCTGGGCGAATATATCCTGGCCGGTTTTAAGGTCGCGATTATCGTTGCCGCGATGCTGATTGGTTTTATCGCGCTGATTTCAGGTCTGAACGCCCTGTTTGATCTGATCTTCGGCATCAGTTTCCAGGGCGTGCTTGGCTATGTCTTCTATCCGTTTGCCTGGGTGATGGGTGTGCCGTCGGGTGAGGCGTTGCAGGTCGGCAGTATTATGGCGACCAAGCTGGTATCGAATGAATTTGTCGCCATGATGGATCTGCAGAAAATTGCAGGTCAGTTGTCACCCACTTCAGAAGGTATTCTTTCCGTGTTCCTGGTGTCGTTCGCCAACTTCTCTTCCATCGGCATCGTGGCCGGTGCAATTAAAGGTCTTAATGAAGAACAGGGCAACGTGGTTTCCCGCTTTGGCCTGAAGCTGCTGTACGGCTCTACGCTGGTCAGCGTGCTCTCCGCCGCTATCGCCGGTCTGGTTCTGGCGTTCTGAGTGCAGTGCTGAACATTTGAGGGCGAGCCTGTCTCGCCCTTTTCGTTTTTCGCCATCCCTGCTTTTCTTCCCGCTGAATACCTCTTCAGGCGACGTCCGCCCTTATACAATACACTCAGATTCTGCATGTAAAGCGCGCACGAGGCGCAGCACAGCGTTATCCGGGCAGAACGCGGCGGCGCTTGCCGGGTATGTACGCGTTAAGCGTGCGCAGCAGCTGATTTGCAAAGCAATAGCGTTAGATTCGCAGAAAGGCGAATGAAAGATAAATCAGAAAGGATTTTGACAACAATGACATCGACGTTGTCAGAAAATGGTGGAGATAAGCGGGATCGAACCGCTGACCTCTTGCATGCCATGCAAGCGCTCTCCCAGCTGAGCTATACCCCCACATCTGGAATCGTTTTTCAGTGCCAAACTTTTGGGAAAAAGTTTGGTGGAGCTAAGCGGGATCGAACCGCTGACCTCCTGCATGCCATGCAGGCGCTCTCCCAGCTGAGCTATAGCCCCGAACCGAAAAACTGTCGCGTTAAGCGACGGACGGCATAATATGAAACCGCCTCCAGGGTGTCAACGGCAAAATGACATTCTCTGTTTGATCGCTGAAAAAGGCGGCAACCTGCGAAGTTTCAGCAGCATGCTGCAGATAAAAATCATGTCTGGTCATGCAGTACCGTTTTTTAACTGTTATACCCGCTGCCATCAGGTTAATTCACGGTTAAATATGTTATAGGAATTTTCTTGTCTTCGTCTTTTTCGCATGCAAAACTTAGCCCGCTAATTTAGTGGCCACCGGGACCCTCTCCCGCGCGCCGCGCGTCCACCAGGCGTTATCGTCCCATTAATCATAAAAAAACTATTGAGATACTATGTCGCTGCATACACCTAAAGAAATCGCACAACTGGCGATCCAGTCTGGCGTGGCTAAAAGTCGTGCGCCTGTCAGCATCCTTCTGATTCTTGGCTTTATGGCGGGTGCATTTATTGCGACCGGCTTCCTGTTAGATCTTCACGTCATTAACTCCCTGCCCGCTGAATGGGGCTCTTTCGGTGGCCTGTTAGGTGCCGCAGTCTTCCCTGTGGGTATCATTATGACCGTGCTGGCGGGTGGCGAGCTGCTGACCGGCAATATGATGACGTTACCCGTGGCCTGGTTCGCCCGCCGCATCAGCTTTATGAGCGTAGCGCGTAACTGGTTCTGGGTGACCCTGGCGAACTTTATCGGCAGCGTGGCTGTTGCATGGTTCTTTGGCCATATGCTGGGCATGACCGAAGGTGACTACCTGAAAAAGACCGTGGCTATCGCCTCTGCCAAAGTTCATGCCGATTTCCTGCATTCCTTTATTTCAGGCATTGGCTGTAACTGGCTGGTGTGTCTGGCTGTGTGGCTGGCATTTGCGAGTAAAGATATGGTTGGCAAAATCTTCGGCATGTGGTTCCCGGTGATGGCGTTTGTTGCCATTGGCTTCCAGCACGTTGTCGCTAACATGTTTATTATTCCGGCCGCCATTTTTGCCGGTCAGATGAGCTGGGCAGAGTACTTCCCTAACTTTGTCGCCGTCTTCCTGGGCAATGCCGTAGGAGGAGCCGTCTTCGTTGGTCTGGCCTATTTCCTGGCATTCCGTCCTGCTGCCGAACCTGCCAGTAATCCTCAGTAATTCTCTTTTGCCTTTTGTCATCAGACAAAAGGCAATTTCAGCCTACGTTACTTTTCACCGTTACTTTTTGCTGTAATATGTACCGCTAATGTATTTAACAGGGACAGTGTCGTGAAAAAGGAATGGCTTACCCCCGAAGAGCTGGCTGCAGAAACGGGTTACAGTCGGCAAACGGTGAATAAGTGGATCAAGCGGGAGAACTGGACAACCACGCCGAAGCCCGGAGTTCAGGGCGGCAAGGCACGTCTTATTCATATTGATGAACGCGTAAAAAGTTTTATTCAATCCACCCGCAACCTTAATGAACCCACAGCCACCTATGGCGCAGTAACGAATTCATTACCTGCGTTATTGTTAAGTTCCATCCAGCAAATGAGTCAGGATGAACAGGATCAACTCACTGCATTAATCTTACGTGAAGGGATTAAAGGCGTGCTGGAGCGACTGGGAATTGGTGAAGAGTAAGAAAACCGGAAGCGTATCGCCTCCGGCTGTGTTCATTACGCCTGCGCTTCGCGCTCACTGATAAAGGCCAGGGCCTGCTCAATACGGGCCACGCTGCGGCTGCGGCCAATCGCCTCCACGGTGACATCCAGACCCGGTGACTGACCGGCACCGGTCACGGCCACACGCAGCGGCATGCCGACTTTACCCATACCCACTTCCAGCTCATCTGCGGTGCTCTGAATCGCCTGATGCACGTTTTCAGCCGTCCATTCAGTGATGGCGGCCAGCTTGTCACGCACCACTTCCAGCGGCTGACGCGCGACCGGACGAAGATGTTTCTTCGCCGCATCGGCATCGAACTCTGCGAAGTCTTCGTAGAAGTAGCGGCAGGATGCAGCCATTTCCTTCAGCGTTTTGCAACGCTCGCCCAGCAGACCCACCAGCTTCGCCAGTTCCGGTCCGGTGCGGGTATCAATTTTCTGCTCTTCAATATGCCACTGCAGATGTGTCGCCACATATTCTGGCGGCAGCGTATTGATATAGTGGTGGTTCAGCCACTGCAGTTTCTCAGTGTTGAACGCACTGGCAGACTTACTGACGGCATCCAGCGTAAACAGCTCAGCCATTTCAGCCACGCTGAAAATTTCCTGATCGCCATGTGACCAGCCCAGACGAACCAGGTAGTTGAGCAGCGCTTCCGGCAGGTAGCCGTCATCACGATACTGCATCACCCCTACTGCGCCATGACGCTTGGAGAGTTTTTTGCCATCATCGCCCAGAATCATGGAAACGTGAGCGTAGACCGGAACCTGCGCGCCAATCGCTTTGAGGATGTTGATCTGACGTGGTGTGTTGTTGATGTGGTCTTCACCACGAATAACATGGGTGATACCCATATCCCAGTCATCAACAACAACGCAGAAGTTATAGGTTGGCGAACCATCGGTGCGGCGGATGATCAGATCATCCAGTTCCTGGTTACTGAACTCGATCGGTCCACGAATCTGATCGTCAAAGATGACCGAACCTTCCTGTGGATTGCGGAAACGCACCACGCATGGCTCATCATCAGCATGATGTTCATGGCTGTCACGGCAGCGGCCGTCATAACGCGGCTTTTCGTTGTTCGCCATCTGTTCTTCGCGCAGCGCTTCCAGGCGTTCTTTAGAGCAGTAGCATTTATAAGCGGTTCCGGCTTCCAGCATGTCATCAATGACCGCGTTATAGCGATCAAAACGTTTAGTCTGGTAGTAAGGGCCTTCATTCCAGTCGAGGCTCAGCCAGTTCATACCATCCATGATGGCTTCGATAGCTTCCGGCGTGGATCGCTCCAGATCGGTATCTTCAATGCGCAGCACGAACTCGCCCTGGTTGTGACGGGCAAAGAGCCAGGAGTAAAGTGCGGTACGTGCGCCACCGACATGCAGATAGCCGGTTGGGCTTGGCGCGAAGCGTGTTTTGATTTTCATTGAGTATTGCCTTAGATGCGCGGGTTCTTTGTCTGGATGACAAAAAACAGGTTAGACGCGAAAAACAGTGGGCATATTCTAGCATCTGACGGTGAATCCTCAATGCATGCCCGCCGGTTGCGTCCCGGGAAAAGGGACTTTTCTGCCAGTAAAACCAGCACATTGGCTAAAAGCGCAACAGGATGTTTAAAAATAAACCGAACGCACATTTATGTTTTAAAAAGCGTTGACTCAAAATCAACTATCCCTATAATGCGACTCCACACAGCGGGGGTGATTAGCTCAGTTGGTAGAGCATCTCCCTTACAAGGAGGGGGTCGGCGGTTCGAACCCGTCATCACCCACCACTCTTAACAGCGTGGCCCGCAGTGAACAGGTATGAAGATATGGGTGATTAGCTCAGTTGGTAGAGCATCTCCCTTACAAGGAGGGGGTCGGCGGTTCGAACCCGTCATCACCCACCATATCTGACCTGTTAAAGCAGTACTGAAGTACGAAGTGGGTGATTAGCTCAGTTGGTAGAGCATCTCCCTTACAAGGAGGGGGTCGGCGGTTCGAACCCGTCATCACCCACCACTTCGGGTCGTTAGCTCAGTTGGTAGAGCAGTTGACTTTTAATCAATTGGTCGCAGGTTCGAATCCTGCACGACCCACCAATTCAGAATAAAGCGCCTTTTGGGCGCTTTTTTCGTTTCCGGGGTACGGACGTGACCGTGCGGGATGAGAACCTGCTGCAGGTTCGACTGAATCGCTGGCGATTCAGGCTGATGCGTTAGCATCACCCGGAGGGCGAGGCCCACGATGGGCCGAGGCTATCCTGCACGACCCACCAATTCAGAATAAAGCGCCTTTTGGGCGCTTTTTTCGTTTCCGGGGCACGGACGTGACCGTGCGGGATGAGAACCTGCTGCAGGTTCGACTGAATCGCTGGCGATTCAGATTACGGACAAACTCAAATCAGGGCGCATCTTGCAGCGATGAATAGCTCAACTAGCAGGGAACAGGGTCAGAGGAGGAAAGCGTCCCGCGCCATGGACAAAAACGCCGGGAGCGTTTTTGAACAACGCAGAGCGTTGGCCCGGCAACGGGCGCACCTCAGGGATGAGGTAAGTAATCGCGCGGGCCGAGCGAGCCATGGATGGCGGTTTTAGCGTCTTTCCGAACTGACCCTGTTTCCTGCGCTGGCTCGCTCTCACTGCCATCAGTCCAGACTTTGTCGACAATCTGAAGGCCTGTAAGGCGCTTTTTTCGTTTCTGCTGTTTAGACATTGGCTTGTAGATAAGCTCCCTTCTTTTCCAAACCTTAACAATCTCCGCGCTAAAGTCGTTTCACAGCGTGCCGATAACGTATGTGACGACTTACAGGGAGAAAATGATGTCCTCAATTTCCGGAATTTTAAGCAGTGCGGTCAGTAGCGGTGACAGCGGCGGCAGTGTTGCCTCTCAGGTCGCAGCCCTGAATAAACAGATTCAGAATGTCTTAACGCAGGTCAAAGAGCTGGCCGACAACAAAGAGCTGACTGACGAACAGAAAGCTGAAATGCAGCAGATGTATCAGTCACAGCTCACCATGCTGCAGGCACAGATTGCGCAGCTGGAGCAGAAGCAGGCGGAGCAGGATCAGCCAAAAAGTGACAGCACGCCTGTCAGTGCGAACAAAGCAGACGGCATTAACCGCCCTACCGACACCAATAAAGTGGACGTCTATATCTAAAACGCGGGGCTGGCTTCGCGTTGTTGCGCCAGCAGCGCTGCCTGCTGGCGCACCTCCTGCCAGATCGCTTCGGCAGCAGGCGTCAGCGAGCGGTTTTTACGTTTGATCAGCGTCAGGCTGCGATTAATTTCCGGATAAAGACGACGCACACTAAGGTCACGATCGGCCGGTAACGGTAAGGCCAGCGCGGGCAGAATACTGATGCCGATCCCCACTTCTACCATCGGAAACAGCGTAGCGGGATGGCCAATTTCCTGCACCACTTGCGCCCTGATGTTCTGCTGCTGCATCGCCGCATCAATCAGTACCCGACTGCCGGACGCGTAATCCTGCAGCACCATGGTGCGACCATCCAGCATCGACCATTCAGCCCTTTCCACCTGCGCCAGCGGATCATCATCGCGGCACAACAGCAGGAAAGGCTCATCCAGAATCGCGATGCTATCAAAATCACTGTCGCTGAGCGGCCCAATCACAATCCCGAAGTCGACCTCGGCGTTACGCACACTTTGCAGCACCCACTGCTGAGCGCGATCGTGCAGTATCACTTTGATATCGGGAAAGTGCTGCTGACTGGCAGCCAGACATTGCGGCATAAGATGCGCAGAGATGGTCTGGCTGGCTGCCACTCTGACGGTGCCACTGCGCTGCTCCCCAAAACTGCGGATATCCAGCAGCGTCGTATGAATCTCCTCCAGCAGGCGCTCCATCCGTGACGCCAGCTGCTTGCCTGCCTCGGTCAGCATCACCTCACGCGTGGTGCGATCCAGCAGCCGGACGCCGGTTTCCGCTTCCAGCTCTTTAATACTGTGGCTGACTGCCGACTGACTCAGACCTATCGCCTGCCCCGCCTGACTGAAACCACCGTAGTGTGCCACTGCAATAAAAGTCCGAAGCTGACGCAGGGTATAATTCATCGATTATGCTCATAGATTAATTCAATAAATCAATTTTATTTCTAAAACCAATTCACGCACAATCGCGCTATTGAAAAATTTACCGGATTTTAACAATGGGCTTTTTAAAACTCGATCCGATGATGGTCAAACTCATCATCACCGTGCTGCTGGCGTCGTTCCTGCCAGCGAAAGGGATCTACGTCGATGTCTTCAGCTACCTCGCGACGGCAGCGATAGCACTGTTATTCTTTATGCACGGTGCCAAACTTTCGCGTGAAAAAATCATCGCAGGCAGCAGCCACTGGCAGCTGCATCTGTGGATTATGTTCAGCACCTTTGTGTTGTTTCCCGCGCTGGGTCTGCTGCTGGTCTGGTGGCATCCGGTTGATGTCGGTCCGGAAATTTATACCGGCTTTATCTACCTCTGTATCCTGCCAGCCACCGTTCAGTCCGCTATCGCGTTTACCTCTATGGCAGGCGGTAACGTTGCAGCAGCGGTGTGCAGCGCCTCGGCATCAAGCCTGCTGGGTGTATTTATTTCGCCGTTGCTGGTGAACCTGGTGATGGATATACACAGCAGCGCGCCCAGCGACGGTCTGGAGCAGATCGGTAAAATTATGCTGCAACTCATGGTGCCATTCATTCTGGGCCACCTCTCTCGTCGCTGGATCGGTGGCTGGGTTGAGAAACATCGCAGCCTGATTGGCAAAACTGACCAGACCTCGATTTTGCTGGTCGTTTATTCCGCCTTCAGTGAAGCCGTGGTGAATGGCATCTGGCATCGCGTTGGCTTGACTACGCTGCTGTGGATTGTGGCAGGTTCAATCATACTGCTGACCGCCGTGCTGATTATCAACCTGCTGGCCTCGCGCCTGTTCCGCTTTAAACGTGCCGACGAGATTGTGGTGCTGTTTTGTGGCTCGAAGAAGAGTCTGGCGAACGGGGTGCCCATGGCGAATATTCTGTTCCCGGCCAGCACCGTGGGGATTATCGTGCTGCCGCTGATGATTTTCCATCAGGTTCAGCTGATGGTCTGCTCGTTTATTGCCGGCCGTTACAAGAAGACCAATGAGAAACAGCAACAGCAGACGCTGAAGGTTAAAGATTCGGTGATGGAGTCACAGAAGTAGAACAGGTGCCCGCCTGCGCGGGCACAGTTACTTGCGGGTCTGGAGCGGTTTAACTAATCCCTCCAGACCTTCAATTTTTATTGTCAGAGTCAACTGCATCAAATCCCCCAACAGCCCCGACGGGAAGTCGCCACTGCGGGCAAACCACAGCAGATAAGGCTCAGGCAGATCGATCAGCATCCGCCCTTTATATTTCCCAAACGGCATCGGCGTATTGGCTATCGCCACCAGCTGATGTTCATCCATCTCAGGCCCCCAGCAGTCGAATCATTTCCGCTTCATCAATTACCTCTATGCCCAGTTCCTGGGCTTTCGCCAGCTTGGAACCGGCAGCTTCGCCGGCAATCAGCAGATCGGTTTTCTTCGATACGCTGCCGCTGACTTTTGCGCCCAGTGCGACGAGCCGCGCTTTGGCATCATCACGGTTCATCTGCGACAGCGAGCCGGTCAGCACCACCGTTTTCCCCGCGAACGGACTGTCGATCTCTTCGGCTTTCACCACCACCACCTGCGGCCAGTGAATGCCGATCTCGTCGGTCAGCTGACGGATAACCTCACGGTTGCTCTCCTCTTCCATGAAGTTGCGAACGTGTGTGGCAACAACTTTGCCCACATCCGGTACCGCAATGAGCGCCTCAAGATCGGCATCCATCACCTTCTGCAGCTCACCAAAATGGTTAGCCAGATTAGCGGCGGTAGCTTCACCCACTTCACGAATGCCCAGCGCATAGAGGAAGCGTGCCAGCGTGGTCGACTTCGCTTTCTCCAGCGCATCTACAACGTTTTGCGCTGATTTCGGCCCCATGCGATCCAGTCCGGTCAGCTTGCCCGCCGTGAGACGGAACAGATCGGCTGGCGTACTGACGTACTCTTTCTCCACCAGCTGGTCGATAATCTTATCGCCCATGCCATCCACATCCAGCGCCCGACGTGAGACAAAATGCTTCAGTGCCTCTTTGCGCTGTGCGCCGCAGATCAAGCCGCCGGTGCAGCGCGTGACTGATTCGCCTTCAACCCGTTCAACCTCAGAACCGCAGACCGGACAATGGGCAGGAAATACCACCTCCCGCGTCTCTTCAGGTCGCTCCGCGATAACCACGTTGACGACCTGCGGAATCACATCGCCGGCGCGGCGAATCACAACTCGATCACCGATGCGTAAACCCAGCCGTTCGATTTCGTCTGCATTATGCAGTGTGGCATTGCTGACGATAACGCCTGCGACCTGCACCGGCTCCAGGCGAGCTACTGGCGTGATAGCGCCTGTGCGGCCAACCTGAAATTCGACGTCGCGCACCCAGGTCAGCTGTTCCTGTGCCGGGAACTTAAAAGCAATCGCCCAGCGCGGCGCTCGCGCCACAAAGCCCAGCTGCTCCTGCAGCGCCTGTGAATCGACTTTGATTACGACACCATCGATATCAAAACCCAGGTTCGGACGTTGTTGCTCAATTTCCCGATAGAACGCCAGGGCTTCCTCCGCATTATGCACCCGCTTAATGCGGTCGCTGACCGGCAGGCCCCAGGCTTTAAACTGTTGCAGGCGCTCCATGTGGCTGTGTGGCATCTCACCGCCTTCCAGCAGGCCAAAACCGTAGCAGAAAAACGTCAGCGGACGTTTGGCGGTAATGCGTGGATCAAGCTGACGCAGGGAACCTGCTGCTGCATTACGCGGGTTAGCAAAAACTTTGCCGTCTGTGCGTCGCGCTTCTTCATTAAGCTTCTCGAAGCCGCGCTGCGTCATAAACACCTCGCCGCGCACTTCCAGCCGGGCCGGGATGTTGTCGCCCTTCAGCCGCAGCGGGATAGCGCGAATGGTCCGGACGTTGGCGGTAATGTTCTCACCGGTCGTGCCGTCACCGCGCGTCGCGGCCTGAACCAGCAGGCCATTTTCATACATCAGGCTGACCGCAGCGCCATCGAGCTTGAGTTCACAGCAGTAAGTAATGTCCTCACTGTTTTTCAGCCGATCCTGTACCCGCTTGTTGAAAGCCATAAATGTGGCTTCATCAAACGCGTTGTCCAGCGACAGCATCGGCACTTCATGGCGAACCTGCTCAAATACCGTCAGCGGCGCAGCACCCACACGCTGGGTGGGCGAATCCGGTGTAATGAGATCGGGATGTTCCTCTTCCAGCTGACGCAGTTCACGCATCAGGCGATCGTATTCAGCATCCGGCACTTCCGGCGCATCCATGACGTGGTAGAGATATTCGTGATGGCGCAGCGTGGTGCGCAGTTCGGTGATGTGATCCTGGACGGATTTCATAAAGCCCCATCAGATAAAAAACCCCCGACAGGCGGGGGTTTGTTTTAACAATTCAGATAGCGTTTAGCGCAGGTGTCAGACGCCAACCACATCGCGGATACGCGCTTTGTAAGTTTCCAGCTTCTGTGGCGTCATCATGCGACGCTCATCGTCCAGCACCACGCCACCAACATCATCAGCGATACGCTGTGCAGACTGCAGCATCAGCTTGAAGTTCTGATTCGCATCGCCATAAGAGGGCACCATCATAAAGATGGAGATACCAGGCGTGCTGAAATCGGTCATCATGTCAGGATTGAACGAACCTGGCTTGACCATGTTAGCCAGACTGAACAGCACCGGACCACTGCCTGCCGGACTAAGATGACGATGGAAAATATTCATTTCACCAAACTGGAAGCCCGCCTGCAGAATACCCTGCAGCAACGCTTCACCGTTCAGTTCGCCGCCCGAATGGGCAGCAACATGCAGCACCAGTACGGCTTCTTTCGGTTTTTCTGCTGGCGCTTTAGCCGCGGGTTGTTCAGGCGCAGGAGGCGCTGACACCTCAGGCTGCGGTTGTGGCTCAGGTTCAGCCTGGTACTGCGGCGCAGGCTGCACAGACTCCAGCGGATCCAGATCCAGCAACGGGTCGGCCTGAACAGGCGGCGCGACGAAAGTCTGCGCTGGCTGCTGACGCACCGGTTCAGGGCGCGGCTGTGGAGCAGGCTTCGGTGCCGTAGTGAACAGCGGATCGCTGTCAGGTTCGGGTTGCGGTGCGGGTCGTGGCGCAGGCTGACGCACAGGCTCAGCGGGCGCTTGCTTACGCGGCGCTTCTGGCTGTGGTTCGCGGATCTCATCGAAACGCGGTTCCTGATGGACGTTGCGCTCAGAACGAACACGAACCTCGCCGACGCCGTCATCTTCGTCGTCAATCAGGTCCTGCTCATCATGGTCATCACGTTGTTTTAGACGTTTGTGCGGGCGATCGCGGAACACTGACGAACGCTCTTTACGGCTGGTCCACAGCCCGTGAAGAAGGAGCGCTATAATGGCGATCGCGCCAACAACGATTAATATCAGACGCAAATCCTGCATCATTGTATTCTCTGTTGTTCCAATACCTTGCCACCGCGGCAAACTTTATCCTCTAACTGTATTTGCCCTGCTACACAAGTGCAAGTCTGTGCAGTATTTTCTGACAAATAAGATAGGCAACCCACGCTTTTTCGCTGTTTTTTTACCCAAACGGCACCTGGCCTGGAGAAAAAGCCAGGTTATAGTGAGCGCGCCTTAACACCTTCAGGAGAATTGGCTTTATGGCCCTTGAGAATTCCGTCTCAAATTTTAACGGCATGCACTACTTTAGCCAGGGCTGGAAACTGGTCCGTCTGCCTGGCATTCGCCGCTTTGTGGTGATGCCACTGCTGATCAACATCATTATGCTGGGCGGCGCATTCGTCTGGCTGTTCTATCGCCTCGGCGACTGGATTCCACGCCTGATGGCCCATATTCCCGACTGGCTGCAGTGGCTGAGTTATCTGTTGTGGCCATTGTCGGTGATTGCGATTGTACTGGTGTTCAGCTATTTCTTCTCAACGCTGGCAAACCTGATTGCTGCTCCATTCTGCGGCCTGCTGGCCGAACAGCTCGAAGGCCGCCTGACCGGTAAGCCTCTGCCCGACAGTGGCTGGGCGGGAATGATTAAAGATGTGCCGCGCATTATGAAGCGCGAGATGCAAAAACTGGGCTATTACCTGCCCCGCGCGCTGGGACTGTTGCTGCTCTACTTTATTCCGGGATTTGGTCAGACGGTGGCGCCCGTGCTGTGGTTCCTGTTCAGTGCCTGGATGTTATCCATTCAGTATTGCGACTACCCGTTCGACAACCACAAAGTGCCTTTTCAGCAAATGCGAAACGCCCTGCGCCGGCACAAAACGGCCAACATGCAGTTTGGCGCGCTAACCAGCCTGTTCACCATGATTCCGATTCTTAATCTGGTGATTATGCCGGTTGCCGTTTGTGGTGCCACCGCCATGTGGGTTGACCGTTACCGGCCGCAACTGGCCCGCAGTGAGGTGCGCTAGTCACACCCGCACGCCTTATGCTCTTTTTAGCAGGGCTTATTGCCGGGCGAAATATAGATATACGATTTCTTTCCTTCCGCCCCCAGGCAGAACAGGTATGCTCATAGCGTTCCCAATAATTCATACAGTTAAGGACAGGCTATGAGTAAGATCTATGAAGACAACTCTTTGACAATTGGTCATACGCCATTGGTTCGACTGAACCGCATCGGTAACGGCCGCATCCTTGCGAAAGTTGAATCCCGTAACCCGAGCTTCAGCGTAAAATGCCGTATCGGTGCCAATATGATTTGGGACGCAGAAAAACGCGGTATTCTGAAGCCCGGTGTTGAACTGGTTGAACCGACCAGCGGTAACACCGGTATTGCGCTGGCCTATGTTGCCGCAGCGCGCGGCTACAAATTAACCCTGACGATGCCAGAAACCATGTCAGTGGAACGTCGTAAATTGCTGAAAGCGCTGGGTGCTAAGCTGGTGCTGACCGAAGGTGCTAAAGGCATGAAAGGCGCCATCAGCAAAGCGGAAGAGATTGTCGCCAGCGATCCGGACCGATATGTCCTGTTGCAGCAGTTCAGCAACCCGGCTAACCCGGAAATCCATGAGAAGACCACCGGCCCGGAAATCTGGGAAGACACGGATGGCGAAGTGGATGTCTTTATCGCAGGTGTCGGCACCGGCGGTACGCTGACCGGGGTGAGCCGCTATATCAAAAACACCAAAGGTAAGAAAGACCTGATAACCGTCGCCGTTGAGCCAACGGATTCACCGGTAATTGCTCAGGCGCTGGCGGGTGAAGAGATCAAGCCTGGTCCACACAAAATTCAGGGTATCGGCGCAGGCTTTATTCCGGGCAACCTTGAGCTGAATCTGGTGGACCGCGTAGTGGCGATCACCAATGATGAAGCGATCAGCACAGCGCGTAAGCTTATGGAAGAGGAAGGCATTCTGGCCGGTATCTCATCCGGTGCTGCCGTCGCCGCCGCGCTGAAGCTGCAGGAAGACGAAACCTTCGCGAATAAAAATATTGTGGTCATTCTCCCCTCCTCCGGCGAACGCTATCTGAGTACGGCTTTGTTTGCCGATCTCTTCACAGAAAAAGAGCTGCAGTAGCAGCGGCAGATAGTCTGAAAATGGAGAAAAAAGCACCCGCCTGGGTGCTTTTTTGTGGTGCAGATCTCACTTTCATAACCCGGCAGATTGATTTCAGTGACGCCGATCTGGTATTCAGACTGCCAATTATTTCGATGCCTGAAATTAATCCGCCTTTGAAGTGGATCAAGCTGAATCGATTTACGGATTCAGTGAAACGGCGAATCACGGCATAATTAACCGGTGACGTGTAGAATCGGTTTTGAGAAGCAACGGAATGTAGATTTGACGCCTGCGCGTCTTTGGTCAGCATGATGCTATACCCGCGCACCTACACAGGCTAAAGTGAAGGCTCCAGGCTAGACTTTAGATCCATAACACTCATCCTGATAACGTTGGGGAAATAGAATGTTCCAGCAAGAAGTTACCATTACTGCACCAAACGGTCTGCATACTCGCCCAGCTGCGCAATTCGTAAAAGAAGCCAAAGCTTTCCAGTCAGAAATTACCGTGACCTCTAACGGTAAATCAGCAAGCGCGAAAAGCCTGTTCAAGCTGCAGACATTGGGTTTAACCCAGGGAACGGTTGTGACGCTTTCTGCAGAAGGCGAAGATGAGCAGAAAGCAGTTGAGCATCTGGTCAAACTGATGGCTGAACTGGAGTAATCTCCGCTCAGCTCTCCAGCCAATCGACTCCTCTGCGCCATTGAGTGCAAACATCTTGATCGCGGACAACCTGTCCGCGTTATTGCTTTCGTAGAGTACGTGTCCCGCGACAATGGCACCGCATAGAGTCCCATCAGCCATCGTGATTAAAAGGTAGCGTTATGATTTCAGGCATTTTAGCATCACCAGGTATCGCTTTCGGCAAAGCACTGCTGCTGAAAGAAGACGAGATCGTCATCAACCGCAAGAAAATTTCTGATGATCAGGTTGAGCAGGAAGTACAACGCTTCCTTGATGGCCGTAGCAAAGCGGCATTACAACTGGAAGCGATTCGCGTCAAAGCGGGTGAAACCCTCGGTGAAGAGAAAGCAGCCATCTTCGAAGGCCACATCATGTTGCTGGAAGATGAAGAGCTGGAGCAGGAAATCATCGATCTGATTAAAAAAGATCACGCTTCTGCCGATGCTGCTGCCTACTCTGTTATTGATGGCCAGGCGAAAGCTCTGGAAGAGTTAGATGACGAATACCTGAAAGAGCGTGCGGCTGACGTACGTGACATCGGTAAACGTCTGCTGCAAAACATCCTCGGTCTGCACATTGTTGACCTGAGCGCTATTCCGGACGAATCCATTCTGGTGGCAAAAGATTTAACGCCGTCAGAAACCGCACAGCTGAACCTGAAAAAGGTGCTGGGCTTTATCACCGATCTGGGTGGCCGTACCTCACACACTTCAATCATGGCGCGCTCGCTGGAGATCCCAGCCATTGTCGGCACCGGCAATGTGACCGTCACGGTTAAAAACGGCGATTTCCTGATCCTGGATGGCGTTAACAATGCGATTCACGTCAATCCTTCTGAAGCGATTCAGGAAGAGCTGAAAGCCGTACAGAATCAGTATCTGTCGGAAAAACACGAATTAGCCAAGCTGAAAGATCTGCCAGCCGTCACGCTGGATGGTCACCAGGTTGAAGTCTGCGCCAACATCGGTACCGTGCGCGATATCGCCGGTGCTGAGCGCAATGGCGCTGAAGGCGTTGGTCTTTATCGTACCGAATTCCTGTTCATGGACCGTGACTCTCTGCCAAGCGAAGAAGAGCAGTTCCAGGCGTACAAAGCCGTTGCTGAAGCGATGGGTTCACAAGCCGTTATCGTTCGTACCATGGACATCGGCGGTGACAAAGATCTGCCTTACATGAACCTGCCGAAAGAGGAGAACCCGTTCCTCGGCTGGCGTGCTATCCGCATCGCTATGGATCGCAAAGAGATTCTGCATGCGCAGCTGCGTGCTATCCTGCGCGCCTCCTCCTTCGGTAAACTGCGCATCATGTTCCCGATGATCATTTCGGTTGAAGAAGTTCGCAGTCTGAAAGCGGAACTGGAACTGCTGAAAGCGCAGTTGCGCGAAGAAGGTAAAGCCTTTGATGAAAGCATCGAAGTCGGCATCATGGTGGAAACCCCGGCTTCAGCCGTGATTGCGCATCATCTGGCGAAAGAAGTCGACTTCTTCAGTATTGGGACAAACGATCTGACGCAGTATACTCTGGCGGTCGATCGTGGTAATGATTTGATCTCGCACCTGTACAACCCAATGACGCCGTCTGTGCTTAACTTAATCAAGCAAGTCATTGATGCATCTCACGCTGAAGGTAAATGGACCGGCATGTGTGGTGAGCTGGCAGGTGATGAACGTGCTACACTACTGTTACTGGGAATGGGGCTGGACGAGTTCAGCATGAGTGCCATTTCTATCCCTGGCATCAAGAAAATCATTCGTAATACTAATTTTGAAGATGCGAAGGCATTGGCAGAGCAGGCACTGGCTCAACCGACAGCGGAAGACCTGATGAACCTGGTAAACAAGTTTATTAAGGAAAAAACGCTCTGCTAATCTGCATGATGCTGGCCCCAAATTACTGCTTAGGAGAAGATCATGGGTTTGTTTTCTAAACTTTTTGGCGAAAAAACGGATAGCGCTGGGACAATTGACATCGTAGCGCCTCTGTCAGGCGAAATCGTGAATATTGAAGACGTACCAGATGTGGTGTTTGCAGAGAAAATCGTGGGCGACGGTATTGCTATCAAACCCAGCGGCAACAAAATGGTTGCGCCTGTTGATGGCACTATCGGTAAGATTTTTGAAACCAATCACGCTTTTTCGATCGAATCAGACAACGGCATTGAGCTGTTTGTCCACTTCGGTATCGATACGGTAGAACTGAAAGGTGAAGGCTTCAAACGCATCGCTGAAGAAGGCCAGAAGGTCAAAAAAGGCGATGTGGTTATCGAGTTCGATCTGCCATTGCTGGAAGAGAAAGCGAAATCAACCCTGACACCGGTTGTTATCTCCAACATGGATGAAATCAAGGAATTGATTAAGCTGTCTGGCCAGGTCACCGTCGGCGAAACGCCGGTGATTCGCATCAGAAAGTAAGTATGCGTTGATATCATAACGGCACCTGCGGGTGCCGTTATCGTTTCTGCAATACACCTTTTCAGGGCTGCCAGTGTGGCAGACGCAGCGTCAGTTCAAGTCCACCTTCTGGCCGGTTCCGGGCATCAACCTCACCATGATGCGCCAGTACGACCTTGCGCACGATAGCCAGACCCAGACCATACCCTTTACCCATCAGCGGCGAATTTACCCGCACAAACGGGTCAAAGATGCTGGAGAGTTTATCCTCGTCGACACCCGGCCCCTGATCGCACACCTGAATTGCCAGCCACTGCGCTTCTGCGCGCAAATGCACCTCAATCCGCTGTCCTGGCAGAGAGAAACGCAGCGCGTTACGTAACACGTTCTCTACGCCGCGCCGTATCAGCTCGGCATTGCCTCGCACGGTGTAATCAGCCTCGGCATCGACATGCAGCTCAACCTGCACACCGGGAATCTGCGCTTCATAACGGACATCAGTAAGGACTGCCTCCAGTAAACCAGTCAGGTCAAAATATTGCTCATCCGGAATGCTTTCATGCTCGGCCCGCGACAGCGTCAGCAGTTCGCCAATCATCTTGTCCAGCCGACGCGCCTCTTCATCAATGCGATCAAGCGAACTGTTTACGCTCTCTGGCGTCTGTCTGGCCAGTCCGGTAGCCAGCTGAAGTCGTGCCAGCGGTGAACGAAGCTCATGCGAGATATCGTGCAGTAGCTCTTCACGGGCGCGCACCAGGGTGTCCAGCCGCTCGACCATGGCATCAAAGGCTTCTGCAACGTTTGAGATCTCGTCGTGGCGCTTTCGCATGATCGGGAATAGCCGCACACGTAAATCACCCTCGGCGACGCGGGAAAATCCCTCACACAGCTGACGCATAGGCCGCGTCAGATTCCAGGCCAGCAACAGGCTGAACAGCAATCCCACCGAACCGGCAAAGATGAAAATCGGCTCAGGAATATTCAGAAATTTGCGTGGCATCAGATTATGCATGCTGTCTTTGCGCATGCCATCCAGGTCGTAACGCAGCTGATACTCTTTGCCATCAGCACCCTGAACCCAGCGCACCACCTCTTCAGGAAGACGCCCCACATAATCCAGATTGCCGCTGTTTTGTGATTGTGGCGATTTTGCCTGCTGCGTCACATGGAAAAACTGTCGATCGCTGTTATCCCAGTCCGACAGCATCGCATTCAGCGCGTCGGGCCCGCTGCGCGCCAGCACCGATGCAGCAGAAGTCATCTGCAGATCGACAATGCGCCGGATAGCCACAATTTCAGGCGGTTCGTGACGTTTACCGGAGAGCGTAAAACCCAGCCAGATAAGCTGACTCATGATGACAAAAACAATCCAGAAGCCGATAAAAATCTTCCAGAACATGCGTCCACGGTAACTCTGTTTCATCGAATGCGGTAACCGATGCTGCGAACGGTTTCAATGTTGATGCTGTCAGCAGTTAATGCACTGAGCTTCTGACGGATATTGCTGATATGCACATCGACACTGCGGTCATAGGCTTCACGCGGACGACCCAGCCCCTTCTCAGAGAGCTCATCTTTCGACACCACCCGATCCGGGGCGCGCAGCAGTAAATCCAGCAGGTTAAATTCCGATGCCGTCAGATCGAAGGCTCGCCCCTGCCATTCACTCATGCGGGTAGCCGGATTCAGCGTCAGCTCGCCCCAGCGCAGCGGCTCTCTGGCATCAGGTTGCGGAACCTGCTCTTCGAAACGACGCAATACGGCGCGCAGGCGGGCCACCAGTTCCCGGGGATAGCAGGGCTTTGGCATATAGTCATCTGCACCCATCTCCAGACCGATCACCCGATCAATGTTATCGCCTTTGGCGGTCAGCATAATCACCGGAATCCGGCTGTTCTGGCGTACCTGCCGCAGTACATCAATACCGCTCATGTCGGGCAGCATAATGTCCAGAATCATGGCGGTGAACTCACCTGATAGCGCGCCCTGAATGCCGGCGCTGCCGGTCAGAACCAGCTGCGCATCGAACCCCTCGGCGATCAGGTACTGGCTTAGCATCGTGCCTAATTCAACGTCATCATCAACAAGCAAAATTTTCATGTTTATCTCTCGACAGAATTGGCGCTATTTTGTCCTGTACCGGGCGTTCGTGCAGCCTGATTTACGCGATCCTTACAGATTCAGTCTATCTGGCGCGTGAAATACTGTTAAAAAAAGCCTGTGGGCAGCAAACGCTGCGCACAGGCTGGGTTCCCGCATCAGCAAAGATTACTGATGATAGAGTCCGGTAGAGAGATAGCGATCGCCGCGATCGCAGGCGATCGCCACCACCACGCTGCCCGGATTAGCCTGCGCAATGCGCAGCGCCCCCGCAACCGCGCCGCCTGAACTGACGCCACAAAAAATACCTTCACGGCGTGCCAGCGCCCGCATCGTTTCTTCCGCTTCTTTCTGCGCCATATCCATCACATCATCCACCAGATCGGGACGGTAGATGCCCGGCAGATAGGCCAGTGGCCAGCGGCGAATGCCCGGAATGCTGCTGCCTTCACTCGGCTGTAAACCGATCACCTTCACGCCCGTGTTGTTCTCTTTCAGGTAACGCCCTACGCCGGTGATGGTGCCGGTCGTGCCCATGCTGGAGACAAAATGGGTCATGCGCTGATTCGACTGCTGCCACAACTCTGGCCCGGTCGTCTGATAATGGCCCAGCGGGTTATCAGGATTATTGAACTGATCCAGCACCCGCCCTTCACCACGCGCGGCCATTGCCTGCGCCAGATCGCGTGCGCCTTCCATGCCCTGCTCTCGCGGCACCAGAATCAGCTCCGCGCCGTAGGCACGCATCGCATCCTGCCGCTCCTGACTCATGTTGTCTGGCATCAGCAGGCGAAGACGATAGCCTTTCATCGCTGCGATCATCGCCAGTGCAATGCCGGTATTGCCGCTGGTGGCTTCAATCAGCTGATCGCCGGGTGAAATGTCACCGCGCAGCTCTGCCTGATTGATCATCGACCAGGCTGCGCGATCTTTTACCGAACCCGCCGGATTATTACCTTCCAGTTTGAGCCAGACCTCACTGCCGTTGGCAGGCGTCAGGCGCTGCAACTTAATCAGCGGGGTATTGCCGATGGTATTTTCAAGAGTCGTCACGGTCTGCTTCCTGGCCTGTTACAAACGAGAGGCGAAAAAAAGGCGGGAGTCACACTCCCGCCCGTTGTTGATGAGAAAATATCAGGCGCTTTGTGCAAAGGCAACCGGGCGCAACGGTGTGTCACCTTTATAGAGGCGCGCCTGCTGCAGGCCTACGAAGAGACGCTCGCCACGAATCGGGGCCGTCTGATCACCTTCAAACACCAGCGAGAACGGCTCGCTCTGCCAGCCAGCAGGCTGCACCACCAGCTGCCAGAAGTGGCCACGCGGGCTCACTTCCAGCACCTGCACCGGTAACGGGGTTTCCAGACTGCTGCGGCGTGACACGTCGATTTCCCACGGACGCAGGAACAGCTCCACGGCGCCCTGATGTGCCGAGGTATAGCCCAGCGGCCAGTGATGCGCGCCCACGTGGAACTGCGATCCCTGAATTTCGCCATCAAAGCGATTCACTTCACCCAGGAACTCCAGCACAAAGCGGGTTGCCGGATCGCGCCACACATCATCTGGCGTGCCGACCTGTTCGATGTTGCCCTGGCTCATCACCACCACGCGATCGGCGACTTCCATCGCCTCTTCCTGGTCATGGGTCACAAACACACTGGTGAATTTAATCTCTTCATGCAGCTGACGCAGCCAGCGGCGCAGCTCTTTACGTACCTGAGCATCCAGCGCGCCAAAGGGTTCATCCAGCAGCAGAATCTGAGGTTCAACCGCTAATGCACGCGCCAAGGCCACACGCTGTTTCTGGCCGCCCGACAGCTGTGCCGGGAAGCGATTCGCCAGATGGGCCAGCTGCACCATCTCCAGCAAACGGGTGACACGTTGTTTGATCTCCGCCATTGAAGGACGTTCACGACGCGGCAGGACGGTCAGGCCAAAGGCGATGTTGTCGAACACCGTCATATGACGGAACAGCGCATAGTGCTGAAACACAAAACCGACCTGACGGTCGCGCGCATGCAGGCGGCTGACATCGTTGCCATGAAAACGGATCTGACCGCTGTTCTGATGCTCCAGCCCGGCGATAATACGCAGCAGCGTGGTTTTACCCGAGCCTGATGGGCCAAGCAGCGCCACCATTTCACCCGAGGCAATATCCAGAGAGATATCGTTCAGCACCGAGGTGCGACCAAAGGACTTGTTGATCTTGTTAATCTCAATGCTCATGATTTCCCTCCTGTTGCAGGCGTTTGTGCTGTTGCTCTAAACGCCACTGCACAATGCTTTTCAGAAACAGCGTCACAATTGCCATCAGGGTTAACAGTGCGGCTGCGGTGAACGCGCCAACGGTGTTGTAGTCCTGATGCAATAATTCAACCTGAAGCGGTAACGTATAGGTCTCACCGCGAATCGATCCCGAGACCACCGAGACCGCACCAAATTCACCAATCGCACGGGCGTTGGTCAGCACGATGCCGTACAGCAGCGCCCAGCGTATGTTCGGCAGCGTCACACGACGGAACATCTGCCAGCCAGAGGCGCCTAACAACACCGCCGCTTCATCTTCATGACTGCCCTGACTCAGCATCACCGGAACCAGTTCGCGGACCACAAACGGACAGGTCACAAACACCGTCGCCAGCACCATACCCGGCCAGGCAAACATAATCTGGATGTTATGCGCATCCAGCCAGCCGCCTGCCGGACCATTCACGCCCCAGAACAGCAGGTACATCAGACCGGCGACAACCGGCGACACGGCAAAAGGAATATCGAACAGGGTCAGCAGCAGCTGACGTCCCGGAAAGGTAAAGCGCGTGACCAGCCAGGCAAGCAGCGTGCCGAATACCAGGTTAACCGGAACGGTAATCAGTGCCACCATGACAGTCAGCCAGATAGCGTGCAGCATGTCCGGGTCGGCCAGATTGCTGAGCGCCACGATCAGGCCCTGATTGAGCGCCTCCCAGAAGATGGAGGCCATCGGCACCACCAGCAGCAGAACAGAAATCAGTACGCCAGTACCAATCAGCAGCCACTTGCCCCAGTTCACCGGCTGACGCGCCGCGTGATTAAGTTGTGAAACCTCAGCCATTAGTGACCTCCCAGACGACGGCCAAAGCGGCTCTGTAATGTGTTAATGGCGAATAACAGAATCAGCGAGGCCGTCAGGATCACCGAGGCGATGGCGCTGGCCGCCGGATAGTCGAACTCCTGCAGCCGGACAAAAATCATCAGGGAGGTCACTTCGGTTTTCCAGGCGATGTTACCGGCAATGAAAATCACCGCACCAAACTCACCCAGGCTGCGCGTAAAGGAGAGTGCCGTACCGGCCAGCAGCGCAGGGGCCACCTCTGGCAGCACCACGCGGCGGAAGCTCTGCCACGGCGTAGCACCCAGGGTTTCGGCGGCCTCTTCATATTCCGGGCCTAACTCTTCAAGCACCGGCTGTACGGTTCGTACCACAAACGGAATGCTGGTAAAGGCCATGGCAATGGCGATACCAATCCATGTGTAGGAAATTTTGATGTCGAAATGGGCGAACCACTGTCCGTACCAGCCGTTGACCGAAAAGAGTCCGGCCAGGGTGAGACCTGCTACGGCGGTAGGCAGTGCAAAGGGCAGATCCATCAGACCGTCCAGCAACGCACGGCCCGGGAAGCGATAACGGGTCAGAATCCACGCCATTAGCATGCCGAACACGGCATTAAATAGTGACGCAACACCGGCAGAGAGCAGCGTCACTTTATAGGCGGCAATCAGCTGCGGATTAGTCACCACATCCCAGTACTGCTGCAGCGTCATCTGCGACAGCTGCATGATCACCGCGCTGATCGGCAGCAGCAGAATCAGGCAGGTAAAGAGCAGGCTGGTGCCAAGGCTGAGACCAAAGCCGGGCAATACGCGTTTATGGCTGGCTGCAAACATTATCCGCGCCCCGCCGCTAACAATTTATCGAGCTCACCGCCGCTGACAAAGTGCGTTTTCATTACCTTGTCCCAGCCGCCAAAGGCATCTTCCACCCGGAACAGGCTGGTCTGCGGAAAGCGATCTTTCTGCGCTGCCATCAGCTGTGGATTATTCACGCGATAGTAGTAGTGCGTAATAATATTCTGCGCTTCTGGGGTGTAGAGATAGTTCAGGTATGCGCTGGCCGCATCTGCGGTTTTGTTGGTGGCGACGTTCTTATCCACCCACGCCACCGGAAACTCCGCCAGAATATTGGTTTTCGGCACCACGACTTCATATTCATCTTTGCCGTACTGGTTACGGATGTTATTCACTTCCGACTCAAAGCTAATCAGGACGTCGCCCAGACCGCGCTCAGCAAAAGTCGTCGTCGCGCCACGACCACCGGTATCAAACACTTCCACGTTTTTCAGGAACTGCGTCATAAAGGCCTGCGTTTTGGCCTGATCGCCGCCATCAGCTTTGTCCGCTGCGCCCCAGGCGGCCAGATAGGTGTAGCGGCCATTACCGGACGTTTTCGGATTCGGGAAAATCAGCTTTACATCGCTGCGGGTCAGATCTGACCAGTCATGAATCTGCTTTGGATTTCCTTTGCGCACCAGAAACGCCATGGTGGAGTAGAAAGGTGAGCTGTTGTTCGGCAGACGGCTTTTCCAGTCTGCAGCAATCAGATTGCCTTTATCGTGCAGCACCTGCACATCCGTCACCTGATTGTAGGTCACCACATCCGCGCGCAGTCCCTGCAGGATAGCCAGCGCCTGTTTTGATGAACCGGCATGTGACATCTTGATAGTGAGCGGATCGCCTGGATGTGTGGCATCCCACTGTTTAACAAACGGAGCATTCAGGGCAACAAACAGCTCCCGCGACACATCGTAAGAGCTATTAAGAAGTTCAGTGGCGTTGGCTGCGCCAGCAAGGCTCAGCGACAACGCGATACCGCTCACGATTTTTTTCATCGCTTGTAATGTCATTTGGCACCCTGAAAAAGTTTGATGCGGATCTCACCCGCTGAGGCATCAGTTTATTTATAACTCAGTGAAAACCAGTAACGGTTTTATATATCGTTTAATGATTTCAAAGTCGAAAAAAGCATAAGACGGCGGCAGAGTTTATGCACAAATCAGCAAAAGCCGATGGGGAGATGGAACCGCGTGCAGCGTGGGCTGGCAGGGGTTCTGAGCTGTTCAGCGGCCGCCAGGGGGCGGCGCGCTGATAAGGCTGGCTTAACGCTGCCAGACAATCTTGCTGATTTTCCAGTTTTTCAGGGTATCGTCAGAAGGCATCAATCCTTCCGGCCCGTGCCAGTCGCCATGATAGACATAAGTCAGATGCTGACTGCCTGGCGCACGGCACGCCACGTCACGCGCGTCGGGGCCGCTGGCTAAGGTGCAGTTGTCGAAGGCTTTGCTGAACTTATTACTGAAGGCATCACCCACTTTGCTGCCGTCGCTGCTGGCGATCGCGCTATCCATGACCTCGATACGATCGACCTGCGACTCTCCATAAATTACCAGCTTAACTTTGCCATCATTCAGCGCCTGCCAGAATGAAATCACCTGACCATTCTCGCTACGCATGCCCTGTCGCAGCGAATAGTCACCGTTCAGTCCGGCACTGATCGCGTCCTCTTTCATGGCGGTCGAGGCGGTTAACCCACCCACGCCCTGTTCAGTCGCGGTCAGCGTGGAACCAAACCAGTTCCATGGCAGCGCAGAAGACCAGTGATACGTCAGCGGATTCCACCAGCTTGCCTGCTGGCTGCTGTCAGCGCCGGAACCCGAACTGGCACAGCCGCTCAGTGCAACGGCGGCGATCAGTAGCGTGGAACGAACAGCTTTCATGAGAACTCCTGTAAATACGATGCCGGAAAGGCGGAAATGATTGGAGTCGCAAAGCGACAAAAAGTTTAGTTGAGATGGTGTTCGGGCAGAAAGCAGTCGCGGCAGCGGCGATTAAACTGCAGCCAGATCAACGCCAGCAGGTCGAACAGCGTCAGCAACAAGGGCAGCGGTGAGCTGAGCAGATCACCCTGCACAAACTGCCAGCCCTGCCAGAGGAGATTCACCAACAGCGACAGCGCCAGTACGCTGCGCCAGTGCTGCCAGAGTCGCGGCAGGCGCGTGCGATAGCCGGTCAGCAGCAGGCCCGCCAGCGCGGGTAAACCCAGCGCCAGTCCAATCCAGAACGCCTGACGATCCGGATAGAACAGCGCCAGCAGATCGTTGCCCTGTTGCCGTGACGCGCCAGCCATCGCCAGCAGCAGCCAGGTTCGGGCCTGAAGCAACAGGATTAGCCAAAAAAGAAACGGCAGCCGTAGCTGCCCTTTCGCGTCGTATTCGTCCGGCTGATAGCCAGGCAACGGATTAGTATTCACGATCTTCAATCAGACGCTTACCAAACAGCAGCGCATCAACCGGCTCATAATCGAGCTTCTCATAAAACGCCACCACCTGATCGTTCTCTTCACGGATCATCAGATGCAGTTTCGGACAGCCTCGCGCGATCAGCTTTTTCTCCAGACGGTTCATCAGCGCATTCGCGAAGCCGCGTCCCTGATAGTCAGGATGCACCGCCAGGTAATACGCCGCGCCACGGTGACCATCGTAACCGCCCATCAGCGTGCCAACGACGACACCGCCCACTTCAGCGACCAGAAAGAGATCGGGGTCGTGATTCATTTTGCGTTCGATATCCAGCTCCGGATCGTTCCATGGCCGTAACAAATCGCAACGTTCCCATAAGGTGATCACTTCTTCAAAATCTTCCTGGCGGAAGGCGCGGATTTCCATCTTCTTTACCTGCAAATAAGCACAATTTGCTGATTATCACGCATTCTCTGCTGCACGCAACCCTCCATGGCGAGGGACAAATAAAAAAGCGCAAATTTCCTGTTCGCGACCTGCAATACAAAGTAATGCCCTGAAATGGTTCTGTGATCGCAGGCAGCAGAGGCTTAGGCTATAACACCGGCAAGATTCCTGTTACCGGACCCCCACATGCACCTGCTTAAACGTTTGATTCATCGTCGTCAGTTACTGCTTTCCGGGCTGGCGCTAGCCATTTTAACGCCGCGTGCGGTTCAGGCTAAAGAAAAAACCCTCACCGGAGCAAATCCTCATACGCGCCCGGCTCCACCAGCGAAAAACGGCAAACGCATCGTCATGATCGATCCTGGCCACGGTGGCATCGACTCCGGTGCTGTTGGCGAAGAGGGTTCAGAAGAGAAACACATCGTGCTGGAGATCGCTGGCAACGTGCAGCGCCAGCTCCAGAGCCATCCGCGCATTGAAGTGCGCCTGACCCGCGACAGCGACCATTTTATCCCGCTCTATCAGCGCGTCGAGATCGCGCATCAGCACGGCGCCGATCTCTTTATGTCGATTCATGCCGACGGCTTTACCAGCCCCGACGCCAGTGGCGCCTCCGTATTTGCGCTCTCTAATCGTGGGGCCAGCAGCTCCATGGCGCGTTACCTGTCACAGCGGGAGAACGATGCAGACAAACTGGGCGGCGTGAAAGCGCAGCAGCAGGATCACTATCTGCAGCAGATCCTGTTCGACCTGGTGCAGACTGATACCATCAAGAACAGCCTGACACTGGGCAAGCACGTACTGGACCAGATCCGACCGGTGCATCATCTTCATAGCCAGCACACCGAGCAGGCGGCCTTTGCGGTACTCAAGTCACCGTCGATCCCCTCCGTGCTGGTTGAGACTTCCTTTATTACCAATCCGCGCGAAGAGCAATTACTCGGCACGACGGCGTTTCGCCAGAAAATTGCCTCTGCAATTGCCAGCGGCATCGTCAATTACTTTGATGAGTTTGACCGCCGCAACGCCTGATGTGGGTAGCGGGTTTAGGTCCGGGCACTCGCCGTACTCATGCAAGCGGCGCGGTTTTGCGTATAATCGCGTCAGACTTTGACAAACGATAAGCGAAAAGATGGCTGATATTTCACGCGTAAAAGCATTCCTGCTCGCACTGCAGGATGAGATTTGTAACCAGCTGGCAGCTGAAGATGGCGGCGCACAGTTTGCCGAGGATAGCTGGCAGCGTCCTGGCGGCGGCGGCGGTCAGAGCCGCGTCCTGCGCAATGGCGCGGTGTTTGAGCAGGCAGGCGTCAACTTTTCGCATGTGCATGGCGATCAGATGCCAGCATCAGCGACCGCGCACCGGCCAGAGCTGGCGGGTCGTAGCTTTGAAGCGATGGGGGTCTCTCTGGTGATCCACCCGAACAATCCCTATGTGCCCACCAGTCACGCCAACGTGCGCTTCTTCATCGCCGAGAAACCGGGTGCCGATCCAGTCTGGTGGTTTGGCGGCGGCTTTGACCTGACCCCCTTTTATGGCTTCGAAGAAGATGCGCTGCACTGGCATCAGACTGCAGCAAACATTTGTCAGCCTTTTGGTGAAGATGTTTATCCACGCTACAAAAAATGGTGCGACGACTATTTTTATCTGAAGCATCGTGATGAGCAGCGCGGCATTGGCGGTCTCTTTTTTGACGATCTCAATACGCCCGACTTTGAGCAGAGCTTCAGCTTTATGCAGTCGGTAGGCCGCGGCTTTATCGATGCTTATCGGCCCATTGTGGCGCGCCGTAAAGATCATCCTTGGGGCGATCGTGAGCGCCAGTTCCAGCTCTACCGCCGTGGTCGCTATGTGGAGTTTAATCTGGTGTGGGACCGTGGCACGCTGTTTGGCCTGCAGACCGGTGGCCGCACAGAATCGATCCTGATGTCGATGCCACCGCTGGTGCGCTGGGAATATGATTACCAGCCCGAGGCCGGCTCTCCTGAAGCGGCTCTCTATCGCGATTTCCTGCCGGTGAAAAACTGGCTGAACCTGCCCGTCTGATTTCTTCTGCCGCTGCAGCGCGAGCCTGCCCCCGCGCTGCGCTTACCTCTCTCCTGATCGGTTTATTCTTTTTTACAGGGCACGGATTGCTACAGTGCAGCCTGCGTCATTCCGCGTGACTGCTATGCTTACAGATGGAATATGGCGCATCCCACGGTAAAAACCGCATGACGGCTCCTTCGCACCGCCTCGCAGCGCAACAATCAGAGAAACCGCATTTCCATCAGAAAGTCTCTGTTGCAATGTTATGGGTTCGCGTTACCGGTAGCAGAACATGCCACAGACCGGCTGCGAGGCCTGAGGTGCTCCCTGTTCGCTTTCATTTTTCTTTTCAAGGAGTTTAGAGATGAATCAGTTAGAAGCCCTAAAACAGTTCACCACCGTGGTGGCGGACAGTGGTGATATCGAATCGATTCGTAATTACCATCCGGAAGACGCTACCACCAACCCCTCACTCATTCTGAAAGCGTCCGGTCTCGAAGGGTATAAACACCTGATGGATGACGCGATTGAGTACGCCAAAAAACAGGGTGGCAGCAAAGAGACCCAGATTATTAATGCCAGCGACAAAGTGGCGATCAACCTCGGTATGGAAATCCTGAAGAGCATACCGGGCCGTGTTTCGACCGAAGTGGATGCGCGCCTCTCCTTCGATCGTGGCATGTGTGTCACCAAAGCAGAAAAACTGATTCGGATGTATGAAGAGCACGGTATCGACCGCTCTCGCGTACTGATTAAGCTGGCGTCGACCTGGGAAGGTATCCGTGCAGCAGAAGAGCTGGAGAAAAACGGCATTAAGTGCAACCTGACACTGCTCTTCTCCTTTGCCCAGGCGCGTGCCTGTGCCGAAGCGGGCGTGTTCCTGATCTCCCCGTTTGTTGGCCGCATCTACGACTGGTACAACTCACGCAAGCCGATGGAACCCTATGTGGCGGATGAAGATCCCGGCGTGAAGTCTGTGCGTCGCATTTACGATTACTACAAAAAGCACCGTTACAGCACCATCATCATGGGTGCCAGCTTCCGTAAAGTGGAGCAGATTATCGCGCTGGCGGGCTGCGATCGCCTGACGATCTCCCCTAACCTGCTGGAAGAGATGCAGAACAGTGATGCGCCGCTGGAGCGCAAACTGGAGCCCTCCACAGAAGGCTTCCATCAGCCATCGCCGCTCTCCGAAGCGGAGTTCCGCTGGGAACATAACCAGGACCCGATGGCCGTTGAGAAACTCTCTGACGGCATCCGCCAGTTCGCGGTTGACCAGCAGAAACTGGAAGATGTGCTCGCCGCACGCCTGTAGTCCTCATTTTAATCGGGCGGGACATTCCCGCCCTGATGCATAACAAGGGAGAACTGTATGTCCTCACGCAGAGAGTTGGCAAACGCGATCCGTGCACTGAGCATGGATGCCGTCCAGAAGGCAAATTCAGGCCACCCCGGTGCGCCGATGGGTATGGCCGATATCGCCGAAGTGTTGTGGCGCGACTTCCTCCAGCATAATCCGACCAATCCCGCCTGGCTTGATCGCGACCGCTTTATCCTCTCCAACGGCCACGGCTCCATGCTGCTTTATAGCCTGCTTCACCTCAGCGGCTATGACCTGCCAATTGAAGAGTTGAAAAATTTCCGCCAGCTGCACTCTAAAACGCCAGGTCACCCGGAAATTGGCTATACCCCAGGCGTTGAAACCACCACCGGCCCGCTGGGTCAGGGACTGGCTAATGCCGTGGGTCTGGCGATTGCAGAACGCACGCTGGCCGCGCAGTTTAACCGTCCGGACCATGACATCGTCGATCACCACACCTATGTGTTTATGGGCGATGGCTGTCTGATGGAAGGGATCTCGCACGAAGTCTGTTCACTGGCGGGCACCCTGGGCCTGGGTAAACTGATTGGCTTCTACGACCATAACGGTATTTCAATCGATGGCGAGACCGAAGGCTGGTTTACCGACGACACCCACAAACGCTTTGAGTCCTACAACTGGCATGTGATTGGCGACATCGACGGACATGACGCTGACGCTATTCGTGACGCCATTAAAGAAGCACAGAGCGTTACCGATAAGCCTTCACTGATTATCTGCCGCACCATTATCGGTTTCGGGTCACCGAACAAAGCCGGTAAAGAGGAGTCGCACGGCGCAGCGCTGGGTGAGGCTGAAGTTGCCCTGACCCGTAAGCAACTGGGCTGGAACTACCCGGCGTTTGAAATCCCGGCTGAAATCTACCAGCAGTGGGATGCTAAAGCGGCGGGTGCTGAACGTGAAAAAGCCTGGGATGCGAAATTTGCCGCTTACAAAGCAGCCTATCCTGAGCTGGCGAAAGAGTATGAACGCCGCATGAATGGCGAAATGCCGGCCAACTGGGAAACTGAAGCAGCCCGTTTCATTCAGGAACTGCAGGCTAATCCGCAGAAAATCGCCAGCCGCAAAGCGTCACAAAATTCGCTGGAAGCCTACGGTAAAATGCTGCCGGAATTCCTTGGCGGCTCGGCCGATTTGGCACCGAGTAACCTCACTATCTGGTCAGGCTCCAAATCGATCAAAGAGGATCCGGCCGGTAACTACATTCACTACGGCGTACGTGAATTTGGCATGACGGCGATTGGTAACGGTATCGCGCACCACGGCGGTTTCGTTCCTTACACTGCCACCTTCCTGATGTTTGTGGAATATGCGCGAAACGCCGCGCGTATGGCGGCATTAATGAAGGCGCGTCAGATTCTGGTCTACACCCATGACTCCATCGGTCTGGGCGAAGATGGCCCGACGCACCAGCCGGTTGAGCAGATCGCCAGCCTGCGTCTGACGCCAAACATGAGCGTATGGCGTCCTTGTGACCAGGTGGAAACGGCGGTGGCGTGGAAAGCGGCTATTGAGCGCCATCACGGTCCAACCGCGCTGATCCTCTCCCGTCAGAACCTGCTGCAGCCGGAACGTACGCCGGAGCAGATCGAAAATATCAAACGCGGCGGCTACGTGCTGAAGGATTGCGACGGCACGCCAGACGTTATTCTGATCGCCACCGGTTCTGAGATTGAAATCACGCTGGGTGCAGCAGAAAAACTCACCACGGGCGGCCACAAGGTGCGGGTGGTTTCACTGCCTTCAACTGACCTGTTTGATGCGCAGGATGCCGCTTACCGCGAATCGGTTCTGCCGAGCGGCGTGAAAGCGCGTGTGGCAGTCGAAGCAGGTATTGCTGACTACTGGTTCAAGTATGTCGGTCTGGATGGTGCAATTGTCGGGATGACCACCTTTGGTGAGTCCGCCCCTGCCAGCCAGCTGTTCGCAGAGTTTGGCTTCACGGTTGAGAATATCGTCAGCCATGCTGAAGCATTACTCAAGCCTGTTTAAGGCCTGCGCCCTTCCCGGCTCACCGGGAAGGGCCATTTCATCTTAAAAACTGAAACAGAAAAAAACCTCTATTCCCCTCTTCACGCCCCGCGCAAACTGATTACTATAGAGCCGTCCTATTCAATGCTGCCTGTACGCTGGCTGGCCCTCTTTTCCTGCTGTTGTTCCTGCCGGGATAAAAACGGGTCTGACCTGCTGCATCCTGATGAGTGAAGGCAGATTTTCTCTGATATCTATAGCGAAGCCACTTCCGTTGAACATGCGTACACCCTATTTACTGGCCCTGATGGTTTCACTGCTTCCTTTAAAAAGCATGGCGCAGGTCGCGCCCGATCCGCTGCTGGCTTCTCAGATTGTTGATCGCTATGCGGAACATATTTTTTATGGCAGCGGTGCAACCGGCATGGCGCTGGTGGCGATAGATGGCAATCAGCGGGTGTTCGCCAGCTTCGGTGACACCCGTCCCGGCAACAATGTGCGTCCACAGAAAGATTCACTGATTCGCATCGCCTCGCTGAGTAAGCTGATGACCAGTGAAGTGATGGTGAAGATGGCTGAACGCGGACAGATTCGCCTTGACGATCCCCTGAGTAAATATGCGCCTCCAGGTGCACGCGTGCCCACGTATAACGGCCAGCCTATTCGCCTGATTAATCTCTCAACCCACACCAGCGGACTGCCGCGCGAACAGCCGGGCGGCAAAGCGCAGCGTCCGGTGTTTGTCTGGCCGACGAAAAGCGAGCGCTGGACATGGCTGGCGCGCGCCAGCCTTAAAGCGGCACCCGGCAGCAGTGCCGCCTACTCCAACCTGGGCTACGATCTGTTGAGCGATGCGCTGTCACGCGCCGCCGGCACCCCTTATCCGGCGCTGTTTCAGCAGCTGATAACCCGCCCGCTCGGCATGAAAGACACCACCTTTACGCCGTCGCCTGAGCAGTGCGGACGCCTGATGGTGGCGGAGAAAGGTGCCAGCCCGTGTAATAACACGCTGGCGGCGATCGGCAGCGGCGGCGTCTATTCCACGCCGGATGATATGGGCCGCTGGATGCAGCAGTTCCTTAACTCTTCCGTAAACCATCGCACGCCGCAGATCGATCGACTGCAAACGCTGATTTACCGTCGCGATCAGCTGCACAAAGTTGAAGGCATGGATGTGCCGGGTAAAGCGGATGCACTGGGTATGGGCTGGGTCTATATGGGGCCAAAAAATGGTCGCCCGGGCATTATTCAGAAAACCGGCGGCGGTGGCGGTTTCATCACCTATATGGCGATGGTGCCGCAGCATAACGTTGGGGTGTTTGTCGTGGTGACGCGCTCGCCGCTGACCCGCTTTACGCCAATGAGCGACGGCGTGAACAATATGCTGGCCGAACTGGTGGGTAATCAACTGGGCTCACCGATGATGGTGCAGGCCATTCCTTAACGCTGCTGTACGCTACCGTCAGACTGGCTGACCCACAGGGTTGGCCAGCCATCACTGCTGTGCCAGGCGTCACAGGTCGACTCTTCTGCATACTCCGCTAACACAAAACGCGTGCCATCAAACTGCCAGCGTGTCGCACTGCCACAATCGCCCAGTCCCCGTCCTTTACCAAAGGTGTAGAGCTGGCCGCTGGCCGCATCATACTCGGCGTTAATCAGCTCCAGCTGACGATCGCTGGCACCCGGCGGTGTAAACGGCAACGTTAAGGTAATACCCCGCGCCACGTAAGGCTGGCTGCGCGTCACTTCAAACGCCAAATCGATCACGTTATAGGCCCCCATTTCACAACTGACCAGCAGCAGCGCGCGCTGGTCAGTAAGGGGAGCCACGCTGACTTCCCGGCGTAGCGGATCGAGTGAACAGGAATCGGTATTGACCCGCCAGGTGCCGTAATCAATGAGTCCGCTGGTCTCATCGCGCGTCAGTGCTGCGGGCGGCTCGACAGCAGGCGGCAATGGCGGCAGCGCAGGCGGCGGCGGAACGTCCCAGCTGGCACGGTCGCCACGCTTGATCCACGCGCTCAGGCTGTTGACCCGCCCCTGGGTGTCATCCATCAGCAACAGTGCAGCTTTCATGCCGCGCAACGAGATCAGCGCATTGGGATCAAAGGTGAGCTGCAGGGTTTTCGCCTCCATCACCAGATCAAGGAACTCATCTATCGCGATGGTATTGCTGGTGGCGAGATGATGAGGTTCTACCGTCCAGTGTTTGAGGTCGGGTTTAAGGCGGCGCTGATCGAGCAGCAGGTTATCCTGAAGCGGACCGCCAGGCAGCGCACCACTGTAGGCGCTGCCATAGTCAATGCGCAGCAAGGGGCGATCGTTGACGCCCGCATGACGTGAAATCGTCATCACCAACCCTTTGTCGCCTGGAATATTGCGCGCCACGCAAAAGGCGACATTGTTGCAGGTAATTTGCCAGTCGTTGAATGACTTTTGCAACGGTTCCGCCTGAACACAGGCAACCCACAAAGACGGCAACAGCCACAGCGATTTCATCCAATACGACATTAAGAAAATCGATCCCCGAATAACCAGAATGGAGAGGATAGCGCATCAACGGGCCTGGCAGGGTTCGCATTCTGTGAACCTGTGCAAAAAGCGCAGTTAAGTGCTTAAAAAGCGTACATAAGGTGGATAAAGCTGCATCCTTCCACGTTCAGCGATGCTGCGCGGCAACAGGTATGACAGATGGGTTTCCTAAGGCCTCAGCCATCCCGCAATCTGCGCATGCTGTAGCAGCATAATGGTTTTACCGTCGCGAATACGGCCATCGGCCACCATCGCCAGCGCATCAGGGAAACTCATTTCCAACACATCAATTGACTCATCCTCAACGCCACCGCCTGGGTTGTCGCGCAGTGATTCGTTGTATTCTGCCGCAAAAAAGTGGATCAGTTCGGTCACGCCGCCCGGCGACATATAGCAGGTAAAGAGTGTCTCCACCTCACCGACTGCATATCCGGTCTCTTCAATCGCCTCTTTGCGGATGCAATCTTCCGGGGAGTCGTCGTCCAGCAAGCCCGCGCAGGCTTCAATCAACATGCCGCCGTCGTTGCCGTTGACGTACGTGGCGATACGGAACTGGCGCGTCAGGACGACGCTGTTCTTTTCGCGGTTATAGAGAAGGATGGTCGCCCCGTTTCCGCGATCGTAGACTTCGCGTTTATGACGGATAACCTCGCCACGGCGATCGGTGATGTCATAGGTGTAGTTGCGCAGCACAAACCAGTTTTCAGACAGGAGCTTATTTTTGATGATGTTGATCTTAAACGACATGGAGACTCCGCTACCGCATAAAGGGAGTTATTCATCATAGGGCCAGGCTTGCCGGAAAACTATCCTAATTCGCATTGCCAGAAAGGCGATTAGCGGCCAAAAAAAAGCCAGCCCGAAGGCTGGCCCTGATTGATGCAGACCTGATCAGCGTGAGGTATCGTCAGCCAGTCGGGTTGACTGAGGCTCATCCTCGTGATGATCCTGTTCGGTCTGCGCGATAGCGTTAACACGCTTACGCACACCAAACCATCCCAGCACCAGCAGCACTGCAATCAGCGGAATAGAGGCAATGGTGTACGTCCCGTTCGGGTAGTCAAACGCCATCAGTACCAGCACGCTGAACAGGAACAGCAGCGTCAGCCATGAGGTGAACGGCGCACCTGGCAGCTTGAAGCTGACATCATCTGCTTTGCCTTCTTTGATCGCTTTGCGCAGACGCAGCTGGCAAACCACGATAAAGGCCCAGGAGGAGATAATGCCCAGTGAGGCAACGTTCAGGACGATCTCGAATACCTGAGAAGGCACATAGTAGTTAAGCACTACACCAATGACATAAACGGCAATGGTGACGAGAATACCGGCATAAGGGACCTGCTGACCGTTCATCTTTGACATGAATTTCGGTGCAGAGCCACCCATCGACATGGAACGCAGAATACGCCCGGTTGAATAGAGGCCGGAGTTCAGGCTGGAGAGCGCTGCGCTCAGGACCACGATGTTCATGATGCTGCCAACGTAAGGCACGCCAAGTTTCGAGAAGAAAGTCACGAATGGACTCTGGCCCGCCTGATAGGCATTCCATGGCAGCAGCAGCACCAGCAACACAACCGAACCGACATAGAACAGACCAATACGCCAGATCACACTATTGATCGCTTTCGGCAGCATGGTTTGCGGGTCTTTACATTCACCGGCCGCCGTACCGACCAGCTCAATTGAGGCAAAGGCGAATACGACGCCCTGAATCAGCACCAGCGCGGGCAGCAGGCCGTGCGGGAACAGGCCGCCGTTATCAGTAATCAGATGGAAACCGGTGCTGTTGCCATCCAGCGGCTTGCCGGTGCCAAGAAACACCACACCCACCACCAGGAAAATCACAATCGCCAGCACTTTCACCAGCGCAAACCAGAACTCCATCTCGGCAAACCACTTAACGCCAATCATGTTCATGGTGCCGACAATCGCCAGCGCGCCCAGCGCAAAGACCCATTGTGGCACATCACCAAACGCGCCCCAGTAGTGCATGTAGAGCGCGACGGCGGTGATATCGACGATACCGGTCATCGCCCAGTTGACGAAATACATCCAGCCTGCAACGTAGGAGGCTTTCTCACCCAGGAATTCACGGGCGTAAGAGACAAAGCTGCCACTGCTCGGGCGGTGTAACACCAGTTCGCCCAGCGCACGCAGAATGAAGAAGGAGAAGATGCCACACACCAGATAGATGAGGGCTAACGCGGGGCCAGCAGCCTGCAAGCGGCCACCTGCACCCAGGAACAAACCGGTGCCGATAGCACCGCCGATCGCAATCATCTGAACGTGACGGTTACCCATCGCTTTCTGGTAGCCAGCATCGTGAGAATTCAGCCAGCGGCGTTTCGCAGCGCGCATCTCACCTGGGGTTTTCTTTTTAGATTTCATAGCATTCCTGTTTGTCCGGACCATCAGTCGTCGTCTCCCCAATGCGAACGTAACGCCCTGCAAAATGGGGGATTTTCCTCTGTGCGTTTGCCCGTGAGTGAGTGCCGGGCAGCGCGGGAATTTACGGCGATGAATCCTACCCGTTCTGCAAGAACGAAGCAAAATATACCGGGCAGATGCACAGGCTGATTTGTAAGAATCAATCCTGATGCACAAAAACAAAAAAACCGGCCATTTTCAGGCCGGTAAAAGCTACAGGGATGGAAACTGGAGGGTGGGGTTAGCGATAAATCTCTGCGGTGCCGCTCCACAGGCTGGAGTCGCCTGGGTTATCGACGCCGATAACACGGTAATGGCTGGCGCCCATCTCTTCCGCTTTTTGCGACAACTGACGATTTGCATCGTCCAGTGAGCCGCGAACGCCGGAGACAGAGACGCTGCCGATGCTCTGCATACCCAGCGCCTGTGACCGATCGACTGGCGCGGCGGCGAAGGTGGCAAATGAGGCGGTAGCCAGTAAAGCACCCGCCAGTACAGCACTCAGTTTTTTCATTGGATGCTCCTTGATCTGTGATCGGGATTGCGTTGCTAATGACTGAGTGAATTATTAGCGCTGCAATGAAAAGCAACATCGGCACGATGTAAACCTGTTCCCTTTTTAACCGTAAAATCGTAACGCATCCTGGGAAGTGTCAGTCGAGGTCATTTTATGTGCGACCTGTAATGTCCTGTGCGATAAACAGGGAAGGGATCATTTGCGTTGCGTGACTTCGCTCATATAATTCCCCCACTCAGAAGAGGGCCATTAATGTGATCGTTAAACGTTCAGTTACACAAAGCATCGCTCGGGCCCTCAGCGCCATTGTCCTGCTGTCGCTGCTCACCACCAGTCTGGCCTTAGTCACGCTACTCAGCAGTCAGCGCGACGCCGAGGCGATTAATCTGGCGGGTTCACTGCGCATGCAGAGCTATCGCATGGCCTGGGATGCCAGCCGTCAGCCGCAAAACCTGCCGCAACATTTCGCGCGCTATCAGCAAACGCTGGATGCGCCAGTGCTGCAAAATCTTGATCGGCCCTGGGTACCGCGCGAAGTGGGCGTTCGCTACCAACGACTGCGCGCCGCCTGGCCTCTCCTGCAACAGGCGTTGCAACGGGGTGATAGCGTGGCCTTGCAGCAGCAGGTGCCCATTTACGTCGGGGAAATTGATCGCTTTGTTCTGGGTCTGCAACGCTATACCGAATTAAAAATGCATCTGGTGGCCGCCAGCAGCCTGGTCGGTGTTATTGCGATTGTGGCGCTGGCGCTCATGACGATTCGCTTTACCCGACTGCATGTCGTGCGGCCACTGAATGCGCTGGTCACAGCCAGCCGCTACGTCGAGAATGGCAACTTTGCTTTTCCGCCGTTGCACGTTGAGCAACAAAATGAGCTGCGGGTTCTGTCGCATGCCTTTAGCGGTATGGCGGCACGCCTGCATTCGCATTACCAGTTGCTGGAGAGTACGGTTCGCGCAAAGACGGAAGACTTAACTCAGGCGAATCGCACGCTGTCGCTACTCTATGACAGCTCACAAATGCTGACCGCCAGCCCACTGCATCCGGCGTTGTTTGAAGCGGTGCTGACCACGGTGCTGACGCGTGAAAAACTGACGGCAATCTGGCTCGAGAGCGACCAGTTTCAGTTCCGCGCCGGTGACGAAAAGGCGGCTGGTGAGTGGCAACGTCAGCCATTACAGCAGGATGAGCAGCAGATTGGCGAATTACGCTGGCAGACATGTGGCGCTTCCCCACCGGATGAGCTGATGCGCAGTCTTGCGGCGATGCTGGGACGCGCAATCTGGATCTGGCAGGCACAGCAGCAGTATCAACAAATGCTGCTGATTGAAGAGCGAACGACGATTGCCCGGGAATTACATGACTCACTGGCGCAGTCACTCTCCTTTTTACGTATTCAGCTGACCCTGTTACGCCGCACCGTGGACAAGGATGACAGTGCCGCCCATGGGATTATCGCTGACTTCGATCAGGCGCTGGCTGATGCCTACCGTCAGTTGCGCGAACTGCTGACCACCTTCCGCCTGACCATTGAGCAGGCAGATCTGGTGGCGGCGATGCAGGCAATGATCGCCTCGTTGCAGGAAAAGAGCGGCGCAGAGATACATTTTAACTATCAGACCGGCCTGCAGAGTCTGGAGGCACAGCAGCAGGTACATGTCTTGCAGATCGCCCGGGAGGCGTTGCTGAATGCGATCCGTCATGCGAGTGCGCAGGTGATCAACGTGGACTATCAGCACAGCAATCAGGGTGAGCACTTACTTACAATAACGGATGACGGCGTGGGCATCGGCAGTACTGACGAACCTCCAAGCCATTACGGTCTGACGATTATGGCTGAACGAGCCCAGCGCCTTAATGGTAATCTGACCCTTCACGCACAGGAACAAGGGACCCGGGTTGAACTGCGCTTTCCACCGCAACCGGCACGGCAGCTAACGTAATTTATCCTTCAAATAATTAAAACACGCTACTGGCTACAGATAGCCGGCTATTAAAGGCTGAACACAGGCATACCGGTGCGCGATACGTGTTGCCCCGCCGCAGTCTGAAACGATAAAACGGAGAAATTATGCAACAGCCCGCATTAACATTGATGATTGTGGATGATCACCCTCTGATGCGCCGCGGCGTTCGTCAGCTGCTGGCACTGGATCCCCGGCTGGACGTGATCGCCGAGGCTAAAAATGGCACCGAAGCGCTGGCGGAAGCCCGCCGTCAGGAACCTGACATCATTCTGCTCGACCTCAATATGAAAGGCATGTCCGGGCTGGATACCCTAAAGGCGCTGCGCCACGAAGGTATCAGCTCGCGCATCCTGGTGCTGACCGTCTCCGATGCCCGCAGTGATATTTTTGCCATGGTGGATGCCGGTGCCGACGGCTATCTGCTCAAGGACAGCGAGCCAGAGATTCTGCTGGGACATATTCTGCAGGCATCGCGGGGCGAGAAAGTCTTTAGTGAGGGCGTTGCCAGCTATCTGGATAACCGTCAGCACAGCGCCGACCCTCTGCGTCTTCTCACTGACCGCGAGCGCGACGTGCTCCAGGAGGTGGCGCGTGGCCTGTCAAACAAAGAGATCGCTGCCATTCTGCATATCTCTGAAGAGACAGTGAAAGTGCATATCCGTAACCTTCTGCGTAAGCTGGATGTCCGTTCACGCGTTGCCGCCACGGTGATGTGGCTTGAAAGCCGCAAATAGCCAACGAATTTACATTTTCTCCTCAATTTCTCCACGATTTCCCTCGCTGCCGCACGTAAAGTGAAAGGCGGCGGAGAATCGTGTAAAGACCCTGCGACCTTTCTGCCTGTGGCCCGTTGCCGGTGGGCCTGACCGATAATAATAAGTCCTGAGGAGTGTCGATTTAATGTCGAATTTCTTTATCGACCGCCCCATTTTTGCCTGGGTGCTGGCGATTCTGCTGTGCCTGTGTGGCACCCTTTCAATTATTTCGCTGCCTGTTGAGCAGTATCCCGATCTGGCTCCACCTAATGTGCGTATCACCGCTAACTATCCCGGCGCATCCGCCGAGACGCTGGAAAACACCGTAACTCAGGTGATCGAGCAGAACATGACCGGCATCGATAATCTGATGTACATGTCCTCGAACAGCAGCAACACCGGTCAGGCGCAAATCACCCTCACCTTTACTGCCGGGACCAATCCCGACGAAGCCCGCCAGCAGGTTCAGAACCAGTTGCAGTCCGCCCTGCGCAAATTGCCGCAGGCGGTGCAGTCGCAGGGCGTGACGGTCAACAAAACCGGTGACAGCAATATTCTGATGGTGGCCTTCGTCTCGACCGACGGCAGTATGGATAAGCAGGATATTTCAGACTATGTCGCCAGTAATATTCAGGACCCGCTGAGCCGTATTGATGGCGTCGGCCAGGTTGATGCTTACGGCTCGCAATATGCGATGCGCATCTGGCTCGATCCCAACAAACTGATCGCTTACGCGCTCACCACCGACGATGTCGTCAATGCAATCCAGTCGCAGAATACCCAGGTGGCTGTGGGTCAGGTCGGTGGCCTGCCGTCGGTGGAGAAACAGGCACTTAACGCCACGGTCAACGCCCAGTCGATGCTGCAGACCCCCGAGCAGTTCCGGGCCATTACCCTGAAAAACAATCCCGACGGTTCTGTGGTGACGCTGGGCGATGTCGCCACCGTGGCGCTGGGCGCAGAGAAGTATGATTATCTGAGCCGCTATAACGGCCAACCTGCGTCAGGCCTGGGCGTGAAGCTCGCGTCCGGTGCCAATGAGATGAACACTGATAAGCTGGTACGGGCGCGTATAGAGGAACTCTCGCACTATTTCCCTCACGGCCTGGAAGCAAAAATTGCCTATGAAACCTCGCCGTTCGTCAAAGCATCAATTACCGATGTGGTGAAGACGCTGCTTGAAGCAATCGTGCTGGTATTTGGCGTGATGTATCTGTTTATGCAGAACTTCCGCGCCACCTTAATTCCCACCATTGCGGTGCCGGTAGTGCTGTTTGGCACCTTTAGCGTCCTTTATGCCTTTGGATTCAGCATCAATACCCTGACCATGTTTGCCATGGTGCTGGCGATAGGACTACTGGTGGATGATGCCATTGTGGTGGTGGAAAACGTTGAACGCATCATGCATGAAGAGGGACTTTCGCCGCGTGCTGCCACACGAAAATCGATGGGACAGATTCAGGGTGCACTGGTGGGTATTGCGCTGGTGCTCTCTGCGGTGTTTGTGCCAATGGCGTTTTTCGGCGGTACCGTTGGCGCCATTTATCGTCAGTTCTCTATCACCATTGTCTCGGCGATGGTGCTGTCAGTGCTGGTGGCGATGATCCTGACGCCAGCGCTCTGTGCCACACTGCTCAAACCCGCTACGCAGGGCGAGGTGCACGAGCGTCGCGGCTTCTTCGGCTGGTTCAATCGCCACTTTAATCGTAACGCTGACCGCTATGAACGCGGCGTTGCGGGCATCCTGCGCACAGGTGGTCGCTGGCTGCTGGTCTATGTCGCGATTATTGGCCTGATGGCGTTTCTGTTTCTGCGTCTGCCGACGTCGTTTCTGCCGCTGGAAGATCGCGGCGTATTCCTGACTCAGGTTCAGCTTCCGGCAGGTGCGACGCTTGAGCAAACGGCCAGCGTCGTTGCCAAAGTCGAAAATTATTATCTCACCGAGGAGAAGGCCAACGTACTGTCGGTTTTCTCCACTATCGGTGCCGGGCCGGGCGGCAATGGACAGAACGTCGCACGTCTGTTTGTCCGTCTGAAAGACTGGGAAGCGCGGCCCGGCGCCGATCGGACTTCGTTTGCGATTATCGATCGCGCGACCAAAGCGTTTCAGAAGATTAAAGAGGGCCGGGTGATTGCCAGCAGCCCACCTGCTATCACCGGCATGGGCAGCAGCTCTGGTTTTGACATGGAACTGCAGGATCACGCCGGTATCGGCCATACCCAACTGATGGCGATGCGCGACAAACTGCTGGAGATGGCAGGCAACGATAAGTCGCTGTCACGGGTACGGCACAATGGACTGGATGACAGTCCGCAGCTGCAGATCGATGTGGATGCCCGTAAAGCGCAGGCGCTGGGCGTGTCGCTGGATACCATCAACGACACGATGACCACGGCCTGGGGCTCAACCTATGTGAACGACTTTCTTGATCGCGGCCGGGTGAAAAAGGTCTATGTACAGGCCGCCGCCGAATTCCGCATGCTGCCGGACGACGTCAATAAGTGGTATGTGCGCAACAGCAGCGGCAAAATGGTCCCCTTCTCCGCGTTTGCCACCAGCCGCTGGGAGACCGGCTCACCCCGTCTTGAACGCTATAACGGTTATTCTTCACTGGAGATTGTCGGGGAAGCGGCTAATGGCGTCAGCAGCGGCACGGCAATGGACGAGATGGAAAAGCTGGTGAATGCCCTGCCGCTGGGCGTCGGGTTCCAGTGGACAGGTGCTTCTTATCAGGAGCGCCTCTCTGGCTCACAGGCACCGGCGCTGTATGCGATATCGTTGCTGGTTGTATTCCTCTGCCTGGCCGCACTGTATGAAAGCTGGTCAATTCCGTTCTCGGTGATGCTGGTGGTCCCACTGGGTGTCGTCGGCGCGTTGATTGCGACCTGGCTGCGCGGACTGGAGAATGATGTCTACTTCCAGGTGGGCCTGCTGACAGTCGTCGGGTTATCCGCCAAAAACGCCATCCTGATTGTGGAATTTGCTAATGAGATTAACAGTAAAGGACGCGAACTGGTGGAGTCCACGCTGGAGGCATCGCGTCAGCGTCTGCGACCGATTCTGATGACCTCGCTGGCCTTTATCTTTGGCGTGCTGCCGATGGCAATCAGCAGCGGCGCAGGCTCCGGCAGTCAGCACGCGGTAGGAACCGGTGTGATGGGTGGAATGATCTCCGCCACGCTGCTGGCGATCTTTTTTGTGCCGCTGTTCTTTGTGCTGGTTCGCCGTCGCTTCCCGCTGAAAGAGAAGCCACTCGACTGATCACTGAGGCAAATAAAAAGCGGCCACTGATGTCAGTGGCCGCCTTATTTCTGTGTGTGGTAAGAATTCCAGTCAGCAGGTTTACCCCGCCTTTACCTCAGCCTGTTACTTGTTGCGTAACATTGCTTCGATAAATTCTTTCCAGGTTCCCATTTCAGTGTCAATCATGATGCCCTCTCTTATTGTGCTGGCGATGTTACGCTCTTTTTTTAATCAGGTGAATACGGTTACACCTGTTTTATTTATCGGCAAGCCTGATAAAAACATGAATTCTGCCGGTTCTGGAAGCTGACGCACATTTCAGCAACTCCTTAACCCGATTGAAAATAATTTATTTTAAGCCCAGCGGTAGACTATTTTATCTGCATGGCGAAATTCCGAATAAAATAATGCTAAGCAAGGTAATGATTACCTGAGAAATTGATAGCGGTTACCCGAGGATAAACGGTGGCTTTCACGACACGATCGCGGGTCAGATTCCCGCGCCCCGGCAACTGCCGCAACGGATCACACTATGGTAAACTCGCGCTTTGGCTGCTTTTTCAGCTTTTACTTCTCACAGGACAATAAGGATCGGGCAATGAGCACGCAGTGGGTGATGTTCGGGATTAAAAATTGCGACACCATAAAAAAAGCCCGGCGCTTTTTAACAGACGCAGGCGTTGAGTATCACTTTCACGATTACCGTGCCGATGGCCTGAGCGATGTCCTGCTGCAGGAATTTATCGATGCGCTGGGCTACGAAGCCCTGCTTAATACCCGCGGCACCACCTGGCGTAAACTGCCAGAGACCGACCGTGAAGGGGTTACCGATGCCAGCAGCGCCAAAGCGCTGATGCTGGCGCATCCCACCATGATTAAGCGCCCGCTGTTGCGCACCCCGGATGGCAGTTTGCTCGCCGGTTTCAGCGAAGCCACCTATCAGAATGCTATCCAGGAGAGGTCATAATATGTTTTGCCCGGTCATTGAGCTGACGCAGCAGCTTATTCGTCGCCCTTCCCTCAGCCCCGATGATGCCGGGTGTCAGGCTCTGCTGATCGCCCGTCTTGAAGCTATTGGTTTTAAGATTGAAACGATGAACATCGACGACACCCTGAATTTCTGGGCCACCCGTGGCGAAGGTGAAACACTGGCGTTTGCCGGTCACACCGATGTGGTGCCGCCTGGCGATGCCAGTCGCTGGATCAACCCACCTTTTGAGCCCACCATACGCGATGGCATGCTGTTTGGTCGTGGTGCGGCCGACATGAAAGGTTCACTGGCCGCCATGGTGGTAGCTGCCGAACGTTTTGTTGCAGCACGTCCCCATCACAGAGGGCGACTCGCCTTTATGATTACCTCTGATGAGGAGGCCAGCGGGACCAACGGCACGGTTAAAGTGGTTGAACGGCTGATGGCGCGCCGGGAACGGCTCGACTATTGCCTGGTCGGTGAGCCGTCCAGTACGGAAGTGGTCGGTGACGTGGTGAAAAATGGCCGTCGTGGATCAATTACTGCCAACCTGACGGTGCATGGTGTGCAGGGGCACGTCGCCTATCCGCACCTTGCGGATAATCCGGTCCACCGGGCAATGCCAGCACTGAATGAGCTGGTCGCCACGGAGTGGGATCAGGGAAATGAGTTCTTCCCGGCAACCAGCATGCAGATTGCCAATGTCCAGGCGGGCACCGGCAGTAACAACGTGATCCCTGGTGAGCTGTTTGTGCAGTTTAACTTCCGCTTCAGCACTGAACTCACTGATGAGCTGATTCGCCAGCGCGTCGAAGCATTGCTGGATCGTCACCAGCTGCGTTACACCATTGAGTGGAAACTTTCGGGTCAACCCTTCCTGACCACGCGCGGTAAGCTGGTTGATGCCGTCGTAAAAGCTGTCGCGCACTATAATGAAATTAAGCCGCAGCTGCTGACTACGGGTGGAACCTCTGATGGCCGGTTTATTGCCCGGATGGGGGCGCAGGTGGTTGAACTGGGACCGGTAAATGCCACCATTCATAAAATCAATGAGTGTGTGAAAGCTTCAGATCTGCAGATGCTGAGCCGGATGTACCAACGCATCATGGAACAACTGATCGCCTGATGGCGATGTTAAGGAGCAGCAAATGGAATTTATTAAAGATTACTGGTGGATCCTGGTGATCCTGCTGATGGTTGGCGTGCTGATGAACGTTTATAAAGATCTGAAACGCATCGATCACAAGAAGTTTATGGATAACAAACCAGACCTGCCGCCGCATCGTGATTTCAACGATAAATGGGATGACGACGATAACTGGCCGAAGAAGAAGTAAACGAAAATGCCCCTGCTCTGCAGGGGCATTTTTATTGTTCTTCATAAAGTCAGCCCTCATCAGCGTTAAGATCGAGCCTGCGCAGGGTACACGGTCAGATCGGAAAGTCGCTAAAGCCAATCCATGGCCGCTCGGCCCGCACCGTCCCTGGCGCGGGACGCTTTCCTCCTCTGACCGAGCTCCCTGCGTGTTGAATTTATGCGTAGCGGCGGGATTACCCCCGGTTCGGCATTGTCAGCAATCTGCTCTGCAGGGGCATTTTTACATCAACGCGATAACGTCATCGTCACCGGGTTTTGCGCCGCTTAACGCCTCATCAAAGTAGCGTTTTGGCACCGTATAACGCAGATGATTCAGCGCCAGTTCCATACTGCGGTGATCGATGGCATGCGCCAGATCGTCAACGATGTCCAGAGTGACGTCGCCCCCGCGGGCGGTCAGCCGCTGCTCCGCCTCCTGTGCATGGTGCAACGGGATCTGCTCATCATAATCACCGTGGATCAGATGAATCGTGGTGCGGGTACTGGCTTTCTCCGGCAGCGTGATAAACCGGCCATTGAACACCACCGCGCGGCCCGCCAGATCAGGATTCGCTTTGACGCCTTCCAGCACCATACTGCCGCCCTGCGAAAAACCGACTAAGGCTGTCGCTTCCGCCCGCACGCCGCTCTTTTTTTGCCAGTGACGCACCGACTCGACAAACTGCGGCATCGCCGCATCAACCCGCTGCTGGATAGTCTGATCGTGCAGGTCAGTTTCGCCAAACCACTGACGAACCGCGCCAGGCGAGCCAACGGACACCACCAGCGCGTCGGGAAAGGTTTTCGCAAACCAGTGACCAATCTCACCCATTGAATCCGGGTTATCGCCAACGCCATGGTAGAGCAGAAACAGCTGTGCTGTGGTAGCAGGCTGTTGAACGATTACATATTTCAGTGTCATGTTGTTGACCTCCTGTGTTCACTCTACGCCGCGTAGCAAAAAATGATATGGGGATAATTTGAACCAGCTGGTCGAATTATTTCAACGGCCGGTGCAGTCAGCCCGCAGTAACGCCCAGGCTCTGGAGCGCTGTTGCTGCCTGCTGACGTAACACCGCGACCAGCGCTTTACGGCCACTCACGCCTGCCTGCCGGGCAAGCTCGCTTAGCGCATCGGGGGCGGCAACGACTGCGGCCAATAACGGGGCGGGCGCGACACTGGCTTCTGCCAGACGCTGCAATACCGGCAGGCTCGCCTCCAGGGGCCGCTGCGCCCAGGCAAAACCGATGGCCAGATGCATATCCTGGGCTGTTAATCCATTATCTGGGATCTGATCAAACTGCAGGTCCAGCGCGATATGTTGTCGCAACAGTGGCCAGTCACGCGCCAGCTGTTCTGCCGCCCGGCGCGCTAATGCCCTGCCCGCAGCAGAACAGGGCAGAATAGCCATTGCCGCATAGCAGCCGCTGCTGGCTTCGCGCTGGCTGCCTATTCGCACCAGAGTAAAACCACAGGCGCGCCAGAACGCCCAGAGTGATTCAGTGTAGCCGAAGCTGACAGAGAGGTAGTCGTGTTCTGCAGCCGCACGGGCCGCGGCGGCCACAAGCTGCTGACCGATTCCGCGGCGACGGCTCTCCGTTGCCACGGCAACACGGCTGATTCGTTGCGAGCGCAGGATTGCCGCTTCGGCAAGACCGGCGTGGGCAGCCAGAGATTGCGCCACCAGATTCCCGCGTGGTCGCCGGGTGCCCGCCCAGACCGCCTGCGCCAGTGCTGGCTCAAGACCGCCCTCCTCCACCAGCCAGAGTGCACCCTGTAATGCAGGTGTCTCGCCCGCCCGCCACAACGTCATACCCGGCGCATCCAGCAGGCGGCGCAGATCAAGTGGCGACGTGCGATAGTGCGCGCTGGTGAGCAGGCGATAGGCGGCTTCCAGCGTGCTGAAATCGTGACGTTCAACAGGATGCGGTGTGGCCGGAGAATCGGGTGCCGTCACGCTGGCATCGTCAAACAGCAGCGCCTGATTCAGCCACTGCTCCAGCGGATCACAACGCGACCAGCGCAGCGGCTCGTCCAGCGTGAAATAGTGCACCCCGGTAAGCCCGGCGCAGAACTTAAGGATAAAGCCGCGCCCGCTGCCTTCGTAGCCCTGCACGGTGGTGGTGAGCAACACGCGGGGATAACGGCTGACCAGCGCCTGCAGTAGCGGGGCCGGTATCGCCGCCGCTTCATCCACAATCAGCCAATCCGCCTCGGGCGGCGGCTCCAGCGCCAGCAGTGCATCCGGCGCCATAAAGTGAAAATGCTCAGCGGCAAAGGTGGCCAGCACCTCCGTTGAAGCTTTCGCGGGTGCCGTGACCAGACAATGGCGATTCTGGCGGGCCAGCATCCCCGCCAGCGCCGATTTACCCCGTCCACGGGCGGCGGTCAGCACCGCGATCCCCGATGGCAGTCTCATCAGTTGATCGAGTATCGCCTGCTGCTGTTGCGGGGCCTGACAGTGCCATTCTGGCCAGTCAGGCTGCACCGGAAAACGGCATGGCTGATGCTGCCGCTCCAGCAGTACCTGGTCATCCGCCAGGATCAGCTGTTGCAGATGGTGAACAAAATGGGGTGTTGGGATGGGCTGAGCGACATCGGCCCAGCGCAGGCTGTCGGTGTCAGGCTGCTGCGACCACCCTTCCCAGGGCGGGACCAGCAGTAACAGCCAGCTACCTGCGGTGAGCGTGCCAGCCAGCGCAGCGAAAGCCTCGGCATGAAAGCCCTGGCGGGCATCGAATATCCCATGACGAAATTCACGGCCAAGCAGCGTGCGAACCGCGCCTGGCTGTTTGTGCATAAGTGACTCACCAGAGGAAGCAGAGAAGAGCGGCTCCGGGCTTAGCACCAGCCAGTCGCCTGGCAACGCGTCATGCCACTCTGCAGCACGCTCCAGGCACCAGTCCGGGTCGCCGCTGATCACGGCCAGGCGACGCACACCGGCCTGCTGCATAGACTGTGTTGCGATCATCAGTTGCTGGCGAAGGTGTTGCACTGTCCTGGATTGCCACCATCAAATCCGCGCTTAAACCAGGTGTAGCGTTGCTCAGAGGTGCCATGGGTAAAGCTGTCCGGCACTACGCGGCCCTGACCCTTCTGCTGCAGACGGTCATCGCCAATCGCCTCTGCGGCGTTCAGCGCTTCCTGCAAATCCCCTGCTTCAAGGATGTTCTCTTGCTGCATATAGTGTCCCCAGACACCGGCAAAACAGTCTGCCTGCAATTCCATTTTCACAGAGAGCTGATTGACCTGCGTCTGGCTCGCGCCCTGCTGCATTTCACGTACTTTAGGCTCAATACCCAGCAGTTTCTGAACATGGTGGCCCACTTCATGCGCGACAACGTAGCCCTGGGCGAAGTCGCCGTCAGCGCCGAGTTTGTTTTTCATCTCGTCATAGAAAGAGAGATCGATGTAGACAGTCTGATCGGCTGGACAGTAGAAGGGTCCCATCACGGATTGGCCTGTGCCGCAGCCGGTTCGGGTTGCCCCGCGATACATCACCAGCTTTGGTGCAACATACTGTTTGTTCATCTGTTTGAACAGCTTGCCCCAGGTATCTTCCGTGGTCGCAAGAATCACCTTAGTGAATTTTGCAGCCTCGTCATCATTGGTGCTGACGCTGCGCTGTTGCTGCTGGCTGGTTGGTGCAACGTCCCCACCCGTCAGCAGCGCGGTAAGGTCATAACCGTAATAACCTGCAATAGCCACCACCACCAACAGGATGATACCGCCTTTGCCGCGCGGCAGACGAATCTGACGGCCTCCGCCACCTAAACCGGACGATTGATCGCGACGGTCCTCTACATTGTCGCTTTCGCGACGCCCTTGCCAGCGCATGCTCTCTTCCCTCAGTCATTTTTTTCAGATGGCATGATTTTAGTTGCGTGACCGGGCAATCACCAGCTTTAGGCTGAAATGAAAACGGAGAGCCTGGGCTCTCCGTTTTATTCTGCTTACTTACTGCACTGCAGGCTGACTCAGTCGAGTTTTACGCCCAGCCTCTGTGCCACTGCTTCATAAGCTTCGACTACGCCGCCCAGGCTCTGGCGAAAACGGTCTTTGTCCATTTTATCCAGGGTCTCTTTGTCCCACAGGCGTGCACCATCTGGCGAAAACTCATCGCCCAGCGTGACTTCACCGTTAAACAGACCAAACTCAAGTTTGAAATCAACCAGAATCAGACCCGCATCGTCGAACAGCTTGCTCAGCACTTCGTTGGCTTTAAAGGTCAGTTCCTGCATCCGCGCCAGGTTCTGCTTGCTGACCCAGCCAAAAGTTTCGCAGTAGGATTCGTTGACCATCGGGTCATGCTTTTCATCATCTTTGAGGAAAAGATCAAACAGCGGGGGATTGAGCACAATGCCCTCTTCCACGCCCAGACGTTTTACCAGCGAACCTGCGGCGCGGTTACGGACCACGCACTCTACCGGCACCATCTCCAGCTTCTTCACCAGCGCTTCGGTATCAGACAGCAGCGCTTCCATCTGGGTTGGAATACCCGCTTCCTGCAATTTGGTCATGATGAAGTGGTTAAACTTGTTGTTAACCATTCCTTTGCGATCAAATTGCTCAATTCGGGCGCCATCACCTGCTGACGTATCGTTGCGGAATTCGAGTATCAGCAGATCCGGATTATCGGTGCTGTATACGGTTTTCGCTTTACCGCGATACAACTCAGCTCGCTTTTGCATCTTATTCACTCCAGACTTGAAATAACGGGTGTTCAGCGGCCAGTGCCGCTGCGGCGATTGCCTTGACGCAATCGTTTACTTCGCCGCGCGCTATTATGCCAAAAACAAAATAAAAAGGCCGGAGAATCTCCGGCCTGAGGCAACTTTATTTGTTCAGCGCCGCCTGGAACACGGCCACCAGCGCATCGTTCTGCGACTGGGTCAGCACATGCCCTTTCGGGTCGATAAATTGCAGACTGGTGCGGTTGTCCAAATCACCGACCTGCACTTTGTAATCACCGTCAGGTAATTCCGGGTCTTTTGCGCCAATGGAATCCCAGTCGCTGCTGCTCAGTGACTTGTAGGTCACTTTCATGCTACCCGTTGAGCGAGTGGTATCCGTCACCTCCATCCCAACGCGTTTCATCGCTTCAGGCAGACGCTGCCACGCCACATTATATGGCGTGCGCAGGATCAGCATTGGCAGGCCGGTATCATCTGCGCCGCTCTGCACATCAATAGCCCCACTCACCCGACCTGCCGCCGCGTTTTCACTGGCGGTATCAATCTTGTCCAGACCGGTGCTGATTTCATTCAGCATCTGCGCGGTATAGCGCTGGATCTGCACAGGTGAGGTAACGGTTTTACCCGCCTGCTGCAGCTCCAGCAGACGTACGGTGAGCTGCTGCTGATAGCTCTGCGACTGCACACTGATCTGGTAGCGACCACGATACTGCTGATCTTCATCAGCACGATTCCACTGGACCCAGTCGGTCGTCAGCTGCTGGCCGGCGTCATTACGTGAAGCAATCGCGAAATTGTTTGACTGCACGACGCTCACGACGCGTGGCCAGACTGAACCACGGCTACTATCAATCATCAGTGCGCCCGTGTTGTTGCTGAACTGCGCACGGGTGCCGTTCATCAGGGCCAGCGGCTGGGCAGGTGGACGAATGTCGAGCTGCTTGCCGGTCGGTGCCTGACTGCTGGTGCGCGGTACATCGTAATCACCACGCTGTACCGGCAGGATCATGCCGGCCGGCGCTTTCAGTTCACTTAACTGACTGGCTTCAAGATAAGATTCGTCACCACTGACCTGGCGCTTATAACGCTGATCACTTGAACAGGCCGACAACAGCATCAGGGTAGAAAGCCCCACCACTGTGGCTACTGTTGACCGCTTTACTGAGTAATTCATTCAAACTCCCTAAATTATCGCAAACCCGCTTTCACCAGCGCCTGCTCCACTTTCGGCTGGCCAGCTGCAGTCAGTGGCGTCATTGGCAGACGCAGCGTGTCGTTAGCGATTAATCCTAGCTGTTTCGCAGCCCATTTCACCGGGATAGGATTGGGTTCACAGAAAAGCGTCTGGTGCAGGTGCATCAGACGCTGATTCAGGCGGCGTGCCTCAACGAAATTGCCCTGCTGTGCAAGTTGACACAGTTGAACCATTTCGCGTGCAGCGACGTTTGCGGTCACCGAAATGACGCCTTTACCGCCCAGTTGCATAAAGTCCAGCGCAGTCGCGTCATCGCCACTCACCAGAATGAAATCTTCATTTACCAGCTCTTGGATCTGACTAACACGCGATAAGTTCCCGGTTGCCTCTTTGATTCCGATAATATTTTTGATTTCGGCCAGGCGGGCAACGGTTTCCGGCAGCATGTCACAACCGGTGCGCGAGGGAACGTTATACAGCATCTGTGGCAGGCTGGTGCTATTCGCAATCGCTTTGAAGTGCTGGAACAGCCCTTCCTGGGTCGGACGATTGTAATAAGGCGTCACGGTGAGGCAACCCACCACGCCGGAATTTTCAAAACGCTTCGTCAGAGAGATGCCTTCAGCGGTGGCGTTTGCACCGGTTCCGGCTATCACCGGGATACGGCCATCAGCCAGTTCCAGGGTCAGCATCACCACATCACCATGTTCTTCATGGCTCAGGGTTGCAGATTCGCCTGTGGTGCCGACGGAAACGATCGCCGCGGTGCCGCTGGCGACATGATAATCAATCAGTTTTTTCAGACTCGACCGGCAGACATTACCGTTGTCATCCATTGGCGTAACGAGTGCAACAATACTTCCCGTAAACATTGGCGATCCCCTCGACAAACAAGTGCTTCATGGTACGTTTTACACTTAGGGAAAAGCAAGCAAGCCACGCCATTCCCGCGCTTGTCAGCAGTTTTTTTTATGTTTACCTTATGGTTATTAGCGAAAGCAGAGGAAAAGCCATTTTGCCGCAATCTCAGCCCCATCATCTGGTGATCACCGCGCTTGGTGTTGACCGTCCGGGTATCGTCAACACCATTACCCGACACGTCAGCAGCTGCGGTTGTAATATTGAAGATAGCCGTCTTGCCATGCTCGGGGATGAGTTCACGTTTATTATGCTGCTGTCGGGCAGCTGGAACGCAATCACACTGATTGAATCGACATTGCCGCTGAAAGGCGCAGAGCTGGAGCTGCTGATCGTCATGAAGCGAACCAATGCCCGGCTTCGTCCGCCGATGCCGGACACCGCATTCATCCAGGTTGAAGTGGCCGATTCGCCGCATATTATTGAGCGTTTCACCGATCTTATTGATAAGCATCAGATGAACGTGGCCGAACTGGTGTCGCGAATCACACCTGCGCAACACGAATTGCCACCGACACTCTATATTCAAATGACGGCCCACAGTCCAACGCGAACCCGTGGCACGTCGTTTGAGCAGGCTTTTAATACCCTGTGCCAGGAGCTGAATGCCCAGGGAACGCTACGTCTCTACAGTTTCTCAGACGCCGACAGCAGCGAACCTGTCAGCGCGATACGCTAAGCTTTGGTCCTTAAACCGGAGTTATTTCTCCACATTACTGACGCCTGAATGCGCGGCTATGTGGTGAAATACCCCCTGATGGTAATGTTGCTGCTGGCCGTTTCTGGCCGGATGGTGTATTACCCACAGCCTGAATAAGAAAATGGAGAGATGTGATGAATCCACTGAAAGCCGGAGATACTGCACCCGCATTTAGCCTGCCTGACCAGGACGGCGAACACGTGAATCTGACCGACTTCCAGGGACAGCGCGTTCTGGTGTACTTCTACCCGAAAGCGATGACACCAGGCTGCACCGTGCAGGCGTGCGGTCTGCGTGACAACATGGATGAGTTGAAAAAAGCGGGCGTGGAAGTGCTGGGTATCAGCACCGACAAACCGGAAAAACTGTCAAAGTTTGTCGAAAAAGAGCTGCTGAACTTTACGCTGCTGTCAGATGAAAATCATGAAGTCTGCCAGGCGTTTGGCGTCTGGGGTGAAAAAACGTTTATGGGGAAAACCTATGACGGTATTCATCGCATCAGCTTTTTGGTTGATGCCGAGGGCAAGATCGAAAAAGTGTTTGATAACTTTAAGACGTCGAATCACCACGACATGGTGCTGGATTACGTCAAATCAGCCTGATGTTAAGGGGCGCGTTAGTCTGACCGCCGCGCCCCTGCTTCTCTTTTTCCCGCACGTTTACCCTGCCGTAATGAAACATCCGGTTTCACCCGACTAGGAGTCGGCAACGATCACACAGTTACGTCCGGCACTCTTCGCCTCATAGAGCGCCGCATCCGCCTGTTTCAGGCTGTTTTCCAGTCCCGCATCCTGCGAACCATTCCAGGCCGCCACGCCAATAGACAAGGTAATGCGCCCCACGTCAGTCAGCCAGGCTTCAGCAATGCCCACCCGTACGCGTTCTGCGATGATCTGCGCCTCATCCAGGGCCGTTCCTGGCAATAGCATCAGGAACTCCTCTCCGCCATTGCGACAGACCACATCAGACTGACGGGCGCTGGCACGCAGCGTACTTGCCACCTGCTGAATGACCCGGTCGCCCACGTCGTGGCCCCAGCTGTCATTAACGTTTTTGAAATGATCGATATCCAGTGCCAGCACCGAAAAAGGCTGACGCAGGGTCCGATAGTACTCCAGCACCGCATTCAGACCCCGGCGATTGAGTACCTGAGTCAGCGGATCGGTCTGCGCTTCTGAGTTAAGGCGACCAATTTTATCCTGCACCAGCCCAATACCGGTGAGCAGCGCACGCTTTACCTGGGCCGCTTCAAAATACCAGGCGGTGATGCCGCCAATTTCTTTTGATACGCCCTGCGCATCCATCCGGCTGGCTTTGCGCGCCAGCTGGAAGAGTGGCCGGGCAATCAGACGTGCCATGACTAAGGCCACCAGCAGAGTCAGCAGCGCGAACGGCACAGAATTTTTCAGCACTTTCATCAACAGACCGGACAGCGGATCCAGTGTGACGTTAATCGGCTTCAACGCTACCACTGTCCAGCCTGTCGTCGGCACCACGGCAAAGCCCGCCAGCTGTGTGGCATTACCCGGACCGGCAAGCATCAGCGAGCCATTGGTCTGGTCATCACGCGGATTGACGATGGCAGGCAGCGTTTTGCCAATCAGTTGACGATTCTGGTGATACAACACCTCATTGTTGCTATCGAGCACATAAACCGTTGTGCCATCGCGATAGAACTGCTCACCCAGCAGCGCATTGAGTATGCTTTTCTTCTTCAGGTAGATCGTGCCGCCGATGTAGCCCAGGTAGTCACCCTCGGGACTCCAGACAGGCCATGAGACAAAAACCAGCAGATTATTGGCGGCAGAAAGGGAGGGTTTACTGATGATCGGCTGTCGCAGGGTCAGCGCCTCTCGCGAGGCGTCACTGGTGAGGTGCATACCCTGTAACGTCAGTGACTCGGGGGAAATTGCTTTGATCACGCCCTGCGCATCCACGATCGCGACGGAGTTGAAACTGGTGGTCTGCTCACGCAGTCGATTGACTTCATTGTTCAGCAGCCCCTGATTAGTAAAGTCACGGCTGAGCTGATTGGCGCTGTAATGAAGTTGAGACTGCGCCAGCTGGAAGAAAATTTCACTGGTTGAGGCGAGCTTGGCGGCATACGCCCGGTTAGCCTCAAGCGTGGTGTCAATAAGCACCTGGCGCTGAACCCGCCAGGTAGCGTAGAGCGCGTTCGCGAGTGTGATAACAATGCTGACAATCACCAGCAGGGCGATCAGATTGCGCAAATCGGCCTTGGGCCGGATGTGCTTTAGCATGGCGTCGCCGCGCCGAAGATGAGTGTCATGTCGTGAATGCCTGATTATTTTTTTAAGTGTGCCAGAGGCCCTGATATCCGGGCTTAAGTCTACACTGTGTCGGCATTTTTGAGCAGCACTAAGACAAATTTTACCCCGCTTAATACAGATTTAGCTGGCACTAATCGATTAATCCCTGACTATCGTAAAATGGCCAGGGTCCTGAAAAATGGCCAATCGCGCACTGATGTGTGACCATTCCCTCTCCGGGTTGCCAGCAATGCAGTAAATAGCCGGGCGGCTCCAGGATAAAGTGCGCGGGCCCCTCCGGATGCAGATCCAGCGCGACCTGATGCGATACGCCCGGCGCGACACAGGCGAGCGTGCCAGCAAAGCGGGTCTGCAGGCTGCGATGCAGATGTCCACACAACACCCGTTCTACCTGCGGATGACGGGCAATGATCGCCTCAAGAGCCTGCGGATGGCGTAACCGTTGCCGATCCATATGCGCAATGCCGCAGGCAAAAGGCGGATGGTGCAGCATGACCAGGGTGGGCTGATCCGCGGACATGCCCAGCGCCTGGTCCAGCCATTCTAACTGTTCCTCATCTACCTCACCCCACGGCTGTTGCGGTACGCTGGAATCCAGGGCAATCAACCTGACGCCGCCCACACTCAGCTGCCAGTTCAGTGTGGGTCCGGATTGCAGATAGCCGTGATCAGGGAAGGCAGCCCGCAGCGCCTCGCGGTCGTCGTGATTGCCCGCCATGAGATAAAACGGCGGTTGCAGGCGCTGCAGGGCTTCCCGCAAAGTCTGATACTCATCCGGCCTGCCAAAATCGACCAGATCGCCGGTAATTACCACTGCATCAGGTCGCGGCTGCAGCGAGTTGAGGGTATCGATAACCTGCAGTAACGCCGCATGGGTATCGACCTGTTTGTATGAGAGGCGGCCATGGGCCTTGATATGCAGATCGCTGATTTGAGCAATCAATGTGGGTTGAAGAGACACAACAGACTCCTTAGCAACTGAATTCCAGCGCGGCGTGGCTGGTCAGCGACCAGCTGATACGCTGCCCCGCCTGCCAGATTTCGCGCGCATGACGATCGACCTGAATGGGATTATCCAGTCCGATATCAATCAGTAAGCGCTGTGAAGCGCCGAGAAACATACTGCCCACCACCACGCCGCGCTGTGCATAGCGCGTATCATCGGCCAGCAGAACATCTTCCGGGCGGCAAAAACGCACAGGATGGCCTTCCGGGTCGTGCGCAACGCAGTTAATCGCACCCACAAAATCGGCCACAAAGCGGGAAGCAGGACGCTGATAAATGCCCTGCGGGGTATCAAGCTGCACCAGACGGCCCTGCTCCATCACCGCGATGCGATCGCCCAGCGCCATCGCCTCCTGCTGATCATGCGTGACGTAAACGGCGGTGATCGCCAGCCGCTTAAGCAGCGCACCGATCTCCAGACGCAGTCGGTCGCGCAGCCTGGCATCAAGCGCCGCCAGCGGCTCATCAAACAGCAGCACTTTAGGCCGGGCGGCCAGCGCACGTGCCAGCGCCACACGCTGTTTCTGCCCGCCGGACAACTTATCAATCGCGCGATGTGCCAGAGGCGTCAGATCAACCAGCGCCAGCATCTCTGCAACCCGCGCCTCTCGCTCGGCACGCGGCACGCCCTGCACCTTCAGGCCATAGGCGACGTTCTGCGCCACGTTAAGTGTCGGGAACAGCGCGTAGTTCTGGAACACCATGCCGACATTGCGTTTCTCAATCGGCAGCGCGGTAACGTTACGTTGATCAAACCAGATCTCGCCCGGCGGATCGCTGCTTTCCAGGCCACTGATAATGCGCAGTAGCGTGGTTTTACCACAGCCCGACGGTCCCAGCAGAACCAGCGTTTCTCCGGCATGCACGCGCAGATCGAGCGGATGCAGCGCGACCTGCTGATTGAAGCGACGCGAGCAGTGGCGCAGCGTCACATTGATGGCCTCATTCATACAGTTTCCTCTCTCTGCTGCCGCGACGTTTGCCGTTCCAGCCAGTGATTACAGGCGTTAAGCAACAGCAGCAGCGGTAAAATCATCATGATAAAGATCAGCGTGTAGGCGGACCCGACTTCCAGCCGCATGGAGGTGTAGCTGTCGGCCAGCCCCACCGGCAGCGTTTTGGTCAGCGGTGTGTGGAGCATCCAGGTAATGTTGAACTCCCCCACCGACAGGGTAATGACCATAAATGCACCCGCCAGAATGCCGTTACGGCAGTTCGGAACGACCACAGTAAAAAAGCGACGCCAGAAACTCGCCCCCAGACTGGCGGCGGCCTCTTCCAGGCGCGGAAGATCAATCGCCTGCATCACCGACAGCACCGGGCGAATCATGAAGGGCAGTGTAAAAAGCACATGGCCGATCAGGATAAAGAGCCAGCTGTCGCGCAACGCACTGAACTGACCGTAAAGCAGAATGATGCCCAGCGCGGTGGCGAGGCCCGGCAACGCCACCGGCAGCATCAGACACTCCTCAATACGCGAGGCCCAGCGTGACGGTGACTTCAGTAAGCCCCAGGCGGCGGGTATGCCAGCAATGACCGTCACCGCCAGACAGCTCAGCGCAATCAGTAATGACAGCCAGAAGGTGTCGGCATACATCTGCCACACCTGCTCCACCCACTTCAGTGTCAGGCCACTGCGCAGGCCCGCGAAGTAGTTCTGTGTAACGCCCGCCAGCATCGAGAGCATGACCGGCACGATCATAAACAGTGCGGTGAGGCTGGTGATCGCCACCTGCAGCCAGAAGAGACCCCGTCGTTTCATGATTCATGCTCCTTCCGGCGCGTAAGGCCATTAGCCAGCATCAGCGCCAGCCAGGCCACGGCGCCCATCACGACTGAGAGTGCCGCCGCAGTGGCAAAGTTAGCGTAATTGGTGAACTCACCGTAAATGGTCAGCGGCAGCACAGCGAGTTCGGTACCCAGCGTAAAGGCGGTGCCAAACGCGCCCATACTGGTGGCGAAACAGAGTGCACCACAGGAGAGCAGCGCCGGTTTCAGTCCGGGTATGATGATGTCTATGATGATGCGCCACTGGCTGGCACCCAGTGAACGGGCCGCCTCTTCCAGCGATCTATCCAGTTTCTCACTGGCCGCCACCAGCGTTACGATGGCGCGCGGCAGCGAAAAGTAGAGATAGCCAACAAATAAGCCGCTGAGTGAATAGGCGAAGACCCAGCGTTCATGAAACAGGCTGAGACTGAGTTGCGCCAGCACACCCTGACGCCCCGCCAGCATAACCATCAGAAATCCCACCACCACGCCCGGAAAAGCCAGCGGAAAGGTCAGCAGCGCCAGCAGCGTTCCTCGCCCGGGAAAGCGCTGCCGCGCCAGAAAGCAGCCCACCACCGCCGCAATCAGCAGCGTGACCAGGGTCACCGCCGCCGAGAGCAGGACGGTATTCAGCAGGCTTTGCAGATATTGTGGCTGACTGATTACCGTCCAGTAGCCACTGTGGTGCGTGGTGCGATCCTCCGTCATGCCGATCTGTAACAGGCGGGCAAACGGCAGCAGCCAGAAGGCAGCAAAGAAGAGCAGCGCAGGCAACAGCATCCACGGCCAGTTTGCCCCCAGCGGGCGGAGCCGATGGCTAAGCGGCCCGCCCGTGGTTAAGGAATTAATGTCTGAAAGTGACATCAGCGAATCTCACTCAGATAGCGGGCGGAGAAGCCCTTCTGTGCATCGGCCATCTGCTGATAATCGACCGTGTGGGCGCGCGCATAATCACTGTCAGGCAGAAAATATTTTTTCGCCTCAGGTGACATCGCGCCAGCCCGTACCGGACGCAGCCAGGCATTGGCCCAGATTGCCTGACCCGCATCGGACAGCACGAAATCGATCACTTTCTTACCGTTGGCCGGATGCGGCGCGTTCTTCACGAGGCTGATAACGTACGGCACCGTCACCGTTCCCTCACTCGGGATAACAAACTCGACATTGGCGTGATCTTTGTAGCGGGCGCGATAGGCGTTGAAGTCATAGTCGATCAGAATCGGGATTTCGCCTGAAATCAGCCGCGCATAGGCGGTCTGCTTAGGCACAATGGGCTGGTTGCGCTGCAGCGCTTTGAACCAGTTGATGGCGGGAGTGAAGTCATGCAGGCTGCCGCCTTTGGCCTGATTCACCGCGACTGCGGCCACATAGCCCACAAAGGCACTGGCCGGATCAAGATAACCCACCATGCCTTTATATTCCGGCTTCAGAAGATCATCCCAGGATCGTGGCACCGGCGCGCCACCCAGCGCATCAACATTCACCATAAAGCCCATGGTGCCGGAGTGCAGCGCTACCCATTTGCCCGCCGGATCTTTCATACCGGCCGGGATTTCATCCCAGTGAGCCGGCTTATACGCGCTGACCACGTCAGCACTGACAGCCTGAATGCCGAAGCTGACGCCGTAATAGACCACGTCGGCAACCGGATTATTTTTCTCTGCCACCAGCTGCGCCAGCGCCTGACCCGAGTTTTTATTGTCCTGCGGCACATGAATGCCGGTCGCTTTTTCAATCGCCTGAAGCTGCGTGGCCCAGTCGGCCCACTCAGGCGGACAGTTGTAGCAGATAGCATTTTCCGCCGCCTGGACCCATGAACTGGTCAGCGTGCAGCCGGCCAGCAGCGCCGCGCTGGCGATATATCTGAGATTAAACGTGAGTGACATGATGTTTCCCTGAAGAAGAGCCATAAAATGCCGGGGCGATACTCTCCCCGATCCGTAAATGATGGGGCAGCAGGTGGGTTTCACTGCCCGGATTCAGAAGCAGATCAATGGCGAGCGTTCCCATCAGCGCAATCGGCTGAACCACGCTCGCCAGTGACGGTGAAAGCTGTTCGCCCAGCGCAATGCCGTCGAAACCGATCACTGACAATTGATGCGGCACGCTGACACCTGCACGCGCAGCCGCCCCCAGCAGGCTGATAGCCAGCAGATCGTTACTGCAAATCACTGCAGTCAGCGGCGAAGGTGCATTCATCAGCGGCAGCAGCGGCTTGAAATCGGAGTGGATATGGCTCGGCATCTCAATCATCGCCTGCGGCGTCAGACCAGCCTGCTGCATGGCCTGGCAGTAGCCGAGAAAGCGAAGACGCGCGCGATCGGATTGCTGCATTGGGCCTGCGGCCATCACGATGTGACGGTGGCCCAGAGAGATGAGATGGGTGGTCGCTTCGGCCATCGCTTTGCGGTTGTCGACGTGCAAAGCAGGCCACGCGTGCTGTTGGGGCACGCTGTGGGTCAGTACAAACGGCATCTTCGCTGCCGCCAGTGTGGGCAGCAGCGCACTGCGGTCGGCGTCTGCCACCGTCAGTACCAGACCGGCAACACGCTGGTGCAGCATATGTTCGACAATGGCTGCTTCCCGCTCAGCCTGATAATCACTGGTCGCCACCAGCAACGCATAGCCTGCCTGCTGTGCCTGCTGCTCCATCGCCTGCAATTGCATGGCAAAAACCGGATTGAGCAGAGAAGGCAGCAGTACACCGAGCGTGGTGGAGTGGCGGGTACGGAGCTGACGGGCAATGTGATTCGGCCGAAAACCTATCTGTTCTGAGGCGGCAAGCACCTTTTTCAGGGTACCCGGTTTAAGCAGATGAGGATCAGAGAAGGCGCGCGCAGCGGTTGCGCGGGAAACCCCTGCCAGTCTGGCTACGCTGAGTAAATCGGTCATGTCTGCCTCGTTTATCGTCAATGAGATCGATCTCATTGCGGTCTAAACTAGTGGCGTTATATGACAGGCGTATCTCAGGAAGTTGACTGGCAGATGACAGCGGCAGTGACGCCGCTGCTGGAGAGTTAAAGCATCAGGAAGGCGTAACCGCTGTTTTCCAGGGTGGCAACGGTGGTGCCGCTGGAGATGGTATGAGTGACCATCGGGTCAATCCAGTTGCGATCAAGCTGATGAAACGCGACAGACTGATCACAGATAGTGACCTGAACGCCCGCTTTTTTCAGCTCGCTGATCAGCTTCAGGTTCGGGTTATCGACGCCATAAGCTTTGCTGAACTGATCATTATTCAGCGCTGATGACACTGCATCACCGTTAATCGACACCACAAATTTCAGCTGGTCGAGTGGCACACCCGCCGCATAATAGAGGTTGGTGACACGCGCTACGCGCTCCAGACCCAGATTCGGCTTACGAATATCGCCTTCATTACGGTTAATCTGGAAAACAATTTTATTACTCAGGCCCGCTGTCGTGCCGGGTTTAAATGCGGGCGTGTCGACATAATGTATTTTTCCGTAGCCCTCGATTGCTGGCGTACTCCAGAAATCAGCAGGCTCAGATTTATTATCCGCCATTTTCCCACTGACCTTATCGTATAATTCCGGCAACTGTAAAACATTGCCCCCAATAAATCCGGCAACGGCTGCCATCACCACTAAAGCTGCTGGACGCATTTACGTTTCTCCCAATTATTTAAATATGAATTACATTGCCAGCCACGCGTATCCCTGATTTTGCAGGGTTGATACGGTGGTTGGACTGGAAAGCGCATGTACCACGGATTTATCAATCCAGTTATTGGGATAGTGATGGAATGCCACGGACTGATCGCAGACCGAGACTTTCACTCCCGCCTGATTCAGCTCATTAATCAGCTTCAGGTTTGGATTTTCGATGCCATAAAATTGTTTGAAATGGGCATTGTCCAGCATGGCGGGCGTCGCATCTCCGGTGACTGACACCACAAACTTCAGTTGGTCAGCCGGAATACCCGAGGCGATATAGAGATTGACCACCCTGGCTACACGTTCCAGCCCCAGATTGGGTGCGGTCATCGCCCCGTCACTTCGGGTAATCTGGAAAACAATTTTGTTACTCAGGCCCGGCACCGGTTTAAACGCGGCGTCAGGCTCGTAATGAATTTTTCCGTAACCTTCAATCGCCGGCGTGCTCCAGAATCCGGGCGCTTCCTGTGGCTCGGTTGCAAAATGGCGTGTCACTTTGTCGTAAATATCGCCACTCTGTGTGACAGCCGCGCCAACGACGCCGCCAATAATGGCGATTAACGCGTATGAAACAACTGAACGCATAACCCTTCTCTCCGGCATATTTTGTCTGGCAGATTCAGAATTGAATCAGGTCGGCTATCTATACCACAGCGCAGGTGTAATGCTTGCCTCTGTAAATTCAGGTCAACGCAGCGCTGATAACTATTGGAATTATTCACAGCCGGAATTAATCGAAAAGTTTCATGATGAGAAATAAAAAGTCTTATCTGGAGTGGACCTGACTATTTCTCCTTTTTCCTTTTCGATGCTATTCATTATATAAAAATAACCACCAGGCTAATCTGGAACACGTGGAATAAGGCGGGAGAGACGATTTGATTTATCAATGGTTGAAAGGCATTTAGCGGCGCAGAGTGCGCTATTTTTTCAGAGTAGACCTGGAAAAACACATGCCATGTTCAGTTTTTTTGAGTGAATTTACATAACTTTATAAAAATAAGCTTACTGGCTTCGGTTGTCTGGCAGCAGATTCTGCTCTGATTCAACGAAGCGCAATGTAAATAAACAACAACGCCATAATTTAACCGCTGACGACCCCGGCAATACCCCGCCAGTTTTTTTTCGTTTAACTGCCGTTTAAACTGTCATGATGTTCAATTTTTTTCTTCATAATCGGCGATCTTGCTCAAATCAGGCGGGCAATTTGCCAGAAAACAACATTTCTTTCTTTTGAGGCCCTGGTTAAGATAGTTACGAACCGTCGTTATCTGCGAAAAACGGAACATTCCCGCTGCGCACCTGTCCATTCTCAGGGCCTCTCTACAGGATTCAGGCATGTTGAACTCGTTAAAGAAAACGCTGATCGCCGCGCTCCTTCCGACGCTCATTTTCTCCACTCTGACACCCGCTAACGCCGATGTCAGTGACTCACTTCCCGATATTGGTACTACGGCGGGTTCGACGCTATCAATTAATCAGGAATTGCAGATGGGCGACTTCTATGTGCGCCAGCTGCGCGCCAGTGCGCCGCTAATCAACGATCCGCTGCTTAATCAGTACATTAATCAGCTGGGGCAACGACTCGTTTCTCACGCCGACTCGGTGAAAACGCCGTTCCATTTCTTTCTGATCCAGAACGACGAGCTTAACGCCTTTGCCTTTTTCGGTGGCAACGTGGTGCTGCACTCGGCGCTGTTCCGCTTCACTGATAACGAAAGCCAGCTGGCCTCAGTGATGGCACATGAAATCTCGCACGTCACCCAGCGCCATCTGGCGCGTGCCATGGAAGATCAGAAGCGTAACGCGCCGCTGACCTGGGTCGGTGCACTGGGCTCCATTTTGCTGGCGATGGCCAGTCCGCAGGCGGGCATGGCCGCGCTGACGGGTACTCTGGCGGGAACGCAGCAGGGAATTATCAGCTTTACGCAGGGCAATGAGCAGGAAGCAGACCGCATCGGGATTCAGGTGCTGCAGCGCGCTGGCTTCGATCCCCAGGCAATGCCGAACTTTCTGCAAAAACTGGCCGACCAGAGCCGCTTCTCTTCGAAGCCACCTGAAATTCTGCTGACGCACCCCTTGCCCGACAGTCGTCTGGCGGATGCCCGCAACCGTGCTAATCAGATGCGGCCGGTGGTGGTGCAATCCACGGAAGATTTTTATCTGGCAAAGGTGCGTTCGCTGGGCATGTACTCTACCGGACGTAATCAGCTTACTGACGAACTGCTGAGTCAGTATGCCAGCGGCAATTCCCGTGAGCAGATGGCGTCACAATATGGCAAAGCCATACAGTTTTTGCAGGCGAAGAGTTACGCCGATGCGAAACGTATTATCACCCCGTTGCTGGCGAAGCAGCCCAATAATGTCTGGTTCCTGGATATCATGTCGGACATTGATATCGGCCTGAATCAGCCACAGCAGGCCATCGCCCTGCTCACCGCCGCAACCGGTGCCAAAAACAGTCCGGTCGTGCAGCTCAATCTGGCCAATGCCTACGTTGAAGCGAAACAGTATGCCAATGCCAGCCGTATTCTGAACCGCTACACCTGGGCCAATAAAGACGATCCCAACGGCTGGGATTTACTGGCACAGGCCTCGGCACAGCAGGGACTGCATGATGAAGAGTTATCGGCGCGGGCAGAGAGCCTTGCGCTGAATGGCCAGCTTGATCAGGCGATCACCACCCTGAGCAGTGCCAGCGCACAGGTGCCGCTCGGCAGCCTGAAACAGGCGCGTTACGATGCCCGTATCGATCAGCTGCGCCAGTTACAACAGCGCTTTAAGCAGTATCAGAAAGGCTAAGCACTCACACCGCCAGCACGTCGCGAACAGAGAAGAAAGGAGAGTCAGAGATGGTGACGATTTATCACAACCCGCGCTGCAGCAAGAGCCGCGAGACACTGGCGCTGCTGACTGCCCGCGGAATTGAGCCGGATGTGTTGCTCTATCTGCAGACGCCGCCCGACCGCGAGACGCTGCAAATCCTGTTACAGAAACTGGGTATGCAGCGCGCACGCGAGTTAATGCGAACTAAAGAGGCGATCTACAGCGAGCTGGCGCTTGACGACAAAGGCGAAAGTGCGCTGCTGGATGCGCTGGTAGAGAATCCGGTGCTGATTGAAAGGCCGATAGTGATCAATGGCGATAAGGCGCGGATTGGCCGCCCGCCAGATGCGGTGCTCGACATTCTTTAAAGGCCGAGCGTCTCTTTAACAAAGGGAATGGTGAGTTTGCGCTGGGCGCTGATCGAGGCGCGATCAAGACGATCCAGCGTATCAAACAGCGTGCGCATTTCACGATCGAGTCGCTTCAGCAGGAAGCGACCCACATCTTCAGGCAGCTCAAATCCGCGTAACCCGGCACGCAACTGCAACGCCTGTAATTTATCTTCATCAGAAAGCGGCTGCAGGCGATAGATTTGCCCCCAGTCAAGGCGCGAGGCGAGATCGGGCAGCTGAAGATTAAGCTGGCGTGGCGGACGATCGCCGGTGATAAACAGACGCGTGTTACCGGTTTCCAGAATGCGGTTATAGAGATCGAAGATCGCCATTTCCCATTCCGGCTCGCCTGCAATGCACTCGATGTTATCGATACAGACCAGTGACAGCTGCTCCATCCCTTCCAGAACGTCCGGAACAAACCAGGTGCGTTTATCCAGCGGAACATAGCCCACGGCTTCACTGCGCGCGGACATTTCGGCACATGCGGCGTGCAGCAAATGGCTCCGCCCACCGCCTTCGCGTGACCAGAAGTAGAGATAGCTGCCATGTTGTTGGTTGAGCGCGCCTTTCAGGGCGGCAATCAGCGACGGGTTTTCCCCCGGCCAGAAGCTGGAGAAGGTTTCATCGTCAGGTAAATAGAGTGGCAATGACAATTGTGCCGGCGTGTTCAGAAGCACCTCAGCAAGAGAACAAGCAAAAAATCGGGGGAAGTCTAACACAGTTTTCAGAAAGAGATGAATGGGGCGTCCCTGCCCCGGATCCTGTCAGGCTCGCAGCGATCACTGCTCGCGCGGTTCTTCAGCCTCCAGCACCACTTCTTCCGGTCTGAGCAGCGAGATAATCCGGAAGATCAACGCCAGTCCGACACCGACTATCGTCGCCAGCGCCATGCCTTTCAGCTCCGCTGCGCCGATATGCACTTTCGCCCCGCTGACCCCGATGATCAGGATCACCGAGGTGAGGATCAGGTTCTGCGCTTTGTTGTAATCGACTTTGGATTCGATCAACACCCGGATACCGGAGGCGCCAATGACCCCATACAGCAGCAGCGACACACCGCCCATAACCGGAACCGGGATCGCCTGGATCACCGCCGCCAGTTTGCCAACGCAGGAGAGCAGAATCGCCAGAATCGCTGCGCCGCCAATCACCCATGTGCTGTAGACGCGGGTAATCGCCATCACACCGATGTTTTCACCGTAGGTGGTGTTGGGCGTGGAACCAAAGAAGCCGGAGATGACGGTCGATAAACCGTTGGCGAACATTGAACGATGCAGACCGGGGTCGCGAATCAGATCTTTCTTCACGATATTGGCGGTGACCACCAGATGACCGATATGCTCGGCAATCACTACCAGCGCCGCAGGCAAAATCGTCAGCATCGCTACCCACTCAAAGCGCGGCGTATAAAAGGTCGGCAGTGCAAACCAGGGCGCTTTGACCACGCCGCTCCAGTCAACGATGCCCATAAACGCGGAAAGCAGATAACCCGCCACGACCCCGACCAGAATCGGGATGATCGCCAGGAAGCCACGGAACAGCACGGAACCGAAAACGGTTACCGCCAGCGTGACCAGCGAGATCAGCACAGTTTTACTGTCGGGCGTACTGCCTTCAGCAGGCAGCAGGCCCGCCATATTCGCGGCCACACCCGCCAGCTCCAGACCGATGACGGCGACAATTGCGCCCATCGCCGCCGGAGGGAACATCACATCAAGCCAGCCGGTTCCGGCGCGTTTGACAATCAGCGCCACGATGCAAAACAGCACGCCGCACAGAATAAACCCGCCCAGTGCGACCTCATAACCCAGCGGCAATAACAGCAGCACCGGCGAGATAAAAGCAAAGCTCGAACCCAGATAGGCGGGAATTTTGCCTTTACAGATAAAGAGATAAATCAGTGTGCCGACCCCGTTAAACAACAGCACTGTCGCCGGGTTGATGTGAAACAGAATGGGTACCAGTACCGTGGCACCAAACATGGCAAACAGGTGTTGCAGGCTGAGTGGAATGGTTTGCAGTAACGGCGGTCGTTCACTGACGCCAATGGCGCGACGAGTCATCATTTATCCCCTTATTTTTTCCCCGACGATTCGGGCCTCAGGCACAGCAGCAGGCACGCCGGTGCGCCTTGCGGCAGGCCGAATCCGTGGGGTGTTTTTTGCCAAAAAAAAGCCGACTCTCTGGTCGGCTGTGCGTTTTATTTGGTTCCGAAAATTTTGTCCCCGGCATCGCCGAGCCCGGGAATGATGTAACCCTTTTCATTCAGTCCCTGGTCCACTGACGCGGTATAAAGCTCGACGTCAGGATGCGCTTTCTCCAGCGCGGCAATCCCTTCTGGTGCAGCAACCAGAACCAGCACTTTGATGCTGGTGCAGCCCGCTTTCTTCAGCAGATCGACGGTGGCGATCATGGAACCGCCGGTCGCCAGCATCGGGTCAACCACCAGCGCCAGGCGCTCTTCAATGTTAGAGACCAGCTTCTGGAAGTAGGGAACTGGCTCCAGGGTTTCTTCATCACGGTAAACACCCACCACGCTGATACGGGCGCTGGGAACGTGCTCCAGCACCCCTTCCATCATGCCCAGGCCGGCACGCAGAATCGGGACCACCGTGATTTTTTTGCCTTTGATCTGGTCGATCTCTACCGGGCCATTCCAGCCCTCAATGGTGACGCGCTCTGTTTCCAGATCGGCGGTCGCTTCGTAGGTCAGCAGGCTGCCCACTTCAGAGGCCAGCTCGCGAAAACGCTTTGTGCTGATATCATGCTCACGCATCAGGCCCAGTTTATGTTTGACCAGCGGGTGTCTGACTTCCACGATCTTCATTGGTGTTCTCCCGGAATGAGTTGAGCTAAAAAAAAATCGCGGGATTATACCGCCTTTTGCGCCCTGCGCCACCTGCTCTTGCGCAAAGCCGCGGCTTTTACCGGAACAAATAGAGGATTAATGAAAATCGCCCGATGCGCAATCCCGGACTCGCAAACGTTTGCCTGCACTGATAGAATTGCCGCGCTTTATTTTAACCACCAACCGCAATTCGCGTGGGGACCTCGCAGTGACCGACAAAACCTCTCTCAGTTACAAAGACGCCGGTGTTGATATTGATGCTGGTAACGCTCTGGTTGACCGTATTAAAGGCGTAGTGAAAAAGACGCGTCGCCCGGAAGTGATGGGTGGACTGGGCGGTTTTGGTGCGCTTTGCGCGCTGCCGCAAAAATACCGTGAACCGGTGCTGGTCTCCGGCACCGATGGCGTCGGCACCAAGCTGCGCCTGGCGATGGATCTCAAACGCCACGATGCCATTGGTGTTGACCTGGTCGCGATGTGCGTTAACGACCTGGTGGTACAGGGCGCTGAGCCGCTCTTCTTCCTCGACTACTACGCCACCGGCAAACTGGATGTGGAAACCGCCTCTGCGGTGATCACCGGCATCGCCGAAGGGTGTCTGCAGTCGGGTTGTGCGCTGGTAGGCGGTGAAACTGCTGAGATGCCAGGCATGTATCACGGCGAAGATTACGACGTGGCGGGTTTTTGTGTCGGCGTGGTGGAAAAGTCAGAAATCATTGATGGCAGCAAGGTGCAGGATGGTGACGTACTGATCGCCCTCGGATCAAGCGGCCCGCACTCCAATGGCTATTCGCTGGTGCGCAAAATTCTGGAAGTCAGCAACACGGATCCACTGGCTGAACAGCTGGAAGGCAAACCGCTGGCTGATCATCTGCTGGAACCGACCCGCATCTACGTGAAAAATATCCTGAGCCTGATTGAGCAGGTCGATGTACACGCTATTGCGCACCTGACCGGCGGCGGCTTCTGGGAGAATATTCCGCGCGTACTGCCTGACAATACTCAGGCCGTGATCGACGAGAAGAGCTGGGAATGGCCGGCGGTATTCAGCTGGTTACAGCAGGCGGGCAACGTCAGCCGTTTCGAGATGTACCGCACCTTTAACTGCGGCGTCGGCATGATCATTGCCCTGAGCCCGGCAGAGGCGGACAAGGCGATTGCGCTGATGCAGGCCGCAGGCGAGAAAGCCTGGAAGCTCGGCGTGATTAAAGCGTCGGATGCTGAAGAGCGTGTGGTTATTAACGGATGAAAAAGCTGGTTGTACTGATTTCCGGCAACGGAAGTAACCTTCAGTCCATCCTTGACGCCTGTGAAAGCGGGCAGATTCACGGCAGCGTCGCTGCCGTGTTCAGCAACCGTGCCGCCGCTTATGGCCTGACGCGGGCGCAGGAGGCGGGCATTCCCGCCCATGCGCTTGCCGCCAGTGACTTCGCTGACCGCGAAGCCTTTGATCGTCAGCTCATCACTGAAATCGACGCATACCGTCCAGACCTGATTGTGCTGGCCGGATATATGCGCATTCTCAGCAGCGCTTTTGTGGCGCATTTCCATAATCGCCTGCTGAATATCCACCCTTCCCTGCTGCCGAAATATCCGGGTCTGAATACCCATCGTCAGGCGCTGGAAAATGGCGACAGCGAACATGGCACGTCCGTGCATTTCGTGACGGACGAGCTGGATGGTGGTCCGGTGATCCTGCAGGCCAAAGTGCCGGTCTTTCCTGGCGACAGTGAAGCGGAGATTACGGAGCGGGTGCAGCACCAGGAACACGCTATCTATCCGCTGGTGATCAGCTGGTTTGTTGAGGGTCGGCTGGAAATGCGAGACGGCAAAGCCTGGCTGGATGGCGAACCGCTGCCGCCGCAGGGCTATGCTAACGACTGATGCATGGGAAGCCAGGGCTTCTTATGAAGTACTGGCAGAGTAAAGATTCAGGGAGCCTATGCCCTCCGTAAAGACGCAAAAAATGCTATCCATGGCAGCTCAGCGCGGACGATTACGCACCTCATCCCTGAGGTGCGCCCGTTGCCAGACCAACGCTTTGCGTTGTTCAAAAACGCCCCCGGCGTTTTTGTCCCTGGTCAGCGATACTTTACTACAGGCATAAGCTCCCATCGCTTTGAATTCAGGAGTTGTCAGTCAGAATACCCATTTTTCCTCTCCCTCAGCCGTAACGCCCCGTAATATAATCTTCAGTCCGTCGCTGTTTCGGCGCGGTGAAAATCCGGTCGGTCTCATCAAACTCCACTAACGCGCCCTGATGCATAAACGCAGTGTAATCTGACACCCGCGACGCCTGCTGCATGTTGTGCGTCACCAGCACCAGCGTGAAATGCTGCTTCAGTGTGGTCATCAACTCTTCAATCACCAGCGTGGAGATCGGATCCAGCGCGGAGGTCGGCTCATCCAGCAGCAGCACTTCCGGCTCAATCGCAATGGCACGGGCAATCACCAGCCGCTGCTGCTGTCCGGTCGAAAGCGTCAGCGCATTCTGTGACAGCTGATCTTTCACCTCACTCCACAGCGCCGCCGCGCGCAGTGCCCGTTCACAGGCTTCGTTCAATACCCGCCGATCGCGCACACCCTGTAAACGCAGCCCATAGACCACATTCTCATAGATCGACTTTGGAAAAGGATTGGGCCGCTGAAACACCATACCGACCCGACGGCGCAGCGCGGAGAGATCCTGTCCGGGTTGCAGGATCGGCAGTGAATCCAGCAGCACGTCGCCCTCTACCCGGCAGTGATCAATCACGTCGTTCATACGATTAAAGCAGCGCAGCAGCGTCGACTTGCCACAGCCTGAGGGGCCAATCAGCGCAGTAATCCTGTTTTTCGGCACCTGCAGAGAAATATCCTGCAGCGCCTGGCGCTCGCCATACCACAGCGACAGATGGTTAACGGTCAGCGCGATATCCGTGTCGGACGTCATAGTCATAGCCTGTTATTGAGTCATAAGACGATAGCGTTCACGCAGACGGTGGCGCAGGCCCATCGCCAGCAGATTAAGCGACAGAATAATCAGCACCAGCAATAGCGCGGTGGCAAACACCAGCGGCCGGTCAGCTTCAATATTCGGACTCTGAAACGCCAGATCGTAAATCTGGAAGCCCAGATGCATAAACTTGCGATCCAGATGCAGATAAGGAAACACTGCGTCGACCGGCAGTTCCGGTACCATTTTTACTACCCCCACCAGCATCAGCGGTGCGGTTTCACCAGCAGCACGCGCTACCGCCAGAATCAGGCCGGTCAACATGGCCGGCACTGCCATCGGTAACACCACGTTCCACAGCGTTTCCGCCTGGGTCGCGCCCAGCGCCAGCGAACCCTGACGCAGGCTGTTGGGAATACGGGATAAGCCTTCTTCCGTCGCCACAATCACCACCGGCAGCGTCAGCAAGGCGAGCGTCAGTGAGGCCCACAGCAAACCCGGCGTGCCAAAAGTGGGATTCGGCAGCGCGCTGGCGAAGAAGAGCTGGTCAAGGGTGCCGCCCACCAGCCAGACAAAAAAGCCCAGACCAAATACGCCATAAACGATTGAAGGGACGCCCGCCAGATTGACCACTGCGATACGCACCAGCCTGGTCAGCGCATTGCGTCCGGCATATTCGTGCAGCCAGATGGCGGCAATGACGCCCAGCGGCATCACCACCACCGACATCAGCAGCACCATCAGCACGGTGCCAAATATCGCCGGAAACGCCCCGGATTCACTTTCACCCTCGGCGGGTGTGTCACTGACGAAACGCCACAGCTGATGCAAAAAATGTCCGGTTTTGCCGGTCAGCGTCATCGCATTAGGCTTCCAGCTGTCAACGATTTCGGTCAGCGGGATCGCATGTTCGGTGCCCTGCACATCCCGCAGAACTAACACATCGCGCTGACTCTGCAGTTGCAGAGAAGCCAGTGTCTCACTCAGTTGATTGAAGCGGCGCTGTAAGGCAGCCTGATTGGCCTGATATTCCGATTCGGCCTGCAGATCAAAGTGGCCGGCAGCACGGTTTGTGGCCGCCTGCTCATCAAGCTCCTCACGCTGGCTGTTGATGCGCGCCATCCCGACCCGGCGAATCTGGTTAGCCTGCCTCACCAGCATCTGCACCTGTCCGAGCCGCTGATTCAGCAGCGCATCGGGATCCTGCGCAGTTAACTCTTCATTATCTTCACGCAGGCCAACAAACCAGCCATAAGCCTGGCCGTGACTGCGGCGTTGCAGCACCATGATATCTGCTGGCTGGCTGACCTTCGCTGCCGTGCGACTGTAGACGACCCGGAAATCGGGTGCGTCCCAGTCACGGTTACCGGTTTTGATCAGATAGCGATTCACCTGACCGCCGCTGTTACCCTGCTCATCGGCCGGGGCCGGAAAACGTCGCTGATGTTCCAGCGTTTCGCCCAGCAGACGTGTTTCACCGCCCTCAGGCTGACTGAACGTATAAAGGTCAACGCGCTGCGGCCAGAAAGCGCGAACGCCCTGCCACGCCAGTAGGCCAATCAGCAGCGTAAAAGCCAGCAGGCAGACGGCGACGGCACCGGCGGTTAACCAGCGCCAGCGGTCATTCTGTCGCATCGCTTTCATGCCTGCTCCTCGTGCTGGCTGTAGCGCTGACGCAGTCGCTGACGGATCAGCTCGGCAACCGTGTTAATCACCAGCGTAAACAGCAACAGCATCAGTGCGCTGAGAAACAGCACGCGATAGTGGGCACTGCCCGCTGCTGCTTCCGGCATCTCAATGGCGATATTGGCAGAGAGCGCGCGCAACCCGCTGAACAGGCCACCTTCACTTTGCGGCGTATTGCCGGTCGCCATCAGCAAAATCATGGTTTCTCCTACGGCGCGTCCCAGACCGATCATCAGGGCGGCGAAAATACCGGCAGAGGCTCCCGGCAGCACGACGCGGGTCAGTGTCTGCCAGGGCGTCGCCCCCAGTGCCAGCGAGCCCTGCCCCAGTGCAGCAGGCACGCTAAACAGCGCATCTTCTGAGAGGGTGAAAATCAGCGGCACCAGCGCGAAGCCCATCGCCAGCGCAGCCACCAGCAGATTGCGCTGCTCGTAATGCGGGAGCCAGTCACCGGCATCCGGTATAAAGAGTGTGGGCAGCCACAGCGTCAGCAGCGTGACCAGCAGCAACAGCGGCAGCAGAACCATGACCTCACGTCCCGGCTGACGCCAGCGTGGTGGTAAACGCGCGCTGAATACGCCGCACAGCAGCAGCGCGCCTGCCAGCGTTAGCGGCAGCAGCAGCACACCCACCAGCGCCTGACCGATATGCGGCGCGAGCCAAATCCCGGCAATCAGCCCCACCACCACGCTCGGCAGCGCACCCATCATCTCAATGGCCGGTTTAACCCAGCGCCGCAGGCCTGGCGCCATAAACCATGCGGTGTACATCGCCGCCGCCAGCGCCAGCGGTGTCGCAAACAGCAGTGCTAAACTGGCCGCTTTCAGCGTTCCCGAGACCATCGGCATCAGGCTGAATTTGGCCTGATAGTTATCACCGGCCGCAGTCGATTGCCAGACCCAGTCGGGCCCAGGGTAGTTTTCATACCAGATCTTTTGCCAGAAATTGCGCCAGGTGACGTCCGGCCACGGATTATCAAGCCGCAGTGTCTGCCAGCTGCCCGGCCGCTCAATCAGCAGGCTGTCGCCGTGGGGAGAGAACTGCGCCTGCACAATGCCCGGCGCCAGCTGACGCTGCAGTATCGGGCCATCCTGCTTACTGGCGAACAGCCGAAGCATCCCCTGCTTACTGAGGGTCGCAAACACGCGACGTTGAGATTCCGTCACCAGAATCGTCTCACCGTCGCTGTTGCTGTCGGCAAAGGTCCGGATTTGCTGAAGCCGTGGCCCCTGATCGCTGGCAATCGCAAACCACTGGGTGACGCCGCGGTTATCCTGGATCAGCAGGCTTTTCCCTCCCACCAGCAGATGCAAACTTTGCGGAGGCTGCGGCAGCATGTGGGTTTCGCGCAACAGAGCCCGATCATCATCAAGTTGCCAGACCCGCAGCAGATTGCCTTCAGTGGTGTAGAGCAGATCGCCGGATGGCGAGAGTGCCAGCAGATCCAGCTGACGTTGCGGAAGCGGGATAATGGATGCCTGACGATCGGTGCCCAGCGTCAGCACCCGGAGTCCGGCCTCGGTGAGAGCAGCAATGCGCCACTGGCTCGCATGACGCGTCGCCAGCGCCATCTTCGTCACCGCGCCATCAGGCAGATGGAACGGTTTGTCACCCAGTGGAAAACGCCATTGCTGGTCGGCTGTCGGCTGCATCAGCGTTAGCGCGCCCTGCATATTCAGCAACAGTGTTTGCCCGTCGGCACTCTGCACAGCGTCATCGGGAGCGGGAGTCAGGGTCAGCGCCGGTTCTGCAGGCTGTCCATCCAGCGGAATAAAACGGGCCGCACCGCGTGCACTGATTCGCCAGCCGACACTGCCCTGATTGCCTATGGCTAAAGCGGGCGCACGATCCCAGAGCTGCTGGCTGGCCGCAATTTGCAGGCCCGGCGCATTAAATAGCGGTAATACCACGCCAATCAACCAGCAGAATAGCAGCAGCATCAGCAATAGGATCGCTACGCCACAGCAGGTGACCAGTCGCCGCGTCAGACGGTCAACGGCACGACGCTTACGATCGCTGAATTGGACAGGAATGTGGTTTGCGCTCATGCGGTTCCGGTGGCAGCCTGAAATAAGCCGCTATGTTGCCCGTAGCCGATTGATAAGACAACTCCTGGCGTTGGACAACGCTGCCATACTCTCGCCATAATGTTGGTGGATACTGGATCTTCAGTCCTGCAACCGCTAAATGGAGTGAGAATGGGTCAGGTAAAGCTTTATATTGAAAAAGAATTAAGCTGGTTATCCTTTAATGAACGGGTTTTGCAGGAAGCCGCAGACAAAAGCAATCCACTGATTGAGCGGATGCGCTTTCTGGGCATCTACTCCAATAATCTCGACGAATTCTATAAAGTGCGTTTCGCCGACCTCAAACGCCGCATTCTGATTGGTGAAGAGCAGGGTTCCGCCAGTACGCCACGCCATCTGTTTAAGAAAATTCAGCAACGGGTGATGAAGTCCGATCAGGAGTTTGATGCGCTCTATAACGATCTGCTGCTGGAGATGGCACGTAATCAGATCTTCCTGATCAACGAACGTCAGCTCTCATCCAATCAGCAGGCCTGGCTGCGCCACTACTTCAAACATGAACTGCGTCAGCACATCTCGCCGATCCTGATCACCCACGAAACCGACCTGACGGAATTCCTCAAAGACGACTACACCTATCTGGCAGTAGAGATTATCCGTGGTGACCATATTCAGTATGCACTGCTGGAAATTCCGTCTGACAAAGTGCCGCGTTTCATTAATTTACCGGCAGAGCCACCGCGTCGCCGTAAACCGATGATCCTGCTGGATAACATTTTGCGTTACTGCCTGGATGATATTTTCAAAGGCTTCTACGACTACGACGCGCTCAACGCCTATTCAATGAAAATGACGCGTGACGCCGAGTACGACCTGGTTACGGAGATGGAGTCGAGCCTGCTGGAGCTGATGTCCTCCAGCCTGAAGCAGCGACTGACGGCGGAGCCGGTACGTTTTGTCTACCAGCGCGATATGCCCGACACCATGGTGTCGCTGCTGTGCCATAAGCTTTCCATCTCTAACCTGGATTCCATTTTGCCGGGCGGCCGCTACCACAACTTCAAAGACTTTATCGGCTTCCCGAACGTCGGCAAAAACAACCTGGTTAACCGCCCGCTGCCGCAGATTCGCCACATCGGCTTTGATGGCTTCCGCAACGGCTTTGATGCGATTCGTAATCGCGACGTGCTGCTCTACTATCCATACCATACCTTTGAGCATGTGCTGGAGCTGCTGCGTCAGGCATCGTTTGACCCCAGCGTGCTGGCAATCAAAATCAATATCTACCGCGTCGCCAAACACTCCCGCATTATGGATGCGATGATCCATGCCGCCTATAACGGTAAAAAAGTCACGGTGGTGGTGGAACTGCAGGCGCGCTTTGATGAAGAAGCTAACATTTACTGGGCGAAACGCCTGACTGAAGCGGGTGTGCACGTCATTTTCTCCGCACCAGGCCTGAAGATTCACGCCAAGCTGTTCCTGATTTCACGCCGCGAAGGCGAAGAGATTGTGCGCTACGCGCATATCGGTACCGGCAACTTTAATGAGAAAACCGCGCGACTCTATACCGATTACTCATTGCTGACCGCGGATGCGCGCATCACCAATGAAGTGCGTCGGGTGTTCAACTTTATTGAGAATCCCTATCGGCCTGTGACGTTCGATCACCTGATGGTGTCGCCACAAAACTCGCGCCGGATGCTGTATGAACTGATCGACACCGAAATTGCCAATGCTCAGCAAAATAAGCCCTGCGGCATTACTCTGAAAATAAACAATCTGGTGGACAAAGGTCTGGTTGATCGGCTTTATACAGCCTCGAGCGTAGGGGTAAAGGTCAATCTTCTGGTGCGCGGAATGTGCTCATTAATTCCTGACTTGCCTGGGATCAGTGAAAATATTCGTGTCATCAGTATTGTTGATCGTTATCTGGAACATGATCGCGTCTATATTTTTGAAAATGGCGGCGATAAAAAGGTGTTCCTCTCCTCCGCTGACTGGATGACGCGTAACATCGATTACCGCATTGAAGTGGCTGTGGCGATCCTCGATCCCCACATCCGGCAGCGTATACTCGACATTATTGCTATTCAGTTGAGTGATACGGTGAAAGCCCGCATCGTCGATAAAGAGTTGAGTAACCATTACGTCCAGCGCGGCAATCGTCGTAAAGTGCGCTCGCAGCTGGCCATCTATGATTACATCAAGAAACTGGAACAACCTGAATAAATCCTATGCCAATTTCTCATAAAAGTACGCCAAAACCCCAGGAGTTTGCGGCGATTGACCTGGGCTCGAACAGTTTCCATATGGTAATTGCGCGGGTTGTCGATGGTGCGATGCAGGTACTGGGCCGCCTTAAACAGCGCGTCCATCTGGCGGACGGGCTGGATGCTCAACACAACCTCAGCGAAGAGGCGATGGAGCGGGGCTTAGCCTGCCTGGCCCTGTTCGCCGAACGCCTGCAGGGTTTCAGTCCCAGCAACGTGACGATTGTCGGCACCCATACGCTGCGCGAGGCGATCAATGCCGAAACCTTCCTGCAGCGCGCTGCCGAGGTGATCCCCTATCCAATCGAGGTGATTTCAGGCCATGAAGAAGCGCGTCTGATCTTTATGGGTGTGGAGCACACACAGCCGGAAAAAGGCCGCAAGCTGGTGATCGATATCGGCGGTGGCTCCACTGAGCTGGTGATTGGTGAGGATTTCGAACCTCAGCTGGTTGAGAGCCGGCGCATGGGTTGCGTCAGTTTCGCCCAGCTCTATTTCCCGAAAGGGGAAATCAGCCGTGAAAACTTCCGTCGTGCCCGCTTAGCGGCTGCACAAAAGCTGGAAACGCTGGCGTGGCAATATCGTCTGCATGGCTGGCAATATGCGCTGGGCGCATCCGGTACCATCAAAGCTGCCTGCGAAGTGCTGCAGGCGATGGATGAAAAAGAGAAGCTGATTACGCCTGAGCGTCTCGAAAAGCTCTATGACGAAGTGATGAAACATAAATCCTTCTCTGCACTGAGCCTGCCGGGCCTGTCAGAAGAGCGTAAAGGCGTGTTTGTCCCCGGACTGGCGATTCTCTGTGGCGTCTTCGATGCGCTGGCGATTCGCGAGCTGCGCCTCTCCGACGGTGCGCTGCGTGAAGGTGTGCTCTATGAGATGGAGGGCCGTTTCCGCCATCAGGATATTCGCAGCCGCACAGCACAAAGTCTGGCTAACCATTACGCCATCGACAGCGATCAGGCTCGACGTGTGCTGGAGACGACCGAGCAGCTTTATTTGCAATGGCGCGATCAGAACCCAAAGCTGGCGAATCCGCAACTGGCTGCACTGCTAAAATGGGCGGCGATGCTGCACGAAGTGGGCCTGACTATCAATCACAGCGGCCTGCAACGTCATTCAGCCTATATTCTGCAAAACACCAACCTGCCGGGGTTCAATCAGGATCAGCAGATGCTACTGGCGGCACTGGTCAGATTCCATCGTAAAGCAGTGAAGCTTGATGAGTTACCACGCGTAACGCTGTTCAAGAAAAAGCAGTTTGTGCCGCTGATTTTTCTGCTGCGCCTGGGCACCCTGCTGAATAATCAGCGCCAGGCCACCACGCGTCCGGATGCATTAACCCTGAAATGCGATGATGGCCACTGGACGCTGATTTTCCCGGCGGGCTACTTTGCGCAGAACAATCTGGTTCAGCTCGATCTTGAACGCGAGCAGGCTTACTGGAACGACGTCACCGGATGGAAGCTGATCCTCCAAGAAGATATCTGACAACCCGGGCGCCCCGCGCCCGTTTAACTGAATTGATGACTATGACACAACCAACCGCACCGCTTTCAGGCGAAAACTATTTTGCCGACACCTATGGTTTAACGCCGCCCCACTCCGAAGTGGTTGCGGCTCTGCCCCAGCTTAACGTCGGCAAGGCGCTTGATCTTGGCTGTGGCGTGGGACGCAATACGCTGTTTCTGAATCAGCACGGTTTTGACGTCACAGCGTGGGATCACAATCCGCAGAGCCTGGCGCGCCTGCAGGAGATTATTGCGCAGGAAAACCTTCAGGGTATTCACACTGAGCAGCGAGATCTGAACAACACACGCTTTAATGGCGGCTTCAACGTTGTGCTGTCGACCGTGGTAATGATGTTTCTGCAGCCGCAGACCATTCCGCAGCTGATTGCCGACATGCAGGCCTGTACGATCAGGGATGGTTTCAACCTGATTGTGGCGGCGATGAACACGGACGATATGCCCTGCCCGGCAGATTTCTCTTTTGCGTTTAAATCGGGCGAACTCAGCCACTATTATCGCAACTGGCACATCGTGAAGTACAACGAGCACCCCGGTCAGCTGCATCGTAAAGATGAAAACGGTAACCGCATCACCTGCCGCTTTGCGACGTTACTGGCGCAAAAAGCGAGTTATTGATCTTTATCTGCTGTTTTTTTCAACAGCGATTGATTTCATCTGGCGACTGTGACTAAATATTGCAGTCGCCCTATGATGGGCTCATTACAGGAACCACCCCGCGTGAACAGCGCTATTTCTCCCCGAAGACGTCAAAAAACCGGCACCATGACCCGCATTGTGCTGCTGATCAGTTTTATCATTCTCTTTAGTCGCCTGATTTTTATCCTGCCTGCTGCCTTCGAGCATCATCAGCAACAGAAAGCTATTCCTGAGCCTGTCACCGTCACATCAAATGATACGCGCTAGCGAATACTGATATTTCGCCTGAATTGCACTGAAACCTGAACGGAATCCAGATAACTGGACTCTTTTTTGCATCCCTTTTTCAGGCGAAACGCTACACTGCGTGCTGGTGCTTACAGACTAAGGGATCCAATGTGTCTGCCTCTCAATCTCAACGTTTAAGTGAAATACGTCATCGCATTCTGACGCTGCTGCTCAATGAGCACGATCTGGTTGATTCCCTGCTGGAGAAATCCGGCGATCTCAACCCTGAACAGCAACGTGAAAATGCGGCCCAGCGTGATGCGCTGGAACAGGATATTCAGCAGCTTCATGCCGCTGACCTCGCCGACATTCTTGAAGCCCTGCCCGAAGAGGAACGTCAGGCATTGTGGCGTCTGGTGCCAAACGAGCGGCGTGGTCACGTGCTGGTTGAAGCCTCAGAAACGGTCTGGGCCAGCCTCACCGAAGAGATGAGCGACCGTGATATCCTGCGCGCTATCCAGCCGCTGGACATCGACGATCAGGTCTGGCTGGCACAATATCTGCCGCGTGACCTGACCGGGCGCCTGCTGGCGACCGTGGAGCCAGCTCTGCGCGCCCGCATGCTCGATATGGTGCAGCTCGACCGCGACCGCGTAGGCCGGGTGATGGATTTTAATATCCTGACGGTGCGCGACGATGTCACGCTGGCAACGGTGCAGCGTTTTCTGCGCAAGCGTAAAAGCATGCCAGGCGGTACCGATAAACTCTTTATTACTAACAAAGACAATCAGCTGCTGGGCGAACTGCTGCTGACGGATATCCTGCTTAACAAACCTAAAACTCTGGTCAGCGACGTTATGAACGCGCGCCCGACCACCTTCCAGCTCAACGACAAGGCCGAAGATGCGGCCAGCGCCTTTGAGCGTTATAACCTGATTTCTGCTGCCGTCACCGACGCGAAGGGCAAACTGATTGGCCGTGTGACCATCGAAGACATTGTCGACCTGGTGAATGCCGAAAACGAAAGTAACATTCGTAAAATGGGCGGCATCAGTCAGGAAGAGGATGTGTTTGCCCCGGTGCGTAAATCAGTACGCAAACGCTGGGCCTGGCTGGCCATCAATCTCTGTACCGCCTTTGTTGCTTCGCGGGTTATCGGGCTGTTTGAAGGGACGATTTCGCAAATCGTGGCGCTTGCCACCCTGATGCCAATTGTTGCGGGTATTGGCGGCAACACCGGTAACCAGACCATCACCATGATTGTGCGGGCACTGGCTTTACATCAGGTTGAACCGGGTAACTTCTCGTTTCTGATTGTCCGTGAACTGGGCGTAGCGCTGATCAACGGCCTGTTCTGGGGCGGCATTATGGGCGGCATTACCTGGCTGATGTATGACAATATGGCGCTGGGTGGCGTCATGATGCTGGCCATGGCGCTGAATCTGCTGCTGGCCGCGCTAATGGGTGTACTGGTTCCGCTGGTGATGACCAAAATGAAGCGCGATCCGGCCGTAGGCTCCAGCGTATTGATCACCGCTCTGACCGATACCGGCGGCTTCTTTATCTTCCTGGGACTGGCGACGATCTTCCTGCTGCCGCACTGATCAAGCGTGCAGCCCGTAACGTTGCAGCGACCCGTTGAGATTGCGCTGCCGCGTCACCTGTGCCAGCTCACGGGTCGCCGCAGGCAGCGTGTAATTGCCGCGCTGGCTCAACCACTCCAGCACATCGGCTAAATGCCAGATGGCGGTTTTACCGTCGTGCACCGGCAGTGGAAAGGGCGGGCGGTGGCTGAGCATTAACTTACGCATATTCTGACGCGTCATGCCGATGATCTCGGCCACATCCGTCAATCCCACAAAATCAGGTGCCGCTTCTACCAGCGTGGCACCCGGTATAGCACGCAGCACATCCTCTTCTGCCTGTTTCAATACCTCCGTGGCAGAGTCAGACTCCCGGGTAAACTCCAGTGCAATGCGCCCTGGCATACCCAGACCAATCAGTGCATCATCACAGCCTGATACTGCCAGTGTTTCCAGCAACTCATCCACCGGCGCATGCCCTTCCGGCAGGCTAAACCGCAGTGTAAAACAATATTCCATATGCCTCTCCTTGTGCTGCTTCAGGACTTCAGATAGTGACAATTATCTACCACGCGCCGCAGCGCCTGGGCATGCTGATGTGCATTTTTCGGTGTGCTCCAGATGCAGGTCAGACAAAACTCCCCACATCGGCACATCAACAGATTTTTCGGGCAGTACATTTTGCCCCAGGCGTGATGACCTCCCGTCACGACCAGCCAGCCATGGGTTTCTGCGTAACGTAACGCCGTTTCAATCTCTTTACTGGGATGCCGCTTCCTTGCCATGTGTGTCCCTATCCTGACGCTGAATGATTGAGTTGTCAACTGACAACCAGGTAAATATTTCTTAATGCGCCTCAGCATGCGCAGACTTTTTCTCGCAGTAAAACGGTCAGGGTATAAACTGGAAAACGTCACGCAAAAAATAAACCGCGCCAGCGAGAATCCGGCCGGACTCATGTTCAACAACGGAGGCAGGAATGTTTAAAGCAGAGGATTTTGTTCAGTCGAAAACCGGCGGGCCTAAAATGCAGGTATTGCGCGTCGACGGCGACACCCTGTGGTGCGCGCGCGTTGATGATGCGGCCAAGAAAGAGTTCGAAGTGAAAGCAGAGAGCGTCAATCTCTATCACGAAGAAGGTGACTTTGGCGTGTGCTGACGCAAAATGGCCCCTGACGGGGCCAGACTGTCAGGGTTTGTCCTGCTGAAGGTTGTCATTGCCCAGACCACCGATAAACGGCAACCGCAGCCGGAACGGCGTAAAATCGAGTCCCATGTTAAGCCCCAGCAGGTTCACTTCAAGTCCCTCTTCCGCGCCCAGCGTCACGCCCGCCACGCCCAGAATCGACACCTGCAAACCGCGCCCGGATGGCGGCAGCCCGATGGGATGCCACAGTGACCGGTAATCTTTGCCCAGCGCATTGGCGGGCAGATCCAGTTTTAAAGCCGGCACTTCACGGCCGATATGCGCCAGGAAGGTATTGCTGTTCGGTCCGGGCCAGGCACGATAAGTTGTCGGCCACGGATAGGATTTAATGGCGGCTTCAATCTGCGGAATCATCGCCTCGGCTTCCGGTCCGCGATGCTCCACCAGCAGCCGGGGTTTTGCGCCATACCAGTAACCATCCGGCAGGTTGGTGTTGCGCCGGATTTTGTCGCCGCTGCCCCAGCTAATCACTTCGTAGCGGGTGAAACGCGTTTCACCTGCGCGCTTAAAGATGATCCAGGGATGCACCGCCACCCGCCCTTTCCAGCCATAGGTCGGCGCCGCATAGACCTGCACGATAGCCAGGTTATATAACGCACGCGGATCGGGCGCGATTCCGGACGAATCCCGCCGGGCAGTGGCCCAGCCACCGGTCTGTGCGGTTTCGCCGTGACGCGTCGCCTGCGCAATGCTGGCCCCCAGCGACAGCAGTAGCACGGCAACAAAAAACAGGCTGAACACTTTCAGTGAGAGCATGACAACATTCCTGATGACGTAAGAATCACGAAACGCCTGAGTAGCAGGCGGTTACAGTAAGTAGCGGCTTTGGGATACGGATTATCGAAGCGGCGGATAAAAGCAGGACACAAAGGAAGTTAAGTGCAGGCTTCTACTGCAGGGAGAATAGCGCAATTTCCGGTAAAGTGAACAGAAAACCGCCAGTGATGGGGATAGATGTGCTGAAAGGTTAAAATGGCCCATCTAAGTGGAGTTCAGGCAATAAAAAGCCCGCTGAAAGCGGGCTTTTAAAGCATCAGGAGCTAATCGGCGGCATGGGCCGGTTTATTCCCACTCAATCGTCGCCGGTGGCTTGCCGCTGATGTCGTACACCACGCGGGAGATGCCGTCGACTTCATTGATGATGCGGTTTGAGACGCGGCCCAGGAAATCATACGGCAGGTGCGCCCAGTGTGCGGTCATAAAGTCGATGGTTTCCACCGCACGCAGCGAGACAACCCAGTCATATTTACGGCCATCGCCCATCACGCCGACCGAGCGAACCGGCAGGAAGACAGTGAACGCCTGGCTGACTTTGTTGTAGAGATCCGCTTTATGCAGCTCTTCGATGAAGATGGCATCGGCACGGCGCAGCAGGTCGCAATACTCTTTCTTCACTTCGCCCAGCACACGCACGCCCAGACCCGGACCCGGGAACGGATGGCGATACAGCATGTCGTACGGCAGGCCCAGCTCCAGACCAATCTTGCGCACTTCGTCTTTGAACAGCTCTTTCAGCGGCTCAACCAGGCCCATCTTCATCTCTTTCGGCAGGCCACCCACGTTGTGGTGTGACTTGATGACGTGCGCTTTACCGGTAGCTGACGCCGCCGACTCAATCACGTCCGGATAGATGGTGCCCTGTGCCAGCCACTTCACATCCTGCAGCTTCAGCGCTTCTTCGTCGAACACTTCCACAAAGACGCGACCAATGGTCTTACGCTTGGCTTCTGGCTCATCAATACCCGCCAGCGCATCCAGGAAGCGCATCTCAGCCGGCACATGGATGATGTTCAGACCGAAGTGGTCGCCAAACATATCCATTACCTGTTGTGCTTCGTTCAGACGCAGCAGGCCGTTATCCACGAACACACAGGTCAGACGGTCGCCGATGGCACGATGCAGCAGCATTGCCGTCACAGAGGAGTCCACTCCGCCTGACAGACCAAGGATGACCTTGTCGTTGCCAACCTGCTCACGCAGGCGTTCAACGGCATCTTCAATGATTTTGGCCGGTGTCCACAGTGCTTCACATTCACAGATGTCGATGATGAAGCGCTCAAGCATCCGCAGACCCTGACGGGTATGGGTCACTTCCGGGTGGAACTGCACGCCGTAGAAACGCTTTTCTTCGTTGGCCATAATGGCAAACGGACAGGTTTCTGTGCTGGCAACGGTCACGAAGTCAGCCGGGATCGCCGTGACTTTGTCGCCGTGGCTCATCCAGACATCCAGCAGCGGTTTACCGGTGGCGCTGATTGCATCTTCAATGTCGCGAACCAGGGCACTTGGGGTCGTCACTTCAACCTGCGCATAGCCGAACTCGCGCTCGTTAGAGCCAGATACTGTGCCGCCCAGCTGCATTGCCATGGTCTGCATACCGTAGCAGACACCCAGCACCGGCACGCCTGCGTTGAAAACATATTCAGGTGCACGCGGGCTGTTCAGTTCTGTGGTGCTTTCCGGGCCACCAGAAAGGATGATGCCGCTGGGGTTGAACTGGCGAATCTGCTCTTCGGTGACATCCCATGCCCAGAGTTCGCAATAAACGCCGAGCTCGCGCACGCGACGTGCCACCAGCTGCGTGTATTGTGAGCCGAAATCGAGAATCAGAATGCGGTGCTTATGGATATTTTCCGTCGTCATTGAGGGGTTTCCAGAACGGTGACTTGATCAATAAAAGCGCCCGGCTGAAGCCGGGCGTGAAATCGGGATTATGAACCCATGCGGTAGTTCGGTGACTCTTTAGTGATGGTCACGTCATGCACGTGGCTCTCATTGATGCCCGCACCGCTGATGCGAACAAATTCCGCTTTGGTGCGCAGGTCGTCAATGGTCAGGCAACCGGTCAGGCCCATGCACGAACGCAATCCGCCCATCTGCTGATGCACGATCTCTTTCAGACGGCCTTTATAGGCCACGCGACCTTCGATACCTTCCGGCACCAGCTTGTCAGCGGCGTTATCAGTCTGGAAGTAACGGTCAGACGAGCCTTTGGACATCGCGCCCAGTGAACCCATACCGCGATAGGATTTGAATGAACGGCCCTGATAGAGTTCGATCTCGCCCGGCGACTCTTCGGTCCCCGCCAGCATTGAACCGACCATCACACAGGACGCACCCGCCGCGATTGCTTTAGCGATATCACCAGAGAAACGGATACCGCCGTCAGCAATCACCGGAATACCGGTGCCTTCCAGCGCTGTAACCGCGTCAGAAACGGCAGTGATCTGCGGAACGCCCACGCCGGTTACGATACGGGTAGTACAGATTGAGCCCGGGCCGATACCGACTTTAACGGCGCTGACGCCTGCCGCGACCAGCGCCAGAGCGCCTGCGCCAGTGGCCACGTTACCGCCGACGATTTCCAGATCCGGGTATTTAGCGCGGGTTTCACGGATGCGTGACAGCACACCTTCAGAGTGGCCGTGTGAAGAGTCAATCAGCAGCACGTCAACGCCTGCTGCGACCAGCGCATCAATACGCTCTTCGTTACCGGCACCCGCGCCCACCGCTGCACCGACACGCAGTCGACCCTGCGCATCTTTACAGGCGTTAGGTTTACGTTCGGCTTTCTGGAAGTCTTTAACAGTGATCATGCCCAGCAGATGGAAGCTGTCATCCACGACCAGCGCTTTCTCAACGCGCTTTTCGTGCATCTTGTGCAGGACCACATCACGCGCTTCACCCTCTTTCACCGTTACCAGACGCTCTTTCGGGGTCATGACCGCAGAGACCGGCTGAGAGAGGTCGGTGACAAAGCGCACATCACGACCGGTGATGATACCCACCAGTTCGTTGTCGCGGTTAACTACCGGGTAGCCTGCAAAGCCGTTGCGCTCGGTCAGCACTTTCACATCAGCCAGAGGCGTGGTTGGCAGCACGGTCTGTGGTTCAGTGACCACGCCGCTTTCATGTTTCTTCACCTTGCGCACTTCGTCCGCCTGGCGTTCAATCGACATATTTTTATGGATGAAGCCAAGGCCGCCTTCCTGTGCCAGCGCAATCGCCAGACCCGATTCGGTCACGGTGTCCATGGCAGCGGAGAGCATAGGAATGTTTAAACGGATATTTTTGGTCAGCTGAGTGCTGAGATCGGCCGTATTAGGCAGGACGGTGGAGTGTGCAGGGACGAGCAGAACGTCGTCAAAAGTGAGTGCTTCTTTAGCGATTCTTAACATGGCAATACTCCACCTCGGGTGATTGAGAATAGATAAAATATTGCCGCGGCATTATACAGGCCGTAATCGATTGCCTCCAGCATTATTTAAGAAAAACTCTTGATCCGCGCAGGCAGCAATGTAGTATCGATGAATTAACCTGCTGATTTGGAATTTGATCTTCGTCACATGTCGCTGCCACCCATCGCCAATATTTTTACCGTCAGCCGTCTCAATACGACAGTGCGTCAACTGCTGGAGAAAGAGATGGGTCTGGTCTGGATCAGCGCCGAGATCTCCAACTTCACGCAACCGGCATCCGGTCACTGGTACTTCACGCTGAAAGATGATGGCGCTCAGGTTCGCTGTGCCATGTTCCGTAACAGCAATCGTCGCGTCACCTTCCGTCCGCAGCACGGTCAGCAGGTACTGGTGCGTGCCAACATCACGCTCTATGAACCCCGCGGTGACTATCAGCTGATTGCCGAGAGCATGCATCCGGCGGGTGAAGGCTTGTTGCAGCAGCAGTTTGAACTGCTGAAAGCAAAACTGGCGACCGAAGGATTGTTCGATCCGCAGCATAAGCAACCACTGCCGGAACCGGCACGCCAGGTCGGGGTTATCACCTCTTCCACCGGTGCGGCACTGCACGATGTGTTACGTGTGCTGCATCGCCGTGATCCTTCGCTGCCCGTGGTGATCTACCCCACCGTAGTTCAGGGTGTTGATGCGCCCGCGGCGATTGTCCGTGCAATTGAAATCGCCAACCTGCGCAATGAGTGCGACGTGTTAATCGTCGGACGCGGCGGCGGTTCACTGGAAGATCTGTGGAGTTTTAATGACGAACGCGTAGCACGCGCCATTTTTGCCAGCCGCATTCCTGTCGTCAGCGCGGTCGGTCACGAAACCGATGTCACCATTGCTGACTTTGTTGCCGATTTACGCGCGCCCACCCCTTCCGCCGCCGCTGAAATTGTCAGCCGTAACCAGCTGGAGTTGCTGCGCCAGTTGCAATCTCAGCAACAGCGGCTGGAGATGGCGATGGATTATTACCTGGCGCGCCAGCAGCGGCTTTATACCCGCCTTGAGCATCGTCTGCAGCAGCAGCACCCGCAGTTGCGTCTGGCTCGCCAGCAGACCGCCCTGTTCCGCCTGCAACAGCGTCTGGGTGAAGCGATCGAAACCCGTCTGCGTCACGCAACACGTCAGCAGGATCGCCTGTCCCAGCGACTCACTGCTCAACAGCCGCAGCAGCGCCTGTTCGAGGCGCAAAAGCAGCTTCAAAACTGGCACTATCGCCTGCAGCAGAGCATCACTCAGCAGCTTAACAGCAACAGGCAGCACTTTGGTCAGTTGGTGGCGCAGCTGGAAGGCGTCAGCCCGCTGGCGACGCTGGCGCGTGGGTTCAGTGTGACCACCGACACCACCGGACAGGTGGTGAAGAAAACGGTACAGCTCCAGAGCGGCGATCTGCTGCGCACCCGTCTGGATGATGGCTGGGTTGAAAGCCAGGTGACCCAGCTGTTACCTGAGAAAAAACGCCGCCGCAAAACCGCGTCCTGACGCTGACGCTTGCTGTCAAATCACACTTTTCCCTCACCGCTGGTCTGATGAATAAGGTTTAACCAGACTGGCGGGTCTATACTTTTTGGTACATTCATGATGCCAAGGAGTTCCAGATGGCTTACAGCGTTATTCCTCCCTATATCCTTCGCAAAATCATCGCACACGGTTCCGGCCACCAGCAGGAGCAGGCGCGTCGCACCCTGACTCACGTTCAGCACCTCATGGCGGAACACTGGCAAAAGCCGACCGGCGTAAAAACCGCGGCGGGTGGTCATGTGGATCGTGAAATTTATGATGCGCAAAGTCAGCAAACGCTGCCGGGTAAACTGATTCGTCAGGAAGGTCAGCCCGGCAATGACGACGTGGCTGCAGAAGAAGCCTGGGACTATCTTGGCGTAACCTATGACTTCTTCTGGCAGGCTTATCAGCGTAACTCGCTGGATAATCAGGGGCTGAAATTGCTGGGTACCGTGCACTACGGTGAGAAATACCAGAACGCTTTCTGGAACGGCCAGCAGATGGTATTTGGTGATGGTGACGGCGAAATCTTCAATCGCTTCACCATTGCGATTGACGTGGTGGCGCACGAGCTGGCGCATGGCGTCACTGAAAACGAAGCCGGGTTAATCTACTTTGAGCAGTCTGGCGCGCTGAATGAATCGCTGTCGGATGTCTTTGGCTCGCTGGTGAAACAGTTCAGTAAAAAACAGCGCGCCGACGAGGCCGACTGGATCATCGGTGAAGGTCTGCTGGCAAAAGGAATTAACGGGCGTGGTTTGCGATCGATGTCTGAACCTGGTACCGCCTACGATGATCCGATGCTGGGCAAAGATCCGCAACCGGCCCACATGGATCACTTCGTGAAGACCCGTGAAGATAACGGTGGGGTCCATATTAACTCCGGCATTCCTAACCGGGCCTTTTATCTGGCGGCTACAGCACTCGGCGGTTATGCATGGGAACAGGCGGGATATGCCTGGTACGACACCGTGTGTGACGACGAACTGCCACAGAATGCGGACTTTAAGACATTTGCCCGCTTCACCGTTGAGCATGGTAAAAAACGCTTCGACGCGTCGGTCAGCAATGCTATTGAACAGGCGTGGAAGGAGGTTGGCGTGTTATGAGTGACCTGCCCGAACTCACCGATGATGCCACCATCATCGTCGCGCGTGAAGGCGGCATGGCCTTTATTCCGGGGCTGCGCGCCGAACGTCGTTTTATGCTGGGTGAGCTGCCGGCACCGGAAAAAGAGCGCGTCTGCCATGCGCTGGAGCAGGCAATGCCGCTGGGCGAACCCGAGGAAAAAGCTGCGCAGGTGGGCAGTGGCGATCAGCGCTATTTCCGCATCCAGATTCAGTATGCCACCCGCCGCGAGGTGGGCACCATTGTGCTGCTGATTCCGGAACAGGTGGCACCACCTGAGTTGCAGGCGCTGTGGCGCGACGGCAAATAAAAAAAGGGCCGACAATGTCGGCCCTTCTCGTTAAGCGTTGTTACTTGCTGTCTGGCAGCGCGTACGCAATCACGTAATCACCACGGTCCGGAGACTGACGTGCGCCACCTGCCGAGATCAGGATGTACTGCTTACCATCTTTCGGTGAGACGTAGCTCATTGGGCCGCCCTGACTGCCCACCGGCAGACGTGCTTTCCACACTTCTTTACCGGTTGATGCATCAAAGGCGCGCAGGTAGTAATCCTGTGTACCGGCGATGAACACCAGGCCACCCTGCGTTGCCAGCGTACCGCCCAGCGTTGGCATACCAATCGGCATTTTCACGCGCATTTTAATACCAAACGGACCGGTATCCTGCACCGTACCGACCGGCACCTGCCAGACGATTTTCTGTGTTTTCAGGTCAATCGCCGACAGCGTACCAAATGGCGGTTTCTGACAAGGGATGCCCAGCGGTGACATAAAGCGGTTCTTATTCACAGCATAAGGCGTGCCTTTCAGCGGAACCGCACCCATACCGGTGTTGATCGCTTCGCCACCGTTACTGCCACGCGCCGTTTTATTGGTATCCGCCGGGATCATCTGAACCCACAGGCCCAGACGCATGTCATTGACGAACAACAGGTGATTGTTCGGATCGATCGACATGCTGCCCCAGTTCATTCCACCCAGTGAACCCGGGAAGCTCAGAGACTTGTCAGTGTCTGGTACGGTGAACAGACCGTCATAGCGCATCGATTTGAAACCAATACGGCAAGCCAGCTGGTCAAACGGCGTGGCACCCCACATGTCAGACTCTTTCAGCGTCTGGTTGCCGATCTGCGGCATACCGGTCGAGTGCGGCTGTGTTTTGGTGTACTGCTCGTTCGGGATATGACCCTGCGGCATCGGCAGTTCTTCGACTTTGGTCAGCGGCTTACCGGTCATACGGTCAAGCACGAAGATCATGCCGGTTTTGCCGCCAATCACCACCGCTGGCGTGGTGCTGCCATCTTTTTGCGGGAAGTCGATCAGGCTTGGCTGCATCGGCAGGTCGAAGTCCCACAGATCGTTATGTACGGTCTGATAGACCCACTTCTCTTTACCGGTGGTGGCATCCAGCGCCAGCACCGATGCGCCATATTTGTGATCCAGCGCGGTACGGTTCGCACCCCAGAGGTCAACTGACGAACTCCCCATTGGGATGAACACGGTGTTCATTGCCGGGTCATAAGACATCGGCGCCCATGAGTTTGGCGTACTGCGGGTATAATCTTTGCCCGGCATCAGTATCGCATTCGGGTCAACATTGCCCGGGTCAAACGCCCAGCGCATTTTGCCAGTAATCACGTCAAAACCACGTAACACACCACCAGGCATATCGGTCTGTACGTTATCTGCGACACGGCCACCCACCACAACCGTGGTACCGGCCAGCGTTGGCGCGGAGGTCAGCTGATATTGTGGGTCCGGTGCCTGACCCAGGCCCGCTTTGAGATCTACGATGCCGTGATTACCAAAATCTTCACAGAACTCACCGTTGTCGGCGTTGATCGCAATCAGACGCGCATCAATGGTATTCATCAGAATACGGCGCTGACAGCTGTCACCAGCTGGCAGCACAGCCGCCGTCACCGGTACAGAACCCGGCTTGTCCGGCTGTTGCACAGGTTTGGTGGCATCAAAGTAAGCCAGACCACGGCAGCGCGGCCAGACTTCAGCCTGGGCGTTGATTTCACGTTTCCAGATCTGCTTACCCGTGTTGGCTTCAACGGCGATAACGTTGTTATGCGGCGTACAGAGATAAAGGGTATTGCCAATCTGTAATGGCGTCTGCTGATCTTCTGCGCCGTTACCGGTCGGGCTGACTGGGGTATCACCCGTGCGGAAGGTCCACGCGACCTGCAGATCTTTCACGTTGTCGCGGGTGATTTGATCGAGTGCCACAAAGCGGCTGCCCTGAGGCGTGTTGCCGTAATTATCCCAGTCTTTCTGTTGTTTCGCTTTGTCTACCGGGATCAACGGTAACTCTTCGCCCGTAGCCGCAACGGTAGGATGAGGCTGGAACATCTGCACCAGTGTTGCCACCATGCCTGCCGCCAGCACTGCCGCGAACGCGTAAGAAGGTTTCGCCAGTGAGTGCTTACCTTCGTGCTTACGCAGTGAAGGCCAGATCAGGAAAGCCAGCAGCGTCAGTCCGGCTGGAACCATCAGACGCGAGACCAGTGGCCAGAAATCCAGACCTGCGTCAAACAGCGACCAGATCAGGGTGCCAGCAAAGACCAGCAGGAACAGAACCACTGCCGAAGATTTGCGACGGAAGAACTGAATTGCGGAGAGGACAGTAACAATACCCGCAATTAAAAAGTACCAACTGCCGCCCAAGGCAACCAGTTTACCGCCGCCAATTGCAAAAAACAGACCGGTGGCAAGCAGCACCAGTCCGAGCAGCATGGATGCGATTCCCAGCCCCTTTCCGGCGCGGGAGGATGTTTCAGCCATAACACTTACTCTCCTGAATAAACAGAGCGCCCGGACAGAGGCCATCCGGACTCCGGCGCGTTAACAGGTGCGCGTGGAGCATCGCTCGGTTTCAAATCGAATATAAACAGACCCGCGTCCGTGAGAATCTGTGGGCCGGAAGAGCACTGATGTGGCTGACCCCTCCCACGACGCGGCAGGATTGTACCACCTGGTACGTTACAGAGTGAACATATCTAACCGGTTTGTTACGGCGCAATAGCATTTTTGCTACAAATAGCCGGGCGTCGCGGTGGATTCTCAGACAGATTACGCGTAGCTGAAAGCGGCGTTAGTGACCTGGCGGCTGGAACAGTACGCGCTTGCGCGAGATCAGACCATGTCCATTGCGGCAAAAGTAGTCCACTGCACCGCAGGCTTTGAGTACGTCAAGCGGCTGGTGACACTCAGGGCAACAGGGTTTCGCGGGATAATGCGCACCACAGGCACTGCAGATAATTTCACCGTTGCTGAGCGACAGCGGTTGCTGACATTTTTCACACATCACCATCATTTTCTTCTCCCTGCCTGATGAGTTCAGAGCAAAAAAAAGAGGGCCAGATGGCCCTCATTTTGTTAACGCTTATTCTTTTTCATATGCGCCATCAGACGCTTACGTTTACGCTGCTGCGTTGGCGTCAGCAGGTTACGTTTGCCTTCATAAGGGTTATCACCCTCTTTGAACTGAATACGAATTGGCGTTCCCATCACGTTCAGTGATTTACGGAAGTAGTTCATCAGATAGCGTTTGTAAGAATCGGGCAGATCCTTCACCTGATTACCGTGGATCACTACGATAGGCGGGTTATAACCACCGGCATGCGCGTATTTCAGCTTAACGCGACGACCGCGTACCAGCGGCGGCTGGTGATCGTCTGCAGCCATGTTCATGATGCGCGTCAGCAGCGAGGTATTTACGCGTCGGGTCGAGCAGTCATAAGCTTCAGTGATCGACTCGAACAGATTACCCACGCCGCTGCCGTGCAGCGCAGAGATAAAGTGGATACGGGCGAAATCGATAAAGCCCAGACGGAAGTCCAGCGTCTCTTTCACTTCATCACGTACTTCCTGCGACAGGCCATCCCATTTGTTGACCACAATCACCAGCGAGCGACCACTGTTGAGAATGAAGCCAAGCAGTGAGAGATCCTGATCGGAAATGCCGGCATGCGCATCAATCACAAGCATCACCACGTTGGCATCTTCAATCGCCTGCAGCGTCTTGATCACCGAGAATTTCTCTACAGTGTCAGAGATTTTGGCACGCTTACGGACACCGGCGGTGTCGATCAGAACGTATTCACGTCCATCGCGCTCCATCGGAATGTAGATGCTGTCGCGGGTGGTGCCCGGCATATCGTAGACCACCACGCGGTCTTCACCGAGAATGCGGTTGGTAAGCGTTGACTTACCTACGTTTGGACGACCAACGATAGCCAGTTTGATCGGCAGGCCCGTCGGGTCGAAGTTTTCTTCTTCCTCTGCGGCTTCCTGCTCAGCAATCTCGTCAGCTTCTAACGCAGCCCAGTAAGCCTGGTTCTCTTCTTCTTCAGTGAGCTCGACCGCCTCAACTTTTTCCATCCACGGCAGCAGCGCCTCTTCAATCAGGCTGCTCACACCACGACCATGCGACGCCGCAATGGCGTGGATTTCGCCCAGGCCCAGTGAATAGAAGTCGACAATCGCCTGATCCGGATCCATCCCGTCAGTTTTATTTGCCACCAGGAAGGTCGCTTTCTGACGGGAACGGAGATGCTTCGCAATTTGCTGATCGGCGGCCATCATACCCGCACGCGCATCCACCATAAACAGCACAACATCGGCTTCTTCGATCGCCAGCAGTGACTGTTCAGCCATCCGCGTTTCAACACCCTCTTCGGTGCCGTCGATACCACCGGTATCAATAACAATAAATTCGCGCCCTTCCACTTCGGCGCGACCATATTTGCGATCGCGAGTCAGTCCAGGAAAATCCGCTACCAGCGCATCACGTGTGCGTGTTAAACGGTTGAATAGCGTAGATTTTCCCACATTGGGACGCCCAACCAGCGCGACCACAGGTACCATAACAAAATGCCTCAATAAAAAATTAATCGCCCGAATGGCGAGATTATAACGGCTCTGGCCGTTAAGTTCAGGCTTAAGGCGCAAAGAATACCATGCCTGACTAAAAACGAAACGGCCCCTGATTAAATCAGGAGCCGTCGGAACGGAGGATTTCACCTGCCAGACGTTTACCCGTTAACGGGTAATCGCATAAACCTCACCGTCTTTGGACTGGATCAGCAGCTTGTCGCTGGCAACTACCGGCTCGGTCTGGAAGCCTGAGCTATCCAGTTCCTGCTGTGCCACAAAACGTCCATCTGTGGTGTTCAGCCAGTGCAGATAGCCTTCGCTGTCACCGACTATCAGATAACCGTTGTAGAGCACCGGTGAAGTCAGGTTGCGATGCAGCAGATCGCTTTGACGCCAGATGGCAACACCGCCGTCAGTGTTAAGAGCGATCACACGATCGTCCTGATCGACCAGATAGATACGGCCGGCATCAACAATCAGATCCTTCACACCGCCGATTTCGCGTTTCCACAAAATCTGACCTGAACGCAGATCCAGCGCCGACAGATTGCCATTGTAGGCCAGTGCATAAACGACGCCGTTAACGATAACCGGTGTGGTATCGACGTCATTAAGACGGTCAATCTCCGTGGCACCGCTGACCTGAGAAATACGCTGCTGCCAGATCAGCTGTCCCTGGTTCATTGCCACGGCACTGACACGGCCGTTGTCGCCACCGACAATTGCGCCGCCAAAGGCCACAGCCGGCGCAGATTCACCGCGCAGAGACAGCGCTGGCATATCCAGGTTGACGCTCCACTTCACCACACCGCTGCTCTGATCCAGTCCCTGCAACATGCCGTTGCTGGTATGAATCAGCACCAGGCCATCGCTGACCACCGGACGTGACAGCGCTTCACCGGCGACTTTCGTCTGCCAGGCCACGCTACCATCGCTGCTGTTCAGGGCAAAAACCTGGCCGCGTTCGCTGCCAACATAAATGCGGTCGCCATCGGCCGTCAGGCCACCTGATAGCAGGGCTGAAATATTTTTCGAGAAGAAGCCGGTTTTCTCAGAGAGATCGACTTTCCACTTTTCTTTACCGTCTGCGGCATCCAGTGCTTTGACGATACCAAAGCGGTCGGCAGCGTAAACCGTATTATCCTGCCAGGCAGGATGCAGATTTGAGTAGAAATCACCCACACCGTCACCAACCGAGGTGCTCCACACTTTCTGTGGCGTGAACTGGTTTTCGACCTTCGGCAACGGGGCCATTTTTACTACATCTTCTTCGCCGCTAAACAGCGAACAACCGCTGAGCAAAGTGACTGAAATCAGTCCCGGCAGCAGGTATTTACGTAATTCCATGCGCTCTCTCTTGACTGGCTTAGCTTAAGTTATTCATCTTCATCTGCATCATTTGCTTCAATGCCGGAGAGGCGTCAGATTCAACCCCTTTACTCCAAGCATCGCGCGCGCCCTGCTTGTCGCCTTTGGTCAGCAGCGCTTCGCCGCGAATATCGGCCACAATGGCTGTCCAGCCATCACCCTTCACACCGTCAAGGGTTTTAAGCGCCGCATCGGCTTGATTCTGTTGCAGTTGAATGCGGGCCAGGCGCAGGTTAATGACCGCCTGCAGATTGGCATCTTTGGTATCTTTCAGTCCGTTTTGCAGCAACGTCGCAGCCTTATCGAGCTGACCGGCGTCAACATACTGCTTCGCCAGATCCATCGCTGCCAGCGCACCGTAGGTATTGCTGTTTTCACTGGCAAAACGGTTTACCGCTTCCAGCGTTTCCGGTTTGCCTGCCTGCATGGCGCTGGTCAGTTGCTGATACTGCGCAGACACTGACTTCGCCGTATCGTCCTGATGACTGCTCCAGTAACGCCAGCCACCCAGCGCAGCAATGCCGATCACTACGCCAATGGCTAACGCTTTGCCATTGTTGGCAAAAAAGTTGCGCAGCGCGTCGGTCTGCTCGTTCTCATTGCTATACACTTCCACGCAATCCCTCTCCTTTCTATGGTTGGTGCTGTGTCACGCTTACTGTAACAGCGTACGCAATACAGCAGCAGCCTCTGCCTGATCCAGCGTTTGCTGCTCGCCACGGCGTAGATCTTTAATCACGACCTGACCGGCTTTGACTTCATCCTCGCCTAACACCAGGGCAACACGCGCGCCCCACTTGTCAGCACGGGCAAATTGCTTCTTGAAGTTACCGCCGCCAAAGTTGGTCATCAGCCTCAGTTCTGGCGCTTCGTCACGCAATTTCTCAGCCAGCTGCATTGCAGCAGACTGCACGCCCTGACCTGAGGCGATAACATAGACATCCACATTGCTCGTCGGTTCAAATTCAGGATTAACCGCCTGAACCAGCAGCACCAGGCGCTCCATGCCCATGGCAAAGCCTACGGCTGGCGTTGCGCGCCCCCCGAGCTGCTCAACCAGGCCATCGTAGCGACCACCGCCGCAAACCGTGCCCTGTGAACCCAGGCTATCGGTGACCCACTCAATCACGGTGCGATTGTAGTAATCCAGACCGCGCACCAGACGCTGATTGACGGTGTAGCTGATTCCGGCGTCATCCAGCAGGGCACACAGGCCGCTGAAATGTTCGCGTGATTCGTCATCCAGATAGTCGCCAAGTTGTGGCGCATCATTCAGCAGTTGCTGAACATCGGGATTTTTACTGTCGAGAACGCGCATCGGGTTGCTGTACATGCGGCGCTTGCAATCCTCATCCAGCACCTCTTTGTGCTGTTCAAGGAAGGCGACCAGCGCGTCGCGGTAGTGAGCACGCGCTTCCAGCGAACCGATAGAGTTAAGTTCCAGGCGAACGTGCTCAAAGATACCCAGGGCTTTCCACCAGCGGGCATTCAGCATGATCAGTTCAGCATCGATGTCTGGTCCCTGCAGACCAAAAACTTCCACGCCAATCTGATAGAACTGACGATAGCGGCCTTTCTGCGGACGCTCATAGCGGAACATGGGACCCATGTACCACAGACGCTGTTCCTGGTTGTAGAGTAAACCGTGTTCGATACCGGCTCGCACACAGCCTGCTGTGCCTTCCGGACGCAGCGTCAGGCTTTCGCCGTTGCGATCGTCAAAGGTATACATCTCTTTTTCAACCACGTCGGTGACTTCACCGATGGCGCGCTTAAACAGTGGGGTTTGCTCTACCAGCGGTAAGCGAATTTCGCTGTAACCGTAGCTCGCCAGCGTCTGCTTGAGAACGCCTTCAATCCGTTGCCAGAGGGCAGTATCCGCAGGCAGGTAGTCGTTCATCCCGCGAATCGCCTGAATATTCTTCGCCACGTTAGAATCTCTTAATGCAAAAAAACCTGTCCGGCATCATACCTTATGAGGATGAAACCGCACAGGTTCAGTCAAAAAAGTCACGCACGCAGACCGCGCGCGCCATTATTTTTCCAGATGCTGCACATCAATACGGCGGCTGGCATCCAGCATCGACGCTTTGGCGCGAATGCGCGCTTCCAGCTGATCAATCATGTCATTGTTGTCGAGACGATCGCGCTGACGCACGCCATCTTCGTAGAAACCACTCTTCTTGCTGCCGCCGGTCACGCCCAGCGTAGAGAGGGTCGCTTCACCCGGTCCGTTGACGACACAGCCGATAATGGAGACATCCATCGGGGTGATCAGATCTTCCAGACGCTGCTCCAGCGCGTTGACCGTGCCGATAACGTCAAACTCCTGACGTGAACAGGTTGGACAGGCGATGAAGTTGATCCCGCGAGAGCGAATGCGCAGTGACTTCAGGATATCGAAACCGACTTTGACTTCTTCAACCGGGTCGGCCGCCAGCGAGATACGCAGCGTATCGCCGATCCCTTCTGACAGTAACAGGCCAAGTCCAATCGCAGATTTTACTGCGCCTGCGCGTGCGCCACCCGCTTCGGTGATGCCGAGATGCAGAGGCTGTTCGATCTGTTTCGCCAGCAGGCGATAAGATTCAACGGCAAGGAAGACGTCAGAGGCTTTTACGCTGACTTTGAATTGATCGAAGTTAAGACGGTCAAGATGATCGACATGACGCATGGCTGATTCCAGCAACGCCTGCGGCGTCGGCTCGCCATACTTTTCCTGCAGATCTTTTTCCAGTGAACCGGCGTTCACGCCAATTCGAATCGGAATATTGTTGTCGCGTGCGCAGTCAACCACCATACGGATGCGCTCGTTGTTCCCGATATTACCGGGATTGATGCGCAGGCAGTCGACGCCATACTCGGCGACTTTCAGGGCGATGCGGTAGTCAAAATGAATATCTGCAACCAGCGGTACATTCACCTGCTGTTTGATCAGTCTGAATGCTTCTGCGGCATCCATGGTAGGCACCGAGATACGAACGATGTCGACACCGACTCGCTCAAGGGCTTTGATCTGATTTACCGTCGCTTCCACGTCAGTGGTGCGGGTGTTGGTCATCGACTGAACAGCGATTGGCGCGCCGTCACCGACCGGCACCTTGCCGACGTAAATGCGTTTGGATTTACGGCGGATAATGGGTGCTTCGTTATGCATATTTCTTCTCCACAATTGCCCGGTACGCGATACGCTGTTATTGCGCACCCAACGTCAGGCGAGCAACCTGGTTATTACGGATAAAACGACTTAAATCAACGGGCTGATTCTGATATTGCACCTGAACCGCACGAGGCGCGCCAATTTTCAGACGATACGGAGGCGTTCCTGCGAGGCTGAGTTTACCACCACTACGCTGAATGCCGCTGAACAGTTTTTTGCCGGTCGCGTCACTGACTTCCAGCCAGCAGTCGGCGTTGAAGTTCATGACCACCGCATTAGGGTCAGCTGCCGGCTCATTGACCGCAGCTGCACCGACGGGCATCGGAGGTGCCGCGCTGGTTGTCGGCGTCGTGGCTGCTGGTGCAGCCGCTGAGTTGTCCACTGGCGCCTGGCTCGGCGACACCACAGCATTGCTGGTGTTATCCGGCTGAGTGGTGGTCGCGCTATTGCTGGCGGTGGCGGCCGGAGCCGCACTCGCCGGCGCACTGGCTGCGCCGCTGTTACTGGTCGTGGTGGTGTTGCTCTCGTCAGTTGCGGCAGGTGCCGCGCTATCACCACTGCTTTCACCCAGCGGAATCGACTGACCATTATCACCGCTGCTACTGCTCTGGTCGGTCATCGGCACCAGATCGTCCTGAGACGCTTTATGGTTCTGCCACCACCAGGCGCCCGTCAGCCCCACGACCACAAACACCACCAGCCAGGTAAAAATCATTAACCAGCCGTCGCGTTTCTTGCGGCGTTTGCCCAGTGAAAAACTTTGCATCGGCTCAATCTTTGAAGACCGAATCGGTGTCTGCTTCGCCATCATCGGCAGCAGTTCCTCTTCAGGAATATGCACCAGACGCGCGTAAGAGCGAATGTAGCCGCGCAGGAACGTGGAAGCTAAATCAGCAGGTGATTTGTCCTCCTCAATGTCACGCACGGTAGAAAGTTTCAGGCACAGGCGTTCAGCGACGTTCTGCTGCGTCAGCCCCATCTGCTCACGGGCCAGACGCAGGCGTTCACCTGTTGATTGTAATGCAGAGTTTTCTTGAGTGGCTTCAGTATTCATTAGCTAAATAACGCTGGTACTGTATCGATTGCGGAAAACGTCGCGCTAACCGGTCGCCATAACGTGAAACGTCAGCGGCATTTCCCTGTAGCGCGGCGAAACGTAAGTGTAACGCCAGACTTCGTGCTGTTTCAGGCAGTTGTTGCTGGTAAACACTAAGCAAAACCTGAGCCTTCGACAGATGGTTATCTGCCAGCTGCTTTTCAGCTTCCGACAGCAGCGAGTCAGCTTTACGCCTGTCAGCATCAATGGCCTGACGTAACGCCCTGCGGGCAGCAGCAACATCGCCAGCCTGCAGATAACAAAAGCCTGCCAGTTCAAGCGCGTCATTGCGAGCATCAAACTGCTGTGCTGCGCTTGCCCGACTAAACTGTTGATGCGCTTCGTCATACTGCCTTAAAGCGCAGAGAAACGCACCGTAATTGTTAGCAACAAAACCATTATCCGGCGCCTGCTGCTGTGCCAGTATAAACCGTGCCTGCGCCGCTGTCTGATTACCCTGCTTCAGTGCCAGCCGTGCCAGCGCAAGCGAGACCCGGTAATCATGTGGCGCAGCGGCCTGTGCCCTTAGAAAGTTTCGCTCAGCCGCAGCAGCGTCGCCACTGGCCAGATAGTGCATCCCTAACTGCAGACGCACCTCTTCTGCGCCAGGTTCACGCGGCTGACTGACACACCCGCTTACAACAAACAGCGCCAGCAACACTGCAGGTAATCCATTACGCATAATCGTTTCCCTCCGTTTGACGTTGACAGGCTGCAGCCTGCCACGGGTCATCACGTCAGGAAACGCGCGATTTCAACCTTCTAGAGAGGCTTCACAGATATGGCTTCACCCGCCATTTTGATGCGCATCGTCCGCTTGGTACGGTCAATGACTTCGCCGGCTAACTGACCGCAGGCGGCATCAATGTCGTCACCACGGGTTTTACGCACGATGGTGGTAAAACCATAGTCCATTAAAACTTTGGAGAAGCGATCGATACGGCTGTTAGAGCTACGGCCATACGGCGCGCCCGGGAAGGGATTCCACGGAATCAGGTTGATTTTACACGGTGTTTCTTTCAGTAATGCGGCAAGTTCATGCGCATCATCAGTGCTGTCATTGACGTGATCCAGCAGGACGTACTCAATGGTCACGCGTCCCTGGTTGGCGTTGGATTTCGCGATGTAACGCTTCACCGCCGCCAGGAAGGTTTCGATATTGTACTTTTTGTTGATCGGCACGATGTCATCACGCAGCTTGTCGTTTGCTGCATGCAGCGAGATCGCCAGCGCCACGTCGATCATATCACCCAGTTTATCCAGCGCAGGCACGACGCCAGAGGTGGAGAGGGTTACGCGACGCTTCGACAGACCAAAACCGAAGTCATCCAGCATGATCTCCATCGCCGGAACCACGTTATTGAGATTGAGCAGGGGCTCGCCCATGCCCATCATCACCACGTTGGTGATAGGACGCTGGCCGGTGATTTTGGCTGCACCAACAATTTTCGCCGCACGCCACACCTGACCAATAATTTCTGACACCCGCAGGTTACGGTTAAAGCCCTGCTGTGCGGTCGAACAGAATTTACACTCCAGCGCACACCCCACCTGTGAAGAGACACACAGCGTGGCGCGATCGCCTTCCGGGATGTAGACCGTTTCCACCAGCTGGTCGCCCACGCGAATGGCCCATTTAATGGTGCCGTCGGTGGAGCGCATCTCTTCCGCCACTTCTGGCGCGCGGATTTCCGTCAGCTCCATCAGCCGGTTACGCAGCTTTTTGTTGATGTCGGTCATCTGCTCGAAGTCATCGCAGCAGTAGTGATAAATCCACTTCATGACCTGATCGGCGCGGAAAGGCTTCTCGCCCAGCGACAGGAAAAATTCCCGCATCTGCTGACGGTTGAGATCCAGCAGGTTTATTTTCTGGCTTTTGGGAGAAACGACAATGGGGGACACGGACGCGGACGTCTCAATCTGTTCGGACATAATATTCTCTGGCCTCGTTGTTACACGTTATGGCGCTGTTCAGGGATAGGTGAAAAAATTGCGCCTTCATTAAGCGATGTCAATGAAGGCGCAATATTGTACAACATCTGCGGCCTGATAACAGGCGGGAGTGACCTCCCCTACGCAGATTTTTGTAAAGCCGCTGTAACGTTTATCGCCGGGCGATTAACGGGTACGTGGGCAGATTTCGTTTTCGCCGAAGAAATAAGCGATCTCGCGGGCAGCGGATTCAGCAGAATCTGAACCGTGGGTCGCGTTTTCGGTGAAGCTGTCAGCGTAGTCAGCACGCAGTGTGCCAGCCAGTGCGTTTGCCGGGTTAGTTGCACCCATCAGGTCACGGTGACGCTGAACCGCATTTTCACCTTCCAGCACGGATACAACAACCGGGCCAGAGGTCATGAATTCAACCAGACCATCGAAGAATGGCTTGCCCTGGTGCTCAGCGTAAAAGCCTTCAGCCTGCTCTTTGCTCAGCTGCAGCATTTTTGCGCCAACGATTTTGAAGCCAGCGCTTTCAAAACGGTTATAGATAGCACCAATCACATTTTTAGCGACGGCGTTTGGCTTGATGATAGAAAAAGTACGTTCGATTGCCATGATGACCTCTGTCTTGACGTTCTGAAGAAACCGGTGGCGTCCGCCCCGGTTAAGAAACGGCGCCGATTATAGGGGCTGAGTGCGGCATTGCCTATCAGAGATCCCCAATTTGTTGAAAATTCTTGATCTGAGTCGAGGCAGGCGCGCCATAGTTATGATTTAGCGCAAAAAATCGTCAGCCCCGAGTGAAGGTGACCGAGACAAGTTGTCCCTCTTCATCCATTACCACCAGCTGATACTCGCCGGGATGATCAAGATGCAGCGACAGGCTGTTCGCCGCGTTTTGCGTCATCAATGGCTCACCATTCAGGAACCACCAGCGTTGCGTGCCCTGCCCTCCCTGCACCGCGACCGGGATCGTCAGCGTGCTATTACCCGGCAGCGGTTTAACGATTTGCCGCTCAATAACGCCGGTGACAATCAGTGGTGCGCTACTGCCCTGTTGTAATGGCGGACAATGGGTATCGACAGGCGGTAAGCGCTGCGCCCGCCGCTCCTGAGGCGGCAGCCACGCTTCCAGCGGCAGCGGCCAGACCAGCCGTTCGTGGCGGGTGGCGCCGGGGCAATCTGCTGCGACGCGCAGTCCCTGCGCATTTTGCCAGTAGCCCGCGCGTAATCCGCTGAGGCTCTCCTGACCGGGCGCCAGCAGTGTTGGCGGCAACGTATCAGAAGCGACCCAGCTTTGCCGACGCTGGCGGCAGTTTTCATCTCCGGCAGGCAACGGCTGACCACCAGGCCAGCATATGGTCGCGACCGTTACCGAGGCCGGACGTGGGTCGACCGGCACGTCACGCCTGCCGAGACGGCTCATCAGCACGCTGTTAATCTGATTCATGACTGGCACGGCAGAGGCGAAACCAAACTGCCCGGCAACCGGAGTCGCATCCGGCCGCCCCACCCAGACGCCAATCAGATAACGGGGATTGATGCCCACCGACCAGGCGTCGCGATAGCCGTAACTGGTGCCGGTTTTCCAGGCCAGCGGCACCACATCAGGTACGCTGCCATTACCGGCCGGTTGCGCTTCACCCGCCAGGATGCGCCGGATGATCCACGCCGATGCGGGTGAAAGCAGCGGTCGCTGCTGCAAGGGTTGATCGGGCGTCCAGCGCAGTGCAGCGGCATTGCCGTGACGGGCAAAGGCGCTATAAGCCGCCACAATTTCATCCATACGGGCGCCGGTGCCGCCAAGAATCAACGAAAGATTGGGTTCCGCGCCTGGCGGGAAACGTAAATTCAGACCCACATTGCGCAGACGCGCCGCAACGTTTTTCGGTCCCAGCGCCTCCAGCACCTGTACAGCCGGCAGATTCAGGGAGCGTACCAGCGCATCGCTGGCGCTGACCGGCCCGTGAAAACCGGTGTCGAAATTGCCTGGTCGGTAATCACCAAAGCGACGCGGCACATCCTGCAGCAGCGATTCGGCATGAATCAGCCCCTCATCCAGCGCCATGCCGTAAACAAAGGGTTTTAACACCGAGCCAGGCGAACGCACGCTGGCGATCATGTCCACATGCCCGAACCGACTGTCATCGGTAAAGTCAGCCGAACCGACATAGCCCCGAACCGCCATGGTGGTGTGATCGACCACCAGCATCGCCAGTGAGGTGCGCGGCGGAAGCTGGTTTTTAACGTTCAGCGCCAGGCTTTCCAGTTCGCGCTGCAGTGAAGGATCGAGCGTGGAGACAATCTTGTCGCTGGAACTGATCGACAGTAATCGCCGGGCCAGCAGCGGCGCCATCTGCGGCATCTGCCGTGGCGGCAGCCAGACCGGCTCCTGACGGATTTCCGCCACCTGCTCAGCGGACCAGATGCGGTATTCCGCCAGCCGATCCAGCACTTTATTGCGTGCCGCTTCTGCCCGCTCTGGCCAGCGATCGGGGCGAAGTCGGCTGGGTGCCTGCGGCAAAACCGCCAGCAGCGCTGCCTCGCCCGGTGTCAGCTGTGACGGGGATTTCCCCAGCCAGCTCCAGCTTGCCGCGCCCACTCCTTCCAGCGTGCCGCCAAAAGGCGCACGGTTAAGGTAGAGCGTCAGGATGTCACGTTTGGAAAGGTGCCATTCAAGCTGCAGCGCCCGCCACGCCTGGATTAGCTTGCCCCGCAGCGTACGGGGTTGCGGGTCGATAAGGCGTGCTACCTGCATGGTCAGCGTGCTGCCACCGGAAATAACGCTTTGATGGCGCAAATCCTGCCAGGCCGCACGCACCAGCGCCAGGGGATTGATGCCGGGGTGATACCAGAACCAGCGATCTTCGTAGGTGAGCAGCGCCTGCAGATAAGCCGGAGCGACCTCTTCTGGTGTGACGGGATAGCGCCAGATGCCCTTGCTGTCCGCAAAGCGCCACAGCGGCGTGCCGTCGCTGGCCACAATCACCCGCGCAGGCTGCACCTCTTTAAGCGGCAGCGGGAACAGCCGATCCAGTCCCCATGTCGCCAGCCATAACGCCAGAAAAAAAAGCGGCAGCGCGAGCCACCGCTTTTTAATGGCGCTGATGTTAATCACGCCCTGCATCACTTACTGGATATGCAGCTGCGGCGGTGTACTGCCGGTGGCGCGCCACTCCGGCACATACATCGACTCCACCTGCGGCGGTGGCATCAGATAGCGACCCGGCGTGACCGCCCGGGCCAGATAGACCAGCGTGGCGGGACGATAGGTATCCACCGCCAGGGTCGCGACGAATCGATCGTCTCGGAACTCGATGTGTTTGATATCAGCCTGCTGCATGTCACCCATGCTCTCCTTCAGCGCATCCGCACTGTCACCGAGGCTGGCGCTGCTATCCGCCAGATTCTGGTTTTCCAGCTCCAGACCAGCAGGCAGCAGATCCACCACCAGCGCATCGCTGATGCTGCGTTTCGAGGAGACCGTCAGACGAACCACCAGCAATTCACCGCTGCGCAGATTACTGAGATCGGCAGCTTTGCCATCCAGGGTGAAATATTCACGTTTTATCCCGAGCACATTACTCTCCGGCTGAGGCGCAGCCAGCGGATAACCGGTGACGTCCAGACGACCATACAGCGGCGCACTGCCCGGATTACTGATGGTTAGCCCCTGCAGCAGTTGCTCCGCGCCCAGCCCTTTATTCAGCGGTGCATCGCCCTGTAACGGAGCTGGGTTACCGGACAGCTGCGCCTGCCAGCTCCCGCCCTGCGCCTGCTGTAAGGTATGCGCAGCCAGATAAAGCGCGTTATTTTCCTGGGTCGAGAACCAGCGTTTTCCCCTGACCTCTTTGGAGAGCGACAGCAGCAGACTATTCTGCAAATCAGGCTGCAGCTTATTCTCTGCTAACAGGGCAATCATCATCCCCTCATCGCGCACCGTGCTGCCATAGTCGCCGTACCACGCTTTGTCCGAGCGGGTCAGCGTGGCACCCTGCATGATCGCAAGCGATGCGCGCTGCCCGTCACCCATCAGCTTCAGCGCGACACCCAGCTGCATCAGCGCCAGGCCGGAGCGGGCTTTCTCACGCTTTTCATACAATGCACGCAGCGCACCCAGTGGCGCGCGCTGCTGACGCGCCAGCACCAATCCGGCGTAAGCCTGCACGCTGAACTGCAGCGCGGCGTTGTCGTCACTGCTGCCGCCGCTGATCTGCGCGGGATCCTGCAAGTAGCGCAGCAGCCGTGCGTTAGCGCGATCAACCACATTATCTGGCAGCGCATAGCCCGCCTCACTGGCGCGCAGCAGGAAGTCCGTTACATAAGGCGTCAGCCAGAACTCCTCTTCACTCTGTTTATCCCACAGCCCGAAACTGCCGTTAGCCCGCTGCATGCCCGCCAGACGAGCAATGCCGGTGTCGACGGCGGCCCGTCGCGCTTCATCGCTGCTGGTTTTAATGCCCATAGCAGTTAGCTCAGCATGGCTGGTGTAAAGCGAAGGCCAGAGCCCGCTGGTAGTCTGTTCCAGACAGCCGTAGGGATAGGCATAGAGCGCACTGATATAGCTGGCGATATTCAGCGGCGGACGATTGCTCAGCGTGAGTTGTCCACTCAGGGTCTGTGCATCCAGGCCGGTCAGCGCCGCTGCCGCGATCTGCCAGGGCTGATCGGGATTGATAACGGCATCAAAGTTCAGCGACAGGGCAGGATAAGGCGGCCGGACGCCGATTTTCCACTGCTGTTTGCTGGCCTTAACCTGTTCACCCGGCAGGTTCAGACCGGAAATCTGTACGGCAATCTCGCCATCACCAAAGCCGGTTTTCGCCGTGACCGGAATCTGCAGTGTGGTACGAGCGCCTTTGGCCAGCGTCACGCTCTGGCTGGCCGCACCGGTCAGATCGACTAAGCCACTGCTGGCCACATCCACTTTCAGAGTTTGCGGCAGATCGGTCAGGTTCGTGAGATCGAGCGCCAGTGATGCCGAGTCGCCGCTGGCAAGGAAGCGCGGCGTGGCCAGTTCGCTGATCAGCGGCGCCGCAACCACCAGTTTGCGCTCTGCCGCGCCGAAGCTATCGTCGCTCCAGGCCTGGGTCATCAGCCGCAGTTCGCCGTTAAACGCCGGGATCGGTAGCGTAATCGTCCCGTTGCCCTCTTTATCCAGCGTTACCGCCTGCAACTGTTGCGCCACGATATTCACATGCGTTACCGGCTTTTTACCGCCGCGCGTCATCGATTCATCTTCACCATCACCACCAAAACGCAGCGCCGCCAGTCGGCCTCCGCCTTCAATTAGCTGGCCAAAGACGTCGTACTGATCGACGTTGTAGCGTTTACGGCCAAAGAAAGCCTGCCACGGATCGGGCGTTTTAAAATCTGTCACGCTCAGTACGCCACTATCCACGGCTGACAGCAGCACATTCACTTTTTCAGTCAGCGGGCCGCCATCACGACTGGCATGAACTTTTACCGTCAGGCGTTGCTCAGGACGGATTTTATCGGGTGCATCCAGCGTCAGGTTTAAGCGGCGCGCTTCTGTAGCCATCGGCAGATGCAACAGCCCCACCGCGCGTTTTGGCGTTGCGCCACTGACCTTATCGCCGTCACGCACCACGATGGCACTGAAGTAGAGATCGTGACGCCGCCAGCTCTCAGCAACAGGGACATCCACTGTTGTGCCGCTCTCAGGTACAGTCAGCGGTTGCCACCAGAGCGTGCCGCTGCTCGACTCCACCATCAGGTAACCTTTACCGGCTGCCGGGGAGTCAACCTGCAGATGCACGGTGTCGCCCGGCTGGTAAGCCGCTTTGTCCAGCTTCAGTCTGACCTGATCCGGACGCAGTGCACCCGTGCCGTTGGTGTTGTCCTGCCAGTCATAACCGGCCTGGAACCGCACGCTGCTGACGATCTTCTCGCCCGCCTGCACTTCCAGCCGGTAGTGGCCCCACTCAACCGGGAAGCTGACTTTGGTGCTGCCGTCAGCCGGGATTGAGATGGCGCGTTCATCTTCCTGCAGGTCCTTGTCGCCATACTGCGACTGCCAGCCTTCGCTGTCCGAGAAGCTCCAGTAGTAGTCACGGCGCTCACGGATCAGGCGCACATCCAGCTTGTCTGCCGCCAGTTTCTTGCCCTGACTGTTGGCATAGACAATATCGAATTCGGCCAGGCTCTCTTCCGGCACGGTAGGCTCATCGTGATAGCTGTCACTGCGGTAGTCATAAACGGCCTTGTTACCGAACAGCGGCCGGATACCCGGCAGAGCTTCTGCAGGCCAGATGGCCTGGGTAGCGCGTCGGGTGACCGGACGTCCACCGGTCTCCAGCAGGCTGGCCTGCAGGATCAGGTTGAGCGGAGAGTGCAGCTGATCCCACTGACTCTCTACCGAAAGCTGCGCTTTACCGCTGGCGTCGAGTTTGAGATCGACCTCATCCAGCGTGCGCTTTAGCCCCTCTTCGGTAATGTCACCAAACTGGTAGCCCGGCAGTGCAGCCACCGCTTCGCGTGCCGGTCGCAGATAGAGTTGTCCCTGTAACGTGTTACCCGCCGCCGGTGCGCCAAAGAGATAACGCCCCTCAATACCAAACTCAACGGGGGCATCAGCAGGCTGCGGCTGAGGGTCATTTTTCAGGGTTAACGCCATACGCTCCGGCAGAAAATCCTCGACGTGGAACGTCCATTCACGCTTGAGGTTATCGCCGGTATTGAGTCGCAGTATCCAGTTGCCGGTCATGGCAGATTCGGGCAGTGTCAGGCGCTGCTGGTAGAGGCCCGCCTCAGGCTGCCAGACAAAGGTTCGCATCACCTGGCCATCGGGCTGCACCAGTTCTGCTTTTATCGGCTGAACGGGCAACGGATGTCCGTCGGCATCACGCAGCAGCGCATTGACGATGACGATTTCGCCTGGGCGATAGATATCGCGCGGCCCAAAGACAAACAGCTGTTTGTCATAACCCTGCGGTCCGGCAACCGGAAACTCCGCGAGATCCAGCGCCGGACGCGACAGGTCAATCATTGAGGTCTGTTCACCCTGCACGGCCAGCAGGATCCTGCCTTTTTCATCCGCCCTGAGGCGCAGATGGCCGGTGTTGTCACTGGTGCCGCTTTGCAGCACCTGCCCTTTGGCATCCAGCAACCTGACGCTGACGCCGGAAAGTGTCTGGCCGTTTGCCAGGCTCTGGGCAAACAGTTCAAATTGAGTCGGGAAGCGATGCAGTGAGAGGCCAATGTCGCTCAGGGTGAAAAGTGTAGCGGGCTGGCTGTAGCGATACGTTCCGGCCTGCTTCATCACCGCCAGATAGACGCCCGGCTGCTGAAGCGCGGTAATGTCACTCATCGGCAACTGCAATTTTTCACGGGTGTTGCGCGCCGGATTAAGCTCGAAGCGACCGGAGTAGACCAGCTGGCTGCTTTTCAACAGATCCTGTGACTGCCAGCTGGAGAGGTTATTGCCGTAATTCCACTGCGAGAGGAATTCTGCCAGGCCGGCATTCTTAATGCGGAAGAAATCGACATCGACCTGGTTCACATTTAGCGCCAGCACCGGCAGTCCCTGCGTGATACGCAGCGGCAGCAATGAACCGCGACTGGCAAACCCCACCATCGGCTGGATATCACTGGTGGCGATTTTCTGGCTGTAATCGGCGGCAAGCGTTTCACCGCTGGCCGCGCGCAATCCTGCATCCACCGTGACGGTGAAGTGACGTGAGGGTTCAGGATGACGGAAGCGCAACGTTTTGCGGTTAGCGGAAAGCTCCCAGCCGCCATCCACCCGGCCCTGTTTATCGTCAGTCAGCCTGACTTTTTGCGCGATATCCTGTTTATCATCCAGCGGCTGACTGAAGGTTAAGACCAGCGCAGCGGCACCGTCGATCTGCAGTTCTGAGAGATCGATAATGGTCAGCGGTTTGCTGACCTGAGCCGTTGAGGGTGCCTCTGCCGCCTGAAGAGGCAAAACAGGTAATAGAGTTGCTGACAGCAGCGAGCCACCGATCAGCATGCTGAACAGCAGCCGGGTGTTGCGTTTCTTCATGGTAGTTCCTTCACCGGGACGCAGGGAGTGTCGTTTGATTACGCCGCGCAATTTCATATCAATGCTCGCATTTAATCAACGCTTCTCTTGAGATGGTGCGCACATTCCCTGACACTGGTATGACAGATTGCTGAGATGAGGTTGTTATGACGACGCCACTGTTTGTGTCCGCCGACTGGTTACAAGAGCACTACAACGATGAACGCCTTCAGGTACTGGATGCACGTTTGTTGCCACCCGGAATGGAAGCGGTTCGCGATATCCAGGCTGAGTATCTGGCGGGTCATTTACCTGACGCCCCTTACTTTGATATTGAAGCCCTTTCCGATCACACCAGCCCTTATCCGCATATGCTGCCGCGTGCCGAGACCTTTGCCGTCGCGATGCGCGAGCTGGGCATCAGCAGTGATAAACATCTGGTCGTTTATGACGAAGGCAATCTCTTTTCCGCACCCCGCGCCTGGTGGATGCTGAAGACCTTTGGTGTGGCTCAGGTGTCGATTCTGGCCGGGGGATTGCAGGGCTGGAAAGCGGCCGGTTTTGCGCTGGCAAGCGGCGAAGTGAATCTGCCGGAAGGTGAGTTTGAAGCCCACGCGGATGAAAGCCGGGTGAAACGCCTGACGGATGTGCTGCTGATCAGCCATGAAGGCGGCGCGCAGATTGTTGATGCCCGTGCTGCCAATCGTTTTAACGCTGAAGTGGACGAACCGCGTCCCGGCCTGCATCGCGGCCATATTCCCAACAGCCTGAACGTGCCGTGGAATATGCTGGTTGAGCAGGGAACACTCAAGCCGGAAGCGGAACTGCGCAGAATTTTTGCTGACGCAGGTGTCGATATTTCCCAGCCAGTGGTCGCCAGCTGTGGCTCAGGCGTAACGGCGGTGGTGTTGATTCTGGCGCTGACCGCGCTGGGCGCACGGGATGCCACGCTGTATGACGGATCCTGGGGCGAATGGGGCAGCCGGGACGACCTGCCTATTGCGAAATAAAAAACAGGCGGCTCATGAGCCGCCTGTTTGTATTGAGTGCGTCAGATAATCCGCTCACTGCCCTTGAAGTCACGCAGGAAACTGCCCCAGCGACGTTCATAGAAGGGGGTGATGTGCGCGGTAAAGAAGTGGCTGATGCCGCGATCGTTCGGCATCACTTCACAGATATCCACTGGCGCATCGTCTGGCAGCGTATCCGTTGCCACACTGCCCGCCGCCTGGATGATCGCTTCAATGTTGCTGTCCGCTTCAATGCCAATCAGTAAATTAGGTGCTTCGTCTGCCCGTTCACGAATGCTGGCAATAAATGCCCGACGCACCTGCTTATGCTTCGTAAACAACTGAGTCAGCGAGTCGATCATCTGTGCAGGCGGTTCAGCCACCTCAGAGAGCAGCAGTGACTGCCCGCCTTCCAGCACAGTCTGCTGACTTAGCGCACTGCCCTCTTCCGCCAGCAGATGCGTGATCTCCGCTGCAGTGAACTCTTTGCCGGAAGGCAGTTTAGGATTGAGAAACAGCGTCTCGCCACGCGTCATCTCAAACAACGTCCGTACCGGCAGACGCAGCCAGGATTGCTCACCGTTTACCGCTTCACTCATCGCCTCTTCTGACGTGAAAAAAGGAATAATGCTGCTGCCATCCTCTTTTTCCCAGTGCTGGAGATCAACGGGCGTGCTGGCATCAAACTGTTGCGTGGTACTTTCGCCCGGAACAAAGACGTCAGATTCCAGCAGCAACTGGAAAAACTCGGGCCGATGGGCAGGCTCAGTCGCCGCCAGCTTCAGCACCTCTTCAAGACGGTTCATAGTTTCCCTCTGAACAGCGGCAGCATCAGCCACCGCTGAGATCGGCTTATTTCAGTAACAGATTGGCGAGGGTACGCACGCCCAGACCTGTTGCACCTGCCGCCCACTGATCAACGGCGCCTTTGCGATAGGTCGCAGAGCAGTCGATGTGCAGCCAGCCCTGCTGATAGTTGCTGACGAAGTGTGACAGGAACGCTGCCGCGCTGCTGGCACCGGCCGCATGAGACGGACTGGCAATGTTATTAAGATCGGCAAAGTTAGACGGCAGATGGCTGCGATGGAATTCGGCCAGCGGCAGACGCCAGAAAGGTTCGTTCTCACTCACTGCGCTGCCCATCAGCGACTGCGCCATCACCTCATCAAAGGTGAACAGCGCATGGTAATCGTTGCCCAGCGCCGTTTTAGCCGCGCCGGTCAGCGTTGCGGCGTCAATGATCATCGTCGGGTTCTGCTCGCTGGCGTCGATCAAACCGTCGGCCAGCACCAGGCGGCCTTCCGCGTCGGTATTCATCACTTCCACCGATTTGCCGTTGCGATAGCGAATAATGTCGCCCAGCTTGAAGGCGTTGCTGCTGACCATATTATCGGCGCAGCAGAGGTAGAGTTTGACGCGCTTGTTAAGACCGCGAGAAATCGCCATCGCCAGCGCGCCAGTCACCGTCGCCGCGCCGCCCATGTCAGACTTCATCGAGTCCATAAAGCTGCTCTGCTTCAGGCTGTAGCCGCCGGTATCAAAGGTAATGCCTTTACCGACCAGGCAGGCGTAAACCGGCGCATTCTCGTCGCCGGTCGGGTTGTAGTCGAGCGCCAGATAGACCGGCGGACGATTTGAACCGCGTCCCACAGTATGCAGGCCCATATAACCCTGCACCCGCAGTTCATCGCCTTTGGTAATACGATAGCTGACGGCGTCACCGCCCACTTCACTGATCAGATCGACGGCATTGTGCGCCAGCTGCTCCGGCCCCAGATCTTCTGCGGGCAGGTTAATGACGTTGCGCACCCAGTCGATGATTTTCAGACGGCGATCAAACTCCGCCTGCTCATGTTCGCCCAGTTCAGGCCAGTCAACCTGACGCTGGCCTTTCGGGCCACGGAAGCCCTGCCAGAATGCCCAGCACTGCTCAAGGTGCCAGCCTTCGCCGGTCAGCGCCACATGGCGGATGCCCTGGCCATCGATTTTATGGGCCGCACGCTGAATGGTATTCAGCGCATCTGCGCCGGTCAGGTGCAGTGTCATGCCGCTGTCGTTGCTGCTGAGAATCGCTTTTTCGCCCCAGCGCGCATCGGCGGGCTGGCTGCTAAGCGTAATGTTCATCGGTTGTGTGGTCATCGAAAAGCTCCGTAATCGTTATCTGTTTCATCCAGCCTGATTGTTATAACGGCTTTAATAAGATGTTAAATGTAATTCACAGAGAGACCTGATAACAGATTCCGCCGGGCGTTGCCAGCGAAGTGCCCATATTGGCGCAGTTTCCGGACTATCGCCGGGTATCAGGATTTCATTAAGGCCCGCAGACGGGTCACTGACTTCTGCACCAGTGCAATGGCGTAGTCGATCTCTTCTTCGGTCGTGAAGCGTCCCAGCGAGAAGCGAAGCGAACTGTGCGCCAGTTCTTCACTCAGGCCCAGCGCGCGCAGGACATAGGAAGGCTCCAGGCTGGCGGAGGTACAGGCCGAACCGGAAGAGAGCGCCAGGTCTTTCAGCGCCATGATCAGTGATTCACCCTCAACATCAGCGAAACTGAGGTTAAGAATATTCGGTGCACTCTGCTGCAGATCGCCATTAAGGGTAACGTCCGGCAGTGCGCTGATGCCCTGCCACAGGCGATCGCGTAGCGCCTGAATCCGCGCCATTTCAGTTTCGCGCTCTTCGGCGGCAATACGATAGGCTTCACCCATGCCGACAATCTGATGCACCGGCAAGGTCCCGGAGCGCATTCCGCGTTCATGTCCGCCGCCGTGGATCTGCGCAGCGATCTGCACGCGCGGTTTACGCCGTACATAGAGCGCGCCGATGCCTTTCGGGCCATAAAGCTTGTGGGCAGAAAACGACATCAAATCGACCGGTAACAGGCTGAGATCGATGGGCAATTTGCCAACGCTCTGGGTGGCATCAACATGGAACAGAATCTCACGCTCACGGCAAATTTCACCAAAGGCGGCAATATCCTGAATCACCCCGGTTTCATTGTTCACATGCATCAGAGTGACCAGAATCGTGTCGTCGCGCAGCGCCGCACGTAACTGGTCAGGCGAGATAATGCCATTGGTTGCTGGCGTCAGATACTTGACATCAAAGCCTTCACGCTCCAGCTGCTGGCAGCTGTCGAGCACCGCTTTATGTTCGGTCTGGCTGGTGATGATATGTTTGCCGCGTGCCTGGTGGGCATGGGCAGCGCCTTTGATCGCGAGGTTATCGGATTCGGTGGCGCCAGAGGTAAAGACGATTTCGCGGGGATCGGCGTTGACCAGTTCGGCGATCTGATTACGGGCAACATCAACCGCTTCTTCAGACTGCCAGCCAAAACGGTGCGATCGCGAGGCCGGATTACCGAACGTGCCATCCAGCGTCAGAAACTGCATCATTTTGCTGGCTACACGCGGATCGGCCGGCGTGGTGGCGGCATAATCCAGGTAAATCGGTAATTTCATTGCGCTACAGCTCCGTATAAAAAATCATACGTCTTTATAGCAGATTCGGCCCTGACCGCGTTAGCAGTAAGGGCCGCAACAGCGGGGATCAGGAGGCGCGTTGGTTAACGTTAATTCCCTGAGAACGCGGGCTCTGGAAGCGACGATTATCAATTGCATTCTGACGATCGGCCACATCCAGAATCTCCTGATTATTCACCAGCTCAGCCAGCGTAATATTGTTCAGGAATTCACTGATGCGCACGCTCAGATCGCGCCACAGCACGTGAGTCAGGCAGCGCTCGCCACCCTGACAACCTTCTTTACCCTGGCATTTGGTCGCATCAACAGACTCATCCACGGCGGTAATCACTTCACCGACAGAAATGGTGTTGGATTCTTTACCTAACAGATAACCGCCACCCGGACCACGCACGCTCGAGACCAGACCATTTTTACGCAGTCGGGAGAATAACTGCTCCAGATAGGAGAGCGAAATGCCCTGACGCTCGGAAATATCCGCCAGCGGGACCGGACCTTCATGGGAGTGAAGGGCAACGTCCAGCATTGCAGTAACGGCATAACGTCCTTTGGATGTCAGTCTCATAGCGTGTGACCTCAATAGCGTCCGGTTATCGGAGGATTAGCAACAGATGCGCTGAAGTCTGCCATTCCCGAGTAATTTGGTCAACTATTTAACCTGGTAAATTAGTCAGGTATTTAACCTGGTAATTTACTCAACTATTATCTGCTTCTTTTTTCTCGTTTTTACGCTTTTCAAACGATGAAAGCATGCCACGCAGGATGTTGAGTTCATCACGTTCCGGGCGTGCGCGGGTGTATAAACGACGCAGTTTACTCATCACCTGACCCGGATTAGCTTCACGGATAAAACCGCTGTTCAGCATCATCTGCTCCATATGCTGATAGAAGCGTTCAAGGTCATCCACCAGCGGATAAGGGGATTCTTCATACTTCGGTGCCGGGCTGGCCTGCTCCTGCGACTGTAACCACGCCATGCGCACTTCATAGGCGATAATCTGCACCGCCATCGCCAGGTTCAGCGAACTGTATTCCGGATTAGCCTGAATCGCGACGTGATAATGGCACTTCTGCAACTCTTCATTGGTCAGGCCAACACGTTCACGACCAAACACCAGCGCAACAGGTGCCTGCTGGCCCTCTTCCACGCTTTTCACGCCACATTCACGTGCATCCAGCATCGGCCAGGGCAGCGAGCGGGAACGGGCGCTGGTGCCAACGACCAGACTGCATCCGGCGATCGCCTCATCCAGCGAGTCGACAATTTTAGCCTCGCCGATAACGTCACTGGCACCGGCGGCCAGGGAGATAGCCTGTGAGTCAGGCTTGACCAGCGGATTAACCAGATAGAGGTTAGTTAAGCCCATGGTTTTCATGGCGCGCGCAACGGAGCCCATGTTACCGGTGTGAGACGTCTCAACCAGCACGATACGAATATTTTGCAACATGATTAGGGATACTCAGAAACGGGTCAGTAAAATCAGTAGGGCGAATATTAACATAAAGCAGGACATTTACCGAACACACTGCTATACTCCGCGCCGTTTTCCCCGTTCTTTAACATCCAGCGAGAGATACCGATGCATCCAATGCTCAACATTGCCGTGCGCGCAGCGCGCAAGGCCGGAAATTTAATTGCCAAATATTATGAAACCCCGGACGCCGTCGAAGCCAGCCAGAAAGGCAGCAACGACTTCGTAACGAATGTTGACCGCGAAGCAGAACGCCTGATTATCGAAATTATTCGTAAATCTTACCCGAAACACACCATCATCACTGAAGAAAGCGGTGAGCTGGCGGGCGAAGATCAGGATGTTCAATGGGTTATCGATCCGCTGGATGGCACCTCTAACTTCATCAAACGCTTACCTCACTTTGCTGTTTCGATCGCTGTGCGCATCAAAGGCCGCACTGAAGTCGCCGTTGTTTACGATCCTATGCGCAATGAACTGTTCACCTCTTCACGTGGTCAGGGCGCGCAGCTGAATGGCTACCGTCTGCGTGGCAGCACGGCACGCGATCTGGATGGCACCGTTCTGGCAACCGGCTTCCCGTTCAAAATGAAGCAGCATGCGCCTGCTTACATGAACATCATGACCAAACTCTTTACTCAGTGTGCTGATTTCCGTCGCACCGGTTCTGCTGCGCTGGATCTGGCTTATGTCGCTGCCGGTCGCGTCGATGGCTATTTTGAGATTGGCCTGAAGCCATGGGATTTTGCCGCGGGCGAACTGCTGGTGCGTGAAGCGGGCGGTCTGGTCACTGACTTCACCGGTAACCACGGCTATCTGCTGTCAGGTAACCTGGTCGCGGGTAACCCACGTGTCGTGAAATCGATGCTGTCGAATATGCGTGATGAGCTGAGCGAAGCGTTAAAACGCTAAGGTTCAGTACAGAAAAAGGCGGCTATCAGCCGCCTTTTTTATTGCCTGTTATTCAGTGATGATTAACGACGTTCGTGTGCCAGCACCTGACGAGGCTGTGTACGACGACCGACCATACCCATCACACCGGCCAGTACGGCTTCGATGATCAGCAGAATCAGTGCATACCAGCTTGCTTTAGCGGTTGCAGCCGCGGCTTTCTCACCGGCTTCACGCGCTTTCTGTTCAGCCTGCTGTTTCAGTTCCTGGTATTTCTGAACGGCCTGCTGATAGTTCTGCTCAGTTTTAGCGACAATCTGATCCACTTCCTGATCGCTTTTACCGGTACGCGCTTTAATAATATTTTTCAGCGCATCACGGTCGGCTGCCTGCAGAGTATCTGAATGACGATCCATCACACCTTTTACCCAGTTAGTCAGATCAGTATCAGCTGTCTGCGGATGATTCGCGGTGTTGCTAGCCTGGTTTTCTGCATTCTGCGCTTCTTTATTTGCGTCCTGCTTCAAATTCTCGGGTTGTAATTCCGGCTTGCCTGTCTGGCGTAATGTCGTTTCCAGTTCGTTCTGCAGGTTATCTAAATTAATATTATTCTCCTGCAGCTTTTGTTTTGCCATTTGAGTAACCGAAGGCGCTGCCGCGGAAATACCACTACCAAGTGCCTGGAAACCTGAACCCACAATATTCATCGCGCCGCCTAATACACTGGTCGCCAGTGCAATAGCCAGGTAAATAGTGAAAATTGTGCTAAGGCCAAACATCAATAAACCGTGCAGGGCCCCTTCGCGCTGAGCCAGTCGCCCGGCAACATAACTCCCTGCCGCCATCGCAACCAGCATTTCAATGGCTGTCCAGACCAGTGCGCCAGTACCCAGGCCGTCGAGAGGATTCTGTTCTTTCATCGGATCAATGGTGGTGGCACCAATGGCTGTTCCCAGCAATGTCAGAATGATATGAACGATTAAGGCACAAATAACACCGGCAAAAACGGCGCTCCAGGAAATACGTTTTAACGGTAATCCTGCAGGTCCGGTCGCCAGCGTTTCGGTGTAGCCATTATTAATACGGGTATCAGCCATGAAATATACTCCTCGCAATAAACAGAAAGCTGTCTTGATCTTTTATCATGCCGACGGCGGAATGCCGTTTTGGTATTAACAGCGTAGTCAGGGAATAGTGATTTCACCACTGAACTACTCAGATAAAAAATTAAAGTGATGAAGCCTCAGATAATTAGCGAGGTAAAGATAACAGCGGAAATTTTATTCCCGCTGCGCTTTTAGTCAGAAAGGTCGAATTCCGCCGCCCAGCGTTAACCTGGCAGACTGCCATAATGCAATACCCACTACGATTAATATCAGGCTACCAGTCAAAGCCAGGATGGGAATCAGAAGTCGCGTGATGCCAGCACCAGCACCAGGCTGCGCCAGTCGTTGTGCTACCGAGCGCGCCTGTTGTACCAGCAAACCAATTGCGGAAATAGTCAGGGCCGTGCCCAGTGCCATTACCGCAGCAGAGAGAATGCCCCAGCCATAAACACCAATCACTTTGGCGAACAGCAGCATCATAATCGCGCCGGAACAGGGACGTAAGCCCATCGACACCACCACCAGCATCTGAGTTTTCCAGCTGACGTTGCCATTCATCTGCTGCGGCGTCGGCAGATGTGCGTGGCCGCATCCGCAATGCTCGTCATGCTGATGCGGCGGCTGGAAAGCACGAAATACCGGAGCGGGTCGTGGGCGCAACGCCAGCCACAGCGCACGCAGCGCCCGATACCCGATCATCACACCCAGCCCGATCACCAGCAGATAACTGCCCTTTTCCAGCCAGAAACTGCTGAGATGCAGCTGGCGCGATGAGGTTTTCAGCAGCACCAGCATCACCGTGACCAGCACAATCGCGACCGATCCCTGCAGCAGTGAGGCAAGCAGCGTCAGCCTGATACTGGTTCTGACGCGGCTCGGATGGGTCGCCAGAAAGGTCGCGATCACCACTTTTCCGTGGCCCGGTCCCAGCGCGTGCAGCACGCCATAAAGCAGGCTGAATATCACCAGCGATATGCCTGCCTGGTGTGGCTGCTCCGCGACCTGCTGTAACAGCTGAGTCATCTGCCGGTGCAAATCTTTCTGCCACAATACACTCTGAAGCAGAATCTGCGACCAGTAAAGCCAGACCAGCAGTGCGCCGCCAGAGAAGAGTCCTGCTATCAGCCAGAGTGGCCAGAGTCGGGTGGCCCTGGAAGGCGTGGAGATTATTGACATGTCAGTACCACCGTTTGTGCGAACTGGCGGCCTAAATCCATCTCTTCAGCCGGGGCATCAGCTTTGTCCAGCGACAGCGCATACTGTTTCAGCGAGTCGTTGGGTTTGGGCGTATTGAGGATAAACCGGCAACGCGTCTGCAGTGCAGGCGGCAGCGTTAAAGCACCGGGATTGTCGTAAAACATATCGACGAAATAGGTGGGATCAAAAGTCAGGATCTCAAAGCGCTGTCCGGTCAGCTTCGGGGGTTCCGCCAGCGGCAGAATAAATTCCAGCACCGCTTTGTGGCCGTTTCGCGAAAGGTTATATTCCGTTGGCAGATTCAAAAACTTTACCCGCTGTTGGTTGTGCCAGATTTCTGAGAAGTAGTGCTGGCCCAGCACGTTTGCCATCACACCCGCTGCCAGCTTTTTCCACACTACAGTGCCAGGTTTCGCGTCGCCCGCGTCATACAGCAGATCAGCGGAGGTAATCTCATCCATGGTCCAGGTCATCTTCAACCCGGTAAAGGTGTCATCCTTCACCACCAGTTCCGTTTTCATATCAATGAAGCTGTGAGGGTGTGCCAGCACAGCCGGACTTAATACCATTAACAGAGCAAAGAGTGCGCGTTTCATAATGTTATAAAGTAACGTTCCCGACGAAAAGAATCTATAAGTAACAAAATTTTGTGACCCGCCTTAAACCTCTGGCAAATAAACCGCGTAAACCGCGCAGGCGCTGAACGGGTTGACTATTCTTAGCTCAAAATAGCCTGCTGGAAATCTGATTGATGAGTTCTGCTACCCCTTTGGCACCACTCTTCTCCCGTTCACAGCGTCAGTGCCATCTTTTATTGCTGCTGTTTCTGCCGACACCTTTGCTTACGCTTGAAAAAGTCTGCCAGCTGAATGGCGTCGATCCTGACGTTGCCCGACAGGATATCGCGGATGTGGGCCATGAGATACAGCGATATCACCAGCTGGAATTGCATCAGATGGTAGATGGCAGCTTTCGTCTTCATGGAACTGAGCTGGATCGGCGCCTCTGTCTGCTGCATAACCTGCGACGCAGTCTGCGTTTATCGCAGGACTTCGTCTGCGAACATTTTGCCGCGCCTCTGCGTCAGCGCCTGAAAGTCATGAAGATTGAGAAAGCGCTGTGGGATGAGACCAATTTACAGGCACTGATTCAGCACTGTAGCCTGCGCCTGAAGCGTGACTTCAGCGAACGTGACCGGCTGTTTCTGCAGATATTCATGAAGTATGGCTTGTGCCAGCGTCAGCCGGTGCTGTTCAGTGAGGCGCAATGTCTCTGGCTGCAGCAGAAGCCTGAGCGGCAGGCCGCTGAGGATGTGATTTACCACTGGCGCAAACGCTGTCACATTGCCCCGCCCGTCAGCGAAGCGGATTTCTGGACGCTGCTGTTCAGCCAGATACATACGCCGGTCGTGGACGCGGTTGCGCATCCTGCTGAACAGCAGTTAATGAAGGCGACTCAGCAGCTGATTGATGATTTTGAAGCCTGTGCCGGGATTACCTTTGCTGACCGCAATGAACTGCTGCACCAGCTCTATCCGCATCTGGCGCAGGCGCTGGATCGCACCCATTTCAATATCGGTATCGACAATAGCGTGGCACTGGATGTCAGCCGCCTCTATCCGCGTCTGCTTCGCACCACTCAGCAGGCGCTGCAGGCTTTTGAGCAGCACTACCGCATCGCTTTTACACCGGAAGAGGTGAGTTTAATTACCATTATTTTCGGCGCCTGGCTGATGCAGGAGAGTGCGCTGCAGGAGAAGCAGGTGCTGATCCTGACCGGCGACGACGCCGATCTGGAACAGGATGTAGAACAGCAGATTCGTGAGATCACGCTGCTGCCAATTAATATTACCTATCAGGACGTGAAACTGTTTCAGCGGGAGGGCGCGCCACGTGATGTCGACATCATCATTTCGCCCTACCCGACCTCGTTGCCACTCTACTCTCCGCCGCTGGTGCATGCGGAACTGCCGCTGACGTTACACCATCAGCAGCGTATTCGTTATTTACTGGAGTCGTAGCCGGGCCGCAGAAACAGCGCGGGCAGTGCCACCAGTGCCATCACCCAGAACAGATGCCCCTGCAGATGGGCGAACAGCACGCCGCAGATCATGGTCATTATCGCAATGCCACCGCCCATCGCCAGCGCGGAATAGAGCGATTGCAGTCGGATGACTTCCGCCCCCTGACGCGCCGCGATAAAGCGCATCGCTGCCAGATGGCAGACGGTGAAGCTGCCACAGTGGAGAATTTGCGCCACAATCAGCAGCGGCAGCGCCGTTGTCGCCCCCATCAGCCCCCAGCGAATTAGCGCGCAGATGCCCGAAAGCAGCAGCAGATCGCGCGCGCTCCAGCGGCGGAACAGCCGGTTGCTCATGGCAAAGACGACAATCTCTGCCACCACGCCCAGCGACCAGAGATAGCCCACCGTCGAGGCGGAATAGCCGCTCTCCTGCCACCAGATAGCACTGAAGCCATAATAGGCGGCGTGTGCGCCCTGCAGCAGTGTCACGCAGAGCATGAATCGCCATACCGCATTCTCGCGCAGTAACGCCCGCCACTCCTGCCATCCACCGCCCGCAGGGCCCTGTCGCTCATGGCCCTGCGGTTGTGTGACGGGTGTCAGCATCATGCCCGCCAGCATAGAAATGACGCCAATGGATAACAGCATCAGAATTGCGTTTGAGGACCAGGCGCTGACCAGCACGCCGGTTAACGCCGAGCTGATGACAAAGGCCAGCGAGCCCCACAGCCTGACCGGCCCGTATGCCAGCCCAATCTGCTGTGTCCAGGTGGCGGCCAGCGCATCGCTGAGGGGAACCAGCGGTGAGAAAAAGAGGTTAAAGCCAATCATCACGGTAAGCAGCCACATCCACTGCTCGCCCACCCAGAAACCGGCGGCGAACAGACAGGTCATCAGCGCCAGCAGGCGCAGCGCCGTAATCAACCGTGATGGATTTTTGACCTGAGAAGCGATAAGCAGACTGCCGACAAAGCGCGCGACCATGCCACATCCGAGCAGCAGGCCAATCTTTTCAGCATCCAGGCCGGTGCCTTTCAGCCACACGCCCCAGAATGGCAGATAGATGCCGTAACAGAAGAAGTAAGTGAAGTAGCCCAATCCGAGCCATCTGGCGGAGCCGATTGCCATATTCCCTCCAGTAAGTTTGCTGCCAGGCAGCATAAACAGGCGTTACTCTGGCAGAGCACTGCGGAGCAGGCAATAAAAAAGGATGGCAATTGCCATCCTTTTTGTGCTGTCTTACAACAGGTTAGCGATTAAGCATAGACCGGCAGACGGCTGCAGATATCCAGCACTTTCTTTTTGGTGCGCTCAATGGTGGCTTCGTCATTGACGTTATCCAGTACATCAGCGATCCAGCCAGCCAGCTCACGCACGTCTGCTTCGTTGAAGCCACGACGCGTAACGGCAGGTGTACCGATACGGATACCCGACGTCACAAACGGGCTTTTCGGGTCGTTCGGTACGCTGTTCTTGTTAACCGTGATGTTGGCACGGCCCAGCGCGGCATCCGCTTCTTTACCGGTCAGGTTTTTGCTCACCAGATCGATCAGGAAAAGATGGTTATAGGTGCCACCGGAAACGATGTCATAGCCACGCTCAATCAGCACTTCAACCATCGCTTTGGCATTTTTTGCCACCTGCTGCTGATAGGTTTTGAACTCCGGCTCCATCGCCTCTTTGAAGGCAACCGCTTTACCCGCGATAACGTGCATCAGAGGACCGCCCTGGCCGCCCGGGAAGACAGCAGAGTTCAGTTTCTTGTAGAAATCTTCGTCGCCGTTTTTAGCCAGAATGATACCACCGCGCGGACCCGCCAGCGTTTTGTGGGTGGTGGAGGTCACGACGTGCGCATGGGGAATCGGGCTTGGATAAACGTCTGCGGCAATCAGGCCGGCAACGTGGGCCATATCGACAAACAGCCAGGCACCCACGCTATCCGCGATTTCACGCATTTTCGCCCAGTCGCAGACGCCAGAGTAAGCTGAGAAGCCGCCAACGATCATTTTTGGCTTGTGGGTTTTCGCCAGTTCAGCCAGCTCGTCGTAATTGATTTTTCCGGTCTCATCGATACCGTAAGCAACCACGTTATAGAGTTTGCCAGACAGGTTAACCGGTGAGCCGTGAGTCAGGTGTCCACCGTGCGCCAGGTTCATCCCGAGGATAGTATCGCCCGGCTGAAGCAGCGCCGTATAAACAGCGAAGTTAGCCTGTGAACCTGAGTGTGGCTGCACGTTAGCGTAATCAGCACCAAACAGCGCTTTTGCGCGGTCAATCGCCAGCTGCTCAACGATATCAACGTACTCACAGCCGCCGTAGTAACGTTTGCCCGGATAGCCTTCAGCGTATTTATTGGTGAGCTGAGAACCCTGTGCCTGCATAACACGCGGGCTGGTGTAGTTTTCAGAAGCAATCAGTTCAATGTGCTCTTCCTGACGCACTGTCTCCTGCTCCATTGCCTGCCACAACTCGGCATCGTAATCGGCAATGTTCATATCACGCTTTAACATCCGGATCTCCTGACTCAGCTAACTTTCTGACGGTATTTACCCCCCTTCAGGGGCGAAGGCCAACAGTGTAAACCGTTTTAACAGGTGAAGGTAGGGTGAACCGCCTCTTTTTACGCAAACGATTGGCTGGCGACTGGCAGCGCTTTTTTACACCTTTTTAGCCTGTTCACCCGTCACATTTTTTCTCAACGATGTGACGGCGGCGTCTGTTGATGCACCAAAAAGTTGCCACATGGGGAGCCAGAAAGTTTCCCGGGTTATTTACACCACAGGCAAGGCGGCTATAACATGCATTTATAATACATGTTTAATAAGAGGCCATTGATATGCTTGATGCACACACCATCGCCACCGTTAAATCGACGCTGCCTGCCATAGCCGCCTGCGGTCCAAAGCTTACCGCACACTTCTATGACCGTATGCTGTCGCACCACCCTGAACTCAAAAACGTCTTCAATATGAATAACCAGCGCAATGGCGATCAGCGCGAAGCGTTGTTCAACGCTATCTGCGCCTATGGCGCGAATCTGGAGAATCTGGCCGTGCTGCTGCCTGCGGTAGAAAAAATCGCGCAGAAACACACCAGCCTGAATATTCAGCCTGCCCAATACGCCATCGTCGGTGAAAATCTGCTGGCGACCATCAAAGAATTGCTGAATCCCGGTGACGAGGCGCTGGCTGCGTGGGGCCAGGCCTATGGCATCCTGGCGGATGTGTTCATCAATCGGGAAGAAGAGATCTATCAGGCCACAGCGCAGCAAACCGGCGGCTGGCGTGGCACCCGCGCGTTTCGCATCAGCGCAGTTGAGCAGCAGAGCGAGGTCATTAAAAGCTTTACCTTCACGCCGGTGGATGGCGGCCCGGTAGCCGCTTTTAAACCGGGTCAGTATCTGACAGTACACCTGCAGCCTGCCAGCTTCGAGCATCACCAGATTCGTCAGTACTCACTGACGCATCTCAGCAACGGTAAAGCGTATCGTATTGCGGTGAAACGCGAAGCGCAGGGCACGGTCTCCGGCTGGCTGCATCAGCATGGCAAAGTGGGTGATGAGCTGATGCTCGCCGCACCGCACGGCGACTTCTTCCTGGAGGTCGATTCTGGCACGCCAGTCGCACTTATCTCTGCGGGCGTGGGTCAGACGCCGATGCTGGCGATGCTGCATTCACTGGCAGCCAGCGAGCATCGCGCACCGGTCAGCTGGCTGCACGCCGCAGAGAACGGCAAACAGCATGCGTTTGGCGAGGAAGTCGGTGCCACTGGCGCGCAGCTCGCCGATTTTATCAGTGAGGTCTGGTATCGCGATCCCGCTGCTGAAGATACCGGTCGCTATGACACGCAGGGGCTGATGGATATCAGCAAAATGGCTGCACGATTAGCGTCATCCGATACCCACTTCTATCTCTGTGGACCGCTACCCTTTATGCAGCATGTGGTGGCGCAACTGCGCGATGCCCGCGTGGCAGATGCACGCATTCATTACGAACTCTTTGGCCCGCACAAAGGGATGTAAATCTGCTACTAAGTTCAGGCAGCAACAGACAGCTTCAAAGCGAAGGGAACTCGGGCAGAAGAGGAAAGCGTCCCGCGCCATGGACAAAAACGCCGGGAGCGTTTTTGAACAACGCAAAGCGTTGGCCCGGCAACGGGCGCACCTCAGGGACGAGGTGCGTACTAAAAACGCCTGGAGCGTTTTTGAACAATGCAACGCGTTGGCCCGTTTACGGGCGCACCTCAGGGATGAGGTGCGTAATCGTCCGGGCCGAGCGTGCCATGGATGGCGGGTTTTGCGTCTTTCCGATCTGACCGGGTTCTCTGAGCTGGCTTGATCTCACAGTAGACCTCATCCGATTTCCAGGTATAAAAAAGCCCGCAACGCGGGCCTTTTTATAATGATTAATCGCTGATAAAAAGACGATCAGATCGCCTCTTCATCCTCTTCACCCGTACGGATACGCACCACGCGCGCCACGTCGAAGACAAAGATTTTACCGTCACCGATTTTGCCGGTCTGCGCGGTGCGCATAATGGTCTCGACGCAGGTATCAACGATATCGTCGCCCACCACCATCTCGATTTTCACTTTAGGTAAGAAATCGACCATATACTCTGCGCCGCGATACAGCTCGGTATGCCCTTTCTGGCGACCAAAGCCCTTTACTTCACTCACGGTCATCCCGGTGATGCCGACTTCCGCTAAGGCTTCACGAACATCATCGAGCTTGAATGGTTTGATAATCGCATCAATCTTTTTCATGTCAGACCCTTTTTCACTCCCTCCATGGTCAGAGGGTTTATCAAGTATAAATGTTGCTGGCGCTGTCGGGCGGTAATATCCGGGATTCTTCAGGTTGCCGCAAGCGCTGTCAGATTATGCTGACCGCACCCATTCTGATTCGGGCCTGAGCAGGCAACCTGCCGGTATTACGTCGCAGCCTCCGCTACTCTTTGAAATCACTGGCATCCAGTTCATGGCGAGACAGCAGCTTATAGAACTCCGTGCGGTTGCGTCCAGCCAGACGTGCTGCGTTGGTCACATTGCCTTTGGTCATCTGCAACAGCTTACGCAGATAATTCAGCTCAAACTGATTACGCGCCTCCGCAAAGGTCGGCAAGGCGCTGTTCTCGCCGCTCAACGCCTGCTCCACCAGCGCATCACTGATCACCGGTGATGAACTCAGCGCCACGCACTGCTCAATGACGTTTACCAGCTGGCGCACGTTGCCTGGCCAGCTCGCGGCCATCAGACGCTTCATCGCATCAACGGAAAAACTGCGAATCTGCGGTTTATGCCGTTCCGCAGCCTGGCGCAGCAGATGATTGGCCAGCAGCGGGATATCTTCTGTGCGCTGATGCAGCGCGGGTATTTTCAGATTCACCACATTCAGACGATAGAAGAGATCCTCACGAAACTCTTTCTTCTCCATCGCCTTCGGCAGATCGCGATGCGTGGCTGAAATGATTCGCACGTCGATTTCACTATCGTGGTCGCTGCCCAGCGGTCTGACCTTACGCTCCTGCAACACCCGCAGTAACTTAACCTGCAGCGGCTGCGGCATATCGCCAATCTCATCCAAGAACAGCGTACCGCCGCCTGCCGCTTTAAATAACCCCTCACGCGCACTGACCGCACCGGTAAAAGCACCTTTGGCGTGACCAAACAGCTCTGATTCCAGCAGCTGCTCCGGCAAAGCGCCACAGTTAATGGCGACAAAAGGCTTGCCGTTACGCGGGCTGGCGGCGTGAATCGCCTGCGCCAGCATCTCTTTGCCGGTGCCACTCTGACCATTAATCAGAACGCTGACATCCGACTGCGCCACCATATGCGCCTGCTCCAGCAGCTTTAGCATCAGCGGGCTGCGGGTGACGATCGCCTCGCGCCAGCGGTCATCACTGACCGGTGCCTGCTGTGCCAGCGCCTCATCAATCGCTTTGTAGAGTGCGTCCCGATCAACCGGTTTAGTCAGGAAGCTGAATACGCCCTGCTGCGTGGCGGAAACGGCGTCCGGGATGGAACCATGCGCCGTCAGGATAATCACCGGCAGACCGGTGTGGCGCTTCTGGATCTCGCCAAAGAGCGCCAGCCCATCCATCTCATCCATTCGCAGATCGCTTATCACCAGCTCAATCTTCTCTTTCTGCAACAGACGCAACGCTTCGGGTCCGCTGCCCGCAGTGGTGACCTGATACCCTTCGCTGCGAAGACGCATGCCCAGCAGCTTCAGCAGACTGGGATCGTCATCCACCAGCAGCAATTTTGCCGCTTGTCTGACCATCATTGCTCCTCATCCTGCGGCAGCGCTGTACCATGACTGCTGTCAGAAACATCCGGGGCTTTACGCGATGAGAGCTGCCGCTCAATGTCAGTCAGCCGCTCCAGCTTATGCTGCGTGTCACTGAGCTGCTGCTGTTGCTTAACCATCTGCTGGCGTATCGCCTCAAGCTGACTATCGCTGCTCTGTTGCAGATGGACATAACGGGTGCGCGCCTCACTGAGGTCAAGCTGCGCGGTCTGGTTGCTGCGCCACAACTGAATCAGCGGGCGCACAGACTGTGGGAAATCAGCGCTGTAACGATCCAGGGTTTCCACATAGCGACGACGCTCAACTGGCGTGACGTTGCCATTAGACATCAGCACGCCCTGTTTAAAGGCGCGCGACCAGTTCTCTGCCGGCCAGCGATGGGCTTCGGCTCTGGCTTCTGCAGGAGAAAGGCGCTCAGCACAATCGATCGCCCGCATCCAGTAAAGGGGATTATCCAGTGCGGCCCTCTTCTCTATCGGCCAGAGATCATTGCAGCGGGTCGCCAGATAATCAGCAATGCTGACCTCGGGTTCCGCTACCTGATGGCCTGACGACAGGGATGAGGTGGCCGGGGAGGTCGTACATCCGCTGAGGAGCAGCGTCGTCAGCGTGCTTAACAGCAACGCGGGTAAATATTTCATCAGTCAGACTTTCCCGGCAGTGGTGTTCAGTTCAATTCGAAAACAGACGTCAGCCTGCTCACAGGGGACCAGCGTCAGGTCGCCATGCATCCGGCGCAGGCAATCTTTGGCAATACTCAATCCCAGCCCGCTGCCTTTTACCGGCCCTTTGCGCTGCTGGCTGCCCTGGAAGAACGGTTCGAAAATCATTGCCTGCTCTTCCGGCGGAATCGGCGTGCCGCTATTCGCGACCTCAATCCAGATCCGATCGCCCTGCTGCTGACTGCGCAGCCAGATGGTACCGGATTCGCTGCCGTAGTTCACGGCGTTCGAGTAGAGGTTATCAATGACCCGCATCAGTAACGTCGGTTCAGCAAGACAGTGGCTGACCTCAAGATTAACGACCGTCTGCATGAGTTTGGCGCGCGCCGAGAGCGCATGTGCATTGACGACGCCCTCCACGATCGCTGCCACGCTGACCGGTTCCAGCTGGATCGGGCCATCCGCCAGTTTGCGATTGTAATCGAGCAGTTGTTCAATCAGCCGCTGCAGATGGCGGCTGCTGCTGTCGAGAATAGTGACCACCTCTTTCTGGTCGGCGTTCAGCGATCCGGCGACTTCATCCGCCAGCAACTCAGTGCCTTCACGCAGGCTGGCCAGCGGCGTTTTCAGTTCGTGTGAAAGATGGCGCAGAAACTCATGACGCTGAGATTCCAGCCATGCAAGCCGTTCGCTGAGCCAGACGATGCGCTGTCCCAGCGAGCGTAACTCGCGCGGGCCGCGAAAAATCACGCTGTTACCCAGCTCACGCCCTTCGCCAAGCCGGTTGATCATCCGCTCAATGCGCTTGACCGGCCCGATAATCATGCCGGTAAAGAGCGTCATCAGCGCGAGACTGATGATAAACAGAATCAGCGCCTGCCAGCCAAAAAACTGGCCGCGATCGGCGATTTCACGCTGCAGTTGTAAGCCACGCGAAAAGACCACTTCGCGCGTGTCCTGCACCATCTGCGCGTTAGTAGCAGAAAAGCGATCCAGTGCCTCTGCGGCGGGTGTAATGGGATTGCCATTATCACATTTCAGCGGCGTCAGCAGCGGCAGAGTGGCCTGCAAGGTCTGAAAGGCGGGCAGTTCAGGCAGACTGGCGCTATGCGAACTCAGCATCTGACTGTAGCGGGTGTACTGCGTCTGATAAAGACGCGACAGCGAGGCATCATCCAGCACGCAATATTGACGGTAACTGCGCTCAAGCTCTACTGCCGTTCGTGCCATTGCCTCACTTCTGCGCACATCGGTGAAGGTGTTGCGGTTGGTATCAGCGGCCTGTTCACTTAACGCAGAGAGACTTTCCCACGCCTGCCAGGCCAGTACCAGCAACGGTAGCAGCACCAGAACAAACGCCATCAACACCAGCTGACGCAGAGAACGGGGAAATAAACGCCATTTTTTCACGCAGACGCTTCCTTAAGATTTACTGTCTGGATGCTAGCGGACTCTGACAGCAGAAGAAAGGTGTGGTGGGCAGAAAGAGAAACAAAAGAAAACGGCAGGCTCAATGGCCTGCCGCTGTCACGACGCGTGGTGCATCGCGTAAGAATGGGTGGAGCCTTACTCAACGTTACGTCCGGTGTTTGATAACGCAAGCGATTATCGGTCAGGTGGACGGCAGGCTCCGTTTGGTGCGTCATTCGGGCTTTATGAGCTCTTATCCGCTTCGCGGGGCAATCATAAACAGGTGAATGAGCAGCTGCATAAGTATAGCAAGTTTCATGCCAGAAAATAAATCATTATATTTTTCAGCAGATTGAACGAGCTGCTCCAATGACACCTGCGAAAAGTCCGATGCAGACAGCGTCAATGTGTCTCCACAAGGCGACATTAAATCACCCCGGATACCCGCTCATTTAAAATCAATGAGATAGATGTCGCCATAAAGAGACAGTGCAATATCCCCCTTGTCGCCATTTGCCAACAGCGGCGTAAAAAAGAACAGGAGGCACACCGGCCTCCTGTTCATTTCAGCGGATTACATTAACCCAGCTGTCTGCGCGCATTGCGGAAAATGCGCATCCACGGGCTGTCTTCGCCCCACTCTGCCGGATGCCAGGAGTTGCTGACGGTACGGAAAACACGCTCCGGATGCGGCATCATAATGGTGACGCGACCACTTTCGTTGGTCACAGCGGTGATGCCGTTAGGTGAGCCATTCGGGTTAGCCGGATAGGTTTCTGTCACCTTGCCGAAGTTATCGACAAAGCGCAGTGCCACCAGCCCTTTCGACTCCAGGGCCGCCAGATGCGTCGCATCACGCACTTCAACAAAACCTTCTCCGTGCGAAACCGCGATAGGCATATGCGAACCGGCCATGCCGTCCAGCAGCAGTGACGGACTGGCGGCCACTTCGACCAGGCTGAAGCGCGCTTCAAAGCGTTCAGACTGGTTACGCACAAAGCGCGGCCAGAGATCGCTGCCCGGAATCAGTTCACGCAGATTGGACATCATCTGACAGCCGTTACAGACGCCCAGCGCCAGGGTCTGCGGACGGTGGAAGAAGGTTTCGAACTCATCGCGAACACGCGGGTTGAACAGAATCGACTTCGCCCAGCCCTCACCGGCACCCAGCACATCACCGTAAGAGAAGCCGCCACAGGCAACCAGCGCCTGGAACGCTTCCAGACCGCGACGCCCGGCCAGCAGATCGCTCATGTGAACGTCAATGGCGGTAAAGCCAGCACGATCAAAGGCAGCGGCCATCTCCACATGGGAGTTCACGCCCTGCTCACGCAGCACGGCGACGCGTGGACGCGCGCCCGTCGCGATCATCGGTGCCGCCACATCTTCCTGCGGATTAAAGGTCAGATTGACGTTGAGACCAGGATCGCTGTCGTTTTTCTTCGCTTCATGCTCCTGATCGGCACACGCCGGGTTGTCGCGCAGGCGCTGCATCTGCCAGGTGGTTTCTGCCCACCAGGTACGCAGCGTATTGCGGCTTTCACTGTAAACCGCACTGTCACCGGAACGGATCACAAAGCGATCGCCTGGCTGCGCGCTGCCCAGCAGATGCGTGGAAGCGGCAAGACCGTGATCGGCCAGGATCCGCTCAACGGCATCGCGATCGGCGGCGTTGATCTGAATCACCGCACCCAGCTCTTCGGTGAACAAGGCCGCCAGCGTATCGCTGCCCAGCGAGGCGATATCAACGTCAATGCCGCAGTGACCGGCAAAGGCCATCTCGGCCAGCGTCACCAGCAGACCACCGTCAGAGCGGTCGTGGTAGGCCAGCAGTTTCTGCTCAGCCACCAGCGCCTGAATCGCATTGAAGAAGCCCGCCAGCTGGGTGGCATCACGCACATCGGCAGGTTTGTCACCGAGCTGGCGATAGACCTGCGACAGCGCGGTTGCGCCCAGCGTATTCGCGCCGTTGCCCAGATCGATCAGCAGCAGCAGGTTGTCCTGATCGGCCTGCAGCTGTGGCGTGATGGTGCGACGGACATCTTCGACGCGTGCAAACGCAGTAATCACCAGCGACAGCGGCGAAGTCATCTCGCGCTGTTCAGTGCCTTCCTGCCAGCGGGTTTTCATCGACATCGAATCTTTACCGACCGGGATGGTGATCCCCAGCGCCGGGCAAAGCTCTTCGCCGACGGCTTTCACCGCCGCATATAAACCCGCATCTTCACCCGGATGACCCGCAGCGGACATCCAGTTAGCGGAGAGTTTCACGCGCTTCAGCGAACCAATCTGCGTTGCCGCCAGGTTGGTCAGGGCTTCACCCACCGCCAGACGACCCGATGCTGCGAAGTCCAGCAGCGCAACCGGTGAACGTTCGCCCAGGGCAAAGGCTTCGCCGTGATAGCTGTCGAGGCTGGCAGTGGTCACCGCACAGTTGGCCACCGGGATCTGCCACGGCCCGACCATCTGGTCGCGTGCCACCATGCCGGTCACGCTGCGGTCACCGATGGTGATCAGGAAGGTTTTTTCCGCCACAGCAGGCAGATGCAGTACGCGATTCACCGCATCAACCAGCGTAATGCCGTCACGCTGCAGCTCGGTGCCCTGCGCCTGCTGCGTCACCACATCCCGCGTCATCTTCGGCGTTTTGCCCAGCAGGACATCCAGCGGCATATCGATAGGCTTATTATCGAAATGGCTATCTTCCAGACTCAGGTGCAACTCTTCGGTGGCTTCACCAATTACGGCAAAAGGTGCGCGTTCGCGCTGGCAAATCGCCTCAAACTGCGCCAGCTGATCGGGTGCTACGGCCATCACATAACGTTCCTGTGATTCGTTACACCAGACTTCCAGCGGGCTCATGCCTGGCTCATCACTCAGGATGTCACGCAGGTTAAACCGGCCACCACGACCACCATCGCTGACCAGCTCCGGCATAGCATTGGAAAGGCCGCCTGCGCCCACGTCGTGGATAAACAGAATCGGGTTCTCATCGCCCAGCTGCCAGCAGCGGTCGATCACCTCCTGACAACGGCGCTCCATCTCCGGGTTATCACGCTGTACAGAGGCGAAGTCGAGATCGGCATCAGACTGACCCGAGGCCATGGATGAGGCCGCGCCGCCGCCCAGGCCGATGTTCATGGCCGGACCGCCCAGCACCACCAGCTTCGCGCCTACGGTGATTTCGCCTTTCTGCACGTGATCGGCACAGATGTTACCGATGCCGCCCGCCAGCATAATCGGCTTATGATAGCCGCGCAGCTCAGTGCCGTTGTGGCTGGTGACCTGCTCTTCATAAGTACGGAAGTAGCCATTCAGAGCCGGACGACCAAATTCATTGTTGAAGGCAGCGCCGCCCAGAGGTCCGTCGGTCATGATCTCCAGTGCGCTGACAATGCGGGCTGGTTTACCGAAGTCCTCTTCCCACGGCTGTTCAAAGCCAGGAATACGCAGGTTAGAGACCGAGAATCCGACCAGGCCCGCTTTTGGCTTGGAGCCGCGACCGGTTGCGCCTTCATCACGGATTTCACCACCAGAACCGGTGGCCGCGCCTGGCCACGGCGAAATCGCCGTTGGGTGGTTGTGCGTTTCCACCTTCATCAGAATGTGCGCAGCTTCCTGATGCCAGCGGTACTCGCTCTCTCCGGCGTCAGCAAAGAAGCGGCCAACCTCTGATCCTTCCATAACGGCGGCGTTATCTTTATAGGCAGAGAGCACGAAGTCCGGCGTCTTCTCCATCGTATTTTTGATCATTTTAAACAGCGACTTTGGCTGTTTCTCGCCGTCGATAATCCAGTCGGCGTTGAAAATCTTGTGACGACAGTGCTCAGAGTTCGCCTGCGCAAACATATAGAGTTCAATGTCGTTGGGGTTACGACCCAGTGCGGTAAACGCCGCCACCAGGTAGTCAATTTCATCGTCTGCCAGCGCCAGACCCAGGGAGATATTGGCCTGCACCAGCGCCTGACGGCCCTCACCCAGCAGATCGACACTTTTCACCGGCTGCGGCGTGTGGTGCGCGAACAACTGCTCAGCCTGCGCCAGGTCACTGAAGACCGTTTCCATCATCCGATCGTGCAGCAGTGTGCCCAGCGTTTGCCACTGCGCTTCGGTCAGCTGGGGAGCCTGTACATAGAAAGCCAGACCACGTTCCAGACGACGGACCTGTGGCAGGCCGCAGTTGTGGGCGATATCGGTTGCTTTGGATGACCAGGGCGAAATGGTACCAGGACGCGGTGTCACCAGCAGCAGACGACCCTGTGGAGCATGTTCAGCAAGAGAGGGACCATATTTCAGCAGACGTTGCAGACGGCTCTGTTCGTCAGCGCTTAAGGGCGTACTGACATCAGCAAAATGGATGTACTCAGCGTAAATATCACTCACCGGCAGATGAGCGTCCTGAAAGCGGGTCAGCAGTTTGTTTACACGAAATGCCGACAGGGCGGGCGAACCACGCAGAATTTCCATTAATAAGTCTCTCGTCAGGGCGCCGGGCGACGCAAATTGGGCGCAACAGGGAAAACGGGGCGTATTATAGAGAAAGCGACCTCGCGACGAAACCGTTTGCGCACAATTTTTGGCGACCCGGATTTGCCTGAAATTTGCGCAAAAGCTGCTATAAAAGTTGCTCAGCGTGATTTTGTTGCGCAAAATGCCCCTCGCTCTGGGAGTTCAAAGAAGATAAATACTGCCTTTAAAAGACAGAGGCCTTAGAGCCAGCGAGAGATAACTATTTGAAACGCCTAAAATTTAATTATCTGTTTATCGGTCTGGTTGCCGTGCTGTTAGCGTTAGCGCTATGGCCATCCATTCCCTGGTATGGGGGGGGGCAGGACCAGATTTCACAGATTAAATCGCGGGGAGTGCTGCGTGTCAGTACCATCAACTCCCCATTGACTTACTACACAGTTAACCAATTACCGGCCGGTATGGACTATGAGCTGGCAAAACGTTTCGCCGATTATCTGGGCGTCAAACTTAAGGTGACGGTTCGTCCTAACCTGAGCGATCTGTTTGATGACCTTGACGATGGCAAAGCCGATGTGCTGGCCGCCGGGCTGAACTATAACAATGAACGCCTGACGCGTTATCAGACCGGGCCAGGTTACTACAATGTTTCGCAGCAGCTGGTCTATCGCGTGGATAAGCCGCGCCCTAAAAACCTCGGTGACTTAAAGGGGCGGCTAACGGTTGCGGCGGGATCGGCTTACCTGTCAACGCTGAAGAGCGCGCGTTCTAATCAGTTTCCCGATCTGGACTGGGCGATCTCCACCGATCAGAGCCCTAAAGCCCTGCTGGAAGCGGTAGCTGATGGCAAGCTCGACTACACCATTGGCGACTCCGTCACCATCGCCCTGTTGCAGCGCATTTATCCGCAGCTGGCGGTCGCGTTCGACGTCACCGATGAAGAGCCGGTGACCTGGTATGTGCGGCACAGCGATGATGACAGCCTGAATGCGGCGATGCTCGACTTCTTTAACGGGATGGGAGAAGAAGGCGCGATGGCGCGGCTGGAGGAGAAATATCTCGGCCACGTCGGCACCTTTGATTATGTCGATACCCGCACTTTCCTGCGGGCCATCGACAATACGCTGCCCGACATCAAACCGCTGTTTGAGAAGTACGCTACCAGCATTGACTGGCGACTGCTGGCAGCGATCTCCTATCAGGAGTCGCACTGGAATCCGCAGGCCACCTCCCCTACCGGCGTACGCGGCATGATGATGCTGACGCGTAACACCGCGGAGAGTCTGGATGTGGGTGATCGTACCGATCCCGAACAGAGCATTCGCGGCGGCAGTCAGTATCTGCAGGATATGATGGCGAAGGTGCCACAGAGCATCCCGGAAGATGAACGTATCTGGTTTGCGCTGGCGGCTTACAACATGGGCTATGCCCATATGCTCGACGTCCGCAAGCTGACGGCACGCCAGGGTGGCGATCCGGACAGCTGGGCGGATGTAAAGCTGCGTCTGCCGATGCTGAGTCAGAAGCGTTACTACACCCAGACGACGTATGGCTACGCCCGAGGGCATGAAGCTTATAACTACGTGGAGAATATCCGCAAGTATCAGCTAAGTCTGGTGGGTTATCTGCAGGAGCAGGAGAAGCGTCTGAAGCAGCAGGCGGAAGCCCAGGCCGAACTGGCGAAGGGCTATCCGGCGGTTGAACCAAAGATCGCGATGAACTAACCCTGGCGCTGCGCCTGACGCAGCGCTTTTTTCTGCTCGCGACGCATACGGAAAAAATCGCTCAGCATGGCGGCGCACTCTTCAGCCAGCACGCCACTGTGCAATTCAATCTGATGATTCATGCCAGGGTGGCCCAGCACATCCAGCAGCGATCCCGCCGCGCCACTTTTAACATCGTGCGCACCATAAACCAGACGCGTTATGCGGCTGTGAACCATAGCACCGGCACACATGACGCACGGCTCCAGCGTCACGTAAAGCGTGGTATCCAGCAGACGATAATTTTCCAGCACTTTACCGCCCTGGCGCAGAGCCATGATTTCGGCGTGCGCCGTCGGGTCGTGCTGACCAATGGGCCGGTTCCAGCCTTCGCCAATCACCTGGTCGTTCTGAACCAGCACCGCGCCCACCGGCACTTCGCCCTGCTCCCACGCCCGTCGCGCCAGACCAAGCGCATGGCGCATCCAGTACTCATCTTGTTGTTTCACGCTGACCACTCCGGGCGACTAAAAAGCGGCGCATTATAGCGGTCTCATCGGTCCTTTAAAAACTTATTCCAGCTGTTGCAGTTCACCCGCCGGGGTCACGCGCCAGCGATGCTGACAGAAAAACAGCAGCGGGTTGTCCTGTTTGCTGTCGCTGTAGCCGCTGTAAAGCTGCAGCGGCGTACCGATTTTCTCTTCCAGCTGCGCCACTTTCTCATGGCCAAGACAGCGCATCGCCAGCACCCGCCCACCCCAGCCGCGCTGCATCTGGCTCGCAATCATCTTCACACGTGGCAGAAACGCGGAGTCGTAATAGACCTGCTCCACCAGCGACTGTGGCGATCCGGTGATCAGCCAGACTTCAGCATCATCACTGCTGAGATAATCCGTCAGACGCTGCTGCACCACCGGGAACGCTTTCACGCGCAGCCGGAACCACTGCGCAAACTCCGCTTCGAGGCGCAGCAATGTCTGCTCAGAGCGTCCAAAGGTAATTGACCAGAGCAGCAGGCTCATGGGCCAGCGAGCCGCACGGCCTTTAAACAGCAGGCCGATACCGACCACCGGCAATACCGGCACCACCAGCAGCAGATTAAGCGGGCGGCGACGCAGCAGATAGCGCATAAACGTGCCGAACATGTCCTGCTGGTGCAAAGTGCCATCCAGGTCAAAAAATACGATGCGACGTTGTGTTCCCCTGGTCAAACAACTCTCCTTTATGGCTGGTTCTGGAATGATAAAGAGTAGTGTAGCCATCATCAGGCGGTACGGCGATGACTGTCATTTTTAATTCCGATGACTACAATGCCCGATGAATAGTTTATTCTTCATTGATTATCCCTGAATGACGAGGATTGGGCATGAGTTCTTTGCTGCGCATTCGCCAGCTTTATCCACGACTGGCGTTGAACGAACGTCGGCTCGCGGATTTTTTACTGTCGCAACCCGATCGGGCGCGTCACCTGAGTTCACAAAAACTGGCGGAAGAGTCCGGCGTCAGTCAGTCGAGCGTAGTGAAGTTTGCTCAGAAGCTGGGCTATAAAGGTTTTCCGGCGCTTAAGCTGGCCCTGAGTGAGTCACTGGCGGACAAGGATGCCATTACCGTGCATAACCATATTCTGAGCGACGACCCGCTTAAAATGGTGGGTGAAAAGCTGCTGACAGAAAAGCTTTCAGCGATCCGCGCCACCCTGGATATTAATAGCGAAGAAAAGCTCAACGACGTGTTACAGCTGCTGAAAAATGCCCGCCGTATTTTACTGGTGGGCATCGGCGCCTCGGGCCTGGTGGCGAAAGATTTCTCCTGGAAGCTGATGAAGATCGGCATTAATGCGGTGGCGGAACAGGATATGCACGCCCTGCTGGCCAGCGTGCAGGCGATGGGGCCAGGCGATGTGCTGCTCGCCATCTCTTACACCGGTGAACGGCGAGAGATCAATCTGGCCGCGCAGGAAGCGGTTCAGGTGGGCGCAGATGTGGTGGCGTTCACGGGTTTTACGCCGAATACCCTGCAGCAGAGTGCCGGTTACTGTCTTTATACGGTGGCGGAAGAGCAGAGTACCCGCAGCGCGGCGATCTCCTCAACCACGGCACAGCTTGCTCTGACCGATCTGCTCTTTATGGCGCTGGTGCAAAACGATCCGGAGCGCGCGTCCAGCCATATTCGTCACAGTGAAGCGCTGGTGAAAAAGCTGGTCTGATCAGCGTCAGCACGTATAATACCCGCGCTTTTTCTGTTGGTATCAGGTGGGTAAAATGGCGCTGTTGATTACGTCCAGATGCATTAACTGCGATATGTGTGAACCGGAGTGCCCGAATCAGGCGATTTCACTGGGCGATGCGATCTATGAGATTGATGTCAGCCGCTGCACGGAATGTGTCGGGCACTATGAGCGGCCAACCTGTCAGCAGGTCTGCCCCATCGACAACACGATTATCATAGACCCACAGCACACCGAATCTCGCGATGCGCTGTGGGAGAAGTTCGTGCTGCTGCACGGCTAGCTTTCAATGATTACCGTGGCGCAGGCGTAGTGACGCTCATCGGCCAGCGTCACGTGAACGTGCTTAACGCCCAGCCTCTCTGCCACGTCAGCGGCATGCTGAAAGAAGCGTAACCCCGGTTTTCCCAGCGCATCGTTGTAAACTTCAAACTGATTAAACGCCAGACCACTGCGAATGCCGGTGCCAAAGGCTTTTGCTGCCGCCTCTTTAACCGCAAAACGTTTGGAGAGAAAGCGCACCGGCTGCTTGTGCGCCTGATACTGGTGCCATTCGGCTTCACTCAGCACCCGACGCGCCAGCCGATCTCCGGAGCGCTCTATCACCCCGGCGATGCGTTCAATCTCAACGATGTCCGTACCTAATCCGAGAATAGCCATTAGCGACGGGCTTCACGCAGCAGTTGCTTCATCTCTTTAACTGCATCCGGCAGGCCACTCATTACTGCACGCCCGATAATCGCATGGCCGATGTTCAGCTCATGCATTTCCGGCAGCGCGGCAATCGGCAGCACATTGTGGTAGGTCAGACCATGACCGGCGTTAACTTTGAGCCCCAGGCTGGCAGCAAAAGTCGCGGCATGGCGAATGCGCGCCAGCTCAGCGTCACGCGCCAGTCCCTCTGGTGCCTCGGCGTAAGCGCCAGTATGGATTTCGATGTAAGGCGCACCCGTGGCAACGGCGGCTTCGATCTGGCGGTGATCGGCATCAATAAACAGCGAAACCAGAATGCCAGCATCCTTCAGCAGTCGCACGGCCGCGTTCATCTTCTCCTGCTGTCCCGCCACATCCAGTCCGCCTTCCGTTGTCACTTCCTGACGCTTTTCCGGCACCAGGCAGCAGAAATGGGGCTGAATGTCACAGGCAATGCCGATCATCTCATCGGTGACCGCCATCTCCAGATTCATGCGCGTCTGAATCGTGTCACGCAGAATTCGCACGTCGCGATCGGTGATGTGACGGCGATCTTCACGCAGGTGCACGGTAATGCCGTCTGCGCCTGCCTGCTCGGCGATAAACGCCGCCTGTACCGGATCGGGATAGTTTGTCCCACGCGCGTTACGCACCGTGGCAATGTGATCGATATTGACGCCTAACAGCAACTCAGCCATGACCATCCTCACTTCTTTTCCATCGTGATGTTGAGTGTACCGCGCAAATATAAACAGGCGGTACGACCAGCGCTATTCTTCTGCCTGTTCGGGCTTTTTCTTCGGGATAAACTGGCGGAACAGCTCCTGACTTTTCAGCGGCTTGCCACCAAGATAAGGCTTCAGGGCGATGCGCGTAAAGCGCTTCGCGGCACGCAGGGTGTCGGCATCCGGAAACTCTCGCTCACACAGGGCGTGCAGCTCCCGTCCGGTAAAGCTGCGATTGTTCACCACCAGGCTGGCGATAAAACCCCGCTCTTCGCGATAGCTGTAGGTCATATCGTCGCTGACCGGCTCGCCGCTGCCGGCGCAGTGCAGGAAGTCGACGCCGTAACCCAGGTGACCGAGCAGCGCCAGTTCAAATCGTCGCAGTGCCGGTTCGGGCTTACCGTGTGTTGAGGCTAACGCCTGAAGACAGTTGAGATAGTCGAAGAAGAGTTCCGGGAAGGGAGATTCCTGCTGCAATACGCGTGAGACCAGCTCATTGACGTAGAGACCGCAGTAAAGCGTGATGCCGCTGAGCGGTAAAGCCAGCGACACCGCTTCGGCATTGCGCAGGGTTTTAACTTCCCCGCGCCCGCTCCAGCGAACCAGCAGCGGGGTAAAAGGCTGTAACGCGCCTTTCAGGTTGGAACGCCGGGAACGCGCGCCCTTGGCCAGTACCCGAACCCGTCCTTCACTTTCGCTGAACAGGTCGAGCAGCAGGCTGGTTTCGCTGAAGGGACGACTATGCAGCACAAAGGCGCGTTGCCAGCCTTCCATTGAATCAGAGATCGTCTGTATAACCCAGGCTGCGCAGTGCACGTTCGTCGTCTGCCCAGCCGGATTTCACTTTCACCCACAGTTCGAGATGCACTTTCGCTTCGAACATCTCTTCCATGTCCCTGCGCGCTTCGGTTCCGATGACTTTGATTTTGGCGCCTTTGTTGCCAATCACCATCTTCTTCTGCCCTTCACGCTCAACCAGGATCAGACCATGGATATCGTAACCGCCGCGTTCGTTGGTAACGAAGCGCTCAATCTCAACCGTGACAGAGTAAGGCAGTTCAGCGCCCAGGAAGCGCATCAGTTTTTCACGGATCATCTCTGACGCCATGAAGCGCTGTGAACGGTCAGTGATGTAATCTTCCGGGAAGTGATGATCGGCCTGTGGCAGATGCTTGCGGGTAATCGCCGCAATGGTATCGACGTTTTTGCCACTCTCAGCAGAGATAGGCACGATATCGAGGAAGTTCATCTGCTGGCTCAGGAACTGCAGATGCGGCAGCAGAATGCTTTTATCCTGGATATTATCGACCTTGTTGATCGCCAGCACGACCGGCACTTTGTTGTCGCGCAGTTTGTTTAAGACCATCTCGTCATCTGGCGTCCAGCGGGTGCCTTCAACCACGAAGATCACCAGCTCTACGTCACCAATCGAACTGCTGGCTGCGCGGTTCATCAGACGGTTAATGGCACGCTTCTCTTCCATGTGCAGACCCGGAGTATCGACGTAGATCGCCTGATATTCGCCCTCGGTGTGAATGCCCATGATGCGGTGGCGCGTGGTTTGTGGCTTACGCGAGGTGATCGACACCTTCTGCCCCAGTAACTGGTTCAGTAAGGTGGATTTACCGACGTTTGGTCGGCCAACAATCGCGACAAAGCCGCAATAAGTAACGTTTTCGCTCATTCGAATCCTGAGTTGTTCAGCGCATGATACGGCGCTGAAAAAGTGCTATTTGAATCGTGTGTCATTCAGCGTCTTCTGACGCCGGGACAGAACTGCCAAAGGATGATTCACTGTGTGCCGCTCCGGCACGGTCACCCCGACAGACCTATTCGAGACCTAATTTTATCAGCGCCTGTTCAGCTGCTGCCTGCTCAGCTTTACGACGGCTGGAGCCGACGCCGACGACCGGCTCGGCCATGCCACTCACCTGACAGTGAATGGTGAATTCCTGATCGTGGGCTTCGCCACGCACCTGCACGACCAGATAACTTGGCAGTGGCAGATGACGTCCCTGCAGATACTCCTGCAGACGCGTTTTCGGATCTTTTTGTTTGTCGCCAGGACTGATTTCGTCCAGACGGCTCTGATACCAGTCAAGGATCAGCTGTTCTACCCGCTCAATACCGCTGTCGAGGAAAATGCCGCCAATCAGCGCCTCGACCGTATCTGCAAGAATAGATTCACGACGGAAGCCGCCGCTTTTCAGCTCACCCGGTCCCAGACGCAGGCACTCGCCAAGATCAAATTCGCGGGCCATTTCAGCCAGCGTGTTGCCACGCACCAGTGTGGCGCGCATGCGGCTCATGTCACCTTCATCAACCCGCGGGAAGCGGTGATAAAGGGCATTAGCGATCACATAGCTAAGAATTGAATCGCCAAGAAATTCCAGGCGTTCGTTATGCTTACTGCTGGCGCTGCGGTGAGTCAGGGCCTGCTGTAACAGTTCCGAATGAGTAAAAGTGTAGCCCAGTTTGCGCTGAAGCTTGTTAATCAGGATGGGGTTCATGCGATTCCAGTTCTTTGTTGCGTCTGTGACTCTGCATACCAAACGGGGCTGGCAATCCAACACGTTCCGTTTGGTGTGCAGTGGCCTCCCTGAAGAGGCCACCCGAATTGCCTGTTAATCAGACAATGTTGTTAGTGGATACCGCCGATGCGACTGAATCGCACGCCGGTAGGCCACTGGCCTTCTTGTTTCTCAAAGCTCATCCAGATAGCGACCGCTTTACCGACCAGATTACGCTCCGGGACAAAGCCCCAGTAACGGCTGTCGGCGCTGTTATCACGGTTGTCGCCCATCATGAAGTATTGCCCTTTCGGCACGACCCAGCTCGACTGCGGCTGACCCGGCTGCTGATAATACATGCCTGCCTGACTCTGCGCTTCGTTTACCAGCAGAATGTCATGCGTCACGTTACCGATGGTCTCTTTGCGGGTGGCCAGGCGCAGACCTCCGCGCATAGTATCGCCCTGCGGCACCTGATAAAAACCGTTGCCGGTTTCGTTGCCATCAAAACCGCTAAAGGTCTGAATAAAGTTGCTTGGCTCAATATCGGTGTACGTTACCGCCAGCGCTGTGTCACAGGCTTTGTCGTCGCTGCAGGTCGGTTTTACCGTCAGGGTTTTGCTGTAAGGATCATAGATGACTTTGTCGCCCGGCAGGCCGATAACGCGCTTAATATAATCCAGGCTCGGATCTTTCGGGTATTTAAATACCGCGATATCGCCGCGCTTCGGCTGACCGGTTGGGATCAGCGTCGTCTGGGTAATCGGATCTTTGATACCGTAAGCGAATTTCTCCACCAGGATAAAGTCACCAATCAGCAGCGTTGGCATCATCGAGCCAGAGGGAATCTGGAACGGTTCGTAGATAAACGAACGCACGATGAACACCACCGCCAGCACCGGGAACACAGACGCGGTGGTCTCAACCCAGCCTGGCTTGGCAGCAACCTTCGCCAGCGTTTTGCTGTCGAGCGCGTTGCCGGTCTGGGCCTGAACCTCAGCCTGTTTAGCGCGACGCGCAGGTGCCCATTTAAAACGATCTATTACCCATACGATGCCAGTAATCAGCGTCGCTATCGCCAGAATCAGGGCGAACATATTAGCCATTGGAAATCCTTATTTGCTGTCCTTACCGACATGCAGAATGGCGAGGAACGCTTCCTGTGGCAGCTCAACGTTACCAACCTGCTTCATACGCTTCTTACCGTCTTTCTGTTTCTGCAGCAGTTTCTTCTTACGGCTCACGTCACCGCCATAACACTTGGCGAGTACGTTTTTACGCAGCTGTTTAACCGTTGAACGCGCGATAATGTGGTTGCCGATGGCAGCCTGAATCGCAATATCAAACTGCTGACGCGGGATGAGATCTTTCATTTTCTCAACCAGATCGCGTCCGCGATAAGGTGCGTTGTCGCGGTGAGTGATCAGCGCCAGCGCATCCACACGTTCAGAGTTAATCAGTACGTCAACGCGCACCATGTCTGAAGGCTGGAAACGTTTAAAGTTGTAATCCAGCGAGGCATAACCGCGCGAGGTTGATTTCAGACGGTCAAAGAAGTCGAGTACCACTTCTGCCATCGGAATTTCGTACGTCAGTGCCACCTGATTGCCGTGGTAAACCATGTTGGTCTGCACGCCACGCTTCTCAATACACAGCGTGATGACGTTGCCCAGATACTCCTGTGGCAGCAGCATGTGACATTCCGCAATCGGTTCACGCAGCTCTTCGATATTGTTCAGCGCAGGCAGCTTAGATGGGCTGTCAACATGAACGATCTCGCCACTGGTGGTCACGACTTCATACACCACTGTCGGCGCGGTGGTGATCAGGTCGAGATCGTATTCGCGCTCCAGGCGCTCCTGGATGATCTCCATGTGCAGCAGGCCAAGGAAGCCGCAGCGGAAACCAAAGCCCAGGGCAGTTGAGCTTTCTGGCTCATAGAACAGCGAGGCATCGTTCAGGCTCAGCTTGCCGAGCGCATCACGGAACGCTTCATAGTCGTCAGAGCTGATTGGGAACAGACCGGCATAAACCTGCGGCTTCACTTTTTTGAAGCCTGGCAGCGCTTTGTCTGCCGGGTTACGCGCGGTAGTCAGGGTATCGCCCACCGGCGCGCCAAGGATATCTTTGATGGCGCAGACCAGCCAGCCGACTTCACCGCAGTTCAGTTCATTACGATCGACACGCTTAGGGGTGAAAATTCCCAGACGGTCAGCGTTATAAACCTGGCCGGTGCTGAGCACTTTAATCTTGTCGCCTTTACGCATGGTGCCATTTTTCACACGCACCAGAGAAACAACGCCCAGATAGTTATCAAACCAGGAGTCGATAATCAGTGCCTGCAGCGGACCTTCCGGATCGCCTTCCGGCGGCGGAATGTCACGGACTAAGCGCTCCAGCACTTCGGGTACGCCGACGCCGGTTTTGGCTGAGCAGCGCACGGCATCCGTTGCATCGATACCGACGATATCTTCAATTTCCTGCGCGGCACGATCGGGATCGGCAGCAGGCAGGTCAATTTTGTTCAGAACCGGCACCACTTCCAGATCCATCTCCATCGCGGTATAGCAGTTCGCCAGTGTCTGCGCTTCAACACCCTGACCGGCATCCACCACCAGCAGCGCGCCTTCACAGGCGGCCAGTGAGCGGGAAACTTCATAAGAGAAGTCTACGTGGCCTGGGGTATCGATGAAATTGAGCTGGTAAGTTTGGCCGTCCTTCGCGTGGTAATCGAGTGTCACGCTCTGGGCTTTGATGGTGATCCCACGCTCACGCTCCAGATCCATAGAGTCGAGAACCTGCGCAGCCATTTCACGAGCGGTGAGTCCGCCACAGATCTGGATCAGACGGTCAGAGAGCGTAGATTTACCATGGTCGATATGAGCGATGATGGAGAAATTTCTTATGTGCTTCATTTATTGGGATATCTTCGCTTAAAATTCAGTTGAAAACCTGAGCACAGACACATTCAGGAAGATCGCTCTTTACCCACAATCCTGTCAGCCTCATTAATGACGACGCATATTACACTGTTAACGCCGCGCATAAAAGAATGGAACGTGGTGGAAGCGAAACAGATATCTGCGCAAAGCAGAATGGACAAAGGCCGCGAGATGCGCGGCCTGGACGTACGTTACGCTTCGCTTTCAACACGCAGCGCATCAGGAGGCAAGGCAATGCTCAGGATGACCGGCTGAAAAGCTTCACGGTCGCCAAATTTCATTGAAACACCTTTAGCAACAATAAAACCGCCGATGCCGCCCAGCAGCGCACCGCAGGCCGCTGCCAGATCGCTGTTAAACAGCGCCTGAAACAGCCCGGCCACCAGGAAAAGACCAGACAGCGGCGTCATATAGACCAGCAGTGCTGAACCGAGCAGGCTGCTCTCTTTGATGCCGAGCTCGATACGTTGTCCAGGTTGCAGCGGCTTGCTGCTGGCAATTTGCATCACATGGGCGTTTTTTGGACCGAGTTTATTCAGCATATGACTGCCACAGCCTTTACGCGCCTGGCAACTGTTGCAGGACGTTTTTGCTTCGGTATGCAGTGTGGCGATGCCATCCTGCCATGCCACTACGGTGGCCCATTCTCTCATCATTTTTGTGACCCCAGGTCAATGCTGTCCGCAATACGTTTTGCGGTGGAGGGCGGCAATTCGCCAATCACTGCAATTTCGTTATTATTGCGCACAACGGTCTGGACCGTACGACGTCCCGTGCGCAATGTCTGCGTCAGACTGGTTTTATCGGCTGGCGTCACGTTGATGGCGAAACTAAACAGCCCATCGCTGTAGAGCTTCGACTCCATATTTTTGTTCAGCCCCGGCAGTGTACGGCGATTCTGCGACACCAGTGACATGCCGGCAGGTATCCAGCCAGGTTGCCAGGTAAGCGTAACCGCATCCCCTTTCGGCACGGATAGCGACGGAGGCAGATTCGCTTTCTCGAGTCCCTGCATCAGATTACGCACCCCTTCATCCACCGCAAAGCTGATCACGCGGAACTGCTCCAGCGTTTCGCCATCACGATCAAGCAGGTCGATTCGCAGCGGCAGTTTGGTGTCCACATCCAGCCAGACCACATAGCTGTAACGGGTGCCATCACGGGAAACGATACGCAGCACATCACACATTTGATCGGCAATGCGGGAGCGCCCTACGGTAATAAAATCGTAGGCTGAGGCAAGTTTGGTGAAGTCAGCAAAAATTACCGAGGGCAAGGCATCGATAATATGATTGCCGGGAAGCGAAAAGGGATCGAGGCCGGGTTCGAAGTAGCTGATATCGTTGCCACGCTGGATAACTTCCCGGCGAGGCCCGTCCATCTGTAACAACTGCGCGAATATCCGGTTATCGATCACAGCGTGACGATAACGCAGCGATTCAATGCCGATGCGCGAGACGTTGATATAGGCGAATTCGTAGTTGAGGTTCTGACTTGCCTGCTCCATCTGCTGCAATAACGCCCCGGACGCGGTAGTTTGCGCCGGGGCGGCAGATGACCATAACAGACTGCCTGTCAGCAGGCTAACAGCATACCAAAGCGGCTTCATTACTGCTGCTGCTGTCCTAATGATTGGTTTCCGGGAACATCAACCTGCGCCTGTTTTGGCGCATTGGTTTCAATCTGCAGCTGGTCAGCATGCAGACGACGTTGCAGTTCATAGTCCTGCAGCATCGCATTTACGCGACGACGCTGGTCCTGAACCTGCTGGTTTGAGCTGTTTGTATCAAACGCATCTGACGGCACACCCAGGCTCACCGGCGACGCTTTCCCCATCATCGGCATGGTATTGAATACCGGAGAGTCAGAGGTTTGCGTGGCACTGCCTGCCGGCTGATTGTAGTGCTGAACACCCACGATCACGGCCAGTGAAACGCAGGCAGCCACACCCACCTGAGTCAGTTGCGCAGCCCATGGACGCGCTTTTTTCCAGAACGGCATTTTTTCCCAGCGGGAAGGCTCTGGCTGAGCTTCAGGGATCAGCGTAGTGACCGAACGTTTAGGTTCTTTTTCGATGTCAGCAGCGACGCGCGCAGAGATATCGAAATGCAGGACATCGCCTGTATCACCACGCATTGTATCGCGGATGAGATGATAGCTCGCCCAGCTTTTCTGTAATTCTGCGTCCTTAGACAAGGCGGAAAACAGCTCGTTATCTAAGGTCTCACCATCCATTAAAGCGGAAAGTTTTTCTTTCTGCATGCCTATGTACCCTTCCAGTAGCCGTTATCACTAACGTTGGATAAGCGGTTGAACTTTGTTGTCAATGGCCTCTCGCGCACGAAAGATACGTGATCGAACAGTGCCTACCGGGCAATCCATAATGACGGCGATCTCTTCATAACTCAGACCGTCCAGTTCCCTGAGGGTAATTGCCATACGCAAGTCCTCAGGTAGCGCCTCGATGGTACGAAAGACAATTTGTTTCAATTCGTCAGACAACATTAAGTTCTCAGGGTTCGAAATTTCTTTTAATGCACCCGCACTTTCGAAATTTTCTGCGTCAATCGCATCCACATCGCTGGATGGCGGACGTCGCCCCTGAGCAACCAGGTAATTTTTCGCTGTGTTAACCGCAATGCGGTACAGCCAGGTATAAAACGCGCTATCGCCCCGGAATGAGTCCAGTGCGCGATACGCTTTAATAAACGATTCCTGTACTACATCAGGGACGTCGCCCGAGGGAACATAGCGTGAAACCAGACTCGCCACTTTATGCTGGTAACGAATTACCAGTAAGTTGAACGATTTTTGATCTCCCTTCTGTACCCGCTCGACAAGGACCTGATCCGTTAACTGCTCGCTCATCCGAGGTAATGTCTCCCCAAATTTTTCATATGCAAAAGTAACTGCCAGCACATCTCATGTTCTGAGCAAGCATGCGCTTAGAGTTGTGATGTGGTGCGAAGTTCACTTCTCGCCCTGATATTTAACACGCCAATAGCCATTACACAGGTTGTTCGTTTTCGTTCAGTGTCAGGCGCGTAAATCGCAGGCAGAGTAACCTATGACAAGAGCTTTTTCATCATTAAATCCTTTAGGTTTAATAAGTTTGCTATAAAAAACCACCTCGTTAGCAGCCCGTTTTTAACTTACTGATTATAGGTAACTTTGGGAAATTCACTGCCGAATAGCGTGAGCTGGTGTTTAAAATACTTCACAGAAACCCCTATTGCGCTTATGCTCAGACGTATTCTTGTTTAGTAAATTAAACATTATGATGAATGTGACCCCGGATTATGAGTGCGATGTATTAATTGTTGGCAGCGGTGCCGCCGGTCTGTCGCTGGCGTTACGGCTGGCGAAGCATTGTCAGGTGACCGTACTCAGTAAAGCGCAGGTGAATGAGGGTTCAACGCTCTATGCTCAGGGCGGTATTGCTGCGGTGTTTGATGAGACGGATAGCATTGAGTCGCACATCGAAGATACGCTGATTGCCGGCGCAGGTTTATGCGACCGTGATGCGGTCTCGTTTATTGCCAGTAATGCCCGGCATTGCGTACAGTGGCTGATCGACAACGGCGTCGCGTTTGATCTCGACCCGCAGGCAGCGGGCGATATGCGCTATCACCTGACACGCGAAGGCGGCCACAGTCATCGTCGTATCCTGCACAGCGCTGACGCCACCGGTCACGCGGTTGAAACCACACTGGTGAGTCAGGCGCTCAGCCACCCCAATATACGGATTCTCGAACGTACCAATGCGGTCGACCTGATTCTTTCAGATAAAATCGGCCTGCCGGGCACACGCCGGGTGGTCGGTGCGTGGATCTGGAACCGTAATCGCGAGCGGGTCGAAACCTGTCGGGCACGAGCCGTTGTGGTCGCCACCGGCGGTGCCGCCAAAGTCTATCAATACACCACAAACCCCGATATCGCCTCCGGTGATGGCATCGCTATGGCGTGGCGCGCGGGCTGTCGGGTCGCCAATCTGGAATTTAACCAGTTTCACCCAACCTGCCTGTTTCATCCGCAGGCGCAGAATTTCCTGTTAACCGAAGCATTACGCGGTGAAGGTGCCTGGCTGCTGCGTCCCGATGGCAGTCGTTTCATGCCCGATTTTGATGAGCGTGCCGAACTGGCTCCGCGCGATATCGTCGCACGGGCCATCGATCATGAAATGAAGCGGCTGGGTGTCGACTGTATGTATCTGGATATCAGCCACCAGCCTGAAGAATTTGTTCGCGCGCACTTCCCGATGATCTATGAAAAGTTGCTGACCTTTGGCTTTGACCTGACCAAAGAGCCCATCCCGATTGTGCCTGCCGCCCATTACACCTGTGGCGGTGTCATGGTCGATCAGCATGGTCAGACTGACGTCAATGGGCTCTATGCCATCGGTGAGGTGAGTTACACCGGCCTGCACGGCGCTAATCGCATGGCTTCGAATTCACTGCTGGAGTGTCTGGTTTATGGCTGGTCTGCGGCAGAAGCGCTGATCAGGACGCTGCCCGCCATTGAAGCCGTTACTGCATTGCCTGCATGGGATGAAAGCCAGGTCGATGACGCCGATGAGCGCGTGGTAATCCAGCATAACTGGCACGAGCTGAGGCTATTTATGTGGGATTATGTCGGTATTGTCCGCACGACCCGGCGTCTGGAGCGGGCGTTGCGCCGCATTAACCTGCTTCAGCAGGAGATCGACGAATATTATTGCCATTTCCGCCTCTCCAATAATCTGCTGGAGCTGCGTAACCTGGTGCAGGTCGCTGACCTGATGGTGCGCTGCGCGCTGGAGCGGAAAGAGAGCCGTGGCCTGCACTTTATCCGCGACTACCCGGATTTACTGCCAGAGGCGCTGCCGACCATTCTGACACCGCCGGGCTACATGAAGAGGTAAAACTCCCGCGTCAGGCTGCACCACTCATCGGAATAGCGGGTGTCCGGCGCGCGGATGGCCAGACGCTCCAGTAACGTTTCACCGGCCTGCGGTGACAGAGCCAGCACAACGCGATGTGGCGGACGATGGGCATATTCCGCCACGTCCAGCCGGAAACGCAGATGCCAGCCATCCGCCCTAGCCAGATCGATAAACGCCTGGCCGGAAGCCGAGGGCAGCACCACACAGAACATCCCTTCCTCTTCAATCAGTAACGCGGCACTGCGTAAGAGCGTCTGATGGTCGAGCGAAGCCGTCGAACGTGCGCTGTCCCGCGCCGCGGTGGAGCAGGCCACGCCCGGCGCGAAATACGGGGGATTGCTGACGATAAGCGAGTAACGTTTATCACACTGCTCAGCCCAGCCGGCGATATCCTGCTGATGCACCCGAATACGTTCGGGCCACGGCGACTGCTGCACATTCTCCTGCGCCTGCCCTGCGGCTTCCGGTTCTAACTCAACCGCATCGATTTCAACCGGCGACGGCGTGCGCTGTGCCAGCATCAGCGCGATAAGCCCGCTGCCGCTGCCAATATCCAGAATGCGCCTGACACCGGCAACGGGCGCCCAGGCCCCGAGCAGAATGGCATCGGTGCCCACTTTCATCGCACAGCGATCGTGTGCGACAAAAAATTGTTTAAAGGTAAATCCGTTCTTGTTTAACTGTGGCCGTTCACGCGGCTTATCCTGCATCATTCGTCACTACCATCGTTTTTTCCTGCCGTACGGCAGCGCATGAGTGTAACGTGACGACAGAGGGAATTCACGCGACAGACACCCCCAGGCGCAGCCGAAACGGATTAACAGATGAAGATTCAGTCTGATCTGTCTATAATCAGCGCCCCAAACTGAGGTAGACCATGACAGTAACCACATTTTCCGAACTCGAACTCGACGAAAGCCTGCTACAAGCGTTGCAGGAAAAAGGCTTTACGCGCCCAACAGTGATCCAGGCTGCTGCAATTCCGCCCGCACTGGAGGGTCGTGACGTTCTGGGTTCGGCACCTACAGGGACCGGGAAAACCGCCGCGTATCTGTTACCGGCGTTGCAGCACCTGCTTGATTTTCCGCGCAAGAAATCCGGACCACCCCGCATCCTGATTGTGACCCCAACACGCGAACTGGCGATGCAGGTTGCCGATCATGCGCGTGAACTGGCGAAACATACCCATCTGGATATCGCCACGATCACGGGCGGCGTGGCTTACATGAACCATGCCGAAGTGTTCAGCGAAAACCAGGATATTGTCGTCGCCACCACCGGCCGACTGCTGCAGTACATCAAAGAAGAGAACTTTGACTGTCGCGCCGTAGAAACCCTGGTACTGGATGAAGCGGACCGCATGCTTGATATGGGCTTTGCCCAGGATATCGAAACCATCGCGGCTGAAACGCGCTGGCGTAAGCAGACCATGCTCTTTTCCGCCACGCTGGAAGGCGACAACATTCGCGACTTCGCCGAGCGTCTGCTGAACGATCCGGTAGAGCTGGAAGCGGACCCGAGCCGTCGTGAGCGCAAAAAAATTCAGCAGTGGTACTACCGCGCTGATGATCTGCAGCACAAGACAAAATTACTGATTCACCTGCTGAAACAGCCGGATGTGACGCGCTGCATCGTGTTCGTGCGTAAGCGTGAGCGTCTGCATGAGCTGGTGAGCTGGCTGCACGAAGCGGGGATTCGCAGCAGCTATCTTGAAGGCGAAATGGTGCAGGCGAAACGTAACGAAGCGATTAAGCGCCTGAGCGAAGGACGCGTTAACGTGCTGGTTGCTACCGATATCGCGGCACGTGGCATTGATGTTGAGGATGTCAGTCACGTCTTTAACTATGACATGCCGCGCACCGCAGATACTTACCTGCACCGCATTGGGCGTACCGGTCGTGCGGGCCGTAAAGGCATCGCCATCTCACTGGTTGAAGCGCACGATTTCGTCCTGCTGGGCAAAATCACCCGCTATGTGAACGAGCCTATCAAAGCGCGTGTGATTGACGAGCTGCGCCCTGAAACGCGTGCGCCAAGTGCCAAAACCACGGGAAAACCGTCGAAAAAGGTACTGGCCAAACGTGCAGAGAAGAAAGCCAGCGAAACTGAAAAACCGCGGGTGAAAAACCGTCATCGTGATGCCAAAAATGTCGGCAAACGCCGCAAGGCTAGCGGCAGTACGCCAGCTAACGAGAATGCGGAATAAATCATCGCCGTCATAAAAAAAACGCCTCAATTGAGGCGATTTTTTTTATCTGATAATCAGTAACAGCCCTTTCACACTGTTTTTCATGCCAGAGCGTTTTCTTTAAGGCGCGAGCATAACAATGCCGGGCAGTAAACTTCTTATCTCGTTAATTATTAAGCTAAAGATTGCTGTGTGCGCTTTGCGCTTATTTTCATCACCTGATTAATCAGACTGCTTAAAGACTTTCAGTAAAGGTACGGGTGATGACGTCGCGCTGCTGCTCTGGTGTCAGTGAGTTAAAACGCACGGCATAGCCGGAAACACGAATGGTCAGCTGCGGATAGTTCTCAGGATGTTTAACCGCATCTTCCAGTGTTTCACGACGCAGAACGTTGACGTTCAGATGCTGCCCACCTTCAACCCGCACCTGAGGTTTAATTTCAACCGGCACTTCACGCCAGGCAAATTCGCCCAGTTCGCTGAGCGCGACAACCTGGTCTTCTTCATAGCCCGCTTTTGCACACAGGCAACGCGCCTGGGCTTTCTCTTCGTCCAGCAGCCAGAATGAGTTCAGTAACTGTGAGTTGTTTGATTGCGTGATCTGGATACCCGTGATCATCATTGCGTCTCCCGAATAAAACGTGAATACATCAAATTTGAGGCCCCGGTATAGCACTCTTTATTCCAGGCCTCTTTGACCTGTATCAATACGAATCAGGCATTCAGGCGGCTTTAACGCTAACCCGTTGATCTCAAACCCGCTGCCATTAAAAAATAATTTGTATTATTCAAATTATTTTTGCCTTCAGGTCGACAGCAGGAACAGCTAAGCTTACGGCACTAACGTTAAGGGAGTTGAACATGGCTGAAAAGCTGACCTGGCACGACGTGCTGGCTGAAGAGAAAGAGAAACCCTATTTTATTGAGACGCTGAAGCAGGTCGCCGATCGGCGCGCCGAGGGTGTAACCGTCTATCCGCCGCAGAAAGATGTGTTTAACGCCTTTCGCCTGACAGAACTGGGCGACGTCAACGTTGTGATCCTGGGTCAGGATCCCTATCACGGGCCGAATCAGGCGCATGGACTGGCTTTTTCGGTGCTGCCCGGCGTTCAGGTGCCGCCCTCACTGCAGAATATCTATAAAGAGCTGGTACAGGATATTCCCGGCTTTGAAAAGCCCAACCACGGCTTTCTTGAGAGCTGGGCTAAACAGGGCGTGATGTTACTCAACACGGTGTTAACGGTTGAAGCGGGTAAAGCCCATTCTCATGCACGATTCGGCTGGGAGACCTTTACGGATAATGTGATTGCGGCGATTAACCAGCACTGTGAAGGGGTGATTTTTTTACTGTGGGGTTCGCATGCCCAGAAGAAAGGCAGCATTATTGATCGCAAGCGCCATCATGTGTTGCAGGCACCGCATCCCTCGCCGCTTTCCGCGCATCGTGGCTTTTTCGGCAGCAAACACTTTTCGACCACCAATGAACTGCTGAGCGCAGCCGGTAAAAAACCGGTGGACTGGACGCCGGTCTTACCGGATTAACGCCAGAAAGCACACGGCCGCGTCAGTGCGCGGCCGTGTGACAGGATTCAGGCGTTGAATCAGCTTTTAGCTTTAGAAACCGCCACCATCGCCGGACGCAGCAGGCGACCGTTCAGCGTATAGCCACGCTGCATCACCAGCATGACATGATTAGGCTCAAACTCTTCAGACTCCATCATCGACATTGCCTGATGCACTTCCGGGTTAAATGGCACGCCCGTTTCACCTACCACTTCAACACCGAATTTACGCACGGCACCCAGCAGGCCTTTCAGGGTCAGCTCAATCCCTTCGATCATGGATGCCAGCTGCGGGTCTTCTTTGTTTGCCACTTCCAGCGCACGTTCCAGGCTGTCGATGACTGGCAGCAGTTCGTTGGCAAACTTCTCCAGCGCAAATTTATGCGCCTTCTCAACGTCCATTTCGGCACGACGACGAATGTTCTCAACTTCAGCCTGCGCACGCAGCTGGGCATCGCGCACACCGGTTTGCGACTGCGCTAATTCAGCTTCGAGCTGAGCAATACGCTCATCACGCGGATCCACCTCTGCTGCTGTCTCCGCTTCCTGAGGTTGCTGCTGATCCTGCTGAATTTCGTCTGAGACTTGCTCGTTTGGGGTGTTCTGTTCTTTACTACTCATGAATTTCTCCGCGTTTTGCACATTCATTTCGCTGGTTGGCTTATTATGGGGATTGGTATGACGGATTCAAGGGAACCTATCACATTGCCTTGCCGTTTTGGCTTATAAGGAACACCGACCAGATGAACAAACACTTTAACTGCATTGGGATTGTAGGTCATCCGCGCCATCCCACTGCGTTAACCACGCATGAGATGCTCTGGCGCTGGCTGACGGCCAAAGGTTATCAGGTGATCGTTGAGAAGCAGATTGCGCAGGAGCTGTCGCTTCACGACGTACAGACGGGCACGCTGGCGGAGATTGGTCAGCAGGCTGATTTAGCCGTCGTGGTGGGTGGTGACGGCAATATGCTGGGCGCAGCGCGGGTGCTGGCGCGTTATGACATCAAAGTGATCGGCATTAACCGCGGTAATCTCGGTTTTCTCACTGATCTCGATCCGGATAACGCGCAGCAACAGCTGGATGAGGTGCTGCAGGGCAACTATTTCGTCGAGAGCCGCTTTCTGCTGGAAGCGCAGGTGTGCAAATCGGACTGCTCGCCGCGTATTGGCTCCGCCATTAATGAAGTCGTACTGCATCCTGGCAAAGTGGCACACATGATCGAATTTGAAGTTTACATCGATGAAGTGTTCGCCTTTTCCCAACGCTCAGACGGGCTGATTATCTCCACGCCCACCGGCTCTACAGCCTACTCACTCTCGGCGGGCGGCCCTATTCTGACGCCATCACTGGAGGCGATTGTGCTGGTGCCGATGTTCCCGCATACGCTTTCCGCGCGGCCACTGGTGATCAACAGCAGCAGTACCATCCGTTTACGCTTTTCTTCACGTCGCAGTGACCTGGAGATCAGCTGTGACAGCCAGATTGCGTTGCCCATCCAGGAGGGCGAGGATGTACTGATTCGCCGCAGTGCCGGTCATCTTGATTTGATCCATCCTAAAAACTACAGCTATTTCAATACGCTGAGTTCGAAACTGGGCTGGTCAAAAAAATTGTTCTGAAAACCGGCCTCGCCTCTTTACTGGATAAAAAACCAGTTTATACTGTATGAAAAACCATATGTGTTTATTCATACAGGTGAACCTATGCTGGCCCAACTGACCATCAGTAATTTCGCTATCGTTCGTGAGCTCGACATTGATTTCCAACGCGGCATGACAGCTATCACGGGTGAGACCGGTGCCGGCAAGTCTATCGCCATTGATGCGCTGGGATTGTGTCTGGGCGGTCGTGCTGATGCCGACATGGTGCGTCAGGGTGCCAGCCGGGCTGACCTCTGTGCCCGCTTCCAGCTTAAGTCCTCCCCTTCTGCCCAGCGCTGGCTGGTCGATAATCATCTGGATGAGGGCAACGAGTGCCTGCTGCGCCGGGTGATAAGCGCTGACGGGCGCTCCCGTGGCTTTATCAATGGCACAGCCGTGCCGCTCTCTCAGCTGCGCGACCTCGGCCAGTTGCTGATTCAGATCCATGGTCAGCATGCCCATCAGCTTCTGCTTAAACCTGATCATCAGAAACATCTGCTGGATGCCTATGCCGGTCACGACGATCTGCTGCAGCAAATGCGCGCCAGCTATCAGACCTGGAATCAGAGCTGCCGCACCCTGGCGCTGCATCAGCAGCAGGCGCAGGAACGCGAATCACGTCGCGAGCTGTTGCAGTATCAGCTGAAAGAGCTGAACGACTTCGCACCGCAGCCGGGTGAATATGAGCAGATCGATGAAGAGTACAAGCGCCTGGCTAACAGCGGACAACTGCTGTCGACCAGCCAGCAGGCACTGCAGCTGTTAGCTGACAGCGATGACACAAACCTCAACAGCCTGCTCTACACGGCGCGTGAGATGATTTCTGAACTGACTTCACTGGATGAGAAGCTGAACGGCGTTCACAATCTGCTGGAAGAAGCCGCCATTCAGTTGACCGAAGCCAGCGATGAGCTGCGTCACTACTGTGACAGCCTGGATATGGACCCTAACCGCCTGTATGAGCTGGAAAAGCGTATCTCACGTCAGATCGCGCTGGCCCGTAAGCATCACGTTACGCCGGAAGGCCTGCCCGAACTGCATCAGCAATTGCTGGCAGAAGCGGAGCTGCTCTCACAGCATGAAAGCGATCAGGAGAGCCTGCAGTCACTGGTGGGTGAACATTATCAGGCCGCGCTGAAAAGCGCAGAGCAACTGCATCAGCAGCGCAGCCACTTTGCTGACGAACTGCAGCAGCTGATCACCCAGAGTATGCATCTGCTCTCGATGCCGCATGGCCAGTTCAAAATCGCGCTGACCTTTAATCCGGATCAGCTCACGGCAGACGGCGCGAGCCGAGTCGATTTCCAGGTCACCACTAACCCAGGACAGCCATTGCAGCCTCTGGGTAAAGTGGCTTCCGGTGGTGAACTGTCGCGTATCGCGCTGGCAATTCAGGTGATTACTGCGAAGAAAATGGAAACACCGGCAATGATTTTCGATGAAGTGGATGTCGGCATCAGCGGCCCGACCGCTGCCGTGGTCGGTAAACTGCTGCGTCAGCTGGGTGAATCGACCCAGGTGATGTGTGTGACTCACCTGCCGCAGGTGGCCGGTTGTGGTCATCAGCACTTCTACGTCAGCAAAGAGACCGATGGCGCAATGACTGAAACCCATATGCAGCCACTGGACAAGAGGGCGCGTCTGCAGGAACTGGCGAGACTGCTGGGCGGCAGCGAGGTCACACGCAATACCCTGGCCAACGCAAAAGAACTTTTAGCCGCATAGCAGCGCACTTTTTTAACCCTCCGTGGTCATATGCTTGCTCTGTAGAGGTTTCCAACAGCGAAAAGGTTTATTATCATCGGCACTTATGTCGCCAGAGTAATAAAGCCTGCCGCAGGCAGAGTTCAGATTTTGATGGCAAGAAAGCCGCCTTTAAAAGGCGTTTGGCCCCGGAAAAGGAATGTATAGATGCGCTGTAAAACGCTGACTGCCGCGGCAGTAGTAATGTTGATGATGACCGCCGGATGTTCCACCTTAGAGCGCGTGGTCTATCGTCCTGATATCAACCAGGGGAACTATCTGGTTGCCAACGATGTGGCCAAGATTCATACCGGTATGACACAGCAGCAGGTGGCTTACACGCTCGGTACGCCGATGATGAAAGATCCTTTTGGCAGCAACGTCTGGTATTACGTTTTCCGTCAGGAGCCTGGTCATGAGGGCGTAAAACAGCAGACGCTGACGCTGACTTTTGATGGTAACGGCGTTCTGACTAATATCGACAACAAGCAGAATCTGTCACAGAACAACGACTGATTGCCCGTAAGATTGTCAGAAACAACAGACAGCAAAAAGGCGCACTGAGCGCCTTTTTTTATGCCATGTATCCGCTGTATCTGATGGGATAAGGGCTTATTTTTTGCTTTCTGCCGCTCGTTCTGCGCGCTGCCGGCGTAACTCTTTAGGATCGGCTATCAGCGGACGATAGACTTCGATACGATCGCCCTCATTCACCACATCATCCAGCTTCACCGGACGACTGTATATGCCGACCTTGTTACTGGCGAGGTCAATCTCCCGACGCAGTTCAAGTAGTCCTGATTTGAGGATGGTCTGTTCTACCGTGCTGCCCTGTTCCACTTTTACATAGAGCTGATACTGCTTTTCAGGCAAGGCATAGACCACCTCGACGGAGATATCAGGCACGGTAAACCTCTTTGGCGCGCTGTGTGAAAGCCTGCACCATGCTGTTGGCCAACTCTTTGAAGATCCGTCCAAAGGCCATCTCTACCAGCATGTTGGTGAACTCGAACTCCAGGCTTAACTCAACCTTGCAGGCGTCATCGCCCAGCGAGACGAACTTCCAGCCGCCAGTCAGCTTGCGGAACGGACCATCAACCAGTTGCATATGAATGCTCTGGTTATCCGTCAGGGTATTGCGGGTGGTAAACGTTTTGCTGATGCCCGCTTTCGACACATCCACGGACGCCGTCATCTGATTCTCAGACGCATCCAGCACGCGGCTTCCGGTGCAACCCGGCAGGAATTGCGGATAAGCATCCACATCATTTACAAGTTGGTACATCTGCCCGGCACTAAACGGGACCAGCGCCGAACGACTAATCTGAGCCATAATGGTTCCTGTTCATCACAAAACCGCTGAATAATAGCATTTTCAGCGATTAAACAAAAATGTCCCCGAGTGAGGGTGTGCTAGAATATCCCGTTTCCTGCCGCCCCGCTGGACTGGGGATGCGATAACCGACTAAGTGATGTAAAATACGCCGCACTATGACAAAGAAAAAAGCACACAAACCCGGTTCTGCCACTGTTGCCATGAACAAACGCGCCCGCCACGAGTACTTCATTGAAGAGGAGTATGAAGCGGGATTGTCGTTACAAGGATGGGAAGTTAAGTCACTTCGTGCCGGTAAAGCCAACATCAGCGACAGCTATATTCTGCTGCGCGATGGCGAAGCCTTTCTGTTCGGTTCAACCTTTCAACCCTTAGCCGTTGCCTCCAGCCATGTGGTCTGTGACCCGACGCGCAGCCGTAAACTGCTGCTGAAGCAACGTGAACTTGATTCACTGTATGGCCGCGTTAACCGCGAAGGCTACACCATCGTGGCGCTGTCGCTGTACTGGAAAAACGCCTGGTGCAAACTGAAGATTGGTGTTGCACGCGGTAAGAAAGAGCACGACAAGCGCGACGATATCAAAGACCGTGAATGGAAACTGGATAAAGCACGTATCATGAAGAATTCAAAGCGTTAAGCACTGGATTTTGATTTGTTTTGTTGCTAGTATTTGAAGTTCTGGGGCTGATTCTGGACTCGACGGGATTGTGAAGCCTTAGGAGCATGCCGAGGGGCGGTTTGCCTCGTAAAAAGCCGCAAAAAAATAGTCGCAAACGACGAAAACTACGCTTTAGCAGCTTAATAACCTGCTTTTAGCCTTCTCTCCCTAGCTTCCGCTCTTAAGACGGGGATCAAGAGAAGTCAAACCCAAAAGAGATCGCGTGGATGCCTTGCCTGGGGTTGAAGCGTTAAATCCAATCAGGATAGTCTGTTAGTGGCGTGTCTGTTCGCAGCTAACCGGCGAATGTAAAAACTGACTAAGCATGTAGTGCCGACGGTGTAGTAATTTCGGACGCGGGTTCAACTCCCGCCAGCTCCACCAAAATTCTTGGTTGATGGTTACCAGAACCATCATCGAAGTCCTGAAAGCCCGCAAGGTGAAAGCTTTGCGGGTTTTTTTGTGTCCATAGCAGTCCACTGAGAGTGGCTAGAATCCACGCCAAATGACACCCTGTTTTCGCCCCAGCCCCATGGGTCCAAAATCTGAGGGGCCGAACATGCCGAAAATCGTCACTAAACTCAATAATAATCAAATCAAAAACACTAAGCCTGCCGAGAAGGAAGTGAACCTCTTTGATGATGACAGCTTGTTTTTGCGCATATCGCCGATCATGAAAGGTGGCATGAAAACTGGTACTTCAGGTATGCGACTCCTGTGACTAAGAAACGAACGAAAATGAGTTTGGGTACTTACCCTTACCTTATATTCGCGCAAGATAGCTCTCTCAGAGATCAGTACCTTGCCCTACTCGCCCAGCAGATTGATCTGCAAACGCATAAGACCGACAAAGCGAATGCATTAAAAGCGTCCACTGAACACACCTTGTAGGTGGTGGCAAGAAAGTGGCTGGAAGAGAAGAAAAGAACGTCAGTGATTTTAGAAGATCATGTAGCTGATATCTGGCGTAGCCTTGAACGTAACGTCTTCCCTGGATTGAATAATGTTCCGATTAAAGAGATTCGGCCCAAACTCTTGAAGCATCAGCTTGATCCAATCGAACAGCGCGGGGGGTCTTGAAACCCTGAGGCGCATTATCTCCCGGCTAAATGAAATTTTTCGTTGAATAGCTACCAAGGAACTGATTGAGTTCAATCCCGTTGATATCTTTGCAGAGCGCCTTCAAAAATCTAAAAAGAAAAATATGCCAGCATTACCTCCTTCAGAATTACCAGGCTTTTTGGCTACATGTAATTTTAAAAGCACATATTTAATGCGGAAATGTTAGCATTAAAGAACTATTGCTAAAAATTAAAAAACCAGAAGCCTTACCAATACCGGTCCGGTTTGTATAGAGCTTGGGTAATGAGTTACAATCTGACTATCGTAAGACAAATAAATAACATTCATTATGAATAAAAAGAAAATCGAAGAAATGCTTTTAAAAGAGGGTTTTACACAAAAAGAAGTCTCTGTGATACGCCAGCATGCTGATAAAAACGGTTATCCTTATCCCTGGCTCCTTTCACAGTTAAAGAAAAGATTCATAGCTGCAATGATATTAATAGCTATCCTTCTCGCAGGACTCATTTATACCATTCGCAGCGGTACACAAGAAAACCTTGTATCTTATTCGATAACACTGTTAGCAGGCTTCACAATTCTGTATATTTTTATCCCGTTGAAGCCGGCATACAAAGCATTTAAATTTTTGCGAAAACACTCTCATATTTTATAAAGTCGATAATGAACATTTTCATTTATTTAATCGAAGAATCGCACTGCCTTTTCCCCCTACTGCAATACATTCACCACTAGAGACATCTATATAATATTTAACTGGATTAGGCATACTTTCCATCATCCATGGAAGATCTTCAGAAAATTTTAAATCTGAGGTTGAAATAACCCAAACAGATTTGCCATCAAAAGACGCTCTCACAGCCTCATGAAAACGTTCGTCCCAACCATGACCTGTTTCCCTTGCATATTCTTTGGCAATTTCAACAGCTTTATTTTGCGATATCATTGCTGAACTCCATACCAAACATTATACATCAACCCTCCAACCACTACTGGACCCAAAAGAATACCTGCGGTTTCATGCCGCAATAATGTATAGGTAATTTCGTAAGTATTTCCAAGAGGGAACTTGAAGCCTTCAATGATATATTCCCTACTCATCCTCTGGCTCTTAATAAGCCAATAGTTTCAGCAAGTGACTCTTCCAGGTATCGTAATATATATGATTTATTATATGCGCTTTGTCTCATGAAAACCCTAAGTTCTCTAAATAAATAGAACTTAGGCGCAATTGCCATGTGTACCTGTTCATGATAAAGAGTTGAAAGCATCTGCAAATATGCGTCATCTTTCGACATTGCGCCAGGATAGTAGTTGCGTCCTACTTCTACGTCCCCCAGGGTTTTGTGCGTCCCTGAACGACGTCACTATGCTTTGTGATTTTTATCTTAGGAGTATAACGCCAGCCTCCATTGCGAGGGAGGTTCATTTTCCTTCCAATATCGCTGCTGTATCTGGGCATTTTTACTCCCCTGAAAGGAGTCTTAAATGTATCACCAGGCTTCTTCTTCAAAAGAAGTGCGAGGACAGTATTAACGCCTATCAGAGTGATCGCGTCTGCTAAATCCTTAGCAGCAACGTCAAGATCTCCTTCGCTACGAGCTGCGTTAGTCTTCGTGGCAAAATCAAACAACTTCTTAGCCGCTTCAAGCGCTACGCCCCCTACTGCTACCCAGCCTACAATGAGAAGCACTAAATCAGCGATTTCACCAATCCCAAAAAAGTGCGCACCAGCCCAAACCACGATGACCCCCGCCATAGTTGCTAATGCTGATGGGGTGACCATAGCAAGAAGCTGTTGACCTACGTCAGAGGGTAAGAGCACTGCCGCTTTAGAAATGGCTAGCTGTAGCCTTGACTGTATATCGCCAGGGATAACTTCCATTCTCTATCCTCAGTTATATGTTAAGCTGCCTGCAGAATAACTCTTGAATACTGCATTATCCAGTAGTTTTGCTTATCATCTTTGTTTGACCTGATCGAAGAAAAGATATCCACTTATCATTTAGCTTTTAAAAAATTCATTAAAAATGACAGAACTAAAATAGTCATTTAAATTAACAATCCAACCTAACCCTCAATAATAAAAACGTTAAAATCCGAAAAAAATATAATGATAGTTGATATTAAATTTGAGAAAGCAAACAAAAGGCAATCACGATAATTCTATATTACTAACTGAAGGTTGTATCTGATACTGGGAGTAGATCAAAATCTACCCAGTCGCTCCCTGGTACATGAATGGTCTACAGTGGGGCTGGCATGATATTCAAGTTATGCAGGCAATGCAGCAAAAGCGGCAAAGTTCTTGAAATCAGGTGGTTACATAGGAATGGGGTTTGCCTTTGCTGGACCACGAATGACGTACTCAATGCCTGCGTTAAAGGACGTGAGAGCGAATGTAAAAGAACCGCATTCAAAGAGTATGGTAAGTTTGGTGCTTCGATCTTAACGGGTGTGGGAGCTGGCGCAGCCGGTTCTTTCGCAGGTTTAGGTGTATGCGCAGCAATAGGGATCGCCACAGCAGGAACCGGCGCGGTAGTCTGCGCTTCTGTTGGCTCAATAGCTGCGGGCTATGTAGGTGCTAAAGCGAGTGATTCTGTAATGGATACTATCTATGAATACATGGGAATTTGAGAAATGAAATCGGTCCTGATGGTCTTGATTATGCTTCCTTTAGTTTGCTTAGTAGCAAGTGTTATTTTGTATCTGATTAACAGGTCTCGCTACAAGGAATTGATCTCAGACTTCCAACAAAAGCATACACTTCCCCCCCCTTACTTGTTGCACTGCAATATGGGATATATAGGTTCACCTCTAATGGCCTATTTTTTCATGCGATTAAAACAAAACAAAAAAATCTTATTTTTAAACAGGAGCGATAATGCTTATAATTTTGCACATGAAAGTCAAAATATAAAAAAGATAAATACTCTCAAACCGCTTTACTATACTTTTGCATTTGGTTTTTCATGCTGTTTGCTACCTGGACTTATTGTGATTTTTATCCAACTTCATATTATTTAATTTTTCCAGTATGGAGATAGTCATGGAACAAACTCTCTCGGTAAAGCTTATTGAGAAAAGTAAAGCGACTGATTTTCAGCAGGCCGTTTCTGAAGTATTGATCGATAACAAACCGACGGGTATTACTATAAAAGGACAGGTACTCGAAGCCTCCGTTAAAGTCGACAATGACAGCTATATTCTTTTCACAACGGATGATGTGATCTTTGAAGAGTTTCTTACTGTTACTCTCATCAGCCTGAGTCAGGGTATTGTTGAAAGTTTGCAGGTTGGCAATGAGTATTCGTCAGGCTCTTTCGAGGTGCTGTCTGTCAATCACAAAACCATTGAGTTCAATTTCATTGGCGGGTCTGTCCGGACAATTAAAGTGAACGACTCGCCAAAGCTCCGTATCCCTTTCTTTTCGGATCCGCGTGGCGTAAAACGCTCTTCAGTTCTGAAAGCGTATCTGAAGATAGATGCAAAGCCATCGCCCTCCCCTGCATAAAAAACCATTTAGCAAAAGCAATTGTTATACATTTAGGTGTACCAACAATTTTATAATCAATAATTTTCATTTAAATTCACAAAGATAAAAAATCCATTCAGACTTCGCCAGCCAAATAAATTAAAGGGTTACGTTCCTGTATTCACCACACAGCCAGATCACATAGTGGTTAAAGAATCACCAGTAATTACTCCATAGAGCACATCCTTGAGATATGCTGGTTTTGATAAGAGAAAGTACGCAATAAAAAAGGCCATGATTAGTATCATGGCTTTGGCGTTTAATATCATAACTTACAGATTATGTGACATAATAATCATGCTTCACCTTTTAGCTTATCCATTAGATAAGCGATAAACCAGGCAAGTATGAAAAAACCAAAAAAACCAACAATCTTTAATGGCCAGCCTTCAAATATAAACAACGAGAAAAATGCTGCGAAGGAGCAGATCCCCGTGGAAAAAGCTTCAACCACATTAGTAGTTTGTATACCTATGAACTTAACAAATTTTAGTAGAAATGATTTTGCAGAGTTCATTCTGTATACCTTTACACATTAACGTATGGCTGTTGATGTACATCAGATAGGGTTCAAGTGGCTTCTCAACTAGAAAATAGACCATATCCAAATTCAGTCGGGAAACCTTAGAATAGGTCTTTGGGAATCTGCTTTTCATCCGTCTTGATGCGAGTGAAGCCTCTTCGATTAACCCTTGAATCATGAGAAGGTTCAACGATAGCGACGAACCAACTCTCACAAACCGCTTGAAGGTCTCAGCAGTAACGATACGAGTTAATATTTTTTTAGCTATAAACTGGGCCAGAATAAATTGTGAACCTACCCTTCCCCCTAGCCTGCCAGCACCATAACCCAGCTTACCATCAATAGCTTGCTTACTCTCATTATCGAGCTTTGCATAAAAATCGAAAATCACAATAGTAATCAGTTGTCGGATTGGTTCATGCCTGTTTGTAGTGGCCTTAACCAACCGCATAAATCGTTCTGTTTCCCTTCGATTCCGGTTCTTAAGATCGCTCCCGGCAAGGCCGCTACCCTGCCACGTTCTTATAACCCCCTGATACATGCCCGAAGGAATCGATGACATACCATCCACAATTCCATAAGCAATTTGCTTTGCGTCCATACTCTTCCTTATAAGCAAATTATGTCCAGGGTTGAGAATATCTAATCTGACGCAGGATTTCCATTGGAACTATATTCCAGCACCACCACTAATTAGACCCCATGTTAAAAATTGATTTATATAGTTATTTAACGATTATAATTATAAACATGTTATCTAAAAGACGAGCCATTTAAATATACATAAACAGAATTATTTTAAGCTATAAAAATAAGTTATGTTTTTCTTTAGCTCCTTTTGGAGATCCTATTACTAAAAATTCCTGAAATTCTTTTCACTCTTTTCAATTGTCGAACTTTGGCAGAAACTCAGCAGCGGCTGGCCTGTTGTGCGGTTTCGCGGCGTCCAGGCGATTGTCATGGTGTCGCTGTTCAGCTGCATCTTTGTGACCCGCTGGCCGTGCACCTCCACGCCCGGACGCAGTGACTGGACACAGGTACGGTCAGCAGAAGAAACTATATCGAAAGCGCTTTTCGCTAACCGTGACGAAATAAAATCGGTGTTGAGCGGAGGCAGGCTCGGAGGCAGGCTGACTATTCGCAATGCATCTGGCAAAGCAATCGGCTATGGTTTCCGGCGCGGAGGTAGCCAGCGAATAGTCATGAAAAATGTGAGAGTTGTTATTGAGTTTCAGCAATATAACGGCAAACCCTACTACATTCTCACAGCATTCCCGGATTTATAGGTAGAAAATGCAAAAATTCCACTTTCTTGACCAACTGATTTTCGGTTATTTCAATCAGGACGCAGACATCATCAATGATGGCGAGGATACGATCAAAGGCATCGTGCGGCTTTTCAAAAAGTCAGTACCAGACTGGATGCTTAATGATCTCGTTGAAGAAGTTGACGATTTTATCTCAGCCTATGGTGGCAATGTCGAAGAGGAATTCAGGAAACGATATGGGTTTGATTTTGCCCCTGAACTTTGGGAAACCACTGCTCATGAATTCCTGATGACTGTTCGTCAGATCTCTTCAGAGAAATAAGGCTTTCAGGAGTACATTTTCCTGGTTGATGATTACCCGATCCATCATCAAACTCCCTAAAGCCCCGAAGATGAAAACCCTACGGGCTATTTGTGTTTCCAGTTTTTCCCTACAGCCTGAATCTACCCATTCCATACCCAATCTTTCAGCCACCGGTTAAAGCTCTTTTCGAGAGCCCCTCTCAGCACATCGCCCTTAAAACCCAAAACCCCAATGCTTTTATGACCACCAGCGCTTTCCCACGCACCATCTCAGCGCACTAAATCTTTGCACTTCATCACACTAAACCTCTAAGCCATCTCATTACCTGTTGATATTAATGGTTATTTTTATTGGCACATTTTCTGCTTAATTCTCTTCATACACCTATGTACCGGCATATCGGTCTCAGTAATCTGGCATTAGCAGCAGGCAAAGGTTTGGAACTGCGCAATGCCAGAACAGTGTGTAAACAGAGCAGACTGATTTTCAGCTGTGTAGCAGAGCGTAATGTGGAGACATAAGAATGACCTCAATTAGCGAACCGGTGGTGATAGCGAAACACAGCAAGTGGGTGCAGCTTCTGCTTGGACTCATTTGCATGGCGGCTATTTCCAGCCCGCAGTACGTCTGGACGCTGTTAACCAAACCGATGATTGCCAAACTCGGCGTCGGACTGGCGGAGCTGCAGGTCACGTTCTCGCTGCTGATTATTCTGCAGACCTTTTTTTCTCCCTTCCAGGGCCGGCTGGTTGAGCGCTTTGGTCCACGTCTGCTGATCTCCATCGGTACGCTGATGGCGGGCTTCAGCTGGGTAATCGCGGCCCGGGTCGATAGCCTGACGGCTCTCTATCTGGTCTATGGCTGCCTGGGCGGACTGGGTACGGGGATTGTGTATATCGGCGTAGTGGGACTGGTGATGAAGTGGTTTCCACAGCAACGCGGTTTTGCCGCCGGAACCGTTGCGGCGGGCTATGGCATGGGCGCAATTTTTACCACCTTCCCGATTTCCATTTCTCTTAATAGCTACGGGCTGGAACAGACGATGACGACATTTGGTCTCATCTTCGCCGCTGTGGGACTTCTCGCCAGCCAGAACCTGAGGCTGCCTGAAAGCAGCGCGATGATGCCGGTCAGCAACACATCGTCACCCGTACGAGGCCAGCGCCAGTTTAAATCCAGAGAAATGCTGCGCCAGCCGCTGTTCTGGCTGATGTTCATGATGATGACCATGATGTCGACCTCAGGGTTGATGGTCACCTCGCAGATGGCAATTTTTGCTGAAGACTTTGGCATCAGCAAAGCAGTCGTTTTCGGTATGGCCGCCCTGCCACTGGCGCTGACCATCGACCGTTTCACCAATGGTTTGACGCGCCCGCTGTTTGGTTTTATTTCCGACCGCTACGGCCGCGAAAATACCATGTTTATTGCCTTCGCACTGGAAGGTGTCGCGATGACGTTGTGGCTCGCCTGCCGTGAAGATCCCGTGCTGTTCGTACTGCTTTCAGGCGTCGTGTTCTTCGGGTGGGGTGAAATCTTCTCGCTGTTCCCCTCCACACTCACCGATACGTTTGGCAGTGAAAATGCCTCCACGAATTATGGCTGGCTCTATATGTCTCAGGGAATTGGCTCGATCTTTGGTGGTCCGCTGGCGGCGCTGATGTATCAGCACACCCATAACTGGCACCTGGTCTTTAGCTGCGCGATTACCTTCGACTTTATCACGGCCGGTCTGGCGTTGTGGGTGCTCAAGCCCTGGCGTGCACGCTTTATGCACGCGCAAAATAATCGTGCACATTAATTGTCGGTGAGTGACATCGCTGAATGAGATCAGAACTGAACAGGCATCTTCTGCGTTCTTACAATGCATCGTCAGGACGGACTGATTCTGATGTCAGGCTCTGATGGAACCCGTAGTAACCACTTAAAGCGCAAAAACAGCCGGGACTGCTGATGTCCCGGCCGGCGCTGACGATCAGAAACTGTAATCAACAGCCGCGAAATATCTGCGGCCATCTTCGTTATAGCTGTAGTCGTCGCGGTTGAGATCTTTATCGGTCAGGTTCAGAACGCCAGCACGGATTTTCACCGCTTTGTTCACCTGATATGACCCGCCGGTATTCCAGGTGGTATATCCGCCTGGTGTTGCATTGCCATCGGTCACGGTGCGGCTCACGCCTTTGTAATTCGCGGAAAGATAGAAGCTCCAGTCCTCCAGCGGTTTCCAGTCAAGCGTCGCATTCGTCGTGTGGAACGGCAGTTCAGATAGCGGTTTATTGCCGCCGTTACTCAGATCGCGGGCGTCATTGTAGGTGTAATTCAGTCGGAGATTCAGCTTGTCGGCGACCGGCAGACCGAGTTCCGTTTCCAGCCCGCGGATCCGTGCTTTATTCACGTTGTAATAGCGGAAGATCGGATTGCCGCTGGCATCAAATCCGGCAAAGTTTGGATAGGATGGCGCCAGACTGCGGTTGGCGGTGCGGATAACCGTAATCATGTCGTCAATGTCGTTCTGAAACACCGTCGCGCTGGCGGTAACATCTTCAAGCCACCCTCTCTGACCGGCGTAATAGAGTCCGAACTCCATGCTTTCGCTGGTTTCTGCTTTCAGATCCTTATTGCCCACCACATTGCAGCTCCCGCGGCATGAACCACTGAGCCAGTCCGGGCTCAGCTGAAGCAGAGAAGGCGCTTTGAAAGCGGATGCCCAGCCGCCTTTCAACGTGACCGTATCGGTGGCGTTGTAGACCAGATAGGCACGCGGGCTCCAGTTGACGCCGTAGTTCTCGTGGTCATCCATGCGTACGCCGCCAGTCAGCGTCAGGTTTTCGAAGATGTGCCATTCATCTTCCAGGAACAGCGCGTACTGATTAGCCTGCACGCTGCCGCCATTTTTCATGTTTACCGCATCTTCCAGCTTATCGTTGCGGTATTCACCGCCGAACGTCAGGAATTGAGTGTAATCACCCAGCGGGATCACGACTTTGCCGTCGAGAGAATTGTTTTTCGAGGTAATGGTTTTGGCGTTTTTATTTTCGATTTTTTCACCGTAAAAACGCAGTTCGGTATTCGCCACTCCCCAGCGGCCAGCGTGGCCGAGCGAGTAGTTTTCGCGCTCGATACGGTTTTTATCCAGGGTGTCGGAATCCCGATCCTGACGATCCATCCCGTAACCGAACGTGATGTCCTGATCTTTATCCGGCGTCAGTGAGAATTCCACATTAGCATTACGCGATGTGTAACCTTCAATGCGCGGCTGACCAGTGCTGCCACTGGCGGAACTGGCCTGATCTTTATTGCGTTTACCCAGCGCACCATAAACTTTCACGCCCAGTAAATCGTCAACCAGCGGGCCGCTGGCAAAGAAATTGCCGTTGCCGCTGTCACCGCGATCGCGATGTTCCTGAACGGTGGTGTCTGCGCTCAGCGTGCCATGCCACTGGGTGCCGACTTTACGGGTGATGATGTTGACCACACCGCCCAGCGCATCGGACCCATATAAAGAGGACATTGGCCCGCGCACCACTTCAATACGTTCGATCGATTCTGCCGGGATCCAGCTCAGATCAAAATCGTTATGGCGGAAGACGGCGTTGCGGGAATTCACGCGTTTGCCGTCGACCAGGATCAGCGTGTAGCTGCTGCCCAGTCCGCGAATGCTGACACCCTGTCGGTTATCGCTTTCATTGGTGAGCTGTACGCCGGGAACGTCTTTCAGCACCTCTTTGAGGTTTTGTACCGGTTTTCTCTGCAGATCTTCGCGAGTGATTACGCTGATACTGGCGGGGGCATCTTTGAGATTTTGTTCGACAGAGGAGGCTGTAACCACCATCTGATCTTCATTTTCTTTCACCTCGCTGGCCTCTTCCGCCATCACCGGCATCGTGGCAGTAATCAGTTGTGCAAACAGCCCCGCTTTAACGGCAGGTGTAAATTTAGTCTTAACCATTTCTTCTCTCCGAGAGGTAAAACGCCCCGGCAGCCGGGGCAAAGTTCCTTTTACTCTGTCCAGTAAGTGCCGGTCGGTTCGACAGCGAGGAACTGTTTATAAAGTTGTTTTTGTGTTTTCTGCGGATCGAGCCCGGCAAACTTTTGCGGATAAAATGCTTTGGCAAAGTACTGAACGGCCAGCACGTTATAGGGAGAGTTGTAATAGTTGTGCCAGATGCCAAAACTGCGCCCCTCTTGCACGGCTTTCAGCGTGCTGATGCCTTTACGCGCCAGCAGCGGCTTCAGGCTGGCGCTCGCCTGTTCTGGTGTGGTCTGCGCGCCCAGCACTAAACTGACCGGCTGCGGATCACCCGCTTTCGGTGGTCTGGCACCTCCACTGACCAGATAGACATCCGGCTGCGCGGCAATGACTTTTTCCAGATTCACCTGACCGAGCGCGCCCGGCAGCAGAGGTTTGGCGATATTCACGCCACCCGCCAGATCGATAAAATCACCCATGTTGCCGTTACCGGCTGAGCGGCAACATTCATCTGCTGTGGAGGCCCGCAGTTCGATAAAGACTTTCGGTTTATCCTGCATCGGGATATCGCGGGTGACATCGGTGACGCGTTTAATATTCTCCTGATAGAAGCGGATGTACTCCTGCGCCTGTTTCTCGCGGTTCAGTACTTTCCCCAGCAGTTCCATACTCGGCAGAGTGTTTTTGAGCGGAGAAGTGCGGAAGTCCACAAACACCACGGGCACACCGGCGTTTTGCAGCTGTTTCACCAGCTCACTACCTTTGCCGGGACCGTGCCCCGACAGACCGAAAATCGCCAGCTGCGGATTCAGTGTCAGCACTTTTTCCGGGCTGATGGTGTCGGCACTGGTCGTGCCGATCAACGGAATGTTGTCGATTTGCGGGAACTTCGCCCGATAGGTGGCGTAGGTTTGCGGGTCAAGTTTACGGAAATCGCCCTGCCAGCCGACGATTCGGTCAAACGGTTTCTGGCCCTCAAGCAGCGAAAGAGCGAAGAACAAGCGGCCTTCTCCGAGTACCACACGCTGAACATCATCCGGCACGGTAACCGTGCGTCCCGCAACGTCTGTGACGGTGACCGCCTGTGCCGTTACACTGAGCAAGCAGAACGTGAGGCCTGCGAATCCGGCAACCATCTGCTTGCCAGAAAGCACTTTTACTAGTTTCTGAGGATAATTCATCTTCTTCCGATTCCTTTGCGTTTCCCTGAAGAGGAGCAAATAATAATGCAAACGATAACTATTATCAATTACATCTACATTTACATTTGTACGCAGCCCGGTGATTGAGCGCACTAAAGCGCCCATAAACAACGGTCAGAGAGTCACAAAACTGAAAGATGAAAAGCGTGAACGAGGCTGCGCATTCCATTACTGCAGTCTCGTGATCATAAAAGCAGAAAGCGCTCAGCGGGAGAACCATTGCCGGAACAGCTTGATTTTCGTCTGAATCACCAGGACTGAGTCTGTTATTTTTTCTCTTTCCATCACCCTCAGGTGACTTAACAGGAACGCTGAGAAAGTCAGGTGTGGATTTAAACGGTCAAACCCACACAAACGGTCATAAACAGTCACGCCATAGCAACAATGTCTATATAGTTTATTAACCCTTTTGGTGATTGCTACCTGCCGTATAAGGCTAATTATGTGAGCAAAATCACTAAATAATGTAATGAGCCGCAATATTTTTCATGAAATATTTCGACTTCATCACCTTATAAACGCCAGCGCAATTTACCCACGTGGACTCCTGCCCAGTCCACATTTTCCCGTGTCTGCTTCCAGTACTTTATATCCATCGGAGGATAAGTATGTTGCCGATTGAAAGACAGCAAAGAATTATTAATGAGATTAATATAAATGGCCGGGTAATTGTCTCAGAACTGGTCACTCTGTGTCAGGTTTCACAGGAAACAATTCGGCGTGATTTAAGCCAGCTTGAAAAGCGCGGTTTATTACAACGCAGCCATGGCGGCGCCGTTCTGATAAAAAAACAGAACACTGGCACACAAGGAAATAGCAGAATCGCTAACCAAAGTGAATTAACTTTTCGGCAGCGAATTAACGAGCACGTTGATGAAAAAATGATTATTGCCAAACGCGCGCTCGACTTTATCAGCCCCGGCGACTGTATTTTACTGGATAGCAGTACCACCTGCTGGTATCTGGCGCGACAGTTGCCAGACATTGAATTAACGGTATTAACCAATTCGCTGCGCATCGTACAGACGCTTGCCGCTCGCGGCAGTATTCGCACTATCTGTCTGGGCGGTGAATATTCCGATCGTGATGAGGCTTTCCATGGGGTGGTGGCTGAGCAACCACTACGGGAATTTCAGATTAATAAAATATTTTTTTCCTGTAGCAGTCTGGGTAACGACGGATATTTACGCGAAGGCAATGAGAATAATGCACACCTGAAACAACAGATGCTGCTGGCCGCCGAAAAAAAACATCTTTTAATGGATGGCAGTAAATTTCTGCGGCCCTCGTTCGCCCGGATATGTCATTACCGCGATGTCGATTTTCTTATTACTGACCAATTAAAAGATAAAGAGCTTGAACAGGAACTCGCGTGGAATGGCGTTAATGTCATCGTCTGTTCACAGCGTTATCAATCCATGCAGCTAATTAAAAATTAACCCGGAGTCTGTATGAAAAAACATCTTATCGCCTGCTCTTTACTTGCTCTGTTTGCCGCCACGGGCGCGCAAGCTGCTGATAAATTGCGTATGGGTATTGTGGTCAAAATTGGCGGTATTCCCTGGTTCAATGCCATGGAAACCGGCATTAAAAGTGAAGCAGCGAAACGCGGTATTGATGCGTGGATGGTCGGCCCTACTGCCGCTGACCCGGCACTTCAGGTGCGTGCCATTGAAGATTTGATTGCGCAGAAAGTCGATATCATCGGCGTAGTCCCCAACGATCCAAAAGTGCTGGAGCCGGTGCTGAAACGGGCACGCGATGCCGGTATCGAAGTCATTACCCATGAGTCTCCCGGTCAGCAGGGCGCCAACTGGGATTTTGAACTGGTCGATGCGACAACCCATGGCATCAATCATATGAAAGCACTGGCGAAGTGCATGCACGATGAAGGCAAATACGCCATGTATGTGGGCAGCCTGACGGTGCCGCTGCATCAGCAGTGGACTGACGCTGCACTCGCTTATCAGAAAGAGCACTACCCCAAAATGCAGCTGGTCACCGACAAATTTGGCGTTGGTGAATCACTGGATGACTCCATCCGTACCACGAATGAGCTGATGTCAAAATATCCCGATTTGAAAGGCATCCTGGCGTTTGGTTCGCAGGGGCCAATCGGTGCCGGACGTGCGGTCATGAACCGTAAAAAAATCGATCAGGTTTGTGTCCTTGGCTCTTTCAGTCCGGGACAGGGTGCCTCCCTGGTTCAGCGTAACGCCATCAAAGGCGGCTACATCTGGAATCCTGAGACCGCAGGCGAAGTCTTTGTGCGTATTGCCGACATGATGCAGAAGAAAGAGCCGATTACTGACGGCATGACGATTGAGGGGCTGGGCAAGGTAAAAGTGGATGAAAAGAGCCACACCATTCTCGGTAACAATACAGAGAGTCTGGATAAAGAAAACCTGCCAAAACTGGTAAAAATGGGGCTTTGATATGCAAGAGGTCACTCCACAGACACTGATTGCGCTCGATAACCTGTCGAAAACATTTGGTGGCAACCGCGCGCTGAGCGATATCTCCCTGACCTTACTGGCAGGCGAAGTGCACTGTCTCGCTGGCACCAACGGCTGTGGCAAGAGCACTCTGATCAAAGTGATTTCCGGGGTGCACGCCCCGGACAGCGGCAGCCGCATCACCCTGGGCGACGGCGCGCCACTGCCGCGCCTTACTACCCGGCAGGCGCGCGACTTCGGTATCCAGGTGATTTATCAGGATCTGTCGCTGTTTCCCAACCTGAGCGTGGCAGAGAACATCGCCTTTGAGCATAACCTCAACGGCCTGCTGCGCTGGCACCACCGCGCGCGGCTGCAGGAAAGCGCGCGCAGCATTATTAATGAGTTGAAGTTCGACCTGAATCTGGATGAAAAGGTCGCAGCGCTCTCCATCGCGCAGCGTCAGCAGGTGGCGATCTGCCGTGCCCTGGTCGCCGATGCGCGGCTGGTGATCATGGATGAACCCACCGCCTCCCTGACCCGAACCGAAGTAAATCAGCTGCTGCGAACCGTACGCTATCTGAAAGACAAAAATATCTGCGTGGTGTTTGTCAGCCACCGGCTTGATGAAGTGCTGGAGATTTCTGACCGCGTTACGGTAATCCGTGACGGGCGCAAAATGGGCTGCTGGCCCGCGCAGGAGATGACGCCGCACCACCTGACAGAGCTGATGACCGGTCTGAAACTCGACTACCAGCTAAAAGCGCCGACACGCAACGACAATCGCGCCATTCTGGAGATAGAGGATTTAACCCGCGCCGGCCAGTATCACAACGTCAATTTTAAATTGTATGAAGGCGAGGTGCTTGGGCTGTGCGGCCTGCTCGGCTCCGGACGCACTGAACTGGCACTCTCACTATTCGGCATGACACGTCCCGACAGTGGTAAAATCTGGCTCGACAGTAAGCCGGTACGCTTTCGCGGCCATGAAGATGCAATCAAAGCGGGTATCGGCTATGTGTCGGAAGATCGCCTGACGCTGGGCCTGGTGCAGCAGCAGTCTGTGGCAGACAACATGGTGCTGCCGATCCTCGACAAACTCCAGAACCGGTTTCACCTGATTGATGAATACCGCAAGAACAAGCTGATCCTGCAGTGGATCCAGCAGCTTGGCGTGCGCGTGGCCGATCCGAACCTCGCCATTTCTACCCTCTCCGGCGGCAATCAGCAGAAAATTGTGCTGGCGAAATGGGTGCTGACCCAGCCGCGAATTCTGATCCTCGACTCGCCTACCGTTGGGGTAGATGTGGGTGCCAAGGCCAGTATTTACCAGTTGATCCATGAGCTGGCGAAAGAGGGCCTGTCGATCATTCTGATCTCCGATGAAGTGCCAGAGGTCTGGTACAACTGCGACCGCATCCTGCATTTCCGCGATGGCACGATCCATGCCGAATACCAACCTGATAGCGTCGAGCAGCAGCAGCTGGCGGAGGTGATCAATGCCTGACTTTTCCCGTTTTCGTCCGCACTCCAGTCAGGGCTGGCTCGCCTGGGTACTGCTGGCATTCATTCTGTTTTTCTCGGTTGCCAGCGATCAGTTTCTCACCATGCAGAATCTGCTGGATCTGGCAGAGAGCTATGCCGTCACCGGCATCTTTGCACTGGGTCTGTTTGTGGTGCTGGTCACCGGCGGTATCGATATCTCCTTTGCGGCTGTCGCCTCCGTGGTGCAGTACCTGCTTGCGTCACTCTTTGTGCAGTTCCAGTTCGATAATGCGCTGCTCAGCATTGTGCTGGCGGTGATGTGCGGCACGCTGTTCGGCGTAATCAATGCGCTCCTGATTACCACGCTGCGGGTGGTCTCCATCATCATCACCATCAGCATGCAATCGCTGCTGTTCGGACTGCTGATGTGGGTAACCGGTGGCCGCAGCCTCTATTCGCTGCCGGAGTGGTGGATCACGCTGCGCAACGTGCTGCCGTTCAGCTGGCAGGGAGAGAGCTTTCAGGTGGGCCTGCCCCTGGTCACGATGCTGCTGATTGCTGCAGTAACGGCCCTGCTGCTGAACAAAACCAATCTGGGCCGTCAGCTTTACGCCGTCGGAGGGGATGCGGAGTCAGCCCGTCGTATTGGTATTCGCGTTGGACTGATCCACGTTTTCGCCTATGGCTGGCTGGGCGCGATGGCGGCGATTGGCGGGCTGGTACAGGTCTATCGCATGGGCGAAGTGGTGCCGAATGCGCTGGTTGGCGGTGAGCTTGATGTCCTGGCGGCGACAGTGCTGGGCGGCGCCAGCCTGATGGGCGGCAAAGGCACAGTTAGCGGCACACTGATGGGGGTTTTCCTGATCGCCATTCTGAAGAACGGCCTCAATCTGGTGGGAGTATCGAACTACTTCATGAATATCGTGGTTGGCGGCGTCATCATGATTGCGATCGCCGTGACCCATTACAAAAAACGCAAAGAAACTGACGTCAGTTTCGTGTGACAGAGGGCACTGATGATGAAATCACTGATTGCACTGCGCCCGGACGGCACCAACATCGGCCTGATGCTGCTTATCGCGCTGGCGCTGGCCATCTTTACGGTGATGCTGCCGGGTCGCTTCCTGACCGACTCAACCTTTATGAGTATGGCATTTCAGCTGCCGGAGCTGGGCTTACTCACACTGGCGATGTTTATCGCCATCCTCAGCGGCGGCCTGAACCTTGCCATTATCGCGACCGCTAACCTGACGGCGCTGTTTATCGCCTGGACGCTGATGAGCGCCCTGCCCGCCGGAGCCGGCATGGCGCTGCAATTGCTCTGGCTGTTCATCGCCATCATTGGCGCCATGCTGATCGCCGCCGTAATCGGCGTGGTAACGGGTCTGATGGTAACGCGAATCGGCGCGCACCCGATTCTGGTCACACTCGCAACAATGATGACGCTGAACGGTATCGGTATCTGGCTGACCAAAGGGGCTGCCGTCAGCGGCATGCCGCCGGTGGTACAGGCGCTGGGTGCTGATACGCTGCTGGGTATGCCGCTGCCGCTCTGGGTATTCCTGATCGCCGCCGCGCTACTGGCACTGTTTCTCGGTAAAACCCGCGCGGGAAAATGCATTTACATGGGCGGCAGCAATATCAACGCCACCTGGTTCAGCGGCATCAATACCCATCGCATGGTGATGCTGGTCTATGTGATCTCCAGCCTGCTCTGCGTACTGGCAGGCCTGATTATGATGGCGCGCTTTAACTCCGCGCGCATGGGTTATGGCGATGCTTATCTGTTACTGACAGTACTGGCGATTATTCTTGGCGGCACCGATCCCAACGGCGGATTCGGTCGCGTCACCGGTGTGGTGCTGGCACTGATTGCGCTGCAGGTACTTTCAACCGGTTTCAATCTGATGAACATCAGTCAGCACGTCAGCCTGGCAATGTGGGGCGCAGTATTGATTGTGGTCCTCGCCTTTAAACAATTTAAAACCCGATTCAACGAACACCGTGCAGTAAAGCTCAGCAGGCTGGCCGCGGTGCTTAATCCTCTGTCTGAAAAGAAGGAAGTATGATGCGTACTCAAATCTCCCCGTCACTGATGTGTATGAACCTGATGGAGATCAAGCACCAGCTACAGGTTCTCGACTCGCGCGCTGACTTTCTTCATGTGGATATCATGGATGGTCATTACGTTAAAAATATAACGCTCTCCCCTTTCTTCATTGAGCAGATCCGTCCTTTCACCCGCGTGGCGATCGACGTGCATCTGATGGTGGAAGAGCCGACTAATTTTATCGAGGCGGTTGCAAAAGCGGGGGCTGACTATATCTGTCCGCACGCGGAGACGATCAACCGCGACGCGTTTCGCGTCATTAATCTGATCCGCAGTTATGGTAAAAAAGTGGGCGTGGTGCTCAATCCAGCCACCCCAATCTCATATATTCAGCACTATATCCATTTGCTCGACAAGATCACCGTGATGACGGTGGATCCGGGCTACGCCGGCCAGCCTTTTATCCCGGAAATGGTTGAAAAGGTGCGTGAGCTGAAAGCACTGAAGCAGCAGCACGGATATCACTATCTGATCGAAATCGATGGCTCCTGTAACACCCGCACTTATCACCAGCTTATTGGCGCGGGCGCAGAAGTCCTGATTGTCGGTACCTCGGGCTTATTTAACATTCATGACGATTTAGCCACCGCCTGGAAGATGATGCGCGACAGCATTGATGAAGCCCAGGGGCTGGCGCAGGTGTCTGCATGAAACCGCGCTGGCTCGGTATCGACATTGGCGGCACCGGTACCCGGCTGCAGCTCATGGAAGCGGGAGGCGTCTGGAGCAGCTTTCGCAAGGTGCCCACCGCCAGCTGGGCCCGGCAGCCGGACGCGCTGCAGGCACTGGCTCAGCTTATTGATGATACGCTGGAACAGCAGCCAGTCAGCGGCATTATGCTGGGCCTGCCGGGTATCCTCAGCCGCGACAGAATGCAGGTGATTTCGCTGCCTTTTATCCAGGCGCTGGACCACCAGCCTGTGGCGGCACGCCTGGCAGCGGAGCTCGGTGTGCCCGTGGCGATGGACAAAGATGTGAACCATCTGATGCTGTGGGATCTGCTGCAGCTGGAGCAACTGCCGGATAACGCCGTCGGCCTCTATCCCGGCACCGGAATGGGCAACAGTCTGTGGCTCAATGGGCAGTTTTATCATGGCGAGCATGGCGGTGCTGGCGAACTGGGGCATGTGCCGGTGGCAGGCAATGATCTCCCCTGCCCGTGCGGTAATCGCGGCTGTGCGGAGACCCTGACTTCAGGCCACTGGCTGAGTCACTGGGCCACGCTGAACGCCGCCGACACGCCTATTTCTGCGCTGTTTACCCATCACGGCGACCAGCCTGAACTTCAGGCATTTGTGCGACGGCTGGCGCAGCTGATTGCAACTGAGATGAATATACTCGACCCGGAATATCTGATCCTCGGCGGCGGTGTGCTGGCGATGGCTGATTTTCCGCTGGCGTTGCTGCGCAACCAGATTCAGCAGCATCTTCGGCCACCGGTCACGCGCGAAAACCTGAAGATCATTTTCAGCCACTCAACCGACTACACGGGCTGTCGCGGTGCCTGTCTCGCCGCCGAACGCCTGTTCAGGAGCGCAGGATGAAAGGAAAAGTATGTGTTTTCGGTTCCTTTAACCTCGATGTTGTTGCCGTGATGCGTCGCTTTCCGCTACCAGGGGAGTCGCTGACAGCGCACAACAGCATGATGGGCGCGGGCGGTAAAGGCGCCAATCAGGCTACGGCGGCGCTGCGCGCTGGTGCTCGGGTGCACTACATCGGTAAAGTGGGCAATGACGATTTTGGCCTTTTCGCGCGACGTCATCTGGAGAAAACCGGCTTTGACGCCATTACGCTGTTTACCTGTAAAGAGAAACCCACCGGTAACGCGCTGATTTACGTCGCAGGCGACGACGCTGAAAATATGATTTCTGTCTATCCGGGCGCCAATACCACCGTGACCGCTGCAGAGGTCACGCGCTGCCAGCCTACGGTAGCCGCTGCCGATATTCTGCTGGTACAGCTGGAAAACAACCTGAGTGCCATTCAACGCATGGTTGATAACGCGCGTGCCAGCGGCACCTTTGTGATTCTCAACCCGGCGCCGTGGCAAAAAATCAGCGATGCGCTGCTGGCAAAGGTTGATTTGCTGACGCCTAACAGCACGGAAGCGAGCCAGCTTAGCGGGGTAACTGTTACTGATTTTGCCAGCGCACGTCGCGCCGCTGAGGTACTGCATCGTAAGGGTGCGCGTCAGGTCATTATCACGCTGGGCATTGCTGGCGCCCTGCTCTCTACACCTGCGCAGCAGCAGCGTATTCCGCTTTTTCCGGCACAGCCGCGCGATACCACAGGTGCTGGCGACGCGTTTAATGGCGCGCTTGCCGCCCGGCTCGCGTCCGGCGAGGATCTGCCCCAGGCGGCGCGATTTGCTGCGGCATTTGCCTCACTCTGTGTCGAACGTGCCGGCGCAGCCGACTCAATGCCCTCGTATGCCGAGGCTTTCGCGCGGCTGCAGGCGCACCCGGAATGTATTATCGAGCCGATTGAGAGCGTAATCGCGTGATGCAGACCGGCAAGCTGATCTTCATCAGTTCCACTCTGAACTCGCGCTGAACAGCGCGAGGCTTTTCAGGAGAGTGCTCATCGGGCATCTCCTCACGCGCCTGGCAGGAAACCGTCGTGCTGCGACGTGTCGATGGCGTTACAGCCCGGCGATCAGTTATCAGGAGGGGAATCGTTTTTTGCTCAGTATAAAATGCTCAACGCCTGAAGATGTGCGCTGACGCCCTTCCCCCTTTACAGCTCCTGCCCAAACACGAAATAATCTCCTTTTGAGCCATGCCACGAACGACGGTGAGGCCTTAACGTAACTTCAACGCTGCGGACACCCTATGAATAACGAAATTTCTCTCAAATATTATGATGTCGCAGATGAGTATGCGACGGAGTCTGCTAAGCCGGTAAGCGAAGCAGAACGTACCCCGCTGGCGCATTACTTCCAGCTGCTGATCACCCGTTTGATGAACAACGAAGAGATCAGTGAAGCGTCGCAGCAGGATATGGCGCGTGAAGCCGGCATTGATGAGCAGCGTATTGATGATATCGCGGAGTTCCTGAACCGCTGGGGCAACGAGTAACTGTTACTCATCGCCAGACGAGTGAGCGCCATACCGTCGCTCCCTGGCGCAGCTGAAAATTATCATCCAGACTTATATAGTCTGTGCAGGCATTGTGTTTTACACTGCGCGCTGTAAAAAACTGAGTAGATTAAGCAGGCAAAAATGGCGATGAACGGAACGATCACAACGTGGTTTGAAGATAAAGGTTTTGGCTTTATCAAAGATGAAAACGGCGATAACCGCTATTTTCATGTGATTAAGGTCGCCAACCCTGACCTGATCAAAAAAGATGCGGCGGTGACCTTTGAACCCACCACCAACAACAAAGGCTTATCTGCCTATGCGGTGAAAGTCGCGCCGACAAGTAAATACATCTATATCGCAGGCGAGCGGCTGAAGATCACCTCGATCAAATCTTACCTGGTCTACAGCGAAGAAGTCCCGCTCGATGCCGGTGTCGATAAAGAGAACGCGGTGCTGTCAGTCGGCCTGTTGCTGAATAACATCCGGCCGAAATCTGACACGAAAGCGAATGAAATGCGCTCGCTGAAAAAGCTGGCGGTCACCACATTCCAGGGAACCACGCTGACCTTCTCTGAAGATGAGATAGACATCGACAGCACGGTTAACGTGCTTAAAAGCCTGAAATAATCCCGCAGGTGGGCCAGTTTTCTGTGAGCAGGATGCTGGCCTGACAGACCGCTTCGGTCTGCTCTACAGGTTTTTCCCCGGACACATCATCCCTGCCAGCTGTGCGCAGTGGCCAGAAAACGATACTCGTGCAGACAAAACTGCCCTGCTCTTCCAGCTAATCCATTGTTTATGAAAAAACAAAGGTCAAACGCGCTGGTCATCAAGGATCATCCCCATAAAGCTACATTCCAGGGTAGAATCAGATTCTTTGTTCAGTCATTGCCAATATTTCCATCATCGCAAATTGATACGAAAAGTGGGTGAAATAAGGTATAAAGCCGCATGAAAATCCCAAACAGAATCCAGCCACTGGTCGATGACGGCCTGATTGACGATGTCCTGCAGCGGCTGAAAAGCGGCAAAGAAGCAGACGTCTATACCGTGCTTTGCGGCGGCAAGGTGCAGTGCGCCAAAGTCTATAAAGAAGCGACTCAGCGTAGCTTCAAGCAGGCGGTGCAGTATCAGGAAGGACGTAAAACCCGCAACAGCCGTAACGCCCGCGCCATGCAGAAAGGCACGAAATTTGGCCGTAAGCAGCAGGAAGAGTCCTGGCAGACTGCCGAAGTAGACGCATTGTTCCGCCTGGCTAACGCCGGTGTTCGTGTACCTCAGCCTTATCTCTGCATCGACGGTGTGTTACTGATGGAGCTGGTAACTGACGCCAACGGTGCGGTTGCGCCGCGCCTCAGCGATGTCATGCTCTCCGAAGAGCAGGCAATCACCGATTTCAACACCATGATCCGTAACATCGTTCGCATGCTCTGTGCAGGTATCGTGCATGGTGACTTATCCGAGTTCAACGTGCTGCTGGACGATCAGGGACCGGTGATTATTGACCTGCCCCAGGCGGTTGATGCGGCGGCCAATAACCATGCCGAGTCGATGTTCGAACGTGACGTAAACAACATCACTTCATACTATGGTCAGTTCGCTCCGCAGCTGCTTAAGACGCGCTATGCCAAAGAGATCTGGTTGCTGTATGAGGATGGCAAGCTCACACCAGAAACGCCGCTTACCGGAGAGTTTGTGGAAGAGGAGCGCGTGGTTGATATGGATTCGCTGATGGATGAGATCATCACTGCAGAGGATGAATATTACGAACGCCAGCGCGCCAGCCGTGAGCGCGACGAAGAGTAATCGCCCATTAATAAAAAAGGCAGTGAGTCGCCTCGCTGCCTTTTAATGTTCGCAGTTTTACAACGCTATCATCGCACCACGACCGTCAGCGCAATCAGAGTTAAGCCGATAATCATCACGCCGACAAAAACTTTATCGAGCCTGCCTTTTTTCATCTTCTCCTCCCTAGAACCACTGACCAAACCTGCGGATGTAGACATGTTTCATTCCCTGCGCCACCAGGCAGTAGCTGAACAGCGTCAGCACCAGCCACGGGAAGTATTGCCATGGCAGTGGCACCAGACCGACCATCGCGCCCAGCGGTGAGAACGGAATCAGGATGCCCAGCGCCATAATCGTCAGCGTGGTCAGCATCACCGGTAAGGTGGCGCGACTCTGGATAAACGGAATCTTCCGGGTACGCAGCATATGCACTACCAGCGTCTGTGACAGCAATCCCTCTATAAACCAGCCGGACTGGAACAGCGACTGCACGCCCGCATGATTCGCGCCAAAAACGAACCACATCAGCGCAAAGGTCGTGACGTCAAAAATTGACGACGTCGGCCCCATCCACAGCATGAAGCGTTTAATGTTGCCGGCATCCCATTTACGCGGCTTATTCAGAAACTCACGGTCAACCTTGTCCCACGGCAGTGCCAGCTGGGAAATGTCATACATCAGGTTCTGAATCAGCAGATGAATGGAGAGCATCGGCAAAAACGGAATAAAAGCACTGGCCACCAGCAGCGAGAAAACATTGCCGAAGTTGGAACTGGCGGTCATGTTCAGGTACTTGATGATGTTGCCAAAGGTCTCGCGTCCTTTGAGGACACCTTCATTCAGTACCTGTAAATCTTTCTCCAGCAGGATGATGTCCGAGGAGGCTTTCGCCACATCTGCCGCGCTGTCCACGGAAATCCCGGTATCCGCCGCCCGGAGTGCAGGCGCGTCATTAATGCCATCTCCCAGGAAACCGACGGTGTGACCATTCTGCTGCATCAGCCGCACCAGACGTGATTTCTGCAGCGGCGTCAGCTGGGCAAACAGCGTGCAACGTTCCACTTCCTGCGCCAGTTCGTCATCGTTCATCGCCTCAATCTGATCGCCGGTCAGCATCGCCGGATCGGTCAGTCCGACATCGGCGCAGACACGCAGCGTCACCAATGGGTTGTCGCCGGTCAGCACTTTCACCGCCACACCACTGTCGCGCAGGGCTTTAATCGCTTTACCCGCGCTGGCTTTTGGCGGATCGCGGAAGGTCAGCATGCCCTGAATAACCAGATCGCGCTCGTCACTGTCGTTGAGCGGCGCGCGCAGCTCCTCATCACGGGTTGCCACGAGCAGCACACGATAACCCTGCTGATGATAGTGTTCGGTCTGTGTCAGCAGCGCCGCTCGCTGCGCCGCATCCAGTGCAACGACCGCATCGCCCTTGCGCACGGCGATACTTACCGCCAGCATCTCTTTGACTGCGCCTTTGCAGATCAGCTGTGAACGATGCTGAGCCAGATCTTCCACCAGCACTGAAACCCGGCGGCGATCAAAATCAAACGGCAACTCATCCACCAGTTGAAACTGGCTGCGCAGAGACTGCGAAATGATTTTATCGCCCGCGCTGAGTACGGCGCGGTCCATCAGGTTTTTCGCGCCACTCTGGCTGCTGCCGTTCAGCCATGCCAGCAGCAGGACCTGAGCATCTTCATTGCCCTGTGCATCCAGATGATGCGCCAGCAGAATGGTGTCCTGAGTCAGCGTGCCGGTTTTATCCGTACAGAGCACGTCCATTGCCCCAAGGTTCTGAATGGCATTGAGCTTTTTAACGATGACTTTGCGACGAGACATCGCAATTGCGCCTTTGGCCAGGTTGGCGCTGACAATCATCGGCAGCATTTCCGGGGTCAGCCCGACCGCAACCGCCAGTGCAAATAGCGTGGCATCCATCCAGTCACCTTTGGTGAAGCCATTTATCAGCAGCACCACCGGCACCATCACCAGCATAAAGCGGATCAGCAGTTTGCTGACGCTATTCACCCCGCGATCAAATGCAGTTTGCGGACGGCTTCCGGTCAGCGATGAGGCCAGCGAGCCAAACCAGGTTTCGCCACCGGTCGCGACGACGACGGCGCTGGCTGTACCGCTGGCTACGCTGGTACCCATCAGGCAGATATTCGCTGACGCCAGCAGCTCTTTAGCAGTCTGGCCTGTGCCGTCAATACCCGCTTCACTGCTGTGTTTCTCAACCGGCAGCGACTCGCCGGTCAGCACCGCTTCACTGATAAACAGGTTACGTGAACTCAGGAGGCGCACATCGGCTGGCACCTGGTCGCCGGTGCTGAGCAGAATGATATCGCCCGGCACCAGTTCACTCATATCCACATCCTGGCGCTGTGCGGTTTCGCTGTCCGCCTCACGCCGCAGCACGGTAACCTGGCTACGAACCAGTGACTGCAGCGCCTGCGCCGCACGGTTGGTGCGAAACTCCTGCCAGAAGCGCAGCAGCCCGCTCAACATCACCATGGTGCAGATGATGATCACCCCGGAAAGATCGGTCTCCTGACCGGCGCGCAGCGGCAGCCCGTAGTCCGTTACAAAACTCACCAGCGCCAGGACCAGCAATACGTAGATAAACGGGTTATTAAACGCCATCAGCAGCTGAATCAGCGCCGGTGGCGCTTTCTCATGCGCGACTTCATTGCGGCCGTACAGGCTCAGGCGTTTCGCCGCTTCAGCCTGAGTCAGGCCCTGGTGGTGGCTGCGCAGGTTTGCCAGCGTCGTCTCAATGTGCTGGCCTGCCTGCTGTGCCACAGCAAACATTTTTTTACTTTTTTTATCGTTACGGTTGCCGGATGAAGTGATCGCAACCTGCTCCAGTTTCATGTCGCTCATTTCGACATCTCCCTGATTTAAAGCAATAGTTGTCCTGCACGCAAAATAAGGTGCATGGATAAAACCTGGCGAAGCCGGGTTATTTAATGCGGTGACCTTCAGGAATAATCACGTTATTCCGCCTGCACGCAAAATAATGACGCGCACAGGATTAGCCGACGTCGGTTAAACGCAGCATGTTGAAAGTCTGAGATCGTCAATCGGGCGTAGCCTGCGCTACGCCAATCGGGGCGGAGGAAAAAGAGCGAATATAAACAGCAGCATAACGCGCACTCCTGTGAATGACAGGATTTAAAAAAGGAGCGCGATCGTTAATTAAAGCGGGGATCGCTGCTCGCCGGTTGGCAAGCAGCAAAGAAAATTCAGCTTGCCAGAATTAAAGTTAATCGGGTATCACTGTCCAACTGAATTCTCCTGAAATTATCTGCAGCCATTATAAAGAGCGTCTGGCTGCGGTAAAGCAATAATAACCTGAATAATGGTTTCGTTGAGGTTTTGTTTCTGCTCAGCTTACCGCTTCGTTAACAGAGTGGCGATCTTCTTATAACCAGCAGGTAACCCTTATAACCTTTTGGCATATGATTAGCCCATATTCGACTATTCTTCACACCGGCCCTTTCGTAAACTCGCGTAACTTTTTAGAGGCAAGGAAATTTCATGAAAACTATAATTCCATCACTGCTGGCGCTGACGCTGGCTGGCGCCTTCACAGCACAGGCCGCAACACCAAAAGATACGCTGGTAATTGCACAATCTACTGACGACGCCGACAGCTTCGATCCGGCCAAAGGGTTTGAACTGACCAGCGTTCAGGCTTTTACAAACATCTATCAGCGTCTGGTCCAGTCCGATCCGCAGAACCCGGTGGACCTGAAGCCTACTCTGGCGACCTCATGGCAGCCCGGCAGCGACAACCGCAGCCTGACCTTTGAACTGCGCAAAGATGCGAAATTCTCTACCGGCAACCCACTGCGTCCGGAAGATGTGATCTTCTCGCTGGGCCGCGTGGTAAAGCTGAACCTCGATCCCTCTTTCATCCTGACACAGCTTGGCTGGACTAAAGATAACGTCGACGGCTTCCTGAAGAAGGTCGACGACAATCACGTGCAGATTAGCTGGACGGCTAACGTCAGCCCGACCTACGTGCTGAGCCTGCTCTCTGCCCCGGTTTCTTCCATCATTGATGAAAAAACCGCGATGGCGAACGCGAAGAACGGCGATTTTGGTAACGCCTGGCTGGCAACTCACTCTGCGGGCAGCGGTCCGTATCAGATCCGTAAAGTGGTGATGCATCAGGTGGTACTGCTCAGCGCTAACCCGACCTCACCGGCGGGCGCGCCAAAGATGAAAAATATCCTGATCAAAAACGTACCGGAACCGGCTGCGCGTCGTCTGCTGCTGGAACAGGGCGATGCCGATATCGCCCGTAACCTGGGTGCCGATCAGATCGCTGCGCTGAACGGCAAAACAGGCGTGAAGACGGAAGCGATTCCCATGGCGTCGCTCTACTACATCCAGTTCAACATCGGCGCAAACGAGACGATGAAGAATCCGGCCTTCTGGGAAGCAGCACGCTACCTGTGGGATTACAAAGGTATCGCTAACGAGCTGCTGAAAGGTCAGTTCGACGTGCATCAGAGCTTCCTGCCGAAGGGCTTCCTGGGCGCAATCAACGACACGCCATACAGCTACGATCCGGAAAAAGCCAAAGCGATTCTGAAGAAAGCGGGCCTGAGCAACGTGACCTTCAAGCTCTCTACCAGCAACCAGCCGCCTTATCTGGATATCGCACAGGCGCTGCAGGGCAGCTTCGCCAAAGCAGGCGTGAAAGTGGAAGTGGTACCGGGCCTGAGCTCAGAAGTGTCGACCAATGTGAAAGCGCATAAATATGAAGCGACGCTGAACGCCTGGGGTTCTGACTACTTCGATCCCAATACCAATGCCGCCTCGTTTGCTTACAACCCGGAAGATGGCAGCAAAACCATCGCTTACCGTTCAGACTGGCATATTCCTGAGCTGAACAAGCAGGTGATTGCGGCGACAGCAGAAAGCGATCCGAAAAAACGCGTGGCGCTGTATGAAGCGATGCAGCGTGAAGTGATGAAGAACTCACCTTACGTGATTGGGATGCAGGCGAAGAACCTGATCGCCCTGCGCGACAACCTGAAAGGCTACGTGCAGGGCATCAACCCTGACATGGTGTATTATTCGCAGGTTACTAAGTAATGGCACAGTCTGTCCCTTCAGCCGGGTTCGCCCGGCTTTTTTGGCAGCGTGGCGGACGGCTGATCGGTAGCATATTGTCGCTGCTGGTCACGTTGCTTGGCCTGCTTGCCTTCACCTTTATGCTGTCGCATCTGTCGCCGATTGATCCGGTGCAGCAGATTGCCGGCGATCACGCCAGTGAAGCGACCTACGCGCAGGTGCGTCATGACCTGGGTCTCGACGAGCCGGTGCTGATGCAGTTCTGGCGCTATGTCGAACATCTGGCGCACGGCGATCTGGGTGTCTCCCGTCTGACCAATCAGTCGGTGACTGGCGATCTGATGTCCACGTTCCCGGCCACCATTGAGCTGGCGACCTGCGCGATGATCTTCGCGGTGGTATTCGGCGTCGCGCTGGCGCTGCTGGCGGCCTGGAAACCGGGCAGCTGGATCGATAACCTCGCCCGCTTTATCTCGCTGCTGGGCTACTCGGTGCCAGTGTTCTGGCTCGGCCTGCTGGGTCTGCTGCTCTTTTATGCGGTGCTGCACTGGTCCGCCGGACCGGGACGACTGGATGATATCTGGGTCTATACCCTTGAGCCGAAAACCGGCTTTGTGCTGATCGACAGCTGGCTCTCAGGTGAACCGGAGATGTTCCGCAACGCGATTGCGCACCTCTGGCTGCCGGTGGTGATTCTCGGTCTGCTGGCGATGGCGGGCATTACCCGCCTGCTGCGTGCGGCGCTGCTGGAAGAGAGCAGTAAAGAGTATGTGGTGCTGGCGCGTGCCAAAGGTGCCGGTCGGGTGCGCATCCTGCTGCGCCATATATTCCCTAACGTGCTGGGCACGCTGGTTACGGTGATCGCCCTCTCCTACGCCACGCTGCTGGAAGGCTCGGTGCTAACCGAAACCGTCTTCGCCTGGCCGGGAGTGGGTCGATATATGACCAATGCGCTGTTCTCCGGCGATGTGCCGGCGATTCTGGGCTCAACCCTGTTGATTGGCAGCTGCTTTATCCTGATTAACACCCTGGCAGATGTTTTAACCTGGTTAACCGATCCGAGAACCCGATGACGCAACAACTCTCTGAACTCAAAACGCTACGGCCACGCCGTCGCCGTCAACGCGTGACCTCGTTAACCGTTGGCCTAACGCTGGTCGCGATTCTTATCCTGATGGCGCTGCTGGCACCGCTGATTGCACCTTTCGACCCGAATGTGCAGACCATGTCGAGCCGCCTGCTGGCGCCGTCAGCACAGCACTGGTTTGGCACCGATGGCTTTGGCCGCGATCTGCTGTCGCGCGTGATTTACGGCACACGCCCTACGCTGCTGCTGGTATCGCTGATTCTGGTGCTGACTATTCCGGCCGGACTGCTGATCGGCATCACCGCCGGTTACGTTGGCGGCTGGACCGAACGCCTGCTGATGCGCATCACCGATATTTTCCTGTCGCTGCCCAACCTGGTAATCGCGCTGGCGCTGGTGGCGATTCTCGGCCCTGGCCTGATGAACGGCGCGCTGGCACTGGCGCTGACCAGCTGGCCGCCGTTTGCCCGTCAGGCACGCGCTGAAACGCTGGCACTGCGCCGCAGCGATTACCTCGCCGCCGCGCGGATGCAGGGCATTACGGGCTTTCGCCTGATGTTCGGTCATATCCTGCCGCTCTGCATGCCCACGGCGGTGGTCCGCGCTGCGCTAAGCCTGGGCGGGATTATCCTGGCTGCTGCCGGACTCGGTTTCCTCGGTATGGGCGTTCAGCCGCCGACGGCTGAATGGGGCTCAATGGTCGCCGAAGGCAGTAAAGTGATCTTCGATCAGTGGTGGGTTGCGGCTGCACCGGGTGCGGCGATTCTGTTTGCCAGCCTGGCCTTTAACCTGACAGGCGATGGCCTGCGCGACCGACTGGATACCCGTCATGCAAAATAATCTGCTCCTTGCCGAAGGGCTGACCATTCGCAGTGATGAAGCGCTGCTGGTCGATAACATCAGCTTTTCCGTGGGCCGCGAACGTGTGGCGCTGGTCGGTGAGTCCGGCTCCGGGAAGTCACTGACCGCCCGCAGCCTGATGGGACTGCTCTCGCCCGCGCTGCATCTGCAGGCCAGCCAGCTTCAGGTGGCCGGTGAGAATGCGCTGACGCTGAGTGAGCGTCACTGGAACCAGCTGCGCGGTAACCGCGTGGCGATGGTGATGCAGGACCCGAAATATGCCCTTAATCCGACGCGCACCATTGGCTGGCAGGTGGAAGAACCGCTGATGCTGCATCGCCGCCTGAGCCGTGCCGAGCGTAAAGAGAAAGTGTGTGAGATGCTGGATGCGGTCGGCCTGCCCGATCCGCGTCGGCTGATGCAGCAGTATCCGCATCAGCTCTCGGGCGGCATGGGCCAGCGTGTGATGCTGGCAATCGCACTGATCACCGATCCTGACTTCCTGATCGCTGATGAACCCACCTCTGCACTGGATCATGCCATGCGCGATCAGGTGCTGGCGCTGATTCGCGGTCTGGTGGAAGCGCGTAACATGGGTCTGCTGCTGATCAGCCACGATTTGCAGCAGGTTTCGGAACATTGCGAGCGGGTGATGGTGATGTACAAAGGCCGGTTGCTGGATACGCTGCCCGCCGCTGAACTGCCTCACGCGACCCATCCTTACACCCGCACACTGTGGGCCTGCCGTCCGGGTAAAGCGACCCACGGACAGACTTTACCGGTGCTGGATCGCGCTGCGCTGGAGGCGAATTATGATTGAGTTACACAATCTCAGCGTCGCCCACAAACAGGGTTATGACCTTCGCACCGTGGTGCATGAGGTTAATCTTGAGGTTAACGCGGGCGAGTGTTTTGGTCTGGTGGGTCCTTCGGGCTGCGGCAAATCGTCACTGCTGTGGGTGCTGGCAGGTCTGAACCCACACTGGCAGGGCCAGATGCAGCTTGCCGGTCATACTGTTCAGCCGGGCAAAGCCTTTACCGGTGCGCTGCGTCAGGAAGTGCAGATGGTGTTCCAGGACCCTTATGCCTCGCTGCATCCGCGTCACCGGCTGCGTCGCACCCTGTCGGAGCCGCTGAAGCTGCTGAAACGCGAGAATATCAACGATCGTATCGATCAGGGTTTCCGTCACGTCGGACTCGATCCTGCACTGGCAGATCGCTATCCACATCAGCTCTCTGGCGGTCAGCGTCAGCGCGTCGCCATCGTGCGCGCCCTGCTGCTGCAGCCAAAGATCCTGCTGCTGGATGAGCCGACATCGGCACTGGATATGTCAGTGCAGGCGGAGATCCTCAACCTGCTCAACTATCTGAAACAGCAGGATGGTCTGACAATGGTGCTGGTCAGCCACGATCCCGATGTTATCGATCATATGTGCGATCGCGCGGTGCGCATGGCGCAGGGCCGCATCATCGAACAGATCTCTGCCTGAAACCCGGCCGGACGGCGTTAATCTGCCGTCCGGCGCTGTTTCACTCGTCGCGCATTTCGTAACTCGCCTCTTAATCGGCATTAACCCCTCTTCTCTCCTGCCGGACGGTGTGTGGTTCTCTCACAGCCATCTTGATTGCCACGCTACGCTATTGTCGGTTGTACGATAAAGCAGCGCCCCTATACGACTGCACAAAACGCAGCGCCAGGCTGATGCGGTATACTCGCGGCAACTATTTCATGAGAGGAAAAGGCGATGACGGTAAAACTGCGTCCACTGGAGCGGGAAGACCTGCACTTTGTCCATCAGCTGGATAACAACGCCAGCGTGATGCGCTACTGGTTTGAGGAGCCCTATGAAGCGTTTGTGGAGCTGTCCGATCTCTACAACAAGCACATTCATGACCAGACGGAACGCCGCTTTGTGGTGGAGCATAGCGGGCAGAAAGCGGGATTAGTGGAACTGGTGGAGATTAACCATGTGCACCGCCGCGCTGAATTTCAGATCATTATCGATCCGGCGCATCAGGGCAAAGGGCTGGCAACCCAGGCGGCAAAGCTGGCGATGGATTACGGCTTTTCGGTTCTCAATCTCTATAAGCTCTACCTGATTGTCGATCAGGAAAACGAGAAAGCGATCCATATCTATACCAAGCTCGGCTTCGAGATCGAAGGCGTGCTTAAACATGAATTTTTCATTAATGGGGAGTACCGCAACACCATCCGCATGTGCATTTTCCAGCATCAGTATCTGGAACGCCATAAAACGCCAGGCGGGATGGTGAAGCCGACCGCGCAGTGATCAGCCGCGCGCGCCAACCGGATTCATGAAGGGACGTGGATGTTCCGGCTTGAGGTCGTACATGCCGCCATAGAAAGGATCGACCAGCAACCAGCCGGGGAATCCACCTAATGGGATATTGCCCAGCAGATACCAGAGGTTAGCGCGAGCCTCGATAGGCACTGTAACCGGCACGTAGCCCGGGCTTTCCAGCATCAGCAGATAGTGCTTTTTGCCGAAGTAGCGGCCGGTGGATTTTGCCAGCTCAACGGTCTGCGGCGTGAAACCCTGCGCAACTGCGTAGCCACGCTCATCCTGCACGGTAAAGCGCGCGCCCTGCGGCAGAGAGTCGATGCGCACCATTTGGGTTTCAGTGCCGACAATGGTGGCACAGCCGCTAAGCAGCAGCGCGGCGGCCAGAGCCAGAATTCGCTGTTTCATGAAGGGGTCCACAGAGTGATCAGTGCTCAAAGTGTAGACCGCCTTCTTTGTCTCAATCGGGCTATCATCGCCCGATTCAGCCAGCTTATTGCGGTTGACAAGCGCGGGCGATAGCCGCGATGTCGTTGGGTGAGGTGCGACAGCAGCCGCCAATCAGCTTCGCGCCCGCCTGCTGCCACTCATCCAGCTTGTCGTGCAGCGTGCAGCCCGACGGCGCGGAATGCCATGTTTTGCTGCTGGCATCATACTGCTCGCCGGAGTTGGGATAGACCACCAGCGGTTTGTCGGTCAGCCTCTGCAACTGCTGCAGCGCTGGCGTTACGCTCTCCAGCGCTACGCAGTTGATCCCCAGCGCTATCACCTGCGGCTGCTGATTCAGCCAGCTCACCACCTCTGACAGCGGCGTGCCGTCGCTGATATGCCCGGCATCACGCAGCGTAAACGTGAACCACGCGCGGCCTTCCGGGAATTCAGCCAGCAGCTTCACCAGTGCCTGCGCTTCCGCAAACGAAGGCAGGGTTTCACAGGCCAGCAGATCGGCACCCGCCGCCAGCAGCGCCTGCACGCGCGGACGGTGAAACGCCATCATTTCCGCTTCCGGCAGTGCATAGTCACCGCGATATTCCGAACCATCCGCCAGGAAAGCACCATATGGCCCCACCGATCCCGCCACCAGCAGCGTTTTCGCATCGGGCCGGACCGCCAGATAGTCCTGACGTGCGCGGCGCGCCAGCTCGACGCTCTGGGCGATCAACGCCAGTGACTGCGCTTCATCAAGACCACGTGTGGCAAATCCCTGCGGCGTCGCCTGATAGCTGGCGGTAATGGCACAACGCGCACCGGCGACAAAATAGTCGTAGTGCACCTGATAGATGAGCTCAGGATTTTCCATCAGCACCTTTGCTGACCAGAGCGCATCGGCCAGATGGCAGCCGCGGGCTTCCAGTTCGGTGGCCAGCGCACCATCCAGAATCAGCAATGGTGACTCTGTTAAAGCCTGCGCGACAGGGTTATGCGACATCTTTGGCCTCCTCAGGCTTCGGGGATGATTTGTGGGTCAGATGGTATGCGGCGTAGCAGAACAGGACAAACGGGATGCCACACCATAGCGCGATACGCTGAGTTGGATCGAATGCCAGACCAACACAGGCCAGCAGACAGAGCAGAAAGCCCAGAATCGGCGTCAGCGGATAGAGCGGCGCGCGGTAAGCCAGATCGGCCAGCGATTTGCCCTGCTGAAGGTGACGGCGACGGAAAACAAAATGCGAGGCGCAGATGCTGAGCCAGACCGCGACCACCGCAAAGCCAGAGATAGCCGACAGCGCCACAAACACCGTGTCTGGCGCAACCACGCTGGAAACCAGCGCCAGCAAACCGCCCACCATGCTGACAGTAATTGCCAGCATGGGTACGCCGCGCTTGTTCACCCGGGAAAAGGCACGCGGCAGCGTATTTTCGTTGGCCAGCGACCAGAGCATACGGCCCGATGCGTAAAGGCCGGAGTTGGCCGCTGACAGGATTGCAGTCAGGATCACAAAGTTAATGATGTCAGCCGCATACGGGATGCCGATCTTTTCGAACACCAGCACAAACGGACTTTTTACGATGCCAGCCTGATCCATCGGAATCAGCGCCGCCAGCACAAAGACTGTGCCGATGAAGAAGATGATCAGCCTGGCCACGGTGGTGCGGATCGCCAGCGGCAGCACTTTCTCCGGCTGCTGGGTTTCACCGGCCGCAATCCCGATCAGCTCGGTGCCGGAGAAGGCGAAGTTCACCGCCACCATCGTCATCAGAATCGGCAGTACGCCATTGGGCAGCCAGCCGTGCGCGGTAAGATTGCTCAGACCGGGCGCGGGCGTACCATCTTTCATCGGGATAAAGCCAAACATCGCTGCGCCGCCCAGCACGATAAAGGCGACGATCGTGACCACCTTAATCAGCGAGAACCAGAACTCCCCTTCGGCGAAGAAGCGGGTTGAGATGACGTTCAGCAGATAGATGGCGCAGCAGAAGACCAGGCACCATATCCATACCGGAATCTGCGGGAACCAGTACTGCATACAGAAGCCCGCTGCCGTCAGGCTGGAGCCCAGGGCCACCGTCCAGGTCAGCCAGTAGAGCCATGCCACGGTATAACCGGTTGCCGGACTGAGATAACGCGCAGCGTAAACGTGGAACGCGCCGGTTTCCGGCATCGCCACAGAGAGTTCACCCAGACAGACCATCACCAGCCAGACCACCAGCGCGCCAATCAGATAGGCAAGCAGCGTACCCGCTGCTCCGGTAGTAGAAATGATATAGCCGGTGTTAAAAAACAGGCCAGTACCGATCACGCCGCCCAGCGATAACATCACCAGATGGCGCACTTTCATGGTGCGTTTAAATTGTTCCTGCGAGGGAGTTGGCTGTTCGCTCATCTTTTTTATCCGTATGGACGTCTAAACATCTATAGTGGACGATTTTATACGCGTCACAGCGGGTAATTGCAACGGCAGGAAACAGGGAGGATGGAAAGGCCGTTCAGAGCCCCGTCGCGGCGGGGCCTGATGCGTCAGCCGAAAACGCTTTGAATATAGCGTTCCAGCGCCATGCGGGAACTGAATCCGTGCGGGATGCCGTAATGTTCCTGTGAATCACCCGCCAGGTAGAGAGGGAATTGGGTGTAGTGATCGCAGGTCTTCATTTCTGAAGCGGGTTCAGCGAACGGCTGGCTCTTCTCTTTCAGTGTCGGGTGAATCACTAAAGCCATGCGCCCCATGCGCGCTTCGCGATTCACATAAACGTAGTTCTCTCCACGGCGATAGCCATAGGCCCGTGGGGTAATTTCATCGACTTCGAAACCCGCTTTTTCCAGTACGCGCGCTACCTCATCCGGTCGTAAATACATGCTCGATCCTCTCCTCTTTCAAAAGCTTCGCAACCTTACAACAGCATGACAGAGTGGGCATTCGGAATTTTCCCTAAAGAACACTCCCGCGTCTCGTTAATCTCAAGGTCGTCTACACTAGTATTACGTTTTTAAATCAAAGGGAGCTAAAAAATGTTTAATCGCACTGTAAAAAACGATGACATTGATATCAATCAGGACGTTAACGAACTGGCCGATTCACTGGAAGCGCTGTTGAAATCTTACGGCAGTGACGCCAAAGACGAAGTGGACTCAGCCCGCAGTCAGGCAGAGAAGCTGCTGAAACAGACCCGCTCTAAACTGAACGGCGGCAGCAACCGTGTTTCACAGGTTGCGCGTGATGCTTCCGCTCAGGTTGATACCTATGTCCATGACAAACCATGGCACGGTGTAGGTATCGGTGCCGCATTCGGTATCGTTGTCGGTGTGCTGCTGGCTTCACGCCGCTAAGCTAAGCGCTGAGAAATCCCCTGAGCCCTGCCCTGTGCGGGGCTTTTTTTTGCCTTTTTTCCGGCCAGCGACATTTACAAAAGATTTTTCCAGGCTGCAGGGCGCATCCCTGCTGGCTTTTCCTCTGTTGCGCAAATACAAATCATAAAACCCTATATCTGGTGGGCTTGACCACCAAAACCACTACATCTAGTATTTAGCTCATCAGCACGACACCTGCTGTTCGTCACAATGAAGCCCGCAACCTGTCGCGTCTGCTTTGTTTTCGGGCATCAGAACCGCACACAGAGGGAAATACGAATCATGCGCATTATTATTTACACTAAAGATAACTGTGTCCAGTGCACGGCGACCAAAAATGCGATGGACCGTCAGGGTCTCGCCTATCAGTTAATCAATCTCGACAGCGAGCCGGAAGCGATCGACAACCTGAAATCACTGGGTTACCGCCAGGTGCCGGTGGTGATGGCAGATAACGATCACTGGAGCGGCTTCCGCCCGGACAAGATCGCCACTCTGCGATCGCTTTCTGCCGTCGGGGGCTAAGCGCATGTTCCCGCTGGTCTATTTTTCCAGCCAGTCGGAAAACACCCACCGGTTTGTCACGCGCCTCGGCCTGCCCGCCTGGCGCATCCCGCTTGATGCCCGTGATCAGTTGCATATCGACCAGCCCTATATTCTGGTGGTACCCAGCTATGGCGGTGGCAGCAGTCGCGGTGCAGTGCCCGGTCAGGTGATTCAGTTTCTTAATGATGAGGCGAACCGCCGTGGTATTCGTGGCGTGATCGCAGCAGGCAACCGTAACTTCGGTGCCGGTTACTGCCTGGCGGGCAGCATCATTGCAAAAAAATGTCAGGTTCCTTGTCTTTATCGCTTCGAGCTAATGGGAACCCCTGACGATATTGCGAAAGTTAAAGCGGGAGTAACCCAATTTTGGCAACAACAGATACCCTCAACGGCGTGACGCTCGATTATCACGCCCTCAATGCCATGCTGAACCTCTACGATGCTGACGGCCGTATCCAGTTCGACAAGGATCGCGAAGCGACACGTCAGTTTTATCTGCAGCATGTGCAACCTAATACCGTCCCCTTCTCCAGCAACGCCGAGCGTTTACGCTATCTGGTGGCGGAGAGCTATTACGAAGCGGATGTGCTGAATCAGTACGATTTTGATTTTCTGCTTGAGCTGCATGAGGTGGCGGAGAAGTGGGGATTTGAGTTCAAAACTTTTCTGGGCGCCTGGAAGTACTACACCAGCTATACCCTTAAGACCTTTGATGGCAAACGCTATCTGGAAACCTTCGAACAGCGCGCCTGCATGGTGGCACTGACACTGGCTCAGGGCGATGAAACGCTGGCGCGAGCGCTGCTGGAGGAGATCCTCAGCGGCCGTTTCCAGCCCGCTACGCCGACCTTTCTGAACTGCGGCAAACAGCAGCGCGGTGAGCTGGTCTCCTGCTTCCTGCTGCGCATCGAAGACAATATGGAGTCGATTGGTCGCGCAGTGAACTCGGCATTGCAGCTGTCAAAGCGCGGCGGCGGCGTCGCCTTTTTACTGTCGAACCTGCGTGAGTCTGGTGCGCCGATTAAACGTATTGAAAATCAATCGTCGGGCGTTATCCCCGTAATGAAAATGCTGGAAGATGCTTTCTCCTATGCGAATCAGCTTGGTGCGCGTCAGGGCGCCGGCGCAGTCTGGCTTAATGCGCATCATCCCGATATTTTCCGCTTTCTGGATACCAAACGCGAAAATGCCGACGAGAAGATCCGCATCAAAACGCTGTCGCTGGGCGTGGTTATTCCTGATATCACTTTTCAGCTGGCAAAAGAGAACAGACCCATGGCGCTGTTCTCGCCCTATGATGTTGAGCGGATTTACGGTCAGGCCTTTGGCGATATCAGTATCAGCGAGAAGTATGACGAGATGCTGGCGGATGATCGCATCCGTAAAACGTATATTCAGCCACGCGACTTCTTCCAGACGCTGGCCGAGATTCAGTTTGAGTCGGGCTATCCCTATATCATGTATGAGGACAGCGTGAACCGCAGCAACCCGATTGCCGGTCGCATCAATATGAGTAATCTCTGCTCTGAGATTCTGCAGGTGAACAGCGCCAGCGAGTACCATGATGACCTGAGCTATCGCCGCATCGGCAAAGATATCTCCTGTAATCTTGGCTCCCTGAATATTGCGCATGCCATGGATTCGCGCGATCTGGCGCGCACCGTGGATGTGGCGGTTCGCGCCCTGACCTCGGTGTCGATGATGAGCGAGATTGGCTCGGTCCCGTCGGTCGCCGAAGGCAATCGCCGTTCGCACGCCATCGGGCTGGGTCAGATGAACCTGCACGGCTATCTGGCGCGGGAAGGCATCGCCTACGGCTCACCGCAAGCGCTGGATTTCACCAATCTCTACTTCTATTGCATTACCTACTATGCGCTACGCACCTCTAATCAACTGGCGCAGGAGCATCAGAAGACGTTCGACGGCTTTGCGGATTCGCAATACGCCAGCGGCGTTTACTTCGATAAATATCTGCAGCGGGAATGGCTGCCGCGCACTGAACGGGTGACGACGCTGTTTGCCGATGCCGGACTGACACTGCCGACCCAGGCGGACTGGCAGGCGCTGCGTGATGCAGTGATGCAGCACGGGCTGTTTAATCAGAACCTGCAGGCGATCCCGCCGACCGGTTCGATCTCCTACATCAATCATGCCACCTCCAGCATCCATCCGATTGTCTCCCCTATCGAGATCCGCAAAGAGGGTAAAACCGGTCGCGTCTACTATCCCGCGCCGTTTATGACCAATGAGAATCTCCACCTCTATCAGGATGCGTATCAGATTGGGCCGGAAGCGATTATTGATACCTACGCAGAAGCGACTCAGCACGTCGATCAGGGCCTGTCACTGACGCTGTTTTTCCGCGATGACGTCACGACCCGCGACATCAACAAAGCGCAGATTTACGCGTGGAAAAAAGGGATCAAAACGCTTTATTACATTCGACTGCGTCAGATGGCGCTTCAGGGCACGGAGGTTCAGGGCTGCGTCTCATGCTCCCTGTAATGAAAACGATGAAACTTAAACAAATTCAGGCGATTAACTGGAATCGCATTCAGGATGAGAAAGATCTTGAGGTGTGGAACCGTCTCACCAGCAACTTCTGGCTGCCAGAAAAGGTGCCGCTCTCTAACGATCTGCCCGCCTGGCAGACGCTGGATAAACAGCAGCAGCAACTGACCATCCGGGTCTTCACCGGCCTGACGCTGCTGGATACCATCCAGAACGTGATCGGCGCGCCGGGACTGATGGACGATGCTATTACGCCACACGAAGAGGCGGTACTGTCGAACATCAGCTTTATGGAAGCCGTCCATGCGCGCTCTTACAGTTCTATCTTCTCAACTCTGTGTAATACGCAGGATGTGGATGCCGCCTATCAGTGGAGCGAAGAGAATGTGCCGTTGCAGAACAAGGCGCGCATCATCCTTGAACACTACCAGGCGGATGATCCGCTGAAGAAGAAGATCGCCAGCGTTTTTCTGGAGTCGTTCCTGTTCTATTCCGGCTTCTGGCTGCCGATGTACTGGTCGAGCCGGGGCAAGCTGACCAACACTGCCGATCTGATTCGCCTGATTATTCGCGATGAAGCGGTGCACGGTTACTACATCGGCTACAAATATCAGCAGGCGCTGGCCACGGCTGACGATCTGCGTCGCGAAGAGCTGCAGCAGTTCGCCTATGATCTGCTGCTGGCGCTGTATGAGAATGAAGTGGCTTACACCGAGGCGCTCTATGCCGATGTCGGCTGGGTGGAAGAGGTGAAAACCTTCCTGCACTACAACGCCAACAAAGCGCTGATGAATCTGGGCTACGAGGCGCTGTTCCCGGCGGAGCTGACGGCGGTAAATCCGTCCATTCTGTCGGCGCTGTCACCCAATGCTGACGAGAACCACGACTTCTTCTCAGGTTCAGGCTCCTCCTATGTGATGGGTAAAGCGGTCGAAACCGAAGATGAAGACTGGAATTTCTGAGGGTTACCGGGTGCTGTTTTATCAGCATCCGGTTTTCACTGGCAATGGCATAGCAGCCGCGCCACCGCGACTCATCATAAGAAAAAAATATTACTGCAATACCGCCTGACTATTTCATTGTTTATTGATGTTCATCCGCCCCGTATTTTCTTTTTTTCGGCCAATTATTTCACTGAACATGGTCGTTTCAGGCGTGATTATTTTCCTGCATCGGTCCCCATTATTTCCATAATATTTCACGTTGGTGACGTCTGTTTTTCTCCCTTTCACGCAGCAAATCGACCTAAATGCCAATAAATCCCTGATTATTTCACAAAAAATTAATCCGCGCTTATCCCTTGTGAGCACTGAAGATAATCTACATCTGAATGCCCCGTGCCCGGCAAACATCCCAACTCAGGGTTGTCAGATAACGTCAGTGTGCTACGGTATGGCCTGCTTAAATTTCAGCGGGAACGACAGGTTAATATCAGATATTTCAACCAGGATTTAATGACTGCATGGCTATTAAGCTCGAAGTAAAAAATCTCTATAAAATATTTGGCGACAATCCGGATCGCGCGTTTAAATATATTGAAAAAGGTGCGACCAAAGATGTCATTCTGGAGAAGACCGGTCTCTCTCTTGGCGTAAAGAACGCCAGTCTGGCTATTGAAGAAGGCGAGATATTCGTCATCATGGGGTTATCTGGTTCAGGAAAATCGACCATGGTTCGCCTTCTCAATCGTCTGATAGAGCCGACGCGCGGCCAGGTGATTATTGATGGTGTCGATATTGCCAAAATATCGGCCAGCGAACTGCGTGACGTGCGCAGAAATAAAATCAGCATGGTATTCCAGTCATTTGCTTTGATGCCGCACATGAATGTATTAAATAACACGGCATTTGGCATGGAATTAGCGGGCGTCGCACTGGCTGAACGCCAGGAAAAAGCCCTGGAAGCGTTACGTCAGGTCGGGCTGGAGAATTATGCGCACGCTTACCCGGATGAACTTTCCGGGGGAATGCGACAGCGCGTCGGATTAGCCCGCGCGCTGGCAATCAATCCTGACATCTTATTAATGGATGAGGCCTTCTCCGCACTGGATCCGTTGATTCGTACTGAGATGCAGGATGAGCTGGTTAATTTACAAGCCAGGCATCAGCGCACCATCGTCTTTATTTCCCACGATCTGGATGAAGCGATGCGTATTGGCGATCGCATTGCCATTATGCAGGGCGGCGAAGTGATACAGGTTGGTACGCCGGATGAGATCCTGAATAACCCAGCCAACGACTATGTCCGCACCTTTTTCCGTGGCGTCGATATCAGTCACGTATTCAGCGCCAAAGATATAGCCCGTCGTAGCGCGGGAGCATTGATCCGCAAAGCGCCTGGTTTCGGTCCGCGCTCCGCCATGAAACTGCTGCAGGATGAAGACCGCGATTACGGCTACGTGCTGGAAAAGCAGAAATTTATCGGCGTGGTTTCCACCGATTCTCTGAAAGCGGCGCTGGCAGCAGGCGAAGGTATCGACAGCGCCCTGCTCGACACCCCGGCGGCGGTTCCCGCCGATACCTCATTGAGCGATTTGCTCTCTCACGTCGCGCAGGCTCCCTGTGCGGTGCCCGTGGTCGGCGAAGAAAATCACTATGTCGGTCTCATTTCCAAAAGCACGCTGTTGCGCGCGTTAGATCGTGAAGGAGCCCAGCCATGAGTCAGGACACCACCAATCCGTGGGATAGCGGCACCGCTGCCAGCACTCAGGCTGCGCCCACCAGCAGCGGCGGTGCCGATGCCTGGGGCACGCCCGATGGTAGCGCGACAACCCATGCAGCCAGCAGCAGTGACTGGCTCAACAGCGCCCCTGCACCCGCACCGGAACATTTCAGTATCATGGATCCGTTCCACAAAACCTGGATCCCGCTTGATCACTGGGTGACCACCGGTATCGACTGGGTGGTCAACCATTTCCGCCCGCTGTTTCAGGGGATCCGGGTGCCGGTTGACTATATCCTCAGCGCCTTTCAGCAGCTGTTGCTGGGAATGCCAGCACCAGTGGCAATTCTGGTGTTTGCGCTGATTGCCTGGCAGATCGCAACCCCCGCCATGGGCATTGCCACGCTGGTATCGCTGATCGCCATAGGTGCCATTGGCGCCTGGTCGCAGGCGATGGTGACGCTGGCGCTGGTGCTTACCGCGCTGATGTTCTGCATTCTCATCGGCCTGCCGCTGGGGATCTGGCTGGCCCGTAGCGAACGGGCAGCGCGTATTGTACGACCTCTGCTGGATGCAATGCAGACCACACCCGCCTTTGTCTACCTGGTGCCGATTGTGATGCTGTTTGGTATCGGCAACGTGCCGGGCGTGGTGGTAACGATTATCTTCGCCCTGCCACCGATTGTGCGTCTGACTATTCTCGGCATTAAGCAGGTACCCGCCGATCTGATCGAAGCGAGCGAATCCTTTGGTGCCAGTCCGAGACAGCTGCTATTCAAAGTGCAGTTGCCGCTGGCGATGCCCACCATTATGGCGGGCGTCAATCAGACCCTGATGCTGGCGCTGTCAATGGTGGTGATCGCCTCGATGATCGCCGTCGGCGGACTCGGTCAGATGGTCCTGCGCGGTATTGGCCGTCTTGATATGGGGCTGGCTACGGTGGGTGGCGTGGGAATTGTGATTCTTGCCATTATCCTTGATCGCCTGACCCAATCGTTTGGTCGCGATAGCCGCAGCCGCGGTAATCGTCACTGGTATCACACCGGTCCGCTGGGCCTGATCTTCTCTCCTTCGCGTAAAAAATAATCTGTCGGGCGGTGCCTGCGCGCCGCCCATCCTGACGCGACATCTTAAATAAGGAATGACTATGCGCAACAGAGCCTCTCTGCTCGCCGCCGTGGTAACCACGCTGGCCGTTTCACACGTCTCCGCTGCCGATCTGCCGGGCAAAGGTATTACGGTGCAACCTATACAGAGTACTATCGCTGAAGAGACTTTTCAGACCCTGATTGTCAGCCGCGCGCTGGAAAAACTCGGCTATCAGGTCAGCAAGCCGAGTGAAGTGGATTACAACGTTGGCTACACCTCTATCGCCGCTGGCGACGCCACCTTTACCGCGGTGAACTGGCAGCCACTGCATGACGACATGTATAAAGCTGCCGGTGGCGATCAGAAGCTGTATCGACAGGGAACCTACGTTACCGGTGCCGCCCAGGGTTATCTGATTGATAAGAAGACCGCCGAGAAATATCACATAACCAATATCGAACAGCTGAAAGATCCTAAGATCGCCAGACTGTTTGACGCCAACGGCGATGGCAAGGCGGATATGACCGGCTGTACGCCAGGCTGGGGCTGTGAAGCGGTAATTAATCATCAGAACAGCGCCTTTGGTCTCAGTGATACCGTGACCGCCAATATGGGTAACTATTCGGCGATGGTGGCGGATACGCTGGCACGCTACAAACAGGGTAAGCCGATCCTTTATTATACCTGGACGCCCTACTGGCTGAGCGATGTGCTGAAGCCGGGCCGCGATGTAGTCTGGCTGCAGGTGCCGTTCTCGTCGCTGCCTGGCGAACAGAAGGATGTCGATACTAAGCTGCCAAACGGCGCGAACTACGGTTTCCCGGTTAATACCATGCACATCGTCGCCAACAAAGCCTGGGCGGCGAAAAATCCGGCGGCGGCCCGTCTGTTTGCGGTCATGAAGCTGCCTATTACCGATATCAATGCTGAAAACTCAGCGATGCATGCCGGACAAAACTCAGAAGAGGCGATTAACCGTCATGTTGATGGCTGGATTAAAGCGCATCAGGCTGAGTTCGATAAATGGATCAGCGAGGCTCAGGCCGCCGCGCAATAACATGAAAACATGTCCACCCCAGGGTGGTTGATAAAAGTGCTGGCTCAGAGAGCATACGCCTTAAGTCGGACAGTGATTAAGGGCGGAAACATTTCTGCCCTTTTTTTATGCCTGCTATCCCGACTGGTATGGCCTGTTAATAAACATGCGTGTGAAATAGTTTTTTGAGTTATTATTAACCTCAAATGATTATTAGCGACCGATGCTGTTTATGAATGCGACTCGCCAGGGTCTGACGCCTGCTTTAGTGGTTCTGATGTCGGTAGCAACCGGCCTCTGCGTAGCCAGTAACTACTACGTTCAGCCACTGCTTAATACCATCGCTCAACAGTTTGATCTCTCTGTTAGCCTCGCCGGGTTTATTGTCACCACGGCGCAACTCGGCTATGCCTGCGGATTGCTGTTGCTGGTGCCGTTAGGCGATCGCTTTGACCGACGCAGCCTGATTGTAACGATGATCCTGCTGGCTGCGGCGGGCATGGTCATCATCGCCCTTTCGCACTCCTTCCTGTTTTTACTGCTGGGCACAGTCATGACTGGCCTGTTTTCGGTCGCTGCGCAAATCCTGGTGCCGCTGGCTGCCACACTGGCCGAGCCGGAGCGACGCGGCAAAATCGTTGGTACCGTCATGAGCGGTTTGCTGCTGGGGATTCTGCTGGCGCGCACCGTGGCAGGCGGCCTCGCACAGCTTGGCGGCTGGCGTACGGTCTACTGGACAGCCAGTTTGCTGATGGTCGTGATGGCGCTGGCGCTGTGGCGAGCGCTGCCACGTGTTAAGCAGTCCGTGCCAATGAGCTATCCACAACTGCTGGCCTCTATCTTTCGCCTGTATGCAGGTAATCGCGTGATCCGCACCCGCGCGTGGACCGGCTGTCTCGCGTTTGCCAATTTCAGCCTGCTGTGGACCTCAATGGCGTTTCTGCTTTCTGGCGCGCCTTATCACTTCTCAGAAGGTGAGATCGGCCTGCTGGGGCTGGTCGGTGCCGCAGGGGCGCTGGCCGCTCGTCAGGCGGGCTCACTGGCTGACAGGGGTAAAGCGAAGCTGACGACCCGACTCGGCCTGCTGCTCATGTTGCTCTCCTGGGCCGCTATTGCATGGGGCGCAGCGCAGCTGGTGCCGCTTATTATTGGCATTCTGCTGCTGGATCTGGCGGTGCAGGCTGTCCATATCACCAATCAAAGCGTGATCTATGCGCAGATGCCGGAGGCGCGTAACCGTCTGAATGCAGGTTACATGACCAGCTACTTTATAGGTGGTGCGGCGGGTTCGCTGCTCTCCGCCACCGCTTATCATCTGTGGGGCTGGCATGGCGTCTGTGGCGCTGGCGCACTGCTTACGCTGACTAATCTGCTGATCTGGGCAAAGGGATCGCGCTTTGAGCCGGAAATAATCAACTGAATCCTGGCCCGACAGTGCAAGGGTCTGGTCACAAATGGTTAGGTTTGTTATGGTTAGTAACAAAGCTATTCACTTCGGTTATTTTTCCTCGCGATATTATTAAATTTGCCCTCTTTTGAAAACGTCCCGGCTTAGCGCTGCCGCCGGGTGTACGGGTTTTTGACCCAGGGCCAGGGAGTGGCCTGGAATACCTTTGATGGTACAGAGTGCGGGTCTGAGAGCGATCACCTGCCAAAAAGTGACTACGCTTACCCTGTCACCATAGTTATTATACAAGTTGCAATTAGTGAGGTTTTTTTTAATGGAAAGTTCGTTTACTCCCATTGAGCAGATGCTAAACATCCGTGCCAATCGCCATAAGGATTTTCCGTTACAGGAAATTATTCTGACGCGTCTCTGTATGCATATGCAGGGTAAACTGCTGGACAACCGTAATAAGATGCTGAAAGCACAGGGGATTAATGAAACCCTGTTCATGGCGTTGATTACGCTGGATGCGCAGGAAAACCACAGCATTCAGCCTTCTGAACTCAGTTCAGCCCTTGGCTCTTCGCGCACCAATGCGACGCGCATTGCCGATGAGCTGGAGAAGCGCGGCTGGATTGAGCGTCGCGAAAGCGATCACGACCGTCGCTGCCTGCACCTGCATCTGACCGATAAAGGCATGGAGTTCCTGCGTCAGTTGCTGCCCCCTCAGCATCAGAGCCTGCAGTATCTCTGGTCGTCGCTGTCAGTCGATGAGAAATCCCAGCTGGAAGGTATTACCCGTAAGCTGCTTAATCGTCTTGATAAAATGGATGAAGATCAGCTGATCGCCTCGCTGTCCCGCTAATAGCAATAAGTGCGACACAATCACCCGTCGAAATCGTTATTTTAACTTCCTTTTTTATCTGGCCAGCGCCTAGTCGCTGGCTTTTTCGACTCGGGCGCTGGCAGAAATGGATTTCTGCTGCCCGTCTAAATGGAAAACGTGGAGAAAGTCATGAGTGCAACGGCAGAAGCACAAAGTCCGCAACCGTCAGCCAGTAAAAAGAAGAAGCGCAAAAGTGTGCTCATTGTGCTGGCGCTGATCTTTGTGCTGATTGGTATTGCCTGGGGGGTTTACTGGTTCCTGGTCCTGCGCCATTTTCAGGAGACCGATGACGCCTACGTTGCAGGTAATCAGGTGCAGGTGATGGCACAGGTTTCCGGTAGCGTGAACAAAGTCTGGTTTGAAGATACCGATTTCGTTAAAAAGGGCGATGTGCTGGTTTCACTCGATAAGACGGATGCTGAACAGGCGTTTGAAAAAGCGCAGACAGCACTGGCCACCAGCGTGCGTCAGACGCATCAGCTGATGATCAATGGCAAACAGTACCAGGCCAGCATTACGTTGCAGCAAACTGCGCTGGCGCAGGCACAGGCAGACCTGAAACGTCGTGAGCCATTGGGTGCAGCTAACCTGATTGGCCGTGAAGAGTTGCAGCACGCCCGGGACGCTGTCGCGACGGCTAAAGCGCAGCTGGATGTCGCGATTCAGCAATATAATGCTAATCAGGCGATGATCCTTAATACCTCGCTGGAGAATCAGCCAGCTGTGCAACAGAGCGCAGCTGAGTTGCGTGATGCCTGGCTGGCACTGCAGCGCACTGAGATCCGCAGCCCGATGGATGGTTTTGTCTCACGTCGCAGCGTGCAGGTCGGTTCACAAATCTCCACCAGCACCCCGCTGCTGGCTGTCGTGCCTGCAACGAATCTATGGGTCGATGCCAACTTCAAAGAGACCCAGCTGGCTGGCGTACGCATTGGTCAGCCTGCCACCGTGGTTGCCGACATTTACGGTGACGACGTCGTTTATCATGGCAAAGTCGCAGGACTGGATATGGGCACCGGCAGCGCCTTCTCTCTGCTGCCTGCACAGAATGCTACCGGTAACTGGATCAAAGTGGTTCAGCGCCTGCCGGTTCGTATCGAACTGAATCAGGAAGATATCGCCAGACATCCACTGCGCATCGGCCTCTCCACGCTGGTCAAAATCGATACCACCAGCAACGAAGGCAGTGTGCTGGCTACCAGCGTCCGCCAGCAGGCCGCTTACAGCAGCAATGCCCTGGCGATTGACCTTGCGCCGGTCAATCAGCTGATCACCGATATTGTCCGCGCCAACGCCGGATGATGACGCGGAGGCTGTAATGGCACAAAAACCGCTTGAAGGGATGCCGCTGGTCCTGATGACCGTTGCGCTGTCGCTGGCGACGTTCATGCAGGTGCTGGACTCGACCATCGCCAACGTGGCCATCCCTACGATTGCCGGGAATCTGGGCGCGTCGAACTCTCAGGGTACATGGGTAATCACCTCGTTTGGTGTCGCGAATGCGATCTCGATCCCGTTGACCGGCTGGCTGGCAAAGCGCATTGGTGAAGTGAAGTTGTTCACCTGGTCGACCATTCTGTTTGCCATCGCCTCCTGGGCGTGTGGTATGTCAGATAGCCTGGAGATGCTGATCTTTTTCCGTGTCATTCAGGGGATTGTTGCGGGTCCATTGATCCCGCTGTCGCAAAGTCTGCTGCTCAACAACTATCCGCCCGCTAAGCGCAGTCTGGCACTGTCGCTGTGGGCGATGACGGTGATCGTCGCGCCGATCTGTGGCCCGATACTGGGCGGCTGGATCAGCGATAACTATCACTGGGGCTGGATCTTTTTTATCAACGTGCCGATTGGTGTGGCCGTGGTCATACTGACGCTGCAAACTCTGCGTGGCCGGGAAACTAAAACCGAAATCCGGCGGATCGACATGGTCGGGCTGGTGCTGCTGGTCGTGGGGATCGGCTGTTTACAGGTCATGCTGGATCGCGGGAAGGAGCTCGACTGGTTTAACTCGGCCGAGATTATCGTGTTAGGGGTCGTGGCATTGATTGCGCTCACAGTCCTGCTGGTCTGGGAGCTGACGGACGATCACCCGATCATCGACCTCTCCCTGTTTAAGTCGCGCAATTTTACCATTGGCTGTCTGTCGATCAGTCTGGCGTACATGCTCTACTTCGGCTCGATAGTCCTGTTACCGCAGCTGCTGCAGGAGGTTTACGGTTATACCGCAACCTGGGCAGGCCTGGCGTCGGCACCGGTAGGCATCATACCGGTGATCCTGTCGCCGATTATTGGTCGCTTTGCGCATAAGCTCGATATGCGACGGCTGGTCACATTCAGCTTCATTATGTATGCCATCTGCTTCTACTGGCGCGCGTATACGTTTGAACCGGGGATGGACTTTGGTGCCTCAGCCTGGCCGCAGTTTATCCAGGGCTTTGCCGTAGCCTGCTTCTTTATGCCACTGACGACTATTACGCTGTCGGGACTGCCGCCGGAGCGCATGGCCGCAGCATCCAGCCTGTCGAACTTTATGCGTACGTTTGCTGGCTCGGTAGGCACGTCGATTACAACCACGATGTGGACGAATCGCGAGTCGATGCATCATAGCTATATGACCGAGTCGATTACCCCGTACAACGTTAATTCGCAGCATATGTATAGCCAGCTGGAGAGCCTGGGAATGACGCAGCAGCAGGCGTCTGCGTATATCGCGCAGCAGATTACCAATCAGGGACTGATCATTTCAGCGAATGAAATTTTCTGGGCATCGGCGGGGGTATTCCTGATCCTGCTGGTGCTGATCTGGTTTGCCCGTCCGCCGTTTGGTGCAGGCGGTGGCGGCGGTGGCGCACACTGACGTGACAAAGCAAAACGGGCCTTTCGGCCCGTTTTTTTATGCGTTCTGACGCCACCATTCTGCGAGCAGTACGCCGGTTGCGACCGAAACGTTGAGACTTTCTACGTTGCCGGTGCCGCCAATCGACAGGCTCATGTCACCCTGTTTGAACGCGGTGTCAGAAAGACCTTCACGTTCCTGACCTAACACCAGCACCATTTTCTCCGGCAGCTTAGCCTGCGCCAGCGGCGTGCCCTGATGGCTGGAGGTGGTCACGATGGTGTAACCCGCTTTACGGAACGCTTCCAGACCTTCGCTGAAAGTTGCGCCGCTGATGGCCTGAACATGCTCGGCACCGCCTTCTGCGGTGCGCACTGCTGCACCCGACTCCAGCAGTGAGGCATCGTTTACCAGCAAACCTTTTACGCCAAAGTGCGCGCAGCTGCGCATAATCGCGCCCAGGTTATGCGGGTTACTGACATCTTCCAGTGCCAGTACGCAATCTTTGGTTGTTGCCTGGCTCAGCCATTCCGAAACCGCCATACCCATACGCTTTTTGATCAGGAAGCAGACGCCACCGTGATGCTCAGTGCCTGATGCTTTGGTGATCTCTGCATCTTCTACCACGTGATAGGCTTTGCGGTTCGCCGCCAGCCAGCGCAGCGATTCACGGAAACGCGGAGTCACTTCCTGAATGAACCAGGCGCGAACAATCGCTTCCGGACGACTCTGGAACAGTGCCTGACAGGCGTTCTCACCATAAACGCGGGTTTCTTCGTTACGCTGACGACGGATCTGCTCAGGATCAACAAAGCTCTTGCCGCTGATGCCGCCATGATCGGGCTTATCACTCTCGGGCGATGCAGCACGGTCTGCTGATGGCGCGCGTGATACGGTGCGCCATGGGGAGTCGCTGCTGCCATAGGCGCCACGGCTATCATCGCCACGATCGTTGCGGCGACCTGCACCCTCGTCTGAACGGCGTGGCGCGCCACGTCCGCCTTCGTCACGGCGCGGTGAACTGCTGCGACCAGTGTCGTCGCTGCGACGCCCCGCGGAGCGACCACCTTCCTGACTGCGTTCTGTACGGGGGCCAGATGAACGACGATTATCATCCTGGCGGGCAGCAGCGTGACCACCTTTGCCTGTACGAGGATTCGGCGCACGCGCACTTTTATCGTCCTCGCCACGCACGTACATCACCTTAACCTTGCCGCTCTTGCCTTTAAATTCGTCGTTCATATCTTCCTCCTGCATTGAGAGCGCGCAGATTACCTGATGTGCTGGCGCTTAGCTATCAACTATTGAACCTATAGAGCAATCCAGATTGAGCAGGAATCCGCCCTCTTTCATAATGGACAACAATTACCAGACTGACACTTTTAAACCTCAGAGGTTCCTATGAATACGGTATGCGCTTCCTGCCAGGCAACCAATCGCGTTCCTGAAGAACGCCTTGCCGATGCGGCGAAATGCGGCCGCTGCGGAAATGCGTTGTTTGATGGCGAGGTGGTCAATGCCACCAGCGCTAACTTTGACAAATATCTGCAGGACGATCTGCCGGTGGTGATCGATTTCTGGGCGCCCTGGTGCGGTCCCTGCGTCAATTTTGCGCCCGTGTTTAAAGATGTCGCCAGCGAGCGCAGCGGGAAAGTCCGCTTTATTAAAGTGAACACCGAAGCGGAACCGGCCCTGAGCGCCCGTTTCAACATTCGCAGTATTCCTACCATCATGCTGTTTAAGAACGGCGAGCGGGTGGACATGCTGAATGGTGCCATGCCCAAGGCACCGTTTAACGAATGGCTGGATGAATCACTGTAATATTCAGAGGCCAGCCAGTCTGGCCTTTTCCTTTTCGCCTGCGCTTCGATTACACTGACGTTTTTTCCTGCCCTGAAACCTCATGTCTGATAATGCTGTTTTGCGCTTGCGCACCCAACGCCTGGCGCGTGCCACCCGTCCTTTTCTTGCGCGTGGAAATCGTGTCATTCGCTGCCAGGGTTGTCTGCTGCCAGAAGCCAACTGTCTTTGCAGTCAGATCGTTCCTGCGTCTGCCCGTAGCCGCTTCTGCCTGGTGATGTTTGATACCGAGCCGATGAAACCGAGCAATACCGGGCGTCTGATTGCCGATATTCTGCCGGATACCCAGGCGTTTGGCTGGTCACGCACCGAGCCGGATCCGCTGCTGCTGGCGGCCGTGCGCAATCCTGATTATCAGCCGCTTGTCGTCTTTCCGGCCGCCTATGCGGATCCTGGTCGCGAGGTGCTGACAACGCCACCCACCAGCGGCAAGCCGCCGCTGTTTATTATGCTGGATGGCACCTGGACCGAAGCACGCAAGATGTTCCGCAAAAGCCCCTGGCTCGACGCCCTGCCGGTGATGTCGCTGGATGTGAGCACTCCTTCGCGCTATACGCTGCGGGAGGCGCACGGCGAAGGTCAGCACTGTACCGCTGAAGTGGCCGCGGCGCTGCTGGCGCAGGCGGGCGATCGGCTGGCGGCAGAAGCACTATCTCACCATTTTGATCAGTTCCGTGCGGCCTACCTGGCAGGGAAACCGCATCACGCCGGACAGGCTTAGCCGCATCCCTCTTCTTCCGGCAGGCGAGCGCCTGGGCTGACCGATCCGAAGATCCGGATCTTCAGCCTGCGATCTGCCCGGAAGCACTGCCAGCAAAAAGCGTTTACAATCACGCAAATCCCGATCTCTGGAGGGCGAGATGAGCCAACGCGGACTGGAAGCGCTGTTACGACCTAAATCAATTGCGGTGATTGGTGCCTCGGTCACGCCCGGGCGTGCCGGATACTTTATGATGCGTAACCTGCTGGCGGGCGGTTTTAGCGGGCCGGTTTTGCCGGTGACGCCAAAATATAAAGCAGTCAGCGGCGTGCTGGCCTGGCCCACCATCGACAGCCTACCTTTCGCGCCCGACCTGGCGGTGATCTGTACCCACTCGAAACGTAACCTCGAGTTGCTGCAACAGCTCGGCGAAAAAGGCTGCAAGGCCTGCATTATCCTCTCCGCGCCCGCCAGCCAGTCGGCCGAGCTCAAAGCCTGCGCAGGTAAATGGCAGATACGTCTGCTGGGACCAAACAGTCTGGGCCTGCTGGCGCCCTGGCAGGGATTGAATGCCAGCTTCTCGCCGGTGCCAATTGAGAAAGGCCGCATCGCGTTTATCTCTCAGTCCGCCGCCGTCTCTAATACCATTCTCGACTGGGCGCAGCAGCGTAATCTCGGTTTCTCCTGGTTTATTGCGCTGGGTGACAGTCTGGATACCGATGTCGATGACCTGCTCGACTTCCTGGCGCGTGACGGCAAGACCAGCGCCATCCTGCTCTATCTTGAGCACCTCAGCGATGCGCGTCGTTTTGTTTCCGCTTCCCGCAGTGCCTCGCGGAATAAACCGATATTGATCATCAAGAGTGGTCGCAGCCGCGAAGCCCAGGCGCTGCTTGGCACCCACAGCGGCCTTGACGCCGCCTGGGATGCGGCCATTCAGCGCGCCGGGTTGCTGCGGGTCCAGGATACCCATGAGCTGTTCTCCGCCGTTGAGTCGCTAAGCCATATGCGCCCGCTGCGAGGCGACAGACTGATGATCATCAGCAATGGAGCCGCACCTGCCGCGCTGGCGCTGGATGAACTCTATGCCCGTAACGGAAAACTGGCGCAGCTCAGCGATGAGACACGTCAGCAACTGGAGGCGCTGCTACCCGCGGGTGCAGGTCGCGGTAATCCGCTGGATTTAAAAGATGACGCCACAGCGGAACGTTATACCGCCTGTGTGGAGATTCTGCTCAACAGCCATGAACTTGATGCATTAATGATTATTCATGCGCCAAGCGCGGTCGCGCCCGCAACTGAAACGGCCGCACATCTGATCGACACCATAGCCCGTCACCCGCGCGGTAAGCTGGTGACGCTGCTGACCAACTGGAGCGGCGAGTTCTCTTCCCAGGCTGCACGTCGTGCCTTTACGCAGGCGGGCATCCCGACCTGGCGCACGCCGGAAGGCACCGTCACCGCCTTTATGCATCAGGTTGAGTATCGCCGTAACCAGAAGCAGCTGCGTGAAACCCCTGCCCTGCCCACAACACTGAAGCAGGATAGCGCTCAGGCTCACCAGTTGCTGTCACAGGCGCTGTCGCGCGGCGTTACCGCGCTGGATACGCACGAAGTGCAGCCAGTATTGCAGGCATACGGACTGGCGACACTGCCGACCTGGATCGCCAGCGACAGCACATCGGCTGTGGCGATTGCCGATCAGATTGGCTATCCGGTGGCGCTGAAACTGCGTTCACCCGATATCGCCCATAAGTCGGAGGTTCAGGGTGTAATGCTCTATCTGCGCAATGCCAGCGAAGTAGAGCATGCCGCTGAGGCCATTTTTGATCGGGTCAGACAGACGCTGCCGCAGGCGCGTATTGAAGGGCTGCTGGTTCAGAGCATGGCCAGCCGTGCGGGCGCGCAGGAGTTGCGGGTCGTGGTCGAACAGGATGCCCTGTTTGGTCCAATCATTATGCTGGGCGAAGGCGGCGTTGAATGGCAGGCCGATAAACAGGCTGCGGTTGCCTTGCCTCCGCTGAATATGACACTGGCACGCTATCTGGTGATTCAGGCAATCAAGAGCGGAAAAATCCGCAGCCGTAGCGCCCTGAATCCGCTGGATATCCCCGGTTTGAGCCAGTTGCTGGTGCAGGTCTCTAACCTGGTGGTGGATTGCCCGGAGATCCAGCGACTGGATATTCATCCGCTACTGGCAGCGGGTAATGATTTTACCCTGCTGGATGTCACCCTGACGCTGGCTCCGTTCGATGGCGATAACGAAGCGCGGCTGGCAATTCGTCCTTATCCTCAGCATCTTGAGGAGCAGGTGGAATTAAAGAATGGGCAATTCTGCCTGTTCCGGCCGATCCTGCCAGAAGATGAACCTTTGCTGCGCGACTTCATTAGCCAGGTGACCAAAGAAGACCTTTACTACCGCTACTTCAGTGAAATCAATGAATTCACCCATGATGATCTCGCCAATATGACCCAGATCGATTATGACCGTGAGATGGCGATCGTAGCGGTGCGTCAGCATCAGGGACGACCTGAGATCATCGGTGTAACCCGCGCTATCTCTGATGCGGATAACATTGATGCGGAGTTTTCGGTGCTGGTCCGTTCTGACCTGAAAGGGTTAGGGATGGGCCGCCGTCTGCTGGAAAAGATGATCCGCTACACCCGACATCACGGCTTGCAACAATTGAACGGTATCACCATGCCCCATAATCGCGGCATGATTACGCTGGCCCGTAAACTTAACTTTCATGTTGATATTCAACTGGATGACGGTATTGTCAGCCTGAAATTGTCCTTACAGAATGAGATCAACCCACCTTGTAGAGAAAGGTAAAAAACGTTCGAATTGACGGAGTTGATGTTATTATTTGTGGTTATAACCCTGATTTGATGGCAAAAGGCCATGCAATGAACAGAGAAGAAGTGCACTGTGATGTTGTCTAAATTCAAACGTAACAAACACCAACAACACCTCGCACAGCTGCCTAAACTGTCACAATCCGTTGCGGATGTGTCGACACTTTATTCGCCTGCTGAGTTTCGCCAGACGTTGCTGGAGAAAATAGCGACCGCACAGACACGCATCTGTATTGTTGCGCTTTATCTGGAAAATGATGACGCCGGACGTGCCGTTATGGATGCGCTCTATAGCGCGAAGCAGGCGCGGCCAACGCTGGATATTTCGATTCTGGTCGACTGGCACCGCGCGCAACGTGGCCGAATTGGCGCAGCACGAGGCGTAACCAATGCTGACTGGTATTGCGAAATGGCCACACGCTATCCGGATATTGCCATCCCGGTTTATGGCATCCCGGTTAATACGCGTGAAGCGCTGGGCGTGCTTCATCTAAAAGGCTTCATTATTGATGATATGCTGCTCTATAGCGGTGCCAGCATCAATGATGTCTACCTGCATCAGCATGATAAGTATCGGTATGATCGCTATCAGGTTATCCGGAATCCCCAACTGACCGATACCATGTATGAGTGGATCACACTGAATCTTAAACCTGCAGAAGCCGTCAACCGGCTCGATTTTGCAGAACGCCCCTCAAGTCCTGAAATCAAAAATGAGACACGCCAGTTCCGTCAGGATCTCCGGGGTTTCAATTACCAGTTTGAAGGCAATGCCGGCAATGATGAACTGACGGTCACGCCACTGGTCGGTCTGGGCAAGCATAGCCTGCTCAATAAAACCATTTTCCATCTGATGCCCTGTGCGGAACAGAAGCTGATCATCTGTACCCCTTACTTCAACATGCCAGCCCTGCTGGTGCGTAATATCATTCATCTGCTGCGCCAGGGGAAAAAAGTCGAGATCATCGTCGGTGATAAAACCGCCAATGATTTCTACATTGCGCCTGATGAGCCATTCAAAATTATCGGCGCGCTGCCTTACCTGTATGAAATCAATCTGCGTCGTTTCATGAGCCGTCTGCACTACTATGTTACGACCGATCAGCTGGTCGTGAGACTCTGGAAGGATGGTGAAAACAGTTATCACCTTAAAGGGATGTGGGTTGATGACGAATGGCAGCTGATTACCGGTAATAACCTCAACCCGCGTGCATGGCGGCTTGATCTGGAAAATGCGGTGCTGATTCACGATCCTCATCAGGAGTTAGCGGCTCAGCGTGAGAAAGAGCTTACGTTAATCCGTCAGAACACGACGATAGTGACGCATTTCCGTGAGCTTGAAAGTATTGCCGATTACCCGGCTAAAGTGCGGAAACTGATTCGCCGTCTGCGCCGGATACGTATCGATCGCCTGATCAGCCGTATTCTTTAATCGCTGCGGCCATAGAGGCATTCATTACGCGAAGTATCCTGTTGCTGTGCTGTTGTGCAGTGGATGCGTCGATATGGCGGAAGATCAGCGAGCATGACGGGATAAAGCGGAACATGTTTTCGCTTCTGCCGCGCTGGCTGCTGCAGGCAATGAATATGGGCAGCGCCAGCCTCTTTCTGGCCGTCAAAACCAGACTATCGGCATCCTGTTTTCATTAAGTATTGGGGCGGGAAAAGAGTGATATGACAGCCGCCCGAATGGCAGCGGCTGGCGCTGGAAAGCGTTCGTGTGGGATGCCGCGGATGCAACCCGCGGCATTGCCCTGTGAAATCTGAGTCAGTCGCCTTGTTAAAGCGTAATCCCTTTGCCGCGTCTGTGCAGCAACAGCGACACCAGAAATGCTACCGCACCCATGGCTGAAACATACCAGAAGAAGGTGGTCTCAATCCCCTGCTGCTTCATCAGCAACGCCACATACTCCGCCGACCCACCGAACAGCGCATTCGCGACTGCGTATGATAGCCCGACACCCAGAGCACGCACCTGCGGCGGAAACATTTCGGCTTTAAGAATGCCGCTGATGGCGGTGTAGAAGCTGGTAATCAACAAGGCCAGCATGATTAACAGGAAAGCTACGCCAGGACTTTGCACGTTTTGCAGCAGGGTCAGAATGGGTACTGTACAGATTGCCGCCCCCGCACCAAAGATCATCATCGAAGTGCGACGACCGATTTTATCTGACAGCGCACCGATTATTGGCTGAATCAGCATGAAGACCAGCAGTGCCCCGGTCATCAGCCCGCTGGCCGTTTTTGGATCCATGCCTGATGTGTTAACCAGATACTTTTGCATGTAGGTGGTGAAGGTGTAAAAACTCAGGGAGCCGCCGGCGGTGAAACCCAGCACCATCAGGAAGGGACGGGTATGATTGCGCAGTAACCCGATGACGCTACCCGCATCACGATGTTCACGGCTGGCTTTATCTGAGGTTTCTTCCAGAGAGCGTCGTAACCACAATGCGACAACGGCGAGCAGTGCGCCGAGGAAGAACGGAATGCGCCAGCCCCAGCTGCGCAGCTCTGCATCAGTGAGCACAAATTGCAGGACCACCACGGTCAGCACCGCCGCTAACTGACCGCCAATCAGCGTGACGTACTGGAAAGAGGCATAGAATCCCTTGCGTCCTTCCAGGGCGACTTCACTCATGTAGGTTGCGCTGGTCCCATACTCCCCACCCACCGATAACCCCTGAAACATACGCGCCAGCAGCAGAATGACGGGAGCGGCTACGCCAATCGTTGCATAACCGGGCAGGCAGGCGATCACCAGTGAACCAAAACACATCATACAGACTGAAACCAGCATCGAATTTTTTCGGCCGTGCTTGTCGCCAATATAGCCAAATAACCAGCCGCCAATCGGACGCATTAAAAATCCTGCTGCAAAAACACCCGCTGTCTGCAATAACTGCGTTGTGGTGTCACCCTTTGGGAAGAAGATGTGCGCAAAGTAGAGCGAGAAGAATGAATAGACATAGAAGTCGAACCATTCAACCAGGTTGCCCGATGACGCGCCGACGATTGCCCAGATACGTTTCTTTGTATCATCCGGCTGAGTTTTATTATTGGTGGGTGTCATGCCTTACCTCTGTTCCTTGCTGATCAACAGCGTTTAAAGGAGTGAGTAAAGCATTTAAGTCTACCGAAGGTAAAGGCGGGGTAATCCGAGATTATATTTGTGAGCCATGTCGCTAATTATCGAAAAATCAGCGAGTTGCTGGCAATTATGAGGGAAAGCCGGCCGGTGATAGCGCTGCAGGAAGCGGGAAAATCATTAACAATTTTGCTAAATACAGCGTAATTCAGACGTAAAAAAGCCCCGCACTTTCGTGCGGGGCTTCTTCACTTATATAATGCCTGGCAGTTCCCTACTCTCGCATGGGGAGACCCCACACTACCATCGGCGCTACGGCGTTTCACTTCTGAGTTCGGCATGGGGTCAGGTGGGACCACCGCGCTAAAGCCGCCAGGCAAATTCTGTTCTCCGCGCCGCCCCTTAAGGCCGCGCAGATATATCCGGTACAGGCTGAAAATCGTGTCTCTCAAAAACGCCTCTGGCGTTGTAAGGTTAAGCCTCACGGGTCATTAGTACCGGTTAGCTCAACGCATCGCTGCGCTTACACACCCGGCCTATCAACGTCGTAGTCTTCAACGTCCCTTCAGGACTCTCAAGGAGTCAGGGAGAACTCATCTCGGGGCAAGTTTCGTGCTTAGATGCTTTCAGCACTTATCTTTTCCGCACTTAGCTACCGGGCAATGCCATTGGCATGACAACCCGAACACCAGTGGTGCGTTCACTCCGGTCCTCTCGTACTAGGAGCAACCCCCCTCAATTCTCCAGCGCCCACGGCAGATAGGGACCGAACTGTCTCACGACGTTCTAAACCCAGCTCGCGTACCACTTTAAACGGCGAACAGCCGTACCCTTGGGACCTACTTCAGCCCCAGGATGTGATGAGCCGACATCGAGGTGCCAAACACCGCCGTCGATATGAACTCTTGGGCGGTATCAGCCTGTTATCCCCGGAGTACCTTTTATCCGTTGAGCGATGGCCCTTCCATTCAGAACCACCGGATCACTATGACCTGCTTTCGCACCTGCTCGAGCCGTCACTCTCGCAGTCAAGCCAGCTTATGCCATTGCACTAACCTCACGATGTCCGACCGTGATTAGCTGACCTTCGTGCTCCTCCGTTACTCTTTAGGAGGAGACCGCCCCAGTCAAACTACCCACCAGACACTGTCCGCAGCCCGGATCACGGGCCTACGTTAGAACATCAAACATTAAAGGGTGGTATTTCAAGGTTGGCTCCACGCGAACTGGCGTCCGCGCTTCAAAGCCTCCCACCTATCCTACACATCAAGGCTCAATGTTCAGTGTCAAGCTGTAGTAAAGGTTCACGGGGTCTTTCCGTCTTGCCGCGGGTACACTGCATCTTCACAGCGAGTTCAATTTCACTGAGTCTCGGGTGGAGACAGCCTGGCCATCATTACGCCATTCGTGCAGGTCGGAACTTACCCGACAAGGAATTTCGCTACCTTAGGACCGTTATAGTTACGGCCGCCGTTTACCGGGGCTTCGATCAAGAGCTTCTCCTTACGGATAACCCCATCAATTAACCTTCCGGCACCGGGCAGGCGTCACACCGTATACGTCCACTTTCGTGTTTGCACAGTGCTGTGTTTTTAATAAACAGTTGCAGCCAGCTGGTATCTTCGACTGGCTTCGGCTCGGGGAGCAAGTCCCTCCACCTACGCGCCAGCGTGCCTTCTCCCGAAGTTACGGCACCATTTTGCCTAGTTCCTTCACCCGAGTTCTCTCAAGCGCCTTGGTATTCTCTACCTGACCACCTGTGTCGGTTTGGGGTACGATTCTGTGTTACCTGATGCTTAGAGGCTTTTCCTGGAAGCTGGGCATTTATCACTTCAGCACCGTAGTGCCTCGTCGTCACGCCTCAGCGTTGATAAGGGACCGGATTTACCTGGACCCTCCGCCTACACGCTTAAACCGGGACAACCGTCGCCCGGCTGATATAGCCTTCTCCGTCCCCCCTTCGCAGTAACACCGAGTACAGGAATATTAACCTGTTTCCCATCGACTACGCCTTTCGGCCTCGCCTTAGGGGTCGACTCACCCTGCTCCGATTAACGTTGAACAGGAACCCTTGGTCTTCCGGCGAGCGGGCTTTTCACCCGCTTTATCGTTACTTATGTCAGCATTCGCACTTCTGATACCTCCAGCATGCCTCACAGCACACCTTCAACGGCTTACAGAACGCTCCCCTACCCAACAACACATAGTGTCGCTGCCGCAGCTTCGGTGCATGGTTTAGCCCCGTTACATCTTCCGCGCAGGCCGACTCGACCAGTGAGCTATTACGCTTTCTTTAAATGATGGCTGCTTCTAAGCCAACATCCTGGCTGTCTGTGCCTTCCCACATCGTTTCCCACTTAACCATGACTTTGGGACCTTAGCTGGCGGTCTGGGTTGTTTCCCTCTTCACGACGGACGTTAGCACCCGCCGTGTGTCTCCCGTGATAACATTCCTCGGTATTCGCAGTTTGCATCGGGTTGGTAAGCCGGGATGGCCCCCTAGCCGAAACAGTGCTCTACCCCCGAGGATGAATTCACGAGGCGCTACCTAAATAGCTTTCGGGGAGAACCAGCTATCTCCCGGTTTGATTGGCCTTTCACCCCCAGCCACAGGTCATCCGCTAATTTTTCAACATTAGTCGGTTCGGTCCTCCAGTTAGTGTTACCCAACCTTCAACCTGCCCATGGCTAGATCACCGGGTTTCGGGTCTATACCCTGCAACTTAACGCCCAGTTAAGACTCGGTTTCCCTGCGGCTCCCCTATACGGTTAACCTTGCTACAGAATATAAGTCGCTGACCCATTATACAAAAGGTACGCAGTCACCCCCATAAAGAGGGCTCCCACTGCTTGTACGTACACGGTTTCAGGTTCTGTTTCACTCCCCTCGCCGGGGTTCTTTTCGCCTTTCCCTCACGGTACTGGTTCACTATCGGTCAGTCAGGAGTATTTAGCCTTGGAGGATGGTCCCCCCATATTCAGACAGGATACCACGTGTCCCGCCTTACTCATCGAGCTCACAGCATATGTGCTTTTGTGTACGGGAGTATCACCCTGTACCCTGCGACTTTCCAGACGCTTCCACTAACACACATGCTGATTCAGGCTCTGGGCTGCTCCCCGTTCGCTCGCCGCTACTGGGGGAATCTCGGTTGATTTCTTTTCCTCGGGGTACTTAGATGTTTCAGTTCCCCCGGTTCGCCTTGCAGCACTATGTATTCATGCTGCAATGATGCACAGAGTGCACCGGGTTTCCCCATTCGGACATCGACGGCTGTAGCGGTTCATATCACCTTACCGTCGCTTTACGCAGATTAGCACGTCCTTCATCGCCTCTGACTGCCTGGGCATCCACCGTGTACGCTTAGTCGCTTAACCTCACAACCCACAGGCGTTTTACAACGCTGCGAGCTGCAAGCATTTGAGAGACTCGAACATGTCGCGCTTTTCATTCTTATTACGGAGAATGAAAACGACACGTCGTTTCAATTTTCAGCTTGTTCCGGATTGTTAAAGAGCATAATACTTCGCAGCACACCGTTGCCGGTACGCTCTGAAGTATTCAGAAAAAACAGATAAACGGTATGGTGGAGCTAAGCGGGATCGAACCGCTGACCTCCTGCGTGCAAGGCAGGCGCTCTCCCAGCTGAGCTATAGCCCCATACAGTTACTGCAGAGACCACTACTACCACTCAACCGAGTTACATTCTTCTGACGAAGGATGTAATTTCTTTTCAGGCAAGGCATGCGGAAGGGACGTTTACCGGGGTAAACGACCGCGCGCATAACGCAGCATGAGAAGAAATTTGGTAGGCCTGAGTGGACTTGAACCACCGACCTCACCCTTATCAGGGGTGCGCTCTAACCACCTGAGCTACAAGCCTGTAGAGGTTTTTTCTGCTCGTTACTTTTTATCAGACAATCTGTGTGGACACTGCGCGGGAAGGTATCTTCAGGTAAGGAGGTGATCCAACCGCAGGTTCCCCTACGGTTACCTTGTTACGACTTCACCCCAGTCATGAATCACAAAGTGGTAAGCGCCCTCCCGAAGGTTAAGCTACCTACTTCTTTTGCAACCCACTCCCATGGTGTGACGGGCGGTGTGTACAAGGCCCGGGAACGTATTCACCGTGGCATTCTGATCCACGATTACTAGCGATTCCGACTTCACGGAGTCGAGTTGCAGACTCCGATCCGGACTACGACGCACTTTGTGAGGTCCGCTTGCTCTCGCGAGGTCGCTTCTCTTTGTATGCGCCATTGTAGCACGTGTGTAGCCCTACTCGTAAGGGCCATGATGACTTGACGTCATCCCCACCTTCCTCCGGTTTATCACCGGCAGTCTCCTTTGAGTTCCCGCCATCACGCGCTGGCAACAAAGGATAAGGGTTGCGCTCGTTGCGGGACTTAACCCAACATTTCACAACACGAGCTGACGACAGCCATGCAGCACCTGTCTCAGAGTTCCCGAAGGCACCAAAGCATCTCTGCTAAGTTCTCTGGATGTCAAGAGTAGGTAAGGTTCTTCGCGTTGCATCGAATTAAACCACATGCTCCACCGCTTGTGCGGGCCCCCGTCAATTCATTTGAGTTTTAACCTTGCGGCCGTACTCCCCAGGCGGTCGACTTAACGCGTTAGCTCCGGAAGCCACTCCTCAAGGGAACAACCTCCAAGTCGACATCGTTTACGGCGTGGACTACCAGGGTATCTAATCCTGTTTGCTCCCCACGCTTTCGCACCTGAGCGTCAGTCTTTGTCCAGGGGGCCGCCTTCGCCACCGGTATTCCTCCAGATCTCTACGCATTTCACCGCTACACCTGGAATTCTACCCCCCTCTACAAGACTCAAGCCTGCCAGTTTCAAATGCAGTTCCCAGGTTAAGCCCGGGGATTTCACATCTGACTTAACAGACCGCCTGCGTGCGCTTTACGCCCAGTAATTCCGATTAACGCTTGCACCCTCCGTATTACCGCGGCTGCTGGCACGGAGTTAGCCGGTGCTTCTTCTGCGGGTAACGTCAATCGATGCGGTTATTAACCACATCGCCTTCCTCCCCGCTGAAAGTACTTTACAACCCGAAGGCCTTCTTCATACACGCGGCATGGCTGCATCAGGCTTGCGCCCATTGTGCAATATTCCCCACTGCTGCCTCCCGTAGGAGTCTGGACCGTGTCTCAGTTCCAGTGTGGCTGGTCATCCTCTCAGACCAGCTAGGGATCGTCGCCTAGGTGGGCCATTACCCCGCCTACTAGCTAATCCCATCTGGGTTCATCCGATAGTGAGAGGCCCGAAGGTCCCCCTCTTTGGTCTTGCGACGTTATGCGGTATTAGCCACCGTTTCCAGTGGTTATCCCCCTCTATCGGGCAGATCCCCAGACATTACTCACCCGTCCGCCACTCGTCACCCAAGAGCAAGCTCTCTGTGCTACCGTCCGACTTGCATGTGTTAGGCCTGCCGCCAGCGTTCAATCTGAGCCATGATCAAACTCTTCAATTTAAGTTTGATTTGCTTAAACAAGTTAAGCGGTGCTCATCTGTAAAACGTCATAATGAATTTCATTATGTGTTCACTCGTGAGGCTTGATATTTTTTTACGTCCGGAGACGCTGATATCAATCCTGCGAGTGCCCACACAGATTGTCTGATAAATTGTTAAAGAGCAGTGCGAACAGTGCGTTAGCGTCCTGTCGCGAGGTGGCGTATATTACGCTTTCCTCCTGCAGAGTCAACCTCTTTCTCAGAAGTTTTTCTCCGGCGGCGCAGTCTCCTGTGCCTGCTGACCCGTTTTCCGTTTCCGGTTTGCCGTGTCAGTGGAGGCGCATTATAGGGAACGGCTGAGATAGCGCAAGTGCAAATTAAGACTTTTTTTCTGACCGTTCACTTTGCAGCCAAAAAGAACAGTAAGTAAGCAAAAACCCCTTTAAAGGGTAAAAAAAACGGGCCAGAGGCCCGTTTTTCGATTCGCACTATTACTGATGTGCCGTTATGACGTCGTTAACGACATCCATTTCGATGGTTTTACCCGGCACCAGCGAACCTGCAAGGATCTGCTGAGCCAGCGGGTTCTCGATCTGCTGCTGTATCGCACGTTTCAGCGGACGCGCACCATAGACCGGGTCATACCCATTTTCCGCCAGCAGTTTGATCGCATCATCGGAGATGTGCAGCTGATAGCCACGTTCATCCAGACGTTTGTACAACCGCTGCAGCTGAATCTGCGCAATGGAGGCAATGTGTTTCTCCGCCAGCGGATGGAACACCACTACCTCATCAATACGGTTGACGAATTCAGGACGGAAATGCTGTCCGACCACACCCATCACAATATCTTTCATTTCCGGATAGCTGAGATTACCGAACCGCTCCTGGATTAAATCTGACCCCAGGTTAGAGGTCATGATCACCACGCTGTTACGGAAATCGACCGTACGGCCCTGTCCATCCGTCAGACGCCCATCATCCAGCACCTGCAGCAGAATGTTGAAGACATCAGGATGCGCCTTTTCAACTTCATCCAGCAGGATGACGGAATAAGGACGACGGCGCACCGCTTCGGTCAGATAACCGCCCTCTTCATAGCCGACGTAGCCCGGAGGTGCACCCACCAGCCGTGAGACCGAATGTTTTTCCATAAACTCGGACATGTCGATACGCACCATCGCATCGTCACTGTCGAACAGGAAATTAGCCAGCGACTTACACAGTTCGGTTTTACCTACCCCGGTTGGACCCAGGAACAGGAAAGAGCCGATAGGCCGGTTAGGATCAGAGAGACCTGCACGACTACGGCGTATGGCATTCGATACCGCTTCTACCGCTTCATCCTGTCCAATGACCCGGCCATGCAGATCCTGCTCCATGCGCAGCAACTTATCACGCTCACCTTCCATCATGCGTGCCACCGGAATACCGGTCCAGCGCGCCAGTACATCGGCAATCTCCACATCTGTTACGCGGTTGCGCAGTAACTTCATGGTTTTACCTTCAGCCTGAGTCGCTGCGGCTAACTGTTTTTCCAGTGCCGGAATTTTACCGTACTGCAGCTCTGACATCTGAGCGAGATCGCCCTGGCGACGGGCCTGCTCTAAATTCAGACGCGCCTGCTCCAGTTCAGCTTTGATGTTCTGCGTGCCGGACAGCGAGGCTTTCTCTGTCTTCCACTCATCTTCCAGCTCAGCGTATTCACGCTCTTTCTGATTCAGCTCGGTTTCCAGCATTTCAAGACGCTTGATGCTGGCATCGTCCGCCTCTTTCTTCAGCGCCTGCTGCTCCAGCTTCAACTGAATGATACGGCGCTCCAGGCGATCGAGTGACTCCGGCTTGGAGTCCATCTGCATACGAATACTGGATGCCGCCTCATCAATCAGGTCAATGGCTTTATCCGGCAGCTGGCGGTCAGCAATGTAACGATGAGACAGCGTTGCTGCCGCGACAATGGCCGGGTCAGTGATCTGCACATGATGATGCAGTTCGTAACGCTCTTTCAGGCCACGCAGAATCGCGATGGTGTCTTCCACACCTGGCTCAGCCACGAAGACTTTCTGGAAACGACGCTCCAGCGCGGCATCTTTCTCGATATACTGACGATACTCATCCAGTGTGGTGGCACCCACGCAGTGCAGTTCACCACGCGCCAGCGCAGGCTTAAGCATATTGCCCGCGTCCATCGCACCGTCCGCTTTACCCGCACCGACCATAGTGTGCAGTTCGTCGATAAACAGAATGACGTTGCCTTCCTGTTTCGACAGATCGCTCAGCACCCCTTTCAGACGCTCTTCGAACTCACCGCGATATTTCGCCCCGGCGACCAGTGCACCCATATCCAGCGCCAGCACCCGACGACCTTTCAGACCCTCAGGCACTTCACCGTTAATGATGCGCTGCGCCAGCCCTTCAACAATCGCGGTTTTACCCACGCCAGGTTCACCAATCAGCACCGGGTTATTTTTGGTACGGCGCTGCAGAACCTGGATGGTGCGGCGAATCTCTTCATCACGTCCAATCACCGGATCGAGTTTGCCCTTCTCTGCACGCTCGGTCAGGTCGATAGTGTATTTCTTTAATGCCTGGCGCTGATCTTCAGCCCCCTGATCGTTCACGTTGTCTCCTCCCCGCATCTGTTCAATCGCACTGGTGATTTTTTCGCGCGTTGCGCCTGCCGCTTTAAGCAGATCGGCCAGTGAACCACGGGATTCCAGGGCAGCCAGAACAAATAATTCGGATGATATAAAGTTGTCATTGCGCTTCTGCGCCAGCTTGTCGCACAGGTTTAATACCCGGACAAGGTCAGATGAGGGTTGTACATCCCCTTCGCTGCCTTCAACTTGTGGCAGGCGATCGATGGCCTGCTCGAGCTGAGCGCGAAAAGGTGTGACGTCGACACCCGCCGAAGTCAGTAAAGGTGAAACCGATCCGCCTTCCTGTTTGAGCAACGCGCTCATCAGGTGCAGAGGTTCAATGAATTGATTGTCGTGTCCCAGAGCCAGGGACTGCGCGTCGGCGAGAGCCAGCTGAAATTTGTTAGTAAGACGATCCAGACGCATAATTCCTCCCATTACAGGTCAAAATGCTACTGGAGATTAAATGAGGTCATCCCTCAAAATTTCAAGGTTAATGACCTGAGATTTGAGTAAAAAATACGCTAACTGGACCGTCTTATGGCGTAAGGTTATAACAGCCAGATCAAAGTTGCCATACGCCCGGTGATCCCATCACGACGAAAGGAGAAGAAATCGTCGCGTTGCGTAAAGGTACAGCGGCTATCGGCGCTGATTGAATTGACGCCCGCTGCCTGCAGCCGCATACGCGCCAGCAGCCAGATGTCCGCGTAAAACCGGTCGCCTGATGGACGGAAAGCCTGCACAGCGCGGGGATCCTGCGCCATAAAAGCCTCACGCACTTCTGCGCCAACCTCAAACGCATCCGGTCCGATGGCCGGCCCCAGCCAGACATGAATCTGCTCAGGCGGAGAACGAAACTGCGCCAGCGTATTTTCCAGTACACCGGCACAGAGCCCGCGCCAGCCTGCATGTGCTGCCGCCACTTCCGTCCCATCCTGCGAACAGAACAGTACCGGCAGACAGTCAGCGGTCATGATGGCGCAGACGACGTCGGGCTGATCGGTAATGCAGGCATCAGCACGTAATGGCATGTTTCCTCCTGCAGTCAGACGCACGACCTCCGTGCCATGAACCTGCTCCAGCCACTGCGGCATAGCGGGCAAATCCGCCTTATCCACCAGCAACTGACGGTTACGCGCCACCGCATCCGGATTATCTCCCACGTGCCCGCCGAGATTCAGCGCATCCCAGGGCGACGTGCTTACGCCACCCTGTCGCTGCGTCGAGCAGGCCCGAACGCGTGACGAGGCGGGCCATTGCGGCGTAATCAGACTCATCACCAATTCATCTGGTCTTTAAATTCTTCAGTGTCTGCTTTTAACGCCGCGATTAAATCAACCATGTCCTGTGGAAGCGCAGCATGGAATTCCATCTCAATACCACTGATTGGATGATAGAGGCGCAACATCGTGGCGTGCAGTGCCTGACGATCGAAACCGCGCAGCGTAGTAATAAATGCCTCTGATGACCCTTTTGGCGGACGCGGGCGGCCACCGTAAAGTGGATCGCCCACCAGCGGATGGCTGATGTGAGACATATGCACACGGATCTGGTGAGTACGACCCGTCTCTAGACGCAGACGCAGACGGGTATGAGCCCGGAAATGCTCCATGATGCGATAATGCGTCACCGCCGGTTTGCCCATTGGATGAACCGCCATATGGGTACGTTTGGTGGAGTGACGGCTGATAGGCTGCTCAACCGTGCCGCCCGCCGTCATATTGCCAATCGCGACCGCTTCATATTCACGGGTGATTTCGCGACGCTGCAGCGAGTCCACCAGATGCGTCTGAGCCGGAACGGTTTTCGCGACCACCATTAAACCGGTGGTGTCTTTATCCAGGCGGTGTACGATGCCGGCGCGTGGCACATCCATAATCGCAGGGTAGTGATGAAGTAAGGCGTTTAACACCGTGCCATCCGGATTACCGGCGCCAGGGTGAACCACAAAGTCACGTGGTTTGTTGATGACAATAATGTCTTCATCTTCATAAACGATGTCGAGTGGCAGATCCTGAGGTTCCCAGCGCTGTGCCTCTTCGATCTCAGCGTCAATCGCGACCAGCTCGCCGCCCAGCACTTTTTCTTTGGGGGTATCGACCATAACGCCGTTTACAGTAACGCGACGATCAAGGATCCACTCTTTTATGCGGGAACGTGAATAATCAGGGAACAATTCCGCCAAAGTCTGATCTAAACGTTGTCCGAGTTGTGACTCGGATACCGTTGCGGTGAGTTGAACTTGTTGTGCCATATACAGCTTCTTCGTTAACGTTGGGTTTTCACGGCGATGCCGTTTAATATAATGTGCTATCGTACCTGGTCATTACCGGGAGCTATACGGACAGCTTCCGCCATAACATTTGAGGATAATCACTTCGTCATGACGCGTATGAAACATCTGGTGGCTGCTGCCACACTGAGCCTGGCACTTGTTGGTTGTTCCGGCTCAAATGACGCGGTACCGGACAACCCGCCTTCTGAAATCTATGCTACAGCGCAGCAAAAGCTGCAGGACGGTAACTTTAAAGCCGCGATTAAGCAACTGGAAGCGCTGGATAATCGTTATCCGTTCGGTCCTTATTCGCAGCAGGTGCAGCTGGATTTAATCTACGCGTACTATAAAAATGCCGATCTGCCCCTGGCGCAGGCTGCCATTGCTCGCTTTATGCGTCTGAACCCCACGCATCCGAACATTGACTATGTCATCTATATGAAAGGTCTGACGGACATGGCGCTGGATGACTCCGCGCTGCAGGGCTTCTTTGGTATTGATCGTTCTGACCGCGATCCGACGCACGCTCGTGATGCTTTCCGCGACTTCTCCCAGCTGCTGCGTAATTACCCGAACAGCCAGTATGCGGCTGATGCTCAGAAACGCCTGGTCTATCTGAAAGACCGTCTGGCTAAATATGAGCTGTCAGTGGCGCAATTCTATACTAAGCGTGAGGCTTATGTCGCGGTTGTTAACCGTGTAGAAGGTATGATGCGCGATTATCCGGATACGCAGGCGACACACGATGCCCTGCCGCTGATGGAAAATGCTTACCGTAATCTGCAGCTGAACGCTGAAGCTGACAAAGTGGCGAAAATCATTGCAGTCAACAAAAGCTGATAGCCCGACAGATTTCAGCCACAAAAAAAGCAGCCTGCGATGGCTGCTTTTTTTTGCCCGAAGAACAGTCAGATTTGGATCTGATTCCAGCGAGCTAACTCATCCAGCATGCCGTGTTAATCGTTTCGCTTCAAGCCATTTCAGCGAGTTTCTCTGCCTTTCTCACAGAATGTTGTAACTGACAAAAAGTGACATTTTTTCGTGATCAAAATCTCACATTTAACGTTTTTTCGCGCTATGCTGAGAAGACCAAGACGGAAATGACAGAGAGGTAAGAATAATGATTCTGAACATTACCAGTAAACAAATGGACATCACCCCGGCAATCCGAAGCCATGTTGAAGACCGTCTCGCCAAGCTCGAAAAATGGCAAACCGACCTGATTAATCCGCATATTGTCCTGTCCAAAGAGCCCAAAGAATTCGTGGCTGATGCCACTATTAACACACCGAACGGGACTCTGGTGGCCAGCGCCAAGCACGATGATATGTATACCGCCATCAACGATTTGATTGCGAAACTCGAACGTCAGCTGAATAAAGTTCAGCATAAGTCTGAAGCCCGCCGCGCCAGTGCCAGCGTAAAAGACATTATCCCCGCCGACGAAGAGTCCTGATTTCCTTAACGCGCCTCCGGGCGCGTTTTTTATTGACAGCTTTTAAGCAGTACGGTTACTCTCAGGTCACTCACATTTCGGACATTACGATGAAACCCACTCTGTTTTTCTTCGCTTTCTTTTTTACCTTCCCCTGAACGGGAGGCTATTCGTCGTGTGAAAATGAAAGCGAAGACGAACAACGAAGCCTCCCAACCGGGAGGCTTTTTTATTGGATAGCATACAGGTGAGCCCTATGAATCCCGACAATCCCTTGCTGGCGTTACGCGATAAGATCAGCGCAGTGGATAAAAAACTTCTGACGCTGCTGGCCGAGCGTCGTCTGCTGGCAGTGGAAGTCGCACATGCAAAACTTGCCACGCATCGCCCGATTCGGGATGTGGAACGCGAACGTGCGCTGCTGGAGAATCTGATTGTACTGGGTAAAGCGCATAAACTGGATGCGCACTACATCACCCGGCTGTTCCAGCTGGTTATTGAAGATTCAGTGCTGACTCAGCAAGCACTGCTGCAGAAAAATCTCAACCATCCTCATGCGCATGCCGCCCGTATCGCATTCCTCGGCCCGAAAGGCTCTTACTCGCACCTTGCCGCACGCAACTACGCGTCACGTCATTTCGACAGCATGGTGGAGTGTGGCTGCCTGAAATTTCACGACATCATCAAGCAGGTCGAAAATGGCCTGGCTGATTACGCCGTGATGCCGATTGAGAACACCAGTTCGGGCTCGATCAATGATGTCTACGATCTGCTGCAACAGACCAGCCTCTCTATCGTGGGCGAACTGACCTTACCTATCGACCACTGCGTGCTGGTGAATGGCCCCACCGATCTGCAGCAGATTGAGACGGTGTACAGCCATCCTCAGCCCTTCCAGCAGTGCAGCCAGTTTATTAACCGTTTCCCGCACTGGAAAATTGAATATACCGAGAGTACTGCGGCAGCGATGGAGAGAGTGGCTGCGCTCAACTCACCTAAGGTGGCAGCATTAGGCAGTGAAGCCGGTGGTGAGCTCTATCAGTTGCAGGTGCTGGAACGTAATCTGGCAAACCAGCAGCAGAACCATACCCGCTTTATCGTGCTCGCCCGAAAAGCCATCGAGGTTTCAGATCAGGTGCCAGCGAAAACGACACTGATTATGGCAACCGGCCAGCAGGCGGGTGCGCTGGTTGATGCACTATTGGTGCTGCGTCAGCACAACCTGATTATGAGCAAGCTGGAGTCACGCCCGATTAATGGCAATCCGTGGGAAGAGATGTTTTACATTGATGTGCAGGGTAACCTGCAATCAGAGCGGATGCAGCAGGCTCTGCAGGAGTTACAGACCATGACCCGCTCTCTGAAGGTGCTGGGCTGCTATCCCAGCGAGAATGTGATACCCGCTGAACCCGGCGATGAAACCGTTGAATAGCAAAAAGGCATCCGCAGGGATGCCTTTTTCGTTTATGGCCGACTGTCATTGGCCGAGCGTAACAGACTCCGGCTTTCCACCAGGAAGCGTTTCGCGTGATCGCCAAACCACTGCTCGACCCGGTTAAAGCTGGCAATGAATGCCTGTTTATCGCCCTGCTCCAGCAGCGCAATCGCTTCACCAAAGCGCTGGTAATAACGTTTGATCAGCGCCAGATTACTCTCTGACGACATGATGATATCCGCGTAAAGCTGCGGATCCTGAGCAAACAACCGCCCTACCATTGCCAGCTCCAGTCGATAGATAGGCGATGAGAGTGCCAGCAGCTGATCAAGATTCACGTTTTCTTCAGCTAAATGCAGACCATAGGCAAAGGTGGCAAAGTGACGCAGTGCCTGAATAAACGCCATGTTCTGGTCATGCTCTACAGCGCTGATACGATGCAGACGCGCACCCCAGACCTGAATCTGCTCCAGGAACCACTGATACGCTTCCGGCTGTCGGCCATCACACCAGACCACCACCTGTTTTGCCAGGCTGCCGCTGTCCGGGCCAAACATCGGGTGCAGACCCAGCACCGGACCATTATGAGTGTCCAGCATCGCCTGCAGAGGCCGGTTTTTCACAGAAGCCAGGTCCACCAGAATACAATCTTCCGGCAGTGGCGGCAGCTGTGCAATAACCTGCTCGGTCAGGTGAATCGGCACACTGATGATGACCATACCGGCATCGCTGAGCAGCGTTTCAGCCTGAGGCCAGTCTTCTTTATCCAGCGTTTTAACTGTGTAGCCTGACAGGCCGAGCATTTTTTCAAACAACCGGCCCATCTGGCCTTTGCCGCCGACAATCACCACCGGGCGCAGTTCAGGACAGAGGGTTTTAAAGCCTTTGTCATTTTCGCTGGTATAGGACTCGCGCATCACACGACGCAGCACATCTTCAATCAGATCCGGGGGGACGCCGAGCGCCTCTGCCTCTTTGCGACGCGAAGCCAGCATTGACGCTTCACGCTCAGGGACATAGATAGGCAGACCGTAACGGCTCTTCACCTCCCCCACCTCAGCCACCAGCTCCAGCCGTTTAGCCAGCAGATCCAGCAGCGCCTTATCAACACTGTCAATTTGATCGCGTAACGCGGTCAGTTCAGCCACCATTGCTCTTACACCTCTTGTGACAGACGCGCCGACAGCACTCCCTGCAGATCCTGATGCATCTCACGCAGCAACGTTTCGGTCACTTCCCAGTTGATGCACGCATCGGTTACGGAAACGCCATACTTCATTTCGCTGCGCGGCTGCTCAGAAGACTGGTTACCTTCATTGATATGGCTTTCCAGCATCAAACCAATGATTGAACGGTTTCCGTCTTTGATCTGCGCAATAGCGGATTCCGCTACGCCAGGCTGACGGCTGTAGTCTTTATTCGAATTGCCATGGCTGCAATCTATCATTAAGGCTGGACGCAGTCCCGCCTTCAGCATCTCTTTTTCACACTGCGCGACATCTTCGGGACCGTAGTTCGGCGCTTTGCCACCACGAAGAATTACGTGACCATCCGGATTGCCCTGAGTCTGCAGCAGGCAGACCTGACCGGCCTGATTAATCCCGACAAAACGGTGCGGCATTGCAGCAGCACGCATCGCGTTGATTGCAGTGCCCAGACTGCCATCGGTGCCATTTTTAAAGCCAACTGGCATCGACAGGCCCGAGGCCATCTCACGGTGCGTCTGAGATTCTGTCGTCCGTGCGCCAATCGCCGACCAGCTGAACAGGTCGCCCAGGTATTGCGGGCTATTCGGATCCAGCGCTTCTGTGGCCAGCGGCAAGCCCATTTCAACCAGGTTCACCAGCAGCTGGCGCGCAATATGCAGACCCGCTTCCATATCAAACGAGTTATCCATGTAAGGATCATTGATCAGCCCTTTCCAGCCAACGGTAGTACGGGGTTTTTCAAAATAGACGCGCATCACAATATAGAGCTGATCTTTCAGCTGTTCAGAAAGCGTTTGCAGACGACGAGCATAGTCCAGTGCCACTTCGGTATCGTGAATCGAGCAGGGTCCGCACACCACCAGCAGACGCGGATCGCGGCCGGCAATAATGTCAGAGATAGTCTGGCGGGACGCCGCGACCTGATCCTGCTGTTCAGTTGTCAGTGGAAACTTCGCTTTCAGTTCTTCAGGCGTGATCAATACCTGTTCACCGGCGATATGCACATTGTTCAGCGCGTCTTTTTGCATGATGGCGATCCTTTGGCTCGATATAGCGGATAAGGGCTCCTCATTGAGGATTGCAAATACTGTATCACAGACAATACATAGCGCAAGATTATATGTACACATTTATTACCACAGGTCTGAATAAACCAACCTAGCGACAAATAAAATCATATATATCATTTATTTAAATGTAATAAATGAATTAATGACAGTCGCCTTGATGTAAAATAAAGTTTACACATGCTCTTATTGCGTTTCTGTCTGTTGCAGGCAAAATGAGAATATTATTTATTTTCAGGCTGAGTCAATTATGCACGCCTCCCCACTGAACATCTCCCTTCGACCGTTTCTGCTAAGCGACGTCTCCGCGTTTACCGCTGCGGTCAATGCTTCTCTGGACAGCCTGATCCCGTGGATGGTCTGGGCGCATCACGATTACCAGCCTCATGATGCCGAAAGCTGGATCCGCTTTACCCACTGGCAACGGATGAAGGAGGAAGCGGAAGAGTTTGCGATTGTTGATCAGCATGACCAGCTGCTGGGGGGCGCAGGAATACGCTTTGCCCGCCATCCGGGTGACACCAGCGCAATAGGTTACTGGGTTCGCAGTGACGTTCAGCGTCAGGGAATTGCCAGCCGCGCGGTGGCAAAGCTACTCCCTCTGGGGTTTTCACGACCGGAGACCCGGTTGATTGAAATTCTGGCGGCGGAGGACAATCTGGCCAGTCGAAGAGTCGCTGAAAAGTGCGGCGGGCAGTTTATTGGCTGTCGCTATGGCTTGATCGTATTAGAGGCGGGACCGGTTAATACGGCGATTTATCATTTTCACCGGCCGGACGCCGGTTGACTGCAGGCTGCAAGGATGGCACTGACATAAAAAAGGGGCTGGCAGATGCCAACCCCTTGTTTGCTATTAACTTTTAGATGTCGCGTTAGCGATACCTTAGTTAAGACGCTCTTTAATACGAGCAGACTTACCAGTACGCTCACGCAGGTAGTACAGTTTGGCTTTACGCACAGCGCCACGACGTTTAACAGCGATGCTGTCAATTACAGGTGAATGAGTCTGGAATACACGCTCAACGCCTTCGCCGTTAGAAATTTTGCGAACAGTGAATGCAGAGTGCAGACCGCGGTTACGAATAGCGATAACCACGCCCTCGAATGCCTGCAGACGTTTTTTAGAACCTTCAACGACCCATACTTTCACTTCCACGGAATCACCCGGGCGGAAGGAAGGTACGTCCTGTTTCATCTGCTCTTGTTCAATTTGCTTGATAATGTTGCTCATAATTAAATCTCATATCCTGGGTAAACTGATAGTCGGGGAAGAGCTTACTCTTCCACATCATCGTTTTGTTGCTGCTGAGATTCCCGCTGGAACTCATTCAACAACCTTGCTTGCTCTTCAGTCAGAGCCAGGTTTTCCAGAAGTTCAGGTCTTCTCAGCCAGGTACGGCCTAGCGACTGCTTCAGACGCCAGCGGCGAATATCAGCATGGTTACCTGACAGTAATACTGCCGGGACTTCCACGCCGTCTAACACTTCAGGTCGGGTATAGTGCGGACAATCCAGCAAACCTTCAGAGAACGAATCCTCATCGGCCGACGCCTGCTTGCCGAGTACGCCGGGAATAAACCGGGCGACTGCGTCAATCATCGTCATCGCTGGCAGTTCCCCGCCACTGAGAACGTAATCACCGATTGACCATTCTTCATCAATTTCGGTCTGGATTACGCGCTCATCAATCCCTTCATAACGGCCACAGACCAGAATTAACTTGTCCCGTGCCGCCAGTTCGCAAACGCCCTGTTGGTCCAGTTTGCGACCCTGAGGTGAAAGATATATCACCCTGGCCCCTTCACCTGCCGCTGCTTTCGCTGCGGAGATGGCATCCCGTAAGGGTTGTACCATCATCAGCATTCCCGGTCCGCCGCCGTAAGGACGATCATCCACGGTACGGTGCCGGTCGTGAGTGAAATCACGAGGACTCCAGCTCTGAATGCTGAGCAGACCGTTTTTTACAGCCCGGCCAGTTACCCCGTAATCGGTAATAGCGCGAAACATTTCTGGAAACAGGCTAATAACACCAATCCACATTGTATTCGCCGTTACGTTACCGTTCGATTCGGAGATCAAAAACCAGGATCCCAATCTACCTCAATGACGCCAGTAGAGAGATCGACTTTCCTGATAACCTGTTCATCAAGAAACGGAATTAACCGCTCCTGAGCACCGAACGCATCCTTCAGGTTTGCCTTAACGACGAGAACGTCGTTCGAGCCGGTTTCCATCATATCGATGACTTTACCCATCTCGTAGCCTTCAAGGTTAACGACCTGGCAGCCCATAAGGTCTTTCCAGTAGTAGTCGCCCTCTTCCAGCGATGGCAACTGCGTCGAGTCAACCTGAATTTCGCAATTGGTTAACTGAGCCGCCGCATCCCGATCTTCAATGCCTTTGACTTTGATGATCAGGTCCTGATTGTGGTGCTTCCAACCTTCCAGTTCGACCTGCTGCCATTTACCGGCGCGCTGGATGAACCAGGGTTGGTAGTTGAAGATGCTTTCAGCGTCTTCAGTGGAGGAAAACACTTTGAGCCAGCCGCGAATACCGTAGGCGGCTCCCATCTTACCCAACACAATTGGGTTAACAGGAGGCTGTGCGGCAAGTTGTCTGCTCATGCTCACCACCGTGACAGATTAAGCTGCTTTCTTAGCTTCTTTGACCAGCGCGTTAACGCGGTCAGAAAGCGTTGCGCCCTGGCCAACCCAGTGCTCGATACGATCCAGATCAAGACGCAGACCTTCAGCCTGACCAGATGCGATCGGGTTGAAGAAACCAACGCGCTCGATGAAACGACCGTTGCGTGCATTGCGGCTGTCAGTGACGACGACCTGATAGAACGGACGCTTTTTAGCGCCGTGACGTGCCAAACGAATTGTTACCATAACATCCTCTTCAGTTAATAAAACACCCGGCCCCCATCGAGGAACGGGGTCCGGGTGCTGTATAAAAAGCCCGAAAATTTTACTCATTTTGGCGAAAAAAGCAACCCAAACCGTGCCTTTTCGGGCTTTTTTGTGGAACGCTTTAGCGGCCAGGGAAACCTGGCGGCATCATACCCTTCATGCCGCGCATCATTTTCGCCATACCGCCCTTCTTCATTTTCTTCATCATACGCTGCATGTCGTCGAACTGCTTTAATAAGCGGTTAACGTCCTGCACCTGCATACCGGAACCGGTAGCAATACGGCGCTTGCGCGAGCCTTTGATGATTTCTGGTTTCTCACGCTCTTTGCGCGTCATCGAGTTGATGATGGCTTCCATGCGCACCAGCACTTTGTCATCCATCTGCGACTTTACGTTATCTGGCAGCTGTCCCATACCCGGCAGTTTACCCATCAGGCTGGCCATGCCGCCCATGTTGCGCATCTGCTTTAGCTGCTCAAGGAAGTCATTGAGATCAAAACCGTCGCCGGTTTTCAGCTTCTTAGCCAGTTTCTCCGCCTGATCGCGGTCAACTTTGCTTTCGATGTCTTCAATCAGGGAGAGTACGTCACCCATGCCCAGGATACGCGAAGCAATACGCTCCGGGTAGAATGGCTCAAGCGCTTCGGTCTTTTCACCGACGCCCATGAATTTGATCGGTTTGCCGGTGATATGGCGAATTGACAGCGCCGCACCACCGCGTGCATCACCGTCAACCTTGGTCAGAATAACACCGGTCAGCGGCAGCGCTTCATTAAAGGCTTTTGCCGTGTTTGCGGCATCCTGACCGGTCATGGCATCGACCACAAACAGGGTTTCTACCGGCTTGATCGCCGCATGAACCTGTTTGATTTCGTCCATCATTGCTTCGTCAACGTGCAGACGGCCGGCGGTATCCACCAGCAGCACATCGTAGAACTTCAGACGAGCTTCACGCAGCGCATTGTTGACGATATCGACCGGCTTCTGGCTGAGATCGGACGGACAGAAATCCACGCCAACCTGCTGTGCCAGCGTTTCCAGCTGTTTAATTGCCGCCGGACGATAGACGTCGGCAGAAACCACTAAAACTTTCTTCTTGTGCTTCTCGCGCAGGAATTTACCCAGCTTAGCAACACTGGTGGTTTTACCGGCACCCTGCAGGCCCGCCATCAGCACCACGGCTGGTGGCTGTGCTGCCAGGTCGAGTGCGTTGTTCTCTGCACCCATCGCCGCAACGAGTTCGTTACGTACGATTTTGATAAACTCCTGACCTGGCGTCAGACTTTTATTCACATCATGACCGACCGCGCTCTCTTTCACACGGTTGATGAAGTCACGCACCACCGGCAACGCAACGTCAGCCTCAAGCAGTGCCATGCGCACTTCACGCAGGGTCTCTTTGATGTTCTCTTCAGTCAGCCTTCCGCGGCCGCTGATATTTCGCAGGGTTTGCGACAAACGATCGGTTAAATTATCAAACATGGTCTCTCACTAAAAAAAAGATCGCGAGGCGCCTGATCGGCAGAATGCGGCGGATTATAACACGAAGCCTCGGCGATCTCTGCAATTGCCCCTCAGATCGTTTGGAGCCTGCTTCGGCTGGCGCTATACTGCCTTTTTCCTTATCTGACTGAACCTGAAAGGATCTATGTTCGTTTTCGCGATAGTGGCGCTATTCGCCTACTCCTTAAGTCTTGCCCTGATCATTCCCAGCCTGTTGAAACGTAACGGCGGCTGGCGGCGAATGGCGATGCTCTCTGCCTGTGTGGCGCTGGTGACACACGCGGTGGCCTTGCAGCAACGCATATTTGCTATTGATAGCGGACAGAACTTAAGCCTGCTTAACATTGGTTCACTGGTCAGCCTGTTGATTTGCGCCATCATGACCATTGTGGCGTCACGCAACCGTGGCTGGCTACTGCTGCCGATTGTTTATAGCTTCGCGCTGATCAATCTGGCCTTTGCCACCTTTGTCCCCAATGCGTTCATCACGCATCTGGAAACTACGCCAGGCATGATGATCCACATCGGCCTGTCGCTGTTCGCCTACGCAACGCTGATCATCGCCGCGCTTTATGCGCTGCAGCTGGCGTGGATCGATTATCAGTTAAAAAACAAGCGACTGGCGTTCACCCAGGATATGCCGCCGCTGCTGACCATCGAACGTAAGATGTTTCACATCACCCAGGTTGGCGTCGTGCTGTTAACGCTGGTGCTCTGCACCGGTCTGTTTTATATGCAGGATCTCTTCAGCGCAGAAAACGTCGATAAAGCCGTGCTCTCGATCATCGCGTGGTTTGTTTATATCGTTTTGCTCTGGGGGCACTATCATGAAGGCTGGCGTGGTCGCCGCGTCGTCTGGTTTAACTGCAGCGGTGCGGTGCTGTTGACCATGGCTTACTTCGGCAGCCGCATCCTGCAGCATCTGCTTGTCCCTGGTTCTCGTTAAAAAGGAAGTTTTGCGTTGGAGAATGTTTCAACTACCACGCTGATTATTATTCTCTGCATCATGGTACTGGTTTCAGCTTATTTCTCAGGCTCTGAAACCGGCATGATGACACTGAATCGCTATAAACTGCGCCATCAGGCTAAAAATGGTGATCGCGCAGCTCGACGTGTCGAAAAACTGCTGCGCCGCCCGGATCGTCTGATCAGTCTGGTGCTGATTGGTAATAACCTGGTTAACATCCTTGCTTCCGCGTTAGGCACTATTGTCGGAATGCGTCTGTATGGTGATGCGGGTGTCGCCATTGCAACCGGCGTGCTGACCTTCGTGGTGCTGGTCTTCGCTGAAGTGTTACCCAAAACCGTGGCGGCTCTTTATCCGGAAAAAGTGGCCTATCCGAGCAGCTTTTTACTTACTCCGCTGCAATACATCATGCTACCGCTGGTCTGGCTGCTGAACACCATTACCCGGCTGCTGATGCGCCTGGCAGGTATTCGCTCTGACGGCTATGTTAACTCAGCGCTGAGCAAAGAGGAGTTACGCACCATTGTCTATGAGTCGCGTAGCCTGATGTCACGCCGTAACCAGGACATGCTGCTCTCCGTGCTCGACCTGGAGAAAGTCAGCGTTGACGACATTATGGTGCCGCGTAATGAGATTGTTGGTATCAACATCAACGATGACTGGAAGTCAGTCGTGCGCCAGCTAAGCCATTCACCTCATGGCCGCATTGTGCTGTTCAGAGATTCACTGGATGACTGCGTCGGCATGCTTCGTGTGCGTGAAGCCTGGCGCATGATGACGGAGAAAAAAGAGTTCACTAAAGAGACGCTGCTACGCGCCGCCGATGAAATCTACTACATCCCCGAAGGAACGCCGCTGAACACCCAGTTGGTGAAGTTCCAGCGCAATAAAGAGAAAGCGGGCGTGGTGGTGGATGAATATGGCGACATCAAAGGGCTGGTGACGATAGAGGACATTCTGGAAGAGATTGTCGGTGACTTCACTACCTCCATGTCACCGTCGCTGGCGGAAGAGGTGATGCCGCAGAATGATGGCTCCGTGCTGATTGAAGGCAGTGCCAGCGTGCGCGAAATCAATAAGGCCTTTAACTGGGATCTGCCAGAGCAGGAAGCGCGTACCATCAACGGCATGTTACTGGAAGCGCTGGAGGAGATCCCTTCTAATGCCACACGTGTTCAGATTGGCCATTACAACGTCGATATTCTGGACGTGCAGGATAATATGATTAAACAGGTGCGCATCACGCCGAAGACGCCGCTGAAAAAATCGGTCGGTTCCTGAAGCCATAAAAAAACGCCGCAATCGAAATGATGCGGCGTTTTTTTTAGCAGAGAAGCCCTGACTAGATGTGCAGTTCTTTCAGCTTTTCAGCAGGCAGTTTCAGATCGTCATTACGGTTAACGCCGATCTCATGCGCCAGCACATTGCGGGCAATCTGCTGCGCTTCATCCAGTGAGTGCAGCTTGTAGCTGCCACACTGATATTCATTCAGCTCAGGGATCTGGTTCTGATCTTTCACTTTCAGAACATCTTCCATCGCCCCTTTCCACGCTTTCGCAACGCGCTGCTCGTCTGGCGTACCAATCAGGCTCATGTAGAAGCCGGTACGGCAGCCCATTGGCGAGATATCGACGATTTCCACACCGTCACCATTCAGGTGATCACGCATGAAGCCGGCAAAGAGATGCTCCAGCGTATGAATGCCACGCTCAGTGAGGATATCAATGTTCGGACGGCAAAAACGCAGGTCAAAAACGGTAATCGTATCGCCATGCGGAGTCTTCATGGTTTTCGCAACGCGGACTGCCGGTGCGCCCATGATGGTGTGATCAACGGTAAAACTGTCCAGTAGTGGCATACGTCACCTCCTGTTCTGAGAATTTTTTTTAAAACGATGAAACTTTTCTGTTCGCCCAACGTCTGAATATATGAAAGACGCGCATTTGTTATCATCATCATCCCTGACAACAGAGATGTTAATTTGGCCACATTGATGTGGCCTTTTTCTTTTCTACCCTTCCCGGCTCGCCAGATACGCTTCAAAATCCAGCTTATCATTTGCTTCCAGCTGCTGCTGTGCAGCAACAGATTCCTGCGCCTGACGCGTGAAATCTTCTTCTGTCAGCACTTCCAGCGGTTCTTCACAGAGCATATGGCGATACTGTTCAGCCAGTGCCACGCCGGTGCCGGTTACACCATTATCCTTCATTGCCTGAAGGATGCGCGCCGAGTAGGTTAGCTCAGGATCATCAAAGGATGCTACCAGTTGATCACAAACCTGCTGATATTCCGTGCTGTCCTGATTGTGACTGTCTAAGACTTCAGCAACCCGGCGCAGGTCGGCAAACAGGGTTTTGCCCACTTCAACCAGCGAATGTTCCGCTTCTCCACAACCCACCGCAATTTTCTGATCCGGTTTACGCCCTTCGAGCACCACCCGATTCCAGTTTTTGCGGGTGCATTGCAACTCATCTGCACTCATTTCCGGTGCATCCGCCAGGGTACACCAGATCAGGAACAGATCGAGGAAGCGAACCTGATTCTCATCGACGCCGATGGCAGAGAACGGATTGATATCCAGTGAACGCACTTCAATGTATTCGATACCACCGCGCAGCAGTGCATCAGAAGGCGCTTCACCCGAGCGTGTAACACGCTTAGGCCGGATGGGCGCATAGAGCTCGTTCTCAATCTGCAGCACGTTAGTATTGAGCTGCAGCCAGTTACCGTCAGCATCTTTGGTGCCCATCGCTGCATACTCATCTGACGGCGTCTTGATCGCTTTTTTCAGCGCAGTAACATAGCCTTCCAGCGAGTTAAACGTGATGCCCAGAGCGCTCTGCGATTTATTGGTGTAGCCTAAATCGCTCAGACGCAGCGAGGTGGCATACGGCAGCCACATCGTATCTTTGTCATTGGTTTCAAATGGCAGCGCGCTCTCACGACCCTGCAGGAAACTGGAGCTGATAGCCGGTGATGCGCCAAACAGATAAGGTATCACCCAGCCGAAGCGATAGTAGTTACGAATCAACCGCAGATAACCTGCGGAGATAGTCTCTTTTCCGCTTTCCTGATCTTTCACGTCAGCCCACTCCTGCCAGAAAGAAAGTGGCAGCGAGAAGTTATAGTGAATGCCAGAGATCGTCTGCATTAACGCGCCGTAGCGGTTTTTCAGACCTTCGCGGTAAAGGGTCTTCATCTTACCGATATTGGATGTGCCATATTGCGCCAGCTCAATATTGTCAGCATCGTCAATGACGCACGGCATACTGAATGGCCACATGCGTTCATCACCCAGTTCACGGGCAACGTGACGGTGGATATCGCGCAGGAACGCCAGCATATGATCAATGCTGTGATCCACTGGCGTGATGAATTCCAGTAACGTTTCGGCAAAATCAGTGGTGATCCAGTCATGTTTCAGTGCCGAGCCCAGAGATTCCGGGTGGCCGCTTTTTGCCAGATCGCCATTTTCCTGTACACGCAGCGTTTCACGCTCGATGCCACGACCAATCCCTTTAAGGGCATTGGGATGCGCTTCCAGCCAGGATAGCGCTTTAGATACGTCCGGGATCACATTACCCCCCCGCTGTGATAATAATTTATTTTTGTTCAGCATAATGTTAACCGTAGCCCCGAATCTGTGCGAATCAATGCCACCATTGCATACCCTGTAATGTGGCAGTCGCGATAACGATATAACGCAGTGTTTTACCGACAGCGAGAAACAGTATCGCTGGCAGCCAGGCGAAACGTAACCAGCCCGCGAGAACGCAGAGCAGATCACCTATCACCGGTAGCCAGCTGAATAAAAGTGCTGCTGGTCCCAGTCGGTGCAACCACGTCATTGCTGTGTCATGCCATCGCCCCTGACGTTTTAACGGCAGCAGGCGACCAATAAGAATGTTGGTTAAACCGCCCAAGGTGTTTCCCAGTGATGCGGCTACAAGCAACCCGTAAACTGATGTCTTTTTTGCTATCAATAGTGCTATCAGTAATGCTTCAGAACTTCCCGGCAGGAGCGTCGCACTCAGAAAACTGCTGCCAAACATCGAGGCATAGGTAAGTACGTCACTCACAGTAAACGAACATCCACCACTGCCATGCCTGCCGCTTTAGCGGCCTGAATACCAAAGTCTGCATCTTCGAACACCACACAACGTGCCGGCGCCACACCCATCAACTCAGCGCAGCGCAAGAAGGTCTCAGGCTCAGGTTTATGATGCTGTACGTCGTCAGCGCCGACGACTGCCGTAAAGAGCTCACGTACGCCAAGCTGCGTCAGTAACGCCTCTGCCATGCTATGTTCACTTCCGGTCCCCACAGCCATAGGACGACGCCCGTGATACGCCTTCGCCACCTCCAGTAAAGGCAGCGGCTTAACGTTTTCCAGCAGCATCGCTTTCACAGCAGCGGTTTTTTCTGCAGCAAGAAGATGAGGGTCGTGTGACGACTGATTGGATTCAATGATGAATTGCGCAAGCCGCCAGGCGGGTGCGCCATTAAAGTCGATAATACGTGCTTCATCCAGCGTTAATCCGTAACGCTGGAGCACCTGACGCCACGCTTTTCGATGTGTCGGCTCAGTATCAAGAATCGTGCCGTCCATATCAAAAATCAGGCCGTCATATTGATCGTACATTGTCACTCCGGACATTCACCAAATGAGACATTACTTTAGCCTAATGTGGACAGGTTGTCGCCAGGGGGGATGAACAGCAAATGCTTTGAAAGCATTAGCAATTTTTGTTTTCAGATAAAGGTGATCGTGCGCGGCCAGCGATAACCGTACGAATTTTCAGCGATTTTTTAACATTACTCTGGCAGGCAAGCGGTGGCGGACGGGCGTGGGCAGTAAAATGGCGATCTCTGAGGCGGAGAAAATGTGTTACGTGTCGCTTAAGTCAGGATGATGAATCAATGGGGCAGATCAGGCAGGAAAACAGTGTGGGTAAAGCCAGAGGGTAACTGCAGGGGAGCAGTTCAGGATGCTCGTTCAGCGCTTGCTGTACAGGGTATAAAAAAGTATGTCTCTTTTGAGGTCTTAGCGATGATTACGCCAAATTCATTGAGGGAACTTAAAACTGAAGAAGATGGTGCATCCAGGAGGATTACTCAGCTTGCGCTTCGCCCTGCGGGCCGTTGCTGATGCAACGTTATCCTCCTTAGTGCGGCCGGAACGCTTATCACGTCATGACACACTGAGGCGCTGTCCATATTGCAGAAGATGGTGCATCCAGGAGGATTCGAACCTCCGACCGCTCGGTTCGTAGCCGAGTACTCTATCCAGCTGAGCTATGGATGCATTGGGGTCTATCTTTTGGGGTACAACTTTTTATGGACTAACAGAAACCAACCTGAGGATGTTACAAAGAATGGTGCATCCAGGAGGATTCGAACCTCCGACCGCTCGGTTCGTAGCCGAGTACTCTATCCAGCTGAGCTATGGATGCATAAATCTAATTCTTGTACAACGCAGGGTGCTAACTACTCACCATGAAAGGAATTGCTAATTCGCTTTATTTCTTTATTTTCGATGGTGCATCCAGGAGGATTCGAACCTCCGACCGCTCGGTTCGTAGCCGAGTACTCTATCCAGCTGAGCTATGGATGCATCGAAAATGGCGGTGAGGGAGGGATTCGAACCCTCGATACAGCTTTTGACCGTATACTCCCTTAGCAGGGGAGCGCCTTCAGCCTCTCGGCCACCTCACCTTACGCTTTCTTTCGAACCGTGCGTCTGAACTTGTTTCTGCTCATCGGCACTGCGTGGCGCACATATTACTTTCCCGGACTTTTAAGTCAAACAATTTTTCCGAAACTTTGTTTGATTGAGCAAATCACACACAATTGGGGCAAAATGAAGACAAAAAGAGTGAATTATCAACAATGAGAGAGGATGACGTTAACTAAACAGGGAGAAAGCGGGAGAGAAGAAAAGAGAGGATTTTTAGACAAAGCGGTAGCGCCTCGCACAGGTGCGAGACGCTGAATCCGTTAAACGCTGGTTTGTTGCGTTTTTTCAGCCTGGATGCGTTGATAGATCTCTTCGCGATGCACAGACACTTCTTTCGGTGCGTTAACCCCAATACGTACCTGGTTACCTTTAACACCCAGCACCGTTACAGTTACCTCATCACCGATCATGAGGGTTTCACCAACTCGACGAGTTAGAATAAGCATTCTTTGCTCCTTGAAAGATTAAAAGAGTCGGGCTTGTACAGGCTCCCGGCATTATCCATCATTTAACGCTGCACATTGACTATGAGAGATACACCAATGCACATCGATGCGCCAATACATTCTGCTGATAGTTAGTTTAGCCGAAATACACTACATCAGCCTGACTTTGTCATTTGCTGCTTTAGCATCGTATTAAAAAGCGCCGGAACCAGAGTTCTGACGCTTTTTACAATGCCTTGTTCTAAGTCATTAAAGGCGGCTGTTAACCCAGCTCTCAACGCCTGCCAGAGCGCCTTTCAGCCCTTTAGCATCCGTACCACCCGCTTGTGCCATATCAGGACGGCCACCACCCTTCCCGCCTACCTGCTGTGCCAGACCGGCGATCAACTCGCCCGCTTTAACACGGTCAGTCAGATCTTTGGTCACCCCGGCAATCAGCGACACCTTACCTTCGGCAACCGTCGCCAGCACGATAATCGCAGACCCGAGTTGATTCTTGAGGTCATCAACCATGGTACGCAACATCTTAGGCTCGACATTGTTGAGCTCGCTGACCAGCAGTTTCACGCCCTTAACATCGATGGCATTGCTACTCAGTGAAGCGCTCTCCTGGGCAGCTTGCTGGTCGCGCAGTTGCTGCAACTCTTTCTCCAGAGCCCGCACATGGTCAACGAGACCACGCACTTTCTCGTTCAGGTTGCTGCTGTTCGCTTTAACCAGTTGCGCAAGATCCTGCAGCTGACTGCTTTGCGCATTAACCTGTGCCAGCGCGCCTTCACCCGTAATAGCTTCGATACGACGGATACCTGCTGCCGTACCTGACTCAGCCTGAATACGGAACAGGCCGATATCACCGGTGCGTGCAGCGTGAGTACCACCACACAATTCGACTGAGAAATCACCCATGGTCAGAACGCGCACGCGCTGATCATATTTCTCGCCAAACAGTGCCATTGCACCTTTAGACTTCGCCGCATCCAGATCCATCACTTCCGTTTCAACCGGCAGGTTGCGACGAATCTGCGCATTGACGATATCTTCGACCTGACGAATCTCCTGAGGTTTCATCGCTTCGAAATGCGAGAAGTCAAAACGCAGGTATTTGTCGTTAACCAGCGAGCCTTTTTGCGCCACATGCTCACCTAAAACCTGACGCAATGCGGCATGCAATAAGTGGGTAGCAGAGTGGTTCAGACGGATGCGCGCACGACGTGCCGCATCAACCTGCGCCTCAAGACGATCACCGATACGCAACTGCCCTGCGGTCAGCTTACCGACATGACCGATTGCCTGACCATATTTTTGTGTATCCTGGACGCTAAATTCAGCATTCTTCCCTTTCAGCAGACCGGTATCGCCTACCTGACCACCTGATTCGCCATAGAATGGCGTTTCATCCAGCACGACCACGGCATCCTGACCTGCGGTCACTTCATCTACCGCTTCGCCCGCAACATAGAGCGCTTTTACCGTGGCGGCTAAATCGAGCTGGTCATAACCTTTGAATGATGAGGCGGCATCAATGCGAATAACATTGCTGTAGTCAGCACCGAAGCCACTCGCTTCACGTGCGCGCTGACGCTGCTGCTCCATCGCCTGCTCAAAGCCCGCTTCGTCGATTTTCAGATTGCGTTCGCGGCAGACGTCAGCCGTTAAGTCAGCCGGGAAGCCAAAGGTATCGTAAAGACGGAAGACGATTTCGCCATCCAGCGTGTCGCCCTGCAGTTTTTCCAGCTCTTCATCCAGCAGCGCCAGTCCGCGCTCCAGCGTTCTGGCAAACTGGTCTTCTTCGCTTTTCAGCACCTGCTCAACCTGAGCCTGCTGACGCTGCAACTCTTCGCCTGCCGCGCCCATGACCTCAATCAGTGGTGCAACCAGCTTATAGAAGAAGGCTTCTTTGGCGCCCAGCATGTTGCCATGACGCACGGCACGACGAATGATACGACGCAGCACATAGCCACGGTTCTCATTCGACGGGATCACACCATCGGCAATCAGGAAAGCACAGGAACGGATGTGGTCGGCAATAACGCGCAGCGATTTGTTGCTGAGGTCAGTTGCACCGGTAACCTGCGCAACGGCCTGAATCAGTTTCTGGAACAGGTCGATTTCATAGTTGGAGTTAACATGTTGCAGAACGGCGGAAATACGCTCAAGGCCCATTCCGGTATCAACCGACGGTTTTGGCAGCGGCAGCATGGTGCCATCTGCCTGACGGTTGAACTGCATAAAGACAATGTTCCAGATTTCAATGTAACGATCGCCATCTTCTTCCGGGCTGCCTGGTGGGCCACCCCAGATGTGATCGCCGTGATCGTAGAAAATCTCGCTACATGGACCACAAGGACCGGTATCGCCCATCTGCCAGAAGTTATCAGACGCGTATGCGCTGCCCTTGTTGTCACCGATGCGAATAATGCGCTCGCGCGGCACACCGATTTCATTCGCCCAGATATCAAAGGCTTCATCGTCGGTTTCATAGACCGTCACCCACAGACGCTCTTTTGGCAGGCTGAACCACTGCTCGCTCGTCAGCAGTTCCCAGGCAAAACCAATCGCCTCTCTCTTGAAGTAGTCACCAAAGCTGAAGTTACCCAGCATTTCAAAGAAGGTGTGATGACGTGCGGTGTAACCGACATTTTCAAGATCGTTGTGTTTACCGCCTGCGCGTACGCAGCGCTGTGACGTGGTCGCACGTGTGTAATCACGTTTGTCCTGCCCGAGGAACACATCTTTAAACTGGTTCATCCCGGCGTTGGTAAACAACAAGGTTGGATCGTTATTCGGTACGAGGGAGCTGCTGGTTACAACCTCATGTCCCTTGCTATGAAAAAAGTCGAGAAACGCTTGACGGATCTCAGCAGTGCTCTTGCTCATATATGTCCTGGAATCACGCTAACGAACGTTCCCTCTGATCGGCGCGACCACACTTTCGTGGTGCCTGATTAGTGGAACAAAAAGTGGGAATAAGATAAATTTTCTTCAGTGGGAAGTAAAATTACATCGGCTTTTAGTCATCAAAATTTCTGAAAACGGATTGGATATCTTCGGTCATAAAGCCCTTTGACTGCAGATAGCGTAGTACTTTCGCTTTCTCTTTCCACTCTGTGGGCAATGGGTGTCCGAATTTTCGTTCCGCCAGCTGAGCCGCGCACACCGCCCAGTCGACTTCCGTCTCTTCCATCGCAAGATCAATGGATTCACGGTCAATGCCTTTCTGGGCCAGTTCGAGGCGCACACGTTGCGACCCAAAACCTTTGCGGCTTCGACTCTGAATAAAACGCTCGGTAAAACGTTCGTCATTGAGCCAGCCGCTCTCCTGGCACCAATTCAGTACCTGTTCAAGCAGCGCTTCAGTGACAATTTCAGGCTCTTTTTTCTGTGCCCATGCGGAACGCTGCGCTGATTGTTGCAGCTTACGGGCTAATTCTGCACGGCTGTGATCGCGCTGGCCAAGAATACGCATCGCACGGTCCAGCAGACGGGAATAGGAGACGACATCAGGTTGGGGCTGAGAGGGTTCAGTCATACTGCGCACCTTGTACAAACAGGAGTGAGATTATGGCGACAGAACAGGACAGAGGGAAGGCAAGAAGAGTAATGGCGGGGGGAAACAACGATGGGAGAGGCTTTCGCCCCTCCCGCATCAGTGATTAGAAGTCTTCGTTCGCTTCACTTGCTGCGTTTTCTTTCTCGGCAGCCTTGTCAGCTGCTGCGAGTTTTTCATCCGCGCCGTTGAGCAACATCTCACGCAACTTCAGATCAATTTCGTTTGCCACAGCAGCATTCTCTTTCAGGAAGTTGCCGGCATTCGATTTGCCCTGACCAATCTTGTCGCCGTTATAGCTGTACCACGCACCCGCTTTTTCAATCAGCTTGTGCTTCACGCCCAGGTCGACCAGCTCACCAAAGGTATTGATACCTTCGCCATACATGATCTGGAACTCAGCCTGTTTGAATGGCGCGGCGATTTTGTTTTTCACCACTTTAACGCGGGTCTCACTGCCGACCACGTTATCGCCCTCTTTGATTGCGCCGATACGACGGATATCAAGGCGGACAGAAGCGTAGAACTTCAGCGCGTTACCACCGGTGGTGGTTTCCGGGTTACCAAACATCACACCAATTTTCATACGGATCTGGTTGATGAAGATCAGCAGGGTATTAGACTGCTTCAGGTTACCGGCCAGCTTACGCATGGCCTGGCTCATCATACGTGCCGCGAGGCCCATGTGAGAGTCACCGATTTCACCTTCAATTTCTGCTTTAGGCGTCAGAGCGGCAACGGAGTCGACGATGATGACATCAACCGCACCAGAGCGCGCCAGCGCATCACAGATTTCCAGCGCCTGCTCACCCGTATCGGGCTGAGAACAGAGCAGGTTCTCAATGTCTACGCCCAGTTTCTTGGCGTAAACCGGATCGAGCGCATGCTCAGCATCGATAAAGGCACAGGTTTTGCCTTTACGCTGCGCAGACGCGATAACCTGCAGGGTCAGCGTGGTTTTACCAGAAGACTCCGGTCCGTAGATCTCAACGATACGACCCATTGGCAGACCGCCTGCGCCTAACGCGATATCCAGCGACAGCGAACCAGTAGAGATGGTTTCCACATCCATTGAGCGGTCTTCACCCAAGCGCATGATGGAGCCTTTACCAAATTGTTTCTCAATCTGGCCAAGCGCGGCAGCTAAAGCCTTCTGTTTGTTTTCATCAATCGCCATTTCAACTCCTAATCAAGCCGGGTAAACACGCACTCAGGGTGCCTGTACTCTTTCTGTTGCCAGTAATTATACTGTATAGTCATACAGTATCAAGTTTAATTTGTCAGAAATTCGCCATACAGCGTCTGTAAGGCCCATGCTACCGACTGGCGGCGAACGGCCTCACGATCGCCGTTAAAATGTTGCTTCAACGCCAACACGTTGTCCTGTGGACCGGCAAAGCCGAACCACACCGTACCCACCGGTTTTTCTTCATTGCCGCCATCCGGGCCCGCAATACCGCTAACAGAGATCGCGTAGTCAGCATGGGCCGCCTTGCGGGCACCCTGCGCCATCTCGCGCACCACCGCTTCACTGACCGCGCCATACTGCGCCAGCGAGTCAGCCTGCACATCCACCATCTGTTGTTTTGCTTCATTGCTGTAGGTCACAAAACCGCGTTCGAACCAGGCGGAACTGCCGCTGATATCGGTAAAGACTTTAGCAATCCATCCACCCGTGCAGGATTCCGCACAGGTTACGGTGGCATTGCGTTGCTTCAGCTTCTCACCTATCTGCGCACTAAGCGCCTGCAACTGCTGATCATCCATTGCCATTTCTCCCTGGGTTATGGGTTGAAGGTGGTGCAGAAAGTCTGCTTTTTCAAGGACGCTTATCCCGATTGCACTGTTTTTGCGACCGGCTTTCCATCGTACTTACTCTTTTTTCATCGCAACCATGAAAAGACGCGGGAAAGCGAGCAGAACCTGACCATCGGCCTGAGCCGGATAGGCGGTAAGCAGACGCTGATGATAATCAGACAGAAAAGCTGTCTGTTCAGACGCATCCAGCGTCGCCAGGAAAGGCCGTAAGCCCGTCGCCTGCAGCCAGCTGATAATCGCCTGCGCATCGGCCATTACGTGATAGTAGGTGGTACGCCAGATATCCACCTCACAACCGGCCTGCACCAGCAGATTGTAGTACTCGCCTGTTGAAAGCAGCTCTGTACGTTCAACTGCACTGGCATTGATGCGTGAATGCCAGCGCTCTGTTGCCGCCACCTCGCGCATCAGTTGATGCGAGGGCTCATTAAGGTTATCAGGCATCTGGATAGCCAGCACGCCTCCGATTGCCAGCTGGCTGACAAGATGAGGAAACAGCATGGTGTGGTTGTCGAGCCATTGCAGAGAAGCGTTGGCATAAATAACCTGCTGCGGCACCTCTGCCTGCCAGCTGCGAATATCTGCCTGAACAAAACGGCAGTGCGGCAGGCGTTCGCTGGCCTGAGATAACATCGCCGCTGAACTGTCGAGTCCGGTGACCTGCGCCAGCGGCCAGGTATCGGCGAGCAGCTCGGTACTGTTGCCGGGCCCGCATCCCAGATCGGTTACCTGCTCAACCTGTTCAAGGCTAATGCGCGCCAGCAATTCGCGGGCTGGACGGGTTCGTTCCGCTTCAAATTTACGATACAGCACAGGATCCCACTCTTTCATCATGACCTCTCGCTCAGTTATCAGATGCATCCGCTTACTGAGACGGATGAAAGACGAAAAAGTGCGACACGTTGCTCACTTTTGAATCATGTGGTGGCAGAGACGGACTGGAATAATTAAGTTAAAACACTGTTTCATTTTTTAACGCCCCATCCAGGAGTTCGCTATGAGTGAAAAATCGGCTTTTGCCGGCGTCTGGTGCCCTAGCGTCACCCCGTTCAATGCGCAGGGTGAACTCGATATCGACGCGCTCGGACGACATTTTGCCCGCCTCAATGATTCCGGTCTGGATACCTTGTTGGTGATGGGCAGCATTGGTGAATTCGCCTCACTGACACAGCAGGAGCGTTTACAGCTGATCAGGGAAGCCAGGCCGTTGTCACCCCTAAAAATGGTGGCAAATGTCTCGGCGACCTGTATCCCTGACATGCTGGAACTGACTGAAGCCGCCTGGAAAAATAACTTTGACGCAGTGATGGTGCTGCCGCCCTACTATTACGGCCAGACGCAACAGCAACTGATGCACTACTTCGAGGCACTTGACGCGCAGCTTGGGGGAAAATGGTTTGCCTATAATTTTCCGGCACGCACCGGCTGCGATTTGACGCCAGCGCTGATTGCTGCGCTGGCAGCAAAGTTACCTAACTTTGTGGGTATCAAAGATACGGTGGATTGCCTGTCGCATAACCGGGCGATGATTGAGGAGACCAGCAAAGTGCGCAGTGATTTCGCCGTGCTGTCAGGCTATGACGAATACCTGCTTCCCAATCTTCTGGCGGGCGGCGCCGGGGTGATTTCAGGTCTGAATAATCTTGTACCAGAGTACTTTGCGCAGATGATGGCCGCGTGGCGAAATGGCAATCTGTCTGAGCTGACGCGTCTGCAGCAGCAGATCGGCAGGCTGATGGCAATTTACAGTATTGGTGATGATTTTGTGACGACGATTAAGACGGCCGTGGCACGTCGTTATGACTCAATGAACAGCGCCTCACGCAACTACGGGGGTGCGCTGAATGCGGAACAGTGCGCCGCGATCGATCGGCTTTTCAGCTAATAGAATAACGGGCGCATCCCTGCGCCCCGGATCTCAGTTCTTTTTCACGAACTCAGATTTCAATTTCATCTGACCAAAACCGTCAATTTTACAATCGATGTTGTGATCCCCTTCCACCAGACGGATGCTTTTCACTTTGGTACCAATCTTCAGCGATGAGGAGCTGCCCTTCACCTTGAGATCTTTAATCACCGTGACGCTGTCGCCATCTGCCAGCAGATTGCCATTGGCATCACGCACTTCCAGCGATCCGTTGCTGCTGTCACCCTCTCCTTCGGTCCAGATATGACCGCAGGAGGGGCAGTTGAGGTTATCGCCATCTTGCCAGGTGTAATCGGCGTGACAAGCTGGGCAGGCAGGTAAAGACATAACGACTCCGGAGATATCAGTGGCTGTGTGGCCTGAAAAAGGGCGTCATCATATAACCTTACAGTTAACAAGGATAGCCTTTATAACAGGCCACCCTGCCGTGCCTTGCTCACCGCCTCACCCAGCTGCCACACCGCCATCGCATAATGGGTGCTGTGGTTGTAGCGGGTAATGACATAGAAATTCGGTAAGCCGTACCAGTACTGGTAGCTGGTGCCTAAGTCGAGGCGCAGCAGACTGACCTGATCGTTTCCGTCCAGCGAGCCCTGTGGTGACAGGCCTGACGCCGCCAGCATGCTCACGCTGTAACGGGTTTTGAAGCCATCTTCCAGCATCGGTGCCTGACCGCTGGCCGGAACCGCCACATTTTCGCCGCTGCGCCAGCCGTGCTTCTGGAAGTAGTGCGCCACGCTGCCGATAGCATCCTCCGGATCCCACAGGTTTGCGTGACCGTCGCCGTTGAAGTCAACCGCATAATCATTGTAAGACGACGGCATAAACTGGCCATAGCCCATCGCCCCGGCGAAAGACCCTTTCAGCGCCAGCGGGTCATCCTGCTCTTTACGCGACATCAGAAGGAAGGTTTCCAGCTCGCTGCTGAAGTACTCGGCGCGGCGCGGATAGTTAAACGATAAGGTTGCAAGCGCATCCAGGATTCGCGTTTTCCCCATCACGCGACCCCAGCGGGTTTCCACGCCAATGATGCCGACAATAATTTCTGGCGGCACACCATAGACCTGCTGCGCACGTTGCAGCGCATCCTGATACTGGTTCCAGAACGCCACACCGTTTTGTACGTTATCGGGCGTAATAAACTTGTTGCGATAGCGGATCCAGGCACCGTTAGGCCCCGGCGCAGGTGTGTAGCTCGGCGCCTGACGATCCATCAGCCGCAGCACATAATCCAGTCGCTTAGCCTGACCGATGATGTTGTGCAGCTGCTCACGATCAAAGTCATGCTTCTCCACCATCTTATCGATAAATTGCTCTGCTGCCGGATTACCTGCGAAGTCGCCGAACATCGCCTGTCCGCTGTGAGACGGCTGCAGTAAAAAACCGCCCTGTGGTGCAGCCAGCATCTTCTGCTGGGACGGAACTTCAGGTTTGCTGCTGCAGGAGGCCAGAAGCGGGATGAACGCAAGGAGGGCTAACTTGAGACGCATCGGTTATCCATAAACGAGGGGTAAATTCAGATGCGGTAATAGTAGTCGTTCAGCGCAGTGACATACAGTCCGGAATGTTAAAAAAACGTCAACGCCGCAGTGGATCAGACAGGGCGGCGGGGCGGTATCTCCCCCGCAGCCATCGGGCGTTTAGCGGCGGTTTCTCACCAGCTGATAACGACGGGTCAGATACTCAACCGGCGCGCTCCAGATATGCACCAGTCGGCAGAACGGGAACAGCAGGAACAGCGTCATACCCAGCACCATGTGCACGCGGTAGATAAACGCCACGCCTTCCAGATGCTGCGACGCGCCACCGTGGAAGGTCACCACTGCCTGAGCCCAGCCCACCAGCTTCATCATCTCACTGCCGTCCATATGCTGAGCGGAGAACGGAATGGTCAGCAGGCCCAGCGTGGCCTGAGCCACCAGCAGTGTCAGGATCAGAATGTCGCCGACGCTACTGGTGGCCCGCACCCGAGGATTGGTCAGACGGCGCTTCAGCAATAGCGCGCCACCCGCCAGCGTCAATGCACCAAACAGGCCTCCGGCTATCATCGCCAGCTTCTGCTTCACGTCGATTGGCAGGAACGATTCATACATCCAGTGCGGCGTCAGCATCCCGACGATATGGCCGAAGAAGATACCGATGATGCCGATATGGAACAGGTTAGAGGCAAGACGCATTCCTTTTTTGTCCAGCATCTGACTGGAGCCGGCCCGCCAGCTGTACTGCCCATAGTCATAGCGCAGCCAGCTCCCCACCAGGAAGACCGTTCCGGCAAGATAGGGGTAAATATCGAAGAAAAAAGTGTTAATAAAATTCATGCTGATTCTCCCGTGCTGCGCGCCGTCGCCGCGGCAATATCCAGATACTGCGGCGCAACCGCATCGGCGAAGCGACGCTGATGCATCGCCTGCTGCGCCGAGGCGCAACCCTGTTCGCCGAGAAATTTAATCTGCTCCTCTTCCCAGACCGCATCCAGTGCTGTCGGGGTATCGTCCCGCGCTTCCTGCGCCACCTGGGGCTTGAGGGCCGCAGGATCGACCGCGCTACCGGATAGCGTCAGTAACACCCTGAAAAGGTCAGCATAAGGACTCTGACGCGCTTCCAGCCGCGCAGCCAGCAAAGCCAGGATCGGCACGATGTCATCCAGCCCCTGACGCGCGGCTTCATCGCTTTTACAGGCGAGATATTCCAGGTAAAGCGGCAGATAATCGGGCAACTCTTTGCTGTCCAGCTCCAGACCGTCGGCCCGGTACTGTTCAAGCAGATCGACCATCGCCTGACCGCGATCGCGGGATTCCCCGTGTACATGTTCAAACAGCAGCAGCGAGGTGGCGCGGCCACGATCAAACAGCTCGCAGTAATCAGCCTGCACATCCAGTATTGGCCGGGCGCAGAGCTCATGGATAAAGCGCACCAGCCGTGCGCTCTGCTGCAGGTTAAGTTCACTGGCCTCTTCCAGTGCCGCAATCAGGTCGGGATAGTGCGTAAACAACGCCTCGTCCGGGTAGTCCAGCAGGCGTGACAGAACACGCAGCGTCATCATGAGGCCTCCTCGGGACGGCTGGTTTTTTTGCTGACATCGATGGCATCAATACGCCGGCTGTTGAACAGATTGAATTTGGTGTCACTGCCGTGGCAGCCATCGCCAAAGCTAAAACCGCAGCCTTTGCTTTCCGGGAAGGCTTCACGCGCCAGTTCGCGGTGGCTGGAGGGCACCACAAAGCGATCTTCATAGTTTGCGATCGCCAGATAGCGGTACATCTCCTGCGCCTGCGCTTCGGTCAGAGCGACCTGCTCCAGCGCCCGGATATCATGCTCACCGTCCACACTTTCTGCGCGCTTGTAATGGCGCATCGCCAGCATGCGTTTCAGCGCCAGCAACACCGGTGCGGTGTCACCTGCGGTCAGCAGGTTCGCCAGGTACTCAACCGGAATGCGCAGGCTTTCCACATCCGGCAGCACGCCGGTGTGCGCCAGCGCCCCACCATCCACCACCGACTGAATCGGTGACAACGGCGGCACATACCAGACCATCGGCAACGTGCGGTATTCAGGGTGAAGCGGCAGCGCCAGCTTCCACTCCATCGCCATTTTATAAACCGGGGATCGCTGTGCTGCGTCGATCACGCTCTGCGCGACGCCATCTTTCAGCGCCTGCGCAATCACCACGGGATCATTAGGATCAAGGAAAATATCCAGCTGGCTCTGATAGAGATCTTTCTCGTTTTCTGCGGCGGCAGCCTCTTCAATGCGGTCAGCGTCATAGAGCAGCACGCCGAGGTAGCGAATACGGCCAACACAGGTTTCTGAGCAGACGGTGGGCTGACCCGCTTCGATACGTGGATAACAGAAAATACATTTTTCTGACTTGCCGCTTTTCCAGTTGAAGTAGATCTTCTTGTACGGACAGCCGGTCAGGCACATGCGCCAGCCGCGACATTTATCCTGGTCGATCAGCACGATGCCATCTTCGCCGCGCTTGTAGATCGCGCCGCTAGGACAGGTCGCCACACATGCCGGATTAAGGCAGTGCTCACACAGGCGTGGCAGATACATCATGAAGGTGTGTTCAAACTGGCCGTAAATCTCCTTCTGGATGTTATCGAAGTTTTTATCCTGCGCGCGTTTGGCAAACTCGCCGCCGAGGATCTCTTCCCAGTTCGGGCCGTTTTCGATCTTTTTCATCCGCTTACCGGTGATCAGCGAACGCGGACGTGCGATCGGCTGATGTTTACCGGCCGGCGCAGTGTGCAGATGCTGATAATCGAAATCGAACGGCTCGTAATAATCATCCAGCGCCGGCACATCCGGGTTGGCGAAGATCTTCGACAGCAGGCCGACGCGACTGCCCATGCGCGGTTCCAGCTTGCCGTTGATCTTACGGATCCAGCCGCCCTTCCACTTCTGCTGATCTTCCCAGGCGTGCGGATAGCCGACGCCAGGTTTGCTTTCGACGTTGTTGAACCAGGCGTATTCCATGCCCTCGCGGCTGGTCCAGACATTTTTACAGGTCACCGAGCAGGTGTGGCAGCCGATACATTTGTCGAGGTTCAGCACCATGCCGACCTGTGAACGAATTTTCATGGTTTTACCTCCTGCTGGCTGCCCTGGCAGGCATCGTTGCCTTCCCCATCTAACCAGTTAACGTTGTTCATTTTTCTCACCACCACGAATTCATCACGGTTGGAGCCGACAGTGCCGTAGTAGTTAAAGCCCCAGGAGAGCTGCGCATAGCCGCCGATCATATGGGTCGGTTTCGGGCAGGTTCGCGTCACCGAGTTATGAATACCGCCGCGCTGGCTGGTGATCTCCGAGCCGGGGATATTCACGATGCGCTCCTGGGCATGGTACATCATGGTCATACCGGCCGGGATGCGCTGGCTCACGACCGCACGCGCAGTCAGCGCGCCGTTGGCGTTGAACGCCTCGATCCAGTCGTTATCCACAATGCCCAGCTCGCGGGCGTCATCTTCACTCATCCAGACGATGGGTCCGCCACGTGACAGCGTCAGCATCAGCAGGTTGTCGCTGTAGGTTGAGTGAATGCCCCACTTCTGGTGTGGCGTAAGGAAGTTCAGCGCCTTCTCCGGATTACCGTTGGGCTTGCTGTTCAGCAACGGCTTCGCCGCGCGGGTATCAATGGGCGGACGATAGACCATCAGGCTTTCCCCGAAGGCGCGCATCCACTCATGATCCTGATAAAGCTGCTGACGGCCGCTCAGGGTGCGCCACGGGATCAGCTCATGAACGTTGGTGTAGCAGGCGTTGTAAGAAACGTGTTCATCTTCAAGACCTGACCAGGTCGGGCTGGAGATAATTTTGCGCGGCTGCGCCTGGATATCGCGGAAGCGGATTTTCTCGTCTTCTTTGTTGAGTGCCAGATGCGTGTGGTCACGACCCGTAATAGCGCCCAGAGCCTGCCAGGCTTTCACCGCCACCTGACCATTGGTTTCCGGTGCCAGCGCCAGGATCACTTCTGCTGCATCGATCGCCGTATCAATATTCGGCCGTCCTGCCGCCGGGCCATCCGCTTTGACGTAGTTCAGCTGTTTGAGGAAATCGACTTCTTTGCTGGTGTTCCAGCTGATGCCTTTGCCACCGTTACCCAGGCTATCCAGCAACGGTCCCAGCGAGGTAAAACGCGCCCAGGTCGCCGGATAGTCGCGTTCCACCACCATAATGTGTGGCGCGGTTTTGCCTGGAATCAGGTCGCACTCCCCTTTTTTCCAGTCTTTAGTCTCAAATGGCTGCGCCAGTTCGGCTGGCGAATCATGCAACACCGGCAGCGTAACCACGTCAGTTTCAACGCCTAAATGGCCAGGACAGAGATCGGAGAAAGCTTTGGCAATGCCTTTGTAGATCTCCCAGTCGCTTTTTGAATCCCAGGCAGGATCGACAGCGGCCGAAAGCGGATGAATAAACGGATGCATATCCGAGGTATTCATATCGTCTTTTTCATACCAGGTGGCGGTAGGCAACACCACGTCGGAATAGAGACAGGTGCTCGACATGCGGAAGTCGAGTGTGACCACCAGATCCAGTTTGCCTTCGGCGCCCTGGTCCAGCCATTCAACTTCTTCGGGCTTCACGCAGCCCTGCTGGCCCAAATCTTTGCCCTGAATACCGTTTTCGGTACCCAGCAGGTATTTCAGCATGTACTCATGCCCTTTACCGGAAGAGCCAAGCAGATTGGACCGCCAGACAAACAGGTTGCGCGGGAAGTTCTGCGGGTCGTCCGGCTGTTCAGCGGCGAACCGCATGGTGCCCTGCTTCAGGCTCTCCACGGTATAATCCAGCGGTGACTGACCGGCGGCTTTCGCCTGTGCCGCGATGTGCAGCGGGTTGACGTTAAGCTGAGGCGCAGACGGCAGCCAGCCCATACGTTCGGACCGCACGTTAAGGTCGATCAGGCTGCCGCTGTAGCGGCTTTTGTCCGCCAGCGGTGACAGCAGTTCGCTGGTGGCCAGGGTTTCATAACGCCACTGACTGGAGTGGCTATAGAAGAAGGAGGTGCTGTTCATCTGACGTGGCGGACGCTGCCAGTCGAGTCCAAAGGCCAGCGGGGCCCAGCCGGTCTGCGGACGGAGTTTTTCCTGGCCGACATAGTGCGCCCAGCCACCTCCGCTCTGACCCACGCAGCCGCAGAAAATCAGCATGTTCATCAGGCTACGGTAGTTCATGTCCATGTGATACCAGTGGTTCATACCGGCACCGACGATGATCATTGAACGGCCACGGGTTTTCTCGGCGTTTTCGGCAAACTCGCGGGCAATGCGGATGATGTTCTGACGGGAAACGCCCGTAATCTGTTCCGCCCAGGCCGGGCTATAGGCCTTGATCTCATCATAGTTTTGCGCGCAGTTGGCATCGTCCAGACCGCGATCCAGACCATAGTTTGCCAGGGTCAGGTCGTAAACGCTGGTGACCAGCGCTTCGCTGCCATCGGCCAGCTGCAGGCGTTTCACCGGCAGTTTGTGCAGCAGGATCTCATCCAGCGCGACGCTGTTGAAATGCTCACTGGTGATGCCGCCAAAGTAAGGGAAACCGACCTCAACCACCTCATCGTGGCTGCCGAGCAGGCTAAGCTGCAGTTCCACATCTTTTTGTGACAGACCGTCGCGCTGCTCCAGGTTCCATTTGCCTTTTTCGCCCCAGCGGAAGCCGATAGATCCCTGCGGCGCGGTAAGCTCGCCGGTCGCCTCGTTGATTGCGACGGTTTTCCATTCCGGGTTATTTTCCTGACCCAGACCATCCACCAGATCGCTGGCGCGCAGCTGACGGCCTGCCGCGAAGTAGCCGCCCTCGCGCGGTTCCAGCATGACCAGCATCGGCATATCGGTATAACGTCGCACGTAGTCGCGGAAATAGCCAACCTCGCGATCAAGATGAAACTCTTTCAGCATCACATGGCCCATTGCCAGCGCCATCGCGCTGTCGGTGCCCTGCTTCGGACTCAGCCACTGATCGCACAGCTTCGCGACTTCAGCGTAGTCCGGGGTGATCGCCACGGTTTTCGTTCCCTTATAACGGACTTCGGTAAAGAAGTGGGCGTCCGGGGTGCGGGTCTGCGGCACGTTAGAGCCCCAGGCGATGATGTAAGAGGAGTTGTACCAGTCAGCCGATTCCGGCACGTCGGTCTGCTCGCCCCAGGTCATCGGTGACGCTGGCGGCAGGTCACAATACCAGTCGTAAAAGCTCAGGCAGGTGCCACCAATCAGCGACAGGTAACGTGCGCCTGCCGCATAAGAGACCATCGACATTGCCGGAATCGGCGAGAATCCGACAATGCGGTCAGGGCCGTAAGTTTTCGCGGTGCAGATGTTCGCAGCGGCGATCATCTCATTGACTTCCTGCCAGCTGGAACGAACAAAGCCCCCGCGGCCACGCGCCTGCTTATAACTTTTTGCTTTTTCCGGATTGCTGATGATGGATGCCCAGGCCTCCACCGGATCGCTGTGCTGCGCTTTCGCGTCGCGCCACAACTGAATCAGCTTCTTGCGCATCAGCGGATATTTCAGGCGATTAGCGCTGTAGAGATACCAGGAGTAGCTTGCACCGCGTGGACAACCGCGCGGCTCATGGTTGGGCAGATCGGGACGGGTACGTGGATAGTCGGCCTGCTGGGTCTCCCAGGTGACCAGACCGTTTTTCACGTAGATTTTCCAGCTGCATGAGCCGGTACAGTTAACACCGTGGGTGGAGCGCACGATTTTATCGTGCTGCCAGCGGCTGCGATAGCCATCTTCCCAGTCGCGGTTGCTGTTTAAGGTCTGGCCATGCTGGCCGGAAAACGGCTCGGCCAGCTGTTTAAAATAACGAAATCGATCAAGAAACTTGCTCATCCGGAATACTCCTGAAGGCGTTGTATGACATTGCTGACTCTGCATCTGTCGTGACACAGAAAGGAAAATTTTGCCGGTGTGCCACACCGGCTTTATCGTTATCAGGCGCGGGCTTTTCGTCCGTAAACCAGCCAGGTCACTGCGATACAGCAGAGGTAAAAGACCAGGAAGATTTTCATCGCGCCAGCGGGTGAACCGGTCATCGCGAGCGACAGGCCAAAGGTCTGCGGAATAAAGAAGCCGCCCAGCGCGCCAATGGCGGAGATAAAGCCGAGCGCAGCCGAGGTTTCCGTTCCAGCTTCACGCTGCGCATGCGCATCGTCGCCGCCTTCAGCTTTGATACGTTCCAGCGTCAGCTTGCGGAAGAGCACCGCAATCATCTGGTAGGTAGAGCCGCTGCCCAGACCGGAGGTCAGGAACAGGCCCATAAATACGGCGAAGAAGGCGATAAATGAGCCGTCATGTCCGTCACCCGGCAGGGTGAGGAACAGCAGCGCGGTAAACAGCGCCATCAGGATGTAGTTGACCAGCGTGACGCGGGTGCCGCCGAGACGGTCAGAGATGATGCCACCTGCTGAACGGGCCAGCGCGCCAATCAGCGGGCCGAAAAAGGCGTAATGCATGATCACAACATCAGGGAATTGAGTCTTCGCCAGCATGGCAAAACCGGCCGAGAACCCAATAAATGAACCGAAGGTCGCCAGATAGAGCAATGCCATAACCCACAGGTGTGGGCGTTTCAGCACCGGCAACTGTTCACGCAGCGAGGATTTCGCCGCTGCCAGGTCGTTCATGCCGAACCAGGCCGCCAGCGTGCCGAGTGCCAGAAACGGCACCCATATCCAGGCCGCATTTTCCAGCCAGATGCTGTCGCCGGTGACGGTGGTATGGCCTGTATCCGCAAAACCAAAAATGGCGCAGGAGATGGCCAGCGGTGCAACAAACTGCATCACGCTGACGCCAAGATTACCCAGACCGCCGTTGATGCCCAGCGCGCCGCCCTGACGGGCTTTGGGGAAGAAGAAGCTGATGTTGCCCATGCTTGAAGCGAAGTTAGCACCGCCAAAACCGCACAGCAGAGCAATCACCATAAAAGTGGTGAATGAAGTCTGGCTGTCCTGTACAGCAAAACCAAGCCACAGACAGGGAATGATCAGGATGCCAGTGCTGAAGGCTGTCCAGCGGCGTCCGCCAAAGATGGGAATAACAAAAGAGTAAGGAACACGCAGCAAGGCGCCAGAAACCGACGGCAGTGCGGTCAGTAAAAAGAGCTGTTCGGTGCTGAAGTTAAAGCCCACTTTATTGAGGTTAACCGCGACGGTGCTGAACAACATCCAGACACAGAAACCCTGCAACAGGCAGAAAACAGAAATCCACAGGTTACGGCTGGCGATACGCTTACCGCGCGCCTGCCAGAACGCCTCGTTTTCCGGCTGCCAGTCCTGAATTAATGCGCCGCGCATCGGAGTTTGCAAAGGAGCGGATTGGGTCATAAATTTCTCATCAGCAGAATAATAATTGTGCATATCCTGCGTATCCGGCCTGGCGGCTTGCTTGATACAAATCAACGGCAAGGCAGGTTACAAAGGCGCGGCAATCCCTGACCATCCCGGTTAAGTAGTTAGCTGGCTGCTTATAACCCTTATAAATCATGCGGTTTAATGGCAGCCGCAAGCGCCGTCAGCAAAGGGATGTCTGAATGGAAATAAAGGAGTAGTCCATAAGGGGTATATAGCGACCGGACTTCCCCGTTAAGATAGGCATTGTCGCCCGCCGGGGCTGACGCAGATGACAGGAACAGGAGCCATAGTGACGGACGGGAAATTTACGCTTTTACTGATCGATGACCATCCCATGCTGCGTAGTGGACTTAAGCAGCTGATTGCGCTGGATGAGCGACTGCAGGTCGTTGCCGAAGCAGGTAATGGCATTGATGGCCTGACGCTGGCACAGCTGCACGATCCCGATCTGATCCTGCTTGATCTCAATATGCCAGGCCTGAACGGACTGGATACGCTAACCCAGCTGCGTGAAATCGCCCTCTCTGGCCGGGTGGTGGTATTCAGCGTTTCAGATAATGAAGAGGATGTGATCAGCGCGCTGAAACGCGGTGCTGATGGTTATCTGCTGAAAGATATGGAACCGGAAGACCTGCTGAAAGCGCTGCATCAGGCGGCTGCCGGACAGATCGTGCTGAGCGAAGCGTTGACACCGATTCTGGTTGCCCGATTACGCGAAGCGCAGCCTGGTCAGACGCGCGACATTAATCAGCTGACCCGCCGTGAACGCGAGATCCTGCAACTGATCAGCGACGGCATGACCAACAAAGCCATCGCCCGCAAACTGGACATCAGTGAAAGTACGGTCAAGGTCCACGTCAAATATCTGCTGAAGAAAATGAACCTTAAGTCGCGACTTGAAGCCGCCGTCTGGGCGCTGCAAAACGGGCTGCACTGATCTGCAACACGCCCTGATGCGGCGTGTTGCCGCCCTGCCCGCCGAAAGCTGTCGCAGAAACCGCGAGCTGTCTCGCAGCCCCACATCAGAATCAGGAAACCAGGTACTTTTCTGTCGCCAGCGGCCGCCACATTTGTCAGGATGCCAGCCAGGTTATACCCGGTCAGGAGCGGGGTGATTATCAGGCTGGCATATGCACTGCCCTATTCGTTATCATCTGATCATCCAGCGCGCCTGGAATCCTTTCGGTTTCATGGGCGTTGATCGCCAGAAATTTACCGCATTAAAGATGAGCTAAAACCTTATGCAAGAGCCAACCGAAAAGGACTTTCCTTCTCACACACCCATGATGCAGCAGTACCTGCGCCTCAAGGCAGAGCATCCTGACATTCTGCTGTTTTACCGTATGGGTGACTTCTACGAGCTGTTTTATGACGACGCAAAGCGCGCCTCTCAGCTGCTGGAGATTTCACTCACCAAACGCGGTGCGTCAGCGGGTGAACCGATCCCGATGGCTGGCGTGCCCTATCATGCGGTTGAAGGTTATCTGGCAAAACTGGTGCAGTTGGGCGAGTCCGTGGCCATCTGTGAGCAGATAGGCGATCCGGCACTAAGCAAAGGCCCGGTTGAGCGCAAAGTGGTGCGAATCGTCACGCCAGGCACCATCAGTGATGAGGCGCTGCTGCAGGAGCGGCACGACAACCTGCTGGCTGCAATCGTGCAAAGTCCGCGCGGTTTTGGCTACGCCACGCTGGATATCAGTTCAGGCCGTTTCCGCTTAAGTGAACCAGCTGATGCAGAAACCATGGCGGCAGAGCTGCAACGCACCAATCCCGCTGAACTGCTCTACCCCGAAGATTTTCAGGCGATGTCGCTGATTGATCAGCGACGTGGCCTGCGCCGCCGTCCGCTGTGGGAGTTTGAAATCGACACCGCGCGTCAGCAGCTGAACCTGCAATTTGGCACCCGCGATCTCAATGGCTTCGGCGTGGAGAATGCGCACCTCGGACTGAGTGCGGCGGGCTGCCTGCTGCAATATGTCAAAGATACCCAGCGCACTACGCTGCCCCATATCCGCTCGCTGAGCATGGAGCGGCAGCAGGACAGCATCATCATGGATGCCGCCACCCGCCGTAATCTGGAGATCACCCAGAACCTGGCCGGCGGCACCGACAACACCTTAGCGGCCGTGCTGGATAAAACCGTCACACCGATGGGCAGCCGGATGCTGAAGCGCTGGCTGCATATGCCGCTGCGCGATGCGCGCATCATCAACCAGCGTCAGGAGTCGATTGCTGAGCTGCAAAATCTCAGCGACGTATTGCAGCCAGTGCTGCGTCAGGTCGGCGATCTTGAGCGAATCCTGGCCCGCCTGGCGCTGCGTACAGCCCGTCCGCGCGATCTGGCCCGCATGCGTCATGCGTTTCAGCAACTGCCAGAACTGAACCAGCTGCTGGCCGATGTTGAAGCACCGCAGCTGCAGAAACTGCGCGTGCAGATGGGCGAGTTCACCGCGTTACGTGAGCTGCTGGAGCAGGCGGTGATTGAGTCACCGCCTGTGCTGATCCGTGACGGCGGAGTAATTGCGCCCGGTTATAACGCAGAGCTGGATGAGTGGCGCGCGCTGGCCGATGGCGCAACCGACTATCTCGACCGGCTTGAAATTCGCGAACGCGAAAAGCTGGGACTGGATACCCTTAAAGTCGGCTTTAACGGTGTGCATGGCTACTACATCCAGGTCAGCCGAGGACAGAGTCATCAGGTTCCGATGCACTATGTCCGTCGTCAGACGCTGAAAAACGCTGAACGCTACATCATTCCGGAACTGAAAGAGTACGAAGACAAGGTCCTCACCTCGAAGGGCAAAGCGCTGTCGCTGGAGAAAAGCCTGTATGAGGCACTGTTCGACCAGTTGCTGCCGCACCTTGAAGCACTGCAGCTGAGTGCTGCCGCGCTGGCAGAGCTGGATGTGTTGAGCAACCTGGCGGAACGGGCCTGGTCACTGAACTATTGCCGTCCGGTCTTGCAGGAAAAAGCCGGGATTAAAATCAGCGGGGGTCGCCATCCGGTGGTGGAACAGGTTCTGAAAGAGCCGTTTATTGCCAACCCGCTGTCGCTGGCACCCCAGCGCAGGATGTTAATCATTACCGGCCCAAACATGGGCGGTAAGAGTACCTATATGCGGCAGGCAGCACTGATTGCGCTGATGGCATGGATCGGCAGTTTTGTTCCCGCTGATGAGACGCTGATTGGTCCGCTGGATCGCATCTTTACCCGTGTTGGTGCCGCAGACGATCTCGCCTCCGGGCGCTCGACCTTTATGGTTGAAATGACCGAAACCGCCAACATCCTGCACAACGCCACCGAAAACAGCCTGGTGCTGATGGATGAGATTGGACGCGGAACCTCCACCTACGACGGTTTATCGCTGGCCTGGGCCTGCGCCGAAAACCTGGCGAATCGCATCAAGGCAATGACGCTGTTTGCTACCCATTACTTTGAGCTGACCACCCTGCCGGAAAAAATGGAAGGCGTGGTCAACGTCCATCTGGATGCGGTTGAGCACGGTGACACTATCGCCTTTATGCACAGCGTGCAGGAAGGAGCCGCGAGTAAGAGTTACGGTCTGGCGGTAGCAGCGCTGGCGGGCGTGCCTAAAGAGGTGATTAAGCGGGCGCGCAATAAGCTCAAAGAACTTGAGAACGTTTCAAACCATTCGGCTTCATCGACGGTCGATGGTTCTCAGTTGCCGCTGCTGGTTGAAGAGACCTCGCCTGCCGTGGAGGCGCTTGAGGCGCTGGATCCGGATACGCTGACACCGCGCCAGGCGCTCGACTGGATTTATCGTCTTAAATCGCTGGTCTGACAGTGTGGCGCACCGCGTTATTGCGCGGTGCGCCGTTAATCAACAGCAAAAATTTTCTGCAGACATAAAAAAAGCGATGGTTTTCACCATCGCTTTTTGCATTCTTACTCAGACCATCTTAAATACGATTATTCACGAAACAGTGCTTCAATGCTGAGGCCCTGCGCCTGCAGGATTTCGCGCAGACGGCGCAAACCTTCAACCTGAATCTGGCGTACACGCTCGCGGGTTAAGCCGATTTCACGACCTACATCCTCAAGTGTTGCCGCTTCATAGCCCAACAGGCCGAAACGACGCGCCAGCACTTCACGCTGCTTGGCGTTCAGTTCGAACAGCCATTTGACGATGCTTTGTTTCATATCATCGTCCTGCGTGGTGTCTTCCGGGCCGTTGTCTTTTTCATCGGCCAGAATGTCCAGCAGCGCTTTTTCAGAATCACCGCCTAATGGCGTATCAACCGAGGTAATGCGTTCGTTAAGACGTAACATGCGGCTTACGTCATCAACCGGCTTATCCAGCTGTTCGGCGATCTCTTCCGCACTTGGCTCATGGTCGAGCTTGTGGGAAAGTTCACGCGCTGTACGCAGATAAACATTCAGTTCTTTTACAATGTGAATCGGCAGACGGATGGTACGGGTTTGATTCATGATCGCCCGTTCAATTGTCTGACGAATCCACCAGGTGGCGTACGTTGAGAAACGGAACCCGCGCTCCGGGTCAAATTTCTCTACGGCGCGAATCAGGCCGAGGTTACCTTCTTCAATCAGGTCCAGCAGAGCTAAACCACGATTGCTGTAACGACGGGCGATTTTCACCACCAAACGTAAGTTACTTTCGATCATACGGCGACGGGAAGGGATATCACCCCGCAATGCACGGCGAGCGAAGAAAACTTCTTCCTCTGCCGTTAACAACGGAGAATAGCCAATCTCCCCGAGATAGAGCTGCGTCGCATCTAATACACGCTGCGTCGCACCCTGTGAAAGCAACTCTTCTTCCGCTACGTCGCTATCACTGGCTTCGTTTTCAACGAGTGCCTTCTCGTCAAAAATTTCAGCTCCGTTCTCATCGAATTCCGCGTTCTCATGTAACTCGTTTACTTTCAGCGTATTCTGGCTCATAAGCGGCTCCTACCCGTGATTCCAGGGCAGAACATACATCTGTTTTGTTCTGCCGGATTATCGCTGCGGCAAATAACGCAACGGGTTTACGGATTTCCCCTTGTAACGAATTTCAAAGTGTAATCTGACTGAACTGGTTCCGGTGCTACCCATGGTAGCGATTTTTTGCCCCGCCTTAACTTCCTGTTGTTCCCGAACCAGCATTGTATCGTTGTGGGCGTAGGCGCTCAGGTAATCATCATTGTGTTTGATGATGATTAAATTACCGTAACCCCGGAGTGCGTTACCTGCGTAAACCACTCGTCCTGAAGCAGTGGCGACAACAGATTGTCCGCGCGTCCCGGCGATATCGATACCTTTATTGCCACCTTCGGCGGCAGAGAAGTTATCGATAATCTTCCCGTCAGTCGGCCAGCGCCAGCTTCCGACCGGCGTTGAACTGTTAGTTGTACTGCTAACCGTTGGGGGTGCGGTAACTACTGGAGCTGTTGTCGTTGCAACATTTGCTCCTTTCGAAGGCAACAATTTGCTGCCACCCGAATTACCCGAATCATCAGAATACGTAATAACAGGTTGCTGTGCAACAACAGGCGATTTAATTTGTGGTGCCACAGGGACCCCGCCCTGTGTTGCATCAGCAACGGTAATGGGATTGCCACCGGTAATCGGCTGACCCGACCCATTTCCAATCTGTAAAGTCTGGCCGACATTCAGGCTATAAGGCGCGGGAACGTTGTTGCGCTGGGCTAAGTCACGGAAATCATTGCCGGTAATCCAGGCAATATAAAATAACGTGTCGCCACGCTTAACGGTATATGTTTCACCGGAATAGCTACCCTTAGGAATATTCTGGTAACTGCGGTTGTACACTATCCGGCCATTCTGCGTCTCAACATTACTGCTGGTACTAATCATTCCACCATTGCTGGGGGTAGATGATGAATTTCTGCTTAACATTTGTCCCTGAGACGGCGCGGCTGGAATGCCACCAGAAACCTGGCCTCCTCCCGCCTGACTGTTCATCATGCCGCCCTCATCGCCAACGCGACTGATAGGTGCCTGAGAATTGTCGCTGGAGCTGCAGCCTGCCAGCCAAAAACCTACCAGTGAAAGCGCCGCCAGACGGCGTAACTGAAAAAGTGTGCTTCCCGTGCTCATTAATCCCCCGTGATGGCAACTCTGATCTATCTGCTTCACTGTACCTGTCAGCAGAATGCTCTGCGTGGCGCGATAATTTCTGCATTTTTGTTGAATAAACTGGATAGTAACAACATCAGGTACGTGGTGCCATGAAACAGTTGTGAAGAAATACGAAGAGCGTCAGGCCAGATCGCCCTGTACCAGCGGAACAAAACGCACCGGCTCGATGATCTCCTCGATAACCTCCTCGCCCTGACGACGCAGCCGCTTGAGTACCTGCTGCTCTTCGCCAACCGGCAGCACCATAATGCCGCCTTCTGCCAGTTGTGCTATCAGCGCAATCGGAATTTCCGGAGGTGCGGCAGTGACAATAATGGCGTCGAACGGCCCCCGTGAAGGCCAGCCCTCCCAGCCATCGCCATGACGGGTAGAGACATTGTGCAGATCCAGCTGCTTCAGGCGGCGTTTAGCCTGCCATTGCAGGCCTTTGATGCGTTCCACTGAATAAACATGGTCCACCAGATGGGCAAGAATCGCCGTCTGGTAACCAGAACCTGTGCCAATCTCCAGCACACGCGAATGCGGATTAAGCCCGAGCAGCGCGGTCATCCGCGCGACCATGTAAGGCTGTGATATCGTCTGACCGGAGCCGATAGGTAAGGCAACATTGTCCCAGGCTTTATGCTCAAACGCCTCGTCGATAAAGCGTTCACGCGGCACCTCGCTAATGGCTTTCAGCAGGTTTTCATCATCAATGCCCTGCTGACGCAGTTGTGACAGCAATGTCTCAATACGCCGATTCACCATGCCAGGTTCACCTCAGCTTTTGCCAGCCAGTCGCTGAGCATGTTCTGCGCGCTGTGCGCCGTTAAATCAACATGCAGCGCGGTGACAGAAACGTAGCCCTGATCAACGGCAGCGAAATCTGTATCCGGGCCTGCATCGAGTTTTTCGCCCGGTGGACCTATCCAGTAGAGGGTATTGCCGCGTGGATCCTGTTGCGCGATCACCTGATCAGCCGGATGGCGACTGCCACAGCGCGTCACGCGGATACCTTTCAGCTCGGAGAGTGGCAGATCGGGGACATTGATATTGAGAATGCGGCCAGTGCGCAGGGGTTCATGCGTCAGCGCCCGGAGAAGCGCGCAGGTCACTGCCGCTGCGGTCGCGTAGTGCTGATGGCCATTGAGCGACACAGCGATTGCAGGCAGGCCAAGATGCCGCCCTTCCATCGCTGCTGCCACCGTACCGGAATAGATCACATCATCGCCCAGATTGGGACCGGCATTAATGCCTGACACCACAATGTCAGGGCGTGGCTGCATCAGCGCATTCACCCCCAGATAGACGCAATCGGTCGGCGTTCCCATCTGAACCGCGATATCGCCGTTTTCATGGGTAAAGGTACGCAGAGGTGTTTCCAGCGTTAATGAGTTAGAGGCACCGCTTCGGTTACGATCGGGGGCAACAACCTGCACGTCAGCAATCTGCCGCAGGGCTTTCGCCAGAGTCTGAATACCCGGTGCATGAATGCCGTCATCGTTGCTGAGCAATATCCGCATTTCGTTCTGACCTTTTTTATTCGACTGGTCGCCGTGACTGAACCTGTTTTAACGGCATGGCAACAGGTGAGGAATGGACAGCGATTTTTGCATTCTAACGAGGCGCGCAAGGAAGTGGTAGGCGTAAATCACACAGCGGTGGGGGTTTGCCGCAACATTACCCACACTGCGGGTAATGTTGCAGCGAAGATTACTCATCAATCTGATCGAGCGAGTCTGCGGAGGTCAGCAGCTCCCGGACCACGCTGGTCGCAAAGCTCCCCGCGGGCAGCCAGAATGTCAGTTCCAGCGTGACGTCATCCCACCAGCGCCACTGCATATCCCGTGGCACCACCAGCATGGCGCGGCGGGCTGCATCGACCTTCTCACGTTCAATGAGGCTCAGCAGCGGCGTATCATTAGCCAGCGTCTGCTGTTCAAACGCCAGCGCATCAGCCTGCGTGCCAGCGTCCCCGCGTCCCGGCAGCGGCGCGGTAATCCGCAGCTCATGGTGATCAACCCGCCGCTGTGAGTCGGCCAGTTCTTCAGGCTGTGCCACAAACCAGCTGCCTCGACCGGTCAGCTGCAATGCATCGCCGTTGAGCACCTGAGTCAGACTGCCCTGCTGCTGCAGACGTGCACTGGTCACCTGATTAAACAGCGCACTGCGCGCGGCAGAGAGCATCAGGCTGCGCTTGTTGCGGTCACGGACAATGATCTCATTGCGCGCCCACTTTTCTGCCATCACCAGGTTATTGCCGCCGCGACCAAAACGCTGCTCACCAAAATAGTTGGGCGCGCCCGCATCGCGGATCTGCGCCAGACGCGCTTCAACCGCATCACGATCGCTGATCTGACGTATGACCAGCCGGAACGCATTTCCGGCCAGTGCGCCGATGCGCAGCTTACGCTTGTGGCGCACCGCCTGCAGAATCTCAACCCCTTCCAGCGTAAAACCGCGCAGGTCGGGCATCGCATTGCCCGGCAGGCGAAAACAGAGGGTCTGTTCCGTCACCGCATGGCGATCTTTCATTCCGGCATAACTCATGTCGCGCGGATGAATACCCAGGTACTTAGCCAGCGCTTCTGCCACAAAACGGGTATTCGCACCTGTTTTACGGATCCGCACCAGCAGATGCTCACCTTCACCATCCGCGCCATAGCCGAGATCTTCAACCACCACGAAATCTTCGGGACTGGCTTTGATCACGCCAGAGGCCACAGGAGTGCCGTGCAGGTAATTCAGACTCATTGGCTGTCAGCTTTCAGGACTAACGCGACCGCTTCACAGGCAATGCCTTCACCGCGCCCGGTAAAGCCGAGTTTCTCGGTGGTGGTCGCTTTGACGTTGACCGCATCCATATGGCAGCCCAGATCTTCTGCGATGTTGATGCGCATCTGTGGCACATGCGGCAGCATTTTCGGTGCCTGAGCAATAATTGTGACGTCGACATTACCGATGCGATAGCCTTTGGCTTCGATACGACGCCAGGCCTCACGCAGCAGGCCGCGGCTGTCCGCCCCTTTAAAGGCCGGATCGGTGTCGGGGAATAACTTGCCGATATCGCCCATCGCCACAGCGCCCAGCAGCGCGTCAGTCAGCGCATGCAGCGCCACATCGCCATCCGAATGGGCGATAAAACCGTGTTCAAATGGGATCCGCACACCGCCAATCACTAACGGACCCTCTCCGCCAAAGGCGTGAACGTCAAAACCGTGACCGATACGCATCATGCGCTCTCCTTTAATTGAATCTGACTCAGATAAAAAGCCGCCAGCGCCAGATCTTCTGGCCGGGTGACTTTGATGTTATCACTGCGTCCGCTGACCAGCAGCGGATGATAGCCGCAATACTCCAGCGCCGATGCTTCATCGGTGATGGTTGCGCCTTCTGTCAGCGCCCGCGTCAGGCAGGCAGTGAGCAGCGCATGCGGGAAAAATTGCGGCGTTAAGGCGTGCCAGAGATCGTCGCGTTCCACGGTATGGGCCACTGCGGCTTTGCCCGGCTCGCCCCGTTTCATGGTGTCGCGCACTGGCGCAGCCAGAATTCCGCCCACGTGGCTCTGTTCACGCACGTTAAGCAGTTTCTGAAGATCGTCGGGATGCAGACAGGGACGCGCAGCATCATGGACCAGCACCCAGGCCGAACCCTGTGCGGCCTGTAATCCGGCCAGCACCGATTCAGCGCGGGTCTCGCCGCCTGTGACCCTGAGCACACGCGGATCGCGTGTCAGCGGCAATGAAGCGAAGTGCTGGTCATCGGGACTGAGGGCGACAATCACCTGTCTGATGGCTGGATGGGAAAACAGACGTGCAATGCTGTGTTCCAGAAGGGTGTGCTGACCAATCGTCAGATACTGCTTCGGACAGGTTGCCTGCATGCGGCTGCCGATTCCGGCAGCGGGCACCACGGCAATCACATCCGCAAGGGAGGCCAGAGTGTTCATGTTTTATCGTTGTAGGTTTTGCGCTGATTGTTGCGCGTTACGTTTGTTCTGGTCAGGCACCAGACGATAGAAGGTCTCACCGGGCTTAATCATGCCCAGTTCATTGCGTGCACGCTCCTCGATCGCTTCCGAGCCGCCATTGAGATCGTCAATTTCGGCAAACAGCTGATCGTTTCGCGATTTAAGTTTGGCATTGTTTGCCTGTTGTACCGCGACATCATCATTGACGCGCGTATAGTCATGGATGCCATTTTTCCCCAGCCACAATGAATATTGCAGCCAGCCAAGCAGCACCAATAACAGTAACGTCAGTTTTCCCATCCCGCCCCCTAAAAACGGCCCAATCATCCCATAACTTTGCACAGGACTCCACACCAGCAGCGAAAATGGCGCGCTTTGCTGCGCCTCTGCGCAATCAGTACCGATTCTGACGGGAAAAGTTTTGTAACCTGCCGATGCGTTTGCACATCAGCACGGACGCCGTTAAGGCTTACCAGCCGGAAAGAAAGGAGAACATTAACCAGAAGAGAGTCACCACCATAATGACTGTGGCGAGGGCGGCCCAAATCCAGTGTCCGCTCAGCAGCGTATTCAGTGCGATGCCCGTGACCACGGCAACCGGCAGCAGCGCCAGAAAGAATGGCCAGGTATAGAGAAAGAAGAACAGCGTGTTAGAGCCGAACAGCAGGAAAGGAAGCGCCAGCGCACACCAGTAAGCGAGTAAGCCGATAACACCGCCCGGCAGCAATGAGCGTGGCTCATCCTGGGAGGAGTCATCTTTACGAGCGAGCATGGGTGTGATGTTCTGCATAGGCATCCTGTTGTTGCGAGGGCGGCAAACCCGAAGCGATTTGCCGCTGTCTCTTCAGGATCTGATGATATCGCGGTCGCGCAGCACGTCTAACAATTGGGCGGCCAGTTTTGTAACCAATTGTTCGCCATCCAGCTGGATTTCCGGGCTGTCGGGCGCTTCATAGACGCTGTCAATACCGGTGAAATTACGCAGTTCACCGGCACGTGCTTTGCGGTATAACCCTTTCGGATCGCGTGCTTCACACACCGCCAGCGGCGTATCGACAAACACTTCGATAAACTGACCCGGCTCCAGCAGGTCGCGCACCATCTGGCGCTCGGCGCGATGCGGTGAAATAAAGGCAGTGAGCACCACGAGCCCGGCATCCACCATCAGTTTCGCCACTTCGCCGACCCGGCGGATATTCTCTTTGCGGTCATCGTCGCTGAAGCCGAGGTCACGACAGAGGCCGTGACGCACATTGTCACCATCCAGCAGATAGGTACTGACGCCAATACGGTGCAGCGCCTGCTCCAGCGCGCCTGCGACTGTGGATTTCCCCGAGCCCGAAAGCCCGGTGAACCACAGCACCACGCCCTGATGGCCATGCTGCTGTTCGCGTGAAGCACGAGTTACCGGATGGTCATGCCACACCACGTTATCATCGTGCTGAGCCATTATTGACCGCCCAGCAGGTCGCGCGCGTTCCAGTGTGGGAAGTGACGGCGCACCAGTGCATTCAGTTCCAGCTCAAACGCGCTGAACTCGCCGGTATTAACCGGAGCGTCATGGTTTGGCTGATGGATCATGCCGGCACCCACGGTCACGTTGGTCAGTCGATCGATAAAGATCATGCCGCCGGTCACCGGATTCTGCTGATAGCTGTCGAGCACCATCGGTTCGTCAAAGGTTAATTCAATGCGACCAATACCGTTTAGCGGCAGCGCATCGACCTGACGTGTCTCCAGCGAGTTAATCTCCACCTGATGCAGGACTTTCTCTACCCGTCCACGGGTTTTCTTACCGGCGATTTTCAGATCATAGCTCTGACCGGCCTGCAGAGGCTGTTCTGCCATCCAGACCACGTCAACGCTGGCAGACTGAACCGCAGCCAGCGTTTCGCTGGCATCAACCAGCAGATCGCCACGACTGATATCAATCTCATCCTGCAGCACCAGGGTGATCGCTTCACCTGCGCCCGCTTCCTGCAGATCGCCATCAAAGGTCACTATGCGGGCAATAGTCGACTCTACGCCAGACGGCAGCACTTTAACGCGCTGGCCCACCTGCACGCTGCCTGACGCCAGGGTACCGGCATAGCCACGGAAATCCAGGTTAGGACGGTTAACATACTGCACCGGGAAACGCATCGGCTGGTGATCCACCACGCGGTTCAGTTCCACTGTTTCCAGGACATCCAGCAGCGTCGGGCCGCTGTACCATGGCATGGTCTGACTGGCGGATGCTACGTTATCCCCTTCCAGCGCCGACATCGGCACAAAGCGGATATCGAGGTCATCCGGTAACTGGCCTGCAAAGTCCAGGTAATCCTGTTTGATCTGCTCGTAGCGCGCCTGATCGTACTCAACCAGATCCATCTTATTAATCGCCACGACCAGATGTTTGATCCCCAGCAGCGTCGAAATAAAGCTGTGACGGCGGGTCTGATCCAGAACGCCTTTACGCGCATCGATCAGCAGAATCGCCAGGTCACAGGTTGATGCACCGGTCGCCATATTGCGGGTGTACTGCTCATGGCCCGGCGTATCGGCGATGATAAATTTACGCTTTTCAGTCGAGAAATAGCGGTAGGCCACATCAATGGTAATGCCCTGCTCACGCTCAGCCTGCAGACCATCCACCAGCAGCGCCAGATCGAGTTTCTCGCCCTGGGTGCCATGACGTTTGCTGTCGTTATGCAGCGATGAAAGCTGATCTTCGTAGATCTGACGGGTGTCATGTAGCAGACGCCCAATCAGGGTACTTTTTCCGTCGTCAACGCTGCCGCAGGTCAGAAAACGCAGCAGGCTCTTATGCTGTTGCGCGGTCAGCCAGGCTTCAACGCCGCCCTGGTCGGCAATCTGTTGTGCAATTACGGTATTCATCTGGCGTCTCCTTAGAAATAACCCTGACGTTTTTTCAGTTCCATCGAACCGGATTGATCGCGGTCGATCATGCGGCCCTGACGCTCACTGGTTGTAGAGACCAGCATCTCTTCGATGATCTCAGGCAGCGTCTGCGCGTCGGACTCTACCGCGCCGGTCAGCGGCCAGCAGCCGAGCGTGCGGAAGCGAACCATCCGTTGGGTGATCTCTTCACCCGGCTGCAGGTTGATGCGATCGTCATCGATCATCATCAGCATGCCATCACGCTCCAGCACCGGACGCGGCGCGGCGAGGTAGAGCGGCACGATCTCGATGTTTTCCAGGAAGATGTACTGCCAGATATCCAGTTCAGTCCAGTTCGACAGCGGGAAGACGCGGATGCTCTCGCCCTTGTTGATCTGGCCGTTGTAGTTGTGCCACAGCTCAGGACGCTGGTTTTTCGGGTCCCAGCGATGGAAGCGGTCGCGGAAAGAGTAGATACGCTCTTTGGCGCGAGACTTCTCTTCATCACGACGTGCGCCGCCAAAGGCCGCATCAAAACCATATTTATTCAGCGCCTGCTTCAGCCCTTCGGTTTTCATGATGTCAGTGTGTTTGGTACTGCCGTGGACAAACGGGTTAATCCCCATCGCCACGCCTTCCGGGTTGCGGTGAACCAGCAACTCTGCGCCCATCGCTTTCACGGTGCGGTCGCGAAACTCGTACATTTCACGGAATTTCCAGCCGGTATCCACATGCAGCAACGGGAACGGCAGCGTGCCAGGATAAAAGGCTTTACGCGCCAGATGCAGCATTACCGAGGAGTCTTTACCGATGGAGTACATCATCACCGGATTGCTGAACTCGGCCGCGACTTCGCGAATGATGTGGATACTCTCCGCCTCCAGCTGACGCAGATGAGTGAGTCGTTTTTGGTCCATGATTTTCCCTCAAGCCAGATTGACAACGGCGGACTCGCGAGCCCCCTGCTGTGCCGAATGTTTAAACCAGGCGAGTTGCCCGTGCAGATTAACCACCTCTCCGATCACCAGTAGCGCCGGAGTAGGTGCCGAGGCGGCCAGCGCCTCAAGTTGTTCTAAGGTGCCGGTCAGCACCTGTTGATCCTGACGGGTGCCGCGACTGATCACCGCCACCGGCGTTGATGGCGCGCGACCATGCTGAATCAGCGCCGCGCTAATGGCAGCCGCTTTAACCGTTCCCATGTAGATCGCCAGCGTCTGACGCGCACGCGCCAGTGATGGCCAGTCAATGTCATCCCCATCGGGACGGCAGTGACCGGTAATAAACATTACGCTCTGCGCGTAATCGCGGTGGGTCAGCGGAATCCCGGCATAGGCCGTTGCACCGGCAGCCGCGGTAACGCCCGGCACCACCTGGAACGGAATGCCTGCCTGCTGAGCCGCCTGCAGCTCTTCGCCGCCACGGCCGAAGATAAAGGGATCGCCGCCCTTGAGGCGGACAACGCGCTTGCCTTTCAGCGCCAGTGAAACCAGCAACTGATTAATCTCTTCCTGCGGCAACGTGTGCGCGCTGGCTCGTTTGCCGACGCAGATGCGGTCGGCATCGCGGCGCACCAGGTCCAGCACCTCTTCACTGACCAGATGGTCGTAAAGCACCACATCCGCTAACTGCATCACCTGCAGGCCGCGCAGCGTCAGCAGGCCGCTGTCGCCCGGTCCGGCACCCACCAGGAAAATCTCGCCCTGACGGGTTGGCTCTTCCTGCAGTTCACGGTCCAGGGTACGTTTCGCCTCTTCGACGTTACCGGCTGACATCTCACTGGCGAACCGGCCATCGAAAGCGCGTTCCCAGAAGCGTCGACGGTCAGACATGCGGCTGAAGCGTGCTTTAACTTTATCGCGCCAGAGTCCGGCCACCTCAGCCATCTGGCCGAGACTGGCAGGCAACAGCGTTTCGATTTTTTCGCGCAGCATACGTGCCAGCACCGGTGCGGTGCCGCTGGAGGAGATCGCCACCACCAGAGGTGAGCGGTCAACAATCGAGGGGAAGATAAAGGTGCATTTTGGCTGGTCATCAACCACGTTAACCAGCTTCTGCCGCGCGTTTGCAGCATCAAAGACCTGGGTGTTGAGATGGTTGTCGTCGGTCGCGGCGATCACCAGGAAAACCCCATCCAGCTGGGCCGGGTCAAATTCAGTCGCCAGCCACTCCAGCTCCTGCTTTTCCAGCAGTGCCTGCAGTTCAGGGCAGAGTTCACGCGAGGCGATCAGAACGCGCGCACGCGCACGGCGCAGTAGTTCAATTTTTCGCGCCGCAATATCTCCACCGCCGACAACCAGAACCGGGCGGCCAGAGAGATCGGCAAAAAGAGGCAAATAGTCCACGTTAACCCTGATGTTTTAACTTTGTATTAACGCGACTATACGTCGCCGGGTTTATGCAGTTGAAATTACGAATTGGAATGAGTAGTTACCGAATGGAATAAAGACTTCGCAAAGCACAGAACAATTTGGTCTTAGCAGATGAAATATAATGGCTTTTTCGTGAACAGGTTCACAGATTCGCCTCTGTGCCTGTAACTGTAAAAGCAGATAAGTGCCAGCAATAAACACGCGTTACCCCATTATGTTAAGGCAGCAACTTATTCCGTTAACCAGGTCGCAGAACAAAGAGGGTATAATACGCGCGGCATGACTGACTCAGGTCCGCATGTTGAATGCCTATCGAATAATGAAAAAAGGACGCATTATGTTTTGTTCCCTCCGCCTGAGGGTAGCGACAGTTTTGTTTAGCGCACTCATTTCCCCGCTGGTTTTAGCCACGCCGACAGGTCAGTTTGCCGAACAGCAGGTCCGGCACATCGCCACTTATTTTCCTGGCCGCATGAGCGGCAGTCCGGCTGAATTGATGGCCACGGACTATCTGCAGCAACAATTTACCGCGCTGGGTTATAAAACCGATACCCGCCAGTTCAACACGGGCTACAAATGGCAGGAAGATGACGGCACGCAGCGCTGGCATAAACTGACGGCAACCTCCGTCATTGCTGCGCGCGCAGGCAGCGTGCCACAGGAGATTCTGATCGTGGCGCACCTGGATACCTGGACGCCGCAAAACAGCAACCAGGTCCATCACAATCTGGGCGGCTTACGCCTGCAGGGTGTTGATGACAATGCGTCAGGTCTTGGCGTGATGCTGGAACTGGCGCAGCAACTGAGTCGCAAACCGCTTCACTATGGCATTCGCTTTGTGGCGCTGAGCGCCGGAGAAGCGGATCTGCACGGCCTGGATGATTATGTTGAGCGAATGAGCACCCGTGAGAAGAAGAACACGCTGCTGGTCATCAATCTGAATAGCCTGATAACCGGCGATCATCTCTATTTCAACAGCGGCATGAACACGCCCCGGGCGGTGCGCAAACAGACCAGCGATCGCGCCCTGCTACTGGCGCGTCAGCAAGGCATTCCCGCTGCCAGTCATCAGCTGAATCGCAAGGACTTCAATGGCCTCAATGCCTTTGACAAGGCAGGCTTTCCGCTGCTGAATGTTACTGCCAGTAACTGGTCGCTGGGTAACAAAGATGGCGCACTACAGCGTCATCGTAGCCCGCACTTTCCTGATGGCGTGACCCGTCATCAGACTGACCTGGATAATCTGAACTATCTCGACCGCTGGCTGCCGGGCCAGATAGCCCTGCGCACCCGCGACAGTATCCGCGTGCTGCTGCCGCTGATCAGCGAACTGACCAATCCCAAAGTGTGAGGATCTGACATGTACGTGGTCTTTCTGAATTACGTTCGTCCGATAGAAGAGGTTGAGGCGCTGCTGGCAGGCCATATTGAATGGCTTGACCGCTATTTTGAGGCAGGCAGTTTTATTGCCGCAGGACGTAAAGATCCACGCACAGGTGGCATGCTGCTGGTCAGGGAGATGGCGCGTGAAGCGCTGGATGCGATCTTAGCGGAAGATCCGTTTGTGACGGTGGCAGAGTATGAGGTGACGAAAGTGAATGTGACCCGTGCAGCGGAGGCGTTTGCCGGATTAAAAGGCGTTTAACTTTCCGCCTGAGCGTCAAGAAGCACTTCTCTCCCTGATTTCAGGGAGAGAAGCTCGGTATTACCCTTCGTGCAGACCACACTCGCGCTTGAGACCGAAGAAGCGTGTCTCTTCTTCTGCCATACCCGGCTCCCACTTGCGGGTGGTGTGGGTATCGCCCACTGAAAGATAGCCTTCATCCCACAGCGGATGGTACTTAAGCTTGTGCTGCTCCAGGTACTGATGAATCTGGCGGTTATCCCAGTCGATAATCGGCAGCAGCTTAAAGACGCCACGCTGTACACCCAGCACCGGCAGATTCGCCCGGCTGCCTGACTGGTCGCGGCGCAGGCCAGCAAACCAGGTCTGCGCGCCCAGGGTTTCGATGGCGCGGTTCATCGGCTCGACTTTGTTAATCTCGTTATATTTCTCAATCCCCTCGACGCCCTGCTCCCACAGTTTGCCGTAACGCGCTTCCTGCCAGGCCGGTGAGGTTTCGGCGCGAAACACTTTGAGGTTGAGATTGAGCTGGTCCGCCAGCTCATCAATAAAACGATAGGTCTCCGGGAACAGATAGCCGGTGTCGGTCAGGATCACCGGAATATCGGGCTGCTGGCGCGTCACCAGGTGCAGCGACACCGCGGCCTGAATACCGAAACTGGAGGAGAGCACATAAGCACCCGGCAGATTCTCCAGCGCCCAGCTGACCCGCTCTTCCGCTGAAGACTTCTCCAGCTGCGCATTGGTCGCGGCCAGCGCCATAGCACGCTGGACTTTGGACATCTCATTCAGTGCTGCGAGGTCGGGCTGACTCATTTTGCTTCCTCCCAAAAATCGCGTGCCGGGTCCAGCACCGGCGCAACAATGCCCGCGCGGATGGTGAAGTCACCAAAGCCTTCTGCGGCCTGGCGCTCGGTGGCCCAGCGTCCCACCAGCTCATCAATCGTGGCGAGAATTTCGCTTTCGTTAATGTTTTCACGGTACATACGGGGAATACGCGTTCCGCTGCGGTTTCCGCCCAGATGCAGGTTGTAGCGGCCTGGCGCTTTACCCACCAGACCCAGCTCAGCCAGCATGGCACGGCCGCAACCGTTCGGACAACCGGTAACGCGTAACACTATGTGCTCATCGCCGACGCCATGCGCGTGCATGATGCCCTCTACTTTGGTCACAAACGCTGGCAGGAAACGTTCGGCTTCTGCCATCGCCAGCGGACAGGTCGGGAACGCGACGCAGGCCATCGAGTTTTCGCGCTGAGGCGTAACCTGATCCATCAGACCATGCTCACGGGCGATCGCTTCGATCTGCGCTTTCTCACTTTCCGGCACGCCTGCCACAATCAGATTCTGGTTGGCGGTCAGACGGAAATCACCCTGATGAATTTTCGCAATTTCAGCGATGCCGCTTTTCAGCGGTCGGCCCGGATAATCGAGCAGACGGCCATTTTCAATAAACAGCGTCAGGTGCCATTTGTTGTCGATGCCTTTGATCCAGCCAATACGATCGCCACGGGTGGTGAACTCATACGGACGAATCGGCTCAAACGTCACACCAGCACGTTTTTCAACTTCCGCTTTAAACGTCTCGACGCCAACGCGTTCCAGGGTGTATTTGGTTTTGGCGTTTTTACGATCGGTACGGTTGCCCCAGTCGCGCTGAGTCGTCACAACCGCCTCGGCCACATCAAGGATCTTCTCTACCGGGAAGTACCCAAACTCGCTGGCGGTGCGCGCGTAAGTCGCTTTGTTACCGTGCTCGATCGACAGGCCGCCGCCCACCAGCAGGTTGAAGCCCACCAGCTTGCCATTCTCAGCGACCGCAACAAAGTTCAGATCGTTGGCGTGCAGATCCACATCGTTGTGCGGCGGAATCACGACTGTGGTTTTGAATTTACGCGGCAGATAGGTTTCACCGAGAATCGGCTCTTCATCAGTGGTTGCGACTTTTTCTTTATCCCACCAGATCTCTGCATAGGCACGGGTGCGCGGCAGCAGATGCTCAGAGAGCTTCTTCGCCCACTCATAGGCTTCCTGATGCAGCTCAGACTCTACCGGGTTCGAGGTACAGAGCACGTTACGGTTTACGTCGTTGGCGGTCGCCAGCGCATCCAGTCCCACTTCATGCAGCATCTGATGCGTTGGCTTGACGTTCTTCTTCAGAATGCCGTGAAACTGGAAGGTCTGACGGTTGGTCAGACGGATGCTGCCGTAAATGGTTTTATCGGTAGCAAATTTGTCGATAGCCAGCCACTGGGTCGGCGTAATGATGCCGCCTGGCAGTCGGCAGCGCAGCATCATTGCGTGACGCGGTTCCAGCTTCTGCTCGGCACGTTCGGCGCGAATGTCGCGATCATCCTGCTGGTACATGCCGTGAAAGCGGATTAGCAGGAAGTTGTCGCCGGTGAAACCGCCGGTCAGACCTTCTTCCAGATCTTCTTTGATGGTGCCGCGCAGATAGTTGCTCTGCTTCTTCAGACGCTCAGCGTCTGTTAATTTGCCTTCGACAACCAGCGGTCCAGGGTGTTTATCGCTCATTAGTAAACGTCTCGCTGATAACGGCGCTCAATGCGCAGCTCACTTAAAAATTCGTCGGCCGTTTCACGATCCATTCCGCCGTGTTCGACCACCACATCCAGCAGTGCCTGCTCGACGTCTTTTGCCATACGGTTCGCATCGCCACAGACATAAAGATGCGCGCCCTCTTCAATCCAGCGCCAGACTTCGGCCCCTTTCGCACGGATCTTATCCTGTACGTAAATCTTCTCTGCCTGATCGCGTGACCAGGCGAGGTCGATATTCGTCATCAGGCCATCCTTCACATATTTCTGCCACTCCACCTGGTAGAGGAAATCGTCGGTGAAGTGCGGATTACCAAAGAATAGCCAGTTTTTACCGCTGGCACCGTCGTTGTCGCGCTGCTGCATAAAGGCGCGGAACGGCGCGATGCCGGTGCCCGGACCAATCATGATCACAGGCGCGTCCGGATTAGCCGGCAGGCGGAAATTGTCGTTGTGTTCGATGAAGACCCGGACCTCGCCCTCTTCTTCGATGCGATCGGCCAGCCAGGTCGAAGCCCCGCCGCCGCGCTGGCGACCTTCAATATCAAAGCGCACCGCACCTACGGTGATGTGTACTTCGGACTCGGTTTCGGCCTGCGAGGAGGCAATAGAGTAGAGTCGCGGCGACAGCGGTCGCAGCAGGCCGGTCAGCTGTTCTGCGGTGAGTTCAGCCGGGGCCAGACGCACCATATCCACAATCGGATAGTGCTGCGCATACTGCTGCAGCCTGGCTTTATCATCCACCAGTGACAGCAGCTCGGCGTTGCGGGACAGTTGGGCATACTGCGCCACGATCTGCGCAGTATTCACCGTCAGCTCGAAATGTTTCTGCAGCGCCTCCGCCAGCGGCAGGGTTTTGCCCTGAACCTCTACTGACTCATCGCCTTTCAGCCAGACCAGCTCCAGCAGCTCGCTGACCAGCGCCGCGTCATTTTCATACCAGACGCCCAGCGCATCGCCAGGCTGGTAGCGGAGACCCGAGTCGCCCAGATCGATTTCGATATGGCGCACATCTTTGTCTGAGTCACGTCCGGTGATTTTCTGATTTACCGCCAGACTGGCGCTGAGCGGAGACTCTTTGCTGTAGGGACTGGTGGTGACTTCGTTGACGCTGCCTGCCGCTGTCGCCGCAGCCTGCGCCGGGGATTCGGTCGGCACGCGCTTTTTCAGAATTTCCGTCAGCGCACTGCGCCAGGCGGAAGCCTGCTCAGCATACTCAACATCCGCATCGACGCGATCCAGCAGACGCTCGCCACCCAGCTCTGCCAGACGGTTGTCAAAATCTTTGCCCGCCTGACTGAAAAATTCGTACGAGGTGTCGCCCAGGCCAAACACCGCAAAGGCTGCACCGGCCATTTTCGGTGCCTTTTTCGACATCAGGAATTTATGCAGTGCCACCGCCTCTTCCGGCGGCTCACCTTCGCCCTGGGTGGAGGTCACTACGACCAGCATTTTTTCCTGGCCAATCTGTTTGAACTTGTAATCACCGGCGTTCACCAGGTTTACGTTGAGCTTCGCGGCCAGCAGGTCATCACGCAACTGCTCAGCCAGACGACGGGCATTGCCAGTCTGGGAGGCAGAAAGCAGCGTAATGGCGGGCACGTCTACCGGAGCGGGTGTACTGCCTGCGACGGCGCTACCTGGCGTCTGTTCTACCCGACCCCAGAAATAGCCGGACAGCCACGCCAGTTGAGTCGGGGAATAATCTGTCGTCGCCGCCTGTAAGCGGGCGAGTTGTTCCGGTGAGAGCGGAAGCATAGAACCAGGTGCCTGAGTCGTCATCGCGTTAAAAATTCCAGTATCAGAAGTCCGGACCGTAAATGGCGGAAGAGTGCGTAGGTTACCGGTCTGTATATTAACGATTAAATACACCTTCGACATATCAAATAACCAAAATGACTAAATGGTTTTCCAGGTAGGCATAATCGTTAAAAGTGGTAAGCAAAGCGGTGATATATCAGTTGATTAGCTGGTTACCGGGAATTAACGCCGCGGGAAACGTATCGGTTTGTGCGGTGCGGGTGCGAAAAAAGCGGTAATCAGGTAGAATTCAGCGGTTTTTTAATGTCTGAGAACCACTATGTCTACCACCTTGTTTAAAGAGTTCCAGTTCGAAGCCGCGCACCATCTACCGAATGTGCCGGCCGGACACAAATGTGGCCGTCTGCACGGTCATTCGTTCCTGGTTCGTCTGGAGATTACCGGCGAAGTGGATGCGCATACCGGCTGGGTTATGGATTTTGCTGAACTGAAGGCGGCGTTTAAGCCCCTCTATAATCGGCTGGATCACTACTATCTGAATGATATTCCTGGCCTGGAAAATCCCACCAGCGAAGTGCTGGCAAAATGGATCTGGGATCAGATGAAGCCAGAACTGCCGCTGTTAAGCGCGGTGATGATCAAAGAAACCTGCACTGCAGGCTGCGTTTACCGCGGCTAAGCCTGTCGGATCGAACCCTTCGATCCGACGCTATTTCCTCTCCGTCCCGCCCTTCACGCTCGTTTCCCCGCGATTAACCACGCAATACGCTTAATCAGGCAATATTCAGGTACTTATGGGTTTGCATCGACAGACGCCAGTTACGTGCAATGCAGGTCTCGATGCAGAGTCGGGTGGCATCATCTTTGCGGCTGATCGGCTGTAACGCGATGATCCGGGCTTTAGTGTCGTCTATTCCTGCCAGCAGCAGATCCAGCGCGTCCACATCACGCTCGCGCGCCACCGGATGCTTGATTTCATCGGCCCGGCTCAGCGCCTGAGGCAGCACATCATAACCGCCGCGCATGTTGACTTTCGGGGAGACGGTCACCCAGGTCTGTTCGGAACAGTGAATCTCGTGCGTTCCGCTGGTCTCAATCTGGCACTGGAAACCGTGCTGTTCCAGCGCAGTCGTTAACGGACGCAGATCGTAAATCGCCGGTTCGCCGCCGGTAATCACCACGTGCCGGGCCGTCCAGCCCTGCTGTGCAATGGCATTCACCAGGGTCGCCGCGTCGGCATCACCCCACGCATCGCTTTCCACTGTCTTGATCAAAATATCGCCCAGCGACGTTTCCCGATCTGTCCGCTTTTCCCAGGTGTGTTTGGTATCGCACCAGCTACAGCCCACCGGGCATCCCTGTAAGCGAATGAAAATGGCAGGCACGCCGGTGTAATAACCTTCGCCCTGCAGTGTCTGGAACATTTCATTGATCGGGTATTGCATTACGGACTCGCTTGAAAAAAACAGGGCGCTGATTATGGCAGATTTGCCGCACAGCTCAATCACGCGTTGTGCCTTTTATCCGCGCAGGACTAAAGCAAAACGTCGCAAGGGAGGGACGTCAGACAGTTAACAGGCTCAAAACGTGGCTGACGGGGATGCTACTTTTATACCTTTGCGATCGGGCCCTGTCATCTGCGTCTGCACACTGTTCCCAACAAAAAGCCCCGCACAAGGCGGGGCTTCAGAGGCCGATGATGTCACTTAGCGCGACATCAACGCACGGTCATTACTGACCTTTAACTTCTTTCAGACCGTTGAATGGCGCTTTAGAACCCAGCGCTTCTTCGATACGGATCAGCTGGTTGTACTTAGCAACACGGTCAGAACGGCTCATTGAACCGGTTTTGATCTGGCCCGCTGCAGTACCTACCGCCAGGTCAGCGATGGTCGCATCTTCGGTTTCGCCTGAACGGTGAGAGATCACGGCAGTGTAGCCTGCGTCTTTCGCCATTTTGATCGCAGCCAGGGTTTCGGTCAGAGAACCGATCTGGTTGAATTTGATCAGAATGGAGTTAGCGATACCTTTATCGATACCTTCTTTCAGGATTTTGGTGTTGGTGACGAACAGATCATCGCCCACCAGCTGGATTTTGTCGCCCAGCACTTTAGTCTGGTAAGCGAAGCCGTCCCAGTCAGATTCGTCCAGGCCATCTTCGATAGAAACGATCGGATACTGTTTAGTCAGATCTTCCAGGAAGTGGGTGAACTCTTCAGAGGTAAACGCTTTACCGCCTTCACCGGCCAGAACATATTTGCCATCTTTGTAGAACTCAGATGCTGCACAGTCCATTGCCAGGGTGATGTCTTTACCCAGCTCATAGCCTGCTGCTTTTACCGCTTCAGCGATAACGGCCAGGGCTTCTGCGTTAGAACCCAGGTTAGGCGCGTAGCCACCTTCGTCACCCACTGCAGTGCTCATGCCTTTGCTTTTCAGCACTTTTGCCAGGTTGTGGAAAACTTCAGAACCCATACGGATGGCTTCTTTCAGGTTTGCTGCACCAACCGGCTGAATCATGAATTCTTGGATGTCGACGTTGTTGTCGGCATGCTCGCCGCCGTTGATGATGTTCATCATTGGCAGTGGCATAGAGTATTTGCCTGGGGTGCCGTTCAGTTCAGCGATGTGCTCATACAGCGGCTGACCTTTAGAGGCTGCAGCAGCTTTAGCCGCTGCCAGTGAAACGGCCAGAATGGCGTTAGCACCGAAGTTAGATTTGTTCTCAGTACCGTCCAGGTCGATCATGATCTTATCGATGTTCGCCTGATCTTTCGCGTCTTTGCCTTTTACCGCTTCAGCAATCGGACCGTTTACTGCAGCAACGGCTTTGGTTACGCCTTTGCCCAGGAAACGTGATTTGTCACCGTCACGCAGTTCCAGCGCTTCGCGTGAACCGGTAGAGGCACCTGATGGCGCAGCGGCCAGGCCAACGAAACCGCCTTCCAGATGCACTTCAGCTTCAACAGTCGGGTTACCACGTGAGTCGATAATTTCGCGACCGATGACTTTTACGATTTTGGACATTACGATTTTCCTCAGTACAAGTTAGTCAATCCTAAGACAGGCAACGCGCGAAAAGTTCGCGCGCTGCCTGTGAAACTTACTTCGCTAAACGCTTCTGATGCTCATGCGCGGCTTTAACAAAGCCGGCAAACAACGGATGGCCGTCGCGTGGGGTCGAGGTAAACTCAGGGTGGAACTGGCAAGCCACAAACCACGGATGGTTCGGGAGTTCGATAATCTCAACCAGTTGATCATCACCCGAGCGACCTGCTACGCGCAGACCGGCTGCTTCAATCTGCTTTAACAGCATATTGTTCACTTCATAGCGGTGGCGATGGCGCTCAACGATGGTGTCAGAGCCGTAGAGCTGGCGAACCTGACTGCCCGGCGTTAACTGACACTGCTGGCTGCCCAGACGCATAGTGCCGCCCAGATCGCTCTGCTCGCTGCGGACTTCGACGTTGCCATCTTCGTCACGCCATTCGGTGATTAATGCCACCACCGGATATTTACAGTCTGGCACAAATTCAGTGGAGTTGGCGCCAGGCATGCCAGCGACATTGCGGGCAAACTCCATCAGCGCGACCTGCATACCCAGGCAGATGCCGAGGTAAGGCACGTTGTTTTCACGTGCGTATTGCGCGGTCATCAGCTTGCCTTCCACGCCACGGTAACCGAAGCCACCTGGAATCAGAATCGCATCCAAATCTTTCAGTAATTCGACACCACGTGACTCAACATCCTGCGAATCGATCAGTTTGATGTTCACAGTGACGCGATTTTTCAGGCCGCCATGTTTCAGCGCTTCGATGACTGACTTGTAGGCATCCGGCAGCTCAACATACTTGCCCACCATACCGATGGTGACTTCACCACCCGGATTGGCTTCTTCGTAAATCACCTGCTCCCACTCAGCCAGGTTGGCTTCCGGTGCATTCAGGTTGAAGCGCTTACAGATATAGTCATCCAGGCCCTGCGACTTCAGCATGCCAGGAATCTTGTAGATGGAATCAACGTCTTTCAGCGAAATAACCGCTTTTTCAGGGACGTTACAGAACAGGGCGATTTTGGCACGTTCATTGGCCGGTACGGCACGGTCAGAACGGCAAATCAGCACATCTGGCTGGATACCAATCGACAGCAGCTCTTTTACAGAGTGCTGAGTCGGTTTCGTTTTCACTTCACCCGCCGCCGCCATATAAGGCACCAGCGTCAGGTGCATATACATCGTGTGTTCGCGGCCCACATCAACGGCCATCTGGCGAATCGCTTCCAGGAACGGCAGTGATTCGATATCCCCTACCGTGCCGCCGATTTCAACCAGCACAACATCATGACCTTCACCGCCTTCAATGATGCGTTCTTTGATGGCGTTGGTAATGTGCGGGATAACCTGAATAGTTGCGCCCAGATAGTCGCCACGGCGTTCTTTGCGCAGGACTTCTGAGTAGATACGGCCAGTGGTGAAGTTGTTACGACGCGACATTTTGGTGCGGATGAAGCGTTCGTAGTGACCCAAATCCAGATCGGTTTCAGCGCCGTCATCAGTGACGAAAACTTCACCGTGCTGTGTCGGGCTCATGGTGCCTGGATCCACGTTAATATACGGGTCCAGCTTCATGATGGTCACGTTCAGACCACGCGCTTCGAGAATGGCTGCGAGGGAGGCTGCGGCAATGCCTTTACCCAGAGAGGAAACGACCCCGCCGGTCACAAAAATATAATTCGTTGTCATGCTGAACCTGAGAGTTTAGGTTTAAAGACGGTGGAATAACCAGGACGGGAAAACAGTATACTGGAAACCGCTATCAGCCACAATTGATGAATCACAGCCATCCTCCAACGCATTGCTGCGTCTTAACATAGCGGATAGCTGCCGATGAAATGTTGATGTGCATCACAAAGTTGCCGCCGCGCTGAATCGAGTAAGCGTAAACGGCGACTTTATGCACAGCGGTGGAATAATCAGCGCTTCTCGTCCTGTTTCACCTGCTGCCAGGCAGCCTCCATTTGCTCCAGTGTGGCGCCCGGCATGCTGAGACCTTGTGCATTGATAATCGCTTCCACTTCACGGAACCGGCGCTCAAACTTGTCATTCGCCTTTTGCAGTGCGGTTTCCGCTTTGCTGCCAAGATGACGCGAGAGGTTAACCGTGGCAAACAGCAGGTCGCCAATCTCCTCTTCCAGCTTCTCGCCATCCACCACGCTCTGCTGCGCCTCGTGCATCACTTCATCAATCTCTTCGTGCACTTTCGCCACCACCGGTCCCAGCGTAGTCCAGTCGAAGCCGACGTTGTGACAGCGCTTCTGAATCTTGTGGGCGCGCATCAATGCGGGCAGCGCTTTGGGGATATCATCCAGCGCGGAATGCTGGGCTTTGTCCGCACGCTCGGCAGTTTTAATCGCTTCCCAGTTTTTCAGCACGTCGCTGCTGGTTTCTGCTGTGGCATCGCCAAAAATATGCGGATGACGTCGCTCCAGCTTGTCGCTAATCGCGTGACAGATATCCTCGAAATTGAAGCGTTCCTGTTCGCTGGCCATCTGCGCATAGAACACCACCTGAAACAGCAGATCGCCCAGTTCGCCGCGCAGGTCTTCAAAATCTTCGCGCTGAATGGCGTCCAGCACTTCGTAAGTCTCTTCCAGGGTATAGGGCGCAATAGTGGCAAAGGTCTGTTCACGATCCCATGGGCAACCATGCTGTGGATCGCGCAGCGTTTTCATTATGCCAAGCAGGCGCTCAATAGCGTTCATTCAGGCGGTTCCTTGATGAATCAGGTGATGGGCAACGATCAGAGAAGCAAGGCGTGTAACCCGGCCGGATGTGGTGAACAGCATCCGGCCGGGTTTCAGGGTGCAGAAAACGCCCGCGCAACCTCCTGTTGCCGGTTGCTTCAGAGCCTGACTGAATATCAGTGCAGGCGGCGGGCGTCAATGATATCAGAGACCTGGTTCAGTCGCGCCAGGACACGTCCCAGAACCTGGTGGTTGTAGATCTCAATATCCATATCGATAGTCGCCAGCTGCTTTTTGGTGTCGCTGCGGCTTGAGACGCCCAGTACATTCACTTTCTCGTTGGCGAGAATGGTGGTGATGTCGCGCAGTAAGCCGCTGCGATCGTTGGCGGTGACACGCACCACCAGCGAGTAACCGCTGGAGTAGCTTTCGCCCCATACCGCATCGACGATACGTTCCGGCGCGTGCGACGTGAGTTCAGCCAGCTGGTCACAGTCCGCGCGGTGAATGGAGATGCCGCGCCCCTGGGTGATGAAGCCGACAATGTCATCCCCCGGAATCGGCTGGCAGCAGCGGGCGATGTGGTGCATCAGATTGCCTACGCCCTCCACGACCACGCGACCACTCTCTTTGCGCGCAGGCTGAGAGTAGGCTTTCTGAGTCAGCTGGCGCAGCGCTTCGCGATCTTCCTCTTCAGCACTCGGCTTGTTCAGCTTCGCCTGCAGGAAGTTAACCATCTGATTCAGACGAATATCGCCGCCGCCAATCGCCGCCAGCAACTCTTCAAGCGAGGTCACGTTATAGCGCGGCAGCAGCAGTTTTTCCGCTTCGCGCAGGCTGATATCAAGCTGATTCAGTTCGTTATCCAGAATCTGCCGTCCGGCGATAATATTCTTGTCGCGATCCTGCTTGCGGAACCAGTTGTGGATCTTCGAGCGTCCACGGCTGGTGGTAATGTAGCCCAGGTTCGGGTTGAGCCAGTCACGGCTCGGGTTCGGCTGTTTCTGGGTAATCACTTCAACCTGGTCGCCCATCTGCAGCTGGTAGGTGAACGGCACGATGCGGCCACCAATTTTTGCGCCGATGCAGCGGTGACCGATGTCACTGTGAATGTGGTAGGCGAAGTCGAGCGGTGTCGAACCTGCGGGTAGATCCACGACGTCGCCTTTTGGCGTAAAGACGTAGACCCGGTCATCAAACACCTGGCTACGGACTTCTTCCAGCAACTCGCCGGAGTCAGCCATCTCTTCCTGCCAGCTGATCAGCTTACGCAGCCAGGCAATGCGCTCTTCGTGACCCGCTGCGCCACGCGCGCTGCTGGAGGTGGGGCCCTCTTTGTACTTCCAGTGTGCCGCAACGCCCAGTTCGGCATCTTCGTGCATCTGTCGGGTACGGATCTGGATCTCCACCGTTTTGCCCTGCGGCCCAAGCACGACGGTATGAATCGACTGGTAGCCGTTGGGCTTGGGGTTGGCCACGTAGTCATCGAACTCGCTGGGCAGATGGCGATAAAGCGTATGTACCGTACCCAGTGCGCCGTAGCAATCCTGCAGGCGGTCGGCGACGATACGCACCGCACGCACATCAAACAGCTCATCAAAGGCCAGCGACTTTTTCTGCATCTTGCGCCAGATGCTGTAGATATGTTTCGGACGACCATAAACTTCGGCGCGCACGCCCTCTTTCGCCATCTCTTTGCGCAGGTTGCTGACAAAATTGTCGATGTACTGCTCACGATCAATTCGCCGCTCATGCAGTAGTTTGGCAATGCGCTTGTATTCGTCGGGATGGAGATAGCGGAAGCAATAATCTTCCAGCTCCCATTTGAGCTGACCGATGCCCAGACGGTTGGCCAGAGGTGCATAGATGTTGGTGCTCTCTTTGGCCGCCAGCACCCGCTCATCTTCCGGCGCATCTTTCATTTCGCGCAGGTTCATGATGCGTTCGGCCAGCTTCAGCACTACGCAGCGGAAATCTTCCACCATTGCCAGCAGCATGCGGCGGACATTATCCACCTGTTCAGAGGCCATGGAGTCGTTGTGAATCGCTTTCAGCTGGCGAATGGCGTCCATGTCACGCACGCCGTGCACCAGCGAGACAATGCCTTTACCGACGGCGGTTTCCAGCTCTTCTTCACTGACCACTTCATCGTTAGCCAGCGGGAAAATCAGCGCTGCACACAGGCTTTCAATATCCATGCTGAGCATTGAGAGGATTTCCACCATCTCGATACCGCGCCACAGAAGCAGCGACTGATCGGGATGGCCCTGCGTCTGCGCTTCGCAGTAGCGCCAGGTCTCGGCAACGCGTTGACATGATTGCGGGTTGGCAATACCGAGACTGGCGATCCACTGGTCGAGGGCGAAATCTCCCTCGGTATTTAAATGCGCACTTCTGACCGCAACCATAACCTCTCCTGCACAACGACATTCATCGCTTATGTTTTTCTGAACAGCACCATGGATTCGAGATGACGGGTATGAGGAAACATATCCAGCATCGCGACCCTTTCCAATTGGTAGCCTGCTGACAGCAATATCTGGCTGTCGCGGGCGAGTGTTGTGGGATTACACGAAACATAGACCACACGTTCTGGTGCAAGTTTAACCACATGCGCCATTACGCCCGCAGCCCCGGCGCGTGCCGGATCGAGTAATACCTTGTTAAACCCCTGTGTCGCCCACGGCTGGCGCGACACCTCTTCTTCCAGATTATGCTGAAAGAAACTTACATTTTTAAGATTATTCAAATCAGCATTATACGCTGCCTGCCGCACTAATGCTGCAATCCCCTCCACACCAACCACATTTTGTACGAAGATTCCTACAGGAAGTGTGAAGTTTCCCATGCCACAAAACAGATCCAGCACGCGGTCTTCCGGCTGCAAATCCAGCCAGGCGATCGCCTTCGCGACCATCTGCTGATTCACCCCATCATTAACCTGGATAAAATCCTGTGGATTGAAGGTTAGCTTAAGTTGATGAGAGTGATAAAAGGGCATCGATTCACTTAACGCCGTCAGATTTTCATCGCCCGCATCCAGGAACAGCATCAGCTGATGTTTATGCGAAAACTGTTCCAGTTTTTCACGGTCATCTGTATGCAGCGCATCAAGATGGCGCAGAATCATCAGCGGGCCATTGTCCGCCAGCACCAGTTCCACATGCCCGAGACGCCTGACAGCTCGCAGGTCGCTGAGACACTGGTGCAGCGGAACCAGCAATGCCTCAAGTTCGGGCACTAAAACGGGGCAGTGCTGTATATCGACCAGATCGTTGCTGGCTTCCTGCCGGAATCCCATCTGCAATCGCTGCGCTTTATTTTGCCATTGCAGACCCAGACGCGCACGACGGCGGTAACCCCAGGGCTGACCGGCGATCACCTCATCCACCGCGACACTCTGTGAGGCGGCCTGGCTCAGCATCCGGCTCAGGGCCTGCGCTTTGCTCTGCTGTTGCAGTGCCACATCGGCATGCTGCTGCTGGCAACCGCCGCAGCGATCATAGTGCGGGCAGCGCGGTGTCACCCGAGCCGGACTGCGGCTAATCAGCCGTGTCACTTTCGCCCGGGCAAATTGACGTTTATCCTCTGTCAGCACAATCTCAGCCTGTTCACCCGGCAGGGCACCCGCGACAAACAGGGTTTTGCCCTTGTGGCGTGCCACACCTTGTCCAAACGGGTCAAGCTCCTCAATGGTGACGGTAAGGCGTTGTTGCGTCGTCACGCGCTGTTTTGCAACGTAGAATTGCGCCATAGTGTTATTTATTCTCTTTATCGAAAAACGACCTGCATAGCTTTATCGACAGCATGCACAGGGACGTTAATGCCGGAGTAGCCAGGCGACTATTATGACCAAATACAGCCTTCGGGCGCGAATGATGATTTTAATTCTGGCACCCACGCTGATGGTTGGCCTGCTGCTCAGCTCATTTTTTGTGGTGCACCGCTACAATGAGCTACAGCGACAGGTAATCGATGCCGGGGCCAACATCATCGAACCCCTGGCGATTTCCAGCGAATACAGCATGACCTGGCACAATCGTGATGCCATGCGTGAACTGGTCAGCCTGCTGCATCGTCGCCACTCCGCCATTGTTCGGGCGATCTCGGTGTTTGATAACCACAATCAGCTCTACGTCACCTCCAATCACAAGCAAAACCTCAGCCTGTTGCAACAGGATGACATCCGCGGCCTGCCCGACGATGTTTCAATGGAACGTCACGGCAGCATACTGATTCTGCGCACGCCGATTACCACCGAACGTTACGATGTGGATGAATTACCGGATGAAGATGCCAAGCCATCGGGCAATCCGCTGGGCTATGTGGCAATAGAGCTGGATCTGCAGTCGGTGCGTTTACAGCAGTATAAAGAGGTGTTTGTCGCCACGCTGATGCTGCTCTTCTGCCTCTGCCTTGCCATGCTGTTTGCTTACCGTCTGATGCGCGATGTCACCGGCCCGATCCGCAATATGGTCACCACCGTTGACCGCATCCGTCGCGGCCAGCTTGATAGCCGCGTTGAGGGTTACATGCTGGGTGAACTCAGCATTCTGAAAAACGGGATTAACGCGATGGCCATGTCGCTGACCGCCTATCACGAAGAGATGCAGCACAATATCGATCAGGCGACCTACGATCTGCGGGAAACACTGGAACAGCTGGAGATTCAGAACGTTGAGCTGGATCTGGCGAAGAAACGCGCCCAGGAAGCGGCGCGCATCAAATCTGAGTTTCTGGCCAATATGTCCCATGAGCTGCGAACGCCGCTGAATGGCGTGCTGGGCTTTACCCGCCAGATGCTGAAAACCCAGCTGCGCACGACGCAGCGCGACTATATGCAGACCATTGAACGTTCGGCTAATAACCTGCTCAGCATAATCAATGACGTGCTCGATTTCTCGAAGCTGGAAGCGGGCAAGCTGATGCTGGAGGCCATCCCCTTCCCGCTACGCGCCACGCTGGATGAAACTCTGGTGCTGCTGGCGCCGTCGGCACATGATAAAGGGCTGGAGCTGACGGTGGTGTGTGACAGCAGCGTGCCGGACAACGTGATTGGCGATGCGCTGCGCCTGCAACAGATCCTGATCAACCTGATCGGAAACGCCATCAAGTTTACCGAGAAGGGATACATCGGCCTGCGCGTCGGACAGCGGGTGATTACGCAGTCGCGCGTCGAGCTGGAGATTCAGGTTGAGGACAGCGGCATCGGCATCTCTGAGCAGCAACAGACCCAGATGTTCCAGGCGTTTCGTCAGGCTGACGCCAGTATTTCGCGCCGTCATGGCGGTACCGGGCTGGGGCTGGTCATCACCCAGAAACTGGTACGGGAGATGGGCGGCGAAATCACCTTTAGCAGCCAGCCGGATCAAGGCTCTGTCTTTGTCATTCGCGTACAGCTGGATCTTAATCCTAATGCACCCGGCATGCCGCGCGTGCTGGATGCGCTGTCACATGCGCGCATTGCCTACGTGGAACCGGATGCTTATGTTGCCAGCGCAGCGCTGGAGATGCTGAGCGCGACACCGTTGCAGATTGACTACAGCGAAACGCTGGAGGGATTAAAAGCACCTCACTATCCGCTGCTGCTGATGGCGATGCCCGTCGATATCAGCCAGCCCGAACTGCTCAACGAGCGCAGGATTAATGGGCTGCTGGATCGGGCTGACAATGTGCTGATGGCGCTTCCCAGCCCGATGATGTTGCTGGCTGATGAGCTGAAGGCGCGGGGCATTGACGGCTGCATTGCGAAACCAATCTCTCTGACGCGACTCCTGCCGATGTTACTGGATCTCCATACCCGTCAGATGAGTGAACTGCCGCCATCTCCCCGCCTGCCGCTGACGGTGATGGCGGTGGATGATAATCCCGCCAATCTTAAACTGATTGGCGCGCTGCTCGAGGAGCAGGTGCAGAATATCCTGCTGTGCAGCAGCGCTGAACACGCTATTCGCGAGGCTCGCCAGCAGCCGCTGGATGTGATTCTGATGGATATTCAGATGCCTGAGATTGATGGCATTCGCGCCAGCGAAATTATCCGTAGCCTGCCTCAACACGCCAGCACGCCGATTGTGGCAGTGACCGCCCATGCCATTGATGGCGAGCGCGAGCAGTTGATCAAGGCAGGCATGAATGACTACCTTGCGAAGCCAATTGATGAGAGCAAGTTAAGGCAGCTTCTGGCGCGCTATACGCCGCCGCCGGTGGTCCCTGTGCCTGAACTGCTGCCAATATTACCCACGCTCGACTGGCAACTGGCACTGCGACAGGCGGCGAATAAACCCGATCTGGCACGCGATCTGCTGCGGATGCTGCTGGAATTTTTACCGGAAGTGCATGCGAAGATGGCGCAGTTTATGGCGACCAATGAGGTCAACGCCCTGCGTGAGATTATTCACAAGCTGCACGGCAGCGCCAGCTACAGCGGCGTACCGCGCATGAAACAACTCTGCCATCAGCTGGAGCGAGGACTGCTGGAGGCCAGCGACATCGCGGCACTGGAACCGGAGCTGCTGGAGTTGCAGGATGAGATGGAAAACGTCGCCAGAGAAGCCCGTCAGCTGTTAGGAATTGGATAAGGCTGGCGGCAGCTGCCGCCGAACCTGCCACTGTCTCAAACGCTAACCGGCTTGCAGGGCTAACTTACAGCGCGCTGGCCAGAAAAGAGCGTGGTGCTTAAACAGACATTCTGAATATCAACGCCCTTTTCAGTCTGCTCAATGTCCGCTCAATCCGGCTGGGCTTAATAATCAGGTGCGCCTGCCGGTTACCTGAATCCGGCCAGTTTCAGCGTGGCAGCCACGTTACGTGCCGTCATCTCAACATTTTTTCCGGCACTGGCCAGTGCTTCATCCAGCGAACAGATGGTGTAAAGCACGCTGAATACCGCATCGATTCCATGTTGATGCACCACGCCAACATCCGCCGTCAGGCTGCCGGCAATACCAATCACTGGCTTGTTAAAACGTTTTGCCACGCTGGCGACACCAATTGGCACCTTGCCATTAATACTCTGGCTGTCGATACGCCCTTCACCGGTAATCACCAGATCAGCATCTTTCACCTGGTCAGCCAGCCCCAGCGCCTCTGTGACAATTTCAATGCCGCGTCGCAGTTCCGCCCGACAAAAGGCGTGCAGTGCCGCCCCCATCCCGCCCGCTGCGCCGCCGCCAGGAATGTGCAGGACATCAATATCCAGATCGCGATGAATAATGGCGGCGTAATGCACCAATGCCTGATCGAGCTGCTGCACCAGCGCCGGTGTCGCGCCTTTCTGCGGACCGAAGATGGCCGATGCGCCCTCTTTTCCGGTGAGCGGATTAGAAACATCACACGCCACTTCAATGCGGCACTGATGAATGCGGGCATCCAGTGCATCAATATCAATGCTGGCAAGCGCAGAGAGCGCACCGCCTCCGTGACCAATCTCGCCGCCCTGGGCATCCAGCAGTCGGGCGCCGAGCGCCTGCATCATCCCGGCACCGCCATCATTGGTGGCGCTGCCGCCGATACCAATGATGATATGGCCGACGCCCTTATCCAGCGCATGCCTGATCAACTCGCCGGTGCCGAATGAGGTCGTTATCAGCGGGTCACGCTGTGCTGCCGGAACCTGTTCCAGTCCGCTGGCCGCGGCCATTTCGATATAGGCCGTGGACTCATCGCCGGACAGGCCATAAAAGGCATCAACCTGCGTGCCCAACGGTCCGGTCACCTTCAGCCTGACGATTTTTCCCTTCGTCGCCGCCACCATCGCTTCTACCGTGCCTTCGCCACCGTCGGCGACCGGTATTTTCACGTAATGTGCATCGGGGAAGATGTCACGGAAACCCGCTTCAATCGCCGATGCCACATCCAGGGCGGATAAACTCTCTTTATATGAATCCGGTGCGATTACGATTTTCATAGGCAATCCGAGCGCAGTTGAGTGATTGAAACGGCTCTGAACCAGTCCGGTGTTGGGGAGACCGGCATCGGGTTTTAGCGGGCGATTTCAACCTTCGCTAACTTCTCATAATAGCAGGCCAGTGCACTGTGGTCGGCGTTACCCTGCCCGTCATTGCGCAGCGCCTGCATCATCTCCATCACTGCTGCCGTCAGCGGCAGATGCGCGCCGATGCTGTGCGAGGTATCCAGCGCGTTCGCCAGATCTTTGATGTGCAGGTCAATCCGGAAGCCGGGCTTGAAGTTACGATCCATCACCATCGGCGCTTTGGCATCCAGTACCGTGCTGCCCGCCAGGCCGCCACGAATCGCCTGATAAACCAGATCCGGATTCACACCCGCTTTGGTCGCCAGCGATAACGCTTCAGACATCGCCGCAATGTTCAGTGCCACAATCACCTGGTTAGCCAGCTTAGTCACGTTGCCCGCACCGATGTCGCCGGTATGCACCACCGAGCCCGCCATCGCTTTCATGATGTCATAGCAGGAATCGAACACGGCTTTGTCACCGCCGACCATCACCGAAAGCGTTCCTTCAATCGCTTTGGGTTCGCCGCCACTGACCGGCGCATCGAGCATTTTGATCTGCTTTTCTGCCAGCGCATCGTGTACCTCACGGCTCGCCAGCGGCGCAATGGAACTCATGTCGATGACCACCAGACCTGGCTTCGCCCCTTCGATAATGCCGTTTTTCCCCAGGCAGACGTCAATAACCTGCGGTGAATTGGGCACCATGGTAATCACCACATCGCACTGCTCAGCCACCTCTTTTGGCGTTTTCGCCACAGTTGCGCCCAGTTTAGCCAGTTCCGCTTCGTTTTCGGTGTTGTTGTCGCGCACTACCAGCAAATACCCGGCTTTCACCAGATTTTTACTCATGGGTTTGCCCATGATGCCCAGGCCGATAAATCCAATTTTCATGACGTTTCCCCTTAATCGATTAGCGCTTAAATTTGTCGCATAACGCCTGCGAGGCGTTGCGGAACATCCCGACATCGCTGCCGACAGCCACAAAGGTGGCGCCCCACTCCAGATAGCGACGCGCGTCCGCTTCTACCGGTGCCAGAATGCCGCTCGGCTTACCGGCGGCTTTGGCTCGTTCAAAAATGTGCTTAATCACTTTCAGTACTTCGGGATGTGCGGGCTGACCGAGATAGCCCAGCGCAGCGGAGAGATCGCCCGGCCCGACAAAAATGCCGTCGACACCGTCCACCGCTGCGATGGCATCAATGTTGTCAACCGCCTGCTGAGTTTCGATCTGCACCAGCACCGTGATGTTGTCATTGATGGTGCTGTTGTAATCCGGCAGCGTGCCGTACATGTTGCTGCGATGCGACACCGAAACACCACGAATCCCGGCTGGCGGATAGCGGGTTGAGGCAACAGCCCGCAGGGCTTCCTCTTCGGTTTCGACAAACGGCACCAGAAGATTGTTAAACCCGATATCCAGCAGACGCTTAATGATCACCGGCTCGTTGCAGGGCGGACGCACCACGGGCGCACTGTGGCTGCCTTTCAGCGCCATCAGCTGCGGTACAAAGGTGGTGATGTCGTTGGGCGCGTGCTCTCCATCCAGGACCAGCCAGTCGAAACCGGCCAGCCCCAGAATTTCAGTCGAGATCGGACTGGCCAGCGCGCACCAGCTGCCAATCAGGGTATCGCCCGCTAACAGGCGACGACGAAATCCATTGGGCCAGGCTGCATTACTCATGGTTGAACTCCTGTGACGATGGCTCCGCTTGGGGAGCCGAAAAGGTTAACGAACCAGGCATGGGCGCTTATTGTCGAACGTCCATCCCGGCACTAAAAACTGCATCGCTTCAGCATCGTCACGTGCACCCAGTCCCTGCTTCTGATAGAGCGCATTGGCCTGCATCACCTGATCCATATCCAGCTCTACGCCGAGACCCGGTTTCTGCGGCACCTGCACCATACCGCCTTTAATCTGGAACGGCTCTTTGGTCAGACGCTGATTGCCCTCCTGCCAGATCCAGTGGGTATCAATGGCGGTAATCGCACCCGGCGCGGCAGCGGCAACGTGGGTGAACATCGCCAGCGAAATGTCGAAGTGGTTATTGGAGTGCGAGCCCCAGGTCAGACCGAAGTCGTGACACATCTGCGCCACGCGCACCGAACCCTGCATGGTCCAGAAATGTGGGTCAGCCAGCGGAATGTCGACTGACTGCAGCGACAGGGTATGGCCCATCTGCCGCCAGTCGGTGGCGATCATATTGGTGGCCGTTGGCATGCCGGTGGCGCGGCGGAACTCAGCCATCACTTCGCGACCGGAGTAGCCCTGTTCGGCTCCACAAGGATCTTCTGCGTAGGCCAGCACATCTTTAAGCTGTTTGCCGAGCATGATCGCCTCGTTGAGCGACCAGGCTCCGTTGGGATCGAGGGTAATACGGGCTTCAGGAAAACGTTTTGCCAGCGCGGTAACGGCTTCAGCCTCTTCGCCGCCGCGCAGCACGCCGCCTTTGAGTTTGAAATCGTTAAAGCCATATTTCTCATAAGCCGCTTCCGCCAGACGCACGACCGCATCCGGCGTGAGCGCCTCTTCATGGCGCAGGCGATACCAGTCGCACGGATCGTTCTGCTGGTTCTGATAAGAGAGCGAGGTTTTATTGCGGTCGCCGATGTAGAACAGGTAGCCGAGCATCTCCACGCGGTCGCGCTGCTGACCGTCACCCAGCAGCGAGGCGACGTTGACGCCCAGGTGCTGACCCAGCAAATCAAGCAGCGCCGCTTCGATACCGGTCACCACATGGATCGTGGTGCGCAGATCAAAGGTCTGGTTACCGCGCCCGTTCGCATCGCGGTCAGCAAAGGTGCTGCGCACCAGGCTGAGGGTATTTTTGTACTCACCCAGCGTTTTGCCGATCACCAGCGAGGCCGCATCTTCCAGCGTCTGGCGAATCTTCTCGCCGCCCGGAATTTCGCCAACACCAGTGTGTCCGGCGTTATCTTTGATAATCACAATGTTGCGGGTAAAGAATGGTGAGTGAGCGCCGCTGAGGTTTAGCAGCATGCTGTCATAGCCTGCGACCGGAATAACCTGCATGGCGGTCACTTTCGGTGTTGAACTCATCTCTTGCTCCTTATGCTGTTGCACGGCCAAATGCCGGACGCTTGCGATCAAAAGTCCAGCCAGGGACCAGATACTGCATCGCCGTGGCGTCGTTACGCGCACCGGCGGGCAGTGACTGATAAAGCTGATGGGCTTTGTTTACCTGCTCCCAGTCGAGCTCAATGCCCAGGCCAGGCGCATCCGGTACGGCAATTTTTCCGTTGCGGATTTGCAGCGGATTTTTCGTCAGGCGCTGATCGCCCTCCTGCCAGATCCAGTGGGTATCAATCGCGGTCGGGTTGCCTGGCGCTGCTGCACCCACATGGGTAAACATCGCCAGCGAAATATCAAAGTGGTTATTGGAGTGACAGCCCCAGGTGAGGCCCCATTCATCGCACAGCTGCGCGACCCGAACAGCACCGCTCAGCGTCCAGAAATGCGGATCGGCCAGCGGAATATCGACCGCATTGACCATCACCGCGTGGTTCATCTCGCGCCAGTTGGTGGCGATCATATTTGTGGCGACGGGCAGGCCGGTTGCGCGCCGGAACTCAGCCATCACTTCCCGGCCCGAATAGCCCTGCTCCGCGCCACAGGGGTCTTCGGCGTAGCTCAGCACATCCTGCATTCCTTTACACAGCGCGATGGCTTCATCCAGCAGCCAGGCTCCATTGGGATCGACGGTGATACGGGCATCGGGAAAACGCTGCTTGAGCGCCGCCGCCGTGGCGATCTCCTGCTCACCCGGCAGCACGCCACCTTTGAGCTTGAAATCTTTAAAGCCATATTTATCCTGTGCCGCTTCAGCCAGGCGCACGACAGCATCGCTGGTCAGTGCTTCCTGATGACGCAGGTGATACCAGTCGTGGCTGGCCTGATCACCGCTCAGATAGGGAAGATCGGTTTTACGGCGGTCGCCAAGATAGAACAGGTAGCCCAGCACCGTGACTTCATCACGCTGTTTGCCCGGCCCCAGCAGTTCAGCCACCGGTACGCCCAGACACTGTCCCAGCAGATCGAGCAGCGCGGCTTCAAGTGCGGCCACCGCATTGACCCGCAATTCAAAGGTCCATGCACCGTTACCGAAAGTGGTGAAGTCGGCGGACTGATTGCCTTTGTGCACCTGCTGCACCAGACGATTCATTCGGGCAATCTGCTGGCCTTTCACCTGCGGAATCGCCTCCACCAGCGTCTGATAGATGGTGTCGCCGCCCGGCGCCTCACCGACGCCGGTGTGACCGGCACTATCAGTGAGCACCACAATGTTGCGGGTAAAACAGGCGTTGTGTGCACCGCCAATATTGAGCAGCATACTGTCGTAACCGGCGACCGGGATAACCCGCATGTCAGTAATCACCGGCGAACTTTGCGTATTCATGATGCATCCTTACCAGGCCAGGTTTTCAGTTCGACACGTTTGATATCGCCGGCAATGACCAGGAAGCTGAATGCCGCGACAAAGGCGTGAATCCCCACATAAACCAGCGCGCCTTCAAATGAACCGCTGGTGGCAATGATGTAACCGATGGCGATAGGCGTGACGATGCCGGAGAAGTTACCGAACATGTTGAACAAACCACCGCTCAGGCCGCTGATCTCTTTCGGCGCGGTATCTGCCATCACCGCCCAGCCCAGCGCGCCGATGCCTTTACCAAAGAAGGCCAGTGCCATAAAGAACACCACCATCCATTCGGTATTGGTGTAGTTACACATCACCATTGAGATAGAGAGCAGCATGCCGAGAACGATTGGCGTTTTACGTGCGATATTCAGCGAGCCGGTTTTACGCATCAGCCAGTCAGAGATCACCCCGCCCAGTACGCCGCCGAGGAAGCCGCACACCGCCGGAATCGACGCAACAAAGCCCGCTTTAAGAATCGACATGCCGCGCGCCTGTACCAGATAGACCGGGAACCAGGTGATAAAGAAGTAGGTTAAGGCGTTAACACAGTATTGACCGAGATAGATGCCCAGCATCATGCGTGACGTCAGCAGCTGTTTGATCTGGAACCACTTCTCGCTCCAGCTCACTTTTCGGGTGTTCTTTTTGACATCCATGTTGATGAGCGCGCCGCCCTGTTCCATGTACTCCAGTTCAGCTTTATTCACGCCAGGATGATCGGTGGGATCGTGTATCACTTTGAGCCAGATGAAACTGAGGATGATGCCCAGGCCGCCCATGAACCAGAACACGTGCGCCCAGCCCACGGAAGAGACCAGCCAGCCCATAATCGGTGCGAAGATCACGGTGGCAAAGTATTGGGCCGAGTTGAAGATCGCCACCGCCGTGCCGCGTTCCTGCGCCGGGAACCAGGCTGCGACTATGCGGCTGTTGCCCGGGAAAGAAGGTGCTTCAGCCAGGCCGACCAGGAAACGCAGAATAAACAGCGACATGATGATGCCAAAGCCGCTGAACAGATCGACGAACCCTTGCAGAAAGGTAAACAGCGACCAGGTGAAGATGCTCCAGAAGTAGACGCGTTTTGAGCCGAAGCGATCGAGCAGCCAGCCGCCCGGAATCTGACCAATGACATACGCCCATGAGAACGCTGAGAAGATATAGCCAAGTCCGACTGAATCAAGGCCGATATCTTTGGACATCGCCGAACCGGCAATTGAAATGGTTGCGCGGTCACCGTAGTTGAATGAGGTGACGATAAATAACATCACCACAATCCAGTAACGGGCATTGGTGCGCTTCTGCACCGTTTCCGCGGTCTGGCTGAAACTATTCATGATGCACTCCTGAAATATAGCGTGAGCTACATCCGCTCTGACTGCATACACATCGCGTTGGGTATCAGAGAGAAATTGGGTTAAACACGGCGATCTTTTTGTTTTGGCAAACTTTTATTTATTCATCCGGCTGCTGACAGCTGCGGTCATTAACGCGCCTTTGCCCCTGCATCAGATGAGGAATACGTCGTGACAGATAACCTGACTTTGGCTAACGAAACTCAGTATAAGAACAGCCCGTAGCGATCACATTGGCGTATCGCCCTGGAATAAACTGATTAATGAAGTGATTATCTTGCGGATGCACAAAAGGCTGCGGTGTGGCTCACGAAAGTGGCAAATACCATGGCGAAATTAGCCGCTGACAACGCTTTACCCCGCTGTTTGTGAGGCTCTTCACTTGCTTTTGGATAAGCGACCCAAAACAACGCGGTGAAATACCTCAATGGTGGTCATTTGCACAATGCGCCACGTGCGACGCCTCCCTATACTGAAGCTGGCAAACACGCGTGTGACAGATCAGAACATTACAACGTGCCGCACAAGTACGGCACGACAGACAGGAAGGTGAGCGATGAAACCCAATACAGATGAACAACCGCTCTATATCAAAGTCCATGAGCATGACAATGTCGCGATTGTGGTCAACAGCATGGGTCTGCCAGCCGGCACGCAGTTTGCGGATGGCCTGACGCTTACTGAACATGTGCCGCAGGGCCATAAAGTGGCGCTAAGCGCCATTAACCAGGGTGCAGAGATTGTGCGATATGGTGAAGTTATCGGCTATGCGCTGCGGGATATTGCCCAGGGCAGCTGGATTGATGAATCTCTTGTTGCGCTGCCAGAAGCCCCTCCGCTGGAGAGCCTGCCGTTAGCCAAGCAGGTTCCGCCTGATTTGCCGCCGTTAGAAGGTTACACCTTTGAAGGTTACCGGAATGCGGATGGCAGCGTGGGTACGCGTAATCTCCTCGGCATCACCACCAGTGTCCACTGCGTGGCGGGTGTGGTGGATCATGTCGTGCAGATCATTGAACGGGATCTGCTGCCACGCTTTCCGAATGTGGATGGCGTCGTCGCCCTGAACCATCTTTATGGCTGTGGTGTGGCGATCAACGCGCCTGCTGCGGTGGTGCCGATTCGCACCATTCATAATCTGGCACTGAATGCCAATTTCGGCGGCGAAGTGATGATCGTCAGTCTGGGTTGCGAAAAGTTGCAGCCTGAGCGCCTGCTGACCGGCACGCCTGACGTGCAGGCCATTTCACTGGACGACCATGACATCGTGCGTTTGCAGGATGAAAAGCTGGTGGGTTTCGGTGCGATGGTGAATGAGATTCTGCAGGTCGCAGAACGTCATCTTCAGCGGCTCAATGCGCGCCAGCGCGAAACCTGCTCCGCTGCAGAATTGATTGTGGGTATGCAGTGTGGAGGCAGCGATGCGTTCTCAGGCGTAACGGCGAATCCGGCGGTGGGCTTCGCCTCTGATCTGCTGGTGCGCTGCGGGGCGACCGTGATGTTCTCTGAAGTCACTGAAGTGCGTGATGCCATTCACCTGCTGACGCCACGGGTGATCAATCAGGAAGTTGGTAAGCGCTTACTGGAGGAGATGGCCTGGTATGACAATTACCTCGACCAGGGCCAGACCGATCGCAGCGCTAACCCGTCTCCCGGCAACAAAAAAGGCGGCCTGGCCAACGTAGTGGAAAAAGCACTGGGATCGATCGCCAAATCGGGACGCAGCGCCATTGTCGAAGTGCTCTCGCCGGGTCAACGGCCTACGCGGCGTGGATTAATTTATGCGGCGACGCCCGCCAGCGATTTTGTCTGCGGCACGCAGCAACTGGCATCCGGTATCACGTTACAGGTGTTCACGACCGGGCGCGGAACGCCTTACGGTCTGGCCGCGATTCCGGTGATCAAGATGGCGACGCGCAATGCGCTGGCAGAGCGCTGGCACGATCTGATGGACATCAATGCCGGAACGATTGCGACGGGTGAAGAGAGTATTGAGCAGGTGGGCTGGCGACTGTTTGAGTTGATTCTGGACATTGCCAGCGGCAGGAAGCAGACCTGGTCCGATCGCTGGGGTATCCGTAATCAGCTGGCTGTGTTTAACCCGGCACCTGTCACCTGATATTGCACTCAACTGACATCGCCGTGCGCGCAACACAGGCTTATCTCAGCCAGGGCATAGATAAGCCTGCCGTTGCAATCAGAGCTGTGCGCCCCAGGCTTCAACCCATGGAGAGGTGACCGCTTCCGGCTCAGGGTTTTCAGTGGCATCAACCAGTAATACTTCGCCAACCCGCTGAGCGCCCTGCTCCTGCAGCAGCGCATCAAACGCTTTGCCCGCGCCACAGAAATGGTCATAACTGCTGTCACCCAGCGCAATCACGCCGTAGCGCAGCGCAGGCTGATGACCCAGCTTATCTTTGATCGCATGGAACAGACCGGAAATCGAATCGGGCAAATCGCCCTGGCCGGTGGTTGAGGTGACGATTAACGCCACATCGCCGGCACTGTTCTGCCAGTCTGCCAGCGTCGGATCATCAAATACGGTGACGCTGTGCCCCTGCTGTTGCAGTAACGGCTCCGCTTCTTCCGCCACCAGCAATGCATTGCCGTATACCGTACCTACAAAAATACCAATCTTTGCCATCTGCTTTCTCCCTTATTCTGAAACGCTATCCTGTCCTGGCGCTGCGTTAAACTCAACCCGCGGCACCTCAGGAATCTGTTCCTGCCAGCCAAACTGATTCATCAGATTCTGCCAGACGCCATCCAGTCCGGCGCGTATCAGCAATGGTTCACCGGTCACCGGATGGGTCAATGCCAGGCTGCTGGCGTGCAGCATCAGTCGGTTAGCGCCGAAATGTTCGGCAGCACCCCGGTTCTGACGCAGATCACCGTGCGCAGAATCACCAATAATCGGATGACGCAGGTGTGACATATGGCGGCGTAGCTGATGCTTACGACCGGTTTTAGGGGCCATCTCTACAAGGCTGTAGCGCGACGTGGGATAACGACCAATGCCGACCGGCATCTCAACGGTGGCCAGTGACTGATAATCGGTGACGGCGGGCTGTGCGGTGCGCGCTTCAGTGGCGTGTTTATCGGCAATTTTATCCAGCTCTTCCACCAGCGGATAATCGAGCGTTCCACTGCTCTCCAGCCAGCCACGCACCACGGCGTGGTAGGTTTTCTGCATCTGGTGCTGTTCAAACTGCAGGGAAAGCAGACGTCCGACTTCACTCGAAAGCCCCATCAGCAGCACGCCTGACGTAGGTTTATCCAGCCGATGCGCGGTAAAGACATGCTGTCCGATCTGATCACGAACAGTCTGCATCACAAACACCGTTTCATGGCGATCCAGCCAGCTGCGATGAACCAGCCAGCCGCTGGGCTTGTTAACGGCAACCAGCCACTCATCCTGATAGAGTATCTCCAGCATCAGTGGGCAGCATCCTTCATCAAGGCATCCAGCTGACGCAGGGTCAGCAGCAGCGGCGCAATGCCGGGCTGGTCAGGTACCAGCGCCACTTCATAATAAGGGGCAACGGCAAAGTTTTGCGGCAGCGGATGTCCCGCGGCAATCAGGGCATGCATCCGCGGGACTAAGACCCACTGGAGCCACTGCAGCGGTTCCAGTGTATCCACGCAAAAAGGTTCCTGGCTCTTAAGCGCACCCTCGGCCGGAGGAGTACTTTGCCAGAGATGGTGCTCACGCATCACCGCTTCCAGTTGCTCCAGCCGTTGCGTAATCAATTGTTCAGGCGTCATGCGCCACCTCCAGCGAGCAGTCAAAAATGGGCGGCAAGCATATCACTTGTTGGCACAGGCACAAAAAAAGGGAGCACTGTATAAACAGTGCTCCCGGTTCGTTTGCAGCTATCCTGCTACGTTTATGCTCCCTGCTCTTCCATGACAACTTGTCCAGTGCGAACTCCTGTCGCGCATCGTCCTGATGTATCCTTAGCCTCCTGGCCCACCGCCTCTTCTGAGGGGTTCTCATTCTCCATCCTGGAGGTGTCCCTTACTCAATCCTGAGCGATCCTGTTTCGTCCTGAAACCTTCACTGTGCCGTAAGCTCCGTTACGTTCCTGCCTCATGGCTTACCATCATCCTGACGATATCTGTTTCCTGAGCATCCTGCAGTGAGAAACATTTTGACAGAAACCGTTACGCAAACAAGGTACTCAGAAAGGAACTTTACGAAATGTGCTGCAGATATTCAGATAAACGCCATTAAGTTTATGATTCACAATATTTTTACATTTCAGTTTTCCGAATATCTCATCTGTTATATGGCGATCTCTCACAGAAGATGTAAGAGATATCTCACAAGGTCAGCAGCCGATCACTGCAAATCAGTTGATAACCGGTTGTAATGACTTAAGAAATATCTCAAGACTTTCGGCTAATACCGCACGCTGTTTGCGGCCAGGCTGCTCCAGAATCACTTCACCACTGAGATTAGAAAGCGAGATGATCTCCTCTTCTGAATCGGTTGTGGCAATAAACAGCGTAGGCGACTGCCTGAGGCGGCGCTGCATCACCAGATGGCCAATCAGGTTCTCCTGTAACCGCAGGAAATCCTCTTCACTCCACACCTGCAACAGTGTCAGCTGATTCTCGCCAAAAGTGGCCTGCATATCCCCGGCAAACTGCGCGGTATAGAAATCTGTGACCGACGGCTGAAGCTGGATATCGACTGCCCGTTCAACGGCATCCAGCGTCGGTGGCAGACTAAAAGGCTGCGGCTGCCAGAGCACACGCTGATCGCGATCCTCAAGTGCGCAGGGCGAGGGAACGCCATAGAGATCGCTGCTGGCCGGCGCATGTCCCGCCTGCTGAAGCCAGTGCTGGCAGTATCGGGTAGTAAAGTCGCGCAACGCGGCGGCAGTTTGCTGCATCATTCATATTCTCACTTCTGATGGGTTACACTTAGCCACTTTGATTAATTTTGGTGGTAACCGCAATGACTACTCACGAACAGGATCAGGCGCTCAGTAACCTGACGCTGGGCAAACCCACAGCCTATCACGATCAGTATGACAACAGCTTACTGCAGTCGGTGCCACGCAGTCTGAACCGTGAACCGCTGGGCCTGTTTCCCGACAGCCTGCCCTTTACCGGCAGCGATATCTGGACCCTTTATGAACTCTCGTGGCTCAACAGTAAAGGGCTACCCCAGGTTGCCGTCGGGGAAGTGGTGCTGGATGCACAGAGCCGCAATCTGATCGAGTCGAAAAGCTTTAAGCTTTACCTTAACAGTTTTAACCAGACCCGCTTTGCGGACTGGGGCGAGGTCCGTCAGACGCTGGAGCGGGATCTGAGCGCCTGTGCAGAAGGTGAAGTGCAGGTTGCGCTGTTCCGTCTTAGTGAAATTGAAGGTCAGCCTGTCGGTCATTTTGACGGTTGCTGTATTGATGAGCAGGATATTGCTATCGACGATTATCGCTTCAATGCCGACTATCTGGCGGATGCCGCAGGCAGCGAAATCGTTGAGGAGACGCTGGTGAGCCACCTGCTCAAGTCAAACTGCCTGATCACCAATCAGCCTGACTGGGGCTCGGTGCTGATCCGCTACACAGGCCCGCGTATCGACCGTGAAGCGCTGCTGCGCTATCTGGTCTCATTCCGCCAGCATAACGAATTTCACGAGCAGTGCGTCGAGCGCATCTTTAATGATGTGATGCGTTTCTGTCATCCTGAAGCGCTGACCGTTTATGCACGCTACACCCGCCGTGGCGGACTGGATATCAACCCGTGGCGCACCAATGTGCCCTTCTCACCCGGTTTTTCACGGCTGGTTCGTCAGTAGTTTGCGAGACTTCTCGCAGGCTGCGTGCTGTATGCGCAGTTCCGCTTGAGCTGTGCAGGCCGACAAGGCTACTCTGATGAAGGCGGCAATCTGCGGATTGCCGACCAGGGATTTTCGTCACTGCGGTTGCAGTGCCAACAGGCACCCAGGCGGGTGTAAAGGAGTTCATTTGATTACCCATATCAGTCCACTTGGCTCAATGGATCTGCTCTCGCAACTGGAAGTCGATATGCTCAAGCGCACAGCAAGCAGCGACCTCTACCAGCTGTTTCGCAATTGCTCTCTGGCAGTACTCAACTCCGGCAGCCAGACTGACAGCAGCCACGAACTGCTCTCCCGCTTTGAGAATTTTGACATCAACGTGCTGCGCCGTGAGCGCGGCGTCAAACTGGAACTGATCAATCCACCGGAAGAGGCGTTCGTTGATGGCCGCATCATCCGTTCCCTGCAGGCAAATCTGTTTGCGGTGCTGCGTGACATCCTGTTTGTCAGCGGCCAGCTCAACATGCCGGGCCGTTTCACGGCAGCCGAAGAGAACGATTCCGCCACGATCACCAACACCGTGTTTTCCATTTTGCGTAATGCACGGGCACTGCACATTGGCGAGTATCCCAACACCGTAGTGTGCTGGGGTGGACACTCAATCAACGCCGTTGAGTACCAGTATTGCCGCAATGTTGGTACGCAGTTGGGACTGCGCGAGCTGAATATCTGTACCGGCTGCGGGCCGGGCGTGATGGAAGCGCCAATGAAAGGGGCCGCCGTTGGCCACGCCCAGCAGCGCTATCGTGACAGCCGTTTTATCGGCCTGACAGAACCCTCGATCATTGCGGCTGAACCGCCAAATCCGCTGGTGAATGAGCTGATCATCATGCCAGACATCGAAAAACGTCTGGAAGCGTTTGTGCGTATCGCCCATGGCATCATTATTTTCCCGGGCGGGGTCGGCACGGCAGAAGAGCTGCTCTATCTGCTGGGCATTCTGATGAATCCGCAGAACAACGACCAGGTACTGCCGCTGATCCTGACCGGACCAGAAGAGAGCGCCGATTATTTCCGTGTGCTGGATGATTTCATCGTCAACACGCTGGGTGAACAGGCGCGTAAGCATTATCAGATTATTATCGATGATGCGGCAGAAGTGGCGCGTCTGATGAAGAAAGCGATGCCGCAGGTTAAAGAGAATCGTCGCGAAACCGGCGATGCTTACAGCTTCAACTGGTCGATTCGCATTGAACCCGATCTGCAGGTGCCGTTCCTGCCTACCCATGAAAATATGGCGAACCTCAATCTCTACACGAATCAGCCTCCTGAGAAGCTGGCCGCCGACCTGCGCCGCGCCTTCTCAGGCATCGTCGCGGGTAATGTTAAAGAGATGGGCATCCGCGAAATCCGTGAGAAGGGACGCTTTAAACTGCATGGCGACCCCGACATCATGCACCGCATGGATGAACTGCTGCAGGGATTCGTTGCCCAGCAGCGCATGAAGCTGCCAGGCACTGCTTACATCCCCTGCTACGAAATTATCAAATAAACCAGGAGGCAGCCCCCGGGCTGCCCATACTCTCATGGCTTTTCATCTTGTTATTGTTGACGCATTGAATCTGATTCGCCGTCTGCATGCGGTACAAGGCTCCCCCTGTGTCGACGGCTGTGTGGCTGCGCTGCGCCAGGTACTGGGTCACGCCCGCCCGACCCATGCCGTGGCGGTATTTGATGGCGAAGCGCGTCATCAGGGCTGGCGGCATCAGCTGCTTCCCGACTACAAAAGCGGTCGTCCGCCGATGCCAGACGATTTGCAGGCAGAGATGCCGGCGTTACAGGAGGCTTTTCGCGCAGCAGGCGTAAGCTGCTGGATTGCGGGCGAGGATGAAGCGGATGATTTAGCGGCGACGCTGGCGGTTAAAATGGCCCAGGCCGGACATCAGGCCACCATTGTTTCCACTGACAAAGGCTACTGCCAGCTGCTGGCACCCGAGATCCGCATCCGCGACTACTTCCAGAAACGGTGGCTCGACCTGCCTTTTATCGAGGCAGAGTTTGGCGTGGCGCCCCAGCGGTTACCTGACTACTGGGGATTATGCGGCATCAGCAGCAGTAAAATTCCGGGCATCACCGGCATCGGCCCTAAAAGCGCAAAGCAGCTGCTAACAACGTTTCAGACGCTTGAGGGGGTCTACCAGCAACTGGACCAGGTGCCCGCCAAATGGCGGGAAAAACTCGCTGAAGGGCAGCATATGGCAGAGATTAGTCGTCAGGTGGCCACACTGAAGCAGGATCTGGTGTTGCAGGGAAATCTGAACACGCTGCGTTACACCGGCTGAGTGCAACGGCACTCAGCCAGTCGATTAACGCTCGTCGCGACGGCCACCGGTCGCAGCCCACATACGACGCACATGAACCGTTACCTCTTCGCGGTCATGATAGAGCTGACGGGCGCGAATCTGCACGTTGATGCCATTCTCATCAAACCGCTCCTGCATCATGGCCAGATTCTGCGTGACCTCTTCATAGCGCTTTTTCATCGGCAACTTAAGGTTGAAGATCGCTTCGCGGCACCAGCCGTTGACCAGCCAGTCGGTCATCAGGTTAGCCACGCGAACCGGCTTCTCTACCATGTCACACACCAGCCAGCTGATGTTGGTGCGAGGCGGACGGAATTTAAATCCATCCGCTTTCTCATGCATCACCTGGCCGGTATCCATCAGGCTCGGTGCCATTGGTCCATTGTCCACCGCATAAACCATCATGCTGCGCTGGACCAGTTGATAGGTCCAGCCGCCCGGACAGGCTCCCAGATCCACCGCGTACATGCCGCTGGCTAAACGCTCATCCCACTCATCCGCAGGAATAAAGACGTGGAATGCCTCTTCCAGCTTAAGCGTGGAACGGCTTGGCGCATCAGAAGGAAACTTAAGGCGTGGAATACCCATATAAAACGGCGAGCTGTTTTCCCGAATGGAGTAACCGACGTAACAGGTGCCAGGTGCGATGAAAAACACATGCACAACCGGGCGTTTCGGGCTTTCATAGTTCAGCAGGATTTTGCTTTCACGCAGTGCTGAACGCAGCGGCACGGTGAACTTGCGGCAGAATTTGGTCAGCTCTTTGGCTTCGTTGGTGTCAGGCACTTCAACACGCAGTTCGCCCCCCTTCTCCACCACGCCGGTCAGCATGCCGACAATCGGGGTGATACGATCTTCCTGTGGCAGGTCACGCAGCATTTCGCCGACGACCAGCATCTGACGGGCAAAGATCAGCTCGTCAAATGGCAGCTCACGCGCCAGGCGATCAGCATCTTCGAACTGATAGCACTCAAACAACACGTAGCCGGAGTCATCTTTAACGCGGGGAAAGCCGTAGATTTCGCGTTCCGCCGCTTTAGCGCTGATTTCTGCCGCGCACTCTTTTTCAAAACCGGCGCGACAATAGAGTAAAACTTTATTCATGGCGTTCTGCCTTTCGTTTAAGACGCAAAGCGCCAATCAACATCAATACCCAACCGGCGAGGAAACAGACTCCACCCACAGGTGTGATAAAAACCCAAAACTTAAGATGTGACAGCGCCAGACAATAGAGGCTGCCACTGAACAGCACGGTGCCGAGCGCCATTAACGCACTGCTCCAGTAAAACCAGATATTGGCGCGACGTAACATCGCAGCGCCCAGCCCCATCACCGCTAAGGTGTGATAAGCCTGATACTCCAGCCCGGTATGCATCCAGGCCATTTCAGCCGCACCAAGCGACTGACTCAACACGTGGGCACCAAATGCGCCAAAAGCCACCAGCAGAAATCCGCTGATAGCCGCAAAAACAAACATGGCACGACTGGACATGAACTGACCCTCAGGGTGCTTTTGCATCTGAATGCAAATAAATCAATACGTTATTGTTGATAGCGAAAGCGGAATTTTTCTTGTTCGGTTGCAGCTTTTTCCAGAATCCACTGTCGGAAGGCGGCTATTTTACCCAGTTCTGCCTGACTGTCATGACAAACCAGATAAAAAGCGTTTTTACTGACTAATACATCATTAAATGGGCAGATTAATCGTCCGGCTTCTATTTCACTCTGCGCCATAACATTGTTGGCCAGCGCCACGCCCTGACCATGAATCGCCGCCTGCAGAACCATCGCGCTGTGGCTGAAAATTGGCCCCTGCTGCACATTAATATGCTGCAGGCCCAGCTGCCGGATATAGGATTGCCAGTCGCGGCGGGAGGCATCATGCAGCAGGGTAAAACGCGACAGATCCATCGGCGTTTTCAGCGGATTATCCCCGGTCATCAGTGACGGCGAGCAGACCGGCAACAGATATTCGGCATAGAGTTTTTCCACCCGCAGTCCGGGCCAGTTGCCCCGCCCGTAAAAAATCGCCACATCGACATCGTCTGCCAGTTTCTCTTCGTCACGGTCAACCGCCTGGATGCGCACGTCAATTCCCGGATAAGCCATATTAAAGCTGGAGAGGCGGGGAACCAGCCACTGAATGGCAAAGCTTGGCAGTAAACTGACCGTCAGCGCCCCCTTGGCACTGCGGGCCTGCAATTTGCGCGTCGCTTCGTTTATCGCCGAGAAAATCTCTTTGATGTCGAGATAGTAGCTTTGTCCTTCCTCGGTCAGTAACAGCGAACGATTCCTCCGGCGAAACAGCTTTAACCCCAGAAAATCTTCCAGAGATTTTATCTGATGGCTTACAGCAGCCTGGGTGACAAACAGCTCTTCAGCCGCTTTGGTAAAGCTTAAATAGCGTGCAGCTGCATCAAAAACACGCAGTGCGTTAAGAGGAGGAAGGCGTTTCGACATGGTTTTCCGTATCCGGATCGGCGAAAAATACGCAGGCTAATACAAACCGTTTACGTATTAGAATTTTTAATCCGAGGCATTATAATTTGTCCGTTGAGGAACCTCCAGCAAATACCTATAGTTGCCACACTTCCTGAGCCGGAACGAAAAGTTTTTAGATTTGTGAGTGAGTTCGCAGATTTTCTGAAAGCTTTTGGCTTGTGGTCGTGATGTTGTGTTTGCAAATTTTTGATCCGACGATTGCGGATCGAGCGCTTAATTCCTGTAGATTTACCCTGTCTGTCCATAGTGATTTTTAAATAGCACCGCAAATTGCGGTGCTTTTTTTTTGCTACTTACTTTGACTCGACCATTTCTTTGACGTCTGAGCGGTTAATCTGCTGCTCGTTGCCATTCGCATCTTTATAGCTGATCATGCCGGTATCATTATCAACTTTAGGCTTGCCGGCAGCCACGATAGTGCGGCCATCGTTGGTATGCATCACGTAATTACTTGAACAGGCACTCAGTGTAAAAGCAAGAGTACACACGGCCAGAACTGCGGTAAGTTTTTTCATCTGCTATCTCCTTGTAGATTGATTGCATCAAACCACCCGCGCTACGCTAACCAGAGGCAGCCGATAAGTGAGATCGACTATTAAACGTCCACTCGTTATGCGGGTTTGGTTCAAACCTTGCAATATTCAGCATAACGCGCTTTTCCAGCTTTGCCAGACGCAGACCATTCTTTCAGTGTGGTCCTAATTTTTCTTATCATGGACCCGGCATGATCCCATTTAACCCTAGCGACTTTCGCCAGCAGTTTCCCGCGCTCGCCGACGCCGGCGTTTATCTCGATAGCGCCGCGACCACGCTGAAGCCGCAGGCCGTCATTGACAGTACACAGCAGTTTTACAGCCTCAGCGCAGGGACGGTTCATCGCAGCCAGTTTGCCGCTGCGCAGGCCTTAACCCATCGCTATGAACAGGCGCGTCATCAGGTTGCCCGCTGGCTGAATGCCGCAGACGATCGTGAGATTGTCTGGACGCGCGGCACCACCGAAGCGATAAACCTGGTGGCGAACAGCTGGCTGCGCCCGCGCCTGCAGCCCGGCGATGAGATTGTGGTGAGTGAGGCTGAACACCACGCCAACCTGGTCCCCTGGCTGATGGCTGCGCAGGCATGCGGTGCCCACGTCATAAAATGGCCGTTAGGGCCAGATCGCCTGCCCGATATCAGCCTGTTACCCAACCTGCTCAACAACCGCACCCGCCTGCTGGCTATAGGCCAGATGTCGAACGTCACCGGAGGATGTCCCGATCTCGCCAGAGCGATTCCGCTGGCACACGCCGTGGGTGCGAAAGTGATGGTCGATGGCGCGCAGGGGGTGGTGCATTGCCCGCCTGACGTACAGGCGCTGGATATCGACTTTTACGCTTTTTCCGGCCATAAGATTTACGGCCCGATGGGCATTGGCGCGTTATATGGCAAAGCGGACCTGCTGGAAGCGATGTCACCCTGGCAGGGTGGCGGAAAAATGATAACGGATGTCGATTTCAGTGGCTTCACACCACAGCCAGTGCCCTGGCGTTTTGAGGCAGGTACTCCGAATGTGGCGGGCGTAGTGGGCCTGAGTGCAGCACTGAGCTGGCTGGCGCAGTACGATCTGGCCGAAGCGGAGCGCTGGAGTCAGCATCTGGCGACACTGGCGGAGGAGCAGCTGGCAGAATTGCCTGGCTTCCGCAGCTTCCGCAGTGGCAACGCCAGCCTGCTGGCCTTTGAATTTGCTGGCCTGCATCACAGCGATCTGGTGACGCTGCTGGCTGAGCAGGGAATCGCTCTGCGCGCTGGCCAGCATTGTGCGCAGCCGTTGCTGGCAGCGCTGGGCGTCAGCGGCACGCTGCGGGCTTCTTTTGCACCCTATAATAGTTTGCAGGATGTTGATGCGCTGGTGCGCGCCATGAAAGGTGCCATCTCGCTGTTATCGGAGTTTTGATTATGTGTTCACCGCTGTTAGCGCCACACCCGTTTGGCGAACAGATTACTGTTGCCAGCCTGAAAGAGAGCTTTGGCCGCTTTCATCAATGGGAGGATCGTTATCGTCAGCTGATTCAGCTGAGCCGACAGTTACCTGGGTTGCCGGAGGAACTGAAAACCGCAGAAATTGAACTCAGCGGGTGTGAAAATCGGGTCTGGCTGGGCAGCCAGTTATGCGAGGATGGCACGCTGCATTTCTATGGTGACAGTGAAGGACGGATTGTGCGCGGCCTGCTGGCCGTGCTGCTGACTGCGGTTGAGGGCCAGACGCCACAACAGTTACTGGCCAGCGATCCCTTAACGCTGTTTGACGAACTGGGCCTGCGCGCCCAGCTCAGCGCTTCCCGCAGCAGCGGCCTGCAGGCGCTGGCTACCGCCGTGGAGCACGCCGCGCGTCAGGCGCTGACGGCATCCTGACGAACAGCGCGCGCCAGAAACTTCTTCAGCGCATGTGAAACGGCAACAAAGCCGAACGTAGCGGTAACCATGGTTGCCGCGCCAAAGCCGGATGTGCAATCCATCCGCTTCGGACCTTCCGCCGTGCTGCGTGAAGCACAGACGCTGCCATCTGCCTGCGGATAAACCAGCGCTTCAGTTGAAAAAACACAGTCGATGCCGAGTTTACCTTTGCTGTTTTTCACCACGCCCAGGCTTTTCAATCGTTCGCGCAGCTTCGCCGCCAGGGGATCCTGAATGGTTTTCGCCAGATCGGCGACCTGAATTTGCGTCGGATCAATCTGCCCACCCGCACCACCGGTGGTGATTAACGGGATCTTATTCCGGCGACACCAGGCGATCAGCGCCGCTTTAGGCCGCACGCTGTCGATAGCGTCGATCACGTAGTCAAAACCGGCAGCCATCAGTTCAGCAGTGTTCTCCGGCGTAATAAAGTCATCTATGCAGATCACTTCGCAGTCAGGATTGATCGCACGCAGCCGCTCTGCCATCACGTCCGTTTTGGCTTTGCCCACGTTGCCCTGAAGCGCATGAAGCTGCCGGTTGGTGTTGGTGATACAGACATCATCCATATCAATCAGGGTAATTTTACCAATCCCGGTGCGCACCAGTGCTTCCGCCGCCCAGGAACCGACGCCGCCAATACCGATGACGCAGAAGTGTGCGTCAGCAAAACGTTGCAGCGCATTCTGACCATAGAGACGCGCCGTGCCGCCAAAGCGCTGATGCCAGGCGTCGTTTAACACTTTCATAGTTGAACCTGTTACGTCGTGCGGGCCCGAAGGCCCGCAGAGAAGAAATTAGTTAGCGCCGAGAAGCAGTGAACCATTATTACCGTTTTGCGTGCCGGAGAACAGCGGCTGTCCGGCACCCGGTGCAGCTTTGAGTACCCAGACGCGGCCATAGTGATTATAGAAGCCGGCGAGATGCGCAGCGTCCGGGCCGATACCCTGATAGATATCAAAGTGCTGGCCTTTAATCGCGCCACCCACGTCGAGTGCGACCATCAGGCGCATCTCATATTTGCCGTTGAATTTGCCCTTCTCATTTAACTGCGGCACTTCAGCCAGCAGTACGGTGCCCGCCGGAATAATTGAGCGGTCAGAGGCAACCGAGGCTTTTGCTACCAGCGGAACGGCGCTGGCTCCACGCACCGGCGTAAACGGTTCAGCTTTAAAGAAGACAAACGATGGGTTGGTTTCCAGCAGTGCGCGAACTTCCTGCGGTGAGTGCTCCTGCGCCCACTGGCGAATGGCCTGCATCGACATATCTTCGCGTTTCACTTCGCCGCGATCGATCAGCTCTTTACCAATACTGTGGTAGCCCCAGCCATTTTTACCGGCGTAACCGAAGAAGGTCATCGGGCGGCCATCGCCAAAGTCGACATAACCACTGCCCTGCACATCCATCATGAAGTTATCAATCAGCGAGTTGCTGTAGGCAATGACATAGCGGTCATCGAGTCCGCCACTATAGATAGAAGCGCGGCTCGGTAATTTTTCTCCGCGTTTGCGCGGCGGCATGCGGTAGATCGGATACTGGAACTCACCCTGACGGGTGTAGCGCGCTTCCACGACCGGCGTGTAGTAACCCGTGAACTGCACGTTACCGTAGTTGTCCGTGCCCTCCATCTGCCAGGCGTTCAGGCCATACTGACGAAGCTGTCGGGTATCGGCTCCCGCCATAAGCCAGCTTTCAATTGCACTATAGGTGCCGTTCTGACGACTATAAAGGGCAGATGAGGCGGACTGAATCTGGCGCACCTGATCGCCAAAGTCTTTACCATTAACTGGCGCACCTTTGGCATTGGGCTGATTTACCAGCGCCAGCGGCTGTTCCAGTTTGCCATCTTTATATTGCTGACCGCGATCGGTCGGTTTAGAGCTACAGGCCGCCAGCAGCGTAATTAACGCGCCAGTGAGTGCATACTTCGCCCAATGTGATTTCATTATCTTCTCTTTTTATAACTGTTCGCCCCGCGACGATAGCAAAGCCCCCGACAGAATGAAATGCATCCGCTTTGACCTGGTGCATATCAGTTCAATAATTAATCAGATGGTTGAATCCTTCAGCAACTGGCTGTTAATTTGGCTTTTATCTTCAAAAAGGGGTTGCATGAATTAGCGCGGAGAGTATAGTGCGCTTCCACGGACGCGGGGTGGAGCAGCCTGGTAGCTCGTCGGGCTCATAACCCGAAGGTCGTCGGTTCAAATCCGGCCCCCGCAACCAATACTTCTGCAGCAGTTTTACAGAAGTCACAGTGTGAGAAGTAAAAGTAATAGAAGCAATACGGACGCGGGGTGGAGCAGCCTGGTAGCTCGTCGGGCTCATAACCCGAAGGTCGTCGGTTCAAATCCGGCCCCCGCAACCAATACTTCTGCAGTTGTTTTACAGAAGTCACAATGTGAAAAAAGTATGATACGGACGCGGGGTGGAGCAGCCTGGTAGCTCGTCGGGCTCATAACCCGAAGGTCGTCGGTTCAAATCCGGCCCCCGCAACCAATCATTTAAACACCTGAAAGGGTGTTTTTTTGTTTCTGACGTTCCTGAAACCTCGTTAGTCTCTCTCCTGCCCTGAAAAGTGCACGGATAGCCGTAACTACCCGCAAACCGTTACCGATGGGCCAGCGCCGCCCCACTCTTCACATAAGCCTTAATGCCGTCCAGAATCGCCTCCGCAACCTGATGCTGATAGCGGGTGGTTCGCAACTTACGCTCCTCTTCCACATTACTGATAAACGCGGTCTCGACCAGAATAGACGGGATATCCGGGGCTTTCAGCACCGCAAATCCAGCCTGATCCACGGTACGTTTGTGCAGATGATTGATGCGCCCCATGCGATGCAGCACCTCTTTGCCAAACTTCAGGCTGTCATGAATCGTCTGGCGCTGCACCATATCGAACATGGTGTGATCAAGATAGCGGTCGCCGCTTTTGCTGACGCCACCAATCAGATCGGATTCATTCTGGGTCTGCGCCAGGAAACGGGCTGCCGCCGAGGTCGCACCGCTGGTTGATAAGGCAAACACTGACGAGCCGCGAGCTGCACGGCTGGTAAAGGCATCCGCATGGATCGAGACAAAAAGATCAGCGCGCTGTTTTCGGGCTTTCGCAACCCTGACGCGCAGCGGAATAAAGACATCTTCATTACGCGTCATATAGGCTTTCATATTGGACTCTTTGTCGATCAGCGCTTTGAGCCGCCGTCCAATCTTCAGCACAATATCCTTCTCGCGGGTCTTATATTTGCCGTGCGCACCCGGATCTTCCCCGCCGTGACCGGGATCGATCATGATAATGATCGGACGATCGCGCCCCGCTTTACCTGGCAAGGGTGCCTGCACGCCTTCATCTTTCTCCAGATCACCCTGGTTATAGTCTTTCAGCAGGGCCAGAAGAGGATCATCTTCTATCGGGTTCTGACTCGGATAGAGGTCGACCACCAGCCGGTGATTGATCCCGGCGACCGGCGAAAGGTTAAAAATCTTTGGCGCAACGTTGCGCTTTAACTCCAGAACGACGCGCACTGTATTGCTGTCGAACTGGCCGACCCGGGCATTTTTAATAAAAGGATCGTCGACCCGTACCTGCTTATCCACCCCTTTCAGGGCCGAATTGAGATGCAGGCCCTGAATATCTATTACGAGCCGTTCGGGATTGCTCAGCGCAAACTGCTTGTATTTCAGCGCGACGTTTGACTCCAGCGTCATCCGCGAGTAAGTGGATGAGGGCCAGATACGCACCGCCACAATGTGGTTTTTTGCCGCCAGTCCTGTGCGGCTGACGCTTAACAGCAGTAAGGCGCCCGTCCCCTGTAAAAATCGTCTGCGTGAAAAATGGGAATTAACGTCTGACATGCCGCTCCAGCTGCTGTGTTATGTCTAAAAAAGCGCCAGTTAATAAAATGGCGGCGAAAACTTTATCCAATCCGTAGCATGATGTCACCCCGGAAACCCTAAATAATGCAGGCTGTTAGCGGCTTTGACACCCATAAAAACGTAAATTTTCGTCAGGATTAAGACTTGCAAAACCGGGCGTAAAAGCATAAAAATACAAAAAATACGAATAAACATTCACTGAGGGTTGGCCGTGAAGGAACGTAGTACCGAACTGGTTCAGGGTTTTCGCCATACCGTTCCCTATATCAATGCCCACCGGGGTAAAACCTTTGTCATCATGCTGGGTGGCGAAGCGATTGAGCATGAGAACTTCTCTGGCATCGTTAATGACATCGGCCTGCTGCACAGCCTGGGCATCCGCCTGGTGGTGGTTTATGGTGCCCGGCCGCAGATTGATGCCAGCCTGGCGCAGCAGCAGCTGGAGCCGGTTTATCATAAATTTACCCGGGTAACCGACGCGCAATCGCTGGAGCTGGTCAAGCAGGCCGCAGGCCGGCTGCAGCTGGATATCACTGCCCGCCTCTCTATGAGTCTCAACAACACCCCGCTGCAGGGCGCACATATCAATGTGGTCAGCGGCAACTTCATTATTTCACAGCCGCTGGGCGTGGATGATGGCGTGGATTACTGCCATAGCGGGCGTATCCGTCGTATCGATGAAGAGGCGATTCATCGCCAGCTGGATAACGATGCCATTGTGCTGATGGGCCCGGTGGCGGTGTCTGTTACGGGCGAGAGCTTCAACCTCACCTCGGAAGAAGTGGCCACGCAGCTGGCGATTAAGCTGAAAGCGGAAAAAATGATCGGCTTCTGCTCTGAGCAAGGCGTCCTGAATAGCGAAGGTGAAATTATCTCTGAGCTGTTCCCGAATGACGCGCAGGCCCGTATCGACGAGATTGAAAAGGAAGGCGATTATCTTTCCGGCACGGTTCGCTTTCTGCGTGGCGCGGTGAAAGCCTGCCGAAGTGGTGTGCGCCGCAGCCATTTAATCAGCTATCAGGAAGATGGCGCACTGTTGCAGGAACTCTTCTCACGCGACGGTATCGGCACGCAGATCGTTATGGAGTCGGCAGAGCAGATCCGCCGCGCCAATATCAACGATATCGGCGGCATTCTCGAACTGATCCGGCCGCTGGAGCAACAGGGCATTCTGGTGCGTCGCTCTCGCGAGCAACTGGAAATGGAGATCGATAAGTTCACGATTATTCAGCGCGACAATCTGACCATCGCCTGTGCCGCACTCTATCCGTTTATGGATGAGAAGATTGGCGAGATGGCCTGTGTGGCGGTTCATCCTGATTATCGCAGCTCCTCACGCGGAGAGATGCTGTTGCAGCGCGTGGCGTTGCAGGCAAAGCAGATGGGACTGGAAAAGCTGTTTGTGTTGACCACGCGCAGTATCCACTGGTTCCAGGAGCGCGGCTTTACGCCGGTTGATATTGAGTCACTGCCCGAAAGTAAAAAAGAGATGTATAACTATCAGCGCCGTTCAAAAGTGCTGATGGCCGACCTCACCTGATTTACCGCAGAAGGGACAATCACCCACATCGTGATCTGTCCCTCTCTTCTCAGCGCGTTTCCGCCAGTCGCTCTACCAGACCGCTGCGCCGCTGCGTTTGCTGCTGCACGGCACGCTGAAACACGCCAGGTTCACTGTAAATAGTCAGTTGTTTACGCGCACGGGTAATCGCGGTATAGACCAGTTCACGGGTCAGAACCGGCAGAAACTGCGTGGGCATCACCAGCGCGGTGTGATCAAACTCCGACCCCTGCGATTTATGCACCGTCATCACCCAGGCGGTTTCATGCGAAGGCAACCGGCTAGGCTGAATTGCCTTGATCGACCCATCGGGTAGCGGGAAAAAGACTTTCAGGTTGCCCCCTTCATCCCGCAGCGTAATGCCGATATCGCCATTAAACAGGCCGAGTGCGCTGTCGTTTCGGGTAATCATCACCGGACGACCTTCATACCAGCGGCTACCCATGCCAGGACGCCGGATGCGCTGCAGTTGCATCAGTCGCTGCTCAATACGCTGGTTCAGACCCTGAACGCCAAAGGGTCCGTCACGTAACGCGCACAACAGCTGATAACGACCAAAAGCGGTTATGATCTCAGCGGGTGGTGCGTGCTGCCTGATGAGCTGCAGGAAGGGCTGGTAGCCCTGTGCGACTTCGTCCAGCATCCCCTGATAGGCTTCTGCGCTGTTCAGCGGCTGGTAACTGACATCTTTATGGGCCGCTGCAAACACCGCTCTGACCTGGTCGGCATCACCCTGATTAATCGCTTTTGCCAGCTGGCCGATGCCGGATGCGGCGTCAAACCGATAACTCTTTTGCAGCAGGCAGATGCTGTCGCGCACTGCCGGTGCCTGCGCATCATCACTGCCCTGTAACGTGCAGCCGGTCAGCAGGGCGAGCTGTTCTGCCCGCGCCAGGCTATAGCCGCTTTCCGTGCAGCGGCAGATATCGCCCAGCACCGCACCGGCTTCAACAGAGGCCAGCTGATCGCGATCGCCCAGAAACACCACGCGGGCATGGGCAGGCAGCGCGGCGATCAGTTTTGCCATCATTGAGAGATCGACCATCGACGCTTCATCGACAACCAGCACATCCAGATGCAGCGGATTACCGGCATGGTAGCGTAGCCGCTGGGTATCCGGCTGAGCGCCCAGCAGGCGATGCAGCGTAGTGGCTTCGGCAGGAAAACGCTGCCGTTCTTCGTCGCTGACGGCCAGATCCTGCAGTGCCCTGCCCAGCGACTCGGTCAGCCGCGCGGCGGCTTTGCCCGTCGGTGCCGCCAGCTGGATGCGCAGCGCGCCCGGATTCAGGCGAATCAGGGCGGCGAGCAGTTTCGCTACGGTGGTGGTTTTGCCGGTGCCTGGCCCGCCGGAAATGACTGCTGTTTTGCGGGTCAGCGCCACTGCTGCAGCAATTTTCTGCCAGTTCTCTGGCTGGTCGTCAAACAGGCTGTTAAGGACATCTCCTGCGGCACGGATATCAAACGCGGTTTTCACTTCATGGGCAGCAAAAAAATCGACAACGCGGCCTTCGCTTTGCCAAAGCCGATGCAGATATAAACGCTGGTTGCTGAGCACCAGTGGTGTCACCCGGCTGCCATCACTCACCGCCGGCCAGTCAGCGAAGTGTGATAACCAGTCATCCGGCGCGCCAGCAGCCTGCCAGATCGCCTGGGCCAGCGCAGGCTGACGTCCGGCAAACAGGTGCGCTTCACAGAGATTGCTCAGCGGAAAACAGACGTGCCCTTCACCTGCCTCAGCGCTGACGCAGGCGGCAGCGAGCAGCCGCGCAGGCTGTGATTCCGGCACCACGAGTTGTGCAAACTGAATATCGAGCGGGCGCAGGAGACGCTTCTCTACTGCCTGCTGCAGCAGACTCAGCATGTCACTCATAACACCTCTCCGGTTTCACCAAACAGTGCATCGATCGCTTCCACAAAGGCTTCGTCAGGTCGGGTGGCAAAAATGCCGTTGTCCGGCGAGCTGCCGTCCATCCCGCGTAAAAACAGATAAAAGACGCCGCCAAAATGTTGCTCATAGTGGTAGTCCGGCAGGCGATGTTGCAGATAGCGATGCAGCGCCAGCGTATAGAGCTGGTATTGCAGATCATAACGGTGGCCGATCATGGCCTGCGCCATCGCCTCGGGTGTGTAAGCGGCATGGCTATCGCCCAGCCAGTTCGATTTGTAATCGAGCAGATAATATTTTCCCTGCCAGCGGAATACCAGATCGATAAAACCCTTGAGCATGCCGCGCACCTGACGAAAATCCAGCGGGGCGGCCTGCAGAGAGAGGCTGTCGTGCTGGCGCAGCAGATCGTCAAGATCGGCCGCCGTCAGCAGATTGTTGATCGGCAAATAGAACTCCATTTCGATCAGTCGTTCGCTGCTTTTAATTGCCGATAGCGTCAGCCCTTCCGCGTTAAGCGGCGTATGCAATACCCGCTCAATCCACTGTTCCAGGACCGGTAACCAGTCTGACGGATAGCCATTATGCTGCAGCTGATCCTCCAGCCAGACGCGATCCGGCAGTTCGGTAAAGTCGATCGACTCAAACAAACCGTGCAGGAAGGTGCCCGGCGCCGCACCGCGCGGAAAATGGTGCGGTGTCAATGCAGCCTCTTCACCACTCTCGTCCTCGCCCGCCGCATCAATATCGAAGTTTGGCAATGCATCAAGAAGTGACGAGCTGTGATGCTGTTGCAGGCCGGAATAGCTGGTGACCCGCCAGGCATCCGCCAGTGCGCGGGTCACGTCGCGACTGCTCAATACCTCATTGCCGTGCTCAGCGTCCTGCCACCTTTCTCCCGGCATCAGATCGGCTTCAACCAGCGCAATCCCCTCACCGGTCAGCGCATTCAGTTTCTGGCTGAGCTGCTGCGCATCCGCCGCCTCACCCTGCTGCACCAGATACCCGAGCGCGCTTTTGTGCAGATCGCTTTCGCCCTCTTTTTTTCGCGTGCCTTTAATCAGCGGTGCAATGCCGACGCTGCAGTGATAGATTGAGCGGGTCAGCGCCACATAGAGCAGACGCAAATCTTCCGCCAGACGCTCCTCTTCGGCTAACGCCAGACTCTGTGCATCGCCCTGCACATCAAGCAGCGCCATGAAGTTGTCACGATCGTGATAAAGCGCGCTGGCCGCCTCGCGGAATCCGGCAGCAAACGGCAGCCATACCAGGGGATACTGCAGCCCTTTCGATTTGTGGATGGTGACGATTTGCACCAGATGGCGGTCGCTTTCCAGACGCAGCTGCTGGCTGGCGGCCTGGCTGTTTGGTCGGGCAATCTGCTGCGCCAGAAAACGCACCAGGGCGTGAGGACTCTCCAGCTGTACTGAAGCTTCCTGCAGCAGTTCACCCAGATGCATCAGGTCCGTCAGGCGACGTTCCCCGTTCTCCGAGGCCAGCATATTTTCCGCCAGCTGCCGCTTGATCATGACATCACGCAGCATCGGTAACACGCCGCGCTGGTGCCACAACTGCTGCCAGACGGCAAACTGCTCCACCAGCGCATCCCACTCGCGTTCATTCTGTGTCAGCGCATCCAGCGTCGCGGCATCAATAGCAAAAATAGAGGTGGCCAGTGCGCTACGCAGCAGCCGTTCCTGTTCAGGAGCCTGAATCGCCTGAAGTAACCAGAGTAATTCGCGCGCTTCCGGCGTGGTGTAAACGCTGTCCCGGCTGGAGAGATAGACCGAGGGAATTGACAACGCATTCAGCGCGTCGCGGATCAAACCGGCCTCATTGCGACTGCGCACCAGCACGGTAATATCAGAAGCCCGCACTGGCTGTAGCGCGTCGCCTTTGCCCAGGCAGGCACGTCCCTGCTGTCCGGCCACCAGCCAGCGGCTGATATCCGCCGCACACTGTTGCGCCATAAACTGCTGGTAATCGCTGTTGCCGACGCCCTCACCGGGCTGCAGCCAGAACCGTAACGCCGGTTGCTGCTGCTCGTCAAAAATCAGCTTCAGTGACTGGTTGGGCGCAGCGGGCATTACCGGCTGAAAGGGGATCGCCGAAAACAGAAAAGGCGAATCGATCTGAGAAAAGAGGCGATTGACGCTCTCGACCATCTCAGGTGAAGAACGCCAGTTAGTATCAAGTGTGTAGTGAGCACTGACTTCGTTTCTGGCCCGCAAGTAGGTAAAAATATCCGCACCGCGAAACGCATAGATGGCCTGCTTGGGGTCACCGATCAGAAACAGTGCCTGTTCTGGCTGATTAATGTAGAGCGTACGGAAGATGCGATACTGCTGTGGATCGGTATCCTGAAATTCATCAATCAGTGCCACCGGGAAACGCGCCCGGATAGTTTCAGCCAGCAACACGCCGCCCGGCTGCTGCAACGCTTCATCCAGCTTACTGAGCAGGTCATCGAAACCTAACAGCGCACGTAACCGTTTCTCGCGCTGAACTGTGGCTCGTACATCGGTCAGCGCCTGCGCAATGATCACATCCCGCAGCGACAGCGGTTCTGCCAGAAACTGATCAACAGCCTCAAACAGCGAATGGCGCGGTGCTTCACCCTTTTTCGTTTTCTCATCAAGCACCTGCTGTCCAAAACGCTCCAGCTCTTTAGGCAACTGATAATCACGCGTTTCGCTGCTGGCCCACTGCGTGACGCGGGCGACCCAGTTGGGCAGGTGTTTACTGCTATAGCTACGCTTATCAACGCCAGATGCGCTGATCATCCCTTCAACATCGGCGCTCAGCGCCTGCCACTGCTGCTTCATGGCGTTGATGCGCGCCAGATTGCGGGCGTGACGTGACGCCAGATCCTCATCGGCAGCGGGCGGCCGTTTGAGCACTGGCGACTCACCCTGTAGCCAGGGGCGCAGTGTCGTCAGCAGGCTGTCGGGTCCGCTCCACTCTGCGGCGATAATCCGTGCCACATCCAGACTGAGTGGATAGCACTGACGCCGCCAGAAATCGGCAGTGGACTGCTTGAGCAGTGCCTGTTCATCTTCTATCAACTCCTGCTCGAATAGCATGCCCGATTCAAACGCGTTGAGATTCAGCATTCGCTGACAGAAGCCGTGAATGGTGAAGATGGCGGCTTCATCCATCTGGCGTTCGGCCGCCAGCAGCTGCGCAGCGGCCTGACTCAGATCGGGCATCTGCGCCAGCAGCAACTGGTGCATCGGATTGCGGCTTTCGCCGCGAATACAGGCCAGCCGCAGCTGATGAATATTTTCGCGGATGCGGCCGCGTAACTCCGCCGTCGCGGCCTCGGTGAAGGTCACCACTAAAATTTCTTCTACCGAGAGTGGCCGGCTATACGCGTTTTCGCCGCCCAGCCCCAGCAGCAGGCGCAGATAGAGCAGACCAATGGTAAAGGTTTTTCCGGTGCCTGCTGATGCCTCAATCAGCCGCTCGCCTCTGAGCGGCAGCGTTAAGGGATTCAGCGATACGGGCGGTAACTGCGTCATTGGGTCTCACTCTTAACCGGCAGCGACTGCTGCAGTTTCGCCAGTTCTTTCCAGGTTTTCCAGCCAGGCTGGCGGGCAAATTCAACCTTGCCGTTGCCGGTGCCGGCAATCTGTGACGTCATCACCATGCCCTTGTGTTCGATCACCGCCTGCCGGAAAAAGTCAGCCAGGCTGGCCGGGGTTAACCGCGCCACCTGCTCGGCCATTTTTTGCCGGGTGTTAAACAGATCATTCTGTCGATCAAAGTCGCGGCTATAACGGTCCGCTTCCTCAAAGAGCGTCTGAGGACGCTGCTGCAAATCATTGATCATCGCTTGCTGATACTGAACAAAGTCTGCCTGACTCATGCTGCGAAGACGCTTTTCTGCCTGCGGATAGAAGGCCTGATAGCGCTGCAATAGCCAGCCCGGTTGCTTGCTATTACTCTGCAGCAGGAAACCGATGCCCCACTGACGGCCCACTGGCATCTGGAAGGCAAAGACGGCATAACCGAGCTGTTCTTTGGTGCGCAACTGATTGTAGAACCAGGGCTGCACAATCTGACTCAGCATAGAACTGTGCGCCATGCTCTGATATTCGCTGTATCCCAGTGGAACATAGAGCGCGGCAAGGGCGGAGTCAGTGCTGCTGCCCTGCTGTTGCAGGTTGGCTTTCAGCGGTTTTTTAATGGCCACATACTGGCTGTGCCAGTCGCGGGTCGCATTACTCTGCACCTGCTGTTTAAGCTCATGTCCCAGCTGCGTCACGCTGTCAGCACTGAGATTACCCACCACCAGCATCTCCGGGGTCGCGTCGCGGAACAGCGAGTCGCGATAGGTCGTTACATCCTTCAGTGTGAGCGTGCTCACCAGCTTGCGACGGGTTTCGCGCTGGGTATAAGGCAACTGTGAGAGCAACTGCATCGGCTGAATCGCCTGTTCAAACGCCTTGCCTTTCTCCGCCGCGTCCAGCCGCTCCAGATACCAGGATTTAGCCTGCGCCAGCTGCTGTTCTGTCGGCTGGAAGGTGGCATAACCTTCTACCAGTTTCTTCAGCAGCGTCGGCAGGCGCTGAGTAAAGCCACTGGCGCTGAACACCAGCCCGTCATCCTCACCAGTTGAGAAGCTGATGCCGCCCACCGAGGCCTGTGAGTTTAACGTGTCCAGTGCCAGACTTGAGAGGTAGTCATTGAGGCCAAACAGCACCTGCTGACGGGCATCGCTGATAGCATGCCGGTTACGTAACGCGAGGGTTATGGCCGCTTTGGGCTCGCTGGCATAATAGCGGCTGGGCATCCAGTAAATGCGCATACTATCTTCGTTATCCAGCTTCACCGGATGCTGATACGTTTTACCGTCTGATGGCAACAGGGTGAAGTCATCCGGGATATAGGGGTTCAGCACCGGCATCGCCAGCGAAATCTGACTGGCGCGCTGCTGCCAGTCGGCAAACGTTTGTGGCGTGATCTTCTCAACCTGATAAGGCGCTTCCACAAAATAGGCGGTTTTATTGTGCGGCTCCTGCGGACTGATGTACCAGATTCGCGCATGCTGCGGGGTCATCTCTTCAAGCCGGGATTTGATCGCCGCGGCATCGTACTGATCCGCCAGATAAGGTGCATCCAGCGTATCTTCCACCGGCACGCGCAGCATGGTATCAACCAGCCATTCAATATAATCCATATCGCGGGTAATAGAGGGGTAGCGGAAGTCGAGTGCCAGCACGTGTGAAACTTCGTCGAAATAACGCTTATCATCGCCCTGCTGACGCAGCAGATTGATGTAGCTGAAGATCGCCGCCACCACTTCATCACGCTGTGCCAGGCCTTTATCCGTGAGTGAGACGGTAATAGCAAACACGCCGCTATTACGCTCGGTCATTGGGTCCGCGCCTGCATTCACTCCATCGGCCAGTCCCTGTTTTTGCAGCCAGTCGGTGAGCGTGTTTTTACTGCGATTACTGATTAAGTAGCTAATCAGCGTGTCGGTTTTACTGCGGAAGCGATCGCTGTTGTTGGCAATGCGGAACTCAATTTTAAGCTGCTTGCGCGGCTGTGCAGGAACGTAATGAATAATGACGCCCTGCTGGGCATCGGTCACCACCGGCACCGTAATGTCTGGCACGCTGGCATTATGATTTTGTACCCGCCCAAAGGTTTTAGCTGCAATTGACGCCATTTCCGGCAGCGGTTTATTGCTGTAGATCACCGCCTTCATCAGGTTGGCGGAGTAATGAGTATGGTAAAAATCGAGCAGCGCCTGGTGCAGTTTGCTGCCGGGTTTATCTTTCAGGGTTTCAAGATTGCCGCCCGAGAAACGTGATGCCGGATGTGCCGGGTTCAGGGTTTCAGCACCGACCTGTGCCATACGCAGGCCATCACGCGAGCGGGCCATGGTCAGCTCCGCATTCACAGCATGGCGCTCACGGTCGGCATTAACCGGATCCAGCAGCGGCTCGGCCACGGCATCCGCCAGGCGATCCACCGCAGGCTCCAGCGAATCGTTTTCCACTTCCAGATAAAAAGCGGTGCGGTAAGAGGCCGTGCTGGCGTTGTGGCTGCCGCCATGCTTTTTCAGGAATTCAGCCAGATTGTCGGGTTGCGGATAATGTTTTGAGCCCATCAGCACCATATGCTCAAGGTAGTGCGCCAGCCCCGCCTGCTGATCGGGATCGTCCAGCGATCCTATCGGCAGCGTCAGCGCCGCCAGCGATTTCGGCGCCACAGGATCGGAAACCAGTAATACCGTCATCCCGTTGTCCAGCCGGATAGCCTGATAATGACGAGGATCCTGTTCACTTTTGTGAATGGTGTCGTTAACTGGCTGCCAGCCTGAAGATGTCTGCGCCTGTGCCGTGCAAGCCACCAGGCTTAACATTAGCGCCGCTATCCAGCGTGCGTGTACCCGCATGTAAACCCCTTTCATTTCCCGATAAGCCGCCAATATCGGACGCGGCGGCTCAAAGCAGAGCAAAATTGCTGTGTAATGAATCAGTTAGCAAAACGCTTTCTGATGGCTATTCATCATCCTGATGTGCAGCCAGCACCGGTAAATACCAGCGCTGTGCCGCCTCAGTTATCTGTTGTAATTGTGGCACATCCAGTACCCGGCAAAGACGTTGCAGATAGGGATCGCTGCCTTCACCCTCAACCTGATAGTTGCCAGACCAGGCCGTCAGCAGGCGATTGCGCGCCTTGAGCTGAGTCGCCTCATCAGTCAGCAACTGCTGACTTTTTTTGTCGTAGCTGGCGGTGAGCCATGCGCCGCCGCTCCTGTTAAGCAGCATCAGCGGCTGACGCATACCGGAAAGATAGCCAGCGACATACTCATTCAGGGCAGCGATCGCCTCTTGTTGCGATACGGCAAGGAAACACCAGCGGCTTTGCTGCCGGCCAAACATCCGGCTGCTGCCGGTGCCTCCAAGCGCGCAGTAAACCAGGTGCTCCAGCCAGAGCAGCAGTCCGTCGTTTATATTGAGCACGCCAGGTCGCCAGCGCAGTAATCCATCACCCTGCACCTGTGTCAGCCAGCCGGTTAAGCTGACCTGCTCAAGTTGCAGATTCACTTCCCAGCTCTCGCCGTCGCTGCGTTGCGTCACGACTTCTGCCGCCACTTCCTGCATCTCATCACGCTGCGCCTGCCAGAACAGCTCACCGAAGGCGCCATAAGGCAGATTGCCGGCCGCACGATGGTATGTATAGAGCCGCTGCGTATCCTCGCCTTCGACCAGAGCATTCAGCAATTGTGCGTTGATCTGATAACGTTCCAGGTTGTCGAGCGCAAACGGCTCGCTGTCGGGCAGTTCGTCCTCCTCCAGCCAGAAGCTCACGCCAAGCCGCTGATGAAACCAGGCACGCACCGGATGCCGCCAGAAGCGCAGAAGCGCCTCCAGTGTCAGCGCATCCGTTACCGGCGCCTCAAGTGGCTGAACAAAATCGGGCTGGGGCTGCCCCATCCCCTGCGCGGCAGGCAGCCATTCACGCGCGAAACTCTGCATTCTGGCCGCCGGCTTAAAGTTCTCCGCAGCAAAGGGCATCCGGCTGTGCAGGTGCTGCAAATGCATCCGCACCCGTTCAGCACTCTCATCCAGCTCAAGGTGCCCATCACCGTCCAGATAAAAACTTTGTCCGATGTACTCCAGTAATTCTGTGACCAGCACCGAAGGGTAGCGTTCCGTATTATCCTGAATCGCCCGGCCGATATAGCTGATATAGAGCTGCCGCTGTGCCGAAATCATCGCTTCCAGGAAGAGGTAGCGGTCATCATCGCGGCGACTGCGATCGCCTTTGCGGGACTGTTGCTGCATCAGATCAAAGCCTAATGGCGCCAGGGTGCGCGGATAGACGCCGTCATTCATGCCCAGCAAACAGACCAGCTGAAAAGGGATGGAGCGCATCGGCATCAGGGTACAGAAGTTAATCTGTCCTGCCAGGAATCGCTGGCTGATGCGTTGCTGATCAAGCCGGCTACGCAGATCATCGCGCAACAGCGCCACCGGAATCGCCTCTTTAAACCGTGCATCCATGCCATATTCAATCAATTGCTGCCACTGCTCTTCCACCAGCAGCAAGGCGGCCTCGGTTTCTGCATCGGGGCTGAAAAAGGCGTTCAGCAGTTCCCGGCACAGGGGCAGCCAGGCCGCCAGTGGCCGCGGTTCAGCCAGCCGCTGTCGCCAGTGATTAAGCCGGGAGAGCAGCTCTGCCAGATGGCCCGCCAGTTCGCCTGCCAGACCACCCGACTCGTCATAAGGCAGAATCCCCTCCCAGTCTCCATTGTGGCTCTCCATCGCATAGCCCAGCAGCATACGCTGCAGGCCAAAACGCCAGGTGTGCTGCCCGGTGACAGGAAGTGAAAGGGCTTCAACACTGGCATCATCCAGCCCCCAGCGCACACCCGATTCGCTGACCCAGCGCCGCAGTAAGCGCAGACCGCTTTCATCAATGGCGAAGTGGGAGGCCAGCGCCGGAACATCCAGCAGCGCCAGTACATCCTCTGAGACAAAACGGCTGTCCGGCAGTGCTAACAGATGAAGAAACGCGACAATGGCAGGATGCGCCTGACTGGCACGGCGATCTGAAATGGCAAACGGCAGATAGCGATCGGCAGGTGCGTTGGCGAACACAGCCTGAATAAACGGGGCGTAGGCGTCGATATCCGCCACCATGACGATGATGTCACGCGCTTTCAGCGTCGGATCGGCCTCCATCATCGCCAGCAGATGATCCTGCAATACTTCAACTTCACGCTGCGCACTGTGACAGACCTGCACCGCAATTGAGCGATCCGCCGGATCCAGGCAGCGCTTCTGATCGCTGTGCGCCAGTTCCGCCGCATTCAAGCCGATAACGGCGTTATCCTGCAGATTGAGAAGATCGTGCTGCATGCAGTGCAGCAGGTTGTCTGGCTCGACATCCACAAACGCATCGATATCGTCGTTAGAGTCCATCTGACTGAGCAGAAACAGGTTATCGCGCCCCAGCTTGCCCCATGAGGCGAGCAACGGATTGGTCAGCTGCTGTTCACCCGCGTCGTTAAACAGCGCGGGTGCCTGCTCTGCATCCCGGAAGAGTCCGCGAGATTCATCAGCACCATGACGCCGGCGCTGACGGCTTTGCAGTTTTGCCAGAAACGCATAGTCCTGAATGTCGCCCCAGTAATCGCGGCAGGGATTGGTGAACAGCAGATGGATGTCGATGTGCCGTCCCAGCGCCTGCAACGCCTGCAGGTAAACCGGCGGCAGCGCAGAGATGCCACAGATGAAGACGCGTTTGGGCAGATTTTCCGGCGTGCTTTTCGCCTGCTCAAGCGTCTGGATAAATCGTGAATAGAGGTTGGCACGGTGCCATTCAGGCTGCCCCAGCGCCTGGGTATAACTCACCAGATCGCGCCACAGTGCGGCCTGCCAGCGCTGCGCCTCGCCCAGCCCCTCAATGGTTTCGCCACGCTCCCAGCTATTGAGCCAGTCGGCGCGATAGACCAGATACTGGTCGAACAGATCGGCTACGCGGGCGCTGAGCTGAAACAGCTTTCGCTTATCCCCGTCGTCATGGAGATAGTGGCGTAAAGAGGTGAACTCTTCCTGCTCCAGCATCACCGGCAGCCGGTGCATCAGCTTCCAGCCCATGCTGGCCTTACTGAAGGCACTTTCAACCGGAACATCAGGCAGAACGCGGACGAACATCTCCCAGATAAAACTGGCAGGCAGCGGGAATTCGATATTGGCCGCAATACCAAAGGTTTGCGCCAGCTCCATTTGCAGCCACTGCGCCATCCCCGGGCTCTGCACCAGCACCATTTCTGAGGCGAAAGGATCATCAAGAGGATCATGTTTAATCACCGCAGCCGCCAGAATTTTCAGAACATCAAGCTGATTTGAGTGATAAACGTGAAACATGAAAACTCCTGTGATAACTCAGAACATGACTGCGGTATTGCGGCACTCTCACTTTACCGCGTATCGCCGTTGAAACCCATCAAAAGGGCGACCCGCGACGTTTAACAACGCAGGCGTGTCAGGCTGGCACTACGCTGATAAGGCCCCGTTACGTCAGCCCGCTCCAGAGTGCAGCCTGAGGGACTGCTCTGCTCTTGCAGCGTGGATTTCCAGCCTGCCACTTCATGCCCTGCCAGACGTTGCTCAGCAACCCGCCATGCCTCACGCTGATACCATTGCTGGCTGAATCCCACTGCCAGTGCGCGATGATAGTGCAACAGGGTGCTGCTGCTTAATGCCATTAACAGCAGAGCAAACAACACTTCCGGCAGGCTGAATCCATCGCGCTTACAAACAGGCTGCCAGAGGCGTGAGCGGGCAATAGTCGATCCAGCCATGCGGCAACGCGGTAATCTGATTGCCCTGTAGCCGGACCCAATGCCAGACCGCCATGCCACTGCCGCTTGCCTCACCTTTAAGCAGACCTTCATCCTTTTCTCCTCGTTGTAAACAGCTGCGCCAGCCCTGGCGATCATCCTGCTGACAGCGGGCCGCCTCACTGGCTGGCCAGTTCAGGGATAAACCCCATTGCAGCGCCGACTGCGCCCGCCAGAAATCCTGCACAAACTGCTGCTCATCGGCCAGCAGTCGCATTCCCTGCTCTGACATCTTTCGGCTGGCGTGCAGCGTAAAACTCCCGATGACCATAATCATTAACACCATGCCCATGGCGCTGCTGCCTCGCTGCTTCACAGGTTCTCTCCCTCAATCCAGCTCTCCACGGTTTCAAGCCAGCGACCAGCCCGACCCTGCAACACTATCCTGACCTGCCTGCCCTGCTGGCTCACGCTGAACTGCTCCAGCGTCATAAACGCGGGATCGGAGAGCCGCTCCCAGCCTGCTGACTGACACTGCTCAACACCACGCTGCATCTCAAGCTGCTGTTGTCGCAGGCGATAACCGTAATAGTCACTTTCTGCATGGCTCACCCCTTCCCATTGACCGTTGCTGTTTTCATCCCAGCGCAGCAGCAGGCAATTTTCACTGATTTTCAGTGCCTCCCTGGCACATTCACCGTGACAGTAACCCGCACGCCGCACCGACTTTCCCCCGTTGCCATCATCTGCTGTAACTCCTGACGCAGCTGTGCCCGTTGCAGCACGCCAGCGTTCTCTGCCAGCAGCAATGGCAGAAAACGGCCAACACTGAGCATGATGACGGCGCTGATTGCCATGGCGATCAGCATCTCCAGCAGGCTGAATCCTGCGATTTTCAACGGCATGTTTCCTCATCGATCATGCAGAGGCGAATACGGGCTCTGGCTGAGATAATCAGACGTATGCGTCCGGCGCGATTTCCCAGTTCAATGCTGCCCGCTCTGGCGACATTGCGGCGGCCATAGAAACCCGGTTCACCCCGGATGCCATAGAGCACAACATCCGGGTGCGGCGCGATGAAATGCAGCCGTTTCCCGTGACCGCAACCCGTCACAGGGCGGCTTCCGGCACCGATACACCAGGGCTCGCCAGGCTGTGACCATAGCACCAGGTCGCTATTCTGCCGGTTGGCCTGGGCGCGCAGCCGTAGCAGGAATCCCTGCAGTTGCTGAGCGCTGTCAAGTAGCGCCTGCCGCTGTTGCCAGCGCTGCCAGCCATTCATCGCGGCAAGACTCAGCATGCCAGCAATGACCATCACCAGCAGCAGTTCCGGCAGAGTAAAACCACGTAAGTATGCTGTTTTCATCACCGCAGAGTGCGGGGTACAAAAAGGTGAAACAAGGCGTGTTGTAGCAGACTGGAAAGCGCATTGCAGAGAATATGCCCCATCAGCAGACAGTGGCAAAAAAGAACGAGCGGTGCCGCAGATTTGCCGGTTTGCAGGCAAAAAAAAGCCCCGGCGAGGTTGCCAGGGCGTTATTTTCTATCTATCGCAAATCAGACAGCGACAGGGGCTTTGATCGCAGGATGGGGATCGTAGCCTTCAATCTCGAAATCGTCGAACTGATAATCAAACAGTGATGCCGGTTTGCGTTTGATAACAAGTTTTGGCAGCGGACGTGGCTCACGAGTCAGCTGCAGACGCGCCTGTTCCAGATGGTTGCTGTAGAGGTGCGTATCACCGCCGGTCCAGACGAAATCGCCCACCTGCAGATCGCACTGCTGCGCCACCATATGCACCAGCAGCGCATAGCTGGCAATGTTAAACGGCAGGCCCAGGAAGATATCGCACGAGCGCTGATAAAGCTGGCAGGAGAGCTTGCCGTCCGCCACGTAGAACTGGAAGAACGCGTGGCAGGGAGCCAGCGCCATCTCACTGAGTTCACCGACGTTCCAGGCTGACACGATAATCCGGCGAGAGTCAGGATCGCGCTTTAGCTGCTCCATCACCTGACTTAACTGGTCAATTTCCTGACCGCTGGCTGTTCCCCAGCTACGCCACTGCTTACCATAGACCGGGCCGAGATCGCCGTTCTCATCCGCCCACTCATCCCAGATTGAGACCTTGTTTTCCCTGAGATAAGCGATGTTGGTGTCACCTTTCAGAAACCACAGCAGCTCATGAATAATGGAGCGGATATGGCATTTTTTGGTGGTGACCAGCGGAAAACCATCCTGCAGATTGAAACGCATCTGGTGGCCAAAAATTGAAAGCGTACCGGTGCCGGTACGGTCAGCTTTTGGTGTGCCTTCGTGCAGCACATGTTGCATTAAATCCAGATACTGTTTCATTTTTCCTCGCGAAATTGTGGCTGCGGGCGACGACGATACGCCCAGATCATCATAATAATACCGGCAACAATCATTGGCACAGAGAGGATCTGTCCCATACTGATTCCGCCTTCAAACAGGCCAAGCTGGGCATCCGGCTGGCGGAAGAACTCAACGATAATACGGAAAGCGCCGTAACCAATCAGGAACAGGCCAGAGACGCTACCCATCGGGCGTGGCTTACGGATAAACAGGTTCAGGATGATGAACAGCACCACGCCTTCCAGCGCCAGTTCATAGAGCTGGGAAGGATGACGCGGCAGTACGCCATAGGTGTTGAGCAGCGCCTGATATTGTGGATTGGTGGCGGCCAGCGCGACATCTTCGCTGCGAGAGCCCGGGAACAGCATAGCGTAACGGAAGCCCGGATCGACACGGCCCCAGAGCTCGCCGTTAATGAAGTTACCGAGACGACCAGCACCCAGACCAAACGGGATCAGCGGCGCAATGAAATCAGCAACCTGGAAGAAATGTCGTTTGGTACGGCGGGCAAAGACCAGCATCACCACAATCACCCCGATCAGGCCACCGTGGAACGACATGCCGCCATCCCAGACTTTAAACAGATAGAGTGGATTTTCCAGAAACAGCGGTAAGTTGTAGAAAAGCACATAGCCGATACGTCCGCCCAGGAATACACCCAGGAAACCTGCATAAAGCAGATTCTCAACTTCCTCTTTTTTCCAGCCGCTGCCAGGCTGATTGGCACGACGTACAGCCAGCCACATGGCGAAAACAAAGCCCACCAGATACATCAGACCGTACCAGTGAAGCGAAACCGGTCCGAGCGAGAAGATCACTGGATCGAACTGCGGAAATGCAATATAGCCGTTATTCATCATTCACCGTCTATTTTTCAACCCTGAAAAGGGGCGTTGTCAGGCACATAAATTAAGGCTGCGCATAATAGCACAGCCGGTTTTCTGAATTGTCTTGCAAATGTAAAGGCGGATAACGCGCAAAGCCTGAGCCGGTGTGGTACTAACGACCACCGCGAATCAGCCCGCCTAATCCACGCCGCTCCATAAAGGCCGAGACCAGATGGCGCACTTCCGTGGCGGTGTCGGCCTTCATCCCCTGCTCGCTGAGCTTCTGCGCTTCTTCGTGATCCAGATGGCGCAGCAGGTATTTAACGCGCGGTACGTTTTTACCGTTCATGCTGAGATGGTGATACCCCAGGCCAACCAGCAGTGCGACACACATCGGATCGCCCGCCATTTCACCACACAGGCACAATTCCAGATTGGCCAGGCGGGCTTCCTGTGCAATCGCATTCAGCGCGCGCAGCATCGCCGGATGCAGCGAGTCATAAAGGTTTGCAACACGGGTGTTATTGCGGTCCACCGCCAGCAGATACTGCGTCAGGTCGTTGGTGCCGACCGAGACAAAATCGACGCGTGACGCCAGATGCGGGATCATAAACAGCATCGACGGCACTTCGATCATGATCCCGATACGCGGTCTGGGAATCGGGAAGCCCAGCATCTCTTCCACTTCGCGACCGGCGCGATCGATCAGCTCTTTTGCATCATCGATTTCGTCGATATGACTGATCATCGGCAGCAGAATACTGAGGTTGCCAGAGGCGGCGTTGGCGCGCAGCATTGCGCGTACCTGCACCAGGAAGATTTCCGGCTGATCCAGCGTCAGGCGAATGCCGCGCCAGCCCAGGCAGGGATTCTCTTCACTGATCGGCATGTAAGGCAGCTGTTTATCGGCACCCACATCCAGCGTTCGCAGCGTCACTGGCTTGTTGCGAAACAGCTGCAACATACCCTGATACTGAGCCACCTGCTCCTCTTCCGACGGGAAGCCATTCTGCAGCATAAACGGGATTTCGGTGCGGTAGAGACCGATGCCATCCACCCAGTCGCCCACCGTCTGCTCATGTTCCGGGCTTAAGCCAGCGTTGAGCATCACCTGCACGCGCTCGCCACTTTTCAGCTCACCCGGCTGATCGACCACGCCTTCCGCCATTTTGCTCAGCGCGTTCTCTTCGCTGATCAGCCGCTGATACTCCTGGACCAGCACCGGCTCAGGATCGATCAGCAGCTCACCGCGATAACCGTCGACGATCAGCAGGCGTTTGTTGAGCTGATGAGGCTGGATGTCAGCGCCCATGACTGTCGGGATCCCCATCGCGCGGGTCAGGATCGCCGCATGGGAGTTGGCTGCACCGTCACGCACCACTACGCCCGCCAGCCGCTCCTGCGGCAGCTCAGCTAAGGTCGTGGCGGTCAGCTCATCGGCCACCAGCACAAAGCGTTCCGGCCAGGCATTGGTGCCGACCAGGGTGTCATCGAGGTGGAACAGCAGACGCTGGCCCAGTCCCCGCAGATCGCCTGCACGTTCACGCAGGTAGTTGTCAGTCAGGCTGGCGAACTGTTCAGCAAACTTCTCGATCACCTGTTTCACCGCCCATTCCGCAACCGATCCGCGCTCGATCTCATCGAACAGATCTTTCTTCAGACGGGCATCGGTTAACAGGTGAGAGTAGAGATCGAAAATGGCCGCGCTCTCTTTTTGTGCGCTGGCGCTGAAACGTTTGCTGAAACGGCGAAATTCATTGGTTGCTTCGCTCATGGCGAGCGACAGACGCTCACGTTCACGATGAACATCCAGCGTTGAGGCGGCTGAGACCTGATCAAGCAGTGGCTGCGTCTCATCGACCCAGCCTGGTGCTACCGCCACGCCAGGCGCTGCCGCAATCGCACGCACCCGGGTCTGTCGGAACTGGCCAAACAGTTGGCCCATTTGAGATTGCGACAGCAAAGCCGCCATCTGCGTAGCCAGCGTGACCAGAAATGACTCTTCGCTTTCATCAAACTGACGGTGTTCGCGCTGCTGCACCACCAGCACGCCAAGGAGCTGGCGGCGGCTGATAACAGGCACACCGAGGAAGGAGCGATAGCGCTCCTCTTTCACTGCGGGGATATATTTGAAGCTGGGATGGCTTTGGGCGTCAGCAAGGTTAATCGGTTCGGCCAGACGGCCCACTAAACCGACGATACCCTCGTCAAAAGCCAGCGTTACGGTGCGGCCACGCGGTTTTTTGAGTCCGCGCGTCGCCATCAGGTAATAGCAGCGACGGTCCTGGTCGGCGAGGTAAACGGAACAGACTTCCGTATCCATCGCCAGACAGATTTCATTGACCAGGATGTCGAGTGCTTCATTGAGACGCGGCGCACTCGCCACTTTTTCTACAATTTCACGCAACTGAGTGAGCATAAAGGGCGTGGCCTATCCTCTCTTACGACGATGGGCAGGATTATTTCGCTGCCCCGCACTCTCCTGCATAGACATCACCACGCCAGCGAATTCCTTCATTACCCGACGATAAACATCGCGCTTGAAGGAGACAACCTGACGCACCGGATACCAGAAGCTGACCCAGCGCCAGCCATCAAATTCAGGCGTGCTGCTGCGCTGCACATTGATATCCGCGTCATTACACATTAACTGCAGAAGAAACCACTTTTGTTTCTGGCCGATACATACCGGCTTTGTGTCCCAACGCACCAAACGTTTTGGCAACTTGTAACGTAACCAGTTGCGGGTAGAAGCAAGTATTCGAACATCTTTCCGATGCAATCCGACTTCTTCGAACAGTTCGCGATACATCGCCTGTTCTGCGGTTTCACCGGGATTGATGCCTCCCTGAGGAAATTGCCAGGAGTGCTGTCCAAAGCGCCTGGCCCATAACACTTGTCCCTGCCGGTTACAGATTACGATACCAACATTCGGGCGGTAGCCATCATCATCGATCACCGGACTACCTCAAAGCAAAATTTGAATGGGCTGATTGTTTCACACTCCTTACAGGCGGTAAACCACTGGATTCATGGGGTATCAGACCATCAAATGCGGGATAACTCACAGAAAACGGCAAAGTTATAAACAAACAGCGTGAAAAAGATCAATCTTATTCACTTTTTCTGTGGATAGCTTTGTGCAGAACGCGGGAGTTAACTGAATAACATTTTCACTGCTCGCAGAATGACTCAAAAGAACCAGCAACGCATCATTATGATATTTAATGAAAATAAATCATTCTGGCTCTCCCTGAGACTTTCCTAAACTGCCAATATTCTCGCGACAACTGACAATTGATTAAAAGATAACCACACTCTTTTTTATCCACAGATAATCGCTCAGGGTTAGGTCAGAGCGGCGAAATTATGCTCAGACAAAGAAAAGTCAAGGCTGTAAATGGAACCAGTACCGCACCAATACGGGGGTTATCCCATTTTTCTGTGGATAACCGGGATGGAGATCCTGTTCATTGTTGCGCGTAAGCTGGGATAACAATGCCTGTCTCATGATGGCGCAAGGGTTATCCGTTAAAAAAAGTGCGATCTATCATGTTATTATCGATCCCTGATGCGGTGAATTTTAGTGAAAGGATTTCCTCACCCTCAACTGTATAAATTTTAATCATTGCGAGTTATCAACATGAGTTACCTGCCAGGACCACCTGAAGATGAAGCCAGCCTGCTGGCGCGTGCGCAGGATTTAGCCGGCTTAACACTGGAAACGCTGGCCGCTCGCGCCGGGCTAACCATGCCTGCGGATCTTAAACGTGATAAAGGCTGGGTCGGCATGCTGCTGGAGTTACATCTTGGTGCCAGCGCGGGCAGCAAAGCGGAACAGGACTTTGCCCATCTGGGTATCGAACTGAAAACCATCCCGATTGATGCGCAGGGAAAACCGCTGGAAACCACCTTTGTCTGCGTCGCCCCGCTGACCGGCAACAGCGGCGTCACCTGGCTCACCAGTCATGTGCGCCATAAACTGGCGAGGGTGTTGTGGATTCCGGTTGAAGGTGGGCGTGAGATTCCGCTGCGGGAACGTCGTGTGGGCGCGCCGCTGTTATGGAGCCCGGATGCAGAAGAAGATGAGATGCTGCGTCAGGACTGGGAAGAGTTGATGGATATGATTGTACTGGGACGCGTTGAGCAGATTACCGCACGGCATGGTGCCTGGTTGCAAATCCGCCCGAAAGCCGCCAACAGTAAGGCGCTGACAGAAGGTATTGGCGATCAGGGCCAGCCAATTATGACCTTGCCGCGCGGCTTCTACCTTAAAAAAAGCTTCACCGGGCCACTGCTGGCGCGGCATTTTCTCCTGTGAATCGCGCCACTCGCGCTGAGCAATCGCAATTTTGTGGGAGATCGGTGAATTGAATGCGTATAATCGCCGTTTACTTTTCGTTTAGGATTGAATGTCGGTATGTTTGAGTGGATTGCTGATCCCAACGCCTGGCTGGCGCTGGGCACCCTGACCATCCTTGAGGTGGTGCTGGGTATTGATAACATCATTTTCCTGTCGCTGGTGGTCGCTAAACTGCCAAAGCACCAGCAAGCCAGCGCACGTCGCATTGGTCTGATGGGCGCGATGCTGATGCGTCTTGGCCTGCTGGCCTCTATTGCGTGGGTTGCCCGTCTGACTAATCCGCTGTTTACGCTGATGGATCATGCGTTTTCAGCGCGCGATCTGATTCTGCTGTTTGGTGGACTGTTCCTGCTGTGGAAATCGAGCATGGAGATCCATGAAACGATCGAAGGCAGTGAAGGCGAACATAACACCCGCGTTCATTCGTTCCTCGGCGCGATTGTACAGATTATGATGCTCGACATTATTTTCAGTCTCGACTCTGTTATCACCGCTATCGGCCTCTCCGATCATCTGTTCATTATGATGGCAGCCGTCGTCATTGCGGTGCTGATGATGATGTTCGCCGCGCGCGCCATTGGTGAGTTTGTTGAACGCCATCCGTCGGTGAAAATGCTGGCCCTCTCCTTCCTGATTCTGGTCGGTTTTACCCTGATTCTGGAGAGTTTTGCGGTCCATGTACCAAAAGGTTACATTTATTTCGCGATGTTCTTCTCGATGGCGGTTGAGTGTCTTAACCTGATGCGCAGTAAGAAAAAGCACGCCTGATAAAGTCAAGGGCGAGCCTGCTCGCCCGGTTACTTTCAGATTTCTGCGATTAACCCTGCCGGCAAAAACATTTATTACTACACTGTTTGCACGTGACCATTTGTGAGGATAAGGCGTGATGAAAGGGTTGGCAGGAGTAGCACTGGTGATGGTAACCGCAGCATTCTTAAGTGGATGCAGTTCTGATTATGTCATGGCGACTAAAGATGGTCGTATGATTATGACCGAAGGTAAGCCAAGCATTGATAAAGAGACCGGTCTGGTTGAGTACACAGATCAGACGGGTCACATGGTGCAGATTAACAGCGATGAGGTTTCAACAATCATTGAACGTTAAGTGCCCTGTTTAATCGCCTGCCATCAATTCCCCGCTGGCAGGCGATTTCCCCGACTTTTCCCCCTTCCTTCCCCGCCATTGCTCGCGCTATAGTCCCTGAGAACACAACATTCCATTCCATAAAGAAAAGGAAGCTGGCAATGCACTATCATCGTATTCCTCACAGCACGCTGGAAGTGAGTCAGCTGGGATTGGGTACCATGACGTTTGGCGAACAGAACAGCGAAGCCGACGCCCATGCTCAACTGGATTTAGCACTCCGTTCCGGCATCAACTTTATTGATACTGCCGAGATGTATCCAGTGCCACCGCGCCCGGAAACCCAGGGTCTGACCGAACAATATATTGGCAGCTGGCTCAAACAGCGCGGCAGCCGCGACAAAATCATTCTGGCCAGTAAAGTCGCCGGACCGTCGCGCGGCAATGATGCGTCCATTCGCCCGGATATGGCGCTGGACCGTAAAAATATCCGTGCCGCGCTCGATGCCAGTCTGAAGCGCCTGAATACCGACTACCTTGATCTTTACCAGCTGCACTGGCCTCAGCGTCAGACCAACTTTTTTGGCAAGCTTGGCTATCAGTACAGCGAAACCACAGCACAGGTCACACTGCTGGAGACGCTGGAAGCGCTGGCCGAACAGGTGCGCGCCGGTAAGATTCGTTATATTGGCGTGTCGAATGAAACGGCATGGGGCGTGATGCGTTATCTGCAACTGGCAGAGAAGCATGAGCTGCCGCGCATTGTCAGCATTCAGAACCCCTACAGCCTGCTGAACCGCAGCTTTGAAGTGGGTCTGGCCGAAATCAGCCAGCATGAAGGCGTGGAACTGCTGGCCTATTCCAGCCTGGCGTTTGGTACGCTAAGTGGCAAATACCTGAATGGCGCGCAGCCTGCGGGCGCACGTAACACGTTGTTCAGCCGCTTTACCCGCTACAGCGGCGAGCAGTCACAGCAGGCCGTTGCAGAATATGTGGCGTTAGCGCAACAGCATCAGATTGACCCATCGCAGATGGCTTTAGCCTATGTGCGTCAGCAGCCGTTTGTGGCCAGCACACTGCTGGGTGCCACCACGCTTGAACAGCTGCAGATTAATATCGACAGTTTCAATCTGACCTTAAATGCCGAGATTCTGGAAGGCATTGAGGCGATTCATCGTCGCTATACCTATCCGGCGCCATAAGTGTGTCTTTGCCAGCTGCCGCCCTGGCGGCTGGCCTCTTTTACAGATCGAGATAATAGAGTTTTACTGGTTTATCCGGATACTCCAGCGCCTCTCCCTGGGGCAGCCAGCCAGACCGTTCGTAGTAGCCCTCAAACGTTGACCAGAGCCACAACCGTGGATAGCCCCGTGCCTGTGCATAAGCAATGACATGCTGCTGCAGCGCCTCGCTGACACCTTTGCCGCGCGACGACTCATCAACATAGAGCGCCGCCAGCCACGGGAAAAGATCCTGACGGCTGATCAGGTCGCAGCGCCAGAATCCCGCGGTGCCGACCGCCCTGCCCGCCTCCAGAGCGACAAAGGTTACGGGGAAGTCAGCACCGTTCAGGCTGCTGTTCACCACACTGGCAAAGAACGCGTGGCTACTGGCTTCACCAAATGCGCGCCACTGCCAGTCAATAATCTGATCGGCAAACTGTGGGGCATCACTGAGCGAGACAATCTCAATCACATCAGTTTCCCCTGAAAGATCGGGACTGAATCAAACAGGTAGCCATCAAAATCAGGCGCATCGGCGTCGGAAAGCTCCAGCAGCGTATTTTTGACATTCTCAAGGTGCTGCCAGGTCGACTGCCAGGCCCCCATCACATCGCGCCGACGCAGAGCAGCCAGGATAGTCTGGTGATCGCCGAGCCACTTCAGGCGATAGGCGCGGGTTTCAAACTGCGGGCGCAGCTGCTGCCAGAGCGGGCTGCTGTCGTGATGCCGCCAGATACTGGTAACGGTATCGAGCAGCATCTGATTCTGACTCGCACCCGCCAGCAGCAGATGAAACAATTTGTCGTTGTCCTGACTGCTGTCGTTGGCGGCGATGGCACGTTGCTCCTGTTCCAGCGTACGTCGCAGATTTTCAATGTCCGCTTTAGTCGCCATTTTTGCGGCAAAGGCGGCAATATTGCTCTCCAGCAACTGACGCGCCTGTAGCATTTCAAACGGGCCTACGTCGCTGCGGAAAAAGGCCTCTTCTTCATCATCACTGGCGGAAGGAATACGCATTACATAGACGCCGGAGCTCTGACGGATATCCACCGTACCTTCCAGCTCAAGCATCAATAATGCCTCGCGCACGATGGTCCGGCTGACGCCCCAGGTTTCAGCCAGCTGACGTTCAGGCGGCAGGCGCGATCCCACCGGATAGTGTCCGTCACTGATCTGCTGACGCAGGTGCTGACCAATTTCCTGGTACTGCTTTTTTTCTTGCGGCGCTTCGGCTTTGTCCACACTTTTACCCTTTGCAATCAACGCGCTAACGGCATTGCCGCCGTTCCCTGCGCGACAATGCCCGCGAACCGGAGAGGCTGGCTCGCAAACTGGGGCTCAGTGTATCAAAGCCAGCGCCTGATCGAGTACCTTTGCACCATTCAGCGTGCCGTAAGCAACCGTATCGATTACCGCGATAGGCAACTGATAGCTGTCAGTGAGTTTTCTGTTCTCCTCCAGTTTGAAGCGCACCTGAGGCCCGAGCAGCACCACCGCCACCTCGCTGCCGTAGTTTTGCAGCTCTTCACGCAGGTTTTGCTCCGGAATAGCGTAGATCTGAAATGCCAGTCCGCGAGCGGCGACCTCTTTTTCCATCCGCGTGACCACCATTGAGGTCGACATGCCCGCAGCACAGGCCAGAACAATTCGTTTCATGCTCGTTTCCTCGCGTTATTTCGGCTCATCATCAAGCCACAGGGTAAATTGCTGCGTGTCACGGAGCGTACGGAACCAATGGGCAGATTTCTTCATACGGCGCTGACGGTGCTTATCTAAGTCGATTTCGATCAGACCATAGCGGTTTTTAAAGGCATTCATTGGTGAGACGTTGTCGGTAAACGCCCACAGCATGTAGCCCTGACAGTTAATGCCCGCCTGGCTGGCGCGTATCGCCTGATGCAGGTGTTCGCTGATAAACGCGATACGGTAATCGTCCTGAATTTCCCCACCGGCATCTTTGAATTGGGTTTCGTTCTCAATGCCCATACCGCTTTCCGCCACAAACCACGGGATATTGCCGTACTCATCGCGCATTCGTTGTGCCATATCCCAGATAATTTCAGGCTGAATTTCCCAGCCGCGCGAACGATTCATCCGCCGCCCAGGCAGTTCAAAGTGTTCGTAATACCAGGCAGGATGAAAGGGTGTCTCGGGATGCCAGGCGCGGGACGGCGCCTTAACGCGATGGGGATAGTAGAGATTAAGGCCGACCTCATCGACGGTATTGGCAGCAATAATCGCCAGCTCTTCCGGCGTGGTTTCCCACTCAATCTGATGCTTATCAAGCAGCGCCAGCAGCTCCGCCGGATACTCGCCTTTAATCGCGGGGTCGAGAAACACCCGGTTGTAGAACAGGTCATAAATATGCGCCGCCTTCTGGTCGTGCGGGGCGGATGATCGCGGATAGGTGACCTCCGGGTTAAGAATGGTACCAATGCGACCGGCATAGCCACGCTTGCGGAAAAGCTGCACTGCCCGGGCAGTCGCGAGATTTTTATGGTGGTTCCACTGCATCCATTTATGCGTGTTCTGCTCATAAGGCCAGCGCAGCGCGTCGAGATAGACGCGGGTCTGCACCACAATGGGCTCATTAAACACAAACCAGCGTGTGACCCGACCGGCATAACGTTTAAAAACCTGTTCGACATAACGAATAAACAGTTCAACCACATGCTTTGACTGCCAGCCTCCATATTGCTCAAGCAGCAAGGCTGGCAGCTCGTAATGCTCCAGACAAAGCATCAGTTCAATGCCCTGACGCTGCATTTCATCAATCAGCCGGTCATAGTAAGCGGCATATTCCTCATCGACCGTGGCGGTTTCATAATCAATCAGGAAACGCGACCAGTTAATGGAAGTCCGGTAGTGGGTCAGCCCGCTGGCCTTCATTAGCGCCACATCTTCACTAAAGCGATTGATAAAGTCAGTGGCAACCGCCGGGCCATAGCCGTTGTGCCAGACGTGACGATCCTGCTGATACCAGGCGTCAGGCCAGGAGTCCTGGCCCGGCTTTTTTCCGCTCCAGCCTTCCGTCTGCCAGGCGGAGGCAGCAGCCCCCAGAATGAAATTCTCAGGTATGTGGACAGTCTGACGACTCATAACACCTCCGTTCGGTTGGGGTTCAGCTCAGGTTGCAGGCTCTTTGCTTCCGCTGCATCCGCGCGGCGGGCTGCGACTTTCACAAAGGGCAGATAGATGAGTACTGACACCAGAATGCAGACGATCTGCGTCACCACTGCGCCCATCGATCCAGCCGTTGAAAGCCAGGCATTGATAATCGGAGGCGTGGTCCAGGGCACCATCACCACGGCTTTCCCGGCAAAGCCCATCACCGTCGCGAAGTAGCCAATAGAACCTGTCACCAGCGGTGTGATGATGAAAGGGATAGCCAGAATCGGGTTAAGCATAATCGGCATACCAAATATAACCGGTTCGTTGATATTGAAAATGCCTGGGCCGAACGACAGTTTGGCAATTTCACGCATCTCTTTGCGTCGCGTCGCCAGCATTACGGCAGTGAGTAGCCCGATGGTCAGGCCGGAGCCGCCGATGCTCATATAGACATCCCAGAACGGCATGGTGATGATGTTCGGTGCCTCTTTTCCCTGCTCAAAAGCGGTCATGTTGACCAGAATTGCGCCCAGCAACAGTGGCTCACGAATCGGTTTCACCATCTGGTTGCCGTGAATACCAATCACCCAGAACAGCTGGGCAACGAACATCAGAATCAGAATGCCCCACAGACTCTGCACCACCGACTCCAGCGGCTGCTGCACCACCTGGTATACCGCGTCGTAGAGGTACATGCCGGTAACGCGATGGAAGATAAAGCCAAAGGTCGCTACCAGCGTCACAGTAATAATTGAGGGGATAAGCGCAGAGAATGAGGCGGCCACATTGGGCGGCACAGTGTCGGGCATTTTGATTTTCAGCCGCTCAACCTGTTCAAGGCGGCAGTAGATCTCTACCGACAGAATGGCGATAAACATGCCGAGAAACAGGCTCTTGGTATCGGAGAATTGTTTGGCCAGCACATCGGTGACCAGATGCATCTGCCCATCGACCATCATCTGTAAGGTGGTCGGCGTCACCGATATAAAGCAGATGATTGCCAGCAGACCGGGAAACAGCGTTTTTATACCGTTGATGCGCCCAAGCTCAATACCAATCAGGAACAACGCACCAATGTTAAGAAAGCTGAGCGTGGCGTAATTGATACTGCTGGTGATGGGCTTGAGGTCAGCTAAGAAAGCCAGAGCGGCAAAGCTGGCAAGGCCATTTTTGCTGTCCAGCACCATGTTAGAAATCAATACCGAGAAGGCGCCAACAATGATTACCGGCATCAGTGTAATGAACGAGGCTTTAATCGCCATGATGTAGCGATAACTGTTAAAGCGGGTGGCGAAGCTGCCCAGGGAATCGATAAGGCGGTCCTGTAAAGACATGATCAATCCTCAGAGATGTAAGATCGGTAGTCCTGTAATCATCATGATCTTCCTTGTTAGTGGCATACCAAAATGACGAATACCCGCGTTTTTTTCTGTGATGAATCTCCCGGAAATGTTTTTTGGCATTCCAGTATGATTAAAAAGGCCAATTTGGCATACCAATAACGGAGGCGTTATGGATTACGAACAGACTATGATGGAATTACTGATCAATGCGGGAGAAGCACGCTCGTCGGCGATGATGGCGATTCAGTGCGCGCGCAAACGCGACTGGGCCGGGGCTGATGCCGGGCTGGCAGCCTCTGATACTGCGGCAAAAGCGGCACATAAAATCCAGACCGCGTTGATTGGCGCAGACGAAGGAAGCGGAAAATTACCGGTCACGCTGATTCTGGTGCATGCGCAGGATCACCTGATGAATGCAATGCTGTGCCGCGAGCTGGCAGAGGAATTGATCATGCTGCGCAAAGAGATCTATGGCTGACAGGCGGCGGCCTCGCCGCCCGAGTGAGGTGATTAGCTGATTTCCAGCGCCAGTAATGACTCAATCGTCTGCGCGCGGCGGATTTCGCGCGGCTGGCCCTGCTCAAACAGCACTTCCGGGATCAGCGGACGGCTGTTGTAGTTAGAAGACATGGATGCGCCGTAAGCACCGGTGTCGTGGAACACCAGATAATCGCCCACTTTCGCCGCCGGAATCGCGCGCGGTTCGACCATGCCGCCCTCCAGCTGGGTAAAGACATCACCCGATTCGCACAGCGGACCTGCAACCACCGTGTCGATCGTCTGCTGCTCATCAATGGCCCGCTCATCGCCCGCCATCAGCGAGATATGGTGATAGCTGCCATACATGGATGGGCGCATCAGATCACTGAAACCGGCATCAACCAGCACGAAGTGACGGCTGCCCATCGACTTCACTGCCCGGACCTGCGACACCAGTACGCCAGCCTCGGCCACCAGGAAGCGGCCTGGTTCGATCTCCAGTTTGACCGCGTGCCCCAGATGCTGAGCAATGCGCTGCCGCGCTGCGTCCCACAGGCCGAAATAGTGATGCGTATCGATCGCCTCTTCACCGTAGCGATAAGGAATAGAAAGGCCACCGCCCGCAGAGATTGCTGACAGATCCTGACCTGACGCCATCACCAGTTCCACCATCGCATCACAGACCTGCTGCAGATGCGCATAATCCACACCTGAACCGATATGCATGTGGATGCCCACCAGCTGCAGACCGTACTGTTTAATGGTTGCCAGCGCCTCGGCTAAGTCACCGTGCCAGATACCGTGCTTGCTGTTTTCGCCACCAGTATTGGTTTTCTGACTGTGGCCGTGACCAAAACCAGGGTTGACCCGTAGCCATACCGCGTGTCCCGGTGACACCGCACCGAGTTGATGCAGCATATCGATCGAACCGGCATTCACCGGCACCTTTAACGCAGTCACCCGCTCAAGTGTCGGTTGATCGAACAGATCAGCGGTAAAGACGATCTCATCACCACCAGGCTGATAACCGGCGGCCAGCGCACGTTCGATCTCACCCAGCGATACCGAGTCCACTTTCACGCCCGCCGCGCGCATCAGGCGCAGGATATGCGTATTCGAGCAGGCTTTCTGCGCAAAGCGCACCACATCAAAGGCCTGCAGCTGAGCAATACGCGCCTGAATAATCTGCGCATCATAGGCCCAGAACGGTCCACTATAACGACGTGCCAGTGGCAGCAGGTTAGTGGCGTTGAGTGCGGTTTCGGTATTCTGTAAGGAACGTGGCATAACAATTCTCCTGTGGCGTTAACCGCATTAAGCCAGATTCGTGTCATAGCGAAAAATATCTGTTTTAATAGCATCTATGCAGAATTGATATGGATAAACGGCGTGGCAAACATTAACTGGCGGCATATCGAAATTTTTCATGCGGTGATGACCAGCGGCAATCTGACGCAGGCCGCCACGCTGCTGCACACCTCACAGCCTACCGTGAGCCGGGAGCTGGCACGTCTGGAGCAGCAACTGGGATTAGAGCTGTTCGGGCGGGTACGCGGTCGCCTGCAGCCGACGGTGCAAGGGTTGCGTCTGTTTGAAGAGGTTCAGCGCTCCTGGTATGGCCTGGACCGCATCATGGAAGCGGCAGAAGGCCTGCGCCAGTTTCGTCAGGGCGAGCTGTCGATCGCCTGTCTGCCCGTTTTTTCGCAGTCGCTGCTGCCGCCGCTGTGTCAGCCCTTTTTACAGCGTTACCCGGATGTGAGTCTGAATGTGATTCCGCAGGAGTCGCCGCTGCTGGAGGAGTGGCTGTCGGCGCAGCGCTACGATATCGGCTTAACCGAAACCCAGCACGCGCCGGCCGGAACTGACCGCCTCGCCCTGCTGACCTGTGATGAAGTGTGCGTGTTGCCGCAGAATCACCCCTTGAGTCAGCGTGAGGTGCTGACGCCGCACGACTTTGCGGGTGAAAAGTATGTGAGCCTGTCGCGCAGCGACAGCTATCGTCAGCTGCTGGATGCGCTGTTTCAGGAGCAGGGAGTGGAACGGCGGCTGGTGATGGAGACACACAGCGCCGCTTCGGTATGCGCAATGGTCAGGGCGGGCGTGGGGATTTCGATTGTGAATCCGCTGACGGCGCTGGATTACGCCGACAGCGGTGTGGTGATGCGTAAGTTCAGCGTGGCAGTTCCGTTTACCGTCAGCCTGGTGAGACCGCAGCACCGCCCTGCGTCGGCGCTGGTGGATGCCTTTGTCAGCCATCTGCAGCAGCAGGTGGCTGACTTTCCGGCGCGAATCGCCGCCCGTCTGGCTTAAGCGCGAACCCTGGCGGTCGTATGGCCCGACTTACGAAAGGTAATCAGACAGACCAGCAGACCGATGGCGGCCAGCGCAGCCGCAGCAACCGGCACCGCCGTCAGGCCGAATCCCCGGCCAATCACTGCGCCACCGACCCAGGCACCTAACGCATTACCCACGTTGAATGCTGAAATGTTAAGGGTTGAGACCAGGTTCGGTGCTTCTTTGCCGTGACGCACTACGTTAATCTGCAGACCCGGCACCGTGGCAAAGGTTGCCATCGCCCAGAGGAACAGGGTGATCTCTGCCAGCCACAGCGCATGGCTGGTCCAGCTGAACAGCAGCGAGAAGATGGCAATCAGTGAGAAGCTGAGGATCAGGCTGAAGGAGACTTTCCAGTCAGCCAGTTTTCCACCAAGGATGTTACCGACCGTCAGGCCCGCACCTATCAGGAACAGCGTCCAGCTGACGCCGCGGTCGCTGATGCCCGTCACCTCTAACAATAGCGGCGCAATGTAGCTGAACAGTGCAAACATCGCCGCCGCAAAGCACACCGTCATCAGCAGCGACAGCCACAGTTTGCCGTTGGCCAGTGCGCCAATTTCACTCGCCAGATGAACCGGTTTTTCCTGTTTGTTGTTGGGCAGACTGACGATCAGGGCGATAAATGCCAGCACGCCGATCACCGCCACGCCCCAGAATGTCGCTCGCCAGCCAAACATCTGTCCGAAACTGGTTCCCAGCGGCACGCCCAGCACGTTAGCTAAGGTCAGCCCTGTAAACATCAGTGCCACAGCCGAAGCCTGACGCCCGGCAGGCACCAGACTGGCGGCGACAACCGCGCCAATCCCGAAGAAGGCACCATGACAGAGTGCGGTAACGATTCTGGCCAGCATCAGCAGGTTGTAGTTGTAAGCCAGCGCACACAGCAGGTTGCCGACAATAAAGATCACCATCAGCAGAATCAGCGTTTTTTTACGCGGTAGTCTGGCGGTCAGCAACGCCATTATCGGCGCACCAATTGCTACCCCCAGCGCATAGCCGCTGATTAGCCAGCCCGCCGACGGAATCGACACCTGAAGGTCACGCGCCACCTCCGGCAGCAATCCCATAATGACAAACTCGGTGGTTCCGATGGCAAACGCACTTAACGCCAGCGCCATTAATGCTACAGGCATAACACTCTCCCGGTTTCATTTGCAGGTGAACCGCGCGGACACGCAGCCCCTCGACGCTTATTAATTTTGATCTGCGTCACAGTGAGTATTACAGCATAGCGCTGGTGCACGACATAGCCTGTATGCAGCAAAGGATTATTGCTGAGGCCGCAATAATCGTGTCGCTGTGCCTGTCGCAACTTTCTTTCTCTGCCTGCGGACCCTACCTGAAAGACCCTCGCGAACCCGGGTCAGGTTGTCATTCTCCGTGAACCGATTACGCTTTTTAGTGCGTATTTAATTAATAAATCCTTAACGTTGCCGATATATCCCTAATGAATTGCCAGGTGATGTAATCAACTGCTGACGCAGGGAGAGAGAATGCAACGACTCATAGCCTTAATGGTTTTAGGCTTAACCGGCTGCTCGGTGGGGCATTATGAGTACAGTAAAGAAGCGGAAAAACGCGTTGATATGACCGTGACCGGCATTCCTACCGTGCTGGGGTTAGGCACGCTGGGTACTACCATCCCGCTGACGCCGGAGTACAGCCTGACCGCTGCGCACGTGGCGAAGTTCTCTCTTTACCGGGTTAAAGCCTGGCATCCGCAATGCGATCTGGCCGTGGTCTACCATAAAAACAGCGAAATGAATCTGCCACCCAGCTTTCGCAACAGCCATATTGGCGACCAGGTGAATCTCTATGGCTACAGTTTTATTTCGGCCATGCCGGTCAGCTCCAGCGGACAGAACCTGATTAATACCACGCTGGCGAACAGCTGGAATAAGCCGGACTGTGTTGTAGTCGCGGCGAATGCGGGTGTGGTGAAAGGGATGTCAGGCGGTGCGGTTTATAACGCCTCTGATGATACGCTGGCGGGTGTGATTATTGGCTACAGCAATAACATCAATGACAATGTCAGCGGTAAGACACTCTATAAAAACGTTGCGCTCTATGTGCCCTATTCCCGCTTTCAGAGCTGGTTGAATCAGGCGATTAAGTCCTGATGTTTGCTGAATGGACAGTGGTAAAAAAGGCCGGAACTTCCGGCCTTTTTCGTGCTGACAACGCCGAATCAGAGTGCATCTGACAGCAACGGATAAAGTAAGCGCGCAGGGAAGACGGTCAGATCGGAAAGACGCAAAAGCCGTCATCCATGACCGCTCGGCCCGCGCCATCCCTGGCGCGGGACGCTTTCCTTTTCTGACCGTATTCCCTGAGCAGGCTCGATCTCATAGCGAACCGGGCCATACTCTTTCAGCAGACATAAAAAAGGCCGGTATACCCGGCCTTTTCTGAGAACAGTCAGACTTACTTGCTACCTGGACGCAGTGCCGGGAACAGAATCACATCGCGGATCGTGTGGCTGTTAGTAAACAGCATCACCATACGGTCAATCCCGATACCCAGACCGGCGGTTGGCGGCAGGCCATGTTCCAGCGCGGTAACATAGTCTTCGTCGTAGAACATCGCTTCGTCGTCACCGGCATCTTTGGCATTCACCTGCTGCAGGAAACGCTCAGCCTGATCTTCCGCATCATTAAGCTCGGAGAAGCCGTTACCGATTTCACGACCGCCAATGAAGAACTCAAAGCGATCGGTGATTTCCGGGTTCTCGTCGTTACGACGGGCGAGTGGCGAGACTTCAGCCGGATATTCAGTGATGAAGGTTGGCTGAATCAGATGCGCTTCAGCCGTCTCTTCGAAGATCTCGGTCACGACGCGGCCCAGACCCCAGCTCTTCTCCACTTTGATATGCAGGGATTGTGCAATCGCCACCGCTTTATCAAAGTCTTCCAGATCGGCCAGATCCGTTTCCGGACGGTATTTCTTGATCGCTTCACGCATGGTCAGTTTTTCAAACGGCTTGCCGAAATCAAACTCCTGCTCGCCGTAAGGCACGACCGTGCTGCCTAACACATCCTGCGCCAGAGTACGGAACAGGCTTTCGGTCAGTTCGATCAGATCTTTGTAATCCGCATAGGCCATATAGAGTTCCATCATGGTGAACTCTGGGTTATGACGTGGCGAAATACCTTCGTTACGGAAGTTACGGTTGATCTCGAACACGCGGTCGAAGCCACCCACCACCAGACGCTTCAGGTAAAGCTCTGGTGCAATGCGCAGATACATGTCGATATCCAGCGCATTGTGATGGGTGATGAACGGACGCGCGGACGCGCCGCCCGGGATCACCTGCATCATCGGGGTTTCCACTTCCATAAAGTCGCGGCCTACCATGAACTGGCGAATGCCGGCCATGATCTGCGAACGAATTTTGAAGGTGTTGCGTGACTCTTCGTTGGCGATCAGATCAAGGTAACGCTGACGGTAACGGGTTTCCTGATCGGCCAGGCCGTGGAATTTGTCCGGCAGCGGGCGCAGGGCTTTGGTCAGCAGGCGCAGTTCTGAACAGTGAATCGACAGTTCGCCGGTCTTGGTTCTGAACAGTTTGCCACGCGCACCCAGGATATCGCCGAGGTCCCATTTCTTGAACTGCTCGTTGTAGATGCCTTCAGCCAGATCGTCACGAGAGACGTAAAGCTGAATCCGGCCGCCCACATCCTGCAGAGTAACGAAAGAGGCTTTACCCATGATACGGCGGGTCATCATGCGTCCGGCGACGCTGACTTCGATATCCAGCGCTTCCAGCTCTTCATTGCTCTTCTCGCCATAGCTTTCCAGCAGCTGGTTTGAAAGGCTGTCACGACGGAAGTCGTTGGGAAACGCCAGACCGTTGGCACGCAGCGCACTCAGCTTTTCGCGGCGCGTTTTCAGTTCGTTATTTAACTCAACGGCGGCATCAGCGCTCTGCGGTTGTTGTTCAGACATGTCTATAACCCTGCTTTTAAACTTGCTTCAATGAATCGATCCAGATCGCCGTCCAGCACCGCCTGGGTGTTACGCGTCTCTACGCCGGTGCGCAGATCTTTGATGCGTGCATCATCGAGAACGTAAGAACGGATCTGACTTCCCCAGCCAATGTCGGACTTGTTGTCCTCCAGCGCCTGTTTCTCAGCATTTTTCTTCTGCATCTCAAGCTCATACAGCTTCGCTTTCATCTGCTTCATCGCCTGATCTTTGTTCTTATGCTGAGAACGGTCATTCTGACACTGGGTGACAGTACCGGTTGGAATATGGGTAATACGGACCGCAGATTCCGTCCGGTTAACGTGCTGGCCGCCCGCACCGGACGCACGATAAACGTCAATGCGCAGATCGGCTGGGTTGATGTCGATATCAATATCGTCATCCACTTCCGGGTAGATAAAGGCAGAGCTGAATGAGGTGTGACGACGACCGCCGGAGTCAAACGGGCTCTTACGCACCAGGCGATGCACGCCGGTTTCGGTGCGTAACCAGCCAAAAGCGTAGTCGCCTGACACGCGAATAGTGACAGACTTGATGCCTGCAACTTCACCTTCAGACTCTTCGATAATTTCAGTTTTGAAGCCTTTCGCTTCGGCCCAACGCAGATACATACGCATCAGCATGCTGGCCCAGTCCTGCGCTTCGGTGCCGCCGGAACCCGCCTGCAGATCGATATAGCAGTCGGCGCTGTCATACTCGCCAGAGAACATGCGGCGGAATTCCAGTTCGCCCAGCTTGCCCTCAAGGACATCCAGCTCGGCAACCGCTTCGTCGAAAGTCTCTTCGTCTTCCGCTTCTACAGCCAGTTCAAGCAGACCCTGCACATCTTCCAGGCCCTGCGACATCTGATCCAGCGTCTGCACGATCGCTTCCAGCGAGGAGCGCTCTTTGCCCAGCGCCTGAGCGCGCTCAGGTTCGTTCCAGACATCGGGCTGTTCCAGCTCGGCGTTTACTTCTTCGAGGCGTTCTTTCTTGGCATCGTAGTCAAAGATACCCCCGAAGAACGTCGCTGCGCTCACTGAGGTCCTGAATACGGTTTTTGACCGGGTTAATTTCAAACATGGCTTTGGCGTCTTTCTTATGTTCGATGGGACAGGAAAATTAACGCACAAGTTTACCCGAAACTGGCGGCAGATTGTAGCGCTGAGACAGCGGGCTGATGCCGGGGTTGCGTGACGTGTCGCATTTGCTTATCGGATCGCGGTGACATCCTCACGCGCAGCAGAATAACGCAGAAAACAATCGGGCGGTCGCGCATCTGCCGTAACCGGAGACGCGCGCACCCTGTTTAACTCAGTTCAGCGGCCAGATATGGTCGATGATCAGCTGCACCGAGCGGTTACCGCGATACTCATTGATATCCAGCTTATAGGCCAGCTCAACCTGACGAATGCTGCTGTCGGGCCACAGCGTGGTATCGACATTAAAGGCGATACCGTCGATCAGCGGACCGCCGTCCAGCGGCTCGACCATGACTTTAAGATGTCGCTCGCCCACCAGCCGCTGTTGCAGCAGCTTAAATTTGCCGTCAAAAGCGGGTTCCGGGAACGCCTGGCCCCAGGGCCCGGCTTCGCGCAACATCTCGGCGGTCTGCAGGGAAAACTCCTGCGGCTGCAGGGCGCCATCTGACCAGATGATGCCCTGCAGCGATTCGCCATCCAGCCACTCACCGACCAGGTCAGCAAAGCGCTGACGAAACTCCTCGTAGCGTGCGGTCTCCAGCGATAAGCCGGCTGCCATGGCGTGACCGCCAAACTTTAGCATCATACCAGGATTCAGGGTATCCAGACGCTCCAGCGCATCGCGCAGATGCAGTCCGGCAATCGAGCGGCCCGACCCCTTCAGCGTGCCGTCGCCTGCTGGCGCAAAGGCAATCACGGGACGATGGAAGCGCTCTTTAAGACGTGACGCCAGAATCCCCACCACGCCCTGATGCCATTCGGGATGATAGAAGGCCAGCCCCAGCGGCAGATCGCGCTGCTCGCGCTCCAGCGCCTGACACAGCGCCAGCGCTTCGCTCTGCATGCCCTGCTCGATCTCTTTACGCGTCTGATTCAGCGCGTCCAGCTCGCTGGCCAGCATGCGTGCCTGGCTGAGATCGTCGGTCATTAACAGCGCAACGCCCACCGACATATCGTCGAGCCGGCCTGCAGCGTTGAGTCGTGGTCCCAGCGCAAAGCCGAGATCGCTGGCCGCCAGCTGACGGGCATCGCGATTAGCAATCTCCAGCAGCGCGCGGATGCCTGGCCGGCATTTTCCGGCACGGATGCGGCTGAGCCCCTGCCACACCAGAATGCGGTTATTGACGTCGAGCGGCACCACATCGGCTACCGTGCCAAGCGCGACCAGATCCAGCATCTCCGCCAGATTCGGTTCCGTGCGGGTGGTGCCAAACCATCCCTTAGTGCGCAGATGGGCACGCAGCGCCAGCATCAGATAGAACGCGACGCCCACGCCCGCCAGCGCGCGCGAGGGAAAGTTGCAGTCCGGCAGATTGGGATTCACGATCGCCTCAGCGGCGGGTAAGGTCTCGCCGGGCAGATGGTGGTCGGTAATCAGCACCGGAATCCCGTGCTGATGAGCAAAATCAACGCCAGCGTGGGAGGAGATGCCGTTATCGACGGTCAGGATCATCGCCGCGCCGCGCGCACGCGCCTGCTCAACCACTTCCGGGCTAAGGCCATAACCATCTTCAAAGCGGTTAGGGACCAGATACTGCACGTTGCCGCCGCCCATGCTGCGCAGCGCCATGACAGTCAGCGCGGTACTGGTCGCGCCATCGGCATCAAAGTCGCCCACCACCATAATGCGACGCCCATCCAGCAGCGCCTGATGCAGCAGTTCCACTGCACTCTCAATTCCGCTTAAAGACTGGTAAGGCAGCAGGTTTTTCGCACCGCGCTCCAGCTCTGCGGCGTCACGCACGCCGCGTTGCAGATAGAGCCGCTTCAGCAACGGCGGCAGCGTGGCCGGTAGCGCATCGTCAACCGTCACCTCACGGCGACGCAGTTCCACTTCCTGTTTTACCACCGATTAACCACCACGCTTCTGATTGTCCAGCACCTGCTTCAGCTCCTGCGGCGACTGATAACCCGGGATCATCATGCCGGTGTCAGTCAGCATCGCAGGGGTGCCCTGAATGCCAAACAGCACGCCCAGTTTGTAATGCTGAGAAATATCGATTTTGCAGCTGTCTGGTGCGGCCATCTTCGGCGCATTGCCTTTCATCGCCTCATCAAACGCTTTATTGCGGTCAGCGCTGCACCAGATCGCCTTCATTGCCGGTTCGATCTGACCATTCAGTCCCTCTCGCGGAAACGCCAGGTAGCGCACGGTAATGCCCAGCGCATTGTAGTCCGCCATCTGCTCGTGCAGCTTGTGGCAGTAACCACAGGTGATGTCGGTGAAGACGGTGATCACATGCTGCTCTTTCGGGGCTTTGTAGACGATCATCTCCGGCACCAGCGCCTCGACTTTTTTGTCCAGCAGCTGGTTGGTGACGTTGACCGGCTGTTTGCCGCTGACGTCATAGAGCGGGCCCTGGATCATATGTTTGCCGTCATCGGTAACATAGAGCACGCCGCTTTCCGACAGCACGGTTTTAAAGCCAGGCAGCGGGGATGGACTGATCTCCGTCTGGTTCAGACCGAGCTTTTTAAGGGATTGCTGAATGGCGCTGTCATCGGCCTGTGCGAGACCGGAAAAGGCGCTGGCTAACAGGGCCAGCATGGCAAAATGCTTGTTCATTTTTATCCTTATGGCCGCGAATCAGGCTCGCGGATGGTGTTGTTGATGCAACTGACGCAGGCGCTCAGTGGCGACGTGCGTATAAATTTGGGTGGTGGAGAGATCGCTATGTCCCAGCAGCATCTGTACGACACGTAGATCCGCACCGTGGTTCAGCAGATGGGTCGCAAAGGCATGACGCATTACATGCGGCGATAACTTTTCGCTGTCGATCCCCGCCAGCGTGGCGTAATGCTTGATGCGATGCCAGAAGGTCTGGCGCGTCATCTGCTGCGCCCGATTGCTGGGAAACATCACGTCCAGCGTCTGCCCATTGAGCAGCCACGGACGACCATGTTCCATATATTGCTCCAGCCAGTAAACCGCTTCTTCACCTAAAGGCACCAGCCGCTCTTTATCGCCTTTACCGATAACCCGGACAACGCCCTGCCGCAGGCTGATGTCGCTGAGCGTCAGGCCAATCAGTTCGGAGACACGCAGGCCGGTCGCGTAGAGCAGCTCCAGCATTGCTTTGTCGCGCAGCTCCAGCGGAATATCGATATTCGGCGCCTGCAACAGTCGTTCGACCTGCGCTTCACTGAGATCTTTCGGCAAACGCTGCGGCAGTTTTGGCGCGGACAGCAGTGCGCTCGGATCGTCCGGTCGCAGCTTTTCGCGATAAAGATACTGGAACAGGCGACGCATGGCGCTGAGCAACCGCGCTGAGCTTGTCGCTTTGTAACCGCCCTCCAGCCTTTCGGCCAGGAACTGCTGCAGATCCAGTGGCGTCACGCTGAGCAGCGTTAGCTGATGATGCGCCAGCCAGCCGGTCAGCGTCTGAAGATCCTGACGATAAGAGGAGAGAGTATTCTGCGCCAGATTGCGTTCAATCCAGAGCGCATCAAGAAACTGTTCTGTCAGATCGCTGTCCTGCACGTTGTCTCCGCCGTCTGGTGTAAAATCATGCTCATTATGCCTGATTCAGCAGCGCTTCTGGTACAATTGCGCCAAAGCCAGTATTTACAGAGTGTTATCTGCATGAAAATCGGTCTATTTTGAGTGCAGCATGAAATATTGTTATTTTTCAATATAATATACATTTTTTTATTTTTGATTGGCGGCAAAATGGCGGCACAATTCTTAACTTTCAGGCAGAAAAAAACCCGCATTTGCGGGTGTTTTTTTTCGCTTTTTTTTATAGCCAAAGCATTTGCTGATGATTTCTGCCTGGATGCGGAGGCACTGGCTTCACATCACCCGGAGTCATTATGATTGATGACACAGTTTCTAAAGACTTAAAGGTGCAACTGCAGTTGATATTCTGGCACTGGTTATAACGCTCTTTAGTTTCCTTAGAGATCTGAGTGCTGCTGCGAGTATGAGCCGCATTCCCGCATATTGGACAATTCATCATTATTTGATACACCTCGCAGTTGAACTCTTTTACGAACTTTCCGATGGATTGTAATGCTTTTGAGTACTTTTGAAAGTGTTATTCCATTTCTAATGAGTCAATTTTGACTTCCAGTTCGATACTGGTAGTAAATCCACTATCGGCGCTCAGGCTGTGCGTCAACGTTGTGATGATCCATTCCCCGGCATCAATCTGCTGCTTGAACCCGCTAACCTTCACCGGCATTTCCGTATATAGCTCCGCGCGCCCCTTTGCCAGCTGAATAGAAAACGTCGCAGCACCGCGCTGCAGGCGTTCCCACTGCATTTTGGCAGCACGCTCTGCGTTGCCCCGGTTTGCGTAAGTGCGGCTCAGTACCAGCACGTTTTCATCCGTGCCGATCAGGTAATCCCCCTGCTTCGCCTCCGGCTCTTTCTTCTTCTTCGCCGTGGTTTTACGTCGCCTGCGCTTCACCTTCGCCACCGGCTTCTTTGCCGGTTCGCGGGTGTGCAGCCAGCTGGCGATCACGCCGGTGTAAGAGTCGCGGTCCGCCAGCGTGAAGCGGTGGCTGTCCCCGTCCCTGCGCTGAAGGGTGATCACCGGCAGTGCCTTACCGCTTGCCGTCTTCCCCTGCCCCTGCCGGATAAACAGCAGATTGCCGTCCTTGACGCAGGCGACTGCGCCACACTGTTTAGCCAGGCGCATCAAAAAGCTGGCATCTGATTCGTTGGTCTGATCAAGATGGTCAATTTCTGCGGCGGCCATGTCTTCACCAATTGCCGCCTTTAGCTTATGGCGTCCGGCGATGTCCCGGACAATTTCGCCTGCGGTGGTTTTGTGCCAGGACTTCTCCCGCTTCGTGTTCAGGGTCTGCCGGAAGTCCGCGCTGCGTGCCCGCAGCGTCAGGCGGTCAGGCGTGCCGCTGTGCTCGATTTCGTCAACCACATAGCTGCCTTTCGGAAAAAGCGCCTCTCCCTGCCAGCCCAGCGACAGCGAGAGCACGACGCCCCGGCGCGGCAGTTGCAGCTGGCCGTCCGCATCGTCCAGCTCGATGTCCAGCTGATCCGCCTCAAAGCCCCGGTTATCAGTGAGCGTCAGGCTCAGCAGGCGCTTTTCCAGCTTCTGCGTGATGTCTGCCCCGTCCATCGTCAGACGGAATGCGGGGGAATTTTGCTGGCCGTTAATCCACGGGCTGGTCATCATGAAAATAATCCTCCCGCTGCGGCGCTCACCTTACCGGCGGCGGTTTCGGCTGCGCCCTGCATGGCAGACAGCTGATCGCTGAGGCTGCCAAACATCTCGCCCAGCGATTCATCGGTGCGCTTCAGCGTCAGCGTGAATTCGATGCGGCGGCACACACCGCTGCTGAAGAACTCCGCCTTGGTCTGGCTCAGGCTTTCAATCACGAACATGCCGTAAATCGTCCCGCTGCCCTCGATAAGCGGCCACGCGCGGCCCAGCTCCGCAATCTGCTCCAGCGCGAACAGCGACAACCTGCCGCCGGTAATCTCCGGCAGCAGCACGCCGGAAAGCGTCAGCGTGTCGTTGTCCGGGCCTAAGAACTGCAGCGATGGCCTCACGCCCACGCGGCTGTTTGACGGGAAACGCCAGCTGCGCTGATACTGCAGCTCCTGATAGGGCACCGTCCTCAGCATGAAAACAAATAAGCCCAGCGTCATCATCATTACTCAAACCCTCCCCTGTCCCGGTAACTGCTGCGGGCGCGGGCCTGCGCCTGCCGCTCTTTTGCCTCTATCCTGCGCATCACCTCATCAACCAGATCCTGCTGGCTCTGCCCCGGCTGCTGCACAATGGTGAAGGAGGCGTGAATCTGCGGCGCAGCTCCCTGTGCAGCACTGCCACTCATGCGCGGTGCTTCCTGCCGGTACGCCTGAACCGGCAGGCTGAGCGGGTGCAGCGGCTTAGCCTCCGCCGTCGCTCCGGCACCGCCCAGCGTCAGCGCAGCCAGTGCTGCCAGCCGTGCGGTGCTCCGGCGGCTGGTCACGTTCGCCGGACCGCTGACCAGTTCCGGCCCGTTCTCACCGGCAACGCCGAACTGCCCGGACGGAATAAAGCCGCCGCTGTCGTACATGCCCGCAAATCCGGGGAACCCGCCCGGCGGCAGGGATACACCACCGCCCGTTTTTACTGTCGCCGGTTGCGGCAGCTGCGGCCCGCCGGACTTATCGCCGCCCGGCTTCAGAAAGTCCGGCAGGTAGTCGGTCAGTGACGACAGCTTGTTTTTGATGGCTTCCCACTTCTGACTGATGCCCGCCATCAGGCCGTCAATCATCTGTGAACCGGCCTCCTGAAACCGTGCGGGCAGCGCCTTCGCGTCGGCTACAATCTCTCCCCACTTTGTGCTGATATAGGAGCGAATCGCGTTCCAGACGCTGCTGACCTTTGTGCTGATGCCGTCCCACAGCGCGGCAAGTTTCGGCCCCAGCGTGTCCCAGTTCTGCCAGATAAGCAGCGCCCCGGCGGCAATCAGCCCGATAACGGCCAGAATAGGGTTTGCCATCATCAGCCGCCCCAGCCCCAGCACGCTTTTTCCCAGGATGCCGATGCCACTTTTAATCAGTCCGAAGGCGCTGAATGCTTTTATCCCCAGCACGTTAAAGCTGAGTCGAAGCAGCGCCATCGGCCCCAGCACTGCCGCAAGGCCGATCATGAACGTACCCAGCGCCAGCACAATAACCGATATAACTGCCGCCGCTTTTACCAGTGTGCCCGCCAGTTCCTTGTTATTTTCCACCCAGCGGCGGGTCACGCCAGTGACTTTCTTCACCATATTCATGATGTCCATCAGCGGCGTGCGCAGTGAATCGCCCAGGCCGCTCATGGTGTTTGATACGCCGGTTTTGGTCAGCATCCACTGTGCGGAAAGTGAGTCCTTGTTAATGTCAGATTCTTTCTGCATCGAACCTTTTGCAGCATTCCCTTGTGTCAGTGTCAGCTGCCTGCGCAGTTCCGGCATGTTATTGACAAGCTTTGCCGCTGCAGGGCCGAACTCTTTGCCAAAGAGCATCGTCAGCGCGGGCACTCTCTTGCTGTCCGGCAGTTTTTTAACCTTTTCCAGAACGCGCATGATGGTGCCCATCGCATCCGTGGTCATCTGCTTTTCAATTTTTGCCGGGTCCAGTTTCAGCAGGTCCATGCCATCCATAAACCGGTTACTCTGCATCGTGGCTATAGACAGCTCGCGCACCATGGCATTAGCGGAACTGGCCGCAATCTCAGAGGTGGCGCCCAGCGTCAGGAATGTTGAACCCAGCGCCGCTACCTGTCGGAAGTTCATCCTGTCGGCCACGCCACCCATACGCTGCAGCACATCAATGATGTCCGCCCCTTTGGACATGGCGTTATCGTCCAGGTAGTTCAGCGCGTCGCCCAGCTGCTCGATGTTGCGCGTGGGGATTTTGTACAGCTGCGCAATCTTGCCCAGCCCTTCGGCCAGCTCACCGGCAGGCAGCTCAAACGCGGTTGACGCCTTCGCCGCCGTGGTGGCAAAGGCCATCAGGTCGCGTTTCTGGTCCTCATAGGAGTCGTTCTGGTTCGTCACGCCCATGCGCGCGCCGCCCTCAACCAGCGCGGCGTAGTCAATCGCGCCGTTTTCCATCGGCAGCTGCTCACTGGCGGCTTTGATGGCGGCCTGCATGTCATAGAACTGTTTTGTGCGGTTTCCTTTGTCGTCGCGCAGCCCGTTAACCTGCTTTGCCACGCCCTTCATGGCGTCTTCCATTGCCGCTGATGCATGCACGGCAGCAGCAACAGGCGCAACCATCGCCAGCCCGGCGGCAGACGTTGCCGCACCGGCGCCGGCCACGCGATCGCGCACCTCAAGTGATCGGGAATATCGCTCACGTACGGCGCTCAGCTTTGCCTGCCGTTCTCCCAGCTTTTTAAGCGACTGCTGCTGCCGGTCAATGGCGGCGCGCGCCTCGTCCGACTGACTTTTCAGCTCGCGCTGTGCCTGGCTCAGTTTCTTCGTGTCGATACCGGCAGCACCCAGCGCCTCACGCTGACGCTGCACTGACAGGCGCAGTCCGTTGTAAGTTTGCTGCAGCTGGCTGGCGCGGTTTTTTGCCTGCTCAAGCACGCGGGCCTGTGCAGCTGTGGGCTTGTTTGTTTCCGTAAACTGCACGGCCAGTCGCGCCGCTTCTTCACGCGCGGCCTTCAGGTTATTTGCGGTGATGGCAAGCTGTGAGCGGGTTTTACGAAAGCCGTCAATGCGCCCGGCCTGTGCGTCCAGCGCCTTGAGGGTGTTGCGCGTGTCGCGCAGCGTGCCAGCCAGCTCTCGCGTGCTGTCGCGGGCGTTGCGGAAGGGGCGCGTCAGCTTATCGACCGCGCCCAGTACAACCTGCAAACGCAGATTTTTATCACTCATCGCTGGCCCTGTGTCGCAGGATTGCTTTGTGCCGCCACTCAAGAACCTCTGTCAGCGTCATGGACTCGGTCACGGAAGGCGGCCAGTGAAATACGGTAGCAATGTCCGCCACCAGATCGTCTACCGTCAGGCCGTCGCTAAATCCGACAGGACCGACTTCTTCAGCAAAAAAGTGACCACCTCTACCGACAGGCTCACCAGATCGGCGGGGTCCATTTCATTGATTTCCTGCGTGGTCAGCGCCGGGGTGGTGATACGCGGCAGCACGGTGATCAGTGCGTTCACGTCCATGTCCAGTAGCGCCTGCAGGCGGGTACCGCGCAGCGCACCGGACTGCGGCTTGCGTACGGTGACGCAGGTGATTTCGGTTTTGCCGCGCAGGATCGGCGTGTCCAGCTCAACGACTTTTTCATTTGGCGTGGTTTTGTCAGTCATGATTTGATTCCGTTAAAAAGAAAGATAAGCGGCAGGCGCAGCGCCTGCCGGTATGATTACAGGCCCAGCGCGTTGCGGTGCGCTTCCATCAGGTCGGTGCCGCCCACGATTTCGATCATGTTCACCAGATCGCACTCATAGAGCACTTCGCCGTTGATGGTCAGCTTTGCGTAACTGTTGGTGCCGGACACTTTGGTGGTGCTGGATTCGCCGGTTTTCCATTCGCCGGAGTCCAGCTCCTTATAGCGTCCGCGCGTGACCAGCTCGACCGCCTGCACTTCGCCGGTGTCGTCGCGCTGAATGGAGCCGGTAAAGCGCAGCTGAATACCGTCCACGGTGGTGGTGCCCATCTGCTTAATCAGCAGCGATTCAGTGCCGCCGATGGTGAATTCCGTATCCAGCGCGCCGTCGTCCAGGCCCATGTCGATATCCACTGCACCGGCCATGCCGCCGCCGCGATACTTCTCAAACTTGCGGGTGAATTTCGGCAGCGTCACGGATTCAACCAGCCCCTGCCAGTTGTTGCCTGCGTTGAACAGGTTCAGATGCTTGAGTTTGCGGGGTAATGCCATTTTTCCGTCTCCTTATGCGCTGACGCGGCTGCTGAAGTCGACCAGATACTGGTCAGTGATGCGCTGGCGCAGCAGCAGGTTTTCCAGTGGCGGAACCGGCGTATAGTCGTAATCGATCAGCAGCTTGCCCGCCTTGAGCGTGTCCTTGTCGTTCACGCTCTCGTCCAGCCAGCAGTCCGCGCCAATTAGATAGCCCTGATTCACCAGGCTGCGCAGCTTCGCGCGGATGCTCTCGATGATGTCACGGGCCAGTGACGGGTTCAGCGCGCCGTCAACGGACCACATCTGCGCTTCTGCCATCGTGTCCATGAGCACCTGCGCGGTTCGGGTGTAACACTCAAACTGAAAGAGCGGGTCATCACTGAGGCAGCGGGAACCCCAGAAGCGGAAGCCGTCTTTACGGATCAGCGTGGTCACATCGTTCTGGTTCAGCAGGCCCGCATCAGTGGCCGGATCCTGCAGGTCCCAGAAGACGTCTTTTGAAATGCCGGTGACGCCGTTCACACCGACGTTTGACAGGGATTTATGCCAGCCGGTTTGCTCGTCGATTTTGGCGCGCAGGCCCAGCGCGCGGGCGGTGGCGTAGGCCGTCGCGTCCGCCTTCAGCACGGTGTCAAAATTGATGAAGTCAGGCCAGATCAGCATCCCTTCGCGCTGGCTGAAGTTGCTGCGGTAGGCAATAGCCTCTTCAACGCTCTTGCAGCCATACGCGGACAGGTAGGCAAAGCCGCGCAGGCTCTGCGCCACGCTCAGCAGCTCGGTGGCAACGGCTTTTGTGTCGTGCCCCGGCACGCCCAGAATGCGGGGCTTTACGCCGCAGACAGACTGCGCGGCCAGTAGCGCCTTCATGCCGGTTCGCTGGCCGTCGGTCACGCCGCCGATGATGTTAGCGGTAGTTTCCGCTTCGGTTTCGCCCTGCGGCACGCGCACAACGACGGTGACGGGTTTGGACTGATCGGCGATGGCGTCCAGTGAGCGGGCCAGCGTACCGGATTCCCCGGCCTTACCGCTGGCGGTGAGTACGTCGGTTAACAGCACCGGGCGGTTAAGCGGGAAGGTGGCCGCGTCAGCGTCGTCGCCGGTGCAGACCAGCCCGACAATCGCGGTGCTTACGGTAGTGATGGTTCGGGTGCCCTCGTTGATTTCCTCAACGTGCACGCCATGGTGATAATCCTGTGCCATGTGGCGGTTCTCCTGTGAAGGGGTTCCGCTATGGTCCTTTTATCTTACGTTTCAATCATGCAAATATCGTTGTATCTTAAATGGCACAAGATTTTAAATGGAAGGAGCCCAGATGTATTTCAGCGATATGACGGTTTTTACTTTTCAGGTTACAGCTGCATTGATGATGGGATGGGACTATCTGATGCCTGCCAGATTGAGAGAAAAAATGAATAACAAATTAAAAAACCGATTTTTAACTATTCAGAGCAATGTTGATACTAAGATGAAAGATTTCATCAAAGAAATCACATCAGATTATAAAGTAATAATAATATCAGCGATCATGATAATCTTAGGATTGTTTATGATTAACAATATCAACGCACTGATGAACATCGGATATCCTTCTGTAGCTTTTTTTATATCTTTAATTGGTACCATTAGTTTAGCTTTAGGTGGGTTTTTTCTTTTAAACTTAGTGAGCAATATAATAACGCACTTTTTTATTAGTGGAGTTATACCTAGAATGTTACTTACATTTCTGACCTTGACTGAAAAAGGCCCATTCGCGGGAATGGGCTTTATCGTTCTGTTGATTTCGTTCTTTATGAGGTATCAGAACATTATTCATCAACCAATTAAGTAATTATTAAATTTCCGGGCGAGGCGGCCAGCTAATTTTTGACGTGTGGGAGATGTCGATATTTTGTAAGGCCTGAATATATTTCATCCATGAGACGAGCGAGGCCTTATCCTTATCGGTGATCATGTCTAAGCGAAGTTGCGTTTGCCATGCCTGAGTAATGCTGTTCGCTTCGGCAATCAGCAGGGCCTGCCGTTCTCCGGCTTCTTTGACTGCTGCCGCTTTCTCTTTAACTGAATCAGTTACCCACTTTTCACCGTCCCATTTATCCCAGGCAGTTACAGGTTTCTGCGGCGTAGTGCCTACCGGATAATCGCCCGGAGCACTGATCACTACTGCTGAACCGTCATTAACTGAATAGACTGTTTCCCCGCGATGATCAGCAATGACCTGCCAGCTGCCATTAAGATAAAGCGCCACGCTACCTGCTTCAGCGGCGGGCGGCGCTGTAATGCAGGCATTAGCGGGCAGGCCAACGCCCTGAGCCAGATACTCATCATTTGAGCCGGTGAACTCTCCGCTTACCGCATCAAAGTTATAAACCGTCAGTGTGCCGGCCGATTTAGCGAGCCCGTTTTTATCAAGCGTTACCTTTGCCATTAAGCAGCCCTCACGATGTAGTTAAACGCGACGTTGCGCGGGCGCGTGGTGATCCATACTGAGCCGCCCTGAATGCCTGCCTGCAACTGAGTTGCCTGAATTGAGTTGTCGCTGAGTACCGCTCCCAAAACACCGTTATCAGGTGTTTTCGCATCGCCGGGCTGAGCCTTTGTGACTGAATCAGGCTGGTTAAATGCTGTGCCTACCGTTGCGCCTGAAGTTGTTGCATCAATACCCGGATAATCCACCGCTGCAGTTCGCAGGCCAGTTGATGACTGCGCGCTTCCTAAACTACGCCCTGAATCTACGCCGCGCCCGTCATCCCAGCCCCTGATAAATTCGCCACGCAGATCAGTCAGTTTCAGCCCCGGATAAGCCAGCGCCAGCTTTGGATATAACGTGCTGCTGAATGTCGCTCCGTTACTTTTCAGAAAGACCATGCCAGCCATAGAGGGAAAGATTTCATTAGGCATTTTGGCGTGAGGCCAGGGGAAAGGTGATCCTATGACCGGCCCGCCTTCGCCTAAACCGAGGTTTTTGAGAACGTCAGCAACCAGCCCGGCGTCTTTGATTTCTGCCAGGGCGCTTGCGATCTGCAGGTACTGGCTGTGTGGGTTTTTAGCATCGGTGTGAGTTTTCATTACGCTGTCAGTGTAGGCTTTCACCTCGATCACAGCATCATCAACATATTTACGCGTTGCCAGCACCACGGACGGGTCAATCTTCAGCGTAATGGCGTCGGTGCTGTTAATGATCAGAATCATGCGCACGGTCTGCGTGCGGCCGCTGCCTTCCTGCAGCGCGGGCTTGTAGGTTTCGGGCGTGTTACAGACCGCAATCAGCGTACCGTCCGCGTCAAACAGTCCCATTTCCCGGATCCAGAATCCGCCCTCCGTTTCAGGGATCACCTGCTCAGCAATCACCTGGCTGGCATTGGCCGCATCAATGCTCAGCGAATTGATAGCGGCGCGGCGCACCTCGTTAACCAGCTTCGTCTGGCTGGGGTTCGGCGTCGGCAGCGTGCCACCGCCATCCCCCACGGCCATCTGTGTGATGTTCAGTTTTGTGCCAAGTGCGGCGGCGTTGGCAATCTTCGCCGCGCCCAAGTTGGTTACTATTGCATAGTATTTTTGTGTCATGGTCCCACTTCCATCAGATCAATAACGTGAACCGCCGCGCCGCCATAAACTGCGCCGCTGACGGAAATAAGTTCCGGGGTATACGGGTAAACGGTCAGGTCATCACCGTCATAGCTGGCCGCCGCTATCCGCATTTCGCCACTCACCTGCAGGTTAATGGACATCCCCAGCAGGTGACGGCTGCAGGGCTTCGCATCGCTGATCAGGCGCTCAAGCTCCTGATATGTTTCTTCAGTTATGCCCTGATCCTGCACGCCGATGTCCAGCCGGAACGTGCCCGGCGGCTCACTGGTTTTCCACCACTCAATAACCCGGATCAGGAAGCCGAACGGCTCCACCACGCGACGGATGGCGCTGATAGTGCCTTTGTGCTGATGGATGAAAAACGCATCGCTCACCACCTGCCGCTTAACGCTCTCCGCCCAGCTTTCGTCCCAGCGGTCCACAGAAAACGCCCAGGCCAGATACGGCAGAAAACTCACCGGGCATGTGGCCGGGTTCCATAAGTCGCGCAGCGGCACGCTCAGCCCGGAAATGCCGCTGCAGGCTTCTGCCAGACGGCGCTCCAGTGCAGAAGAACCGGGCGGCATCAGGCTGCTGTTGCTCATGTCACCCCCTGATCGCCCGCCACGGACACATCTGTGCCGGTGCAGTAACCCGCCTGGGTGCGGTCCATGATGATGTCCTCCGCCGGTTCGGTGACTTCCACCCAGTCCACACCGGCCACACGCATCACCGCCCCGTAAGACTCACGCCGCACGCTGCGCCCCAGCTTTTTCTGTTCAGTAAGGTAAGCGGCCAGCGTCGCGTTTGCCGCCTCAAGGCAGGGACCGGCGGCCACGCCGTCAAACAGATGTAGTCTGGCCTTCACGCTGTAGCTGAGTATTGTTGCGCCCTGAACCGTCACGCGGTCTGCCACCGGGCGAACGCTGTCGGCGTTCAGTGCCTTGTCCACTGTAGTCAGCAAATCCGCTGCCGCCGTACCGTCGCCCTCACGGCTCAGGACGGTGATCAATACTGTCGCCGGTGACGGGCTGATGGCGGACACGTCCTGCACCCGGCCATCGGCACTTTTAGCGTGAAACTCATACGCGCCCGTCGGTCCGGCCACGCTCAGCCCCTCAAACGCCTCCGGCACGCGCACGCGCAGGGCATCGTCCGATTCCATTACTGCATCCACCGGCGGCACCGCGTCAGGATTCGCAGGCGTAATGGTCAGGCGCTTCACGTTATTGCGGGCCGCCTGCTGTTCAAGATCGCTGCCGATTGCGTAGGCCACCATCACCGCCTGCGCCGCCTCATTGATGCGCTGGCGCAGCAGGATTTCCCGATAGGTGCTTTCCTGCAGGCATTTCACAATCGGATCGGACTCCAGCGCCAGCACGCGGCGCATGGCGGCCTGTGCATCCGCCGGATAAAGCGCAATAAGCGCCTCTTTGCGCTCTGCCAGCAATGTTTCAAAGTTCGGCACCTCAATAATCTGCGGTGCGGGCAGCTGGGAAAGGTCAATTACTGCCACTGTTCACCCCCGTTGGTACAGACATAGCAACCGGCGAGCCGTCATCCCGCTGACCGGTCATTTCAACCACCATAGAGCCGTCAAAGTCGCTGGTAAGGTTTACGGTGCTCAGCCTTACGCGAGGTTCCCAGCGGCTGATGGCGACATACACCGCCGCCATTACCTGCAGGCGGATCACGTCGTTCTGCGGCTGGTCAATCAGAACCGACAGCAGCGAACCGTAATCACGCCGGGCGATACGGCTGCCTTCAGGGGTGATCAGGATGTCGCGCACGCTCTGCCGGATGTGATCGATGTCGGTAATAGCTTCGCCGGTGTCGCGGTTCATGCCGAGGTACATCATTGCGGGCCTCCTGACATATCGGTGCCGTTCTTCACCTTGCTGTGTAAGTGCTTATCAGCAATCACGCCGTTAGAACTCATTGAACCGCCGCCGTGGGTGACATCGCCGTTCATCGTGGTGTCACCGTTAATCCGTGTCTGGCTGGCCTCTATTCCCAGCGCGTCAGTGATCAGCTGAATGCCGTCTGCCGCTTCAATGCGCACGCTTTTGATGTTCTTTATCAGCAGCTGGCCGGTTTCCGGCTCGTACTGAACCAGCCACCGTCCTTAAACACGGTAGTGGTGCCGTCTTCCGAGTAGTCAGGCGGTGGGAAGGCTTCGGAATAGATGGCAGGCAGCGCAAAGGCAGTTTCGAGGTTGCCGCCCAGGCTCAGCAGCACGACCTGTTCCCCCACGGTGGGCTTCCACCATGTGCGTGTATTACCGGCGCGCAGGGTGAGCCAGTTGATCCAGTTGGTTTCGAGGTCGCCCGTTTTCACCCGGCACAGCCAGTTCACCGGGTCCACGTCGGACACAATGCCGGTGCGGATCAGGTTGGTGATAAGGCGCATAATTTCGGTGAGTTTCTCGTTCATTCGCTAAGAGTGCATCACCTCTTTGCGCTCTTGATACAGGTCTAATATGTGTGGTATTCCATACAATAGCGGGGCGGGGTCAAAGGCCTAAACTGCCCATCAATTGCTGATTTTATTGGAGAGACAGTGATTCTTTATAAATATGTCGATTTAAATACAGCTGAGACGATAATGGAGAGGTCAACACTTAAATTCTCTAAAGCGTCCTCACTAAATGATCCTTTTGAACTAACTAGTTTATATTACGACCTCGAAGAACCGAATCAGAAAGATGGAATAAAACATATCGCAGCATCACAATCTTATGGCATTTTGTCTCTAACTCGAAATCCATTGAACCCATTAATGTGGGCGCACTATGGCAGAGGAACTAAGTTTTTAAGCAATAAAGGGATTGAATTAGATCGTGATAATAACTCCCATGCCGGTATGGTCTTCGGTATTGATGTTAACTTGGCCGAATTGAACGTAACCGGCTTAAATGTCATACCGGCCAAATACGGAAGCGTTATTTATACGGCAACAAAACCTAATAACACCTTTGATAATTCTGAAAATCATCACGTATATGAAGGAATGCTATATACTTTTCAACCCGAGTTGCTTGAAGCGCTGCAGCGAGTTTTTTTATATAAATCATCTCACTGGTCCTACGAAGAAGAAGTTAGAGTTGTAAGGAATGTAAGCAGGAACCAAAAAAGTGAAATTCAAAGTGTGAATAGAGCTTGTTTCAAGGAGGTTTATCTTGGTTACAGAAATTCATTCAATAAAAAATATCTTGGAGAAATGAAAGAGAAACTAGAGAGGTCTTTTCCTAATTGCTTGATTTATGTTTGTGGATTTAAAAATTCAGAATGGTCTTTTAATAGAATATCCATTGACGAAGCTATCAAATAAATATTGATTATACGTATTTCACAGCATCAAACTGATAGCCACCTTACAAGTGTTTCTCTCACATTCTCTTCTGTCGCATCATTTATGCCCAAAAGTGTGCGCTCTGCATATTTCACCATCGGGCCGCGACGGCTTACCCGGTCCCGCAGGCCGTAGTGATGGACGCGGGCCAGCTTCTGAACCCCCGGCACAAAGGCAACCTCAGCGGCGTCTGCATTCGCCTGCGCCTTCAGATACTTTGCTGTTTTCAGCTTCGCAAACATGCCGCGACGTATGCGGCCCTTTTTGCTGCGGGCACTGACGCGGCGCGGCTCCCATGCGGTGCCGTCCGGGGAACGTTGCGCGGTGATGTTCGCCTGCTGAATGCGACGTACATCGCGCGCCACTTCCCGCAGCATCTTTTTCCGGGCCGCCGGTTCCAGTTGTGAAAGCAGCGCCGCCAGCCAGGCATCCACTTCATGCAGTTCAGCCACGTTTCACCGCCCAGAACTCCTCCGGCGCGTCCGGCTCCGGCACCGCCTCAATCCGGGCTTTACCATCCTCTTCAGTAACAATCACACGCTCTGTCAGCTTCAGATCCATGCTGATGTCACAGCGGTCATTCGCCAGAATATCCACCTCAAAAGTAAACAGCCTTTCGCGCGCCTCACTGTTCTGCAGCGCATCGGGCTGATTTTCCCGCAGCCACAAAGCCACCGGGGCCATCAGCAGATTTTGATCGCCGGTGAAGTCGGTGATCACCACGTTCAGGGTGTAGCGATACTCCCACGACAGGGACGCGGCGGACGTGGCGACCAGCTGGCCGCTGTCCACGAACAGGTGCAGGCGGTCCGGGTTGTCGGCCACATATTGGACCGACTTATTCAGGGCGCTGCGTAAGGACTGCGGCTTGTTCATCGTCTTTTTCCTGACAGCTGATGATGGTATCTACCTTACCGGCACATGCCGCCCAGGCGGCCTCCGTTTCGTCCAGCAGGGCCAGAAGGTCGCCGTTAGTGCGCGGCGCTGCCGGGTCCAGCTGGCAGCGGGTGATTTTCGGACAGCCACTCACGGTAAGATTCACCTCCTGCGAGGGCCGGTCGCTGCCGCAGCCGGACAACAGGATCAGGCAAAGCGGTATCGCTCCAGCGGCGAAGGTTTTCATTTTCACGTTTCAGCTCCTCAATCTTTCGCTGCCGGTCACGCAGCAGCTGGCCGTTGCGTTCGGCGGCGGCGTAAAGCTGCGTCTGCGCCTGGCTGCTGGTCTGCATCAGGATATTCAGGGCAATCAGCTGACTGTTTTTCTGGCTCAGCTTTTTCCCCTGGCCCGCAATGGTTTCCTGCTGTGCATCAATCCTGCCGTGGGCGCTGCTAAGCCGGTAAGACTGCACGCCGGTGATGACCATCAGGATCAGCACGATAGCGATCAGTACCCGAATCATGCTGCGGCCTGCTTAATCTCTGGCCTGATCATCCAGCGATAAAACAATGCGTTCAGGCTCATGAGCACCGTCAGCTTCCAGCCCGCTGTCCACATCACCACTGCGATAACTACGCGGTGATACCACCTGAGCGGCACGCGGCCAGCCAGCTGCGCAAACCGCAGCAGCCAGGCAAAAGTCTGCCTGCGCTCCCTGCCGGTGAGGGTTGCGGCGCAGCACAGCCCGGAAAAACCGATGAAAGCCCATGCGATGAATTCCGCCCACAACATCGCCGCCAGCGGATAGCCCGCAAAGCTGCCGTGACTGATGCTGACCAGCGTCAGCAGGACGGTGAGTAACGCCGTAAACCACCATGTTTTAACCATCTGCATTTCAGACTCCTTTAAGGCACCAGGCCAGCTCGCGCCCGCGCCGGTTATCCAGCCCCTGATTGAATACGCCTTTCACGTACACCCAGCGCGGCAACTGGTAACACGCCTCGCGCCACTGCCCCTTTTTCAGCAACGCCACCATCGTGGAGCCGCACACGTTGCCGGTGCCAACGTTGAACGCCAGCGACACCAGCGCGTCATAAACCTGCTGCGGCATAGAGACCGCCACGCAGCGCGCCAGTGCCGCCTCAGTGCGTAACACGTTGGTGATGAAATTCCCCGCCGCCTGCCGTTCCGTGATGGACTTACCTGGCACAACGCCGGACGTGTTGCCGATCCCGTCGGTCCACTTTCCCGCGCTGCACTGGTACGGCTGCAGGCGGCAGCCCTCATAGTCGGCAATCAGCCGCAGCCCCTCCACGGAGGTATGCAGCAGCTGAAAACCGGGCATCGTGGTGGCCAGCGCCAGCACCACGCCAACGGCGCAGCGTTTAACGGTCTGCAGATTCATATTCACTCCGCGTAATGCGCCCGCTTGCCAGAAGCTGATAGGTTTTGTGTTTGTAGTACCAGCTGATAAGCGCCATCAGCAGGCCGATAAGCACACCGGCCACGGTGGACATGTCTTTCAGGTCCATGCCGCCCAGCCACGCCATCACCACCGCAATGCACCAGGTTAAAAAGGTGCTGATTTTTTCCCACATGATTCAGTCCCAAAGCTGGACGGCCTGCACGGTGGCCGTCGCTGTCACGTCCGGCAACTCCACCTCCAGCCCGTGCGGTAAGAGGGGGCCGTGCTCCGCCAGCCCCGGATTTGCCTGCAGCACCTGTTCCGTCGTGCCCTGCGTGCGCCCGTAGTGACGCCAGCAGAGTGCGTCCACCGTGTCATACTGCTGCGCACGCACTTTCATCAGATAAGCTCCACGGTGCAGTGCGGCATGTCCTGCACGCGGCTGATAGCCCAGCGCGCATCGCGCCAGAGATCGCCGCTGGCATCACTCAGTTCTTCGCCGCGCTTAACCGCTGTCGCGGTGGCGTCAAAATCCTGATAACGCTCGTTCAGCACCGCGCGGGTCCAGCACCACACCGCGTTCATGTAGTGATGCAGGCGCACGCTCTCACCGGCCAGCTTCTCAGCCGGAACGTCGGCCAGGCCGTTATGACCGGCCAGCTCCTGCCGCTCACGCCACGGGTAAAGCTCCGCGTTAACTTCCGCCATCGCGGTCAACACCACCTGACGCAGACGCTCCGGCGTCACGGTGCCGTCAACGCGCATGACGCTGCGGAACTTCGCCAGATCAACGTCCGGCCAGAATGAGTTATTGGGGATGATGTCCGGCGTTCCCGTCGCCTTCTGTGGCGCGATAAATTCCATTGCTCTGTTACTCCTGAATAGGTGGGCGGTGGACGGGGTTTTGATGCGGCGCTGCCTGTCGCCACCCCGTGCCGCCCCGCGCGTGGGCACGTCCGGTTATCAGCTGGCGTTACGGATTTTCCGCTCCAACTGCTCAATGTCTTTTTTAACGCCGCATTTTTCGTCCAGCTGCAGGGCGCGCTTCAGATGGTTCAGCGCGGACGCCGGGCTGCTTTCCGTCAGCACCCAGCCGATGGACTTGTGCAGGCGGGCGCGTGACTGATCGGGCATGTCGTGCGCGTCCACAACTTCCAGCGCCTCCAGCAGCAGGGCCGGTTCAAAAGGCGTCTTTGCCAGAATGGCGGCCTTTGCCGCGTCGGCAATTTCTTCAGCCAGCACCGTCGCCGTGGTGCGTTGTCCCAGTGGCATCGCCCAGCCGTGCTTCAGTGCGTGGCGGCCAATCGCCAGCGCACCGGCATAGTCACCGGCATCAACGCGCCACAGCATCACGTACATCAGCACGTCGTCCTGTTGTGCGCCGTCAGCACTCAGCACGCCCTCAGCCCACGCGGCGTACTTTGGCAGCACCTCCACCTTGATTTCGGCCTTACGGACGTTGGACTGAATGCCCTTGAGGCGGCGACGGTCTTCGTTCAGCTGCAGCAGCATCAGGTCATAGCCCTTTGTGCTGCGGCCACTGCCGCCCGACCGGGCGGCCTCCTGTGCCTGAATAAAGCGCGTATGCGCGCGGAAAGGGTTGGTCACGGGTTACGCTCCGCCTTTGCTGCCATCACCGGCATCACCGGTCTGCGTGGTGTTCGCGCTGGCGGCTGAACTGTCCGCGCCGCTCATGGACTTGACCACGCTGGCCGCCACGGCGGCGATGCGTGCAATTTCCGCGTCGCTCATTTCGCCCGGCTCTTTTTCCGGCTCCTGCTCCAGCAGCTCGATGTTTTCCACCAGGCAGGTGCAGTCGTAGTCCTCGACCACGTAAGCCTCGTTGACCGACTCAAGGTTTTCGATGCGGTCACGTTTCGGGTTGTCGATGATCGAGCGGCGGCGGGTTTCTTCCTGCCAGTAGATGGACAGGTTATCCAGGCGGGTGATAAGCAGCGCATTCGCCGGGAAGTACGGGGCGCGCACGGCCTGCAGGCCGCCGATGCGCTTCTGGCTGATGATCAGATCAGCGGCCAGCGCTTCGGTGTTGGGCTGGCTCTGATTGACCAGCGGGAAATACTTGTCAGCCAGCAGCTGGCGTCCGCAGATAACCACCAGTTCGGTGTCGTCCTGGTACTGCACGCCGATTTTTTCCGATACCGCACCCATCACCACCGCGTCCAGGTTACGGAACAGGCCGTTTTTACCCACGGTGATTTTGTCCGACACCACCTTGCCGTCGTCACCGATGTGCTGACCCAGCACCTGCGCCGGTTTTTCCTGGCGGATTTTTTCCAGCCAGCCGATATTCACATCCTGCAGCAACGGGTTCTGCACGCGGTTGGAGGTCTTTTCACGCTTCAGGCCGTTGAAGCCGATCATGATGCGGTCCAGCGCCTGACGCTTCACGATGGCGTCACGGATGCGCACCTGGAAATCGCTGAACTTCGCCCACATGTCCAGCTTTGAATACGGCAGCGCCGTGTCAAAGTTGGTCTGCGTGCATTTGTAGCCATCGCCGTCAATGTAGGTCGGATCGGTCGGCTCGCGCTCTTTCTGGGTGGTATCGGTGGTGCCCGCAATGGTGGTGCCGATCCCCAGCCCCAGCCGTTCGCCGCTCTGCTCACTGACCGGCATGATATTGATGGCCTGCAGGAACGCGGACGACTCCTGAATTTTGCTTTCCAGCGTCTGCGATACGGACGCCTCAATGGTGAATTTGCTGTTCAGCGCGGACAGGTCAATCTTGTTGATTTCTGCCAGCACCGACATATAAGCATTCAGCTTAAAACGGGTAGTATTTTTCATCGCTTTGCTTTCTCTGTTCGTTAAAAAGGTTTGCCGCCGCTGTATCAGCAGTCGGTGCGCACTTCGCCGCCGCTGCCGTTACCCTGCGTACGCGGGCGGACCTGCTGGCGTCCATCTTCCCGGCTCAGCTGCTGCTGCAGTTCGGTGAAGTCCGCCTGCAGCTGTTCGCGCTTCAGCACTTCCTCACCCAGCGCACTGCTGAAATGTGATTTCAGGCTGTCGGCCTGTTCGCTCAGCGCCGTTTCAATGCGCGCGCTCAGGTCCTGCTGCTCGGTGGCGATAAGTTCAACGGCCTGATGTACGTCGCTGAAGCGGGCCGCGTCGGTCTGCTGCTGCTTGCTGAACATCGCCTTGATGCGGGTAAACAGGGCGGGTTTTACGTCGGCCACGTCCTCAAACTCGATCAGGGTTTCTTCAGCGGCAGAGAAAACGTTGTCAGGATGCTGCTTGCGGTTTGCCAGCGGGTTCGCCCCGGCGCTGGCGCTGAACTGCAGCATTTCGGTGCCGAGGCTGGCCGGATCGTCGGTCACGGCCAGGCCAATCAGATAGGCTGCGCCGGTGTCCGCGAACTCCGGGCGGATTTCCATAGAGGTGAAGATTTTCTGCATGGTGCCGGTCAGCGTGACCAGCTCGTCAGTCGGGTTGATCAGGGCATACAGTCCCAGCTTGCCCTTCAGCGGGCCGTCGCTGATTTCTTCGGTGTCCAGCGCTTCCACTACGCCAAAGCGGCGAAACGGGCTGTCAGGCGTATAGCCCTTGATGTGCTCCATGTTGATCACGGCGGTGTACAGCTCAGGGCTGTAATTTGCCGCCATCTGCTCAAGCCAGCTGCGCTCGATGGTGCGCCCGTCCGTGGTGGCACCTTCCACCCCGATACGAAAACGCTTTGCTTTCTTTGCCATTGTCCAGGCTCCGGTCAGTAAAACTTTGTGAGGCACTATGTTTGCGGCGGCAGGGGTATCGAAACAACGCGCGGACATTGTGCGGGAAACCACACAATGAGGGATGGCGGAAAAGGCGGCGGCGGGGCCGTATTTTGGCTGCATGAATATGACACCCGCCCCCGACGACCTCGATCCCCGCAGGCAGGCTTTACTGCTGTACTTTCAGGGATACCGCATCGCCCGCATTGCTGAAATGCTGGGAGAGAAACCCGCAACCGTTCACAGCTGGAAGAAGCGCGACAGGTGGGGCGACTATGGCCCGCTGGATCAGATGCAGCTGACCACCGCCGCACGTTACTGCCAGCTCATCATGAAGGAGCAGAAGGAAGGGAAAGACTTTAAGGAAATTGACCTGCTGGCGCGTCAGTCTGAGCGCCACGCCCGGATCGGTAAATTCAGCAACGGCGGCAATGAAGCGGACCTGAACCCGAACGTGGAGAACCGGAACAAAGGCCCGCGTAAGCCCCCGGAAAAAAACCTGTTCAGCGACGAGCAGATTGAGAAGCTGCAGGAGGTTTTCCACGGCTCGATGTTCGGCTACCAGCGCCAGTGGTGGGAGGCCGGAAATAAATACTCAGTCCGCAACCTGCTGAAGTCGCGCCAAATTGGGGCCACCTTCTTTTTTGCCCGCGAGGCGCTGATCGATGCGCTGACCACCGGACGCAATCAGATATTCCTGTCGGCCAGCAAGGCGCAGGCGCACGTGTTCAAGCAGTACATCATTGAATTTGCCCGCGAGGTGGACGTAGACCTGAAGGGCGACCCGATGACGCTCAGTAACGGCGCGTGCCTGTATTTCCTGGGCACTAACGCCCGCACCGCGCAGAGCTATCACGGCAATCTGTACCTGGATGAATATTTCTGGATCCCGAAGTTTCAGGAACTGCAGAAAGTGGCGTCCGGCATGGCGCTGCACAAGAAGTGGCGAGAAACCTACTTTTCCACCCCGTCCAGCCTCACACACAGCGCCTATCCGTTCTGGTCCGGTTCGCAGTTCAACAAAGGCCGGGCCAAATCGGACAGGGTTGATATTGACCTCAGCCATCAGTCACTGGCCGCCGGTCGCCTCTGCGAAGACGGCCAGTTTCGCCAGATTGTCACGGTTGAAGATGCGGTGCGCGGCGGGTGTGACCTGTTTGACCTGGAGCAGCTGCGCACGCGTTACAGCCCGGAGGATTACCAGAACCTGCTTATGTGCGTCTTTATGGACGATCTGGCGTCGGTGTTCCAGCTGGCCATGCTTCAGAAGTGCATGGTGGACAGCTGGGAAGTCTGGACCGATTTTGAAGCGCTGGCGCTGCGGCCGTTCGGCTGGAAAGAAGTCTGGATCGGCTATGACCCGGCGAAAGGCACGCAGAACGGCGACAGCGCCGGATGTGTGGTCATGGCACCGCCTGCCGTGCCGGGCGGCAAGTTCCGCATCCTTGAGCGCCACCAGTGGCGCGGAATGGACTTCCGGGCGCAGGCCGACGCCATCAGGACGCTGACGCAGCAGTATAACGTCACCTATATCGGCATCGACTCCACCGGCGTCGGGCTGGGCGTGTATGAGAACGTCAAAGCGTTTTTCCCGCAGGTGAAGGAGTTTGTCTATAACCCGAACGTGAAAAACGCCCTGGTGCTGAAGGCTTACGACACCATCGCCAGCGGGCGGCTGGAGTTTGACGCCAGCCACCTCGACATCGCGCAGTCGTTCATGTCTATCCGCAAGGCCACCACGGCCAGCGGCAACCGTCCGACCTATGAAACCAGCCGCAGCGAGGAAGTCAGCCACGGCGATTTAGCCTGGGCGACCATGCACGCACTGGCAAACGAGCCGCTGCAGGGACAGGCGGCACACACGCAGAACATTGTGGAGATTTATTAATGAGCAAAAGCAGGAACCGCACCCGCACGCAGCCCGTGCCGCAGCCGGATAACATGACCAGCGGGGCAGCGTCGGAGGCGTTTACCTTTGGCGACCCGATCCCGGTGCTGGACCGCCGCGAACTGCTGGACTACGTGGAGTGCGTCATCAATGATCGCTGGTATGAACCGCCCGTAAGCGTTGACGGGCTGGCGCGCACGTTCCGCGCCGCCGTGCATCACAGCTCACCCATCAGCGTGAAGTGCAATATTCTGGCGAGTACCTTTATCCCGCACCCGCTGCTGAGTCAGCAGGCATTCAGCCGCTTTGCGCTGGATTACCTGATTTTCGGCAATGCCTACCTGGAGAAGCGGACCAGCCGCCTCGGTAACGTGCTGAAGCTGGAGCCGTCACTGGCAAAGTTCACCCGGCGCGGCCTCGACCTTGATACCTACTGGTATGCACACTATGGAATTAACACGGAGCCGTATGAGTTTGAGAAGGGCAGCGTGTTTCATCTGATGGAGCCGGACATCAATCAGGAGATTTACGGCGTGCCGGGCTACCTGTCGGCCATCCCGTCGGCGCTGCTGAATGAATCTGCCACGCTGTTCCGACGCAAGTATTACCTCAACGGCAGTCATGCAGGGTTTATCATGTACATGACCGACCCGGCGCAGAGTCAGCAGGACGTGGATAATATCCGCAGCGCCATGAAAAGCGCGAAGGGCCCTGGCAACTTCCGCAACCTGTTTATGTACAGCCCTAACGGAAAAAAGGACGGCATCCAGATTATCCCGCTGTCAGAGGTCGCGGCAAAGGATGAATTCCTGAACATCAAAAACGTGAGCCGCGACGATATGCTGGCCGTGCATCGTGTGCCGCCGCAGCTGATGGGGATTATCCCCAGTAACACGGGCGGGTTCGGTGACGTTGAAAAGGCCAGCAAGGTGTTTGTGCGTAATGAACTCATGCCACTGCAGAGACGCTTTGAGGAACTTAACTCATGGTTAGGAGAAGAAGTAATCCGCTTTGTTCCTTATCGGCTTGAGCAGGACGACAATTAACAAAACAACTCTAAAAGAAAGTGCTTTTGGCACTTTCTTTTTATGTCAAAACTGGATGAAAAGAACTAGCCAGTTTTTACATTAAGACCTTTCTCGTTAGAATAAAAAAAGTTACCTTCTCTAACATCTTCCCCTGTTATGTCAGCATCGAATATTTCATGTCGGCTATATCCACCCATATATACAGGATGCCTGACGGGAACCTTTATCTCTTTGCCATCGTGAATGCTACTCAAGTAATAACAACCAAAAATATCACAACCTGAGTTTTCGCCAAGATGAACTTCTATCGAAGCATTAACATTATGCTTAGCATCTAAACGATAACTGACGTTATTCATAAGGCACAATATAGCACAAAATATCTCCCTTTTTTTGTCAATTAAAGGTTGGGTGTTTATAGTGCTATCCTCTTCCAGCATTAAATTACACATGTCATCGATTAAGTCATCATGTTTAATAGCATCATTGGCTAGCAAATATGACAAACATTCATTTATTACTTTGTTTTCATTATCTGAAAGAGGACGCTGTAATTCTGCATATCCATCAACTTGTTTGAACGTGCTTTTAGAGTTTAATTTATCAATGGTTAATTTTATTTTTCCAGGGCTAAGGTTAGTTTTCTTGGCTATAAAGTCAGTGGTTAAAGCTTGGCTCTGAAGCTTAATAAATTCAGGAAAGTAAAAAGGGAATTTTGTAGCCCCGGGAACTAATAAGTCCTTATCCTTACCAAGTCGCAGGTTAATAATAGCATGATTCCTTAGCATGATATCTTTAATTATTCCTCTATCTCTTAGTTCTGAGTGCGCTACAAAGCTACCAACTTCAAATATGCTCCTTTGAGATTTAGGTAGTTCTCTCATGGTAACTAGCAGGACAGATATATCACTATCAGTAAACTTACTATTTTCAATTCTAGAAATTATTGTCTCAATTCTTTTTAAAGCAGCTGAACGTCTCATTAACCATCCTTAAATTAATAATATCCCTTAAGAAGTTACTCTTCAATTTGGGCTTAAATACTTATGATCCGCGCTTGAAAGAGCATGCCGACTCATACATTTTTTTCCAATTGCTGATAACAACAATATACCTGAAAAATTTTAAATTTATAGCTCATACAAACGCATAAAAAAATTGACACAGGTTGAGAAGTCGAGACCTTTACATAGAGGTCCAAGAGAGTTACGCGCGCTCGTAGCCCCGCCACGCCTGCCCGCTTTATGTAGTGGTTTTCATGCAGGTGCATGACATAGGCGAATGCCCTTCAGTACTGGCGGACTTGAGCAAAAACGATCCTTTTGCGATCATGCATTTTCATGCGTTATAGTCGTGCAAGCACGCATACGAACTATACGTTTAAATGACACATCATATCAGATGCATTTCTGGCATTTTGCCACAGCAATTTTAAAGGAGCAGGATTGACATGGGTGGAGAAACCTCGGTAATACAGCGAGTTGCTGGTAAGATTTCTGATGAAATTTTCTCAGTGTTCAAATGGGAACGAGCGGCAAGAGCAGATATGAATTGGGAGTGCTGCCAAAAGGCGCATTCCAAGAAAACACATCCAAGCGATGTTGTCTTTTTCTACATAGACCCTTATGAAGAGGAAATGGTATATCTCAATACAGATCTCAAAAGCTATGCAGAAGGTACTATTGGAAAAAAAATTGTTGAGGGAGCTTTAACCTCCCTTGCTTTAGCTACAGAATGTGCGAATGTAAGCGAAGAGTGGCATCTAAAATATGTCCATGATGATTCTTTAGGCTATAACGTGAGAGGGTTATTATTCTTATACAATCACGATAATTTATATGACAAAGATTTTTATGAGAATATTACAAAAAAACTAGACCATAGCGCTATAAATTGCCCTCCTAATATCAAATTACATTTGCTTGACCCCTTTAAAATCTCTGATTTAATAAACATATCTTCTGACATTACAAAGTTAATAGGCTCTGGCAAACTGCCACAACCTGATAAGTTCACATACTATTATCCAGACCTTTCTCTTACAAGAATTAAGCACCCTATCAATCAAACAACACCTGCAACAATTGAATTATTAACATCACCGTATATTATAATAAAGCATGATTCCTTTAGCTGGATGAGAGATAAAATCACTGAGGGTTATATTATTTATTATAATCAACCTGGAGATTCTGTCGATGAATTCGTGTACTTTTTTGATATGTTATCAACCTATCAGATATTAACTGAAGGCAAGCCAATTGTATTACGCCATTGCCATATTCACCCTAATGAAAATGCCGTTCATAATTTCGAAAGAGCGAAAAAGAAATATAGCTCTGACTGGCTTTTAGGCGAGGATGAAAGACTTTTCCTTAAGATAGATTTCGAAAAAACTGACAAAATCGTAGTTGAATATAACCTTGAGCAAATTGGCATGGAGCAAAGATAATGGCAAAGAAACTATATTTTGCAACAGACAAAAATATTTACGATGCTTTGCATCACAAAAGAATAACCCCTGCCAAGCTACATGAACTCTTAATGAATAGAGGTGTGTTTTTATCACAGAAAATTGATAAGGAAGTATTAATTGAAGAAATATCTAAACTTCCTCATGGATATAACGAATTAGAGCACATAAAAAAACTAGTCAAAACATATGATCCAAGAGAAAGCACTACTAGTTTAAGTTTTCAAACCTCAACAAATCAGGTTGAATTAAAAAGTGCTGCTGAGGCATTGAAGAAATCATGCTCGGCAAGTAAAGGTCAAAGCCTAAATATTGTAGCAAAAAAAGACGGCTCACTTACAGTTGAATATAAATATGAAGAAATTGATCTATCAAAAACAGCATTACGTCAAATCGACAAAAGAAATATAATAATCGAACTGCGACCAGGAACTGATAAGGTTGAAGTACGTATGCCCCAAAATACCGAAGCTAAAAAAGTCATCGAAAGTCTGCAAAATGAACTATCTAAAATCAAGTCTGAACCTATTGAACGTTTCGAAATTTCTTTGCTAGCAATAACTGACCCATCATTGCGAAGCCAGTTTTTCCAAGAATTAATGAACGGACTGCATGGTTATGAGACTGATGATGTCACAAAAGTGGAATTAAATCGCAGTACTGATGTAGGCGATGATGAAGAAGGAGTTGAGACTATTGATACCGGATTTGTCAAAAAGGCCGTTCTTAATGGCGAAGGAGTGAATAGCTCAGCTATATTCTCTCAGCTTCATCAGAAAGGTTACTATATCGGCCGTATTGCATGGTCCTCTAAACCAAAAAATGGAATTGGAGACAGAATTAACGCTGAAGCTTTTTTCAAAGACTCTGAAAAATGCTGTGATTTCGCCTATCAGATTAAAGGAATTAATAATCAAAAAGAAGATGGCTTTAATGTAACCATCCGCGCGGCAACAGCACAAGAGAAAAAACATATTGGTGCATTAATTGAGTCAGCCGCTGAAAACGCCTATAATATAATAGTGGGGTCAGAGGTGAACGAACATGAAAAAAGTTAAATGGCTTAAGCTAAATATACACCTTGAGTTTGAAAAAGCTGTTAGGTGCCTTTCTCTTGATTCTTTTACCGAGGAAAAAGGTAAAGGCTTTATTTTTGATAAGATACGTAATGATTTTGCAAATGGGCGCTTTGTTGAACGTATAATTTTTCATGATAAAGTATCAAATTTTGATGGAAGCGAAACTACTGTAGAAAGGCTAGAATATCGCACTACAGATTTTAGTATAGCCCTAGATTCTCTCCCTATAATGCAGATTACTAACCCCCCTCGGACATTAAAGCCATTTTCACAAGCTTTGGTTAAGAATCTTGGTTTGGGAGTTAGTCTCGAAGAGATAGATATAAACCCGATGAATTGGCTTAGCGAAATATCTTCAAGCGTTAATATCAATTTGACTCAGCTAGATGTTTCAAGGGTCAGAGTCGCTGATTACGCCACAGCTAAAATGCAAATTATCGGCAGTAGCGATCTTAGAAAATATTACAAAGAGGAACTAGTAGCTAAGAAAATAAGAATTGACAGGCTTGTTTGCACTGTTAATTCATTAGAGTATTCTGGTAAGCTTAAAATTACTAACAGCGGCCTTGCTTACATTGATGTTAGAAATGAAAATGAATTTACAAAAATTGTATTTGAAACATTGAAAAAAGTGGCTCTGCAGTCATAGATTGCTTATTAGGAGTTACTTCACCTTACAACTCACTCATTGTTCAACCGCGCTGGCGTCAAAACCAAATTCTGACGCCAGCAACGTTATCAGTGTTGATACTGCCAGCTGTCGTCTTCCCATACAGCCTGCAGAATATCCATAACATTCCTTTTATCGTCATCCTGTCTGACGCCGCTCAGTACTACGCCATTAGCAGAGCCTTTACGGATACGAATACTTGTATCGGGATAAGTTGGCAGGAAATTTCTGTAAAGCTCAGCCTCAAGGGCACTGAGAATGTCTTCACTGATTTTTTGTTGTTTATTAATCATGATTTCGATTTGCATAAGTCCCTCTCAATGACGTTCGGCTTCAGATTTGAATGATTTAGCCTTTCTAACTTCAGCCATCAATTCACCTGATAACTCCACTAACCAGTGAATTGCCAATTCCTTTTCCTCAAAGTCGCACGTATCAAAAGCAACTTTTTTAAGAATAAAATCAATGCGCTGGAGTTTAATCTCTTCCAGAAGATAATCGCTCATTTGTCCTCCCTCGACGTAACAACTGTATATGTGTACAGTATCGTATGGTCTTAAAAATGTGAAATGATTTTTACGTTCAATAAGGGCTTATCCTAAAAATTATCGACTAGGTGACGCTTCCAACTCGTTATTTTTATTGAATAAAGCGAAATCAGGCTTGACACTCACGGCTTCGCTTATCGAGACTGAACCTCAATCAGCTCCATTTCCGCCACTTATCATCTTCCTGCAACCGTCCGTTCTGGTAAAAAATGCGCATCCCCGCGCCTGAATTGAGACTGCCACCGCACAGAAGCAGATTTATTTCAGTTTCTTCACCGGTAAAGCCCCTCGTTTTCAGCTCTGCAACAAGAGCAGCCCCCTGAACATCGTCAATTACCTGCTTATAACTTTTCTTCTGGCGCGGCTTAACCACCCGAAGACGCGCCAGCAGATCCCGGCGCTGTTTTCTGGTCATATTGTCGAAGTCTGCCGGGCCATAAAGAGGCGTTTCACCAGATTCTATAGGTTCAACAGATACCGGACCGCCCCCTGAAATGTTCAGTTTTTCATCAGGGGGACAGTTATTGCCACGAGTCCAAGGGGCGCTAGCGCCCTGGTCGGCTGTCGCCTCCTGAACGTCAACGGCTTTACGAACCATTTTCCACTTCGTTGCGTGCGTGCAGATGCGGCCAGCCACTAAGGGGGACCAGATGCCATAAATTCGGGTGCCGTGATCGCCGTAAGGGGTTGGCTCGTCGTTAAGCTCGTAAGCAGTTCTGACGATGTGATGTTTACGTGGAACCAGAACGCCGCCCTGCTTCATGATGTAGGTGGCGAAGCAGCCAACATCTGCAGCGGCCAGCACGGCGTCCAGCTGCGCATTTTCAAGCACCGGCGCACCTGCTTTTTTATCGCTCTGATTTCTCAGCGCCTGACCGGCGAGCAGGCGCAGTTCCCGGTAAGCCTGACGGCCCGGAATGCCAAAGAAGCGGAACTGCTGAACGCGATGAAGTGACGCCCACGCCCCGACGTTCTCTGCGCTGTCACGCAGTGATTTACCTGTTTCTGCACTGATTTCATCAGACAGGCCACGGCCATCAATATTTTTACTGACGTATTTAGCGATATAACTGGTCGGTGAACCTTTACGCGGGTTGATCAGCTCAGCTTTAAAGCGTGGCCCGGTGTTGTTGCCAAGCTCTTCGCGATCTTCGCGAATGGCAAATTTCCGCAGCAGTGCGGTGACTGAACGACGTTCCTTTTTGCGCATGAAGCACAGCAGGTGCCAGTGTACGGTGCCGTCATGATGCGGCTCAGCAACCCGCACGCCATACCAGCGCATCCCGGCTTTATGCATGGCCTTGCGGAAGGCAGCAAAGGTATCAACCAGATAATCACTGCTCTGGCGAACGGTGGCCGTGGTCCACTTCGGATTGGGCCTGCCATTGTTAAGCGTTGCGTGGAAACGCGACGGACAGGTGATGGTGTAAAACACTGCGCAGTCCCCACGCATTTCCGCGATAAGCTCCAGCCCCTTAACGCAGGCCATCATTTCATTACGCCGGTGTGCCGGGTTGCTGCTACTGGCATTCACCACGTCTTCCATATCCAGCGTATCGCCTTCATCGCTGATCAGCTCATGTGAGCGGAAGAACTCCAGAGACTTCCTGCGCTGCTCACGCTTCTGGATCACCGCTTCAAAGCTGACATAGGGGGATGCTTTTTTGTTGACCAGGCAGACAGCGCGCAGCTGCTCTTCACGCCATTCACAACGCAGCTGCCATAACTTGCGATACCACCAGTCAGCGCAAAGCATACGTGCCAGCGAGGCCGGGATCAGATCATAGGGTACGGGCTTGCGGCGGCGCTTTTTGCGGCGCAGCTGCTCAAAGGCCGGAGGGATTACATCCAGACGCATCGCTTCCGCTGCAACAAGTTCCCATGCCTGGCGGACCTGCTCCGGCGTCACGTCGTCACTGACGAACAGATGGCCGCTGGCCTTATCCAGACACATGCTCATGTGCGCAGCGACCAGCGTAGATAAACGCTTGACCTGATTCTGATTCATTTCAGGCAACGCAAGCAGGCCGTCAAGCCCGTCATGACCGGCCATAAAACGGAATGAGGCTGAAATCTGGCTTTCGCGCACGCGGGCCAGCCTCTCAAGGCAGGGGCGGATAGTTTCGCGCAGGTAGCGGGAATAAGCCTGCGGCCTGCCGAGATTGTGGAAAAACTTAACGCGCTCCATGAGTGGCTTACTGATGTGCGAAGGCTGGGCGCTGACATCGGCCACGATAACCAGATCGGGATTGTGTTGCTGCTGTTCGCGGGCCATCTTTGCCCGGCTGACAATTCTGTCCTGCACAATTTCACGCTGGACAGGATCGCGTGACTCGTTGAAAAAGTAGCGGTCCCAGACCTGATCGCTCACTGCCTCACGGCGCAGCTGCTCCTGCTCATTATCCGCAGCATAGAGAGCGATCAGGTTTGAAAGCGCGGACACCGGCGCAACTTCCGCCGGGTCCAGCTGTGGATTTATTGCCTTTTTAGGGGCGTTCCAGGGGTATGCGAAAGCCTGAGTCATTACACCGCCAGACTCATGTGACGTACTGCGATGATTTCAGGCGCGCGCTTACCTTCACCGGCGGCCACGCCAACAGAGCGGGCGGCAGTGATTTTGGTCAGGCCAAATTCGCGGTAGATACTGCGGGTAAACATTGTGTCGCTGTTTGAAACGATGACCGGGTTATGCTCAGAGATACCCAGCAGGATGCAGGCCAGCGAGTGCTGATCGTCATCGCTGAACCCATCGGTGTGATAAGCGGTGAATGTGCCGTGATACGGTGGATCGCAGTACACGACATCACCGGCACGGACCATGCTCAGGGTTTCGCTATACCCCAGACATTCAAACGTCGCGCGCTGAGCCTTTGCGGCAAACGCTTCAATTTCGGCCAGCGGGAAATATGGCTCTTTATAATTACCGTAGGGAATATTGAATTCACCGCGTTTGTTATAGCGGCAAAGGCCACGGTAGCCGTTGCGATTGAGGTAGAGGAATTGCGCGGCGCGCTCCAGCAGTGGCAGCGCCGCGTTGAAGTTAAATTCTTCGCGAACCTGCTTATAACTCTCTTCCGTTTTATTCTGATGAAAGAGCGATGCCGCCAAGACAATAAACGGGCGCGTATGCTCTTTAACCTGCCGATAAAGGTTAATCAGATCGGGATTAACATCCGCCACCAGATAAGCCGGGTAATCCGTATTCATCATGACAGCACAGGAACCGGCAAACGGCTCAACCAGACGATTACCGGCAGGCAGGTGTTTAACCAGCTCAGGCATCAGGCCGGACTTGCTGCCGGCCCATTTCAGGATGGTCTTCATAATGCCGCCCCTTTGTAATGCGCGCTTTTCAGCTCACTGACTTCTTTACAGGTCACGCAGAGGGAAACGCCCGGCAGTGCGCGGCGGCGCTTCTCCGGGATTGCTTCGCCGCACGAAAGGCAGAAAAACTCACTCTCCCCTGCCGGGCGGTGAGTTGCGTTAGCCAGATTGCGCGCCAGTTCTTCCTGCACGCGCTGCTGTACCATGTCCATTGAATCAGCCATCAGTGCAGCTCCTGCGCCTGGCTCTCAAAGCGTTCCGCCTCTTTGTCCAGCAACTCGATGATTTCCGCTGCGGACATTTCATTTTTACGGGCATGAATTGCCAGTGCGGCCAGGCGGATAGAAACGGACAGCGCATCATCAGAACGCTGCTCAGTTTTTGCCTTGCTCAGCAGGGCATTAAGCGCGTCGTCGTCAGCTTTAAAATTACGGGTCTGGATGTTTCGCATTTCTCTTTCTCCTGAATTCGGGCAAAAGAATGCCCGGCGGGTTTACGCCATTTAATTTCGTTGGGTTAATTAATTAGGTAACGTCAGATTCTTTGGAAATAAACTCACGACTGCTTTTAAGTGATTCATTGCACTAATCAGCGCCTTAACTTCGTCACTCGTCAGTTCACTGAAATCAACGCTGTGACGTTCTTTGCTGATATTAGCCAGGAAGAAAATTGCGCTCAGTGCGCGGCTATTTTGTTCAGCCTGATGATCACGCTTATTACGCATGTCTGCGATAAAGCGTTTGAGTTCGTGGCTGCAATCGCCGTACATCATGGTACGAAGTACTGCTATGTGATTAAGCGCACTAGCACGCTGCCCCGCGTTCATCTGAACAGTGATACTTTCAGCTTTGTAACCCATGATTCTTTCCTCTTACCGGTTAATCCTGCCAGCAGTTCGGCCTGTGAAATTGCCGGGTGCCAGCGCCTGCCCTTTTCTGCCGCAATCCAGCCGTGGCCGTAAGCGTGGGACGGGCTTTGCCGCTTCAGAAGCGGAGCTACTGAAAACGCCATATCTCAGACCATCCCCATTGATGCACCGATACCGCTTAACACATCAGCAGTACCTGAAAGTGCAGGGTTAGAATGAACGCGACTCTGTACAGCGAGAGCCGCCAGCATCATGCAGCGAATGCCGGTATTGGCTGCTTCAATAATCCCGCGACGACATGAAGTGGTAATGCTGGCGTGATTAGCAGCACTGGCAGCAAGGGTCCCGACCTGAGCAGAAGCATTGAGCACATAAGCAGAAAACTTTTCAGCGGCATGTTCATTGACAGGAACACATGGCAGGCAGTGAAGTTGCGCCAGCATTCCATCCATCAGCGTTGCGTCTTCTGTTAAATCGGTAAGTAGCAGCACTTCAGGTACAGTCAGCTGATGAGCCTGTTCTGGGTTCAGCTTGTTGCGAAGGGTCTGCACCTTCATCCCTGCGCGCTGAGCCAGCTCAGTCATATTATGTGTAAGCGCAAACTTGCGGCACGCTTCGTCATAGTCGTTATGTGTGGAAGTCTTAAAATCAAACATCGCTTTATATATCCCTATTCCGATATTGTTTTTTCAGGCACTTCTTAAAGTTCCAGAACGCGAACCAGAATCCGAAATCGCGAACTTAACTTCATGTGACGTCAGAGCATCGATTGCTAACGCAGCTACGTTGATCAGGATAAGTTCACGTTTGCCATCCTTACGAAGACGATGGCGGTAGGAAGAAAGACGACCATCCTTGAGCATGAGATCGATTGTTTCAGCGTCAATCCCTGTCTCCTGACTGTATTTCTCCTTAGTCATATGCGGAACAGTGAGCGCAATTGAAATGTTTGCCTGCATCAGTCAGAATCCTCAAAATTTGGCGGTGGAACGCCAATTAGCCCGATTTAACAGTAATGAACGGTAATGAACCCAATTTCGTACTTATGAGGCGAACTTTAGATCCGATATTGGGTACTTGTCAAAGGTATTTTAGAACCCGAGGGGAATCATGGAGTTTACAACTGGAGGCAAAGAGGTGGTTCACCGCTTGCTGGAAGCTTATGGCTTTAGAACGAGGCAGGCGCTATGTGACCAATTTGGCGTTTCAAAAAGCACCATGGCGTCTCGCTATTCAAGAGACATTTTTCCGGCAGATTGGATCATACAGGCTGTTATTGAAACAGGTGTAAATATTGAATGGCTCGCTTTTGGCAGAGGCGTCAAGTACTCAAATGAGAACCACGCTGCAAAAAAAATCCCGAGTGTAAGCCTAGAAAACGGTGTTCTTTCCAATGGCGAACTTCTTTTTGTTGATAAAGAGTTGTTCCCCGATGTCTTACGTGATCCGCATGTGCTGTTCATTGGTAATGGTCGCTATATCGTTGATTTAGCGCCTAGCAATGTTGTTGACGGCTTATGGTTGGTTGAAATAGATGACAAAGCATCACTACGCGAAATAATGCGCTTACCCCAACAGAGGATCAGAGTAACCAATGAGAGCGGCACATTTGATTGTCACATCAATGACATCAAATTGAAGGGTCATGTGGCTCTTGTAATGCGTAAAGAGAGTGCATAAGCAATGACTGTTCGTAAGTTAAATACAGGTAAATGGCTTTGTGAGTGCTATCCGCAAGGACGCGATAAGAAGCGAATCAGGAAGACTTTTCCGACAAAGGGAGAGGCCGTTGCTTATGAACAGTATGTGATGAATGAATCTGCAATCAGGCCATGGGTTATTGAAAAAAGCGACAAGCGAACTCTTTTAGAGCTAGCACAGCTTTGGTATGACCTACACGGGCAAACTTTATCTTCTGGCTTAATGGTTTTTCGAAAACTTAAGCTTATCGCTAACGCTATGGGAAACCCCCGCGCCGCTGAATTCACTGCCAATGACTTTGCCCACTATCGCAAATTGCGATTAAGCGGAGATATTTATTTAGATAAGCGATTTCCATATGGTGCTTCAAACACCACATTGAATATGGATCACTCTCATTTGAACAGCATGTTTAGCGAGCTAAGCAGGTTGGGTGAATGGTCTTTACCTAACCCACTTGAGAAGCTAAGAAAGTTAAGCACAACTGAGCGAGAAATGGCCTGGCTTGATCAGGATCAGATAGAGCGATTGTTGAATGTCAGCCGCGCAGATGTCGATTTAAATCGCGTTATCAGAATATGCCTATCAACTGGCGCACGATGGAGTGAAGCTCAAAACCTCCGCAAGTCACAACTAAGCCCAAACAAAATCACGTTCACTAATACCAAAAGCAAGAAAAATCGTACTGTGCCGATCACTAAAGAGTTTTACAAAGAGCTGTGCGGCATCAAAAAAGAAATTATGTTCGATGACTGTCATTACAATTTTCTGAGGGCAATCAAGAACTCATCTATACACCTGCCCAAAGGCCAGATGACACACGTACTGAGGCACACTTTTTCTGCGCATTTTATGATGAACGGCGGCAACATTTTGGTGCTTCAGAAAATCTTAGGGCATCATGACATCAGTATGACGATGAGGTACGCACACTTTGCCCCAGAACATTTGGAAACAGCGGTAAAACTCAACCCAATAGAAATGGCAAAAAATGGCGGCAAATTGGCGGCAGAAGTTACCCCTCATTAACCCTTACTACCCTTTAACATGGTTGTAAGTTACTGTAAAATAATCAAACTATTGTTTTTGCTAGGTAAATATGAAAATCGGTCTTTTTTACGGTTCAAGTACCTGTTACACCGAAATTGTAGCGGAGAAAATTCGCGATTTTATTGGCGAAGAGTTAGTGACGCTGCATAACGTGAAAGATGACGACCCACGCCTGATGGAACAGTACGATTTGCTGATCATGGGCATCCCGACCTGGGATTTCGGTGAGTTGCAGGAGGACTGGGAGGCGATCTGGACGCAACTGCCCGCGCTGAATCTGCAAAACAAGATTGTTGCGCTGTATGGCATGGGCGATCAGATTGGCTATGGCGAGTGGTTTTTAGATGCGCTCGGCATGCTCCACGATTTGCTGCAGCCCATGGGCGTGCGGTTTGTCGGCTACTGGCCGCTTGAGGGCTATGAGTTCACCAGTCCTAAACCGCTGAGTGCCGATGGCTCGCAATTTGTGGGTCTGGCGCTGGATGATGTGAATCAGTTCGAGGTCACCGATGAGCGCGTTGAGCAGTGGTGCGAGCAGGTATTAACCGAAACCGCTGCACTGCTCTGAACGATTCCGTGCTCTGGATTGCCGCTCTAGACACGAGCGCCTGCAGATGCCGGCAGATAATAGTCTGCCCTGTTGCCATTAATGTCGCGCTTTGCTGAAACAGCAGGCGCGTAATGCTCGCCATTCGCCGGGCTGCATATTGTCCCGCATCAGCCACCATCGTAGCGTAGCGCCCTTTTCACTCCTGGCCACCAGCAAGACGCCAATCGGTAACCAGCGCAGCGGCTGGGTCGGTCGCCAGCGTTTTCCCTGCCAGATCCAGCAATGACCGCCTTCCCGCTGTAACTCACCGCGCCGCTGACGCAATCGTCGGAAGCTGCACCAGCCTTCAGCCAGCAACAACAGAATAACCGGCACTTTAATCAGCCAGCCGCCCACCGGCAGCGGCATCAACACGACGCCAGTCACGGCTGCCACCAGCCAGGCGCACAGACATCCGCACGCCAGGCGGGAGGGCTGCAGCTTACATTGCCACGGGGCCGCGATCATGGTTACGCTGCTGGATCAAATTCACCATCCGCTTAAGCTCTGGATCTTTTGGCTCACCGTGATTCATCAGCCAGTTAAACAGGTCGGGATCGTCACTCTTCAGCAGGTTAACAAAGACCTGCTTATCAGTGTCATTAAGCGTGTCATACTCAAATTTGAAGAACGGCATAATAGCCACATCCAGTTCCAGCATGCCGCGACGGCAAGCCCACTGAATACGTGATTTATCATTAATATCCATGCATCAATTTCCACAATTCACAACGTGGCCGCTAGTGTAACCTGGTTTAATGCAGCTCGCAGGCGCAGCGTCGCAGGCTGTGCAACCTGCCACATTTCAGATTGTAGCTTTTCAGGGTTATCACGCCTTTTGTGCGCCGTTTTCCGTAAACAGGTTGCATTGCCAGTCGGCTCTTTTAACATTGAAGACAATGTTCCGGATGAACCTTCTAATACAGGATATCTCCATGCCCACTTTTACTTTACCGCCGCGCCAGCCTGCCGCGTCGTCTCGCCTGCCATTAACCCTGATGTCACTGGATAGCTGGGCGCTGGTTTCCATTACCGGTGCTGACAGTACCGCTTACCTGCAGGGTCAGCTAACGCTAGATGTCGCGGCGCTGGATGCAGACCACCATTCGCCCGCCGCACACTGCGATGCCAAAGGCAAAATGTGGAGTAATATGCGCCTGTTCCATCGCGGCGAAGGCTATGCCTATCTGATCCGCCGTGAACTGCGCGACACCCAGCTGACTGAGTTAAAAAAATACGCGGTGTTTTCGAAAGTGACGATGGCAGCTGACGATGAGTGCGTGTTGCTGGGCCTGGCCGGTTTTCAGGCCCGCGCCGCGCTGGCAAATCTGTTTGATAACCTGCCCGACAGCGAAAAACCAGTGGTGCAGCAGGGAGAAACCACGCTGCTGTGGTTTGCCCAACCCGCCGAACGTTTTCTGATTGTTACCTCGCTGTCACAGGCAGAAGCGCTGAAACAGAAGCTTAATGACGATGCTCAGTTTAATGACAGTCAGCAGTGGCTGGCGCTGGACATTGAAGCGGGCATTCCGGTAATCGATCCGGCCACCAGTGTGCAGTTTATTCCTCAGGCCACCAACCTGCAGGCACTGGATGCTATCAGCTTCAAAAAGGGCTGCTATGCCGGTCAGGAGATGGTCGCCAGAGCGAAATATCGCGGTGCCAATAAACGCGCGCTCTACTGGCTGGCGGGTCAGGCAAGTCATCTGCCCGAAGCCAATGCTCCGCTGGAGTTACAGATGGGTGAGCGCTGGCGTCGTACCGGAAGCGTGCTGGCTGCGGTGCAGTTAGATGATGGAATCAGCTGGATTCAGGTGGTGCTGAATAACGATCTGGAGCCGGACAGCGTGCTGCGGGTTGAAGGTGACGAAGGCGGGCATCTGACCATTCAGCCGCTGCCCTACTCGCTGGCTGAAGAGTGATGTAACCGCATGGCCCTTTCATTAACGGAAGGGCCATGCCGCAATCTACTCAGCGCACATAAAAATAGATGGCGCAGAAGTGGCAGAGACTGCCGCCCAGCACAAACAAATGCCAGATGGCGTGGTTAAAGGGAATGCGGCGTGCCACATAGAAAATCACCCCAAGCGAATAGATAATTCCGCCTGCGGCCAGCAGCCAGATGCAGCCCGGCGGCAGGATCATCGCCAGCTGATAAACCACAATCAGCGACAGCCACCCCATGCAGAGATAGGTCACCAGCGACAGCGCTTTAAAGCGATGTGCAATCGTGAGCTTGAACACAATACCCGCCAGCGCCAGCCCCCAGATCACCGCCATTAAGCCATACGCCAGGGGCGTCCTCAGTCCGACCAGCAGAAACGGCGTATAGGTCCCCGCAATCAGCAGATAGATGGCACAGTGATCGAGCTTTTTCAGCCAGGGTCTGGCGGGCCCATCCGGGATTGCGTGATAGAGCGTTGAGGCCAGAAACAGCAAAATCATGCTGCCGCCATAGAGGCTGTAGCTGATAAAGGTGATGGTGTCAGCCTGCCTCTCAGTGGCCTGATGGAGCATCAGCACCAGCCCGACGATGCCAGAGAGGCAGCCAAGACCGTGACTGATACTGTTGGCAATCTCCTCGGTAATGGAATAGCCCGCAGAGGGTCGATGTTTTTGAGAGAGTGTGGTGGTCATATTAGTTTCCTGAACAGCGCCATAGCAGTAGTCACTGTTACCCAGCCTACCCAATAATTTTTTCAGTGTACACGTGTACGCTAAAAATGCTCACAGAAATTCACTATCCCTTAAACCACGTACTGAATCTGGTAAACTGACCTTCGGTCAACTGTTCAATGAGTCATTCATGTTTTCGCATCGCGATCTCGCCCGCCTTAACGATCTGGAAATGCAGGTCTATCAATTCATCATTAAGCACCGCGAGGGCGTCAGCTATATGACGATTCGCGAGCTGGCTGAGCAGGCTGCCGTCTCCACCACCACCGTGCTGCGCTTCTGCCGCAAGATGGATTGTGAAGGCTGGTCAGAGTTCCGCATCCGCCTGCGCTTAAGCGAACAACAGCGTGCACCGCTGCTCAACACGGCGGGCGTCAGTGAAATGCTGAGTTTTTTCAAGAGTATTAATAACCCGGAGTTTGAACAGCTCATCACGCAGGCTGCGCAGAAAATTAATCAGGCGGATCGGGTTTTCTTTATTGGCGTCGGCACCTCCGGCAGTCTGGCAAAATATGGCGCGCGGTTTTTCTCTAACCTCGGTAAATTCAGTCACGCCATTGACGACCCCTACTATCCGGTCAGCACTGACCTGTATGAAAATGCCGTCGCCATTATTTTATCGGTCTCCGGCGAAACGGAAGAGATCCTGCGCATTGCCAGTCAGTTCAGCCTGAAGAAGTGCAAAATCATTGCGATAACGAATACGGAAAGCTGCTCTCTGGCGAAGATTGGTGATTTTAACCTCTGCTATCACGTGCCGATTATTCGCATGGCCGACAATTCTGACATTACCACTCAGGTGCCGGTGACCTATATTATTGAAGCAATAGGCCGCCAGCTGGGGAAATAAAACAGCGTGTTTTTTGGATGTAACAAACGTAATTCCAGGCGCGCTGTTATATCGTGACTTTCAATATTGCCTTGCTACACTCAGCTCAATTTCAATATCCGTAATGGAGTAAAGCATGAGTGCAGAATTGCAGTTACCAAAAGGCTTTCTTTGGGGCGGTGCGGTCGCGGCGCATCAGGTTGAAGGTGGCTGGGATCAGGGCGGCAAAGGCGTCAGCATTGCTGACGTGCTGACCGGCGGTTCACACGGCGTTGACCGCGTGATCACCGACGGCGTACAGCCTGGTCATTTCTACCCGAACCACAAAGGCGTGGAGTTTTATTCTCATTATAAACAGGATATCGCGCTGTTTGCCGAGATGGGCTTTAAATGCTTCCGCACCTCCATTGCCTGGACCCGCATCTTCCCCAATGGAGATGAGCAGCAGCCTAATGAAGCGGGCCTGCAATTCTATGACGATCTGTTTGATGAACTGCTGAAGTATGGCATTGAACCGGTCATCACGCTTTCGCACTTCGAAATGCCTTATCACCTGGTCAAAGAGTATGGCGGCTGGCACAACCGCAAAGTGGTCGACTTCTTTGTGCGCTTCAGCGAAGTGGTGCTGAACCGCTATAAGAACAAAGTGAAATACTGGATGACCTTTAACGAGATCAACAACCAGCGCAACTGGCAGTATCCGCTGTTTGGTTACTGCTGTTCAGGTGTGATCTTTACCGAGCATGAGAAACCTGAACAGGCAATGTATCAGGTCATGCACCACCAGTTTGTTGCCAGCGCTAAAGTGGTGAAGCTCGGTCACGACATCAATCCTGACTTCCAGATTGGCTGCATGATCGCCATGGTCCCTGTCTACCCGTTCTCCTGCCACCCGGACGATGTGGTGCTGGCGCAGGAGTCGATGCATCAGCGCTATGTGTTCAGTGACGTGCAGATGCGTGGCTACTATCCGGCCTACACGCTCAGGGAGTGGGCACGTAAAGGTTATGACATTCAGATGGAAGCGGACGATGCTGAGACGCTGCGCCAGGGCTGTGCAGACTATGTCGGTTTCAGCTACTACATGAGCAACGCCGTGAAGAGCGATGCCAGCGGCGTTGACGATCCCATCACCGGCTTTGAAGGTGTGGTGAAAAACCCGCATGTGAAAGCGTCAGACTGGGGCTGGCAGATCGATCCGGTCGGCCTGCGTTATGCCATGAACGAGATGTATGAGCGTTACCAGAAGCCGCTGTTTATTGTCGAAAACGGCTTTGGTGCGATCGATAAGCCCGGCGCTGACGGCCTGATTGAAGATGATTACCGCATCGACTACCTGCGTGCGCACATCGAAGAGATGAAGAAAGCCGTAGCGTATGATGGTGTGGATTTAATGGGCTACACACCATGGGGTTGCCTGGATTGTGTCTCTTTTACCACCGGCCAGTACGATAAGCGCTACGGCTTTATTCATGTGAATAAAAACGATGATGGCAGCGGCGACTTTTCTCGTGCGAAGAAGAAAAGCTTCAGCTGGTATCAGCAGGTTATCGCCAGCAACGGCGAAAACCTCTGATTCCTGAAGCCGCATAAGCTACGAAGTGAGTTAACGACCACCGGCAGCGTCAATGATGCTGCCGGTGACGTATGAGGCCGCATCGCTGGCCAGCCAGACAATCGCTTCCGCTACCTCTTCTGCCTCACCGCCGCGCCCCATCGGAATCGCGCTGGCAAGTCTGTCTACCCTGCCCGGCTCTCCACCATCGGCATGCATCTCTGTATAGATAAATCCCGGACGTACGCCATTGACCCGAATCCCCTGCTGCGCCACTTCCAGCGACAATCCTTTGGTCAGCGTATCCATCGCCCCTTTTGAGGCGGCGTAATCTACATATTCGCCAGGCGCACCGGTACGCGATGCGGCCGACGAGACGTTTACAATCGCGCCGCCCTGACCGCCGTGATGCGTGCCCATCCGCTTAACCGCCTCACGACAGCAGAGAAAGGATCCGATGACGTTGGTCGCAAAGACCTTTTGCAGTCGCGCCGCCTCAAGCTGTTCGGTGCGGCATTGCTGAAACAGAATCCCGGCGTTGTTCACCAGCAACGCCAGCGGCATAGAGTGCTTGTCGAGCTGCGCAAACATCGCCATCACCTGCGCTTCATCACTGATATCCGCCTGAACCGCAAAGGCTTCACCGCCCTGCTGCTGGATCTGTGCCACCAGCTGTTGCGCTTCGGCCTCGCGCTGACGATAGTTCACTGCAACCCGATAACCCCGGGCTGCCAGTAACAGTGACGTGGCCCGCCCGATACCGCGGCTGCCACCCGTAACCAGTGCCAGTTTCATGCTGATTCTCCATAACAAAGGGCCGACGAATCGGCCCCTGATGATTAACGCTTGCCCGTAGGGAGATTACTGATAATCGCTCATCGGCACGCAGGAGCAGAACAGATTGCGGTCGCCAAACACATCATCCAGACGTTTTACGGTCGGCCAGTATTTGTTATGGCTGCCTGCCGGGAAGACCGCCAGTTCACGGCTGTAAGGATGTGACCACTCACTGACGATTTCCAGCTGGGTATGCGGCGCATTAACCAGTGGGTTATCGTCCAGCGGCCATTCCCCTGCCGCCACCCGGTCAATTTCCATACGGATCGCCAGCATTGCGTCAATAAAGCGATCCAGTTCGATTTTACTCTCTGACTCGGTCGGCTCCACCATCAGCGTGCCCGCCACGGGGAAGGACATGGTCGGCGCGTGGAATCCATAATCGATCAGGCGCTTAGCAATATCCAGCTCACTGATGCCGGTCTGCTCTTTCAGCGGACGGATGTCGAGAATACATTCGTGCGCCACACGGCCATCGCGGCCGGTATAGAGCACCGGATAAGCAGACTGCAGGCGGCTGGCAATATAGTTAGCATTCAGAATCGCGACCGAACTGGCCTGTTTCAGCCCTTCGGCTCCCATCATGCGAATGTACATCCAGCTGATCGGCAGAATAGAGGCGCTACCAAACGGCGCTGCGGAGACCGCGCCCTGCTGCGTCAGCACACCGTCGATCTGCACCACGCTGTGTCCCGGAACAAACGGAGCCAGGTGCGCTTTCACGCCAATCGGTCCCATACCCGGACCGCCGCCGCCGTGCGGAATGCAGAAGGTTTTGTGCAGATTGAGGTGCGAGACATCTGCGCCGATGTAGCCTGGCGTGGTGATGCCGACCTGCGCATTCATGTTCGCGCCATCCAGATACACCTGACCGCCATACTGATGCACGATCTGGCACACTTCACGGATGGTCTCTTCATAGACACCGTGTGTGGAGGGATAAGTCACCATGATGCAGGAAAGTTTGTCGCCCGCCTGCGCCGCCTTTTCACGCAGGTCGCCAAGGTCGATGTTGCCCTGTTTGTCGCACGCGACCACGACCACATCCATACCCGCCATCTGGGCTGAGGCCGGGTTCGTACCGTGTGCCGAACTCGGGATCAGACAGAGATGACGATCGCCCTCGCCGCGACTTTCGTGATAGCGGCGGATCGCCAGCAGCCCGGCATATTCCCCCTGCGCGCCAGAGTTAGGCTGCATGCAGAGTGCATCATAGCCGGTGAGCTGCACCAGCCACTGCGACAACTGGCCGATCATCTGCAGATAGCCGGTAGCCTGTTCAGCCGGGCAGAATGGATGCAGCTCAGCAAACTCCGGCCAGGTGATCGGGATCATCTCAGCGGCAGCGTTGAGCTTCATGGTGCAGGATCCGAGCGGGATCATCGCCTGATTCAGCGCCAGATCCTTTTTCTCCAGGCTGTGCATATAGCGCATCATCTCGGTTTCGCTGTGATGACGGTTGAACACCGGATGGGTCAGGATCTCGCTGTGACGCTGCAGGCCCGCAGGAATCGCGTGGCTTTCACTGGCGACTTCGCTGTCGAGTTTTTCCAGATCCTGGCCATGTTCATCACCCAGCAGAATAGCAAACAGCGCCAGAATATCTTCGCGGCAGGTGGTTTCATCCAGCGTGATGCCAACGGCATTATGGATGTCGCTGCGCAGGTTAACGCCAAAGCTCAAAGCGCGGTTCAGCACAGCGGCTTTATCCGCCACTTCCACCGTCAGCGTATCGAACCAGTGCTGATGGCGCAGTTTCAGGCCGCCCTGCTGCAGTCCGGCTGCCAGGATGCTGGTGAAGCGGTGAATGCGTGAGGCAATACGTTTCAGACCAGCCGGGCCGTGGAAAACTGCATAGAGACCCGCAATGTTTGCCAGCAGTACCTGCGACGTACAGATGTTGGAATTAGCCTTTTCACGACGGATATGTTGTTCACGGGTCTGCATCGCCATGCGCAGTGCTGTGTTACCTGCGGCATCACGTGACACACCGATGATGCGGCCTGGCATAGAGCGTTTATGCTCGTCGCGGCTGGCGAAGAAGGCAGCGTGCGGACCGCCGTAACCCATCGGCACGCCGAAGCGCTGAGCGGAACCAAAGACAATATCTGCGCCCTGCCTGCCTGGCGCTTCCAGTAACACCAGCGACATAAAGTCTGCCGCCACGCTTACCACGACTTTGCGTGCTTTCAGCCCGGCAATCAGCGCGCTGTAATCGTGCGCGTTGCCCGTCGTTCCCACCTGTTGCAGCAGCACACCAAACAGGTCGTCGTGATCCGCTGCCTTGTCGGCGCTGTCGATGATCAGTTCAAAACCGAACGTCTCTGCACGAGTCCGGACCACATCCAGCGTCTGCGGATGAATATCGTCGGCAATGAAGAATTTATTGGCGTTTTTGAGCTTGCTGACGCGTTTTGCCATCGCCATCGCTTCGGCTGCAGCCGTGGCTTCATCCAGCAAAGAGGCGGACGCAATATCCATGCCGGTAAGATCCAGCGTCAGCTGCTGGAAGTTCAGCAGTGCTTCCAGGCGGCCCTGCGAGACTTCAGGCTGATACGGGGTATAGGCAGTGTACCAGCCCGGATTTTCCAGCATATTACGCAGGATAACCGGCGGAGTGATGACCGCGCTGTATCCCATACCAATCCAGGATTTGTAACGCAGATTCTGACTGGCAATGGCTTTCAGTTCGGCCAGCGCCTGCTGTTCAGTCGCGGCTTCGCCAACGGCGGGTGGACCCGGCAGCTGAATGTCTGCCGGCACAATCGTGCTGATTAACGCGTCCAGCGAACGGGCACCAATCGCGTCAAGCATCTGCGCCTGCTGCTCAGGTGAAGGACCGATATGGCGCTCAATGAATGCACCGTTGTGTTCAAGCTGGCTGAGAGTCTGAGTCATTAGCAGTAAATCCTGAATCGGGCTGGGGGAACCGGAGAGCAAACAGAAATCTGCGGCCTCTGTCTGAGGCCGCCTGACGATTACTCGTCGATGGAGGCTTTATAAGCATCCGCATCCAGCAGCGTGTCGATTTCAGACGCGTCACTGGCTTTGATTTTAAATAACCAGCCGCCGTCATAAGGCTCGCTGTTGACCTGCTCCGGTGAGTCAGTCAGGGCATCGTTGACCGCCACAATCTCACCGCTAATTGGCGCATAGATATCTGACGCCGCTTTAACGGACTCTGCCACCGCGCACTCTTCACCGGCGGCAAACGTCGCGCCCACTTCAGGCAGATCGACAAATACCATGTCGCCCAGTAACTCCTGCGCATGTTCAGTAATACCCACGGTGTAGCTGCCATCGGCTTCTTTGCGCACCCATTCATGGCTGTCGCGGTACTTCAACGTATTCGGCACATTGCTCATTGGCCATTTCTCCTGAATAAAATTTACTGAGCGACCGGTTTACCGGCGCGGACAAAAACGGGACGGGTAACCTGGACGGGCATCTGGCGGTTACGGATCTCAACGATGGCGGTGCTGCCGACCGAGGCCGGTACGCGCGCCAGGGCGATGCTGCAACCCAGCGTCGGTGAGAAAGAACCACTGGTGATGATCCCCTCCTGTGGCTGCCCCTGGTCATCGGTGAAACGCACCGGCTGGCCGTTACGCAGCACCCCTTTTTCTGTGAGGATCAGCCCCACCAGCTTTTCTGTGCCGCGTTCACGCTGCAGTTCCAGCGCTTCCCGGCCTATGAAATCGCGGTCAGAAGGTTCCCAGCACACCGTCCAGCCCATGTTGGCGGCCAGCGGTGAAACGCCTTCGTCCATCTCCTGACCATAAAGATTCATTCCGGCTTCCAGGCGCAGTGTGTCGCGTGCGCCCAGTCCGGCAGGTTTTACGCCAGCTGCCAGCAGGCGCTGCCAGAAATCGGCTGCCTCACCGGCGGGCATCGCAATTTCATATCCTGCTTCGCCGGTGTAACCAGTGGTCGCGATAAACAGGTCACCTGACTGCACACCAAAAAACGGCTTCATGCCAGCCACAGCCTGACGCTGCTCCTCGCTGAACAGCGTCTGCGCTTTCTGCTGCGCCTGCGGACCCTGCACAGCAATCAGCGCCAGGTCATCGCGTTCCGTCAGCGTAATGCCATAACCCTGCGCATGTTGTGTGATCCAGGCGAGATCGTTTTCACGGGTTGCGGAGTTCACCACCAGCCGGAAGAACGATTCGCTCATAAAGTAAACAATCAAATCGTCAATGACGCCACCCGACGCATTCAGCATCCCGGTGTAAAGCGCTTTGCCTGGCTGCGTCAGTTTTGCCACATCATTCGCCAGCAGATAGCGCAGGAATTCGCGGGTACGCGGTCCTGTCAGGTCGACGATGGTCATGTGAGAGACATCAAACATCCCGGCGTCAGTGCGCACCACATGATGTTCATCCATCTGGGAGCCATAGTGCAATGGCATCATCCAGCCATGAAAATCCACCATGCGGGCACCGCAGGCCTGATGCTGTTCAAACAGAGGTGTTTGCTGAGTCATAACCATCCTGTGCAGAAGCGAGTGAGGGCAAAATTGCGCCGGAATTGAGTGCCGACGCAAACGTTCTCTTACGACTGACGTTACCACCGAATCTGACGATTAACCATAAGCAAACCGGGGTCGAACGCAGATGCACAGCCTAACCAGAAACAGCCTGTGACAGGATAAAAAACTGCAATTTTGTGATTAATCGCGCAATAAATGCAGGGACTTTAAATATACACAGCAAATTTATGCGGCAAGGCGTTCAGGATGTTAAAAAAATCCCGCTGACCGCGAAGAGATGAATGAGAAAAAGTAATGCGAAATTGCTAGCAAAATTAGAATAAATCAAACGAAGACCCGGACTGGTGCAGCATTGCCTTTTGGTGGTGCAGAGGGATTCAGACATAAAAAAAGCCAGCAGACGCTGGCTTATCAAAAGGCGAGAATTTAGCGAAGCCAGGCGGGCAAATCATTCAGGCCCATCGCCTGCTTCAGCATCATAGGTTTTACCCCTGGCAGACGATCAGCCAGTTTCAGACCGACGTCACGCAGCAGTTTTTTCGCCGGATTATTGCCAGCGAACATCTCCCGGAAGCCCTGCATGCCAGCCAGCATCATTGCGGCGCTGTGTTTACGGCTGCGCTCGTAGCGACGCAGATAGAGGTGCTGACCAATATCTTTGCCCTGCTGATGCAGGCGGCGAATCTCGCCAATCAACTCGGCGGCATCCATAAAGCCAAGGTTTACGCCCTGCCCCGCCAGCGGATGAATGGTGTGAGCCGCATCGCCCACCAGCGCCAGACGGTGTGCCGCAAAGTTGCGGGCATAGCGCGCTACCAGCGGGAACGATTTGCGCTCGCTTTCCAGCTGACACAGGCCGAGGCGCATATCAAACGCCACTGAGAGCTGCTGATTGAACAGCGCTTCCGGCATGGTTTCCAGACGGCTCGCTTCCTGTGGCGAGAGCGACCAGACGATGGAGCTCAGATGCGGATCCTGCATCGGCAGGAAAGCCAGAATACCGTCGCCGTGGAACACCTGGCGGGCCACCGCGTCGTGCGGCTTCTCAGTGCGGACGTTAGCCACTAACGCACGGTGATCGTAATCCCAGAAAGTCAGCGGAATATCGGCTTTGTTGCGCAGCCAGGAGTTAGCACCGTCAGCGGCAATCAGTAATCGCGCGCTTAACATACTGCCATCCTGCAGCGTAACAAAGGCTTCGTTGTCACCAAATGCCACCTGCTGTAACTGCGAAGGTGCCATTATCGTCACGTCGCTGCAGGCGCTGGCACGTTGCCAGAGCGCAGTGTGAATCACCGGGTTTTCGACGATATGGCCCAGATGTGACAAGCCCTGCTGCTCATCATCAAAAGCGATGGAGCCGAAGCTGTCCTTATCCCACACTTCCATGCCGTGATATGCGCGGCAGCGCAGCGAAAGAATGGTCGACCAGACATCCAGCTTCTGCAGCAGCCGTTCGCTGGCGGCGTTTATCGCCGACACGCGAATCGACGGTGACGCACTCAGCGCCAGCGGTGGCTCCGGCGATTTTTCCAGCACGGCGATGCGCAGTCCGCTGCCCTGCAAGCCGCAGGCCACCGCCAGCCCCACCATACCGCCACCGGCGATCACCACATCAAAACTTTGCATCTGAGCCTCTTTATTAACGCTTAACCCAGCCAAGCGTACGCTCAGCCAGTTGATTTCGTAGCCACGGCAGATGATCCATTGCCAGCAGGCCCAGGTTACGTCCTGCCACCAGTGGACCATACTGGTTTGCAAAAACGCGCACCAGTCCGTCGGTGATGCCGATAGTGGCGGCGCGATCGGGCTGACGACGCTGCTGATAATGATGCAGCACGGCATAGCTGCCGGGATCCTGCTGATGACGATGGGCGGCTGCCAGCGTTTCAGCCAGCGACATCACATCGCGCAGGCCAAGATTGAAACCCTGCCCGGCAATGGGATGCAGCGTCTGTGCAGCATTACCCACCACCGCCACACGGTGCGTCACCGGCGACATCGCCCGGTGTAGCGCCAGCGGGTAGTATTCTCGCTGACCCGTGTGAGTGAATTTGCCCAGTCGCCAGCCAAAGGCACGCTGCAGCTGACTCAGGAATTCAGCCTCGCTCCACTGCTCAATGCGTTCGCGCTGCGAAAGCGGATGACACCAGACCAGCGAGAGACGGTTGCCAGACATCGGCAGTAGCGCCAGCGGGCCATGCTCGGTGAAACGCTCGAAAGCGCGGCCCTGATGGGGCAGCGCAGTGGAGACATTGGCAATTACCGCGAGCTGCTGATAGTCGTCTCTTTGCCACTGAATACCGCACGAGGCGGCCAGGGCAGAGCGCGTGCCATCCGCGGCCACCAGCAGCTTGCCGCTGAGTTGTTCGCCACTGTCCAGTGTCACCTCAACCTGCTGGTCGCTTCGGTGAGCCTGGGTAACGCGTGCAGGACAGCGCAGCGTCACGCCTGGCGCTTTTTTCAGTTCCGCAAACAGCCGCTGACCGACATCAAACAGCTCGACAACCTGCCCCAGCGCCGGAATGTCATAATCAGCCGCCGCCAGTGACACAAAGCCCGCGTGACCGCGATCGGAGACATGGATATGGGTAATCGGCGTGGCACAACTGGCAATGCGCTGCCACAGGTTGATATCCGCCAGTTGCTGGCAGGTTCCGGCCGCGAGGGCAATCGCGCGGCCGTCAAAACCGGGATGCGCCCGGCTGCCTGGCTCGCTGCTTTCAATCAGCGTCACCGGCAGTGTGCCCTGGGTGAGATGGGAGATCGCCAGCGCCAGCGTCGCCCCGGTCATGCCGCCTCCGGCAATCAGAATTGTCATGCCTGTTTTGCCGCCGCCATCAGTGCTTCAATCTCATCGGCTTCTTTCACGACGCTGTCGGTGAGATTCTCAATGCCCTCTTCCGTAATCACAATGTCATCTTCGATTCGGATGCCAATGCCGCGATATTGCGCGGGTACATCCGCATCCGGCCCGATATAGAGACCCGGCTCAACGGTTAACACCATGCCCGGCTCCAGAATCCGATCGCGACTCGGGGTGCCGTAGTGACCTACGTCGTGAACGTCCAGCCCCAGCCAGTGGCCCAGGCCATGCATATAGAACTGGCGATGTGCGTCTTCGGCGATCAGGGTATCGATGTCACCCTCCAGGATACCCAGCTCCACCAGACCGGTGATCATAATGCGCACCACTTCGTCATTCACTTCGCGAATGCTGACGCCAGGCCGGAACATCTCAAGCGATCGCTTCAGCGAAGCCAGAACGATGTCATAAATCGCGCGCTGCGCCGGGCTGAATCGGCCGTTAACCGGGAAGGTACGGGTGATATCACCGGCATAGCCGTGGAATTCACAGCCTGCATCGATCAGTACCAGATCGCCGTCGCGCATCTCACTTTCGTTTTCGGTGTAGTGCAGAATGCAGCCGTTCTCGCCGGCCCCCACAATGGTGTTATAGGAGGGATAACGCGCGCCGTGACGGGTAAATTCGTGATGGATCTCCCCTTCCAGCTGATACTCAAACATGCCCGGCTGACAGGTTTGCATCGCGCGAGTATGCGCCAGTGCACTGATTTTCCCGGCGCGGCGTAACAACTCAATTTCATCCGCATCTTTAAACAGGCGCATCTCATGCACCCATGGACGCCAGTCAGTGACGGTGGCTGGCGCGCTAAGATTCTGGCGGAAACCGCGACGCAGTTTATCCAGTGCGCTGAACACCAGAGTGTCTGCGTGAGCATATTCGCCCTGCGCATGGTAAATCACATCCAGGCCATTCAGCAGCAGGTGCAGCTGTTCACCAATAGCGGTCCAGGGTAAGGCACGATCCACGCCGAGTTTATCGGGCGCGGCCTCCTGACCCAATCGACGACCAGACCAGACTTCCGCTGCGGGGTCACGCACGCGGTTAAACAGCACGCTGTGGTTGTGATTTTCATCGCTTTTGATCAGCACCAGCAATGCCTGCGGCTCATTAAAGCCGGTGAAATAACTGAAGTCGCTGCTCTGGCGGAAGGGATATTCGGTGTCGTTACTGCGCGTCACTTCAGGCGCAGCAAAAATCAGCGCTGCGCTGCCAGGCGCCATCTTCGCCAGCAGCGCCTGACGACGCTGCAGGTATCGTTCCAGTGAAATCATCTCTGCACTCCCTGTAAACTGACCGGTTAAACGCGTTGACCTGAAATTAGTGTAGCGTCGGTTTTTGCACTTCTGGCGCGGTTGGCTGCGGACGAGTGAAGGTATCGTGGCACAGCAGTGCAGCGACACGCACATATTCAATCACCTCTTCCAGCGACTGCTCCAGTTCTTCCTGGTCTTCATCCTCTTCGTAACCGAGTTGGGCAATCGTACGCAAATCATCGATTGCTTCGCCGGTTTCGCCGGTGACTTTATCCAGTTTAGGCTGTGTTACGCCCAGACCGAGCAGAAAATGGTTAACCCAGCCTGCCAGCGCATCGGCACGGTCAAATACGGTGATGTCGTCGTCCGCAGGCAGCATGAGCTGAAACAGGAAACCCTCATCTTCCAGCGTAGTGGCCGTGTGCTCGTGCAGCGCCGCCAGCGGGACCGCAAGCGTGTGTGAAAACGCCATGCCTTCGTTAGCCAGATCGTGTACCAGCGTCTTCCAGCTGGTGTCCTGGTTACCGCCGCAGAGGATGCCGCTTAGCAGGCCATGCATTTCTGCAGGCGTCATACCAACACCCTGCTGTGAGAGCACTGCCGCGAGCGCGTTGTAATCGGGGGTTGCGTTCTGTAAGGACATAAGTTTTCATCGTCGTTGGCAGAATAAGTTCGTGTTATGCTACCACTAGCTGCCTCAAGGTTTCCAGAAAAGGGGTTGTATCTTATTTCGTGGGTCTATATAGTTGCCCGCCTCCCAAGCCATTGACAGCTAAGGGAGTTGCGAGCGAAGTAATCAGTCAGGAAGGTGGCATGTCTGCACAACCGGTAGATTTACAAATTTTTGGTCGTTCGTTGAGAGTGAATTGTCCGCCAGAGCAGCAAGATGCGCTCAATAGCGCGGCTGAAGATCTCAATCAACGGTTGCAAGATCTAAAAGTTCGCACTAGAGTCACCAATACAGAACAACTGGTGTTCATCGCCGCGTTAAACGTCTGCCACGAGCTGGCGCAAGAGAAAGTGAAAACGCGCGATTATGCTGCTAATATGGAACAGCGTATCCGTATGTTGCAGCAGACGATTGAACAGGCATTAGTTGAGCAAGGTCGCATCTCTGAGCGTGAGGGTGCGAAGTTCGAATAAAACTTCATGGTTGCTATACTAAAGTAACGGTGAGGTAAATTTTCTCTGAGATGTTTGCATGTGGGCCAGTCCCCTGAGCCGATATTTCGAAAAAACAGAATGTGACGCTCGTAACCTGTGTGCATGCTCGGTTCGTCCGAGAAGCCTGATGGTTATGACGGCATGTTCACCTTGAACCAAGGGTTCAAGGGTTACAGCCTACGGCGGCATCTCGGAGATCTCTCTTCCTGCAGTCCTGCTTTCATCCCCATACCGACATGTTATAGTCGCTGTTCAGCGACTTATCAGGCGGGGAAATCATGTCTGAATCTTCCATGTCATCACCTTCAATGATACAGCGTCAGGTTATCCGTCAGCAGGTACGCCATTTGCGCCGTGCAATGACTGAAGATCAGCAGGCCCAGGCGGCCGAACAGCTCGCTGAACTTGCCCTTAACTATGCGCCGATTACTCACGCGCGCAACATTGCCCTGTTCCTGTCAGTTGATGGTGAGCTGAATACCCGTCCGCTGATTGCCAGGCTCTGGCATCTGAAGAAAGCGGTCTATCTGCCCGTTTTGCATCCCTTCTCGCCCGGTCATTTACTGTTTCTGCGCTACACGCCCGATACCCCATTGCATATCAATAAACTACGTATTCCTGAACCGCCGCTGGATATCCGGCAGTTGATCACGCTTGATCAGCTGGATCTGATGATGGTGCCATTGGTTGCGTTTGATCAGCATGGGCAGCGTCTGGGCATGGGCGGCGGCTTCTACGATCGCACCCTGCAGAACTGGCGACAGCACGGCTTTTTGCCGGTTGGTCTGGCCCACGATTGTCAGCAGGTCGATAGCCTGCCGGTGGCAGAATGGGATGTACCTTTGCCGGCGGTAATGACGCCGTCAAAGCTCTGGCAGTGGGAGTAGAAGAGCCGCTGTTATGGGCTTTTTCAGACGGATCAGCACCCCGAATCAGGGCGAATTTTGCAACAATGAAATAGCACCACGCGAAGGGGACACGGTAAGAAGAGGAAAGCGGCCCCCGCGCGGGCCAGGCAGTCAGGAATGACGTGTTTGCGACTTTCCGATCTGACCGTTTTTCCTGAGCAGGCTCAGCCTCACAGCAGATCGTACCTGATAGCACGAAGTGGCGCTATTTAGCGCCACTTCGTGTCTGCATCGCTTAGTAAAGCAGACGGGCGCGGATAGTACCCGGAATCGCCTTCATCAGCTGCAGCGCGTTCTCGGCCACTTCTGGCTCGGCATCAATGTCGATAACCACATAGCCCATAAACGGCGAGGTTTGCAGATACTGGGCGGCGATGTTGATGCCCTGCTCTGCGAAGATCTGGTTGATGGCTGTCAGCACGCCTGGACGGTTCTCATGGATGTGCAGCAGACGACTGGCGCTGATACCGTGAATCGGCAGTGAGACTTCCGGGAAGTTAACAGCTGACAGCGTCGAGCCGTTATCGGAATATTTCGCCAGCTTGCCCGCCACTTCAATCCCGATGTTCTCCTGCGCTTCTTCCGTCGAACCGCCAATGTGCGGCGTCAGGATCACGTTGTCGAATTCGCTCAGTGGAGAGATAAACGGCTCGCTGTTGGTGGCGGGTTCTGTCGGGAAGACGTCGATGGCCGCGCCACCAACATGTTTACTGGCCAGCGCATCACACAGCGCCGGGATATCGACTACGGTACCGCGTGAGGCGTTAATCAGCAGCGCACCGGGCTTCATCTGCGCCAGCTGTTCTGCACCGATCATATCCTGTGTTGAGGCAGTTTCCGGCACGTGCAGGCTGACAACGTCGCTCATGTTGAGCAGATCGGCCAGATGGCGTACCTGGGTAGCATTCCCCAGCGGCAACTTGTTTTCAATGTCGTAGAAGAAAACATGCATGCCCAGGCTTTCTGCCAGCACGCCCAGCTGCATCCCGATATGACCATAACCGATGATACCCAGCTTTTTGCCACGTGCTTCAAATGAGCCTTTGGCAATCTTGTTCCAGATGCCACGGTGCGCTTTCGCGTTCGCTTCCGGGATGCCACGCAGCATCAGCAGCATCTCACCAATCACCAGCTCCGCAACCGAGCGGGTATTGGAGAACGGCGCGTTGAACACCGGAATACCCCGGCTGGCAGCAGCCTGCAGATCAACCTGGTTGGTGCCGATACAGAAACAGCCAACGGCGACGAGCTTTTCAGCCGCCGCAAAAATCTCTTCAGTGAGCTGGGAGCGGGAACGGATACCAATGAAGTGTGCATCGCGAATCGATGCTTTTAACGCGTCGGAGTCCAGCGCGCCCTTGTGGAATTCGATGTTGGTATAGCCTGCAGCCCGCAGGTTATCCAGCGCGCTCTGATGGACACCTTCCACCAGCAGGAACTTAATCTTATCTTTTTCCAGTGATACCTTTGCCATTTCCCAATCCTATTCAGCATTCAATGAGGACTACCATAAGCCAGCCTTCTGTCAAAATATCAAAAAAATCGCGTCCGGCAATACAAACGATTGCCCGGCAGCCAGCACGGCAGCGGCTGCCAGCAGTACATTGCCGGACAAAATCATGAGAGAGGCAAAGAAGAGAGAACGAACCCGCTGCCGATGACGCTTATGTGACATAAGTCACCAAATTTCACCAGTGTGAGAAAAGATGATTTTCAGGCAGAAATAACTGACGCCTTTACGGCGCCAGACAGATCATTTTTTGATAGTTTTGACCCCATCAGGTCCGCCAATCAGTGCAATATCGGCACCGCGCGCGGCAAAAAGGCCGACAGTGACGACGCCAGGCAACGCATTGATGGTTTTTTCCAGCTCAATCGGATCCAGGATACGCAGATTATGCACGTCGAGAATAATGTTACCGTTATCCGTTACCACGTTCTGACGATACTCCGGTAAGCCGCCCATTTTCACCAGCTGACGCGCCACATAACTGCGTGCCATCGGAATCACTTCAACCGGCAGCGGGAAGCGGCCCAGTACATCCACCTCTTTCGAGGCGTCAGCGATACAGATAAAGGTTTCAGCCACTGCAGCCACAATCTTTTCACGCGTCAGCGCCGCGCCGCCGCCTTTAATCATCTGCATCTGCGGGTTGATCTCATCCGCGCCATCGACGTAAACCGACAGCACATCAATCTCATTCAGGTCAAAAACCTGAATGCCCAGGCTTTTCAGCTTCTGGGTGGAGGCATCTGAGCTGGAGACGGCACCGTCGATCTGATGCCTGACCGTGGCAAGCGCATCGATAAAGTGGGCAGCGGTGGAGCCGGTGCCTACGCCGACAATGGTGCCCGGCTGCACGTAATCAAGTGCAGCCCAGCCAACGGCTTTTTTCAGTTCATCCTGGGTCATGGTATGTTTAAAACCTGTGCGACAACGAAGTGCGCGTAGTATAAAACAAGGCTTGCTGAAAATGCTCGGCTGACCGACGTGGATTTATCGCTTTGCAAGCCAGTCCACAAAAACAAGAGAACCATCACAGATAACAGTTTTGTGGCATAGTGACGTCCATCCTGAAGGAGAATGAATATTAATGAAACGCCCGGATTATCGAACGCTTCAGGCGCTGGATTCAGTGATCCGCGAACGCGGATTTGAGCGTGCCGCACAAAAATTGTGTATCACTCAGTCTGCAGTTTCACAGCGAATCAAGCAGCTGGAGAACCTGTTTGGTCAGCCGCTGCTGGTGCGCACTGTGCCGCCGCGCCCGACCGAACAGGGCCAAAAACTACTGGCGTTACTGCATCAGGTGGAATTGCTGGAAGAGGAGTGGCTGGGCGATGAGAACAGTGGCACCACGCCGCTGCTGCTGTCGCTGGCGGTCAACGCCGACAGTCTGGCGACCTGGTTGCTGCCTGCGCTAAAAGATGTGCTGGCTGACTCCCCCGTTCGCCTGAATCTGCAGGTTGAAGATGAAACACGCACTCAGGAGCGTCTGCGTCGGGGTGAAGTGGTGGGTGCGGTGAGTATTCAGCCGCAGCCGCTGCCGAGTTGCCTGGTGGATCAGCTGGGTGCGCTCGACTACCTGTTTGTGGCGTCACGCGACTTTGCTGAACGCTTCTTTCCAAACGGCGTTACCCGCTCTGCCCTGCTGAAAGCGCCTGCCGTGGCTTTTGATCATCTTGATGATATGCACCAGGCTTTCCTGCAGCAGAACTTTGACCTTTCACCTGGCAGTGTGCCCTGCCACATTGTGAACTCGTCTGAAGCCTTTGTGCAGATGGCCCGACAGGGATCGACCTGCTGTATGATTCCACATCTTCAGATTGAACGTGAGCTGGCGAGCGGTGAGTTAATCGATTTGACGCCGGGATTGTATCAGCGCCGGATGCTCTACTGGCATCGGTTTGCGCCTGAAAGCCGGTTAATGCGTCGGGTGACCGATGCGCTGATTGCGCATGGACATCGGGTGCTGCGTCAGAATGACGTCGCGGCCTGAAAACAAAAACGGGGCAAAAGCCCCGTTTTTTTATTGTGCCGCGTTGGGCTTAATCTCAAACACTACATCAACCTGATCGTCAAAGTTGATGCTCTGCTGGTCATAAGTCTCCTGCGCCGAGGTATCTGCCGCTGCCGCCGCTTTGTACATGCGGTTCATCGGCATTGGCTGATAGTTGGCGACCTGATAACGGATGCTGTAGATCGATCCCAGCTTCGCGTTAAAGCCTTCAGCCAGTTGCGATGCCTGCTGAGTGGCGTTTTTAATCGCCGCTTTACGCGCCTGCTCTTTATAGCTTTCCGGGTTTGCCACGCCTAACTCGACGCTACGCACCTCATTCAGACCGGATTTCAGTGCTCCGTCCAGCAGATCATTCAGCTTGTCCAGCTGACGCAGGGTGACCTGTACCTGACGCACAGCACGATAGCCTTTCAGTACGGATTTACCCTCTTTGGTGTAGTCATACTCTGGCTGCGTGCTCAGGTTAGCCGCATCGATATCTTTTTTCTCGATGCCATTCTTCTGCAGAAAATCGAAATATTGCGCAACCCGGCTATCTGCCTGTTTTTTCGCATCTGCGGCATCTTTCGATGACACGTTCACAACGATAGAGAGGGTCGCGATATCGGGACGAGCATCGACCGTTGCCTTGCCTGAGGTCACCACGTGCGGTCCGTTCGGTAACTCATCAGCGTGTACGCCAGGCAATGCCCCGGCGCTCATGATTGCGGCCAGAGCCAATGCTTTCAGTTTCATGAAAGTCCTCCTTGAAAAGGTCACTATGACGGCTTCCAACCGGCGAAGCCCAACAGCGCATCGGTATGCGCCATGCTTTGAGTGGTCATTATGCCAAAAGTTCGTCCGCAGCGCGGCAATTACCGCCCGGGATCGAGGCTAAGATCAAAAACCGGCAATACCCTGACGCGCCAGTTGCAGGGCGATAAACCACATTACCGCGCCGACCAGCAGGTTAATCACACGCTGTGCTTTCGCGGTGCGCAGGCGCGGTGACAGCCACGCGGCCAGCAGCGCCAGGCCGAAAAACCACAGGATCGACGCGCTGACGGTGCCCAGCGCGAACCACTGACGCGCCGTGGTGCTGGGCAACTGGCCGCCAAGACTGCCCAGCACCACAAAAGTGTCGAGATAGACGTGCGGATTGAGCCAGGTTACCGCCAGCAATGTTGCGATAATGCGTCCCCTGCTCTGCTTCAGTGGCTCGCCATCCGCCAGATCGGCGTTGCCACGAAAAGCGCTTCGCAGCGCACCCCAGCCATACCAGAGCAGAAAGGCTACGCCTGCCCAGGTGATGACCATCAGCAGCAGCGGAGACTGGCTTAGCAGGGCGCTGCCGCCAAAGATGCCGCCGCATATCAGCAGAATATCGCTCAGTGAGCAGAGTGCCGCCGTCATCAGATGATACTGACGTTTCACGCCCTGATTCATCACAAATGCGTTTTGTGGCCCCAATGGCAGGATCAGCGCAGCGCCCAGGGCAAGCCCCTGAAAGTAGAGAGATATCACAGAATTACGTCCTCACATGGTCAGATGTGGGGAAGTATAAAGAGAGGAGATGATTAGCGGAAATTGAAAGAATTAATCCACGATTAGCAAAATTAATGGGCGACAGACGCCGCCCATTGAACAAATTACTGCGGCTGTGTCTCTGGTGCAGGTGTATCTGACGGTCTGACGCGGTGCAGATGCACATCCATCTGCGGATAAGGAATACCAATTCCTTTGCCATCCAGCGTACGCTTGAAGTTCTTCATCAGATCCCAGTAGACGTTTTGCAGGTCTCCACTGTTGCTCCAGCAGCGCACGACAAAATTCATTGAGGATGCGGCTAACTCATTAAGCCCAATCTGGATACCCATATCTTTTAGTACACGTTCATCTGCTTCAACGACTTCCCGCAGCAGCGTCAGAACCTGATCCACATCGGCATCGTAGGAGACGCCGATAATAAATTCATTGCGGCGTACCGGCTCACGGGAAAAGTTAACGATGTTTCCGGCAAGGATTTTACCGTTCGGCACCACCACGCGCTTGCCATCCGCTGACTTGAGCGTCGTAGAGAAGATCTGCACGTTCATGACTGTGCCCATGATGCCACCCAGATCCACAAACTCACCGGTGCGGAAGTGGCGGAAGATCACCAGCAGTACGCCGGCAGCCAGGTTTGACAGTGAATCTTTTAAGGCCAGACCCACAGCCAGACCGGCCGCACCGAGGATGGCAATAACCGAGGTGGTCTGTACGCCAATGCGACCCAGCGCCGCGATAAGTGTGAAGGCGATAATGCCGTAGCGCACCAGCGCCGACAAAAAGTCAGCAACGGTCGTATCAATATGACGTGCGCACAGCAGACGATTAACGGTGTTGGAGATGATGCGTGCAACAATCATACCCACAAAGATAATCGCAATAGCTGCGACAATGTTCACCGCATAGCTTATCAGCAGCTCCTGATTGCGTACTATCCAGTTACCTGCGTTGTTAAGCTCATCAAACATACCCGTATCCTGCATGGAACCATCCTGTAATTAAATTCCCAAGGGAAGTAACAACAGATTGTCAGAACAGCTCTGACAATCCCTGACAAAAGGGTAAACAATAAATGCCGGTGTGCCAAACCTGCATGACCTTTGACGCAAATCCGGCGAAAAAAGATCAAAAAAAAGGCCCTTTCGGGCCTTTTTTATACAGAAGACAGTTTATACCGTAACTCAATATCAGTTACAGAACGTCGACAGCGTTGAGCTCTTTGAAAGCCTGCTCCAGACGCACGACCATTGAGGCCTGGGCTGAACGCAGCCAGACGCGTGGGTCGTAGTATTTTTTGTTTGGCTTGTCGTCGCCTTCCGGGTTACCCAGCTGCGACTGCAGATAGCCTTCATTCTTTTTGTAGTACTGCAGGATGCCGTCCCAGGTTGCCCATTGGGTATCGGTATCGATGTTCATCTTGATCACGCCGTAGCTGATAGACTCTTCGATTTCTGCAGCTGAAGAACCTGAACCGCCGTGGAAAACGAAGTCCAGCGCGTTGTGCGGCAGGCCATGTTTTTCACACACGAATTTCTGCGAATCACGCAGAATGGTTGGGGTCAGTTTCACGTTACCTGGCTTGTAAACGCCGTGTACGTTGCCGAATGAAGCCGCAATGGTGAAGCGCGGGCTGATAGCATTCAGTTTTTCGTATGCGTAGTTCACATCTTCTGGCTGGGTGTAGAGAGCAGATGCGTCCATATGGCTGTTATCCACGCCATCTTCTTCACCACCGGTGCAGCCCAGTTCGATTTCCAGCGTCATGTCGAGTTTCGCCATGCGCGCCAGATACTTGCTGCTGATTTCGATGTTCTCTTCCAGTGACTCTTCTGACAGGTCGATCATGTGAGAAGAGAACAGTGGCTTACCGTTTTTCTGGAAGTACTCTTCGCCCGCGTCCAGCAGACCATCGATCCACGGCAGCAGTTTCTTCGCGCAGTGGTCAGTGTGCAGGACAACCGGCACGCCATACTGCTCTGCCATCAGGTGAACATGGTGTGCACCGGCGATAGCACCGAAGATTGCCGCGCCCTGTGGTTTGTCAGTCTTGAAGCCTTTACCGGCGATAAATGCAGCACCACCGTTAGAGAACTGGATGATGATTGGCGCTTTCACTTTCGCCGCCGCTTCCAGTGCCGCATTGATGGAGTCGGTGCCGACGCAGTTCACGGCTGGCAGTGCGAATTTGTTCTCTTTCGCAACTTTGAAGATCTTCTGTACGTCATCACCAGTGACAACGCCGGGTTTTACGAAATCAAAAATTTTAGACATGATTGTGTCCTGTTTCGTGACCGTTGTTCCCTTAAAGGAACGTCGATTTAAACGCCCAGATGGGCAAGACTTCAGACGATGCCGCGAGGCATCGCCCCCAAAGGATTACTGCTTCGCACGCTCTTCCAGCATGGCAACTGCTGGCAGTTTTTTGCCTTCCACGAACTCCAGGAACGCACCACCGCCGGTAGAGATGTAGGAAATTTTGTCTTCAATGCCGAACAGGTCGATAGCCGCTAAGGTATCGCCGCCGCCTGCAACAGAGAAGGCATCACTGTCTGCAATCGCGTTAGCCACGATCTCGGTGCCTTTACGGAAGTTAGGGAACTCAAACACGCCCACCGGGCCATTCCACAGGATGGTTTTAGCCTCTTTCAGTATGGCAGCCATGGCCTGAGCGGTTTCATCACCGAAGTCCATAATCTCTTCGTTATCTGCTACTTCCGAAACCTTTTTCACGGTCGCTGGCGCAGTTTCAGAGAATTCTGTGCCGACGCGAGAGTCAGTTGGAACCGGGATACCGTGCTGATCGCGCAGGCCTTTAGCCGCTTCAACGAAGTCGGGTTCATACAGTGACTTGCCGACATTGTTGTCGATAGCCACGAAGGTGTTCGCAATGCCGCCGCCGACAATCACGGTGTCCGCGATTTTGACCAGAGACTGCAGCACATCAAATTTGGTAGAGACTTTAGAACCACCAACAACAGCCACCAGCGGACGCTCAGGGTTGCTCATGACCTTACCCAGCGCTTCCAGTTCTGCAGAAAGCAGCGGACCGGCACAGGCGATAGGGGCAAATTTGCCAACGCCGTGGGTAGAAGCCTGCGCGCGGTGCGCAGTACCAAACGCGTCCATCACAAATACGTCGCACAGGGCGGCATATTTTTTAGACAGCGCTTCGTCATCTTTCTTTTCGCCTTTGTTAAAGCGAACGTTTTCCAGCACAACCAGTTCGCCAGCGCCCACTTCAACGCCATCGAGGTAATCTTTTGCCAGGGTCACAGTGGTGCCGCTCAGCTTCTCTTTCAGGTAGTTAACTACCGGCAGCAGCGAGAACTCTTCGTTGTATTCACCTTCGGTCGGACGACCCAGGTGAGAGGTAACCATTACTTTCGCGCCCTGTTTCAACGCCGCTTCAATGGTTGGCAGAGAAGCACGGATACGTGCATCAGACGTCACTTTACCTTCTTTAACTGGTACGTTCAGATCGGCACGGATCAGAACGCGTTTACCAGCCAGATCCAGATCGGTCATCTTAATTACAGACATGGTGAATCCTCTCGTTGATTCTCATAAGTTTTGCCAGACGCAAACCGCGTCTTACCTGAAACCGCTTGCGGCCATCGCTAACGTCGTGTCGAGCATTCGGTTAGCAAAGCCCCATTCATTGTCACACCAGACCAGTGTCTTGATAAGGTGTTGACCGCTGACCCGCGTTTGTGTTCCGTCCACAATGGCACTGTGCGGATCATGGTTAAAATCTACTGAGACTAACGGTAATTCCGTGTAGTCAACTATACCACGAAATGCCCCTTCTGCCGCGCTTCGCAACAAGGTGTTAACGTCACATGCCGTTACCGCGTTATACACAGAAACGCTGAGATCAATGGCCGTCACGTTAATCGTCGGGACGCGAACGGCTATCGCCTCAAAGCGATCGTTGAATTTCGGAAAAATACGGGTGATGCCTGCCGCCAGACGCGTATCCACTGGAATGATGGACTGACTGGCCGCACGGGTCCGGCGCAGATCGCTGTGATAGGCGTCGATCACCTGCTGATCGTGCATCGCCGAGTGGATCGTCGTGACGGTGCCGGATTCGATACCAAACGCATCATCCAGCAGTTTAATGACCGGAATAATGCAGTTTGTGGTGCAGGACGCATTGGAGACGATGCGATCGCTGGCGGTGAGATCCTGCTGGTTAACACCGAACACGACAGTCGCGTCGAGATCGTTTCCGCCAGGATGAGAGAACAGCACTTTTTTGGCACCCGCCTGCAGATGGGCTTCGCCATCAGCCCGTGAGCCATAGACGCCGGTACAGTCCAGCACCACATCCACATCGAGTTCACGCCACGGCAAATCGGCTATGTCTGCACGGTGCAAAATGCGCAGGGTATCGCCACCCACCCACATAACATCGCGCTCCTGACGAACGTCGAAAGCAAAACGGCCATGGCTGGTATCGTATTTCAGCAGGTGCGCCATACCGGTGGCTTCAGCCAGCTCATTAATCGCGACCACGGTAATCTCTGCACGTCGGCCCGTTTCATAGAGCGCGCGCAGGACATTGCGTCCAATCCGGCCAAAACCATTTATCGCTATCCGTACCGTCATTTCTCTCCTGCCACGTCAGACTGAAAAAACGTGCCGTTAGCCTGAGCGCTTCACTGCATTTTGTACAGGAGATTCTTGCCCGGCATTGTCCGAAATCAGGGCGGCTGGCCCGACGACTGAAACGGTTCAGCCAGAATAATAGAAGGAAGGAATAACAGGAATGATTGCGATCAATCTGACTGCATAAATTTGGATCTGCGTCACAAATTTAAGCCAGAAAGTGTTATTACTGCAGGAATAAAAGAGCAAAAGGGACGAAAGGATCGCCCCTTTAATTTCACAACCAGGCGGGAGCAGACCCGCCTGGCCAGTTATTACGCCAGCAGCGCTTTCGCTTTCGCGACGACGTTGTCAACGGTAAAGCCAAACAGCTCGAACAGCTGATCTGCAGGTGCAGATTCACCGAAGCTGGTCATACCCACGATAGCGCCATTCAGGCCCGTGTATTTGAACCAGTAATCAGCGATGCCCGCTTCAATAGCAACGCGAGCGCTGACGGCTTTAGGCAGCACAGATTCACGGTATTCATCGCTCTGCTTGTCGAAAGCATCGGTTGACGGCATCGAGACCACGCGCACTTTGCGGCCTTCGCTGGTGAGTTTGTCCCAGGCACCGACAGCCAGTTCAACTTCTGAACCGGTTGCGATCAGGATCAGCTCAGGGGTGCCGTCGCAATCTTTCAGCACGTAACCACCGCGCGCCACGTTAGCCAGCTGTGCAGCATCACGTTCCTGCTGCGCCAGGTTCTGACGGGAGAAGATCAGTGCCGTTGGGCCATCCTGACGTTCGATAGCATATTTCCACGCCACCGCAGATTCTACCTGGTCACATGGACGCCACAGGCTCATGTTTGGTGTGGTGCGCAGGCTCGCCATCTGCTCAACCGGCTGATGCGTCGGGCCATCTTCACCCAGACCGATTGAGTCGTGAGTGTAGACCATGATCTGACGGATCTTCATCAGTGCCGCCATACGCGCTGCGTTACGCGCATACTCAACGAACATCAGGAAGGTAGCGGTGTATGGCAGGAAGCCGCCATGCAGTGCCAGACCATTGGCGATAGCGGTCATACCGAATTCACGCACGCCGTAATGGATGTAGTTACCCGCAGCATCTTCGTTGATTGGCTTAGAACCAGACCAGATAGTCAGGTTGCTCGGCGCCAGGTCAGCTGAGCCGCCCAGGTATTCCGGCAGAATTTTACCAAAGGCTTCGATAGCATTCTGTGACGCTTTACGGCTGGCGATCTTCGCCGGGTTCGCCTGCAGCTGTTCAACGAACTTCTGAGACTCTTCCTGCCAGTTAGCTGGCAGTTCGTTGCTCACGCGACGTTTAAATTCAGCAGCCAGCTCAGGATGGGCCTGCGCATACGCAGCGAATTTCTCATCCCATGCCGCTTCTTTCGCCTGGCCCGCTTCTTTCGCGTCCCACTCAGCGTAGATGTCTGAAGGAATAACGAACGGTGCGTGGTTCCAGCCCAGCTGTTTGCGGGTCAGTGCCACTTCGTCATCACCCAGCGGCGCGCCGTGTGAATCATGGGTGCCCGCTTTGTTCGGTGAACCGAAGCCGATAACGGTTTTGCACATCAGCAGTGAAGGCTTGTCGCTGACGCTCTTCGCTTCGTCGATCGCTTTAGCAATCGCATCTGCATCATGGCCGTCTACGCCGCGCACGACATGCCAGCCGTACGCTTCAAAGCGCTTAGCGGTGTCATCAGTGAACCAGCCATCAATGTGACCATCGATGGAAATACCGTTGTCATCATAGAAGGCAACCAGTTTGCCCAGCTTCAGCGTACCCGCCAGTGAGCAGACTTCGTGAGAAATACCTTCCATCATGCAACCATCACCCATGAAGACATAGGTGTTGTGGTCTACGATGTCATGACCCGGACGGTTAAACTGCGCGGCCAGTGTGCGTTCAGCAATGGCGAAGCCGACGGCGTTGGCGATGCCCTGCCCCAGCGGACCGGTGGTGGTTTCAACGCCCACGGTGTAGCCATATTCAGGGTGACCTGGAGTTTTTGAGTGCAGCTGGCGGAAGTTTTCCAGTTCGCTCAGTGGCAGATCGTAGCCGGTCAGGTGCAGCAGGCTGTAGATCAGCATTGAGCCGTGACCGTTAGAGAGGACGAAACGGTCGCGGTCGGCCCACAGCGGGTTGGTCGGGTTGTGGTTCAGGTAGCCGCGCCAGAGTACTTCAGCGATGTCCGCCATGCCCATTGGGGCACCCGGATGTCCCGATTTCGCTTTCTGTACTGCATCCATACTTAACGCACGAATGGCGTTGGCAAGCTCTTTACGAGAGGGCATTTTCTACTCCAGGTCGGATTAATGCTTCGCACCTTAACTGATTGTTATTAATGAGTTACCGGGCAAAACAAGGAAAAAGTTGCCCATCAATGTACATGAAAGTCAGGTCAAAAGTACATGTTGTAAAACGCTAAATGTCACCGCTTCGTATGGCTTTTTCGGCCAGGTCTGCTAGCAAAGTGCAGACTGGCACGCTATAACCAAATCGTTTATTCATCTGAGTGAGTTTCAGGTGTTTGTTTTTCTTACCTTGTTATGGATGGGATACAGCATGAAAACCAAAAAAATGGTGTTAGCACTTGGCCTGACAGCGATGCTCAGCGGCTGTCAGGGTTTAGACAATAATGCACTGATGCAATCTGGCGCGCAGGCCTATCAGGCTTATAGCCTGAGCGACGATCAGGTAAAGCAACTGAGCGATAAATCCTGTGAGCAGATGGACAAGGATAATCAGCTGGCGCCCGCTAACAGTGAGTATCAGCAGCGCCTGAATAAGATTGCAGCCGCGCTGGGCGATAATATCAATGGCGTTCCGGCGAACTATAAGGTTTATCAGACCAAAGATGTCAACGCCTGGGCGATGGCAAACGGCTGTATCCGCGTTTACAGCGGCCTGATGGATATGATGACTGACAATGAGGTGGAAGGCGTGCTGGGCCATGAGATGGGCCACGTTGCATTGGGTCATACGCGTAAAGCGATGCAGCTGGCGTATGCCACAACCGCCGCCCGCACGGCAGCCGCATCAGTTGGCGGCGTGATCGGTTCACTGTCTCAGTCGCAACTGGGTGAGATGGGTGAAAAACTGGTTAACGCACAGTTCTCCCAGACTCAGGAATCGCAGGCAGATGATTACTCCTACGATCTGATGAAGAAGCGCAACATTAATCCGGAAGGTCTGGTGACCAGCTTTGAGAAACTGGCGAAGCTGGAACAGGGACGTCAGAGCTCGATGTTTGACTCGCACCCCGCTTCTGAAGCGCGTGCCGAGCACATCCGTGAACGTATTGCGGCAGACGCGAAGAAGTAATGCCTGATACAGGCGCATGCACACAGCATGCGCCTGCAGTACGGATCAGGTCAGAATCACTGGCCTAACGTTTGAATATCTGATCCACCATCGAACCTAAATCGAGTTTATTCTCGTGCAGCGACGCCTCATCCATATGCCCCTGAGGTGACATTTTGTCGATCAGCTGCGGCAGAATAACCGCCAGCGTGCCCGCGGCGCCCTTAACGTCGGTTCCCAGCTTATCTGCCAGTGACTGTAGCTCAGCCTGACCAAATGCAGAGTGGATATCGCTGTGTTCTACCGGCTGATTCGCCCCGGTGCCGATCCACGAACCAAACACCTCGCCCAGCCCGCCCTGCTGGAATTTTTGTAGCAGCACTTCAATACCGCCCTGCTCCTGCACCCAGTGCCAGACCGCCTGAAGTTGTCCGGGCAAATGCCCATCACTCTGCGCGCCCTGTAGCGATCCCGCCAGTTCATCAAGAAAGCCCATGATTGTCTCCACGTTGAGAATTGATATCAATGAGTTTAGCTGCTGATGCGCGGTTACGCCTGAGCAGCGGGCGTTGTGATAAAGGGAAACAATCCTGAGGAGGAAAAGCGGATGGCGGTCGTTACTGGCACTGTGCCGCATTAGCCGGCGGCGCAAAACCTGCCAGGTTAACCCGGCAGGCTCATGACAGGATTAACCTTTGTTTGCAGCCTGAACATGCAGCATATCCAGCGCCAGCGTCGCCGCCGCCAGTGCTGTCAGATCAGCATGATCGTATCCCGGTGCCACTTCCACCAGATCCATGCCGACAATGTTCATGCCCTGCAGGCCACGGATCAGCTTGGTCGCTTTATCCGTGGTCAGGCCGCCAATCACTGGCGTGCCGGTGCCAGGCGCATGCGCCGGATCCAGACAGTCGATGTCGAAGGTCAGATAGATCGGCAGATCACCAACGGTGCGTTTCACTTCCGCGAGGATATCGTCAACGCTGCGGTCGTTGACCTGCGCCGCATCCAGCACGTTGAAGCCAAGGCTCCTGTCGAATTCGGTGCGGATACCGATCTGCACAGAATGCTGTGGATCGATCAGACCTTCTTTCGGCGCGGTAAAGAACATAGTGCCGTGGTCGAAGGTCGGGCCGTTGGAGTAAGTGTCGGTATGCGCATCGAAATGCACCAGCGCCATCTTACCGAAGTGTTTTGCATGGGCGCGCAGCAGTGGCAGCGTAACGTAGTGATCGCCGCCAAAAGTCATCATGCGCTTGCCACTGGCCAGCAGTTTTTCCGCGTGAGCCTGCAACTTGTCGGAAAGATCCTGCGAATCACCGAAGGCGTAAACCAGATCACCACAGTCGACCACGTTCAGACGCTGACGCAGGTCGAAATCCCACGGCCAGCGGCAGCCTTCCCAGGCCAGATTGGTGGAGATCTGACGAATCGCGCCCGGACCCAGGCGGCTGCCCGGACGGCCCGATGTTGCAGCATCAAATGGCACGCCAGTGATAACCCACTCGGCGTCGCTGTCGTAAGGCTGGAAATTCAGCGGAAAACGCATGAAACCAAAGGCGTTAGAAACCAGGGAGTTGTCATACTGATTGCCAAGGGTGTTATACATAATTGCTCTCTCTATGTGCGTTAGTCAGGCCAGGCCCGCAAGCCATTAAGGTTGAGATGAAAAAAATCCCCTCCGCGTCGTTAGGCCCGACGAGGAAGGGATTGAGTGGGTCAGATTATCGGCATAGTTAACGGCAACTGCAATATGCGATTGCAGGCTGCCAGCGCCGATTATTCATCTTCTAAATAGGTGTAACCGTAGAGGCCGCTCTCAAACTCTTCCAGGAACTGCGCGCGCAGCTCTTCGTCGACATCGGATGCCTGCACCTGATTACGGAACAGCGCCATCAGCTCGTTGGGATCAAGCTGCACGTAACGCAGCATGTCCGCCACGGTATCGCCTTCATCAGAGAGCTGGACTTCCACATCGCCATTTTCGCGTGCGTAGACATCTACCGCCTCGGTGTCACCGAACAGGTTGTGCATGTTGCCCAGAATTTCCTGATAAGCACCGACCATGAAGAAGCCCAGCATTGGCGGGTTATCCAGGTCATATTGCGGCATCGGCATGGTCGTTGCGATACCGTCGCCATCCACATAGTGATCGATGGTGCCATCGGAGTCACAGGTGATGTCGAGCAGCACGGCGCGGCGCTCCGGCTTCTTGTTCAGCCCTTCCAGCGGCAGTACCGGGAACAGCTGGTCGATACCCCACGCATCCGGCATGGACTGGAACAGCGAGAAGTTAACGTAGATCTTATCTGCCATGCGCTCCTGCAGTTCGTCGATGATCGGACGGTGCGCACGGTTACTGGGATCAAGATGCTGCTGAATATAGTGGCAGATGCTCAGATAGAGCTGCTCAGCCCATGAACGCTGCTTCAGATCGTATGTACCGGAGGCGTAGCCGGTATGGATATCAGACAAATCCATCTGACTGTCGTGCAGCCATTCACGCAGCGAACGGCGGGTGCTTGGCTCATGCATCTCCTGCCAGGTTTCCCACATGCTGAGAATCGGGCGCGGCGCATCCGCATCCGGCGTTTCAGGTCCGCTGAACTCGTTACGCTCGACACCAATGATATTGGAGACCAGTACCGTGTGGTGCGCGGTCACAGCACGACCCGACTCGGTAATGACGGTCGGATGCTCGAGACCGTGCTCATCACAGGCCGCACCAATCGCCCAGATCACGTTGTTGGCATACTCATTCAGGCCATAGTTTACCGAGCAGTCAGACTGCGAGCGCGTGCCTTCGTAATCGACGCCCAGACCACCACCGACATCGAAACATTTGATGTTAACGCCCAGCTTCGCCAGTTCGACGTAGAAACGCGCCGACTCACGCACGCCGGTCGCGATGTCGCGAATGTTGGACATCTGCGAACCCAGATGGAAATGCAGCAGCTGCAGGCTGTCGATGCGACCCGCTTCGCGCATGATCTCAACCAGTTTCAGCACCTGCGTGGCGGAGAGGCCAAACTTCGATTTTTCGCCGCCGCTCGACTGCCATTTACCGGAGCCTTGCGAAGCCAGACGCGCACGGATGCCAAGACGCGGCACGACATTCAGACGCTCCGCTTCTTCCAGCACCAGCCGCACTTCCGTCATCTTCTCCAGCACCAGATAGACCTTGTGGCCCATCTTCTCGCCAATCAGCGCCAGACGAATATATTCGCGATCTTTATAGCCGTTACAGACGATCACTGAGCGGGTCTGACCGGCATGCGCCAGCACGGCCATCAGCTCGGCTTTCGAGCCGGCTTCCAGTCCCAGCGGCTCGCCAGAGTGAATCAGCGACTCAATAACGCGTTTGTGCTGGTTAACTTTGATCGGGTAAACCAGGAAGTAGTCGCCTTTGTAGCCGTAAGATTCGCGCGCACGTTTAAACGCGGCGTTAATCGAGCGCAGACGGTGTTGCAGAATCTGTGGGAAGCAGAACAAGGCGGGGAGACGCTGGCCCTGTGCTTCGCGCTCTTTAACCAGGCGGGCTAAGTCGACGCGCACATCCGGACGATCCGGATCGGGGCAGACACTGATGTGGCCCAGTTCGTTAACGTCATAATAGTTGTTGCCCCACCAGGCGATGTTGTACGTACGCAACATTTTGCTCGCATCCTGATCGTTCATTGCCACCTCCTGCATGGAGCGGAGTGCACCCTGTTCGCCAGCTGACGAACCTTTGATATTCTTCATGTCGTCAGACATCGCGAACCTCAATTTTCCGTTGAAAGATAGAACTGCTAACCGGCTTTATGGCCGCTAATCTGAAAACCTGTTGCCACATTAAACACAATGTCCTGTTCACCTGACGTTGCCGTCAGCGCGATTCACGCATGAGAGTTAAGTGTAAAACACCCTGGCCATCTCCGTTTAAACAGAGAACATTTAGTTATGTATTGACCATGGATAACCTGCGTCGTTCCGCTACGCGGGCGCAGAGAAGAGACCAAACCAGCAGAACAGAGATAAAGATTAGCCGGCGCCTGTGTCGGTAAAATTACCGCATCGGACATAGTGTCGGCAGGACAAAGAAACAGATGGGAGGCAGGAGAGAGCCAGTGCAGCGCCGCAGCGCAAGGAACCGGAAGAAGAAAAAGCGTGGTTCATTACTTGTATCACCTCCGCATATGCCAGGGGCACATGGAAAACAACCTGGGTGAAAGCCAGACCAGAGTCTGACAGGCGCGACGCAAACAGTGGCGTCATCCTTGCTGCTGCTATCGAAGCAGCGGCGTTTTATACAGTTTACAGCGCTAAAATGCAAAAAGATTATCCGGGAATTGCGTGCAGTGTCAGCAAATTATGCCGATAACGGTTACAGGTTAAGCGCTTAAACAGAAAAAGGGCTGGTAATTGGTTTATCCTCTATCCTAAAATAGCCGTCCAGATGGTTTTCCATCTAAACAGGTTACTATCCAGGCGGTGTCAGCCTGCTGTGCTGATACTACCTCACTGCTCGCGGCTTTGCCTGAAGGGGCGTCAGGTCAGACAACCTCACTGGCGCTATGCAGTCGTACTCAAACCATATTTAAGGTAAAGAACAGAATGGCTAAACACCTTTTTACGTCCGAGTCCGTATCAGAAGGACATCCCGATAAAATCGCCGACCAGATCTCCGATGCTGTGCTGGATGCGATCCTCGAACAGGATCCTAAAGCGCGCGTGGCCTGCGAAACTTACGTTAAAACCGGAATGGTTCTGGTTGGCGGTGAAATCACCACCAGCGCCTGGGTCGATATTGAAGAGATCACCCGTCAGACCGTACGTGACATCGGCTATGTTCATTCCGATATGGGCTTTGATGCCAACTCCTGCGCGGTATTAAGCGCCATTGGCAAACAGTCTCAGGATATTAATCAGGGCGTTGACCGCACCGATCCGCTGGAACAGGGCGCGGGTGATCAGGGTCTGATGTTCGGCTATGCCACCAACGAAACTGACGTGCTGATGCCTGCGCCGGTGACCTATGCGCACCGTCTGGTTCAGCGTCAGGCTGAAGTACGTAAAAACGGGACCCTGCCGTGGCTGCGTCCGGATGCCAAAAGCCAGGTCACTTTCCAGTATGACGATGGCAAAATCGTTGGCATTGATGCAGTCGTCCTGTCTACCCAGCACGCTGAATCCATCAGTCAGAAAGATCTGCAGGAAGCGGTGATGGAAGAGATCATCAAACCGGTTCTGCCAACAGAATGGCTGAGTGCCTCGACCAAATATCACATTAACCCAACCGGTCGCTTTGTCATTGGCGGTCCGATGGGCGATTGCGGTCTGACCGGCCGTAAAATCATCGTCGACACCTACGGCGGTATGGCACGTCACGGTGGCGGTGCGTTCTCGGGTAAAGATCCTTCTAAAGTTGACCGCTCTGCCGCCTATGCAGCGCGTTACGTGGCAAAAAACATCGTGGCGGCGGGTCTGGCTGACCGTTGTGAAATTCAGGTCTCCTACGCTATTGGCGTGGCTGAACCGACCTCCATCATGGTGGAAACCTTCGGCACCGAGAAAATCTCAACTGAACAGTTGACGCTGCTGGTACGCGAGTTCTTCGACCTGCGTCCATACGGTCTGATTCAGATGCTGGACCTGCTGCACCCAATCTATAAAGAGACCGCAGCTTACGGTCACTTTGGTCGCGAACATTTCCCATGGGAAAAAACCGACAAAGCTGCCCTGCTGCGTGAAGCAGCTGGCCTGTAAGGTTAGCGGCTGCTGATAAAAACCCTGCCCCGGTGGCAGGGTTTTTTATCGCCCGATCAGCCCCATTGCTCACCTGAGAATGTCTGCCTCCGCCCGGCACCGGAATACGATAACCCTGCTGTTTATTCCAGACATCTGAAGACGAAAAAAACGAACCTGAATGACATCCTCTTTACTCTGCAGCAAATTTTCAGTTCTCAGCTACACTTCCTTTCGCTTTTTCTGACGACAAAATGTTAACGATTACAAATCGAAATGCTTTGTATATCTGACATTTAAGAATTAACGCACGTAGTTATTATGCTGAAAATGCGTTATTTTCAGCGTCGTCTGATAGCCACTAAATAGAGCATTGTCAGAAACTTAATGAGTGCTATACCTCACTGGTTAATTAATCTTTCCGGGAAAAATATGCTGAATTTCAGGGTTTCAGCGTGTGTAAGCGATTACACTGATGTGATCAGGCTCACTTTTTTCCCGCAAATGGTTTTTTAACATTGATAAAAACAATGATGGATAAACCTGGAGGCTACAATGCCTGGCAATACACACAAAAGCAGAACTTCAAATAAGGCGATGACCTTATTTGTCTGCTTTCTGGCGGCCCTTGCGGGACTGCTGTTCGGTCTGGATATCGGCGTTATCGCCGGTGCTCTGCCGTTTATCGCAAAGGACTTTAACGTCACCCCTCATCAGCAGGAGTGGATCGTCAGTTCCATGATGTTTGGTGCGGCGGTCGGTGCTATCGGCAGCGGCTGGATGTCATCCCGCCTGGGCCGTAAGAAAAGCCTGATGGCTGGTGCGATTCTGTTCGTGATCGGTTCACTCTGGTCAGCAATGTCGCCAAACCCGGAAATGCTGATCAGCGCCCGCGTTCTGCTGGGTCTGGCTGTCGGTATCGCCTCTTATACCGCCCCGCTTTATCTTTCTGAGATCGCACCGGAAAAAATTCGCGGCAGTATGATTTCGCTTTACCAGCTGATGATTACTATCGGTATTCTGGGTGCTTACCTGACCGATACCGCATTCAGCTTTACCGGCAACTGGCGCTGGATGCTGGGTATCATCACGATTCCGGCACTGCTGTTGCTGGTCGGTGTTTTCTTCCTGCCAAACAGCCCACGCTGGCTGGCGGCGCGAGGCAACTTCCGCGATGCACAACGTGTACTGGATCGTCTGCGTGACACCAGCGAGCAGGCAAAACGTGAGCTGGAAGAGATTCGTGAGAGCCTGAAGGTCAAGCAGTCTGGCTGGGGTCTGTTCACCAGCAGCAGCCACTTCCGTCGCGCGGTCTATCTCGGCATCCTGTTGCAGGTGATGCAGCAGTTTACCGGCATGAACGTCATCATGTACTACGCGCCAAAAATCTTTGAAATCGCAGGCTTCACTAACACCACCCAGCAGATGTGGGGCACGGTGATTGTGGGTCTGGTCAACGTTCTGGCCACCTTTATTGCTATTGGTCTGGTGGATCGCTGGGGTCGTAAACCTACCCTGATTCTGGGCTTTATGGTGATGGCAGCCGGTATGGGCGTGCTGGGTACAATGCTGCACTTCGGTATTCACTCAGCAGGCGCACAGTACTTTGCGATCGGTATGCTGCTGATGTTTATCGTTGGCTTTGCCATGTCAGCCGGTCCGTTGATCTGGGTACTCTGTTCCGAAATTCAGCCGCTGAAAGGCCGCGACTTCGGTATCACTGTCTCTACGACCACCAACTGGATCGCAAACATGATCGTGGGTGCAACCTTCCTGACCATGCTGAATACGCTGGGCAATGCGAACACCTTCTGGGTCTACGCGGCGCTTAACCTGTTCTTCATTCTGCTGACGCTGATGCTGATTCCTGAGACCAAAAACGTCTCGCTGGAGCACATTGAACGTAATCTGATGGCAGGTAAGAAACTGCGCGACATCGGTTCTCGCGACTAACGTTACGTCGTAAAAATCGCGGTAATAAAAAGGCGGGGTTTCCAGAGAAACCCCGCCTTTTTTATAGGTTCAGACAGAGACTATGCAGCGGTGACCGGCAGCGGCCGCCGTATACAGCAGAGCGCCAGAGCCATAATAAAAATGGTGGCGGTCTGATTATAAGGCAGTACCGAATCGGTCAGTCCGCAGATAAACAATCCCAGCATCGGCAGCGCAACACCGCGCAGATCGCACTTCTTCAGCACGCCTGCCAGCACGGTCAGATAGAGCAGCGCCAGCGACAGCGCACCCAGCCAGCCCTGCAGTGTCGTCACTTCCAGAAACTCGTTGTGCATGTTGTATTTAACGTTGGTATAGCCCTCAGTATTGTGAGGATAGTGCGCCGTGATGAACTGTCGGGCCTCGGTGGTGCGCGCATCCGGCGTCGCAAAACCGCCATGATGCTCAATAAAATTCATCGCCCCGCCCCAGATAGCCACACGTGCGCCCAGGGAGGTTGAGCTGTTTGAGCCATAGTTCTCGATATCCTGCACACCCTCCACCCAGCGGTTACTGGTCATCAGGATCAGCACCGCCAGCACGCCCACCAGCAAAGCACTAATCCGCCAGTTGGTCAGCAACGACAGCCGATAAGTCTGCACCAGGAACAGCAATCCTGCGGCAATCAGCGCAATCAGGGTCACCCGGGTGCCACATAGGTAGAGCAAGGCAAAGGTCACCGCCAGCGCAACGACATCAGCCACCTTCCAGTACGAGTGCGTCTCAAAGCGGCTCAGCCATAGCCAGGCACAGTAGATAAAAAGAATCATGTAGGAGGACATCGAGGCCGCTTCGGTGGTGAGTTTGATGCGGATATTTTCGGTATAAAGATGCTCGTGAATACCAAAGCCCAGCGTAATCAACAGTCCCACCAGAATTAACACTTTTCCGATGCGCAGCGTGGTAGCAGAGACCCGATGACCATAAATCGCCAGACTGAGCAGCACAAAGGCGCCCAGTAACAGTCGCTTCGCCCCCAGCAGATAGTTGCCGATATTGGTGATGGCATCTTTTGAGGGCGCGGTTTCGATCCCTTTAGCGTGTATCGCCCAGAAGAGACGGATCAGGGCAAAAATAATCAGTACAGCAAACAGGGCGATATAAAAACCGTTCTCTTTAAAGTCCTCTCGCCTGCGCACCAGGCCATACAACACGGAGGCAACGGAGAGATAAGAGACCAGATAGAATATTTTTTGCGGCAGGCCGGTAACAAACATATTCAGTGACAGCGCCAGACAGAGCGCAATAACTGAAAAATTAACCATTAACGTTAATCCATCGCGACTGGTTCTATTCGTCATGCTTAACCTCAGTTAGGCGGTTAAACACACTCATCAGGTGCTTCATATAATTTTCCTCATAAAAACCGGTAATGCTCGCTTTAATAACCTGATGATCAGGAAAGTGAAAATCCCCGCTCATGGTGTTGAGAATAGCGGCCAGTGCCATGCTGTCATTAGTGGGATAGAGCTGACCATTGAGACCATTCTGAATAATTTCTGACGGGCCGCTGATGCAGTCGGATGAGACGCAGTAGACGCCACGTGATATCGCCTCCAGCAGAATCAGCGGGAAGCCTTCGAAGTTAGAGGTCATCACCAGGCAGGTGACCTGTTTAATATGGCGGCTGACATACGCCCAGGCGTTCTCCTGCCAGCCATGCCAGGTAATGCGATCCTGAATCCCGAGTTCCGCCACGTAGTGCTGACAGCGCGTCAGATCTTCGCCGTCCCCCACGATCTCCAGCGTCCAGGGCGTATCGAGTTTCTGCAAGGCATCAAACAGGTCTTTGAGCTGTTTCTGTCGCTGAAAATGGACGCGACCAATATAGAGAAACTTCAGCGCCTGCGGTCTGCCGATAACCTCATCATTGCGCCTGATGGGGTTATAGATGACATCAACGTCAGAGGCATGGGCGCCTAACTCAACCAGCTGCGCTTTGATCTCATGACTGATAGCAAAATGGTGATCGGCCCGCAGCAGATAATGTGGGCGATATCGTTCGCGCGGTGGCAGGTGCATCCAGCTCGAAAGCACGATTTTGCGGCCTGAAAGCGTAATAGCCCGACGCGTCATCAGACAGGGAATGGTGTTGAGGGTCAGAACATGATCGGGTTGATAGCGACGAAAGAAAGCAGCCATTCTCAGCGTGTGAATAAGATTTTTAATTTTCTTATTCCGCAGCGTGCAGACGCTCTCTGCCAGTACGGCATTGGCGGTCCAGGCGCGGGAGTGGCTCTCCTCTCCGCTGTTAATAATAAACAGCCCCGCTTCCGTTCCGGCTTCCGCATTCAGGGCGGTGATCAACTGACAGGTCACATTTTCCATACCACCGCGACCGGCCATCAAATCCGTCACCAGCACAATCCGTTGTTTCCTGACGTTATCATTATTTTTCATTGCTTTATCCATGCTCTGTGCCGTTCGCTTTTCATCCATTCACTCGCCAGTGAATGTCTGCAATAGAATATTCTAAAAAAGGCCATAACTATATTTAATCCAGCAATTTCAGCCGATGGGCTTCGCCATTCCCCACCATCGACAGGACGGCGTATTGCTTATCCGGAGACAGCTGGCGAAGTATAGACTCTGCGCCGCCCTGTTTGCGGCTAACGTTGAGTTCCTGCGCGGCGGCGATTATTCTGAGCACCATGAAAACACCTCGTCTCCCCATTGCCCTGCAGCAGGCCGTTATGCGCTCACTGCGTCAGTCGCTTGAGCGCGCAAATCAGGTACTGAAAACCGCTTATCCGGAACCGAAACTGCTCTATCAGCAACGCGGAACGGCGGCGGGCACCGCATGGCTGACTGCCTGGGAAATCCGCATCAATCCGGTGCTGCTGCTGGAAAATCAGCAGGCATTTATCGATGAAGTGGTGCCGCACGAGCTGGCGCATCTGCTGGTCTGGAAGCAGTTTGGTCGCGTCGCACCGCACGGCAAAGAGTGGAAGTGGATGATGGAGAATGTGCTGGGCGTTCCGGCACGACGCACCCATCAGTTTGAGATCGCCTCCGTGCGCAGCAACACTTTCGCTTACCGCTGTCAGTGTCAGCAACATCAGCTGACGGTGCGCCGCCACAATCGGGTGCTGCGCAAAGAGAGTGAATATCGCTGTGTGCACTGTGGCAGCCTGCTGGTCGCAGGCGAGTTTATCGCCTCCTGAGAACACTCCCCATTCCGCCCTATTCCACATTCTGTTAACCTGCCGCCCTTTTTCGTATTAGGTAGAAGCTGGAATATGTCTCGCATTTTAAGTCTGGCGGTTGCACTGCTGTTTGTCCCCGCCGCTGACGCCCTCAACCTGAATAACTATCATCAGAATAACTTTCAGCAGGCCAAAACCTTTGCGGCGGCGATCAATGCCGATGCGCCAGGTTCGTTTTATTGCGGCTGTAAAATTCAGTGGCAGGGAAAAAAAGGCACGCCCGATCTCAGCAGCTGTGGTTACCAGGTGCGCAAAAATGCGAACCGCGCTGCACGTATTGAGTGGGAACATGTGATGCCGGCATGGGAATTCGGTCATCAGCGCCAGTGCTGGCAGGAGGGAGGCCGCAAAAACTGCAGTAAAGATCCTGACTATCGCCGCATTGAAACTGACCTGCACAATCTGGAACCTGCGGTGGGTGAAGTGAATGGCGACCGTGGCAACTTCGCCTACAGTCAATGGAACGGCAGCGAGAAGCAGTACGGCCAGTGTGAGATGAAGATCGATTTTAAACTCAAACAGGCAGAGCCACCCGCTCGTGCGCGTGGCGCCATTGCCCGCACCTATTTCTACATGCGCGACCAGTATCATCTGCGCATTTCGCGCCAGCAGACGCAGCTGTTTACCGCCTGGGACAGGCTCTATCCCGTCACCCAATGGGAGTGCGAACGCGACCAGCGCATTGCAAAGGTTCAGGGCAATCACAATCCTTATGTGCAGCAGGCTTGCCAGCGCTAAAATCCCTGCCCTACACTAGCTCTTTTTCCCATGACGCCGCTGCAGCGCGGCGTCCGGTCTCAGGAATCTTATGCGCATACCTCGCATCTATCACGCCGAACCCCTGGACATCGGCAGTGAAATTACCCTGGATGAAGATGCATCCAATCATGTAGGCCGCGTGCTCCGGATGACGGCAGGTCAGCGTCTGGAACTCTTTGATGGCACTAATCTGACTTTTGCAGCAGAGATCACGCATGTTGATAAAAAGCGTGTAAAAGTATCCGTCACAGAGAGCCAGCCGGACGATCGCGAGTCGCCTTTACATCTGCATTTAGGTCAGGTGATGTCGCGCGGTGAAAAAATGGAATTCACTATCCAGAAATCGATCGAACTGGGCGTGAATATCATTACACCCTTGTTTTCCGAGCGCTGTGGCGTAAAGCTTGATGCTGAGCGTCTGGCGAAAAAAATCCAGCAGTGGCAGAAAATTGCGATTGCCGCCTGCGAGCAGTGCGGACGTAATCGCGTGCCGGAGATTCGTGAAGCGATGACACTGGAAGCCTGGTGTGCGGAAGCTGACAGCGGTTTAAAGCTCAACCTGCATCCCCGCGCCAGTCACAGCATCAACACGCTGCCACAGCCTGTTGAGCGGGTACGACTGCTGATTGGTCCTGAAGGCGGTTTGTCTGCGGACGAAATTGCGATGACGGCGCAGCACGATTTTACTGACATTTTGCTTGGCCCACGGGTATTACGCACCGAAACTACCGCGCTGACGGCCATTACGGCACTTCAGGTGAGGTTTGGCGACCTGGGTTAAGCGATACTTTCAGCGGTCCTGACTCATCGGCCCACTGCAGACCGAACCAGACGAGGCGGTCAATGCCGCCTCACCGAGGAGATAATAATGATTAAACTTGGCATCGTGATGGACCCTATTTCGTCCATCAATATTAAAAAAGACTCCAGCTTCGCCATGCTGCTGGAAGCACAGCGCCGTGGTTACGAAATTCACTACATGGAGATGCACGATCTCTCCATGCGTGGTGGCGTGGCGTCTGCCCGCACCCGCCTGCTGACCGTTGAGCAGAACCCTGAGAACTGGTTCCAGTTCGGCAGCGAGCAGGTGATCCCGCTGGCTGATCTGAACGTGGTGCTGATGCGTAAAGATCCGCCATTCGATACCGAGTTCATCTATGCGACCTACATTCTGGAGCGTGCTGAAGAGCTGGGTACGCTGATCGTGAATAAGCCGCAGAGCCTGCGCGACTGTAACGAAAAGCTCTACACCGCCTGGTTCGCCGAGTTTACGCCGGACACCCTGGTCACCCGCAGCAAAGCGCAGCTGCGTGATTTCTGGCAGGAGCATGGTGATATCATCATGAAGCCGCTGGATGGTATGGGCGGTGCGTCTATTTTCCGCGTGAAGAAAGACGATCCTAACTTTGGCGTGATTACCGAAACCCTGACCGAGCATGAGAGTCGTTTCTGCATGGCGCAGAACTACATTGCGGCAATCAAAGAGGGTGACAAACGCGTGCTGGTGGTGGATGGCGAGCCGGTGCCTTACTGCCTGGCACGTATTCCGCAGGGCGGTGAAACGCGTGGCAACCTCGCGGCTGGTGGGCGTGGTGAAGCACGTGCGTTAAGCGAAAGCGACTGGGAAATTGCACGTCGTGTTGGCCCGACGCTGAAAGCAAAAGGACTGATTTTTGTCGGTCTGGACATCATCGGTGATAAACTGACAGAAGTTAACGTGACCAGCCCAACCTGCATACGTGAAATTGAGGCTGCGTTCCCGATCTCCATCACCGGCATGTTGATGGATGCCATTGAGAAACGCCTGGGCTGAGCAAAACGCCGGGGCGAGGCTCCGTGATCAACCCAATACCGGTGCGGTCGTCGCGTGCCGGTTATTTTTTTGGTACATCGTGTGACAATGAATTTACAACATCACTTTTTGATTGCCATGCCTTCATTGCAGGATCCTTTCTTCAAACGTTCCGTAGTCTATGTCTGTGAACATAACGAAGAGGGTGCAATGGGACTGATCATTAATAAACCCATGGAAAACCTGACGGTTGAAGGCATTCTGAAGAAGCTGAAAATCTCTGCTGAAGATCGCGATCCGTCGATCAAGCTGGATAAACCGGTGTTTACCGGCGGGCCGCTGGCAGAAGATCGTGGCTTTATCCTGCACTCAGCCCAACGCACGTTTACCTCCAGCATTCGTGTGTCCGATAACACGATCATCACCACGTCCCGTGACGTGCTGGAGTCCATCGGCACGGCGTCTCAGCCCACCAATGTGCTGGTCGCGCTGGGTTACTGTGCCTGGGAAAAAGATCAGCTGGAGAATGAGCTGATGGAAAATGCCTGGCTGACGACGCCAGCTAACAGCAACATCCTGTTCCAGACGCCGATTTCAGAGCGCTGGCGCGAAGCGGCGCGCAGTATTGGCGTCGATATTCACAACATGGCCAGCGACGCCGGACACGCCTGATGTCAACTCAAACTCTGTTAGGTTTCGATTTCGGCACCAAAAGTATTGGTGTCGCCGTAGGGCAGCAACTCACTGGCAGCGCCCGACCGCTGACCGCCCTGAAAGCGCAGGATGGCATTCCGGACTGGCTGGTGATCGAAAAGCTGCTGAAAGAGTGGCAGCCCGATTTCGTGGTCGTCGGCTTACCGCTCAATATGGATGGCACTGAGCAGCCGTTAACTGACCGCGCGCGTAAATTTGCTAACCGTCTGCACGGTCGCTTTGGCATTCGTGTAGAGCTTCAGGATGAACGACTCAGCACGGTAGAAGCGCGTGCTGGCCTGTTTGAACGTGGTGGTTATCGCGCGCTCAATAAAGGGTCGGTTGATTCACAGTCTGCTGCCATCATTTTGCAGGACTGGTTCGAAAACCATTACTGACCTTCCGGCTTAATCAGCCCGTCAGCCTGACGCGCCAGCCTGCTCTGCTCAAACGTCTGCATACCGGCCTGTGCGCCGGTCTGTAGCATTGCCGGGATCTGGTGCATCTTGCCTTCCCTGATCAGATTCGTGATGCCAGGCGTGGCAATCAGTAGCTCAAACAGTCCAATGCGCGACCCGGCAGCAGACGGCACCAGTTTCTGTGCAATCACCGCTTTCAGGCTGCCTGCCAGTTGAGTGCGCACCAGATGCTTCTCCTCCGCCGGGAAGACATCCACCAGCCGATCTACCGCCTGTGCTGCGCCACGTGTGTGCAGCGTTGCCAGCACCAGATGGCCGGTCTCTGCCGCCGTTAGCGCCTGTCTGATTGTGTCGCTGTCGCGCAGTTCGCCCAGCAGAATGACGTCAGGATCTTCACGCAGTGCCGCCTTTATCCCCTGGGCGAACGAACTGCAGTGCAGGCCGATTTCGCGCTGCTGAATCAGCGACTGCTGGCTGTGGTGAATAAATTCAATCGGGTCTTCCAGCGTAATGATATGGCGCGCCTGCTGGCCGTTCAGCGCATCGACCAGCGCCGCCAGCGTGGTAGATTTACCGCTGCCCGTGGCACCGGTCACCAGAATCAGCCCATCCTGCTGCGTCAGTAACGTCGGCACAATAGCAGGCAGTTGCAGGCTCTCCAGCGTCGGGCACACAGAGGCAATAATGCGCAGCGCCAGTGACAGGCCGTTACGCTGCTTAAACAGGTTTGCGCGCAGACGCTGGCCGCAGGCCAGGCTCAGGGCGAAATCGAGCTGCCCTGTGCTCGCCAGTTCCTGACACTGCGGGTCACTGAGCCAGCGGGCCATAAACTGCGCCATCCAGTCAGCAGAGAGCACGGCCTGCTGTGGAATCGCCTCCAGCCGTCCCTGCCGTCGCCAGTAGGGCAAATGTCCGCTGCAAAGGTGCAGATCGACGGCATTATGCTTTACACTAAGCTCCACCATTTCATCCAGATTCATAATTTCTCCTGACTATGACCTCAATCCAGCAGAACCTACAGCAAGTGCGGCAGCGAATCGCCGCCGCTGCCGCGCAGTGCGGCCGCGCACCAGAAGAAATTACCCTACTTGCAGTCAGTAAAACCAAACCTGCGAGCGCGGTCGAAGAAGCCTTTGCCGCAGGCCAGATTGGCTTTGGTGAAAATTACGTTCAGGAAGGGGTTGAAAAGGTCCAGGCACTGGCCGCACATCCTGAGCTGGAGTGGCACTTCATCGGCCCGCTGCAGTCCAACAAAAGCCGTCTGGTGGCAGAAAATTTCGCCTGGTGTCACACCATTGACCGCCAGCGTATTGCGCAGCGGCTCAGCGATCAGCGGCCCGCCTCGCTGCCACCGCTGAATGTGTTAATTCAGGTAAATATCAGTGACGAGAACAGCAAATCTGGCATCATGCTGGAGGCCGTTTCCGGGCTGGCGGAGCAGATTGCTGCGCTGCCGCAACTGCGGCTGCGGGGATTGATGGCGATTCCGGCTGCGGAGAGCGATTATCAGCGTCAGCTGGCAGTGTGTCAGCAGATGGCGGAAGCCTTCCGGCAGTTGCAACAGCAGTATTCGGATATTGATACGCTTTCACTGGGAATGAGCGATGACATGGAGGCGGCAATCGCCGCAGGCAGTACGATGGTGCGTATCGGCACCGCCATTTTTGGCGCACGAGATTATGCGCACAACTCACAACAATAATAGAGGAACTTCATGTTAACACTGACGTTTTTAGTAAAAACGCTGATCGATCTCTACGTCATGGTGCTGCTGTTACGCATCTGGATGCAGTGGTCCCGCTGCGATTTTTACAATCCAGTGGCACAGTTTGTCGTTAAAGTGACACAGCCGGTTGTTAAGCCACTGCGCCGCATACTGCCGGCTCTGGGGCCGATTGATACTGCTTCACTGCTGCTGGCCTTTGTGCTGACCACGCTGAAATACCCGATTTTATTGCTAATCCAGGTGGGTGTGTTCTCGGTCGATCCGACTAATCTGCTGGTCGGCCTGCTGTCGCTGGTTAAATCCGCCGGCTATCTGGTCTTCTGGGTCATCATCGTACGCTCTCTGATGAGCTGGATTAGCCAGGGTCGGGGTCCTGTCGATTATCTGCTGGTGCAGTTAACCGAGCCGATGATGGCACCGATTCGCCGTATTCTGCCTGCGATGGGCGGCATCGATTTCTCAGCGATGATCGTCATCCTGGTGCTGTATGCCCTGAACTTTCTCGGCATGGACCTGTTCCCGGGTCTCTGGTATCTGCTGTAAATGAATCAAACTGGAACTGTTATGCAAAAAGTTGTCCTCGCAACCGGCAATCCCGGCAAAGTGCGTGAGCTGGCGGAGTTACTCTCCGCCTTTGGTCTGGATATCGTCGCGCAGACTGACCTTGGGGTTGAATCGGCGGATGAGACCGGCCTGACCTTTATTGAGAACGCGATTCTCAAGGCGCGTCACGCGGCACAGATCACCGGATTACCGGCCATTGCCGATGACTCCGGCCTGGCCGTGGATGCGCTGGGCGGCGCGCCTGGCATCTACTCTGCGCGCTACGCCGGTGAAGAGGCCAGCGATCAGCAGAACCTGGAGAAGCTGCTGCAGGCGCTGGAAAATGTGCCTGACGGTCAGCGCCAGGCGCAGTTTCACTGCGTGCTGGTCTATCTGCGTCATGCGGAAGACCCGACCCCGCTGGTGTTCCACGGCAGCTGGCAGGGTGAGATTACCCGCTCCGCCTCTGGCACCGGTGGCTTTGGTTACGACCCGATTTTCTTTGTCCCGGCGCTGGGTAAAACAGCGGCCGAGCTGAGTAAAGCGGAAAAAGGTGCAGCTTCTCACCGGGGTAAAGCATTGACGCTGTTGCTGGAAGCCATGCGTAATGCCTAATCTGCCGCCGTTAAGTCTCTATATCCACATTCCGTGGTGCGTACAGAAATGTCCCTACTGTGATTTTAACTCCCATGCGCTAAAAGATGAGGTGCCGCACGTTGAATACGTACAGCACCTGCTGCGCGATCTGGAGATCGACCTGCCGCTGATCGGTGACCGTGAAGTGCGCACGATCTTCATCGGTGGCGGCACGCCCAGCCTGCTGAGCAGCAGCGCGATGCAGATGCTGATGGATGGTGTGCGGGCGCGTCTGACGCTCTCCCCTGATGCCGAAGTGACCATGGAAGCCAATCCGGGCACCGTGGAAGCGGACCGGTTCAGTGCCTATCAGCGCGCCGGTATTAACCGTATTTCGATTGGCGTGCAAAGTTTCAGCCCGCAAAAGCTGCAGCGTCTTGGCCGCATTCATGGCCCGGAAGAGGCCGTCCGCGCCGCTGAACTGGCGGAGTCTCTGTCGCTGCGCAGCTTTAACCTCGACCTGATGCATGGCCTGCCCGATCAGTCGCTGGAAGAGGCGCTTGATGATTTACGTCAGGCGATTGCGCTGAATCCGCCGCATCTCTCCTGGTATCAGCTCACTATCGAACCCAACACCCTGTTTGGCTCACGCCCGCCGGTGCTGCCGGATGATGATGCGCTGTGGGATATTTTCGAACAGGGCGATCAGTTGCTGCAGGCGGCCGGTTATCAGCAGTATGAGACCTCCGCCTACGCGAAGCCGGGTTATCGCTGTGAACACAACCTCAACTACTGGCGCTTCGGCGACTATCTGGGAATTGGATGTGGCGCGCACGGCAAGCTGACGCAGCCAGATGGCCGCATTGTTCGCACGGTGAAAACCCGTCATCCGCGTGGGTTTATGCAGGGCAACTATCGCGAAAAGCAGTACGACGTTGCCGATAGCGACAAGCCGTTTGAATATTTTATGAACCGCTTTCGCCTGCTGGAGGCCGCGCCGCGTGACGAATTCTGCCGCTACACCGGCTTGTCAGAGCAGGTGATTCGTCCACAGATGGATGCCGCGATTGCCGCCGGTTACGTGATAGAAACCGCTGAGCAGTGGCAGATTACGGAGAAAGGAAAACTCTTCCTGAACTCGCTGCTGGAGCTGTTTTTAGCGGAAGAATAGGCGAGGAAGGGTTAAAAAAAACGCCTCAGCCCGGCAGGCTGAGGCGTTTTTTATTTTTTCAGTGCGCCCGTAAGCTGTTTACGCTGATCTTCCAGCGAAATAACGCGATTACACACCTCGTGGCCGAAGTTCTGGAAATCCTGCTCCTGTTTGCTCCACTCAGCCTGAATCGACTGCTGCAAACCGCCAAGATTCCCCATAATCGCCTGCAGGGGATTACTTCCACCGCTGCCCTGCTTACTGCCCATCTCATTCAGACTATCCTGCATCACGCCGCCCAGCGTCGACTGCACCAGCCTTTCACCTTCGGCGCGCACCTGATCAATCGCCTGATGGTGGAACGTCAGCCCGTCTTCACGGTGTTCAATAATGCGATTCATCTGCTGTTTCAGCTGGCCATTCAGTGTGGTCAGGCGATTGCGCACGTTGCTGTCGGTGCCCAGTTTCTCAACGATGACCCGATCCAGTGCCGCCCGCCCTTTCTCCAGACGTGACGTCGCCCCGCTGTCGATCCACGGCAGATCGCGACGCAGCGCGTTCTGATAGTCGATCGCTTTCTGGCGCTCAGCATTATCCAGCGTGACCTTCTGTCCATTGAACTGCACGTCGCCCTGCGGCGAGATTTCCATATTGCCGTTGGCACCGACCACCTGCACACTCTGTGGTCTGATGACCACATCGTCCTGAGGCTTAACGCTGCATTCATAGGCTGCCTGAGCCTGAGTTGCTGCTACCAGCAGCACAGCAAGAAGCGTTTTACGCATCATATCTACTCCCTAAGATCGGGTCTGAAACCCTTTGATCGGGCCTCAGCCCGACACGGTGTGACGACTTAGTCCCACCAGACGTCAAAGAGTTCAGTCATCTGCACGTCCTGCAGCTTGCGGTCTTCAAGCCATTTGCGAACCAGCGCACGATGTTCATCAGTACATTTGCCGGTTTTCTGCAGGCAAACCAGACCTTCCCACACCAGGTAACCGCTGCCATCGAAAGCCAGACCGTTAGGATCGATCGCTTCGTTGATGAACTGGTTCAGCGTCTCATCAATTTCGCTTTCGCTGGTGCCTTCCGGGAAACGCCAGGCAACCGAGAAGCCCAGTTCCTGAAACTCATCGATGTGCAGTTTTTTACGTAAACGGCGGCTGCGTTGTGTGGCCATTATTTCACCCTCTCAAACATTAAATCCCATACGCCGTGGCCTAAACGCTGCCCGCGCTGCTCAAACTTGGTCAGTGGACGCGTCTCAGGACGCGGCACGTAATTGTGTTGTTCTGACTGGTTGCGGTAGCCAGAAATGCTGTTCATCACTTCCAGCATATGTTCCGCGTAGGCTTCCCAGTCGGTCGCCATGTGGAAAACGCCGCCCAGCTTCAGTTTACGCATCACCAGCTCGGCGAAAGGCACCTGAACGATACGGCGTTTATTGTGGCGCGCTTTATGCCATGGATCGGGGAAGAAAAGCTGAACCATACGCAGTGAGTTATCCGGAATCATCTTCTCCAGCACTTCCACCGCGTCATGACACATTACCCGCAGGTTCTGCACATCGGCTTCTTTCGCGGAAGCCAGACAGGCACCTACGCCTGGCGCATGCACTTCAATACCCAGGAAGTTCTGATGCGGCGTGTTCTGCGCCATAGTGACCAGCGAGGCACCCATGCCAAAGCCAATCTCCAGCGTCACCGGGGCTTCGCGGCCAAACAATGCGGGCAGATCGACAGGCTCCGGCTGATATTCCACCCCCATGATCGGCCACAGGGTGTCCAGCGCCTGCTGCTGGCCTTTTGTTAAGCGACCCTGGCGGCGCACAAAGCTACGGATCCGGCGCAATGGCCGCCCGTTCTCATCAAATTCTGGGGTGATGACGTCATTAATCATGTAAAAGCCTGCTGGTTAGCCTGTTCCGGGAAACGGGCATTATGCAAAGTTCATAAGCAGAAGCAAGCCTTTGCAATCTTCCGGTTTACACCCAGGTGCGCATGTGCTGGAATTCCTGCCTGAGTGTAGAGTAAACACGGAAAATTGCCTTCTTATGATGCAAGCGCCGCAGTTCGCGCAACAGGTGCTGGACTGGTATCAGCGCTTTGGTCGCAAAACCCTGCCGTGGCAGCTGGAGAAAACGCCTTATAAGGTGTGGCTCTCTGAAGTGATGCTACAGCAAACCCAGGTTGCCACGGTAATCCCCTATTTTGAACGCTTTATGGCGCGCTTCCCCACGGTTACCGATCTGGCTGCGGCACCGCTCGATGAGGTGCTGCATCTCTGGACCGGGCTGGGCTACTACGCCCGTGCGCGTAATCTGCATAAAGCCGCAAAGCAGATTGTTGAAGTGCATCAGGGCGAGTTCCCGCGTAATTTTGATGATGTCTCTGCCCTGCCCGGCGTTGGCCGCTCCACGGCCGGCGCGATTCTGTCGCTGTCGCTGGGCCAGCACTTCCCGATTCTGGATGGCAACGTCAAGCGTGTGCTGGCTCGCTGCTATGCCATTGGCGGCTGGCCGGGTAAAAAAGAGGTCGAAAAGCGTCTCTGGCAGATCAGTGAAGAGGTCACCCCTGCCGAGGGCGTCAGCCAGTTTAATCAGGCAATGATGGATCTGGGTGCTCTCGTCTGTACCCGATCGAAGCCGAAGTGTGAAATCTGTCCGCTGAACAGCGGCTGTGAAGCTTACGCCAGCAGCAGCTGGGCGAGCTATCCCGGCAAGAAACCTAAGCAGGTGCTGCCGGAACGCAGCGGCTGGTTCCTGATGATGCAGGATGGCGATGATGTCTGGCTGGAGCAGCGTCCGCCTGTGGGCCTGTGGGGCGGTCTGTTCTGCTTCCCGCAGTTCACCACCGAAACGGCGCTCACCGACTGGCTGACGGCGCGTGGCATCCATGCAAAACCGCAGCAGCTAACCGCGTTTCGTCACACCTTCAGCCATTTCCATCTTGATATCGTGCCAATGTGGCTGTCATGGCCTTCTGCCGGGGCGGCGATGGATGAAGCAGGCGGTCTCTGGTATAACTTAGCGCTGCCACCATCTGTGGGATTAGCTGCACCCGTTGAGCGCCTGTTACACGAGCTGCGCCATCCCCGACAACTGGCTTTGGACAGTTGTGAGATTAATGAGGAAGAGTAATGAGCCGCACCATTTTTTGTACTTTTTTACAGCGCGACGCGGAAGGTCAGGATTTTCAGCTCTATCCGGGCGACCTGGGTAAGCGTATTTACAACGACATCTCCAAAGAAGCCTGGCAGAAGTGGATGGCGAAACAGACCATGTTGATCAACGAGAAAAAGCTCAACATGATGAATCCCGAAGATCGTAAAGTGCTGGAGAAGGAGATGATCAATTTCCTGTTCGAAGGTAAAGACGTTCATATCGAAGGCTATACACCGCCAGAAGCGTAAACATTCCGGGCCTCATCACTGAGGCCGGTTATCCAGGTCAGGCTTGCATTCCCAATGAATAAAAAATTAATCGCCCTGCTGGTGATAGCACCACTTCTGGTTTCCTGCTCCGGGTCAAAGAAGCAGCAGACCCACGAGGAGTGGGTAAAAGACACCAACGCCTTTGATATTCTGATGGGGCAGTTTGCTCATAATATTGAGAATATCTGGGGTATCAATGAGGTCCTGATCGCCGGACCAAAAGATTACGTCAAATACAGCGACAACTATTACACCCGCAGCCACATCAACTTTGAAAGCGGTAAGCTGACCATCGAGACGATTTCTGGCACCGATCCGATGGCCAGTCTGCGTCAGGCGATCGTGACCACGCTGTTGATTGGTGAAGATCCGGGTAATGTCGATCTCTATTCTGACGCCAACGACATCGAGATCAGTAAAGAGCCGCTGCTCTATGGTCAGGTGCTGGATAACACCGGTCAGCCGATTCGCTGGCAGGGCCGCGCGGAAGCTTTTGCTGACTATCTGATCCAGAATAAGTTGATGCGTCGCACTTCGGGTCTGCATGTGATTTACAGCATTTCGATTCCGATGGTGCCGAACCACCTGGACAAACGTGCGCACAAATACCTGCCGATGGTGCGTAAAGCTTCCGAACAGTATGGTGTCGATGCCTCATTGATCCTGGCGATTATGCAGACCGAGTCGAGCTTTAACCCCTACGCCGTAAGCCACTCTGATGCGCTGGGTCTGATGCAGGTGGTGCAGCACACCGCCGGTGTTGACGTCTTCCGCATGAAGGGTAAATGGGGCAAGCCGAGTCGCAGTTATCTGCTGGATCCAGAGAACAATATTGATGCCGGTACGGCTTATCTGTCGCTGTTGCAGCGCAGCTATCTGGGCGGCATTCAGGATCCGGTATCACGCCGCTATGCGGTGATCACCGCCTATAACGGTGGTGCAGGCAGCGTGTTGCGCGTCTTCTCCAGCGATAAAGATCGGGCGTTTTCGATGATCAACGGTATGTCATCCAGCAAGGTTTACTCGACCCTGGCGAACCAGCACCCATCGGCGGAGTCGCGTCGTTATCTGTATAAGGTGAGTACTGCGCAGAAGAGTTATCGGGGATTCTGATCGGCCCGCTGAAGCGGGGTTGTTGTTCGCTGCGCGAACGGGGCTTGAGTACGGAGCTGAAGCTGGTGTTTGTTCGCTGCGCGAACGGGCGCTGAGAAGGTTTCGTTCGCCTGGCAGCGAGCTGGCACTGAGCGGGTTCCGACCGCCTGGCCGATGGTTCGCTGCGCGAACAGGCGCTGAGAAGGTTTCGTTCGCCTGGCATGCTGGGCAGTTTCAGTCACGCCTCTGCAGGCGACCAACAAGGGGGCGCCAGTCGCCGCGCCCCCTTGACCCCGGGCTCCGGCCTGCTTCACCGCCGCTTCGCGATCCCTTCGCTTCTTCAGGATTTCTCACGGACCGTCGGGACGCGCCATCCCTGGCGCGAACCCGCCTCTTCGCGACATCCCTGTCGCTCGTCCTGAAATCCCTCATCCGCTCAGCGGTTCTGACGGCCTCCCTTTCCCCGCTTTTATCTCTTCTTTAAATGTTGATTCATTGTCGCTGAAAGTTTTCAAAATTAGCTTTGCTTTCGGTCCATCAGACAGCGCCGCACCACAGAAAGCAAAAAGAAATCGCAGGCAGGGGTTTTACCAGAGGCGTCCGAAGCGCTGAGGAACAACCGGAGGCCAGGATGAGCCGACAGGACGTCGGCGAAAGGACGGAACGAGCCAGGGATGGCGAGTCCGGACGGTCCTCGGGCCGCAGGGCGTGACGAAGGCACCCCGCAAAGCGGGGCGCGCAGGCAGCCGGACGCCGGGATTGTTAAGGGGCGGGCGGACGCCTTTACACGTCCGCCTGCTCAGGCGAACTGAAACTCCCCCACGCCTGGCGGACGGAACCCGCTCAGCGTCAGTATGCTGGCAGGCGAACGAAAAATTCTCAGCGCCCGTTCCCGCAGCGAACAAAAAGGCCCGGCGGGCCGCTACCCGCCTCTGCCCCCGCTCAGATCAGCGCTCCACTATCATATTCGCCACCAGATACTTCTGTCCCTGGTCATCCTCTTCGGTATAAACACCCTGCAGCTCCGGCGAGAAGCCCGGCAGCAGGTTAAGCCCCTCTTCCAGCGCCAGGAAATAACGCTGCACCGCGCCACCCCACACTTCACCTGGCACAACGCACAGCACGCCAGGAGGATAAGGCAGCGCGCCTTCAGCAGCGACACGCCCGGCTGCATCGGCAATGGGGACCAGCTCCACTTCGCCGCGAATATAAGCCTGATGCGCATCCTGCGGATTGACCCTCACTGGCGGGAACTCCGCAGCGCGGAACATCAGACGCTGCAGATCCTTAACGTTGTGACTGACGTAGAGATCGTGCATCTCCTGACAGAGGCGACGCAGAGTATAGCCGGCATAGCGTTGCGCATTCTTGCGATAAATCGTCGGCAGCACTTCGGCCAGCGGCGCATCCTCTTTTACATGCTGCTCAAACTGCGCCAGCATCGCCACCAGATTCGCCATCTTCTCCGGACTCTCAGCCGGGGTCAGCAGGAACAGGATCGAGTTGAGATCGCACTTCTCCGGCACAATGCCGTTCTCACGCAGGTAGTTCGCCAGTATGGTCGCGGGGATCCCAAAATCACTGTATTCGCCGCTGGCAGCATCGATGCCCGGCGTGGTCAGCAGCAGCTTGCAGGGATCGACCCGATATTGATCGCGGGCGTAACCCGCAAAGCCGTGCCACTTCGACTGGGGTTCAAAGCTGAAATAGCGCAGATCGCGGGCGATCGTCTCCGTAGGCGCATCCTGCCAGCGCTGACCCTCTACCGTCTCCGGCACAAACGGCAGGATCATTTCACAGCGGTCCAGGATCGCTTTACGTGCATCAATGCCCACCATGACGCACTCATCCCACATGCGACGCCCCGCTTCGCCCTGATGAATTCTGGCGTTGATATCCAGCGCGGCAAACAGCGGATAGAACGGGCTGGTTGATGCATGCAGCATAAAAGCGTTATTCAGTCGCTTGTGCGGACAGAAACGCCGCTGTCCGCGAATGTGATTATCTTTTTTGTGGATCTGCGAGGTTTGTGAAAAACCTGCCAGCTGCTTATGCACGGACTGCGTGACAAAGATGCCGGGATCGTTCTCATTCAGCTCTAGCGTCAGCGGCGAACAGCCCTCCATCAGGGGAATGAACTGCTCATAGCCGAGCCACGCGGAATCAAACAGGATGTAATCACACAGATGACCAATACGATCTACGACCTGACGTGCGTTGTAAACCGTACCGTCGTAGGTGCCCAGCTGGATGATCGCCAGACGGAAAGGCCGCGCCTCTGTCGCGCGCTCTGGTGCCACTGTCGCTATCTGCTCGCGCAGATAGGCTTCATCGAAACAGTGCGCGTCAATGCCGCCGATAAAACCGAAGGGGTTACGTGCCGCTTCAAGATAAACCGGGGTCGCGCCCGCCTGAATCAATGCGCCATGATGATTAGACTTATGATTGTTGCGGTCAAACAGCACCAGATCGCCGCGGGTCAGCAGCGCATTGGTCACTACTTTATTGGCGCTGGAGGTGCCGTTAAGCACAAAGTAAGTTTTGTCGGCGTTAAATACCTTTGCTGCATACTTCTGCGCATCTTTGGCTGAGCCTTCGTGGATCAGCAGATCGCCCAGTTTGACGTCGGCGTTGCACATATCAGAACGGAAAACATTCTCGCCGTAAAAGTCATAAAACTGTTTACCCGCCGGATGCTTTTTAAAAAACGCGCCGCCCTGATGGCCGGGACAGGCAAAGGTGCTGTTCTGCATGTCGACATAGCGGGTCAGCGTCTCGAAAAAGGGTGGCAATAGCTCAGCTTCATACGCCTGCGCAGCCGCTTCCAGCGCTATCCACTCCTGCGGCTCGCCATTCAGCTCACCGCTGACGCCGGGCAGGTGCATCACCTCTTCTTCAAACGCATTTGCGACAAACACCGGCAGATTAAAGCCGGTATGCCGCAGCAGCGCCAGTACACCGCTGCGGGTATCTGCCAGCGAAACGACAACCGCTGCCACATCAGTAAAGTCGGTGTTATCCAGCGTCACTACGTCACGCGAGGTGTTCAGGGTCAGACTGGGCGCGACAGCGGCGCTGGCAGCAATTTTCAGTGGAGTCATAACAGAATCCCTAACGTCAGGGAGGAAGTGCCTGAGGCACAATCATGGGGACAGCGCCCCGGCGAATTATTAACAGAAAGGCATTACGCAGCCCATGGAGAAAAGCCCCACAACCGCGGCCTGGCTGGCCTCACCGCATGAGAAATAACGAAGCGTTCGGCAATGTGGAAAACACGATGTGCGCCGGAAAAAGCGAACGGTAATCCGGGCGAGTGCGCGGTGAACCGGACATGGCGACGTCCTCTGTGATGAAGAAGCAGGGTCAAAAAGTGGCGGTCATAATGTCATCTTTTTTATACGTGGACAACCCGACCCGGACAATTATTCAGTCACCCTGCAAAAATGTAACAACATGATTTTTATAGCCTATTTATCATAAAAAATTCACAATTCGACTAATTATCTGAATTATATGCAAATTTATGCATCAGCCTCTACACTCCTGTCAGCACGCTTTTCCGCGCCAGCCACCCGCTTCACCTGGCGAGGCGGCCATTGCCCTACCGCATTACTGCTGTCAGGCGTAAACTGATCCCTCTTTCCCACTCTGCCGGAGGCTGCATGTTCAAGGCACTGGTCATTGAAAATGACGAACAAGGTTACCGTTCCCTGCTGAAAGATCTCCCCGAATCTCAACTGCCCGACCACGATGTCACACTCGACGTCAGCTACTCATCCCTGAACTACAAAGATGCCCTGGCTATCTGCAACAAAGGCCCGATAGTGCGCCAGTTCCCGATGGTGCCAGGTATCGACTTTGTGGGGCGTGTGACCGCCAGCCGCCATCCCGACTGGAAAGAGGATGATGTGGCGCTGCTGACGGGCTGGGGCGTGGGCGAAAAACAGTGGGGTGGCCTGGCGCAGAAAGCCAGCGTCAGCGGCGACTGGCTGGTCCGTGTGCCCGCAGCGCTGAGTCCGCTGCAAACCATGGCCATCGGTACAGCGGGGCTGACCGCGATGCTCTGTGTGATGGCGCTCGAAAAACAGGGCATCACACCGGAACGCGGACCGGTGCTGGTGACCGGGGCCAGTGGCGGCGTCGGCAGCTACAGCGTCAGCCTGCTGGCGCGTCTGGGCTATGAAGTAGTTGCGTCGAGCGGACGCACCAGCGACCCTGCATATCTGATCGAGACGCTGGGCGCGGCATCGGTCATTGACCGTGAAGCGCTTTCCCAGCCTGGCAAACCGCTGGCAAAAGAGCGCTGGGCCGCCGCGATAGACAGCGTCGGCAGTCATACTCTGGCCAATGTGCTGGCCGCTACGCAGCGTGACGGCGCGGTTGCCGCCTGCGGCATGGCACAGGGACTCGATCTGCCAGCCAGCGTTGCCCCCTTTATTTTGCGTGGCGTTACGCTGGCCGGGGTCGATAGCGTGATGTGTCCGAAGCCACTTCGTGAGCAGGCGTGGCAGCGACTCGGCGAGCTGATGGATAGTGAACGGCTCAACAAGCTGAGCCGGGTCATTCCGCTGAGTGAAGCCAGAGAAGGTGCGCATGCATTGCTGGATGGCAAAGTACAGGGCCGCCTTATTGTCGACTGCCGCTAACGCTTTTAAAGGCGCGTGAATCGCGCCTTTATCGATCGGCTCGCTGCAGCCGTTTGATCAGCCCTTCCAGCGCGAACTGCGTGCCCTGCTCCATCACCGATTTTGGATCGCCGCTGAACTGATGGCACTCCGCCTCGACCCTGCCGTCGGGCAACACCCAGCCAAACCAGATAGTGCCTGCCGGTGTGCCATCCTCGCCGCCGTCCGGTCCGGCATAGCCGGTGATTGAAAGTCCTACCGGTTCACCAGAGCGGGCGCAGGCTCCCTGCACCATCTCCCTCGCTGTTTTCTCGCTCACCGCCGTGTGCTGTTTCAGCGTGTCTGGATGTACCCCCAGCAGACGCGTTTTGGCATTTTCACTGTAGGTTACGAAGCCGCTGGTATAGAAGTCACCGCTGTTTTCCACGGCGGCCAGCGTCATGCTGATCAGTCCGGCGGTACAGGATTCGGCGGTCGCCAGATGAAGTCCGGAGGAGAGTAAAATATTACCCAGTTGCTCAGCGGTTTGATCTAATGATTTTGCCATTATGGTCTCCTTAAGGCTGCCCGGAACTCCAGGTATAGCGCAAAATCAGCGATTCAAAGCGCGCAACACAATGTTTTTAAAGCGAAACGGTCTAGATACGCAGCTGGATATGCGGCTGTCCACTTTCGGCATGTGCCACTACCTGAAGATCGGCCTGGTACCAGCGCGTCAGCGTCGCTTCCGTCATTACCGCCTGCGGCGAACCTTGTGCCACCAGTTGGCCTGCGTGCAGCAGCAGTATGCGATCGGCCCACAATGAAGCCTGATTAAGGTCATGTAACACGGTACAGACGGTGAGATCTCCGGCGCGCGTCAGCTGGCGTAGTAAACGCAAGGTTTGCTGCTGCCAGAAGAGATCCAGCGCAGAGGTCGGCTCATCCAGAAACAGCCAGCCGCGTGGTCTTCCCTCCAGCCAGAGCTGTGCCAGCACCCGCGCCAGCTGCACTCGTTGTTGTTCACCGCCGGAGAGCTGGCGGTAATCGCGCTGCGCCAGCCTTTCACAACCGGTCAGCCGCATGACCTCAGCCACAATTTGCGTCGTCTGCGCTTCCGGCCAGGGCGCACGGCCCATCGCCACGACCGACTGCGCTGACTGTGCAAAGGTCAGGTTGTTCTGCTGGCGCATCACTGCCCGACGTCGTGCCAGCTGCTCACGCGGCCATGTCGTCAGCCGTCGGTCGCCCAGCCAGCACTCGCCCCGATCGGGCGACAGAAATCCCGTCAGCATCCGCAGTAGCGTCGATTTACCTGCGCCGTTGGGACCAATCAGCGCCACCAGCTCTCCACCTGACAGCGTGACGTCGAGATTATCGATAACGGTTTTGTCGCCGTGCGCGAGACACAATCCCCTGGCCTGTAAAATTTCCATCACTCCAGCCCTCGCTGTTGACGCAGAATCAGCCAGAGAAACCACGGACCGCCAATCAGGCTGGTCAGTAGCCCGACTGGCATCTCGGCCGGAACCACCAGAGTGCGCGCCAGCGTATCGGCCAGCAGCAGCAGAATAGCCCCCGCCAGTGCTGAGCCGGGCAGCAGCCAGCGATGATCGCCGCCAAGGCAAAAACGCATCACGTGTGGCACCACCAGTCCGACGAAGCCGATCACGCCGCTGACCGAGACCGCTGTACCGACAAGCAGCGCGCTGAGGATCAGCAGCTGATGCTGAGTACGCTTCACATCAATCCCCATGTAGTGCGCATCCTCTTCGCCCGCCTGCAGCAGGTTAAGGTGGCGGGCGCGAGTCTGTAGCAGCAGCAAGGCTGGCAGAATCAGCAGCAGGCAAATCAGCAGTGCGGGCCACTGTGTCTGGCTAAGGCTTCCCATGCCCCACAGCGACAGCTGGCGCAGCTGCTGATCGTTGCTCAGCCATGACAGCACGCCTACCGCCGCACCGCACAACGCATTAATCGCAATACCGACCAGCAACAACCGCGAAAGATTGCCGCGCGCCAGCCGACTGAAACTGAAGAGCAGCAGTGTCACCAGCAGACTGCCGATAAACGCAGCGATCATCGGTAGCCACAATGCCAGTGGTGCCGGCAACGCCAACGGAATAATGATTGCCAGCGCCACCGCCAGTCCCGCCCCGCTGCTGATCCCCAGCAGACCGGGATCGGCCAGTGGGTTACGAAAAACACCCTGCATCACCGCGCCAGAGACTGCCAGCGCCATGCCCATCACCACCGCCAGTAGCACGCGCGGCAGGCGGATATCCAGCCAGATCTGCCAGATAAGATCGCTAAGCGGTGCCTGCCATAGCGCCCGCACTGAAAGCGACATCGCCCCCAGATTTGCCGCCAGCACCATCGCCGCCAGCAGGAAGATCAGCATCAGCAACAGGCCACGCAGCGCATTATCCTTAATCATGGTTCAGCGATTCCGCCGCCTGACGCAATTTCACGATTGCCCGCGGTGTATCAAGGCCAAACCCCAGCAGTGCCATGGTGTCGATCACCAGCAGACGGTGCTGCTGCCCGGCAGGTGTCAGCGTCAGACCCGGTAACTGCCACAGCTGCGCTTCGCCGCCCAGCGTTTTCAAGCCATCCTCGCCGATTACCACCAGATCCGGCGCGGCGGCGATCACCCCTTCCTGCGACAGTGCCTGATAGTGCGGCACCGAGCCCATAGCATTCTCCAGCCCGGCGCTGCGAATGGCGCCATCGGCCGCAGTCTGATTTCCAGCCGCCATCGATTTCATGCCGCTGTTCGCCATGATGTAGAGCACTTTTACCGGCAGCGGTTGCTGCGGCAACTGGCGAATCTGCTGCGTCATTTGCCGTGCCAGAGCCTGAGCTTCGCTTTCACGCTGCAGCGCCTGACCCACAGTGATAATTTTCTGCGGGATCGCCTGCAGGCTGCTGTCGCCGCTGACCGTGACCACCCTGACGCCCGCGCGGGCAATCTGTTGCAGTACCAGCGACGGCTGCGCCTGCTCGCTGGCGATCACCAGCGTTGGTTTCAGTGCCAGAATGCCTTCGGCGTTGAGCTGGCGCATATAACCCACGTCCGGCAGTCGGGTGGCCTGCGCCGGGCGCAGACTGGTGCTGTCGCGCGCCACTAGCTGTGACTGGGCATCCAGCGCATAGATAATCTGGGTGACGTCACCGCCAATCGACACCACCCGCTCCGCCGCCAGTGATGGCAGCGTCATGAGCAGCCATAACAACATCACTCTTTTCATGCCGCCGCTCCCGGCGTGTGGAGTGCGCCAATCTGCTCGCGCCAGCTTGACTGCTCTGGCGTACCCTCCGTGCGCTGACCGTAGAGCTGGGCGATCTGTGTGCCGTCGGCGGCGAACAGTTCCAGGCTGGTAACAAAGCCATCGCCCGTTGGCTTGCGTGTTACCCAGCTTTCGCTGATCTGATCAGCCATCAGATGCAGTGTGAACTGCGGATTGAAGATGTTGAGCCAGTTTTCCACTGGCTGCAGCTTCTCTACCCTGCCGGTGAAAATCTGAGTACAGCCACGGTTGCCGACAAAAATCATAATTTCATTGCCCGCCTGCTGTGCCATCTGTAGCAGGCGCTCAAGCGCATCGTTACCGGTCTGCCTGGCGAGATCGTCACCCACCGCGCGAAACGCCTGCGGTCGTGACACCTGATGGCGCTTAAGCAACGCGAAAAATTGATGAACATCGGTCATGGCGCGCCATTCACGGTCGATGGCGGTGGCATCAACCGCCTCAGTCAGGGGAGCTGCAGCAGCCGGCTCAACCACAAGCGGCGTCGCCGCGGCGTCGGTAAAGTCGGCAATCAGCGTCTGCCACGCTGCCATGTTGGTCTGCTCCGTGACGTAAACTTTCAGCACCGCATCGCCATGACGATCAAAGATCTGAATACTGTGACGAACGCCCTGCCCGGTTGGCTCCTGCAGAGCAAAGGCGCTGCACCACTGACCGACGAACAGGCGCAGATCGAGTGCACGGGGATTAAGCACCAGGCCACCATGTGCGCCAATCTGCACATTGTGGTATTCACCCAGATGTTCATGTACCGCATAAGCGTTACGCGTAATGTTTTTGGTTTCGCCGACTGCGCCAAGTGCCTTCAGCAACGCCGGAAAATCGCGTTTCAGCGCCACGGCATCAACGCCGATGCGCGCTTCACACAATTCCGCTTCGCTGATGCCGATCAGCGCAGCCAGGTCGCGGGCATATTTCTTCGGTTGTTCACCTTTAATGGCAAGATAGTGCTGATAAATCGGGTTCATGACTCAGGCTCTCTTAGTAATGCCCTGCATCAGCGCAGGGCGACGGCTATCAAAAATCGACGTTAACACCTAACTGGAAAGTACGGCCCGGCATCACGGCCAGTGCCTGATCGTTGCGCTCCTGCTGAGTGGCGCTGGTCAGTTCACGACTGCTGAGGTAATCCCAGTATTTGCGATCGGTTATGTTGTAAAGCCCGCCACTCAGCCTGACGTTATGTGCGACGCGCCAGTAAGCGGTCATATCCACCATGCCATAACCTGGTACCCGCATGTAATCGGTGCTGGAGTCGGCCAGGCTGCTGCCGTTGTTAGCGAAGCTTTCGCGGTTAGTCGCGCTGGCTTGCTTACCTTTGACAAAGGTAGCGGTAACGGCGGCCCCGTAGCCACGCGCCTCATCATCCCAGGCGAGTCCGACAATCGCTTTCATCGGAGCAACACTCTCCAGATCGATGTAGCGGTCACCAAGGTAGCGTGACTTTGCCGCGCCCTGCGTGTAACCCAACGCCAGATTGGCGCTCAGACCCTCGACCTCATTGAACCAGCTACCGAAGTTCACTTTACTGCTGATTTCAGCCCCGTAGATGTAGGCTTTATCGCGGTTCTCCGCCTGATAGGTGGTGTAAATGTTGGCGGGCACATTAACGAACTGACCCGGATTAGCCGCCCGGCTGTAACGTGTAAAGGCAATAAAGTTTTTATAGTCGTTATAAAAAGCGGCAGCGTTAAGCGTGACGCCTTTTGCCACCTCTCCTTTTACACCCCACTCGTAGTTGTTGCTGGTTTCGGTTTTCAGGTCTGCATTACCAATCAGCGCATACTGTGCGGTGCCGGCATAGCTGGAGCCAAGGTTCCATGAGCCATAGAGCTGGGTATCGTTGGGGAACTGCGCGCCACGGGTATATTGCAGATAAGTCATCAGCTTCGGTGTCAGATCGAACTGGAAGGCGATCGACGGCAATATCTGGGTGTCGCTGTTTGGCGATCCGTAGAGCGCTGAAACTTCGCTGGCGTCAAGCACGCTACTGTTCGTGGTCAGCGTCGCCACATCACGTGGTCGGGTGTTCTGATAGGCCACGCGCGCGCCCGGCACGATAGCCGCCCGATGTCCGTCAGCATCGAAGCTGATAGTATCCTGCAGATAACCGCCCACGCTGTAGCTGCGGCTGTTAGCCTGCGGCTGCATAATCGCAGTAAAAGCACTGGCTGGCGGTGACTGACGGAAAGGTCGCTCAGTATCCACCAGACGCGCATTCAGCCCGGCACTCAGTTCATGTCGCCCGACGCTTTTAAGCGCTCGGGTGTCAAAACCGTAGCTGTCGCTGTTGTAATCGGAATAGACGGTTTGCCTGGCGGTGGCACTCGACGGCATTAGGGTGTTGTCATGCGCCTGGGTCTGCTGCCAGTAAACGCGGGTCGTCAGGCTGTCGATCAGGTCATTGTAAGGGGTGTACTCATCCGCCAGGCTGATGCCCCAGCGGCGGGTATCACTCTGCTGCTGTGCCGTTCCCCAGACGGTATTGCCGGAAGTGCTCCAGCTGTCGTAATGGCTGTGGTGAGTTTTGTGATAGTAATCGACCGTTGCGCTGAGCTTGTGAGCATCATTGGGCTGCCAGATGCCGGAAGTCATAAAGGCATCGGAGTGCCAGTTGGCCGGATAAGCATCGAGCGTATCGCTGTTGTTACGGGTCTGCTGTCCGTCACGACGGCTGTAAACAAAAATGCCACTCAGCGTGTCATCGCCTGCTGCTGCAGTCATGCCGTTGTGCCAGCTGCGGCTGGCGGAGTCGTAGTCACTTTGATAGCCGAAAAAGGTCGGCTTGCCGGAGTACAGATAGTCGTCCGGGGATTTGTTACGGAACGAGACGTTGCCGCCAATTGAGGTGTTCGACTGATCCACTGCTGTGGCGCCCTTCTCAATCTCAATACGCCCAAACATATAAGGATCGATGTAATCGCGGCCAATGCCAAAGCTGTCGAGACCAGCGCGTCCTACATAGCTGCGGCCAGTGGCCTGCGGCAACGGAATGCCGTCCACATCCAGACCGACGCGGTTGCTCTCGAGGCCTCGAATGTTGTAGCCGGTATAACCAGCCCGATCAAAACCGCTCTTACCGGCTGATGAACCGCCACTAGTACCGGTGGCACTGATCAGCGGTTCATAGCGCATAATCGATCCAAAGTCAGTGGCACCACGCTGTTGCAGATCGCTGGCAGAGAGCGAGGTTTTACTGCCTGCCGTTTTCTTAATTTCCGGCGCCGTCACCGTCATTACCTGTTCGGTATTGCTGTCAGAGCGGTCAGAAAGGGCTAGCGTGGCAGATTCACTGCCCGCAGCATAAGTGCAGGTGGTATTGATGAAGGTGGCGAGCAACGCCAGTTGAGTCAGACGCGGTTGCGTCAATCTCCGAAAACGTGGTGACATAGGCGCGAATTACCTGATTAATTGTTAGTATTCGCTCACTTGTTTGCTGGCAACAGTAAAACGGCTCCGCATAAAAGCCGTGAAAAGTCAGAACATCATGCTGGTGTAGTAATTATCGACTTAAATTTAATGCAACTGATAATCATTATCAATCTTATTTACATTTGGATATAAACCACAGCGCACAAATTGTTCACCCGAATGCATTGGCATTTATCAACACGTAAAGGAATAGAGTTATGGCACAAAAACCTGTGGTTGTTATTCACTACTGTATGCAATGCAACTGGCTGATGCGGTCAGCGTGGATGGCACAGGAACTTCTGCATACTTTCGCTGAGGATCTGGCGGAAGTAACCCTGAAACCAGGTACCGGTGGTATCTTTGAAATTACGCTGGATGAGCACCTGCTGTGGGAACGCAAGCGTGATGGTGGCTTCCCGGATGCGACCACGCTAAAACAGCGCGTACGCGACATCTGTTTCCCGGATCGTACCCTGGGCCACATCGACAAAAACAAAGCCGAAATCAGCTGATTAACTGTGAGTGATTTTTTCAGCCGCGTCGTGCAGCGCCTTAATCAGCGTCTGCAGCGCGGTTTCTGAGATATCTTCCTGCGCCAGCCGCTGGTTCAGCGCGACCTTCAGCCCATAAATCGCCTGCTCTACAGCAGGAATGCTGCGGTTATTGACCAGAATCGCCAGCGTAGAGAGCCGCGTGATCAGGCTGGAGACCGTTTCCAGGTTCTCTGCCAGTTGCGCCTCTCCCGTTGCGGTCAGACGATAGGCTTTGCGCGCTGTCTGCGCATCCACCACCTCAATCGCCTCCATCTCTTCAAGCAGCGTCAGATTGGGGTAAATGATCCCCGGACTAGGCGAATACTCTCCCTTCGACAGCACCTCAACCGACTTGATCAGTTCATAGCCGTGCGCCGCATTCTGCGCCAGGAAATGGAGCATCAGCAGGCGGATCTCACTTGCTTCCAGCATCTTTTCGCGTCGTTTGCGTCGTCCGCCGCAGCCGCCTGCGCGCGTACTCTGATCGTCAGATGAGGTGGAATTCGGATGCTGTTTCATGGCCTGCCCTGCGGGAAAAAGTCGGATTGATGGTAGTCCGCCGTCTGGCAAAACTCAATTGGCAGAGCCGCTTACTTCTGGTGCCAGTAGGCCACCGCCCGCACAAAATCACTGCTGAGGCCGCGCTGCACCGTGAAGTAGTCAGCCAGCGCTTTCACAAACTCACCTTCGCCAGTCAGCCAGATAAAGTAATCTTCCGCCGGAAGTGTGAGCTGATCCAGCCGGGCAATCAGCTGGCTGAGCTGTGCTTTCTGCATCTGACCGCTGCCCAACCAGTTTGTCGTTACGCCAGTCGTATCCGATAAATAGCCGTGGCCCGTCGCGTCATCGGTAAAGGCATAGAGATGCAAAGACTGGGCACTTGCGTCACGCTGACGACGCGCAAACGCTGGCAGCCCGGTTTCATCACAGACGTAAAGCTGAAATGCATAATCGGTCGGCACCACCAGCGAACCGCGTGGCCCACCGATAATTAATTTATCGCCCACCTGTGCCTGCGTTGCCCAGTCACTCGCCACGCCCTGCTGGTGAATATAGAAATCCAGGGTCAGAGAAGAGGCACCATCGAATTCAAGCGGCGTGTAGTCGCGCGCCTGCGGACGCAAACCTTCGGGCCAGACAATGCCCGCGTCGGTCATCTGCGGCAGAGCCAGTGTTTCACCTTCAGCGGAAGGGAAAAATACCTTGATGTGGTCATCAAAGCCTGGCGATGTAAAGCCCGCCAGATCGCTGCCGCTGAACCGTATGCGCCAGAATTTACCGGCAATGTTAGTTTTACTGGCGACCTGAATATGACGGAAACGCAGTTCATTACGGACGCGCTGGGGTAAACGCTGATTAGCTGATGCAGTCAAAATATCTCTCCTCAAGCTATGCCCGTGATTCAGGGGCATGCGCACTGTCATGAAAATTTCATGGAATAACAATCATTCTCATCTCAAGCCGGGAGATTAGCTATGATATATCTTAAGTACAAGAACGAAAAATGCGATCGGACTTGTTAAGATATATTTTACAGAGATGCAGGTGTGCGTATCGCAGGCGTGAAGCGACCCTGACAAGCGTTCAGAAAGAGGTATTTGCGGGTTTTTTAAGGCAGGCAGAGAAGGTTAAATCTGACCGACTCCTGACGAGCCGGTCATGTTGCGCCGCCGGGTCTGGCAGCGTATCAGCATTTACAGCGTGTCGTTAAATCCGGAGAGGGAAGCGTTACTGCTGGTGTGTTCCGGCAGCTCACCGTCACCCAGAATTTCATGCTGGGAGGCCTGAGAGTGCGGATGCAGTCCGGCAGGCGGTGAGAAAGGCTCAGCCTGCTGCGCCATTGCCATAACAGGCAATGCCAGAATCAGTGAAATCATTAAGCGTCGCATAATTATCTTCGTTTTTCGTTTTGGCCGGAAAAGGCCTGAAATGCAGATGAATGTTCCAGCCCCATCACGGATGCACGATGATTCCGGTATGACAGGGTTTCGGAAGAGGATTTTACGCCAGAACGGCGAGTTAGTTTATAGAATCGTGCGGTTTGTCACAGTTTACCGCACAAAATATGCACTAACGGGGCCGGGAATCACTCGCCCTGCCCTGCTGGCTACGCCTGCATCACCGGAATTGAAAATACGCCGCTCAGCCAGTCAGGCTTGCAATGTGCAAAGTCGAGACGCAGCAGGTCTTTGCCAGGACGCCGCGCTACACCCAGTGCTGGCAGATGTTGATAATAAATATCCTCAATAAAACGCGTCAGTTGTTCCGGTCTGCCGCTCCAGCGAATCGACGCATAGAGGCCCGCCGCTTCACTCCAACTGCTGGTGTGGTCACTCAGCAGATCGGCATATTGCGGCTCCAGCGCCTGAAACAGGCTGATATTCTGCTGGTCAGCAGAGCTATGCCCGGGGCCATACTGAAAGCCTAACCAGCCATGCGTTACATGGCTTCCCGCCAGCGACACCATCTGACGCGCCAGCCCGGCAACCCGGTGATCGTGGTCGGCAAAATAATCACCGAACTTACACTCCCACTCCAGCTTCTCTCCGCACAGGTGCAACGCTTCCTCGCGTTCAACCAGCGTGGCGCGCTCTGCCAGCGATCGCGCCAGAATGCGTCCATGGAAGTTTTTGACCGGCAAATGGGGAATACGCCGAAATGCGCCAGGCGTCAGCGCAAAGTGGCCTTTGAAAACCCGGGTGAAGTTTTGCTGGTTATCGAAACCAAATCGTACGGCAATATCAATCAGTGTCATGCGCGTCAGTCGCAGTGCCATAGCGGCCATCGTCAGACGCCGTTTGCGGGTATAGGCTGCCAGCGTTTGCCCGGTCATCTCCTTGAACATGCGCTGCATGTGCCACTTTGAATATCCTGATTTCAAGGTAATTTGATCGATATTGAGATCGTCAGTGAGATGGGCTTCAATCCACTCGACCAGATCGTTGATGTGCTTTTTTTTAATGGCCTGACTGAGCATGATGGCGATTTACGACGCGGGTTAAGACTGAGGTTTTAATTAAAAAAGGATAACAAATATGGCGAATCAGTGTAAGGAAAGGGTAAGCCGCGCACGTCCGTTCGGGGCAATTCCGCATTAATTGCTTAGGTTACTAACTAAAAAAGGCTGACTGACGTCAGCCTTCTGATTCCTGATAAAAACTGCGCCTGATAACGGTGAGGCGGAGTCTGCGACAATTAATGACTACGCATACCCGCTGCCGTCATCATCATGCGGAACAGCGAGGCGACCACGCCCAGCGCCAGTACGCTGGCGGCATAGATAAACACCAGCCACATTACCCGTTTCCACCACGGCGCTTTCGTCTCTTCACTGTGATTGTGGTCTTTCATGCTGCTGAGGCTTTTCATATCAATGATATCCTTCATCTGCTTTGATTTTTCCACGGAACACGTAGTAGCTCCAGAAGGTGTAACCCAGAATCATCGGGATAATCAGCAGGCTACCCACCAGCATAAAGGCCTGGCTCTGCGGTGGCGATGCGGCATCCCAGATGGTTACGGATGGCGGAATAATGTTGGGCCACACACTGATGCCCAGACCGGAGAAGCCCAGGAAGACCAGCGCCAGCGTCAGCAGGAACGGTGAATAGTGCGCCTCACGCTTAATGGCGCGCACAATGCCCCATGAACAGAGCAGCACCAGCACCGGAACCGGCAGGAACAGGAACAGGTTTGGCTTGCTGAACCAGCGATGTGCGATGTCCTGATGCGTAAACGGCGTCCACAGGCTGACAATACCAATAATCACTAACAGCGCGATGACCAGTGGCGTCGCCAGCGCGGACATCTTACGGTGCAGCTCATTCTCGGTCTTCATAATAAGCCAGGTGCAGCCCAGCAGCGCATAGGCCACCACCAGACCCACGCCGCAGAACAGCGGGAACGGTGCCAGCCAGTCCAGTGCGGAACCGGCGAAACGGCGTCCCTCAACCGGAATGCCATCCAGAAACGCGCCGACTGCGACGCCCTGACTGAAGGTCGCTAAAACAGACCCGGCAATAAAGGATTTGTCCCAGAATGCCCGATGACCTTCAACCGCCTTGAAGCGGAATTCAAAGGCGACACCCCGAAAAATCAGGCCAATCAGCATGGCGGTCAGCGGAATCGACAGCGCATCGGTAATCACCGCGTAAGCCAGCGGGAATGCCCCGAACAGGCCTGCGCCTCCCAGAACCAGCCAGGTTTCATTACCATCCCAGACGGGTGCGACGGTGTTAACCATCATGTCGCGCTCGCCGGCATCTTTATTGAACGGGAACAGCAGACCAATACCCAGGTCAAAACCATCCATCACGATATACATCAGGGTTGCGAAGACGATAATCACAAACCAGATAACGGAATAATCGATCATCTTAGTGGTCTCCATCCTTAAAGGTGGCAGCGGAAAGCGGACGCGCTGGCGTTTTCTTCTGACCCGGTCCACCTTCTTCGGTGATATGACCTTCGCCGACAACCGGTCCCTGCTTAATCAGGCGCATCATGTAGTGGTATCCCACACCGAACACCGAGCTGTAGACCAGAATAAAGGCCAGCAGGCTGATGCTCATATGCATATCGCCATGTGCCGAGACCGCATCAATGGTGCGCTGCACGCCATACACCACCCACGGCTGACGACCGATTTCAGTGGTAAACCAGCCCGCCAGAATCGCAATCAGACCCGATGGCCCCATTAACAGAGCAAACCACAGGAAAGGACGCGACTCGTAAAGACGGCCTTTGAAACGCAGCCACAGGCTGACCACGCCCAGCGTAATCATCAGCAGCCCCAGCGCCACCATCACGCGGAATGACCAGAAGATCACCGTAGAATTAGGGCGGTCCTCTTTCGGGAACGACTTCAGCGCCGGAACCTGTTTATCCAGACTGTGCGTCAGAATCAGGCTGCCAAGGTAAGGCACTTCCAGCGCATATTTGGTACGCTCCTGTTCCATATCGGGAATACCAAACAGGATCAGCGGCGTGGCCTCACCCGGTGGGTTTTCCCAGTGTCCTTCAATCGCCGCGATTTTGGCTGGCTGATGCTCAAGGGTGTTCAGACCGTGTGCATCCCCAATCATCGCCTGAATCGGCGCAACGATCAGCGCCATCCACAACGCCATGGAGAACATCTTACGGATAGCAGGATTGTTATTCCCTTTCAGCAAATGCCAGGCCGCTGACGATCCCACAAAAAAGGCACTCGCCAGGAACGCCGCCACTGACATATGGAAAAGGCGATAAGGGAAAGAGGGATTGAAGACGATTTTCAACCAGTCCTGCGGCACCACAATGCCATTCTCGATGATGAAGCCCTGAGGCGTCTGCATCCAGCTGTTGGAGGCAAGAATCCAGAAGGTCGAAATCAGTGTTCCCAGAGCAACCATGCAGGTGGCGAAGAAGTGCAGACCCGGCCCCACGCGATTCCAGCCAAACAGCATCACGCCCAGGAAGCCTGCTTCCAGGAAGAACGCCGTCAGCACTTCATAAGTCAGCAGCGGGCCGGTGATACTCCCGGCAAACGCAGAGAAGCCGCTCCAGTTCGTCCCGAACTGGTAAGCCATGACCAGCCCTGATACCACACCCATACCGAAGTTAACGGCAAAGATTTTCGACCAGAAGTGGTAGAGATCGCGATAGGTTTGATCGCGTGTTTTAAGCCACATACCTTCAAGTACTGCCAGGAAGCTGGCGAGACCGATGGTGATGGCGGGAAAGATAATATGGAAGGATACAGTAAATGCGAACTGAATCCTGGCCAGATGAAAGGCATCTAATCCGAACATTGCTTACCTCTTTGCCACATAGAACACCATGTATTTACTTATAATTAACAACTTAAGCCTGATGCGCTGACTTCTCTGCGCTTATTGAAATTCCCGCCGCAAATTTAGAGCTATTTGCGACGAGGAAAAAGAAACAGTGGGGTTAATGAAAACTATAACAGTCTTTATTGATTTTGGTCATTGTTTTTGGCGGGAAATTTTTATTTAAAAATAAGGCCGAAAGGTTAATCAGAGGGTGCGTATGTGTCGTTAATGTTACGTATTTTCTCACTTTAAAAGTCGAACGCGCGAAAGCAATGCCTGCACGTAAAGTATCGTCAACGGCCTGTTTTCAGGCACTTTTTTGCTATAAAAATCGGAGTTATTTAAGGTTATAAGTGAGAAGCAAAGATCTAAATACCATTATATTTTAAGAGGTTAAACCCTTAAACCCACATCTCTGCCGGTTTGTTTTCTTTTTTGTTTAATGCTTACTAATCCTGAGGTGAGTATGGATAAATAAAGTAGAAAACACGAAGTTAAACACACATTAAGATGTTAAATAAATGAGCCAAAAAACGCCTCACTATTAACAGCGCTCAACACACTCTCCTATATTGCGACCCGAAGATTGATAAAACGACTTAATAATCAGCAACAGGACGAAAAGCCTGAAGGATCTATTTCCATTGCTATCGCATGGCTGCGGCATCAGAGAGGCAGTAAACAAAAGTGGGCTCAGAAATTTTCAGGTAAAAATATCGATGCCGTCACATTCTGACGGCTGAGACGGGGTAGCTTTACTCTGCTGCAGATTTTTCGCGCTGCGCCAGAATCCGGCCCAGGTTTAGTTCCAGCCAGTCTGCCAGGCCCACAACCTGCTCACCGACTTCACGTCCAAGCGGGGTCAGGCGATATTCCACGTGCGGAGGCACCACATCGTAAGCAATTCGCTGCACGAAGCCATCTTCTTCCAGGTAACGCAGATTCTGAGCCAGCATTCGCTCACTGACGCCCCCGACCGTGCGGCGCAATTCACTGAAGCGCAGCGTTTGATCCTGAAGGGCCAGCAGAATCAATACACTCCAGCGACTGGTCACGCGTTTCAGCACATCACGCGACGGACAATTAACGTTAAGTAATTCACCGCGACTAAATTTTTCACTCAATTTATCAGACATTTAATCAGCACACCTTAACTAACATTTCTGTAAGTACTTACTAAAAATTAGTTTATATCTTAGTCTGGATTTCAACAACAGCCACAGGAGTCATAGCATGATTGCAATAACAGGTGCCACCGGCCAGCTGGGCCGTTTCGTTATCGAAGCTTTACTGAAAAAAGTGCCGGCAGAAGAGATCGTCGCTGCTGTCCGTACACCCGCCAAAGCGGCCGATCTTGCGGCGCAGGGCATCACGGTCCGACAGGCCGACTACAGTCAGCCAGAAACGCTCAGGGCCGCTTTTGCAGGCGTCGATAAACTGCTACTCATCTCCGGCAGTGAGGTGGGTCAGCGTGAAGCGCAGCATAAAGCCGTTATTGAAGCGGCACAGGCGGCGGGCGTAGGCTTCATCGCCTATACCAGCCTGCTGCATGCGGACACCTCACCACTGGGCTTAGGCGTTGAACATCGCGCCACAGAAGCGCTGCTGAAAGCCTCCGGCATCCCCTTCGCCCTGCTGCGTAATGGCTGGTACACCGAAAACTATGCCGCCAGCATTCCACCTGCGCTGGCGCATCATGCTTTTATCGGCGCGGCGGGTGAAGGTCGCATCGCGTCTGCAGCCCGTCAGGATTACGCTGAAGCGGCGGCTGAAGTCATGTCCCGTGAGGATCAGGCGGGCAAAGTGTATGAACTGGCAGGCGACGACAGCTACACGCTGGCGCAGTTTGCTGCGGAGATTGCCGCGCAGAGTGGTGAGAAGGTTGATTACGTCAATCTGTCTCAGGCTGATTTTGCCGCCGCGCTTAAGGGTGCTGGCCTGCCAGAGGGTCTGGCGGAGATGCTGGCAGACTCGGATGCCGGTGCAGAGAAAGGCGGTTTGTACAATGACTCCCGCCAGCTGAGCAAACTGATTGGTCGCCCGACCACGCCCTGGCAGACAGTCGTTCGCGCGGCGCTGGCGAACACCTGATTCTGCTGTCAACGAGCGGGCAACCAGGCCCGCTTAGTTCCCTGCTCCTTTCTGCGCGGCGTTCCGTTACGTATGCCATTTTCTGCACCCTTTTCGGCCCGGCTATCTTTTACAAAATGTGAATAAACGCCAGTTTTCTTCAGTTTGAATTTTTTTATCCATTCCGTTAAGAGATTCATCTGAAATGTATTTTTTGTGAACACTGCTATATTTGGTTGAATTGTCTGGGATTTATCAAAAAACCTCGATTAATAGACAATTTTTATTACGTTCATAGATATTCTGCATTGTTGTTCCGCTGAATGAGAGGTCTATAATTTGTCTTTTGTGCAACCACGACCGCTCAGGAGGCCGTTATTAATACCCATCGCCAGCAACAAAATGCACTTGAAGAGGTTCGTGCCGGGGCGGAAGTTGAGTATCAATACGATCCCCATGAACTGAAACTGGAACGCATGCAGGATTCTGAGCCCGAGCCGGAGTTGATTGAAGGCTTACCGGCTCCGGATGCACTCACCCCTGCCGATCGTTATCTGGAACTGTTTGAACATGTCCAGATGTCGCGGATTTTCGAGGATAGCAAAACCTTCCCCGACTGTTCGCCTAAGTACGATCCGCTGGATGTGCTGATGCGCTATCGTCGACAGAAACGCAGCAGTGATTTCGACCTGTCGCGTTTTGTCGCCGATCATTTTTATCTGCCTGGCGTAAACGAAAGCTTTTATGTCTCTAACCCGGATAAAACCCTCAACGAGCATATTGATGACCTGTGGCCGGTTCTGACCAAAATGCCGCAACAGCATATGCCGCACTCATCACTGCTGCCATTGCCGAAACCTTATGTCGTGCCAGGGGGACGCTTTGGCGAAACGTATTACTGGGACTCCTACTTCACCATGCTCGGCCTGGCAGAATCAGGCCGCGATGATCTGCTCCGTCACATGGCGGACAACTTTGCCTGGCTGATCGATAACTACGGTCATGTGCCAAACGGCAATCGTACCTACTATCTCAGCCGTTCTCAGCCGCCCGTGTTTGCACTGATGGTAGAGCTGTTCGAAGAAGATGGCGTGCGCGGTGCGAAACGCTATCAGGAACAGCTGATGAAGGAGTATCAGTTCTGGATGGATGGCGCGGGTTCACTGATGCCGAACCAGGCTTATCGTCACGTAGTGCGGATGCCAAACGGCTCCCTGCTGAACCGCTACTGGGATGATCGCGATACGCCGCGTGATGAGTCGTGGATGGAAGATGTTGAAACCGCCCGCGAATCTAAACGTCCGGCCAGCGAAGTCTATCGTGATCTGCGTGCTGGCGCGGAGTCAGGGTGGGATTACTCATCTCGCTGGCTGCGAAATCCGAAACGCCTGTCGAGCATCCGAACGACTCAGTTTATCCCCATCGATCTGAACGCATTCCTGTACAAGCTGGAGCTGATGATCGCGACCCTGTCGCACGCCAAAGGTGAAGAGCTGACGGCGCTGGCGTGGCAGAAAAAGGCGGAAGCGCGTAAACGTGCGATTACCCGTTATCTGTGGGACAGCACCGCCGGTGTGTTCCGCGACTATGACTGGCGTCGTGAGCGTTTCGGTGCCTTTACCGTAGCTTCAGTGGTTCCGCTGTTTGTGGGCCTGGCGACGCCGCATCAGGCGCATCTGCAGGCGATCTCGTTGCGTCATCTGCTGCTGAGCAACGGCGGTCTGCTGACCTCAATGGTCGAAAGCGGGGAGCAGTGGGATCGGCCTAACGGCTGGGCACCCATGCAGTGGATGGCAATTGTTGGCCTGAATAACTATGGCGAAGAGACGCTGGCAACAGAAGTGGCTGTGAACTGGCTGAATACGGTCAATAACTTCTATCAGTTGCATCACAAGCTGGTAGAGAAATATGACATCAGCGGTGAGCGTGCGCGTCCTGGCGGCGGCGGTGAATATCCGTTACAGGATGGCTTTGGCTGGACTAACGGCGTGACGCGTAAGCTGATGACGATGTATGGACATTTAATGGCTGACTGAATATCACCAGCCTGAAAAGCACTAACGCAAAAAGCCGGGAATCCCCGGCTTTTTCATGCGCGCTATTCAGCACTACTTCTTCGCTTCCACGCCCGGCTGTGACGCACGCTGCAGAAACTGCTGAGTGATCTCTGGCAGGTTCTGCAGCAGCCACTCAGCCATCGCCACTTCCTGGTCACGGATCTCGTTAAGTATGCGTACGCCCTGCGTATCACCTACCTGCTCTGCCGCGGCAATCAGGCTGGTGTAGCTGGCGATCTCAGCATTCTCGAAGACATAACCACTGATAGCGCCCTTCACGACTTCATCCGAATTGAACATACCCCCAACAGCCTGACCGGCCGCCGCCATTTTGCCCATCGCATCTTTCATCACAGAGTGATCGATACCGTGAGTGTCGAGCAGCTGCTCCAGCAGTGTCAGCTGATGTTTAGTCTCTTCCAGATGCTGCGCCAGACGCTGTTCCAGCGCCGGATAGTGCTCAAGACGGCCAGCCATCTTGCTCAGCATACTTTCAGCCTGCTTTTCCATGGCATGCGCATCGCGCAGCCAGTCATGATAATGTTCTATCGCAGTCATGTATTACTCCTTAAGAGACGGTAATAGACTCGGCTACCTGGGTGAGTTTCTCATCCGTTTGCTTCTCTTCGTTCAGAGTAGCTTCCAGTAGCTCTGCCGCTTTGGTGTAACCCAGCTTCAGTGCCAGCGCATGCAGAGTGCCGTAGGTCGCGATCTCATAGTGCTCAACTTTCTGTGCAGCACCAATCAGCCCCTGATCACGAACCTCACCTTTTTCAACCGAGTCGATAATTTCCTGTGCTTCTTCAACCAGACCTTCAAGCGCATGACATTTCATTCTTTTAATTTTGACTTCAGGTGTCACTTCCACCAGCTCGTCGAGTCGTTCAATCTGCGCACGGGTCTCTTCCAGATGCTGATTAAACGCAGCGATAAGATTTTCGTCACTGGCTGCACGCGCCATTTTAGGTAATGCACGGGTTATCTGTTTCTCAGCGCTGTAAACATCGGATAGGTCATGGATGAACAGGTCGTTTAACGTTTTCACTGTCATAAGATAGCCTCATTGTTTAAAACGCTGCGTCGGTAATAACGCAACGCCAGTCATATCGTTGACACCTGAAAAGTCTAGTGGAGATTTTTAATATCGCACGCTGCGTCAGTATGAATTTAAGACAAAAGTGGCATGTAAAATGCATTTTCCTTTTTACAGCAGACATTTAGCCGGGGAATGTTTTTATGTTTGCGGCTTCGCTAGCTGCATCGTAATTTGTACAAAGTAATAAAACACTGTATACATTTTTTCAGATTAACTGCATAAAAAAAGAACCAGTCAAAACTTAGTTGTACACGGTTTTATTAAATCGTATAGCTTTAACCTATCGGAAATAAAAAACCGGAAGAGTAAACTCTTCCGGTTCAATTAACAGCTCCCGCTATTGCCAATGATGGAGCAATGACATAATTCAGGGAGTAATTATCTTCGCGAGGAACTAAACAGATTCAAAATGCCCGGCTAACAGAGTAACCCTGCCGTCACAGCAGTGTTAAAGACTTTCAGCTCCGGCGGCTAACCTTACCTCCTTTGCGCCCCGCTTCAATGGCACGTTCAGGATCGTTCTTAAAGTTACCGCCGCTTTTCTGGCCTCCTTTGCGTCCTGCTTCAGCAGCACGCTCTTTGTCGGCCGCAAAATTCCCGGCCCCACCGCGATATTGAGTCATATGCGTCCTCTTTGAATATTAAAAATTGGAATTTGCACAGTTAACACTTCATCAGGCCGATTCAGCAACATAAATGTAGTCAGAAAAACGGACCAATCAAGTGAGATAAATAAAAAACCCGTCACAGTTCTGGTTTATTGCTCGTACTACCCTCAACCGGATTGATAGCGGATTTCAACCAATGCTCCTTTCTATTGATAAAAGAGCCGCGGCATGAAAAAGCTTTATAACTAAAATCGCCGCGCCCTATTAATCGATCATTTTCAAAAAATGTCCAATTGAAAAAAATATAAGCGAAGCGGTAAGTGGATAGTTTAATCAATATCAGGTAGTGAATATGATCAACAAACGATCAATTTCACTAAGCGAAGCGATAAATAGGATTTTAACTTCCCATTCTTATCGTTGGAAATAAGCGAAGCGTAAACCTTGATCACGATAGCTGAAAACAGCCGAAATTGATCATTAAATGATCAATTATCCTGATTTGAATAAATTTTTTAATTTGAAAGAGACTCGGATTTAAGGCGGATATTGCACTTTAACCGAAGCGGTAAGACTTACATATTCTGGCAGTGAAAATTGAATTTTCAGAATAGTACTAAAAGTGATTTTTGCAGCGATACGCGGAAATTGCACACGCAGGCGCAAAACAAAGTACAAAATGTTGTGGGTGAGAGTAGGCAGTAACTGAAGATAAAGTTTTTCAACAGGAGCTGGCAAAGCCTATGCCGGGTTAATCGGAGTCAGAGTGGATCCGGGAAAGCGTGATCAAACGCCACGCCGCGCTTGCCGTTTTTCTTAATGCGGTACATCGCTTCATCTGCGCGCGCAAGGGCAGTATCAAAATCATCTCTTCCCTGTACCTGTGACACCCCGACAGAAGCCCCAATCAGGGCGTGACCATTTGCCATATCAAATGGGGCAAGCACCGCGTCCAGGCAGGCATGGGCCAGTTGTCTGACCTGCGGATGGTCAATCGCAAACGGCAATAACAGCACGAACTCATCACCGCCGAGCCTGCCAATCATCACTTCTGTCGGCGCGAGTTCGGTAAACCGATGGCTTAGCTGGATCAGCACTTCATCACCGCTGCGATGACCCAGGGTATCGTTGACGTGTTTGAAGTTATCCAGATCGATAAAGACAACGCAGAGTGGGCCCTGCGCTTTCAGCTCACAGAAATAGTTTTGCAAAGCATGGCGATTGTTAAGCATCGTCAGGGGATCGTGAAGCGCCAGCAGGGCAAGCTGCTCTTCATATTGCTTCTCTTTGGTCATGTCGATATGCGTGCCAATGACTTTGACAGGCTCGCCATGGGCATTCCACTCGCTGACCCGCCCCCGATCCAGCACCCACGTAATACTGCCGTTTTTGGCAATCATGCGGTGAAGTGCTTCGTAGTAAGGCGCTTTCCCGGCGATGTGATCGTTAAAGGCTTGCAAAACCTCATCGGCATCCTCGGGATGCAGACTCTCCTTCCAGGATTCGAAATTGGCGTCGGTCTCTTTCGGCTGGAACCCGAGCATCGCTCCCCAGCGCCGGTTGAAGATCACCAGCTTGCCACTGGGAATATCAAGCTGCCACAGGAACAGTCCGGTACCATCGAGCGCCGCGTTAAGCTTTGTACGGGCGTCATGCGCTATACGCTTCAGACGCGCATTATGCTTTTTCAGGTTCTGTATCTGCAGACGCAGCGCTTCTTCTGACATGACCGTGACGGAGCTGGAAAAAGGGCTATTGTGCCTGTCAGGTTGATTCTGTAAAGAGTGCCTTATAAAACACGATTAGCCCCGGTCAATTGCAGGCTGGACAGGATTTCAGGCGGCAACGCTCTTGCAATGCAGCACAGAGCCGGGACGGCAAAGTGATTTCGACGTAAAATCTATTTGTGTTGCTACTGAATTAAGAGCCGGAATGGGCGGTTAGAGACCAAATTCGGATTGTTCGGGAAGGTATGGAGTCAGGTGGACCGCATTAGCGCTACAAACGCAAAAACCCGCCAGAGGCGGGTTATTTAAAGATGGTGCCCGAACCCGGACAAAAATGCCGGGAGCATTTTTGCATCGCGTGCCAGCGCGACCCGGAGGGCGAGCCACAGGAACGTGGCGAGTGAATCGAACCTTCGATAACGCGGTTCGCTCTATAAACGCAAAAACCCGCCAGAGGCGGGTTCTTTAAAGATGGTGCCCGAACCCGGAATCGAACCAGGGACACGGGGATTTTCAATCCCCTGCTCTACCGACTGAGCTATTCGGGCAACGGGGCGCATTAAACCAAAGCGGCCCGGCAGCGTCAAACGCTTTTCGCCGAAACTCACTCGATTGACCGCTTTTCCATCAACTCAATGACTGGTTTTGAGCCGCCGCAAAAACCTCACGGCAAGCCGGATAAATTTCACTCAGCGGAGCGAGTTAAGGCTGCATTGTGCCGCGATTTTGCCGATATAGGATGCGAGACCAACACTAATAATAAGGATCGCTATGTTTTCCACCATTACATCAGGCATCGCTTCGCGCCATAGCTGGCAGAAGCGCTCACACTCAGTTGCCACGCTGAGCTCTCTCAACGGCTCCATCGCCATGATTGAGTTCTCTCCCGATGGCACCATTCTCAGCGCCAACGCGCTGTTTCTGGCGCGCATGGGCTACACGCTGGCTGAGATTGAAGGCCAGCACCACAGCCTGTTTTGCACTCCGGAACAGCTGCAGTCGCGGGAGTATCAGGATTTCTGGCTGCGACTGAACCGGGGCGAAAGCTTCAGCAATAAGTTTCTGCGTATGGCAAAAAACAGCCGCCCAATCTGGCTGGAAGCCAATTATGTGCCGGTACAGAACCGTCATGGCCGGGTGATCAAAATCGTCAAACTGGCGACCGACATCACCGGTCATATTAACGATGCGCATGAGCAGCGCGCCATCACCACCGCCATTGAACGGTCAATGGCAGTCATCGCCTTTAACCTTAAAGGTGAAGTGCTGAAAGCCAATGACAACTTCCTGAAAACCATGGGATACCGTCGTGAAGAGGTGGAAGGCATTCATCACAGTCGCTTCTGTTCGCAGGCCCTGCGTGAGAGCCGCGAATACAGTGAATTCTGGCAGCAGCTGAACCGGGGAGAATTTGTCTCGGGTCAGTTTCCCCGCGTGAATAAACGCGGTGAAACGGTCTGGTTGCGTGCCACCTACAATCCGGTATTTGACGAACAGGGCAGGCTCTACAAGATCGTTAAATTCGCCACCGATGTCACCGCGCAGGTGGAAAAAAACCAGCAGGAGCATGACGCGGCACAGCGGGCTTATCACACTGCGCTGCAAACCGATCACAGCACAAAGCTGGGGGCTGATGTTATCGCCAGCAGTGTGCAGACCATGAACGCACTGGCCGGTGAACTGCAGGGGATCTCGGGTGATATCACTGGCCTGAGTGAATCCTCCGATCGTATCGGCGCGATTGTGGAAGGTATCCGCCGGATAGCCGATCAGACTAACCTGCTGGCGCTGAATGCCGCAATCGAAGCCGCGCGTGCCGGAGCTCATGGCCGCAGCTTTGCGGTGGTCGCTAACGAAGTCCGCACGCTGGCGGCGAACATCAACCGCGCCACCAGCGACATTGAAAATCGGGTACAGCAAAACCACCTGCTGGCGAACCGGGCACTGAAAGGGATTGAATCAAACCTGAAGCGCGCCGATCAGGGCGTGCAGCTGGCCCAGGAGGCGGGCGGCGTGATTGCGGAAATCCGTGAAGGCGCAACCGACGTCGTGCGCGCCATCAGTCAGGTGACCAAAACACTTAAAGCCTGACACGTTGAGGGGGCAATCGCCCCCTTTTTACGGTGCAGGCTGAGCAGGTGCTTCGGGTGCTGAAGGTATAAAGATATGATCCAGAATCGCCCGCATTACGGGTGCCGCAACAATCCCTTCATTACCGCCATTCTCCAGAATCAACGCCACCGCCACTTTCGGGTCATTAAACGGCGCAAAAGCGGTGTAGAAGATATGGTCACGCAGCCGCACCGGGATCATCTTCGCGTTATAAGTCTGGTTCTGGCGCAGGCTGAACACCTGCGATGTCCCACTCTTTGCAGCGATGCCATAAGGTGCCGTATGGAAATATTTATAACCTGTGCCATTTGGCGCGTTAGCCATGCCAAACATCGCGTGTCGAACCAGCGACCAGTAGGGTGAATGCGGATCGCCAATCTGCGCCTCGCGCTGCGCGGGATGGTAGTTCTCAACCAGCGTGCCGCGCTGGGTTTTTTCCAGCAGATGCGGTGCAATGACCCGACCATTATTAATCAGCGCCACCATCGCCTTCACCATCTGAATCGGCGTCGCAACCCAGTAGCCCTGCCCGATACCCACAGACACCGTATCGCCCTGATACCAGGTCTTTTTATGGACCTTCTGCTTCCATTCACGGCTCGGCAGTAAGCCGCTGTACTCTTCATCGAGGTCGATGCCGGTCGACTTGCCATAGCCAAACTGGCTCAGCATGGTGTGAATCCGGTCGATGCCCATCATGAATGCCACCTGATAGAAGAAGGTATCGGCAGACTCTTCAATCGCCCGGGTAACATTCAGCATGCCGTGCCCGCTCTTTTTCCAGTCGCGATAGTGCCGGTCGGTGCCTGGCAGCGTCCAGGTCGGCGCGCCAAAGAACTGCGTTTGTGGCGTAATAACATGGGTCAGCAGCGCCGACATCGCCATATAGGGTTTCACTGTGGAGGCAGGCGGATAAAGGCCCTGCGTGACGCGGTTAATCAGCGGCAGGTCTTTATCCTGCAGCAGCTTTTTGTAGGCCTGATAGCTGATGCCTTTTACAAAGGGGTTGGGGTCGTAACTGGGGCTGGAAACCATCGCCAGCACTGAGCCGTCGTGCGGATCTTCAACCAGCAGCGCCGCACGCTGTCCCGCCAGCAGACTCTCTATATATTGTTGCAGATGCAGGTCCAGCGTCAGCGTCAGGTTTTTACCCGCCACTGGCGGCACCTCTTTCAGCACCCGCACAATGCGGCCGTGGTTATCCACCTCCACTTCCTGATAACCCGGCTTGCCGTGCAGCAGCGATTCGTAATAGCCCTCAATCCCCTGCTTACCAATATTGTGGTCAGCGGCATAGTTTTCGGCGATGCCTTCTGCGTTCAGCCGTTTGTAGTCGCTGTCGTTGATTTTCGACACATAACCGAGCACGTGTGCCAGATCGGCGCCATAGGGATACTGGCGATCCTGATAGGTTTCCAGACTGGCACCGGTAAAGCGAAACTGATTAACTGCAAAGCGCGCGACCTGCTCTTCATTCAGCTCCTCTTTCAGCACCACCGGCTTGTAACGACTGGTCTGTTTCAGGGCACGGCGGAACGTATCAATCTCATCGGGCGTCAGATTAATTAAAGGTGTCAGCGCCCGCAGTGTGGCGTCCATATCGGTGATTTTGTATGGGGTCAGCGTAATGGCGTACCAGCTGACGTTGCGCACCAGCGGAATACCGTTGCGGTCATAAATCAGCCCACGTGTCGGGGCGATGGGGATCATCTTGATGTCGTTCTGGTTGGATCGCGTCTGGTAGTAGCTATGATCGCGCACCTGCAGGCGATAAAGGTTTACGCCAAGAATGGTGAAACAGATACAGACCAGAGCAAAGGCTATTGCGGCACGACGGGCAAACAGCTTCTCTTCAGCATCAAAGTTACGAAAGTTCATCAGGAGGCATATCAGGCGATTAATTTTTATCTGTTATTGCGCACTATGATAAGGCCCGGATGCAGAGGTGCCAGCGCGAAGATGCACAAGCCTCAGCAAAAGTGTGTCATTTGATGTGAATGTTACCGGGACGGCGAGGCGGGAAAATCAGATCCTCCCGCAAAGGAGGATCTGAACAGGGGATCGGATAGCGGGCGGGAACGATTACCCGCCGCGCGGATTAATCACCCAGCAGGACAGACTCCAGCGCAATCTTAATCATGTCGTTGAAGGTGGTCTGACGCTCAGCAGCAGTGGTCTGCTCGCCGGAACGGATGTGGTCGGATACAGTACAGATGGTCAGCGCTTTTGCACCGAACTCAGCGGCCACACCATAGATACCTGCAGCTTCCATCTCTACGCCGAGGATGCCATATTTTTCCATCACGTCGAACATCTGCGGATCCGGGGTGTAGAAGAGATCGGCAGAGAAGATGTTACCCACGCGCGCTTCAACGCCCAGGTTTTTCGCCGCATCAACCGCGTTACGCACCATGTCGAAGTCAGCAATCGCAGCGAAGTCGTGATCTTTAAAACGCATACGGTTTACTTTGGAATCGGTGCAGGCACCCATACCAATCACGATATCACGCAGTTTTACGTCGGCACGTACGGCACCACAGGAGCCCACACGGATGATCTTTTTAACGCCGAAGTCCGTGATCAGCTCTTTGGTGTAGATGGAACAGGAAGGGATACCCATTCCGTGACCCATTACAGAGACTTTGCGGCCTTTGTAGGTGCCGGTGTAGCCCAGCATGCCGCGCACGTTGTTCACTTCAACCGCGTTTTCCAGGAAGGTCTCTGCGATGTGTTTTGCACGCAGCGGATCGCCAGGCATCAGTACGACGTCAGCGAAATCGCCCATTTCAGCATTAATATGTGGGGTTGCCATTGTTTAATCCTTATTAAAGTGCTGATTTACAGCATGTTCTTGCCATAGTCCATCTCGGACAGGCCAAAGTAGTGTGCAATTGTCTGACCAATATCGGCGAACGTTTCACGGTATCCCAGTGAACCCGGCTCCACTTTCGGTCCGTAGATCAGAATCGGAATGTGCTCACGCGTGTGTTCGGTGCCATGCCAGGTCGGGTCACAGCCATGGTCAGCCGTCAGTATCAGAATGTCATCTTCGCCAACCAGCGCCATCAGCTCAGGCAGACGGCGGTCAAACAGCTCCAGACCACCCGCATAACCGGCTACATCGCGACGATGTCCCCAGGTTGAGTCGAAATCAACGAAGTTGGTGAAGACTACCGACTGATCCGGCGCGATTTTCATCTCCTGAATCGTCGCATCAAACAGCGCATCCAGACCGGTCGCTTTGACCTTTTTGGTGATGCCCTGCTCAGCATAGATATCCGCGATTTTACCCACGGAGATCACATGACCGCCCTTCTCGTCCACCAGCTTTTTCAGCATAGTGGCAGATGGCGGCTCAACGGCCAGGTCGTGACGGTTGCCGGTACGTTCGAACTGACCCGCTTTGTCACCCACAAACGGACGGGCGATAACGCGGCCAATGTTGTAGCCACCTTCAGTCAGTTCTTCACGGGCAATTTCGCACAGCGCATAGAGACGATCCAGACCAAAGGTCTCTTCGTGACAGGCGATCTGGAACACCGAGTCGGCAGAAGTATAGAAAATCGGCTTGCCGGTTTTCATGTGCTCTTCGCCCAGCTGGTCGAGAATCACTGTACCGGAAGAGTGGCAGTTACCGAGATAGCCCGGCAGGTCTGCACGCTCAACCAGCTTGTCCAGCAGGTCCTGCGGGAAGCTGTTCTCTTTGTCGCTGAAGTAGCCCCAGTCAAACAGCACCGGCACGCCAGCGATCTCCCAGTGGCCTGACGGTGTATCTTTACCTGACGAAAGCTCGCTGGCGTACGCGTACGCGCCAGTGATCTTCGCTTCAGGATCCAGGCCTGGCGGGAAGCGGCCGGTAGAGAGCTCTGCGGCTTTGCCCAGACCCAGCGCGGTGAGATTAGGCAGATGCAATGGACCTTTACGCCCCTTGTCTGCTTCACCGTTAAAACAGGCTTCGGCGATATGACCTAAGGTATCTGAACCCACGTCACCGAATTTATCGGCATCTTTACTGGAGCCAATTCCAAAGGAATCGAGCACCATAATAAAAGCACGTTTCATGCAAGTCTCCTGCGCTATGGCGCGTGACAAGTCAAAAAAAAGCGATCAGATCAGTATACCCGAATGCATCACGGCTGGCACCGGTTACTGGTCAGTTAGCTGATATCGCTCACACGGCGATAGACAACCGGCGTCTCAGCTGGCGCGGAATCCCCGAGTACCAGTGCGGCTTTAACCGCAGCGGCAGCCTGCTGCCATTTGTCTTCGCTGCTGGCGTGAATCATCGCCAGCGGACGCTGTGCATCGGCACGCTCGCCCAGGGTGATCATCTCACTGAAGCCAACGCTGTAATCGATACTGTCGCTGGCACGCTGACGTCCGCCGCCCATCGCTACAACCGCAAGGCCCAGCGCACGGGTATCCATGCTGCTGACGATGCCTGGCTGGTCGGCGTAGACCGGTTTACTCAGCATCGCCTGGGGCAGATAGGTGTCGTAGCGTTCAATGAAATCAGCCGGTCCCTGCTGGGCAGCCACCATGCGACCAAACACCTCGGCGGCTTTGCCGTTATCCAGCACCGTCATCAGCTTCTGACGTGCTTCGGCATCGCTGGCAGCCAGTTTGCCGGAGATCAGCATTTCGCTGCAGAGCGCCAGCGTCACTTCCAGCAGGCGCGGATTGCGCTGTTCGCCGGTGAGGAAGCGAACCGCTTCACGCACTTCAAGTGCGTTACCGGCTGAGGAGGCAAGAACCTGATTCATGTCTGTCAGCAGCGCGGTGGTCTGGCAGCCGGCACCATTGGCGACGCCCACAATCGACTGCGCCAGACTCTCTGATGCTTCATAGGTGGGCATAAACGCGCCGGAACCCACTTTGACATCCATCACCAGCGCATCCAGCCCTTCTGCCAGCTTCTTCGCCAGAATCGAAGCGGTGATCAGCGGAATGGAATCGACGGTAGCGGTGATGTCACGCGTGGCGTAGAAGCGCTTGTCCGCCGGTGCCAGCGAGCTGGTCTGGCCGATAATCGCCACACCGACCTGCTTAATGATTTCGCGGAAGCGGTCATCGCTGGGGAAGATATCGAAGCCCGGAATCGCTTCCAGTTTATCCAGCGTGCCGCCAGTATGGCCGAGGCCGCGACCGGAGATCATCGGCACATATCCGCCGCAGGCGGCGACCATCGGACCTAACATCAGCGACGTTACATCGCCGACGCCGCCGGTCGAGTGCTTATCCACCACTGGCCCGTTAAGGTTGAGTGATTTCCAGTTAAGCACCGTACCGGAATCACGCATTGCCATCGTCAGCGCGACCCGTTCTGGCAGCGTCATATCGTGGAAGTAGATGGTCATCGCCAGCGCGGCGATCTGACCTTCCGAGACGGTGTTATCACGCACGCCATTAATGAAGAAGCGAATCTCCTCTTCAGTCAGCGCATGGCCGTCACGTTTTTTGCGAATAATTTCTTGTGGCAGGAACAAGGTAGCCCCCTGGTCAGGGAAAACAGGATGGGGAACAGGCGGTCACCGACCGCCTGAGGGATCAGTAACCCGCTTTGCTGGTGTCGCTGTCGTGACCCAGCGTGTTAAGCAGGCTCGCCAGCAGGCTTGATGCACCAAAGCGGAAATGGCGCGCATCGGCCCAGTCGGCACCCAGCGTATCTTCTGCCATTTGCAGATAGATCGCGGCATCTTCAGCGGTACGTACGCCGCCCGCAGGTTTAAAGCCAACCTGCTTACTGACGCCTTTGTCACGGATCACATTCATCATGATCTGCGCCACTTCTGGCGTAGCGTTAACCGGCACTTTACCGGTGGAGGTTTTGATGAAATCAGCGCCGGCATCAATGGCAATTTCGGAGGCCTGACGGATCAGCGATTCCTGTTTCAGCTCACCGGTTTCGATGATCACTTTCAGCAGCACGTCCGCTTCAGCACAAGCGGTTTTACAGGCTTTCACCAGATCGAAACCGACCTGACTGTTACCGGCGATCAGTGCGCGGTACGGGAACACCACGTCCACTTCATCGGCACCGTAAGCGATAGCGGCGCGGGTTTCGGCCAGTGCAATGTCGATGTCGTCATTGCCGTGTGGGAAGTTGGTCACCGTGGCGATGCGGATCTCCGGGGTGCCCTGCTCGCGCAGCGTTTTACGCGCGATCGGAATAAAGCGCGGATAGATACAGATTGCCGCAGTGTTGCCTGCCGGGGATTTAGCCTGATGACACAGGGCGATCACTTTTGCATCGGTGTCGTCGTCATTCAGGGTGGTCAAATCCATCAGTTTCAGGGCGCGCAGGGCAAGGTGTTTGATATCGGTCATGAGGCTCTCCAAAGGATTGGGGTGCAACCCACCGGCTTGCCGGCGGAATGTTATAATAATAACACTCTGAAGCGGCCTGATATGTGCCAGCAGTCACATTGGAATAAGAAAATGGTGCAATCCTGCCACATGAAACGTGACTGAAATCGCAAATTACACTACCTGAGGACGATTATACGCCAGCCGGTGCAATGTTACTATTATCACATTTTAGCGCAAGGGGTCGCGTTCAGGCGAAAGGCGGACAGTCAGTTACGCAGCGCCGGGAAAGCGGGATCGAGCTGAAACAGCTGCTGGCTGTTGTGCCATAGCGCATCGGCAATCTCTTCAGGTGACTCATTCCGCAGGCTGCAAAGCACTTCCCACACCTGACGCGCCCGCTCCGGACGGTTTGGCTGGCCCTGGAAACCCTGCAGCGGCATATCGGGTGCATCGGTTTCCAGCAAAAGCGAAGAGAGCGGCAGTTGCGCCACGGTCTGACGGGTCTTGCTGGCGCGTTCATAGGTAATGGTTCCGCCAACGCCAATCGCATAACCCAGCTTAATAAAGGCCTGTGCCTGTTGCAGGCTGCCAGCGAAACCGTGCACCACACCACGGCGCGGCAGATCGTGACGACGCAGAATCTGTGCCAGCTTGTCATGGGTCCGGCGCGAATGCAGGATCACCGGCAACGCATAACGCTTTGCCAGCTTAAGCTGTGATTCAAGAAAGCGCTGCTGCTTATCAAACTGCGGATCGTCGCGATAGAGATCCAGCCCGATCTCACCGATCGCCACCAGTTTACGCGGCCGCTGTTGCAGTAAGGTTTCCAGCTGATCGAGATGGGCGTCCTGATGATGTTCGATGACAATCGGATGCAGGCCCAGCGCCGCGTACAGCGGCGGATGTGCTGCGGCCAGCGCACAGACCCGTTCAAAACGGCTGGCATCAATCGCCGGGATGATGATCTTCTCCACGCCCGCCTCAGCGGCGCGCGCCAGACTGGCGGCGATATCCCCTTCGAACGGTGGAAAGTCGAAGTGACAGTGCGTGTCGATAAACCTCATGCCAGCGATCCTTTGTCGTAATCCGCATCATTGTCCGCCAGCGGAGGTGTGATGATCAACCGGGTATCGGGCGCATTGGCGACCGGCGCAGGCGGCGTAACGACCCGCGCTGAGACCATCGGTTCTGCATCACTCAGCCACTGGCCCAGCGTAGCGAGGAAATAGCGACCACAGCGCCGTCCCAGATGGTAATCCTGATTCAGTGCCGCGATGCTGCTGCCCAGCGCACTGCTGGCCAGTACGTGGGGCGGGAAAATTTCAATGATGCGTAAATCATCGGGGGGATTCTCAATAAACTGCTGAATTTCCCGATAGCTCTGCTCATGCTTATTCAGGACGTTAATCATCGGCTGCAGCGCGCCGGTGCTGAGCCAGCGCTCCATGCGCTTAAACCATTTCGGGGTATAGAACATCTGCGACGGCACGGTGCGGATCACCACAATCGTATCGGCCCCGCGTCGGGCGGCTTCACGCACCGGAATGGCATCGCTGATGCCGCCATCGTGATAACTGATCCCTTCCAGATTGACGCCCAGCCGGTAAAAACCGGGAATGGCACTGGAGGCTTTAATCAGATCCAGCCAGTTATCCGCCGTGGGATTAAAATAACCGGGCGTATAGTCATCGCTGCGGCAGGCGCACATATAGAACTCACGGCCGCTGGAGAACAACGGTTCCGCACTGCTCATCGCCAGCGGGAATTCACTGCGGGTGATATCGATCAGCCAGTCGAGATCGATCAGATTGCCCCCACGCACAAAGCGCAGCGGATCAAAAAAGAGTTTACTGGTTGTGTATCGGGTAATGACACGACGGGCATAGCCATGCTGGCCACAGACAAACGCTGAGAGATTTTGCGCACCGGCAGAGGTACCGAGCATCAGATGAAAGGGATTAAATCGGGCGCGCTGGAATTCGTCTAAAACGCCTGCGGTGAAAATGCCGCGCTGACCGCCGCCTTCACACACCAACGCAATTTTCTGAGATGTAAAGGGTGTCAGGGCCAGAGGTTCAATGGCGCCGAGTGTAACAGGAATGCGTATACCCACTGTGCGAACCTCAAAAAGGGTTCCGGGTATGCTGGAGGATCGATCCGTTTATGACGGCAGCATGCCGGAGAACCAGTCAACTATTCCTTTAACCGGCAGGCCAGCGGTGCTGGCTTACCTTGCAGCGATGTGAAAGTGTCCCTCTCTTCACGTCAGTCGCTACAGATGACTGGTCTCCGCTCTATGCTTTGCGTTGCATTAGACTGCAGAACTCATCGGCTAAAGCTTTTTACGGCCGGTAAACAGGCTGATGAGGAACAGGATAATACCAACGACGAAGACAACTTTAGCTGCCCATGCTGCTGTGCCCGCTAAACCGCCAAAACCTAATGCTGCAGCGATCAGTGCGATCACCAGAAAAATAATGCCCCAACGAAACATAAGCCTCTCCTTACCCTATTTAAAAATCGAACTGCTTAGTTTATCCCCGGATGGGTATCTTTTATTCGTGTGGCCACCTGAGCGGCCACACGTTAGCTATTAAGATTTAACCGTCAGGTCATTCTTAACGCTTTTCACGCCTTCAATGGCTTTAGCGATGCTTTCTGCACGATCTGACTGTGCCTGATTAGCAACATGCCCTGAAAGCTGAACAACACCGTCGGTAGTTTCAACTTTTACGTTGCGTGACGGAACAATGTCATCTGCTAATAGCTTAGCTTTAATTTCGCTGGTCGTTGCGGCATCACCGGCATAACCTTTCACTGAAGATGATTTGCTGTCTCTGACGTGTAGTTTGTCGCTGACGGATTTAACACCTTCGATTTTCTGCACCACAGCGACCGCTTTTTCAGCCTGGTCCTGTGAGGTGACGAAACCGCTTAAGGTCACGACGCCGCTATGCGTTTTTACCGAGATATCCGTGCTTTTAATTGCGTCGTCATCTACCAGCGCTGCTTTAGCTTTGGCAGTGATGCCGCTGTCATCCATATAACCATCGACTTTTTTCATAGAACTATCGATTTTCGAACCCGCGCTGTCGGCTGTCTGTGACGCTTTCTGCGACATTGATTCGTCAGCCAGTGCGCTGCCGCTGATCAGTGCTGAGCCAATCATGGCGGCCATCAGGGTTTTAGCAATCTTAGTCTTGTTCATCGATATCTTCCTTCTATCAGTTAACTCACCCAAAACTGTGGGCGAAACAGAGGCAACAAAGGCCGCTGCGTAACAGGACGTAAGGACAAGAGAAGTCTCTTCCGCCGTCCGATAGAGTAATCATAGACGGCATTTTGCAATTTGCCTGGCTAACTGGTTGATCACACGTCAAAACAGAAGAAAAACAGGGTTTTTAGGAGGAGTCTGGAAGGGGGAAAACAGGGCCATTCCCAGCTGGAATGGCCCGGAAACAGGCGATTAGTGCTCGCGCGTTTTGCGGAAACGGACGTCAGGATAACGTTCCTGAGTAATATTAAGATTAACCATGGTTGGTGCGATATAAGTCAAATTATCACCGCCATCAAGCGCCAGGTTAACTTCATTCTTACGCTGGAAGTCATCAAACTTTTTAGCATCGTCGCATTCAACCCAGCGCGCCGTTGAGACGTTAATCGCTTCGTAAATGGCTTCAACGTTATATTCGCTTTTCAGACGTGCCACTACCACATCGAACTGCAGTACCCCGACCGCGCCAACAATCAGATCGTTGTTATGCACCGGACGGAACACCTGCACGGCACCCTCTTCCGACAGCTGAACCAGCCCTTTCAGCAGCTGTTTCTGCTTCAGTGGATCGCGCAGACGAATACGACGGAACAGTTCTGGCGCGAAGTTCGGAATACCGGTGAACTTCATGTTCTCACCCTGCGTGAAGGTGTCGCCAATCTGAATCGTGCCGTGGTTGTGCAGACCAATGATATCGCCGGGATAGGCTTCCTCAACGTGTGAACGGTCGCCCGCCATAAAGGTCAGGGCGTCTGAGATCACCACATCTTTGCCGGTACGCACCTGACGCAGCTTCATCCCTTTTTCATATTTACCGGAAACCACGCGCATAAAGGCCACACGGTCGCGGTGTTTCGGGTCCATATTGGCCTGGATCTTAAACACGAAACCGCTGAACTTCTCTTCTTTCGCTTCTACCCTGCGGGTGTCGGTGTCACGCGGCATCGGACGTGGCGCCCACTCAACCAGTCCGTCCAGCATATGGTCAACGCCAAAGTTACCCAGCGCGGTGCCGAAGAAGACAGGTGAGAGTTTGCCGCTCAGGAAAGCTTCCTGCTCAAATTCGTGCGAGGCGCCCTGCACCAGCTCCAGCTCTTCACGCAGCTGTGCGGCCAGCTCTTCACCGACGGCAGTGTCGAGATCCGGATTATCCAGCCCCTTCACGATGCGGACATCCTGAATGGTGTGGCCTTTACCGGTCTGGTAGAGATAGGTCTCATCTTTGTAGAGGTGATAAACCCCTTTGAACAGCTTGCCGCAGCCGATAGGCCAGGTGATCGGTGCGCAGGCAATTTTCAGCTCGCTTTCCACCTCATCCAGCACTTCCATTGGATCGCGGATATCACGGTCAAGTTTGTTCATAAAGGTCAGGATCGGCGTATCGCGCAGACGGGTGACTTCCATCAGCTTACGGGTACGATCCTCGACGCCTTTCGCGGCATCAATCACCATCAGACAGCAGTCAACGGCGGTCAGCGTACGATAGGTATCTTCCGAGAAGTCTTCGTGACCTGGGGTATCCAGCAGGTTTACCAGGCTATCACGGTAAGGGAACTGCATCACCGAGGTGGTAATGGAGATACCACGCTGTTTCTCCATCTCCATCCAGTCCGACTTGGCGTGCTGGTTAGAGCCACGGCCTTTTACGGTACCGGCGGTCTGGATAGCCTGTCCGAACAGCAACACTTTTTCGGTAATGGTGGTTTTACCGGCATCCGGGTGCGAAATGATCGCGAAGGTGCGGCGGCGTGCCACCTCTTCTAAAAAGGGATTAGACATGGAATTCTTCTCAATAGGCAGCGCAACGTACTGGCGCTGCTGATAAATCACGGTGGCCGGCAGAACCTTACCGGCGGGTAAACGGTGCCAAAAACGATCTTTTATCGTTGGCGGGTCAGCGCGACGTTACATTGGCGTGAAGTCCGGTTACCTGGTCAGCTTTAAGGCGGCATAGCATACAATATTTTGCGCGCGGCGGCGAACAGCGGCGGAGGAAATTGTTGCCTGCCTGTGTGCAAAGGTCAAAACAGATGACAACCCGGCACACACTGTGCAGGATAAGGTTTTTCATTTTCAGGGAATCCCCCATGAGCGCCAAACCGGTCCCCCTCGAGGGCCGTATTCGACAATACTGGGATGAGCTTTCCCTTCACGAACAACGGCTGGCGGAGGTGCTGCTCGCGGCTCCCGGCCAGCTGGCGATGAATACTGCCACAGAACTGGCGCAGAGCGCAGGCGTCTCCAAAGCCACCGCTACCCGTTTTTTTCGTCATCTCGGCTATGAAAGCTACGAGGCGGCGCGTCGTCAGGCGCGCGAGATGCAGAACAGCGGATCGCCACTTTATCTGCACTCCGGCGTCAGCGCTTCCCCACTCGACAGCCTGATGCAGCAGCATCTTGAAAAAGAGATTGCCAATCTGGTCAATACCTTCCGCTCGCTGGATGGGGAAACACTACAGGCGTGCGTTGAGGCGATAGCCCAGGCGCGCCGCGTCGTGGTGCTGGGCTGGCGTCACAGTCAGACTATTGCTGCCCTGATTTATCGCAATCTGCTGCACGTTCATCCCGGCGTTACGCTACTACCACGCGCGGGCGATTCTCTGGCCGAACAGCTTGCGACGCTCGGCCCGCAGGATATGGCAATCTGCGTCGGTCTCCGCCGCCGTATGCCCGCGCTGGATACGGCAATGGCAGCACTCAGCGTGCAGCAGGTTCCCATGCTCTATCTCTCCGATGCGCTGGCGGGAAAACCTGCACGCCACGCGCGCTGGACACTGCGCTGCCATACCGATAGCACTCTGATTTTCGACAGCACGGTGGCGCTCTCCGGCGTCTGTAATCTGCTTTGCTCGCTGGTAGCACGCCATTCAGGTAAGGCCGGTAGCGAACGCCTTGCCGCAATTGAGGTGCTGCACCAGCAACTCGACGAGCTGGAATAGTGCGCTACGCTGACGCATTTTTGTTCATCTGACGCCCTGTAAAGGTGCGCCGCTGTCCGGCGTGCCAGCCCTCTTAACCTCCTCACAGAAACAAAAGAAAAATAAATATCATTATATGAAACGCACGTTTCTCACTGATTCTGTTTACAAAAGCAGGTAGCGCATCAGCCTTCTGCTTCATCACTGTTACAACGTGGCACAAAAACTGCTCAGGTACAGGTGACCTTCACCCATACCAGGGACCACCATAATGAAAAAAATCGCACTGCTTATCGCCGCACTGCTTGCCGTCAGTGCGGCGCAGGCTGATACGCTAACGGACATTAAAAGTGCCGGCAAAATCACGGTCGGCATCGACCCGACCTTCCCGCCCTATGAATACACCAGTGATAATGGCGAGGTCACCGGTTACAGCGTGGCCATCATGCGATCGTTTGCCGACGATCTCGGCGTGAAACTGGTGTTTCAGAAAACCGCCTTCAGCGGCATTCTTCCCGGTCTGATCTCAGGATCTTTTAACGCGGAAGGATCATCACTCAACGTCACCGCAGAGCGCGCGAAGAAAGTGCTGTTTACCGTGCCCTACAGCAAAACCGTTAACGGTGTCCTGATGCGTAAAAGCGACGCCGAAAAGATCAGCAAATCCGGACTCTCTCCTGAGCGCCTGTCAGGACTGCGTGGCGCAGTGAAGAGCGCCAGCGTGCCGGAGCAGTTGCTGAAAAGCTTCAATGAGGCGCTGAAGAAAGCGGGTAAACCGCCCATTACCATCATCAGTGTCGATACCCTGGATCAAACCGTCAGTACGCTGATGACAAAACGCGCTGACTTTGTGCTGGATGATATTGCGGTGCTGGCACCGATCGTGAAGAAGTATCCCGACAAATTAGTACAGGCCGGAGAAGTAGGCCCTTCGCAGTGGATGGCCTGGGCCACGCGTAAAGAGGATCTCAGCCTGAACAAGGCAATCAGTGATCATATTCTGGCCATGCAGCAGAGCGGTAAACTTGCTGCACTGCAGAAGCACTATCTCGGCACCACTTTTACCGTGCCCGCCACCAACTTCATTCCCGCGGAGTAAGCGATGAGCCCTCTCTCTTTCACCATACCCGCCGGGCACGGCCGCACTTTTCTGGTTCGTAAAGGCCAGCTGATTACCATCATCGACAGCGAGGGCCAGCAGGCTGCCGATTTCGTTGCGGTGAATGCAGCGAATCATGATGAGAAACTCTCGCCGGTGCATACCCGCCAGCATCTTCGCTCGCTTTTCTTCAGACCGGGGGATTCACTCTGGTCCAGCGAAAATCGGCCGCTGCTGCGCATCGTCTCCGACACCATTGGTATTCACGATGCCAACGTCCCGGCCTGCGATCGCACCCGTTTTAGTGTCGATTTCGGTGTGGAAGGCCATCGCAACTGCGTCGATAACCTGCTGGAAGGGATGAAGGCGCACGGCATCACCTATTACGCATTGCCGGAACCCTTCAACCTGTTTCAGAACGGCCCGGTGACGGCCGATGGCCGCATGGAAGTTACCGATCCCCACAGTCAGGCCGGTGACAGGATCGTCTTCGAGGCGCTGTGCGATCTCATCTGCGCCGTCTCATCCTGTCCTCAGGACATCATTCCCGGTAATGGCCTGCAGGTCACGCCGATCGCCATTGAGATCCATGACAGCGAACCTGCGGAGGTCACCCATGCTGCTTATGCGTGAAGGTTTTACAGAAGATGCACCGCGTTCGGTTGCCGCCCCGCTCACCGTCGCGGCGGGCAGTGTGGGTTCGATTCAGGTTCTGCGGGGCCAGCTGCTGCGCATCAGCGCGCTGGCACCGGGTGCTGTGGCATCGCTGTTCGGGTTCAGCCTTGTGGATCCGACGGTATGGCTCTCTGTTCATCACACCCGCGTATTCAGCAACAGTTATCTGCTCGGCTCCGGCATGCGCCTGGTAAACAATCGCCGCCGCCCGATGATGGTGCTGGGCAAAGATAGCGTAAAGCGCCATGACCTGCTGCTGCCCGCCTCAACGCGCGACTTCCTGGCCTCGCGGGGGTATCAGGATGAGGGGTGTGTGGAGGCAGTCAGTCGCGAGCTGTCGCGTCTCGGCATCCGGGCACCGAAGCTGCCAGACCCCATCAATCTCTTCATGCACGTCAGACTAACGCAGGCGGGAGAGATACTGCCCGAACCCAACCTGACCCGGGCTGGCGACGCGATTACCTGCCGCGTCACCATGGATATGCAGTTTGTCGTTTCTGCCTGCAATACCGGTATTGAGGGTAATGACCAGCCTGCGCCGCTTCGCCTTGCCGTTGCGGAAAATCTTTTCGATTTTAACGAGGATTAGTGGGTGATGGGGCTGAATGAACAGGTGGTCAGCGCTCTGCCCGAACTGGGACATGGTCTGCTGATGACGCTCTCACTCACGCTGCTGGCGGCGCTGCTTAGCCTTGTGATGGGCCAGCTTGGCTGTTTTCTTCAGCTGCGCCGCTTCTGGTTGTGGCGCTGCGCAGGCCGCCTCTATATCAGCCTGATGCGCGGCACTCCCGCCATCGTGCAGCTGTTTGTGGTCTTTTTCACCCTGCCACGTCTTGGTCTTGGTGGACATCCCATGCTGGCGGCGGTGATCGCCATTGGATTCAATAGTGGCGCTTACGTGGCAGAGATTCTGCGCGTGAATCAGAGCCTGATGACGCGCGGTCAGCGCGAAGCGGCACGCACACTGGGACTGAGCCGGTGGCTAACCTGGTGGTATGTAATCAACCCGCAGGTCGTGCGATCGAGCCTGCCGATGCTGGTGAGCGAATTTACTATTCTGCTCAAGACCACGCCACTGGCGTCGGTGGTGGCGCTTACCGAACTGACCTACGCCGGACAGATTGTGATCGCACGTACCTATGAGGCAACCCAGGTATTACTGCTGGTCGCGGCGGGCTATCTGTTAATCGCGCTGCCGCTGATGCGCATTGCCCGCCGGCTGGAACTCAGAGGGAAACGCCTATGATGGACTGGCAGGCGATTCTTACAGCACTGCCCTCACTGGGCGAGGGGATGGCGGTGACGCTGCAACTCTGCGCCGTCGCTGCATTATGCTCGTTATTGTGGGGCATCATTATGGCGATCGGTATGCTGCGCGCTCCCCATTTCTGGCGAAAGCTGTTGCGTTTATACAGTGCGCTAACCCAGGCGCTGCCGTTGCTGGTGGTGATCTATCTGCTCTATTTCGTGTTGCCAGACTATAACATCACCCTCAGCTCGCCGCAGGCAGGCGTGCTGGCGCTGACGCTCTACTACGCCCCTTACGTTGCCCAGGTTATACGCAGTGCGATTGAGACGCTGCCGCGCGGTCAGTGGGAGGCGTGTCGCGTGCTCGGGCTGAGCCGGATGGAGCAACTGCGTGATGTGGCACTTCCGCAGACGCTGCCACAGATGCTCTCCCCGCTGGTCGGGTTGCTCATCGGTCTGATCAAGGATTCCGCGCTGCTCTCCATCGTCTCAGTACAGGAGTTTATGTACGCAGCTAAGGAAGCGATCTCCGAGACCTATGCTCCGCTGGAGATCTACCTCACCGTAGCGCTCAGCTACTGGGCACTCAACAGCCTGCTCGACGGGCTGACCCGCCGCATTGAATTTCGCATGACGCGCTACCGGCGCACCTTGCCACATTAGTCAGGAGAATCTTATGTCAGCTGAATATCCGCAGCGCGATACGCTGCTTATCCCCGCGCGTCACGGTAAAGCCGTTTTACTGCGCAAAGGCGAAGCGGTGCAGGTCATTAATCTGCACGGCACACAGGTCGTGGATTGCTGGGCGTATAACGCAAACGACCTGACTGAATATATGTCGATGGAGGCGACACGCGTCTGGAACCAACGCCTCAATCCTCACGTTGGTGACAGTTTTATCACCAGCCAGCGCCATCCTATCCTGACGCTGGTTGCGGATACCTCGCCGGGCGTACACGACACCTTTATGGCAGCATGCGATGCACGCCGTTATGAGCTTCTGGGGTGTACCGAACCGCACCGAAACTGCCATGACAATCTGTTTGAGAGTATGGCGGCGCTGGGCGTAAAGCTGCCGCACGGCAATCTGGCGTCGTTTAATATCTTCATGAATATTCAGGTGCAGCCAGACGGCATGACGCTAAAAACGCTGCCGGTTGTGACGCGTCCGGGAGACTACATCATCCTTCGCGCCGAGATGGATTGCTATGTCGCCTTTTCCGCCTGCCCGCAGGATATCGTCAGCATTCAGGGGGCGGGCGACAATACCCCACGTGATGCGGAACTGCGTATTCTCACAGGAGGATTTCCGCAACCCCAACTGGCCGGACCGTGGGTGCCAGCCTGACAGAATGATGTTGCCCGCCGCAAGGAGACGGGCAACGTTAATCTCTATCCCAGCACCTTTCTGACACAGGCTTTAAAGATCTGCACGCCAATTTCCAGTGAGCTGAGATCAAAACGCATATCAGGATGATGCAGTCCTGGCGTCAGGTTGGTACCCAGCCCCCAGAAGCCCGCTTTCACACCCGGACGCTTCACCGGATAGTAGAAAAAGTCCTCGCTGCCCGGCGTGGTGCGGGTCGACAATGCGCCCTCTTCGCCCAGCACCTCGACGATGGCGGCGCGGATCACCGCCGTCGCCTCATCATCAATTTCGGCAGCGGGCATCTCTTTCAGCACGCGGACCTCAGCAGTGGCACCCAGTGCCGCCACGCTGTGAGTGATGGCACGCGTAACCTGCTCTTTCAGCAGCGTCATCGGCCCGTTCTCCTGCGAACGCAGATCCCAGACTACGCGCGCTTCATCCGGCACCGAGTTGGTGACACCCGCATCGCACAGGAAGCGAGTCGCTTTGACGCTCCAGGTCAGGCCGGGCGAAAGATGGATAGCGTTAACCGCCTGCACTGCCTGTACGGCCGCATCCAGCGCATTCACACCCAGATGCGGACGCGCCGCATGGGCGGGCTGGCCTTTGATGGTGGCTTCGAGCGTGCTGCAGGCGGAGTACAGTACCGCAGGCACCGCCTGGCCGACGACACACTCCTCCAGCGGACGCAGGTGGAAGCCAAGAATCATCTCCACATCATCCAGAGCGCCACCTTCGATCATTGCCAGCGCCCCGGCACCCAGCTCCTCGGCGGGCTGGAACAGGATCTTCAGCCGGCCACGTTTCACCGTGCCCTCCTGCAGCAGCGCCGTCGCCGCCGTCAGCACGACCGATGAGTGACCGTCGTGACCGCAGGTGTGACGCGCGCACGGCACGCCATCAATGATGTGACCCAGTGCATCCATATCCGCGCGCAGTGCCAGCACCGGACCCGGAACACCGCTGTCGATCTCCGCCACAATACCGGTGGTGTTATTGATGTTACGCGTTACCTTCAGGCCCGCTTTCTCCAGCTGGTCCGCGATATAAGCCGAGGTTTTCACCTCCTGAAAACCCAGCTCCGGAATTTCATGCAAATAGTGGTAATGCTCTAAAACCTCAGACACAGCGTTACTCCTGAATAAACAGACGCATAACAGACATTGCGATCAGCGCGTTAATGATGCTCACCAGCATCAGCAGCGGCCAGTATTTTTTGGGCACATCAGCCACGCCCAGCAGCCGCCCCATATATTGCAGCTGCGATCCCATCAGGAAAATTGCCGGGGCCAGAATCGTAATATCCGCACCGGTCAGCAGCCCTTTGGTCAGCAGGCTGACCGCGACACCCGTGCCTGCCGACGATGAGAGCCACGCGGTGAGCAGCACAGTAATCGCCTCACCCGGCAGACCAAACAGCCCCATCACCGGCGCAAAAACATGCCCGAGAAACTGCATGATGCCGAGCAGATTCAGCACCTCAGCCAGCACATACGCCATCACCACATTCGGCATGAGATTATGAATGGCGATGTGAAAGCCTTTACGCGCGCCGGTTACAAACACATCAAAGGGATTACTGCTGGTTGCGATTTTATTTTCCATCAGCGAAATCCTTTTTATAAACACTGTTTAACACAGCGCGCGTTATCGCCGCACCGACAAATTTAAGAACAAACATTAATAACAGCGGAATAATAATCGGCAGTGTCATGGAGGCGAACAGCGCTGAACCGATGGCGAAGTAATTATTGATTAACCCGGCACCGGAATATTGCCAGGCACTCATGACGACCACCTCTTTTTTGCTGATCTGCTTTTGATCAGCCATCTCTTTGGTTAATGCCGCGCCCGCATCAGTGCTTTGCAGGTCGGTGATTAACGCCAGACCGCAATGGCCAGGTAATCCCATCAGCGGTTTAAGCAAAGGTGTCAGCAACCGGTGCGCTGCGCGAATCGCGCCATAGTGGGTGAAGATTTCCAGCACGCCCAGCGCCAGCATCACCGTGGGCGTCAGCGACAGCGCAAACAGGAAACCCGCTTTGGCGCTGAGTCCGCCTGCGCCCAGAAAGGTGTTACTGGCGGGATCTTTCATGGTACCAAAGCTGCCGCCCAGAGTGGTGAAGTCGAACGCACCTAACCATGAAAGGCCCTCGACGTGATAAAACAGCCCTGAAAAAAACAGAATGGCAAAAATTAACGACACATAACTGCCTTTGGTCGCCGTCAGTTTCACCGGATTAACCACACTCTCGTCTGACATTTCTTTCTCCTGATAACTGCCTTGCCGCAAATTCCCTGGCATTGCAAATTTCAACGTTGGGAAGTGAGTTTCAAGCAGGATTTATGCCAGAGCAGTTGTAAACATGATTATTACTGTCTCGTCTGTCGCGATGGGACGTTTTATTCATGCCGGCTATATACTTTTCTCCGGAATAACGTTGCCATACCGCAACGTTATATTTTCGGGTCGTCATCAGAATGCGGTTATTTGACCTGTCGCTGCAGCGCCTGCACCAGCATGAACACCCCCGGTCGCACTATCATGGTGCTGATTACCCTGAATTAATTGGCCGGCAAAGTATGATGCAGGATGAGAATTGGTCGCATTCAATTTCCGAAATAATTCTATTTAAATCAATCAGATAAAATAGCTTATTTTGCCGAAAAGGCTTCACATTACGCACATGTTTGATGCATAATTCACCGACTTTACATCTGTATTTAACATCTTCTTAAAAGGACTCGGCCATGCTGACTGCTGAAATGACTGGGCGTTTAAACGACCAGCTGAACCTGGAATTTTTCTCTGCCAATCTTTATCTGCAAATGAGCGCCTGGTGCAGCGACAAAGGCTTTGAGGGTGCCGCTTCCTTCCTGAAGATGCATTCACGCGAAGAGATGCAGCACATGCAGCGTCTGTTTGACTACCTGAGCGATACTGGCGGCATGCCGGTGCTGGGCACCATTGCCGCACCACCCGTCGCCTTTACCTCGCTGAATGAAATTCTGCAGCAGGCGCTGGAGCATGAGCAGCTGATCACCAGCAAAATCAATGAGCTGGCCCACGCTGCTATGACTTCACAGGACTACTCTACTTTCAATTTCCTGCAGTGGTATGTGGCTGAGCAGCACGAAGAAGAGAAGCTGTTCAAAACTGTGCTGGATAAACTGGCGCTGGTCAGCAACAGCGGCAACGGTCTGTTCCTGGTCGATAAAGATCTGGGCCGCATGAGCACCGAGAATCACGCAGAATAATATTTATCGGCCCCTTTTCGGGGCCGATCTTATTTCCGTCTTGCTGACACTACTGCACCGCTATTCCAGCCGGTAACTTGCCGCTTTATCGCCATTCACCCACAGCTCACGATGTTCGCCTTCAGGCAATAACAGCGCGATCTCGCGCCAGGCGGGCTGGTAATCGCCACGTTTTTCCACCGTCAGGTCGATTCGGCTAGCGCTGCTGCACAATGTCCAGCTCAGCCACAGTGCATTGCCCTGCTGCCAGCCATGGCTCTCGCCATCATCATCAAACATTTCGCCCTGAGTCGTTATGCCTTCTGGTGCTGGCCACAGTTGCCACTGCCGTACCGTGTCGCGGCGGGCATCCGTCGTGGTTTCACATTCGCCCAGTGGGATGATCGCACCAGCCCGCACCAGCAATGGCAGCCGATCCAGCGGTGCATCCAGCGTGATGGTTTCGCCGCCCGCAAACGCTTTACCGCTGTGCCAGTCATACCAGCCCCCACGGTTACGCGGCAAATAGACATCGCGGCTGCGCGCGCCCTGCTCTACGACGCTGGCAACCAGCAGATCGCGACCCAGCATAAAGTCATCACACTCCTGATAAGTCTGCGGGTCCTGTTCATGATCGAGGAAGGTCGGACGCAGCATTGGCTCATCTTCTTCGCTCGCCTGCCACGCCAGGTTGTAAAGGTAAGGCATCAGGCGATAACGCAGGCGGATCGCCTCGCGGATCATCGGTGTCACTTCCGGATACATCCACGGCTCGTTCACCGTGTGATCGTCATTCCATGAATGGATGGTAAAACGCGGATGCATCACGCCATTCTGAACCCAGCGCACAAACAGCTCGGCATCAGGCTTATCGCCAGAGAAGCCGCCGACATCGTGTCCGACGTTAAACAGCCCGGACAGGCTCATGCCCAGCCCCATGCGGATGTTGTAGCGCAAAGTCTGCCAGCTGGTGCGATTATCGCCGCTCCAGGTCTGCACATAGCGTTGCATTCCGGCACAGCCGGAACGGGAGATCAGATAAGGGCGTTTGTCTGGCGCAAACTGCTGCTGGGCTTCCATCGAGGCGCGCATCATCAGCAGCGGCATTACCGGACGGATATGCTTGATAGCAATCGGCTGACCGAAACCGTGACAACGCGCTTCGCCATCCCACACCTCATATTCGTTGTTGTCGTTCCAGGTGGAATCGATGCCCTTTTCCAGCAGCTGTTGAGTCACATTCTCCTGCCACCAGCGCACCGCCTGCGGATGGGTGAAATCAAGGTGCGATCCCTCGTCATCCCAGAACACCGATCGCTCCGGGCGATCCTGCTCAGAGTCACGAATAAACAGCCCCTGTGATGCGACTTCCTGATAGCGAGGATGATCCTGCAGCAGACAGGGCTTGATGTTGGCCGCCAGCTTCATGCCGGCACGATGAAACGCGTCGCTCAGCGCATTGGGATTCGGGACTTTGTCGTAGTTCCAGTTGAAGACGTAGCGCTTGTTATTAATCGAGGTATAACCGGATGAGAGCTGGAACGAGTCGCAGGGAATCTCATGCTCGCGACACAGACGGATAAAGGATTGCAGCTGCTGCTGTGCGTCCGGCGCGTCGGTGTAATGCATGGTAGAACCGCTGTAACCCAGGCTCCACTTCGGCTGAAACAGCGTGCGTCCGGTGAGACGCACAAAAGCTTTGGTCACGTCGAGCAGCGTCGGGCCGAGCATCATGTAGTAATCGAGATCACCTGCCTCGGCGCGGTAACGGCGATAAGGCAGATGGTAGTTATCCAGCTCATTCCCCAGATCGAGCCAGCTGCTGCTGAGGTTGTCATAGAACAGGCCGAAGCTGACGCCATCGCGCTGCGTCAGGGTAAACGGAATATGTTTGTAGAGCGGGTCGGTGCTGGCGGCGTTGTAGCCCATGGCGTCGAGATTACGCATCTCAAAACGACGGTTAACGCGGTTCAGGTCGCCACTCTTCTCACCCAGACCATACACCCGATCCTGCGGCTGACGACGCTGATAGTGCTCGACCCCGTCACCGTGTGCATTCAGCAGATAAGCGCCGGTGTGCCGATCGGCTGTCAGGGGCTGCCAGCTCGCGCCGTCAAACTGCTCCCAGCTCAGGCAGAGCGGCTGATGCACGGTGACGCGCAACTGTTGCGTGCTGAGACGCAGTTGCTGCGCATCGTGCTCCACCTGAAACGTCGGTAATGTAAAACCATCCAGCGCCTCGCGGTCACGTCCCTCCCAGGGCACATCCTGACCGGGCGCAATACTCCAGGTGCGGTTCAGCGCCAGCTCACCGTCGCGTTTCAGCAGCACGCGCATCAGCTTTTCTTCCAGCACATAAAGCCGCAGGAAATGACGTTGTTCGACCTTGAGCTCAACAAAGTGATCGGCCTGCTGATGCAGCGTCCAGTTCTTCAGGGTTTTCATCGCGATATCCTTATGGGTTAGCAGGGCGCTGGCGGCGTTCGGCGATCAGCATCACCAGGAAAACGGCACCGATCAGGTCAAAAAAGCCCATCGCCACAAACAGCGGATTGAAGCCGATGGTATCGGCGGTGACACCGATAATCAGCGAGAAGATAAAACTGGCGATCCAGGCGCAGGAGCCGCGCATGCCGTTGACAGTGGCCATCTGGCGGCGATCAAAACGCTCGACCACCAGCGCACTCAGCATGCAGGAGATCACCTGATGACCAAAGCCACCAACGGAAATCAGGGCAATCGCCAGCCAGGGATCTTTCACCAGCGTCATCAGCGCCAGCGAAACCATCAGCAGGGCGCCGGTCACCGAACTGGCGACAATCGAGTTGACGCGGGTCATGCCAAACCAGCGCACATAGATTTTGGTCAGATAACCGCTGGCGACGCTGCCGAGGTCGGCAGCCAGGAATGGCAGCCAGGCGAACATCACGATCTGCTTGAGATCCATGCCGCGCTCATTGGCCAGATAGAGTGGCACCCAGAAGCTCAGCACCGCCCAGGCCGGTTCGGCCAGAAACGCAGGAATCGCAATGCCGTAGAATTTCTTCTCTTTACCAATCACTTTCAGCGCGGTGAAGAACGGCAGTTTTTCACCGATGGCTTCATTATCCTGATTAATAAAGGCACGCTCTTCATCAGAGAGACGAGGATGGCTCTCCGGCGAGTGATAGCCCCACCACCAGAGTCCCACCCACAGCAGGCCCAGGCCGCCGGTCAGCAGAAATGCGCCCTGCCAGCCAAAAGTAATATGCGCGACATAGATAATTGGGGGAGCCAGCATGGCACCAATCGAAAAGCCGACGCCCGCCCAGCCCGCCGCAACCGGACGCTCCTTTTTGGGAAACCAGTCACCAATCGCTTTGGCGTTAGCCGGTGTGGCCGCCGCTTCCGACGCACCCATGACGAAACGCAGCAGCGCCAGATGCAGCCAGCTTCCCGCACCGGCGTGCAGCAGACAGGTCACCGACCAGATAAGCGCGCAAATCAGGAACCCCATCTTCAGTCCGATCACATCGATCAGCCAGCCGCAAACAGGCTGAAACAGGGTGTAAGCCAGCTGAAACGCGGCGACCACCCAGGAGTACTGCTCGGTACTCATATGCAGACTGTTTTTCAGTTCCGGTGCCAGAATGCCGAGCGAGTTGCGGGTGATGTAGTTGACGGTCACACCCAGCAGGAACATTCCCAGCATCCACCAGCGTAAATTTTTAATCACGCGCACCGTGCGTGACGCACTGATGGGTTTCGTTGTTGATTCGAGGCTCATTGTGCCACTCCTGATTACCATTGATGACGCACACCGCCAGCTGGCGTACCGCGTGTCCTTTTCACGAACTTAGAAAAGTGCGAAACGTGGGTACAGCCACTTTTTTGCAACGATTTTCATGGCAGGCTTTAACCCGACAGAAATGGGCACTGAAACGCTTATCTGACGCGATTCAGCAGACTATGAAAAATTTTTCATTAGCAGATTTGAAGGCGATCACAGAATGAAACAAAGGCTGAAAGTGGGTGAAATTGCGGCACTGAGCGGCGTCTCGATCAGCACGGTGTCGCGCGTACTGGCGGGTAAAGCCAATACCCGACCCGCCACCCGCGATAAAGTGCTGGCCGTGGCACAGCAGCAGGGCGTGCTGACCAACCTGCATAGCGGTCGCCTGCTGCTGAATAACCTGATGGTCTTTGCCCCGCCCCGCGCCTTCGATGTACGCAGTGATATTTTTTATTACAAGGTCATTCAGGGGATCAGTCAGGCGGTGGAGCCGCATGAAGTGCGGCTGCGCTACTGCCCCCTGGAAGAGGTGGAAAGTGATGCGGCATTGTTTATCGATAAGATGCAGCAGACCGAAGCGGCGCTGCTGATTGGCATAGATGATGAGCATATTCATCAGCTGGCGGCAGAGATGAACAAACCCTGCGTGCTGATTAACGCCCGCGATCGTCGTATGCGCCTGCCCTCGGTCTCGCCGCATCATCAGCTGATCGGAGAGTTTTCAGCGCGTTATCTGTTTGAGCAGGGACACCGGCAAATTCTCTCGCTGCACTGCCTGCGCCGCTACACCATGGAGCAGCGACTTCAGGGCGTCCGGGACGCCTGGCACGCCATGAACCTGCGCTTTGACAGTCGTCAGCATCTGCTGACCCTCAACAGTTTCAGCAGCAATGAGGCAGCGGAACGGCTGGGTGAATATCTGCGCCATTGTCCTGATGCGCTCCGCCCTACGGCGATTCTCGCCAGCGGCGATTACATTGCAGCAGGTGCCGTCACGGCCCTGGAGCAGGCTGGTTTACGGGTACCGCAGGATATTTCGGTGATGAGCATGGATGGGTTTAACCTGGCCGCTATCCACGATATTCCGCTGACCTCCGTGCAGGTGCCGCGTGATGAGCTGGGTGCGGCGGCAGTGAGAATGCTGCAGGAGATGCGGCTGAATCCCGGTACGCCGACCGGCAGTCTGCTACTGAATGGCAGGCTGGTGGTGCGTGAGTCGGTGCGGCGCATCCGCGATAATCTCAGCCATGCGCCGGTCCAGCAGCATGGCCTTTATGATTGATCCAGCATTGATTATCCCAGCGTCGACTCATTCCGCGCGGGTTAACCCAGCGTTTTCAGCCGCAGTTCCGATGGCTGAGGCCGTCCAAACAGGAAGCCCTGGAACAGCGTACAGCCTTCGTCGCGCAGCTTAGCAAACTGCTCATCGCTCTCTACCCCTTCAGCGGTGATCTGGATATCCAGACTGCGGCTCATGCCGGTGATGGCGCGGATAATCGCCAGCGCCTCGCGACTGTCGCCCATATCGTTGATAAACGATTTGTCGATTTTAATTTTGTCGAACGGGAAAGAGCGCAGATAGCTCAGCGACGAATAGCCGGTGCCGAAATCATCCAGCGCAATCTGTACGCCCAGCGCCTTGAGATTTTGCAACGTCCGGATGTTTCCCAGTGAGTCATCCAGCAGCACCGATTCGGTAATCTCGACTTCCAGCCGCGCCGGATCGAGACCCGACTCCTTCAGCGCGCCTTCCACCACCGGCACCAGCGAGCTGTTTTTAAACTGCAGCGGAGAGAGGTTGACCGAAACCGACTGCTCCCCTTCCCAGCTCGCCGCTTCACGACAGGCTTCATAGAGTGCAAACGCCCCCAGCATATGAATCAGGCCGGTCTCTTCTGCAATCGGGATGAAGTCATTAGGCATGATCAAGCCACGAATCGGATGATGCCAGCGCATCAGCGCCTCGTAGCCAATAATGGTGTGATGATCGCCGTTGGTGATGGGCTGATAGTAGAGTCGAAGGTGTCCGCCACTGATCGCATCACGCAGATCGTTTTCAATCAGGCGCCGACTGCGCGCCACATCATCCATCTCCAGCGTAAAGTGTTCATAACGATTGCGGCCATTGCGCTTGGCTTCATACAGCGCCATGTCAGCACAGCGCAGCAGCTGCTCCGGCGTATTAGTGATGGTGGTGCTAAGCGCAATGCCCACGCTCAGCCCCACCGACAGATTATGGCCTTCAATGTTAACCGGTGGACGAATCGCCTCGATCAGGCGCTGAGCTACTGCGCTCGCCTCATCATTACCGGCGACGTGAGGCAGCACGATGGCGAACTCATCGCCACCAATACGCGCCAGCGTATCCTGATCACGCAGCGCGTTGCGCAGACGCTTAGCCACGCTGCGCAACAGCTCATCGCCAATCTGGTGACCCAGCGCATCGTTCACATTTTTAAAGTTATCAAGGTCAAGGCAGAGCGCAGCAGTCTGGCGTTGCATCTGTCCAGCGGTGCGTAAGGCTTCGCTCAGACGCTGGCGGAACAAAATGCGGTTAGGCAGGCTGGTCAGGTTGTCATGATGCGCCATATGGTGAATTCGGGCATCGGCTGCGCGCTGGTCGGTGACATCTTCCACTAGCAGCATTAAGTAGTTACGACGTGCATCCTGACCATTAATCGCGGTCGCGCGGGTATGCAGGATACGCTCGCCGCTGGCGGTCATCAGCAGTTGCTCACGCTCATGCATGCCCTCACTGCGCAGCGCAACATCGGCCAGATTATTGAAGTAGTCACTGAGTTCAGGGGACATGCATTCGTGCGGGCGCTTGTTGACGATCAGTGATTTCGACAGGCCGAACAGCTGCTGAGTGCGGTCGTTAACCAGCAGAATTTCACGTGTGATCGCATCTTCCACAATCACGCAGGAGGGGATGTTGGCAATGATGTTATCGAGAAATTTGGACAGCGCGGTTTTCTGAGTGCTCTGAGCTTCAGCCAGATCGCGGGCGCGCAGAATCTGCTGCTCCTGCTCACGGCGTTCGGTGCGATCACGCGTGATTTTGGCGAAACCGACCAGCTTACCGTCATCATCGTGGATGGCGTCGATCACCACATGCGCCCAGAAAGCGCTGCCATCTTTGCGGTAACGCCAGCCCTCATCTTCAAAGCGGCCAGTTTTGAGCGCGATACCGAGGTTAGCTTCCGGCGTCCGGTTCAGCCGCTCATGGGAACTGTAGAACAGTGAGAAGTGCTGACCGACCACTTCTTCTGCCTTATATCCTTTGGCGCGCTCGGCACCGGCATTCCAGTTCACCACCACGCCGTCGACGTCGAGCATATAGATGGCGTAATCAGTGACGCCCTCTACCAGCAGACGGAAACGCTGCTCCTGCTCCCGCTGCTCACTGCGAATGCGCTGCTGTTCGGTGCAGTCGCGGGTGATTTTGGCGTAGCCCAACAATTGGCCCTGATCGTCGCGGATCGTGTCGATCACGACATGCGCCCAGAAGGCGCTGCCATCTTTGCGATAGCGCCAGCCCTCATCCTCAAAACGGCCGGTGCGATACGCGGTTTGCAGGTTCTGCTCCGGGACATGGTTCAGCCGATCCTGCGCGCTGTAAAAGCGGGAGAAATGCTGACCAACGATCTCTTCCGCCACATAGCCTTTGGCCCGCTGTGCACCCGCGTTCCAGTTCACCACGTTGCCGTCATGATCGAGCATGTAGATGGCGTAATCGGTGACGCCCTCCACCAGCAGACGGAAGCGCGACTCCTGCTCCCGCTCTTTGTGTTGCTGCTCCTGCTGCCGGGTACAATCACGGCAGATAGCGGCGAATCCGACCAGCCGGGCCACTTCATTGCGGATCGGATAGATCACCACATGCGCCCAGAAGGTGCTGCCATCTTTACGACAGCGCCAGCCTTCGGTTTCAAACCGTCCGGCGTTCGCCGCAATATCGAGTTCACGCTGCAGCTGACCGCGACGACGATCCTCTTCGTTGTAAAACAGGGTGGCGTGCTGACCAATAATTTCGTCTGGCCTGTAACCCAGGACGTGCAGGCCTCCGCCGTTCCAGCTGGCGACGGTTCCGTCCGGTTTAAGCATGGTGATCGCATAATCGATCACGCTTTGTACCAGCATGCGATAGATGACATCAGAGTTATTATCCATTGTTATTTGCCTGCTGCTCGATAGCCGGGTAGTGGCTTAGGAATGTTCTTAATAAACTGGCCGAGACTAAAGCGGAAAAGGTCTGCAAACACAAGCGCATTAAGAAGAATAACTAATATTAGCAGGTGATATATCGGCAGCGGCGGACAAATATTCAATGGAATGACAACAGAATTAGGCCCATGGCATTAACGTTTAAAAGAGATTTCAGGCCAGAAAAGCAAAGCGCGAGCCGTGCTCGCGCTTAACCATTTCACGACGGACGCAGGTCTCTACAGGTCCATCTGTTGCTGTAAATGCATGGCGGCAATCGGCTGCCAGATCTCCGTCAATGCGCCCTCTTTACCGGTGAAAGGGTCCTGCGTCGGCAGTGGCACTTTTTTTACCTGTTCCTGGGCCATTTTCAGCTTAGCCGGTTCATCACGCAGCGTCTCCGGCGACATGCCGTGCGGATAGGCACCAATCACCATGAAGTCGTCGCTGGCGCTGACCTGACGATGGCCGACGCCTGCCGGAATCAGCACCGCATCACCGGCGCGCAGCGTCACCATCCGGCCACTGTCGCCGCCAAATAGTACTTCTGCCCAGCCCTCCGCCACGCCCAGCAATTCATGGGTGTTGGGATGAAAGTGGGTGTAGGGAAAAATCGGATAGCGCCAGGCGGGTGGCCAGCCGTTCTCTTCAAACGTTTTCTCAAACCACGTCGCGATTTCCTCATCTTCCGGCACCACGCGCGGCCAGATAATCAGAGGTAACGGGTTATTCGGGACGCCACCCGACGGGATGCCAAGCATAAGATGCTGAGGATTATCAGAAGCCCCTGCCGAGAAAGTGCCTGCGGCAAAGGACATCATTAACATCAGGCTGGAGGATGAGGCACACATACAGGTTCTCCGGTTTTTTATTAAGTGTGGCAAACCCGCGGCACAATGCAATGTGCGCCAGACAACACATTTTGGATAATTGACTGATATTGCTGCCTAAAGCCAAATGTGTCGTTAACAATAGGGCAAGAGTGTGCATGGGTGGCAGAGGGTAGCGGTTTTTACTGCGGCAAAGTGTTGCAAAATGTCAGGTGGGAGGATGGCCAACAACTGTTTTATCAACTGTTATATAAAAAATGCACGAATCTGTTTCTGATATGCTTGACTGTTATCTGTTGTAATAGCTAACAGATGACAGTGAGGTAACAAATGGACGCTATTAAACAAATCCTGATTGACGAGATCGCTACGCTTAATCGCGAAGAACGTCGCGACAATTTGCCGCGCTTTAGCCTCTCGTTTCTGAAAAAACACCCCGGCCTCTGGGCAGTCATGTATCTCTGCTACGGCCTGTGCGTGGCGCTGATTTTCTCTACCGAGATGCTCGGCTGGCCCGCCTTCTGGTTTGCCACCGCATTTGTGCTGGTCATGAGTGTTCTGATGCTGCTGGATATCAATCCGAAATATCGCTTTGAAGATATTGATGCACTCGATCTGCGCGTCTGCTACAACGGCGAGTGGTATTACATTCAGCCCGTGCGCGAGCAGGCTATCTCTCGCATTCTGTCGCTGCCTGAAGCACCGGAACGGGTGAAGACAGGCATCCAGCGTCTGCTGACGCAAAAAGGGGAAGTGGACTTCTATGATGTCTACTACCTGACCTGGGGTCACCAGGAAGCGGCGCAGGTTTAATCTGCCAGCGGCTTCGCCATCAACTGACCCAGCGTTTCTATTGCCGCCTCGGCCCGGCTATCCCACGGCCAGGCGGTATTCAGCCGAAAACAGTGGCTGAACTGCTCTCCTGCCGAAAATAACTGCCCCGGTGCAATGCTGATCCCCTTCGCCAGCGCCTGCTGATAGAGCCGGGTCGTATTAATATGGTCCGGCAGTGTCACCCAAAGAAAATAGCCCCCGCGCCCTTCACTGACCGTTGACTGCGGTGGCAGTACTTTCAGTAATGCCTGGCGCACCATTTGCTGTCGTTTCGCCAGAATCTGTCGCAGCCGCTTAAGATGGGTGTCGTAACGCCGCGTAGCGAGGAAATCGGCCAGCGCCAGCTGCATTGGCGCGCTGGTAGAAAGCGTGCTCATCAGCTGAAGCCGCTGAATGCGCTGCGCATGTTGCCCTGCCGCAACCCAGCCAACGCGAAATCCTGCCACCAGCGACTTTGAAAACGAGCCGCAATGCAGCACGTTCCCCTGACGATCCCAGGCTTTAGCCGGCAGCGGCGCAACATCACCCGCCCAGAGTTCGGCATAGACATCATCTTCAATCATCGGCACCTGATAACGCGCCAGTAGTTCGACCAGCTCTTGTTTACGCTCCGGGGTTAAGGTCACGCTCAGCGGATTTTGTAGCGTCGTCATCAGCCAGCAGGCTTTCACCGGCCAGCGCTGCAGGGCCTCCTCCAGCTGGGCAAGGTCGATGCCCTGCTTTGCATCGACCGGAATTGCCAGCGCCTTGAGTTTGAGCCGTTCAATCGCCTGCAGCGCACCATAAAAACCCGGATGCTCAATTATCACGTAATCGCCCGGCTCGGTCAGGGACTGCAGGCTGAGATTGAGTGCCTCCAGTGCCCCGCTGGTGATGACAATTTCATCCGGCGACAGCGTAATGCCCTGGCGCGCATAGCGCTGGGCCAGCAGCTGTCGCAGCGTGGCGTTGCCAGGCGGCAGATTGTGCAGCGCATCCGTTGGGGTGAGATGATGAGAGACGTTTGCCAGCGAGCGCATGAGCTGGCGCTGCGGAAACAGAGCGGGATCAGGGAAAGCAGAACCAAACGGCACGATGGCGGGATCGCGCGTGGCCTGCAATACATCAAACACAAAGTCGTTGATATCAACCTGTTCGCTGATCGCCACGCTCAGCGGTGCGGGCGCCAGGGCACGCGGTGCCACGTAGTAACCTGACTGAGGACGAGAAACGATCCAGCCCTGGCTTTCCAGCAACTCATAGGCATGCAACACGGTCATCAGGCTGACACCCTGCTGCGCAACCTGCTGACGCAACGAAGGTAAACGGGTGCCTGGCAGCCAGATGCCGGCCTCTATTTGCTGCTGAATCTCATCCATCAATCGCTGGTATTTCGCCACGGGTCGCCTCTCCCTGTTTTACCGTGAATAATCTGGCCGCGAGACTTTACCACGGCAGGCGATCAATGACAGGCGGTGCGAATCGCTTATCGTCTCAATTCACGCGGATGCTACGCTGTGTCAGGTGTGTCAGATCGCAGCAACCTGCGGTGTCAGCAGCGGTTCAGCTTCACTCATCTGGCGGATATCCGTAACGACCTCTTCGTCTTCTGCTACCACAAAGTTAGCCAGCTCCGGCACCTGTTCCGCGGGAACCGGCCTGCCCAGCAGGAAGCCCTGCAGCGTATTGCAACCCAGGCCGGTCAGAAAGGCCTGCTGTTCAGCGGTTTCAACGCCCTCGGCCACCACTTTCAGTTGCAGTGACTGCGCCAGTGCCACAATCGCCGACACGATGGTGGCATCTTCCGGCTGATGCTGGAGTTCATTCACAAAGGCCCGATCGATCTTAAGTTCGCTGGCCGGTAGCCTTTTCAGGTAGAGCAGGCTGGAGTAGCCGGTGCCAAAGTCATCAATCGAGGCTTTCACCCCAAGCTGAGTCAGCTGGGTGAGAATACGCACACTCTCATCGGGATCGCGCATCGCGGTGGTTTCCGTCACCTCCAGCGTCAACAGTTCGGCCGGAATCTGATGTTTTGCCAGCGCATCTACCACTGTCTCTACCAGATTCGATTGCTCAAACTGCAGCGCCGACAGGTTCACCGCCACTGACCAGTCCGTATGGCCCTGCAAATGCCACTGGCGCAACTGGCGACACGCTTCATTAATCACCCAATTGCCGATGTTGACAATCATCCCGGTTTTTTCCGCCATTGGCAGAAATTTGTCAGGCGATAACAGACCCCGCTTTGGATGTTCCCAGCGCAGCAGCGCTTCGAAACCAAGAAGCGGGCCGCGTGGCGCGCAATATTTTGGCTGATAGAACAGGCGTAGCTCATTGTTATCCAGCGCCTGCCAGAGATCATTGTTCAGCTGAAGCTGGCTCTGCGCCTGAATGTTCATTGAGGGCTGAAAAAAGGTGTAACCATTGCGGCCATTATTTTTGGTGTGATACATCGCCGCATCGGCGTTGAACATCAGTTCACGCTCATCCTCGCCATCGCCAGGATAGACAGCGATGCCGAGGCTCAGCGAGACCACCAGCTCATAGCGTGAGATATCAAACGGACGGTCCACCGCTTTCACCAGTTTATCGGCAATGGCCGCCGCATCGTTGGGATCGTCGATCTCCACCAGCAGTACAAACTCATCACCGCCGAGTCGCGCCAGCGTGTAATAGCCAGCCATCTGCTGGCTCATCCGCTCGGTCACACCCACCAGCAGACGGTCGCCAATGTGATGCCCGAACGCGTCGTTAACCGCCTTAAATCCGTCCAGATCCATAAACATCAGGGCAAACAGCGTCTGCTCACGATTGGCTTTGTTGATCGCCTGTTCCAGTCGATCTTCCAGCAGAATGCGGTTTGGCAGGCGAGTCAGATTGTCGTGCAGCGCCAGCTGTGCCAGCTCGCGGTTCGCTTCAGCCAGTGAGCTGGCGAGAATGGAGGTGCGCGCCTGCATCCGCGCATCCAGCATCGAGACCAGCAGAGTAATCCCCAGGATTGAGATAGTGACTACCGTGACCAGAATCGCCAGCCAGTTACTGTTAACGCCCTGCCCCATCGAATGGCTGTGAGCGGGAAACTCTGCCGCCATCATGCCGGTGTAGTGCATGCCCGCAATCGCACAGCCCATCACTACGGATGCGCCAATACGCAGCAGGGTCACCCGGCCAGTCTGACCTTCACGCAGGTTAAATGCCAGCCACAGCGCTGCGCCAGAAGCGGCCAGCGCGATCACCACCGAAAGGCCTATCCAGCCCCACCGCCAGACAATACCCGGCGAGAACATCAGGGCTGCCATACCGGTATAGTGCATCGCCACGACGCCGCTGCCGAGAATCAGTGCGCCGCCCGCCAGGCGCGGCAGGGGCAAATCGCCACTGCAGACCAGCCACAGGGCAAATATCGATGCGCAGACCGCGATGGCAGCGGAGAAGGCGGTCAGCCCGGCGTTGTAGCTCATCACCATCTCCATGTTCATCGACAACATGCCAATGAAGTGCATCGCCCAGATGCCGATGCCCATGGAGAAACCGCCGCCAAACAGCCAGACCAGCGCGACTTTGCCCGTGGAGTGCACCACCCGTCCCGCCATATCTAAGGCGGTAAACGAAGCCAGCATCGCGACAAGAACGGAGACGATGACGATAAAAGAGTCGTATGAGGTTGCTAACATAGTGCGTTCCCGCGAAAAGCCGTGCTTGTGTTTATGTAAGGGATTTTTAAAACTTCTTTTCTTAATTATCGGCACTGCCCGCCGGTTAATGAGCCGCGAACCCTGCATCTTTCCACTCACTCTGAGTGCTGAAATCTATCGTCAGCGTCAGACGGATGCTGATGCCAGAGGCGGTCGCAGTCCGGCAAAACGAAACGCCTCTATGCGATCCGCTGGCGTCGGCTTGCCCAGCAGATATCCCTGCAGCGCATCAAAGCCCAGGCTGGTGAGCAGGTGCTGCTGCTCTTCTGTCTCAACCCCTTCCGCCACCATGCGCAGGTTAAGACTCTGCGCCAGGGTCAGCATGGCGCTGACCACGGTCGCATCTTCACTGCCGGGTCGCAGGCAGTTAATAAAGCTGCGATCGATTTTGAGTTCGCTGGCATCCAGATCTTTCAGATGCAACAGGTTGGCATAGCCGATGCCAAAATTATCAATGGCCACACTGACGCCCGCCTGCTGCAGTTCACGAATACGTTGCTGGCTGAAGAGGGGATCACGCATGGCAATCGCTTCCGTGATTTCCAGCATCAGTGCGCTGCCTGACAACTGGTAACGCGCCAGCGTCTGCATCAGCGTGTGGAGTAAATCACGCTGGTGAAACTGCAACGTGGAGAGATTGACCGAGACCGTCCAGTCGCTGTTGCCCTGGTTATGCCAGATTTTCAGCTGACGGCAGGCCTCATCAATCACCCAGTTGCCCAGTGCAACGATCTGGCCGGTTTTTTCGGCGCGCGGCAGAAACAGCTCAGGCGTCAGCAACCCGCGTTGCGGATGCTGCCAGCGCAGCAGTGCTTCAAATCCCATTAGCCGTGTGCCGCCGGAACGGAATTTGGGCTGATAAAAGAGTCGCATCTGTTGCCGATCGATCGCCTCCCACAGATCGTTTGCCAGCGCCAGCTGATGCTGCGTTGCATCACTCATCGCCGGCTCAAACAGGCACCAGCCGTTACGTCCGCTGTGTTTAGTGTGGTACATCGCCGAGTCGGCATTGAATAACAGCTCCTGCCGGTTACGACCGTGCAGCGGGAATATCGCAATGCCCGCACTGAGGGAAACGTGTAACACATAGCGATCCAGTTCAAACGGCGTACTGATCACTTTGACCAGTTTTTGCGCCAGCTGACGGGCTGGAGTGACATCGCATGCCTCCGCCATCAGTACAAATTCATCGCCTCCCAGACGCACCAGCAGCATCGTGTTGCTGAGCTGGCTACGCAGCCGTTCCGACACGGCCACCAGCAACCGATCACCGACGTGGTGTCCCCAGGTGTCATTGACCGCTTTGAACCCATCAAGATCCATGTAGATCACGGCAAAGCGATTTTCGTTGAGCATAGCCTGTTTAATCGCCAGATCGAGCTGCTGCTCCAGCATGGCCCGATTGGGTAGCGCGGTCAGATTGTCATGCATCGCCAGCTGACGCAGTTCCTGGTTAGCGTGTCTGAGTCGGGTCGCCAGTCGCGCGGCACGCAGTTGGGCATCCAGCATGGAACTCAGCAGCGTAATGCCCAGAATAATCAGCGTAATGAGCGTTACCCAAACCGCCAGTCCTGAATTGCTCACACCACCCGACTGCATCATACTGCTCTCGCTGAATCGGGCTGCCGACATGCCGACATAATGCATACCAGCAATGGCCATCCCCATCACCAGTGAGGCCAGTCCCCGCATCAGCAGCAGATGATGGTCGCCCTGGCGCAGATGAAACGCCAGCCACAGCGCCACGCCCGAAGCAACAAACGCAATGATCACGGAGAGCGCCACCCGCAGCACATTCCACTCAGGTCGCGGCTCAATCAGCAGCGCATACATGCCGAGGTAGTGCATCACGACAATCCCTGAACTCAGGATCAGTGTGCCGCGCAGTAACCGATAACGGGTGAGATGCAGGCCGCCTACTGTCTGGCCAAAAGCAAACATTGACGCCATGATCGCCACCAGCAGCGAGAGTATCGTCAGCCGCGTGTCATAGCGCATCGTCATCGGCATCATCATCGCCAGCATACCAATGAAATGCATTGCCCAGACGCCAATCCCCATCGCAGTTCCGCCTGCCAGCAACCAGAATCGGGCGCTCCAGCCACGGGATACCGCCACCCTTCCGGCAGTATCCAGCGCTGTAAATGAGGCAATAAACGCGACGATCAGCGAAACGCAGATCAAAACGCTATCCCAGGTGACAAGCAACATGTGCAGCTCCTCACCACCCGCTGAGAAACGGGTGCTGTGTAAAGTCAGAAAGTGATTCAAAAAACACCCGTTGGGTGAAAGTCATTAAATTTCGGTTTTTTGTTATCCCGGAGGCCCGGTAAAGCGCGCCCCCAGACGCAGGGCATTTTAAACCTGCATCTTATTTCCCGCCTGCTGAGACAGCCGGTAAATCGTTATTATGTCTGATTGGTACAGGAACATATCACCGAAGCGGAAAGCATGCCAGAGACCGAAAAAACAAAGAGTTTTCTTTTTCTTTCTTGCTTTTATGCCTTGCTGTTACTGGGTTATCGGCCACTTAGGCCATTTGATTAATGAAAAATAACTGGCAGGGCTTCGCGTAACGCTTTAACTGATCTATAGTAAGTAAAACTAATATAAATCATCATTCTTAAGTCTAAGATTCTCCTCAGGACAGTGGCACTAACCGCCTTGTAATTTTTATTTCATCATTTTGAGTTGAATCGTTAATAAACACCGGGTGAAAAAGCACTGACTCTCGATAATCCGTAAGGAAATATTATGAAACTCAAGCTTTTTCTGTGTGCCGCTGCAGGATTAACTGTCGCAATGACACCCTTAACCCAGGCGGCAACGACCTCGGGAACCATCAATGCCACGTTAACGCTGACCACGGGTTGCCTGGTAAACGGTCAGTCAGCTACGGCGGGCGTTAACTTCGGTACCCTGAATTTTGGTAGCAGTGCAGCGACCTTCGACACCCTGAACGCCACGCTGGTCGGTGCGGCGGGTAACGGTATTTTTGTCCGCTGTACCACGGGTCAGGACTATAACGTGGTGGTGACCAGCAGCAATACTGCGCCAGCGACCATTTATGGCACCGCCTCTGCATCACCACGTTATCTGGTTCTGGGATCGGATAATGCACAGGGCATCGCCTATACCCTCTACAGTGACGCCTCTTTTACCACGGCTATCGCCAACAATACGCCAATCGCCGCCAGTGGAACCACGGACCCAACACTGGGCACCAACTACGCCATTTATGGCCGGGTTGTTGGCGGCGGTTTTAATCCCCTGATTCCTGCCGGAACTTATACCGATACGATTAACGTTGCCGTGAACTATTAACGACTGTCGCAGGTAGATAAGGGTGGTTCTCTGGCGATCCAGCCTGATGATCGCATGCGGTCTGCCTCTGCTGATAAGGTGTTTCAGCGCCTGGGGCCTGCCCACCAGCACCTTTCAGGTCACCGCTTCTGTCGTGGCAGGCTGCGTAATATCCGGAACCAATACCGGTGTTTTCGGCACACTTAACTTTGGCACACAGTCTGGCGTGGCGGCCACTCCCGCCAGCGCCAGCTTTGTACAGAGTACCTCGATCAATCTTGCCTGCACGCCGGGCACCACGCTGAGCATGAGCATTAATCAGGGCGCCAACTTCACGACCACCCGCAACCTGAAACTGCCCAACTTCAGCAATACCGTTCCCTATACGCTCTTTAGTAATGCCAGCCGCACCACGGTGATCCCGGTCAATCAGGCGGTGCCGCTGAGCTATAGCAATGCCAATAACATTACGCTGCCGATCTATGGCCAGCTGCAACTGCCCGGCACTGCGCGCGCCGGCGTTTATACCGATACGCTGACCGTCACCCTGAGCTGGTGAGGCGATAGAAAACAAGGATACGATCATGAAGCCACTGCGCGCCCTGCTGTTGCTGTTAAGTTCTCCCCTTTTCCATGCAGCCTTTGCTGCTAACTCTGTGATGATATGGCCTATCGATCCCGCCATTAATCCTGAAGAGAAAGCCAGCGAACTCTGGCTGGAGAATCGCGGTAACACGACCACGATGATGCAGATCCGTGTTTTCAGCTGGCAGCAAATCAATGGACAGGAACAGTACCAGACCCAGCAGCGGGTGGTCGCCAGCCCGCCAATGGTGCGAATGGAGCCAGGACAAAAACAGCTGGTCAGACTGATTAAACAGACGCCGCCTGCGGCCGGTAAAGAGCAGGCTTATCGGGTGGTGCTGGATGAGATTCCCACGCCGCGCAATCCTGGCGAGAATCAGGCCGGGCTGACCTTTCAGATGCGTTACTCAGTGCCGTTGTTCGTGTATGGCACCGGGCTCTCCACCGACAGCGCCCGTCCGGCTCTGCGCTGGCAACAGATTAGCGAGGGAGGCAAGCGCTGGCTGCAGCTGACCAACAGCGGCAATGGCCATGCCCGACTGAGCAATGTGACTATCGGCGGTCGCAGACTGGGCGACGGTTTATATGGCTATGTGCTCGCGGACAGCACATATCGCTGGCCACTCACCACGCCGGTCAGCGGCGAACTCACTGCAGAGGTCAACAAGAGCCCGTGGCGCAGCGCTGCCCAGAAATAAGCGCTGAATGAGACCTTTTTCCCTGCATCACTGCGCGCTGACGGTAGCCAGCGTCATTTACGCCTTAACGCCGGATCCTGTGCTGGCGGAGACCTATTCATCCCTGCCTCCACCGCACAGCCTGCAGACCAGCAGCAGCGGTCAGCAATATATGCTGGAGCTGGTGATTAACCAGCAGGAAAACGGCAACATTGTGCCAGTCGAGCAGCGCAACGACCATTTCTGGCTGCGCAGCGGCGATCTGCAGCGTGCCGGTCTGCCACTGGATAAGCTGGGTGAGCAGGCGCAGATCGATGTCAGCAGCCTGCAATCCGTCAGTGTGGAATATGACGCCGCCCGTCAGCGGCTGCTGCTCACCGTACCACCGGAATGGCTTCCCGGTCAGGTGATTGGCGAGGCGAAGAACGGACCGCGCTATCCGGGGCGCACCAGCGCCGGCGCGCTGATTAACTACGATCTCTACGCCAGCCGTACCGATACCACCGGCACCCGGCTTTCTGCCTGGAACGAACTGCGCCTGTTCGGTGATGCCGGACACGTCTCTACCAACGGCGTCTGGCAGCAGCAGCTGGAAGGCAGCCCCGCTTATCAGGACAACGGTTATATCCGTTACGACAGCTGGTGGAGCAATGAAGATGAGAACGCGGTGATGAGCTGGCGGGTCGGGGATCTGGTGACTGACTCGCTTGCCTGGAGCAGCAGCATCCGACTCGGCGGCATCAGTGTGGGTCGCGACTTCAGCGTCCGTCCTGACCTGGTGACCTATCCGCTACCCGCCTTCTCTGGCCAGGCTGCAGTCCCCTCCACCGTCGATCTCTTTATCAATGGCTATCGCTCCGGTCAGGCAAATGTGCAGCCTGGCCCCTGGTCATTAACCAATGTGCCATTCGTCAATGGTGCGGGTGACGCGGTGATCACCACCACGGATGCGGTCGGCCGACGCGTAACCACCACCATGCCGTTTTATGTCTCCAGCAATCTGCTGAAATCGGGGCTGGCTGACTACGCTATCTCCGCCGGGGCGATTCGCGAAAATTACGGCATTAAAAACTTCGATTACGGTGCGGCTGCCGCGAGTGGCTCATATCGCTACGGCATAACCGACTGGCTGACGCTGGAGAGTCACGCCGAGGGCAGCGAAAATCTGGCGATGGGCGGGCTGGGAGGTCAGTTTCGGGTTGGCAGCTGGGGCGTGGTTAACGGCGCGGTGGCACAAAGTCATCTTGATGGCGACAGCGGCAGGCAATATAGCTGGGGCTATCAGTACAACAATCGCTGGTTCAACATCGGCACGCAGCAGACCCAGCGCAGCAGCGACTTTGGCAATCTGGCCCTGGTCGGCAGCCGTGCCGGTAGTCAGGCGGATAGCCGTTACACGCTATCGCGCCGCACTGCCCAATACAGCGCCAGCATCTCACTGAACCGCTTTGGCAGCGTCGGCGCCGCCTTCATCGATATCACCGACGGCCAGGGCGATCGCACCCGCCTGTGGAACCTCTCATGGAGTAAGAATCTGTGGGGAAACAGCAGCCTCTATGTCTCCGCCAGCCGCGATCAGGAGGAGAAGAGCTGGACCGGTGCGCTCTCGCTGGTGATCCCGTTTGGCGAGCAGGGCAGCGCGGCGATCAGCACCGAGCGCGATCAACGCGGTCGCGATAGCCAGCGTCTCTATGCCTCCAGTGCCATGCCCAGCGACGGTGGATTCGCCTGGGATGCCTCATGGGCGAATCAGAGTGGCGACAGTGGCGACTACCGGCAGGGCAGTCTGCGCTACCGCAATAACCATATCGACACCTCGGGGGGCTTCTACGGTGATGATGACAATCTGACTCAATGGGCCGATGTCGCCGGTGCACTGGTATTAATGGACAACGGCGTCTTTGCCGCCAACGCCATCAACGACGCTTTTGTGCTGGTGAAAACGGGCTATCCCGACGTTAATGTTCGCTATGAAAATCAGTCGATGGGACGCACTAACCAACAGGGCTATCTGCTGGTCCCCGCCATCAGCAGCTACTACCCGGCCAAATATGATATCGACACCCTCGACCTGCCCGCCGATATGACCACGCCCCATGTTGAGCAGCGTTTTGCGGTGAAACGTCAGAGCGGCTACCTGCTTAACTTCCCGGTGGAAAAACTGCGCTCTGCCAGCGTGATTCTGGTTGATGCACAGGGCCAGCCGCTGCCGGTCTCAAGCCTGGTACAGCGTGCGGATCATGCCACTGAGTATGTCGGCTGGGATGGCATCGTCTGGATGGAAAATCTCACTGCCAGAAACCCGATGGAGGTGGTGACGCCCGATGGCCGCCGCTGTGAAACCGAACTGCGCATCGCCAGCGGTCAGCCGCAGGCGCTGAAAACCTATGGCCCTCTGACCTGCGCGCTGCCCGCGCCCGCCGCAGGCAGCGCAGCCTCTCCCGCTGAATCTTTCACGTCCGGAACCCAACCATGATCAAATCTCTGTTACTGGCTGCCCTGCTGCTGACACTGCCGTCGGTGAGCTACGCCGCCTGCGGTCTGCCCGCGTCGACCGCCAGCTTCGGCTCGGTCACGACGTTTGTGGCGAATACCACCGTCAGCTCGGTGACCACTAACGCCAACGTCAACTGTGGCGCAGGCTCGGCGTTGTCACTGCTTGGCAATAACCAGATAACGTTTCAGCTGACCGGCGCGACCAATATCAGCGGCACACGGGGCGTCCTGAAACGCAGTGGTGACACCGGCAGCGATAATGTGCCAGTACGGCTCTGCACCGACAGCGCCTGCGCCAGCGAACTGACGATTGGCAGCACGCCGTTTGTTTACAGCTCACAAACCCTGATAAATCTGGCAGGTTTGCTGGGCAGTCTTAACTTTGCCCTTCCCGTCTATCTGCGCACTGTTCCCGGTCAGGTGGTTGCAGCGGGAACCTATTCCGTTACGCTAAATATGGCTGTGACTTACCGCATCTGCACCAGCATTGGCGTGGGTAATCTCTGTTTAAGCGAGCAGAAAGGCAGCGGCGTGATTCCGATTAACGTTACCGCTGTCCTCACCAACGATTGCACGACGATCACCGCACCCAACATCAGCTTTGGCAATGCGCCGCTGGTGAGTAGCTTCTCCGCTGTATCGCAGACCATTAACGTGCTGTGCAGTAAAGGCAGTACCTATACCGTCGGGCTGAACAATGGCAGTTATCCGGCGGGCAGCGTCAGGAACATGGCGAGCGGAGCGAACCGTCTGAGTTATGAGATTTATAAAAGTGCCACCAGCAATCGCTGGGGAGCGGCAGGCACTGAACGCTGGAGCAGTACCACCTCGACAGCGGTATCAGCGGATGGACTGACGCGCGGCTTTAACTACACCGCGCGCATCCTGACCACTCAGAACACGCCGCCTGCAGGAAATTACAGCGACAGCGTGGTCGTCGATTTATCGTTTTAAAGTGACGCGCTGACCGTCGTTGTGGCGCTGTGACGCCGCTGATACTGCTTCACCATCCGGCCAATCAACAGCGTACCGATCAGCCCGCAGACCGCCGCAAAGGTGAGCCAGACGCCAGGCATCGCTTTGTCACCGGTGGCGTGAATCAGATAGCTGGAGATGGCAGGTGTAAAGCCGCCAAATAGCGCCGTTGCCAGACTGTAAGCCATGGAGAAACCGGCAGCGCGCACTTCAGCAGGCATAATTTCTGCCAGATAAACCACCATCGCACCGTTATAGCTGGCATAGAGAAACGACAGCCACAGCTCAGCTTCCAGCAGGTGAGCGAAGCTGGCCGATCCCACCATCCAGTGAAGCACCGGCCAGGTGGTGGCAATCATCAGCAGGGTAAAAATAATCAGCAGCGGACGTCGTCCCACGCGGTCCGACAGCGTACCCATCAGCGGCAGCCAGAAGAGGTTGGAAACACCCACACAGAGCGTCACCAGAAACGCCTGCTTGTCGCTCATCATCAACACGGTTTTCCCAAAGGTCGGCGTAAAAGCGGTGATCATGTAGAACATCACCGTGGTGGTGACCACCATCAGCATGCCCGCCAGCACCAGCGCCCAGTTGCTGGCGACTGACCGCATGATTTCCGTCATGCTCGGGTGATGTTTACGTTTACTGAACGCTTCAGTCTCTTCCAGCATCCGGCGGATATAGAACAGGAACGGCACAATCAGACAGCCAACCACAAACGGGATACGCCAGCCCCACTCCGTTACCGCTTCTTTCGCCAGCAGATGATTCAGCATCAGGCCCAGCAGGGCAGCAAAGATCACCGCAATCTGCTGACTGCCCGACTGCCAGCTCACGAAGAAGCCTTTACGTCCTTTGGGTGCAACTTCGGCCAGATAGACCGATACGCCACCCAGCTCAACCCCCGCCGAGAAGCCCTGCAACAGACGCCCCAGCAGAATCAGAATCGGTGCTGCCACGCCTAAGGTAGCGTAACCCGGTACCACCGCAATGGTCAGGGTACCAATCGCCATTAAGCCCAGCGTCAGCAACAGGCCTTTACGGCGCCCATGATGGTCGATGTAGGCACCTAAAATGATCGCCCCCAGCGGGCGCATCAGGAAGCCGGCACCAAAGGTCATCAGGGTCAGCATCAGGGAAGCAAACGGGTCATCACCCGGGAAGAAGGTTTTTGAAATGGCGGTCGCGTAGTAGCCAAACACCATGAAGTCGTACATCTCCAGGAAGTTACCACTGGTGACGTTGAAGATAGTTCGGGCAGCACTTTTCGGCGGCTTTTGTAAAGACGGGGTGTGACTCATAACGGCTTCCTATTGTTTTTTAGCCGTTTTAGCCTGACTGAAGCGGGATTAATGTGACGTGAGTCACCATTGCAATTTACAAATCTATGTACATAAGTAACAACCAATTAACAATCCGAATCAGGCAGCATAAGTGATCGGCTTGAGCACTGCTTGACCCGATTTTATGTGGTCAGAGAGCCAGCATAAAAAAAGGCGACCTCAATAGTCGCCTTCTAAGGATGCCCGATAATTCGCTATTTCTTCACGGTTTCCATGCCCATCAGCCCGATTTTCAGATAGCCCGCCGTGCGCAGTTTATCCATGACGCTCATCAGGGTTTCATAATCCACCGACTTGTCCGCCTGGAAGAAAATCGTCGTCTCTTTGTTGCCCTGCGTCTGGCTGGTCAGCACGTTCACCAGCGAGTCAGGCGTAACCTGATCGTTACCGACGTAGAGCTGCTTATCCGCTTTAATCGACAAATAAACTGGCTTCTCCGGGCGCGGCTGCGGCGCGCTGGTTGAGGCTGGCAGATTGACGCGCACGTCGACCGTCGCCAGTGGCGCGGCTACCATAAAGATGATCAGCAGAACCAGCATGACGTCGATAAACGGCGTCACGTTAATCTCATGCATTTCACCGTCGGTTTGCAGATCGTCGTTTAATCGCATGGCCATAACAGCTTACCCTAAGCGCAGTTTCTGGGCGGTCGCGGGACGTGGAACCTCTTTGGCCACAGTGCCCAGGTCGATGTCACGACTCTGCAACAGCATCACCTGAGCGGCAACATCACCCAGCGAGGCTTTGTAGTTAGCGATCATGCGGGCAAAGACGTTGTAAATTACCACCGCCGGAATCGCAGCGACCAGACCCACCGCCGTTGCCAGCAGCGCTTCTGCGATACCCGGTGCCACCACCGCAAGGTTCGTCGTCTGGGTTTTCGCAATACCGATAAAGCTGTTCATGATGCCCCAGACAGTGCCGAACAGACCAATAAACGGGGCGACAGAGCCGATGGTTGCCAGGAAGCCATTGCCCCGGCCTGCATGGCGGCTGAAAGCAGCCACGCGGCGCTCAAGGCGGAAACTGGTGCGATCTTTAATGCCGTTGGTATCTTCCACACCTGCCGACAATTCGAGTTCATTCTGCGCATCGTTCAGCAGCACGACGCTGTGGCTGTGACCGGTAAACGACTGAGCAATGCGGGCGGCGTCATTAAGACTACGGGCTTCGCCCAGCGCCAGTTGCTCACGCTTCAGGCGGCGCTTAGCGGCGCTGAGTTCAGCATATTTGCCGAAAAAGATTGCCCATGTCACGACCGATGCCAACAACAGGCCAATCATGACGACCTTTACCACGATATCGGCATGTTGATACATGCCCCAAACGGAGAGGTCCGTTTGCATCAAATCACTGGCTACCACGCTGCTTCTCCAACTTCTGATTCAGGGATGCGAAACAAGCGCGAATAATAGCAAAATGGCGGCGAATTGATAGTAGTTCTCATTAGTATTTACAAACCCAACCCTGGTCACAGACCTCGCTTTGACCAGCTTTGCACACTTTCCGTCAGGGATGTTTCGAAAATGTGAAGCTGCATGAAAATTTATTAAAACAACGTTTCAAAATGTGACGCCATTCATTCAATCAACATTACTGCATTTTACTCAGACGCATTTTCACTATGCTGGCTCCACACGGCACTCTGCGGTTAGCCCAGACTCCAGGCCGTCCTACCTCTGCGGGAGACAAAATAATGAGACTGACAAAAACATGCCTGGCCAGTGCCCTGGCGGCAATCATGATAAGTTCCACCGCCACGGCACAGGTGATTAAAGTCGCTGAAGTGCAGCCAGCCGGCTATCCCACTGTGGTTGCCCTGCAACACATGGGCGACAAACTCAAACAGGCCACTGATGGACGGCTGGAGATGAAGATCTACGCCGGTGGCGTGCTGGGTGATGAAGACCAGACGCTGCAACAGGTGCAACTGGGCGCCATCGATATGATCCGCGTCTCACTGGCTCCGGTCACGTCTATCGCCCCGGAAACCAGCGTGCTCACCCTGCCCTACATTTTTCGCGACGTCGACCACATGCATAAAGTGCTGGATGGTGAGATAGGCAGCGAGATTGCCAGCAAGTTTGATAAGGATCCCAACGCCCGCATGGTCTTCCTGGGCTGGACGGATGCCGGTGAGCGCAACATGATCACCAAGAAGCCGCTGGCAAAACCCGACGATCTCAAAGGTATGAAGATCCGGGTGCAGAACAGCGCCATTTCACTAGCGACACTGAAAGCGATGGGCGCAAATCCGGTGGCAATGGGCGTCAGCGAAGTCTTTAGTGCGATGCAGACCGGCGTGGTCGATGGCACCGAGAACAACCCACCTACCTTTGTGGCCCATAACTACATGCCGGTCGCGAAGTACTACACCCTCACCAGCCACTTTATTCAGCCAGAGATGATTCTGTTTTCGAAACGCGCCTGGGATCGCCTGAAACCCGACGATCAGACACTGCTGAAAAAGCTCGGCAAAGAGGCACAGGATGAAGAGCGTCAGCTCTGGGCGACCTACACCGAACAGTCGATCGCCAAAATGAAGGCCGGCGGCGTGACCTTCCAGCAGACCGACCGCGACTACTTCGTTAAGGCTACCCAGCCGGTGCGCGATCAATTCGGCGGCAAATATCAGGATCTGATGACCCGAATCGCCGACGTGAAATAACCCTTCCCGCGCCACACTGCCGTGTGGCGTGCTTAATCAGGTATTAATTATGTCTGCTTATACGCGTCTGATGGATGGGCTTTATCTGCTGTGCATGCTGGTGGCCGCCGTGGCGCTGTTGATCATGGTGACGGTCATTCCTGTTGGCATCTTCGCCCGTTACGTGATGAACGGCGCACTCTCCTGGCCAGAACCGGTCGCCATTATCTGCATGATCATATTCACTTTTATCGGCGCGCCGGTCGGCTTTCGTGCCGGAACACATATCTGCGTGTCAATGGTCACCGATCGTCTGTCACCTGCCCGCCAGCGCCTGATGCTGCGGGTCTGCGATCTGCTGATGATCCTCACCTGCCTGGTGATCTTCCAGGCCAGTTACAGCCTGTGTGAAGCGATGTGGGTGCAGACGCTCGCCTCACTGCCGGCGGTGACCTACGGCGAAATGTATCTGCCGATCCCGATTGGCGCGATCTTCACCCTGCTGTTTGTTGTTGAGCGATTGCTGACCGGCCATCAAAGTCAGCGACCCATTGTCACACTGGGCGGCACCCACTAATCCGGAGCAGAAGATGGATGCATTAATCTTGATAGGCAGTTTGCTGGTGTTGCTGTTGGTGGGGTTTCCGGTCGCGTTTGCGGTCGGCCTGAGCGCTTTTATCGGCGCCTGGTGGATCGATCTGCCCCTGGAAGCGGTGGTGATTCAGATAACTAATGGCATTAACAAATTTTCGCTGCTGACCATCCCGTTCTTTATTCTTGCGGGTGCGATCATGGCGGAGGGTGGGATTGCCCGGCGGCTGGTCAATTTCGCCTATATCTTTGTCGGCTTTATTCGCGGTGGCCTCTCACTGGTTAACATCGTCGCGTCGACCTTCTTTGGTGCCATCTCCGGATCGTCAGTCGCGGACACCGCTTCGATTGGTTCGGTGATGATCCCGCAGATGGAGGAGAAAGGCTATCCGCGTGATTTTGCCGCTGCGGTAACGGCCAGCGGCTCCGTTCAGGCCGTGCTGACGCCACCCAGTCACAACTCGGTGATTTACTCGCTGGCAACCGGCGGCATGGTCACCATCTCTTCGCTGTTTGTCGCAGGTATCCTGCCGGGACTGATGCTGGGAGGCTGCCTGATGGTGATGTGCCTGGGGTTCGCACGCAAACGCGGCTATCCCAAAGGCGAGCGCATTCCGTTTCGTCAGGCGCTGAAGATTTTCTTTGACGCGTTCTGGGGCCTGTTTACCGTGGTCATCATCATGGGTGGGATTCTCTCCGGTATTTTCACCGCCTCAGAGTCCGCGGCGATCGCCTGTATCTGGGCCTTTTTCGTCACCATGTTTATCTATCGCGACTTTAAATGGAATCAGCTGCATATCCTGCTGTTTCGTACCATTAAAACCGTCACCATCGTGATGGTGCTGATCGCTTTCGCCGCCGGGTTTGGTGCGGTGATGACGTTCATGCAACTGCCGACGATGATCACCGAAGCCTTTACCAGCCTCTCTGATAATAAATATGTGATTCTGATGTGCATCAACATCCTGCTGCTGGTGGTGGGCACGCTGATGGATATGGCGCCGCTGATTCTGATTCTCACGCCCGTATTGCTGCCGGTGGCGACCTCACTGGGCATTGATCCGGTGCACTTCGGCATGATCATGCTGACCAATCTCGGCATCGGACTGATTACGCCGCCGGTCGGCACAGTACTGTTTGTCGCCAGCGCGGTAAGTAAACAGAAGATTGAGCAGGTGGTCGGGGCGATGCTACCGTTCTACGGCATGCTGTTTATCGTTCTGATGCTGATTACCTATATTCCCGCCATTTCGCTCTGGTTACCGCGCCTGATGGGCGTGATGTAACGCAAAGAAAAACGGCCCGTGAGCGGGCCGTTTTTTTTCCTGCGATGCACTCTGATAATCACCATTGAGTCTCAACCCTGCTGGCTGTTTCGTGGTAACGTGAGAGCTTAGTCCGAAGCGGTAAAGGCGACTCATGACCACCAGAAAAATTGATACCACGCTCGTCAATGCAGGACGCAGCAAGCGTTATACCCAGGGCTCGGTGAACAGCGTGATTCAACGGGCCTCCTCACTGGTTTTTGATACCGTCGCGGAGAAAAAACGCGCCACCGCCGGTCGGGCAAAAGGTGAACTCTTTTATGGCCGTCGTGGCACCCTGACGCACTTTGCGCTGCAGGATGCGATGACCGAGCTGGAAGGCGGTGCAGGCTGCGTGCTCTACCCTTGCGGCGCGGCTGCCGTGGCCAATGCGATTCTGGCCTTTGTTGAAGCGGGTGACCACGTGCTGATGAGTGGCGCGGTCTATGAACCGACGCAGGACTTCTGTACGAAAATTCTGGCTAAGCTGCAGGTTTCTACAGGCTGGTTCGATCACTGTATCGGCAGCGAAATCGGTGAGCTGGTTCAGTCGAATACCCGGGTTGTTTTCCTGGAATCTCCCGCGTCTATCACCATGGAAGTTCAGGATATCCCAGCGATTGTGGCGGCTGTACGCGCCAAAGCGCCCGAGGCGATCATCATGATCGACAACACCTGGGCGGCCGGCATTCTGTTTAATGCGCTGGCGCACGGTATCGATATTTCCATTCAGGCCGGCACCAAATATCTGATTGGTCACAGCGATGCGATGATTGGCACCGCAGTCGCTAATGCGCGCTGCATCGATCAGCTGCGCGAGAACTCCTATCTTATGGGCCAGATGGCCGATGCCGATACCGCTTACATGGCAAGCCGGGGTCTGCGCACGCTGGGTACCCGTCTGCGCCAGCATGAAGAGAGCGCAATTCAGGTGGCAGAGTGGCTGGCGGCGCGTCCCGAAGTGGCGCGGGTGAATCACCCGGCGCTGGCGCAAAGCAAAGGTCATGAATTCTGGAAGCGCGATTTTAACGGTAGCAGCGGCCTGTTCTCATTTATCCTGCAGGAAAAATTAGACACACCCCAGCTGGCGGAATATCTCGATCACTTCCATCATTTCAGCATGGCTTACTCCTGGGGCGGCTATGAATCGCTGATCCTGGCGAATCAGCCGGAAGAGCTGGCAGAGATTCGTCCGGCGGGCGGTGTGGATTTCACCGGCACGCTGGTGCGGTTGCATATTGGCCTGGAGCATGTTGATGACCTGCTGGCTGACCTGGAAGCCGGTTTTTCGCGCCTGACGCGCTGAGTCGCTCAACAGAAAGTAAACAGAAGATAAACCGGGTCGCGGTGGCCCGCAGTGTTTGCCGGGCAGCGGCTCATTTGTTGTTAAAATTTATCCCGCATCGTTCAGATTGTTGGTGAGTTCACTGTACTGTCTGAACGCAGACGGATTGTTCCTTGTGACGTGATGGAATCGCTAATGGGTGTTTTACACGAGATTGTCCAGGCGCTCTGGCATCAGGATTTTGCCGCACTGGCAAATCCGGATGTGGTATGGGTAGTGTATGGCGTGATGTTTCTGACGCTGTTTCTGGAAAATGGTCTGTTACCCGCCTCTTTCCTGCCGGGAGACAGTCTGCTGTTGCTGGCAGGCGCGATGGTGGCTAAAGGGGTGATGGATTTTGTACCGACCATGGTGATCCTGACGACAGCTGCCAGCCTCGGCTGCTGGCTGAGCTATTTGCAGGGTCGCTGGCTGGGCAATACCCGACTGGTTAAGAGCTGGCTGATGCATCTGCCCGCGCAGTATCACCAGCGCGCCTGGAATATGTTTAACCGTCACGGTCTGATGGCGCTGCTGGTCGGCCGCTTCCTCGCGTTTATCCGCACCATCCTGCCTACCATGGCGGGCATTGCGGGCTTACAGAACAGTCGTTTTCAGCTGTTTAACTGGCTCAGCGGTCTGCTGTGGGTCGGCATTGTGGTGACCTTTGGCTATGGCATCAGCCAGGTGCCGTTCATCAAGCGTCATGAAGATCAGGTGATGGCGATTCTGATGATACTGCCGATGGTGTTGCTGGTGCTCGGTCTGTTCGGCAGCATTCTGGTGATCTGGAAACAGCGTCGCCAGAAACGCGCCTGACGTGCCCACAGCCTCGGGATCCGCCGCCTCCGGGCGGCCGGATCGGCGACCTACAAAGATGAATCCGTCACCGTCTGCCTGACACGATTAACCTCTTCCCCCGGCGTCACGCCAAAATAACGTTTAAATTCCCGCGAGAACTGCGAAGGACTTTCATAGCCAACCCGCACCGCCGCCGCACTCGCTTTCAGTCCATCGTGCAGCATCAGCAATCGCGCCTGATGCAGGCGATAGCGCTTGAGATACTGTAGTGGCGAGGTTTGCGTTACCGCTTTGAAGTTATGGTGAAAGGCTGAAACGCTCATGTTCACTTCTGCCGCCAGCGCATCGACGCTGAGGTTTTCCGCATAGTGATTCTCAATCCGCCGGAGGGCGCGCGCGATCAGGCTGAACTGCGTCTGTCGGCTCACCAGTGAGAGCAGTGCGCCGCCAATCGGGCCGGTCAGCACATAGTAGATAATTTCCCGCACGATGTGCGGCCCCAGCACCCGCGCATCGCGCGGCTGGGTCATCACATCCAGCAGTCGCTCAGCGGCACACAGCATCGGCTCCGTCAGCCAGGCCGAGTGAATGCCCGAGGTCTGTGGCTGCGGCTGAAACTGATCGTCATCACCAATTTCAATCAGCAGATCCTGCAGACTGGCGGTATCGACGTTGAGGCACAGCCCGGCAATGGGTATCTCCGGCGAAGCCCAGGTTTCGCACTCCACCGGCAGCGGCACGGTGAGCATCAGATACTTGCTGGCGTCATACTGAAAAACGGTGCTGCCGAGATAACCGGTTTTGCTGCCCTGAAACAGGATCACAATGCCGGGCTGATACATCATCGGCGTACGCGGACGATATTGATTCGCATAAATCAGCGACACATTTTCGACCGGACAGAGACGGTCGTGACCGTGGGTCATTAACGTGACGACCTGCTGTGCCAGCCGGTGACACAGTGCATCGTGCGCCATAGCGACTCCTTTTTCAGCCAAAAAGCCAGTTTGCCGTGCGAATGCCTGAATCGCCAGCAGCCAGGAGAATCAGGCAATAAATTTACCGAATCGGGCATAAGACCAGGCGTGCTGTTATCGACTGAGCTAAGCAGGCTGAGAATTGTTGGCTAGACTTAAGCACAGTGAAATCTCACGGATTAACCGCAACGGAAAGGAGCAACTATGGCAGACCAACCCATTATCAAACTGCGCGATGGCAATATGATGCCGCAACTGGGACTCGGCGTATGGCAGGCCAGCATCGATGATGCACGTCATGCGGTGCTGAAAGCGCTTGAGGTCGGCTATCGTTCCATCGATACTGCCGCCGCCTATAAAAATGAAGAGGCGATTGGCCAGGCGCTCCAGGAAACCGACGTGCCGCGCGAAGAGATTTTCGTGACCACCAAACTGTGGAACGACGATCAGCAGAACGTTCAGCAGGCGATGGAAACCAGCCTGGAGAAACTGAAGCTGGATCAGGTCGATCTCTATCTGATGCACTGGCCGTGCCCGGAAAAAGACAACTACGTTGATGCCTGGAAGAAGATGATCGAACTGCAGCAGCAGGGACTGACCAAAAGCATCGGCGTCTGTAACTTCCATGAAGCGCACCTGAAGCGCCTGCTGGATGAAACCGGTGTGACGCCAGTCGTAAACCAGATTGAGCTGCACCCGATGCTTCAGCAGCGTACGCTGCATGCGTGGAACGCGCTGCATCAGATCCAGACCGAATCCTGGAGTCCGCTGGCTCAGGGCGGCAAAGGGGTCTTCGATCAGGAGATCATTAAGTCGCTGGCGAAGAAATACAGCAAGACACCTGCGCAGATCGTGATCCGCTGGCATCTGGATAGCGGCCTGGTGGTGATTCCGAAGTCGGTGACGCCAGCGCGTATCGAAGAGAACTTTAAGGTGTTCGACTTCCGTCTGGATAAGCATGAAGTGAGTGATATTGCGAAACTGGACAGCGGCAATCGTCTGGGTCCGGATCCGGAGACGTTTAACTAAGGGGATGCGTCGCCCGGTGATGCGTACACGCTGCCCTGGAACTGCAGAGTAGCGTGTAATTAACGCGGTCAGGCCAGTCTTTCCAGCCTGACCGCGCTGTTATGAAGTGGGCTGCACCTCAAGTTGTCCCGCCGTACCCCGATCGGCCAGTTCCAGCGTCTGGCTGTAATAGACGAACGGGAAATGATCGGATGAGCTTTGCGGGAAGGTGACCATCAGCTCCACGCTGCCATCCACCCAGACCGTATCTTTCCAGCCACGATCTTCGCCCATCGGCTGCGCCCCATTCACACTTTTAATCAGGAACATCACGCCCTGAATATGCAGTGACTGTGGCCGGTCAGCGTGCAGGATCCAGCGCTCAAAAGTGCCCTGCTGCGCGGTCGTGTCAATGCGGTTCATATCCCAGAGCGCGCCATTAATGCCCGGCATGCTGTCGCCAATGCGGAATTCGCGTGTGCGAACCGCCACACCATCCAGAATCTGATCGGCTAAAAGCCGCATCGGCAGATTATCTGTCACCAGCGGCAGTAAGCCGGTGGGTCGCAGCGTCAGGATCAGGGTAGAGGTAAGAATAGAGGATGGCTCAAAGAAACCGCGCAACCTGTCCATGATGCCCGCCGCCGTACCCGCCGTTATCGACACTTCATCACCCTGCGACATATCTATCAGCACTTCGCGGCGTTCGCCCGGTGCCAGTGACAGACGCTGCACCGCCACCGGTGCAGGCAGATAGCCCTGATCGCTGGCGATGACCATAAACGGACGGTTGTCGCTTAGCACCATCTCATAACGTCGCGCATTTGAGGCGTTCAGCAAGCGCAGACGCACCCAGCCGCGTGACACCTCGACAAAGGGATTGCGTACGCCATTCACCAGCAGAGTGTCACCCAGGAAGCCGCCATCCTGTGGCGGGTCATAGACTGGCGTGGCGAAGTTATCGAGCCGTTTGTCCTGAATGATAATCGGGAAGTCATCGACACCGTAATGCTTCGGCAGCGGCAGCTGTTTGCCGATATCATCTTCTACCAGCCACATGCCCGCCAGACCATTATAAATGTGCGGAGCCATGCGGTTTGGGGTATTAGCGTGATACCAGCAGGTTGCAGCCGCCTGACGAATCGGCAGCACTGGCGACCAGTCCACACCGGCCGACATCATACGTGGCGCACCGCCCATTAACGCCCCTGGCAGCTGCAAACCGCTGACCGTCATGGAGACTGACTCATTCAGCCGATTGCTGTAGATCAGCTTAACGTCATCGCCACTGTAAACCCGAACGGTCGGCCCCAGATAGAGGCCATTAATGCCCCATACCGGCACTTTGTTATTGTCACCATTAAAGGACCAGTGGCTACGCTGCATCGTCAGAAACAGCGGCTGGCCACGACGGGATTCCAGTAACGGCGGAATGGGCAGTGGCGTATCGCCATTAGCTGGAGAAGCGGCGCGCGCCGCATGAGGTAGTACACTGGCGCTAAGCGCCGCTCCGGCAGAAAGCTGGATGAACTGACGTCTGCTGAAAGACATAAAACTTCTGACCCTTTACGCGTGGCGCTGAGCGCCGACCCTGTTTTTATTGATCTGTTTTGCTGTGCTGCGTTCACGACGAGCCGATAAAGGCTCGCCGGGTTGCATCCCTGCAGATGAGTTCGGCGAGTGATTCGCCGGTCAGATTTTTCCGTTTTTTTCGCGTTCGGCGACTTCGGCGTTCAACTCTTCCAGCTTTGCCGCCATCTGTTCGCGACAGTGGGTTGCCAGCTTACGTACCGACGACGACTCGAAAGCTTTAACATCAACCGGTGGCAGCATTTCAACGATGACCAGTCCATTGTTCCAGCGGTTAAGATTGATCTTGCCGTGTGTGTTCGAGACCACAATCGGGATGATCGGCACACCGGCCGCCACGGCAGCGTGGAAGGCACCCGTTTTAAACGGCAGCAAGCCACGACCACGACTGCGCGTCCCTTCCGGGAACATCCAGATCGAGATGCGCTTGCTGTTGAACTGATCCACCAGCTCACCGATGGTGCCGCGCGCTTTAGCCCGGTCATCGCGATCAATCAGCAGATTACCGGTCAGCCAGTAGAGCAGGCCAAAAAACGGCACCCACAGCAGGCTCTTCTTGCCCACGGTGACCGTATAGGGCTGCACCATTTTAGCCGCAGTGACCATGTCGTAGTTGTTCTGGTGGTTGGCGATGTAGATCGCATTACCATAATTCTCTGCGCCTTCCGGTCTGCGCAACTCTACTTTCAGGCCAAACACCGTCGACAATTTGCCGAACAGACGACCAAACGTCGCGACGTGGCGCGGATCGCGGGGTGAAAAAAGACACCAGATACAGCCAAAGATACAGATTAAAATCGAATAAATGATGACGATAATGGCACGCAGAATCAGTAACATAGTTCCCTCATTGAGCCACGGCTGACGCAGGGTCAGCCGGGTAGTTTACGCTTCGCTATCCGGGCTCGCCGGACGCGCAGGCGCATCCAGTTCAACACGATCAATTTTTTGCAGGCCGCGCGGTAACAGCGTGCCGCGACGTCCGCGATCGGCGCGGAATTTCTGGAGTTCTTCACTGCGCAGCAGCATTTTACGCTTGCCCACATGCAGCGTGATAGCGCTGCCCGGCGGCAGAATCATCAGCCAGGCCAGTTTATCCTGACCGGCAGCCGCTTCCGCTGACGGAATCGAGATGATTTTATTGCCCTTGCCTTTCGACATTTGCGGCAGTTCGCCAACCGGGAACATCAGCATCCGTCCCGCCTGTGTAATCGCCAGTAGCATGTCATCTTCATGATGGACGGCCATCGGCGTCATCACGCGGGCATTTTCCGGCAGCGTCAGCAGCGCTTTACCGGCGCGGTTACGTGATATCAGATCGCTGAAAGTACAGATAAAGCCGTAGCCTGCATCAGAAGCCATCAGCAGACGCTGGTCATCCGGCTCCATCAGCACCTGTTCAACGACGGCACCCGGCGGTGGCGTCAGCTTGCCGGTCAGCGGCTCGCCCTGACCGCGCGCGGAAGGCAGTGATGTCGGATCCAGCGTGTAGCTGCGGCCGGTGGAGTCGATAAAGGCCACCGGCTGATTGCTCTTGCCGCGTGCCGCAGCCAGATAGCTGTCGCCCGCTTTGTAGCTCAGTCCGGCCGGATCGATATCGTGACCTTTGGCGCTGCGCACCCAGCCCATCTGCGACAGCACAATGGTGACCGGTTCAGACGGCACCAGCTCGGTTTCGCTCAGCGCTTTGGCTTCTTCACGCTCACGCAGTGGTGAACGGCGATCGTCGCCGTAACTGGCGCTATCAGCCTGTAACTCTTTTTTCAGCAGGGTGTTCATCTTGCGTTCAGAGGCCAGCGTGGCCTGCAGCTGATCGCGCTCTTTTTCCAGATCCGCCTGCTCGGCACGGATCTTCACCTCTTCGAGCTTCGCCAGGTGACGCAACTTCAGTTCGAGGATCGATTCGGCCTGGGTTTCGCTGATGCCAAAACGTGACATCAGAACCGGCTTCGGCTCATCCTCAGTACGGATGATGTCGATGACTTCATCAATGTTCAGGAACGCAACCAGCAATCCTTCCAGGATATGCAGGCGGCGCAGCACGCGATCCAGTCGGTAATTAAGACGACGCTTGACCGTGTCGCGGCGGAACACCAGCCACTCGGTCAGGATCTCATGCAGGTTTTTCACCGCCGGGCGGTTATCCAGCCCGATCATGTTGAGGTTAACGCGGTAGCTTTTCTCAAGATCGGTGGTGGCGAACAGATGGTTCATTATCTGATCGAGATCGACACGATTGGAGCGTGGCACGATCACCAGACGGGTCGGGTTCTCATGGTCAGACTCATCACGCAGATCCTCAACCATTGGCAGCTTTTTATTGCGCATCTGGTTAGCAATCTGTTCCAGCACGCGTGCGCCGGAGACCTGATGCGGCAGCGCGGTAATGACCGCCTCACCCTCTTCCTTTTTCCATACCGCACGCTGGCGAATAGAGCCGCGACCGGTCTGATACATTTTACGGATCTCGTCACGCGGCGTAATGATCTCCGCCTCGGTCGGGTAATCCGGCCCCTGAACGATATCCAGTAGCGCTTCCAGCGTCGTTTTTGGTGCGTCAATCAGCGCAATGGCGGCCTGAGCGACTTCGCGCAGATTGTGCGGCGGAATATCGGTCGCCATACCGACGGCAATGCCGGTAGTGCCATTGAGCAGGATATTAGGCAGACGCGCCGGCAGAATTTTTGGCTCCTGCAGCGTGCCGTCAAAGTTCGGCTGAAATTCCACCGTTCCCTGGCCTAGCTCACCTAACAGCAGCTCGGCATATTTTGACAGGCGTGATTCGGTGTAACGCATGGCTGCAAACGACTTGGGATCATCCGGTGCGCCCCAGTTACCCTGTCCATCGACCAGCGTATAACGGTAAGAGAACGGCTGCGCCATTAATACCATCGCTTCATAACAGGCGCTGTCGCCATGCGGATGGTATTTACCCAGCACATCACCCACGGTTCGCGCGGATTTTTTAAATTTGGCGCTGGCATTGAGACCCAGTTCCGACATGGCGTAGATAATGCGTCGCTGTACAGGCTTCAGCCCGTCACCGATATAAGGCAACGCGCGGTCCATGATGACGTACATCGAATATTTTAAATACGCATCCTCGGTAAAGGTATGCAGGGCAAGACGCTCTGCACCATCCTGCGTCAGTTCACTCATGAATTTCTCATCCTCACATCGTGGCCCACAACGGCGGGACACCCGGCGGTGGTTTGGCGAGGATAGTACCTTATTCGCCAGTGTTAGTCACAGGGGAAGCGCGGGACAGCAGGCGTCACTCAGCGCGATTTCAGTCGCCGGAAGTACCTGATTCTCGCGCCGGGTGCATAGACTCTCAGTGAAAGTGCGTCAGGGCTTTGCGCCCATCCACTGGCGGGCAATATCACGATATTCGCCGGTGGCGGTGCTGAGATGCACCCACTGGTCGACATAGAGCTTCCAGCTGATGTCGTCACGCGGAATCATGTAAGCCTTTTCGCCATACTGCAGCGGTTTGTCAGGGTTGAGCGCACAGAGCGTCGGGTAATGCTGCTGCTGAAAACGCGCTTCAGAGGCATCGGTAATCATCACATCCGCCTTTTTATCCACCAGTTGCTGGAAGATGGTGACGTTATCGTGGAACAGCGTCAGTGAGGCTTTCGGCAGGTGGCTGTGTACAAAGGCTTCGTTGGTGCCGCCCGCCGGTTCAATCAGCCGCACCTCAGGCCGGTTGAGCTGTTCAAGGGTCTGGAAGCGATCTTTATCTGTGCAGCGCACCAGCGGGATTTTGCCATCCACATCCAGCGGCCGGGCGAACCAGGCGGTCTGCTGACGTTTCAGCGTGACGGAGACGCCGCCGACGGCGATATCACACTGTTTTGCCAGAAAGTCAGGCATCAGGGTTTTCCAGGTGGTCGGTACCCACTCCACTTTCGCGCCGAGCGACATCGCCAGTGCGTTCGCCATGCTGATATCCAGCCCTTCATACTGACCATCCGGGCGAAGAAAGCTGTAAGGCTTGTAATCCCCGGTGGTGCAGACCCTGAGCGTTTTAGAACTGAGAATGGTGTCGAGATGAGATTGTGCCTGGACCGCACTGCTGGCCAGCAGTAAAGAGAAAACGATTTTTTTCATTTTGATGTTTTCTTGACTGTTTTCATAGTGAGTTTGCCCAACGATGGTGCCATAAACCGGCGTATTGTTGCTGCCACAGCAAAAGTGTTGTGATCTACCTCCCATTTTTCCGGGAATGGCGCACGTGTAAGCTAGGCGACATATTCAGAAAACGAGGCAACCTGTGCATGAGCAAGATTTTAATTATTGATGGCGGCAAAACGTTTGCCCACTCTAAAGGTGAACTGAACCACACCCTGACCGATGTTGCAGCCAGTCAGCTGCGTGATATGGGCCATGAAGTGTCAGTGACCGTGGCCGACAGCAACTACGTGATTGCCGATGAAGTGCAGAAATATGTCGACAGCGATGTCGTGATTTATCAGATGCCGGGCTGGTGGATGGGCGAACCCTGGACCGTGAAGCGTTACATTGATGAGGTCTTTACCGAAGGTCACGGCTCGCTCTACGCCAGCGATGGCCGAACCCGTTCTGATGCGGCGAAGAAGTACGGTTCCGGCGGTCTGCTGCAGGGCAAAAAATATATGCTGTCACTGACGTGGAATGCGCCGCTACAGGCTTTTACTGACCCGGAGCAGTTCTTTGAAGGTGTTGGCGTCGATGGTCTCTATCTGCACTTCCACAAAGCCAACCAGTTCCTGGGAATGGAAGCGCTGCCGACCTTTATCTGCAACGATGTGATCAAAGCACCGGACGTGCCGCGTGATATTGCCGCTTATCGGACCCATCTTAGCCGCGTTTTTGCGTAAGATGATGAGGGGCTACCCCTATTTTCCCACGAAAGAGGAATTCACGAATGTTAACCGTCGTTGCTGAAATTTGTGTTAAACCCGGTCGCCGTCAGGCCGTGCTGGATGCGGTGAAAAAGCTGATCCCGCTGGTGTTAGAAGAAGATGGCTGCCATCAGTATGACGCGTTGCTGGACCATCAGGCGCAGGTGCCGTGGAAGCAGAACTCGCCGGACTCCATTTTCATGTTAGAGCAGTGGGAAAGCCTGCGCCATCTTGAGCAGCATCAGCAGATGCCGCACATGGATGCGCATCGCAGCATCATTAAAGATGATGTGGTGGATGTGAAGATTCTGGTGCTGGAACCCAGCGCCTGATTAGTGCTGAAGGCTTTACTGCGGTTGTGTAGCTGGGGTTAAGGCTGGGGATAAATTCCGGCCACCGTCGCTGTGAGATCGAGCTGGCACAGGGATCAGGGTCAGATCGGAAAAACGCAAAAGCCGTCATCCATGACATGCCCGGCCCGCGCGATTACGCACCTCATCCCTGAGGTGCGCCCGTTACCGGGCCAACGCGTTGCGTTGTTCAAAAACGCTCCCGGCGTTTTTGTCCCAGGCCGCGGGACGTTTTCCTCCTCTGACCCTGGCCCCTGCGCGCTGAGCGAATGCATTGCGGTCAGATGTGCCCGAATGCGTAATTGTCATCTATCTGAACCTCTGTCCTGCGACAGAGGTTTTTTTGTTTCTGGCAGACCGGCTTACAGCAGTTGCCGCCGATCAATCTCACTGCGAAGAAAATCCAGAAAGCAGCCGATGCGCGAAGAGAGCGTGGTGTTTCGGTAATAAACCGCATGCACCGGCAGGCGCAGATCGCGGGTTTCCGCGGAGAGTACAGGCACCAACCGGCCAGTGGCGCAATCTTCCCGGCTGAAAAAGTCGGAGATACGCGCAATGCCCTGTCCCGCCAGCGCCAGCTGCCGGATGGTTTCGCCACTGGAAGCTGAGATAGTCGGCTTAATACGCATGAAATCACCATCAGGCTGCAGGACCGGCCAGACGTTGAGGGATTCAGGATGACTAAAGCCGATTTTTTGATGCTGTGCGAGATCGGCCACGCTTTGTGGCGTGCCCGCTTTTGCCAGATAGGCCGGACTGGCCATCAGCTGAATCGCACTGCTGCCGAGCAGCCGTGCATGTAATGTAGAGTCACGCAGTTCACCGATACGAATAGCAATGTCCGTCTGCTGCTCCAGCAAATCGATCATAATATCGTCGGTATTCAGCTCAAGCTGGATCAGCGGATAACGGGCGCGGAAATCGTCTACCAGCGGCACAATCACATGCAGCATGAAGGGTGTGGCAGCGTTCACCCGAAGCCGTCCTGACGGCATCTCGCGCCGCAGGGCAATCTGCTCTTCGGCCTGCTCAACGGAGGCCAGGATCTGGCGCGCATGCTCCAGAAAAACCTGCCCCTCTTCGGTCAGCGCCAGCCGTCGGGTAGTGCGATGCAACAGCGTGGTCTGCAGCTTGCTCTCCAGCCGGGAGAGTGCCCGGCTGATGCCTGAACTGGTCTGCGCCAGCTGGGATGCCGCCGCAGTAATGGAACCACTGTCTACCACCGCCACCCAGGCACGTAGCTCTTCCAGGGTAATTTTCACAAGATTGCTGTCTCTGCTCTCTAAATCAGCCAGGTTCGATGAAGGTGTACAGGTGCAAGCATAAACAAAACAGGACGCTTTCGCGTCCTGTCTTTTACACGTCGATATCGGCCGTGTCGCCTTTTTCCTGCAACCAGTTGCGCCGGTCTTCGGAACGTTTTTTCGCCAGCAGCATATCCATCATGCGTATCGTCTGATCGACATCCTCTTCACTGATAGTCAGCTGTACCAGGCGGCGGGTATTCGGATCCAGTGTGGTTTCACGCAACTGCAGCGGGTTCATTTCACCCAACCCTTTAAAGCGCTGAACGTTAGGTTTACCCTTTTTGCGTTTCAGCTGCTCCAGCACGCCCTCTTTCTCATCTTCATCCAGCGCATAGTAGACCTCTTTACCGAGATCAATACGGTAAAGCGGCGGCATGGCCACATAGACGTGACCATTGCTGACCAGTGAGCGGAAATGTTTGACGAACAGCGCACAGAGTAGCGTGGCAATATGCAGACCATCTGAGTCCGCATCCGCCAGAATGCAGATTTTGCCGTAACGCAGCTGCGAAAGATCTTCGCTGTCAGGATCAATGCCGATCGCCACAGAAATATCATGGACTTCCTGCGATGCCAGCACCTCATCGGACGAGACTTCCCAGGTATTCAGGATCTTGCCCTTGAGCGGCATGATCGCCTGATATTCACGATCGCGCGCCTGCTTGGCCGATCCGCCTGCCGAATCCCCTTCGACAAGGAACAATTCCGTTTTATTCAGATCCTGCGCGGTGCAGTCCGCCAGTTTGCCCGGCAGCGCCGGACCGCTGGTGAGCTTTTTACGCACCACTTTTTTGGCTGCCCGCATACGCCGCTGGGCACTGGAGATCGCCAGCTCAGCCAGCTGTTCTGCCGTCTGAATGTTCTGGTTCAGCCACAGGCTGAAGGCATCTTTGACGACGCCAGAGACAAAGGCTGCGCACTGACGTGAAGAGAGACGCTCTTTGGTCTGCCCGGCAAACTGAGGATCCTGCATTTTGACCGACAGCACATAGGCACAGCGATCCCAGATATCTTCCGCTGAGAGTTTGACGCCACGCGGCAGGATATTGCGGTATTCGCAGAACTCGCGCATCGCATCCAGCAGTCCCTGACGCAGACCGTTAACGTGTGTCCCGCCCTGCATCGTCGGGATGAGGTTAACGTAGCTTTCGGTTAACAGTTCACCGCCTTCCGGCAGCCATAACAGCGCCCAGTCCACCGCCTCCACATCGCCGGCAAAACTGCCGACAAAGGGTTTTTCCGGCAGCGTCGGTAAGCCATTCACCGCTTCGCACAGGTAGTCCGTCAGGCCATCTTCGTAGCACCAGGTCTGTTCGGTATTGTTCAGTTTGTCTTTAAAGACAATCTCAACGCCAGGACAGAGCACCGCTTTGGCTTTCAGCAGATGGGATAAGCGTGATACCGAGAAGCGTGGGCTGTCGAAGAAGCTTTCATCAGGCCAGAAATGGACGCGCGTACCGGTGTTGCGTTTCGCCACCGTGCCGGTAACCGTGAGATCCTGAACTTTGTCACCATTTTCAAACGCCATGTCATAGATTTCGCCATTACGGCGCACCGTGACTTCGACGCGTTTTGACAGGGCGTTAACCACAGAAATGCCGACGCCGTGCAGACCGCCCGAGAACTGATAGTTTTTATTGGAGAACTTGCCGCCCGCATGCAGACGACACAGGATCAGCTCGACAGCAGGTACGCCCTCTTCCGGGTGAATATCCACCGGCATGCCGCGCCCATCATCAATAACTTCCAGCGACTGGTCAGCGTGCAGAATCACTTCAACCCGCTTCGCGTGGCCGCCCAGCGCCTCATCGACGCTGTTATCAATCACTTCCTGACCCAAATGGTTGGGCCGCGTCGTATCGGTATACATGCCCGGACGACGGCGAACAGGCTCAAGGCCAGTCAGGACCTCAATGGCATCCGCGTTATAGTTTGATTGACTCATCGTAAATGTCTGATTAGAAGGGTGAAATTGGTGCGATTTCCGCATTACTCAGGGATGATTCAGACCAAGAAAGTCCAGAATCTGCGGGAAATGGCGCTCGAATCCAGTAAATGCATGATTTCCGCCCTCTTCTACCGTGTGACGGCACGCGCTGTAATAGTCGAGTGCCTGTCGGTAATCGAGAACTTCATCGCCGGTCTGTTGCAGCAGCCAGAGTAAATCGGGCGCTTCCAGCGGTTCAATCTGCATTACTTTGAGATCGTAAATGTGGCGTGACTCTAACACATATTGCTGGCCCGTGTAGGGATTCTGATTTTCGCCAAGGAAATCCACCAGCAGTTCAAAAGGGCGTACTGCGGGATTGACGACAACAGCCGGCAGCATAAAACATTGGGACAGCCAGGTAGCGTAATAACCGCCCAGCGACGATCCTACCACGCCCAGGGTTTCGCCACTGCGGCTCAGCACCAGGTCTTCCAGCACTGCCGCCGCATCAGCGGGAAAGGTCGGCAGCTGTGGCACGATCATGTCGATCTCCGGGTGCTGCATCGCTAACCATTGCCGGAACTGAGTCGCCTTCGCGGACTGCGGCGAACTGTTAAAACCGTGCAGATAGAGCAGTGCTGCCACGCGTCAGTATCCTTCGGAGTCTAAATCGGGACGAAAAGCGTCGGTGTCAAGCCGGTTCACTTCGGTCTCAAGGCCGCCATCCGGATGCAGTGTAAACCAGCGCCAGCCGGGAGCCACGGTGTCAATCGCAAAACTGGTACAGTGCGGTTTGAACTGGACACAGGTAGACGGCGTCGCCAGCACCCGACGGCCATGCCATTCCATATCCAGCTCCTGGTGAATATGGCCACAGACCAGCGTCCGGGCTAACGGGTAGCGCTGCAACACGGCATCAAGCTGATGCGAATTGCGCAGGCTGTGCTGATCGAGCCAGGTGCAGCCAGAGGCCAGCGGATGGTGATGCAGCATAACCAGCGTATGCCGTTGCGGAAAGCGGGCCAGCGCGTTGTCGAGCCACTCCAGCTGATAGTCGCTCAGCATTCCATGCGGAACACCGTAGACCTGGCTGTCGAGCAACACAATCTGCCACTGCTCACCCACCAGCACCTGCTTATGGGCATTGATGTGCGCTGCCGCCAGTGTATCCACCATTGCGGGCTGAAAATCGTGATTACCGGGTAGCCAGACGCAGGGCCGCGGCAAGCGAGAGATGCCCTCAGCAAAATGCTGATAGGCTTCGATAGAGTGATCCTGGGCGAGATCGCCCGTGGCGATGATCAGATCATAGTCGCGATGTTGCGCAATAATCGCATCCAGCACGGCGTCGTAGCTCGACCAGGTGTTCACCCCAAGCAACGATTCATGTTTTCCCGCGAACAGGTGGGTATCCGTGATTTGCAAAATCCTGATTTCGGAACCGTTCGCTGCAGGAAGAGTTAGCAGGCTATCCAAAGCGTTTCCTTCGTCTCCACGCCATTTACTGCATTATACGCATCAGCAGACCGGAACCGCCATCGCGCCATGTGCCAGGCAGTAACGCAGCCAGTCTGCGAGAAACTGGTTTATCTGATGTTTTTCATCGCGCTGATGCAATTTTTTATTAGGATAATCATAGCGCGCTTTGAACCGATAGATCTGTTGAGTTGAACACACTTCGGCGACCATCGCATCGTGATAGAGCCTGACCGACATCGAGGGCAGACTCCAGTAACTCACGGCAGGTGCGACCTGGCGGATCTCCACCAGCGTGGTGTAGCGTGTCGACTCCTGAATCGTCAGTTGATAACGGGCGCCACTCACCTGATAGATCACCGATTCTCCCGCCTCATCGTTACGCGGCAGCAGGCGGCGTAACTGGGCGAAATTGGTTTCGCAGAGCCGCATCATTTCGGGAAAGTCAGGGGTATAGCGCTGTTTCATTTTTGTATCCACTCTTCGCGTAGTTTTTCATGGTGCAACGCCAGCCATTGCAAGGCGATGACAGACGCCGCATTATCAATTATCCCCTCTTCCACCCAGCGGTACGCCTGTTCGCGGCTCACCACATGGACAAGAATATCCTCATTCTCTTCCTCCAGACCATGGCATCCCTCTGCATGGCTGGCATCCACTTCCCCAATCAGCACCGACAAACGTTCGCTGGTGCCGCCAGGGCTGGCCAGATAGCTAAGCATGGGCTTAACACGACCGACGTCCAATCCTGCTTCTTCAACAGCTTCACGGCGCACAACCTGCTCGACTGATTCACCGGGTTCGATAATACCGGCGACCATCTCCAGCAGCCAGGGTGAAGCACTGCTGTCATAAGCCGGGATGCGGATCTGTTCAATCAGCACCACTTCATCGCGTAAGGGATCATAAGGTAGCAGCACGGCAGCATGTCCGCGCTCAAAAACTTCGCGTTGCACTTCTCCACTCATTTCGCCATTAAACTGGCGGTGGCGGAAGCGGTATCGCTCAACGGAAAAAAAACCTTTGTAGAGTGTTTCTCGTGCAATAATTTCTACATCGTTTTTTGTGAAAGTCACAGGGGATTTTTTTTCTTCCGGCATCATCAGGTTCCTTGTGCAGATTGGGGTGGAGCGAAAAAAGCCTGTAACCGTGCTCCATGTAAGTAGTTCTTTCTGAAATATTTACGTAGATTAGAGATAGAAGGCACTTTCAGCCAACTTATCTCACAGTTGCCCTCTGCTAGAATCGGCGATAATTTTTTGGCTTACCCGGCAGCGCACCCACTGCAATTTGCTGCAACAAAAGGAATGCAAATGAAAAAACTGCTCCCATTTTTTATTGGGCTTAGCCTGGGCGGTTTCAGCTTCGCCAGCCAGGCCGAAGACCTGCTTCAGGTTTACCAGCAAGCACGTCTGAGCAACCCGGATCTGCGCAGCGCCGCTGCCGATCGTGATTCTGCTTTTGAGAAAATCAACGAAGCGCGTAGCCCATTATTACCTCAGCTCGGACTGGGTGCAGACTACGCCTATAATAACGGTTATCGCGACAGTAGTGGTCTTCATTCCAACACGACCAGCGGCTCTCTGAATTTAACCCAGACTATTTTCGACATGTCGAAATGGCGCGCGCTGACTCTGCAGGAAAAGACCGCCGGTATTCAGGATGTGACCTATCAGGTGGCGCAGCAGGATCTGATTCTGAACACCGCAACGGCCTACTTCAACGTGCTGAAAGCGATTGATACCCTTTCTTACACTGAAGCGCAGAAACAGTCTATCTACCGCGAGCTGGATCAGACCACCCAGCGTTTTAACGTTGGCCTGGTTGCCATCACTGATGTTCAGAACGCCCGTGCGCAGTATGACAGCGTGCTGGCCAATGAAGTGACCGCGCGTAACAATCTTGATAACAACGTAGAAACGCTGCGTCAGATTACCGGCATGGACTATATGTCGCTGGCTTCGCTGAGCATTGATCGTTTCAGAACCGATAAGCCCGAAGCGGTGAGTGCGCTGCTTAAGCAGGCAGAAAGCCGTAACCTGTCACTGCTCTCTGCGCGCCTGAATCAGGATCTGGCGCGTGAGCAGATTCGCTCAGCGGAAACCGGCCATATGCCGACGCTGGATCTGACCGCCTCCACCGGCATGTCAAACAGCAAATATGGCGGCAGCCGTGCAAACCAGAGCCAGGGTTCTACCGATTCAATTACCGGTTCAAACCAGGTTGGCCTGAGTTTCTCACTGCCACTGTATAGCGGCGGCAGCGTTACCTCTCAGGTGAAACAGGCGCAATACAATTTTGTCAGCGCCAGCGAACAGCTGGAAAGCGCTCACCGCACAGCAGTACAGACGGTACGCTCCTCGTTTAACAACGTGAATGCGTCTATCAGCAGCATCAACGCCTACAAACAGGCAGTCGTCTCTGCGCAAAGCTCACTGGATGCGTCCGAAGCGGGCTATCAGGTGGGTACGCGTACCATCGTCGATGTGCTGGATGCAACGACCGTGCTCTACAACGCGAAACAGCAGCTCTCTGATGCGCGTTATAGCTACCTGATTAACCAGCTGAATATCAGCTATGCACTGGGTACGCTCAACGAGCAGAGCCTGCAGAAACTGAACAGCCAGCTGGGTAAAGAGATTCCGACTTCCCCGGAAACGGTGGCGCCGGAAAATGCCCAGCAGACCGCTCGTGTGGATAGCGGTCCGGTGGCAACTGGCTCGTCTGAGGCAGCGCGTCCTGCGGCTCGCCACAGCAGCGGTAATCCTTTCGGTCAATAATCAGTGGACGGGCTGCTTTGCGGCCCGTCTCTCTGTTGAACGTATAACTAAGTAAAGATCCCTGTTGTATCAGGCCTCCAGCTTCAATTTTACCCCCCCTTCCCCTATTCTATGCGCTACCTTTGGGCACAGGATAATCATAATGAAACGCACAAAATCTATTCGCTATGCCGCTTTTCGTAAAAGCTGGCAGGCACGCCACTTGACGCCCGTTGCTATCGCCGTTTCAGCCGTATTTATGCTCGCTGGCTGCGAACAGAACGATGAAACGGTTTCGATGTACCAGAATGCGGATGACTGTTCGAAAGCCAATCCGGGCCAGAGTGCGCAGTGTACTACCGCATTCAATGAGGCTAAAAAAGAGGCTGAACGTACTGCGCCAAAATATGCCACGCGTGAAGATTGTGTCGCTGAATTTGGTGAAAATCAGTGTCAGCAGACACCGGCTCAGGCGGGCGTTGGCACCACCAATGCTGAATCGCAGCAGAGTGGCGGCAGCTTCTGGATGCCACTAATGGCCGGTTACATGATGGGCCGCATGATGGGCGGTGGTTCGGGCTTTGCGCAGCAACCGCTATTCTCACCGAAAAATGCCCGCAGCCCGGCAAACGGCCAGTTTGTTGATGCCTCCGGCCGTAACTATGGTGCTGCCACTTCCGGCAAAACCATGACCGTGCCTAAAACGGCGCTGGCACCGAAACCGGCAACGACCTCCACCATTACCCGTGGTGGCTTTGGTGAAACCGTCGCGAAACAGAATAGCATGCAGCGTAGCAGCGCCAGCGGCACATCCAGCCGATCAATGGGAGGCTAACGCCCCAATGGAACGCATTGCCATTTCAGAACGCCCAGGCTGGCGTGAAAAAGCCACCGAGTTTGGCTTTCGTTTTCATACCATGCATGGCGAACCCTACTGGTGTGAAGATGCTTATTACCAGTTCACGCTGGCGCAAATCGAGCATCTGGAAGATGTCACTGCAGAACTGCATCAGATGTGCCTGCAGGTCGTGGATAAGGTCGTAAACAGCGAAGCGCTGCTGACCAAATTCCGCATCCCAAAACACACCTGGGACTTCGTGCGCGATTCATGGCATCAGCGTCAGCCCTCGCTTTACTCACGCCTTGATCTTGCCTGGGATGGCAAAGGCGATGTGAAGCTGCTGGAGAACAATGCCGATACGCCGACCTCCCTGTATGAAGCGGCGTTTTTCCAGTGGCTGTGGCTGGAAGATCAGCTCAACGCAGGTCAGCTCCCGGCAGGCAGTGACCAGTTTAATAGCCTGCAGGAAAAGCTGATTGAACGTTTTGCCGCATTACATCAGCAGCACGGCTTTAACTGGCTGCACTTCGCCTGCTGCCGCGACACCGACGAAGATCGTGGCACCGTGCAATATCTTCAGGACTGCGCTACTGAAGCGGGGCTGCCGAGTGAATTTCTCTATATAGATGAAATTGGCCTGGGCGAAAAAGGGGAATTTACTGATGCTCAGGATCAGGTGATCAGTAACCTGTTCAAGCTCTATCCGTGGGAGTTTATGCTGCGTGAGATGTTCTCAACCAAGCTGGGTGATGCTGGCGTACGCTGGCTTGAACCGGCATGGAAAAGCATCGTCTCGAACAAAGCCCTGCTGCCGTTGCTGTGGGAAATGTTCCCGAATCACCCTAACCTGCTGCCCGCCTGGTTCGCTGAAGATGACGTTCCGCACATGGACAAATATGTGGTGAAGCCGCTATTTTCACGTGAAGGTGCCAATATCCGGATCGTAGAAAATGGTCAGGAGATTGCCCGCGTTGATGGGCCATACGGTGAAGAGGGAATGATCGTTCAGCAGTTCCATCCTCTGCCTAAATTTGGCGACAGCTATACGCTGATCGGCAGCTGGCTGATTGACGATCAACCGGCGGGTATTGGCCTGCGTGAAGATCGCGATTTGATCACTCAGGATCTCTCCCGTTTCTACCCGCACGCATTTATCGGCTAACGCGCCGCGAGAATACAGGTCAGCTTCTGGCCTGTATTCTCTTAGCTTTGCCCTAACCTACCTGAACCGACAACATGCTGATTGCACCCATCTCCATGCCATCAATCGGAATGCTGATGGTTTCATCCGGCTGACGTGCGCCCAGCACATACAGCAGCGGCAGATAGTGTTCGGGTGTTGGATTAGACAGCGCCGCACCCGGATGGTCCATAAAGTTGACCAGCGGATGAGAAGCCGCATCGCTCTGCACCGCCAGGTTATCGCGGACAAACTGCTCAAAACTGCTGGCCCACGGATAGACTTCGCTATTGCCGTCCCAGCGCACTTTACGCAGGTTATGCACCACGTTGCCGCTGGCAACAATCATCACACCCTGATCGCGCAGCGCAGCCAGTTTCTGGCCCATCTCAAAGTGCCACGCCGCTGGTTTAGTGCCATCAATGCTTAGCTGCACGACCGGAATGTCGGCATCGGGATACATCCTGATGAGGACGCCCCATGATCCATGATCCAGTCCCCATTCCTGATCAAGCTTTACGTCGACAGGCGCTAAAAGCTCTGCCAGTTGCTGGGCCAGTTCAGGCGATCCCGGCGCCGGATAGCGTGTGTCAAACAGCGCCTGCGGGAAGCCACCAAAATCATGAATCGTCTTAGGATGAGCCATTGCTGTCACGGCGGTGCCGCGCGTATACCAGTGCGCTGAAACCGCAATAATCGCACGTGGACGTGGCAGAGTGTCACCCGCATGACGCCATGCGGCGGTATAGCGGTTCTCTTCAAGGGCATTCATTGGGCTGCCATGACCCAAAAACAGCGCTGGCATACGTAACTGGCTCATTCGTGATCCCCGGGATCGTCTGTTTGATAGCCACTACGATACGCGCATTCGCCGCTTTATCACGCTGATAAGCATGATGGAGATCATCAGGAAATTTGAATGAAATTTAACGTAGCAGGAATTTCAGATATTTATCGGATAAAAGAGAAGGAATGCGAAGAATTAAACCGGGCCATCCTGAGGACGGCACAAAGGAAACAGGCCCGAAAGGGGCCCGTTAAATGCAGCAGAACGATTAGCTGGCGTGGCGCGTTTCGTGCGTGCGACGCCATGCAATCAGGTCTTCGATAGTCACTACTGGCATGTTGTGCTGGCGAGCGAAAGTAATCGCTTCGGGTGCATGAGCCATGCTGCCGTCATCGTTGGTCAGTTCGCACAAGACACCGGCAGGCTTGAAGCCGGCCAGCGTCACTAAATCGATGGTCGCTTCCGTATGTCCGCCACGTGTTAATACACCGCCTTCGCTGGCGCGCAACGGGAAGACATGGCCCGGGCGATGCAGGTCAGAAGGTTTGGCATTGTCGGCGATAGCTGTACGGATAGTGGTGATACGATCCTGAGCGGAGACACCCGTGGTGACGCCTTCTGCGGCTTCAATGGTCACAGTGAATCCGGTGCCAAAGGAGCTGGTGTTGTTCTCCACCATCATAGGCAGATCGAGCTGCTGGCGACGCGCTTCGGTCAGGCAGAGGCAGACGATGCCGCTACCGTGACGAATGGTCAGCGCCATCTGTTCAACCGTCATGGTTTCTGCGGCGAAGATCATGTCGCCTTCGTTTTCACGATTTTCATCGTCGAGTACCATCACACCGCGTCCCTCACGCAGGGCGGCGATAGCACGTTCTACACGCTGTTCAGGCGTGCCAAATTCAGAAAGTAGCGTCTGATTCATGGTAATAAAAACCTTAAAATGTATGGGTTACCAGAATCAGGGCGTGCTTAGGAGTGACGTCAAAAAGACGTGGCAATAACGTGAAGCAGACACAATTGTCCGACAGAAGTCGTTACCCTCTCCCATCCGGACTGTAACCGTCGGCCCCGGAATTACACCGGATCTGCTGACCTTTATCTCTCTTTTCATCAAGATAAAGCGCTCGCGGGCTTTCAGCCGAAGCTGATTTACCGCCGGTGGGGAATTGCGCCCCGCCCTGAGAATAAGCCTTTAAACTATAACGCCGATCGTTTGAAGCGGCAATCATCAATAGCGCAATTGCTTTTGCATTTCCTGCGTTACCGATTTGAGGTTTATCCTTTTCATTTCTGGCATTACACTTAACACTTATTACGTTGGTAAACACGCTGACACAGCTCCCGTAACCAGGAAATCATCATGATCGACACGAAAAAAATTGAACAACTTGCCCGTCAGGTTCACGAAGCGATGCCTAAAGGTGTTCGTGAGTTTGGTGATGATGTCGAGAAGAAAATTCGTCAGGTTCTTCAGGCGCAGCTGACCCGTATGGATCTGGTCAACCGTGAAGAGTTTGATGTGCAGACGCAGGTATTGCTGCGTACGCGTGAGAAACTGGCGGCGCTGGAACAACGTCTGGCCCAGCTGGAAAGTCAGGGTTCGTCAGCCGGTACGCCACCGACCGCAACGGCACCTGTCACCACTTCTGCAGCAGTCACCCCTTCTGCCTCCGTAGCGAGTTCGCCAGCGGCGTCACCGGCACCGGCTGCCGACGTGGCGAAGCCTGCTGCGGATAATAAGCCAGAATAAGCGGTTTAGCGGGAGCCCGGCTCCCGCTTACTGCTCTGCTTCAGCTACCGCGAATGGTTTTAATAATGTTGGTGGTAGAGATACCGTCTTCGAAGTTCAGCACCTGCACGTCGCCGCCATTTGCCCAGACCTCTTTACTGCCCGCGATATCTTCCGGCTTGTAATCGCCACCTTTGACCAGCAGGTCCGGCAGAATGCCTGCAATCAGACGCTGCGGCGTATCCTCTTCAAATACCACCACCCAGTCGACCGCTTCCAGTGCGCCCAGCACGATCATCCGGTTTTCCTGTGGATTCACCGGGCGGCTTTCGCCTTTCAGACGTTTAGTTGACGCATCACTGTTCACCGCAACAATCAGTCGATCGCCGAGCTTGCGGGCATTTGCCAGATAGGAGACATGGCCGGCATGCAAAATGTCGAATACGCCGTTGGTCATCACCACTTTTTCGCCACGACGGCGGGCCATCTCAACGGCGGCTTTTAACTGCGCTTCCGTCATGATGCCAAAACCCTGTTCAGGGCGGGCGTGAATCGCATTTTCCAGCTCGACGGTGCTGACAGTCGACGTACCCAGTTTACCCACCACCACACCCGCCGCGGCATTGGCCAGGAAACAGGCTTCTTCCAGCGAGTCACCCGCAGCCAGAGCCGCAGCCAGCACGCCGATCACCGTGTCGCCGGCACCGGTCACGTCATAAACTTCCTGTGCCTGAGTCGGCAGATGCAGCGGTGCTTTGCCCGGCTGCAGCAGCGTCATGCCATTTTCTGAACGGGTCACCAGCAGCGCAGCGAGATCAAAATCTGCAATTAACTGCGCGCCACGCGCGACGATCTCTTCTTCGTTTTTGCATTTGCCGACCACGGCTTCAAATTCAGAGAGGTTCGGCGTCAGCAGCGTCGCGCCCCGGTAACGCGCAAAATCAGTGCCTTTCGGATCGATTAATACCGGCACGCCCGCTTCGCGCGCCAGCGTAATCATGGTCTGCACGCTGGAGAGCGCGCCTTTGGCGTAGTCGGACAGCACCAGCGCACCTGCTGCGGCCAGTGACTCACGCATTTTCTGATGAATCGGCGCCGGATCAACCTGATCAAATCCCTCTTCAAAATCGAGACGGATCAGCTGCTGATTGCGGGAAAGCACGCGCAGTTTGGTAATCGTCGGATGGCTTTTGATCGCCACAAAGTCACAATGAACGTTGACGTCTTTCAGCGTGTTACTCAACACGCGCGCCGCATCATCTTCACCGGTCAGGCCAATCAGGCGCGACGCGGCACCGAGTGCTGCAATGTTCATCGCTACGTTTGCCGCGCCGCCAGGGCGCTCTTCAACCGTGTCCACTTTCACCACCGGCACCGGCGCTTCAGGGGAGATACGGCTGGTTGGGCCATACCAGTAACGATCCAACATTACATCGCCAACAACCAGCACTGAGGCTTGGCCGAACGCGGGCAGAGTCACTTTCATTCCAGACACTCCAGACTGCATTAAAAATAGTGCGCGGATGATAGCACAGTTGCGATTTGTGCTATCAGCATCACGCCAGGATAGACGCAGGGGTTACCAGCCAGCGCTGCCAGCTGTTCATCACCGTCTGCCGTTCCGCTGCATACGCCTCAGGTTCAACATGACCCGGCAACTCCTGCAGGGCGCGATGGTGCAGTGCGTCGCGTAGCGTCACATAGGACTGCGTCAGCGCCTGCGCTTCATTTGCGGGCATTTTATGGTACTTCGCCATCAGCTCAAAAATGCGCACATTGTCAGACCAGCGCGTCAGTTCAGGCTGCTCAGCGGCGTAGCGTAAGACAAGATATTGGGCGATGAATTCAATATCGGTGATGCCACCCGCGTCGGCTTTGATATCCCAGCGCCCTTTATGTTTGTTACTGAGATGAGTACGCATCTTTTCACGCATCTCGCGTACTTCGGTTTGCAGCGCATCCGCGGCGCGTGGCAGTGAGAGAATCGCCTGACGGATTACGTTAAAACGTTCACCCAGTGTCGCCTCGCCAAATACTACGCGCGCCCGGACCAGCGCCTGATGCTCCCAGGTCCAGGCCTCACTGCGCTGATACTCCTCAAAGGCCTCAAAGGTACTGACCAGCATGCCCGCCGCACCCGAAGGACGCAGCCGCGCATCGACTTCATAAAGAATGCCGGACGAAGTGCGGGTACTGAAGAGATGCATGATGCGCTGGGCCAGGCGCAGATAGAACTGACGGCCATCAATGCTGCGCTCCCCTTCTGTTACCGCGTCAGCCGGACAGTCATGCAGGAAGACGAGATCCAGGTCGGAACTGTAACCCAGCTCCCAGCCACCCAGCTTGCCGTAGCCCAGCACCGCAAAGCCGCGCTCATGTTCATTACTCAGATGCGAAGGACGCCCGTAGCGCTGTACCATCATATTCCACGCCTGGCGGACCACCGACTCGATAATCGCCTCTGCCAGCCAGGTGAGATGGTCACTGACTTTCATCACGGGCAGCGTGCCCGCGATATCAGCCGCAGCAATGCGCAGATGCTGCGCCTGCTTAAACTGCCGCACAGCTTCCAGCTGCTGCTCCTCATCCTCAGTGGGGATGCGCAGCAGGTACTGACGCAGCTCATCGCGATAGGCGTCGGTGGCCGTCGGCTGATAGAGCGTGGCGGGATCGAGTAATTCATCCAGCAACAAGGGGTGACGCGCCAGCTGGCTGGCCACCATCGGTGAGGCGGCGCACAGGCGAATCAGGTGACGCAGCGCACCGTGATATTCGGTCAGCAGCTCCAGATAGGTACTGCGGGTCAGCACGCCGATCAGCAGCGGTGTCAGGCGACTCAGCGTGACAGCCGCATCGTCACGCGGGCAGACTTCGCTCAGCAGTCGCGGCATCAATTGATCCAGCGCCTGACGACCACGCGGACCGATAGTGCGTCGATTGATATCCTGACGAAACGCCTCCAGTGTCTGATGCAGCGTTAATCGCTGCTCGTCGCTGAGCTGCGGGACCAGCGGCGCAAGCTCGCTATCCTCCAGCTGGTCCTGCCACAGCACCTGAAACTCCGCCAGCTCACGCTGATCGCCAATGTCTGGAGTATCTTCACCAATCAGCTCGTCAAAGATGGCGCGTACCGCCGCCATCTGACCGTCGAGCCGCGTCATCAGAGCATCCCAGTCGACACAATCCATCGCCCATGCCAGACGGGCACGATGCAGTTCATCCTCTGGCAACGTTTGGGTCTGCTCGTCGCCCAGGCTTTGCAGCAGATTCTCCAGCCGCCGCAGGAAGAGATAAGCGTCGCGAAGTGCATCGACCTGCTCAGCAGGAAGAAGGGCCAGATTTTTGATCGCCTCCAGCGTCGGCAACAGCGATCGCAGCTGAAGCGAGCGCTCTCGTCCGCCACGAATCAGCTGGAACACCTGCACGATAAACTCAGTTTCACGGATGCCGCCCGCACCCAGTTTGATATTGTTTTTCAGACCACGTCGACGAACTTCGCGGCTGATCATCCCTTTCATGTTACGCAGGGACTGGATCACGCTGAAGTCGATGTAGCGCCGGTAAACAAAGGGCCGCAGCATCTGCTGGAGCTCCAGACTCCAGCGATCGTGGTCATCCCCCATCAGCCGCGCTTTGACCATGGCATAACGCTCCCAGTCGCGCCCCTGCTCCTGGTAATAATCTTCCAGCGCGGCAAAACTCATCACCAGCGGGCCGCTGTCGCCAAACGGACGGAGCCGCATATCCACCCGATAGACAAAGCCATCCATGGTGGGTTGATCCAGCACTTTGATCAGCCGCTGTCCCATGCGGGTAAAGAACTGGGCGTTGTCGAGCTCACGCCGTCCGCCGCGTGTGGTGCCGTTTTCCGGCCAGGCAAAAATCAAGTCGATATCAGAGGAGAAGTTGAGTTCGCCGCCACCCAGCTTACCCATGCCCAGAATCAGTAGCGGCTGCGCGTCGCCGTCCGCATTACAGGGCGTACCAAAATCGCGACAGCAATCCTGATAGACCCAGTCACGCGCACGGCTGATCAGCACTTCAGCTAAGACGCTGAGCTGCTGCAGGCTTTGTTCGGTCGTCGCGTGTTGCAGAGCCTGCATCCAGGCGACACGTACCAGCATACGGCGTCGAAACAGCCGCAGTTCGCGCATCAGGCTCGCTTCGCTGTCGACTGCATTCAGCGCCTGATTCAGCCATGCAGAATAGTGTTGCCACTCATCAGGCTGCGGCGGCTGGTCGAGCATCGTCTGCCACCAGTCGGGATGTTGTTGCAGGTTTTCCAGCACAAAATCGCTGAAAGCCAGTCCGGCAGCCTGCTCCGGACTGAGCGAATCCAGCGGAATCTCCAGCTGTCGGGCGGCCGCTTCGGCCTGGTCGCGTAGCAACGCGGGCAGTGCTGACAACATAACTCCCTCCTTGATGGCGTGACGGAATGTCCCTTAGCGGGCAGCGCCGCTGGTGAGCCAGAACGGCTGCTGTTTCAGGGCCTGCGACGTCAGCCAGGCTAATCCGGACGTCTGTTTTTCGTGAATCGCTGACTGCAGTTGCTGCCAGGGATCAAGCCAGGCCATCACCGTTTCCACAGGATAAGAACCCGCCAGCAGGTGCACCGTCAGCAGCTGACGCGCCAGGCGGGTGGCTTTGTCCTGATACTCATTAGGCTGTTTTACCGTAATGAAGGTTTCTCTCAGATCGGCATTAACACGGCTCAGCATGATATCGCTGAAGCGTTTAAACGATCCCTGAAGCTTGGCTTCTCCTTTAGCGTCGATCCACTGACGCCATTGCGATTCCGCCAGCCAGTGGGTCAGCGCAAGTTGCGTCTCAACAGAGAGGGAAGATAAGCAGAACGTGGTGGCTTCCTGCTCTTCATTCACCAGCGTCTCTTCCAGCGTGGTCAGTTGCTGACGCAGAGCGCTACTGGCTTTACGCGGCACCAGCGCACCAAACAGACTGAACGCCTGACGCAGCAGATCCAGCGCTTCGCGCACTGCGTCCTGCGCCGCCGCGTTACCACGCAGCCAGACTTCTTCATGATATTGCCAGTGACGAAGCCCCGCCGACATTGAGGCGACCATACCCTGCTCCACAGTCGCTTTCGCACCGGCTTTCAGCAGCGGGAACGCCTCAACCTGACGCGGTGGATTACCCTGGGCCAGCTGATAGCCTCGGGCGGCTTTGCTCAGGCTGCCCATACGCAGACCGCCCAGCGCCACCAGCTGCTGCGCAAAGGCCAGCAGATCCTGGCGTTCACCCCGTTTCAGCTCTAATTCGATCTCGCACAACGGTTCGCTGAGCTCACCCGCCGTGACTTCGCCCTGATCAAATGCCACTTCAATTTCACTGTTGCCTGCGGTGATCAGCCAGACTTCACGCTGGAAATGGGTAGTGAACAGCGGCTGTAAGCGCGGCTGCAGCGCAGTGACATCGGTGCCCTGCGGCCAGATCTCTGCGGGCAGGCGCGCAATGTCGAGCACTGGCTCACTGAGTTCTACATTGTATTCCGGACGCTGATGCAGTCCGCCAAGCGTCTGCCCCGCGGCTTTCAGCGTCATTTCATAGCGCTGGTCAACGCCACGGATACGCAATCCCATGTCCCAGCGTCGCAGCTGGTTGTCGTTGGTTTCGAAGTAGATGTTGGTCAGCTCGCGAGCAGCCTGATGCTGATGCGGCAGAGTGGAGAGCAGTTCAGCCAGTTTCCCGGCTGCCTGTGGAGTTGCAATGAACTTTAATTCGATTTCGATGGTCATAATTTTTTATTCACTACGCCGCTGGCACTTAAGAGGGTTTTTCCTGCATATTTCAGGCGATTATCAGCAGGTTACTCATGCTGTCGCCTGGAGGGCAAGGGGTTATCAGGCGAAGATTAATGCACAGAAGCCGCGCTGTCTCTGCTTTCTTTGCTCTTTCGCAGACCTTTTCGCACTCTCATGAGACCAGGATAGTTCTCATTCAGATTTATGCGAGGCCTCTCCAGACTGTGCCGGTAAATTTTAAGTCAGATTAAGCCAAACGAAATCGAATGAAAAAAATTACACTCGCTGGACTCACTTTGCTGGCCCTTAGCAGCCTTGCACCTGCCCATGCCGACGAAAAACGTTATGTGTCTGATGAGCTTTCGACCTGGGTTCGTAGCGGGCCGGGCGATCAGTTCCGCCTGCTCGGTAAGCTGAATGCCGGGGAAGAAGTTCAGCTGTTACAGACCAACAACGATACTCATTATGGCCAGATCCGCGATTCCGAAGGCCGCACCACCTGGATTCCTCTGTCGCAGCTCAGCGCAAATCCGAGCCTGCGCACCCGGGTGCCGCAGCTTGAGCAGCAGGTGAAGGATCTGACGGCCAAGCTGGATAATATCGACAACAGCTGGAACCAGCGCACCGCTGAGATGCAGAACAAAGTCGCCAGCAGCGACGGCGTGATTAATGGGCTGAAAGGCGAAAATCAGAAGCTCAAAAATGAGCTGATTGTCGCGCAGAAGAAAGTCAGCGCCGCCAACGTTCAGCTGGATGACAAACAGCGCACCATCATTATGCAGTGGTTTATGTATGGTGGCGGCGTGCTGGGTGTCGGCCTGCTGCTGGGACTGCTACTGCCGCATATGTTGCCGCGCCGTAAGAAAAGCGATCGCTGGATGAACTGACCCCATTCTGTCGGGTTTTCGCGGGGGATCGCAGGATCCCCCTTTTGGCATGTCTGCAATCCGGGGAATCTGTGCAACAATAAAATGAGATGCACTGCTGATTTCAGGCGCGGGACGTGCCCGGCATGCAGATCATTTCTTTTTCTCTGGAGTTTTGCGTGAAGACGTTTCTTGTTGGCGGTGCGGTGCGTGATGCGCTGCTGAATCTGCCGGTTACAGACAAAGATTGGGTTGTCACTGGTTCCACACCCGAAGCCATGCTTGAGCAGGGTTATCAACAGGTCGGTCGTGATTTTCCCGTTTTCCTGCATCCCGTCAGTCGCGAAGAGTATGCACTGGCACGGACCGAGCGGAAAAACGGGAAAGGCTACACTGGATTTGTCACCTGGTCCGCGCCCGACGTGACGCTGGAGCAGGATTTACAGCGCCGCGATCTCACCATCAATGCTATCGCGCAGGATGAAAACGGCGAACTGGTCGATCCCTATAATGGCCAGCGTGACATTGCCCTGCGCCTGCTGCGTCATGTCTCTGAAGCCTTCAGTGAAGATCCGCTGCGGGTATTGCGCGTCGCGCGTTTTGCTGCGCGTTTTGCTCATCTCAACTTTCGTATTGCCCCCGAAACCCAGCAACTGATGCAGCAGATGGCCGAAAGCGGCGAGCTGTCGAATCTCACTGCCGAACGCGTGTGGAAAGAGACGGAAAAGGCGCTGAGTGCCCGTAATCCTCAGGTCTATTTTCAGGTTCTGCGTGACTGCGGTGCGTTGCAGGTGCTGTTTCCTGAGCTGGATAATCTGTTTGGTATTCCTGCGCCGATTAAATGGCACCCGGAAATCGACACCGGTGTTCATACCCTGATGACACTGGCGATGGCTGCAGCCCTCTCCAGCGAGATCGATGTGCGCTTCGCTACATTGTTCCATGACGTCGGCAAGGCGCTGACGCCGCCTGAACTGTGGCCGAGCCATCACGGTCATGGACTGGCAGGCGTTCCACTGGTTGAGGCGCTGTGTCAGCGACTGCGGGTACCCAACGCGATTCGCGATCTGGCGTTAATCGTGACCGAATTCCACGACATTGTGCACACCATCGAACGGCAATCCCCGGCATCACTGGTGGCACTGTTTGATCGGATCGATGCCTGGCGTAAGCCGCAGCGCATTGAACAGATGGCGCTGACCAGCGAAGCGGATGCACGTGGGCGGGCTGGACTGGAGAGCATGCCTTATCCGCAGGGCGACTATCTGCGTCGTGCTTTTGCGCTGGCGCAGGCGGTGCCGACCAAAGCGGTCGTCGAAGCAGGGTTTAAAGGTGCAGAGGTGCGGGAAGAGATGACGCGGCGACGAATTGACGCCGTCGCGCAGGGTCTGGCGATCAGGCAGCCTGACTAGCAGGCTGCCCAGGGTTTACATGAAGACCATGTAAACCGCTGCCGCCACGATAAAGCGATAAATCGCGAACGAGACGAAAGAGATACGCTTAATCAGCTCAAGGAAGGCTTTGATCGCAATCAGCGCCACGATAAACGCCGTGACAAAGCCGACGGCGAACATCGGGAAATCCGCCATTGTCAGGAAACCGATGCTCTTGTACATGTCCAGCACGGTCGCACCCATCATCATTGGCACTGCCAGGATGAAGGAGAACTCTGACGCGGCATAACGGCTCACGCCCATCAGCATGCCACCCGAGATGGTTGCACCAGAACGTGAGAAGCCCGGCCACAGTGCTAAGCACTGGAAACAGCCAATCATAAACGCCTGACGATAGGTAATATCATCAACGCCGACGGCTTTCGGCTGTTTTGGCTTGAGGTACTCAGCAGCCAGCAGCAGAACGCCCCCCACCACCAGCGCGTACATCACGTTGATCGGGTTAAACAGCGTTTTAATCTGATCGTGCAGGACCAGACCCACAACCACCGCCGGCACCATACCCAGCAGGATGTGGATCAACGACAGACGGCCGGTGCCAACACCTTCATGTTTAACTTCGCCAAAATGGATGCCGATCAGGCCAAACAGACGGCGCCAGAACATCACTACCACAGCCAGAATTGATCCTAACTGAATCACAACTTCAAAGGTCTCGGCTTTTTCACCTTCAAAGCCCAGCAGGTGACCCACTATAATCATGTGCCCTGTGGAAGAGACCGGTAAAAATTCGGTCAGCCCTTCCACAACGCCCAGGATTGCAGCTACCCAAAGCTGATGAATATCTGCCATCAAATGTTCCCTCTATCCGTTTCAAACCATTAAAAAGGCGGTAGCGCACTGCTATCGCCTGAAATTATGCCGCTATAAGCCTGAATTAAACCTTAAGGTCTACACCGTTTCGCCTGCTGTAACGAAACGGCACACGCTATGACAGACAGTAATTTGGTTTGGTTTCATTGTGATGGCAATCACATCGTATTTATTTAGGAATAGTCCCGCGCTCAATTCGCACGCCAACCTGCGCCGCCTGGGCTACAGCCCCCGGTTTGCTTACCTTTATACGTACGCCAGGCGAACTGAAACGGTTCATCAACAGATCCGCGATTTCTTCAGCAACCCGCTCAACCAGGGCAAAACGCCCCCCGTTCAGATGCGTCAGGATCGCCGATGAGACATCCGCATAGCTCAGGCAATCTTTCAAATCGTCGCTGCTGGCCGCCAGACGGTTATCCCAGGCCATTTCGACATCGAGCACCAGCTTCTGCTGTATGCCCTGTTCCCAGTCGTAAACGCCAATGGTGGTGAACACCGTGAGTTGTTCTATAAATACGATATCCATGATGAGGGTCTCTGTTTTTGGCTAAGCCGGATACCACTTCCGGCGGATTATGCGTATTATCCACGGTTGATGAGATCAAAACGACCCTAAAGGGAACGGTACGGTGTTATGAGTGCTTTCGCGCTTGGTATGATTATTTTCGCGTATCTTTGCGGCTCGATTTCCAGTGCGATTCTGGTTTGCAAACTCGCTGGCCTGCCCGATCCGCGCACACACGGTTCCGGGAATCCCGGTGCGACCAACGTACTGCGTCTGGGCGGCAAAGCCGCCGCAGCAACCGTATTAGTGTTTGATGTGCTGAAAGGGATGGTGCCGGTCTGGCTGGCCTATCTGATGCACGTCACGCCGCTTTATCTCGGCCTGACCGCCATTGCGGCCTGTCTGGGTCATATCTACCCGGTGTTCTTTCACTTTCGCGGCGGCAAAGGCGTGGCAACCGCATTCGGCGCGATAGCGCCAATTGGCTGGGACTTAACCGGGCTGGTTACCGGGACCTGGCTGTTAACGGTCTTACTCAGCGGCTATTCCTCGCTGGGTGCCATCGTCAGCGCCCTGATCGCGCCCTTTTATGTCTGGTGGTTCAAACCGCAGTTCACGTTCCCGGTCTCCATGCTCTCGTGTCTCATCCTGCTGCGTCATCACGACAATATTCAGCGGCTGTGGCGGGGTCAGGAAGGCAAGATCTGGAAGCGCAAAAAGAAATCTCAACCATAAAAAAAGCCGGCAAGCCGGCTTTTTTCACATCAGATGGCGGGCAGTTCCGCCAGCGGCCAGCGCGGTCGCACGCTGACGCTCAACTCGCCTCGGGTGCCGCCTTTTAACCGCACCATGCCCGCATACGCGATCATCGCACCGTTATCGGTACAGAACTCAGGACGGGCGTAGAACACCTCTCCGCCGCGCTTTTGCATCATGATCGCCATCTGCTCGCGCAGTGTGCGGTTAGCGCTGACACCGCCCGCAATCACCAGACGCTTAAAGCCTGTCTCATCCAGTGCACGCTTGCATTTGATCGACAGCGTATCGACGACTGCATCTTCAAACGCACGGGCGATATCAGCACGGGTCTGATCATCGTCAGGATTGGCGCGAATGGTATTCGCAGCAAAGGTTTTGAGGCCGGAGAAGCTGAAATCCAGGCCCGGACGGTCAGTCATCGGACGCGGGAAGGTAAAGCGTCCCGCTGTGCCCTGCTGCGCCATCTTCGACAGCATTGGCCCACCCGGATAATCCAGACCGAGCAGCTTCGCCGTCTTATCAAAGGCCTCACCCGCGGCATCATCGATCGATTCACCAAGCAGCACATATTCACCGACGCCAGTAACGCTAATCAGCTGAGTATGTCCGCCCGAGACCAGAAGGGCGACAAACGGAAATTCCGGTGGATTCTCTTCCAGCATCGGCGCCAGCAGATGGCCCTCCATATGATGGACCGGCACCGCAGGCACTTTCCACGCAAATGCCAGGGCGCGACCAATGGTGGCACCGACCAGCAGCGCACCAACCAGTCCGGGACCCGCTGTGTAGGCTACGGCATCAATCTGCTGCGGCGCCAGACCGGCCTCTTTCAGTGCGGCCTGAATCAGCGGCACGGTTTTACGCACGTGATCACGTGAGGCCAGTTCCGGCACCACACCGCCATAATCGGCGTGCAGTTTTACCTGACTGTAGAGCTGGTTAGCCAGTAATCCGGCCTCGTCATCATAAATAGCGATGCCAGTTTCATCGCACGACGTTTCAATACCCAGAATTCGCATTGCATCACCTCATTCTTGCGGCGCGCAGTTTATCACAGCAATTGGATGTGCAGCGCGGACATCCGGCGTAAAAAGTCATTTTCTGTCGGCTAAAGAGTGCGCTATACTCCCGCCCCTGGAAAAACCGGCAGCCGCACAGGCAAACGCTCCTGTTGGTTTCAAATTATCCTTGGTGCTTTACAAACCAACGCGAGTTGGAGTAAAATGCTGCACCATTTTGAAATGTGCTGGCGCCGCAGTCAGCAGCAAAAACCGAATTTTATCGAGGTGAGAGTTACATGCCGGTAATTAAAGTACGTGAAAACGAGCCATTTGACGTAGCACTGCGTCGCTTCAAGCGTTCATGCGAGAAAGCAGGCGTTCTGGCTGAAGTTCGTCGTCGTGAGTTCTATGAAAAACCGACTACCGAACGTAAGCGCGCTAAAGCGTCAGCAGTTAAGCGTCACGCCAAGAAACTGGCTCGCGAAAACGCACGCCGCACTCGTCTGTACTAAGTCGTTCCGGAGGTTCGCCTCCACCGCGTGATTCACGCAGACAGAGTCAAGTAAAAGGCCGTGCTTTCCGAAAGGAAGCGCGGCTTGTTGCCGTTTATGAGCTGAAAATCTGGGGCGTATGGCTGGACGAATTCCACGCGTATTTATCAACGATTTACTTGCCCGCACGGATATCGTGGATCTTATCGATGCCCGCGTTAAGCTGAAAAAGCAGGGTAAGAATTTTCATGCGTGCTGTCCTTTCCATAATGAAAAAACGCCCTCTTTCACCGTAAACGGCGAAAAACAGTTCTATCACTGTTTCGGCTGTGGTGCACACGGCAATGCTATCGACTTTTTAATGAACTTTGATCGTCTGGAGTTCGTTGAAAGTATTGAAGAGCTGGCCACTTCCCACGGTTTAGACGTGCCTTACGAAGCAGGCAGCGGGCCCAGCCAGATGGAACGCCATCAGCGCCAGAGCCTGTATCAGCTGATGGAGAACCTGAACGGTTTTTATCAGCAGGGCCTGCAGCAATCCAGTGCGCAGCCAGCACGCGACTATCTTGATCGTCGTGGTCTGAGCGCCGACATCATCAATCATTTCGCTATAGGTTATGCGCCAGCCGGCTGGGACAACGTTCTCAAACGTTTTGGCAAGCAATCGGAAGACCGCGAGTCATTGATGGAAGCGGGCATGCTGGTCAGCAATGACAAAGGCCGTACCTATGACCGGTTTCGCGACCGCGTCATGTTTCCGATCCGCGATAAGCGTGGACGCGTCATTGGTTTTGGCGGACGCGTGCTGGGTAACGATACGCCGAAGTATCTCAACTCACCGGAAACACCCATTTTTCATAAAGGCCGTCAGCTCTATGGCCTGTATGAAGCCGTTAAGAACCATCCTGAACCCGCCCGCCTGTTAGTGGTCGAGGGATACATGGACGTGGTTGCGCTGGCGCAGTACGGCATCGATTATGCCGTTGCGTCATTAGGCACCTCAACCACTGCTGAACATATTCAGTTGCTGTTTCGCAGTACCGACACCGTGATCTGCTGTTACGACGGCGACAGAGCGGGTCGTGAAGCGGCCTGGCGTGCGCTCGAGACCGCATTGCCTTACATGAATGATGGTCGTCAGCTACGCTTTATGTTTTTACCCGATGGTGAAGATCCGGATACGCTGGTACGTAAAGAGGGTAAAGCCGCCTTCGAAGCGAGGATGGAGCAGGCGATGCCGCTCTCTTCGTTTTTATTTGATAGCCTGCTGCCGCAGGTGGATCTGAGCTCACGCGATGGAAAAGCGCGCCTGAGCACATTGGCTTTACCGCTGATAACGCAGATTCCCGGTGAGACCTTACGTATTTATATGCGTCAGGAGCTGGGGAATAAACTGGGTATTCTTGACGATAATCAGCTTGAAAAGCTGATGCCGAAGCAGGCCGCAAGCGGAACCGCACCGGTTGCGCCTCCGTTGAAGCGTACCACCATGCGTGTACTGATTGCGTTACTGATTCAGAACCCACAACTGGCCACGATGGTGCCTTCTCTGGATGGGCTGTCTGAGTCAAAAATGCCGGGTTTACCGCTATTTATTGAATTAGTGGGCCGTTGTAATGAGAATCCTGGATTGACCACCGGTCAGCTACTAGAGTTATATCGCGGAACAAATTTTAGTCAGACGCTTGAAACACTGGCGATCTGGAACCACATGATAGTAGATGAAGAAGCCGAAGCGGTGTTTCAGGACTCGCTGGCCAGCATCTATGATGCAGCTCTTGAAGAGCGCCTGGAGTTTTTGATTGCGCGCGAGCGCACTCAGGGACTCAGCGCCGATGAGCGCCGTGAATTCTGGACACTCAGTCAGGCGTTTGCCAGAAAATAACCGTTTTCAGCATGCTGCCCGCTTGAACGATCAAAGGGCAGCCGCACGAATTTTAGGGGTCGGCGAGTAAGCCAGGCCCTGAGCACAAATTTTAAAGGCCGTAGGCGTCGATGCCAGTCTGGTTACCGCCAGCGCACAGCTCCCGGAGCGTACTGATGTACGTGAGGAGAGCGAGCACTGCCGGGAAGCAGAATGGCGAGTAAGCCAGGCCCTTAGCACAAATTTTAAAGGCCGCAGGCGTCGACGCCAGTCTGGTTACCGCCAGCGCACAGCTCCCGGAGCGTACTGAAGTACGTGAGGAGAGCGAGCACTGCCGGGAAGCAGAATGGCAAGTAAGCCAGGCCCTTAGCACAGAGTTAACAAGCGGCTTAAGTGCCGATTACTGATGGGCAAAGCCCACGCCGCGACGAAGGCAGCGGCAAGAACTAAACGCCTTCACTGCTTATTGTTGGCGCGCTGCCGACCGACACCAATCTAATTTAACAGAAGTGTGGATACCGTCTTATGGAGCAAAACCCGCAGTCACAGCTCAAGCTTCTTGTCACCCGTGGTAAGGAGCAAGGCTATCTGACCTATGCTGAGGTCAATGACCATCTGCCGGAAGATATCGTCGACTCAGATCAGATCGAAGACATCATCCAGATGATTAACGACATGGGTATTCAGGTGGTTGAAGAAGCCCCGGATGCTGACGATCTGATGCTGAACGAAAACAGCTCCGATACTGATGAAGATGCCGCAGAAGCTGCCGCTCAGGTGTTATCCAGCGTTGAATCTGAAATCGGGCGCACTACCGACCCGGTTCGCATGTATATGCGTGAAATGGGTACCGTTGAACTGCTGACGCGCGAAGGCGAAATCGACATCGCTAAGCGTATTGAAGACGGTATCAACCAGGTTCAGTGTTCAGTCGCCGAATACCCTGAAGCCATTACTTATCTTCTGGATCAGTATGACAAAGTTGAAGCAGGCGAATCACGCCTCTCCGACCTGATCACCGGTTTCGTCGATCCTAACGCAGAAGAAGATATTGCCCCAACGGCAACGCACGTGGGCTCTGAACTCTCTGAAGCCGATCGTAACGACGATGAAGAAGAAGATGAAGAGGATGACGACAGCTCCGACGACGATAACTCAATCGACCCGGAACTGGCGCGCGAGAAGTTTTCTGATCTGCGTAAGCAGTATGAAGCGACCCGCAGCGTGATTAAGAGCAAAGGTCGCAGTCATGCTGCTGCCGTTGCCGAAATCCAGAACCTCTCTGACGTCTTCAAACAGTTCCGCCTGGTACCGAAGCAGTTCGACTACCTGGTAGGCAGCATGCGCACCATGATGGAACGTGTCCGTACTCAGGAACGCCTGATCATGAAGCTCTGTATTGAGCTGTGCAAAATGCCGAAGAAGAACTTCATCACGCTGTTTACCGGCAACGAAACCAACGAAAGCTGGTTCAAAGCCGCTCTGGCGATGAACAAGCCGTGGTCTGAAAAGCTGTTGGAAGTGCAGGATGACGTGATGCGTTCCCTGCAGAAACTGGCACAGGTTGAAGAAGAGACCGGCCTGACCATTGAACAGGTTAAAGACATTAACCGTCGCATGTCGATCGGTGAAGCCAAAGCGCGTCGCGCTAAGAAAGAGATGGTGGAAGCTAACCTGCGTCTGGTTATTTCGATTGCGAAGAAATATACCAACCGTGGTCTGCAGTTCCTCGACCTGATTCAGGAAGGTAATATCGGCCTGATGAAAGCGGTAGATAAGTTTGAATATCGCCGTGGTTACAAGTTCTCGACTTATGCGACCTGGTGGATCCGTCAGGCTATCACCCGCTCTATCGCCGACCAGGCGCGTACCATCCGTATTCCGGTGCATATGATTGAGACAATCAACAAGCTCAACCGTATTTCGCGCCAGATGCTGCAGGAGATGGGCCGCGAACCAACGCCGGAAGAGCTGGCTGAGCGTATGCTGATGCCAGAAGATAAAATCCGCAAAGTGCTGAAAATCGCTAAAGAGCCGATCTCTATGGAGACGCCGATTGGTGATGATGAAGATTCACATCTGGGCGATTTTATCGAAGACACCACGCTGGAGCTGCCGCTGGATTCTGCTACGTCAGAGAGTCTGCGTTCTGCCACCCATGACGTGCTGGCTGGCCTGACCGCGCGCGAAGCGAAAGTACTGCGCATGCGTTTCGGTATTGATATGAACACGGACCATACGCTGGAAGAAGTGGGCAAACAGTTCGACGTGACGCGTGAGCGTATTCGTCAGATTGAAGCGAAAGCCCTGCGTAAACTGCGCCATCCGAGCCGTTCGGAAGTGCTGCGTAGCTTCCTCGACGATTAAGTCCGACAAAACCCCGGTTCGCCGGGGTTTTTTATGCCTGCCTGTTCGCGCCACTCCCCTGCCCTGCCCGACGTCAGTGACTCTCCGGATGCAGTTCCAGCCAGAGCTGACGATACGCCCCGACCATCTCGTCCAGTGATGCACGATTCAGTCCGCTGGGATTCGGCAATACCCACACCTGGGTTTTCCCCATACATATCGGCTGTTTGCCCCATTCGACTTTGCTCTGTTTAAAAGCACGACGGAATGCATCCTTACCCAGAATGGCCAGCGCGGCGGGTTGATAATCCAGTACCTTCTCCATCAGGCGTTTACCGCCATCCCGCAGCTCATCAGGCGCCAGCTCATTTGCCTGCACAGTTGGCCGCTCAACCAGCATGGTGATACCGCAGCCAGTTTCCGTCAGGCGCTGCTCCTCTTCCGGCTTCAGCTGCTGCCGGGTGAATCCCGCCAGATGAATAACCTTCCAGAACCGGTTTCCGGGATGCGCAAAGTGAAATCCCTGATGGGCCGTTGACTGACCTGGGTTGATGCCGCAGAACAGCACATCAAGATCGGAGCTGATAATGTCGCGGATAGCATGCTCACTCATGCCGCCACCTCCAGCGTACGCTGCTTAAGCGCGTCGCGACTGCGTTGCAGCATCTGACTGGCCCGCTCAGCATCCGGACAGGCCCGTGCCAGCGCCAGTGCGCCCACCATCTCTGCCAGCACGCTGGAGGCCAGCGCTTCCACATCCGGCAATCTCAGCTCACGCAGTATCTGCACCAGACCGGCATGCATCGTATTGAAGCCCTGGGCGAAGATCTGCCGTGTCGGCTGTGGAAGATGGGCCACTTCGCTCACCAGTGCCGCCAGCGGACAGCCCTGAGCCGGTGCATTGCGATGCGCCTCGGAAAGGTAGCTATCAATAAAATCAGCCAGCTGCGTTGCTGGCTGGGTCACGGATTTAGCAGGCCTGAAGGTATCAGATTCAGCAAACATATGTTTCAGCACCTCCTCAACCAGCTCCTCGCGTGACGCAAAATGTGCATAGAAGCCGCCATGTGTCAGGCCAACCCGCTTCATCAGCGCCGCCACTCCAATCCCTTCAGTGCCGGTTTCACGCATCACACGCGCCGCCTCATCAAGGATACGCTGGCGGGTCTGCATCTTGCTGCTCTGCTTCTCCATCTCATCTCCTGCGGTTTTAACTGCATGGCTTCTGGCTATTATAGTAATTATTACACTCATCATATTCCAGCTTGACGAATCATATGATGGTCGTCATATTGATAACCATTATGACGACTATCATACGAGGAAGCAAACATGTCACAATCAGGCACAGCATTAATTACCGGCGCATCAAGTGGTATCGGCGCGACCTATGCAAAACGACTGGCAGCACGCGGTTATGACCTCATCCTGGTCGCACGGGATCAGGCACGACTCACCACACTGGCTGATGCGCTGACACAACAGCACGATATTCGGGTAACCGTGATGAAGGCAGACTTAACGCATGAGCGGGACCTGCAGCGTGTGGAGTCAGAGCTCGCAAACAACGCTCAGATTACGCTGCTGCTGAACAACGCAGGCATGGGTGTCGAAGGCGAGTTTCTGGAGGCGGACATCACACGCATCAACAGCATGCTGGCGTTAAATATTCTGGCACCGACGCGTCTGGCACAGGCGGCTGGCCGGGCATTTAAAGCACGCGGTCACGGCACTATTATCAATATCGCCTCGGTGCTGTCGCTGGTGCATGAGATGTTCAATGGCGCCTATAACGCCACTAAGTCTTATGTGCTGACCCTGACGCGCGCCATGCAGCGTGAACTCGCGGAGAGCGGTGTGCAGGTACAGGCGGTGTTACCCGGCGCAACCCGTACAGAGATTTTTGATCGCGCAGGCCAGTCTATTAATGAAATCCCGGCTGAAATGCTGATGGACGTCGATGAGATGGTGGACGCCGCGCTGGCCGGACTCGACAGCAAGGAGACGGTAACTATTCCGGCGCTGGAAGATCTGCAGATGTGGCACGACTACGATCAGGCACGTGGCGCCATGGTTCCCCATCTTTCAAGGAATCGATCAGCATCCCGCTACCGTCAGGGCTGAGTCAGTCATCTGCCATAGCACCTGACATCGGGTTTTACTTAAGGCACGGGGAAGCATTATCCGTGCCGATTTGCGACTACTGCGCCAGGCGTTGCCAGTTTTGTTATATAAATCAGCAGGTAAATCACTGCTGCTTATTTCAGCAACCGGTAGCTGAGTGCTGGATCGTCCTGAAGAGATACTTTATAATCCCCGCTCCGCTGGCCCCTTAGCTCAGTGGTTAGAGCAGGCGACTCATAATCGCTTGGTCGCTGGTTCAAACCCAGCAGGGGCCACCAAATTTAGTGATTAAAATCATGCATTTAAGCCACCTCTCATGGTGGTTTTTTTGTTATCCTGTTTATGAGTGTCGCAAAAGTGTCGCATGAAAAAACAGGCTGGGGCTGATAGCGTTTTGATCCGTGTCTGGTTCTGATAAGGATATGGCGAGTACTGCTGTTTTAATTCAAGCTGGACTAGCAGTTTTCTATTTATTTTCCTGCCCTTACGCTTTATATTTCATTGCGCATGACTTAATAGATTGCTTCATGTTGCAAAGTTCTCCTTCAAGCTTTTGATACTTAAGTCAGCTCACCTTTCAAAAAAGAGCATGTAAGTGACAGAAGTTCCTTTAACCTAGTTTAGCTATTTAAAATTTTGGAGTTGTTATGAGTGAAGATTTATACAAGTGGCTGATTGGAGGATTTATAGCACTTATGGCCATCTTCACAAAAGTTGCATATTCTGACCCCGATTTTTATCTAGAATTTCTTGAAAAAATAGTTTCAAAAGTATCTTTTTATTTATTTATGATTATAGGTTCATTTTGGTTTGGACTAGATTACAGCCAAAGCTATGCTGAGAGAAAATTAAACCTTTCGCCTGAACAATTAAAACTATATACAACAGATTACAAAAATTTTACCATTCCATTATCCTTGCTTTTTTTAGCTATATGCATTACTTACGTGTATGGTTTTTTCCTAACTTTTATCGCTGATCATAAAAAAAAATCGCCTCGTCGATAATAAGTACAGATGTATGGGATTTTCATCACGATGAATATTACTTATACGATTCCAGTCGCTTTAGTTTGCATTCCCAATCAGCATAAGTAGCTTGCCAGGCTGCGCATTCACTCACAAATGGCTTGTCTGCCACAGGAAGCCACTCCAGTTTGTTGTCTTTTATATGCCTGAATCGGACATCCCAATACCCTCCTCGTGGCCATAGAACGTATCTGCTACCCGGTCCCCAGCGGTCATTCCAGATCGCGTCGTGAGTTAGCTTCTCCCCACGCTCCATAAACATAAACAGCGCGCCATTGAGTGAAAAACGTCGCATTTTTTCGCCCTCTCACCAACAACACTGTACATAAAAACAGTATATAGCTTACTGAGTTTTTCAGTTTAGTAAAATGCTCTGAATACTCTGTAGCCCCTACCCTGTCTGGCTTTGCTGATTAACCACTAATCTCTTACAGAGATCCGACTGAGATCCACAAAATGACCTAAAATATTAAATAACCATTTAAATCAATGATATGAAATTCATACGAGATCCGTTTGAGATCCAAAAATGTAAAAAAAATGAAATTCTTTTCATTCTTTTCAGTTTGCGAACTCAGGCATAAAGCCAGCACCGGTGCGGTCTGGCCATACTCTTTGTAAAAAAATTAAACTGAAAAATTTTTATGATCCAAATCCTGCAGGCGGGTGCGGTGTAGCGCCGATTTTGTCTGCGCAGCGATTATTTTGCCGGGGCTGACGCGCAGCCAGTGCCACGCTGTGCGGATGATCTATCTATGGTTACTGTGCGAGATGGCTGCGCATGTGCGTGGTGCATAGTGCGGCTGAGGCGTTCTGGTGACGGGTAATAAAAAACCCGCTGTGATAACGGGTCAGTGTGATGGCTTAGCCAATGACGGGGGAATACTTCTTACTAAGCGCAGCAGCCTGCTGGCTACTCTGCCCGATAGCGCTGCTGTTCGTGGGCTGTCCTGTTGACGGGTGCGTGTGGCTGGCCAGCTGTTCCGCCAGTTGCTGCATAAGGGCCACGGTATCAAGCATCAGCTGGGCCACGTTAATCTTCTCTGAACCAATCCACACCACCGGCGCGATAATTTCCTGACGCGTCCCGGCAATGCTCTGGCGCAGCTGGCCAATTTTTTCAGTTAGTGCCAGACCGACTTTTATAGCCGCGCTGCCGGTGACGTCCGTTTCCGTATCACCGCCCACTGTAATCAGCTGGCTCTGCTGTGCGGCCATGCTGTAACTGCCGGTTGTTACGTGCTGAATTGCCCCGGCCATCAGTGACGACGTACCGATCACCGTGGTTTTGTCCGTGGCTTTGACAGTCGTTTCCCTGCTGACCAGTTCACGCGTTTCCGTATCGGCTTTAACCTCCCGGCTCATGGACGTTTCACGGATGGCCTGATCGGTCTGGCGCTCCCAGTCTCCTGCCTGCGTTACCCGCTGTGATACTTCCGCGCGCTGCTGCTGCAGCTGTTCGCCCGGCTTCACGTCCGGCAGGCTGGTCCCGCCCGGCATGGTCTGGCGCACAAACGGCTTGTCCGGGCGTCCGCCGGTAAAACCGACCTCAACCAGCGTACCCTCCGGCGGGAACTGAAACATGCCGGGATCATTACCGGTTATCGGTACAGGCAACGGCACGGCAGGATAAACCGGCGTGCTGCCGTCCGGATTGCCGTCAGCGTCCAGCAGTTGCAGATCGACGGCATAGCGCGGCCTGAATGGGTCAGCAAAGTTTCCGCTTTTAACCGCCTCAGTCGGGGCAACAACACGCACCATTTTAGGCAGGTGCAGGCCGCTGGCCAGCTCCGGGTAATGGCTTTCAACCTGCCGCTGTACGGGTGTTTTCTGCAACGGCTGGCCTGTTGTGCGGTTTCGCGGCGTCCAGGTGATAATTCTGTGTTATATGGCGATACTTCTGTGAAGGAGTTCCGTTATGGTCAGGCCTTAGGGAAAGTAAATCATATTATTGTAATTGTGTGGCAGCTGACAAAACGGGGAACTTTATCACCTGCTATGAGCAATCAGAAAAGCCAGCGCCCTGCACGGGCTGACTCAATAAACATTCTTATGGTCAGTGGCTCTTTATCCTGTTTTACATTTTTGCGTGAGAACAGCGAGGAGGATTTCCAGGGGTAATAAGCGACAAGATTGAAGCCTGCTGGCTGCACATCAAAGTCATTAAAAAAATTTTTCGCCATTTCAGCGATATCATCCGCCTCGAACTGTTCCTGCAGAATGTCATCGTCGCCGACTTCAATTTTCTTCAACAGAAAAGTCGTCACCAGCGGCAGTTCACGCAGAATAAATTCGCGCACTGCATCAGGGGTTACTGTCATATTATTCACCAGATTTTATCCTCCGATCGCACAATCAGGTTATAGCGATGGACAGTGTGGAAACTAATTTGTGCAACATCGTTTGCCAGAATCAACCATCCGACAACAGGCACGGCTCTGCCTACAAATGCCCCCAGATTATTTACCCAGAAAATCTTCAGCCCACGCAGGCTGAAAGATTTGGCGGTCAGCGTTGGCAGAATGCGCCGCCGGAATTTGTAAGAAAGGTTTTTGCGGAAAAAGAGCGACGCAACGGAAGTACCGGGGGTTGCCGTGTTAGGTTTCCCCGGAACGTCGATATTATTGTTGCCCAGAATTAATCCCGCAACGGCCAAAATATCCTGAACGCCTAGTTGCTTTTGTGTCTCATCAATAAGTATCCAGAACAGCAACTCCTGCGGCGTCAGATTAGGCAATTGGTTGAAATAATACGTACCATCCAGTTGCTCTGTTGTATCCATACCTGCTGATCCCTTTCGTTAAATGGTTAGCGAATTTTACTTTACCATCTGTGTGCCAGGTTGTTAATCCATTGCCAGTTCGCCAGTCAGGCGGGCTTTTCGGGCCAACTGATATGCGGCGTGGCTAACACATTGGTGATCTGCACTGCCCATACGTACTTCATCCAGGCGGTGAGCGCGGCCATAATATCAAGTTTTTGGGCAAGTCGTTGCCCGCTCAGAGAAAGGCATAGCATGGCGATAGGTAAATTACCCACTGGGGAATGGCAGACTCAGGTTTTCCCGAACGGCCGAGACGGTAAGAGAATACGCCGCCAGTTCGCCACTAAAGGCGAAGCGCAATCTTTTAAGAAGTTCGTAAAAGATCAGCGTCAGGACAAGCCTTGGCTGGGTGAGAAAACAGATAAGCGCCGGATAATTGAGCTGGTTGAATTGTGGTTCAACACGCATGGCATCACCTTGGCGGATGGTGAGAAGCGGCGAACTACGATGGCGTTCGCCTGCGAAGCGATGGGAAATCCACTCGCTACCGAGTTCAACGCGAAGATTTTTGCGTCCTACAGCGAGCAGCTATTAAGCGGGAAGATCACCCGCTCCAGTCGAGTAAAGACGGTTACGCCGCGCACGGTAAATCTAGAGCTGGCATATTTCAGGGCAATGTTTAATGAACTGCGGCGGTTAGATGAATGGGCCGCACCGAACCCGTTAGAGAACGTGCGCGAGTTTAAAATCAGTGAATCAGAGATGGCCTATCTCACCATTGATGAGATACGCACGTTACTTGCCGAATGTGAGAGTAGCCGTTCTAAGAATTTAACGACAGTCGTTAAAATTTGCCTTGCTACTGGAGCACGCTGGAGTGAAGCAGAAGGTTTGAAAGGGAACCAGATTCGTGCGGGTCAGATAATCTACGTAAAAACTAAAGGCAAGAAAAACCGTGCAGTGCCGATCACTGAGAAGTTGCAGGCTGAGTTGCCATTAAGCAGAAAGGCGCAGCCACTCTTTTCTACGTGCTATTCAGCTTTTAGAAAGGCAATGCAGCGCGCAGGCATTGAGACACCTGCCGGACAGCTAACGCATGTTTTACGCCACACTTTTGCTTCTCATTTCATGATGAATGGTGGCAATATCCTTGTGCTTCAACGGATATTGGGACATACGGATATTAAGGTAACGATGCGATACGCACACTTTGCACCAGACCATTTGTCTGAAGCGATGTTGTTAAATCCTTTGAATAGAATGGAATTGTGATGAAAATGGAATGCCATAATAATGAACTGAGCTTAGAAGATCTACTATGCCTAAAGGTATTCAGTGAGACCTTCGAAGTAATCGGTTTGGATGATTTCATTAAAGCAATAACAAATTGGGCAGAAAGAGAGATTATAGCTGGAGAAGAATCAGACACACTCCTGATTCTGGCATCATTGAATCTCGAACCCACACCAGACCGCCATGATGTAGAAAAATACCTACGCATTTATCAACGTGAAAAAAACATTCAAAATCCAGACATTTATTACAGCGCGTTAGTTTGGCTCAGGAGGGAGATAAGTTATTTAATAACAGATGCATCATCCAATGAGATAGAAAAAAGGTTGGCGTTTTTTACTCACTACTTTTCGGATTATCCGCCAAGAGCTTTCGCCAGAATAACGAATTTAATTTCTAATTTTTATTGGGAGCTTTACGACGAAGCAGTACCCGTTTTTAACTCCAGAGCTTCAGAGATGAGTGAACATCAACTGATCACTTACGTGAGAACACGTTTACGACCTTTCTATCGAATTCTTAGTAACCGTGATTGGTTACGGATTTTAGTTGACTAGTTTTCAAAATAATTGGCAGCAGAGCGCAATGCTATTAAACGCTTTCTGTCTCTATTCGGCCTAAAGAAAATATAAAAATCAGTAAGTTACTGATTTAACTCACTTCGAATTGGGACTCATAATCCCCTGGTCGCTGGTTCAAACCCAGCAGGGGCCACCAAATTTAGTGATAAAAAAACATATACTTAAGCCGCTCGTTGAAGCGGCTTTTTTGTTACTGGCTTTTCGAGTGGCGGCAAAGTGGCGATGCATTTTCACTGCCATGGGAAATCCTCAACTGATTATCCTGAGCAGCCCGAATCAAGACCGTGAATTGCAGAGCCTTCTGCGAGTCTTTATCATCAATGGCACGGCTGGCGCCACACAGCAGAATCCGTAGACGGTTTCAAAGAGTCCACCACGCATCAATAATGGCTGAAGCCGGAAACAGCGACCCGGTTTCTCACCTGTAACTAACCCTCAACGCCTCTCATAAATCCGGCCCATTAAATATTAGCTTCATGTTAAAGTCATTGGCATTGCCTGACTCGAACAAGTGAGCAACAGCTATGCATCAGATTTTCGAAATACTCTCAGAGTTATTTAGCGCGTGGCCTGTCATGTCGGGAAAACGAAAGGAGAAGAAGCCCGCCAAGGACACCAGGAAGATCTCAGGTCTTGCCTACGAACCTTTATGCAAGATAACGCCCGACCAAAAAAGAAATGATGTGCCGCACAAAGATGAGAGCAACTGAGAAAACGTACTCATCCTCATATTTGCTGGTGTGAACACAAGCGAGACTGGCAGAAGCTATCTTCCACGCTGACCGTTTTACCTCAGCTCACAGTTTTCATCCTCTCAAGCGGCACCGCGAATCGTCAGCGATAGTCCTGAATGTGGCGTCATCGCCACATCGCAGATCATTATCCCGAAAGCGCCCGCAACACCATACTGGGTAAGGTACGACAACGGGTTGTGATATTCTCCAGCCAAACCTGGCGATATCCCGCATTGCCCTCTGCCTGATCGTCAGATTTAGTCATCTCTTATCCTTTCTGATCTGCAACCGCTCTTCATCCGAAGTTATCCCTGCGACCTGTCGATAACGTATGGAGAAAAGGTAGCTGCGATTAAAACAGCCTGACGAGGCAATTACTGTCGCCAGCATTTAGATTTCAGGTAATTTAACCCGCGCAAACCCCATGCTATCTTGTGGTTTTGATTTTTTCAGTGGGCAAAACAGATGACAAAGTTGCGGGTAGGGATCGTGTTTGGCGGGAAGTCGGCCGAGCATGAGGTGTCGTTGCAGTCGGCCAAAAATATCCTTGAGGCGATCGACAAAACCAGGTTTGACGTGGTGTTGCTGGGCATCGACAAACAGGGACACTGGCGTCTGAATGATGCGTCCAACTTCTTACTTAACGCTGAAAATCCGGCGCTGATCGCACTGAATCACGCCGCTGAAGATGTGGCGCTGGTGCCGGGCAAGACGCAGCAGCAGATCATCACCCGTCACAACGCCCATCCACTGTCGCAAATCGACGTTATCTTCCCGATTGTTCACGGTACGCTGGGTGAAGATGGTTCTCTGCAGGGTCTGCTGCGTATGGCCTCTTTACCGTTCGTCGGGTCCGATGTGCTGGGTTCTGCGGTGAGCATGGACAAAGATTTCACCAAACGCCTGCTACGCGATGCCGGCCTCAACGTCGCGCCGTGGCTGAGCGTCACTCAGGCACAACGCGCCCATCTGGATCCAGAGGCCGTGATTGCCCGCTTTGGACTGCCGCTATTTATCAAACCCGCCAACCAGGGTTCTTCAGTGGGCGTGAGCAAAGTAGATAGCATTGAAGAGTTTGATGCCGCGCTGGCACTGGCTTTCTCCTTTGACCGCAAAGTACTGATTGAACAGGGGATAAAAGGTCGGGAGATTGAGTGCGCGGTGCTGGGCAACGATGCACCTGAAGCCAGCCCCTGCGGCGAAGTGGTGGTGCATGACGCCTTCTACACGTATGACACCAAATATATTTCTGAGAACGGAGCACAGACGGTGGTCCCGGCGGCCATCGCAGCGGAAACCAGCGATGCGATTCGTGACGTCGCCATCAAGGCCTTTACCGCGCTGGAGTGCTTTGGCATGGCGCGCGTCGATGTGTTCCTGACTGACGACGGCGAAATTATCGTCAATGAAGTGAATACCCTGCCCGGCTTTACCAACATCAGCATGTACCCGAAACTCTGGCAGGCAGCCGGGCTCAGCTATCAGGATCTGATCAGCCGTCTGATCGACCTGGCGATTGAACGCCACCAGCAGGCCAGCACGCTGAAAAGCAGCGTCAGCTGACCCGCTCCGGCGGCGTGGCGTTATGCCACGTCGCTGGAGATGCCGCAATAGTTGACGGGTGAGGTCTGATTACGGCCATTGCGCTTCGAGAGATAGAGGTTTTTATCCGCCGCCGAAATGAGCCGGTTAATCACACGGTGCCACTCCGTCGCTTCTCCGGCACTGCTATGCGCCAGTCCCAGACTGACGGTCACGGTAGCCGTACTGCCCTGTAGCCAGAATTTCTCTTTCGCCATCTTCTGCCGGATGCTCTCGGCGAGAAAATAGAGCTTTGCGGGATTCTGGTCGAACAGCACCACCACAAATTCCTCTCCGCCAAACCGGCAGACGCGTCCCTCTTTACCGATAACCTGCTGCATCCGGCGAGCGATCTCTTCCAGCACGCTGTCACCCGCGTCATGACCAAAATTATCATTAATCGCTTTGAAGTAGTCGACATCCAGCAGGATCACGCCCACCTTACGATCCGGGAAAATAGGCTCCGCACGCAGGCTTTCATATAAGCCGGAACGCGACAGCAGCCGGGTCAGGAAATCGTAATTCGCGCGCAGCGCGAGCCGTTGATTCAGCTGGCGAATGGCATCCATGCTCGCGGCCACGATCAGCGGGCTAATTGCGATAGTCGCCACACCCAATCGCGCCGAGGTCAGGTGGCTGACGAGCAGGAGGGTATCATCGCCCTGAATGTTCATTACGCCGTGCGAAACCAGAATGATTTCGACAATACCGCTCAGCAGAATCACCAGGCTGGTCAGCGGCATCGGCAACACGATGGCACACCACACCAGCGCCGGAACCGGTAACGTCAGGCTACCTGCGCCACCCATTATTGCCCCAATCATCATCGAAAAGATCAGAGCGATAACGGGTGCCAGCTTGCGCAGCTGCAAAAACTGGCGGGGCGACAGCGACGACCAGTCACGCGTCAGCAAAAACGGCAGTACCATGAGCCCGGTAGAGAACTGCTCACTAAACCACTCACCCCAGGCGATCGCCAGACCGACAGTGAAATCAGCCTGCTGTGCCAGTGCCCCCCAGCTGGCACAGGCTAACGCGGCCAGCAGGCAGGCGGGGAAAATACGTAGCACATTGATAATGCGCTCCCTTCCGGAATCATTCTGAAGATGTTTTATCAGCAGCGTAACCGCTATCAGCACAAACAGAAGATTCGCCAGGTTCAGCGTGAAGGCAGAAAGCGCCCAGCCTGAAAAAACAGTGTCGTTAAACACCATGCCAGCAAACGTAGCCAGGTAATAGCGGGTCTGATGCAGATAAGGATTTCGGACGATAATGCCAGTGACGATCGCGTTGACTGGCCAGAACAGTGACAGCTCCTGTGGGATGCGCAGGTGTCCGCCGATAAAGCAAAATAACAACGTCACTAAAAACAGCGAAAATGCGTTCTTCTTAGCGTTGTGCTCTTCAAACAGCTGCATGCGCATACATCCGGACCTTGTCGCAGAGAGGCTGGCTGTCCACGTCAGCCTGCACAGGCGCGTGGTGTCAGAATGATTAAATCCTGGATACTCTCACTGTCATCCGGCGGTCAACCGCCCTTCCTGGGCTGACTCCGCAAAGTGACCCTGAAGAGTCTAACCCCATCAGATGACAGTAAAAATTGGGGACTTATTATGCCTCGCAAATAAAAAAATCGGATATCCGAGATATCCGATTTTTGCCTCTCAAACGACTTTACCGTTGCGTTTATCGCTATTTTACCGCAACCGGCCACTGACTCAGGCGAATGCCGCGTTTATCAGCGTTATCGCCAAAATCTTTCAGCACCGCTTTGACGTCGGGATCGATATATTCCGCATTGTCGTTATCAACGATGACCACGCTGTTCTCCGGGATCTCATCCAGCAATCCCTGGAGCCTGGGATTATGCATAAAGGTCAGGTTCTGCTGAAAGCGCAGCACATAGTGGTCATCATAGCGGGTGAGCTGCAGCGCGTTGCGATGACTCTTATAGATGCTATAGAGGATCTGCGTGGCGATACCGATACCAATACCGACCAGCATACCCAGCGTGATAATCCCGATGATGGTGGCCAGAAACGGCACGTATTGCTGCGCGCCCATCCGGAACTGCTCAACGAACAGTCGCGGTGTCGCCAGTTTATAACCGGTATAGAGCAGTACGGCAGCGAGGCTGGCCAGCGGAATGGCATTCAGCATCTCGCTGAACCACATGCCGCAAATCAGCAGCAGTACACCGTGAATGAAAATCGACAATTTGGTCTGCGCACCCGCACTGACGTTCACTGAACTGCGCACAATCACCGCCGTGATCGGCATCGCCCCAAGGAAACCGGCCGCCAGGTTACCAATACCCTGCGCGAACATCTCTTTGTTAGGCGACGGCGCGGGCGTCTGAGGACGCAGTTTTTTCAGCGCCTCCTGGCTCAGCAGGGTCTCCAGACTGGCGACCAGTGCTAAGGTCACCGCAACCACCCAGACCTGCGGATTCTGCCAGGCCATCCAGTCAGGCGTTTCCAGCTCCGCCACCAGCGCAGAGACGCTGTCAAAAGCGGGCAGCGAAATGCGAGCCAGACCCTGCGTCATCTCAGGAAACAGCCTCCCACCCATCACGGTAGCCAGGCAGCCGATGAGCACGGCTATCAGCGGGCCGGGGATCCAGGCCAGCGCTTTGATCCGTTTAACCGGTGCGGTGGTCCAGAGACATAAAATGGCCAGACCGACACCTGCTACCACGATGGCGGGCAGCGAGAAGGTCATCTCGCCGGTCACCAGCGACACCAGCTCCGCATCGCCAGCGGCACCCAGTGCCACCGGGATCTGCTGCATGATGAGCAGCAAACCAATCGCCGCCAGCATCCCTTTGATGACGCTGCCCGGCACCAGCGAAATAAACCGTCCGGCACGCAGCAGACCAAACAGGCATTGCAGCGCCCCGGCAATAATCAGTGCAGTGAGAAACGCGGAGAAACTGCCTAGCGACGCCATTGAGGCGACCACGATAGTGACCAGGCCCGCTGCCGGGCCGCTGACGGCAAATCGGGATGGACTCAGCGAAGTCACGACCAGACCGCCAATCACACCCGTCAGCAGACCGGCAAACGGCGGTAATCCGCTGGCCTGTGCGATGCCAAGACAGAGCGGTAAGGCGACCAGAAACACCACCAGACCCGCCGGAATATCGCGACGCAGGGTATCGAGGTTCATAATGAAGGTTCCTCTGCAGATTGATGAATCAGTTCTTTGAGATGACCGGAGCGCAGGTCATAAACACAACCAAACACCTCCAGTTCCTGGCCCGATTGCCAGATTTGCCGGACCGGTTCAGATTTCACCAGTCTGGCGAATTGCGCCTTCACGTTGGCCTCAACCAGCCGATCAAGCTGTTCACCCGGCGCCACGTCTGAGGCCGGGCTTTCTGCCAGCCCCTGCTGAATATCATTTCGCAGCGTCTGAATACGTCTCGCCAGCGCGCTTTCCTGTCCGTCCAGCACGCTGCCCGGCAGGTTTTGCGCGGCTTCTACGCCGCCACAGCCATAGTGGCCGCTAAGGACAATGCGTTTCACACCGAGAAAGAAGAGCGCGTATTGCAGTACGCTCAGCAAATTGTCGTCGTCCTCAATCACCATGTTGGCGATATTACGATGTACAAAGAGTTCGCCAGGATGGGAGCCGGTTAATACCTCAGCCGGAACGCGACTATCAGAGCAACCTATCCAGAGTGAGTGCGGCTTTTGCTGATGAAGGAATTTTTTAAAATAATCCGGATTACGCTGGCGGCGCTGCAAGGCCCAACTGCGATTTTTCGCTAATAAGGGTTTAAGTGTCGTCACAATCATCTTCTCTCTACTACCGGGATGTCGCATCCTGGCTAACCACAACATGTGTCGGCACACAAATAAAGCATGAGCCGCCAGGGAAATAAGAACTGAATCACAGAAAAAGGTTATAGACGCTAACCATTTCCAATGCACGGGCAATATTTCACAACGCTTTGTTCTCACGGGTTTTGTCAATTTGCCGTCAGTAAGAGTCAGGGTTACGTAAATTTAATTAAGCAGCAAAGACGAAAGGGAAAAGCCAGAATTCATTTTTAATGAATCAAAAACATGTAGTTAGAAAATTAACTAAAGTTAATGCTGACAAATAAATACAAGCATTAACAAAGGGGTTTTTCAGCACCATACCAGCCAGCGCTCATTTCACCAGGAATCCTCTTAATTAAAAAATTAACCATTAGCACAATCAACCGGCTTAATGGGTATAAGCCAGTCAGATATACCTGTATTGAGTTAAGAAGGGAGCAAGAGATGATTAATTTAATTTGCAGGAAAATAGTGACGACAGTAAGTAAATAAGGACCAATAATAAACAGAGCCTGAACGAGCAGGCTCTTTTTCTTGACGAATTATTTACCGTTCCAGCTCTGCAGACGTGATTCACGCACCGACAACTGCTGTTCCGGGGTCAGCTTATTGTAGTTTTCCGCCATTCCGCTCTCCCAGTCGCCGTAGAGTGGATTGGGCAGCACGATGAACTGCGTACCAAACTGCTGATGGTTGAGATTCACGAAATCGCGACGCGTCTGATTACCCTTATGCCAGGTCGCCCCACCGAAATCGTTGAGGTTATCGCCGACGTAAAGCACCACGTTATAGCCCGCATTTTTGATGGCATCGAAACGTGCCTGCTTATTGGAGCTGTCGGTATTCAGACGTACCGTTTTATCGCTGACGTCAGGGAAGCCGAGCTGCTGCATATTGGCGACCGTGGCAGCGTAATCTTTCTGATCGCGGTTCGACACATAAAACAGCGTGCCGCCATTTTCTGTCACATGACGCGCGAACTCAACCGCGCCCGGCACCGCTTTCGCCTGACGCGCCTGCGTCCAGGCTGACCAGGTTTTGCTGCTGAACGGCTGGCCGTTTTTCGCCTGCCACGCGCTGTAGGCGCTGTTATCCAGCATGGTTTCATCCAGATCGACAATCACCGCTTTGGGTTTGCCGGTCAGCGACGGTGCCTGATCAAATGCCATGCGCGCGGTGTTAAACGCCTGCCAGGTCAGCGCCTGATATTCGCCAGACTGCTGGAACCAGTTTACAGCCAGCACCGATTGCTGACCGAGTTGCTGTTGCGCGGTCTGATGTGTCGACGAGGCGCAGCCGGTCAGGAGCAGCGCGACCAGTCCGGATGCTGCGAGTTTTGCGGAGGTTTTCATCATTTCATCCTTAAGGTGAGAAAGGTCTGAGGAGAAGCTTCAAAAATGTAGCAGTTAACGTAAGCTGTTGGCAGCCCAACGCACGCTGTTATAACAGGAGATTCTTATGGCCGTGATCCCGCGCTCGCCGTTGCTCGATTCGCTGGAGTGGCTCGATTATGCGTTTCAGCCAGCCGGTGAGCCACCTCCCGCCGATGCCGCCTATGGACATCAGCGCCACAGCGCAACCGTGGTCACCGATAGTGAGAACATTCCGCCCAAAAGCTGTGAGTCCGATGGCGTGATCGGCAGCGGAATGCGACCGGTAGCGGTCTACACCGCCGATTGTCTGCCGGTGCTGTTCGCCGACCGCCAACAGCGGATCGTGGCGGCGGTGCATGCCGGACTTAAGGGCACACTGGCGGGTGTGCTGACCCGCGCCGTGGAAAAACTGGGCGAGCAGGGCTGCAACCCGCAGGATCTGGTGGTGGCGATTGGCCCGGCGATGGGCCCCTGCTGCTATGAGCTGGCCGAACCGCAGCTGGCGGAGATTGCGCAGAACCCAGCGTTTGCCAGCGGGCTACGCTGGCACCGGAATCAACCGGTAAACCCACAAGCACAACGTCCACAGGCCGCAGCCCATCAGCAGGGTGTCTGGTTCGATCTGCCCGCACTGGCGACGCAGCTGCTGGTCAACGCGGGTGTGCCGGCCGCGCAGATCGACAACGTTAATGTCTGCACCTATTGCATGGCCGAGAGCGGTTCCAGCTACCGCTTCAATACCCACCATAGCAGCGGCTATCGTTCGCGCTATTCGTGGATCCGGCGGCGTTAACGGTTTCAGAGCCAGAAACATTAAAAGCCACGCACGCCACGGATGGCCGTGTTGCTTAAGGCCCGGGTTCCCTGCGCTCGCTCGCCCTGCTCACCTGCCGATGTTTATGATTTCACTCACACCCTGACATTCTTTCACTTTTTTTTAATGCAGAAGGGGCTAGAGTAAACTCATCCGACCACTTTGCTGTGAGTGACTACCATGTCCGTCAATCCTGATTATCCTGCGCTGTTTACGCCGCTGGATCTTGGCTTTACCCGCCTGAAAAACCGCTTTCTGATGGGGTCGATGCATACCGGCCTGGAAGAGCATCCGGATGGCGCAGCCCGGCTGGCGGCGTTCTACGGCGAGCGGGCACGGGAAGGCGTAGCGCTGATTGTCACCGGCGGCATCGCCCCCAATGCGCAGGGTGTTACCACCGCGCATGGCGCGATGCTCACCGATGAAGCACAATGTAGCTGGCATCGGCAGATTACGGAGGCGGTGCATCAGCATCAGGGCAAAATCGCCCTGCAAATCCTGCACACTGGCCGTTACAGCTATCAGCCCGATCTGGTCGCGCCCTCCGCCCGTCAGGCACCCATCAACCCGTTTACGCCACAGGCGATGAGCGAGACGGCGATTGAACAGACCATTGAGGACTTCGCCCGCTGCGCACGGCTTGCCCAGCAGGCAGGTTACGATGGTGTGGAGATCATGGGTTCCGAAGGCTACCTGATTAATCAGTTTCTGGTGAAACACACCAATCAGCGCACCGACCGCTGGGGCGGCGACTTCCGGCAGCGGATGCAGTTCGCACTGGCAATTACCCGCGCGGTTCGCGCCGCAACCGGTGACGCTTTTATCATTATCTTCCGGCTGTCGATGCTCGACCTGATCGAAGAAGGCAGTTCGCTGGAGGAGACCCTGTTGCTGGCGGGCGAGCTGGAACAGTGCGGCGTCACGCTGTTCAATACCGGCATCGGCTGGCACGAAGCGCGCATCCCGACCATCGCCACCTGCGTGCCGCGCGCGGCCTTTGCCTGGGTGACGCAGCGCCTGCGTGCCCACGTTTCGGTGCCAGTGATCGCCACCAACCGTATTAACCATCCCGCTGTCGCTGAGGCCCTGTTGCAGTCGGGCTGTGCCGATATGGTGTCGATGGCACGCCCTTTCCTCGCCGACCCCGCCTTTGTCAGCAAAGCGCAGCGCGGCGAACCGGACAGCATCAACACCTGCATCGCCTGTAATCAGGCCTGCCTTGACCAGGTGTTCGCCGGTAAAATCACCTCCTGCCTGGTCAATCCACGCGCCTGCCATGAGTCGCTGATGCCGGTCATCGCCAGCACCGCACCGCGCAGACTGGCAGTGGTGGGTGCCGGCCCGGCCGGAATGGCGTTTGCCCTGCAGGCGGCGCAGCGCGGACATCAGGTGACGCTCTATGAGGCCGCGCCCGGGATTGGCGGTCAGTTCAATATTGCCCGGCAGATCCCCGGCAAATCTGAGTTCAGTGAAACGCTGCGTTATTTCCGCTATCAACTGGCGGCAGCAGGCGTGACGGTTCAGACGGGCTGTCGGGTCACGCCCGATCAGCTGAGTGACGCCGATGAAGTGGTGCTCGCAACCGGCATTAAGCCGCGTACACCGGCTATTCCGGGCATCGATCACCACAGCGTGCTGAGTTATCTGGAGGTGCTGCGCGATAAGCGCCCGGTGGGTAAACGGGTGGCGATTATTGGCGCGGGTGGGATTGGCTTTGATGTGGCGGAGTATCTGTCTCAGCCGTCGCATGACGAGGATCTGGCGGCGTTTTACACAGAATGGGGCATCGACCACAGCCTTACACAGCGCGGCGGCCTGGTTGCCCCACAGCCGCCTGCCGCATCACGGCAAATCTGGCTATTGCAGCGCCGATCAGGGAAACCGGGTGCCAGGCTGGCAAAAACGACCGGCTGGATTCATCGCACCAGCCTTCAGGCGCGCGGCGTGGAGATGTGGGGCGGCATTGAATATCTGGCCATTGATGACAGCGGCCTGCACCTGAGGCGTAACGGTGAAACGCTGCTGCTGGAGGTCGATAACGTGATTATCTGTGCCGGCCAGGAGCCGCAGCGCGAACTGGAAGCCGCGCTGCGTGCAAAAGGACAGGTGGTAACCGTAATAGGCGGCGCAGATGTCGCGGAGGAACTGGATGCGCGCCGCGCGATAGCACAGGCGACGCAACTCGCTTTGACGATCTGACTAGCGCATTTTCACCGCGCGCAGCACCACAAACTTCTGGTTTGAGGCGATCAGTGTACAGTTGCCGAACAACTTCTTCAGCTTGTGGTGATAATCGAGGTGGCGGTTGCCGACAATGCGCAACTCGCCGCCATACTGAAGGCAGCGTTTCGCATCGCGGAACATCTGCCATGCCAGATGATCGGTAACAGCGTGCTGCTGATGGAATGGCGGGTTGCACAGCACCGCGTGCAGCCGATCTGATGGATAGCCGCTCAGCACGTTATTCACCAGGAACTGACAGCGCGACAGGTCATCAGGACGGTTTACTTCTACGTTCCGCTTGCTGGAGGCGACCGCCATATAAGACTCATCAAGGAAATGCACCTCGGCCTGCGGATTCTGCTCCAGCGCCACCAGCCCTACCACACCGTTGCCACAGCCCAGATCGACAATCTCACCTTCAATATTTTCAGGCAGATGCTGCACAAACAGCCGTGCGCCGATATCCAGCGAAGAACGCGAGAAGACGTTAGCGTAGTTGTGGATCTGATAAGGGGTGCCATCCAGCGGCCAGACCAGCGTCGGCGTGGCCTCACGCAGTTCAGGCTGACTGAACTGGCTGTAGATCAGGCGCGCTTTTTTCCAGGCCAGTGAGGTTTTGGTTTCACCGATGATCTGTTCGAACAGCTGCAGAGTCGAGTTGTGAATCTCTTTGGCGCGCGCCGCCGCCACAATCACCGTATCTGGCGTGACGACTTCACGAATGGCACGCAGCTGATGCTCCAGCAGCGCCAGCGTTTTAGGCACTTTAATCAGCACCGCCGCCGGAGCCGCGGGCAGCTCAGCCAGGCTATCAACAAAGTGCACGTTGCTGTCATCCATCTCATTGAAGCTCAGATTTTGGCGGGCGGCCTGCTGGCTCAGCCAGGAGTCGCTGACGTGCCAGACAGTGCGCGGATTCAGGGCGCAGGTTAACGCCCCGAAGCTGTCGTTGAAGATCAGCACGGGTCCTTCTGGCAGCGCCTGCTGTAACAGGTATTCATCAGCCGCATCCCAGGCTTGTAATGGACTTTCGTCACGCATCTGCGGGAAGCGATGCAGGATCAGTGTGCGATCGTTCAGTTCAAGTTGGCTCATGAATTCTCCGGCGTGGTACACTTTGATTGATTTTCGCCCCAAAATCGGGGGCGCAGTATACTGTCTTTCGCCAGGAATCCCTAATGTCCTCACTGATCTACCTTCAGGGTTATCCTGCCCCTCTTCTTGAGCAGGTCCAGACGCTAATCGCCCACCAGCGCTTAGGTGCATTTCTGCAGGAACGCTATCCTGACACCCACGACGTGATGAGTGATAAGGCGCTGTATGACTACACGCAGGCGCTGAAAAACCGCTATATGCGCAACGCGCCGCCAATCAGCAAAGTGATGTGGGATAACAAGATCAAGGTGATGAAGCATGCACTTGGACTGCACACGGCTATCTCGCGGATTCAGGGCGGCAAACTCAAGGCGAAAGCGGAAATCCGTATCTCAACCTTTTTCCGCCTCGCCCCTGAGCCATTTCTGCGGATGATCGTGGTGCATGAGCTGGCCCACCTGAAAGAGAAAGACCACGATAAAGCGTTTTACCAGCTCTGCTGCCATATGGAGCCGGATTACCACCAGCTCGAATTTGACGCACGCCTGTGGATGACTGACCAGGCGATGCGCGGCAATGCGGCTTAAAGAAACTCCTGCGCTTTCTGAATCAGGCTGGTTTTAGTCAGCGCCCCCAGAAAGCGTCGCTCCTGAGGATTATTCAGCACCGGCAGACGCTCCAGCGTGACCGCGGCAAACGCCTCCCATCCCTCACGCATGCTCTGATTCTGAAAGACCACCGGGAAATCCTGATCCATGACGCACTGCACCGGGGAGTCGAGGGTGATCTCCTGCGCCAGTACCCGCCGTGAGATCTCATGAATCGACACTACGCCAAGGAATGCCCCTGCAGCGTTGATTACATAGACGTAGCGTTCACGTTTTAGCGAGCTGACTGCCAGCGCCTGCCCCACTGACTCCTCAGGCTGCAACGCCGCACCAGGAATGATCAGCTCAGCAATGCGCATGTTATCGAAATCGTATTTCGCTTCTGAACGGCTGAAGTGATGACTCACCACTGGATAGGTACTGGCGGATTGCAGGCGATAAACCACCATCGACGCCAGCACTGTTGCTATCATCAGCGGAAACAGCAGGCTGCTATTCAGCGTCATCTCCAGCACCATCAGCATCGCCATCAATGGCGCCTGACTGACCGCCGCCAGCACCGCCGCCATGCCAATCGCGGCATAAAGCAGCACATTGCCCAGCGGCAGATGCAGCGCCGCCCCGATCATCGCGATAATCACCCCAAGCAGCGCGCCTATCAGCAGCGAAGGCGTAAAGAGTCCGCCGACAGCGTTGGACCCCACAGACAGGCTGGTGGCGAGGGTCTTCAGCACCAGCAACAGCAGTAATCCCGGCAGCAGATAGTCGCCTGCCATGACTTTGACGATCACTTCGTAGCCGTTGCCGAGAATATCAGTTGAGATCAGCGCCAGTAAGCCGACGGCGAATCCACCCGCGCCCAGGCGCAAGGGCAGAGAAGCGATGCCGCTGAACAACACTTTGCTGCGGGCGATGCATTTAATCAGAAGCCAGCCCGCCAGACCGGCGCTCAAACCAATGACCACCGTCATCAACAGGCTGCTGAGATCCATGGCGAAGTTTGCGTCTGCCAGCGGATAGAGCGCGCTACGGAAGCCCAGCGTCCACATGGTCATCACCGCTGTCGCCGACGCGATAATCAGAGGGATCAGCCGCTGCAACGCAGAAATGCCAAACGCAATCTCCGCCACAAAAATCGCCGAGGCCAGCGGCGCATGATAGACCGACGCCAGGCCCGCCGCAGCCGCCATCGCCACCACGTCACTGTTTTTCAGGTTCAGTGAGGCCGGTAACAGGCGGCCAATCGCACTGCCGCACAGCGCCGAAAGCTGCACCATCGGCCCCTCTTTACCGATCGACGCACCGCTGCCGATACTGGCAATCGACGATAAGGCACGGAACAGCGAGGTTCGCGTCGGTACCGCATCGAGTCGGGCGTTGATCACTTCAAGATAATCCGTTTTCACCGTCTGCTGTTGCTCAATGGCGACCGCATAACGCAAAAAATAGCCCGCCAGCACCCCGCCCGCCCCCACCAGCAGCGGCCAGAAGATCCACGGCCAGAGATGCAGGGATTCGGTAATTTCGCCACTTCGGGCAAAGAGCAGATGGTTGATCAGTTCTATCACGCCGCGAAAAGCCAGCGTCACCAGCGACGCCGCACACCCGACCGGAATGGCGATCAGTAGTGTGGTCCAGTTTAATGCGTGCTTACTTGCTTTCACCTTCGCTCCCTGGTTGATGCCTGAATATCATGGCTTCAGCATATTATTGGAATGCGGATCGCAGGATCAATCCTTGCGTACCCGGCCCCCTTGCACCGCCTCGGGGAGATGTTACTCTGCCGCTTTAACGCTGCCGGAGAGATGACGTGATTCGTTTTGCCATTGTGGGAACAAACTGGATTACACGCCAGTTTATTGATGCCGCCCATGAAACCGGAGCGATGAAGCTCTGTGCGGTCTACTCACGCAGTCAGCAGCAGGCCGACGCCTTTATTGCTGATTATCCCTGCAAACAGACCTTTACCTCACTGGATGCCCTGGCCGCCTGCCCGGAGATCGACGCGGTCTATCTTGCCAGCCCCAATGCCCTGCACTGCCAGCAGGCGCTGCTGTTTATGTCGCACGGCAAGCATGTGATTTGCGAAAAACCGCTGGCCTCTAACCTGGCGGAAGTGGAGCAGATGATCGCCTGCGCCCGTGAGCATCAGGTGGTGCTGTTCGAGGCGTTTAAAACCGCCAGCCTGCCAAACTTCCAGCGGCTGAAGCAGGCGCTGCCAGACGTGGGTACACTGCGAAAAGCCCTGCTGAATTACTGCCAGTACTCCTCACGTTATCCGCGTTATCTCAACGGCGAGAACCCTAATACCTTTGATCCCCGCTGGTCGAATGGCTCAGTCATGGATATCGGTTATTACTGCCTGGCATCGGCAGTAGCACTATGGGGCGAGCCAGACCGTGTGCAGGCCACCGCGACGTTGCTGGAGAGCGGCGTGGATGCCCATGGCGTGGTGGTGCTGAGCTACGGCGATTTCGACGTGACGATTCTGCATTCCAAGGTGAGTGACTCTTCACTGCCCAGCGAAATTCAGGGTGAAGCGGGTACGCTGGTCATTGAGAAGCTTTCGGAGTGCCAGAAGCTGAACTTTATTCCTCGTGGTGCTGAAAAGCAGGCGCTGAGTGAGCCGCAGCATATCAACACCATGCTATATGAAGCGGCTGCGTTTGCCCGGCTGGTTGAGCAGCGTCAGGTGGACCATCCCGGACTGGAGGTTTCGCGGATTACCGCCGCGCTTCTGACCGAAATCCGCCGCCAGACCGGTGTCATCTTCCCGGCCGATCAGGCTGCTGTGTAAATATTTCTAAATATGTCTGAGATAGGTTGCTTCCTGTGCGGCTAAACCGTAACTTACTCTCCTGCAAAGGGGAGTAACTTGTAAGCTGATTGATCGTCACTACGTTGCGAAAGCATCCGGTCATCAGGCAACCCGGAATCGATTTCTGTGTTGTAAGTGAGACCTTGCCGGAAGGCGAGGTTTGCTTACACAAAAATAAGCGGCTGACGTCTTCTGACTTCAGCCGTTTTTTTCTTTTTAAGACAGGATACGAATATGCAAACTGTGGGTACGCCTTTACTCTGGGGCAGCTTTGCGGTTGTGGTGCTTATCATGCTGGCTATCGACCTGCTGTTGCAGGGACGCCGCGGCGCGCAGAACATGTCTTTCAAACAGGCGGCTGTCTGGTCGCTGATCTGGGTTTCCGTCTCACTGCTGTTTAGCGCCGCTTTCTGGTGGTATCTGGAGGGCAGCGTGGGACGTGAAGTCGCTAACACCCAGACGCTCGCCTTCCTGACCGGCTACGTTCTGGAAAAAGCGCTGGCGGTAGATAACGTCTTCGTCTGGCTGATGCTGTTCAGCTACTTCTCTATTCCGGCTAACCTGCAGCGCCGTGTACTGATCTACGGCGTGTTAGGCGCTATCGTGCTGCGTACTATCATGATCTTTGCCGGTAGCTGGCTGGTCACCCAGTTCAGCTGGATCCTCTATGTGTTCGGTGCCTTCCTGCTGTTTACCGGTGTGAAGATGGCGCTGGCAAAAGAGGATGACGGTGCAGTGGGTGACAAACCGGTGGTGCGCTGGTTGCGTAAGCATTTACGCATGACCGATGATCTCGACGGCGAGAAGTTCTTTACCCGCAAAAACGGCGTGCTGTTTGCGACCCCGCTGCTGCTGGTGCTAATCATGGTGGAACTCAGCGATGTGATCTTTGCCGTCGACAGTATCCCGGCCATTTTCGCCGTAACCACCGACCCGTTCATCGTGCTGACCTCAAACCTGTTCGCTATCCTGGGCTTGCGTGCCATGTACTTCCTGCTGGCAAACGTGGCAGAACGCTTCTCGATGCTGAAGTATGGTCTGGCGATTGTGCTGGTGTTTATCGGCTTTAAGATGCTGATTGTGGACCTGTACCATATCCCGGTTGGTATCTCACTGGGTGTGGTCGGCGCCATTCTGGCCTCAACCCTGCTGATTAATGCCTGGGTTAACCGCAAAAGAGATCAGAAAAAGATCGCACCATAATTACCTGCAGGGGCAGCGTATGCCCCTGTTTTATTTTGCGACAGACTGTCGTGCCATTTCATCCCTCTGTCACACTTCCACTATTCAGCATAATTAAAATCTGACCTGCGCCACACTGACAGAACTTTCTCTTTTCTCATCTGATGTTTTCCTTATACTCCGCCGGGCAAACCGTTTTAGCCGATGTAAAACATCGCGTCTGAAACTACATCCGCGACAAAATACAGAAAATATTATGCAGAAAACTTTCTCCGCACGACTGGGCACGCTGCTCGCCGGAAGCCTGGTGAAGCAAATCTTGATTGGGCTGATCGCTGGTGTGGCGCTCGCCTGGATTTCACACGATGCCGCGCTGGCAGTCGGTCTGCTGGGTGAACTGTTTGTCAGTGCGCTGAAAGCGGTCGCGCCATTGCTGGTACTGATGCTGGTGATCGCCTCGATTGCCAACCACCAGCAGGGCCAGAAAAGTAATATCCGGCCAATTATCATGCTCTATCTGCTGAGCACCTTTTTCGCGGCGGTGGTCGCGGTGGTCTTCAGCCATCTGGTTCCGCAGACACTTACACTGGCGGCAGGCACCACGGAAATCGTTCCTCCTTCCGGCATCACCGAAGTGCTCCATGGGCTGCTGATGAGCATGGTCGCCAACCCAATCACCGCGCTGATGCAGGCTAACTATATTGGCATTCTGGTGTGGGCCATTGGCCTGGGGCTGGCGTTCCGTCACAGCAGTGACAGCACCCGCGCCTTGCTGAATGATGCGTCTCATGCCGTAACCTGGCTGGTACGCTGCGTCATCCGCTGCGCGCCAGTCGGTATTTTCGGTCTGGTGGCATCGATTCTGGCTTCAACCGGCTTTGGGGCACTGTGGCAATATGCGCATCTGCTGGCGCTGTTGATCGGCTGTATGCTGCTGATGGCACTGGTGGTGAACCCGATGCTGGTGTTCTCTAAAATCCGCCGTAACCCTTATCCACTGGTCTTCACCTGCCTGCGTGAAAGTGGCGTCACCGCCTTCTTTACCCGCAGTTCTGCTGCCAACATTCCGGTGAATATGGCGCTGGCGAAACGTCTGGATCTGGATGAGGATACCTATTCGGTGTCGATTCCTCTGGGCGCAACCATCAGTATGGCGGGTGCGTCGATCACGATTACCGTGCTGACGCTGGCGGCGGTGCATACGCTGGGGATCAGCATTGATGTGCCGACGGCGATTCTGCTGAGTCTGGTGGCGTCACTCTGCGCTTGTGGTGCATCGGGCGTGGCGGGCGGTTCGCTGCTGCTGATTCCGGTAGCCTGCAATATGTTCGGCATTCCGAATGACCTGGCGATGCAGGTGGTGGCGGTCGGCTTTATTATCGGCGTACTGCAGGATTCGGCGGAAACCGCGCTGAATTCCTCTACTGATATTCTGTTTACTGCCGCCGTCTGTCAGGCAGAAGCAGAGCGCGAAGCCAGCCGGGCTTAAGATAGTTATTACCGTCTGTTAATCCTGTGCTCTTCGCGGATGGCAGAGTCCGATCGCAAAGTCGCTTTACGCATCCCTGCACGCTCGGCCCGCGCCTTCCCTGGCGCGGGACGCTTTGCTCTTCGGACTCTGCTACCCGCTCTCTGAGCTTTTGAGCTATCTGAAAGAACAAGATCGCGTTTGGTTTTAGAGCGTCACACCACTTTTGAAAATCGCCAGCTCGCGGAAGTCGTTCTTCTCGTTGTTGGTCGGCTGACCGCTGGCAATCGCCACAATGCTGTCGACAAAATCTTCCAGCAGCGCATCCATGCTCATGCCCTCGATCAACCGTCCGGCATTAAAGTCGATCCAGTGCGGTTTCTTCTCCGCCAGCGGCGTGTTGGTCGCCAGCTTCACTGTTGGCACAAAACCGCCATATGGCGTGCCGCGTCCGGTACTGAACAGCACCATGTGGCAACCGGCGCCCGCCAGCGCACTGGTAGCGACGGCATCATTGCCTGGCGCACTCAGCAGATTGAGACCAGGCGTTTTTAACCGCTCGCCATACTTCAGCACATCGACGACCTGGCTCTGCCCCGCTTTCTGAGTACAGCCCAGTGACTTCTCTTCCAGCGTGGTGATGCCGCCTGCTTTATTGCCCGGCGACGGATTCTCGTAGATGGGCTGCTGGTGATCGATAAAGTACTGCTTGAAGTCATTGATCATGGCTACTGTTTTGCCGAAGGTCTCTTCGTCGCGACAGCGACTCATCAGAATCCGCTCTGCGCCAAACATTTCTGGCACTTCAGTCAGCACGGTCGTGCCGCCATTAGCGATCATCTGGTCCGAGAAACGCCCCAGTAACGGGTTGGCCGTGATGCCAGACAAACCGTCCGAACCGCCGCACTCCAGACCAAACTTCAGCTCGCTGAGTTTGCCTGGTTCACGCCGGTCATGCCGCATTTTTTCATACAAGGCATGCAGGCGCTCCAGCCCGGCTTCAACCTCATCATCATGCTGCTGGCACACCATAAATTCGACCCGGTCGCTTTCAAACGCGCCGAGGGTCTCACGGAAAACATCGACCTGATTGTTTTCACAACCGAGACCAATCACCAGCACCGCACCCGCATTAGGGTGGCGCACCATATTCTGCAGCATGGTGCGGGTATTTTCGTGGTCCTGCCCCAGTTGCGAACAGCCGAAGGTGTGGCTGAACAGGAATGCGCCATCGATTCCTTCGGCCTCCTGTGTCTCTTTCAGGAAACGCTGCAGGATCTGACGCGCAATGCCGTTTACACAGCCGACGGTCGGCAGGATCCACAGCTCATTGCGGATGCCGACTTCGCCGTTAGCACGACGATAGATCTGTACCTCACGATCACCCGGCTGCGGCGGTAAGGTCACGAACTCAGGCTGATACGCATATTCATCCAGATCGCTGAGATTGGTGCGGGCGTTCTGCGAATGGATTAACTCACCGGCGGCCACAGGCTGGGTGGCATGGGCAATCGGCAACCCATACTTGATCACCAGCTCATCCTGGGCGATAGGCTGCAGGGCAAATTTATGCCCGCGCCCGACCGCCTGTTGCACCGACACACTCAGTGGTGGCAGCTCTATGGTGGCGCCCGCCTCTAAGTCACGTAACGCCACGGCGACATTGTCGCGGGGATCAATTTTAATTGCGTCTTGCATAGCGTTATCTCAGTTGGCTCAGCGCCTCACGCATTCCGTGGGCGATGATATTTTGCAGGTGTTGGGTGACAACCGTAGCCAGTCCGGGCTGACGGGTTAAATCTTCGCCCCAGTGTTGCGCGTCGCTAAGCACGCCGTGCACCAGCTGTTGCGGTGACAGCTGATCCGCATCAAGTGCTTTCCAGGCGTCGGCGTAGTGCTGTAACCACTGCGGCTCATCCTGTAATGGCCAGCTTTTACCGGCTGACTCGCCGCGATAAAAGGCGATCAGCGCCGCCAGCGCAAAAGTGATGTGTGTCGGCCATTTGCCCGTTTGCTGATGCGCGGCAAGCAGTGGCGTCAACAGACGGGTGCGGAACTTGGTCATGCCATTAAGCGCAATCGACAGCAGCGCATGGCGAATGAACGGATTGCGGAAGCGGCGTTGTACCGCATCAGCAAAGGCGTGCAGTTCATCGGCTGGCAGATCCAGCGTCGGGATCACTTCATGACGCAGCAGGTTATCCACAAATCCGGCAATCGCCTGATCGGCCATCGCCTCCCCGACACTTTCAAGACCGGCCAGAAACGCCACCGGCACCATCGCGGTATGTGCGCCATTGAGGATCGCCACTTTCTGCGCTTTATAGGGCGCAATGTCATCCACATGACGCACGTGTGGCGACAGCGCCGCCAGTTTCAGTTCACTGAACAGCGCCGACGGCCCCTGAATCACAAACTGGTAGTAGACTTCGCCCGCCACCAGATAGCGATCTTCATAACCCAGTTCACGTTGCAACTGCTCGCTTTCCGCCGGAAAGCCGGTAACGATGCGGTCAACCAGGGTGTTATAGAAAGCACAGTGCTCATGAACCCAGGTTTTAAATTCGGATGGCAGATGCCAGTGATCGGCGTAACGCAGCACCAGATCGCGCAACGCGTCGCCGTTATGGTCAATCAGCTCACACGGCACCACCAGCCAGCCACGATCGCTGGCGCCATTGAAATGGGAATAGCGCGCCCACAGCAGCTGCGTCAGTTTGCCGGGGAAGCTGCTGGCGGGCTGATCGGTGAGCTGATCCGTGCCAACAAAGGCGATGCCCGCCTCAGTGGTGTTGGAGAAAACCATGCGCAGGTCGGGATTCCGGGCCAGCGCCAAAAATTCACCAAACTGCTGCCAGGGCTGGATCTCACGGTTGAGGCTGCGGATCAGCCGGGTTTCACTGACCTGCTCGCCCTGATCGTTGAGTCCGCGGATCAGCGTGGTGTAGAGGCCATCCTGCTGATTCAGGCTGTCGCTGACTTCACGGTTGCGCGGCCGCACCACCACAATTCCGGCATCGGTGCCCTGATGTTCATTCAGCCAGTCAATCTGCCAGTCAATAAAGGCGCGCAGGAAGTTACCTTCGCCGAACTGAATCACCCGGTCGCGATAGCGTGCGCCCGGGAAGTCGTGGCGGTTTAGCCTTTTCATCATCAGGCTCCCAGCTCGATGCCGAAGTAATCGCGGGCATTGTTGAAGCAGATGTTCTGAACCATCTGGCCTAACAGCGCTTCATCGGCTGGCGCTTCACCCTGCTCTACCCAGCGGCCAATCATCTGGCACAGCAACCGGCGGAAATATTCGTGGCGGGTGTAAGAGAGGAAGCTGCGGCTGTCGGTCAGCATCCCGACGAAGCGGCTCAGCAGGCCAATCTGCGCCAGCTGGGTCATCTGACGCTGCATACCGTCCAGCTGGTCATTGAACCACCAGGCGGAACCAAACTGCATTTTCCCCGCCTGACCTTCACCCTGGAAGTTGCCTGCCATCGTCGCCAGTACTTCGTTATCGCGCGGATTCAGGCAATAGAGGATGGTTTTCGGCAGCGCATTATTAAGGTTCTGTGCGCCCAGCAGGCGGGCCAGCGGTTCAGCCAGCGGCTGGTCGTTAATGGAGTCAAAGCCCACATCCGGCCCCAGCAACTGGTACTGGCGTGGGTTGGTATTGCGCAGTGCGCCAATGTGATACTGCTGTACCCAGCCACGGCGGGCATATTCGCTGCCCAGCCAGACCAGTACCGCCGTTTTGAACTGCGCCGTTTCGTGCGGATTCGGTGCTGTACCGCTGCGACGGCGCGCCAGAATCGCATCCAGCGTGGCGTCGTCCGCCTCGGCATAACAGACCACATCCAGCGCGTGATCGGAGACTTTGCAGCCGTGCGCCGCAAAGTGATCCAACCGCTGATACAGTGCGCTGCGCAGATCGTCAAAACGCTGCACGCTGATGTCGGTCAGTTGTTCCAGCGTCTCAATCCACGGCAGGAAGGTGTCGGCTTCGATATTAAAGGCTTTGTCCGGACGCCAGCTCGGCAACACTTTAACGCTGAAACTGCTGTCGTCTGCCAGCGCGCGATGATGGCGCAGGTCATCCAGCGGATCGTCTGTGGTGCCGACCATCTTCACCTTCATCTGCTGCATGATGCCACGCGTGGTAAAGCTATCCTGCGCCAGCAGTTCATTGCAGCGATGCCAGATATTGTCGGCGGTTTTCTCAGAAAGCAGCGTGTCGGCAATGCCGAAAGGCCGGCGTAATTCCAGGTGGGTCCAGTGATAGAGCGGGTTGCCGATGGTGTGCGGCACGGTACGCGCCCAGGCGTCAAACTTTTCACGATCGCTGGCGTTGCCGGTACAGAACGCCTCAGCCACACCGTTGGCGCGCATTGCCCGCCACTTGTAGTGATCGCCCTTCAGCCAGATGTCATAAAGATTGGCAAAGCGATAATTTTCGGCAATCTGCTGCGGCGGTAAGTGGCAGTGATAGTCGAAAATCGGCTGATCCTTCGCGTAGTCGTGATAGAGACGGCGGGCGAATTCACTATCCAGCAAAAAATCCTCGGTCATGAAACGTGACATACATGCTTCCTCATCTACTGAACCACTGATGGCCCAAAGTTATCATACCAATTTTAGTCCGTTACGGATTTATTTGCGACCCTGCTCACATAAACGGCGATGTCTGGCTACCGTTATGGACATTTTTGTCGCCCGCAGCGCGCTAAATGGCTGTCATTACGCAGGTTTCCAGTATCCCACAGTGCAGAAAGGGTTTTTGTGATGGCTCTCAACTTTTAAAGTTGTATAACAAGTTAGGCTCTCGTCCTATCGTGAGGTCGTTAGCGGCCCACAAATGGCAAGGTAAGAACAGGGTTGCTCAGACAGAACCTGCGGGCGTGAGCAGAGCTGCATCACGGGCTGTCCCGCTCCAGATAACAACAGCGGCAAGACCGCATACAGAACTGGAAGAGGTAGAGGATGCGTAAGATCAAAGGGTTACGCTGGTACATGATTGGACTGGTGACGATCGGTACGGTATTAGGGTATCTGACCCGTAATACCATCGCCGTGGCGGCCCCGACATTGATGACAGAGCTGCATATCACTACGCAGCAGTATTCATACATCATTGCGGCCTATTCAGCCTGCTATACGCTGATGCAACCGGTGGCGGGTTATGTGCTGGATCTGCTGGGCACCAAAGTCGGCTACGCCGTGTTTGCTGTGCTGTGGGCAATCTTCTGTGCCGCCACGGCGATGGCAGGCAGTTGGGGCGGCCTTGCTCTGGCGCGTGGTGCCGTCGGTGCGGCTGAAGCGGCGATGATCCCGGCGGGTCTCAAAGCGAGTAGTGAGTGGTTCCCGGCCAAAGAGCGTTCGGTCGCGGTAGGCTACTTCAACGTCGGTTCATCTATCGGTGCGATGCTGGCTCCGCCGCTGGTGGTCTGGGCAATCGTGGCACACAGCTGGCAGATGGCCTTTATCATGACCGGTGTGCTGAGCATGGTCTGGGCACTCTGCTGGCTGGTGTTTTACAAACATCCGAAACAGCAGAAGAAGCTGAGTGATGAAGAGCGCGACTACATTATCTCCGGTCAGGAAGCACAGCATCAGACCGGCAACACCCGCAAAATGTCGGCGCTGCAGATTATCCGTAACCGCCAGTTCTGGGGCATTGCTCTGCCGCGTTTTCTGGCAGAACCGGCGTGGGGAACCTTCAACGCCTGGATTCCGCTGTTTATGTTTAAGGTGTACGGCTTCAATCTGAAAGAGATTGCGATGTTCGCCTGGATGCCGATGCTGTTCGCGGACTTCGGCTGCATCCTGGGCGGCTATCTGCCGCCGCTGTTTCAGCGCTGGTTCGGCGTTAACCTGATCGTTTCCCGTAAAATGGTGGTGACGATGGGTGCGCTGTTAATGATTGCGCCGGGCACCATTGGCCTGTTCACCAGCCCTTACGTTGCCATTGGTCTGCTGTGCGTCGGCGGCTTTGCGCATCAGGCCCTTTCAGGTGCGCTCATTACCCTGTCGTCAGACGTTTTCGGCCGTAATGAAGTCGCGACGGCTAACGGCCTGACCGGCATGGCAGCCTGGACCGCCAGCACGATGTTTGCGCTGGTCGTGGGTGCCCTGGCCGATACGCTGGGCTTCAGCCCGCTGTTTGCTGCCCTGGCGGTGTTCGATCTGCTGGGTGCCGCAGTGATCTGGACAGTCCTGAAAAATAAACCGATTTCAGAGCTGGAAGCGGAAACGGTGATTCCACCAGCCAGCGCCGTTCACAATTGATTTGCCGGGCTGGCGCGAGCCAGCCCATTTCCTCGCACCGCCTGAAGTGGTATAACAACTTATCTGTCTGCTACCAGGATTGTGCTATGGACCTCACTGAATCCCGTCGACTCTACCAACAGCTTGCCAGCGAGCTCAAAAGCCGCATTGAAACCGGAATCTATCCGGTGGGCGACAAACTGCCTGCTGAACGCCTGATTGCCGAAGAGATGGAAGTGAGCCGCACCGTTGTCCGTGAAGCGATCATCATGCTGGAAGTGGAAGGCTATGTTGAGGTCCGTAAAGGATCGGGTATTCACGTCATTGCCAGCCAGCAGCAGAATCGCATCGCCCCCACCAGCAGCCAGCTGGAATTTGCCACCTTTGGCCCGTTTGAGCTACTGCAGGCGCGCCAGCTCATTGAAAGTAACGTGGCCGAGTTCGCAGCCACCCAGGTCACGCGTCAGGACATTATCGACCTGATGGCGATTCAGGAAAAAGCCCGCCAGGAGGATCACTTCCGTGATTCCGAGTGGGACATGCAGTTTCATGTGCGCATCGCGCAATCCACCCAGAACAGTGCTTTAGCCGCCATCGTTGAAAAAATGTGGCTGCACCGCCTGCACAATCCCTACTGGCTCAAACTTCATGAACATATCGACCAGCGCAGCATTCTCAGCTGGTGCGACGACCACGATCAGATCCTCAAAGCGCTGATGCGTAAAGATCCCGCCGCCAGCAAACTGGCGATGTGGCAACATCTGGAAAATACTAAACAGATGCTGTTTAACGCCACGGCGGATGATTTTGAATTTAACGTGGATCGTTACATGTTCGGTGAGAATCCGGTCATCCTGCCTGATGGGTCCAATAACGCCCGCTAAAAGCGCCTGAAAACAGCCTGAGATGGTCAGTTAATCTGCAATAGTGTCAGGTCATGTAAAGCTCCTTTTTACAGGGCGTTTCACAAGGTAAAACTCCTGTTCGCAAGAGAGTTTTACTGTCTCAGACAGGCGATTTTTGTTACAGTTATCGCCCTTTTATTACCCTTTGCGACAAGGGTTTATAAAGTTGCTGATTTAACAATCGATTCTGGAAGGATCCGGAAAATCCCGCCCAGGCTGCGCGCCTAAAATTTATAACGAAATGCCGGTCTGCGTTTAAGTCCCTGTGGGACATGTTTAACAATGATGTTCAGGAATGATTGATGGATATTTTGCAAGCGTTGCTGCATGCCCTGTGGCAACAGGACTATGAAACTCTCTCCGATCCCACGCTGGTATGGGCCATTTACGGCGTGTTGTTCATGATTTTATTCTTAGAAAATGGCCTTCTTCCTGCCGCATTCCTGCCAGGTGACAGTCTGCTGATTCTGGTCGGCGTACTGATTGCCAAAGGCACCATGAGTTTCCCTTTAACGATTCTGGTTCTGACGACCGGCGCCAGTCTGGGCTGCTGGGTGAGCTACATACAAGGCCGCTGGCTGGGTAATACGCCCACGGTTCAGAAATGGCTCTCTCATCTGCCAGCCCAATACCACCTGCGCGCGCACAGCATGTTTCACCGTCACGGCTTATCTGCCCTGCTGATTGGTCGCTTTATCGCCTTTGTCCGAACGCTGCTGCCCACCATTGCCGGGCTGTCAGGCCTCAGCAATGCCCGTTTTCAGTTCTTTAACTGGGTAAGTGCATTCCTGTGGGTGGTAATTTTGACCGTAATCGGCTTCGCGCTGGGAAAAACCCCGATTTTCCGTCGTTACGAAGATGAGATGATGTTTTTCCTGATGATGCTGCCACTGGCGCTGCTGGTATTTGGCCTGGTGGGATCGCTGGTGGTGTTATGGCGTAAACGACAGGCGAATCAAAACGGGAAAGCCGAGTAATGAAACTGCTGCAGGCTATTCCTAAACGGTGGTTACCGTGGTTGATTGCTGGCGCGTTTGCGCTGGTCGCGCTCTGTGCGATCCCACCTTTGATGAAGCACGAGACAGTGGTGCAGATTCGGGTTTCTCATGCAGGTGCAACGCTGCCAGATGGTTTTTATCTCTATCAGCAATTAAGCGCACAAGGTATTCGTATAAAAAGCATAACGCCCGCGGGTGATGCGCTGATCATTCATTTTGACAGCGAAGAACAGAGTCTGGCAGCACAGAAGGTGTTGCGCCGCCTGTTGCCACAAGGCTTTATTGTGGCGCAGCACGATCACTCTCAGCACCTTTCGCTGGCGTAATCCCCCTCTCCCTCTTTTTCAGACCGTTGCCGCATGCCGCGACGGTCTGAAAGCCGCTCTATCTCCCGGTCTTCTTTGAACTTTTTACTATCGGTGTCTATGCTTAAGCGAGAGTCGATTCTTAGCACCCGCAGGCACAAGATCGCGCAGGTGATGAGGAGTCAGGTCGCAATGGAAGGTTCAGGACCGATGAAATATCAAGTATTGATGGGCATTGCTCTGTTTTCGCTATCGGGTTCGCTGCTGGCAGCAGAATCGCTGTGTGAGCAGAAAGAGCAAGATATTCAGCGTGAAATTGGGATGGCGCAAAAGCACAACAACCAGCGCCGGGTTAATGGTCTGGAGCGCGCGCTGACCGAAGTCCGGGCAGATTGCAGCGATAAAAAGCTTGAAGCCGCCCATCTGGAAAGAATTAACGCGCAAAAGCAGAAAGTTGCAGAGCGTGAGCACGCACTCAGGGAAGAGCGTGAAGAGGGCCATGACAGGGAAAAGATTGCTAAGCGACAACAAAAACTGGATGAAGCGCGCCGGGAACTGAAAAAGTTACAGGCGGAGCCCTATTAATTGGAATTAACCAACTGATGTTAAAGGAGTATTTTATGTCTAAAGACACATCATCGGAACATTTGCGTGCTGAACTGAAAAACCTCGCCGATACCCTGGAGGAAGTACTGAGCAGCAGTACTGAAAAATCCAAAGGTGAGCTGGATAAACTTCGCAGCAAAGCGCGTGATGCGCTGGACAGCTCACGTGAACGTCTGGGCGAATCAAGCGAGCGCATCGCTGCGACTACGCGTGAAGCGGCACAGAGAGCTGAAGGCTATGTGCGTGAAAATCCATGGCATGGTGTGGGCATCGGTGCAGCGATTGGCGTCGCACTGGGCATGCTCATTTCGCGTCGTTAACTATGGCTGACTCACAGCACAACCACGGCCCGGCTAAAGGGGTCATTAACATCGGCCAGCGTATTGTGACCACGCTGGTTGGCATGGTCGAGACGCGTGTTCGTCTGGCAGTGGTGGAACTGGAGCATGAGAAAGCTAACCTGATTCAGCTGCTGTTGATGGTTGGCCTGACCATGCTGTTCACTGCATTTGGTCTGATGAGCCTGATGGTTCTGATTATCTGGGCAGTAGATGCACAGTATCGTCTGATGGCCATTGGCATCACAACCGGCACACTGTTCCTGCTGGCGGTCATTCTGGGACTCTGGACACTTCACAAGTCGCGTCAGTCAACGCTGTTACGCCATACGCGTAAAGAGCTGGAAACTGATCGTAATTTGCTTGAGGAACAACGCTGATGAGCCGCCGCGAGCGTGAAGAACGCATCCATGAACTGCTTAAGCATGTGCAGCAGCAGCGGCTGGATTTAAGCGCTGCGCGGCGTGACTGGCTGGAAGGGACCGCCCATTACGATCGTGGCTGGTTTACTTTCCTCAGCTTACGTCGCTATCTGGCTATTGGCAGCAGCGCGCTGGCCGTCTACTCAATTCGTAGTCCCAGTAAGATCTTACGCTGGGCCAAACGGGGATTCGGTGCCTGGAGTACCTGGCGCATGATTAAGTCCGCATTGCCACCGCGTTAATTTTGTTAATAGCCGGTCCTGAAAAGGCCGGCTTTTCTTCATCAGATTTTCTGAAAAACACAGACAGTATATCTCGCTTACAACCTTTCCACTCCGCGATTATCATCTCCAGCCATCAACCCAATGAACGCAGTAGTGCTTTCAGCGGGCATAAACCCTGCGGGCAGCTTGCCCTGCATTCCTGATAGCGCTGGAGTAGATGATGAAAAAATTCGAAGATGTCGGTTTATTAGTGGCTCGCATCCTGATGCCAATCCTGTTCATTACGGCCGGCTGGGGCAAGATCACCGGTTATGCAGGTACTCAGCAATATATGGAAGCGATGGGCGTCCCTGGCTTTATGCTGCCGCTGGTTATTCTGCTGGAGTTTGGCGGCGGTCTGGCCATTCTGTTTGGTTTCCTGACCCGTTTCACTGCCCTGTTCACTGCAGGCTTCACCATCCTGACCGCGTTTCTGTTTCACAGTAACTTTGCCGAAGGTGTGAATCAGTTGATGTTCATGAAAAACCTCTCTATCGCGGGTGGTTTCCTGGTGTTAGGTCTGGTGGGTCCAGGCGCATACAGCATTGATCGCCTGATCAGCAAAAGAAAATCATAGGCGATTGCGCGCTAATCTCACATAAAGCGTAATGCCACATATACTTAGCAGGGCGGGGACATTTCCCCGCCCTGCTTGCATTGGAGCCATTATGGGACAGTTAATTGACGGTGTCTGGCATGACACCTGGTACGATACTAAATCTACCGGCGGACGTTTCAAACGTTCAGAGTCGGCTTTTCGCAACTGGGTCACGGCGGACGGTAGCGCCGGTCCGGTGGGCAAAGCGGGATTTGCTGCTGAGCGCGATCGCTATCATCTTTATGTCTCGCTGGCCTGCCCCTGGGCGCACCGTACGCTACTGATGCGTCAGCTGAAGGGTCTGGATAGCATGATCGACGTCTCCGTGGTGCATCCGTTGATGCTGGAGAACGGCTGGACCTTCGATGACACCTTTCAGGATGCGACGGGCGATAAGCTCTATCAGAACGAGTTCCTTTATCAGCTCTATTTGCATGCTGACCCGCAGTACAGTGGCCGTGTAACCGTGCCGGTATTATGGGACAAGCAGCAGAACACCATCGTCAGCAATGAATCGGCTGATATCATCCGCATGTTCAACAGTGCGTTTGATGCGGTCGGTGCCCGTGCCGGTGACTACTATCCGGTAGCGCTGCGCGAGAAGATTGATGAGCTGAATGGCTGGATCTACGATACGGTTAATAACGGCGTGTATAAATCGGGCTTTGCGACGTCGCAGTCCGCGTACGATGAGGCAGTGACTGCGCTGTTCCATTCGCTGTCGCGACTGGAGCAGCTCCTGGGCCAGCATCGCTATCTTACCGGTGATCAGCTGACCGAAGCGGATCTGCGTTTGTGGACCACGCTGGTGCGCTTTGATCCCGTCTATGTGACTCACTTTAAGTGCGATCGCCACCGGATCAGTGATTACAGAAACCTGAGCGGTTTCCTGCGTGATATCTATCAGATGCCGGGCATTGCAGAGACAGTCAATCTGCCGCATATCCGTCACCACTACTATTGCAGTCACAAGACCATTAACCCGAACGGCTTGATTTCGCTTGGGCCAGCGTTTGACTGGGATGAACCGCACGGCCGCGGTTAAGCTGCATTCGTATAGCGCCACAAAGCAAAAACCCCGCCGAAGCGGGGTTTCTGGTAAAAAATCGACGCTGACCGGTAAGCCGCGTTCTTTTCATGGAGCGCATCGTGGACAGTCATTCATCGCTGCCTGCACATAGCCCGCAAAAGCAAAAACCCCGCCGGAGCGGGGTTTCTGGTAAAAAGTCGAAGCTGACCGTTAAGCCGCGTTCTTTTCATAGAGAGCGTCGTGGACAGTCATTCATCGCTGCCTGCACATAGCCCGCAAAAGCAAAAACCCCGCCGGAGCGGGGTTTCTGGTAAAAAGTCGAAGCTGACCGTTAAGCCGCGTTCTTTTCATAGAGAGCGTCGTGGACAGTCATTCATCGCTGCCTGCACATAGCCCGCAAAAGCAAAAACCCCGCCGGAGCGGGGTTTCTGGTAAAAAGTCGAAGCTGACCGTTAAGCCGGGTTCTGTCGTGGACAGTCATTCATCTAGGCCAGCAATCGCTCACTGGCTCAAGCAGCCTACCCGGGTTCAGTACGGGCCGTACCTTGTGAACCCCTATTTGGCCTTGCTCCGGGTGGAGTTTACCGTGCCACGAACTGTTGCCAGTCGCGCGGTGCGCTCTTACCGCACCCTTTCACCCTTACCTGATCCCATTTCTGGGCCATCGGCGGTTTGCTCTCTGTTGCACTGGTCGTAGGCTTGCGCCTCCCAGGCGTTACCTGGCACCCTGCCCTATGGAGCCCGGACTTTCCTCCCCTCTGCCCGTCTCCCCACAAGTGAGGACGACGACAAAGCGGCGACTGTCTGGTCAGCTTCGGCGCGGGATAATAGGACATCCGAAGGCATTTGTCACGCCTCTTGCTGCTCCAGCGCATACTTATAGAGGGCATTCTTCTTCACGCTATGGATCTCAGCGGTCAGCGCAGCCGCGCGCTTCAACGGCAGCTCTTTTTGCAGCAGCGCCAGCGTACGCAGTGCATCAGCGGGTAACGCATCGTCATCATCGACTTTGTGCCCTTCGACAATCAGCACCATCTCGCCTTTACGACGATTCTCATCTTCTTTGACCCAGGCCAGCAGCTCGCCGACCGGCGCACCATAAATCGACTCCCAGGTTTTGGTCAGCTCACGAGCCAGCACGACGTAGCGCTCAGGCCCCAGCTCACTCACCATATCCTGCAGGCTGTCGATTAAACGATGGGTTGATTCATAGAAAATCAGCGTGCGTGGCTCCTGCACCAGTGCTCGCAGGGCATCGCAACGGCCTTTGGTTTTTGCGGGCAGAAACCCTTCGTAACAGAAACGATCGGATGGCAGTCCTGCGGCGCTCAATGCGGCAATGGCGGCACAGGCGCCCGGTAGCGGCACTACACGAATGCCCGCTTCACGGCAGCGGCGCACCAGATGGTAGCCCGGATCGTTAATCAGCGGCGTGCCAGCATCGGAAACTAAGGCTATGCTTTGACCCTCTTGCAGCTTCGTCAGCAGCAGCTCAGCCTTATGCTGCTCGTTGTGGTCATGAAGTGAGAAGAGTCGCGCATTGATGGCGAAATGTTGTAGCAACAGCCCGGTATGACGTGTATCTTCCGCAGCGACCAGATCGACGCTCGAAAGCACCGTCAGCGCCCGCTGGGTGATATCACCCAAATTACCAATCGGGGTTGGAACGATGTAGAGCGTGCTGGCAGAAATCTCTGCCCGATCGAGTTGTTTCATTGTTTCATCCGAATTGCCGATTTAATATTGAGCATCTTGAAAAAAACATCACTGGATACAGTATGCTTCCTTCAAAAGTCGTTCGTCATAAAGCAGGACGCTTTCTGCCTGTCATTCTTGCCGGGCTGATTTTAGCCGCATGTAGCGGTCAGGCGCCGCAAACCTCAACCGTCAATATTCAGGGGCCAGCCACCGCCAGCTCCGCTTACTATCTGCAGCAAGCGCAGCAAAGCAGCGATGATAGCAAGACCGACTGGCAATTACTCGCAATCCGCGCCCTGTTGAAGGAAGGAAAGTATCCCGAGGCCACTCAGCAACTGAGCCAGTTGCCGCAGCAGCTCTCTGAGACGCAGCAACAGGAATCTCTGCTGCTGAAAGCGCAGTTGTTGATTGCCCAGCAGAAATCCAAAGACGCTGAACCGCTGTTAGCAGCGGTAAAGACCAGCGCACTGTCGCAGGATCAGCTGGCGCGTTACTACAGCCTGCAAATTGCCAGCGCGCAGGGCCGCCCTTCACTCTCACTGCTGCGCAACTATATTGCTCAGGAACCGCTGCTGAAAGACGCCGATCATCAGAGCAATATTGACGCTACCTGGCAGACCCTGACGCAGATGTCGCCACAGGAAGCCAGCAACCTGGTGATCAATGCCGACGAAAATGTGCTGCAGGGCTGGCTGGATCTGCTCGCGGTCTGGCGTGCTAATGCCCAGGATGCAGAAATGCTGAAGTCCGGCATCAAAGACTGGCAGACTCGCTATCCGCAGAACCCGGCGGCCAAAACGTTGCCGACGCAGCTGAGCCAGATGCAGAACTACACCAAAGCCTCTACCAGCATCATCGCGCTGCTGCTGCCGCTGAATGGCCAGGCACAGGTGTTCGCGAATGCCATCCAGAAAGGCTTTAACGACGCGAAGAACGGCGTATCCGCGCCGGTCGCACAGCCTGCGGCGGCAACTGCCCAGCCTGCCGCTGCGGATGCAACAGCCAGCGCGCAACCTGCCGCCGCTGCGGGATCGTCTGCCGATCCGATCAGCGCACCGCAGCAGTCTGCCGCCACCACACCACAGCCACAGCCTCAATCTCAGCCTGCTGCTGCCGCACCGGCCAGCAACGCTCAGATCAAGGTCTATGATACCAGCAGCCAGCCGATTGAGCAGGTGATGCAGCAGGCACAGCAGGATGGCGCCACTATCGTGGTTGGCCCACTGCTGAAGAGCAACGTTGAGAAGGTCGCCAACAGCCAGACCCCCTTAAACGTGCTGGCGCTCAACGAGCCGGAAAAGATCCAGAACCATCCGAATATCTGCTACTTTGCGCTTTCTCCTGAAGACGAAGCACGCGATGCCGCGCACCATATCTGGGACCAGGGCAAACGTCAGCCGCTGCTGCTGGTTCCGCGCAGCGGCCTGGGCGATCGCGTTACCAACGCTTTTGCACAGGAGTGGCAGACGCTGGGTGGCAGCACCGTCATGCAGCAGCGCTTTGGCTCGACCGCTGAGCTGAAACAGGGCATTAACAGCGGCGCGGGCATCAGCCTGTCAGGTACGCCGGTCAATGCGGCACCTGCTGAGCCGCAGGGCGTTTCCATTGCGGGCCTGACCATTCCGGCACCGCAACAGAGTACGCCTGATGTGGTCAGCACCAGCAGCGGCGGTGGCATCGATGCGGTCTACATCGTCTCGACCCAGGATGAACTGCAGCTGATCAAACCGATGATCACCATGCGCACCGGCAGTCGCAGCAACATCTCGCTCTACGCCAGTTCGCGCAGCGCGCAGGCTGGTGCCGGCCCGGACTTCCGGCTTGAAATGGATGGCCTGCAGTTCAGCGATATTCCGCTGCTCTCCGGCAGCAATCCTGGCCTGATGCAGCAGACATCGAAGTCATTCAATAATGACTACTCGCTGGTGCGCCTCTATGCCATGGGTATGGATGCCTGGACGCTGGCGAACCACTTTAACCAGATGCGCCAGTCACCTGGCTTCACGCTGGATGGCAATACCGGCAAGCTCAGCGCCGACACGGATTGTGTGATCAACAGGAAGTTGACATGGAACCAGTATCGCCGGGGCGAAATCGCACCGGCCAACTAAATCGCCGTCAGATTGGCGCCGGACATGAAGAAGATGCCCGGCGCTATCTGGAGCAGGCTGGCCTGATATGGGTCGCCAGTAATGTTCACTTTCGCAATGGTGAACTTGACCTGATTATGCGTGACGGGCACTGTTGGGTGTTTGTTGAAGTCCGCTACCGACGCGATGCGCGTTATGGTGGCGCGCTCGCCAGCGTAACCCGGAATAAACAACAAAAGCTGCTGCGCGCTGCCGCTCTCTGGCTGGCGCAACGCGGCGGCAGTTTTGAAACAGTGAATTGCCGTTTCGACATCATCGCCATTACCGGCACGGCGCTCGAGTGGCTGCCGAATGCCTTTAATGCAGACGTTTAGAACCAGGTGGTCGTGTGCAGGAAAGAATTAAAGCGTGTTTTACCGAAAGTATTCAGACTCAGATTGCCGCAGCCGAGGCGTTGCCCGATGCCATCTCCCGCGCGGCCATGACGCTGGTGCAGTCGTTATTGAATGGCAATAAAATCCTGAGCTGTGGCAACGGTGCCTCATCCGCCAATGCCCAGCACTTCGCCGCCAGCATGATCAATCGTTTCGAGACCGAACGCCCCAGCTTACCGGCGCTGGCGTTAAGTGCCGACAACGTGATGCTGACCGCGATTGGGAATGATCGTCTGCACGATGAGATCTATGCCAAGCAGGTACGCGCGCTGGGACACGCAGGTGATGTGTTACTGGCCATCTCGACCCGTGGCAACACCCGTGACATCGTTAAGGCCGTAGAAGCAGCGGTGACACGCGATATGACTATCGTTGCGCTTACCGGGTATGATGGCGGAGAGCTCGCCGGACTGCTGGGTCCGCAGGATGTGGAAATCCGCATTCCGTCGCACCGCAGCGCCCGTATTCAGGAGATGCATATGCTCACCGTGAATTGCTTATGCGATCTGATCGATAACACTCTCTTTCCCCATCAGGAATGACTGAAGGAGCACGAATGAAAGCATTGAATGCTATAGCTATTCTGTTAACCGCCATGCTACTGCAGGGCTGCGTGGCGGTCGTCGCTGGCGGCGCAGCTGTTGCCACCAAAACGGCCACGGATCCCCGCTCGGTGGGTACACAGGTTGATGACGGCACGCTGGAGCTACGCGTCACGAACGCGCTGGCAAAAGATCAGCAGATTAAAACCGATGCCCGCGTTGTCGCCACCGCCTATCAGGGCAAAGTGCTGCTGACCGGTCAGGCGCCTTCGCAGGAGATCGCCAATCGTGCCAAACAGATCACCATGGGCGTTGATGGCGCAACCGAGGTCTATAACGAGATCCGCATCGGCCAGAAAGTGACGCTGGGCACCACGTCGTCAGACACCTGGATTACCACCAAAATCCGCTCGCAGCTGTTGGGCAGCGATCAGGTGAAATCCTCCAACGTGAAGGTGACGACGGAGAATGGCGAAGTGTTCCTGCTGGGTCTGGTGACACAACAGGAAGCGCAGGCCGCGGCTGATGTCGCCAGCCGCGTCAGTGGCGTGAAACACGTCACCACCGCCTTTACCATGCTGAAGTAACACGCTAAAACGCAAAAAGGCGGCTATGGCCGCCTTTTTTATTGCCCGATTTTCAGACCGGAATATCGATGACCAGCGCGCGGGTCGCGGTTTTCGCCTTCAGCTGCAACAGCTTCTCTTCCTGCAAAAACGCACCATCGCCACAGCCCAGCTTTTCCTGATGATCCGTGCCGGACATCGCCTCCAGCGAACCATGAATTGACTGCAGATAGGCGCGTGGCCCCTGTATCCGCAGCGAGTGCTGTTCGCCCGGCGCCAGCTCAACCTGATGAATCCACACCTGCTGACGCAACTGCAGACTGTCATCTATCCCATCCGGCGAGGCGATCAGCTGAGACAACCGGCCTTCCGTCAGGGCAATCTTTTGCATCCGCGGATTTTCGCGCTCAGGACAGGCTGACAGCCATAGCTGCATACGTGTCAGTGGACGATCTTTGCTCAGGTTAATTTCGGTGTAACTTACCCCCTGCTGGGCAGAGAGCAGCAGCGCCTCTCCTTCCCGCACGCTGATGGTGTTGCCTTCGCTGTCGCGGTATTCAGCTTCACCCTGCAGCACGATGTTCAGCACATCGACCTGAGGATAGGTACGCGGCTGAAAAGCCGCACCCGGTGCCAGCACTTCCTGGTTCAGAACACGCAGCGATGCGTAACCCATCAGTTTAGGATCAAAATAGTGGCCAAAAGAGAAACTGTAACGCCCCTGCAACCAGCCGAAATCGGCCTGACCACATGCGGACGCACTGCGTGTCGTTATCATTATTTACCTCCGGCATCCGGTGACGAGGATCGGCCACGGACTTTATGCACCCATGGTAAAAGTCTGGACGCCGGATTGTTAGCCAGTTAATCTGCCCGGCATGTTCAAATTTCCTGACAGAGAACCGGGATGGCCAAAGAGCGTGCATTAACCCTTGAATCTTTACGCGTTATGGATGCGATTGATCGACGTGGCAGTTTTGCAGCAGCAGCAGATGAACTGGGGCGTGTCCCTTCAGCCCTCAGCTACACCATGCAAAAGCTGGAAGAGGAGCTGGATGTGGTGCTGTTTGACCGCTCCGGTCACCGCACTAAATTTACCAACGTGGGACGCATGCTGCTGGAGCGTGGCCGGGTACTGCTGGAAGCGGCCGATAAGCTCACCACCGATGCGGAAGCGCTGGCGCGTGGCTGGGAAACCCATCTGACCATCGTTACTGAAGCGCTGGTGCCCATTGATGCACTGTTTCCGCTGGTGACAAAGCTGGCTGACAAAGCCAATACACAATTTTCGCTGGTTACCGAAGTATTGGCAGGCGCGTGGGAGCGGCTGGAACAGGGCCGTGCCGATATCGTGATCGCCCCCGATATGCACTTCCGTGCCTCCACCGAGATCAATACCCGTAAGCTCTACACCATGATGAGTGTTTACGTCGCCAGTGCTGACCATCCAATCCATAACGAGCCTGAACCTCAGTCTGAAGTGACGCGGGTGAAATACCGGGGCATTGCAGTGGCAGATACCGCGCGTGAGCGCCCGGTGCTGACCGTGCAGTTACTGGATAAACAGCAGCGCCTGACCGTAAGCAGCATGGATGATAAGCGCCGTGCCCTGCTGGCGGGGCTGGGTGTCGCAACCATGCCCTATTCACTGGTGGAGCAGGATATCGCGGAAGGCCGTCTGCGCGTGGTGAGTCCGGAATACACTCGCGAGGTTGATATTATTATGGCGTGGCGGCGCGACAGCATGGGCGAAGCCAAATCCTGGTGTCTGCGCGAGATCCCCCGCCTGCTGGCGAAGAAAAACTAAAAGCCTATGGCCGACTCAGGCAATCCATCGCCACCGCCCTGAAGCAGGTGAAATCGGTGCAGTCCCGCAGCCGGGTCATCGCCCTTTCACGCAGGAACGTCACAAACAGATCGTATATCGCCATCGCCTCTTCATATTCACTTTTGCTGATCGCCAGCAGGAAGATGACATAGGCGGTATCGTCTCCCCAGGGAATACCGTGTGGGGCCAGCACGGTATAGACCACGGTTTTCTTTGCCAGGAGTCCCAGCGAGTGCGGCAGCGCAATGCCTTCGCCCAGCATCGTGCTGACAATCGCTTCACGCTCTTCGACCGACGGATAGAACGCCTCATCCACAAACCCCTCCTCCTGCAGCTGATCGCTCAGCTGGCGAAACAGCTCAGACCGGGTTATTGGCTTGTCGACGATATGAAAGTGCTGGGCATCAAAAAATTTCGCCAACATATAGGGCCGGGTACGATCGACCAGCACCAGCTTGCCAATCTGCTCCAGCTGAAAACCGGTGGGAAACGGTGACATCACCACCACGGGTTTCTCTTTTTCGCTGAGCCGGATGGTTGAGATGACAAAATCTTCGTCAATGCGACTGCGCGCCTCATACTCGCGCTGTGACAGGCGGGCCGTGACCTGCAACTGCGGATATTTCCGCAGCAACATCGCTTCAATCATGCGCAGCGTGGAGTTACCGCTGTCGCACACCAGCAGCACCTGTGGATGACGCTGATAGCCCACGTCATAGTGGCGCTCCAGTCCGACACCAATATGCAGCACCAGAAAGCCAATCTCATTCTCGGTAATGACGTAAGGCGTATATTTTCCCCAGCTGGTCACCGCCGCCAGGGTGACATCATAGGCCATCGGATAGTGCTGCTTGATGTTGCTGAGCAGCGGGTTAGGGATGTGAATCTGATAGCGCACCCGGGTAATCATGGTTTTGATGTGGGTAAGCAGATCGGCTCGCAGCTGTTGATCGTTTTGCAGATTGAAGTTGTAGTGCGTGTTGATAAAGCTGAGCAGGTAATCCACCAGCGCGTCGGCGTCATCGGCATTGATGGCGCTGGGAGCGATCGCCTGAATGCGCCGCGCGGCAATGTTAACCCGCAGCCAGTTTTCTTCAGCGGGTGAAATTGGTTTGCTGACCAGGGGACGCATCAGATTAATCAGCTGATGTGCCGCTTCACGCACCTCATCGCCAATCTCCTCAGCACCGGGATCGTTAAGCGGATAACCTTCGCTGATGCGACGCACAGCAACGGCGCAATAGAGCCGCAGATAGCGCTCGCCCTCATCACTGAGGCGAATGTTGTGCTGCGCAAAACAGCTTTGCAGCAGCGGACGCAGCGTCTCCAGCATGCCGCTGTTCAGCGCTTCAATAGTCAGCAGCGGACTCTCTGGCATCGCCTGATCGATTTGCCATAACAGGTCGGTGAGACAGGTCCGAATCGCCACTTCGCTGCCAAATAGCTTCATGCCGTAGTGCGGTTTACTCTCAATGGTGAGGTGATAGCGACCCAGCCACTCGCGCACCTCGGCCATATCGTTCTGCAGGGTCGCGCGGCTGACAAACCACTCTTCCGCCAGCTCTTCAAGTTTCAGTGAATAGGCAGCGGTAAGAAAACGGGTCAGGAGGTAGCGAACCCGGTCCTGCGAGGTACGCGGCACCCGCAGCGGCGACGCGGTATGCTGCTGCAGATGCTGAAAGCGCTGAGCATCCTCGATCTTCAGCTGATAACCTGCGCCACGGCTCAGGATAAACTGCGCACCATGATCTGCCAGCAGCGCATTCAGCGCCGTAATATCGGTACGCACGGTGCGTGTCGAGACGGCAAAACGCCGCGCCAGCTCATCCTGAGGCAGCGTTTCGTTTTGCAGGGCATCGAACAGTTGCGCAAGGCGCTGATTGGGAAATCTCACAAGCGTTACCTGTTTGCTGACAGAGAGTGAAAACTTCAGCCTACGGCGTTCGTCACGCAACGTCCATGCTGCACGATCTGCCTGTCAAAGGCAGATCGTGTCGATCACCGGGCCAGTACTGTTTTACAGATGGCCAGCAGCTGCTTCACATCGTCAATGCGGGTCTCTCCGCTGGCTTTGTCAATGATCGAACTGTAGACGTGCGGGATCACTTTGCTGACGCCCGCGTCCAGCGCAATGCGCATGATCTCGCCGACGTTTTCCAGATCGATGCCGCCGGTGGGCTCCAGCCAGAAATCCTGTTTTGCACAGGCTTCCGCCACAGCGCGGTACTCATCCACCGCCTGCAGACCGCCCATCGGGAAATATTTCACCGAGCTGCCGCCCATATCCTGCAGCATCGCAATCGCCGTTTCGATGGACACAATCCCATCCTGCCGTTTTGCGCTGCGCGGTCCGGTAGAAATTTTTACCTGACCTGGCGTGCCGGTTGGCGAGACCAGACCGTTCACAATAGTCTGTGACTGACCCAACAGCGCACGACTGGTGGCGACACCGGTAAAGACCTGATTCACATGCTGCGGTTGCAGCACCGCCGAAATCTCACTGACCATCTGTGACTGATTTGGATCGCCCGCGCCCAAGCCCACCGAGAGTGCATTATCGATCAGCGCAGCATATTCACGCATATCAGCGATAGCGGCGTCATTGCTGGTGTAGTTTTTTGACAGCACGCCGACCAGCACGTGCCCTTCTGCTGCCTGCCAGATAGCGCGCGCATTCTCTTTTGATCCCGCAAGGACGTTAAGGCAGAGACGATCCTGATAAAAATTAGGTGTCAGCGTCATGCGTGTTTCTCCCCGTTTAACAGTGCCTGAATGCGGGTAAAAATAGTGTGCAGTTGATCGGCGCTGACGCTGCGCACATCCGCTTCAATGATTCCTTCGTTGGCTTTATAGCCGCGGAAATAGATCGCTATATCGCCCTTTTTCAGCGCCTGCACCAGATCGCCGGTGCGTTGCTGGATCGCGGCTTCATCGAACTTAATTTCAGCGCGGGCGATATCGCGTCCGGCACTGTCCCACACGACGCGGGCTGTCACGCCGTTCAGGCTGTTAAGCTGTTCAATAAACGGCGTCATTTTTTCCACCATCTGCGCGCCGCTGATTTTTGGCTGTGACAGATAATTTTCAATCGCCTGGGTCAGCCCCAGAATCCCCTCTTTGCCCACTTTCATTGCGCGGCCAATGCCGTTGGTCTGGCGTTTGACCCACTCAACGTAGTGGTGTCTGCCAATCACCAGCCCGCTGGTCGGCCCTTCAATCGCTTTTGCGCCGCTGTAGATCACCAGATCGGCGCCCGCCTGGTAGTAGCATTGCAAATCCTCTTCTGCTGCCGCATCGACGATAAGCGGGAGGCCATGCTCACGCGCAACCGTCGCGGCCTGCGCCACATCAAGATGGCTCTTCTGTACGCAGTGGTGCGATTTCACATAGAGGATCGCCGCCGTCTGTGGCGTGATCGCCGCCGCCAGCTGGGCAGGTGAGCATTCGTTGCTGTAACCCGCTTCCACCAGTTGCCCGCCACCCAGCGCCACCATGCTGCCGACCGGCGCGCCATAGTTCACGTTGTGCCCTTTCGGCACCACAATCTGGTGCGGAACGGTCAGCGGCGCGGCGTGCAGGTTATCCACCAGCCAGTCGTTGTCTTTTACAATCACCGCCGCCACGCACTGGGCGATTCCGGCCGAGGCGCAGGAGACCACCAGCGCGTTCTCCACTTTCAGCAGACCGGCGATATACGCACCGGTCTTATCCACCAGATCTTTCATTTCGAAGTAGTGATCGAGGCCATACTTCACCGTATCGACCACGTCACTCGATGGGGTCGATACGCCGAGGATCGTCATACGGCCAGAGGCGTTAATCACCGGCTTCAGGCCATACTTTTCATAAACCGAGGTCATGCGCTATTCCTTCTTCAGTGGCGATCCACGTACCAGCGACCACCGCCGCCAGCGGAACCAGTTGCTTCTCACCGGCGACCTCTTCACCTTCGGAATCGATAAAGGGCCGGGTTTCCTCTTTGATGCTAAAAACAGTCAGATCGGCGTCGTAGCCGACTTTCAGCTGGCCTTTACGCAGCAGGCGCAATCCGGCGGCCGCGTTTATCGTCACGCAGTCGATGACCTGCGGCAACGTCATGCCGACGCTGAAAAATTTCGACATCACATGCGCCAGGCTGTGAACCGGCCCGGCCAGACGATTGCGGCAGTAAATGTCAGAGCTGATGGTGTCGGGCAGAATGCCCTGCGCAATCGCCACCCGGGCGACCTCAAAGCTGAAGCTGGCGCTGCCGTGGCCGACATCAAGTTTTACGCCGCGCGCAATGGCATGTTTAACCGCTGCTTTGAGTTCACCCTGCGGCGTCAGAATGCGGTTGGGTTTGCCATTAAAGCAGTGCGTGATGATGTCGCCCGTGGTGAGCAGATCGGCAATCTGGTCAAGATTGGGCGGATTATTGCCAATATGAACCATCAGTGGCAGACCGCCGCTCGCCTGTTGAATAGCCTTCGCTTTTATCAGTGGCTGGACGCCGTTCTGACCGACCACGCTGCTGCTGATGCGCGCCTTAAGGCCGACGATAAAATCCGGCAGTCGCGCTACAGCCTGCTTCACCGCCTCCCCGTCGATCTGCGTCATGTCGGCCAGCTCATTCTGAGTGACGATGCCGGTGCGGGCGATATTAATCAGCGCATACACCTGGGTCTGTGCTGCGCGCGTCAGCTGGTAGAAATCATCGATGTGCTCTGCGCCGGTGCTGCCTGCATCGACCACCGTGGTGACACCGTGCGCTACGCCAATCGCGTCCGCTTCATCATGATAAAGGGGAGATTTGGGATAGCAGTGAACGTGGGAGTCGATCCAGCCCGCACTGAGGTAGAAGCGAGCCGCCAGATCGCGCTCGCGCCGTGCCGTGCCCTGCACGTTGCCCACGGCGGCGATGCGGCCATCCTGCAGCGCAATGTCGACCACCTGCTCATCGCTAAGGCGCGCATTGCGGATAATCAAGTCGTACATGGTTTCTCCTTAACGGCAGCCCGCTGCCGGGCTGCCGGTGAGATCAGAGAGCAATCGGGAACAGTGCACCCAGGATCATCGCGCCGAGAATCGCACCGCCGGTGATCGGCTTGTTCCAGAGATAGAACAGCAGCGCACCCAGCAGCGAACCCAGACCAATCGGAATCGAGGCCGCCATGGCGGACAGGATAATCAGCGGACCCAGAAAGCGCCCTGAGGCATTACCGGCTCCCATCATCACGTCTGCGCCGTAGGTGGAGTCGCTCTGATTGATGGTGAATTTACGCGCCAGAATAATCAGGTAGCCAATCGCCACACCAATCACCAGGCCCGTCACCAGCGAGGCCGCAAAATTCGCTACCGGAAAGACGATGCCCGCGCCCAGCAGCAGTGCCGGCACGCCCAGGCCGACGCCGGTCTGAATCGCCCCGCCGATATCCAGAATGCCCACCAGTGAACCTTCAATAATGCGGGCAAACAGGAAACTGGCACCAAAAGCGGCGACTGCGCCGTAGACGCCGGTCTCCATGCCTGCGCGCAGCATCGACACAAATGCCACTTCGTTGAACGCGCCGATGCCGTAGAGGTAATACATGTGCGTCCCGGCAAAGACACCCGAGGAGAGCAGGCCAACAAAGATCGGGAAAGACCAGTCGGCATACCAGAAGCCTTTATTTTCGTTCATCGCATCGCCTCTTATTTGCCGCTGACTGAGTTGTGGATCATGTCGAGCCAGCCGGGAATGCCGAGCTGGAAGGACTGCAGCAGCTTCATATCGAAACCACGGAAGAAGCCGCTCAGCACAAACAGCAGCACGATAGCGGTCATCATCACTTTGGTAACCCGATTCCAGCCGCTCTCTTCCACCCCTTTGCCGATCAGAATACCCAGCACCAGCCCAGGCACGGCGTTGCCCATGATTAGCTGTGCCAGACCGCCAAAAATGGTGGCCCAGAAGCCTGACTTTTTACCTGCGTCGATTGCTGCCAGCCAGAAGATTACCGGCATCACCGTGTTCACCAGCAGGTTAGCGGCGGGCACCAGCACTTTGACTGCGGTAACCTGCAGCGCAGCGGGAACAGCTGACGCGGTAGAGTTGAGAAAGGCAACGACGATCATGCCGATAATGCCGCAGGCGATGGCCATTTTTTTCGGGTCGTGCAGCGTCTCTGCCACATTACGATTCTTCACCATCAGCGCGGCCGCGCCCCAGTTTGGGATGATGCGGTGATCGACATCCTGCGTGAATGAACCGGCTGCAACCGACGATGCCCAGGCATTGAAAAAGAAGCCAAGACCAAAGGAGAAATGAGAGGCCGGATCGCCTTCGCACGAGTTCAGCTCGCCCAGCGTACGAAAGGCGCCCATGCCCTGGGTGGTGGGCGCGTGGAACATGCGTGCAGCACCCGCCCCCACACCCACACCGACCAGTCCGCCAATGATCAACGACTTAAACAAAATGATTAAAAACATGTTGTTGTACCTTGTTGTCGTTTTTACCCATCCTGCCTCAGCGCCCGCGTCGCTCCGGTCTTAGCGTCGCGCTATCGCGACAGCTGAGATTCGGTTCAGTAGCGGGCTGATGTAAACAGGTTCTGTTTTACGATGCCGCCGTAAACGTCACCCGTTCGGTGTCGAAAACGGTGACGCTGACAGTGATCTCCAGGGTGACGCTGAAGCTTCGCCGCTGACGTGCCAGAAAGAAGAAGAGAAACTTCTCGGTTTTGACGCTCTCCTGCGCGCACAGCACCCGGACATCCTGCGGTTCGATGCGCAGCAGAATTTTTTGCGTCGCGCGCAGAACCTGGTTTTGCACCCGACTCAGCGCGTCTGCAAAGGCTTTCGCTTTGGTATCGCCTTTGCCTTCGACCGTCACCTGAGTAACGTATTGTTCTTTCATAATCAGCTGCCGTGCTTCTTGTTCCAGGCCTGCACCAGCCGCTCGCCTAACTCTTCTTTATCCATGAAACCAAAACCCAGTACCGTGGCACCTTCATTAATGGCGGTGACGCCCTCATCGATAGAGCGCATACCATGCTTTGCTTTGTAGCCATATTTGTTCTGGGCGGTAATGGCGCCAGCGCCGCCGCTGCCGCAGAAGGAGATACCGAAATCGGCATTTTCTGCCTTCATCACGTCACCCAGTTTCATATCAGCCGCCACACCGGGTACCACAACAGCACGGCCACCTGCTTTTTCGATGCCAATAGCCACTTTCTGGCCTTTACCTAAACGATCGCCAATCACTACTGTTACCATGTTGGCTTCCTCTCTAGTTGTTGGATCGCGCGACTTCAATATGCACTGACAGCAGCCAGGCCTCTTCCCGGGGCAGATTGCCAAACAGATCGACCACCTGCTGCGCCAGTGCCACGGTTTCCGGTGGAATATCTTCAAACAGCTCCGCTTCCACGTCCGGCAGCGGCTCTCCGCTCAGCGAGCGTGACGCCATGGCGCCGACATGGGATTGCAGCATCTGCTGCTGGACCGCGTTGGGCTGAATGCCATGCTGCTGATAGAGCGCCGCAATCTGCGTCATTACGCTGTCAGCCAGTTGCTGCACTTTCTCCGGTGACGCTTCATACACCGGGACGCCCTTATTGCTCACCTTGCTACTCCTGTTAAATCGGATAATTCGCGTTAAAAATAAATTAACGGTCATCACCCCGACTGTGGAGAGGCAACATTTCCAGCAGTAAGTGGAAATTGACGTGAAGGTTGTGCGTCAGATCGCAGCCTGCACGCTTTGTGCGACAGGCGTCGCATAATGCGCAAAATGCGGGTTTTAACAGGTAAAGGCGACGATGTTGTGCGGCGACAGGCGCGTTGCAAGAGGCTTTACGGCGCGGTAATAAGCAGAAGTGATGGTAAAAATCGCCGGTCAGGGTGACCGGCGATCTGATTAACGGAATTTCTTATGGTTGGTATTGCGGATGTCATCAAATTTAGCAGCTTCGCGCTTAGCGCCATCCACGTTGTTGGCTTTCGCCAGTGCACTGACCACGTCGATCTGCGCAATCAGCGAATCGAGGCCCGCCTGATAATCTTTGACCTGCGCGCTGTCAGCAGGCTGACCTTCCAGCTTATCCGGCGTTGATTTTTTGGCATCCTGCGCCGCGGCACGCATTTTGGTTAACGCCTGCTGCATCTCCTGAGCATTGTCACTTTTCTTGACGATTTTCAGGTTCGCATTCAGCGTGTCCATATCCTTTTCCAGATCCGCCGCATAGAGGCTGACGCTGGAGAACAACAGAGAAGCCGACAACATTGCAATCACATGCTTACGCATCATTATTTCCTTTTTATTGTGATGAAAAAAAAGCAGCCTGCAGGCTGCTTCAGAAATCCATCTTATTGTCCCGCTATTTTCATCTCAGGCAGTAACACGGAACCGCACTGGATATTACTGCGGGTTTCAATATCGTCACCAATGGTCACCATGTTGCGCCACATCTCTTTGAGATTTCCGGCGATAGTGACTTCGCTGACCGGGTACTGAATAACGCCATTCTCGACCCAGAAACCGGCTGCACCGCGTGAGTAGTCCCCAGTAATGGCGCTGACGCCCTGGCCCATCAGTTCAGTCACCACTAATCCGGTGCCCATCTGCTTCAGCAGTTCGTCAAAGCTGTGGCCCTGGCCCGCAATGCGCCAGTTATGGATGCCACCAGCATGACCGGTGCTGGTCAGGCCCAGTTTACGGGCTGAATAGCTGGTCAACAGCCAGGTCTGCAGCACACCATTTTTGATGATGTCGCGCGCCTGAGTCCGCACCCCTTCGCTGTCGAATGGCGTGGAGGCGAGCCCTTTCAGCAGATGCGGCTGCTCATTAATAGTGAGCCACTCCGGCAGGATCTGCTGCCCCATGGAATCCAGCAGGAAGGTCGATTTACGGTACACGCTGCCACCGCTGATCGCGCCCACCAGATGACCAAACAAGCCGGTCGCCACTTCAGAAGCAAAAATCACCGGGGCTTTCATGGTCGGCAGTTTACGCGGAGCCAGACGGGAGAGCGTACGGCGTGCGCACTCTGCACCCACCCACTCCGGGCTTTTCAGATCCTCAAACGCACGGCCAATGGTATAGGCGTAATCACGCTCCATATTGCCATCCTGCTCGGCAATGACGCTGCTGGAGAGCGAGTGGCGGCTTGAGCAATAGCTCTGCAACATACCGTGGCTGTTGCCAAAGACTTTGATGCCGACGTGGCTATTGAAACTGCCCCCTTCGGTGTTCGTAATACGCTTGTCTGCACGCAGCGACGCCTGCTCCGCCTGTGCCGCCAGTTCAATGGCGCGGTCGGCGTCAATCTCCCACGGATGGTAGAGATCCAGGTCCGGCGCATCATACGCGAGTAACTCCGCGTCAGCCGGGCCGGCAAACGGATCGGGCGACGTGTAGCGCGCAATATCAATCGCCGCCTGCACGGTGCGTTTGATGGCGTCCGGACTGAGGTCGGTCGATGAGGCGCTGCCTTTACGATTCTGATGATAGACGGTGATGCCCAGCGCACCATCGCTGTTGAATTCGACGTTTTCCACTTCGCCATAGCGGGTGCTGACCCCGATGCCGGTAGTTTTACTTACTGCCACTTCCGCGCTGTCAGTGCTTGCTTTAGCCAGTTCAAGTGCCTGCGCAATGGCCTGCTCCAGGACTTTTCGCTGTTCTGCAACCTGAGTAGATACGTTCATCGACCTGCCCATAATCTTATGTGTGAATGATTTGAGTCTATCAGAGTCAGAGAACAATTTCGCAGTCACCCGATAAACTGGTACGATTAGCCTCTTTTTTTTGGGAGCCCGGAAATGACCAAACAGCCCGATGAGTGGCTCGACGATGTGCCAGATAATGACGAAGAAGAAGATGAAGAGATTATCTGGGTCAGTAAGAGTGAAATTAAACGCGATGCAGAAGAGTTAAAGCGCCTGGGTGCCGAACTGGTTGATCTGGGTAAAAACTCGCTGGATAAAATCCCGCTGGATGAGCGCCTGCGTAACGAAGTTGAACTGGCGCAGCGCATTAAGAAAGAGGGTCGCCGCCGTCAGCTGCAGCTGATCGGTAAACTGCTGCGCAGTATAGATGTGGAGCCGATTCGTGTTGCGCTGGACAAGCTCAATAATCGCCACAATCAGCAGGTTGCGCTGTTCCATAAACTGGAAATGTTGCGCGATCGTCTGATTGAGCAGGGCGATGAGGCGATGGGCGATGTGATCGCGCTCTATCCCGAAGCCGATCGTCAGCAGTTACGCAGCATGATTCGTAACGCGCAGAAAGAGAAAGCGGGCAATAAGCCGCCGAAGTCTGCACGTCAGATTTTCCAGTATCTGCGCGAGCTGGCCGAAGCGAAGTAATGCCATGGCAGACGTGCTCAGACGGCGCACGGCCAGGGCAGGAAGTCTGAGCGGATTTGTAACGGCAAGAGATGAAAGGATTTACCAGGATTTTCCTGCAAAATAAGCGCCCTGTCGGGCGCCTGTCATATCAGGCCAGCCTGTCCAGCAGCTTCTGATGAATACCGCCGAACCCGCCGTTGCTCATGACCAGAATCGTGTCGCCTGGCTGAGCGGCTTTGACCACCATTTCGACCAGGGTATCGATATCCGCACTCCAGTGCGCAGGCGGTATACACGCTTCTGCCACGTCTGAAACCTGCCACGGAATATGGTGAGGCTGGAACAGGAAGACCTCATCAGCCCGCGCCAGAGACGGGGCCAGATCGTTTTTGCTGACGCCCATCTTCATCGTGTTGGAGCGTGGCTCCAGTACCGCCAGGATACGTGCTCTGCCGCCCACTTTACTGCGCAGCGCAGCCAGTGTTGCCAGAATCGCGGTCGGATGATGCGCGAAGTCATCATAGACTTTGATGCTGTTCACTTCACCGCGCAGCTCCAGCCGGCGACGTGCATTAATAAAGGTGTTCAGCGCCTGGCCTGCATCTTCCGGCTTCACACCGACATGCCGCGCGGCCGCAATCGCCATCAGGCCATTGTGCATGTTGTGTTCGCCAACCAGGCCCCAGTTCACTTCCCCGACTTTTTCGCCGTCGAGCCAGATTTCCCAGTGAGAGGCATCGTTGGTCAGCTTCTTCGCCTGCCAGCGCCCGTGCTCGCCAACGCTCTCCTGCTCACTCCAGCAGCCCATCGCCATTACCTGTTTGAGGTTAGGATCATGTTCCGGCAACAGGATCTTGCCCTGACCCGGCACGATCCGCACCAGATGGTGGAACTGCTTCTGGATCGCCCGCAGATCATCAAAGATGTCAGCATGATCAAACTCAAGGTTGTTGAGGATCAGGGTACGCGGACAGTAATGGACGAACTTGGAACGCTTGTCGAAAAACGCGCAGTCATACTCATCCGCTTCAATGACGAAGAATGGACTTTTTCCTAATTTTGCTGAGACATCGAAGTTTCCTGGTACACCACCAATAATGAAGCCGGGTTCAAGGCCGCATGCCTCGAGAATCCACGCTGCCATGCCTGCTGTGGTGGTTTTACCGTGGGTTCCGGCCACTGCCAGTACCCAGCGATCGCGCAGCACAAAATCGTGCAGCCACTGTGGGCCAGAGAGGTAGGGAATGTTGCGTTCCAGTACGGCTTCCACGCAAGGATTACCCCGCGTCATCGCATTGCCGATGATGACTAAGTCAGGCATCGGATCCAGCTGGCTGGCGTCATAACCTTCCGTTAATTCAATGCCTTGCTGTTCGAGCAGGGTACTCATTGGCGGATAAACGTTGGCGTCTGAACCGGTCACCTGATGACCAAGTGAACGTGCCAGCATCGCCAGACCGCCCATAAAAGTGCCACAAATCCCGAGGATGTGAATGCGCATAACATGATCCATTACTCAAAAGTTCGGCGCACAGTGTAACGCCGCTCGCAGACGGAAGAAACGGATTAGGACTATGGTTTTTGAAGTTCATTCGGCTAAACTGCGTACGCATCCGTTGGCAGACTGTTACGCGTGCTGCCACTCCATCGAAGATTCAGGGAATGTGTTATGAAAACGTTGGGCGAATTTATCGTCGAGAAGCAGCACGACTTTCCGCACGCCACAGGTGAACTGACGGCGCTGATTTCAGCTATCAAGCTGGGTGCCAAAATTATCCACCGCGACATCAACAAAGCCGGTTTAGTGGATATTCTCGGTGCCAGCGGCGTGGAGAATATTCAGGGTGAACAGCAGATGAAGCTTGATCTGTTTGCCAACGAAAAACTGAAGGCAGCACTGAAAGCACGTGGCATCGTCGCCGGTATCGCTTCTGAGGAAGAAGACGAGTTCGTTATCTTTGAAGGTGAGGAAAACGGTAAGTACGTGGTGTTAATGGATCCACTGGATGGTTCTTCTAACATCGACGTTAACGTTTCCGTCGGCACCATTTTCTCTATTTATCATCGCGTTAGCGAACCCGGCACGCCAGTGGTTGAAGCGGACTTCATGCAGCCAGGCAACAAGCAGGTTGCTGCCGGTTACGTGGTCTACGGCTCATCCACCATGATGGTTTATACCACCGGCGCAGGTGTGCATGCGTTTACTTATGATCCGTCACTGGGTGTATTCTGCCTCAGTCACGAACGTATGACCTATCCGCCAACCGGATACACCTATTCGATCAACGAAGGTAACTACATTCGTTTCCCGCAGGGTGTGAAGAAATATCTGAAGTTCTGTCAGGAAGAGGATCTGCCAACGCATCGTCCTTATACCTCACGTTACATCGGCTCGCTGGTTGCGGATTTCCACCGTAATCTGCTGAAAGGCGGTATCTACCTCTATCCAAGTACCGCCAGCCATCCTCAGGGCAAGCTACGTTTGCTGTATGAGTGCAACCCGATGGCGTTCCTGGCCGAGCAGGCGGGCGGTAAAGCGACCGACGGTCAGAGACGTATTCTGGATATTCCACCGGTCACGCTGCATCAGCGCTGCCCGTTCTACTGCGGTAACGAGGCGATGGTGAACGACGTTGAGCGTTTCCTGGCTGAGTTCCCGGATTGCCGTCAGGGTTAATCCGGAAGTAGTATAAAAAGTCATGTAGAAAGGGCGCGATTTCGCGCCCTTTCTGTTTTTTACGCCGTCTGCAATCTGAACTGCGCCATCGTTGACTGAAGCTGGTCGGATTGTGCTTCCAGCGACTGAGTCGCAGCCGTTGCCTGCTCCACCAGCGCGGCGTTCTGCTGAGCTGCCGCATCCATCTGCGTGACGGCCAGATTGACCTGCTCAATACCACGGCTCTGTTCGTCGGAGGCCATCGAGATCTCTTTCATCAGTGCCGTGACGCGCATCACCTCACCAGAAATCTCATCCATGGTTTCCCCGGCGCGCGTCGCCATCTCACTGCCCTCTTTCACCCGAGACTGGGAGTCACTGATCAGCGTGCGGATCTCTTTGGCTGCGTTAGCACTGCGCTGTGCCAGCGTGCGCACTTCATTTGCCACCACCGCAAAGCCACGGCCCTGCTCGCCTGCACGCGCCGCTTCCACGGCGGCATTGAGCGCCAGGATGTTAGTCTGGAAAGCGATGCCATCAATCACGCTGAGAATGTCGCCGATACGATTGGCGCTTTCGGTGATCTCATTCATTTTTTCCATCACGTAGCTGACGACCTCAGCGCCGCGATCGGCAGTATCGGAGACCGCGCTTGCCAGCTGGTTCGCCTGCTGAGCATTTGTGGCGTTAAGTCGCACGGTGGCTGTAAGCTGCTCCATACTGGCCGCCGTCTGCTCCAGCGAGGCGGCGGACTCTTCGGTGCGCTGAGACAGATTGACGTTACCGGCCGCCAGTTCACGGCTGCCGATGTCGATCTGCATACTCGCTTCACGCACCTGACTCACTGAGGTCCGCAATGAGTCCTGCATCCCGCTCAGTGCATGGTTAAGCCGGCCCAGCTCATTGTTGCTGGACGGTGGCAGCGCCTGCGACAGATCACCCGCCGCGATCTGCTCAAGATGGACAATCGCCTGGTTCAGCGGCTGCAGCAGCATCCGGCGCAGCAGTTGCCAGGCAAGCACCAGCAGCAGCAACGTTAATATCCCTGCCACACCGATCAGGATTTTCATTTTGGTTTCGTTTTGGGCCGCCTGCACCAGCTGAGCCTGCGTGACCTGGTCAGCAAACTGGCTGAAGTCAGTGACCGCCTTATCGTAACTGGCCGCCAGTGTTGCCAGGTTGCCTTCCAGCAGCTGGTAATATTCGTCGGTATATTGCTTATCCAGCGCGTCCATCATCGGTTTGATGCCCTGGTCGAGATAGGCTTTGTAACTGGCTGAAACCGCATCCGCCAGCATCTTACCGTGCGCCGTCACCGTTCCTGCGTCCACAAAGCGCTTCAGGTTGAGTTGTGATGACACCACATCCGCCTGTGAGAGTTTTGTAACTGCCGCGCCCTCTTCCAGCATACCAATTTCAATTTTACGCACTGCCAGCGCCGCGTTAGCGCGGGCACGCATCAGATCTGAATTGCTCTTATAAAGACTGTTCAGCTCGATCCCCTGAATGCGGTTAACCACATCCAGCGAGCGGTTTCCTTTGTTAATTGCCACGATACCCATAGAACTCACCGCCAACAGCAGCAGTGTCATAAATGCCAGCAAAGCCAGCAACCCCGTGCGAAGTGATAACTGTTTCATCCTGATAGTTTCCGTGTATGTGAAAAGGCGAATTTCAAGCGGCCTCAAAGCGGAGGAATTATCGGCAGTAACGGTCCGAAACTTTAACGCTGATTAGTGTTAACAACTTGATCATCACAGAAACATCCATCAAGCTGATTGCCGCCCATCCGTTATCCGGAGAAAAGAATGAAACCAGGTTTGTTTCTGATGCTGATCTGCCTCAGCACATCGGCGCTGGCAGAGGATATGCCGTCAGACGCTTCGCCTGATCGCTGCCTCAATAATGCCTCAACGACTCTTGCAATGAATCAGTGCTACGCGGCAGCAAGCAAGGTCTGGGATCAGGCGATGAATAAGCAGTACAACAAGCTGATGAAAACGCTCTCCGGCGAACCGAAGAACAAACTGCGTGCCGCTCAGCGTGCCTGGCTGAGCTACCGCGACAGCTGGCTGGAGGCGAGTCGCAGTCAGCTCAGTTCTCAGGGAACACTGGGTAGCGTGGCCCTGAGCGCGCAGCATCTGAGCCTGGTACGTAATCAGGCGCTGATGTTGCAATCACTTTCTAAAGGCAGTTGTGCGAATCCCGATGACTGCTGATCGATAACTGGCTTTTGCACTGGCGGAAGTCAGTGCGTTCCATAACCTTCAGGGAGAAACCATGGCTGCTTACGCCTCGACCATCATTCTGATTTGCCTCGCCGTGCTGAGTTATTTCGTACACAACAATGCGGTCACAATTTCGATTCTGGTGCTGCTGGCGATTAAAATTACCCCGCTGGCGCAGTTCTTCCCCTACGTCGAAAAACAGGGCATTACCTTAGGCATCATTATTCTTACTGTGGCAGTCATGGCGCCGCTGGCCAGCGGCTCATTGCCCGCCTCCGCCTTAATCAAATCCTTTGCCAACTGGAAGTCGATTGTGGCGATTCTGGTGGGGATTTTTGTCGCCTGGCTGGGCGGTCGTGGCGTGAATTTTATGAGCGTACAACCCTCTGTAATCGGAGGTCTGCTGATTGGTACGGTGATAGGCGTCGCGTTCTTTCGTGGCGTGCCAGTAGGGCCACTGATTGCCGCAGGCATTGTTTCACTGTTTGTGGCAGCTAAGTAGCGTTTGGGCGCATTCCGAAACGCCAAAAAGGGGGCATACATTCAGAGTCAGTTGGCTATAATAGCCGACACTCAACATACGACTACTGAAGGAATACCAGATGAGTTTGAACCAGGTGCCAGCAGGTAAAGACCTGCCAGAAGATATCTACGTTGTCATTGAGATCCCAGCGAACGCTGATCCGATCAAATATGAAGTTGATAAAGAGTCTGGTGCCCTGTTTGTAGACCGTTTCATGTCTACCGCCATGTTCTATCCGTGCAACTACGGTTACATCAACCATACCCTTTCTCTGGATGGTGATCCGGTTGACGTACTGGTTCCAACCCCGTATCCACTGGTCCCAGGCTCCGTGATCCGCTGCCGTCCGGTTGGCGTGCTGAAAATGACCGACGAGTCTGGTGAAGATGCCAAACTGGTTGCCGTTCCGCACACCAAGCTTTCTAAAGAGTACGATCACATCAAAGATGTGAACGACCTGCCAGAACTGCTGCGTGCACAGATCACCCACTTCTTTGAACACTACAAAGATCTGGAAAAAGGCAAATGGGTGAAAGTGGATGGCTGGGATAACGCCGAAGCCGCTAAAGCTGAAATCATCTCCTCTTATGAGCGCGCACAGAAGAAGTAATTCTGCTGCCGGTTTGTAAGTCGAAAAAAAAACACCGTCCAAATGGACGGTGTTTTTGTTCAGGCCTCTGGCTCCTCATCACGCTTTAGCCAGTCACCACTCATAATGCGCAGGCGTCCTGCCACTGAGCGTTGATAGACATAAAGCCATGCACTGCCAAACGGCGTCTGAGTCAGAAATCGTTTGTACTCTCCCCCTTTGGTGCGAAGCGCATCCAGCTCCGCCAGGGTTGAGGCATCAATGCGGTACACCTCACAATGTACCGCTCCATTGCCCTCTATTACGCCGGGATAATGGCCCAGACTATACAGCTCAAAGCCTTCAATCTGGTGATCACCCAGCCACTGCGCATTGGTCATCCAGTGACTGTTTCCCTGTTTGCGCCGTAAACTGCCGTAGACAATTATTCGCATTGCTAAAACTCAAACTGATAGAGCAAATCGAGAGCCTGATCCACACCGGACACGGCTTCCAGATAGAGCTTAGGCATCAGGCGGTAACGCAAGGTTAACGTCGCCAGTGAATCAAATATGCCAACACCGTATTTTACCTGCAGACCCGGTAGCACGTAGCCGCTGACCTGCACCTGCTGGCTATCGCCAACACCGGCAGTATCAACGGCGAGATTGCTGACACCGAAGGTCTCTCCGATTTTACCCACAACCTGACCACTTTGTGCAACCCCTAAGCCAACAAGTGCCGACGTTAGAGCGTTACTGTCGCCGTCGCTGCCTAATCCCTGACCACGCAGCAGGTAGGAAAGCGCTTCCTGTTGCGACATCGCCGGATCGGAGAAGACTTCCGCTTTAGGTTCATCGGCAAGGCCGGTCACGCGCAGACCGGCAGTGACGCCATCTTCCGTCGCATCCGGGTTACGAATGGCTTCCAGGTTAACGTAAGGCTGATCAGGCGGCCCGGCAAACTGCAGCTCACCTTTACGCACAATCAGATCCTGACCATAGGCGTGGAAGCGACCGGATGGAATGTTGATCTGGCCGTTTAAGCCCAGTCCTGACTTATCCTGCACCATTTTCAGATCGCCATTCAGCTTCGCTTTCAGACCAAATGCAGACAGGCGCACATCGTTGCCGACGTGGATCACCAGGTTACTGTTAATCGGAATCGCAGCGGTTTGCGGTGCAATTGGCTTCAGCTGTTTATCCAGCATCACCTCATCTGACGAGACGCCCGTCGCGCTTTCCGGCACTTCCTGCACCGTGATGCGCGCCCACGGAATATCGACGCTGCCATCAAGGTTAAAGGCGGCTGGCGTCGCTTCAAATACCAGATCCGGCGAGACATCCATACGCACCATCGGCGGAACGGTGACGCGAACCCGACTGCCCTGCGCCGCGATGCGCGCACGCCAGTTATCGAGCTGGCTCCAGTCGGCGTTACCGCTAAGATTAATGTTGCCCTGTGCAGTCTGGACCAGTCCGTTCAGGGTCGAGCTCATACCGTTGAACACCAGATTCAGGTTGGCGGCGGTCAGATCGACCGGCATAAAGTTGCCATCCACATCCACACCCGTCAGACCCAGCTGCCCAAACACCTGCGGCTGCTGCACACTTCCCCCCAGGCGAAGGCTGCTGTTCAGGCTGCCTTTGATCTTCTCGCCCTGCATCAGCGCAGGATTGATCATCGCCAGCGAGATATTGCGGATGTTCACGTTACCGCCCAGCGTGCGGCGATTTTGCGGATCGTCGATCTGCACGTTGCCATCCAGCTGCCCGTTTTTGGCAATGCGGATCAGCCAGTCGAGCTGTGCGCGACCGTTTCGCAGTGCGGCATTCAGGTTAAGCGTGTCAAAGGCGATCGGCAGGCTGTTGCCCTGAACATCCTGCACCACTTTTACGCCGTTACCCTTCAGCGCCACAGTACCGGTTGGCAGGCTGCCATCCGCCGTCCAGTTAACGCGTACATCGCCACTGAACAGGCCGCTGAGCTGGGTTGCCTCCGGCATAAATGGCTTGACCATCGCAAGGTCAAAACGGTTCAGCACCACATGCGCCTTACCTGCCGGGCCCGCTTCAATCGGCCCCGGTACACAAATTTGTGCATTGGGGTTCTGCCAGCAATGCGGCCCGATGGTCGCCGTCTGACGGCTGTTCAGATAGTCGATGGCCATGGCGCGGGTCAGACGCCACTCGCCCACGGGCGTGTCAAAGCGGGTATCGTTTAGCGAGCCTTTCCAGCGCTCGGTCTGGCGATCAAAGCTGCCGTTGAGCGCCAGCTGACCCGAGACCGGTTTGCCCTGCACAGTCAGCTTCATCTGATGCTGACGCTCATTCCCCTCTGCATTCAGCGTCAGCAGGCCGATGTTCAGCGCATCCTGCTTCAGTTGCTCAACGCGAAGTTGCAGTTTACCGGCGACCTGTTCGCCGGAGCGGACATCGCCATTCAGGGTGACGCGATTAATCTGCATCTGCTGCCAGCGCAGACCACGGGCATTGAGATCGGCCAGCAGCTGCGGTGCCTTCAGAGTGCCACGCGCTTTAATCGTGCCGTTGACCACGCCGCCCAGACCCGGCAGCGCATTGTCGAGCTGTGGCGCATCAATACTGGCATCAAGATCCAGACTGTCGCCCAGCGCCCCTTTGACATCCAGATGGTTGCGTCCCAGCGCCAGCTTAATACCCGGCACCGTCCACTGGTTGTAGCTGTTACCGGTCAGTGAGCCGTCAGCGGTTACGGCATTCTTTTTCACGTTACCTTTTAGCTGAAGCTGCGGCACGCTCAGCTGCCAGGTGCCGCCATACAGACTGCCGCGCGTGGTGATTTTGCCATCCAGCCGCGCGGGCCAGTCAGGATACTGTTTCGCAGTATTGATCCCTGCCAGCGTCAGCTCACTGCGCCAGCTGATTGCCTTACTCCAGTCCACCAGCGCGGTGAGATCGATATTGCCCTGCAGCGCGGCTACGCGCAGGCGATCGAGGCTGAACTGCTCAACGTTACCTTTACCCGTCAGCGAGACATTGGCCGGTGGCACAGATTCGCCCTTCACGGCGGTCTGCAGTGACATCACATAGTCGGTGGCTTTGCCTTTGAACTGATAGTCCAGGTTATCGGCCTGATACTGTATCGGTCCGGTCAGCGGCCAGCGCAGTTGCGGACTGGTCAGCTGCAGTGACAGCGGCAATCCCGCAACAGCCAGTTGGGTCGTCGCATCCAGCTGCGCATTGACCGGACCTGAGAGATTCAGGCCCAGCTTCAGCGTGTCGCGCATCGCGCCGTTAAGTTTCAGCGCCAGCTTTTCGCCTTTAATCGGATCGGTATTGACCGTGCCATTCAGGGAGAAATCGACCGGCCAGTTATCCGCCAGCGTCGCCTGCCCACTCCCCGTCAGATTGCCCAGATTCGAGTCCACTTCCAGCGTCGTTAACTGCATCTGCCGATCGGCGGTTTTGGCTTTCAGCAACAACCGGCTGACAGCGATATCGGTGTCGCCGGTCACGCGCAGCTGCTCGCCCAGAATCTGCTGTACGTCAATATCCAGCGGCAGACGGAAATCAGGCAATGCCGGTAGCAGCGGTTGCGCAAACATCGCCTGCAGCGTTTCGCCCAGCGGTTTCTCAGCGGGATGCGGCTGCTGAACTTTCGGATCGACCACCTCTTCCTTCACCACTTTTGCCGCTTTTGGCAGCGCAATCAGCAGGCTTTGGATATGGGTCGGATTCAGCGTCAGCGCGCGATCCTGCCACTGCAGGCCCGTGGTGAAATCGAGCAGCGAGATCGCGGCGTCATCAACCTTCACATTGATGTTGTGCAGGCCAAGATGACGCAGCGTGATGGGGTATGGTGTGCTGAGGTTAGCGTTGCTACTCTCCTCTTCCGGTGCGGCGGCGGCAGGTGCCATTTTCTTGCTGTCGACGACCACGCTGATATCGCGCAGGGAGACATCGTTGACGCACACGGAGGAGTGCAGCAGGCAGTTGAGATCCACCGCCAGGTGAATCTGCCCGGCATCAACACTGACGCCGGGCATCTCAAAGCGCAGACCGTTAAGGGTCAGGTTACGCCAGCCGCCATCGACCTGTTTGATCGACAGGCCAGGCACCCAGCGCGATGCACCCTTGAGCACTAAATGCAGTCCCGGCGTGGTCCCGATTAAAAATGCCACGCCACCCAACAGCACAACCAGAAAGATCAGAATACCGATCAGGACCTTTTTCCACAGCTTCATAGTTCAGGCCCCAGTCCTACGTAAAATTGCAATCCATGCTCCTCGTCATCCCCGATAGGTCTGGCAATATCAAATTTGATGGGGCCAACCGGTGAAGACCAGCGCACACCGACACCTGCACCGGTTTTGATATTGCTCTGTTTAATGTCGTTAACCGCTTCGCCTGAGTCGACAAACACCGCGCCCCACCATTTACCGGTGACGTTATACTGATATTCCAGCGATCCGGTGGCGAGTTTTGATGCCCCGGTGAGTTTGCCGTCGTCGTCACGCGGTGAAATATTTTTGTATTTGTAACCGCGAATACTGCGGTCACCACCGGCGAAGAAGCGCAGATCCGGTGGCACCTTGTCGAAGTCGTTGGTTTCAATCCAGCCAAGATTGCCGCGCGCCACAAAGCGATGACTGTCACCGAGAGTGCGAATCCAGACGTTTTGCGCCTGCAGAATCAGGAAGTCGACGTCGGAGCCCCATGTCGTATCGGAAACGTCGACGGAGTAGCGCTGTGAGTCGCCCCAGGTCGGCATCAGACCGCCGCGCGAGCGGGTGCGGTTTACGCTGACGCCGGGATAGAGCAGCATGGTGGTATTGGTCACACTGCCCTGCGTAAAGTGATCCAGGCTCCAGCGCAGGTTGACCGCCTTCTGCCAGCCGCTGCTGCTGTCCCAGTTGCGCGACATCGCAAGCGTGGTGGTGTCGGCTTTGGTGTCGTTAAGGTCGGTACGCTTGAGGCCTCCGGAGAAGGTGTAGTACTGCTCCAGTGGGCTCTTCAGTAACGGGACTTTATAGCTGAGGTCGACCTGCTGTTCCGGCGCAGACACGTAGGCGCTGGCTGTCAGGCTGTGGCCGCTGTCGTTGATCCACGGTTTTTTCCACGTTCCTTTCAGCCGCGGACCGACGTCAGTTGAGTAGCCGACGCCGGTTTCAATGGTGTTTTCGGTGCGGGGTGACATCACGGCACTCAGCGGCAGCACTTTAGTCTGTCGTCCCTTGCTGAATTCCGGCGCGACCACCACCGAATTAAACCAGCCGGTGGCGGAGAGGCGGCGATTCAGTTCGGCCAGATCGCGTGAGCTGTAGTAATCCCCTTCTTTAAAGGGCACCAGATTTTGCAGATACTCTTCACGAATCTGCGATCCCTGAAAAGTGACGTCACCAAAGCGATAGCGCTCGCCGCTGTCGTAGTCGATATCCCAGAACGCTTCATGGCGCTCAACCGAGACGCCGAGCTGGCTTTTTTTAAAGGTGCCGTCGAAGTAGCCGTTACGCAGCGCAAGATTAGAGAAGCCGCTTTTAAATTTGTCATACTGCCCGTGGTTAAGCTGCGTGCCCACTTTGGGCCGTCCCTGCTTCACCCAGGCTTTGTAATCAGGATCATTGCGCGCATCACCTTCCACCACAATGGTGCTGCCGCCAATTTTGACAGCCTCGCCCGGCGTCACATGTGCGACTAATACCGGCCGTCCTCCCTTCGCAGGCGCGGGGCGGGATTCGAAATCGATGGTCGGCTCGTAATAACCAAGGGCGCGCAGCCCCTCTTTTATTGCAACAGAGACACGTGCACGAAAACGGCCATCATTCGAGACCTCGTCGCTGCCGATGGTGGAAAGGCGCGCTCTGACATTCTTTTGCAGATCCCCGGTTAAGCCATCTACCTGTAATCGCACGGTCGCCGCCTCAAGGGCGGGCGCGGCAAGCAGCAGGCCAGCTATGCAATAAACATAAAATCGTGGCACCTGTACTCCTGTTAATCATGCCGGCCCCTTTTCCGCGGGGCACTTATTAATCATCTTTGCCCGCACTACCGCAACGGCAACATCCTCATCATAGCCGCACTTTATGGCAAACGGCGGCGCAAAATCGACTTCTAACTCAAATAACGCGGCTATTGTCGGTAAATGGGGGGATTGATACAACTCCTGCAGGCGGGAATGAGCGGTCCAAAATGATTCACTCAGATAAATCTGAGTCGATAACGTACCGTTCTGCCTGCTAATCCTGAGGGAAGCGGCAGATTGCCCTCTGGCGGCCCGATGAGCGCTCCTGCTATAATCTGCCACCACAGGCATTCCGCCTGTTTTCATTTCTGCCCCGACATGTACGTTGTCGAACTGGCGCAGACATTTTTGGCACGGATAGCTCTGTTTCACGGATAAACCAACTCTGTTTGCGCTTACCCACGCTGCCCAGGCCAAAAATGACAAGTGGATAACCCTTTGGATCTCATATGTTAGATAGCTTGCTTGTCATTTTATTGCTGATTGTAATCAGTGCCTTTTTCTCCCTGTCGGAGATCTCGCTGGCGGCCGCCCGTAAGATCAAACTGAAACTTCTGGCCGACGAAGGCAACGTCAATGCCCAGCGTGTGCTGAAAATGCAGGAAACGCCGGGCATGTTCTTCACCGTGGTGCAGATTGGCCTTAACGCTGTCGCCATCCTGGGCGGTATTGTCGGCGACGCGGCATTTTCACCGGTTTTCAGCGGCCTGTTTAACCGCTTTGTTTCGCCGGAACTGGCGGAACAGCTCAGCTTTATCTGTTCATTCACCATCGTGACCAGCCTGTTTATCCTGTTTGCCGACTTAACACCAAAGCGGGTTGGCATGGTCGCACCGGAAACCATCGCGCTGCGCATCATCAATCCGATGCGTTTCTGCCTGTTAGTGATGCGTCCGCTGGTATTTCTGTTTAATGGCCTGGCCAACGTCTTCTTCCGTATTTTCAAGCTGCCGATGGTGCGTAAAGATGACATCACCTCCGACGATATCTACGCGGTGGTGGAAGCCGGTGCGCTGGCGGGCGTTCTGCGCAAGCAGGAGCATGAGCTGATTGAAAACGTGTTTGAGCTGGAGTCACGTACCGTTCCCTCTTCAATGACCTCACGCGAGAATATTGTCTGGTTTGATCTGCACGAAGATGAGACCAGCCTCAAGACCAAAATCGCCCAGCATCCTCATTCGAAGTTTCTGGTCTGCAGCGGCGACATCGATCATATCGTTGGCTATGTCGACTCAAAAGAGCTGCTGCTGCGCGTACTCGGCAATCAGAGCATGGCGCTGAACAGCGGCCTGCAGATTCGCTCTGCGCTAATCGTGCCGGACACGCTGACGCTCTCAGAAGCGCTGGAAAGTTTTAAAACCGCTGGTGAAGATTTCGCGGTGATCATGAACGAATATGCGCTGGTCGTGGGCATCATTACGCTGAATGACGTCATGACCACACTGATGGGCGATCTGGTCGGTCAGGGCATGGAAGAGCAGATCGTGGCGCGCGATGAGAATTCATGGCTGGTTGAAGGCGGCACACCGATTGATGACGTAATGCGCGTGCTGGACATCGATGATTTCCCGCAGTCAGGCAACTACGAAACCATCGGCGGCTTTATGATGTATATGCTGCGTAAGATTCCAAAGCGTACCGATTTTGTGAAGTTTGCTGGCTATAAGTTCGAAGTGGTAGATATCGATAGCTACCGTATCGATCAGCTGCTGGTCACCCGCATTGATGAACGACCACCCGTGCTGAACCTGACCAAAACCGAAGAAGAGTAAATGACTCAGAGCGTGTCCCGGCGGCTATTATTGTCCCAGGCAGTCCTGGATACAGAGCGCGCGGAACAACCGGAACGTTTACGTAGCAGTTGGAGATTGTGGGCACCGTCCGTGTTCGGACAGGCAAAGGGAATAGCCTGATAGGTCATACACTAAGGGCGCCATCGGCGCCCTTGTTATTAGTTGAACTCAAGTTTGAGACGAACGACCTGGCGGTTAATTTCTGACATCACGCTCAGGTGCTGTTTGTCTTTGACGCGAGGGATTAATACTTTCCCTTTATCGAACTCGAACGCGCCCACGTCCTTGATATACAACCTTCCTTTGAACAGCGTTTTTACATATTTCGCTATTTGTAGCGGATTATAGCGCTGGAAGATCTTCATGCTGTTTAACTCCTGTACATTTTTAAGCACGCTTCGCCGTTTCCAAATTTGGTTCCAGCCCATGAAGCGCGAATTCGCGATAACTATAGAACACTAAAACTGACTGATGTTCCTAAAAGTGAATTTTTTTACTGAATTGACACATCATTACAGAACACTCTGTTATCAGGCTCACACAACACAGTATAAACCTTCATTGATTAAGGAATTGTGGCGGCCATAACAAACCTGACACCTTTCCAGGACAGGCGCATCATCCCTGCTTACTATTGCAGTAAAATGACTGACTGGTCTGATCACCTAAGGAAATAACAATGCGTATAACCCTGGCAGCTGTGGCGTTGTCTCTGTTGATACCGGCAGGCGCGATGGCTCATAACCTCAGACTGGATATGCGGGTACCGGCTGTAGGCGTGAATGACAAAGGCGAGCTGTTATTGCAACAGGAGAAGTTTAGCTACAAAAACTGGAATAGCGCGCAGCTCAGCGGAAAAGTTCGCGTCATCCAGCATATTGCGGGTCGCTCATCTGCGAAAGAGATGAACGCGGCACTGGTAGAAGCGATCAAAGCCGCGAAGCTGCCGCATGATCGCTATCAGACCACCACCATCGTCAATACCGATGACGCGATTCCGGGCACGGGCATGTTTGTGCGCAGCAGCGTCGAGACCAACAAGCAGCAATATCCCTGGTCTCAGTTTGTCATAGACAGCAAAGGCAACGTGCAGCACAGCTGGCAGTTACAGCCTGGTGGTTCCGCCATAGTGGTGCTGGATAAGCAGGGCAAAGTGAAGTTTGTGAAGGATGGTTCGCTGACGCAGGATGAAGTGACAAAAGTTATCGCGCTGGTCAACTCACTGCTGAAAGAGTAATGCTGAACACCCGGGAGCGAGAGAATCGCTCGCCGGGCATTTATGCCAATACCGTCTTAAAAGAGCGAAACGCGGAAGCCGGGATTCAGGAAGGATTCGCGCGGCGCATAGTCCAGGGTTTTGCCCTGCCAGTCATGTACATGCGCACCCGCGGCCATCGCCACGGCATGACCCGCGCCGGTATCCCAGATATTGGTTGGCCCGAAACGGGGATAGAGCTGAGCTTTACCTTCTGCCACCAGACAGAATTTCAGTGAGGAGCCGGTCGCAACGGTCTGATGCTCACCCAACTGCTTCAGGTACTCTTTCATCTCGTCGTCGTCACCATGTGAGCGGCTGACCACGACCAGCGGAGGACGTGCGTCACGGACATGAATCTGTTCGCGATGACCGCCCTCTTCTTTCCACGCTTTACCCTCTGCCGCGGAATACATTACGCCCAGCACTGGCGCATAGACGACGCCCATCACCGGCTTGCCCGCTTCAATCAGCGCAATATTGACGGTAAATTCACCGTTACGCTTGATGAACTCTTTGGTGCCATCCAGCGGATCAACCAGCCAGTAGCGTTGCCAATGCTGACGGACATCCCAGGCTGGCGGATCTTCTTCTGAAAGTACCGGTATGTCAGGCGATAGCTGTTTCAGTCCCTCCATGATGACTTCATGCGCCGCGATATCCGCAGCGGTCACCGGCGAATCGTCCGATTTGTGAGAAACGTCAAGCGGCGCGGCACCGTTATAGACCTGCATAATCGCGTCGCCAGCTTCGCGTGCCAGTTGGCAGATTTGCTCTAACATTTTTCACCTCGTTTTTGTCTGTCTGCTGCAGGATCAGCCCATCTTCAGATAGTGACATTTTAGCAGTTCCGCCTGACCAGCCTGTTTACTGGTCCGGCGGCGATTCAATTTATAGATATATCAATATCATAGTTACGTGCTTATCGCCATGCTGACGCCAGTGACCCTTTATCGTATAAGAATGAGTCGCAGGTCGATGCGTCAAAACGTTATACCCATCACGATTTAAAATGACTATCTGTCATGCTTTTACATTATTTTGAGAGCCTGAATTTAATTTGCAGCAGGAGCAAGCATGTTTAAGCCCGGAATGATGTTACTGGCCCTGAGCGTTTCCGTCGCCGCCCAGGCCGCGACGGTCGATTTACGCGTACTGGAAACCACCGATCTGCACAGCAATATGATGGATTTCGACTACTACAAAGATACGCCAACCGAGAAATTTGGTCTGGTGCGCACCGCCACGCTGATTCACGCCGCCCGGCAGGAGGTGAAGAACAGCCTGCTGGTTGATAACGGCGACATCATTCAGGGCAGCCCACTGGGCGACTACATGGCGGCTAAAGGGCTGCGTGAGGGCGAAATCCATCCGGTCTACAAGGCGCTTAATACGCTGGATTACGCTGTCGGCAACCTCGGTAACCATGAATTCAATTATGGTCTGCCCTACCTGAAAAAAGCGCTGGCGGGTGCGCGCTTCCCTTATGTGAACGCCAACGTGATTGATGTGAAGAGCGGCAAACCGCTGTTTACCCCTTACCTCATCAAATCCACGACGGTGGTTGATCGCGAGGGCAAATCGCAGACCCTGAAGATTGGCTATATCGGCTTTGTGCCGCCGCAGATCATGGTGTGGGATAAAGCCAATCTGCAGGGCAAGGTACGGGTGGATGACATCACCGAAACAGCTCGCCGCTATGTGCCTGAGATGCGCGCGCAGGGTGCCGATCTGATTATTGCTATCCCTCACTCCGGCCTGAGCAGCGAGCCGTATCACGCAATGGCAGAAAACTCGGTTTACTACCTCAGCCAGGTGGAAGGTATTAACGCCATCCTGTTTGGTCATGCGCATGCCGTCTTCCCCAGCAAGGAGTTTGCTGGCATCAAAGGCGCAGACATTGCTAACGGCACGCTGAACGGGGTTCCGGCGGTGATGCCAGGCATGTGGGGCGATCATCTTGGCGTGGTCGATCTGGTGCTGAACAATGAGGGCGGACGCTGGCAGGTGAGCAGCGGCAAAGCAGAGGCGCGACCGATCTACGATACTGCCGCGAAGAAATCGCTGGCGGCGGAAGATCCGGCGCTGGTGAAGGTGCTGGCTGACGATCACCGCGCCACGCGGGAGTTTGTGGCGAAGCCCATCGGCAAGTCGGCTGACGTAATGTACAGCTATCTGTCGCTGGTTCAGGACGATCCAACGGTGCAGATCGTCAATAATGCGCAGCGCGCTTATGTGGAGCATTTCATTCAGGGCGATCCGGATCTGGGCCGTTTGCCGGTGCTCTCTGCTGCCGCGCCGTTTAAAGCGGGCGGACGTAAAAACGATCCTGCCAGCTATGTCGAAGTGGAGAAAGGTGCCCTGACCTTCCGTAATGCGGCCGATCTCTATCTCTATCCCAATACTCTGGTCGTGATGAAAGTCACGGGTGCGCAGGTGAAAGAGTGGCTGGAATGCTCAGCAGGCCAGTTTAACCAGATCGATCCGCACAGCAGCAAAACGCAGTCGCTGATTAACTGGGATTTCCGCACCTATAACTTCGATGTGATTGATGGAGTCAATTATCAGATTGATGTGACCCAGCCCGCGCGTTATGACGCAGAGTGTCAGTTGATCCATCCTGCCGCCTCACGCATCCGTCAGCTTACCTGGCAGGGTAAACCCATCGATCCGCAGGCTCTCTTCCTGGTGGCGACCAATAACTATCGCGCATATGGCGGCAAGTTTGCCGGCACCGGAGATAAGTACATCGCCTTTGCCTCGCCAGATGAGAACCGTTCGGTGGTAGCAGCCTACATCAGCGCGGAAACCAAAGCGCATGGCGCAGTTCAGCCGAAGGCGGACAATAACTGGCGTCTGGCACCGATTACCTCATCCACTCCGCTCGATATTCAGTTTGAAACGGCACCGGGCGATAAAGCGACCGGATTTATTAAGCAGCATGCGCAATATCCGCTTCAGCCCAAAGGAACAGATGCGATTGGCTTTGCACTGTGGCAGGTAAATTTACAGCAGAAATAAGGCGGGAGAAAACGCTGCAACCGGGGTGGTTGCAGCGTCTTATCTTACAGGATTTCCAGCAGCTCAACTTCGAAGAGCAGCGTGCTGAATGGTGGGATAGAGGCACCCGCACCGCGCTCGCCATACGCCAGGTTCTGTGGGATCACCAGTTCCCATTTTGAGCCAACCGGCATCAGCGTCAGCGCTTCAATCCAGCCAGGGATAACGCCGCTTACCGGGAATTCTGCCGGTTCGCCACGGGCAACTGAGCTGTCGAAGACGGTGCCGTCGATCAGTTTGCCGGTGTAGTGAACGCGTACGCGATCCTGACGTGATGGGATTGGACCTTCACCCTGAGTAATCACGCTGAACTGCAGACCTGATTCGGTGCTGCTCACGCCTTCACGCTGCGCATGTTCCTGCAGGAATGCCTGACCTTCTGCGGCCATAGCTTCGGTACGCTCACGACGCACGCCTTCCGCGCGTTCGTGCACTTCACGCAGTGCGCGATGAACCACATCAACCGGTACGGCCGGCGAGTTCCCTTCCAGCGCGTCGCGCAGACCCGCGAGCAGTGCTTCTGGTTGCAGACCCTGCAGACCAGATTCCAGCAACTGCTGGCCAACCTGTAAACCAATACCGTAACTTGCTTGTGCTTCGACGCTGTCGAAAGAAGGGGTAGTCATCTTCGTTCCTTTCACTCTCGGATAAATTCGAACCGGCAGCATAGCAGCGCAGGCCGCTGACGTAAAATGCCCTGCGTCGCAGATGACTTTTGCTGATGAAAGAGAAACAATAGCCACGTCAAATTTATCAATGCTGGCAGGCACTTCGCGCCGGTATTGCCCATACTATAACTATCGATGGGGATCACCTCATCTGTAGCACCTGAATAAGAGAGCAAACATGGGCCAGATTGCCCCACGCCGCCGCAGGATGCGTGCAAAACAAATGGTATCCCGGCTGCAGACCTGGCTGGCCGCACGCAGGCTACAGCAAACTGCCGGAGAGGAGGAAACCCGAATGGCTTCAGACACGTCATCCCGCCTGCCGACATGGCTTCAGCGTATCTGGCATTTTACCGACCATATTCGCTGGATGGATCCGCTGCCTGCGCCGCACCGTCGTGGCATTGTGGCGGCACTGCTGGTGATGCTGGTGGCGTTTCTCTGGCCCACCAGTACCCTGCGTTATCCGGTCGAGCAGTCTTCGCCTTCTGCGGAGAAAGAGGTGCCGATGCAGGCGGATATTTATGATAACAACCGTGCCCGTCAGCCTTCATCCTCAGCGTCTCAGCAGACGCCAAAAGCTGATTCTCAGGGCGAATGGCGCAATATGACCATTGCGTCGGGTCAGACGCTGGCGCAGCTGTTTCGTGACAACAGTCTGCCGGTCAATGATGTGTTTGCGATGGCGCGGGTGGAAGGCAGTGACCAGCCGCTCAGCTCACTGAAAAGTGGTCAGCAGGTGAAAATCCGTCAGGATGCGCAGGGTGTGGTAACCGGTCTGACCGTTGATGGCGCAAATGGCCCGGTGCTGTTTACGCGTCAGCCAGATGGCAGCTTTATTCGCGCGCAGTAAGGCCAACAGCAGTTTATTGAAAGGCATAAAAACAAAAACGCCGGCACAAGGCCGGCGTTGATGTCGTGCTCAGTTAATAAAATTAACCAGCAACAACTTTCACGTTCAGTTTAGCGAAGACTTCGCTGTGAACCTGGAAGCTTACTTCATGCTCACCGGTAGTGCGCAGAACGCCGTTCGGCAGACGAACTTCGCTCTTAGCGACTTCAACGCCAGCTGCAGTAACTGCATCAGCGATGTCGCGGGTACCGATTGAACCGAACAGTTTACCTTCATCGCCCGCTTTAGACGTGATGGTTACAGTGCCCAGTGCATTGATTTTCTCAGCGCGTGCAGTTGCTGCAGACTGAACGTCAGCCAGTTTGGCTTCCAGTTCAGCACGGCGTGCTTCGAAGAACTCAACGTTTTTCTTGGTAGCAGGAACAGCTTTGCCCTGTGGTACCAGGAAGTTACGAGCATAGCCCGCTTTAACGTTAACCTGATCACCCAGGGTGCCAAGGTTTGCTACTTTATCAAGCAGAATAACTTGCATTACCTTATCCTCTTAAAGTCGTTAATGGACAGTTGCCGATTACTGATGACGATCAGTGTACGGCAGCAGAGACAGGTAACGCGCACGCTTGATGCAGCGAGCCAACTGACGCTGGTATTTTGCACGAGTACCGGTGATACGGCTCGGGACAATTTTACCGCTTTCGGTAATGTAGTTTTTCAACGTTGCGATGTCTTTGTAATCGATCTCAACAACGCCTTCCGCGGTGAAACGGCAGAACTTGCGACGACGGAAATAACGTGCCATTAGGCTAGTCTCCAGAATCTATCAATTCAATCTGCTCGGCATGGAACACCACTTTGCTCTGGCCATTTCGTGCCTGATGGCAACTAATGAAACCGTCGAGTATGAGTTGCGTGCCGACCGTTATATGTTGAGTAATCACCTGATGGGCGCTGCCGCTAATAATAACAGGCATACGACACCAGGCTTGCCGGTGAAACCCGGCCTCCTCCTGCACTGAGCGGTGCTCAAGCACAAACTGACAGTGAGGAATTCCTGACGGGCTAACTCTTCGAACCGGTGTCTTGCACACAGTGCCAGACAGGCGAAGTCGATTGACCGTCACGATGGATTACTCTTCAGAATCCCCAGCATCTGACTCATCAGCGGATTCGTTAGCAAAATCTTCGCGACGATCACGACGCTCATCTTTCGCTTTAACCATCGGTGATGCTTCAGTTACCGCGTTTTTAACGCGCATAACCATGCTACGGATAACGGCGTCGTTGAAGCGGAAGTTCGTTTCCAGCTCATCGATCGCTTCCTGCGGCGCTTCAACGTTCATCAGAACGTAATGCGCTTTGTGCAGTTTATTGATCGGGTAAGCCAGCTGACGGCGGCCCCAGTCTTCCAGACGGTGAATCGTGCCTTCAGCACCAGTGATAGCACCAGTGTAACGCTCGATCATGCCAGGAACCTGTTCGCTCTGGTCAGGATGAACCATAAATACGATTTCGTAATGACGCATCGAAATTGCTCCTTACGGATTATTCAGCCTCCTGTCGGGGTCAACCGCGGCCCATGGAAGCAAGGAACGTTATAGGCTGTGTCCCACAAAGGTTCGCAGTGACGAGCGTTTGTGGGACACAGCCTGAGAATGCGGCTGAAAAATTGACGCGTAATCATACCGGCGAAGGTGCCTGAACTCAAGCGCACATTTAAACAAATCGCAGGCGTCGTGCCAGATATCGGGGCTTTTTGTGCTAATGACGTAAATACAGCAGGTTGGGCGGCGAAGGTTCAAAAATGCTGACAAAGAGGTTCAGGTGGATGATCTGGCGATAATTTACTCAGTCGCTAAACTGATTAGAGACGTCACGGTTCGCTTAGTGGCGTCACGCAGAGTGTGTTCCCTGAAGTGAGGAGTCGGGCATGAAAACGTTCGTCATCGCCACTTTACTGGGTCTCTTCCTGTCTCCACCCGCTCTTGCCAGCCATGCTGACTGTGCGCAGCAGATGAGAAGTCACAGCAGCGAAGCGGCATCGGGTTATGTTTACGTTAACCGGCTGGATACGCCGGAAAGAAACCCGGTTAATGCGCCTGCCAGCGCAGCAGAAAAAGCGTCTGCGTTCTGGTAAGTGCTGGTAACTTTACGGGCGGCAGAGTCCTTCTCCGCCCGTTCATTATTTATAACTGCTGTCTAAAAAAGCTGACCAGCGCCGTTAATGCAGAGGGCGTGATCTTATGCCCGATCTGTTTTTCCGACAGTGAGGTCAGATGCTGCGCCAGTCCATTGTCACGCAGCGCCCTCTCCAGCCGGACACTCTCCGCCCAGGGCACAACCTCATCCGCTTCGCCATGCCACAGCAGTAGCGGACGGTTAGCCAGTGCCTCCAGATGGTTGCAGGGATCATAGTCCGTCAGGGGAGCCATGCGGGCCGCAAACTGCGCTTTCTGCTCCGGCGTATCAGCCACCAGTGGTGGAAACAGCGATTCGCTCAGTTGCATAAAATAGCCCGATCCCATCATACAGGCGACGCTCTGGATCTGCGGATAACGCGCCATCGCGCCCAGTGCTGTCATGCCACCCATCGACGCACCCGCCACTGCGAAACGCCTGTCAGCGATCAGATTGTCTCTACGCAGCGCAGCCTCCAGCCATGGCAGCTCATCAATGTTCTGTTTCAGAATCTCCCAGAAGCGGCCCAGGCGTGCATTGGCATCACCGTGATAACGCGCGCCGTGCAGCTCCGCATCCGGCATCACCGCCCGAAACCCCGCCTGTGCCAGCGCCACGGCGAAATAGGCGTAGACCTCTTTTGATGAGGTAAAGCCGTGATACAACAGCACGGTTGGCAGTGGCTGATGCCGTTGTCCGGCAGGCGTGGCGTGCAGGCATTCGATACCGGCCAGTGTTTCTGTAGTGAGTTCAATCATGGTCTCTCCTGAGAGGCGGCAAGGCATGCCGATCAAGTCTGTGTTCTGCGGGTTGATTTGCGAAATCACCCGCTCCGCTTAGCTGTCTAACTTCTCCCTAAACTTTTCCCGCACTCTGCCGTTGATCGTGTATGCCCCTAACATGATCAAAGGTAATTTATGAAGCGTCTCTCTCTCAGCGGCCTGAGTCTCGGAGTTAAGCTGTCTGTACTGACGTCTCTCAGCGTTGCACTGCTGTTGCTGGTGCTGACACTGACTCAAAGCCACAACGCCTCGCGCCAGCTGGAAAATCTCGCCATCGATGACATGCACAACCAGGTGCAGGGCATCAGTGAAATGGCCACTATGTTTAATGCCACCCTCACCGAAGAGGTGGCTCACTATACCGATCTGTTTACCAGCTTCCTGCCTAAGCGCTTTAGCCTGGATGAAAGCTCGCGGGTGCAGGTCGGTGCCTTTTCGACGCCAGTGCTGCGTGCCGGGTTGAAAACACTGAATCTCGATCAAACTGCCGTAGACGATTTCACCGAGCGCACCGCCGCCGTGGCGACCATTTTCGTGCGCGATGGCGATGACTTTGTCCGTGTTTCAACCTCGCTGAAAAAAGAGGATGGCAGTCGCGCAATCGGTACGCAGCTTGACCGCACCGGGGCGGCCTGGAAACGTGTTCACCAGGGCGAAGTCTACCGCGGGCTGGCGACGCTGTTCGGCCATCGCTATATCACACAGTATCAGCCGATAAAAGATGAGAGCGGTAAAGTCGTTGCCATTCTGTTCGTCGGTGTGGGTATTGATAAACAGTATGCGCTGATGCGAGAAAAAATCCTGGCGCGTAAGCTGGGTGATAGCGGTCATTTCTTCGTGCTCAACGGCACGCCCGGTAAAACGCAGGGAGCGTATCTGTTCGATCAGCACGACGAAGGAAAACGCCCCGACTGGGATGATGCAACGCTGAAACCGCTGCTGACGGAGCCGAAAGGTATGCAGCAGGTGGAGATCAATGGTGAGATGCAGATTCTGGCCTGGGAGCAATTGCCGGACTGGAACTGGGTGATTACCGGCGAAGTTAACCGCGACAGCCTGCTTGCGCCCATTACGCATAGCCGTAACCTGTTCCTGATTACCGGACTGGTTCTGGTAATCGTCTTTGCGCTGGGCTTTGTCTGGTACAGCCGTCGGGCGATTACCCGTCCGCTGCAGCAGGTGATTCATCTGGCGGAGCAGTATGCCGCCGGCAACCTGCAGGTCCATATGGATACGCTTCGTCGCGACGAAGTTGGCCAGCTGATCATTGCAATTAACGGCATTGGCGATGGCCTGGAGAAAATTGTCGGCCAGGTGCGCGGTGCGGCGCAGGAGATCAGCGACGGCACGGACACCATCGCGGCCAGCAGCCATAACATCAGCGAGCAGATCGGGCGTCAGGCCAGCAGCGTCGAGCAGACCTCTGCCAGCATGGAGCAGTTTGGTGCCACGGTTGAACACACCGCCGAAAGCCTGCGTCAGGCGATGTCACTGGTGGCCGAAGCCAGCAATATCGTCAGTCACGGCAGCAAAACCGTGGTGCGCTCTGTCAATACCATGTCAGCCATTAAGGTTTCATCGCAAAGCATTGCGGATATCACGCATGTGATTGAGTCGATCGCCTTCCAGACCAATATCCTGGCGCTGAATGCTGCGGTTGAAGCGGCGCGTGCTGGCGAACAGGGCCGGGGTTTTGCCGTGGTAGCCGCCGAGGTGCGTGCGCTGGCTCAGCGTTCCGCGCAAGCCGCTAAAGAGATCGACGGACTGATTGCGACCTCTATCAGCAACGTGGCAGAGGGCCATCAGCTCTCTGAGCAGACGCGCGATGCAATGACCAACATTGTGACGCACATCGAGCAGGTGCAGGCACTGATGGGCGAGATCAACGTGGCGGCGCAGGAGCAGGCGGCAGGTATCGGTCAGGTTAATATTGCGATGAACCAGATCAGTCAGGCGACGCACCAGAACAGCGAACTGGTGGCACAGGCGGAAAACAGCGCGCAGAACCTGAGTGATAAAGGGCACCACCTGACCCAGCTGGTCAGCGTATTCAGCCTGAAATCCTGACGTCTTTCAGGGCGATGACGTACACTCATTGTCTCGTCCTGAAAAAGGGTTTTGCTATGCGTTCTGCTTATTTACTGGTGTTCAGCCTGCTGCTGGCAGGCTGTTCGGCGTTTGACACCACGCCAAAAGCCCCGCCTGCGCCGACTCAACAGGCACAGGAGATTTCACGGGCGCAGAGTGGCGGTTTGCCGAAGCTGGGCAATATTACCGTTAACGTACACGGCTCACCGGATGATGCCCAGCGTGCCGTTGCCGCCCAGGCCAATCAGGCCGGAGCCGCTTACTATCAGATCGTGATGGTGAGCGAAACGGTCATGCCGGGCTTCTGGTACGCCAGTGCGATTCTGTACGGCGCATCACCTGCCGCAGGCACGGTCCAGTAAACGATCGGTAATCGCGGCCTCAAGCGGGCGCGAGCCACGCTGGTCGAGCCACTGCTGGCACCATGCATCCGCCAGCGGAGGTTCGGCATATTTCAGTAGCTGTGCACCCATTGCCAGCAGCAGCAGCGTGCGGGTAACCTCACGCGCCTGCTCTTCAGGAACGTGGTTAAGCCTCAGACGCAGCTGACGCCAGCGCGTATCAAAATGGCGGTTACTCCCTTTCACTGCTTCAAATTCCTGACTTAGCATCGCGGTAACCTCTGCCTGACGGGCAAGCACGCGCAGCACATCAAGGCACATCACGTTGCCCGATCCTTCCCAGATGCTATTGACGGGCATGTCACGATAGAGGCGCGGGAGCTCACTGGCCTCGCAATAGCCGATCCCTCCCAGCACCTCCATCGACTCCGCAACGAACGGCGCACCCGCTTTGCAGATCTCATATTTTGCCGCGGGCGTAAACAGGCGGGCAAAAGTGACTTCATGCGGTTTTGCCGGTTGTGACCAGGCGCGCGCCAGCCGCATCAGCAGCGCAGTTTGTCCCTCCAGCTGCAATGCCTGCTGAGCCAGAACCTGACGCATCAGCGGCTGCTCCACCAGATTTTTCCCCATTACCTGACGCTGATGGGCATGCGAGACGGCTACCGAGAAAGCGCGGCGCATCTGACCGTGACTGCCAAGGGCGCAGTCGAAACGCGTCATGCCGCCCATCTTCAGGATCAGCCGCACGCCTTCGCCCTCCTCACCCAGCAGCCAGCCAGTCGCGTCGCGAAACTCCACTTCACAGCTGGCATTGGAACGATTGCCCAGCTTATCTTTTAGCCGCTCCAGCTGGATGGCATTGCGTGACCCATCGGGTAACAGCCGCGGCAGGAAGAAACAGCTTAATCCGGCAGGCGTCTGAGCCAGCACCAGATGCGCATCACTCTGTGGCACGGAGAAAAACCATTTATGGCCCGTCAGGCGGTAGGCTTCACCCGCGCCACGCGCACCCAGCGGTTCAGCGTGGGTGGTGCTGGTGAGCAGATCGCTGCCGCCCTGCTTTTCCGTCATACCCATTCCGATTAGCAGACCCCGCTTCTGGTCGCCGGGCTGTGCATGGGTGTCGTAGCGATCGCTGAGCAGCGGATCGAGCCAGCCTTCAAAGGCGGCCGGCAGATAAGTCTGTAGCAGGGGAATGGCCGCGTGTGTCATGGTCACCGGGCAGAGCGTGCCCGCCTCAACCTGCGCATGCAGAATAAAGCGCGCAGCGCGCGCCACGCTGGCCTGTTCACGAACCGTGGGCTGCCAGCTCAGGTTGTGCAGGCGACTGGCGCAGACACCCTGCATCAGCAGATGCCAGGCGGGATGGAAACGAACTTCATCCATGCGTTCACCACGGGCGTCGTAGCGCAGCAGTTCAGGCGGCTCAGCATTGGCGAGTCGGCCCAGCTCCAGAGACTCGGCGCTGCCCAGCTGACGACCTACCGATGCCAGCCATTCCCGATCCCATCCGGCACCTTCGCGTGACAGTGCCTCGCCAAGCGGCGTATCAGACAGAAACAGATTGCTGTTGCTCAGAGGATGAGGCTGATTAAAAACAGTGTGTGTTGTCCAGGTCATAACGGCTCCTCGCGGATGTCACTCAGTAAGTATACCCGTCGTCTTTCAGGCTGCATGTTTGTTGGCTGCGTTCGCTCACCCGAATCACTTACTCATGTAAGCTCATCGGGATTCGTTCTCTTGCCGCCTCAATGCAACCCGAAATTCTTTGGGTATATACGAATGACGTGCAGTTATGCCTGGTACAGAAACTAATTTGTGGCGAGGATCACATCGGGGATCAGGCGTTGCGCTGACGCACCGCTTCAAACAGGCAGACGCCGGTGGCGACCGAGACATTCAACGAAGAAACGCTGCCCGCCATCGGAATGCTGATCAGCTCATCGCAATGCTCACGGGTCAGACGACGCATGCCTTCCCCTTCTGCGCCCATCACCAGCGCCATCGGGCCGGTCATTTTGCTCTGGAAGACGGTATGGTCCGCTTCACCTGCGGTGCCAACGACCCAGATGTTATATTCCTGCAGCAGACGCAGAGTACGCGCCAGGTTGGTCACGCGGATCAACGGCACATTCTCTGCCGCGCCACTGGCCACTTTTTTGGCGGTGGCGTTCAGGGGAGCGGAACGATCTTTCGGCACGATGATCGCGTGAACACCGGCAGCATCAGCGCTGCGCAGGCAGGCACCCAGGTTATGGGGATCGGTGACACCGTCCAGCACCAGCAGGAACGGTTTGTCCAGGCTCTGCAGCAGATCCGGCAGATCGCCTTCCTGATACTGACGGCCCGGTTTCACCCGGGCTACGATACCCTGATGCACACCGCCTTCAACCTGGCTGTCGAGCCACTTGCGCTCGGCCAGCTGAATAACAATCCCCTGAGCTTCCAGCGCGGCGACCACGGGTTGCAGGCGACGATCGTCGCGGCCTTTGAGGATAAAGACTTCCTGGAAACGTTGTGGGTCACGTTCCAGCAACGCCTGCACGGCATGGATACCAAAAATAATTTCGCTCATCGATCTGCTCAGTGTTTGGAAATGAATAAATGACCGCCCTTTCTCAGGAGAAAGGGCGGGTGCGCGCATCAGTCAGGCTGCGCCTTTTTTCTGGCGCGCTTCGCCCGGGTGGCGGCGGCGATTTTACGGGTTTTTTCCGAGACATTTTTACTTTTATTCGCGGAATCCGCAGCGGCGGGCTTGCCTTTATCACCCCGGAACGCAGAATCCGGCTCGAAGTTAGACTTCCTGCTCGCATTGCGACGGCGTTTCGTTGGGGCGTTATCGTCACGTTTTGCCCGGTCACGCGCGGTTTTACCTTCACCACGGACCTGACGCTGGCTGGAGATCAGAGCAAAGTCGATTTTACGCTCGTCCATGTGGACCGCTTCAACACGCACTTCAACCGTGTCACCCAGACGATAGGTGCGACCGCCCGATTCACCAATCAGACGCTGACCAACCGGATCAAAACGGTAGTAATCGTTGTCGAGCGTTGAAACGTGCACCAGACCGTCGATGAACAAATCGCTTAAGCGGACAAAGAAGCCAAATCCGGTGACGCTGGAGATGACGCCGTTGAAGACATTGCCAACCTGATCCTGCATAAAGTCACACTTGAGCCAGTCCGCGACGTCGCGGGTCGCTTCATCCGCACGGCGCTCGGTCAGGGAGCAATGCAGACCCAGCTGCAGCATCTCCGGCATCTCGTAGTGATAGCCGCCGGTTGCCGTAGTGAGATCTTTGGCATTTTTATCTTTAGGCATCAGGTACTTGATGGCACGTTGAACCAGTCCCTTGCCTTCACCCTGCTCTTTCGCCAGCAGATACTTGATAGCGCGGTGCAGCGTCAGATCCGGGTAGCGGCGAATCGGCGAAGTAAAGTGCGCATAGGACGAGAGTGCCAGACCAAAGTGACCGCGGTTTTCCGGATCGTAAACGGCCTGCTTCATCGAACGCAGCAGCATGGTTTGCAGCATTTCCGCATCAGGACGATCGGCAACCTGCTTCAGCAGCGCTGCATAATCAACCGGCTGCGGTTTATTGCCGCCAGGCAGCGTCAGTCCCAGCTCATTAAGCACGGTACGGAAGCTCTTGATGCTCTCGTCGGTCGGGCGATCGTGATCGCGGAACAGTGCCGGTTCCTGATTTTTCTCAACGAAGCGTGCCGAGGCGATGTTCGCCAGAATCATGCACTCTTCAATCAGTTTGTGGGCGTCATTACGTGATGCACGCTCAACACGTTCAATACGGCGCTCGGCGTTGAAGATGAACTTCGCCTCTTCCGTTTCAAACGAGATTCCGCCACGCTCTTCACGGGCAGCTTCCAGCGCATGATAGAGGTTATTCAGCTCTTCAAGGTCTTTGACCAGCGGTGCATACTGCTGACGCAGCTCTTTGTCGCCCTGCAGGATATTCCAGACTTTGTTATAGGTCAGACGCGCATGGGAATTCATTACCGCTTCGTAGTGCTTAAAGCCTGTCAGCTTGCCCTTGGTCGAAATGGTCATCTCGCACACCATACAGAGACGATCGACCTGCGGGTTAAGCGAACATAAGCCATTCGACAGTACTTCGGGCAGCATCGGAACAACCTGCGACGGGAAGTAAACTGAGGTGCCGCGCTGATGCGCTTCGTCATCCAGTGGCGTGCCAGGACGGACGTAGTAACTCACGTCGGCAATCGCCACCCACAGACGCCATCCGCCACCGCGCTTCTTCTCACAGTAGACAGCATCATCAAAGTCACGGGCATCTTCACCATCGATGGTGACCAGCGGCAGTTTACGCAGATCGACGCGGCCTTTTTTGGCCTCTTCCGGCACCTCTTCTTTCAGCTTACTGATCTGCGCTTCCACTTCTGGCGGCCAGGTGTGCGGAATTTCATGGGTACGCAGCGCCATATCTACGGCCAGGCTGGTGCCCATATCATCGCCCAGAATCTCTGCAATTTTACCGATCGCCTTGCTGCGACGGTTCGGACGCTGGACCAGCTCAACCACCACCACGGAACCCATACGGGCATTCATCGTCTCTTCAGGCGGGATGAGAATATCAAAACTCAGGCGACTGTCGTCCGGTACCACAAAACCTGCGCCAGCGTCGGTAAAGTACCGGCCAACGATCTGATTATTGCGGGGTTCCTGCACGCGAACCACACGCGCTTCGCGGCGGCCTTTGCGATCGGCACCCAGCGGCTGCGCCAGGATCACGTCACCGTGCATACAGAATTTCATCTGTTCTGCGGAGAGGTAAAGGTCATCTTTCTGGCCTTCTGCCCGCAGGAAGCCGTAGCCATCACGATGGCCAATGACTTTACCGCGCAGGAGATCAAGGCGTTCTGGCAGGGCATAACACTGACGGCGGGTGAACACCAGCTGACCATCACGCTCCATAGCGCGAAGGCGGCGACGCAGCGCCTCAAGGTGCTCTTCTTCCTGCAGATTCATCTCTTCAGCCAGCTCTTCACGGCTGGCCGGTTTTTCACGTTTTTCTAGCAGAGCCAGAATAAATTCACGGCTCGGAATAGGGTTTTCGTATTTTTCAGCTTCTCTATCCTGAAATGGATCTTTTGACATAGCGGTTCCTCCGATGTCATTTAATATTTATTGCCACTGGCGATCTGGACAAGATGATCTCATAAAGTGGTGTATTGCCTTCGACCAGGTCTGCCAGGGTATAGTTATCCAGCTCCTGCAAAAATCGCTGCACTGCATCATGTAATGCCTGCTTCAGACGACAGGCTGGCGTGATGGAACAGGAGGCGCAGTCAACCAGTTGTAGTGGCTCCATCTTACGTACCACGTCGCCAATGACAATCTGGCGCGCTGGCATACCCAAACGAATGCCGCCGTTTTTACCACGCGTGGCGGCGACATAGCCCGCCCGGCTCAGCTGATTGATGATTTTGACCATATGATTGCGGGACAAACCATAGGTGTTTGTCACTTCCGTAATATTGGTCTGCTGACCTTCTGGCAACGATGCCAGATAAATCAGGGCGCGTAAGCCATAATCAGTAAAACTCGTGAGCTGCACAGTAACCTCGGTGAACCTTCAGGCGTGCCATTAGGTTATTCGCCTTACGATTGATGTCAGGATTGAATCGGATCGCCATTCGATTAACTACGATGATAAACCAGAGTCTGATCAGCCGTGCGTTTTTTTAGCCAGCACAAGGTTTGACAAGCGAAGGGAGATTAAGTGGCATCTGAGAGTGGAAAAACAAGGGCCGGACAGTGTCCGGCCTGAATGATTATGCGTCAAACGGGTCGCGCAGAATCATCGTTTCACTACGATCGGGACCGGTTGAGATGATATCAATCGGCACACCTGTTACCTCTTCAACACGCTTGATGTAATCACGTGCGGCCTGAGGCAAACCTTCCAGCGTCTTCACGCCAAACGTTGTCTCGCTCCAGCCTGGCAGGGTCTCGTAAACCGGCTCAATGCCTTCCCAGTTCTCTGCCGCCAGTGGCGTGGTGGTCACTTCGCGACCATCAGGCATACGGTAAGCCACACAGATTTTCACCTCTTTCAGGCCATCCAGCACGTCCAGCTTGGTCATGCAGAAACCTGACAGAGAGTTGATCTGAACTGCGCGGCGAACCGCTACTGCATCCAGCCAGCCGGTACGGCGGCGACGACCGGTGGTCGCACCAAACTCATTACCCTGCGCACAGAGGAATTCGCCGGTTTCGTCGAACAGTTCGGTCGGGAACGGGCCTGCACCAACGCGGGTTGAGTAAGCTTTCACAATACCCAGAACGTAGTCGACATAACGCGGACCAATGCCTGAACCGGTTGCAACACCACCGGCGGTCGTGTTGGATGAGGTCACGTACGGATAAGTCCCGTGATCGATATCCAGCAGCGTACCCTGCGCACCTTCAAACATAATCAGATCGCCACGCTTACGCGCGACATCCAGCAGTTCAGAGACGTCAACCACCATGCCAGTCAGGATGTCAGCGACTTCCATCACATCGCTCAGCACTTTATCGAAGTCGACTGCCGGCTCTTTGTAATACTCCACCAGCTGGAAGTTGTAGAAATCGACGACTTCTTTCAGTTTGGCGGCAAATGTTTCTTTATTAAACAGGTCGCTGACGCGCAGTGCACGACGGGCAACTTTATCTTCATAAGCAGGACCGATGCCACGGCCAGTCGTACCAATCGCTTTGGCACCACGGGCACGTTCACGCGCCATATCCATCGCAACATGATATTGCAGGATCAGCGGACAGGCTTCAGAAATCAGCAGACGCTCGCGTACCGGAATTCCGCGCGCTTCCAGGCCTTTCATCTCTTTCATTAAGGCTTCAGGAGAGAGCACTACGCCGTTACCAATGATGCTGGTCACGTTATCGCGCAGAATGCCAGAAGGGATCAGGTGGAGGACGGTTTTTTCACCGTTGATGACAAGCGTGTGGCCCGCATTGTGGCCGCCTTGATAACGCACAACGTAATTCGCGCGCTCAGTCAGAAGGTCTACAATCTTACCTTTACCTTCGTCACCCCATTGGGTGCCCAGTACGACGACGTTCTTACCCATTTCTCAAAATCACCGATTGCTTAAAAAAGGATTCTACCATCTGATCCTATGCTTTTCAGCACTTTTAGCATACGATTGCGCGCTTTTTTGCCTGCGTTTTGCTCACTACAACATATTGGGGATAACGGCGCAAAGAGGCACAATTTAGCCGATCTTCTCCCGGTTTACAGGTTGCCGTGCAGACTCAGCATGCAATAGATCACCATGCCAGCCACCACCAGTCCACCACCAAATCGGTGCAGCAGGCGATCGGGTAAACGGCTCATCGTCAGGATCATGCGTCGCCAGGCGCGTGGCATAAACATCGGTCCCAACCCTTCCAGCACTAATACCAGCGCCAGTGCCATCCAGATGCTCGTTTTCATTCTGATACCCAAAAAAAAGGCCGACAACATTGTCGGCCTACAGGTTATATCAGTTCTTAACGTGTCGCGTTAGAGGGCGCCTTCATATATCGGAAGAAGTCGCTATCCGGACTTAACACCATCACATCCTGATTTTCACTGAAGCTGTTTTCATAGGCGCGCAGGCTACGAATGAAAGCGTAGAAGTCAGGATCTTTGCTGAACGCATCGGCAAACAACCGCGCCGTTTCCGCATCACCATCACCACGTGTAATCAGCGCTTCACGCTGGGCTTCAGCCAGAGTACGTGTCACCTGATAATCGGCCTGAGCACGCAGTTTTTCAGCCTCTTCCTGACCCTGCGAACGCTGGCTACGCGCTACCGCTTCACGCTCGGCACGCATACGGTTGAAGATCGCATCGGAAACCTCAGTCGGCAGGTTGATCTGCTTGATGCGCACATCCATCACCTGAATACCTAATGCCGCCATACTGTTCGGATTGGGTGCCGGCTCGCTGCTGTTGGTTTCACGCTCTACACGAGCCGCTGCACTGGCAATAGCGTCATCGGCCGCAGGCGTTGCGATTTCATCATCGCTGCCAGCAGAACCGGTGTTCAGCGCATCACGGACATCCGTCGTCAGGCGACCACGAGAGTCCGTTACGATATCTTTCACATCCAGACGGCCCATTTCAGAACGCAAGCGGTCACTGAACTTACGTTTCAGCAGCACTTCCGCCTGAGAGACATCGCCGCCGCCGGTAGCCAGGTAGTAGCGACTGAAGTCGCTAATACGCCACTTGATGTAAGAGTCGACGATCAGATCTTTCTTCTCTTTAGTGACGAAGCGATCGGCCTGGTTATCCATGGTCTGAATGCGCGCATCCAGCGTTTTAACCGTTTCCAGGAATGGGATCTTGAAATGCAGGCCCGGCGCAAACACCTGCGGTTTGTTTTCACCATCGCGCAGGACTTTGCCGAAGCGCAGAACAATGCCTCGCTCCCCTTCCTGCACCACAAACAGCGACGCATAGAGCGCCACCAGCACGACAATGATCAAAAATACTATTGGCTTACGCATCGATTACTCTCTCCCTTCGCGCTGGCTGTCGCTGCGCTGAGCATTGGCCCGACGCTGATCCATGATGTTGTCCGGACTGTATGACGACGTGTCATTGCGGCTGGCGCCGCGATCGGAGATAGCCGGCAGCGAAGAACTGTTACTGCCCTTCTGACCGCTCTGGCCCGGTGCAGCCTGGGTGCCACGCATCAGTTGATCCAGCGGCAGCACCATCAGGTTATTACCCCGATCGTTAACCAGGACTTTGCGGGTATGGCTCAGCACACGTTCCATCGTCTCGATATAAAGACGCTCTTTGGTGATTTCAGGCGCGGCTTTATATTCCGGCAGAATTTTGGCGAATCGCGCCACTTCACCCTGGGCTTCCAGAACGGTACGCTCTTTGTATGCACGCGCCTCTTCCAGAATACGTTGCGCACGGCCGTTAGCTCGAGGCTGAACTTCGTTGGCGTAAGCTTCTGCTTCACGGACGTACTGCTCACGGTTTTCGCGTGCCGCAATCGCGTCATCAAAGGCAGACTTCACTTCTTCCGGCGGACGGGCAGCCTGGAAGTTAACGTCCACAACCGCGACGCCCATGTTGTAAGGGCGAATCGTCTCATCGATTTCACGCTGGGTTTCGCTACGCACCACGGTACGGCCTTCAGTCAGAATGCGGTCCATGGTGGAACGACCAATCACGCCGCGCAGCGCGCTGTCAGTTGCCTGACGCAGGCTGTCGTCCGCGCTGGTGACTGCATAAAGATAACGTTCCGGATCGGTCACGCGGTACTGCACGTTCATTTCGACACGCACAACGTTCTCGTCCGAAGTCAGCATGACACCTGAAGCCGCCAGTTCACGTACTGATTCAACGTTAACCGCACGAACCTGATCAATGAATGTAGGTTTCCAGTTCAGGCCGGGTTCGACCAGGTGACTGAACTTACCGAAACGCGTCACTACGCCACGCTCCGCTTCTTTGATGGTGTAGAAACCGCTTGCAGCCCAGATGACTACAGCAGCAACAGCCACGATGCCAACAATTTTGCCACCGCTGCCGGAGCCGCGTTGACCGTTGTCGCTCTGTTTGCCACCGCCCAGTCCACCAAGCTTCTTGCTCAGCTTACGGAAGATATCATCCAGATCAGGAGGCCCGGATTCCCGTCCTCCCTTATTTCCCCCAGAGTTGCCGCCTTGATTATTGCTGCTTCCCCACGGGTCGCGGTCCTGTCCGTTATTTCCGGGCTGATTCCACGCCATGTCTCTACTCCATTTATTGTAATTACGGTTTTTACCCTTCATCTTTCGGATTGCAGCGATGTTGGCTGCCTTCGCTCACCCCGGTCACTTACAGCAGTAAGCACCCAGGGATTCACTCAGTTGCCGCCTTGCTGAAATCCGAAATACCCGGGTAAATCCTGCGTATCTGGCCTGCAACGAAAATGCGACAATCTTCAATTTTGAGGTAAGTGCGTCGGGCAATATCAAACGATGTAACTGGTCAGCGACGGTTCCTGCTTACATAAACGCATCCATTCAATGATGGGCATACGTATCTGCAATCCTACACTGCCGTCTTCTTCATTCCACTCTTTCTCAATCGCCTGCAACTGATAGAAACGGCTACGAAGTCGCCCCGCTTCCGGTGGCAGACGTAACGCATGCTGGGCAATTTCACCCGCCAGACGTTCAGAGAGCGCCTGCCATAGCAGCGGAATACCCACACCGGTCTGAGCGGAGAGCCAGACGCGAATGGGCAGATTCTCTTCGTTACGATCGATACGCGGTTCAAAACCGTCAAGCATATCGATTTTATTCATTACCAGTAACGTCGGGATTTCATCCGCTTCAATCTCTTCCAGTACGGCATCAACAGCGGCGATATTTTCTGTCACGCGCAGGTCCGCGCCATCAATCACGTGCATTAACAGCGTCGCCTGACGCGTCTCCTGCAGTGTGGCTTTAAAAGCGGCAACCAGATCGTGAGGAAGATGGCGAATAAAGCCGACCGTGTCTGCCAGCACCACATCTCCGACATCGGCAACATTCAGGCGGCGCAGTGTGGGATCAAGGGTCGCAAACAGCTGGTCTGCGGCAAAGACGTTGGCAGAAGTCATGGCGTTAAAGAGGGTCGACTTGCCGGCGTTGGTATAACCCACCAGCGAAACCGTTGGCACATCCGCTTTGGCACGAGACTGACGTCCCTGCTCACGCTGTTTTTCAACCCGCTCAAGACGAGACAAAATCTGACTGATTCGTCCGCGCAGCAGTCGTCGGTCTGTTTCTAACTGTGTTTCACCCGGACCACGCAAACCGATCCCGCCTTTCTGGCGTTCAAGGTGAGTCCAGCCACGTACCAGACGTGTCGCAAGATGGCGTAACTGTGCCAGCTCAACCTGCAATTTACCTTCGTGGGTACGTGCACGCTGGGCGAAGATATCCAGAATTAAACCAGTGCGATCTATGACGCGGCATTCGCACAGGCGCTCGAGGTTTCTTTCCTGAGCGGGCGTGAGGGCATGATCGAATAACACGACCGATGCTCCAGTTGTTTTTACCGCATCGGCAATTTCAACGGCCTTTCCTTCACCGACAAAATACTTGGGGTGCGGCGCTTTACGGCTGCCAGTAACCACTTGCAGCGCCTCAACGCCAGCAGAAGAAACCAGGGTTTCAAACTCCTGTAAATCTTCTACTTCTTTGTCTTGGGAGAACCAGATGTGTACCAGTACGGCCTGCTCACCGGCTTCATAACGGTCAAACAAGCTATAACCTCGCTAAATAAAGACCAGGACGGAAAACGTTTGTCTTCCGTGCCTGGCTGTACGATGACGCGTTATTCTGCGCTATCACCGTCTTGTTGTGGCTGTGGCTGCGCAGTTGTGTTGCTGCCGCCCTGATGATAATTGTTGCTGCCGCCGCCGCCGGTATTATTGCTATGGTGAGAAACCGGGCGCGAAGGAACAACGGTAGAAATGGCATGCTTATAAACCATCTGACTTACCGTGTTTTTCAACAAAATGACGAACTGATCAAATGACTCAATCTGACCCTGCAGCTTAATACCGTTAACCAGATAAATCGAAACCGGAACACGTTCACGACGCAGTGCGTTCAAAAACGGGTCTTGTAATGATTGCCCCTTAGCCATTCTATCTTTTCCTTATATGCTTGTTGTTTGTTGCTAGTAGAACCTATGGTTCGAAAAATACTGCGTAAAAATTTGCGCACGATAACCCATCAATTGTACACAATCACCCATGCTTCGCACTAAGAACCTGTAACACTGTATCAAGCGCCAGCCGGGGCTCGTCACTGTCAAGCCAGTGAACATTTTCCCAACCGCGTAACCAGGTTATCTGTCGCTTAGCAAGTTGCCGGGTCGCGCAAATTCCCCGATAAACCATTTCGCTGTGATCGATTTCGCCCGATAAATAAGACCACATCTGACGATAGCCAACACAACGAATGGAAGGCATGTCCGTATGCAAATCACCTCGTGCAAACAGGGCCCGAGCCTCCGCTTCAAATCCTGACGCTAACATCTGCTCAAAACGCAACGCGATACGCTGGTGCAGCAATTCGCGGCTCGCGGGGGCGATGGCAAACTGTTGCACGTCGTAGGGTAACGCTTCACCGGATGTTTTTGTCAGTTCCGTTAAAGTTTTACCCGAAATAAAAAAAACTTCCAGTGCTCGCGAAAGTCTCTGCGGATCATTCGGATGAATACGACTGCCGGCAACCGGGTCGATTTCACACAGCTGGCGGTGTAAAGCATCCCAGCCTTTTTCACGCGCCGTTTGCTCTATCCGCTGACGAACATCAGGATCGGCCGAGGGCAACGGCGACAATCCTTCAAGTAACGCCTTGAAGTAGAGCATGGTTCCACCAACAAGCAACGGTATTCGTCCGGCTGCAACGATTTCCGCCATTTCTGCTAAAGCATCCCGCCGGAACTCCGCTGCCGAATAGGCTTCTGCGGGATCGCGGATGTCGAGCAGACGATGGGGCGCCACTGCTAACTCTTCAGCCGACGGTTTCGCCGTACCAATATCCATCTGACGATAAATAAGGGCAGAATCAACGCTGATAAGTTCCACGGGTAAGTGCTTACGCAACTCAATCGCTAAAGCGGTCTTACCCGAAGCTGTAGGTCCCATCAAAAAAATAGCCTTTGGCCGGCCAGCCTGGTTTAATTCACTCATGCTTCAACGCGTTGACCGCGCTCTCAATCTCTATGGGCTGTAATAAGCCTGAAGGCGGCGATTTCAGCAGCTGTGGGCAAAGCCGTTCAAGCTCTGCCAGCAGGTTGATCGCCTGTGAGTGATTCCAGTCGGAGGACGCTGTTTCCTGACGCTGCGCCAGCCACTGGGCCAGTTGCGTCGCAGTGTTCTCCTGCTGCCGGGCGAGATAGCCTAACAGCTCAGGAATCAAGATTTGTAAATTTTGTGTTCGTAACGGTAAAGGCACCGCGCGCAGCGTCACGTGGTCGCCGTCGATCTGAAGATCAATACCCATCTGATTGAGCAGACTACTGTTTTCTTTTGCTGCCTGTCGTTCACCTGGCGCAATTTTCAGCCTGACCGGAATCAGTAGCGGCTGCGGCTTAAGCCCCTCTTCACCCGGTTCAAGCTGAGCCAGTTTCAGCCAGCGTGCCGCAACCGGCAGCGACATCAGCATTAATGTCTGGTCCTGCTCCAGCAGCGCAAAGTGATTGTGCAAAATCGTCAGCACCCGGCCAAAACTCTGGGCATGGGGGGCCAGCGGCGAGGGTTTCGGGGCCGGACGCGGTGCTGGCTCGCGGGCGCTCAGCAGCGGTGTGGTGCCGGACGAGGGGGTGCCGGAAGGGGTTTTCAGCAGTTGCTGATAAACCGCACCTTCACGCTGACGATAAACATTCTCTTTGTTTTGCCAGGCAGGCGGTGTTTCACGCGCGGACGAGGGTTTTGTCTCACTGGCAGACGCTGCAGGCTGCGCAAAATGATTTCCCCCGGCCGCCTGACGATTTTCAGGCTGCCAGCGTGGCGCGGGTTGTTCGGCCTGCAGCGCGGGTAAGGTGGGTGCCGCCATCGCCTGAAGCGCGCTGACCACGCCCTGATAAATAAAGTCATGTACCAGACGTGACTGGTGAAAACGTACTTCATGCTTGGCCGGGTGAACGTTGACATCCACCTGATGCGGATCGATCTCCAGATAAAGCACGTAAGCGGGCTGCTGGTCATCCTGAAGCTGTGTCTGGAATGCCTGACGGATAGCATGATTGATCAGCTTGTCGCGCATCATCCGGCCATTGACGTAGCAATACTGCAGATCGGTGACCTGTCGCGACCCTGCGGGATCGGCGACCCAGCCACGCAGCGAGAGGTCATCATGTTGCCAGTCAATTCGCAGCGCATGCTGCATAAAGGTGGTGCCGCAGATTGCCGCCAGTCGCCGTTCACGCTGACTCTCCTCACTGACAGCACGGTACTGACGCATCATTTTACCGTTGTGACTTAATGATATCGCCACGTCAAAACGTGCCAGCGCAATACGACGAATCACTTCGTCGATATGGCCGAATTCGGTTTTCTCCGTGCGCATAAACTTGCGGCGTGCCGGGGTGTTATAAAAAAGATCCAGCACTTCCAGCGTGGTGCCGCAGGGATGCGCTGCCGGTTTAACTGTCACCGTCATGTCACGCCCTTCCGCATAGGCCTGCCAGGCTTCAGTTTGATCGGCGGTACGTGAGGTTAAGGTCAGGCGGGAGACCGAACTAATGCTGGCCAGCGCTTCACCGCGAAAGCCCAGACTCATAATCGCTTCCAGGTCATCCAGTGAGGCTATTTTGCTGGTAGCGTGCCGGGCCAGCGCCATCGACAGCTCAGCTTTAACGATGCCGCAGCCGTTGTCACGGATCCGGATAAGCTTTGCGCCACCCTTTTCAATATCAACTTCAATGCGCGTAGCGCCAGCATCCAGACTGTTCTCCACCAGCTCTTTGACCACCGATGCAGGACGCTCAACGACTTCACCCGCCGCAATCTGGTTAGCCAGTTGTGGCGGTAAAATTTGAATCGGCATGGTTTTCCTTTTAACTGGTAGCCCGGCGCAGCGGCCGGGCAAGCAATCAGGATGCAGGAATTTTCAGGTTCTGCCCCAACATGACGTTGGTCGACTTGAGATTATTAGTCTGCATTATCGCTTTCGGGCTGACGCCGTAATGTGCGGCAATGCCAGTCAGCGAATCACCGACCACCACTTTATGGCGTACTACACCGCGTGGTGCCGCGCGCGCAGTTCGACTGGCCACTGCACTGGCCGGGACTTTTAATCGCTGTCCGACCCAAACCACATCACGCTTCAGCGCGTTCATCCCACGCAGCGTGTCCATGCTGACACCATACTTTGCGGCAATGCCGGAAAGTGTCTCACCGCGCGTCACCGTATGACGCTGTGTCACACCGGTGTATTGCGGTACACCGGTCGCCGGATTACTGGCTACGCTGACCGCTGGCGACGAGCCCAGCGGCCGGTTTTCCTCCTTTGGGATGGATTGTAGCGGGTGCGCCAGGAAATAAGTGCGCAGACCTCTGTAGATCGACTGCGCAATCTTATCCTGGTGTGCGCTACTGCCAAGCAGTCGCTCCTCCGAGGAATTACTGATAAAGCCGGTTTCCACCAGCAAAGAAGGGATATCTGGCGAACGCAGCACGCCCAGGCTGGCATGCTCAGGCAGACGTTTATGCAGCGACGTTACGCTGCGTAGCTGCTGTAACACTTTCTGGGCGATGTCATAACCCACGCGCTGCGAGTGACCAAACTGCAGGTCCAGTACCGCCTGGCTGAGGTAAGGATCGGCCTGACTGTTGGCCAGCAGGTCACCTGCGCCGCCCAGCAGCTCAGACTGTTTCTCTTTCTGCTCCAGCCAGTTAGCCATCTCGTTATTTGCGCGACGGTTGGATAATACCCAGACCGATGCGCCAGTGGCCGCATGGCTCGGCGCGGCGTCAGCGTGAATTGACACCAGCACGTTGGCATTGGCTTTACGCGCGACATCAGAGCGGCCCATGACCGAGATAAAATAGTCGCCATCACGCGTCAGCACGCCTTTGAACATCGGATCATTGTTTAGCAACACTCGCAGTTTGCGGGCAATGGCGATTGTGACGTTCTTCTCTTTCAACCCGCGCTGCCCGATAGCGCCCGGATCCTGACCGCCATGTCCGGCATCAATCGCCACAATCACGGTGTCATTCTGGCTGACCGCACGACCTGGACGTACGGTGCTGGCCGTGCTGGTCACTGAGGTCACTGGATTGGAATTAAATGGGTTAACCGCGTCGGCACTCTGTGTCGGCACAGGTCTCGGGGCCGTGACCGGCGCAGGCGCACTGCGCGTAATAGCAGGCGCCTTACCGGTAATGGTGAAGACCACGCTATAGCTATTGCCATTGCGCTGGGTGACCGCTCGGGTTTTACCCGCCTGCGTCAGTTCAAACACCAGCCGCACACTCTGTTTATCTTTAGGGGTGCTGGTACGAATCCGCTTTACGATATTTTCGCCGCTGAAATTGAGTGGCAGTCCCTGAACCACGCCGCTTTGGTTAACATCAAGCACCACACGATTCGGGTTGTGCAGTGAGAAAAAGGCATAGGCAGGCTGTCCTGCAAAGTTCAGGGTGATGGTGGCCTGACTGTCGCCATTGGCCACTTTGATATCTGACAGAGTAGCGGCAAAAAGAGGCGTACAGACCAGCAGCAGCAGCAGTGTTACCAGCGCTATTTTCATCCGTGACATCATGTCTTATCCCTGCTCTGATCAAACAGTTCCAGCCATTTCTGGCCCGATGCCGACTGTGCCGTCAGCTCTGCCTCACGCGCTTCGCCCACGTAGCGCAGCGTTAACGTAAGGTCGGGCGAGGGCAGAAAACCGGCACCCTGCTGCGGCCATTCCACCAGACAGATGGCATCGCCACTGAAGTAGTCACGGATGCCCATGAACTCAAGCTCTTCAGGATCGGCAAGTCGATAGAGGTCGAAATGATAGAGCGTATGGTTGTTAAGCGAGTAAGGCTCAACCAACGTATAAGTGGGGCTTTTGACGTTGCCCTGATGGCCCAGCGCCTGCAGAAAGCCGCGGCTGAAGGTGGTTTTACCCGCCCCCAGATCGCCATAGAGATAAATGACTGCCGCGCTGCCACAGGCGCGCGCCAGTTGAGCGCCCAAATCGAGCGTAGCCGCCTCATCGGGCAAAGAAATAACACAGGTCTTCATGCTTCTTTATTCATCTCAGGATTAACAAATTGCCACAGCAGATCCAGTAAATCAGTTGCCAGCATACCGCGTGTTCCGCGTTCTGCAGCCACCGCATCGGCCGCTGCACCATGTGCCACGCAGCCAGCGCAGGCTGCATCAAACAGCGTGAGTTTCTGACCCACCAGCGAGGCGATAATTCCACTCAGGAGATCGCCCATACCACCAGAAGCCATGCCGGCGTTGCCCACATCCGCAAAGGCCAGTTCGCCCCGCTCACTGGCAATGATCGTGCCGGCACCTTTCAGAACCACTACGCCACCATAATGCTGCGCCAATGTCTGCGCTGCATGTAAGCGGTCACTCTCAATTTCACTGGTCTCGATATTCAGTAAACGCGCCGCTTCTCCAGGATGCGGCGTAATAATGCGATTCTGACGTTTCTCCGCACTGATTGCCAGCAGGTTAAGCGCATCCGCGTCCCAAAGCATCGGCTTTTCACTAAGCGCGACCTGCTCCAGCGCCCGCTTGCCCCATTCACGCTGACCCAGACCAGGCCCAATCGCAATAACATCGGCCCACTCCAGCGCCTCAGTCAGCCGTTCATCGGTCAGCTCATCGACCATAACTTCGGGCCGGGCGGTAAGAATCGGAATGATATTATCTTTGTGAGTAAGTACTCGCACTAATCCGCTGCCGCTGCGTAGCGCGGCTTCTGCGGTCATTCGTACCGCGCCCGCGGTACCGGCATCGCCCCCGACGACCAGCAGCCGCCCATGACTGCCCTTGTGCGAGGTCGGCTTACGCGGTTTTAGCCAGCGGGTTAATGCACTGGCGTCATAACGCGCGATGGGCGCCGCTTCGCCCGCCAGAAAGGTGGCCAGGCCGAGATCGGCATAGCAGAGCTGTCCGATGTAGTCTCGCGCCTTGCCGGTGATCTGACCCGGTTTCAGTGCGACCATACTCAGCGTATGGCTGGCATTAATCACCTCACCAGGTGCGGTGCCGTTGCGGGCGGATAAGCCGGAAGGCATATCAATGGCGAGTATGGGTGCAGCGTGGGCGTTGGCCCGCTGGATAAGTGAGACATAGGGTTTCCCAGGCGCACGATTACAGCCGGTTCCCAGCAGCGCATCAACAATCACATCCACCCGCTCTGGCCAGGCGGCATCGGCCGCATGAATTTCACCGCCCGCATCCAGCCATGCCTCCCGCGCGCGCTGCGCCTCTTCCGGCAACGCTTTTTCACTTTCGCACGCCAGCAGCGTAACGGTTTTCCCAGCCGCCTGCCCCAGCCGCGCCACGACATAACCGTCACCACCGTTGTTGCCGTGACCGCACAGAATCAGCCAGTGGCTGGCATCAGGCCAGTACGCATTCAGATGGTTATAAGCAGCCTGCCCGGCTCGCAGCATGAGCTCATACAGGGTAATTCCGAGTACATCGGCGCCCTGTTGCTCAAGCTTTGGCACAGCCTGCGCAGGCCAGACAGAATATGGTAAACTACGGCTGTTTTTCTTCGAATCCTGGTCACTCATGTCATACCCTCTCGATCTTCATCAACTCGCACAACAGATTAAACAATGGGGATTGGATCTCGGCTTTCAGCAGGTCGGCATCACCGACACCGATCTCAGCGCAGAAGAGCCGCGCCTGCAGGCGTGGCTGGACAAACAATATCAAGGCGAGATGGCGTGGATGGCGCGACACGGCATGATGCGGGCGCGTCCTCATGAACTGCTACCCGGCACGCTGCGTGTCATCAGCGTTCGCATGAACTACCTTCCGGCCAAAGCCGCCTTTGCCAGCACGCTGAAAAATCCTCAATTGGGCTATGTCAGCCGTTATGCACTCGGTCGTGATTACCACAAAGTATTGCGCAATCGACTGAAAAAGCTCGGAGAAATGATCCAGCAGCATTGTGGCGAGCTGAATTTTCGACCGTTCGTGGATTCGGCGCCGCTGCTTGAGCGCCCACTGGCGGCTAAAGCAGGACTGGGGTGGACGGGCAAACATTCTCTGATTCTGAATCGGGAAGCGGGCTCGTGGTTTTTCCTCGGCGAACTGCTCATCGATATTCCGCTACCGTTAGATGCCCCGCAGGAGGAGCAGTGTGGTCGCTGTGTCGCCTGCATGACCATCTGCCCCACCAGCGCTATCGTTGAGCCTTACGTCGTCGATGCCCGTCGCTGTATCTCCTATCTCACCATTGAGCTGGAAGGGGCTATCCCGGAAGAGTTTCGTCCGCTGATGGGCAACCGGATTTATGGCTGCGACGACTGCCAGCTCATCTGTCCGTGGAATCGCTATGGACAACTTAGTGACGAAAGCGATTTTTCACCGCGAGCGGCGTTACATGCACCGGAACTGATCGATCTGTTTCAGTGGGATGAGGCGAAGTTTTTACGCATAACAGAAGGCTCAGCGATTCGTCGCATTGGTCATTTACGCTGGCTGCGTAACATCGCTGTCGCGCTGGGCAATGCGCCCTGGTCACCCGAAATTATTCAGATTCTGGAGCAACGATTGGGTGAGAGTGAACTACTGGATGAACACATTCTGTGGGCAATCGCACAGCAGCAGCAGAAACGCGAGCAAATCGTGGTTGAAGTGCAGCCTGCCCAGCAGAAGCGGCTGGTCCGTGCAGTAGAGAAGGGATTACCGCGTGATGCGTGATTGTACAGCCCGATCGTGAATTATCGTTTTCCACATGCTGTGAATAAAAATAAAAAGCTGTTGTCATTCAAATGCAATAACACTGATTTCGCTGCGAAATAACACATTGAAATATCTTCATTTATCTAAATATCAATAACTTATGTAAAAGTTGTGTTTATTTGATAATGAGGCTATCGCTTCGGTTAAAGCACAAAGCTGTGGATAACTCTGTTCAAAAACAATTTACAGATCGCCGTAAAGGGCGCAGATGATGGGATGCAGTGTTGTGGATAACCTTCAGGAAACAATCAAAACCCCGCGGCGTAAAACAGCCGGAAAACGGACTGAAACAGGGTGATGTAAATCTGGAGCGGGAAACGAGACTCGAACTCGCGACCCCGACCTTGGCAAGGTCGTGCTCTACCAACTGAGCTATTCCCGCATAGAAGGGCACTGCTTAATCAAAACTGGAGCGGGAAACGAGACTCGAACTCGCGACCCCGACCTTGGCAAGGTCGTGCTCTACCAACTGAGCTATTCCCGCAAAGAGGTTACTGCTTACATTTTAAAACTGGAGCGGGAAACGAGACTCGAACTCGCGACCCCGACCTTGGCAAGGTCGTGCTCTACCAACTGAGCTATTCCCGCGCCTTGTACCGTTAATAAATTCTTCACCGGTACGGGGTGCGCATTATACGAGAAATCGTTGCTGCTGCAAGCGTCTGAAAGCAAATATTTTCGCTTTCAGCGCGTTTGATGATTAAAACAGCAAACTGGTGATTTCATGCGCACCCTCAGTGGATTAAAGCTGCAAAAAGTGTTCGCGGTAGTAAGCCAGCTCCGCGACAGACTCACGGATATCATCCAGCGCCTGGTGCGTACCACCTTTTTTGAAGCCAGGCAGGATCTCCGGTTTCCAGCGACGTGCCAGCTCTTTCAACGTACTGACATCCAGATAGCGATAATGGAAATACGCTTCCAGTTCAGGCATGTACTTAAACAGGAAGCGACGATCCTGCCCGATACTGTTACCACAGATAGGCGACGTGTTCGCCGGAACCCACTGTTTCAGAAACTCAATGGTCGCCAGCTCTGCTGCGCGATCGTCAATCTGACTCTCCTTCACCCGCGCAACCAGACCGCTGTTGGTATGGGTGCGGACATTCCACTCATCCATCAGCGCCAGCTGCGCATCGGACTGATGGACCGCCATGACCGGACCTTCTGCCAGAATGTTCAGGTTGGCGTCAGTCACCAGGGTTGCAATCTCAATAATGCGATCGTGCGTCGGATCCAGTCCGGTCATCTCAAGATCAATCCAGATCAGATTCTGTTCATTTCCAGTAGCCATGCTTTTTCCTGCGGTTGCTGTAGTCGTCATTCACGATGAATAAGGTGTATCATAGACGTTTTGCCCAGCCGGGCGAAATCTGGCTAACGCTGTGAGGGTGAGTGAGTAAAAATAAACTGTCGAAGGGCCAACAACGTCGCGTAAGCGCTAACCACGATCGCCGTCTCAACCAACGCAGAGAGCGTCCGGAAGCGGATGACAACATGTTTGGTGAAGCTGCAGATGGGGTCGTTGTCAGTCGTTTTGGCATGCATGCTGATGTTGAGGATAGCGCAGGCGTCACCCACCGCTGCAATATCCGCCGCACGATCCGTTCTCTGGTAACGGGCGACCGGGTGATGTGGCGTCCGGCCACCAGCGGCGGCAAAGGCATTGTTGAAGCGGTGCATGAGCGCACCAGCGTATTAACCCGCCCCGATTTCTACGACGGCGTGAAGCCCATGGCGGCGAATATCGATCAGATCATTATCGTCTCTGCGATCCTGCCGGAACTGTCGCTTAACATCATCGATCGCTATCTGGTCGCCAGCGAAACGCTGGACATCGAACCGTTACTGGTCCTGAACAAAACCGATCTGCTGGATGACAAGGCGCGCGCCTTTGTCGATCAACAGATGGATATCTATCGCAACATTGGCTACCGCGTAGTGATGGTCTCCAGCCGGGCAAAAAACGGCCTGGACGATCTGAAAGCGGCCCTGACCGACCGCGTGAGTATTTTTGCTGGTCAGTCCGGTGTGGGTAAATCGAGTCTGTTGAATGCCCTGCTCGGCTTCGACAAAGAAGAGCAGGTCGCGATTCTGACCAACGAAGTGTCGGATGGCTCTGGCTTAGGCCAGCACACCACGACCGCATCGCGGCTGTATCACTTCCCGCACGGCGGCGACGTGATCGATTCTCCTGGCGTCCGTGAGTTTGGTTTGTGGCATCTGGAGCCGGAACAGGTAACACGCGGCTTTGTCGAATTCCGACCCTTCCTGGGCTATTGCAAATTCCGCGATTGTAAACATGACAGCGATCCGGGCTGTGCCATTCGTGAAGCGGTCGAACAGGGAAAAATCAACCGGTCCCGTTTCGCTAACTACCACCGCATCCTGGAGAGCATGGCGCAGGTAAAAACGCGTAAAAATTTCCCTGATAGCGAAAATTAATCGGTATAACCGCGTCTGAACGGATAAGCCGGCGCTTTTTGCGAAGTGCGTTCCAGTGGTGCGTTCAGGCCGTGCAGCGTGCCGGAAATCGCGTATAGTCGCCATCTGAACGGGGCGCTGCTACAATCCGTCCCCTTTTTTACAACGTCCTGAAATAGCCAGGAGGCTAAGGTGTTTGATCGTTTAAAACTCGGCTTGAATCATATTCTCCCGAAGAAATGGCTGACTGAACTTGCCGGTTGGGGCGCCAGTCGCCGCGGTGGTTGGTTGACCAAACTGGTCATTGACATCTTTGTCTGGTTTTACAAAGTCGATATGGCGGAAGCGCGTAAGCCTGATACCGCAAGCTATCGCACGTTTAATGACTTTTTCGTTCGTCCGCTCAAAGACGATGCGCGTCCGCTGGATGCTGACGCCAGCCTCATTGCCCTGCCTGCGGATGGTGCGATCAGTCAGCTCGGCCATATTCATGGCGATCAGATTTTCCAGGCTAAAGGTCATCACTACACCATTGATGCCCTGCTGGCCGGCGATGAGCGGATGGCCGCTCAATTTGTGGAGGGTGAGTTCGTCACTACCTATCTGGCTCCACGCGATTATCACCGCGTCCACATGCCGTGTAACGGTATCCTGCGTGAGATGATTTACGTGCCCGGAGACCTCTACTCTGTAAATCCGCTGACCGCGCGTAACATTCCTAACCTGTTTGCCCGTAACGAGCGCGTTATCTGCTACTTCGAAACCGATATCGGCCCGATGGTGCAGATCCTGGTGGGTGCCACCATTGTCGGCAGTATTGAGACCGTCTGGGCTGGCACGATAACGCCGCCTCGTGAAGGCGTAATTAAGCGCTGGCATTATCCGGCTGCGGACGACGAAGGCGCCGTGGTGTTGCTGAAAGGTCAGGAAATGGGCCGCTTTAAACTCGGCTCTACCGTCATCAACCTGTTCGCGCCCGGTCGCGTCAAGCTGGCGGAAAGCCTGGAAGCAGAAAGCAAAACCCGTCTGGGTCAACCGCTGGCGATTGCGCTGCCGGTCGCCACAGACATTTCCGACGTCATTGTCGATTAAATTGAGTGTCCTCTGTGCGTTCGATTCTCCTCCTGCTGCTGAGCCTGTGGCTCAGCAGCCCGGCCTTTGCGGCCAGCCTTCCTGACGCCAGCCAGCTCAAACAGCAGCTGGAAGAGATAAAATCGGCCAAAAGTTCTCCGGCTCAGGCCGAACAGATCCAGACAATTGAAGCCGCCTTAAACTTCCTCTCAGAACGTGATGATTCCCTGGAGCGCGCGGCGCAATATCAGCAGGTGATTGATGACTTCCCGCGTCTGGCGCGCGAATTGCGTCAGCAGATTGCTGCGCTGAGTGACAACGGAAAAACGGTGCGAAGCAACATGAGCAGCGCCGAGCTGGATCAGGAGATCCTGCAGGTTAGCAGCCAGTTGCTGGAAGAGGGCCGTCAGGCGCGCCAGGAGCAGGATCGTGCGCGGGAGATCAGTGATTCATTGTCGCAGCTTCCACAGCAGCAGACGGAAGCGCGTCGGGCGATGACGGAGAGTGAACGCCGGCTGCAGGGCGTCAGCAGCAGTTCACCGCAGGGCCAGTTGCAGCTGGCAGCGCGTCAGGCTGAAAGTGCCGCGAATAAAGCACTCGTCGATGAACTTGAGCTGGCACAGCTCTCTGCCAATAATCGCCAGGAACTGGCGCGGATGCGGGCTGAAGCCCACCAGCGCAAAGCCACTCAGCTCGACAACTATCTGCAGGCACTGCGTAACCAGCTCAACGATCAGCGGCAACGCGAAGCGGAAGTTGCACTGGCCCGTACCGAGCAACTGGCGGAAAACAGTGGCGATCTGCCCCCAGAGATTAGCGATCAGTTTCGGGTTAACCGTGAACTCTCGGTTGCCCTGAATCAACAGGCGCAGCGCATGGATCTGGTGGCATCGCAGCAGCGGCTGGCGACTAATCAGATTATTCAGGTCCGTCAGGCGCTCTCTACACTGCGCGAGCAGTCCCAGTGGCTGGGGGCTTCTAATCTGCTGGGCGAAGCGCTTCGGGCACAGGTTGCGCGCCTGCCGGAGATGCCTAAGTCGCAGCAGATTGACAATGAGATGGCACAGCTTCGCGTACAGCGTCTCTATTATGAAGATCTGCTGGAGCGCCAGGAGACGCTGCGCAAGGGACGACAGGCCGATGGTCAACCCTTTACTGCTGAACAGAAGCGTATTCTTGATGCACAGCTACGCACCCAGCGGGAGCTGCTTAATTCGCTGATATCTGGCTGTGACACGCTGATTCTGGAGATTACCAAGCTCAAAGTCGGCAACACCCAGTTGCAGGATGCGCTGACGGAAGTCAAAGACGCGACCCACCGCTATCTTTTCTGGACCGCCGATGTCAGTCCGATCGGTTTAAGTTATCCGCTGGATCTGGCCAAAGATCTTTCCCGTCTGCTGTCGCTGGATACGCTGGGTCAGCTTGGCAAAGCGATGGCGATGATGTTTACCAGCCGCAATTCGGTGATCCCCATTATGGGTGCCTTGCTGCTGGTCGGCTTCAGCATCAGTTCTCGTCGTCACTTCAATGCTTTCCTTGATCGCTCCGCCAGCAAAGTCGGCAAGGTCACCCAGGATCGTTTCCGCCTGACCATCCGCACCGTGTTCTGGTCGATCCTGGTGGCGCTACCGCTACCGGTATTGTGGGGGGCATTGGGTTATGGTCTGCAGAACGCCTGGCCCTACCCTATCGCCGTGGCAATTGGTGATGGTATTACCGCCACGCTGCCGCTGCTGTGGGCGTTTATGATCAGCGCCGCCTTTGCCCGTCCCAACGGACTCTTCATTGTGCATTTCCGCTGGCCGCAAAATCGGGTGGCGCGCGCCATGCGCTACTACTCGCTGAGTATCGGCCTGATTGTGCCGCTTATTATGCTGCTGATCGCCTTTGGCAATCTGGAGGATCGACAGTTCTCCTCGTCACTGGGCCGTCTCTGTTTCATCCTGATTTGCGGGGCAATCAGCATTGTTACCGTCAGCCTGAAACGTTCCGGCATTCCGCTTTATCTCGATAAAGAAGGAAATGGCGAGAACATGGTGAACCGGATGCTGTGGAACCTGATGATCGCCATGCCACTGATGGCTGCCCTCGCCTCTGCTGTGGGTTATCTGGCTACTGCGCAGGCGCTGCTGGCGCGACTGGAGACCTCCGTCGCCATCTGGTTCCTGCTTCTGGTTATCTATCACATCATCCGCCGCTGGATGCTGATTCAGCGCCGCCGTCTTGGCTTTGATCGCGCCCGTCAGCGCCGTGCCGATATGCTGGCTAATCGTGCGCGCAGCGAAGAAGAGAAGGAGCAAGGCTCTCTCAATACCGACGCGATTGAGATCGAAGAGCCTGTGATCGATCTGGATGCGATCAGTGCGCAGTCGCTGCGGCTGGTGCGCTCGATCCTGACGCTGATCGCTCTGGTCTCTGTGATTGTGCTGTGGTCAGAGATCCACTCGGCCTTCGGCTTCCTGGAGAATATTCAGCTGTGGGATGTCAGTACGTCCGTACAGGGCGTCGAGTCGATTCAACCCATCACGCTGGGGTCAGTCCTGATCGCTATTCTGGTGTTTATTATCACCACGCAGCTTGTGCGTAACATGCCCGCACTGCTTGAACTGGCGTTGTTGCAGCATCTCAATCTGACGCCTGGCACAGGTTATGCCATCACCACACTGACCAAATATCTGCTGCTGCTGATTGGCGGACTGATTGGTTTCTCAATGATCGGCATTGAGTGGTCGAAACTGCAGTGGCTGGTTGCCGCACTGGGTGTAGGACTGGGGTTTGGTCTGCAGGAGATTTTTGCCAACTTTATCTCTGGCCTGATTATCCTGTTCGAAAAGCCCATTCGTATCGGCGATACCGTGACGATCCGTGACCTGACCGGCAGTATCACGCGGATTAATACCCGTGCGACCACCATTACCGACTGGGACCGCAAAGAGATCATCGTGCCCAACAAGGCCTTTATCACCGAGCAGTTTATTAACTGGTCGCTGTCAGATTCCGTCACGCGCGTGGTACTGACTATTCCGGCACCGGCGAAAGTGAGTAGTGAACAGGTCACAACCATTCTGATTCAGGCGGCTGAGCGCTGCAGCTATGTGCTGGACACGCCGCAGCCAGAAGCCTTCCTGGTCGATCTGCAGCAGGGAATTCAGTTGTTTGAACTCCGTGTGCATGCTGCGGAGATGGGACACCGAATGCCGCTGCGCCACGAGCTGCATCAGTTGATTCTGAGCGGATTTGACCAGCACGGTATTGAGATGCCGTTCCCGCCATTCCAGATGCGTATGGAGACCCTGGGCAAGAAGGTGCCTGCCAGCAACGGGGCACCTGCAGCCCGCGCCTATAAATCTGGCGGCCTGTAATGCAAAACGCCCGGCAAAGCCGGGCGTTATTACAACTCTGAGCCGTCAGTTACTGCTTAACGAACTCTTCGCCCTGAGCGATATCTTTCTTCAGCGTGTCCAGCATGCCTGACAGCGCCTGCTGTTCGAACGCGCTGAGAGTACCAATTGGCATGCGTTCAGCAATGCCGTTTTTACCTAACAGCAATGGCTGAGAGAAGAAGCGGGCATGTTCACCCTCACCTTCCACGTAAGCACACTCCACCACATTCGCCTCACCCTTCAGTGCACGAACCAGTGATAAACCGAAACGTGCAGCTGCCTGGCCCATCGACAGCGTGGCCGAACCGCCACCCGCTTTGGCTTCCACCACTTCGGTACCGGCGTTCTGAATGCGTTTGGTCAGATCAGCCACTTCCTGATCGGTGAAGCTGACACCTTTGACCTGCGACAGGAGCGGCAGAATGGTTACACCAGAGTGACCGCCAATGACCGGTACTTCAATCTGATCTGGCTGTTTGCCTTTCAGCGCTGCCACGAAGGTATTGGCACGGATGATGTCCAGTGTGGTGACACCGAACAGGCGATTTTTGTCGTAAACGCCATGCTTTTTCAGCACTTCTGCCGCAATCGCAACGGTGGTGTTAACCGGATTGGTAATAACACCAATCAATGCTTCAGGCGCCGTGGTAGCGACCTGTTCGATCAGGTTCCGAACAATACCAGCGTTAACGTTAAACAGGTCTGCGCGATCCATACCAGGTTTACGTGCGACACCCGCGGAAATCAGTACCACATCTGCACCTTGTAAGGCGGGGGTGGCATCTTCTCCACTGAACCCCTGGATAGACACTGCAGTAGGAATATGGCTGAGATCGACGGCAACGCCCGGTGTAACCGGCGCGATGTCATACAGTGAGAGTTCTGAACCTGCGGGAAGCTGGGTTTTGAGCAGAAGTGCGAGCGCCTGGCCTATGCCGCCAGCGGCACCGAGAACGGCAACTTTCATTCTTAACTCCTTATTAAGGTGGGGCAGAGATGGGCCGAAATTCTATCTGTGTCAGACCTTAATCAACTGCTCAGGCGATGATAAATATCCGCTGTTAATTCTACGTGTTTTCACAGTTAATCGCCGGATTCAAAAGTTACTTATCATTGCGCCTGAATGACCGACAACTTTGCCGTCGTCAGACAGAGAACGGCTGTGAGCGTTTTCTGTTGCTATTTCTGTTACTACACCACCAATAATATAACAACTTTGCAACCTTCGCCTTCCGGGGCTGTGACGGGGGTTTTGGTCTGAGCGTATTTATTTGCTATTATCGCCGCCCGCTAGCCGCCCGAACCCTGCTCATCAATCGACCGATTGCATAAAAATGCATTAAAATGCATAATCACCACTCTGCCGCAGGCGGCTGCGCGGTTATTCTCTCTATTTATTGGTAACCTATGCGAAACCCATCGAAACAAGACGATCTGATCAAGGCTTTTAAAGCCTTATTAAAAGAAGAAAAATTCAGTTCCCAGGGCGAAATTGTTCAGGCGCTTCAGGATCAGGGCTTTGAAAATATCAATCAGTCCAAAGTCTCGCGCATGCTAACCAAGTTTGGCGCTGTGCGCACCCGCAATGCCAAGATGGAGATGGTCTATTGCCTGCCTGCTGAGCTGGGTGTGCCGACCACGACAAGTCCGTTAAAAAACCTGGTACTGGATATCGACTACAACGATGCCCTGGTGGTAATTCATACCAGCCCGGGCGCAGCACAGCTGATTGCACGCCTGCTGGATTCACTGGGTAAGTCGGAAGGGATTCTTGGCACCATTGCTGGCGATGACACGATCTTTATCACCCGTGCGCGCGACTTCACGGTTAAGCAACTGCACAGCGCAATCCTGAACCTGTTTGAACAGGAACTGTGATTGCTGACTGACGGCCTGCACTCCCGTGCCAGGTCGTCAGTTTGTTTTCTCTTCTCACCGTGTTACATCACACTGTTCCGCTGCTTAATATGTCATAAGCCCGCTTTCATGCGCCTTACCGTCAGACATATCGCTTACTCTGCTTCACTATTTGCGCTATTTTACACTGCTTTACATCACCGATCCGGTAACATTGCCCGGATCCAGATCAAACTCCAGTCCAATCCCCGCCAACTTTCGCACTAAACGTTAAAGTGATCTATCTCACTGTTTTTGTGATTATAAAACCCTCAAAGGCTACTTTTTAACCCGTTTTTATAACGTTAAGTTATTAAAAGTAGCCATAAGGATAAAGAATCACAAAAAAACATTATTAGCGGAGTATTAATTTCTGTCGTTATTAGTTCTATACTTCTTTTCGTGATGCAAATCACACTAACTAAAAAGATAAAAATAGACGACGAGGAAATATCTATGAACGTAAAAACTACCATCGCTGCCCTGAGCATTCTCTCTGCCCTTTCATTTGGTGCAGTTGCCGCAGAATCTATCGATGCCTCTCAGGCACAGGATCTGCAGGCAGTCGGCACCATCAGTGTCAGCGGCGTTGCCGGTTCACCGATGGATATTAAGCAGCAACTCAGTGACAAAGCCGATCAGCAGGGCGCAAAAGCCTATCGCGTGATTGAGGCTTACAACAACGGCAATTATCACGCTACCGCCGCACTGTATAACTAAGGCGTAGCCCGATAATGCCAGTGGTTCTCCGTCTGACGCGCCCTTTGCGCTCCGGAGTGAAGCAAATAATTCAGGAGATTTGACCATGAAAACGAAATTAGCGATTGCCGCACTGAGTCTGGCTTCACTGTTCTCAGTAGGTGCCAGTGCTGCAAGCCTGGTGTCCAATGAGCAGGCACAGGGCCTGCAATCAATGAATCAGACCATCAGTATTGGTGGACGCAACGGTGACCAGACGCATGTCCGTCAGGTCCTGTCTGAGAAAGCGGACGCACAGGGTGCAAGCCACTATCGCATCATCGAAAACAACCAGGATAACACCTGGCATGTCACCGCTGAGCTTTATAAATAATTAACCGTGATGGCGCCTGAAGGCGCATGAAAATATCGACGACCCGCCTTTATGAGTAACCGCAGGTTGTTGATTGTATTGAGGAGATAATCATGAATATCAAAACAACCATCGCTACAGTCAGTCTGCTTTCCGTTATGGCGTTTGGCGCATCTGCTGCGCAGCTGGTAACCGGCGATCAGACGCAGAACCTGCAGCCTGCGGGCACCGTAAGCATCAGTGGAACCGCGGGTGCACCAATGGATTACCGTGCAGCGCTTTCACAGAAAGCGGATGAACAAGGTGCCAGCGCCTATAAAGTCATTGAAGCGCGCACGGGTGATAACTACCACATCACCGCACAGCTTTATAAGTAATTCCTCGTCAGATTTATGACGAACCCTTTGGCCCCGCTCGCCGGGGCCTTTTTTTATCTGACGTTAAAGTGCAGCCTGCCTTCCAGCTCCTCTTCCGCTTCATCAAATAACAGAATCAGCGCACCATAGCGACGCCGCTGTCCCCTGCCGAGATTTATAAATTCAATCTCCAGTGGCATGGGTAACAGATCGCTCGTCACGACATCCCATAATCCATCCAGGTCGCAGATGCGGCGTTCCTCCAGCGTAAAACGCTCGCTGAACTGGCGGAAAAAATGGGCCTGATCGACAATTTCATTAAAATCAAAACGCTCGATTTTCATGCTGACGGCTCCCATGCTCCGTCTGCGGGCGGCCTTTGCCGCCCCCGTTCATGTCCGCTAGTCCAAGCCGCCCAGATGCAGCGCTTTGACCTCCAGATACTCCTCCATGCCAAGTACCGAGCCTTCCCGACCCAGACCCGACTCTTTAACACCACCAAAGGGTGCCAGCTCGGTTGAAACAGCACATTCATTAATACCGATCATGCCACTTTCCAGCGCCGCTGAAACACGGAACACCCGTTGCAGATTTTGAGTGTAAAAGTAAGCGGCAAGACCAAACGGCGTATCGTTGGCCCGGCGGATGACATCCTCTTCGTCATCAAAGCGGAAACAGGCGGCCACCGGACCAAACGTCTCTTCCTGGGCGAGTTGCATACCTTCGTGTGCCTCGGTAATTACGGTCGGCTGCCAGAAGTTGCCGCCCAGTGCATGACGTTCGCCGCCCGCCAGTAATTTGCCACCTTTCGCTACCGCGTCTTTAACGTGTTGCTCAACCTTCTCCACTGCTGATGCTTCAATTAAGGGGCCGACAATGACGCCCTCTTCCATCCCGTTGCCCACCTTCAGCGCGTTCACTTCGGCGGCCAGTTGTTGTGTGAAGCGGTCATAGACGGCGTTGTGAATGTAAAAGCGATTAACGCTGACGCACACCTGGCCCGCATTGCGAAATTTGTTGGCAATCGCACCCTGAACGGCAGCCTCAATGTCGGCATCGTCGAACACGATATAAGGGGCATTCCCGCCAAGCTCCATCGATACTTTTTTCATGGTTTCGGCGGCATTGCGCATCAGCAGCTTGCCCACCTGGGTAGAGCCGGTAAACGAGATTTTGCGCACCCCTTTGCTGGCCATGATTGCATCGCTGATAGCATGAGTATCACCCGCGACCGCGTTCAGTACGCCATCTGGCACGCCTGCCTGCTTCGCCAGTGCCAGCAAGGCAAAGGCGGAAAGTGGCGTGTTGTTGGCGGGTTTAATAATGCCGGTACAGCCTGCTGCCAGAGCCGGGCCCAGTTTGCGGGTCAGCATTGCCATCGGAAAATTCCACGGCGTGATGGCAGCCACTACGCCAATCGGCTCGCGAGTGGCCAGAATACGGGAGCCTGGTTTTGCGGGTGGAATGATCTCTCCATTAGCTCGTTTCGCCTGCTCGGCAAACCACTGGATAAAACTGGCGGCATACTCGACTTCCCCTTCCGCCTCTTTCAGGGGCTTGCCTTGTTCGGTCGTCATTAGCTGTCCAAGCCAGCGCTTATTCTCAATGATCAACTGATACCAGCGAGTGAGAATGTCAGCGCGCTCTTTCGCCGTCTTCGCCCGCCAGGCAGGAAAGGCTCGTTCTGCGGCGGCGATTGCCTGTTCCGTTTCAGCTTTCCCTGCTTTTGCCACCTGTGCAATCACCTCACCGGTTGCCGGGTTAGTGACGTCAAAAGTGGAGGCAGCCTGATGCCACTGACCGTCCGCTAAATAGCCGGTCCGGAACAGTTCGCTCTCTTGCAGTGATTTCATTGATTCGCTCCTGTCAGTTTTACGCTTCCGTCTGAAGAGTATAGTTGGCAAAAGCGACAGATTTTGTGTCAGGCGGGGATTGCGCTGGCCGCTGCAGGTGACAGCGGCCAGTTTCAGATTTGGATGAGCGTGTTCTGATACTTATCCAGCATCATCGCCAGTCGTTTTACGGGTTCTGTTACGCTGACGGGTGCATCGTAATGGACCAGTTTCTCCTGATAGACATCCAGCTCCTTCAGCAGACGCTCAAAGTAGTAACGGCGCTTGTCGTCGCTGCTGGCGGAGATCACCCGATCTGCGGTGTAACGCAGTTGTCGGTGATACGCAGAGAGGTCTGCGTTAACCGGCACGTCTGCATCACGTAAGCGCTGATGGCCAATGATCAGTGTCAGCGCGATGCGATATTTATTGATATCGCCTGGAAACAGATTCAGCAGCAAAAACAGTTGCTGATAGAGCGCTGGCAAATGGTTTTCACGTCGCCGCGCCTGATTGGTGGTCATGGCGGAGACGGCCGCATACATAAAGCGATTCAGCAGCTTGCGTCCGGTACGCGCCTTTGATTTATCACGAATTAACAGGATCACCATCATCGCCACAAAGCAGCCGATAACCTGTCCGAGCACGTTGTCCAGAAAGACATTGGTGTGAAATTGCATCGGATTATCAAGAACCACGACGTTGAGGGTACCAATTAACGCGCCCAGCGTGCCGATCTGACGCCGCTGAATAAAGATGCCAGCGATAAAGCCCAGCACGCCAATTGCGATGCAGAGCAGCAATGCGCTCTGCTGAGTAGCAGGGAGAACATACATAAAGTAGAGCGCACCCAGCGGAACCGCGACTGTCATGCCGTAGAGAAAATCTTTGGCCATCATCAGTGGATTAGGCATACGCATTGCCAGTGCGGTGATTACCGCCAGCATCACCATACAGCCACTGCCTGAGGTCCAGCCGGTATAAAGCCAGAACAGTGAACCCAGCGCAGTCGCAACGAAGGTACGAATACCGTTGATCATCGCATGATGTGTTTCAGCGGAACGCGCCTGAATCACCACTTCCCGCTGTAAAATCTCCTCTTCCAGCGAGGTGATTCGGCTGTTGCTTTTGATACCATTGAGCAGCAGGAGATATTCGGTGGCAGTGCTAACCCAACTGGCCAGCGTGACCGGCGTCGATTTGCCACTGGCACCGATCACCCGCCGCATCACTTTCATCCGCTTGTGCACCTCTTCAACCGTCGACGCGGGCTTTTCAACCATCAAACGATATTGAGGCGGAATGTAGTCAGGGCGAGAATTCTGAATGAGGAAGGTTTCAGCAGCCTGCGTAATCAGCGTCAGCGACAACGTGTTCAGCATCTGCAAACGGCGGTGACTGTTCTTCCAGCGTGACGACTCCATCATCAGCTGGCTGCGCATGCTGTTCAGGGCTGAAGTGCGACGCACCAGGGCTCCCCATGCTTTGTCGACCTCTTCTTTATCACCATGTGCGACGCAGAGTTGCAGCAGGTGATAATGCGCCACCAGCAGCGAATCCACTTCGGCGTCGATCACTTTTTTGATTGAACGTGGCGAGAAGATCATGTCGGCCAGAATGGCACACAAAATACCGAGAACGATTTCACTGCAACGCTCAACGGCGTATTGCGGTACCAGTGTCAGACCGCCGCTGGCGTTGGCCGTGACCACAATAATGAGCGCCGTGTAGCCCGCCAGTCCCAGTGCGTAAGAGTTTTCAACTTTGATCAGCGACGAGAGCCAGACGCAGAGCCCTGCCCAGATGCAGCACAGCAGCAGCATCACGACCGGCGCACGAACGGTGGCAATCATGATGGTCAGCGCGGCAATACACCCAATGAATGTCCCGATAATACGCAAAACACCGCGATAACGCAGCGCCCCGGAATAGGGATCGCCACCGGCCGCAAACGCGGTGCCGCCCGCCACGATCCCGGCGGTCATTACTGCCCAGCGTGGCGTTTCAAGGTTCAGGTGGAACCCCACCATCAGCGCTAATACCAGCGCAAAGGTGAGTTTTACCGGGAAACGCAGAAACTGGATCATATCGCCCTCTTAACCAAACTCACGCAGGCGATTAAACAGTCGGATCATCGGTGACACCTGTTCAGGCTGACGATCGACCTGGCCCGTTATCACCACCGTTGCCGTGGTTCCTGCCGGGAAGCGATTACCTGGCTGGTCATCCAGCCGAATTCGCACAGGCACACGCTGCGCCAAACGGACCCACTCCAGGTTGGAGTCCACTGTTGCCATACCTTTACTGTCGACCGAGCTGCTGCTATTGGTCACGCCAGCCGCCACACTATCGACCGTGCCACGCAATACAATGTTGCTGCCAAGCGGCGTAACTTCCGCACGGTAACCCTTCTCAACACCGTGCAGCTTGGTCTCTTCCAGGTAAGCCAGTACATAGAAGGAGTGCTGCTGAACCAGCGCTACTGCCACAGAACCGCGGGTAATAAACTCACCCTGGTAGACATTAAGGTTAGTGACCCAGCCGTCGGATGGCGCTTTTACAGTGGTGCGTTCAAGGTCAATCGCCGCCAGATCGCGTGTTGCCACCGATTTCGCCAGCTGATGCTCACTGGTTTGCAGATCGTTATTGGATTGCTCGATAGCCTCGCGCGACATCGCGGAGGTGCCAAGCTGATTTCGTCGTCCGGCTTCGCGACGTTTCTCACTCACCAGTGCCTGATAGTACTCAACATCCGCCTGTGCCTGATCAAGCGCTTTCTGATAGCGCGGCCGATCAACCACAAACAGCGTATCGCCCTTTTTAACCAGCTGATTGTCGTGTACCGGAACATCGGTAATGAGGCCGGTGACGTCAGGCGAAATCGCCACCACGTCTGCCGCGAAACGTGCATCCCGGGTCCAGGGCGATTCGGTGTAGAACACCCAGGCGCGGAAAATGATTACCACAGCGATGATGACCAGCAGAATAGTGATCGCGTAGCGCGCGATTTTTCTTATGAGTGCTTTCACTTCAACCTCAGACTAATAAACGGGAGACAAGGTAAAACACACAGCAGTAAAGCGCTGTATTAAAAAGTGCCGGATGCCAGACAAGATCGTAGATACCGCTCGGCGTGAGCACACGTTTCACTAACCAGAACAGCATCAGTGAAATAATAAGTTCGATGAAAACGGGCGGAAAAGAGAGCCCAAACATGACAAATACCGGAAGCACACTCATCAAAAATCCTTAGTTCGACCTTGCCGGGATACTCCTTTGCCTTTTCAGATTTCGCGGGAAAACCATCTGGCAGCGCTATCCGAACCGCAGCTGGCTTAATAATAGCGTATCATCGAAGGGTATCAGGCAATGAAGAATCACCGGGAAATATCCCGGCGCGCATATAGTAACGCGCCTGACTATACGTTTTCTACAGAATGTGATCTAAATCACTTTTAAGCCAGAGTAAATAATGGAACGACTGAAAGGCATGTCTGTCTTCGCCAGAGTGGTCGAACTGGGTTCGTTTACCGCCGCGGCACGCCAGCTTCATCTTAGCGTCTCATCAATTAGCCAGATTGTCGCGAAACTGGAAGATGCATTGCAGGTTAAGCTGCTGAATCGCAGCACCCGCAGTATCGGGCTGACCGAAGCGGGTAAAATCTATTATCAGGGTTGTCGCCGTATGCTGGCCGAAGCGACGCAGGTGCACGAGCAGCTCTACGCGTTTAATAACACGCCCATTGGCGAGCTGCGAATCGGCAGCTCCTCAACCATGGCGCAGAATGTGTTAGCCGGCATGACCAGCGACATGCTGCGGGAGTACCCGGGACTGAGTGTGAATCTGGTTACCGGTGTACCGGCGCCGGATTTGATTGCGGATGGTCTGGATCTGGTGATTCGGGTGGGCGCACTAAAAGACTCCAGCCTCTTTTCACGTCGTCTTGGTGCCATGCCAATGGTGGTGTGCGCTGCAAAAAGCTATCTGACGCAGCATGGCACGCCCGAGAAACCAGCTGACATCGATAATTTTTCCTGGCTGGAATATAGCGTACGGCCCGACAACAATTTCGAGCTGATTGCGCCGGAAGGCCTGGTGACCCGCCTGTCACCGCAGGGACGTTTCGTGACGAATGATTCTCTGACGCTGATCCGCTGGCTGAAGTCGGGCAATGGCATCGCCTATGTGCCAATGATGTGGGTGATTAATGAGATCAACGCGGGTGAGATCGATATTCTTTTTCCGCAGTATCAGTCCGATCCGCGACCGGTCTACGCACTCTATACCGAGAAAGATAAGTTGCCGCTTAAGGTGCAGGTCTGTATCGATTACCTGACCGGCTATTTTGAACAGGTGGCTGAACAGTATCAGCAGCACCGTAAAAGCTAACAACCCGCCAGGTGGCGGGTTGTTGAGGTCACATCAGGCGGTGCCGCCGATGGTCAGTTTATCCAGCTTCAGCGTAGGCTGACCGACACCGACCGGCAGGCTCTGGCCCTCTTTACCGCAGACGCCCACGCCTTTATCCAGCGCCAGGTCGTTACCCACCATCGAGATCTGCTGCATCGCTTCAATGCCGGAGCCAATCAGCGTGGCGCCTTTCACCGGTTTGGTGATTTTGCCGTTCTCAATCAGATAAGCCTCTGAGGTTGAGAAGACAAATTTGCCGGAGGTGATATCCACCTGACCGCCACCAAAGTTCGGCGCATAGATGCCGTACTCAACACTTTCAATAATATCCTGCGGTGATGATTTGCCTGCCAGCATATAGGTGTTGGTCATGCGCGGCATAGGCAGATGGGCGTAGGATTCACGGCGTCCGTTACCGGTCGGGCTGACGCCCATCAGTCGCGCATTGAGCTTGTCCTGCATGTAGCCTTTCAGCACACCATTCTCAATCAGCATGTTGTACTGGCCGGGAACACCTTCATCATCCACCGCCAGTGAACCGCGCAGCCCTTCAAGGGTGCCGTCATCCACCACGGTACAGAGTTCAGACGCAACCTGCTGACCGATTTTACCGCTGAACACTGAGGTGCCACGGCGGTTAAAGTCGCCTTCCAGACCGTGACCAACTGCTTCATGCAACAGGACGCCAGGCCAGCCCGCACCCAGCACCACCGGCAATGCGCCGGCAGGTGCCGCTACAGCAGAGAGATTAACCAACGCCATGCGCACCGCTTCACGCGCCCAGGCATCAGCGCGCACTTCGCCATTTTCATCTTCATGGAAGAACGTATAACCGGTACGCGCACCGCCGCCGCTTGCGCCGCGTTCACGCTTGCCCTGATCTTCAACCTGAACGCTGATAGAGAGGCGAACCAGCGGACGAACGTCAGCCGCCAGTGTGCCGTCAGTCGCGGCCACCAGCACCTGTTCGTAAACACCGGTCAGGCTGGCATTGACTTCCTGCACGCGCGGGTCAGCCGCACGGGCCACTTTATCAACGCGATGCAGCAGGGCAATTTTATCTTCACGTGTCAGGCTGCTCAGCGGATCGACCGCAGAATAGAGCGAACGGTTCATTACGGCAGAGAGCGTGTGTGCCTTGCCATTTCCCTGTTCACGTACGATGCTACGTGCCGCTTCAGAGGAGAGACGCAGTGCATTCAGTGTGATCTGGTCTGCATAGGCGAAGCCGGTTTTCTCCCCGCTGACCGCGCGAACGCCCACACCCTGATCGATATGGTATGAGCCATCTTTAATAATTTTATCTTCCAGCACCCAGGATTCGTGAAAGCTGGATTGAAAATAGAGATCGGCATAATCCAGACGACGTTCTGAAAGCTGCCCTAACAGGGAAAATAGGTCCTGCTGATTAATGCCGTTAGCAGTCAGTAACTGCTCACTTACCAGGTTCAGAGTCATCGTTTCTCACTCATTATGTGCTCAGATAATCATAGCCTGCGGTAATTCCGGTACGGCGTCAAATTCACTTGTTGTCAGTTTCACGCGGTTTACGCAGTACTTCATTGATTTCCGGCTTATCCAGTGGGCCACTGATGTGATAACGCAGCAGCGATATCTTGTTCCAAAGGGGTCCCAGAACTTTACTGGCGGCAAACACCGCGGCACCAATCACCGGATTGATGGCAAAGGCGGTTGCCACGCCGACTGAAGCGGATATTTCCGGCGCCACCACCGCTTCCATGTCAATCTGACGTTTGACCAGGTCGAGATTGCCCTGCATGGCGATATCGGCTTCCAGCCCATCCACCAGCAGGTTATCGGTGCGCATCCTGCCGTTTTCGATCCAGGCGGTGCCGTTAATCGAATCGAAATAGAACGAGTTGGTAAAGGTGTCGCTGAAGTCGAAGCGCAGCTTGCGCAGCAGCGCATCAAAGCTCACCAGTCGCAGGATTTTTCCCGCTGTGCCTGTGTTGACATCCGCAATCTGGCCTTTGCCAAAGTGGGTCTTCAGGGTACCGCTCAGCGTCTCTGCGGAGGGCTGCCAGGGGGCAGAGCGCCAGTGCAGATCGTAAGAAATATCAAATGGCGCATCGCGCAGCGGCGTGTTGACACCAAACCAGTTGGTCGCGTTATTGACATTCGGGCCTTTAAGCGTCCCCTTCAGCGAGGTGCGCTGGTCATCGGGACGGTTGATCCACTCACCGTTAATTTTAAGCTGCGAACTGCCGGTATCCACTTTACCATTAGTAAGCGCTAACTTATCTCCTTCAGGTTGCAGCGCCGCAGATATCTGACCATATTTTTGGCCGAGCACCCAGCATTCTTTACAGCGTAATTGCAGAGCGGGCCACTGGCTGAAATTAATGTTTTTGGCTTGCTGAGGAGACGCTTTGCCGCCTTTATCGGCATCACCTGCATCATTACCCCACTGCGGATTGTAGTAGAGGTAATCCAGGTTCACTTGCCACGGCGCTTTAGGTGCCATTAGCAGCGCACCACGCAACTCTTTCGCATTGACGCTGACCTGGCTATTGCCGCCTGAACCCTGCGCCAGCGTCGCCTCAACATCATGCCATTGCTGCCCGGCCAGCGTGACTGCCGGACTGCGCAGCGTGATGTTACCCGGCAGCGTGACGCCACCCGTCTGGAAATCGCTACCGCCGCCTGATGCACGTGTCCCGGAAGAACCTCCGGCAGCCATCATCGCCACCCAGGCCTCGCCATCCAGCGCAGGCAGGTTCAGCACCATGCCAGCATGATCGGGCAGAGCCGGCGTTTTCCGGGCATCATTCAGCCAGATGCCGCGGTCAACACGCAACGTCGGCTCCAGCAACCAGCGGCTGTTAAAACGGTGGTCTTCATCAATGCTGCCACTGAGATCGAAATGGTTCAGGTCACCGCTGGCCTGAATGGCAATCGGCATTGCCTCACCGGCATTTTTATCGAGCGGTGCAGGTAAGTGACTACTTACTTCTTTGGCATTACCGTTCAGTACCACGTCATAACGCGCCCCGCCATGATGGGGCAGCGTGATATTCACGTCGCCCTGCCAGGGGAGATGCCCGCCCAGTTGCTTACTGACAGCTGCCGGGACCTCGCTGATTTTAGCGGGTTGCCAGTCGCCCTGAAGTTTGACGTTCACGCCAAAGTCGTCCGGGTTCTCTTTGGTGCTGAAACGGACGCCCATCGGCTGACCAAACCAGTTTGCCCGCAGATCCTCACTCTCCAGATTGCCATTATCGTAACGGAAGCGGCCTGAAAGGTTGTTGATCGTGGTTTTTAACGGCTTGATAAACAGTGAATTATTGTTCAGATCGACATTGCCGCGGGCGTGCACCTGCTGGCCATCCAGTGGAATATCCAGATTCAGATGGCCACCGACGCGGCCTTTGATTTCCAGCTCCGACAGCGCGGCACCCAATGAAGGTTTCAGCGGCGTCTGATCGAAATAGTCAGCGATCTGCGGACCTTCGCCGCTGATATCCCCGTCGATGATCAGTTTTTCTTTAAGATAGTCCGGGATCACCGCCGTGACATTATGCGCGTCCACCTCGCCCAGTCGGGCAATGGGTGCTTTCATCCACAGACCGTCATTCAGGAAGTTAAGGTCAATATCGAGATTGCTCAACGCCGGCCATTTGGGCTGAAACGCATAGGTCGCCTGGCGAAGCGGCACCCAGACCTGGAACATGCCATCATTGTGCTTAAACGGGAACAGCGCCGGGTTACCTGCAAACAGCAGCGTGGCATTGTCCACCCTGCCACCCTTCACTGCCCCACTCAGATAGTGCGTCAGGCTATTGCCCATCAGCGGTACCGGGAAGTAGCGCCAGGCATCGCCCGCATCGGTAAGCCGGATTCCGGCCAGAATATCCAGACGGGGTTCACCACCGCTATTCTGCTGATAGCTGAAATCCCCACGCGCCCAGAGCGAGCGAGCCTGCAGGTCAAGGTTTTCACCCGCCAGCGTGAGGCCATGTTCATCACGCAGCCACCGCACCGCACCGGTCACGCGCTTAATCTCTAAAGGGGCCTGGAACATATCGCCATAGGGAACGGTTGCCGCCCCCATATCTACACTGACCTGACCATTGCTCAGGCTGCCGCGCGCTTCACCGCTTAAATGGCTGATGCCCGGCAACAATTTCCAGTGCTGCCAGCTGAAATCACGCCACTTTACCTGGACGCGGGTTTTTTCAGGCTGCTGTAAGGGAATATCCAGCGCCAGGCCATCGACGGTGCCTTGTGGCTGCAGCGTCTGCCAGTTTTCAAACAGCGCCGGAGAGAGCGGCGCAAACAGCGGAACGATAGGTGCAATATGGCTCAATACCAGTTGTGTCGCGCGAACACGTACTTCCGGCTGACCTTCCGGCCCCAGCAGCTGTTTATCCTCAGGACGCCATAACAGAGAGAAGTGGCCGGCGGGCCATGACTGGCCGTCAGTGCTGAGCCGCGTGTGCGGCACATTGACGACCCAGCCATTCTGGAAGCGTGACAAATGCGCGGTCAGCCCATCGACGTCTATGCGGTGTCGGCCGGTCTCGCCCTGCCAGCTGGCGCCCCCCTTGCGCAGCAGCAGATCACCGGCATAAATGTCGCCATCACGCAGGTTGACCCAGGCTGCCAGGCTGAAGCGGGCGCTGTCCAGGCGGGTGTTATCGCGCACCCAGCGGCCCAGCCATGGACGCATGTCGACGTCGTCGGCCTGCATCCAGATGCGACCATCATTGAGTACGCCGTTGCTGTCATTGAGATCGAGCCGCACCTGAACTACGCCGTGCTGGCCGGTAAAGCTCGACAGACTGACTTCACCCTCGGCCCGGTGGCGGTTGTCTTCGTTGACCCAGGAGAGTCGCGGAATCGCCAGTTCAGCATGCTGGCCGGAAGGGGTGCGGAAACGGATGGTGCTATCCCGCAGGTCGAAGTGGTCAAACTGACGCAGAAAGAGTTCATTAATCTGCGCCGGACGGAAGCTGTTTTTCTCTTTGTCGTTGTCGAGTAAAGGACGATTAGTCTCGAGGTGCAGCTGCCAGAAGGTCAGATCGCGAAACTGCCAGCGCCAGTGCAGCAGGGATTGCCAGACGTCGAGCGCCAGGTTGATGCGATTGATCGAGAGTTTACCGTTCTCATTAAGATCAACGTTGAGATCGCGTACCTGCAGAGTCGGGCCAAAGTTCTCCCACTTGCCCTCTAACTGGCTGGCGTTAACCGGCACACCTGTGCGGTCAGAGATGAATTGCAGAAGGTTGCTGCGATAGCTGTCGAGATGCGGCATCACCAGACGCAATCCGCTGACCAGCAGCGCGACAATCACGATGATTGCCGCGACCAGCAGTAACAAAATCCTCGGCAACTGCCTCACGCACGCCTCTCCTTGTGTTCCGTAAACGACGGATAGTTGGTTCTTAATACCCGACCGTCTTCAGATGAAAGCGTTAAAAGCGCGCATTTTATCTCAAACAAGGGCGATTTTTCAGCCCGATTTCCGAAGAAACCGGTATTCGGACTGGTGTTACATCATCACCACGTCGAACTGCTCCTGAGTGTAGAGCGCTTCGACATGGACTTTGACCTGCTTGCCGACAAAGATTTCAACTTCAGCCAGTGCATGAGACTCGTCGGTTTTTAACGCTTCACCGACCGTCGGTGAAACATAGACCAGGAAACGGTCAGAATCATAGGCGTGGTGAACCCGGACAATTTCACGCATGATCTCATAGCAAACCGTTTCAACGGTTTTCAGCGTGCCGCGCCCTTTGCAGACCGGGCAATCCTGACATAGAACGTGCTCAATGCTTTCACGGGTACGCTTACGCGTCATTTCCACCAGACCCAACGTCGAGAACCCATTGATACCGGTTTTAACCCGATCTTTACTGAGTGCGCTTTCCAGCGAATGCAGTACCCGGCGCCGGTGGTCTTCATTGCTCATGTCAATGAAGTCGATAATGATAATGCCTCCCAGATTACGCAGTCGCAGCTGACGCGCGATCGCCTGAGTGGCCTCAACATTGGTATTAAAGATCGTCTCATCCAGATTGCGATGGCCGACAAACGCACCGGTGTTGATATCGATAGTCGTCATCGCTTCGGTCTGATCGATGATCAGATATCCGCCTGACTTTAGTTCGACTTTGCGATCCAGCGAACGCTGAATCTCATTTTCGACATCAAACAGGTCGAAAATAGGCTGTTTACCGTTGTAAAGCTCCAGCTTGCCGGCCATTTCCGGGATATATTCACCGGTAAATTCCACCAGCATGTCGCAGGTCAGACGGGAGTCGACCCGGATGCGATCCAGCGCAGCGCCGGCAAAATCACGCAGAATACGCTGGGCCAGCGCCAGCTCGCCGTAAAGCAGGCAGCGGGTCTGGTTGCGCTTTTTACGTTCGCTGACTTTGGTCCAGAGACGTTTGAGAAAAGCCGCGTCCTGCGCCAGCTCCTCTTCTCCAATTCCCTCTGCGGCGGTGCGGATGATAAAGCCACCGAGGTCGTCGCAGTAGTCAGCCACCACCGCTTTAAGCCGATCGCGCTCTTTCTCACTCTCAATGCGCTGAGAGACACCAACATGCGATGCGCCCGGCATAAAGACCAGGTAACGCGAAGGCAGGGTAATGTCCGTCGTCAGCCGGGCACCTTTAGTACCCAGTGGATCCTTGACGACCTGAACCACCAGATCCTGTCCCTGACGCACCAGCTCAGCGATATCACGCACGATGAAGTTTTTCTTTTCGTCGCCCGCCACACATTCAGTATGCGGCATGATGTCAGAGGCGTGCAGAAAGGCCGCTTTTTCCAGACCGATATCGACAAAGGCGGCCTGCATGCCGGGCAGAACACGACTGACACGTCCTTTGTAAATATTGCCAACAATGCCGCGCCGCGCTTCACGCTCAATATGTATTTCCTGAAGGATGCCGCCGTCAATATAGGCAACACGCGTTTCAGAAGGCGTGACGTTAACCAGTAATTCAGCCGTCATGTTGACCTCTTACAGCACGCAGTGACTGGAAATGGCTGATCAGCTCCGCTGTCTCAACCAGAGGTAATCCGACCACTGCATGGTAGCTTCCATTAATTTTTCGGACAAAGTTTCCTCCCCTGCCCTGAATACCGTATGCACCCGCTTTATCCATCGGTTCGCCGGTAGCGATATAGTCGTCGATGTCGGTCTCCGTTAAGGTGCGGAATGTCACATCAGTGGTCACAACGCAATCCAGCGCCTGCTGGCTGTCGGCCAGCGCTACCGCCGTCATCACCTGATGTGTATGGCCCGAGAGTTTGCGCAGCATCGCGTGGGCATGGGCGGCATCGCGTGGTTTTTCCAGCACGTCGCCATTCAGCACCACGATGGTATCCGCGCCCAGCACCGGCAGATCCTGCGCGGCCAGTCTGACACCTGCCTGCGCTTTGTCGTTTGCCAGACGGCGGACATAAATTTCCGCCGCTTCATTTGGCTGACGTTGCTCTTCAACGTCAGTCACGATGCGCTCAAATGTCAGGCCAAGTTGAGTTAACAGCTCACGACGACGCGGTGAACCGGAAGCAAGATAAAGGGTTACCATAAATTTCCTTATTGAACAGCGAACTGACGACGAATTTTTCTCATTAATAAGAATAGCCAGGGCCAGAGAATACCGTCGACGACACTGCTCCAGAAAATTTCAGGTCGGAATGAAACGTTGATTACCAGGAACTCTGCCCAGAAGACAATCACATCCATCGCCAGTGACAGCACCATAACCATTAACGCTTGCTGCCACAACGCTAAGTTGCGGAATAACTGGAACTTAAAGGCAATCAGGTAGGCGATGATACTGAGCGCCAGCGCACGCACGCCAAGCGTCGATCCGGCAACCAGATCCATGATGGCACCCAGCACAAATCCAGTACCGACATTGACCCGATGTGGCAGTGCGAGAACCCAATAGATGAGGATCAGTAGCAGCCATGAGGGCCGGAACATATAAATCTCTTCCGGCCACGGCATGATTTGCAGGACTAACGCAACCAGGAAAGAGAGCCAGATGACCCAGCGTCCCTGGCTACGATATCGACTCAAGGCTGGCCCCCGCGTGAACGCGAGGAGTTGCTCTGTCCGCTGCTGCTGGCAGACGGAGCAGGCGGTCCCATCTGAGCGGCTGGCGCTGGCGGGCCCATTTCACCGGCAGGCGGTAAAACCTGCGGCATCATCTGCATCAGACGCTCGTTCGCAACGCGGTGCACTTCATCCTGCGGCAGTGGCATATCGCCATTGCGGTCAGCGCCCCACAGCAACAGCAGGTAACGCAGACGCTGCAGACCGGCGGTCGGATGGGCCTGAATCACCGTGTAAGCGCGCTGGGTGTCCACTTTCACAGAGGAAACCACACCCACCGGATAACCTTCAGGGAAACGACCACCAATGCCAGACGTCACCAGCACATCGCCGACACGAATGTCAGTATTACCCGGCAGATGCTCAAGCTGAAGATCTTCATTACAGCCGTTGCCGGCGGCAATCACACGAATGTCATTACGCAGCACCTGAATCGGCAGGGCATGAGATGCATCACAGATCAGCAGAACACGGCTGGTGAGTTGTCCGACCGCGATGACCTGACCCACCACACCTTTGTCGCTGATGACCGGCTGACCTTCATAGACACCGTTAACGCTGCCTTTGTCGATCACAACCTGGTCGGTGTAAGGATCGGTGCCGGTGGAGATCACCTGCGTCACCATCTTTTGCTCATCCTGACGCAGCGGTGAACCCAGCAGTTCACGCAGACGTGCGTTTTCCTGCTTATATTGCCCCAGCATTAGCAGGTTACTGTTTTTCAGGAAGAGTTCACGACGTAACGCTTTGTTTTCCTGCTCCAGTTGCTGACGCGATGCCAGCGACTCGGACACGCCATCCAACAGCTGACGTGGTCCATTGGCCAGGAAGTAAAACGGACTGACCGACGTATCCAGATAGTTGCGTATTTGGGTAAAAGAACCCACACGGCTGTCGGCAATAATAATGGCAATCGCCACAATTACCGCCAGAAAAAGACGCAACTGCAGGGAAGGCCCCCTGCTAAAAATCGGCTTCATATAATCTGCGTGATCCTCGACAACAGGAGAGGAAGCGACGGCAAAAAACCGTGCTTCCCTGGGCTGAACGCACTGTACCGGCACAGATATCGCCGGTTCACATGCCACTCCCTCGCATGATCATTGCGTTCTCAGCCGGTTGAGGCAATTATTCTTCGCTGAACAAATCGCCGCCATGCATGTCGATCATTTCCAGCGCCTTGCCGCCACCGCGAGCCACACAGGTCAGCGGATCTTCAGCAACCACAACCGGAATGCCCGTCTCTTCCATCAGCAGGCGATCCAGGTTACGCAGTAATGCACCACCACCGGTCAGCACCATGCCACGTTCCGAGATATCTGAAGCCAGCTCAGGCGGACACTGCTCAAGGGCAACCATCACCGCGCTAACGATGCCGGTTAATGGCTCCTGCAGCGCTTCCAGAATTTCGTTGGAGTTCAGCGTAAAGCCGCGCGGTACACCTTCTGCCAGGTTACGACCACGGACTTCAATTTCGCGGACTTCATCGCCCGGGTACGCTGAACCGATCTCATGCTTGATGCGTTCTGCGGTCGCTTCGCCAATCAGTGAACCGTAGTTACGACGCACATAATTAATAATAGCTTCATCGAAGCGATCACCACCAATACGGACTGATGAGGAGTAGACCACACCGTTCAGGGAGATCACGGCCACTTCTGTTGTACCACCACCAATGTCGACGACCATTGAACCGGTTGCTTCAGAAACGGGCAGACCTGCACCAATCGCCGCAGCCATCGGTTCTTCAATCAGAAAGACTTCACGCGCGCCTGCGCCCTGAGCCGATTCACGAATCGCACGGCGTTCTACCTGGGTTGCGCCAACGGGCACGCAGACCAGCACACGTGGGCTGGGACGCATAAAGCTGTTGCTGTGAACCTGCTTGATGAAGTGTTGCAGCATTTTTTCGGTCACGAAGAAGTCAGCGATAACGCCATCTTTCATCGGACGGATAGCTGCGATATTGCCTGGCGTACGGCCGAGCATCTGTTTGGCGTCATGACCCACGGCCGCGACACTTTTCGGCGAACCGGCACGGTCCTGTCGAATAGCGACCACGGAAGGCTCGTTCAGCACGATGCCCTGTCCTTTTACGTAAATCAGGGTATTCGCGGTACCCAGGTCAATGGACAAGTCGTTGGAAAACATGCCACGAAATTTTTTAAACATACTAAGGGATAATCCTGCAAGCTGGGGGCGGAAAATAAAATCCGCTTACTTTACCAACCACACGAAGCTGCCACAAGGCGCAAAAACGTTCTGCTTCGGTGAAAAAAGACGCCTGATTGCGTTTAAGTCATCTGAACCGACGATCTGCAACAGCAGAATGCCGACCAGACGCCATCAGCACTGCTTTTCCCGCGTTTTCCCTGCGCCATGCCCGACATAAAATCTAACATTTCCGGCAGCAAGGTCAGGGATTCAGATGCGGCTAAACATTAAAAAACACCGCAAATTGTCGCTGTTACGACGGCAATTCATTAAATACGGTAACGTTGAGAATATTTCTTCACGTTACTGTTTACCGGAAGCGAAGAGGCAAAAAAGTCTCCCTGTCCGCCTGCGACACCCAGCGCCACTAATGTCTGCCACTCCGCCTTTGTACGAACACCCGTTGCAAACACCTGAATGCCAGTACATTTACAGACTTCAAGCAGGCTCTGCACAAACAGCTGGTTTTCTGTTCGCCGCTCAATATTACGGACCAGACCCGCATCAAGCTTGATCAGTTCCAGCGGCAGCTGTCGTATATAGGCGCTGCTGACCACAGTCAGACCCGCCTGATTGACGGCAACCCGGCAGCCAAAGGCTTTAAGTGCGCGGAATACTGGCGCTAAACGGTTGATGTGTTGACATACATCTGCCTCGGCAAGTTCAAATAAAAATCGTTTTCTTTGTGCTTTCGGACACTGCAACAGCATATTCTGTAGCCAGACGACAAATGGACGCTGCAGGAGCGAGGTTATTGTCACCGGGATGACCAGCGTCTCTTCCGGCCAGAGTTCTGAGAGTGCGGCAATGCGGGTCATCAGTTGGCGATCCCAGGCATCAGCCATCCCCAGTTGCTGAACCAGCGGCATATATTCTGCGGCCAGCACCTCTTTATCGCCATCGAAGATGCGGGTCAGCATCACCCGATGCTGAACTTTACCTTCAATATTAACGGTGGGTTTGTGGTAAAGCCTTGGACCACCCCGGCTGAGTGTGTTCTCCAGCAAGGTTCGCCAGCGCACACTTCCGCGTCCGGCATCCTGAGGATTTCCAGCACCGTTAGTCCAGTTGTTACCGCCCAGCAGTGCCGCTCGTCGGGTGGCCATTTCAGCATTTTCAATGACCTGCGGCACGGTCTGCCCGCTGTGCCAGGCACTGATACCGATGTGGATCAGATCATCACGATTCACCATGCGCATCGGCGGCAGAGAATCGACAGCATTAATAAGTTGATCAGCAATACTGTTAGCCTCTTTGAGGCTGCGATGCGGCAGTAATACGGCAAAATCACTGCGGAAATAGCGTGCCAGTAAAGCGCCAGGGTAGCGCAGCACAAAAGTAGAGAGCATGTTGACGAAATTAAACAGGTACTCCTCAACCAGTCCCTGCTCCAGCCTGTCTTTCAGTGTGTCCAGATCGGGCAGACGCACCATCATCACAACACCGTGAGTGCCGACATTTTCCTGATCCTCCAGCAAAGTCGCGAGCTGGTTGTCAAAGAAAAGTCGGTTATTAAGACCGGTACGCCCGTCCTGTGCGGCAAAGGTACGGATTAGCGTGTCGATACGCAGGCGCTGTTCGCCCGCTTCCTGCAGATCCGCCAGCAAGAGATCCATGGCACGGCTCGCCCTGGGAGGCCACTCATCCGCACCACGGTCTGGCATGATTCCACGCTCACCGTTAATAATCGCCTCTGCCCGTGCTTCAAAATTTTCCATGCCGCGCCACTGCCGACTGAGCCAGCGATGCATCATCAGCAACAACAGACTCATCACCAGCACAACGGTAAACAGAATGCCCAGCGTGTAAGTTCCGGTGATAGAACGTAGCCAGGTTTTAGCAGGATCAAGGGTAACGACCCGCAGCTGTAATCCGGTTTGATGCATTAAAGGCACATCGACCTGAAAAAAACGATTGGGCTCGTCTTCCAGCATCTGATTTTCGTGTCGGGAGAGAGTGAGAAAAGTCTGTTTGCCGTCGTGAAGAGAAATCTGCTCAGCATTCATTATCGGCATCATACGCGTAAGCCAGCCGTGCAACGCTGCAGGCGACTCAGTGAACATCGCCTGATCGACCTCCGTCGCCAGCACCTGCGCCCGATGCTCAACCCGCTGATGGCTGAACCAGAAAACACTTAATGCGCAGCCAGCCAGCATCAACGACATTGCCAGCAAGCTTAAAAAGGTAATAAACGCAGATAATTTTGTGGTTAATCGCATCCCTGTGCCTGTATTACTGCGGTGATAACCGGATCATCCGACCTTGTACCCTTAGCCTGACGAAAACGCGAGCAAAATAGCATAATTTGCCCCTGCCGACAGCGCCTGGACGCATGAAGCCGAAGTATATCCCCGGGATATCATCGCAGGTGTTAATCCCGGCAACTTTCAGTGCATTCTCATCGCCGTGCTCAGCCAGGAAATTTCACATTTTCACAGCGAAACTGGCTGATATCAGCGATAGTCATCATGCTGGATGATGACATCCTGTCTGGAGAAGCCAAATGAAACGCATATCCCACCTGACCGAAGCCGACGTAACGCCGGAAAGCATTTTTAACCTGAAGCGCCGCCAGGTGCTGAAAACGCTGGGACTGAGCGCGGCGGCAATGGGTATGCCGGGCGTGGCGAATGCCGATATTCTCAGTTGGTTTAAAGGTAATGACCGTCCACCCGCGCCCGCTGGCCGGGCGCTGGACTTTACTAAACCGGCGAAATATCAGGCCGATCTGACCTTAACACCTGAGGATAAAGTCTCTGGCTACAACAACTTCTATGAGTTCGGGCTGGATAAGGCCGATCCGGCTGCCAATGCAGGTACGCTAAAAACTGCCCCCTGGAAGCTGACCATTGATGGCGAAGTGGCTAAGCCTGTGACGCTGGACATGGATGACATCTTTAAGCGGTTTGCTATGGAACAGCGAATCTATCGCATGCGCTGCGTAGAGGCCTGGTCGATGGTCGTGCCCTGGATAGGCTTCGAGCTGAATAAGCTTCTTTCGCTGGCGGAACCCACCAGCAAAGCGCGCTTTGTCGCCTTCCAGACGTTGTACGACCCGGAGCAGATGCCCGGCCAGAAAGATCGCTTTATTGGCGGCGGACTCAACTATCCCTATGTAGAAGGTTTACGCATTGATGAAGCGATGCACCCGCTGACGATACTGACCACCGGTGTCTATGGCAAAGCGTTGCCGCCGCAAAATGGCGCACCGATTCGTCTGACGGTACCGTGGAAATATGGTTTTAAAGGCATCAAGTCGATTGTGAAAATCACGCTGACCGACAAACAGCCGCCAACGACCTGGAATCAGATTGCTGCCGACGAGTATGGCTTTTATGCCAATGTGAATCCCCATGTTAATCACCCTCGCTGGTCGCAGGCGACAGAGCGATTCATTGGCCCTGGCGGCAGTCTGAAGGTCGAACGCCAGCCAACGCTGTTGTTTAACGGTTATGCCGAACAGGTAGCGTCACTCTACCGAGGCATGGATTTACGGGAGAATTACTAGGTGGTCCGCCTGTCGCTAAAACAGATCACATGGCTCAAGGTGATCCTGCATCTGGCGGCCCTGTTGCCGCTGGTTTATCTGATTCTGGCCGCAATGCAGGGTGGACTGAGTGCGGATCCGGCAAAAGATATTCAGCATTTTACCGGCCGCATGGCGCTGAAACTGCTGCTGGGGACGCTACTGGTTTCACCGCTGGCACGTTACGGCAGGCAGCCGCTTCTTATCCGCACGCGTCGTCTGCTCGGCGTATGGACCTTTGTCTGGGCGTCCCTTCATCTGCTGAGCTATTACCTGCTGGAGCTGGGCGTGGACAATCTGCGTCTGCTGGGCAGCGAACTGATCTCCCGTCCCTACCTGACGCTGGGTATTATCAGCTGGCTGATATTACTGGCCCTGGCGGTAACCTCTTTCCAGCGCGCTCAGCGCAGACTCGGTAAGCGCTGGCAAACCCTGCACAACGCGGTCTATCTTGTCGCGATCCTTGTGCCGATTCACTATATCTGGTCGGTGAAAATCCTGTCACCCCAGCCACTTATCTATGCCCTTCTTGCTGCGATACTGTTAGCGTGGCGTTACAAAAAATTTCTCAAATGGTGGTCCCGCTAGCGCTTCACCCGTTGTTTTCCTCTGCCGTTTTCTGATAAAAGATGTGGCCCTCAGGCTACATCCGATCATCTTCGCAGATAAGACCAGTATTTTGCTGCGAAATGACACGAAACGGATATAATGCCCGGCTTTATTGCTCGTCGGGTCTTCTTTTTAGCCCCGAAAGGTGACAAATGAAGATTCGCAAGGTATTTTACGCGATGCCTCAATGATTGCGGGAGATGGCAGCACGATGGCGCATAAATTACATATTCTGCTTTTGAACGGGCCCAACCTTAATCTGTTGGGAACACGTGAGCCTGAGAAGTATGGTCATACCACGCTTAGTCAGATCGTGGACGATTTGACGCGTCAGGCAGACCAGCTGAATGTGGAGTTGAGCCACCTGCAGACCAATGCTGAATTTCAGCTGATTGATCGCATTCATGAGGCCAAAGGCAATGTGGATTACATCATCATTAATCCTGCCGCGTTTACCCATACCAGTGTCGCATTACGTGATGCCCTGCTGGCGGTAGAAATACCGTTTATCGAGGTTCATCTCTCTAATGTGCATGCCCGCGAGCCCTTCCGCCATCACTCCTATCTTTCTGATGTTTCTGCTGGCGTGATCTGTGGGCTTGGCGCTGACGGCTACACATGGGCTTTACAAACGGCAGTAAAACGCCTGTCTCAATCTCATTAATCAAACTGAGTACGGAACCCCACTCATGGATATTCGTAAAATTAAAAAACTGATCGAACTGGTTGAAGAGTCTGGCATTTCTGAGCTGGAAATCTCTGAAGGTGAAGAGTCCGTTCGCATCAGTCGTGCCCCTGTCAATACGGGTTACCCGATGATGCAGCAGGCTTACGCTGCGCCGGTTCAACAGCCTGCTCTGGCAACCGCTGTCGCCCCTGTTGCAGCGGCTGCCGAAGCGGCACCGGCTGAAATCAGTGGTCACATCGTGCGTTCACCGATGGTAGGGACCTTCTACCGTACGCCGAGCCCGGATGCGAAAGCCTTTGTGGAAGTTGGCCAGAAAGTGAATGCTGGCGATACCTTGTGCATCGTCGAAGCCATGAAAATGATGAACCAGATCGAAGCTGATAAGTCAGGCGTAGTGAAAGCTATCCTGGTTGAAAGCGGTCAGCCGGTCGAATTTGACGAGCCACTGGTTATCATCGAGTAACGGGGCAGATCATGCTGGATAAAATTGTTATTGCTAACCGTGGTGAGATCGCACTGCGCATTCTGCGTGCCTGTAAAGAGCTGGGCATTAAGACTGTCGCGGTTCACTCAAGCGCGGATCGTGACCTGAAGCACGTGCTGCTGGCAGACGAAACTGTCTGCATCGGCCCGGCGCAGTCAGTTAAAAGTTACCTCAATATCCCGGCGCTGATCTCTGCTGCAGAGATTACCGGCGCGGTGGCGATTCACCCAGGCTACGGCTTCCTCTCTGAGAATGCCGATTTTGCCGAGCAGGTTGAGCGCTCCGGCTTTATCTTTATCGGCCCGAAAGCAGATACTATTCGCCTGATGGGCGACAAAGTCTCTGCGATCAATGCGATGAAGAAAGCAGGCGTCCCAACCGTACCGGGTTCTGACGGTTCACTGACCGATGATATGGACAAGAACCGTGCCTTTGCTAAGCGCATCGGTTATCCGGTCATTATCAAAGCCTCTGGCGGCGGTGGCGGTCGTGGTATGCGCGTCGTGCGCAGCGACAAAGATCTGGAACAATCCATCAACATGACGAAAGCGGAAGCCAAAGCGGCATTCAGCAACGACATGGTTTACATGGAGAAGTATCTGGAGAATCCACGCCACATCGAGATTCAGGTACTGGCTGATGGTCAGGGCAACGCGATCTATCTGGGCGAACGTGACTGCTCAATGCAGCGTCGTCACCAGAAAGTGGTTGAAGAAGCGCCAGGCCCAGGTATTACTGAGGAACAGCGTCGCTTTATCGGCAATCGCTGTGCTAAAGCCTGTATTGAGATTGGCTATCGTGGCGCAGGTACGTTTGAGTTCCTGTATGAAAACGGTGAGTTCTACTTCATTGAGATGAACACCCGTATTCAGGTGGAACATCCGGTGACCGAGATGATCACCGGTGTTGATCTGATCAAAGAGCAGCTGCGTATCGCCGCAGGCCAGCCGTTGTCGATCAAACAGGAAGATGTGATCATTCGCGGACATGCGGTCGAGTGCCGTATCAACGCCGAAGATCCCGTGACCTTCCTGCCAAGCCCGGGTAAAATTACTCGCTTCCACGCGCCAGGCGGTTTTGGCGTGCGCTGGGAGTCGCATATTTATTCAGGCTATACCGTGCCGCCTTATTACGACTCCATGATCGGTAAGCTGATCACTTACGGCGAATCACGCGACGTGGCCATCGCCCGCATGAAAAATGCACTGGCGGAACTGATCATCGACGGTATCAAAACCAACGTTGAACTGCAGATGAAAATCATGTCCGACGAAAACTTCCAGCACGGTGGAACCAATATCCACTATCTGGAGAAAAAACTCGGCCTGCACGAGAAGTAATCGCAACGCTGAGTAGTCAGAGGCCGGTTAATCCGGCCTTTTTCTTTTTCCGCTGGCGTTAAGGTTGAATCATGGACGCTCGTTTTATACAGGCTCATAAAGAGGCGCGCTGGTCGCTCTGGCTCACGCTGCTCTGGCTCGCGGCCTGGGGGCTCTCTGCCTGGCTGGGTGGCAGTGAAATCGGTGTCACCGGTCTGCCGCGCTGGTTCGAACTCTCCTGCCTGTTTGCTCCCCTGTTGTTCATTTTCCTGTGCTGGATGATGGTGCGGGTCATTTTCCGCGACATGCCGCTGGAGGATAAAAGTGAACAGTGAAATCATCCTGCCATTGCTGATTTATCTTGTCGTCATTGCCGCGCTGTCGGTATTTGCCGTTCGTAAAAGACGTGAAGGCAGTTTCCTGACGGAATACTTCCTTGGCAGCCGCTCCATGGGCGGGTTTGTGCTGGCAATGACGCTTACTACCACCTATATCAGCGCCAGCTCGTTTATTGGTGGCCCCGGTGCTGCCTATAAATATGGGCTGGGATGGGTATTGCTGGCGATGGTACAGGTGCCCGCCGTCTGGCTGTCGTTAGGTGTACTGGGGAAGAAGTTTGCCATTCTGGCGCGTAAGCATAATGCGGTGACGCTGAATGACATGCTCTACGCCCGCTATCAGAGCCCGCTGCTGATCTGGCTGGCGAGCCTGAGCCTGCTGATCGCCTTTATCGGTGCCATGACAGTGCAGTTTATTGGCGGGGCGCGGCTGCTTGAAACCGCCGCAGGTATCCCCTATGACACCGGTCTGCTGATTTTTGGCGGCACTATCGCGCTTTACACTGCGTTCGGCGGATTCCGTGCCAGCGTGCTGAATGACGCGATGCAAGGCATTGTGATGCTGATTGGCACCTTTCTGCTGCTGTTCGCGGTGATTCATCAGGCTGGCGGCCTGAGCACGGCCGTGCAGAAACTGCATGACATCGATCCTGCTCTGCTGTCGCCGCAGGGGCCAGGCGAAATCATTACACCCACCTTCCTCAGCTCGTTTGTCGTGCTGGTCTGCTTTGGCGTGATTGGCCTGCCGCATACTGCGGTGCGCTGCATCTCATATAAAGACAGCAAAGCCGTACATCGGGCCATTATTCTCGGCACTATTGTGGTGGTGATTCTGATGCTGGGAATGCATCTGGCCGGTGCGCTGGGCCGGGCAATTCTGCCTAACCTGACTGTGCCGGATAGTGTTATTCCTGTCCTGATGATTACCGTACTGCCTCCGTTAGCCGCCGGATTGTTTCTGGCAGCACCGATGGCCGCGATCATGTCGACCATTAATGCCCAGCTGTTACAGGCCTCGGCCACGCTGATTAAAGATCTCTATCTGCGTGTCGCACCGCAACAGCTGGAAAATGAGACACGGCTGCGACTGTTATCTGGCACCATTACCTTCGCACTGGGTCTCCTGCTGCTGATGGCGGCATGGAATCCACCCGATATGATTATCTGGCTCAACCTGCTGGCATTTGGCGGCCTTGAGGCGGTTTTCCTGTGGCCGCTGGTTCTGGGCCTCTACTGGGAGCGCGCTAATGCCGCTGGGGCCATCACCGGCATGGTGGTGGGGGGAGGCTGCTACGCTTTTCTGGCGAGCCTTAACCTGCAGATACTGGGTTTTCACCCCATCGTGCCCTCACTGCTTTTGAGCCTGCTGGCATTTTTAGTGGGCAACCTGTTTGGACGCGCGCCGCAAGCGGTCGACGCGCCGCAACACTGACGGAAAGAGAGACGTTATGCCGTGGATTCAAATCAAAATTAACAGCTCAGGTGAACATGCGGAAACGCTGAGCGATGCGCTGATGGACATCGGTGCGGTTTCAGTGACTTTTCAGGATACCCATGACACGCCGGTGTATGAGCCACTGCCAGGCGAAACGCGTCTGTGGGGTGATACTGATGTGATCGGCCTGTTCGATGCTGAAACTGACATGGCTGTCATTACTGCCGAACTGGAGCAGCATCCGCTGCTGGGCGCCGGTTTTCGCCACCGGATCGAGCAGATCGAAGACAAAGACTGGGAGCGCGAATGGATGGAAAACTTCCACCCAATGCGCTTCGGCGAACGTCTCTGGATCTGCCCAAGCTGGCGTGACGTGCCGGATCCCGATGCCGTCAACGTGATGCTTGACCCGGGTCTGGCGTTTGGAACGGGTACCCACCCCACTACCTCACTTTGCCTCACCTGGCTTGACGGTCTGGATCTGGACGGCAAAACAGTGATCGATTTTGGCTGTGGATCGGGGATCCTGGCGATCGCCGCATTGAAGCTGGGTGCAGCTCAGGCAATTGGCATTGATATTGATCCGCAGGCCATTCAGGCCAGCCGGGATAATGCAGAGCGCAACGGCGTCTCTGACCGCCTGTCACTTTATCTGCCCCACCAGCAACCCGACAACCTGCAGGCTGACGTGGTGGTCGCGAATATTCTGGCCGGTCCGCTACGTGAGCTGGCACCGCTGATCAGTGTACTGCCCAAGTCTGGTGGACACCTGGGCCTTTCGGGCGTTCTGGAGAGCCAGGCTGAGAGCGTATGTGAAGCATACGCCGGCGAGTTCACACTCGACCCGGTTGCCGTTAAAGAGGAGTGGTGCCGAATTACCGGGATTAAATCCTGAATCTGGCGCCTGTCTACCCCTTCTGATATCGCACTGGCCGGCCCGCAGTGCCTTAACAGAACATTCAACCAGCCCGCAGCGTAAGCTGCGGGATTTTGCGATTTGAAATGGATGCTTGTATCGTTAATCACGTTATGTGACGTTTTTTATCTGGTGAATTGACGTACTTTTCTGGAAAAACTTTTGTTCACAATTTCAGCATAAAAAATTAACTGACTGATATTTAAGGTGAATAATCATAATCCCCGATCATCATCCGGATTTCATTGATCTTTCTTGCTGATTGTTCAAAGTTTGGCCTTTCATCTTCCTGCAAAAATGCGTAATATACGCCGCCTTGCAGACACAGTATGGCCATTCTGACTTCATGCGTATTGGAAACCTCCAGCTGAGAAATCGACTGATTGCAGCACCGATGGCCGGTATTACCGACAGGCCGTTCAGGGCGCTGTGTCACGAAATGGGTGCAGGTATGGCAGTTTCTGAGATGTTGTCTTCTAACCCGGAAGTGTGGGCTAGCGACAAATCCCGATTACGCATGGTTCACAGTGATGAGCCAGGCATTCGCGCCGTGCAAATTGCCGGTTGCGATCCCAGTGAAATGGCGCAAGCTGCACGCATTAATGTTGAGGCTGGTGCACAGGTCATCGACATTAATATGGGATGCCCTGCCAAGAAGGTTAACCGCAAAATGGCGGGTTCAGCCTTGCTGCAATATCCCACCGTGGTGGAGTCTATCCTCTCCGCAGTGGTTAATGCAGTGAATGTGCCGGTTACGCTGAAAATTCGTACTGGCTGGGATCCTGAAAACAGGAACTGTGTCGCGATTGCCCAATTGGCTGAACGCTGCGGTATACAGGCTCTGACGATACATGGTCGCACTCGTGCCTGCCTGTTCAACGGAGAAGCTGAATATGACAGCATTCGGACAGTTAAGCAGAGTGTCTCCATTCCGATTATCGCGAATGGAGACATAACTGACCCGCATAAAGCCAGAGCGGTGCTCGACTATACAGGGGCCGATGCTCTGATGATAGGACGCGCTGCTCAGGGAAGACCGTGGATCTTCCGGGAAATCCAGCATTATCTGGACACTGGGGAGTTGCTTGCCCCGCTGCCAATGGCAGAGGTCAAGCGCTTGCTTGTTTCGCATATACGTGAGCTGCACGACTTTTACGGTTCAGGCAAGGGATACCGTATAGCGCGAAAGCACGTCTCCTGGTACCTGCAGGAGCACGCCCCGAATGACCAGTTTCGGCGCACATTCAACGCCATTGAGGATGCCAGCGAACAGCTGGAGGCGTTGGAGGCATACTTCGAAAATCTTGCGTAACGAAATAAAGAGCTGAAAGAACTATGTTCGAACAACGCGTAAATTCTGACGTACTGACCGTTTCTACCGTTAACTCACAGGATCAGGTAACTCAAAAACCTTTGCGTGATTCGGTTAAACAGGCACTGAAGAACTATTTTGCTCAACTGAATGGTCAGGATGTGAGCGACCTGTATGAGCTGGTTTTGGCTGAAGTCGAGCAGCCTCTGTTGGACATGGTGATGCAGTATACCCGTGGCAACCAGACCCGTGCTGCCCTGATGATGGGTATCAACCGCGGTACGCTGCGTAAGAAATTGAAAAAATACGGCATGAACTGATTTTTAGTTCTGTCTGTTAATCACGCCAGCCTTCGGGCTGGCGTTTTTATTTGTGCCTGTTCACACAAATTCATCGCCAGACCAGTGAAACATTTGCGGGTAATATGGTAACTATAGTTGCAATTGCTGGCGTGATATTTCACCTTCTCGCTTTTGCTTGTGCTGATTTGACTTAATCTCTCTTCTGAAAATCACCCAGCCCAAACCCCTGCCAGTGCTGGGGATGTGACTTTCTACGCATTAAAAAAGCAATACTATCCCTTCGTACATATATGCATGAGCGATTGCTCACACTGCTCCCATATAGTGAAACTATTTGCACTAATTGTGATCGAGTCGACTCGCATTGCTTCCTTTTGGTGCGCCATATTAGCGAAACTTTCTAAGTACTTCCGAATATTAACCGTTCTTTCATATGAATTCAGGATTCTGCAAAACTGGCATCAGCTTTGCAGAGTCGTGGATGGCTGACCGCCATAGACAGGAAAAAACGCACATTAAAGTGCGCAAACATAACAACATGATCCCGCCACACAGGATGCTTTATGAAAAAGATGATGCTCTCTACACTGATCGCCGCCGCCTCACTGGTTGGCCTTGCTCAGCAAGCACACGCAGGCACCACTCTGGATGCGATAAAGAAAAAAGGTTTTGTTCAATGTGGTATCAGTGACGGCCTGCCGGGCTTCTCCTACGCAGATGCGGGTGGCAAGTTTACCGGTATCGATGTAGATGTGTGTCGTGCGACGGCTGCCGCTGTGTTTGGCGATGCGACCAAAGTGAAATATACCCCGCTGACTGCGAAAGAGCGCTTCACCGCGCTGCAGTCAGGCGAAGTGGATGTGCTCTCACGCAATACCACCTGGACTTCATCGCGCGATGGCGGCATGGGCTTTCTGTTTGCGGGCGTGAACTATTATGACGGTATCGGCTTCCTGACTCACAAGAAAGCCGGCCTGAAAAGTGCGAAAGAGCTGGATGGCGCGACGGTCTGTATTCAGTCAGGTACCGATACCGAGCTGAACGTGGCGGACTATTTTAAAGCCAACAAAATGCAATATACGCCAGTGACCTTTGACCGCTCTGATGAATCTGCGAAAGCACTGGATAGTGGACGCTGCGATACGCTGGCATCTGACCAGTCTCAGCTTTACGCCTTACGCATTAAGCTCGGCAAGCCTGACGACTTTATTGTTCTGCCAGAAGTGATCTCCAAAGAGCCGCTGGGGCCATTGGTACGTCGTGGTGATGATGACTGGTTCACCATCGTCAAATGGTCGCTCTATGCCATGCTGAATGCGGAAGAGATGGGTATTAACTCGAAAAACGTCGACCAGATGACAGCCAAACCAACGACACCAGACATGGCACACTTCCTGGGCGCCGAAGGTGATTTTGGTAAAGATCTGAAGCTGGATAATAAGTGGGCCTACAACATCGTTAAGCAGGTAGGTAACTACCAGGAAAGCTTCGATCGTAACGTCGGTAAAGATAGCGCACTGAAGATCGCACGTGGCCAGAATGCGTTGTGGAATCAGGGCGGTATCCAGTACGCACCACCGGTACGTTAACAGACCTCACCAATCGGGCACCGTATTCTGCGGTGCCCTGCCCCAGCTCTCGTATTGAGGTTTCAACATGTCACAACGCCCAACCGTGAAAAGGGATTTTTCATTTGGTAATCCCACGGTTCGCGCCTGGATTTATCAGCTCATCGCCGTCGTCGCGGTGCTTGGTGTGGTGGGTTATCTGGTGCATAACACCATTATTAACCTGGACAATCGCGGCATTACATCGGGGTTTGGATTTCTTGAACGCACTGCCGGTTTCGGCATCGTTCAGCATCTTATTGAGTACACGGAGGGAGATACCTACGCGCGCGTGTTTCTGGTTGGATTAACCAACACGCTGCTGGTCTCTGCGCTCTGTATTGTTTTTGCGTCGATTCTCGGATTCGCGGTCGGTCTTGCCCGCCTGTCTGACAACTGGCTGCTGCGGAAGCTCTCAAATATCTATATTGAAACTTTCCGTAATATCCCGCCTTTGCTTCAGATTTTCTTTTGGTACTTCGCGGTTTTACGCAATCTGCCAGGCCCACGCCAGGCGCTGAATGCGTTTGATCTGGCGTATGTCAGTAATCGCGGACTTTATGTGCCGTGGCCGACCTATGCACCTGGCAGCTGGCCGTTTGTTATCGCACTGCTTCTGGCGGTAGCGGTGAGCTATGCTCTGTACCGCTTTAACCGCCAGCACCAGTTAAAAACCGGTGAGTTACGTCGCACCTGGCCCGCAGCCGTTGGAATGCTGATTCTCTTTCCTTTGCTTGCGCATCTTGGGTTTGGCGCAGCGATGCACTGGGATGTGCCGCAACTGCGTGGATTCAATTTCCGCGGCGGCTCGGTGATGATACCGGAGCTGGCGGCACTGACGCTGGCACTGTCGATCTATACCTCGTCGTTTATCGCTGAAGTGATCCGCTCAGGAATTCAGTCTGTGCCGCATGGTCAGCATGAAGCCGCCCGGTCGCTGGGTCTGCCGAATCCGGTAACGCTGCGCCAGGTCATCATCCCTCAGGCCATGCGCGTCATTATTCCGCCGCTGACCAGCCAATATCTGAACATCGTAAAGAACTCCTCACTCGCCGCCGCTATCGGTTATCCCGATATGGTGTCGCTGTTTGCCGGATCGGTGCTCAATCAGACTGGTCAGGCCATTGAGACGATCGCTATCACGATGGGCGTTTACCTGATTATCAGTCTGCTGATATCGATGCTTATGAACTTCTATAACCGCAAAATTGCGCTGGTTGAGCGTTAAGAGAACGGGATAACTATGTCTGTGACTACGCATGAAACGCCCCCCGTCCCGACGACGCCTGTCAGTCGCGCCTGGCTTTGGGCTCGTAAAAATCTATTTTCCAGCTGGTTTAACACCTTACTGACGCTGTTCTGCATCTGGGTAATCTGGCACGTTATTCCGCCCGCGCTGAACTGGCTGGTCTTTCAGGCAAACTGGATTGGCACCACGCGCGCCGATTGCACTAAAGAGGGAGCCTGCTGGGTGTTTATCCATGCGCGTTTCGGCCAGTTCATGTATGGGCTTTATCCGCATGAGCTGCGGTGGCGTATTAATCTGGCGCTGGTGATCGGCCTGGTGTCGATTGTGCCGATGTTCCTGAAGAGCCTGCCGTATCGTGGACGCTACATTGCGGCATGGGCCGTGATTTATCCGGTGATTGTCTGGTTCCTGCTGTATGGCGGGTATCTGGGGCTGGAGCGTGTCGAAACACGTCAGTGGGGCGGATTAACGCTGACGTTGATTATCGCGTCGGTCGGTATTGCCGGTGCGCTGCCGCTGGGTATTTTGCTGGCGCTTGGCCGTCGTTCACGTATGCCGGTGGTCCGCACGCTGTCGATTATCTTTATTGAGTTCTGGCGTGGCGTGCCGCTGATTACGGTGCTGTTTATGTCATCAGTGATGCTGCCGCTGTTTATGTCTGAAGGTACTAACATCGACAAGCTGGTGCGCGCACTGGTGGGCGTCATTCTGTTCCAGTCCGCCTATGTGGCCGAGGTGGTTCGCGGTGGTCTTCAGGCACTGCCTAAAGGCCAGTATGAAGCAGCCGAGTCTCTGGCGCTGGGGTACTGGAAGACGCAGATGCTGGTGATTCTGCCGCAGGCGCTGAAACTCACCATTCCCGGTCTGGTTAACACCATTATTGCACTGTTTAAAGATACCAGCCTGGTCATCATCATTGGTCTTTTCGATCTGTTCAGCAGCGTCCAGCAGGCAACGGTCGATCCGACCTGGCTGGGGATGTCGACTGAAGGTTATGTCTTTGCTGCACTGGTCTATTGGATTTTCTGTTTTAGCATGTCGCGCTACAGCCAGTATCTGGAAAAGCGCTTTCACACCGGGCGTACATCGCACTGAGGTTTTACATGACTGACTCTATGACACACACTTCCGACGCGTTGATGATTTCGCTTGAGAACGTGAATAAATGGTACGGGCAGTTTCACGTACTGAAAGACATCAACCTGCAGGTCAAACCCCGTGAACGCATCGTGCTGTGCGGGCCTTCCGGCTCCGGCAAATCGACGACGATCCGCTGTATTAATCATCTGGAAGAGCATCAGCAGGGTCGCATTGTTGTTGACGGTATCCACCTGAACGATGATGTGCGTAACATTGAGCGCGTGCGCACCGAAGTGGGCATGGTATTTCAGCACTTTAACCTCTTCCCGCACCTGACCGTATTGCAGAACTGTACGCTGGCACCTTCGTGGGTGAGAAAGATCCCTAAGAAGGAAGCAGATGAACTGGCCATGCATTATCTGGAACGCGTGCGCATTGCCGAGCATGCCCATAAATTTCCAGGCCAGCTCTCTGGTGGACAGCAGCAACGTGTCGCCATCGCCCGCTCACTCTGTATGAAGCCTAAAATTATGCTGTTTGATGAGCCAACGTCAGCACTGGATCCTGAGATGGTTAAAGAGGTGCTGGATACGATGATTGGTCTGGCTGAAGACGGGATGACCATGCTGTGCGTCACCCATGAGATGGGCTTTGCCCGCACCGTGGCTGACCGGGTGATCTTTATGGATCGGGGTGAGATCGTCGAAGTTGCGCCACCGCAGGAGTTCTTTGCGAACCCTAAATCGGAGCGCACACGGGCGTTTTTATCGCAGGTTATTCACTGATTACTGGCTCAGTGATCTTACAACCCGGCCTGGTGCCGGGTTTTTTATAGCCTGAAAACTGTCTGAATGCGCTCATTCTGCTGATGCACTGATGCACTGATGCACCGATGATAAACGTGAAGAGTGATGGGCTGCTATGAGGGCGTTTTATTGCGGACTTCCACAACGAAAGTGGATTGCCACAACGAAAAAAGCCCTTCGCATACGCGAAGGGCTCTCTCTTATTTGATGCCTGGCAGTTCCCTACTCTCGCATGGGGAGACCCCACACTACCATCGGCGCTACGGCGTTTCACTTCTGAGTTCGGCATGGGGTCAGGTGGGACCACCGCGCTACAGCCGCCAGGCAAATTCTTTTATTTACCGAACTCGTGTCTTAACTGGTGCTGATACCCAGAGTCGAACTGGGGACCTCACCCTTACCAAGGGTGCGCTCTACCAACTGAGCCATATCAGCACACTAAATTTGATGCCTGGCAGTTCCCTACTCTCGCATGGGGAGACCCCACACTACCATCGGCGCTACGGCGTTTCACTTCTGAGTTCGGCATGGGGTCAGGTGGGACCACCGCGCTAAAGCCGCCAGGCAAATTCTTTGTGCACGAAACGAATCTTTTACGTCATGACCGCGTTGCCATCGCTCAGCCACACCGGTCACATACTTCAGTATGCTCCCGCTGATGTCTTCGCTCTGCGCCTCGTCACGCCGCAAAATCTTTCGTTTCCGCAAATTATTATCCGGTAACAGGCTGAAAATCGTGTCTCTCAAAAACGCCTCTGGCGTTGTAAGGTTAAGCCTCACGGGTCATTAGTACCGGTTAGCTCAACGCATCGCTGCGCTTACACACCCGGCCTATCAACGTCGTAGTCTTCAACGTCCCTTCAGGACTCTCAAGGAGTCAGGGAGAACTCATCTCGGGGCAAGTTTCGTGCTTAGATGCTTTCAGCACTTATCTTTTCCGCACTTAGCTACCGGGCAATGCCATTGGCATGACAACCCGAACACCAGTGGTGCGTTCACTCCGGTCCTCTCGTACTAGGAGCAACCCCCCTCAATTCTCCAGCGCCCACGGCAGATAGGGACCGAACTGTCTCACGACGTTCTAAACCCAGCTCGCGTACCACTTTAAACGGCGAACAGCCGTACCCTTGGGACCTACTTCAGCCCCAGGATGTGATGAGCCGACATCGAGGTGCCAAACACCGCCGTCGATATGAACTCTTGGGCGGTATCAGCCTGTTATCCCCGGAGTACCTTTTATCCGTTGAGCGATGGCCCTTCCATTCAGAACCACCGGATCACTATGACCTGCTTTCGCACCTGCTCGAGCCGTCACTCTCGCAGTCAAGCCAGCTTATGCCATTGCACTAACCTCACGATGTCCGACCGTGATTAGCTGACCTTCGTGCTCCTCCGTTACTCTTTAGGAGGAGACCGCCCCAGTCAAACTACCCACCAGACACTGTCCGCAGCCCGGATCACGGGCCTACGTTAGAACATCAAACATTAAAGGGTGGTATTTCAAGGTTGGCTCCACGCGAACTGGCGTCCGCGCTTCAAAGCCTCCCACCTATCCTACACATCAAGGCTCAATGTTCAGTGTCAAGCTGTAGTAAAGGTTCACGGGGTCTTTCCGTCTTGCCGCGGGTACACTGCATCTTCACAGCGAGTTCAATTTCACTGAGTCTCGGGTGGAGACAGCCTGGCCATCATTACGCCATTCGTGCAGGTCGGAACTTACCCGACAAGGAATTTCGCTACCTTAGGACCGTTATAGTTACGGCCGCCGTTTACCGGGGCTTCGATCAAGAGCTTCTCCTTGCGGATAACCCCATCAATTAACCTTCCGGCACCGGGCAGGCGTCACACCGTATACGTCCACTTTCGTGTTTGCACAGTGCTGTGTTTTTAATAAACAGTTGCAGCCAGCTGGTATCTTCGACTGGCTTCGGCTCGGGGAGCAAGTCCCTCCACCTACGCGCCAGCGTGCCTTCTCCCGAAGTTACGGCACCATTTTGCCTAGTTCCTTCACCCGAGTTCTCTCAAGCGCCTTGGTATTCTCTACCTGACCACCTGTGTCGGTTTGGGGTACGATTCTGTGTTACCTGATGCTTAGAGGCTTTTCCTGGAAGCTGGGCATTTATCACTTCAGCACCGTAGTGCCTCGTCGTCACGCCTCAGCGTTGATAAGGGACCGGATTTACCTGGACCCTCCGCCTACACGCTTAAACCGGGACAACCGTCGCCCGGCTGATATAGCCTTCTCCGTCCCCCCTTCGCAGTAACACCGAGTACAGGAATATTAACCTGTTTCCCATCGACTACGCCTTTCGGCCTCGCCTTAGGGGTCGACTCACCCTGCTCCGATTAACGTTGAACAGGAACCCTTGGTCTTCCGGCGAGCGGGCTTTTCACCCGCTTTATCGTTACTTATGTCAGCATTCGCACTTCTGATACCTCCAGCATGCCTCACAGCACACCTTCGACGGCTTACAGAACGCTCCCCTACCCAACAACACATAGTGTCGCTGCCGCAGCTTCGGTGCATGGTTTAGCCCCGTTACATCTTCCGCGCAGGCCGACTCGACCAGTGAGCTATTACGCTTTCTTTAAATGATGGCTGCTTCTAAGCCAACATCCTGGCTGTCTGTGCCTTCCCACATCGTTTCCCACTTAACCATGACTTTGGGACCTTAGCTGGCGGTCTGGGTTGTTTCCCTCTTCACGACGGACGTTAGCACCCGCCGTGTGTCTCCCGTGATAACATTCCTCGGTATTCGCAGTTTGCATCGGGTTGGTAAGCCGGGATGGCCCCCTAGCCGAAACAGTGCTCTACCCCCGAGGATGAGTTCACGAGGCGCTACCTAAATAGCTTTCGGGGAGAACCAGCTATCTCCCGGTTTGATTGGCCTTTCACCCCCAGCCACAGGTCATCCGCTAATTTTTCAACATTAGTCGGTTCGGTCCTCCAGTTAGTGTTACCCAACCTTCAACCTGCCCATGGCTAGATCACCGGGTTTCGGGTCTATACCCTGCAACTTAACGCCCAGTTAAGACTCGGTTTCCCTGCGGCTCCCCTATACGGTTAACCTTGCTACAGAATATAAGTCGCTGACCCATTATACAAAAGGTACGCAGTCACCCCCATAAAGAAGGCTCCCACTGCTTGTACGTACACGGTTTCAGGTTCTGTTTCACTCCCCTCGCCGGGGTTCTTTTCGCCTTTCCCTCACGGTACTGGTTCACTATCGGTCAGTCAGGAGTATTTAGCCTTGGAGGATGGTCCCCCCATATTCAGACAGGATACCACGTGTCCCGCCTTACTCATCGAGCTCACAGCATATGTGCTTTTGTGTACGGGAGTATCACCCTGTACCCTGCGACTTTCCAGACGCTTCCACTAACACACATGCTGATTCAGGCTCTGGGCTGCTCCCCGTTCGCTCGCCGCTACTGGGGGAATCTCGGTTGATTTCTTTTCCTCGGGGTACTTAGATGTTTCAGTTCCCCCGGTTCGCCTTGCAGCACTATGTATTCATGCTGCAATGATGCACAGAGTGCACCGGGTTTCCCCATTCGGACATCGACGGCTGTAGCGGTTCATATCACCTTACCGTCGCTTTACGCAGATTAGCACGTCCTTCATCGCCTCTGACTGCCTGGGCATCCACCGTGTACGCTTAGTCGCTTAACCTCACAACCCACAGGCGTTTTACAACGCTGCGAGCTGCAAGCATTTGAGAGACTCGAACATGTCGCATTTTTCATTCTTATTACGGAGAATGAAAACGACACGTCGTTTCAATTTTCAGCTTGTTCCGGATTGTTAAAGAGCAAATATCTCAAACGCGCCACGGCTGCTTACGCAACCAGAACGGTTTTGAGATACTGTATGGAGACACCTTTCACCTGTCACCAAGCAGGTGGCGTCCCCTAGGGGATTCGAACCCCTGTTGCCGCCGTGAAAGGGCGGAGTCCTAACCGCTAGACGAAGGGGACACGATAGTGTCACGACTTCGCAGCCGTCCTGCTCATTACTTTTTATCAGACAATCTGTGTGGACACTGCGCGGGAAGGTATCTTCAGGTAAGGAGGTGATCCAACCGCAGGTTCCCCTACGGTTACCTTGTTACGACTTCACCCCAGTCATGAATCACAAAGTGGTAAGCGCCCTCCCGAAGGTTAAGCTACCTACTTCTTTTGCAACCCACTCCCATGGTGTGACGGGCGGTGTGTACAAGGCCCGGGAACGTATTCACCGTGGCATTCTGATCCACGATTACTAGCGATTCCGACTTCACGGAGTCGAGTTGCAGACTCCGATCCGGACTACGACGCACTTTGTGAGGTCCGCTTGCTCTCGCGAGGTCGCTTCTCTTTGTATGCGCCATTGTAGCACGTGTGTAGCCCTACTCGTAAGGGCCATGATGACTTGACGTCATCCCCACCTTCCTCCGGTTTATCACCGGCAGTCTCCTTTGAGTTCCCGACATGACTCGCTGGCAACAAAGGATAAGGGTTGCGCTCGTTGCGGGACTTAACCCAACATTTCACAACACGAGCTGACGACAGCCATGCAGCACCTGTCTCACGGTTCCCGAAGGCACTAAGGCATCTCTGCCGAATTCCGTGGATGTCAAGAGTAGGTAAGGTTCTTCGCGTTGCATCGAATTAAACCACATGCTCCACCGCTTGTGCGGGCCCCCGTCAATTCATTTGAGTTTTAACCTTGCGGCCGTACTCCCCAGGCGGTCGACTTAACGCGTTAGCTCCGGAAGCCACTCCTCAAGGGAACAACCTCCAAGTCGACATCGTTTACGGCGTGGACTACCAGGGTATCTAATCCTGTTTGCTCCCCACGCTTTCGCACCTGAGCGTCAGTCTTTGTCCAGGGGGCCGCCTTCGCCACCGGTATTCCTCCAGATCTCTACGCATTTCACCGCTACACCTGGAATTCTACCCCCCTCTACAAGACTCAAGCCTGCCAGTTTCAAATGCAGTTCCCAGGTTAAGCCCGGGGATTTCACATCTGACTTAACAGACCGCCTGCGTGCGCTTTACGCCCAGTAATTCCGATTAACGCTTGCACCCTCCGTATTACCGCGGCTGCTGGCACGGAGTTAGCCGGTGCTTCTTCTGCGGGTAACGTCAATCGATGCGGTTATTAACCACATCGCCTTCCTCCCCGCTGAAAGTACTTTACAACCCGAAGGCCTTCTTCATACACGCGGCATGGCTGCATCAGGCTTGCGCCCATTGTGCAATATTCCCCACTGCTGCCTCCCGTAGGAGTCTGGACCGTGTCTCAGTTCCAGTGTGGCTGGTCATCCTCTCAGACCAGCTAGGGATCGTCGCCTAGGTGGGCCATTACCCCGCCTACTAGCTAATCCCATCTGGGTTCATCCGATAGTGAGAGGCCCGAAGGTCCCCCTCTTTGGTCTTGCGACGTTATGCGGTATTAGCCACCGTTTCCAGTGGTTATCCCCCTCTATCGGGCAGATCCCCAGACATTACTCACCCGTCCGCCACTCGTCACCCAAGAGCAAGCTCTCTGTGCTACCGTCCGACTTGCATGTGTTAGGCCTGCCGCCAGCGTTCAATCTGAGCCATGATCAAACTCTTCAATTTAAGTTTGATTTGCTTAAACAAGTTAAGCGGTGCTCATCTGTAAAACGTCATAATGAATTTCATTATGTGTTCACTCGTGAGGCTTTGATATTTTGTTGCGTCCTAAGACGCTGATATCAATCCTGCGAGTGCCCACACAGATTGTCTGATAAATTGTTAAAGAGCAGTGCGAACAGTGCGTTAGCGTCCTGTCGCGAGGTGGCGTATATTACGCTTTCCTCCTGCAGAGTCAACCTCTATTTCAGAAGTTTTTCTCCGGCGGCGCAGTCTCCTGTGCCTCTCAACCCGCTTCCCGTTGCCGGTGTTCCGTGTCGATGGAGGCGCATTATAGGGATCCCGTTTCAGAGCACAACCCTTTTTTTGGATCTTTTATCTGAACGGTTATAAATGATCCAGATTGATGAGATCACCAGCGATCCGGGTCAGAATTGGCTTGTCAGCTGTGTAAAATCGCATCAGGCTGCAGTGAAAACAGAACAAAGGAGAACATGATGACTTCCGCCCTACGCCCCTATAAAGATCTTTTCCCGCAAACTGGCCAGCGCGTTATGGTCGATTCAAGCAGTGTTGTCGTCGGTGATGTGATTATGGAGGATGACGTCAGCATCTGGCCGCTTGTTGCGATCAGGGGTGACGTGAATCAGGTCCGGATCGGTGCCCGAACCAATGTGCAGGATGGCAGTGTTCTGCACGTTACGCATAAATCTGCAGCCAATCCGCAAGGCTTCCCTCTTATTATTGGCGAGGAGGTCACGGTCGGCCATAAAGCGATGCTGCACGGCTGTACCATTGGCGATCGCGTGCTGGTCGGAATGGGATCGATTTTGCTTGATGGCGTAATAGTAGAAGATGAGGTGATGATTGGTGCCGGCAGTCTGGTGCCGCCAGGTAAAAGACTGGAGAGTGGCTATCTCTATCTGGGGAGTCCGGTGAAGCAAATCAGGCCGCTTAATGACAGCGAAAAAGAAGGGTTACGCTATTCCGCTAACAACTATGTGGGCTGGAAAGATGATTACCTGGCTGACGCTAACCAGACCCAGCCCTGAGCATCAACGTTATCCTGACGGATAGCCTCTTCCGCCTCATCCTCCAGATCCCAGCGATGGTGCTGAAACAGCGCCATCGCCTCTCCTTCACCAAAACGTGATATCAACGACTCACAGCTGATTGCACAGTTCAGCCGCATGCCGTTGACCAGTACCGGGAAACAAACCGCCTTGAGTTCAGCATCATAGGCTTCATCATCAGGGAACTGTATCGCCTGATTCACGACTGCATGGCCTGCTTAAGCTGAGCAATGACCGGAGCAATGTCTGGCATTACTCCGTGCCATATATAGAAGGCATGAGCAGCCTGCCCCACCAGCATACCCAAACCATCTGCCAGATGATTCGTGCCATGCCCCTGACACCAGCGCAGGAAAGGCGTCAGCCCGCTTTGGTAAAACATGTCATAGCACTGCACGCCGGAATGGATCACGTCAGAAGGTAAAGGAGGCGTTTCTCCATTCACACCGCTTGAAGTGGCATTAACGATCAGATCGAAGTGCTGACCCGTCAGCTGTTCAAAACGACATGCCCGGATAGGCCCATTCTCTCCAAACAGCGTCGCCAGCTCTTCAGCGCGTGCAGCTGTACGATTGACGACGGTCAGTGTCACGCCCGCTGAAAGCAATGGCAGAATGACGCCGCGAGCAGCCCCGCCCGCGCCCACCAGCAATACATTGTCGCCAGCGTTGATCATCTTAAGCCGCTCAAGGTCACTTAACAGGCCAATGCCATCCGTGTTGTCCCCCAGGATCTGACCATCACTGAGTTTTTTCACCGTGTTTACCGCGCCGGACAGGGCTGCACGTTCACTCAGCTGATCGGCAAACTCCCATGCCTGCTGTTTAAAAGGCAACGTCACATTGGCACCACGACCTCCCTGTTCAAAAAAGGCAGAGAGCGCCTGGGGAAAACCATCAATCGGGGCGCAGATGCGACCATAGCGATGTTCAATACCCGTCTGCTCAGCGAAAGCCTGATGGATCAGCGGTGATTTACTGTGGCTGATGGGATTACCGAAAACGGCGAATTGATCCATGAATTAACCCTGACGTATAAGTTCGCCGCTAATCACATCGCGGATTTCAGAGGGATTAAGGCGGCCACCGGTTTTTCCCGACAGAACCGGGAAGTGCTCACCAAACTGTTGCTTCACTTCTTCCGCCGTGCGGCAGGGAGGCAGACCCGACAGATTTGCGCTGGTTGAAACCAGCGGTTTACCAAATGCGCGGCAAAGCGCCTGCACATCGGGATGGTCACTGACGCGAATGGCCAGCGAATCAAACTGCCCGGTCAGCCAGCGAGGGGTTTGTGGTGGAACGGGGACGACAAAGGTCACAGGACCGGGCCAGCATGCAAACATCCGCTCACGCTGCATCACCGAAAGTTCGCGTGCGGAGATATAAGGTTCAAGCTGGGTGTAATCAGCGGCAATCAGGATAAGTCCCTTTTCTACCGGACGCTGTTTCAGCGCCAGCAAGGCCATGACGGCAGATTCACTGTCAGGGTCACAGCCCAGACCAAATACAGCTTCAGTTGGATAGGCGATGACCGCCTGACGATTCAGATGCGCTAAGCAATTTTCAAATGAATCGGCGAGGTGTTGATTTTCCATGATCTATGAATTCTCTTCAGCGATGGCTTTGCCACAACTCTTACTGGCACAGAATCGTTTAATGCCCTGCGCCGTCTTTTTTTCAACTAACAGTGGATACTCACAATAAGGACAGATTCCGGCAACGGGTGTCAGATTCACAACAAACTGGCAGGCGGGATAGCGATCGCAGGAGTGAAACGTTTTGCCGTAACGGGAACGCCGCTGAACTAACCGGCCTTCATGGCACTGAGGACAGGCCAGCGAGGTTTCATCCGGTTTATCGATGGTTTCGGTGTATCCGCATTCCGGATAGCAGCTGCAGCCGATAAACATGCCAAAACGTCCCTGCCGCAGCACTTTATCCGCACCACATTCTGGACAGGCGTGGCCTTCCAGCACTTTGACCACGTGGCCATCGGCCTGACCTTTTAAAGGTCGAATGTAGTCGCAAGCCGGGTAGTTCGCGCAGCCCAGAAAAGGACCATGTTTACCGGAGCGAATAACCAGTTCTGCCCCGCAAGCGGGGCAGGGATCCTGTTTACGCACGGTGAAGAGTGCAGCTTTACTCATAGCGATCAATGCATGAAAGGAAATTTAATGCAGCATACCTTCATTGACGTCGAATAGCAGTTCTTCCATCTGCTGATAGGCATTTTCACATCCCGGGATGTTGAACAACACCATCAGCACCACCCATTTGAGATCCTCCAGGTCAAACTCAGAGGTATCCAGCGCCATGATACGTTCGATGACCATTTCACGGGTTTCCAGGTTCAGCACCTGAATCTGCTCCAGGAACAGCAGAAAACCACGGCTATCAGCATCTAAACGCTTGCTCTCTTCGTCGGTATAAATACGCATGGAGAGCGGATCACTTGTCAGTAAAACTGGCTCAACCAGCCCTTCCTGATAATCAGCCAGTCTTTCCAGCCAGTTCAGCGCACTGTAAACATCTTCACGATGGAACCCGGCATCCGTCAGGTCGTCTGTCAATCTGTCCTGATCAACACCCATTTCTGCTTCGTTGTGGATATATGTCTCAAACAAATACATCAGTACGTCGAACATGGCATGCCCTCCTCAATCGGACATAGCCGCCGGGTACAGCTGCGATCCATCCTGCTAACTCCAGTTCCAGCAACTGAGCTGAGATAACTGGCACAGATTGGCCGGCACGTTCAGCGACAACGTCAACAGGTGTAACATCATCACCTACGTTAGCCAACACATCAGCAAATGGCAATGGAGCATCGTCACTCACCTCAGAATAAATTTCGTCGGCCTGTGTCGCTGGCAGCCAGTTCAGCGCACCAGCCAGATCTTCCACGATGTTATTGGGGTGGGCCACCAGCAGCGCACCCTGCTGAATCAGCCAGTTAACGCCTTCACTTAATGGATTGCCGATCGCGCCAGGTAAGGCATAGACATTGCGATTCTGCTCCAGCGCATAGCGGGCCGTCACCAGCGAACCACTCTTCAGCGAGGCTTCTACCACCAGCACCCCATGACTCAGACCGCTGATGATACGATTACGGCGTGGAAAATTCGCCGGATGCGGCAGGGTCGCCAGCGGAAATTCAGAAATCACAGCACCACCCTGCTCAACAATCTCTGCGGCAAGGTCGGCATGATTTTTAGGATAGAGATTTTGTAACCCACTGCCCAGCACAGCCACCGTTTTGCCCTTCACGTTGAGTGCTGCCTTATGTGCAACACCATCAATACCCCGGGCCAGTCCGCTGGTAATGGTCAGACCGCTGAGGCTTAAGTGCTGAGTAAACCAGTCGCACCAGTAACGGCCATTATGTGAACAGTTTCGACTCCCCACCACCGCTAACTGAGGAGTACTTATCACAGCAGGATCGCCATGAATATAGAGCAGTGGCGGAAAGCGGCTCGTTTCTTTGAGACGGGCTGGATAGGCCGCGTCCAGCGCAGTAATCAGATGATGAGCCGGACTCTGTGCCAGCCAGTCATACAATTCTGGAAGTTTTTTTGCACTGAAATCATAATATTGCTGGCGCTGACTGGCATCTAACCCTAATCGGATAAGCTGCTCCTTATCTGCTACCTGGCCACCTGTCTGCTGTGCGACGTCAATCCAGCGTTTCCCTGTCATTCCAGTGACGGCTGCCAGCCGCACATACTGCGCTATTTTGTCCATCTCAGACTCCCTGATCGCCCTTGCTTCCTGCTGCACAATGCTGTCAATCAGGCCTCGAAAAGTCTACAATATGAGGTAGTAATCTTTTCTTAACCGAATACAGATCTGGATATTTATGTCAGTTTTGCAGGTATTACATTTCCCTGACGAGCGTCTTCGCAAAGTCGCTGCGCCCGTTAAAGAAGTTAACGCAGACATTCAGCGTATCGTTGATGATATGTTCGAGACGATGTATGCCGAAGAAGGTATCGGTCTTGCCGCTACGCAGGTCGATATTCATCAGCGCATTATCGTGATTGATGTCTCTGAAAGTCGTGAAGAGCGTTTAGTTCTGATCAACCCTGAGCTGCTGGAAAAAAGCGGCGAAACCGGTATTGAAGAGGGTTGCCTCTCAATTCCGGAACAGCGCGCATTTGTTCCACGTGCCGAGCGGGTTAAAGTCCGTGCACTTGATCGTGACGGTAACAGTTTCGAGCTGGAAGCCAGCGAGTTACTGGCCATCTGTATCCAGCATGAGATCGATCATCTGGAAGGCAAACTGTTTATCGATTATCTGTCGCCTCTGAAGCGGCAACGAATCAAAACTAAGTTAGAGAAACTGGCGCGTCAGAACGCCCAGGCTTCCTGAGAACTTAAGAAGGGATACACGTGTCTGCCCCGCTAAAAATCATCTTTGCCGGCACACCTGACTTTGCAGCGCGTCATCTTGACGCGCTGCTTGCTTCTGAACATCAGGTTATCGGTGTATTCACCCAACCCGACCGCCCGGCGGGTCGCGGTAACAAATTAACCCCAGGCCCGGTCAAAACGCTGGCGATGGCACATGACATTCCTGTGTATCAGCCTAAGTCACTGCGACCGGAAGAGAATCAGCAGCTGGTTGCTGACCTTAAGGCTGATGTGATGGTTGTTGTGGCCTACGGATTAATTCTGCCAAAGGCCGTGCTTGATATGCCACGTCTGGGCTGCATCAACGTTCATGGTTCACTGCTGCCACGCTGGCGTGGAGCCGCACCGATTCAACGTGCGCTCTGGGCTGGCGACAGCGAAACCGGCGTGACCATCATGCAGATGGATGTGGGGCTGGACACCGGCGATATGCTGCACAAGCTTGCCTGTCCGATTACTGCCCAGGATACCAGTGCAACGCTATACGATAAGCTGGCTGAACTTGGACCACAGGGACTGCTGGATACGCTGACCTTACTGAGCACTCAGCAGGCTACACCTGAAAAACAGGATGAAGCGCTGGCCAACTATGCTGAGAAGCTCAGTAAAGAGGAAGCTCGTCTTGACTGGACACTCTCAGCAGAACAGCTTGAACGTTGTATTCGCGCGTTTAACCCGTGGCCGATGAGCTTTTTCACCATTGATGATCAACCGGTGAAAGTCTGGCAGGCAAGCGTTCTGCCTCACAGCGATCGTTCGCCGGGTGAAATTATTCATGCGGATAAACGTGGCATCCAGGTGGCGACCGCTCAGGGTGTACTGAATCTACTGCAGTTGCAGCCCGCCGGTAAAAAACCGATGTCGGCTCAGGATCTTCTCAACTCGCGCCGGGAATGGTTTGAACCTGGAACCCTTCTGGACTGACTCTCAGGCCCGGTCACTCACCGGGCCTTTTGTTTGATGACAAAACCCTATGACTAAATCAATCAACCTGCGTAGCCTCTCCGCCCAACTTATTGAGCGCGTTGTCGACAAGGGCGAATCCCTGAACACGGCACTGCCTGCCGCTCAGAAAAAACTCTCTGACAAAGATAGCGCGTTAGTGCAGGAGATCTGTTTTGGCGTGTTGCGTACATTACCGCAGCTTGAAGCGCTAATCGGTAAACTGATGGCGCGTCCCCTTACCGGTAAACAGCGGGTTCTGCACTATCTGATCATGGTCGGGCTTTACCAGCTGGAATATACACGCGTGCCTGCTCACGCCGCACTGGCAGAAACTGTCGCAGGGGCCGAAGTCCTGAAGCGCACCAGCCTGAAAGGCTTATTAAATGGTGTATTACGCCAGTTTCAGCGCCAGCGCGAAGAGCTGCTCGCCAGCATTCAGGATGGCCCGCAGCGGTATCTGCATCCGGGATGGCTGCTAAAGCGATTGCAGCATGCCTGGCCAGAACAGTGGCAGCAGATCGTCGAAGCCAATAACCAGCGTCCGCCGATGTGGTTGCGGGTTAACCAACAGCACCACGAACGTGATGCATGGCTGGCCCTGCTGACTGAAAGTGGCAGGAATGCACAGCCTGCTGACGATGTGCCGGATGCACTGCGGCTCGATGCCCCTGCTCCGGTCAGTCAGTTACCAGGCTTCGGGCAGGGTTGGGTGACCGTGCAGGATTTGTCCGCTCAGCGCTGTGCTTTGCTGCTTGAACCCCAAAACGGCGAACAGATTCTGGATCTATGTGCTGCACCCGGCGGTAAAACGACCCATATTCTCGAAATCGCGCCGGAAGCAGAAGTCATGGCCGTCGACGTAGATGCACAGCGCCTTAAACGCGTTGAGGAAAATCTGCAGCGACTGGGCATGAAAGCAGATGTTAAACAGGGTGATGGACGGACGCCGCAGCAGTGGTGCGGTGATCGGCAGTTTGACCGAATTCTGCTGGATGCCCCCTGCTCTGCTACCGGCGTGATCCGACGTCATCCAGACATCAAGTGGCTGCGTCGCGATCGTGATATCGCCGAGCTGGCAAAGCTTCAGTCTGAAATTCTTGATGCTGTCTGGCCGCACCTGAAACCAGGCGGTACGCTGATTTATGCTACCTGTTCCATCCTGCCTGAAGAGAATCATCAGCAGATAGATGCTTTCCTGCAGCGCCAGCACGATGCACAAGCCGTTCCCCTCAGGGATGCACTCGCGAATGGCCTACAGGTATTCCCGCAAGCCGAAGGCGGAGATGGTTTCTTCTACGCTAAGCTGATAAAGAAATCGGGTACAAACTGAGATGAGTATTGATAAGCGATGAAAATAATCATTCTGGGCGCAGGTCAGGTTGGCGGTACCCTGGCAGAAAATCTGGTCGGTGAAAACAACGATATCACGGTGGTGGATACCGACTCTTCACGCCTGCGTCATCTGCAGGATAAATTCGATCTGCGCGTCGTGCAGGGTCATGGTTCTCATCCGCGCATTTTGCGGGAAGCAGGCGCGGAAGATGCCGACATGCTGGTAGCCGTTACCAACTCCGACGAAACCAACATGATTGCCTGTCAGATTGCTTATTCGCTTTTCAATACGCCGAACCGTATAGCCCGGATTCGCGCGGCCGACTATCTGCGTGATGCGGACAAGTTATTTATTCCTGAAGCGGTGCCCATTGATCACCTGATCTCACCGGAACAGTTGGTCATCGAAAATATCTACCGTTTAATCCAGTATCCTGGCGCGTTGCAGGTGGTTAACTTTGCTGAGGGCAAAGTCAGCCTTGCGGTGGTGAAAGCCTATTATGGTGGACCACTGGTGGGCAATCCGCTCTCCATCATGCGTGAGCATATGCCACACATCGATACCCGCGTAGCCGCTATCTTTCGTCAGGACCGGCCCATTCGTCCGCAGGGCTCAACCATTGTAGAAGCGGGTGATGAAGTCTTTTTCATCGCCGCCAGCCAGAACATTCGTGCCGTAATGAGCGAGATGCAACGGCTGGAGAAACCCTACAAGCGGATTATGCTGGTGGGTGGCGGTAACATTGGTTTCGGTCTGGCACAGCGTCTTGAGAAACATTACAGCGTTAAGCTGATTGAACGTAATGCTCAGCGCGCAGCCGAACTTGCAGAACATCTGCATGACACGGTAGTTTTTTATGGCGATGCGTCCGATCAGGAGTTGCTGGCGGAAGAGCACGTTGAGCAGGTTGATCTGTTTATTGCCGTCACCAATGATGATGAAGCCAACATCATGTCAGCCATGCTGGCAAAAAAGATGGGGGCGAAGAAAGTTATGGTGCTTATACAGCGTCGTGCGTATGTCGATCTGGTGCAGGGCAGCGTCATCGATATTGCTATTTCACCTCAGCAGGCCACTATCTCTGCTCTGCTGGGCCATGTGCGCAAAGCAGATATCGTGGGTGTATCGTCACTGCGACGCGGTATTGCAGAGGCAATCGAAGCAATAGCGCATGGTGACGAATCCACTTCACGCGTGGTCGGCCGTTCAATTGATGATATCAAATTACCGCCAGGGACCATTATCGGCGCAGTGGTTCGCGGTGACGATGTGATGATTGCCAATGATAATCTGCGTATTGAACAAGGAGATCATGTCATCATGTTCCTCACCGACAAGAAATTTGTCTCAGACGTTGAACGTCTCTTTCAGCCGAGTCCATTTTTCCTGTAAATGCCGCATTTACAGGCATAAAAAGTACGAGACGCGTGAAAGTGCCGCTTAAATCGCTGAGTTGATGGCAAAAACAGTAAGGTTTGTTAAACTTTATGGCATTGGCTTAGGCAAGGAGATAAGTATGAGTTTAATCAAAGAGTTTCGCGATTTCGCGATGCGCGGTAATGTGATGGATCTCGCCGTCGGTGTTATCATCGGTGCGGCCTTCGGGAAAATCGTTTCATCGCTGGTCGCCAACATCATTATGCCACCATTGGGCTTGCTGATCGGTGGTGTCGACTTTAAATCATTCCAGTGGGTACTTAAGCCCGCAGTTGGTGATGCGCCAGCCGTTGTAATGCAATACGGTATCTTCCTTCAGACCATCTTCGATTTCGTCATCATCGCTTTCGCAATCTTCATGGCGATCAAGTTAATGAACCGTCTGTATAAGAAAAAGGAAGTTGAAAAGCCCGTTGCGAAACCAACGAGCGAAGAATTACTGCTGACTGAAATCCGCGATCTGCTTAAACAGCAAAACACGCGGGTATAGTTGATAAGCCGCCGCACAGGCGGTTTTTTTAACCGTAAAAGCAGAAGGGCAGTGATAAGACGCTTTCTTATCACTGCCCTCCCATCCCGTCCCCTTTCCATGTTTCTCTTTCCGTTTAAAACTGCCTTTACCCTTTTGCTTCTGCTCGATGCGCTGCCGAAATAACGGGTCGTGTAAGAGGGCCTGAATCGCGTTGTCGCGAATTTGCCCTTTGGTGTGCTGATATTTACTCATGATGCCTCCTGTTTATAAGGCCTGATACTTTATTCTTTTGCAGCAAAATAACAATATCCTTATTTGCTTAAAGCCTCTCCCCGCTCCAGTGCCTCAAGAATTGAGCACGAAACGCTAGTGTGGCTGTCTCCACAACAGGCATCCGAGAGATGTCGCAGAGAACGCTGCATCGTTTCTAATTCTGCGATCATTTGAGCAACTTCATTCAGCCGTTTTTCAACGATCGCTTTTGATTCCTGACAGGTGTGATGCACAGGATCGACCCGGATCGAGAGCAGCTCTCTGATGGCTTCAAGGCTAAAGCCGAGTTTGCGCCCGTAGCGAATAAATTTCAGACGCTGAAGATCACTCTCGCTATAAAGTCGAAAACCGCCTTCTGTCCGACCATCATGATCCATCATCTGTTGTTTTTCATAGAAGCGAATCGTGTCTGGCGTGACATCTGCAAGCTTAGCTAGCTGGCCAATGCGAAACATTTACTTCTCCTCACGGAAATGATTGTGGATGGCTGCGGCATAACGGCCATGAAGAAAATCGGTGCTCATTCCAGCCTGGCGTAATCTCAGTGTCAGCACCTGAAGTCGATTACGCTGATCCTGATATCGGGGATCGGCAGGATCGAGCTGACAAATAAGATCGTTAACTTCCATGGCTTCGCGTCTTAACTCAAGTTCAGGCGGCAGAAATCCTGAATTTTTGAGCAACCGGTAACCTGCTCTTAATTCGGGCGGAACATGGCTGTCATCATCCAGCTGCAGTGGCTTACCTGAGCCAGGAAGATTACTCAGCTCGCCTTTTTCTAACGCTGCTTTGATATGCTGTTCAGCAAGTTCATCAACCAGCCACATAGTTAGCTCCTTTGAACATGAAAGACTACGTTCTAAGGTAATAAATTGCAGGCAATAAAAAACCCGCCGAAGCGGGTTTTTTACGTTGCTACAGATTACTCTGCAGCTGCTTCTGCTTGAGCTTCTGGACGATCAACGAGCTCGATGTAAGCCATCGGAGCGTTGTCACCAGCACGGAAGCCACACTTCAGAATACGAGTGTAACCACCGGCACGGCTCGCGAAACGCGGGCCTAACTCATTAAACAGTTTTGCCACGATCTCGTTATCACGAGTACGGGCGAATGCCAGACGACGATTAGCTACGCTGTCGGTCTTGGCAAGAGTAATCAGCGGCTCAACTACGCGACGCAGTTCTTTGGCTTTCGGCAGAGTCGTTTTGATGATCTCATGACGAACCAGAGAACCGGCCATGTTGCGGAACATAGCCTGACGATGGCTGCTGTTGCGGTTCAGTTGACGACCACTCTTACGATGGCGCATGACCTTATCCTTCTCAGTGAAACCTTAACCTGTGATCTGATTATTCATCAGCAATGCTTGCTGGCGGCCAGTTCTCAAGGCGCATGCCCAGAGAAAGACCACGCGAAGCCAGCACATCTTTAATCTCGGTAAGAGATTTTTTACCAAGGTTAGGCGTTTTAAGCAGCTCAACCTCGGTACGCTGTACCAGATCACCGATGTAGTGGATAGCTTCTGCCTTAAGGCAGTTAGCAGAGCGGACAGTCAATTCCAGATCGTCAACAGGGCGCAGCAGGATCGGATCGAATTCTGGTTTCTCTTCTTTAACTTCCGGCTGACGTACATCACGTAAGTCAACGAAAGCTTCAAGTTGTTCAGCCAGAATGGTTGCCGCACGACGAATCGCCTCTTCAGGATCGATTGTGCCGTTGGTTTCCATTTCGATGACCAGCTTGTCCAGGTCGGTGCGCTGCTCTACACGCGCTGCTTCAACATTGTAGGCGATACGGTCTACAGGGCTGTAGCAAGCGTCAACTAACAGGCGGCCGATTGGGCGCTCATCTTCTTCCGAATGAATTCGGGCAGAAGCCGGCACATAGCCACGTCCACGCTGAACTTTGATACGCATGCTGATAGCAGCGTTCTCATCGGTCAGATGGCAAATGACATGCTGAGGCTTGACGATTTCGACATCACCATCATGGGTAATGTCGGCTGCAGTCACAGGGCCAATGCCAGATTTATTCAGGGTCAGAATAACTTCATCTTTACCCTGAACTCTTACCGCCAGCCCTTTCAGGTTGAGCAGGATTTCCAGGATATCTTCCTGTACGCCCTCTTTGGTGCTGTACTCATGAAGTACACCATCAATTTCAACCTCGGTCACCGCGCAACCCGGCATGGATGAAAGCAGAATACGGCGCAGTGCGTTACCAAGAGTATGGCCAAAGCCACGCTCTAAAGGCTCAAGGGTCACCTTGGCGTGCGTCGAACTCACTTGCTCGATATCTACCAGGCGCGGTTTTAGAAACTCTGTCACAGAACCCTGCATTGTGTCCTCTCTTTGGTACTAAGCCTTACTTGGAGTAAAGCTCGACGATCAGGTGTTCGTTAATGTCCGCAGACAGATCAGTACGTTCAGGAATACGCTTGAACACACCTTCCATCTTAGTCGCATCAACTTCCAGCCAGGTTGGCTTTTCACGCTGCTCAGCCAGCTCCAGAGCGGCCTTCACGCGAGATTGCTTTTTGGCTTTCTCACGGATGCTAACGACATCATTCGGAGATACCTGATAAGAAGCGATGTTAACAACGCGGCCATTTACCAGAACAGACTTATGGCTCACCAGCTGACGTGCTTCTGCACGAGTGGCACCAAAGCCCATACGATAAACTACGTTGTCCAGACGACCTTCCAGCAGAGCCAACAGGTTTTCACCGGTGTTGCCTTTCAGACGAGCTGCTTCTTTATAATAGTTACGGAACTGACGCTCCAGCACGCCGTAGATACGACGAACTTTCTGCTTTTCACGTAACTGACCGCCGTAATCAGACAGACGCGGTTTACGCGCACCATGCTGACCAGGGGCTTGTTCAATCTTACACTTGGAATCAATCGCGCGAACGCCAGACTTAAGGAATAAGTCAGTGCCCTCACGACGGCTCAGCTTGAGCTTAGGACCCAAATATCTTGCCATTTTCTTTCTCCAACTATCCTAAAAAAACGGGCGTTATACGCGACGTTTTTTCGGCGGACGACAACCGTTATGAGGGATCGGAGTCACATCAGTAATATTAGTGATGCGGAAACCAGCGGCGTTCAAAGCACGAATCGTAGATTCGCGTCCTGGACCCGGACCCTTTACCATAACTTCCAGGTTCTTAATTCCGTAATCTTTTACCGCTTCTGCACAGCGCTCTGCAGCGACCTGAGCAGCAAACGGAGTGGATTTACGTGAACCGCGGAAACCGGAACCACCGGCGGTTGCCCAACCCAGTGCGTTACCCTGACGATCAGTAATGGTAACGATGGTGTTGTTAAAAGAAGCATGGACATGAGCCACGCCATCTGAGACTTGTTTTCTTACACGCTTGCGTGCACGAACTGGTGCCTTTGCCATTATTTACTCACCCCGATTATTTCTTGATCGGTTTACGCGGACCCTTACGGGTACGTGCGTTGGTCTTAGTACGCTGACCGCGAACCGGAAGACCACGACGATGGCGCAAACCACGGTAGCAACCAAGGTCCATAAGACGCTTGATGCTCAGGGTGATTTCACGGCGCAGATCACCTTCTACAACGAATTTCGCAACTGCATCACGCAGCTGATCAATTTGTTCTTCAGACAGCTCACTGATCTTAACATTTTCAGCAATACCCGTTGAAGCGCAGATGGCTTTTGAACGGGTTTTACCGATACCGAAGATCGAAGTTAATGCGATAACGGTATGTTTTTGATCAGGAATGTTAATGCCTGCTATACGGGCCACTATGCACTCCTATAATTAAACAAGCACGTCCCATGCTGAAAAGCCCGTTTTCAGGATACTCAAATGGAAACGCACTGACATACAAAAGATTGGCTGGCTAATCTAGCCAGCTCAACCCGACTTTGCAAGAAAAATATGTGACAAAATCAGCCTTGGCGCTGTTTATGCTTAGGCTCGGCGCTACAAATCACACGGACGACACCGTCGCGACGAATGATTTTGCAGTTACGACATAATTTCTTGACGGAAGCACGAACTTTCATTTTTACTCTCCGTAACTTCTCAACCAACTGAATTAACGGCCGTAGCCTTTCAGGTTAGCTTTCTTCAGTGCCGACTCGTACTGACTTGACATCATCAGAGTTTGCACTTGAGCCATAAAGTCCATGATGACGACAACTACGATAAGCAGTGACGTACCGCCAAAGTAGAAGGGAACCTTCATCGCATCACGCATGAACTCCGGGATAAGGCAGATAAACGTAATGTACAGGGCGCCGATTAAGGTCAGTCGCGTCATTACTTTATCAATATACTTCGCCGTTTGCTCTCCCGGACGAATTCCCGGTACGAATGCACCAGACTTCTTCAGGTTATCTGCTGTTTCACGTGGGTTGAAAACCAACGCCGTATAGAAGAAACAGAAGAAGATGATTGCAGTCGCATAGAGTAGCACATAAAGCGGCTGTCCTGGCTGCAAATACAGCGAAATTGTTGTCAGCCAGTTCCAACCGGTACCGCCCCCAAACCACGATGCAATCGTTGCCGGGAACAGAATAATGCTGGAAGCGAAGATAGCTGGAATAACACCCGCCATGTTCACTTTCAACGGTAAATGTGTGCTCTGTGCAGCGTAAACGCGACGACCCTGCTGACGTTTTGCGTAGTTCACCACAATGCGGCGTTGACCACGTTCAACGAAGATAACAAAGAAGGTCACTGCGAATACGAGTACTGCAACCAACAGCAACAGAAGGAAGTGCAGGTCGCCTTGCCGCGCTTGCTCGATGGTATGGCCAATGGCCGGCGGGAGACCCGCAACAATACCTGCGAAGATAATGATCGAAATACCGTTACCGATACCACGTTCAGTAATCTGTTCGCCCAGCCACATCAGGAACATCGTTCCCGAGACCAGACTCACAACAGCGGTAAAGTAGAAAGCAAAGCCTGGATTCATTACCAGGCCTTGCATCCCTGGCATATTCGGCAGACCGGTAGCAATACCGATCGACTGGAATATGGCCAATACCAACGTACCGTATCGGGTGTACTGGCTAATCTTACGACGGCCAGCCTCCCCTTCTTTCTTAATTTCCGCTAACGCTGGATGAACCACCGTTAATAACTGGATAATAATCGATGCCGAAATATACGGCATGATGCCCAGTGCGAAAATAGAAGCACGGCTGAGAGCACCACCAGAGAACATGTTAAACATTTCAATGATGGTGCCACGCTGTTGCTCAAGCAGTTTGGCAAGTACAGTGGCATCAATACCAGGGATTGGAATAAAAGAGCCAATACGGAAGACAATGAGTGCGCCGATTACAAACAGCAGTCTGCGTTTCAGCTCACCAAAGCCACCTTTGGCACTTTGAAAATCTAATCCCGGTTGTTTAGCCATCTGCTACTTATTCCTCGATTTTACCGCCAGCAGCTTCGATTGCAGCACGTGCACCTTTGGTGACACGCAGACCGCGAACCGTTACCGGTGTAGAAACTTCACCAGACAGAATTACTTTAACGAATTCAATCTGAACACCGACAATGTTGGCTGCTTTCAGCGCGTTCAGGTCGACGATACCGCCTTCAACTTTCGCCAGATCAGACAGACGAATCTCTGTGGTGATCATTGCTTTGCGAGAGGTGAAACCGAACTTCGGCAGACGACGGTACAGAGGCATCTGACCACCTTCGAAACCGCGACGTACGCCACCGCCAGAACGTGAGTTCTGACCTTTGTGACCACGACCACCGGTTTTTCCGAGGCCAGAACCGATACCACGACCCAGACGCTTGGTAGCGTGCTTAGACCCTTCGGCCGGAGACAGAGTATTTAAACGCATCTCTTACTCCTCCACTTTAACCATATAGGAAACCGCGTTGACCATACCGCGTACTGCTGGCGTGTCTTCACGCTCAACGGTGTGGCCAATACGACGCAGACCCAGGCCAACCAGAGTGGCTTTATGCTTAGGCAAGCGGCCGATTGAACTACGGGTTTGAGTGATTTTAATAGTCTTAGCCATCGTGATTACCCCAGAATTTCTTCAACGGATTTACCACGCTTAGCAGCGACCATTTCCGGAGATTTCATATTGCCCAGGCCATCGATAGTTGCACGAACCACGTTAATCGGGTTTGTAGAACCATACGCTTTTGCCAGTACGTTATGAACTCCAGCGACTTCCAGAACGGCGCGCATTGCACCACCGGCAATAATACCGGTACCTTCTGAAGCCGGCTGCATGAACACGCGGGAACCCGTGTGTGCACCTTTAACTGGGTGCTGCAGGGTGCCGTTGGTCAGCGCGACGTTAACCATGTTGCGACGGGCTTTCTCCATCGCTTTCTGGATCGCTGCTGGAACTTCACGCGCTTTACCGTAACCAAAACCTACGCGACCATTACCATCGCCTACCACAGTCAGTGCTGTGAAGGAGAAGATACGACCACCTTTAACAGTTTTAGAAACACGGTTTACCGCGATCAGTTTTTCCTGCAGTTCGCCAGCTTGTTTCTCGATGTGTGCCATCTTAGACCTCTACCTTAGAACTGAAGGCCAGCTTCACGGGCAGCATCTGCCAGTGCCTGGACGCGACCATGATATTGGAAACCGGAACGGTCGAAAGAAACACCAGTGATGCCTTTTTCGATTGCGCGTTCTGCGATAGCTTTACCTACTGCAGCTGCGGCTTCTTTATTACCGGTATACTTCAGTTGTTCAGTGATAGCTTTTTCTACAGTAGAAGCAGCGACCAGAACTTCGGAACCGTTCGGGGCGATTACCTGTGCGTAAATATGACGCGGGGTACGATGTACCACCAGGCGAGTAGCACCCAGCTCTTTGAGCTTGCGACGTGCACGGGTCGCACGACGGATACGAGCAGATTTCTTATCCATAGTGTTACCTTACTTCTTCTTAGCCTCTTTGGTACGCACGACTTCGTCGGCGTAACGGACACCCTTGCCTTTATAAGGCTCAGGACGACGGTAGGCGCGCAGGTCCGCTGCAACCTGACCAATCAGCTGTTTATCAGCGCCTTTCAGCACGATCTCAGTCTGAGTTGGACATTCTGCAGTGATACCCGCGGGCAGCTGGTGATCGACTGGATGAGAAAAGCCCAGAGACAGGTTGACCACGTCGCCTTTAACGGCTGCACGATAACCTACACCAACCAGCTGCAGCTTCTTAGTGAAGCCTTCGGTAACACCGATAACCATTGCGTTCAGCAGCGCGCGAGAAGTACCCGCCTGCGCCCAGCCGTCAACGAAACCTTCGCGCGGAGCGAAAGTCAGAGCGTTGTCAGCATGCTTAACTTCAACAGCATCATTGATAGTACGAGTCAGCTCGCCGTTTTTACCTTTAATCGAAATTACCTGACCGTTGAGTTTTACCTCTACGCCGGCAGGAACAACGACAGGTGCTTTAGCAACACGAGACATATGTATCCTCCGATTACGCTACGTAGCAGATAATTTCGCCACCAAGACCTGCCTGGCGCGCTGCACGATCAGTCATGACACCTTTAGATGTAGAAACTACAGCGATGCCCATACCGGCCATTACCTTTGGCAGCTCATCTTTTTTCTTATAGATGCGCAGACCAGGACGGCTTACTCGCTGAATGCTTTCTACAACAGCTTTGCCCTGGAAATACTTGAGAGTAAGTTCCAGTTCCAGCTTGATGTCGCCTTCGATTTTGAAATCTTCAATATATCCTTCTTCCTTCAGAACGTTGGCAATTGCCAATTTCAGCTTGGAGGAAGGCATGGTGACCGCAACTTTGTTTGCGGCCTGACCGTTACGGATACGGGTCAGCATATCCGCGATCGGATCTTGCATGCTCATCTGTGTTACTCCCGTGATTCAATTGGTGACAATTACCAGCTAGCCTTTTTCAGGCCCGGGATTTCACCGCGCATGGCGGCTTCGCGGACCTTGATACGGCTCAACCCAAACTTCCGCAGGAAACCGTGCGGACGACCTGTTTGACGGCAGCGGTTACGCTGACGCGAAGGGCTGGAATCACGCGGCAGACTCTGCAGCTTCAGAACAGCATCCCAACGATCTTCGTCGGAAGCGTTCACATCAGAGATGATCGCTTTCAGTTCAGCGCGTTTAGCGAAGAATTTGTCTGCTAATTTTGCACGCTTAACTTCGCGTGCTTTCATAGATTGCTTAGCCATTAAGTAACCCTACCTTACTTACGGAACGGGAAGTCAAAGGCAGCCAGCAGAGCACGGCCTTCATCATCAGATTTCGCAGTAGTGGTAATGGTGATATCCAAACCACGAACGCGATCGACTTTGTCGTAGTCGATTTCTGGGAAGATGATCTGCTCACGTACACCCATGCTGTAGTTGCCACGACCATCGAATGACTTAGCGGACAAGCCACGGAAGTCACGGATACGTGGAACAGCAATGGTGACCAGACGCTCAAAGAACTCCCACATGCGCTCGCCACGCAGAGTTACTTTACAGCCGATCGGATAGCCCTGACGGATTTTGAAGCCTGCAACTGATTTGCGTGCTTTGGTGACCAGCGGTTTTTGACCGGAGATTGCTGCCAGGTCAGCTGCTGCGTTATCCAGCAGTTTCTTGTCAGCGATCGCTTCACCAACACCCATGTTCAGGGTGATCTTCTCGACCCGAGGGACTTGCATGACAGAATTGTAGCCAAACTCTGTCATGAGTTTCTGGACTACTTCGTCTTTGTAGTAATCATGCAGTTTCGCCATCGTACTACTCCAAATTACTTGATAGTTTCGCTGTTAGACTTGAAGAAACGGACTTTTTTGCCGTCTTCGAATCTAAAGCCTACACGGTCAGCCTTACCAGTTGCCGCGTTGAACAGTGCAACGTTAGAAACCTGAATAGCAGCTTCTTTTTCAACGATGCCGCCTGGTTGGTTCAGGGCCGGGACCGGCTTCTGATGTTTCTTAACCAGGTTGATACCTTCAACGATGACCTTACCAGAAGACAGGACATTCTTAACTTTACCGCGCTTACCTTTATCTTTACCGGTTAACACGATAACTTCGTCGTTACGACGGATTTTAGCTGCCATTGTTCGCTCCTTAGAGTACTTCTGGTGCCAGAGAGATAATTTTCATGAACTTTTCAGTACGAAGTTCACGAGTTACCGGCCCAAAAATACGCGTACCGATAGGCTGCTCACTGTTATTGTTCAGAATAACGCATGCATTACCATCGAAGCGAATGACAGAACCGTCCGGGCGACGAACACCCTTCCTGGTGCGCACCACTACCGCCTTCAGGACATCACCTTTTTTGACTTTACCACGAGGAATTGCTTCCTTGATGGTAACTTTGATGATGTCACCGACGCCTGCGTAGCGACGGTGCGAGCCACCCAGAACCTTGATACACATTACGCGACGTGCACCGGAGTTGTCGGCGACGTTCAGCATAGTCTGTTCTTGGATCATTTTAGTGCTCCGCTAATGTCAACTACTACTTCGGGACCTAAACCTCAGGTCGTTAGAAAGCCCCATAATTGAGGGCGCGGCATTGTAACACCGGTTCTCACAGATGGGTAGAAAAAATAAACGGCTCTCAATCGAGCCGCTGATTTTCCCTGATGACAGGGAGGGCGTATTCTAGGGAATAGTGCGAACAGTAGCAAATGTAATCTGCCTTATTTTTCGTCGCCTTCCAAATTAAGTGCCCTTCTGACTCAATCAACCAGCTTTCTGGCTAGTTGGTTATGCTGACGCAGTACGGCTGGCAGGTCAATTCCGGCCAGTTCTCCGTTACGCACCCTGACTTTACCGTTAATGATGCTGTAAGCGACCTGGCCGGGATTACAGAATACCAGCGCAGCAACGGGATCGTGCCCTGCCCCGGCAAGACCAATGCGATTGAGGTCAAAAATAGCCAAATCAGCCATCATGCCCGGCGCAATAGCGCCCACGTCATTGCGATTCAGCACTTTTGCTCCCCCCAGCGTCGCCAGTTCGAGTGCCTGACGCGCCGTCATCGCATCCGGGCCGAACCCCACGCGTTGCAGCAGCATGGCCTGACGTACTTCTGCCATCATATCTGCGCTGTCATTGGAGGCAGAACCATCCACCCCCAAACCGACATGTACTCCGGCATCGCACATGTGCCTTATCGGCGCAATGCCCGAGCCGAGACGCATGTTTGAGCACGGACAGTGCGCGATACCTGTCCCTGTACGCGCAAATAACTCAATACCGGGCTGATCCAGTTTGACGCAGTGTGCATGCCAGACATCCGGGCCTACCCAGCCGAGGTCTTCAACATACTGCGCGGGTGTCATGTTGAACTTTTCGCGGCTATATTGGATATCACTGTCATTCTCCGCCAGATGCGTATGCAGAGAGACGTTGAAGCTGCGTGCCAGTGCTGCGGATTGCTTCATCAGCTCACGGCTGACCGAGAACGGTGAACATGGCGCAACCACAATGCGTAGCATCGAGCCATAGCTGTCATCGTGATAGCGCTCAATCACCCGCTGCGTATCCTTCAGAATGGCTGCTTCACTCTCAACCAGCGAATCGGGCGGCAGGCCACCCTGGGATTGACCGACACTCATGCTGCCCCGGCTCGCATGGAAACGCATACCCATTAAGGATGCGGCTTCAATGCTGTCGTCAAGCTTACAACCATTAGGGTAAACATAGAGGTGGTCACTGGTGGTGGTGCAGCCGGAGAGGATCAGCTCGGCCATTGAGACCTGCGTTGACACCTGAATCATCCCGGGCGTTAAATTCTGCCACAGTGGATAGAGGTGAGTCAGCCAGTTGAACAGTTCACCATTTTGCACCGCAGGAATAGCGCGGGTCAGGCTCTGGTACATATGGTGATGCGTATTGATCAGGCCTGGAATAACAATGTGTCCCTGGAGATCAATCACCTCGTCGGCGTTATCAGGTAATGAGTCTGCTTCTCCAACCGCAGCAATTTGATTTCCTTTTATCAAAATACTGGCGTGTCGTATTTCCTGACGGTCAGCATCCATGCAGACCACATAGTCGGCATTCTTCAGTAACAGCGTTCGTGTCATAAACTTGCCTGTGGGTTGTCAGTGGTTATGTGCTATCCGATATTAGCGGCAAGTTTTTGGCTGAGACAATAGCAGGCAGTGCAGTGACAGTTGCTGGGGTGACAGGTAGTGCGGTGAACGGTGAAAACGTTCAACGGTAGCCGACACAATCAATCATGACTCTCCATTTTCAAGACTCATCACTTCCCTGGCGATGATAAACCGCTCGCTCCCGTGTGGCATTTTCAGGTCGCATTGACTGATGAACCGCAGGACCCACGGGCTCCCCGTTAAATTTGTGAACGCTCTCAGACTTGTACAACCACTGGCATGAATGGAACAGGCGAGATACCAGGCAAAAAAAAACCCCCTGCCGAAGCAGAGGGTTTCTCAGAAAAAACAATTCTTATTACAGAACCGCTTTCTCGATTACGCGAACCAGGGTCCAGGATTTAGTCTTGGACAGTGGACGGCATTCGCGGATTTCTACCACGTCACCAATTCCACATTCATTGTTCTCGTCATGGATGTGCAGCTTAGTCGTACGTTTGATGAATTTGCCGTAGATCGGGTGTTTCACAAAACGTTCGATAGCAACAACTGCAGATTTCTGCATTTTGTCACTTACTACACGACCCTGCAGAGTACGGATTTTATCGGTCATTACGAACCCGCCTTCTCAGTCAGTAAAGTCTTAACGCGTGCAACATCACGGCGCACCTGTTTCAGCAGATGGGTCTGCTGCAGTTGGCCAGATGCTGCCTGCATGCGCAGGTTAAATTGCTCACGCAGCAGATTAAGCAGCTCAGTGTTCAGCTCTTCAACGCTTTTTTCACGCAGCTCTGTTGCTTTCATTACATCACCGTCTTAGTTACAAAGGTGGTTTTGATAGGCAGTTTTGCTGCTGCCAGCTTGAATGCTTCACGGGCCAGCTCTTCTGGTACGCCGTCCATTTCATACAGGACTTTACCAGGCTGGATCAGGGCAACCCAATACTCTACGTTACCCTTACCTTTACCCATACGCACTTCCAGCGGCTTCTCGGTGATCGGTTTGTCCGGGAATACTCGGATCCAGATCTTACCTTGACGCTTAACTGCACGGGTCATAGCACGACGTGCTGCTTCGATCTGACGAGCAGTCAGACGACCACGGCCAACAGCTTTCAGACCGAAAGTACCGAAGCTGACATCCGTACCCGCAGCCAGACCGCGGTTACGGCCTTTGTGCACCTTACGGAATTTCGTACGCTTTGGTTGTAACATCAGCGACTCTCCTTACTTACGGCCTTTACGCTGCTGCTTTTTAGGTTGAGCAGCCGGTTCCGGTTGTTCAACAGCAGCCATACCACCCAGGATCTCACCTTTGAAGATCCATACCTTAACGCCGATTACACCATAAGTGGTGTGCGCTTCAGAGGTGTTGTAGTCAATGTCAGCACGCAGTGTGTGCAATGGCACGCGACCTTCACGATACCATTCGGTACGTGCGATCTCGGCGCCACCCAGACGGCCGCTAACTTCGACTTTAATACCCTTCGCGCCAAGACGCATGGCGTTCTGAACCGCACGCTTCATAGCACGACGGAACATCACACGACGCTCCAGCTGTGAAGTGATGCTGTCAGCTACCAGTTTCGCGTCCAGTTCCGGCTTGCGGACTTCGGCGATATTAATCTGTGCAGGAACGCCAGCGATTTTCGCGACGACCGTGCGCAGTTTTTCTACATCTTCGCCTTTCTTACCGATGACGATGCCCGGACGAGCGGTGTGAATAGTCACACGGATGCTCTTCGCAGGACGCTCGATAACGATACGAGAGACAGATGCTTTAGCCAGTTCCTTAGTCAGGAACTGACGTACTTTAAAATCGCTGTCCAGGTTGTCAGCGAATTCATTGGTGTTCGCAAACCAGGTAGAGTTCCATGGTTTTACAATACCCAGGCGAATACCATTAGGATGTACTTTCTGACCCATTGCTAGTCTCCAGAGTCTCAGCGATCGGACACAACCACAGTAATGTGGCTGGTGCGCTTCAGGATGCGATCTGCACGACCTTTGGCACGCGGCATAATGCGTTTCATGGTCGGACCTTCATCAACGAAAATTTTCGTGATTTTCAGATCGTCGATATCAGCGCCATCGTTGTGTTCGGCGTTAGCAATGGCAGATTCCAGAACTTTTTTGACCAGTACAGCCGCTTTCTTATTGGTGTAGGTCAAAATGTCCAGTGCCTGCGACACTTTCTTACCGCGAATCAGGTCAGCAACAAGGCGAACCTTCTGAGCAGAAGAACGAGCGTGGCGATGTTGAGCTAAAGTTTCCATCTCTTCCTCCTACTTATTTCTTCTTGGCTTTTTTATCAGCCGCGTGACCGCGATAAGTACGTGTCGGCGCGAATTCACCCAGTTTGTGACCAACCATTTCGTCGGAAACAAAGACAGGAACGTGCTGACGACCATTATGGACAGCGATGGTCAAACCGATCATGTTAGGAAAGATCGTTGAACGACGGGACCAAGTGCGCAAAGGCTTCTTGTCACCGCTTTCCACCGCTTTCTCTACCTTCTTCAGCAAGTGCAGGTCAATAAAAGGACCTTTCTTGAGAGAACGTGGCATGGCTTATCCTCTAATATTATTTGCTACGGCGACGTACGATAAACTTATCGGTACGCTTGTTGCTACGGGTCTTCTTACCTTTGGTCTGAACGCCCCACGGAGTTACCGGGTGCTTACCAAAGTTACGACCTTCACCACCACCGTGCGGGTGATCAACTGGGTTCATCGCGGTACCACGAACGGTCGGACGAACACCACGCCAACGGGCTGCACCGGCTTTACCCAGAACGCGAAGCATGTGCTCAGCGTTGCCGACTTCGCCCAGTGTTGCGCGGCAGTCAGACTCGACTTTACGCATTTCACCTGAACGCAGACGCAGGGTAACGTAAGAACCTTCACGAGCAACGATCTGCACGTAAGCACCAGCTGAGCGAGCAATCTGACCGCCTTTGCCTGGTTTCATTTCTACGTTATGCACGGTTGAACCCACCGGGATGTTACGCATCGGCAGAGTGTTACCTGCTTTGATCGCAGCATCAACGCCAGATTGAATCTGGTCGCCGGCTTTCAGGCCTTTAGGGGCCAGGATGTAACGGCGCTCGCCGTCTTTGTACAGAACCAGTGCGATGTTCGCAGAGCGGTTCGGATCGTACTCAAGACGTTCAACAACTGCCGGGATACCATCTTTGTTGCGTTTGAAGTCAACAATACGGTAAGCCTGCTTGTGACCACCACCGATATGACGGGTAGTGATACGACCATTGTTGTTACGGCCACCGGATTTGCTGTTTTTTTCTACCAGCGGGGCGAATGGTTTGCCCTTGTGCAGCTCCGCGTTTACCACTTTAACTACATGGCGACGACCCGGAGATGTCGGTTTACATTTAACAACTGCCATTGTCTTTCTCCTCCGACTTACTCAGCGCCGCCAGCGAAGTCCAGATTCTGGCCTTCTTTCAGGGTGACGTAAGCTTTTTTCCAGTCGCTACGACGACCGATACGCTGTCCTTGACGCTTAACTTTGCCCTTAACTACCAGGGTGTTTACGTCTTTAACTTCTACTTCGAACAGTTTCTCAACAGCAGCAACGATCTCTGCTTTGGTCGCGTCATTAGCAACTTTGAGAACGATGGTATTGGTTTTTTCCATCGCGCTAGATGCTTTTTCAGATACGTGCGGCGCGCGCAGTACTTTCAGCAGACGTTCTTCACGGATCATGCCAGCATCTCCTCAACTTGCTTAACTGCATCAGCAGTCATAACGACTTTGTCGAAGGCGATCAGGCTAACTGGGTCGATACCGGATGCATCACGCACGTCAACCTTGTACAGGTTACGCGCAGCCAGGAACAGATTCTCATCCAGTTCACCGGTGATGATCAGCACGTCTTCCAGAGCCATGTCTTTCAGTTTCTGTACCAGCAGCTTGGTTTTCGGTGCTTCTACAGCAAATGATTCGACAACGATCAGACGATCTTGACGTACCAGTTCGGACAGGATGCTTTTCAGCGCGCCGCGGTACATCTTTTTGTTAACTTTTTGACTGTGGTCCTGTGGCTTCGCAGCAAAGGTCACACCACCTGAACGCCAGATTGGGCTCTTTACAGAACCTGCACGCGCACGGCCGGTGCCTTTTTGACGCCATGGCTTTTTGCCTGAACCAGTTACTTCGGCGCGAGTTTTCTGCGCACGAGTACCCTGGCGGGCGCCAGATGCGTAAGCAACAACAACCTGGTGAACCAGCGCTTCGTTGAAATCACGACCGAAGGTAGTTTCGGAAACAGTCAGCGCGCTCTGCGCGTCTTTCAATACTAATTCCATTGCTATCCCCTTACGCCTTCACAGCTGGTTTAACGATCAGGTCGCTACCGGTAGCACCGGGAACTGCACCTTTAACCAGCAGCAGGTTGCGCTCAGCGTCAACACGTACCACGTCCAGACTCTGAACGGTTACGCGCTCATTACCCAGCTGACCTGCCATTTTCTTGCCTTTGAACACTTTGCCCGGAGTCTGGTTCTGACCGATTGAACCCGGAACGCGGTGAGACAAGGAGTTACCGTGAGTAGCGTCCTGGGTACGGAAGTTCCAGCGCTTAACGGTACCGGCGAAACCTTTACCTTTTGAGGTACCGGTTACGTCAACTTTTTTAACTTCAGCGAAAATTTCAACGCTGATGCTCTGACCTACAGAGTATTCTTCACCTTCAGCGGTGCGGAATTCCCACAGGCCACGGCCAGCTTCAACGCCAGCTTTAGCAAAATGACCAGCTTCAGGTTTGGTCACACGGTTTGCTTTTTTAGCACCGGTGGTAACCTGAATTGCCTGGTAACCATCGTTTTCCAGGCCTTTGACCTGAGTAACGCGGTTCGCTTCAACTTCGATTACGGTGACGGGGATAGAAACGCCATCTTCAGTGAAGATGCGGGTCATGCCCACTTTTTTACCGACTAAACCAATCATTGTTTCAACCTCTCAATCGCTCGATGACCTGATTAACCCAGGCTGATCTGCACGTCAACACCGGCAGCCAGATCCAGACGCATCAGAGCATCAACGGTTTTTTCAGTTGGCTCAACGATGTCTACCAGACGCTTGTGAGTGCGGATTTCGTACTGATCACGCGCATCTTTGTTAACGTGCGGAGAGATCAGAACAGTAAAACGCTCTTTGCGGGTTGGCAGCGGGATTGGACCACGAACCTGCGCACCAGTGCGCTTGGCGGTCTCAACGATTTCCGCGGTTGATTGATCGATCAGACGATGATCAAACGCTTTAAGACGGATACGGATTCTTTGGTTCTGCATGAGACCAGAGCTCCAAACTTTTTATAGACGAAAAAAATTACTACTCGAGCCCATTACGATTGATGGGAGAGTGTAATCGTTCAGCATATAACTCCACAATTGGGAGTATTGTCAGGCGGCCTAAAATTCAGCCGTCTGCGATTCTGCTCGAATCGCGCCTGCAATATCTGCAGGCCCGCGCATTATACGTAAATCTGTTCAGGAAGCAACCCGTGTTGCGCTTTTCCCTGCTAAATAGTGGCCGACGTGTGAGGCGCGCGTCGCAGTGAACTGCTTTAAGGCTGATAAATCATGGATTCAATTGTGAGCACATTTCCGGGGTTCCTCATTCGCAGATGACACAGAACAGCAAGCCGGTGAGAGTGTTCGTCACCTTTTACCTGGAGCATAACCATGTCCCTGCCCTTTATTACTCAAATCGCTGTTCTGGCTGGCGGAGGTGCATTAGGAAGCTTTCTGTCTCTGGCCTGTGCGCGCTTCTCTCCTGCCCTCCCTCCTGACCAGTGGTTTGCCTCACTCTGCTTCCCCGGGTCACGGTGCACCCATTGTCAGCAGCGCCTGCTATGGCGCGATAAACTGCCTCTGGTCAGCTGGCCAGTCTTAAAAGGACGGTGTCGTTTCTGCAATCAGCTATTCAGCGAATCGAGCTTTGTCATGGAATGTCTGACTGCAATGCTCTGTCTGCTGGTGCTACAAAGCTTTACCCATTCTGCAGACGCGATTTTTATTATTGCGGCCTCTGGCCTGTTGCTACTGGTGGCGGCTATTGATTGTCGCCACTACTGTATACCCGACCCGCTGAGCTATCTGCTGCTCTGGCTGGGATTACTGCACGCCTCACTAACCGGAAATGAAACAGCGGCGATATGGGGCGCCCTGACTGGATACTGTGCGTTGTGGCTGCTTGCCTGGGGCTATCGGCTGGTAAGGGGGTTTGAAGGATTAGGCTATGGCGATATCAAGCTTTTTGCAGCGCTAGGTGCCTGCTGTGGCTGGCAGGCATTACCCTGGATTGCGCTGGGTGCTACAGTTCTGGCGTTAGCGACCATCGTGATGTTGCAACGACGGGGCGTAGTCCAGATGGACAGCCCGCTACCCTTTGGGCCGTTCCTGGCCATTGCGGGCTGGGTGATGCTTGTACTTCAGGCGCGGTTCACTCTTCTTTGATTTGAGCCTGCAAATAGTTCTGGATGCCCATCCTCTGGATGAGCTCAAGCTCCGTCTCAATCCAGTCGATGTGGTGTTCTTCATCCGCCAGGATTTCAATCATCATGTCACGGCTGACGTAATCATGAACTTTATCAGCATAGGAGATCGCTTCACGAAGATCTTTAGCGCCTTCCAGCTCCAGATTCAGGTCTGAACTCAGCATCTCCTCAACGTCTTCTCCAATACGCAGACGTCCCAGATCCTGAAGATTTGGAATGCCTTCAAGAAAAAGAATGCGCTCAATATATTTGTCAGCATGCTTCATCTCATCGATTGATTCGTGATACTCCACATCATTGAGGCGCATCAGTCCCCAGTTTTTAAACATGCGTGCATGCAGAAAGTACTGGTTGATAGCAACCAGTTCATTTCCAAGCAGTTTATTGAGATGACTAATAACTTTGATATCACCCTTCATTGTTAACCCTCCGCGTCTGATTTATTAGAGCGTAGATGCGGTTAAAAAGAAGTCAAAAAAGCGTGACAGATATTGTGGGTATTCACACACCGATGTTCGTCAGGCTATCTCTTTATAGAGTGGCGGATTTTGCATCTCTTCATCCAGGATTTCACGCGCAGCACGAACGCATTTGCCGCATTGTTTGCCTACTGGCACAAACTGACGCAGTTGCTGGATAGACTCAGGCTGATAGCGACGCACGACTTCACGAAGGGTTTTATCACTGATGGCATTACAAAGGCAGACGTACATTGATTCATCACTCTGGTACATTTTCTATACACAGTGTAAATGCGAATAGTTTTTATTTCAAACCCACCCTTTGCAGGGTTATGGCTTATTCAGAGCAAAAAAAAAGAGCACCGAAGTGCTCTTTTATCTGTGTTGCAGTGGCCGTTTGCACGACTACAGCAGATATCACAATTAAGCGATAACTTTAGCAACAACACCCGCGCCAACGGTACGGCCACCTTCGCGGATTGCGAAGCGCAGACCTTCGTCCATTGCGATTGGGTGGATCAGGGTAACAACCATTTTGATGTTGTCGCCTGGCATGACCATTTCAACGCCTTCTGGCAGCTCTACTGAGCCGGTTACGTCAGTTGTACGGAAGTAGAACTGTGGACGATAGCCTTTGAAGAACGGAGTATGGCGACCACCTTCGTCTTTAGACAGAACGTAAACTTCTGACTCGAACTGGGTGTGTGGCTTGATTGAGCCTGGCTTAGCCAGAACCTGGCCACGCTGGATGTCTTCACGCTTGATACCGCGCAGCAGAACACCACAGTTTTCGCCTGCCTGACCCTGGTCCAGCAGCTTACGGAACATCTCAACACCGGTACAGGTTGATTTCGCAGTATCTTTGATACCAACGATTTCAACTTCGTCGCCGACTTTAACGATGCCGCGCTCAACACGACCGGTAACAACAGTACCACGGCCAGAGATTGAGAATACGTCTTCGATTGGCAGCAGGAACGGCATGTCGATCGCACGCTGTGGTTCTGGGATGTAGTTATCCAGATGCTCAGCCAGTTCGATGATTTTCGCTTCCCACTCAGCTTCGCCTTCCAGCGCTTTCAGAGCAGAACCACGAACGATTGGAGTGTCGTCGCCTGGGAAGTCATATGCTGACAGCAGGTCACGAACTTCCATTTCTACCAGTTCCAGCAGCTCTTCATCATCAACCATGTCACACTTGTTCAGGAACACGATGATGTAAGGAACGCCAACCTGACGACCCAGCAGGATGTGCTCACGGGTCTGTGGCATTGGGCCATCAGTCGCAGCAACAACCAGGATCGCGCCGTCCATCTGCGCAGCACCGGTGATCATGTTTTTCACATAGTCGGCGTGGCCTGGGCAGTCAACGTGCGCATAGTGGCGGGTTGGGGTTTCATACTCAACGTGTGAAGTGTTGATGGTGATACCACGTGCTTTCTCTTCTGGTGCGTTATCGATCTGATCGAATGCACGAGCCTGGCCGCCGTAAGTTTTAGACAGTACGGTGGTGATAGCTGCAGTCAGGGTGGTTTTACCGTGGTCGACGTGACCGATGGTGCCCACGTTTACGTGCAGTTTGTTACGCTGAAATTGCTCTTTCGCCATGGCGATAATTCCTTACGTTGTGCCTTCACCCTTTAGGTAAAGGCATCAGTTCAAATTTAAACCGTAGCTTATTTGCTACGAGCTTCAATAACGGCCTGCGCTACGTTGTTCGGCGCATCGTCATACTTCAGGAACTCCATGGAGTAAGAAGCACGACCTTTGGTCAGAGAACGCAGCTGAGTTGCGTATCCGAACATCTCAGACAACGGAACTTCAGCGTGAATCTGAACGCCAGTAGCGTTAGATTCCTGCCCTTTAAGCATACCACGACGACGGCTAAGGTCACCGATGACATCACCCGTGTTCTCTTCTGGCGTTTCAACTTCAACCTTCATGATAGGCTCAAGCAGGACTGGTGTCGCTTGTTTAAAGCCTTGTTTGAAGGCAATAGACGCGGCCAGTTTGAACGCCAGTTCTGAGGAGTCAACATCGTGGTAAGAACCGAAGTGCAGACGCACGCCCAGATCCACAACCGGATAGCCGGCCAGAGGGCCTGATTTCAGCTGTTCCTGAATACCTTTGTCAACCGCAGGGATGTATTCACCAGGAATCACACCACCTTTGATATCGTTGACGAATTCGTAACCTTTCGGGTTAGAACCTGGCTCCAGTGGGTACATGTCGATAACAACATGACCGTACTGACCACGACCACCAGACTGCTTGGCGTGTTTACCTTCAACATCGGTAACTTTGTTACGAATCGCTTCACGATAAGCAACCTGTGGTTTACCCACGTTCGCTTCAACGTTGAACTCACGCTTCATACGGTCAACGATGATGTCGAGGTGCAATTCACCCATACCAGCGATGATGGTCTGGTTAGATTCTTCATCAGTCCATACGCGGAATGATGGGTCTTCTTTCGCCAGACGGCCCAGAGCCAGACCCATTTTTTCCTGGTCAGCTTTGGTTTTCGGTTCAACGGCGATAGAGATTACCGGCTCCGGGAACTCCATGCGCTCAAGGATGATGACGTTATCTGGGTCACACAGGGTGTCACCAGTGGTCACATCTTTCAGGCCGATCGCAGCTGCGATATCACCCGCACGAACTTCTTTAATCTCTTCACGCTTGTTAGCGTGCATCTGAACGATACGGCCCAGACGCTCACGGTTTGATTTAACCGGGTTGAATACGGTATCACCCGTGTTAACAACACCAGAGTAAACGCGGAAGAACGTCAGGTTACCCACGAATGGGTCGGTAGCGATTTTGAACGCCAGTGCAGCAAACGGCTCGTTGTCATCAGAGTGACGAACAGCCGGCGTGTCTTTACCGTCGTCCAGCATACCGTTAATCGCGGTAACGTCAGTCGGTGCTGGCAGATATTCAACAACTGCATCCAGCATCGCCTGAACACCTTTGTTCTTAAATGCAGAACCACAGGTTACCAGGATGATTTCGTTGTTCAGAACACGCTTACGCAGAGATGTTTTGATCTCTTCTTCAGTCAGTTCTTCACCACCGAAGAATTTCTCCATCAGCTCATCAGAGCCTTCAGCAGCGGCTTCAACCAGCTTCGCATGCCATTCTTCAGCCAGTTCCTGCATATCAGCTGGGATATCTTCGTAGTCGAAGGTTACACCCTGATCTGCGTCGTTCCAGTTGATTGCTTTCATTTTCACCAGGTCAACAACACCGGTGAATTTCTCTTCTGCGCCGATAGCCAGCTGCAGAGGAACTGGAGTCGCGCCCAGACGAACTTCCATCTGTTTAACAACTTTCAGGAAGTTAGCACCCATGCGGTCCATTTTGTTAACGAACGCAATGCGTGGAACTTTATATTTGTTAGCCTGACGCCATACGGTCTCAGACTGTGGCTGAACGCCACCAACTGCACAGTAAACCATTACCGCGCCATCAAGCACACGCATAGAACGTTCAACTTCGATGGTGAAGTCAACGTGTCCTGGGGTGTCGATGATGTTGATGTGGTGTGGTTCGAACTGCTTTGCCATACCAGACCAGTAACAGGTGGTCGCAGCGGAAGTGATGGTAATACCACGTTCCTGTTCCTGCTCCATCCAGTCCATGGTTGCTGCGCCGTCATGTACTTCACCGATTTTGTGGTTTACACCGGTGTAGAACAGAACGCGTTCGGTAGTGGTAGTCTTACCGGCGTCGATGTGCGCACTGATACCGATGTTACGGTAGCGGGCAATGGGTGTTTTACGAGCCATTTGATTCCTCTGATTCTCGGGCGTTCAAGGTAAGTCGACCCCAGCGGGTTGGCTAATTGAGCGCCCGCTGGTTTAACTACGTGGTAATTACCAACGGTAGTGTGCGAACGCCTTGTTGGCTTCTGCCATGCGGTGAACGTCTTCACGTTTCTTCACTGCAGTACCTTTGTTCTCTGCAGCATCAGAAAGTTCGTTCGCCAGGCGAAGAGCCATTGATTTATCACCGCGTTTACGAGCAGCATCTACGATCCAGCGCATTGCCAGAGCATTACGACGAACCGGGCGGACTTCAACTGGTACCTGATAAGTAGAACCACCAACGCGACGTGACTTAACTTCGACAGTCGGACGCACGTTTTCCAGGGCTACTTCAAAAGATTCCAGTGCGTTTTTACCTGAACGCTGAGCCAGGGTCTCGAGCGCGGTATAAACGATTGATTCTGCAGTAGATTTTTTACCATCTACCATCAGGATATTTACAAATTTGGCCAGCAGCTCTGATCCGAACTTAGGATCTGGCAGAATTTTACGCTGACCAATGACGCGACGACGTGGCATGGAAATACTCCGTTGTTAATTCAGGATTGTCCAAAACTCTATGAGTTTATTATGACATTTAATTTAAAACGTTTGGCCTTACTTAACGGAGAACCATTAAGCCTTTGGCTTCTTCACGCCGTACTTGGAGCGAGCCTGCTTACGGTCTTTAACACCTGAGCAGTCAAGCGCGCCACGAACGGTGTGGTAACGCACACCTGGCAGGTCTTTTACACGACCGCCACGGATCAGGATCACGGAGTGTTCCTGCAGGTTATGACCTTCACCACCAATGTAGGAGGTAACTTCAAAACCGTTGGTCAAACGCACACGGCAGACTTTACGCAGTGCGGAGTTTGGTTTCTTAGGAGTGGTGGTGTACACACGAGTACAAACGCCACGTTTTTGCGGGCAAGCTTCCAGCGCCGGCACGTTGCTCTTTGCAACTTTGCGGACGCGTGGTTTGCGAACCAGCTGGTTAACTGTTGCCATTAAATAGCTCCTGGATTTGCTTTTGCTTCGTAAACACGTAATAAATCGCCTCGTAGAATTACGAGGAGGCAGAATTTTAGGGCTGAGTCAAAGGGGTGTCAAGAAATAACCAGGTTTTAGCCGATTACCACACGATTTGTTGCTGATGCCTGATCGTTAGCGTGACAAAGCCATTATAGTCTATTGACTGTACGCTGCTCGAAATTTGTCCAGCGAGACCTCGAGCCTGAACATCTTCGTCCAGCACCCACAGCGTCAGGCCGCTCTCTGAGAGCCGCATTAATGCACGGCTTCCGGTTAAGGCGGCCAGCACTCCATCCTGCAACAGCAGCAGGTCATCTCCGGCGCCCGCCATTAAAAGCAGAGTATCAAGATCACTGTAGGCCGGTGAGTGCATTAAAGTGTGCAGCATTAACGTCTCTTAGAAAGTAAGAATGCGATCGTAGCTGGCCAGCATCTGCCGCAGTGCCGGCGCGTCCAGCAGGGTAACATCCAGCAACCGGTCAGCGTCAACCTTTAACCCTCGCGCAATCAGGGAGTCCTGGCAGAGATAGCACTGTTCAATGTCATACAGCGGCAGCACGCCAAAGGTCGCGGCATAGTGACGGCTCTTAATCGTCTCTGGTTGCTGATGAAGATTAAGCTGCAATACGCCATCACCAATAAAAAACAGGCCGATATCGTCACTGAGCGCGCCCGTGGCCAGCGCGGCATCCAGCCCTTCGCGCCCTGCACTGCTGCCGTGCGGCGCACGAGTAAAAACAAATGCGACACGATTCATCAGAACTGCACCATGCGTTCACAGCTCAGCGCGGCTTCCGCCAGCGCACCCAACCCACTCAGGGTAAAACCCGGCTGCAGGTTACTGCCCGCCAGCTGGAGCCGGTCCGCTTCCTGCGAATCGCTGACGCCGCGACGCAGCGCGGCCGCGACACAGATGTTCAATGCCACACCGTGCTCCTGATGCAAGGCCTGCCACGCACGTACAAGGTCAAATTCATCACTGGCAGGCGCGGTGAGCTGATTAGCATTCAGCACCCCTTCGCGATAGAAGAACACGCTGTCGAGTTGATGGCCCGCCGTCAGCAGTGCACGGGCGAACAGGTATGCACTGGTCGCCTGTTGCGTCCCATAAGCCGGGCCGGTCACCATCAGGGTGTAGCGCATTACCGATCCTGTCCCACAAAGTCGCCATTTTTAAACTGACGGATGTAGAGATAGACAGTGTGTTTCGAAATGTTCAGCCGATCCGCAACCTGGTTGATGGCATCTTTGATGTCGAAGATCCCCTTCTCATACAGGTTCAGCACAATCTGACGATTCTTGGCGTTGTTCGATACATTGCGGTCAGCACTCACCTCTTCAATGGTGAACTCCAGCGTCTGCATCACCAGATCATCAACCGAACTGGCGAAGTTGACATTGGAGTCAACCTGCTGCATCTCGGGTGGCATAAAGGTCGACATGATTTGTGAAAACGGCACATCAAGGTTCATGTTGATGCAGAGCAGGCCAATGACCCGTTGCTGACGGTTGCGAATCGCAATGGTGACAGACTTCATCAGCACGCCGCTTTTGGCGCGCGTAAAATAGGCACGGGAGACATTGCTGTCCGCGCCATGCATGTCGTGCAGCATACGCAGGGCTAAATCAGTGATAGGCGAACCGACTTTACGACCGGTGTGTTCTCCATTGGCGATACGTACGGCCGAACACTTAAGATCTTCAAGCGAATGCAGGACAATTTCACAATGCGAGCCGATCAGCATCGCCAGGCCATCCACGACAGCCTCGTACGATTTCAGAATATCGTAATCGGATTGTTCGAACGGGCGCTGCTCCAGAAGATCGAAGTCGCTCAGTTCACCCGGATTGAATGGATTAGACATTGAAGAGTATCACCCTGAATGGCTGGAGCCTGTCACAGCGGCTTATGGGCAGACTCAATATTGGGATAATTAGGCAGGCATTAGTCTGGCAAATGTCGTCGGCTTATGCCAGAGGTTTGTCGTGAAGCTAAAATGAAACCGCCGCACGGAGGCGGCGGTCAGCAGATTACTGCGCTTTTTCTGCCCCAGCAGGCGCAGGCGCCTGTGCTTTTTCATCTGCTTTAGGCGCTGGTTTGATATCAAGCAGTTCAACATCAAATACCAGGGTGGAGTTAGCCGGGATGCCCGGAACGCCATTTTTGCCGTAAGCCAGATTTGGTGGGATCACCAGCTTGATCTTGCCGCCTTTCTTCACATGCTTCAGACCTTCGGTCCAGCCTGGGATAACACCATCCAGACGGAACGAGAGTGGCTCACCACGGGTATAAGAGTTGTCGAATTCAGTACCATCAATCAGCGTACCTTTGTAGTTCACCACTACGGTATCGCTGTCTTTAGGTGCGTCGCCGGTCCCTTCTTTCTCAACTTTATACAGCAGGCCGCTTTCGGTTTTCTTCACGCCGCTCTCTTTAGCAAATTTGGTCGCGAACGCTTCACCCTTTTCAGAGTTCTCTTTCGCATCTTTTTCCATTTTCGCTGAGGCTGCGCCTTTCACGCGGCCTTCAAAGGATTGCAGCGTCTGCTCAATCTCTTCATCAGACAGTTTGCTCTTACCACCAAATGCATCCTGAACACCAGCAATCAGCTGCTGCTTATCCAGTTTGATGCCCAGTTTTTCCTGCTCCTTCAGGGAGTTGTCCATGTAGCGACCCAGTGAAGCACCCAGTGCGTAGGCAGACTGCTGGTCTTCATCTTTGAAAGCAGCATTCTTAGGTGCCTGTGGCGCGGACTGTGGCGCAGCAGCGGGTGCAGCCTGTGGGGCCGCAGCGGTGTCTGCCGCCATTGCCAGCGGAGCATTCAGTGCAACAGCCATGGTGGTAGCTAACAATGTGACTTTAAACAGTGATTTCATCCATTCTCCAAAACCGAAGCGTCTAACCTCGGGAAACATTGCGGACTTCAGGGTCCACACTATAACTTTACGTGGCAGTGGCGAACACTCCCACAATGTAATTACCCGGTCTACCTCCGACCTTTATAACATCGGGAAGTTTCATCAGAGATGATGCCGCGCAGCCTTTTTTCAAGCGCAACGCTGGAGGTAGTGAAAAAAACAGGTGATTCCTGGCATTCAGGTCGTAGAATCACGCCCCGAGTCGCACCTTAACAGAGGAACAGGTCATGCAACAATCTGAGTGGGAACAGCGTCTGGAGACGTTAGAGAGTAAACTGGCCTTTCAGGAGATGACGATCGATCAGCTAAACAGCGCAGTGGTTCAGCATGAGCTTGAGATGAATCAAATGCGTGAACAGATGCGCATTTTGACTGACAAGCTCAAAGCGAATGCGCCCTCGATGGTCGCCTCACAGTCTGAAGAGACGCCACCCCCGCACTACTGATCGCGGGCCATCTGGCCCCGGTTCAGCCGGGCTGAACCAGAGTAACGACCAAAAGAAAGGCCACCCGGAGGTGGCCTTTAAAGGACTGTTGAGACTTAGTGGCTGCAACCGCAACCGCCAGTTCCGCAACCGCCTTTACCGTGATCATGGTCGTGGTCGTGATCATGGCCGTGATCGTGGTCATGATGATGGCCATCTGCACCGTGAACATGGCCATGAGCCAGTTCTTCTGGTGTGGCTTCACGGATAGCAACCACTTCAACGTTGAAGTTCAGGTTCTGACCCGCCAGCATGTGGTTACCATCAACCACGACGTGTTCATCTTCAACTTCAGTGATTTCTACTGGCACCGGACCCTGATCGGTCTCTGCCAGGAAACGCATGCCAACCTGCAGTTCATCAACACCCATGAACACGTCTTTAGGAACGCGCTGCACCAGGTTGTCGTCATACTGACCGTAAGCATCGTTTGCCGGGATATGCACGTCAAACTTGTCGCCGGCAATGTGGTTTTCCAGCGCATTTTCCAGACCAGAAATCAGGGAACCATGACCGTGCAGGTAGTCTAACGGTGCACTCACCGGTGACTCGTCAACTAACACGCCGTCTTCTGTACGTACCTGATAGGCCAGGCTTACCACCAGGTCTTTTGCTACTTTCATGATATCTCCTAACCGTTGAGAGCTGAGATCCCGTCTCATTGGTCTATTCTTGCGTGCAATAACACCAACCAGAAAGGTTCGGGGCTGAGTACAAGAGGGATTTCACATTCTCTTGCGACTTAAGCCTTAATGGCGGTAATTGTAACGGAATTCAATCCCGCTGTAAGTTCAAGCGTAAAAAAAGCTGCCCGATTCCGCTACTCAGGATGGAAAATGCCAATAACCTGTTCATTTGAGCGAACCTGATCGCGCGCCTGCTTATCCGCCTCGCGCATCTGATGACCACACTTCACGCACTCCACCACATCAACATTATTTTCACGCCACATCGCCAGCGTGTCCTTTTCCTGACAGTGCGGGCATGTCGCACCGGCAATAAAACGTTTACGCATTAGCTTCTGCCTGTTTTAAGAGATTATTGGTCATCGTCCCAGCCGTCGAACTGCCGCTTCTCGTGCTGCATTTCGCGCTGGAAGATATCTTCCAGTTCACGCCGTGCTTCACGGACTCGTGAAGCCTGCGCCGCACTTTCAGAGAGATTAGGCATCAGCTCACGCAACATCCGCATATCAAGCCGGCGGAAATGTTGCTGGGCGCGGTGCGCCTGATGCGGATGCATCCCCAGCGTCATCAATGTTTTACGTCCCAGCTCCAGCGCACTGGAGAAGGTCTCACGCGAGAACTGCGTGACGCCTGCCTGTAACAGCTCATGGGCTTCGACGCGGCCACGGGCGCGCGCCTGAATCTGCAGCTGCGGAAAATGCTGCTGGCACAGATGCACGATCGTCATCACATCTTCAGGTTCATTGCAGGTGATGACAATTGACTGCGCGTTGGCTGCACCGGCTGCCCGAAGTAACTCCAGTTCGGTCGCATCGCCGTAATAGACCTTATAGCCATATTTCCGCATCAGACTTACCACACTGATGTCGCGCTCCAGCACGGTGATGCGTTTATTGTTCGCCATCAACAAGCGTCCCACCACCTGACCGAAGCGACCAAAGCCCACCACAATCACCTGTGGCTGATCATCTTCAACAAAGTGTTTTTCTGCATCTTCATCCGTCTCGTTGAAGCGGCGTGCCAGCAGACGATCGACTCCCTTCATCAGCAGCGGCGTGGTCATCATCGACAGCGTCACCGTCACCAGCAGCATCGGCAGTTGCTCGCCTGAGAAGAGCTTTGCGGAGGATGCCGCTGAAAATAGCACAAAGGCGAACTCACCACCCTGACTCAGCACACCCGCGAACTGCTGTCGCTCTGAACTGCGCAGGCCATAAATACGCGCCAGCACATAGAGCACCCCTGTTTTCACCGCCACCAGCGTCACCACACCCAGCAGGATGGTCACAATATGGGTATAGAGCACACCGAGATTGAGCGCCATGCCTACCGAAATAAAGAACAGGCCCAGCAGTAAACCTTTGAACGGGTCGATAGCCACTTCCAGCTCATGGCGGTATTCGCTCTCCGCCAGCAGGATCCCGGCAATAAACGTACCCAGCGCCATCGACAGGCCCAGCGCATCCATAAACAGCGCGGAACCCAGCACCAGCAGCAGCGACGCCGCGGTAAAGACCTCGCGCACGCCCGATGCGGCGATGTAACGGAAGATTGGTCGCAGCAGATAGCGTCCGCCTACCAGCATGCCGGCAAACGCCAGCACTTTCATGCCAACCTTCATCCAGTCGATATGGCCGCTGTCGGTCCCGGCCAGCAGCGGGATCAGCGCCAGGGCAGGAATAACCGCGATATCCTGGAACAGCAGCACCGAAAAGCCCAACTGACCCGCTTCGCTGCGGTTCATGCCTTTATCCATCATCAGCTGCAGCGCCATGGCGGTCGAGGACATCGCCAGGCCAATCCCACCGATGATCGCCGCCTGCCAGCTAAAATGGGTCAGCCACAATAAGCCGCCGAGAATGGCTGCGGAGAAGATGACCTGCGCCGCGCCGACCCCAAAAATGGAGCGGCGCAGCGCCCACAGCTTTGCCGGGTTCAGCTCCAGCCCGATAATAAACATCAGGAAAACCACGCCGAGCTCAGAGAAGTGAAGAATCTCGTCGACGTCGCTGATAAAACCTAATCCCCACGGGCCGATGGCGATACCCGCCACCAGATAACCCAGAACTGCACCAATACCGAGGCGAGCCGCCACCGGTACAATCAAGACCGCCGCGACCAGATAAATCACCCCCGCGGTCAGCAGCGTTTGCCCTTCCATCTATACCCCTCCATTCAGCAGCGGTGCCGCGAGCCAGTCACCATAAGCGCGGGCGTAATTTTTCAATAATTCAGGACTCTGACGACGTGCCATGTAAACAATCATCGGCGGCATCCAGTGCATACGGCACATCCGGGCGGTCAGCTCAAAAGGCCGCATAATGTCATTGAGCGAATAGCGGTTCAGACCCTGCTGCTTAAAGGCACTTTCCGGTTCGCCGGTCGTCACCACGCTGCGCCAGTATTTACCTTCAAGTGCATTGCCATCCACGCCATTGGCGAAGCCGCGGGACAGAACCCGATCCAGCCACTCTTTCAGCAATGCCGGACAGCTGTAGGTATAGAGCGGATGCTGAAAAATGATCACGTCATGTTCGCGCAGTAACTGTTGTTCATGATGAATATCGATAAAAAAATCCGGATAGGCCGCGTACAGATCGTGCACGGTGACGTGTTCCAGTGCCTGAGCCGGCTGTAACAAAATCCGATTCGCGATCGAATCCTGTGATTCCGGATGAGCATAAAGCAGCAAAACCCTGGGTGGCTGCGACATCCTTTCCCTCCAAAGCGTCGTCATTGGTGCGGTTTTCAGCTACCATGCACGACGCAGCAAAATCTCATTATGTTGCCAGTAAATTAACATATTCTGACGATACGGCGCTTACATGATTGTCTTCTCAGCCTTACAAATTCGCCGCGGCATCCGCGTCCTGCTCGACAATGCCACCGCCACCATTAATCCCGGTCAGAAGGTCGGGCTGGTGGGTAAAAACGGCTGTGGGAAATCCACGCTGCTGTCGCTGTTAAAAGGTGAAATCACCAGCGATGCCGGCACCGTCACGTTCCCCGCTCACTGGGCGCTGGCCTGGGTGAATCAGGAAACGCCAGCGCTGGATAAAGCCGCGCTGGAGTACGTGATTGATGGCGATCGCCAGTTTCGTCAGCTTGAAGCCGAGCTGGCGGACGCCAATCTGCGTGACGATGGCAATGCCATTGCGCTGCTGCATGGCCAGCTGGACGCGGTGCAGGCGTGGAGCATTCATGCGCGCGCCTCAAGCCTGTTGCACGGCCTGGGCTTCAGTCAGGAGCAGTTGCAACGGCCGGTCAGCGACTTTTCTGGTGGCTGGCGCATGCGCCTCAATCTGGCACAGGCGTTGATTTGCCGTTCCGATCTGCTGTTGCTGGATGAACCGACCAACCACCTCGATCTCGATGCGGTGATCTGGCTGGAGCGCTGGCTGAAAAGTTATGAAGGCACACTGATCCTGATCTCGCACGATCGTGACTTCCTCGATCCGGTCATCGACAAAATTATTCATATCGAACAGGAGTCGATGTTCGAATATACCGGCAACTACAGCTCCTTTGAACGGCAGCGCGTCGCCAAGCTGGCTCAGCAGCAGGCGCTGTATGAGAGTCAGCAGGAGAAAGTCGCGCATTTGCACAGCTACATTGATCGCTTCCGCGCCCAGGCGACCAAGGCGAAACAGGCACAGAGCCGCATCAAGATGCTGGAGCGCATGGAGATGATTGCGCCCGCCCATGTTGATAATCCATTCAGCTTCACCTTCCGCAAGCCGGAAAACCTGCCTAATCCACTGATGAAGATGGAGAAGGTCACCGCAGGTTATGGCGATCGAATCATTCTCGACGCGATCAAGCTCAACCTGGTGCCAGGCTCACGCATCGGCCTGCTGGGGCGTAACGGAGCCGGTAAATCCACCCTGATTAAGCTGCTGGCAGGTGAGCTGGAGGCGATGCATGGCAAGATGGGGCTGGCGAAAGGGATCAAGCTTGGTTACTTCGCCCAGCATCAGCTGGAGTACCTGCGGGCCGATGAGTCACCGCTGCAGCATCTGTCGCGCATTGCGCCTGACGTGCTGGAACAGCAGCTGCGCGACTATCTGGGCGGCTTCGATTTCCGCGGCGACAAAGTCACGGAGAACACTGAGCGCTTCTCCGGCGGTGAGAAAGCGCGACTGGTGCTGGCGCTGATTGTCTGGCAACGCCCTAACCTGCTGTTGCTCGATGAACCAACCAACCACCTGGATCTTGATATGCGCCAGGCGCTGACCGAAGCGCTGATCGACTTCGAAGGTGCACTGGTGGTGGTCTCGCATGACCGTCACCTGCTGCGCGCGACCACGGACGATCTCTATCTGGTGCATGATGGCAAAGTGGATGTGTTTGAGGGCGACCTCGAAGATTATCAGCAGTGGCTGAGCGATCTGCAGAAACAGCAGGCGCAACAGGATGCCGCGCCGAAACTGGATAACGGTAACAGCGCCCAGGCGCGTAAAGATCAAAAGCGACGTGATGCCGAACTGCGCACCCAGACCCAGCCGCTGCGCAAAGAGATAGAGAAGCTGGAAAAGCAGATGAGCAAATGGCAGAGCCAGCTGGCCGATGCCGAAGCGCAGCTCGCAGACAGTGCGATTTATGATCAGAGCCGAAAAGCGGACCTGACCACTGCACTCAAGCGGCAGGCGGAAAGTAAATCTGCGCTGGAAGAGGTTGAGATGGCGTGGCTGGAAGCACAGGAACAGCTCGAACAGATTATGGCCTCATAAAAAATCTCCCCGCTTGCGGGGAGATGCTTTTTAACGGGGTTTGTCGCCCAGTACCGTTGCCCGCTGCATGATCCGACGGGCCGGATAATAGTCGGCATTGGCATAATGCTGCGTGACCCGATTATCCCAGATAGCCAGATCGTCTGGCTGCCAGCGCCAGCGCACCTGAAACTCCGGTTTGGTGGCGTGCGCAAACAGGAAGCCCAGCACCGCATCACTCTCCTTCTCGCTTAAATCCAGGATCCGCGTGGTAAAGCCTTCATTCACAAACAGCGCTTTTTTGCCGCTGACCGGATGCGTGCGGATTACCGGATGCTGCACGGGTGGATGTTTTGCCACCGCCTGCTGCCAGCGCAGATGTTCTTCCTCCGTTTTGCGGTACTTATACTCCTGGAATGATTTTTTAAAATCATGCTCGGCGCGGAGACCCTCCAGCAACTGCTTAAAAGGCACTGACAGCGCCTCGTAAGCGGCGATGCCACTGGTCCAAAGCGTGTCACCGCCCGCTTCCGGTAAGACTTTGGAGGCCAGCAGCGCGACAGCCGGCGGTGTTTCGATAAAGGTGACATCGGTGTGCCAGTTGTCATTATCCGGCGGATTATCCTGATGGGTATCGAGCACGATAATCTCTTCGACGCCCTCCGCATGGGGATAGACCGGATGGATATGCAGGTCGCCAAAACGGATCGCCAGTGCGCGATGCTGTTCCGGCGTTATTTTCTGGTCCCGCAGAAACAGCACCTGATGACGCAGCAAGCCATGATACAACTGCTCAAACTGCGCATCACTCAATGGCCGTGAGACATCCAGGTTTGAGACCTGCGCGCCTATGTAAGGGCCAAGCGGGGTAAAACTCAGACGTTCATTCATGATTGTTCTCCACTCCAGGGCGTCAGACGGCGCTGCAACGCACGAAGCCCGAGTTCTAAGCTAAAAGCGATAAAAGCGATCACGGCGATACCCGCCAGCACCACATCGGTGGCGAGGAATTCTCCCGCTGACTGCACCATAAAACCGAGGCCACGCGTGGCGGCAATCAGCTCCGCCGCCACCAGCGTTGACCAGCCCACCCCGAGCCCAATGCGCAGGCCGGTCAGAATCTCCGGCAGCGCGCCCGGCAGAATCACCCAGCGCAGCAGCTGCCAGCGGTTAGCTCCCAGCGAGCGCGCCGCACGAATCCGTACCTGCTGGGTGTTACGCACCCCGGCCAGCGTGGAGAGCGTCACCGGCGCGAAGATGGCCAGGCTGATCAGCAGGATTTTCGACGTCTCACCAATGCCAAACCAGATCACCATCAGCGGCAGATAGGCAAGTGGCGGAATCGGGCGATAAAGCTCAATAAGCGGATCAAGCAGACCGCGAGCTACCGGGCTGAGGCCCATCATAATCCCCACCGGAATGCCGCTGACGGCCGCCGCGGTCAGCGCAATCAGCATCCGCGTCAGGCTGGCGGCCAGATGCTGCCACAGCGTGGCATCCATAAAGCCCTGGGCGCTGGCAATCAGCAGCAGCTTGCTGAACACCTGCTGTGGCGACGGCAGGAACAGCGGAGCAATCAGGCCCAGCGCGGTCACGCCCCACCAGAGCAGCAACAGCAGAGAGAGACTCAGCATGCTCAGCGTGAACGTGGTTGAAAATGGCCAGCGCAAACGACGGCGCACCGGCAGAGACTTGTCGTGGATTAACGCGCTCATGCAAACGCCTCCCGCTGGTCAAATACGCGGCTCAGCACATATTCGCGCTGGGCGATAAACTGCGGATCGGATTTTATGCTGCGGCACGACTCACCTGCGGCAAAGCGCTGACCAAAGCCGGGCCGCAAGCGTTCCACGATGCGGCCGGGTCCTGGCGACAGCAGAATCAGTTCGCTGGCCAGGAAAATAGCCTCTTCTATATCGTGCGTAATCAGCAGGATCTGTTTACCGCTGTCGCGCCACAGCGTCAGCAGCAGGGTCTGCATCTGCTCGCGGGTAAAGGCATCCAGTGCGCCAAATGGCTCGTCAAGCAGCAGCAGTTGCGGATCGGTCGCCAGCGCGCGTGCAATGCCGACCCGCTGCCGCTGACCGCCTGACAACTGCCAGATGGCGCGCTTCTCCGCCCCTTCCAGCCCCACCTGCCTGATGAGCTTCCGTGCGATGGCCTCGCGCGCCGGACGCGACATCCCCGCCAGCTGCAGACCAAAGGCAACGTTATCCAGCACGTTACGCCATGGCAGTAAGCCTTCATGCTGAAACACCACGCCGCGCTCCGCACCAGGCCCCGTCACTGGCTGGTTATCCAGCGTGATGCTGCCCGACTCCACCGGCAGAAATCCGGCAACCAGATTGAGCAGCGTGGTTTTGCCGCAGCCGGAGGGGCCGAGCACCACCAGCAGTTCATGGCTATCCAGCTGCAGATTGATATCCTGCAACACCGGTTGTCCGGCATAACGGGCATGAAGATGAGCGATACGCAGCATCGTGCCTCCTTAGGGTTTAACTAATGGTGCGACGAAACGGGAGGTCACATAGCTGCTGTAGTCGTTATCCGCCTGCGGCACCCGGCCCTGTGCTTTCAGAAACTGCGCAGTATCGACGATCGCTTTATTGACCGGTTTGCCCAGCTGCTCAACCTGCTGCTGCGCCGTGAGGTAGGTATTGCCCTTCACCAGATCCGGCACCTGCGCTTCCGGCACACCGCTAAGGCGGGAGAGTTTGCTGAGATTATCGGGCTGCTTCAGCCAGCTATCGGGGCTGTTAAGATAGGCCTGCTGCGCATCAAGCGCGCTGCGGGCAAATGCGGTCACGATCTCCGGATGCTGCTCAGCGAAATCTTTGCGGACCACCCAGACATCCAGCGTCGGCGATCCCCAGCTCCCCACTGCCGCCGAGTCGGTCAGCACTTTGCCCTGTTTTTCCAGTTCATTCACCGCAGGCGCCCAGACGTAAGCGCCATCAATGTCGCCACGCTGCCACGCCGCGATAATCGCAGGCGGCTGCAGATTAACCAGCTGTACCTGCGACGGCTTGATGCCCCAGTGTTTCAGTGCAGCAAGCAGGCTGTAGTGAGTGGTAGAGATGAACGGCACCGCGATGCGCTTGCCGATGAGATCGTTGGGAGTGATGATGTTCTTCTTTACCACCAGCGCTTCAGAGTTGCCCAGCTGTGAGGCAAGCAGAAACGCTTCGATTGGCAGCTTTTGCGCCGCTGCGACCGCTAACGGACTGGAGCCGATATTGCCAATCTGGACGTCGCCGGACGCCAGCGCGCGCAATACGCCTGCACCGCTGTCAAACTTACGCCAGTCGACGCTGGCCCCGCTCTCTTTGGCAAAACTGCCATCAGCCTGTGCCACTTTCGCCGGTTCGGCAGAGGTCTGGTACGCAACGGTGACATTGACTGCATCAGCCCGAAACGCCAGCAGCGCCATCGCTGCGGCTAAGAAAGTTAAACGTGTTGCTGCCATGATCACTACCCCACCGGTTTTATCGTGGAGGCAGTGTCTCTGCACGCAATAGTTTCATAAAGGAATTAAAAATTATCCCTAATAGAAATAAGTTCTTAGATTACTATCTGCAAAACTAAGCTGAAAATCGCAAATGCTGAAAATAGCTAAAGTAAGCAAAAATGTCAGGCGCTCACATTGTGCCTGTGTTATTGATATGCGTTCCCAATTATTGCCTGTTAAGGTCTTTAAATCCGATGTCGATCGAGAAAGTCGCTCAGCTGGCTGGCGTTTCCAAAGCCACGGTATCGCGGGTTCTCAACGCGCATCCCGGCGTAAAGCCCGATACGCGTGAGAAAGTTCTGGCGGCAATCTCTGCCTGCGACTATCAGCCCAACTTACTGGCACGTCAGCTGCGGACGGCACAAAGCCACATGCTGCTGGTGCTGATCTCGGATATTACCAACCCCTTCTGTTCGCGCGTGGTTCAGGGCATTGAAGCCGAAGCAGAACTGCACGGCTATCACATTCTGCTTTGCAACTCCGCCTCGCAGCTTCAGCGTGAAGCCGCCTATCTTTCGCTGCTGACCGGAAAAGTGGTGGATGGTGTAATAACGATGGATGCCGCATCAGGGTTGCAGGATTTGCAGGCGCTGATCGCCGGGGCGCCCTGGGTGCAATGCTGTGAATTTGATCCGGATATTCCCGCCTCCTCGGTCAGCATTGATCACCTTGAAGCCGCGCGTGACACCATCCATTACCTCGCGGGTAAAGGGCGGAAACGCATTGGGCTGGTCAATGGCGACATGCGTTACCTCTACTCGCATCATCGTGAAAAGGGCTACCGCCAGGCCATTGAGGAGCTGGGCTATGCGTGGTCCGCCGTCTCCTATACCTATGAAATCTCCCCAGAGGCAGGCATTCAGGCGATGAAGGAATTAATGGCATTGCCGGAACCGCCGGATGCGGTGTTTGCGGTTTCAGATGTGCTGGCGATGGGCGTGGTGCATGCGGCGCTGGAAGCGGGTCTGCGCGTGCCGGAAGATCTGGCGGTGGTGGGGTTTGACGGAGTGCCCTTTACCCGCAGCCTGAATCCGCCACTGACTACCATTGAACAGCCGATGAATCAGCTGGGCGCACGCAGCGTACAGCTGCTGCTGCAGAAGATCCGCAACCCGAACGCGCCGGTGATGCGTGAGGTGCTGCCCTGGACGCGCGTTGAACGCGCATCCAGCTGACTCAGTGCCAGATTAATAGCACGCAGGCAGCGGTCAGCAGCCCCATGGCGAGGTTAAATATTCTCCAGGCGCGGCGACTGCGCAGAATGCGACCAATCATCGCGCCAAATCCCATCCAGATGACGCCCGACACCAGATTAACCAGAAACATACCGACGCTTATGGCCATCACGGAATGACGATACGCATCACCGGCCAGACTGAAGCTGGCGACCGCGCCCAGCGCCATCAGCCAGGCTTTGGGGTTGATCAGCTGTAGCAGCCCGCCCTGCCAGAACGGCATTGGCGCATCCGGTGCCTGGTCAGTTTCCAGCTTTGCATAGCTGGCGGTGGCTATCTTCCACGCCAGCCAGAGCAGATAGAGGCTACCGGCGATTTTCAGCATCAGATGCAGCGAGGGATAGAGCAGGATCAAACCGCCTACGCCAAAGGCCACCATCAGCAGCATCACCTGCATGCCGATCATGATGCCGATCATCAGCGGAATCGTGCGCAGAAAGCCAAAATTAGCGCCCGAGGCGGTGAGTAACATATTATTGGGGCCTGGCGTAATGGCCGCGACCCACAGAAATCCCAACATTGATAAGAAAAGACTCAGTTCCATGGCAATCGGGTACTCCTTACCCTGCAATAAAAAACTTATCGAAGCTAACAGTGTGATATGGAACAGACAAGCTTTTACCACATGAAATTTACCGGCCCGGAAAACGAGCAGTTCAGACCACCTGACACGCTGCGTAACGCGCATCTGCAGACGATGCTGCCGCGCCTGTTACGTCGCCGTATCACCTTCGCTCCTCACTGGCAGCGTCTCGATCTGCCCGATGGCGATTTCGTCGATCTCGCCTGGAGCGAAGATCCGCAGCTGGCGCAGCATAAACCGCGCGTGGTGCTGTTTCATGGACTGGAGGGCAGCTTTCAGAGTCCCTATATTCATGGCCTGATGGCGATCTGCCGCGCACGCGGCTGGCTGGCAGTAGTGATGCATTTTCGCGGCTGCAGCGGCGAACCTAACCGGCTGAACCGCATCTATCACTCCGGCGAAACTGAAGATGCCCGCTTCTTCCTGCGCTGGCTGCGCACCCGCTGGGGTCATGTGCCTACCGCCGCCGTGGGTTTCTCGCTGGGCGGCAACATGCTGGGCTGCCTGCTCGGCCAGCAGGGTGCCGCAGCGGAGGTAGATGCCGCCGTGATTGTCTCCGCCCCGCTGCTGCTGGAACCGTGCAGCGTGAAACTGGAACGCGGCTTCTCGCGCTTCTATCAGTACTACCTGCTGGCGCAGCTCAAGAAAAATGCCCGCCGCAAACTGCATGCCTGGCCGGACACCCTGCCGGTTAATCTGGCACAGCTCAAAGCGATGCGGCGACTGCGCGATTTTGATGATGCGATTACAGCCCGCGCCCACGGTTTTGTCGATGCAGCAGATTACTATCATCGTGCCAGCGCCATGCCCTGGCTGAAACACACAGAGAAACCGCTGCTGATTATCCACGCCAAAGACGATCCCTTTATGAGTGATGAGGTGATCCCGCACAGCAGCCAATTATCTGCCACTATTACTTATCAACTGACACCCCACGGCGGCCACGTCGGTTTTGTCGGCGGAACGCTACGCCAGCCTGAAATGTGGCTGGAACAGCGCATCCCGCAGTGGATCGCCCCTTTTCTGGATAACTGATCTTGTGATTATTCCCTGGCAACAGGTCTCACCTGAGACCCTTGAAAATCTGATTGAAACCTTTGTGCTGCGTGAAGGCACAGACTACGGCGAGCAGGAACGCAGCCTGCTGGACAAGGTAGCTGATGTGCGACGCCAGCTGGAAACCGGTGAAGTGGTGCTGGTGTGGTCGGAACTGCATGAATCGGTCAATATCATGCCGCGCAAAGAATTTCGTGGCTGATGCACCCGGCATCATTTCATGATAACAATGCTCATCGCCCGACCTCACAGGGAGCTTTTCTATGTCTGCACGTCATCCCATTATCGCGGTGACCGGTTCCAGCGGTGCAGGAACCACCACCACCAGCCTCGCGTTTCGTAAAATCTTTCAGCAGCTCGATCTTCATGCTGCTGAACTTGAAGGCGACAGCTTTCACCGCTTTACCCGCCCTGAAATGGATATGGCGATTCGTAAGGCGCGCGATTTAGGACGTCACGTCAGCTACTTTGGCCCGGAAGCCAATGACTTTGGTCTGCTGGAGCAGAGCTTTAAAGAGTATGGTCAAAGCGGACAGGGCCAGTCGCGTAAATATCTGCACACCTACGATGAAGCCGTACCGTGGAATCAGGTGCCCGGCACCTTTACGCCCTGGCAGCCGCTGCCGCAGAACACTGACATTCTGTTCTATGAAGGACTGCACGGCGGCGTGGTGACGGCGCAGCATAACGTGGCGGAACAGGTTGATTTGCTGGTGGGCGTTGTGCCCATTGTTAACCTGGAGTGGATTCAGAAGCTGGTGCGCGACACCGGCGAGCGCGGTCATTCACGCGAAGCAGTGATGGATTCCGTGGTGCGTTCGATGGAAGATTACATCAATTTCATCACGCCACAGTTCTCGCGCACCCACATCAACTTTCAGCGCGTCCCGACCGTCGACACCTCAAACCCGTTCGCTGCCCGCGCCATTCCGTCACTGGATGAGAGCTTTGTGGTGATTCATTTCCAGGCGCTGGAAGATATCGACTTCCCCTACCTGCTGGCGATGCTGCAGGGTTCGTTTATCTCGCACATCAATACGCTGGTCGTGCCCGGCGGCAAAATGGGTCTGGCGATGGAGCTGATCATGGGTCCGCTGGTGAAGCGGCTGATGGAAGGTAAGCGGATAGAGTAAGAGGTCAGCAAAAAAAACGCAGAGAGCAGAGGCCTTTCGCAAAGAGGTAAAACTGGCATTTCTGCGGGGAAAGGCTTACTGCTGAGCTGGCTTCAGGGAGCATACACCTTTCGCAAAGACGCAAAACCGCCATCCCTGGCAGGCTCAGCGCGGGCCATCCCTGGCCCGCTATGCTTTGCTACAGGCATATGCTCCCTTCGCTTCACGTCCGGCAGCCACATCCGTTTTCAGAAAGGTCGCCACTGAAAAAACCTGGTGACAAAGAATCTGACAGCAACACCTAAGCTCAACACGCCGGGAACCGGGTCAGAAGAGGAAAGCGTCCCGCGACTGGGACAAAAACGCCGGGAGCGTTTTTGAACAACGCAAAGCGTTGGCCCGGTATGGGCGCACCTCAGGGATGAGGTGCGTAATAGCGCGGGCACAGTCTTAAAGCGGACTCTCTATGCAGGAACGGCCCGACACCAGACCGACTCCGAATTGGCCCGCGACTTTAAAATGCCCTTCAGCCTGTTACAGCTCAATCACTTCATAGCTATGCGTAATCGTCACACCTTTACCCAGCATGATGGCCACCGAACAATATTTTTCAGCAGAAAGATCCACCGCGCGTGAGACCGCTTTATCCTGGAGCGCTTTACCACTCACGATAAAGTGCAGGTTGATGTGCGTAAAGATTCGCGGCGCCTCTTCACGACGTTCTGAGGTCAGTTTTACTTCACAATCAGCCACATCGTTACGGCCTTTTTGCAGAATTGATACCACGTCAATCGCGCTGCATCCGCCGGCCGCCATCAGCACCATCTCCATTGGGCTGGGCGCTTTATCGCCCGAATTTCCATCCATCAGTATCTGATGGCCGGATGAGGATTCTCCGAGGAATGTCAGTCCTTCTACCCACTTCACTCTTGCCTGCATGATTTTTGCTCCGGAATACGCTGTTTTGTCGCCAGAGTACGCTTTCGCCTGGTAAACAGCAATCCAGAGAAATCCGCCTGTAGCTGAAGCGAGACAACACAAGACAGTCGGCAAAAGCTGTGCTACAAACAGTGCTGAAAATATTTTTCGTCACCCGATGGCGAAGCCGGGAAGAATGATGCGCACTGCGCCTGATGCGGCCCGAATAATTTCCTGAAAGGGAAACGCTTGAAGCTTTCACCGCCTGACAGGGAAAACTGCCCCCTGTATTTTGGGCACGATTACAACAGAGGATAATAGCGAATGGTTCTCGGCAAACCGCAAACAGACCCTACACTCGAATGGTTCCTGTCCCATTGCCATATTCACAAGTATCCATCCAAAAGTACGCTGATTCACCAAGGTGAAAAAGCAGAAACGCTTTACTACATCGTGAAAGGTTCCGTCGCGGTTCTGATTAAAGATGAAGAAGGCAAAGAGATGATTCTTTCCTACCTGAATCAGGGCGATTTCATTGGTGAGCTTGGCCTGTTCGAAGAAGGCCAGGAGCGCAGCGCCTGGGTACGTGCGAAAAGCGCGTGCGAAGTGGCGGAGATTTCTTACAAGAAATTCCGTCAGCTGATTCAGGTTAATCCCGACATCCTGATGCGACTCTCCTCGCAGATGGCGCGTCGCCTGCAGGTCACGTCTGAAAAAGTGGGTAACCTCGCTTTCCTCGACGTCACCGGACGCATTGCACAGACCCTGCTCAACCTGGCGAAGCAGCCAGATGCCATGACGCATCCCGACGGCATGCAAATTAAAATCACTCGTCAGGAAATTGGCCAGATTGTGGGTTGTTCACGCGAAACCGTGGGCCGTATTTTGAAGATGCTGGAAGATCAGAACCTGATCTCCGCACACGGCAAAACCATCGTCGTTTACGGCACCCGCTAATTCCTGTCACCCACGGCGTGATGGCAACATCACGCCGTTATTGTTTGTGTTGGGCCGATGTGGCGTCGAATTATTTACCATCCTGAAGTCAACTACGCCTTGCGGCAAACGCTGGTGCTTTGTCTGCCCGTCGCGCTGGGCTGGCTGGCTGGCGACCTGCAAAAAGGTCTGCTGTTCTCGTTAGTGCCTGCCTGCTGCAATATTGCCGGTCTGGATACCCCGCATAAACGCTTTTTCAAACGCCTGATTGTGGGTGGCAGCCTGTTTGCCCTCGGCAGCTTCCTGATTCAGTGGCTCACACTGCATGCCATTCCGCTACCGCTCATCCTGTTCGCCATGCCCCTGCTGCTCGGCGTGACGGGTGAGATCAGCCCGCTGCATGGTCGTCTGCTGCCCGGCACGCTTATCGCCGCCATTTTTACCCTGAGCCTCATTGGCCGCATGCCCATCTATGTTACCCCGCTGCTCTACATCGGCGGCACGCTCTGGTATGGGCTGTTTAACTGGTTCTGGTTCTGGCTGTGGAAAGAGCAGCCGATGCGCGAAAGCCTCAGCCTGATCTACCGCGAGCTGGCTAACTACTGCGACGCCAAATACACCCTGCTGACGCAGCTGACCGACCCGGAAAAGGCACTGCCGCCGCTGCTGGCGCGTCAGCAGAAAGTGGTCGATCTGATTAACACCTGCTATCAGCAGATGCACATGCTGTCGGCAAGCCGCGATCACAGCCATAAGCGGCTGACGCGCGCCTTTCAGGTGGCGCTGGATCTGCAGGAACACATCTCGGTTAGTCTGCATCGGCCGGAAGAGGTGCAGAAGCTGGTCGAACAGAGCCATGCCGAAGCGGTGATCCGCTGGAATGCCAAAACCATTTCGGCCCGGCTACGGGTGCTGGCGGATAACATCCTTTATCACCAGCTACCCGATCGCTTTGCGATGGACAAACAGCTTGGCGCGCTGGAGAAGATCGCCCATCAGCATCCCGACAATCCGGTGGGTAACTTCTGTCTTTACCACTTCAACCGCATTGCGCGGGTGCTGCGCACGCAGAAACCGCTGTATCAGCGTGACCTGATGGCGGATCGTCAGCGCCGTCTGCCACTGTTACCGGCGCTGCGCAGTTATCTCTCTTTTCGCTCGTCAGCGCTGCGCACCGCCGGACGCTTTGCGGTAATGCTGATGCTGGGCAGTGCACTGGCGCTGTTCTTCAACATCCCCAAACCTTACTGGATCCTGATGACCATCATGTTCGTCAGCCAGAACGGTTACAGCGCTACGCGTGTTCGCATCCAGCACCGTGCGCTGGGCACCTTTGCCGGTCTGGTGATTGCGGCCGCCACGCTGCGGCTGGCGGTGCCGGAGTCGCTGGTGCTGCTGATCATGCTGGCAATAACCTTTATCAGCTATCGCTTTACGCGCCAGTTCTATGGCTGGTCAATGATTGGCTTTACGGTCACGGCGGTTTACTCGCTGCAATTGCTGTCGCTGAATGGCGCGCAGTTTCTGCTGCCGCGACTGATGGATACGCTGATGGGCTGTCTGATCGCCTTTGGCGGGATGCTGTGGCTGTGGCCTCAGTGGCAGAGTGGCTTACTGCGACAGAACGCCCATGATGCGCTGGAAGCCGATCAGGACGCACTGAGATTGTTGCTGGGTAACGAACAGTCACCTGAGAAACTGGCGTATCAGCGCGTGAAGGTGAATCAGGCGCACAATGCGCTGTTTAACTCGCTGAATCAGGCGATGCAGGAACCCGCGTTTAACTCCCGCTATCTGAGTGATATGCGGCTCTGGGTCACGCACAGTCAGTTTATTGTTGAGCACATTAATGCCATAACGATTCTGGCGCGGGAGCACACTATGCTGACCGACTCGCTGGCACAACGCTATCTGCAATCCTGTGAAATCGCGCTACAGCGGTGTCAGCAGCGGCTGGAATATGATGGTGAAAGCTCACAGGTTAATCTGCTGGATGATCTTGAGAACATCAGTGAGGGACCTGTCACGGTGGTGGAACAGCATGTGCGACGTATTCTTGACCATCTGAGCGTGATGTACACCATCTCCTCACTGGCATGGAACCAGCGACCACAACATGGCCGCTGGCTGATCAGACGCTTACGTAAAAACTAGCCTAGCCGTTAAGCACCTTGCCGACGGCGGTGGCGAAGCGGCGCATGCCCTCTTCGATATCGGCCGGTTCGATAATCAGTGACGGCGCAAAACGCATCACGTCGGTGCCGGCAACCAGCACCATCACGCCCTCAGCGGCGGCGGCATTCAGTATGTCGCGTGACTTCCCGGCATGCTGAGGTTTAAGCGCGGCGCCAATCAGCAACCCCTTGCCGCGAATGTCACTGAACAAGTCATACTTCGCATCAATGGCCTGCAGCGCTGTGACAAAGTGCTCACGCCGCATATCGACACCCGCCAGCACGTCCGGCGTATTGATAATATCCAGCGCCGTTTCAGCGATGGCGCAGGCCAGCGGATTGCCGCCATACGTGGTCCCATGCACGCCTGGTGCCATGGTCGAGGCGATCTCGTTAGTGGTCAGCATGGCGCTGACCGGGAAACCGCCGCCCAGCGCTTTGGCTGAGGTCAGAATATCGGGCTGGACGCCATAATGCTCATAGGCGAACAGTTTGCCGCTGCGTCCCATGCCACTCTGCACTTCATCCAGCACCAGCAGCGCCTGATGCTGATCGCAAAGCTCGCGCAGTCCCTGCATAAATTCCTGCGTCGCGGGCACTACGCCGCCTTCGCCCTGAATCGGTTCAACCACGATGGCGCAGGTGTGGTCGTCGATTACCGCTTTCACTGCATCAAGGTCATTAAACGGCACGTGGACGATATCCGCCGGTTTCGGCCCGAACCCGTCGGAATATTTTGGCTGTCCGCCGACCGTAACGGTAAACAGCGTCCGGCCATGAAAGGCGTTATGGAAGGCGATGATTTTACTTTTAAACGGGCTGTGACGTTTGCAGGCGTAGTAGCGCGCCAGCTTAAACGCGGCTTCGTTGGCTTCGGCACCGGAGTTGGCAAAGAAGACGCGATCGGCAAAGGTCGCCTGGATTAACTTACTGGCAAGGCGCAGCGCCGGTTCGTTGGTGAAGACGTTGCTGGTGTGCCACAGCGTCTCGCCCTGGCTTTTCAGCGTCTCCACCAGCGCAGGATGGCAGTGTCCAAGTGCGGTGACGGCGATACCACCCGAGAAATCGATATACTCTTTGCCCTGCTGATCCCATACACGGCTGCCCTTGCCTTTTACCGGCACGAACTGCGCAGGTGCATAAACAGGCAAAATAACGTTATCGAACGTCTCCCGCGTGACCGCAATTTTTTCCGCTGCCATTGATGACCCCATTTAAATGATTATTGTGCAAACATGAAATAATAATCACAAAATATGCATAAAAAATCACTCAAAGGCAACTTATTGCTCAAGGAAATTGCGCAGCAGCAGATGTCCCTGCTCGCTGAGAATGCTCTCGGGATGGAACTGTACGCCTTCCAGCGCCAGAGTTTTGTGGCGGAATCCCATAATTTCGTCAGGCTCGCCGTCACGCATCGTCCAGGCCGTCACCTCGAACGCCTCGGGCAGAGTATCGCGCTGCACAATCAGCGAGTGATAGCGGGTCACGGTAAGGGGATTATTGAGATTGCGAAACACGCCCTGGCCGGTGTGCTGAATGGCAGAGGTTTTGCCGTGCATCACCTGACGCGCACGTACCACCTGCGCGCCATACGCCTGCGCAATCGCCTGATGGCCCAGGCAGACGCCCAGCACCGGCAGCTGTCCGGCGAAGTGCCGGATTGCCGCCAGCGAGATGCCTGATTCCGACGGCGTGCAGGGGCCAGGCGAGATGACCAGATGGGTCAGTGGCAGCGCCGCCATCTGCTCCAGCGTGATGGCATCATTGCGCACCACCTGAACCTGCGCGCCCAGCTCGCAGAAATATTGATAGAGATTCCAGGTAAAGGAGTCGTAATTGTCGATAAGCAGCAGCATGACGTGTCCAGAATGATAAACCGCGCCGCTATTCTACGCGGTGAGGCCGCCTCACTCACCACTTTCGCAAAGACCTGCTCCAGCGGGACCAAATCTCCGGCTACACCGGCCTGATTCGCCGCTTTCCAGCTTTCAGCATCCGTCTCTTCCCAGTTCAGCAGATATCCGGCATGCAGTGCAAGCTGTTCAAAGAAAATCCGCTGCGCCCGACCATTTCCGTGGCGGAAAGGATGCAGCATATTGATTTCGCAATAGTAGTGAGCGAGGCGCTGAATAAATTCGTCACGCGGCAAATCAGCTAACCCCTTCTCTTCTTCCAGCGCGGCCATCAGGGCATTGCCTTCCTTTTCGATATATTCGAAATGACAGAACGGCGTCTCATCACGCCAGATATCAATGGTGCGCAGTTCCCCCGCCCAGCTGTAGACATCCTGGAACAGCGTGCGATGGATCTGGCGCAGGTAAGGCAGCCCGGGATTACGCGGGCCCAGCTCCAGCGTAGCGGCGCGTGCCGCACTAAAGCTCAGCTCTGCCTTGCGCAGCTGCGCAGCGTCATGAATATCGGGCAGGTTTTTCAGCACGTTGTCGTGCTGCCACAGGTAGGGATCCTGGCTGACGGCGGTATTAGAGTCCATATTGCCTCCTCAGTGACGCCAGACGTGCGGCTGCATCATCGCTGTTAACACTGGTTTCATTTGGCATGAAACCTTCCAGCCGACAGCTGGCCTGATAGCTGGCGCTACGTCGCTGTTGCCACAGGGTGACCTTCTGTTTTTCGGTGAGTTTGTTCGCCATGCCGCCTCCTGCTCAGGTTTTTGCCCTAAGTATAAGAGCAATTTCTGGCTTTGCCGGAGGCGACAGACGGTCGCCATCCGCAGATGGCGACGAAAAGCGTTAAGGCAGGACTTTAGCGGAGAGGATAACTACCGGTTTGGACGGAACATTCTGGTAAGGACCCACATCTTTGGTCGGAACCTGAGAAATTTTTTCAACCACATCCTGACCTTTCACAATCTTGCCAAATACGGCATAGCCAAAATCGCGCTGTCCGTGGTCGAGGAAGGCATTATCCGCGACGTTGAGGAAGAACTGGCTGGTCGCACTGTCTTTATCGGCGGTACGCGCCATAGAGATGGTGCCGCGCAGGTTACGCAGGCCATTGTCCGCTTCGTTTTTAATTGGCGCGTTGGTCTGCTTCTGCTGCATGTCTGTGGTGAAGCCCCCACCCTGCACCATAAAGCCCGGGATCACGCGGTGAAAAATGGTGTTGTTGTAAAAACCATTGTTGACGTAATCAACGAAGTTTTTCACAGAAAACGGCGCTTTTTGGTTATTCAGTTCGAGTTCAATATTGCCGGCGGAGGTGGTGAGCAGAACGTGGGTGTCACCTTTTGCGGCCAGCGCCTGGGCGGAAACGGAAGAGAGCGCTAACAGGGTGATGGCCGCTGTTAAAGTACGTTTAAACATGAAAGATTCCTTACCTGGGAGAGCGGGCACAAAAACGTGATTGATTGTAAAGAGACTCTATTCCATGAGCCAGCGTTTTACCTATATTTACGCTGTTGCAGCAAAAGGTCTGAGCAAACGTTAAACACCCGCAATTGCGTGATTAAAATCACACAATACATGAAATATGGATCTGTAGTTTCACTGCTTGTTTATTAAGATCACAGTTCCGTTTACACTTTCTGACACTTTTTGCCACCCGGTTCTCAACAGGTTCAGAACATGACAAACCGTAATCGTATTGGCCTCACCTGGATAAGCTTCTTCTCCTATGCACTGACCGGCGCGCTGGTGATCGTTACCGGCATGGTAATGGGCGATATCGCAAAAGATTTCCAGATCCCCATCTCCAGCATGAGTAATACCTTCACCTTCCTCAACAGCGGCATTTTAGCTGCGGTCTTCCTGAACGCCTGGCTGATGGTCATTGTGCCGCTGAAGCGCCAGCTTATTTTCGGCTTCGTCCTGATGGTGCTGGCGATAATCGGATTGATGACCAGCCGCGATCTCACTGTCTTCTCGCTCTGCATGTTTGTACTGGGTGTGGTGAGCGGCATTACCATGTCGATCGGCACCTTCCTGATTACCCACATGTATGAAGGTCGTCAGCGTGGTTCACGCCTGCTGTTCACCGACTCCTTCTTCAGCATGGCGGGCACACTGTTTCCGGTGCTGGCAGGGATTCTGCTGGCGCGTCAGTTGCCGTGGTACTGGGTCTACGTCTGCATCGGCTTTATCTACGTCGCCATCTTCATCATGACGCTGTTTGTTGAGTTCCCGGTGCTGCGTAAGCCTGAAAACAGCCCGACGGTTGAGAAAGAAAAATGGGGTGTGGGCGTGCTGCTGCTGGCAGTGGCGGCACTCTGCTACATTCTGGGCCAGCTCGGCTTTATCTCCTGGGTGCCGGAATATGCCACCAAAGTCATGGGCATGAACATCAATGACGCAGGACAACTGGTGGGCAGCTTCTGGACGGCGTATATGGTGGGTATGTGGGCCTTCAGCTTCCTGCTGCGTTTCTTCGATCTGCAACGCATTCTGATGGTGCTGGCAGGCCTGGCGACCGTGCTGATGTACTGGTTCGTCAGCAGCAGCGATGCTGGCATGCTGAAGTGGATCATCATGATTCTTGGTTTCAGCTCAAGTGCTATCTACACCACCATTATCACTCTGGGTTCACTACAGACCAAAGTGGCTTCACCGAAGCTGGTGAACTTCATCCTGACCTGCGGCACCGTCGGCACCATGCTGACCTTTGTGGTCACGGCACCTATCGTTGAGAAAAGTGGTGTGCATACCGCACTGGCGACGGCTAACGCGCTCTACGCCGTGGTGTTTGTAATGTGTGCCCTGCTCGGCTTTGTCAGCCGTCATCGTACTCACGGTCACGTCACGCATTAATCCTTCAGAGCGGCGAGTCATCGCCGCTCTGCTTTCTACCGCCGGAAGTCGATGCGCTCCCGTTCCCGCCAGTAAATCTCGCTTTCTGCGGGCTTTGTCTCTGCCACCACGACACCACGACGCAATGAATAGCGCACCGGCACCTGCCTTCTGACCGCATCAAAACCGCTTTCCGCTGGCAGAATGATCAGGCTGGCCTCGTTGCCGCTCTGAATGCCATAACCTGACAGCTGCATCGTCTTCGCGCTGTTATGCGTAATCAGATCCAGACCCGCATCAATCTGCTCATAGCCCATCAGCTGACAGACATGTAATCCCATATGCAACACCTGAAGCATATTGGCGGTGCCCAGCGGATACCAGGGATCAAACACATCGTCGTGGCCGAAGCAGACGTTAATCTCTGCCTCCAGCATCTCTTTTACGCGCGTTATCCCGCGCCGCTTAGGATAGGTGTCAAAGCGACCCTGCAGATGAATATTGACCAGCGGATTGGCAATAAAGTTAATGCCCGACAGTTTAAGCAGCCGGAACAGCCGTGAGGCGTACGCGCCATTGTAAGAGTGCATTGCGGTGGTATGACTGGCCGTCACACGTGCGCCGTTGCCATCGCGATGTGCCAGCGCCGCCACGGTTTCCACAAAACGCGACTGTTCATCATCAATCTCATCGCAGTGAACATCGATCAGCCGGTCGTAGCGGTTAGCCAGCGCAAAGGTTTTATGCAGCGACTCGACGCCATATTCGCGGGTGAATTCGTTGTGCGGAATGGCGCCGACCACATCCGCGCCCAGCCGTAACGCCTCCTCCAGCAATGCTTCGCCGTTGGGATAAGAGAGAATGCCCTCCTGAGGAAACGCGACAATCTGAAGGGTGATCCATGGGGCCATCTCCGCTTTCAGCTCCAGCATCGCTTTCAGCGCCGTCAGTGACGGATCGGACACGTCAACGTGAGTGCGGACAAACTGGATACCGTTGGCGATCTGCCACTTCAGCGTCTGCAACGCCCGCTGTTTAACATCTTCGTGGCTGAGCAGCGCCTTGCGTTCGGCCCAGCGCTCAATGCCTTCAAACAGCGTCCCGGATTGATTCCATGCCGGTTCACCCGCCGTCTGGGTGGTATCCAGATGAATATGAGGCTCAATAAAGGGCGCGCAGGCTATGCCGCCCTCACCGTCCAGTGATTGATCCGCGGGTGAAGGCTGCTGCGGCTGAGCTGAAATGCGGGCAATTTTTCCGTCGGCGATTTCGATTTGCCACAATCCTTCCCGCCAGGGTAAACGCACGTTATTGATCCACTTGGGTGACAACATGGCTGATTCCTTATCCGGTTAACCTGAGTGGTTAAAACTAGCACGATTCATACCACGCACGGCAATGCAGGATATTCAGCAGGTTAGCCTCACCAGATAAACTTAATTAAAATCAAAAACATACCTCTTAATAGGTATATAGGACCGTGGTTGATGTATATCAATAAGCGTCAGAAATGGCGCGCTATTGTAGCCGCAGATATCGCAAATTTGAGGCAAAAATGAGCAAGCACAATGTCGTCGTTATTGGTAACGGCATGGTCGGCCAGCCGGAGAGGTGACCAGTCCCAGCCTGATGATCATCGGCAGCGTGGTGAGTCTGCGTGAAAGCCTGCGCTGGTTTTAAATCCTGCAAATAAAAACGGCGGGCACAAAGCCCGCCGCGTTGTTTGTCTGCTCAGCCATTATGGCATCGCGACAAAGCCTACCGCCTGATAAACCTTCTTCAGCGTTTCCTGCGCCTGTGCGCGTGCTTTGGCCGCGCCATCACGCATTACCTGCTCCAGCAGGGCTTCATCGTTGCGGAAGCGATGATAACGCTCCTGAAGCTCAGAGAGCATGCCCGACACAGCATCGGCTACCGCGCCTTTCAGATGACCATACATTTTGCCTTCGAACTCCTGCTCCAGCTCAGCAATGGTTTTACCGGTCACGCCTGACAGAATATCCAGCAGGTTAGACACGCCCGCTTTTTCTTTGATGTCGTAGCGCACCACTGGCGGCTCTTCAGAATCAGTAACGGCACGTTTGATCTTCTTCACGACCGCTTTCGGATCTTCCAGCAGGCCGATAACGTTATTGCGGTTATCGTCGGACTTGGACATTTTTTTGGTCGGTTCCAGCAGCGACATGACGCGCGCACCCGATTTCGGAATGAACGGCTCTGGCACTCTGAATATGTCGCCATAGATCGCATTGAAGCGATGTGCGATATCACGGCTCAGCTCCAGATGCTGCTTCTGATCTTCACCCACCGGCACCTGATTGGTCTGATAAAGCAGAATGTCCGCCGCCATCAGCACCGGATAATCGAACAGACCAGCGTTGATGTTCTCTTCGTAACGCGCTGATTTATCTTTGAACTGCGTCATGCGGCTCAGTTCACCGAAGTAGGCGTAGCAGTTCAGGATCCAGCTCAGCTGCGTGTGTTCTGGCACATGCGACTGAACAAAGATGGTGCTTTTTTCCGGGTCGATACCACAGGCCAGATAAAGCGCCAGCGTGTCCAGCGTCGCTTTGCGCAGTGCTGCAGGATCCTGACGCACGGTGATTGCGTGCAGATCAACGATGCAGTAAATGCAGTGAAAATCATCCTGCATCTGCACCCACTGACGCAGCGCTCCCATATAGTTGCCAATGGTCAGTTCGCCGGACGGCTGTGCGCCGCTGAAAACGATGGGTTTCATACTTAAGTCCTGATATTTACAGCCCCAGAGCGGGCAAAAGTTCGTCGAAAGAGTCGAGGGTTAAATCGGGCTGGCTGGTCACAATCGGCTCGCCATAATTATAACCAAAGGTCATACCCACATTCGGTACGCCTGCCGCCTGCGCCGCCTGAATATCATTGCGAGAGTCGCCAACAAACAGCAACTCATTCTGCAATACGCCGAAGGTGCCCAGCACCATAAAGATCGCTGCAGGGTGCGGTTTTTTAACCGGCACATCGTCGCCACCAATAATCAGCGAAAACGCATCGGCAATGCCCAGCGATTCCAGCAACGGTGCCACAAACGGCGTCGGCTTGTTCGTCACAATCGCCATCGGCAATCCGGAAGCCTTTAATGCCTCCAGCGTCTGTTTTACCTGTGGAAACAGCGTGCTACCCGCCTCTACCGTATCGGCGTAGTGCCGGTCAAACAACGCCCGCGCATCACGCTGCTCTTCAGGCTGCGGTTCGCGACCCAGCGCGAAGGTCAGCGCGCGGGCCATCATGATATCGGCACCGTTGCCGATCCAGGTGGAGACCCGCTCAAGGCCCGCCTGCGGCAGGCGGAGATCGCTCAGCGTGCGGTCGATCGCATCAGCAAGACCTGGCGCGCTATCCACCAGCGTGCCATCGAGATCAAACGCCAGCGCACGAATCTCAGTGAAATGAGCCATTGGCTTTCTCCAGTTCATTGCGCATGTCGTCGATCACTTTTTTATAGTCAGGATGACCGAAGATGGCAGAACCGGCGACAAACATGTCAGCACCGGCAGCCGCTATCTCGCGGATATTGTCGATCTTCACGCCGCCATCCACTTCAAGGCGAATGTTGTAACCGCTCTGATCGATACGTCTGCGCGCTTCACGCAGTTTATCCAGGGTGCCGGGAATAAATGACTGACCGCCAAAACCAGGGTTCACTGACATCAGCAGAATGATATCCAGCTTATCCATGACGTAATCCAGATAGCTAAGCGGGGTCGCCGGGTTAAACACCAGACCTGCTTTACAGCCATGCTCTTTAATCAATTGCAGGGTGCGGTCAACATGTTCGCTGGCTTCGGGATGAAAGGTGATGTAAGTGGCGCCGGCTTTGGCGAACTCAGGGATCAGCGCATCTACCGGCTTCACCATCAGATGCACATCGATGGGAGCGGTGATGCCATAGTCCCGCAGTGCTTTTAGCACCATCGGACCCATGGTCAGATTAGGGACGTAGTGGTTATCCATCACGTCGAAGTGCACCACGTCACCTCCGGCCGCCAGCGCTTTGGCTGTGTCTTCGCCCAGACGGGCAAAGTCCGCCGAAAGGATTGAAGGGGCCAGCAAATATTGTTTCATCCGATTCTCCCACTGTTGTGCGCCAGCCCGGAGGCTGGCGTGATGCGTTGGTCGCGGACGAAACAGACTAGCGATAAAGTGCCAGCAGTTCGTCGACCTTGGTGCGACCCGTTATGCTTCGGCTGATAGAACGCCGGGCTTTGACCACATGTAACACTGCATCCTGATACCACAAACGCGTCAGTGCAGTGTCGTGGTTAGAAATCAGAACCGGAATACGGTTCTCCGACGAAGCGAGCTGTGCCGCTAACGCCGCCAGATTCTCCTGCTCACGCAGACTGAAGCTGTTGGTGTGATAAGCCGTGAAATTAGCCGTTGCCGACAGCGGTGCATAAGGCGGATCGCAATAGACCACAGAGCCCTTGCCAGCATTGGTCAGCGTAACATCGTACGATTCACAGACAAACGTCGCTTTTTGCGCGCGCTCGGCAAACCATAACAGTTCTGCTTCCGGAAAGTAGGGTTTGCGATAGCGGCCAAACGGCACGTTGAACTCACCACGCAGGTTATAGCGACAGAGGCCGTTGTAACAGTGACGGTTCAGATAGAGGAACAGCAGCGCACGCTGGTAGGCGTCGGTGCTGGTGTTGAATTCGGTGCGCCGCTGGTAATAACAGATCTCGTTGTTACCTTCCGGCGTAAACAGCAGCTGCGCGTCACGAATGAAATCCGCCGTGCGCGTTTTAACAATGTTGTAGAGATTAATCAGGTCACTGTTGATATCTGCAAGATGGTAGCGATCAAACTCCGTGTTCAGAAACACTGAACCTGCACCCACAAAGGGCTCGACCAGACAGTCGCCTTGCGGCAGGTGACGATGGATCTCTTCTACTAAGGGAAATTTTCCCCCTGCCCATTTCAGGAAAGCGCGATTTTTTTTCATGCTGTCGTGGTTATTACATCTTATTGTGAGGCTGTGGCTTTACCGACAGCAGATCTGCGCTTAAAACGGGGCCAGAACATGGCCCCACATCCGCTATTGGCTGGCTTCTTTCTTCACCTGGCTAACGGGTTTTACCCAGGGATTTTTTGCACGTACTTCCGCAGGCAGCGACGCGACAGCGCGTTTGGCATCCGCCGGTGTGGCATAAGATCCACTCACTAGCACATACCACGGCTGACCGTTACGGGTGGTTTTGTAGACGTGATACCCGCTCAGATTCTGTTGTTTAGCCCAGGCATTCAGGCTTTCCGCCTTCGATGCACCGCTCAGCTGCAGCGTATAGCTGCCGCCTGGCACGGATTTGCTGGCTGAACTGCTGCCGGTGGACGCAGTGGCCGGAGCAGAACTGGCTGGGGAATGCGCTGGCGTGGTATGCGTTTTGCTGTCACGGGTTGCAGGTTTCGACGCCGTTTTATGCGATGAATCATGCGCCGGACGTGCAGAAGCACTGGATTTGTTGGGCGTCTGACGTGAAGGTGCGGCGACAGGATTGGCTGCCGTTCCTGCATTACCGCTGACCGTCGCGGGCGCCGTCGGCAGTGAACTGCCACCCTGCGTTCCCATCGCAGCGTTATCGACCTGCTGCTGCTGATTCGTCAGCGCGCTGTTCAGATCGCCTGGCAGCGTGACGCGCTGCTGATTTGCTGGCGCGTCAACCGGCGCGGCCTGGGTAGGCGTTGACGCCACAGGCGGCATGGAAACGTCACGCTGAGGAGCAGAGGCACCCTCACCGCTGGTCGATGCGTTATTTGCGTCAGGCGCTGGCGTGGTTTGACCTGACGGAGGAGTCTGCCCGGCTGACATGGAAGAGGAGCCGCCCAGATCGATATTCTTCTCGCTACCGGAACCGCCACTGGCGGCAGGAGTCGTGCCCGCAGTCGCTGGCTTTTTCTCATCCGGGCCATTCAGCGCTGAACCAATACCCAGTACCAGTAACAGCAGAACCAGAATCCCGACACCCATCATGATGCGCTGGCGCGACGCCGGTACTTTGGCTGCGGCAGACGGCTTACGCGGGCGCGAGGGACGGCGGTCGCTGGCGTCAGGTTTTAACTCGTCTTCCGGTTTAAACTCATCCATTTTGCCTCCTCCGTAAAGCGGCATTCCGCACTGCGCACCCTGCGCGCCGCGTCACCACTCAACTGCTTAATCTCAGGGTTGCTGACAATCATTAATCGCAGCCAGCACCATATCATGTGCCACGCCACCACGCACTTCAGAGCGACCAATCGACAGCGGGAGTATCAGCCGCAGTTCGCCCGCCAGAACTTTTTTATCGCGCATCATGTGCGGCAGATACATCTCCGCACTCATCGCCTGCGGCCCATGCACCGGTAAACCGGCACGGCGGAACAGCGCAATAATGCGGTCGGTCTCCTGCGCCTGGAACTGCCCCAGACGTTCAGCCGTTCGTGCTGCCATCACCATGCCTGCCGCAATGGCTTCACCATGCAGCCAGTTGCCATAGCCCATATGTGCTTCAATCGCATGACCAAAAGTATGGCCCAGATTAAGCAACGCCCGCTGACCGTTTTCACGCTCATCGGCCGAAACAACCTCGGCTTTCAGCTCACAGCAGCGACGAATGCAGTACGCCAGCGCCTGTTCATCCAGCGCCAGCAGAGCATCAAGATTCTGCTCCAGCCACTCAAAAAATGTCCCGTCGAGAATGATGCCGTACTTAATGACTTCCGCCAGACCCGACGCCAGTTCGCGCGCGGGCAGTGTCTTCAGACAGGCCGTATCAATCACCACCGACGCGGGTTGATAAAACGCGCCGATCATGTTTTTGCCCAGCGGATGGTTAACGGCCGTTTTACCGCCAACCGAAGAATCAACCTGCGACAGTAAGGTGGTCGGTACCTGAATAAAGCGTACGCCACGCTGATAACTGGCCGCAGCAAAACCGGTAAGATCGCCAATGACGCCACCGCCTAAGGCGATAAGCGTCGTATCACGACCGTGCGGCTTTTGCAGAAGTGCGGTAAAAACCTGATCCATTACGGCCAGCGTCTTGTATTGCTCGCCGTCGGGTAAGATCACCTGATCCACTTTTACACCAGCCGCCTTCAGCAGCGCTGTAAGCGGGTCAAGATAAAGCGGAGCCAGCGTCTGGTTTGTCACCACCATGGCGTTTTCGCCCGCGCGTAGCGGCCAAAAAGAAGCCGGATCGTTAAACAGTCCGGCGGCGATAGTGATGGGGTAACTGCGTTCCCCTAGTGAGACGGTGATCTTCTCCATGATGCTCGATACCTGTTAAAGAGCCTTCGAACGTTGGATCAACTTTTTTCCAACATGTGGATAATCTGATTCGCCACCACTTTCGCACTCTGATCATCTGTGCGAATGGTTACATCGGCGATCTCTTCGTAGAGCGGGTTACGTTCGCCAGCCAGCGCTTCGAGCACTTCACGCGGCGGTGAATCCACCTGCAGCAACGGACGTTTTTTGTCACGTTGGGTGCGCGCCAGTTGCTTCTCGATGGTGGTTTCAAGATAAACCACAACACCGCGAGCGGAGAGCCGATTACGCGTTTCCCGGGATTTGACGGAACCCCCGCCTGTCGCCAGGACGATGCCTTGCTTCTCGGTCAGTTCGTTGATGATTTTTTCTTCGCGATCGCGAAAGCCAGCTTCGCCTTCGACATCAAAAACCCAGCCCACATCCGCTCCGGTGCGTCGCTCAATTTCCTGATCGGAATCGAAGAACTCCATGTTGAGTTGCTGAGCCAACTGACGGCCAATAGTGCTTTTGCCGGCACCCATCGGCCCAACCAGAAAGATATTGCGTTTCTCTGCCATTTTGTCGGTATTACTAAGAATTCGTTAATGATACCCCGCGTTCAGCATTCGCTGGCGGGACAGGAACTGAGACCTCATGAGCGTTAGCAAGAGTCAGATGAAAAATTATCTCAACACTCAAGGCTGTTTGGCAACCGATTATATTGCCTTCAGCACATCCATTTCTGAATTGGCCTGTGTTCGCGAAACTGTAACGCGCCAGCGCTGCGTCTTTTACAACGCTGCTTACAGAGAAGTTTTCTGATCTGTTTGCCGGGATTTACCCAGCCTAGACGGTTACACCGTATTGAAAATCGCTAAACCTTGTAAGCTAATTCCTCTCCTGCGTCAACGCAGATGGCCTTAAGGGACGCATTTTCCGTTTTATCCAGCCGTAAGCGCTGCTTCCCTGACCAATCGTGGCGTAATGAAGATCACCAGCTCTCTTTTTTTGCGCTGCTCAGATTGCTGGCGAAATAACCCGCCAATCAGCGGCACATTTCCCAGTAGCGGCACCTTATTCTCGCCACGACTACGCTGCTGCTGAAAGATACCCCCTAACGCCAGTGTTTGCCCGTCACTGACCGTGACCTGAGTCTCAATTTCCTGTTTATCAATGGATAATATGTTGCTGTCACCGGTTCTGATGCTGCGACCCGGCATATTCTGGCTGATACGAATTTTCAGCTGGATGCGGCCATTACCGGAAAGGGTCGGTGTCACCTCCATGCCCAGCACCGCTTCTTTAAACTCAATACTGGTTGCCCCGCTGTTTCCTGCTGACACTTCATAAGGAATCTCCGTGCCCTGCTTAATCGATGCGGTCTGCTGATGTGAGGTAAAGAGGCGCGGACTGGCGATGATTTCAATCTGGTTTTCCTGTTCCAGCGCGCTTAACTCCAGATCCAGAAGCTGGCCGCCTATACGCGCCAGCGCCATCCCCACGCTGATGCCGGGTGAACTCAACGCCAGCGGGATATCCAGACGGGGATGGTGCAGAATGTCAGTCACTGCGGCGTCACCCGCCTGCAATCCCCACTTCACCCCCAACTCCTGCAAATGCTCTTCGCTGATGGTAACGATATGCGCTGAGAGCTCAATCTGCTCCAGTTGCAGATCCAGCGCCCGTATCCAGCGTTCTGTCTCTTTTAAAGCCGCTGCGGTATCGCGCAGTAACAGCGCATTGGTCCGTTTATCGACTGTCACGCTGCCGCGCGCCGTCATCAGCGACTGCCGCTCACTCAGCAGACTGGCATGCACCTCGCTGGCGCTGGCATAACGCAATGTGACCGCGCGCTGCTGTAAAGGGACCTGCTGCAACTGCGCCTGCTGCTCAGCCGCACGAGCCTGCTGTTGCGCCTGTTGCCAGCTTTCCGGATAGACCAGCAGGACATTATCCTGTTCAATCAGCGTCAGCTTTGCCATGCGCGCCACCAGCTCCAGCGCCTGATGCCACGGCAGGTTATCCAGCCGCAGCGATAACGAACCTTCCACCTCTGGCGCAATCATCAGATTGATCTGCTGATAATCAGCCAGCGCCTGCAAAATACGCTCTACCGGTGCATTATCAAATGTCAGGCTGAGCGGTTCCTCATCAGCGGCGTAAACCGGCAGCAGGCAGCTGATGACCAGCAGCAGAGTGGCTATCCAAACCATACGAACGTCCTTTTAAATAGAATGTAGTCTGTTGTGCGGTGCAGCTGTTTTGCACCGCTAAGGTGATGCTGCGGCGGGTCATGTCAGTGAGTTGCCAGGGCGCTACAGGAAAAGGTTTGCCGATGCGGGCGATGACAATCTCTTTATGCGGACCAATCAGCCAGGCATGGAAATGCGCCTCCCGGCCAATAATCCCCTGCAGACGCCAGCCAGTGAGCGGTTCCACTGACGCTTCACACACTGAACCGGCAACCGGCCTGAACGGATCACGCGCCACCACACTGCTACAGCACAGCAGTAAAATCAGCAGGCTATGGCGCATCGTCAGATTCCAGCCAGAGTTGAGCGATCAGGAACTGCGGCTGCGCCAGCAGCAGGAAATGCACCGGAAACGGTGCGGAGGCATCGGCAAGCTCGGCAAAAAGCGACTGGAATGCCGGCCACTGCAGATGCAGCGTCAGCACGCGGGAGGGTGCATCCGGCTGCCACTCTTCCAGTTGGTTACGACGTGCCGCCAGAATCGCTTCCAGTGCCAGGCCTGATGTGCCAGATACAGACCGGGCACGCTGAATTTCCGCCAGTTGCACCTGCAACACCTCATTATCAGGATGCTGACGCCACTGCTGCTGGCGCTGCTGCAGGGTACGGGTCAACTGCAACAGCGCCACCTTTTCAGTTGTCAGCGCCTGCTGCTGTGGCCGCAGCCAGAGAATCCACGAGAGCAGGAGCAGGCAGAATGCGAGGGCGGCGAGCAAGCCGTAACGCGGAAGCGCGGCCATCTGCCACCACCGCTCCCACCACTCATTCATCAGCCACCGCCTGGACCGTTGCCCGCAGTGAAAAACGATAACTGCCATCGGCCTGCCGCTTTACACCGCCCTGCTTAACCTGATCCAGCAGGGCGACCGTAGTTAACTGCTGGCGGAATTGCCGGACCGAGGCCATATCCTGCGCCTGGCCCTCCAGAGTCAGATGATTGTCACGCTTCTCCAGACGGGTCAGCCAGGCGGAATCGGGCATCAACACGGGTAAATTGAGCCAGAACTGCTGCCAGGCAGCCAGTTGCACGGCCTGCTGACGCTGCTTTGCCTGCTGTTTTTGTACGACGGCGAGCCGGGCGAGTAACTGCTTTTGCTGCGCGAGTTGTTGTCCCAGAGCGTCCAGCGCCTGCTGCTGTAAACTGCGCGTCTGCGCCACCTGCTGACGCGCCTGATGGATCTGCCAGGTTTGTTGCACAACAACCAGAAACAACGTACCCAGCATCAGTAACAGCATCACCAGACTCTGCCGCTGCTGCTGTTGCCGACGGTGCTGCCGCCAGGGCAGCAGATTAACCGCCACCATTATTCATCTCCATCACGTAGCGCCAGCCCGGCCGCCAGCGCAAAGGCTCCCGGGTTTTCCGGCAAAGGAGGTTGCTTATAGCGAAAGAGATCAAAAGGGGAAAAGCGGGTGGCTTCGGCGGGCAGTACACCCGGCTCTGCGGCGCACCAGGCAACAAAACTGGCGTCGGGGAAAGCCTGCTGCCGCAGGGCCGCCAGTGTGGCGACTTCGCCGATGTCAGCCGCTGAGTGCGCATCGCTCCAGAGCCAGCGGTTATCCTGCTGCAGAACCAGTACCGCGCCGGATTTCAGTGCTGCCTGCCGGGCTAATCGCTTCAACGCATTAGTGGTCAGTTCAAACACCTGCGGCTTTAATCCTGACTGTAACAGTGGCGCTGCCCACTGATCGATAATCTCCAGCCGCGCGGCCGTGACGCAGAGTTGATCACGCTTTGCATCCGGCCGGTAATCCAGCGCCAGCGCAGTGGGCTCCAGAGGAAAGAGACGGCGCGCGGCCGCCTGCACGTAATGCCCCAGCGCGGGTTCGTTCAGCGCCTGCGCAGGCAGGGGAAGCTGGCGCTGTAACACCAGCCGGGCGGGCAGTGCGACACGCAGCGAATAACGACGCGGCAACCGCTGACGCCATGCCGTTAAGGCCGCCAGTAATTCAGGCGAAGATTGCAGCACGCCGTTTCTTAACGTATCTTGCGGCAGCCGCTGCTGCCACCAGTGGCGTAGCTGCCAGCCATCACGACGAGGCTGGAGGGCAAGGGCACAAATCTGCCTATTCTGAATATCCAGCCCAATTTGCCAGGTATGAAAAGCCATGCGCGCGATCTCCTTATCGTCCGGGAAAATGGACATATCAAAGCGTCTGGCTTGCCTTTATACTACCGCGCGGTTGTTTATAAACTGCTCAAACGACAACAGATGGGAAATTCCAGGTGAAGTTCGTAAAGTATTTATTAATCCTTACAGTGTGTTGCATCCTGTTGGGAGCTGGCTCGATTTATGGTTTATACAAATATATAGAGCCACAGCTGCCCGACGTGAACACGCTGAAAGATGTGCGTCTGCAAACCCCTATGCAGGTTTACAGCGCCGATGGCGACCTGATCGCCCAGTATGGCGAAATGCGCCGTATCCCTTTGACTCTGCAGCAAGTGCCACCTGTCATGGTGAAAGCGTTTATTGCGACCGAGGACAGCCGTTTTTATGAGCACCATGGTGTTGATCCGGTGGGTATTTTCCGTGCGGCCAGCATTGCACTGGTCTCCGGTCATGCTTCACAGGGTGCAAGTACCATCACTCAACAGCTGGCCCGTAACTTCTTCCTGAGTCCGGAACGCACCCTGATGCGTAAAATAAAGGAAGCGTTCCTGGCGATCCGCATTGAGCAGTTGCTGAATAAAGATGAAATCCTTGAGCTCTACCTGAATAAGATCTACCTGGGCTATCGCGCTTATGGCGTCGGTGCAGCCTCACAGGTCTATTTCGGTAAGCCCGTTGACCAGCTGTCGCTGAGTGAGATGGCGATGATTGCCGGTCTGCCGAAAGCGCCGTCTACCTTTAACCCGCTTTACTCGCCGAGCCGCGCCCTGTCGCGCCGCAACGTGGTACTGGCGCGTATGCTGGATCAGCATTACATCACGCAGCAGCAATATGACGAGGCCCGTAATACACCGCTGGTGGCGAAGTATCATGGCCCGGAAATCGCCTTCTCTGCCCCTTATCTCAGCGAGATGGTGCGTCAGGAGATGGTGAAACGCTACGGCAATAATGCCTACACCGACGGTTACAAGGTTTACACCACCGTGACTCGTCGTCTGCAGGAAGCCGCGCAGACCTCGGTGCGCAATAACGTCATGGCCTACGATATGCGTCATGGTTATCGCGGACCGACCAGCGTGCTGTGGAAAGTGGGTGAACCGGCCTGGGATCAGACGAAGATCGAGAAAGCGCTGAAGGTGCTGCCGGTTTATGGCCCGCTCCACCCGGCCGTCGTAACGGAAGCACGCAGCGATGAAGCGACCGTTATGATGCAGGATGGCAGCAATGTGTCGCTGTCATTAGCCGGTGTGCGCTGGGCGCGTGCTTATAAGTCTGACACCGTGCAGGGCCCGACGCCGAAAAGCGTGACGCAGGTCCTGCAGGCTGGCCAGCAGATTTGGGTGCGTAAAGTGGGTGACGACTGGTGGCTGGGTCAGGTGCCGGATGTGAACTCGGCACTGGTCTCACTGGATCCGAATGATGGTGCGGTGCGCGCGCTGGTAGGTGGTTTTGCCTTTAACCAGAGCATGTTTAACCGTGCGACCCAGGCACTGCGCCAGGTCGGCTCTAACATCAAGCCTTTCCTTTATACCGCCGCCATGGATCGCGGGTTGACGCTCGCCTCCATCCTGAACGATGTGCCGATTTCACGCTGGGATGCAGGTGCCGGTGCAGACTGGCGTCCGAAAAACTCACCGCCAACTTACGATGGTCCGATTCGTCTGCGTCAGGGATTAGGTCAGTCGAAAAACGTCGTGATGGTGCGTGCGATGCGTGCGATGGGCGTGGATTATGCCGCAGAGTATCTGCAGCGCTTTGGTTTCCCGGCGCAGAACATTGTTCACACCGAGTCGCTGGCACTGGGTGCGGCCTCATTCACCCCATTACAGGTGGTGCGTGGCTACTCCGTGATGGCGAATGGCGGCTTCCTGGTTGATCCTTACTTCATTACGAAGATTGAGAACGAACAGGGCGGCACCGTCTTTGAAGAGAAACCGAAGATCGCCTGTCCGCAGTGCAATCTGCCGGTGATCTATGGTGAGACCAAAAAAGCGCTGGCGCTGAATGAAGAGAGTGTTGAGAACGTTGCTGCCTCAAATAACAACCAGAATCAGGCAGTTCCTCAGCCTGAACTGGAGCAGGTTCCTGCTCAGGCTCAGCAGGGCGATCAGCAATATGCACCTCACGTGATCAATACGCCGCTCAGCTTCCTCATCAGGAGCGCGCTGAACAGTAATATCTTTGGCGAACCGGGCTGGATGGGAACGGGCTGGCGTGCCGGACGTGACCTTAAACGTAATGATATCGGCGGGAAAACCGGTACCACCAACAGCTCGAAAGATGCCTGGTTCTCGGGTTACGGCCCTGGCGTAGTGACCTCCGTATGGATCGGTTTTGATGATGCGCGCCGTAATCTGGGCCGCAGTACGCTTTCCGGCGCGATTCCCGATCAGATATCGGGCTATGAAGGTGGCGCGAAGAGTGCGCAACCGGCATGGGATGAGTTCATGAAGAGCGCGCTGGACGGTGTACCGGTGCAGCCATTGACACCGCCGGATGGCGTCGTCACGGTGACAATCGATCGCAGTACCGGCAAGCTGGCAAATGGCGGCGGTAACACGCGTCAGGAGTACTTCATCAATGGTACCCAGCCGACCGAATATTCGGTTCACGATGTGGGTACCACTATTATGGATAACGGCGAGAGTCACGAACTGTTCTGATGTGATCCCTGTTATTGCACGATAAAAAAGCCGACATCTGTCGGCTTTTTTATTCATTAAAGCATCCTGTTCAGTAACGCAGCCGTCCCTGTTTCACCAGCCATTCGCGCGCCATAAACAGTGCACTGACATTACGCGCCTCGCGGAAATCGGGTTCGTCCAGCAGCGACAGCATATCGCTGAGCGGCCAGCGGTGGATAATCAGCGGCTCCGGCTCATCACCCTCCAGCTTTTCAGCATAGAGACCTTCCGCGATCACAATATTCATTTTGCTGGAAAAGTAAGAAGGTGCCATGGTGAGCTTGCCCAGCGTGGTCAGCTGATCTGCACCAAAGCCGACTTCTTCTTTCAGTTCGCGCACCGCCGCTTCATTCACGGTTTCGCCTGCATCGATCAGCCCTTTCGGGAAGCCGAGTTCGTAGGTTTCCAGTCCGACGGCGTACTCCTGAATCAGGATCAGATGATCATCAATAATCGGCACAATCATCACCGCTTCGCGCTCTGAAGGCTTCATCCGCTCATAGACGCGATGTGCACCATTGCTGAAAGCCAGATCAACCGACTCGATAGTGAATAACCGTGAACGTGCCACGGCGGTGATATTGAGGATGTCAGGTTTTTTTGGAATTTTCATATCAGCCTCAAATTATTCTGCGCCGGCTATCAGTAGCGAATTAGCATACCTAACCGCAGGCAATTGTGCGACAGTCAGACAGTGACGTTATCGTTGCACAGATTCAGTCGGTTGAATAACAGGCTTTAGTTATCAGTTAAGACTAAATTTGCATTAGTCAATATGCTGCGATAAGTTTCAGATAATACCGATATTTAATCCAGTCTGTGCCGGTTACCATTCGGACAAGGCAGGGTTTAACAAATGCCAATCAGATATACGCTGGCACTATTTCATCGGGTGTCTGACTCCTCAGGGTTATATAATCTTTCGGAATGTCTCTTTTATAGTGAGCATAACCGGGAGCGAAAGTTTAAAGTGAAGGCAGCATTTTGGCTGAATTGAGCAGAGCATGAGCACAATCTTGATGATCCTGGCCATAGTGCTGACCTGTTCAATCCTGGCAGGCATGGGGTTTTGGTACGCTATGCGGCATCGTCCGCCGTTGGCGAAACCACTGCCATTCATCAGTCCGCCCTGCCGTAAGCTCTCTCCGCAGGAACGTGAGGCTGTCGATAAGTATGTCGCCGCGCTGGAAAAACAACTCAGTACGCCTGTCACTACCCATAAGCGAAGCGCGTCTGAACGGCTGACGCTGACAGCGCAGAGCAACAATGTCTATCCGGTTACCCGCGCAATTACCCGTTACGGCCTCTCTACAGACGATCCCCATAAATGGCGCTATTACCTGGATGAGGTTGAAGTTCATCTGCCGCCGCTGTGGGAACAGTACATTACCGACGAAAACTATGTGGAGTTAATCCGCACCCAATCTATTCCGCTGGTGATCTCGCTGAACGGCCACTCGCTGGTTGATTACGCTGTGGATCAGCAATCGCTGCCTGTGCTCATGCGTCCTGTGTCCACCAACGCCTCAATCCGCAAAGCAGAAACAGAAAATGTTGAGCTGCTGCAGGTGCGTAAAGAGACGCCAGAAGAGTATCGTCTGTCGCGGCCAGACGGCACGCGTGAAGCGGTGACGATCTCTCTGGCCTTCTTACTGTTCTTCTTCAGCCTGTTAGTGCCTGCCACGCTGATGATCTGGCTGGTGTTGACGGGGACATTAATGATTGGCGCCAGCCTCTGGCTGCTTTATCGCATTCCCGGCGAGCGCGGGCTGCGTGATATACACTGCCTGCGCGGCGCACCAAAACGCTGGGGTCTGTTCAGTGAATCGAACCAGGAGCAGAGCAATATCACGCTGGGCATTATTGACCTTGCCTATCCGCCACATTGGCAGCCTTACGTCGCACACGATCTCGGTCAGGTAACGGATGTCGAGATCTACCTTAATCGTCAGGTGGTGCGTCAGGGTCGCTTCCTGTCGCTACAGGATGAGGTCAAAAACTTCCCTATCCAGCGCTGGCGGAAAAACGTGGTGCTGGCGTGTGGTTCACTGTTGGTGCTGACTATGCTGGTCACCTGGATCCCGCTCACGATGCCGATTAAACTGAGTCTGGCCTGGGCAAGAGGCACCGACAGCCTGGAGGTCAGCAGCGTTGATAAGCTCAGCAACGTGGCACTGAACATTGGCGATAACCTCAAAGTGAGTGGCACCGGTATGTGTTCAGTGCCGGACAACTATCAGAGCAACCGCAGCTACGCCTACATGCCGTTCGACTGTTCGGCGATCTACTGGAATAACGCGACGCCACTGCCGCAGCCGCAATCGGACATTATTGATAAAGCGGCGGCGCTGCTGGAGACCACCACAAAGCAGCTGCATCCCGAAACCAATACTGACCCTAAACTGAACCCACAGCTGGCTTCCGCGATTCAAAAGTCCGGAATGATTCTGCTGGATGACTTCTCAGATCTGGTGATGAAAACGCAGGATCTCTGCAATCAGCCGCAGGATTGTATGCGGCTGAAAAACGCCCTGGTAAACCTTGGCAATGCCAAAGACTGGGAAGCTTTGATGCGTCGGGCAGATTCCGGTCAGTTAAACGGCATGAATGTGCTGCTGCGCCCGGTGAGTGCGGAAGCGCTGGAAAACCTGGTTAATACCGCTACATCCACCTTCTTTTTCCGCGAAACCCGTCGGGCGGCAGAAAATCTTAACAGCCCGCCGCCAGGGGGATTCCTGATCGTCAGCGACGAAGGTCGCCAGTTAGTGAATCAGCCGCAGCCCACCGTATCGCTGTTTGATCTCGACCCGCCTTCTCAGTGGCGTGAGCTGCAACGACTCTCCACCGTACTGCTGCATACACCTTTCAGCGCCAGCGGCATCATCACCAGCATTTCAACGGATGCCAACGGCACGCGTCACATTGTCCTGCACAATGAACCGGATGCCATGGCGCAGTGGCGCTATCTCGGCACCGTATTGCTGCTTCTGATGCTGCTGACCTGTGGGATAATTAACGGCTTACTGGCGCTTCGCCGCATGCACCGTAATCGCCAGCGCATGATCGATATCCAGCAGTATTATGAAAAGTGTTTCAACCATAACCTTGGCACTTTGCAGGGTGTGCGCTCGATATTCTGAGTCCTGCCCTTCTGTGCTACCCTGTCGCCCGGTTTTTTCACAGGGTGAACCTGGATGCTCAACTGGTCTGAGATTGATACCGTGCTGCTCGACATGGATGGCACGCTGCTGGATTTGGCGTTTGATCGTCACTTCTGGCTGGAGCATGTGCCTGAACAGCTCAGCCAGCAACGCGGCATCAGCCGGGCGGAAGCCGACGCGATCATTGCGGAAAAATATCAGGCCGTCGCCCATACGCTAAACTGGTATTGTCTGGATTACTGGGCAGACGCGCTGAAGCTTGATATCCGTGCCATGACGCTGGCGATGCGTAGCCTAATTGCCCTGCGTGACGATACGCTGCCTTTTTTGCAGGCGCTGCGTCGCGCGGGCAAGTCCACCATCCTGCTGACCAACGCGCATCCTTACAATCTGGACGTCAAACTGGCGCAGACAGGTTTAGCGCCGCACCTTGATTTATTACTTTCCACCCATACCTTTGGGTATCCGAAAGAAGACCAACGTTTATGGCAGGCGGTACAACAGCACACCGGCTTTTCTGCGGCGCGCACGCTGTTTATCGATGACAACGAAGTGATTCTGGATGCTGCAACGTTATGGGGCATCGGCTGGTGCTTAGGCGTGAAGAACCCTGATTCGGGTCGTCCTGAGCAAATCTTTCAGCGTCACCGGGCCACTGGCGATTACCGAACGCTGATCTGAGTCAGGAGCAGCAATGAAAGAGAAAAGCAGCGAAGAGGTCCGCCTCGACAAGTGGCTGTGGGCCGCGCGCTTCTACAAAACCCGGGCGATTGCGCGGGAGATGATTGAAGGCGGCAAAGTCCATTACAACGGCCAGCGCAGCAAACCCGGCAAAGTGGTGGAACTGAATGCGGAACTGACACTGCGTCAGGGCAACGATGAACGCACCGTGATCGTGGCGGACATCAGCGCCCAGCGCCGTCCCGCCAGTGAGGCCCAGCAGCTCTATCGCGAAACCGATGCCAGTATTGAAAAACGCGAAAAAATGGCGCAGGCGCGCAAACTGAATGCGCTGACTATGCCCCATCCCGATCGGCGACCTGACAAAAAAGAGCGTCGCGATTTGATGAAGTTTAAATTATCGGGCGATGAATAACGCCGTCTTCGCTGACGCACCGTCGCCCCGTTCCAGTGAGAGAAAAAATATGTCAGTCCAGGATCAACTGCACCGTTATCTGTTTGAAAATGCCGCCGTGCGCGGCGAGCTGGTGAACGTCTCTGACACCTGGCGTGAAACCGTGAAAAATCACGACTATCCGGCACCGGTTAAAACGCTGCTGGGTGAGATGCTGGTGGCGACCAGCTTACTGACCGCCACACTGAAGTTTGATGGCGAAATCACCGTACAGCTGCAGGGTGACGGTCCGCTGTCGCTGGCCGTGATCAACGGCAACAACAATCAGGAGCTGCGTGGCGTTGCGCGCATCAAAGGCGATATCCCGGACGACAGCACCCTGAAAAGCATGGTGGGCAACGGTTATCTGGTGATCACGATTTCGCCTGAAAAGGGTGAACGTTACCAGGGTGTAGTGGGGCTGGAAGGTGAAACCCTGGCAGCGTGCCTGGAAGATTACTTCATGCGCTCAGAGCAGCTGCCAACGCGTCTGTTTATCCGCACCAGCGACAAAGGCGCCGCCGGTATTCTGCTGCAGGTGCTGCCCGCGCAGGACACAGAGAAAGAGGTCTTCGAGCACCTTGCGACGCTGACCGAAACCATTAAAACAGAAGAGCTGATCGATCTGCCTGCCAATGAAGCGCTCTGGCGTCTCTATCATCAGGAAGAGGTTACCCTCTACGATCCGCAGCCGGTAATCTACAAATGCACCTGCTCGCGTGAACGTTGCGGCGAAGTGCTGACTACGCTGCCACAGGAAGAAGTGGACGAGATCATCGCGGAAGATGGCAAAATCGACATGCACTGTGACTATTGCGGTTCAAACTACGTGTTTGATGCTGTCGATATCGCCGGTATTCGCAGCCACTCCCTTGAGAATGATGACCGTCTGCATTGATTTGATTGTTCGGGCGGCGTCTGCCGCCCCTTCTCCTCTCCCCCTTTCCTATCCCCATAATTTTCCAGACAAATTATCTTTTTTTACTTTCATAACATCTTTTAAACGTTCGAAACATAGCCTTAACGCGCCCTGAGTCGCATTTTTAGATCACTGCCCTTTTTCCCGTAACGCAGAAGAGTAAACTGCGCGCGATCGTGCAAACGCCCGGAAGCCAGAGGCAGATGCCCTGAAAAGTCCGGTTCTCTTTGCAGGCTGTCGTGACGAAGCGCAGTGGACTGTCAGTGATTCGCCGCACCTGATGCAACAGCCGGTTGGCACGATCCCAACCTATCTCTGCTTTGCAGAACAGACACCGATTTAAGGAGCAGTAAAATGCGCGTTAACGGCCTGACCTCGCAAGACCTTGCCGCTTTGGGCATCGTGGATACCACGGAAGTGGTTTACAACCCTGATTACGACACACTATTTCAGGAAGAGACGCGCCCGGACCTCGAAGGTTTTGCTCGTGGCACCCTGACGCAGAGCGGCGCGATTGCAGTAGACACCGGGATTTTCACCGGGCGATCGCCTAAGGATAAGTACATTGTGCGTGATGACACCACGCGCGATACCCTGTGGTGGAACGACCAGGGCACCGGCAAAAACGACAATCAGCCTCTGTCGCAGGAGACCTGGAACGCACTGAAAAGCTGCGTCACCCGCCAGCTTTCCGGCAAGCGTCTGTTTGTTGTGGATGCGTTCTGCGGGGCCAATGCCGATTCACGTCTGAGCGTACGTTTCGTCACCGAGGTCGCCTGGCAGGCGCACTTCGTGAAGAATATGTTCATCCAGCCTGACGATGCTGAGCTGGCCGACTTCAAACCTGACTTTGTGGTGATGAACGGAGCTAAATGCACCAATCCTGACTGGCAGGCGCAGGGTCTTAACTCAGAGAACTTTGTCGCTTTCAATCTGACTGAGCGTATGCAGCTGATTGGCGGAACCTGGTACGGCGGCGAGATGAAGAAAGGTCTGTTCGCCATCATGAACTACCTGCTGCCGCTGAAAGGCATCGCCTCCATGCACTGCTCTGCTAACGTGGGTAAAGCAGGTGATGTGGCGGTCTTCTTTGGCCTTTCGGGTACCGGCAAAACCACCCTATCCACCGATCCTGATCGCCAGCTGATTGGCGATGATGAACACGGCTGGGACGATGATGGCGTGTTTAACTTTGAAGGCGGTTGCTACGCCAAAACCATCAACCTCTCTGAGCAGGCTGAGCCGGAGATCTACCGCGCCATTCGCCGCAACGCGCTGCTGGAAAATGTGGTGGTACGCGAAGATGGCAGCATTGATTACGCAGATGGCAGCAAAACGGAAAACACCCGCGTCTCCTATCCGATCAATCACATCGACAATATCGTGCAGCCGGTCTCAAAAGCGGGCCACGCGAAGAAAGTGATTTTCCTGACCGCCGATGCGTTTGGCGTGTTGCCACCGGTTTCACGTCTGACGCCGGAGCAGACACAGTATCATTTCCTGTCAGGATTTACGGCCAAACTGGCCGGTACCGAGCGTGGCGTGACGGCACCCACCCCAACCTTCTCCGCCTGTTTCGGCGCGGCATTTCTGACGCTGCATCCGACGCAGTACGCTGAAGTGCTGGTGAAGCGAATGGAAGCGTCCGGTGCGCAGGCTTACCTGGTGAACACTGGCTGGAACGGCAGCGGCAAACGCATCTCACTGAAGAATACCCGCGCCATCATCAATGCGATCCTGGCGGGTGAGCTGGATGATGCGCCAACGGAAACGCTGCCGATCTTTAATCTGCAGATGCCGGTTGCGCTGGGCGAGCTGGATAGTGACACGCTGGATCCGCGTCGTAGCTGGGAAAGTGAAGAGAAGTGGACCGCTGCTGCCGAGGGTCTGGCACAGCGCTTTATTGATAACTTCGACAAGTACACCGATAACGCCGCAGGTGCTGCGCTGGTGAAAGCGGGCCCGCAACGCTAAAAGAACCGGCGCGGCAATAACAGTGCCGCGCCGTTTTTTTATCCCGACACGCTGTTGCTGCCGTTGTTGTGGCTCAGCGCCATGCTTTCCACTAACGGCAACCAGGCACGAATACGCAAACCTCCGCGCTCGCTCTCGCCAATCTCCAGCGAGCCCTGATGAGCATCGATAATACGCTGTACAATCGCCAGACCGAGACCGGTACCGCTGGTGCTGCGGGCACTGTCGCCCCGCACAAACGGCTGGAACAGATGCGCCAGCTGATCCGGCTTGATGCCAGGGCCATCATCTTCTACCTGAAACCACGCTCGATGCAGTTCCCGTCCGCTGCTGACCTTGATCCAGCCATTGCCATATCGCGCGGCATTAACCACCAGGTTAGCCAGCGCCCGTTTAATCGACAGCGGGTTGATATCCAGCATAAGCTCTTCTGGCATCACTGCATTTTCGATTTCACGTTCATAGCCACTTTCAGCCGCCACCACTTCGCCCAGCACGCTGTTCAGGTCCGCGCGCTCGGTCTGCATCTCCTGACCAGTGCGCAGATAGTCGATGAACTGCTCAATGATGGCGTTGCACTCTTCGATATCTTTATTAATCGATTCGGCAAGATAGCCATCCTGCTCGCTCATCATCTCGGTGGCGAGGCGAATACGGGTCAGCGGCGTTCGCAAATCGTGGCTGACGCCCGCCATTAACAGCGTGCGGTCATCCGCCAGCTGCTTCACCCCCGCTGCCATCTGGTTAAAGGCACGGGTCACCGATCGCACTTCTGACGCGCCATACTCGCGCAGCGGCGGCGGAATAATCCCGCGCCCGACCTGCAGGGCGGCGTGCTCCAGATCCACCAGGGGTCGGTTCTGGATACGGATAAACAGCCAGGCACCGCCTATCGCCAGTAGCATAATCGCCAGGGTATAGCGGAACAGCGGGGAGAAGTCGCCCTGATGAATCTCAGTCAGCGGCACCCGCACCCAGATGTCGGGCGACAGCCAGGTTTTCAGCCAGACCACCGGCGAGTTTTTGTTAACCTCAACCCGGACATCGGTCGGACCGCCAAGCTGCTGTCCCATCTGCTCGCTCAGGAATTCATAATGCTGCGCCCAGCGCAATCCGCTCTCCTCTGCTGCTGCATTGGTGTAGAGCGAGATCCCCAGTTCGCGATAGATTTCCCGGCGAAACGCCGGTGGCACTTCCAGCTGCGTGCCATCCTCCAGCTGCAACCGGTCGGTCATCAGCATACGAACTTCGTAAGCGAGCACCTTATTGAACTGTTGCAGACTGGGAAGAATGGCGAAGTTCAGCACCACCAGATAGGTCGTTACCAGGCTGACGAACAGCAGGGTAACGATCAGCAGCAGGGTGCGGGCAAACGAACTCCGTGGCGAGAAGCGCAGTCGCTTCATGCTTTACTGCCGTCCGGCACAAAGACGTAGCCCAGACCCCAGACGGTCTGAATATAACGCGGATGCGCAGGATCCTCTTCCACCATACGGCGCAGGCGGGAGATCTGAACGTCAATCGAACGTTCCATGGCGCTGTATTCACGGCCACGCGCCAGGTTCATCAGCTTGTCGCGAGACAGCGGCTCACGCGGGTGGCTTACCAGTGCTTTCAGCACGGCAAACTCACCGCTGGTCAGCGGCATCGGCTCATCTTCACGGAACATCTCGCGAGTGCCGAGGTTCAGTTTGAATTTGCCAAAGGCAATAATCGCCTCTTCCTGCGAAGGTGCGCCTGGCAGTTCATTGGCCTGACGACGCAGTACCGCCCGGATACGCGCCAGCAGCTCACGCGGGTTAAACGGTTTGGGAATATAGTCGTCAGCGCCGATCTCCAGCCCCACGATACGATCCACTTCTTCACCCTTAGCCGTCACCATAATGATCGGCATCGGGTTGCTCTGGCTGCGCAGACGACGGCAGATAGAGAGGCCATCTTCACCTGGCAACATCAGGTCGAGCACCATCAGATGGAAGGATTCACGGGTTAACAGGCGATCCATCTGCTCGGCATTAGCGACACTGCGCACCTGAAAGCCCTGCTCGGTGAGATAGCGTTCAAGCAGTGCACGCAGACGCATATCGTCATCGACGACCAGAATTTTGTAGTTCTCTTGCATTTTCAACTCCCAAAGGCGCTATTGCCTGAACCAACATTGTTAAAAAAAGATGCCTTATAGTGACAGTCATTATTGGTTTATATTCTAGCCAAAATTGTTACAAAGCATATTAAACAGGGGCTTATATTTGATTTAAGGCGTTTCAGGGTCAGTTTTAGCGCTTTTAACCCCGCCCGACAGCCGATACGGCAAATCTGAAAAAACGGCCTTGTTTCTTTGAATCGCTGGCGTTGGAAGCGTGCCAGCTTTTAATCAATGTATTAATTCAGTGAGTTAGCAGATAATTTGACTTAATGATCAGCCATCACTGTGAATATGCTCCAGATAATCTACCTCAACCGCTGTCAGGGAGCATAATATTCCAGCAACCCCGCATAATGCCCGACGCTCCTCTCGGATTAGTTTCAGTCGTGCCATCAGCAAGGCCAGTTGTAATTAAAGTCCTTTAAATCAATCAGTAAAGCCAACTTTTCGCCTTCCCCGTTTTAAACCAGACTGCTCAGGCAACATTCGATGTCTCAACGGGGATTACATACAATGAAAAAAACAATTTTACTGCTGAGCGCGCTGGCATTAGGCAGCGTCAGCCCAGGTTATGCAGCCACTGCAACCGGTGAAGCGGCCGGCGCAGCAGCGACAACAACAGCACAAGGTAACTCTAACGCCATCGGTGTTGGCGCAGTCGCAGCCCTGCTGGGCGTAGCACTGGCCACCATGGGCGGCGGCGGCGGTGACGGTCACAGCACCGGCACATCGACCACCACGGCGACCCACGCCGGAAAATAAGTTTACGCACGCTTTTTCGCCGGCTTCAGATGACTGGCTCTATTTCAATCACAGCACCAACCCTTTCGCCGCCGGGGAAATCAACGTGGGTTTTTAACCTTTAAAAACCCTTTCCCCGACTCTTTTTTGCCGCGCCCTCTTTGCCTTACACTGTCGCTCTTTAGATCTCTCTGGCCGGTATAGCATGAAAACCCGACTCATTACCCGCGAAGGCTTCGACAAACTGAAAGCGGAACTCGACTATTTATGGCGTGAAGAGCGACCGGAAGTGACAAAGAAAGTCACCTGGGCTGCCAGCCTTGGCGATCGCAGTGAAAATGCAGACTACCAGTACAACAAAAAACGGCTGCGTGAAATTGATCGCCGCGTACGCTATCTGACCAAAAGCCTTGAGCAGCTGCGAATCGTTGATTACTCACCCCAGCAGGATGGCAAAGTATTCTTTGGTGCCTGGGTGGAAATTGAAAACGATGAGGGCGACCTCAAACGCTTCCGCATTGTGGGCTACGACGAGATTTTTGGCCGCAAAGATTACATTTCCATCGACTCACCTATGGCGCGGGCGCTGCTGAAAAAAGAGGTCGGTGATGCCGCCACTGTTGAGACACCCGTGGGTCCGGCGCTGTGGTATGTCAACGCCATTGACTACCCGCAATAACGATTCAGATTATCGCTGAAAGCCGCCCGCTTCTCTGGCAATTTTAACCATCAATCCGTATAACTGTCGGCTATTTCTCAACCCGGAAAGCAAGACAGTCCTGATGATGAAAGTTCTGAGCCAGATAATTGCCAGTGAGCTACAGGCGCGACCAGAGCAGGTTGACGCCGCCGTTCGCCTGTTAGATGAAGGGAATACCGTGCCGTTTATCGCACGCTATCGTAAAGAGGTAACCGGCGGGCTGGATGACACCCAACTGCGTCAGCTGGAAACCCGTCTCAGCTATCTGCGCGAACTTGAAGATCGACGCCAGTCGATTCTGAAGTCGATTGACGATCAGGGAAAACTCACTGACGACCTCGCCCGCGCCATCAACACCACCCTCAGCAAAACCGAGCTTGAAGACCTCTACCTGCCCTACAAACAGAAACGCCGGACGCGTGGACAGATCGCTATTGAAGCCGGTCTGGAACCGCTGGCGGACACGCTCTGGCAGGAGCCCTCTCACATCCCTGAGCAACTTGCTGAACAGTATGTCGATGCGGACAAAGGCGTTGCTGACGTCCGTGCCGCGCTGGATGGTGCCCGCTATATTCTGATGGAGCGTTTCGCCGAGGATGCCGCGCTGCTGGCCAAAGTGCGTAACTATCTGTGGAAAAATGCCCATCTGGTGTCACGTGTGGTGGAAGGCAAAGAGGAAGCGGGCGCGAAGTTCCGTGACTACTTTGACCACCACGAAGCGCTGAGCAGTGTGCCATCACACCGTGCGCTGGCGATGCTGCGTGGCCGTAACGAAGGCGTACTGCAACTGTCGCTGAATGCTGACCCGCAGTTTGATGAAGCACCACGTGAAAGCCACGGCGAAACGCTGATCGCTGAACACCTGAATCTGCGCCTGAACAACGCGCCAGCCGACAGCTGGCGTAAAGCGGTGGTGAGCTGGACGTGGCGCATCAAGGTGATGCTGCATCTGGAAACGGAGTTGATGGGTACAGTGCGCGAACGCGCAGAAGATGAAGCCATTAACGTCTTTGCCCGCAACCTGCACGATTTGCTGATGGCGGCGCCGGCGGGCATGCGCGCCACTATGGGACTGGATCCCGGCCTGCGCACCGGCGTTAAAGTCGCGGTGGTCGATGCCACCGGTAAAGTCGTGGCGACCGATACCGTCTATCCGCACACCGGCCAGACCGCCAAAGCCGCCGCTGCCGTCGCCGCGCTCTGCATTAAGCATCAGGTTGAGCTGGTGGCGATTGGCAACGGAACCGCCTCACGTGAAACCGAGCGCTTCTTCCTGGATCTGCAGCAGCAGTTCCCGCAGGTGACGGCGCAGAAAGTGATTGTCAGTGAAGCCGGCGCCTCCGTTTACTCGGCCTCTGAACTGGCGGCGCTGGAGTTCCCGGATCTCGATGTTTCACTACGTGGCGCGGTGTCTATCGCACGACGTCTGCAGGATCCGCTGGCTGAGCTGGTGAAAATCGACCCGAAATCCATCGGTGTCGGTCAGTACCAGCATGACGTCAGTCAGAGCCAGCTGGCGAAGAAACTCGACGCCGTGGTAGAGGATTGCGTGAACGCCGTCGGCGTTGACCTCAACACCGCCTCGGTGCCGCTGCTGACCCGCGTCGCGGGCCTGACGCGCATGATGGCGCAGAACATTGTCGGCTGGCGTGACGAGAATGGCCGCTTCCAGAACCGCCAGCAGTTGCTGAAAGTGAGTCGTCTTGGGCCAAAAGCCTTTGAACAGTGTGCGGGCTTCCTGCGCATCAACCACGGTGATAACCCGCTGGATGCCTCAACGGTTCACCCGGAAGCGTATCCGGTCGTCGAACGTATTCTGGCCGCCACCGAGCAGGCCCTCAGCGATCTGATGGGTAATGCTGGCAGCCTGCGTAACCTCAGCCCGCGCGATTTTATTGATGAGCGTTTTGGTCTGCCGACCGTTACCGACATCATGAAAGAGCTGGAGAAACCGGGTCGCGATCCGCGTCCTGAGTTTAAGACTGCGAAGTTTGCGGAAGGCGTTGAAACACTGAACGATCTGACGCCGGGCATGATCCTTGAAGGTGCCGTCACCAACGTCACTAACTTCGGTGCGTTTGTGGATATCGGCGTGCATCAGGATGGCCTGGTGCATATCTCGTCGCTTTCTGATCGCTTCGTGGAAGATCCCCATCAGGTGGTGAAAGCCGGCGATATCGTCAAAGTGAAAGTGATGGAAGTCGATCTCCAGCGTAAACGTATCGCCCTCACCATGCGTCTTGATGAGCAGCCAGGCGAAGGCAATGCACGGGGTGGCGCGAAGAATGCCGCGCCGCGCGAAGAGAAACGTCCGGCTGCAGGTAAAGGCCGTCCGCGTCCAGCCAGCGCATCCGCAGGCAACAGTGCAATGGGTGATGCACTGGCTGCGGCATTCGGTAAAAAACGCTAAGCTTTTCAGGGGGCCACATCAGGCCCCCTCTTCACACGCTTTCCCCCGGTTGAAAATCCCCATCATCGCGCTACGCTAAAAAGAAGCCTGTCATAAAAACAACACCTGCTGTGGCACCCAATTCACGATGGAAACGATCACCGATCTGATTGATAAGATTTATGCTGGCACATTTCCGGAGGCGACCTTAGCGCGCCTTAAGGCTGACATTGCCACAGCCCGCGAGGCGATTAAGCTGCCGCGCAAGGCCCACTGGGATGAGCAGGATGTGGTGCTCATCACCTACGCCGACCAGTTTCGTGAAACCGATAAACCCACGCTCAACACCTTTTCCCGTTTCTATCAGCAGCACCTGCAATCCACCTTTCCGTTGGTTCACCTGCTACCTTTTTTCCCCTGGTCGTCCGACGACGGATTTTCGGTGATTAATTACCACGAGGTCGATCCGGTGTGCGGCGACTGGCAGGATATTTCGCGTTTGCATCAGGAAACCCGCCTGATGTTCGACTTCGTCTGCAACCATATGTCGGCAAAAAGCGCCTGGTTCAGCCACTTTCTGGCGCAGGATCCCGGCTGGGACGATTTCTTTATCAGCATGCCACCTGCCACGGATCTCAGCGCCGTGACGCGCCCACGTACCTCGCCGCTGCTGACACCGTTTAAGATGGCGGATGGTGATACCCGCTTCATCTGGACCACCTTCAGTGCCGACCAGATTGATCTTAACTTTGCCAATCCTGAGGTATTGTTGCGCATGGTCAACGTGTTGCTCGACTACCTGGTCCGTGGCGCCGACTATGTGCGCCTTGATGCGGTCGGCTATATGTGGAAAACGCCAGGCACGCGCTGTATTCATCTGGAAAAGACCCATCAACTGGTAAAGCTGTTCCGCGCGATTGCCAACCATGTCGCGCCAGGTACGGTGATTATTACCGAGACTAACGTGCCGCATCAGGACAACATCAGCTACCTGGGCAACGGGCACGATGAAGCGCAGATGGTTTATCAGTTTTCGCTGCCGCCACTGGTGCTGCATGCCATTCACACCGGCTCGGCGCGCGCGTTGCGGCAGTGGGCCAGCTCACTGGATCTCAGTAGTAATGACACCACTTTCTTCAACTTCCTGGCGTCACACGATGGTATCGGGCTGAATCCGGCGCGCGGCATCCTGTCTGAAGTGGAGATTGTGTCGCTGGTGCGCGACCTGGCGCTGGAGGGCGCGCTGGTCTCCTATAAAAATAACCCTGACGGTAGCACCAGCCCCTATGAAATTAATGTCACGTTTCTGGATGCGCTGAACCGTGAAGCGGATGATGATGCCACGCGGCTGAAACGCTTCCTGCTGGCCCATGCGATTCTGCTGGTCTTTCCTGGCGTGCCGGCCATCTATGTCCAGAGCATTCTGGGCGGTCGTAACCATTATGATGGCGTGCGGGCCGCCGGACATAACCGGGCGATTAACCGTCAGAAGTATGATTTACAGCAGATTGAAGCGGCCCTGGTGGGTGGTGACTGGCTGCGTCAGCAGATTTATACCCGACTCAGCCAGTTGATCCAGCTGCGTCGTCGTCAGCCCGCATTCCATCCCGATAATCCGATGACGATCTACGACAGCGAAAACGCCCTGCTGGTGCTCAGCCGTCATCAGCCAGAAAGCGGCGGCGGATTGCTATGCGTGTTTAATCTGAGTGGCCGGTCAGTGGAAACGCGATTGCCGGTGGCGCATACGTTGCAGGATGTGGTGAGCGGAGAGAAGATTGATGGCACCCAGCCGGTTAAGCTGGATGCCTGGCAGTTCATGTGGCTGCGTTAATTACTTGTAGACTTCAGCCGTTGCACTGAATTTACCGTGTTCGCGACCGGCGATCACCAGGTAGTATTTCCCGCCTTTTTCGTCAGCGAGCTTAGACAGTACTTTTTTAGCATCCATTGGCGAGGTGGTTTCCGCTGTGGTGTTAACGGTGCCAATTTTCTGCAGGTTCATTGTCTTAACTTCTTCTTTGGTGACTTCCTTCGCTGCCATCGCAGAAAATGAAATCGCGCCCATCATCATTGAAGCCACAACCCATTTAAAAACCTTCATTATGTTTACCCTCATTCATGATCCATTGTGAGATGTAAGCAGCCGCTAAACGCGTAAGGCAGTATGGAACGGCATAGTCATTTCCGTGACTAATCACATAAAATTGCAGCGGCCTTGCTCACAAAGAGAAGTATTGATGCTGTTAACGATTTTTGCCAACCCGTAGCACGACTATCCCTCTAAACTGCTGATAAAATTAATAATGTGCTGACAAAACATCTCTGGATGAGAAATAAAAGGTGCATGTGCTGCTTTTTCGATAATCACAGAGGGCGAGGCTGGCAACATTTCATCAATCTCAGCAGCAATCCGACGCGGCACCAGACCATCCAATGCCCCGTAGAGTCGCAAAAACGGCAATGTGATCTGCGGTAACGCGTCGCGCAGGTCGACCTGACGCAGAATGTCGAGCCCGCCATCCAGCACCGCCACCGCCGGCACGGGTTGTGACAGTACCACCTCTTTCAGCTGTCGCGCATCGGCACGCGCCGTTTCGGTGCCCAGCGTCTGCAGCGCCAGAAAGCGCTCCACCGTGCGCTGAAAATCATTACTGAGCATCTGCTGAAAGTTCTGCAGCGTTTCCGGTTTAATGCCGGGCCAGTGCTCTGTGGCGGTGAAACAGGGTGATGATGCAACGGTAATCAGGGCGTCCAGCTTTTCTGGCGCGGTCAGCGCAAGCTGCGTCGCGACCAGTCCGCCCAGCGACCAGCCCACCACAATGGCCTGCGGTGGCAGGAAAGGCATTATCTGCTCAGCCATCTGCTCCAGTGTCAGCGCGTCAACGTTCTGGCTGCGACCATAACCGGGCAGGTCGACCAGATGCAGACGGTAATGCGCGCTGAGTCGCGGAATAATGCTTTGCCAGACTTCGGCATTCAGTCCCCATCCGTGCAGCAGCACAAGATCGCGTTTTCCTTCTCCGCAGGTGTGCCAGTAGAGCGACGTCATCAGTTACTATCCCGAAAATGATAAGGAGGTCGCTATGCTAGCAATGCCCGCCCTGTGTTGGCTATGCCGGATGCCGTTACGGATAGCCCGGCACGGTATTTGCAGCTTATGTTTACGCAAATTACCGCCATTACCGCGGCTCTGCCCACGCTGTGGGTTACCGGCAGGATCAGAAAAGGTCGCCTGTGGCCGCTGCCAGCTTAAACCGCCCGCCTGGCAGGCGCTGGTCTGCGTTAATGACTATTGTCTGCCGTTCAGCCAGTGGGTTAATCAGCTTAAATTTTCTCACATAACCGCACTCAGGGTGATGCTGGCGCGGCTGATTTTGCTAAGCTGGCTTAATGTTTACCGACGCGGTGATGTGCCGCGTCCTGATCTGCTGCTGCCGGTTCCGCTGCACCAGCGACGACGCTGGCAGCGCGGCTTCAACCAGACTGTCCTGCTGGCCGCACCGCTGGCGCACTGGCTGGGATGTGAATGGCGTGAAGGGCTTTCCCGCACGCGCAGAGGCGCATTACAGCATCAGCTCAGCGCCCGCCAGCGCCGCACTAACTTACGCGGTGCTTTCCGCCTTGAAATGGCGGTGCAGGGACGCCATATCGCTTTGCTGGATGACGTCATTACCACCGGCAGTACCGTAGATGAAATCAGTCGTCTTTTACTGGCGCAGGGTGCTGCCAGCGTGCAGGTCTGGTGTCTGTGCCGTACCTTGTAGCGCGTCATTGATGGGCGTATTATAACCAACTAAATTAGTCAACTATTGAGCAATCGACATGATCCGAATTACTGACTCTGCCCAGGAACATTTTTCTAAACTGCTATCCAAACAAGAAGATGGCACCCAGATTCGCGTATTCGTGATTAACCCGGGTACGCCAACAGCCGAGTGTGGCGTCTCTTACTGTCCGCCCGATGCTGTTGAAGCCACCGATACTGAACTGAAGTTCGAGAAGCTCTCAGCGTATGTTGATGAACTGAGCAAACCTTATCTGGAAGAAGCGGAAATCGACTTCGTGACTGACAATCTGGGTTCTCAGCTGACGCTGAAAGCGCCGAATGCCAAGATGCGCAAAGTCTCTGATGATGCGCCAATGGTTGAGCGTGTTGAGTACCTGCTGCAGGCGCAGATCAACCCACAGCTCGCTGGCCACGGCGGTCGCGTATCGCTGATGGAGATCACCGAAGATGGCTACGCCATTCTGCAGTTTGGCGGCGGCTGTAACGGCTGTTCGATGATCGACGTGACCCTGAAAGATGGTATCGAGAAAGAGCTGCTGGCTGCCTTCCCGGAACTGAAAGGCGTGCGGGATATTACCGAGCATCAGCGTGGCGAACACTCGTTCTACTGATGATAAAGCGCGGCAACCTGACTGCCGCGCTATTTTTATTGCCCTTTCTGTCCTGACTGACGCTGCTCACTGACCACCTTCAGCAGCGTATTCACCTCCTTGTCCGCAAAGATCGCCTCCAGCGTTTTGCTCAGCTTGCGTCGCCAGTTAGGGTACTGATCTACCGTGCCCGGCACGTTGACCGGCGTGGTCATACCGAGCCAGTCCTCAGGCTGCAGGCCAAGCAGCGCACTGTCGGTATCCGCCAGGAAGCGATGGATGGCCCGGTTCAGCGCAGGTGTCATGTTCAGCTTCTCCGCCTTCTTCTGACTGCGGGCCGGTAAGGCACCTGCCTGATGCAGCGCATCCAGCAGCGCCTGTTTCTGCGCGGCACGCTGTTGATGCAGCGCTTTCACTGCATCGCCCGGATAAAGGCCCAGCTTCTCACCCAGATCCAGGTCGCCCTGCTCCCAGAAACCGGTCAGCGTCGGCAGATCATGGGTACTGGCGCTGGCGATAGACTGGCGTGGATAGTCCTGCGGCGCGCGATAACGCTGATCTTTCTCCTGCTCAAACCAGAGCACCTTCCATGAAAAGACACCGCTTTTACGCAGCAGGCTGATAATTTCCTGAGGCACGGTGCCCAGGTCTTCACCAATCACCATGCAGCGCAGCCGGTGGCTCTCCAGCGCCAGGATGCCCAGCAGGTCATTGACCGGATAGGCGACATAGGCGCCTTTATCCGCCGTCTCTCCGGCGGGTACCCACCACAGACGCAGTAGAGACATCACATGGTCGATACGCAATGCCCCGCAGTCGCGCATGTTGGCGCGCAGCATGTCGATGAACGGCTGATAGCCCCGCGCCTGCATCACATGCGGGTCCATCGGCGGCAAGCCCCAGTTTTGTCCCAGCGGACCCAGACGATCGGGTGGCGCGCCCACTGAGGCTTTAAGGCGATAAAGCTCCGGGTCGTGCCAGGTTTCCGCACTGCCCTCTGCTACGCCCACCGCCAGATCACGATAAAGCCCCACACTCATGCCCAGCGCCTGACTGTGCGTCCAGCAGGCCGAGAACTGCTGCTGTGCCAGCCATTGTAGCCACTGCCAGAACGCGATCTCCTCTTCATGCTGCTCACACCACTGCTGCACCTCGGGCAACTGGCTGTTACGCCACGCTTCCGGCCACGCAGGCCAGCCGCCCTGCTGCGTCTTGTCCGCCTGCCGCTCCAGCTGGATACCGTCGTAGGCCGCCTGATAACGCAGGCTGTCGCCGCCTTGACGTACAAAAGCTGCCCAGGATTGATGCTCTTCGCTCTGGTGATCACGCGCCTGGAAATGGGCCCAGGCGTGCCGCAGCGCAGTGAGCTTAAGCGCCATCACGGCCTCGTAGTCTACCCACTCTGCCTCTCGCGCTTTGGTCAGCGCCTTCTGGGTTTTGGCACTTTTCCACCACTTCTGTGCTGCCGCGCTTTGCTGAAAATCGGCGACCTGACTGACGTCGATATAAATCACATTCAGCCAGCGGCGGGATGACGGACTGTATGGACTGGCGAAACCGGCGCTGGCGGGATAGAGCGCATGCAGCGGATTCAGCCCGACAAAATCGCCGCCGCGCTCAGCCAGTTGCACCAGCAGCTGGTCAAGGTCGCCGAAGTCGCCAATGCCCCAGTTCTGTTCAGATCGCACCGTGTAGAGCTGCACCAGCGCGCCCCAGCGTTTCTCTCCGGCCTCCAGCGCTGGTGGCAGATAGCAGCGGCGCGGCGCGACAATAATCCGCGTCTGCCAGCGCTTCTTTCCTTTAGTGAGCGTGAGCTGGTGATAACCCTGTGTCAGCGGCCCCGGCAGCGAAAAAGGCTCTCCGGCGGTTAACTCGCCACTGAACTGCTTGCCCTTTTCGGTCTGCAACTGCCAGCTGTAGACGCCGCTGCCCTGTGGCGTTAATTGCCGTTTGCCACTGCCGCTGAACACCGCGACCGGCGGCAGCGGTGATTTTTTGGCATCCTGCGGATCGTCCATTACCGCCAGCAGCGCGCGTTTGGTCTCATCGCTGATCGCCGCTTTCTCGCCGTTAACGTTGATGTAATCCAGTGAAATTCCCGCGGCACGGGCGGCCTGATCGAGTGCATTTTGCTTCATTGCTGCTCCTTAGCGCGGTGCCTGCCAGATACGTTGCTGATAGTCACGAATGGAACGGTCCGAACTGAACATGCCGGTTCGGGCCGTATTGAGGATAGCGGCGCGGGTCCAGCCTTCCGGGTCACGCCACAGGGCTTCCACCCGTTGCTGTGCCTCGACATAGGCCTGAAAATCAGCCAGCACCAGCCAGGGATCGCCATTTTTGGTCAGGCTCTCCAGCATCAGGTCAAACGCATGTTTATCCCCGCCGCTGAATTTGCCTTTCTCCAGCGATTTCAGTAAATCGTCCAGCGGCTTGTTATGCTTACGCACCTTTTTCGGGTTGTAGCCTTTCGCTTTGAGCGCCTTCACCTCATCCACGGTGTGACCGAAGATAAAGATATTCTCCTCACCCACCTGTTCAGCAATTTCGACATTCGCACCATCCAGCGTGCCAATGGTCAGCGCGCCATTCAGCGCCAGCTTCATGTTGCCAGTGCCGGAGGCTTCATAACCGGCTGTAGAGATCTGCTCGGAGAGATCGGCCGCCGGGATCATCAGTTCAGCCACGGTGATGCGGTAGTCCGGGATAAACACCACTTTGAGCCTGTCACCCACCCGCGGGTCGTTGTTCACCACCTCCGCAACCTTGTTAATGGCGTAGATAATATTTTTTGCCAGGTAGTAACCCGGCGCGGCTTTGGCCCCGAACAGGAACACCCGCGGCGTGAAGGTGACATCTTCCGGGTTGTTCAGAAGCTTCTGATAGCAGTAGAGGATATGCAGCAGGCTGAGGTGCTGGCGCTTGTACTCATGCAGACGTTTGATCTGCACATCGAACAGCGCCGCCGGGTTCACGATGATGCCGGTATGGCGGGCGATATACTCTGTGAGCTGCGCTTTGTTCTGCTGTTTGATGCTGCGATAGCGCTGACGAAACGCCTGATCGTCGGCATACGGCTCCAGACCGGTTAACGCATCAAGGTTATTGGCCCACTCCGTTTTCAGCGTCTCATCAATCAGTGCCGCCAGCGCCGGATTACACTGCTTCAGCCAGCGACGCGGCGTAATGCCGTTGGTGACGTTGTGGAATTTTTGCGGCCAGAGCTGGTGATATTCCGGGAAGAGATCGCTGACCACCAGACGGGAGTGCAGTGCCGCCACGCCGTTGACCGCAAAGCCACTTACCACGCAGAGATTGGCCATGCGCACCTGTCCGTCCGCCACCACCGCCAGCTTGTGCCACATCGCTTTGTCATCCGGCCAGTGCTGTTTCACCTGCTTTTTCAGCCGCTGATTAATCTCTTTGATAATCAGCATATGGCGCGGCAGCAGGCTGCGCATCAGCTTCTCATCCCAGCGCTCCAGCGCCTCGGGCATCAGCGTGTGGTTGGTGTAAGCGAACAAACGGCTGGTGATATGCCACGCCTCATCCCAGCTTAGCTGATGTTCATCCAGCAGCACACGCAGCATCTCCGGGATAGCAATGGTCGGATGGGTATCGTTGAGCTGGATCACCTCGAAGTCTGGCAGACTGTGAATGCTGCGGCCCGCCAGATGGTGACGGCGCAGGATGTCGGCTACGGCGCAGGCACACTGAAAATATTGCTGCATCAAACGCAGCCGCTTGCCGGCCTGATGGTTGTCATTGGGATAGAGCACTTTGGTGAGTTTTGCCGCCTCAATACCAGGCTGCTCCGCCTGAAGGAAATTGCCGTCGTTAAAGGCCGTCAGGTCAAACGGGTGCGCACTCACGGCCTGCCACAGGCGCAGCGGCAGTGTCACGCCGTTGCGGTAGCCGGTCACCGGCAAATCCCAGGCCTCACCACGCAGCGTAAAATCGGGAAGCCAGCGTACACCGCCATCCTCACGCTTTTCCACCCGGCCGCCCATCGCAACGTCCACATCCAGCGCCGCATTGTGACGAAACCACGGATAGCGTTCACGCTGCCAGTCATCGGGCGCTTCAATCTGCTTACCCTCCTCGAAAGACTGGCGGAACAGGCCATACTGATAATTCAGCCCGTGGCCGGTAGCGGACTGCCCCACCGTTGCCATCGAATCCATATAGCAGGCGGCGAGTCGCCCCAGCCCGCCGTTGCCGAGTGCCGGGTCGATCTCCTGCTCCAGCAATTCGGTTAAATCAAGTTGCTGCTCAGCCAGCGCCGCTTTGACCTCGTCATACCAGCCGAGATTCAGCAGATTGTTGCCGGTCAGACGACCAATGAGAAACTCCATCGACAGGTAATTTACGTGACGCTGCTGCTTAGCCGGACGCGGTGCCGGCTGGGTATCGAGCAGTTCTGCCAGTGCCGCACTGACCGCCTGCCACGCCTGGTGCGAGGTCATCTGTTGGGCGGAATGGAGACTCAACTGTTGCCACTGTCGGGTCAGAGCAGCGGTAAAACGGGCTTTATTAAATTTTTGCTGCGGCATATCACTCCCTTCTGTTACGCAATGAGGTGAAGCAAAACAAAAATAGAAAGCGCACGGGCTGGCAACCGGGTGCCAGCAACCGTTAAGTTAAGACGTGAGTGGGGGAAAAAGCGACAACAATCAAAGAAAAACGCCAGCCGGGTGGCTGGCGTCGCAGGAATCAGCAGAGTTCGAGGTGAACCTCATGCTGCTCAATCACTTTCATGACGCTGGCTGGCGGCATTTTATCGGTGTAGAGATAATCCAGCAGACTCATGTTGCCAAGGTTAACCATGGCATTTCGGCCAAATTTCGAATGATCCACCACCAGCATCGCGCAGCGTGAATTTTCTATAATCGCGCGTTTGGTGCGGACTTCGTGATAGTCGAACTCCAGCAGCGACCCATCCATGTCGATGCCGCTGATCCCCAGGATGCCGTAATCGAGCCGGAACTGAGAAATAAAGTCGAGCGTCGCTTCCCCCATCACGGCGCCATCGCGGGTGCGCACTTCACCGCCCGCGATAATCACCCGGAAATCGGGTTTGCCCATTAACAGCATCGCGACGTTAAGGTTATTGGTCACCACACGTAAATTGCTGTGGTTGAGCAGCGCATGCGCCACCGCTTCCGGCGTGGTGCCAATATCAATAAACAGCGTAGCGCCATCCGGGATCTGGCTGGCAACACGCTGCGCAATCCGCGCTTTTTCCGCTGACCACATCATTTTGCGATCGTGCCAGGCGGTATTCTCAGAGCTGGAAGGTAGCGCCGCGCCGCCGTGGTGGCGCTGAATTTTGTTTTGATCGGCCAAATCGTTGAGGTCGCGACGAATGGTCTGCGGGCTGACCTCAAAATGATCTACCAGCTCCTCAGTACTGACATATCCCTGACGACGGACTAAATCGATAATCGCGTCATGACGTTGCGTCTGCTTCACGTTCCTCTCCTGTTAACCCGCTAAACCTGTCTATCGACGCGTGACGTTACGCGTATCGACCAGCGCCATCGCCAGCCCCACCACCAGACCAGCAACGTGCGCCGCGTTGGCAATCGCCAGACCAAAGACGCCGAACCAGCCAATCACCAGCCAGACCACCGCAAAACCGATCAATCCCCGTTCAAGATAGACGCCGCTGTCGGGATCGCGCTCACCGCGTAGCCAGCAGTAACCCATCAGGGCATAGACCACGCCCGACAGACCACCAAACCAGATGCCACTGAACTTCGCCTGCAGCCAGCCGCTGAGCAGCGCCGAAATCAGCATAATTACAAACAGTTTGCCGCTGCCCAGACGCTTTTCAACCGCGCCGCCGAGATACCACCACCACATCAGATTAAACAGGATGTGCAGCAGTGAAAAGTGCAGCAGCGCATGACTGAACCAGCGCCAGACCTGAAGATGCTGGTCGGCATCCGGCCAGGAGAGCCACGCCATCACGGCCTGATCGCCCATGACCTGCATCAGAATAAAGACCGCGATGCAGAGCACCATCAGGGTCATGGTCAGCGGACCGGCACGCTCGCGGATGTTCGCCCAGATATTGCTGCGCTCATAGCGCAAACCGCTGTCAGTCTTGCCGCTGTGCCAGCTGGCGGCCTGATAGCGCGGATGGTTAGGGTCGTGCAGAAACTGCTGAAGTTCGTTTTCGACCACTGCAATCTTGCTCTCATCATCCAGCATGATGACGTAGTGATTTTCATGCTCGATACGCAACGTGATGCCCTGCGTCGCCATGTAGTCAACAAACGCCTGCGCCATGCGCGGCTGATTAAATTGGGTAATGCGCATCATTAACTCTCCATGTGACGAGCAGCAAGCTATTCACTGCCAGAGGCAACCTGCTGAGGGAAGGCGGCACGCCAGGCATCAAAGCCGCCATCAATGCTGTACGCCGCGCTGAAGCCCTGTCCCAGAAGATACTGCGCCGCACTTTTGCTGCTATTACCGTGATAGCACATCACCAGCACGGGCAGGCTTTGATCCGCGCCACTGACAAACTCGCTGAGGTTGGCGTTGGTCAGATGCAGCGCGCCCGCCGCATGGCCAAGGGCATAACTTTGCGGATCACGGATATCCACCAGCAGCGCACCCTGCGCCAGACGCGCCTGCGCCTGCTGCACATCAATACATTCAAACGTTTCCATGGGATCTCTCATAACAGCATCACAATAGCGCGTAGTGTAACCCGATAATCCGCGCCGATAACCTGACAATCGTTACGGCTATCTGTTTTTTTGGTGGGCAGAATGTTAGCTATATCACGCAAAAATGTTTTTACCGGGTTAAAGACTGGCGTAAATGTTGGTTTGCGATTATGATTATGCTCGAAAACGAACATAAGAGAACTATTCCGAACATCGGAGGAGATGACGTGGAAACCAAAGACCTGATCGTGATCGGCGGCGGCATCAACGGTGCCGGCATTGCAGCAGACGCTGCAGGACGCGGACTGTCGGTGTTAATGCTGGAGGCGCGGGATTTGGCTTGCGCGACCTCTTCAGCCAGCTCAAAACTGATTCATGGCGGCTTGCGCTACCTTGAACACTACGAATTCCGCCTGGTCAGTGAAGCACTGGCCGAGCGCGAAGTCCTGCTGAAAATGGCGCCGCACCTGGCGTTTCCGATGCGCTTCCGCTTGCCGCACCGTCCGCATCTGCGTCCGGCGTGGATGATTCGTACCGGCCTGTTCATGTATGACCATCTTGGCAAGCGTACCAGCCTGCCAGGCAGCAAAAGTTTGCGATTTGGCGCGGATTCGGCCCTGAAGCCAGAAATCACGCGCGGATTCGAATACTCCGACTGCTGGGTAGATGATGCCCGCATGGTCGTTCTGAATGCGCAGGAAGTGGTTAAGCATGGTGGCGAAGTGCGTACCCGTACTCGTGTCACCCGCGCCTGGCGTGAAGGTGGCCTGTGGATGGTCGAAGCCGAAGATGTTGATACCGGCAAAACCTTTACCTGGCAGGCAAAAGGTCTGGTCAACGCGGCAGGCCCGTGGGTCAAACAGCTGTTCGACGACAGCCTGAAGCTGAAATCGCCTTACGGTATCCGCCTGATTAAAGGCAGCCATATTGTGGTGCCGCGCGTCCATACCGAGAAACAGGCTTATATCCTGCAGAACGAAGATAACCGCATCGTGTTTGTCATTCCCTGGATGGATGAGTTCTCAATCATCGGCACCACCGATGTGGAATACAAAGGCGATCCGAAAAGCGTCCATATCGACGACAGCGAGACCGAGTACCTGCTGAAAGTGTTCAACGGACACTTTAAAAAGCAGCTGACCGCCGACGATATCGTCTGGTCTTACTCGGGTGTCCGTCCGCTGTGCGATGACGAGTCTGATTCGCCGCAGGCGATCACTCGCGATTACACGCTGGATGTGCGCGATGATAACGGTCAGGCACCGCTGCTTTCCGTGTTTGGTGGCAAGCTGACCACTTATCGCAAGCTGGCAGAACATGCGCTGGAGAAACTGGCGAAGTACTATCCGAAAGCCGGCCCAGCCTGGACCAAAAACTGCGTGTTGCCGGGCGGTAATATCAACGGCACCAGCGATGATTATGCGGTCAGCCTGCGTCGTCGTTATCCGTTCATCACCGAAAACATGGCGCGCCACTTCTCACGCACTTACGGCAGCAGCACTGAAACCCTGCTGGCGGGTGCGAAAAGTCTGGACGATCTGGGTGAGAACTTCGGTCACGACTTCTATGAGGCGGAGTTACGCTACCTGGTGCAGCATGAATGGGTACGTGAGCTTGACGATGCTATCTGGCGTCGTACCAAACAGGGTATGTGGCTGACCAAAGAGCAGCAGGCCCGGGTGGCAGAGTGGCTGGCGGCCAAAGCCAAACCGGCACTGTCCCTGGCGTCATAAGCGAGCAATACAACAACAGAAAGCAGGCTTCGGCCTGCTTTTTTATTGGCTGCTTATTCGGTTAATATTCAGGCCAGCCGCATCCTCACACCTCATCAGAAGAAACGCCTGTCATCGAGCAAACCGGTATGACTGGCTTTGTTCATCATGAATACCGATTCAGGCTTTTGCCCCCCTGCAACCTTTTCTTCATGCTTCCCCGCGTAAACTCAACGCATCCTGACTGCGTATCCCCCTTTTCGCCATTGTTACCTTAAATCTAACGTTCCGTTTTTTTGCTTAATTGAACACCGTTTTAAGAAAGCTCAGACTTCCCTCAGCATAAACGTCAACAGAGCGATTCAAATCCGGAGGTTGAAATGAACACAGGCCAAACGCCTGCCCGGGAGTGGAACACACGCCGCAGTGAAAAAGCGCGTCGTCTGGCCTCCTTTCCCCTTGATGGCAAAGTTATTCCTGCTGAAAGAGCCGTTGAAGCATTTGAACAGTTAATCGCACCAGGCGACCGCGTGGTACTGGAAGGGAATAACCAGAAGCAGGCTGACTTTTTATCCCGCACCCTGGCGGCGGTGAATCCGGCGAAAATTCACGACCTGCATATGATTATGCCCAGCGTCGGCCGCAGCGAACATCTCGATATTTTTGAAAAAGGCATTGCCCGCAAACTCGACTTCTCCTTCTCCGGTCCGCAGAGCCTGCGCATGTCTCAGCTGTTGCAGGATGGTCAGCTGGAAATCGGCGCGATTCACACCTATATCGAACTCTATTCCCGTCTCTACGTTGACCTCAGTCCGAATGTGGCGCTGATTGCCGGCTATAAAGCCGACCGCAAAGGCAACCTTTATACCGGCCCGAGTACCGAAGATACCCCGGCGCTGGTGGAAGCCGCCGCATTTCGTGACGGTATCGTGATAGCCCAGGTCAACGAACTGGTCGATGACGAAACCGACCTGCCGCGCGTCGATATTCCTGGCTCCTGGATTGACTACATCGTGGTGGCAGATAAACCGTTCTTTATCGAACCGCTGTTTACCCGCGATCCGCGCCTGATTAAGCAGGAGCATATCCTGATGGCGATGATGGCGATTAAAGGCATCTACGCCGAGCATCAGGTGCAGTCGCTTAACCACGGTATCGGTTTTAACACCGCCGCGATCGAACTGCTGCTGCCCACCTACGGCGAACAGCTTGGTCTGAAAGGCAAAATCTGTAAGCACTGGGCGCTGAACCCGCATCCGACGCTGATCCCGGCCATCGAGAGCGGCTGGGTGGAGAGCGTGCACTGTTTCGGCGGCGAGCTGGGGATGGAAGAGTATATCCGCGCCCGTCCCGACATCTTCTTTACCGGCAGCGACGGTTCAATGCGCTCTAACCGTGCGTTCTGTCAGCTGGCAGGTCAGTACGCGGTCGATATGTTTATCGGTGCCACCCTGCAGGTTGATGGCCTGGCCAACTCCTCTACCGTCACCCGTGGTCGTCTTTCCGGCTTCGGTGGCGCGCCAAACATGGGTCACGATCCCCATGGCCGCCGCCACGCAACACCCGCCTGGCTGAATATGATCACCGAGCCAGACCCGATGCAGCGCGGTAAAAAACTGGTGGTGCAGATGGTCGAGACCTTCCAGGCCGGTGCAAAACCAACCTTCGTTGAAACCCTCGATGCGGTTGAGGTGGCGAAATCCTCCGGTATGCCACTGGCGCCGGTGATGATCTACGGCGATGACGTGACGCACGTGCTGACCGAGGAAGGTATCGCCTATCTCTATCGGGCAGAAAGCCTTGAGGAACGTCGCGCCATGGTCGCCGCAGTCGCCGGAATTACCGATATCGGTCTGGGTGTGGATGCAGCACGCGTCGCTGCCCTGCGTAAAAGCGGCAAAGTGGTTTACCCGGAGGATATGGGTATTCGTCGCTCCGATGCCACCCGCTCACTGCTTGCCGCTGGCAGCGTCGCTGACCTGGTTGAATGGTCAGATGGCCTGTACAACCCGCCTGCTAAATTCCGGAGCTGGTAATGAAACTCCTGTCACAGACTCATGCCGAGGCGCAGGCCAGTCATCTGGCGACGATTGCGCGCGATTGCCTGATTGATGAAGCACGCCTGAGCCCCAAGCCGGGTCTGGTAGACAGTCGGGGAAACGGCGCACATCGGGATCTGACGCTGGCGCTGATGGAGCGTTCTGCCCACAGCCTGATGCCCACCTTTCTGGCGCTGGCCCGTCACAGCTGGCTTCGTCCCGCCGACATCGCCCTGCGCGAAACAGTCGGTCGGCTCGGCCGCGATGGCGAACAGCAGATGATGGCAGCAACCGGCGGCGTGAACACCCATCGGGGCGCGATCTGGGCGCTGGGATTGCTGGTCAGTGCCGCTGCCATGCAGGGTGGCACAGCCACGGCTGACACGCTGGCCCGCACCGCTGCCGCGCTGGCGAGCCTGCCCGACAGCCACGCCCCCAGAGTGTTCAGCAAAGGGTTAAAAGCGACGCACCGCTATCAGGTACCCGGCGCACGCGAAGAGGCGCAACAGGCATTTCCTCACGTGATGAAGCTGGCGCTGCCGCAGTTGCTGATCAGCCGTGCGGTGGGTGCCAGTGAGAGCGAAGCCCGGCTGGATGCGCTGATGGCAATCATGACTTCACTCAACGATACCTGCGTGCTGTCACGTGCAGGCATGACCGGACTCGACGCCATGCAACAGGGCGCACGCGCCGTGCTGCTGGCAGGCGGCTGCCGTACAGCGGCGGGTCAGAGGGCGCTTCAGCAGCTTGACCGCCGGATGCTGGCGCTCAACGCCTCGCCGGGCGGAGCCGCCGATTTGCTGGCCGCAACGCTGTTTATCGATCGGGTCTGTTCGCCTGAACATTCTTATTTTTAGAGGCCATTATGGAACACATCACATTATCTCTACCTGCTAACCGCCTGCTCAGTGGCAGAGCGCTGGCCGGGGTCGTTGGTTCCGGTGATATGGAAGTGCTGTACACCGCAACTGAAGGCCAGACACTGAACGTCAATATCACCACCTCACTGGATAACAGCGACGCCCGCTGGAAAGCGCTGTTTGACCGCCTGAACTTAATCAACGGCCTGCCCGCCGGAGAGATGATTATCCACGATTTCGGTGCGACACCGGGCGTAGCGCGTATTCGTATTGAACAGGTTTTTGAGGAGGTGAGTCATGCGTAACGATGCCAGTTTTATTGAATTACGAGCCCGCGAACGTGCGCATGCGCTGCTGGATGCGGGCAGCTACCGCGAACTGCTGGATCCTTTTGAGGGCATCATGTCGCCCTGGCTGGCTCCGCAGGGCGTGGTGCCCCAATCCGATGATGGCATGGTCGTGGCACGCGGCACGCTGAACGGTCAGTCTGCGGTGGTGATCGCCATCGAAGGCACCTTCCAGGGCGGCAGCATGGGTGAAGTCTCCGGGGCGAAAATGGCGGCGGCGCTGGAGCTGGCGGCAGAAGACAATCGCAACGGCATCCCGACACAGGCGGTGCTCTGCCTTGAGACCGGTGGCGTGAGGTTACAGGAAGCGAACCTGGGGCTGGCAGCGATTGCCGATATTCATGCGGCGATTGTCGACCTGCGTCGCTACACCCCGGTGATCGGCATCGTCAGCGGCACCGTTGGCTGCTTCGGCGGGATGTCTATCGCCGCCGCGCTCTGCAGCTATCTGATTGTGACCCGTGAAGCCCGTCTGGGCCTGAACGGCCCGCAGGTGATTGAGCAGGAAGCGGGAATGGAAGAGTACGACTCTCGCGATCGTCCGTTTATCTGGAGCATGACCGGCGGCGAAATCCGCTACGCCAGTGGCCTGGTCGATGCGCTGGTGAATGACGGTATCAATGCCGTGAAAACCGCGATGCATGATTTTATTGCCAGGGGCGTTCCGGCGCAGAACCGCAGTGATAAGTATGACGACTTCCTGTCACGTCTGACGCAGTTCGATACCCGCCAGCAGGCGGACACCGCGCAGATTAAACAGCTTTTCGCCCGGGAGGAGAAATAATGACGCAGACAAGCAGCCGTGGTGCAACCTGGCTGGAAAAACTTGCACCTGATGCACAGCGCCTGAGCGGTCTGTGCGCCTCTGTTCAGGTGGCTGACGGCCAGCTTAATGGCGAAGATGTCCGCTTTATCGCCGTCGTGCCCGATGCCCAAAACCACTATCCGCGCGCCGCGCAGGGCGAAGTGGGTCTGCTGGAAGGCTGGACGCTGGCGAAAGTGGTGAATGAAACGCGGGAAGCTGACAAAAACAGCGCTGTGAAACGTCCGATTGTGGCGGTGATCGACGTCCCCAGTCAGGCCTACGGTCGCCGCGAAGAGGCGTTTGGCATTCACCAGGCGCTGGCAGGTGCAGCAGGCGCCTATGCGAATGCGCGCCTTGACGGTCATCCGGTGATTGGTCTGATTGTGGGTAAAGCAATGTCCGGTGCGTTCCTGGCACACGGATATCAGGCCAACCGCCTGATTGCGCTCAACGATCAGGGCGTGCTGGTCCATGCCATGGGCAAAGCGTCAGCGGCGCGCATCACACTGCGTTCGTTAGAGGCGCTGGAGAAACTGGCCGCCACCATTCCCCCAATGGCATATGACGTGAATAACTTCGCCACGCTGGGTCTGCTCTCTGATCTGCTGAACGTTGCCAATCCTGATACGCCGTCTGACGCCGATGTGGCGATGGTTGAGATTGCATTACAGAAGGCGATCAGTGACGCGCGTCAGGATCCTACCCTGAAAAACCGCCTTGGCGCCTCTAATCGTCAAAGCTCCTCCCTGGTTCGCGAACGTATGCGCGCGACCTGGTAATGACATAAAAAAAACCAACCTGCCGAAACCGGTCTGACGGGGCGCATAGCGACGTGCGCCCCGGAGCAGTGGCCGTGTTCAGAATTATAAACATCGCTGTTTTTAAAGAATTTTTCTCTTAATTACAGGTGATTTATGATTTACATAATTGTTCATGCCCTTGCTCCAATTTTTATCATTATGCTGTTAGGTTTCTGGGCCGGTAAGGCCGGAATGGTCAATAACAGAGATGTCTCCCTGCTCAATATTTTCGTGATGGATTTTGCGCTGCCCGCTGCGCTGTTCAGTGCCACCGTTCAGACACCCTGGTCGGGTATCGTGGCGCAGTCGCCATTGATTGTCGTCTTAACCGGGGCGATGTGGATAACCTATGTGGCGCTCTATTTCCTGGCGACCCGCCTGTTTAAAAAGTCGCCTCAGGATGCTGCGGTATTAACGCTGACTGTCGCCCTGCCCAATTACGCCGCGCTGGGGCTGCCGATTCTGGGCAGCGTACTGGGAGAAGGTTCATCAACCTCACTTTCTGTTGCGGTTTCAATTGCCTGCGGCTCGGTGCTGATGACACCCTTCTGTCTGCTGATTCTGGAACGGGAAAAAGCGCGCATTGCCGGTGAGAATGTGGGTTCGACAGTGACCATGCTGCCGGTGCTGATGTGGCGCTCGCTCAAAAAGCCGATCGTTCTTGGCCCGCTGCTGGGTGTGGTGTTGTCGGCGCTGGGCTTCAGAATGCCGGAGCTGGTCATCTCAGCGATTAAGCCGCTGGGGCTGGCAGCCACCGCCGCCGCGCTGTTCCTGACCGGCGTGATCCTCTCCGCACGTCAGCTGAAACTCAACGCCATCGTCGGCGTCGGGACGGTTGCCAAACTGCTGATTCAGCCCTTTATCGCCTGGGGTCTGGTGCTTGCGCTGGGACTTCACGGGTCAGTGGCAATCACCGCTATTCTGATGATAGCGCTGTCAGCCGGTTTCTTTGGCGTGGTGTTCGGCAACCGCTTTGGCGTGCAGTCACCCGATGCTGAGGCCGTGCTGCTGCTAAGCTCAATTCTGTGTATTTTATCTTTACCGTTGTTCATTACGCTGACATCAGGAATGTAATATGCGTGCGCCGCGTCCCCACGATTTGCTCTGGCTGCGACACAGCAGTGCTTTAGCCACGATTCAGGAGAGCTGGGTCAGCCCGTTCTGGCATCCCGACATGCCGGTGGTGGTGCGGCGCGATCGCCATGAATCCGGTTTGATCCTGATTGGCGTGCGCGGTGAGCGACGTGAGCAACGCGCCGCTGGCTGGATCACGTCAGACACTATTATCCGCGTGGTGACGCCAGAATGGCTGGCTGAACGCACACGGCTGCTGGATTCGCCCTTTACGGCTTATGCGCCTGTCAGCGCGGCGATTTCGCTCAGCGAGACCGCCTGGCCGTGGCGCTGGGGCATTACCGGCAGCACCGGTTATGCGCTGGCAACGCAATGCCCTGTGTTGCACGCCGCCAGCGATCTGGATGTCATCATCCGCGCGCCCCAGCCGCTGCCACGCGATGCGCTGCAACGCTGGCAGACAGCGACCGACGCGCTGAGCTGCCGGGTGGATACGCAGGTGGAAACGCCGTCTGGCGCCTTTGCTCTGAACGAGTGGCTACGCGAGGAGCGCGTGCTGTTAAAAACCGACACCGGACCGATACTGACCGCTTCACCCTGGAGCAGGGAGAATCCATGAAAATACTCTTTACCTTCCCCGGCCAGGGCACCCAGCGTGCCGGGATGCTGCAACATCTGCCTGAGGGCGATGCGCTGAAAAGCCGCGTGCGTGCGGTGCTGGGCGAAGAAGCTGACCGGCTCGACAGTGCCGATGCACTGCGCCACACCCGCGCCGTGCAGCTCTGTCTGCTGATTTCAGGTGTTGCCTGGGCGCGCGAACTGATCCGCCGTAGGGTGAAACCCGATATCGTCAGCGGTTTATCGATTGGCGCGTTTCCTGCGGCGGTGATTTCCGGCGCGCTGGATTTCAGCGACGCTCTGCGGCTGGTTGCGCTGCGCGGCGATCTGATGGAGCAGGCGTATCCGCAGGGATATGGCCTGACCGCGATCACTGGCTTAACGCTGAGCCAGCTGGAGAAACTGCTACCCGGCAGCAACACCTACATCGCGAACCTCAATGCGGAAACGCAGATTGTGATTGCTGGCCGCGACGAGGATATGGCAGTGGTCGCGCAGAGGGCGCTGGATGCGGGAGCCAGTAAAGCGATTAAGCTCGCGGTGAGCGTGCCGTCGCACTGCGCGCTGCTGGATAAACCCGCCGCCGAACTGGCTCGCGCCTTTGCGTCCGTCACCCTCTCCCGCCCCGATTGTGCCTACCTCAGCGGCTCAACCGCGCGGGTGATTTGGGAGCCGGAGAAAATTGCCGACGATCTTGCCTTTAATATGGCGCGCACAGTGCAGTGGAATGATGCGATGGTTGCAGCGAATCAGCGTGACGCCCGACTGGCCATTGAGATGCCGCCTGGCAGTGTGCTGACCGGTCTGACGCGTCAGGCGAACTGGCAGGGCGAAGCGATTTGTCTGGAACGTAACAGCGTGGAGGTGGCACTGCATCTCGTTAAACGGTTACATCAGTAAGGCTGCGGGCGTACATTCGCCCTTCTGCCGCCAGGGCCAGCAGGTCATTGTCACGTTCGCGGTGATGTGAGTAGACAATCGAGATCTGCTGACGCATCTGGTAAGGCTCAGCCAGCCTCAGCAGCTGGATGTTATTTTCATACACCTTCTTCATCCGTCCCGGAATCAGCGCCAGACCCACGCCCGCCTGCACCAGGCTTATCATCGAGAAGATGTCATTTACCTGAGTAACCATGCGCGGTTCAAATCCGGCAATCTGAAATGCCTCCTGTGAACCGGCATAAGTGGCGAATCCCTCTGCCAGTGAGACAAAATCACGGTCAGCATAATTACGCAGATCCACCGGTCCGGTTTCGCTCTGCGATTCTTCAGCCGGCATGGCCAGAAAGATGCTGTCTGTGAACAGCGGAATCACTTCAAATTGCGCATCACTGAGTTCGCCCTCATCGGTGGCGATCAGAATCGCATCCAGCGCGTCATCTTCCAGCATATTGAGCAGCATCTGATTCGACCCCATAGTCAGGTCAAGCTCCAGGGCTGGACGACGCAGCTTCATGCCCATGATCAGGCGGGGAATGGTTTCAAGCGTCAGCGAGTAGAGTGTGCCAAGCCGCAGGCGACCCCCGCCGATACCCGCCACTTTGCGCGCCTCTTCAATGCCTTTGCCCATCAGTGTGGTCACGTCGCGACAATAGTCCAGCAGCGTCCAGGCAGCCGGCAGCGGCACCAGGTTGCGGCCTTTATGAATAAACAGCGGGCAGTCGATGCCCTCTTCCAGCGTGTGCAGGGCGCGATGCACGCTGACGCTGCTCAGCTCCAGCGCTTCCGCCGTGCGGGCGATATTGCCTTTGCTCATAAACATCATGAAGACGCTGAGCTTACGGAAGGTAATTTCCTGGTTAATGTTGTCACTCATTGGCTGCGGTTGCCTGTAGGGTCGTTTTGCATGTCCGCATAGTAACGATTCTTCACCAGGGTGTAATGATCACGCTCGCACAACGGGCATTTACAGGCCCGGAGTCGATAAGCGGCTGAATTTTTTAGAGGTGTGTGGCGTGGGAGAGAAGCAGAAAGAGGAAGAGTGCGGCCGATCCCTCGGCCGCAGAGAAAACAAAATTTACTGCAGGAGCCTTACAACCTTACCGGCGAGATATTCCAGATCTCGTCAGCGTACTCCTGAATAGTACGGTCCGACGAGAAGTAGCCCATTCCGGCGATGTTTTTCGCCGCGCGGCGCTGCCACTCATCCGGCTTACGGTAGAGCGCATCCACCTTATCCTGGGTATCTACGTAGCTGCGATAATCCGCCAGTAACTGATAGTGATCGCCGAAGTTAACCAGTGAATCGAACAGATTGCGGTAGCGGCCCGGATCCTGCGGACTAAACAGACCTGAAGCAATCTGGGTCAGCACCTGGTGCAGTTCCTCATCGCCTTCGTAATAGTCACGCGGGTTATAGCCGTTCTTACGCAGCGCTTCGACCTGTGGCGTGGTATTCCCGAAGATAAAGATGTTCTCTTCACCAACGTGATCCAGCATCTCAACGTTAGCCCCATCCAGCGTACCGATAGTCAGCGCGCCATTCAGCGCAAACTTCATGTTACTGGTGCCGGAGGCTTCAGTGCCTGCGGTGGAGATCTGTTCAGAAAGATCGGCCGCCGGAATGATGATCTGCGCCAGACTCACGCTGTAGTTCGGGATGAAAACGACCTTCAGCTTGTTCTTCACCTGCGGATCATTGTTGATCACATTCGCGACATCGTTGATCAGGTGAATAATGTGCTTGGCAACGTAATACGCTGATGCTGCTTTACCGGCAAAGATATTCACGCGCGGCACCCAGTTCGCCTGCGGATCGGCCTTGATTCGGTTGTAGCGGGTGATCACATGCAGCACATTGAGTAACTGGCGTTTGTACTCGTGAATACGCTTGATCTGCACATCGAATAGCGCGTTCGGGTCGAGCACCACGTCCAGATTCTTCGCGACCCAGTCAGCCAGGCGGCGCTTATTCTGATGCTTGGCGACCGCCACTTTTTCAATAAACGCCGGATAGTCGATCTGCGCTTTCAGTTCGCTCAGCTGACTGAGATCGGTGCGCCAGTTACGACCAATCTCCTCATCCAGCACCTCTGACAGCGCCGGGTTGGCCAGCGCCAGCCAGCGACGTGGCGTCACACCGTTGGTTTTGTTACAGAAACGCCCTGGGAAGAGGCGCGAGAAATCGGCAAACAGAGACTGCACCATCAGATTGGAGTGCAGCTCAGACACGCCGTTCACTTTGTGACTGACCACAACCGCCAGCCAGCCCATGCGAATCCGGCGGCCGTCGTTCTCATCAATGATCGAAATGCGCGACAGCAGATCCAAATCATCCGGGTAGTGATCCTGAATGGTCTTGAGGAAGAAGTCGTTAATCTCGAAAATAATGCTGAGGTGACGCGGCAGGATCTTACCGATCATATCAACCGGCCAGGTCTCCAGCGCTTCGGTCATCAGCGTATGGTTGGTATAGGAGAAGACCTGACAGCAGACATCAAAGGCGCTGTCCCAGCTGAACTTATGGTCGTCAATCAGCAGGCGCATCAGTTCAGGGATCGCCAATACCGGATGGGTATCGTTGAGGTGAATGGCGATTTTGTCCGCCAGGTTGTCCCAGGTCTGATGCATCCGCCAGTGACGATTCAGGATGTCCTGCACCGTCGCGGAGACCAGGAAATATTCCTGACGCAGACGCAGTTCACGGCCGGAATAGGTAGAGTCATCCGGATAGAGCACGCGCGACACGTTCTCAGAGTGGTTTTTATCTTCCACTGCCGCGAAATAATCACCCTGGTTAAACTTACCGAGGTTGATTTCGTTGCTGGCCTGCGCACCCCACAGTCGTAAGGTGTTGGTGGCGTCGGTGTCGAAGCCCGGGATGATCTGGTCATAAGCCATCGCCAGAATCTCTTCGGTCTCCAGCCAGCGCACTTTCGTGCCTTCATGCTGCACGCGACCGCCGAAACGCACTTTGTAACGGGTATTGAAACGCTGGAATTCCCACGGATTACCATACTCAAGCCAGTAATCCGGAGACTCTTTCTGCTCACCTTCCACGATGTTCTGTTTGAACATGCCGTAGTCATAGCGGATGCCGTAGCCACGGCCCGGCATGCCCAGCGTCGCCAGCGAATCGAGGAAACAGGCCGCCAGGCGACCGAGACCGCCGTTGCCCAGTCCCGGATCGTTCTCCTCTTCCATCAGCTCGGCCAGATCCAGCCCCATCTCATCCAGCGCCTGGTTGAGATCGTCATAAATCCCCATCGCCAGCAGCGCATTCCCCAGCGTGCGGCCCATCAGGAACTCCATCGACAGGTAATAAACCTGGCGGACATCCTGAGAGAGCTGGGCACGGCTGGAACGCAGCCAGCGCTCAACCATCCGATCACGCACCGCCAGCAGCGAGGCGTTGAGCCACTCGTGCTTGTTGGCGATAGAGGGATCTTTGCCAATGGTAAACATCAGTTTGTAGGCAATCGAATGCTTTAAGGCATCAACCGTCAACGTTGGTGAGGCGTAAGTGAAAGGTGCGTTCATATCCAGTTTTCCCAATCCGTTACATCAAACGTTGGTAGAGATCACGGTAGGCTGTTGCTGCCACCTGCCAGCTAAAGTCCATTGCCATCGCCTGGCGCTGAACATAGCGCCATAACGAAGGACGGGACCACAATACGAACGCACGTCGGATGGCCCGTAACAGCGACCAGGCATTGGCATCTTCGAAACTGAATCCACTGGCGATACCGTCGGCCAGATTCTCTAACGAGCTGTCATTAACGGTATCGGCCAGTCCACCCGTACGTCGCACTAACGGCAACGTACCATACTTCAGGCCATAAAGTTGTGTCAGACCGCAGGGCTCAAAGCGACTCGGCACCACAATGACGTCCGCCCCACCCACAATGCGGTGTGAAAATGCTTCGTGATAGCCAATCTGCACGCCTACACTTCCGGGATGTTCCGCCGCCGCCGCCAGGAATCCCTGTTGCAGTTCGGCATCGCCCTGACCCAGCAGCACCAGCTGTCCGCCCTGCGCCAGCAAGCCAGGCAGCGCCTCTAAAACCAGGTCCAGACCTTTCTGTTTAGTCAGGCGGCTGATCACGCAGAACACCGGCGCTTTATCATCCACTTTCAGGCCCATCGCAACCTGCAGCTGACGTTTATTTTCTGCTTTTGCTTCCAGCGTGTCGCGGTTATAGCGTGCGCTCAGCAGCAGGTCGTGCGCCGGATCCCAGATAGAGGGATCAACGCCATTAAGAATCCCGCTAAGACGACCTTCCCGCATCCGCTGCGCCAGCAGGGTTTCCATGCCGTAAGCATATTCAGCAGAGGTAATTTCATGGGCGTAAGTCGGACTGACCGCCGTGATATGGTCGGCGTAAAAGAGTCCCGCTTTCAGGAAAGAGATCTGACCGAAGAACTCCAGCCCATGCATGTTAAAGAATGACCATGGCAGGCCAATCTCATCCATATGATGCGCCATGAACAGGCCCTGATACGCCAGGTTGTGCACCGTGAACACCGACTTAGCCGGACGTCCTCGTGCTTCCAGATAGGCGCAGGTCAGGCCTGCATGCCAGTCGTGCGCGTGCACGATATCGGGACGCCACATGGAATCCATGCCACACGCCAGTTCGCAGCCAACCCAGCCCAGCAGCGCAAAGCGCAGATAGTTGTCGACATACGCAAACTGCGACTCATCATGATAAGGACTACCAGGACGATCGTAGAGGCCGGGCGCATCAATTAAGTAGATGCCCACACCGTTAAATTCACCAAATAACAGACGTATATGACCAGCAAATGTCTCTCGCTCCGTCACTACCTGGAGATCAGGTATGCCTTTGCGCAATGCGGGAAAAGCAGGCAACAGCACCCGCGTATCCGTACCGCCCGCAATTTGCGCCTGAGGTAATGCCCCGACTACATCAGCCAGTCCGCCCGTTTTCAGCAGCGGGAAAAGTTCTGAACAGACATGTAAAACCTGCATCCTCGACCTCATTAAGTTATCCGGCACGCTCCGCGTGCCGATTGCGTAAGTTCCGCTTATCGCTTACAGCCCCGCTTTGGCCAGTCTGGCCAGCATGGCGCGGGTTACCAGTACGATCCCTTCATCCGAACGATGAAACCGGCGACTGTCTTCATCGGGGTTTTCGCCAATCACCATGCCTTCCGGCAGTTCGCAGGCGCGATCAATCACGCAGCGACGCAGACGACACGATCGGCCAACGACCACATCAGGCAGCAGTACAGTTGAATCGATATTGCAAAACGAGTTAACGCGTACCCGTGGGAACAGCACCGAGTTGACCACCACCGAACCGGAGATGATGCAGCCGCCTGAAACCAATGAATTCATGGTCATCCCGTGACTGCCGGAACGATCCTGAACAAATTTGGCTGGCGGCAGCGGCTCCATATGGGTACGAATCGGCCAGGTGACGTCATACATATCGAGTTCCGGCATCACCGATGCCAGGTCGAGATTGGCGCGCCAGTAGGCTTCCAGCGTCCCGACATCACGCCAGTAAGGTGGCGCGTTGTCGTCGTTCTGAACGCAGGAGAGCGCGAAAGAGTGTGCATAGCCTTCGCCACTTGCCACAATTTTCGGCAGAATATCTTTGCCAAAGTCATGGTTAGAGCCTGGCGTCTGCAGATCTTCCTCCAGCAACGCATAGAGATAGTCCGCGTTAAAAACGTAGATCCCCATGCTGGCCAGCGCCTGCGTGTCATCACCTGGCATGGTAGGCGGCTTCGCAGGTTTTTCCACGAAGTCGATCACCATGTTCTCTTCGTTCACCGCCATCACACCAAACGCCGTGGCTTCATGTACCGGCACGGGCAAACAGGCAATGGTACATTTCGCCTCGTTGACCACGTGATCCAGAAGCATGCGTGAATAATCCATCTTATAAATGTGGTCCCCGGCAAGGATCACGATGTACTGCGCCTGATAGCGGCGAATCACATCAAGGTTTTGCGTCACGGCATCGGCCGTACCGCGATACCACTGTTCGGTCGAAAAGCGCTGCTGCGCTGGCAGCAAATCGACAAACTCATTCATCTCTTCATTGAAGATGGACCAGCCACGCTGGATATGCTGAGTCAGGGTATGGGACTGATACTGCGTAATTACGCCAATCCGTCGGATACCGGAGTTAACGCAGTTGGAGAGGGCAAAGTCGATAATGCGGAACTTGCCGCCGAAATGCACCGCAGGTTTGGCACGCTTAGCCGTTAAATCGACCAGTCGCGTGCCGCGTCCGCCGGCGAGGATCAGAGCAACCGTCTGTGTAGGGAGCTGGCGGGCCAGCATCAGGTGATCTGTTCTATCTAACTTAACCATGTCTGACTCCTTATGATTGCTTTTGGAACACGCACACACCGTGTGCGGGACCATGCCAGACAGTTAACAGGATGGGGTTGTCGTCCCCGGCGAAAGGAGGAAGGGCACGCCATTCTCCGTCTGGTAACACGATGTCATTCACCGTATCCGTGGCGTTTATTGTTATTAACCAGCGGCCGGACAGCAGGATCTGCAATCTGTGCATTCCCTGTGCCCATTCATCGTGTTGCAGTGGCTGGCCACCGGCATTGAGCCACTGCACATTGCCGTCACCGTCCTGCCACCAGCGATCTGCGGTCAGCGCCGGAATGCGCTGGCGCAGAGCAATCAGTGCTGCGGTGAATCCGACTAATCCTTTCTCATCCGCCTGCCAGTCAAGCCAGCTCAGCGCGTTGTCCTGACAGTAAGCGTTGTTATTACCGCGCTGGGTGTGGCCACGCTCGTCACCTGCCAGCAGCATCGGCGTGCCCTGTGACATCAGCAGCGTCGTCAGCAGTGCCCGTACGCTGCGGCGACGGCGTTCAATGACGTCAAAGCTGACGTTCAGCCCCTCTTTGCCGTGGTTGTGACTGTAGTTATCACCATGGCCATCGCGGTTATCTTCCCCGTTCGCCTCATTGTGTTTACGTTCAAAGCTCACCACATCCCACAGCGTAAAGCCGTCGTGGGCGGTGATGAGATTAACCGTGGCGTGTGGCGGCCGGTCGTCGTGCTGGTAGAGATCGCTGGAGGCGGCAAAGCGGCGAACGAACTCGCCATTGCTTAAGCCGCCATGGAGCCAGTATTGACGCGCGGTGTCGCGAAACTTATCGTTCCATTCGGCAAACGGTGGCGGAAAGCGGCCAACCTGATAGCCGTCAGGGCCGATATCCCAGGGTTCCGCAATCAGCTTGACCTGAGAGAGCAGCGGACAGGCGCGTATCGCGTCAAAAAAGGGCGCATCACGCTGGTAATCGGGCGTGCGGCCCAGCACCGGCGCAAGGTCAAAGCGGAAGCCGTCGACGTGGCAGACCCGCACCCAGTAGCGCAGCGCCTCCAGGGCCCACGTCATCACCTGCGGATGGTGGATATTCAGTGTGTTGCCGCAGCCGGTCCAGTTCTGGTACTCACCCTGCTCATCCAGCCAGTAGTAGCTGGCGTTATCGATGCCGCGCATTGAAATCGTCGGGCCAATCACATCCAGTTCGGCTGTGTGGTTAAACACCACATCCAGCACCACTTCGATACCCGCTGCATGCAGGTTTTTAACCGCCTGCTGGAACTCCTGAAGCGGCGTTACGCCCGGCTGACCGGAGGCGTACCGGGGATCCACCGCCCAAAGTGCAAAGGGGTTGTAGCCCCAGTAGTTACTCAGGCCAAGCTGCAGCAGTCGCGGTTCACTGGCGAAATGGGCAACCGGCAGCAGCTCAAGGGTGGTAATCCCCAGATCGCGCAGGTAATTCACCATAACAGGATGACCCAGCGCCGCGTAAGTCCCGCGTAACGTTTCCGGAATTTCCGGATGCTGCTGCGTCAGGCCGCGCACATGGGCTTCATAAATCACTGTGTTACCCCACGGGATACGTGGTGCGACATCACCCTGCCAGTCAAAATCCTCCGCGACGACCCGGGACTTCGGCGCAATCGCTGCGTTGTCATGCGGATCGGGCTGCGCTTCACCGCCATGAAACAGCGGATCATCAGGCACATCGCCTTCCACGGCGCGGGCGCAGGGGTCAACCAGCAACTTCGCCGGATTAAAACGGTGTCCCTGCTGCGGCGCCCAGGGGCCATGCACCCGGTAGCCGTAGCGCTGTCCCGGTTTTAACGCCGGAACATAACCGTGCCAGATATCCCCACTGCGGCCAGGCAGGTCAAGACGCTGTTCCGCGCCCTGTTCATCAAACAGGCAGAGCTCTACGCGCTCTGCATGCTGTGAGAACAGGGTGAAGTTAACGCCTTTGCCATCGTAACTGGCACCCAGCGGTTCGGGATCGCCGGCAGTGATGGTCATTCAGCCTCCCGCACCAGCCATACTGTTGCCAGCGGTGGCAGATTAAGACTCAGCGACTGCGGTCGTCCGTGGCTCTCCTGCTCATCGGTATGTACCCGCTGATTTCGCACGTCACTGCCGTGATAATCATGCTGGTCGGTATTCAGCACCTCGCGCCAGTAGCCCGGCTGGTTGACGCCAAAGCGATAACCCGGGCGCGGCACCGGCGTAAAGTTACTGATCACGATCACTTCGTTGCCTTCACGATCGCGGCGCACAAAGGCGAAGACGGAGTGCTCTGCGTCGTCTACCACTAACCACTCAAAGCCTGCCGGATCAAAGTCGAGCTGATGCAGCGGCGTGTAATATTGATAGGTATGGTTGAGATCACGCACCAGACGCTGAACGCCGTTGTGCCAGTTATCCTCCCCTTCCAGCAAATGCCAGTCGAGACTGACGTCATGGTTCCACTCACGGCCCTGGGCAAATTCATTGCCCATGAACAGCAGTTTTTTGCCCGGGAAGGCCCACATCCAGCCGTAGTAAGCACGCAGGTTGGCGAACTTCTGCCAGGCATCGCCCGGCATACGATCCAGAATCGAGCGTTTACCGTGCACCACTTCATCATGCGATAGCGGCAGCACAAAGTTTTCAGTGTAGTTGTACATCATGCCGAAGCTCATCAAATTGTGATGATGCTTGCGGTAAATGGGATCGACTTTCATGTAGTCGAGGGTGTCGTGCATCCAGCCCAGATTCCATTTGAACCAGAAGCCCAGCCCGCCACCTTCAGTTGGACGCGTCACGCCAGGATAGTCTGTAGACTCTTCAGCCATTGTCACCGACCCGGATGCTACCGTGCCGAGCGTGCGGTTGGTGTAGCGCAGGAACTCAATCGCTTCCAGGTTCTCACGGCCACCGTACTGATTTGGCACCCACTCCCCTTCACTGCGGCTGTAGTCGCGGTAAATCATCGACGCGACCGCATCCACACGAAGGCCATCGATGCCAAAGCGCTCCGTCCAGTAGAGCGCATTACCCGACAGGTAGTTGCTCACTTCGCGGCGGCCAAAGTTGTAGATCAGGGTGTTCCAGTCCTGGTGGAAGCCTTCACGCGGATCGCTGTGCTCATAGAGCTCTGTTCCGTCGTACTTCGCCAGACCGAAATCATCGCTGGGGAAATGGCCTGGCACCCAGTCGAGCAGCACGTTGAGGCCCGCTTCATGGGCAGCGTCAATGAAGGCGCGAAACTCGTCACGCGTACCAAAACGGCGGGTCGGCGCATACATGCCCAGCGGCTGATAGCCCCAGCTGCCGTCAAACGGATGTTCGTTAACGGGCAGCAGTTCGATATGGGTAAAGCCCATCTCTTTAACGTAAGGCACCAGCTGTTCAGCCAGCTCTTTGTAGCTCAGCCAGAAGTTGTTGTCGGTGTGACGACGCCAGGAACCCAGGTGGACTTCATAGATTGAGATGGGCGCGTCGAAAGCGTTGGCGGCCTTGCGCTCCTCTTTCATCTCAACCGGCTCCGGCAGACCACAAATCATCGACGCCGTCTGCGGACGCATCTGTGCCTCAAAGGCGTACGGGTCCGCTTTGATGCGCAGCTCACCATTGGCATCGATAATTTCATATTTGTAGAGCTGGCCATTAACCGCACCTGGCACAAACAGCTCCCAGATACCTAACTCCTGACGCAGACGCATCGGATGACGGCGGCCATCCCAGAAGTTGAAATCGCCAACCACGGAAACGCGACGGGCATTGGGTGCCCAGACGCAGAAACGGGTGCCGAAGACGCCATCAATCACGTCGCCGTGCGCGCCCAGCGTCTCATAAGGGCGCAGGTGCGTCCCTTCCGCCAGCAGCCACAGATCCATCTCCTGCAGCAGCGGGCCGAAACGATAGGCATCATCGACGAGGTTTTGCTGACCATGCCAGTTGACCGCCAGCTGATAACGGAATGGATTTTTACGGCGTGGAATGACGCCACTGAAGAAGCCGCGTGCATCTTCACACACCAGCTGAGCCAGTTTGCGCCCGGTGGAGGTTTCAATGACCCACACTTCAAGCGCTTCGGGGAGCAATGCCCTGACCTCAAGGCCTTGCTGAGTTCGGTGCATCCCTAGTAACGAAAAAGGGTCGGCATAATTACCCGCAAACAGGGCATTGATCGCATCGCGATCGGGAAGCTCTGACATGACTTTCTTCCTGTGATAATTGGCAGCCGAAATGAACGCAACATAGCCTGTCGCGCTTCACCTGCGCTGCTCTTCATTGAGCCATACGTACAACGACAAAGCAGTCAGGCCATTCCATGGGAAAAGTGTTTTTGTCGCGTACCACAACCATTTAATCCGGAAAGCACAAGGGTTACCTGTGGCACATCATGGTTAAATCATAGCTTGGTCACGGCAGTTGCCATGGACTTAAGCAAAATATTCTTTAACGGCTGGCAAAAAACGGAAGCTGATCACTGAGTAAGCGAAACGGCAGGTTGTTTTGCATACGACACAAACAAAAAAGGCCGGGTAAATCCGGCCTTTGGTGATATGTCTGTTTAGCTGATTAACAACCGCAGCATGCGACGTAGCGGTTCGGCTGCGCCCCATAACAACTGGTCGCCCACCGTGAAGGCCGAGAGATATTCCGGCCCCATATTGAGTTTCCGTAACCGGCCAACGGGTGTGGTGAGCGTGCCGGTGACAGCGGCAGGCGTCAGTTCACGCATCGTCAGCTCACGGTCATTTGGCACCACCTTGACCCACTCATTGTGAGAGGCCAGCAGCTGTTCGATTTCCGCCAGCGGCAGATCGCGTTTCAGTTTCAGCGTAAAGGCCTGGCTGTGACAGCGCAGCGCACCGACACGCACGCACAAGCCATCAACCGGAATGACTTTAGAGGTGGCGAGGATTTTGTTGGTCTCTGCCTGGCCTTTCCACTCTTCGCGGCTCTGGCCGTTGTCCAGCTGCTTATCAATCCACGGAATCAGGCTGCCCGCCAGTGGTACGCCGAAGTTGTCGGTCGGTAACGTGCCGGAACGGGTGAAGTCGGTCACGCTACGCTCAATGTCGAGAATGGCGGAAGCCGGGTTCTGCAATGCAGGCGCAACGTGATCGTGCAGCATGCCCATCTGGGTCAGCAATTCGCGCATGTGGCGCGCACCGCCACCCGAGGCTGCCTGATAGGTGGCAACTGAGGCCCACTCAACCAGATCCTGAGCAAACAAACCGCCCAGTGACATCAGCATCAGGCTGACGGTACAGTTACCGCCAACAAAGGTTTTGATGCCACGGTCGATGCCGTCACGAATAACCGCGTGGTTAACCGGATCGAGGATGATGATGGCATCCTCTTTCATGCGCAGCGTGGAGGCCGCATCAATCCAGTATCCCTGCCAGCCGCTGGCGCGCAGCTTAGGATAGACGTCACTGGTGTAGTCGCCACCCTGGCAGGTAATAATGATATCCAGCGCACGCAGCGCCTCAATATCAAACGCATCCTGCAGTGTGCCCTGCTGTTTGCCCGCAAACGCGGGTGCCGCCTGACCATGCTGCGACGTCGAGAAGAAGACCGGATTGATTGCATCAAAATCACGCTCTTCACTCATGCGGGACATCAGCACTGAGCCGACCATGCCGCGCCAACCAACAAAACCTACATTCTTCATGTCGTGTCCGTCTAAGGCAGTTACACCTGCTTTTCATTTCAGAGGAGAGAGCGGCGTGCTATTTTCACGCCGCTCTGCGTAATAATAAGATTTACCTGTGTCCCCTCACTCTACAAAATGCAGGCCGGGTAGCAAGTGAATTAATTCGATTACGCTAACTTTTTCAGCAGCGTAACTAATAACTCTGCTTTTTCGCGAACAACATGGCGTAAAACCGATGACTGAAATGATTTCGGCGACAATATTATTGTTGTTAATTATGGATCCGCTGGGCAATCTGCCGATTTTTATGTCGGTTTTAAAGCATCTGGAGCCGAAAAGGCGGCGGGTTGTGCTAATCCGTGAAATGCTGATTGCCCTGATCATCATGCTGCTGTTCCTGTTTACCGGCGAACGCATTCTGGCATTTTTAAATCTGCGCACCGAAACGGTATCGATTTCTGGCGGGATCATTCTGTTTCTGATCGCCATCAAAATGATTTTTCCGTCGGCGGAAAGCAGCAGTTCGGGCTTACCGGCGGGTGAAGAGCCATTCCTGGTTCCGCTGGCCATTCCGCTGGTCGCCGGGCCATCGCTGCTGGCAACGCTGATGCTGTTGTCGCATCAGTATCCGCATCAGATGACGCATCTGGTGGGCGCGCTGTTGATCGCCTGGGGCGTGACGGTCGGCATTCTGCTGATGTCAGGTCTGTTCCTGCGTCTGCTGGGTGATAAAGGCGTGAATGCGCTGGAGCGGCTGATGGGATTGATACTGATTATGCTGGCCACCCAGATGTTCCTGGATGGCATTCGGGCTTATCTGAAGTTGTAAGCGCACCTGTGTCCTTTTATCCTGGCAGGCGAGCAGGCTGCCGCCTTCATTCAGCCGGCTTATCACAACGTTACGGCATTGAAATGAATAATAATATTTATATAATGCCGCAAAAAGAGATATCCATGGCAGGCAGTATCGAAAATTAGATGCAGCGTCTGAAAACGCGGGGGAAATGTAATGAGGTTGGGCCTGACCGTACTATCCTTCCCGGGCCAGAAAGCGGCGCTGAATGACGCGCAGCTGATGCAGGTTGACGTTACTGATTTTGCCTGGGTTTACTTATCTGCCGCCGCCATCACGCTGGTTCTTTTTGCTCTGATAAGAAGAAAATGGGCATGAACAGTCTGCTGCAGATCATCAAAAGCTGTTTTTTGCGCACCTTTAATTATCAAGGGCGTGAAGGCAGGACGAGCTATTTTATTTTCCTGCTGTTCCAGCTGGCCTGGTTCTGCAGTTATCTGCAATGGTTTACCGGGCCATTGCATGAAATTGGCTTAATCGCGCTGCTGCTGTTTATTTTGCCTGTTTTTTCCTGCGGGGTGAGAAGAATAAATGACGCTGGCTATTCATCCGGCGTCATTGTCCTTTTGGTAGTAGCGCCTTATCTGCTGTTCCCTTTTTTACTCTTCCCCCGCTCGCGGGAAAAAAACTGACGGGCAGTTAGCCCGTCAGGTTGGTCAGGAAAGCAGTTCGAAAGCAATCATCCCGACAACCGCGCCAACAGTGCCAAGAATGGTCTCCATCAGCGTCCAGGTCTTCAGCGTTTCCGCTTCGCTGGCCCCGGTGAAGCGGCCAAACAGCCAGAAGCCGGCATCGTTCACATGGCTGATAATGATTGAGCCACCGCCGATGCAGATCGACAGCGCTGCCAGCTGAGCACCGCTGTAGTGCAGCGGTTCAATCACCGGCATGATTAGCCCGACGGTGGTCAGACAGGCAACCGTTGCCGACCCCTGAATCACCCGCACCGCGCCTGACAGGATAAAGCAGGCCAGCGCAATTGGCAGTCCTGCGCCGGTCAGCGCATTGCCCAGCACCGGGCCAACGCCGGAATCCACCAGCACCTGCTTAAACACCCCGCCCGCACCAATCACCAGCAGGATAATCCCGGCCGGTTGCAGCGCGCTGCCACACACCTGCATCACCCGCTCTTTATCCATACCCTGACGGTAAGCCAGGCCATAAATCGCCACCAGCAGCGCCAGCAGGATCGCAGTGAAAGGATGGCCGATAAATTCCAGCCATTCATACAGCGTGGTGCCTTCGGTTGTGAAGCGTGCGCCGATGGTTTTCAGGCCAACCAGCACCAGCGGGAAGAGGATCAGTGAGAGGCTGAAACCAAATGACGGCAGCTTGCTCTCATCAACATCCGGCTGATGATCTTCCGGCGGCGCGCTGAACGTGACGTGGTTGCCGATAAAGTTGCCAAACAGTGGTCCGGCAATCAGCATGCCGGGAATCGCCGCACACAGACCCAGCAGGATCATCCAGCCAAAGTCCGCGTGCATCTGCGAGGCCAGCAGCATCGGGGCCGGTCCGGGCAGCAGGAAGGCCGCCGATGCCGCAACGCCCGCAAACAGCGGGATCACCAGTTTCACCAGATTGCCGCCGGTACGCCGCGCCACCGCAAACGCAATGCTGATCAGCAGCACCACGGCAACTTCAAAGAAGAGCGGCAGCGCGCAGATCAGACCGGCAATGCCCATCGCATAATGGGCACGACTCTGACCAAAGGTTTTCAGCATCCGGATGGCAATCTGATCGACGGCGCCGGTTTCATGCAGGATTTTGCCGAACATCGCGCCCAGCGCAACCACAATGGCAAGGAAGCCGAGCGTGCCGCCCATCCCCTTTTGCATGGTTTCCGCGATTTTGTTGAGTGGCATGCCGGAGAAAAGTCCGGCACCAATGGAGACTAACATCAGCGCGACAAAAGCGTGCATGCGCGCCTTCATCACCAGAAAAAGCAGCAGCAGGACAGAGCCTGCTGCGGTCAAAACGAGTGTTGCGGTATTCATCTCTAACCCTGGCTGATAGCGTCCTGGATAGTGGCAACCGTAGCTGCCACCACATCGTCCAGTGAATGCGCGATATCCACCACCAGTACATCCGACTCATCGCTGCCTGGCTCTTCCAGCGTGGCAAACTGAGTTACCAGCATCTGCGGCTTGAAGAAGTGGCCTTTACGCGCTTTCAGACGGGCTTCGATAGTGTCGAAATCGCCTTTCAGGTAAACAAAACGCAGGTTGTCATTTCCCTGACGCAGAATGTCGCGATAACTTTTCTTCAGGGCTGAACAGACAATGATAGAGATCGCCTGGGTGCGCTGCATGGCAAACGCGGCATCGTTCAGCGCCTGTAACCACGGCTGACGATCGCTGTCATCCAGTGGATGACCATCGGCCATTTTCAGGATGTTGGCACGCGGGTGGAGAAAATCACCGTCAAGAAAGGCCGTGTTGAGCTGGTGAGAAACCTGGTTGGCGACGGCAGACTTTCCGCTGCCTGAAACGCCCATCAGGATGAAGACGTGATGTGACGGGGATTGCGTTGTCATTTTTCTGCTCCGGCAGGTGAGAATTTGCCAATGTTACCGATAACAATGTCGTTTCTCATTCTCCTGGCCGGTTAACAGCCTGGCAACCTTTTTACCAGGAAAAGCATGAAAGTGTGAGCTGACTCATAAAAACGCCACAATCAGATGCTGCCACCTTCACTGATTTCAAAACCGACATCCAGCAGCCGATTATCGCTGCTTTCACCGGCAATGCGCGCCAGTAGCCGCGTCGCCGCTTCACGCCCCATGCGGTCACGTGGCGTGAGCACGGTCGCCAGTTGTGGCGTCACCACCTGGCTGATGTCATGGCCGTGGAAACCGGCAATGGCCATCTGCGAGGGCACCTGTAATCCCTGCCGCTGGCACTCAAACATCGCCCCGACCGCCAGATCGTCATTGGTACAGAACAGGCTATCCGTTTCAGGATAAAGACGCTGCGCCTCACGCAGCAGATCGCCACCGGCGCTGAATGAAGAAGCCTCTTCCATCATCACGCTGCGTGGCGTCAGTCCCGCTTCGCGCATGGCGATTTCATAACCCTGCTGCTTCTGCAACGTACGTTCATCAAGGCGTGCGCCGAGGTAGACAGTGTGACGATGGCCTTTACTCAGGATAGTCCGCGTCATCTGCCGGGCTGCTTCAACGTTATCAAAGCCGACGGCCATATCCAGGCAGGGTGTGACGCTGTCCATCATCTCTATCACCGGAATACCGGCCACTTCCAGCATGCGCAGCGTGCCTGGCGTATGGGTACGTTCGGTGAGGATCACGCCATCGATGTTCCAGCCCAGCAGCGAGCGCAGTTGCAGCTCCTCTTTTTGCGGGTTGTAACCAAAGTGGGCGACCAGCGTCTGATAGTTCGCTTCGTCGGTGACGGCTTCAATGCCGCGCAATACGTCGGCGAAAACCTGGTTGGTGAGTGACGGCAGCAGCACGCCAATGGCGCGACTGGTGGCGTTAGAAAGCATATCGGGGGCGCGATTGGGGATATAACCCAGCTCATCCAGTGCCACTGCAATCTTGTCCCGCAGGGCAACAGAGACCTGCTCAGGGTTACGCAGGTAACGGCTGACGGTCATTTTAGTAATGCCGACGCGATCGGCAACGTCCTGTAATACCGGTCTTTTCTTCTTCATCGTAGCGCCTGGGATCGCCCTGAAAGCTAAAGTACGATGAGTCTATCACTTTTCTGTCACAAAATTGCCAACCGGGCGCGATGATGCGCGCCCGTAATCTGCTTAGACCGGTGGCAGATCAAACAGCAGGACTTCTGCAGCCGTGCTGGCTTCAATCGTCAGCGCGCTTTCGTCCCAGATCGCCAGGGCGTCACTGGTTGTCACCGCGTTACCGTTAACAGTCACATTGCCTTTGACCACCTGAATCCAGATACGACGTCCTGCCTCAACGGCGACATTGTCCTGCTCACCAGCAGCCAGTACCCAGCGCGATAAGGTCATGTCCTGATAAACTTTCAGCGACCCTTCACGGGCATCCGGGCTTAACACCAGCTGACGCCCTGTAACATCCGGGAAGCGGCGCTGATCGTAGCGTGGCTCAATGCCGGTACGCTCAGGAATGATCCAAATCTGATAAAGGTGCAATGGCTCGCTTTCACTGGCGTTGTACTCAGAGTGACGTACACCCGTGCCGGCGCTCATGATCTGGAACTCCCCTGCCGGGATCTGCTCTTTGTTACCCATGCTGTCCTGATGCTCAACGGTACCGGAAAGCACGTAGGTCAGGATTTCCATATCTTTATGAGGATGGGTGCCAAACCCCTGACCACCATCGATCACATCTTCATTGATGACCCGCAGCGCGGAGAAACCCATGAAGTTCGCATCGTGATAGCTGGCGAAAGAGAAGGTATGCCAGCTATCCAGCCAGCCATGGTTTGCATGACCGCGTTCTTCAGCTTTGCGTACATAGATCATGTTCAATTCTCCTCAATGTTTTTTATAGTGTGTTCCTGAGGCGGTATGATTGATAGCTGAAAAACTTCACTTCTCTGTTCAAATTCGTTGAACAAAATCGGGCTTCTCACTGAAACAGATCGAAGGAAAAGGAGGTGATGCAGGAATGAAAGATATTAAGGGAAAGCCTGAAATAAAGGTTAATCTGATAAACCCGTAAAATAATGAAAGCCGGATAATCCGCGGTTACTTTATTTTCCGTGTCATCAGCCCAGGCTAATTTAGCCTCTGGATTTGACACACACAACGTGATTAACGCATTAAAAATGATACCTTAAAAAATAGAGTCAATAAGGTATTACTTTTGATGCCTTAAAACTTCATCTGTAAATTAAAGAATGTGACCGCCGTAAATAACCCGCCTTCATAAATCCTACTAAAATAGCCGATAAATAAAAACCTTTCGTTTTAAACACCCTCCGATTCATTTTATTTTAAATTATTATCAGGAGCCCGATTATGGATGCCGTTCAAAATACGCTGATATCAGATGAAACGCCACGCTGGAGAAGAAGTGATACCGTCTGGATGCTGGGATTATATGGAACTGCAATTGGTGCTGGCGTTTTGTTTTTGCCGATAAATGCAGGCACTGGCGGTTTGCTGCCGTTAATCATTATGGCTGTGCTGGCTTTTCCGATGACATTCTTTGCCCATCGCGGGCTCACCCGTTTTGTTCTTTCCGGCAAAAATCCGGAGGGAAATATTACTGAAGTGGTGGAAGAACATTTTGGTATCGGCGCGGGAAAACTCATCACTCTGCTCTACTTTTTTGCTATATACCCTATCCTGCTGGTGTATAGCGTCGCGATTACCAACACCGTCGACAGTTTTCTCACCCACCAGCTTCATCTGATATCGCCGCCGCGTGCGGTACTGGCTTTCATTCTTATTGTCGGCATGATGGCTATCGTACGCTTCGGCGAAAAAGCTATCGTGAAGGCGATGAGTATTCTGGTGTTTCCGTTCGTGGCCGCACTGATGCTGCTCGCGCTGTATCTGATTCCACAATGGAACGGCGCTATTCTGGATACGCTCTCGATGAGGGGTTCTGAAACGACCGGTAGCGGATTATGGCTCACACTATGGCTGGCTATTCCCGTCATGGTCTTCTCCTTTAATCATTCTCCCATTATTTCATCATTTGCAGTAGCCAAGCGTCAGGAGTACGGCGATCAGGCGGCGTCAAAATGTTCACGCATTCTGGCCTGTGCTCATATCATGATGGTGCTCACCGTCATGTTTTTCGTTTTCAGTTGTGTGCTGAGTCTCTCTCCGGAACACCTGGCGGAGGCAAAGGCGCAGAATATTTCTATCCTTTCCTACCTCGCTAACCATTTTAACGCGCCGTTAATTGCCTGGATGGCCCCCATCATCGCAATTATCGCGATCACCAAATCTTTTCTCGGCCACTATCTGGGGGCGCGTGAAGGTTTCAATGGCATGGTGATCAAATCGCTTCGCAGCAAAGGCAAGTCGATAGAAATCAATAAACTGAACCGCATCACCGCCCTTTTTATGCTGATCACCACCTGGATTGTCGCCACCCTAAACCCCAGCATTCTGGGCATGATTGAAACCCTGGGCGGACCGGTTATCGCCATGATCCTGTTCCTGATGCCGATGTACGCCATTAATAAAGTCCCGGCGATGCGTAAATATAGCGGTCATTTGAGCAATCTTTTCGTCGTCATCATTGGCCTGATTGCTATCTCCGCCATCGCCTTTTCTTTACTTAACTGATGCCGTCGCTTGCCATACTGGTCAGCGCCTCTTTCATATTGCAATCCGCATGGGTGAATCATGATTAGCGTTTTCGATATTTTTAAAATCAGCATCGGGCCATCCAGTTCGCATACGGTGGGCCCCATGAAAGCGGGTAAACATTTTGTTGATACGCTAAAGGAAAAAGGCCTGCTGGATAGTGTGAGCCGGCTGGTCGTGGATATTTATGGCTCTCTTTCCCTGACGGGAAAAGGCCACCATACAGATATTGCGATTATTCTCGGCCTGAGTGGTTATCTGCCTGACACGGTAAATATCGATCAGATCCCCGCCATCATTCGCGACGTGAATACGCAGCAACAGTTACGTATCGAAGAAGGGCACCGGGAGATTGCCTTCCCGGTGGCAGAGTGCATACGCTTTCACAGCGAGTTTCTGCCGTTACATGAAAATGGCATGAGCATAACCGCCTTTTGTGATGGAAAAAGCGTTTACACCCAGACCTATTATTCTGTCGGAGGCGGCTTTATTGTCACCGAAGACGATTTTGGTAAAAGCCTGGATAGCGAAATCGATATTCCCTTCCCCTTCTATTCCGCCCGTAACCTGCTGGCACATTGCCATAGCAATAACCTTTCGGTTTCGGCCGTCATGATGAAGAACGAGATAGCGCGTCATGGTCGCCGTGAGGTCGAAGAGAACATGGCACAACTGTGGCAAACCATGCGCAATGCGATAACACGTGGCATCAGCACTGAGGGCGTCTTACCCGGTCCGCTGAAGGTGCCACGGCGGGCTTCTTCCCTGCATCGCATCCTGGCGCCACTGAGCCAGTCCATTAATCCCCTGAGTGCCATGGATTGGGTGAATATGTTCGCGATGGCAGTGAGTGAAGAGAATGCCGCTGGAGGACGTGTGGTCACCGCACCCACCAATGGCGCATGCGGGATTATTCCGGCGGTACTGGCTTATTATGATCGCTTCATCAAGCCGGTAACGCCTGAACTCTATATGCGCTATTTCCTCACAGCAGGCGCAATCGGCATTCTTTATAAGATGAATGCGTCAATTTCTGGCGCTGAAGTCGGCTGTCAGGGAGAGGTCGGCGTGGCCTGTTCCATGGCGGCGGCGGGTCTGGCTGAACTGCTGGGGGCCGATGCGGAGAAAGTCTGCATCGCCGCTGAAATTGGCATGGAGCATAATCTTGGTCTGACCTGCGATCCCGTAGCGGGTCAGGTCCAGGTGCCCTGTATTGAGCGGAATGCGATTGCTGCCGTCAAAGCCATTAACTCAACCAGTATGGCGATGTACCGCACCAGCGATCCCAAAGTGTCACTGGATAAGATTATCGAAACCATGTTTGAAACCGGCAAAGACATGAACGCCAAATACCGTGAAACCGCCCGCGGCGGTCTGGCGATCAAAGTGGCGATATGTGAATCGTAACGATCTGAAAACCGCTGGCTGTGAGGCTGGCGGTTTCTTCATTGCTCCGGTTTTGCTGAAGATGGGCTTTGAGCAGGATTATTTTGATTCGTTTTCGCGGGGCAGACTGGACCAGACCATACTTCGCATTTCAGAGGAGGTGTACCACTCATTTATCGTTGCGCTGACAGACTGCTCAGCAACAGCTTCAGTGTTATTCGCCGCCGGTGACTGGCTGCGCTGTTTTTTTCGGATGCGAATACGTGCAGGTGGCGAGTCGGTAAACTGCGCATTAAAGGTTCGCATATGAGAATCGGACAAAATGGACTCCAGCTGATGCAACCGTCCAAGACCCCGCAATATTCCTATTAAGGTGCTCAGCGTAACGGACTCACCTAACTCTGCCCGTTTAATGGTGGCCGTACCAACGCGTGCACGTTCAGCCAGTTCAATCTGAGAGATCCCAAGCTGCATACGGGTTTCTTTAATTCTGCAGCACAATTCAGCAATTATTGCGCCATCGGAAAGAGTATTAAAACGCATAGCAATATCTCATTGCGGGATATACAGAATAAATTATTGAGTAAACCCGCCGGCAAATAAAGAAGATAATTTTAAAATAACAGCACCTGCATCAAAGTAAGTTATTTATTAACAACGTAAGCGATGAAATATAACCTTCAGGCTTTATTTTTATTGAATTATGGCTATGTCTGAAAAGGGGCGAAAAGGGAAACCTGTTCCGCTGTCGGTCAGGCTCATATTACCGGCTTAAAACCAAATGATGAGTGAGCTTACCGCCTCTCTTTGCCAGTCAGTGAGTGGCAGGCAAAAAAAAGCCAGCGGATAAGCTGGCTAAATAATACTGGAAGCAATGTGAGCAATGTCGTGCTTTCTCAGACTGTCGATGACTGCCCGGGAACGCATGACAATAATAATCATTATCATTCGTATCTGTAAAGCTCTTTTCACGTTTTTTTCGCTTGATTATTGTGGTGAATACCTTGATGTTTAAAGGGTTTTTATCGGCAAAAGGAGAGCACATGAGTGACATCGTTATCCGCCACGTTACGCCAGAAGATGCCGCTGCACTGCACAGAATTTATGGTCAGCCAGATACTCAGGCCAGCACATTGCATCTGCCTCACGCATCCCTGCAGATGTGGCATGCCCGTCTCGCTACGCCACAGCCCAATGCGCATCTGCTGGTCGCCTGTATCAACGAAGAGGTTGTTGGTCAGTGTGCGCTGCACGTAGAAGATCGCGCCAGACGCCGTCACGCTGCCTCTTTAGGGATGGGCGTGGATGATCGCTACCGGCAGCGCGGCGTCGGCACGGCGCTGATGCGTGAAATGGTCTCGTTGTGCGACAACTGGCTGCAGGTGAGCCGGATGGAGCTGACGGTGTTTGTCGATAATGGCCCGGCCATCGCCCTTTATCAGCGTTTCGGTTTTGAGATTGAGGGAACGGCTAAAGGCTTCGCTATGCGACACGGTGAACTGATCGACGCGCATTATATGGCGCGGGTTAAAGCCTGACGATTGGAAGCATAAAGGGCACCGAAGGTGCCCTTTATGCTGATAAACCTGCCAGGATTCGCTGTCAGTTAGCGCCTGCGCAGGAAACAGGGTCAGATCGGAAAGATGCAAAAGCTGTCATCCATGACACGCTCGGCCCGCGCCGTCCTGCCGCGGGACGCTTTCCTCTTCTGACCCAGTTCCCTGCACATTGAGCTTATTTATTGCTGTCAGATTCACCTGGGTTTAGGTTTGTCAGCAGTCCTGGAAATTAATAACCCGCACTCAAATCATCAATGCTACGCGGATCAGACGCGCCATACAGCATGCCATCCGGCCCAATCATGATGCTCTGCGTACTGCCCATCGATGGCAGCACCTTCACATGCTGACCTTTGGCTTCCAGCAGACGCAACGTATCAGGACTGAAGCCCTTCTCCACTCGCAGCTGGTCCGGCAGCCACTGATGATGGAAGCGCGGCGCGTTAGTGGCTTCCGCCACATTCATCCCGAAATCGATACTATTTACCACCATCTGCAACACCGTAGTGATAATGCGGCTGCCGCCAGGACTGCCGGTGACCAGCCAGGTTTTGCCGCCTTTGGCGACGATGGTTGGTGACATCGATGACAACGGACGCTTCGCCGGTTGCACCGCATTCGCCTCACCGCCCACCAGTCCGTAGACATTTGGCGTGCCTGGCTTGGCAGAGAAGTCATCCATCTCGTTATTCATCAGGATGCCGCTTTTGCCCGCCACAATTCCGCTGCCGAAATAGGTGTTCAGCGTGTAAGTCACCGCAACCGCATTTCCCTGCTTGTCGACCACCGAGAAATGGGTCGTCTGATTGCTTTCATAAGGTTCGAGCTTGCCGGGTTTGATCTCACTGGAAGGCCGCGCCTTCGCCACATCGATCTGCTGCGCCAGGCTTTTAGCATAGGCTTTACTGGTCAGCGCCTGCCACGGCACCTTCACGAAATCGGGATCGCCGAGATATTCCGAGCGGTCCGCGTAGGCATATTTTTCCGCTTCAGCCATCACCTGCATGGCGTCAGCACTGCCAAAGCCCATCTTCGCCAGATCGAAGTTCTCCAGGATATTCAGAATCTGCACGATATGGATACCACCGGATGAGGGAGGCGGCATTGAGAAGACTTCATAGCCACGGTATGTCCCGCTGACGGGCTTACGCTCGACCGCGCGATAGGCTGCCAGGTCAGCTTTGTTGATCAGGCCGCCGTGTTGCGCCATCTCTCCGGCAATCTCATCTGCAATTTCACCTTTGTAAAAGGCATCCGGTCCCTGACGGGCAATCAATTGCAGGCTGTGCGCCAGGTTCTTCTGCACCAGCCGGTCACCCTTCTGCCACGGCGTGCCGTCCGGTTTATAGAAGATCGCTTTGCTGTTGGGATGGGTAATCAGGACCTCTTTGCCGTAGGTTTTCAGGTCATCCGCCAGTGCGTCATTGACCGGAATACCGTCACGCGCCAGTTTGATCGCCGGTGCCAGCAGAGTGCTCAGCGGCAGGGTGCCATATTTCTGCGCAGCCAGCGCCAGTCCGGCCACAGTGCCCGGCGTACCTGAGGCAAGATGTGATGTCAGCGACAGCTTACTGTCGGCATTACCCTGCTTATCCAGGAACATATCGCGCGACGCGTGGCCCGGTGCCATTTCACGGAAATCAATAGCCGTCGCGCGTCCCGATGCGGTGCGCAGCAGCATAAACCCGCCGCCGCCCAGATTGCCTGCCTGCGGATGGGTCACAGCCAGCGCAAAGCCCACAGCGACCGCGGCATCCACTGCATTCCCGCCCTGACGCAGGATCTCCACGCCGACCTGGGTTGCCATCGCATCCACCGACGCCACCATGCCGTGCTGCGCTTTTACCGGATGAAAGGTGTCACTGTCCACGCCGTAAGAGACCGGCGGTGCCTGAGTGGGTGCGGCGTTCGCCCCTGCCACCACGGTGAAACTCATCACCAGCGACCAGCTAAGCTGACGCACTGTTTGCTGCATTTTCATCCTGCCACCATCCCGTATAGTTATTTACATTTTTTTATCATTTCTGCAAGTCTCTACAAATACAGCAAAATAACCGGGGTTAAGTCAAATCAGGAATACATCTGAAAGTAAGGTCTGTGATATCGGGTAAACTTATGGATGCGACCCTGATATCGGGGTGCGCGATTGTGCACCCAAAACCCTGTCGCGTTTACGGAAGGAGGAGTGATGAAAAAGTGGATAATTGTTTTAGCGGCCCTGCTGCCATTCGCCAGCCAGGCGAACACGCTCAACAGCACCAATGATCCCAATAAACCGGGCTATAACCCGAGCCAGCAGCGGATGCAGTCGCAGATGCAGACCGATCAGCAGCAGCAGCAGCTGAAGCTGCGCCAGGATCAGCAGCGTCAGACGCAGGATATGCAGCGCAAAATGCAGGAACAGCGAAATAGCGCCCAGCAGCGGGTTATTACCTCGCAGCCGGGCCAGCAGAATCAAAACCAGAACTAATGAAAATCGGGGCCAATGATGTCGATGCTGTCAGTACAGATGGCATCGACGCCCCATTTCAGCAATTCCCGCGCCCGATCCGGGTTGTTCACGGTATAAACCAGAATTTTCAGTCCGGCCGCTTTCAGTTCGGCGACCCGCTCAGCGGTCAGCACCTTGTGATTCAGATGGATCGAGACGCAGGCCAGCGCTGTTGTTTTTGCCTGCCACTCGGGATCCCAGCTGTGCGACAACAGACCACGCGGCAGTTGTGGTTCGGCCTGCATTGCTGCCTCCAGCGCCTCAAACGAGAATGAAGAGAGCAACGGCGCGGTCTGTCCCTGCCACAGGATTGCGGCTGCCTGCGCCACCGCACGTCCGGTTTCGGCATCACTGCCGGTGGTCGGTTTGATTTCGATGTTTGCCATCATCTGATGCTGACGGCAGCGTGCTGCCACCTCATCCAGCCGCGCCAGCTTCTCGCCGGTAAACGCCTTATCAAACCAGCTGCCTGCATCGAGCTGCGACAGCTTCTCCCAGGGCAACTGACCTGCCACGCCCCAGCCGTTGCTGGTGCGATCCAGTGTGTCGTCATGCAGCAGGAAGATTTGGGCATCCATTGATAATTTGGCATCAAACTCAATCATTTGATGGCCATATTTCGCACCCGTGTCGATGGCTGCCAGGGTATTTTCCGGTGCCAGTTTACCGCCGCCGCGATGAGCGACGATGCGGGGATAAGGCCAGTGTTGTGTGCTCATTCCAGACGCTTTCCATGGGTTGAATCGAAGAAGTGTAACGCATCTGACGGCAGATGCAGCCACAGCGTACTGCCTGGCTGCGGCCGTTCGCTGTGGTCTAAGCGTACCACCAGTGGCGTCTCCCCGATGCGACCATGTGCCAGATTATCGGCACCCAGCATCTCCAGTGTATCGACCCGCAAAGGCACGCCGCCCTGCTCGCGGCTACTGAGTTGAATATGCTCTGGCCGGATGCCCAGCACCACCGGGCGGTTAGCCCATTTCGCTTTTGTGTCGCTGAGTGGCAGCGCGTGTGAGGCATCAAGCTGGAAGCGCGAGCCGTCACTGCTGAACTGTCCTTTCAGCAGGTTCATGGCGGGCGCACCGATAAACGAGGCCACAAACTGGCTGGCAGGACGTTCATATACGTCGACCGGCGTGCCAAGCTGCTCGACCACGCCTTTGTTCATCACCATCACCCGCTGTGCCAGCGTCATCGCCTCGACCTGATCGTGCGTCACATAGAGACTGGTGGTCTGTAAGCGGCGGTGCAGCTGCTGCAGCTCCAGCCGCATCTGCACCCGCAGGCGGGCATCAAGATTCGACAGCGGCTCATCGAACAGAAACACCGCCGGTTCACGTACGATGGCGCGACCCATCGCCACGCGCTGGCGCTGACCGCCCGAGAGTTCGCGAGGCCGACGCATCAGCAGGTGATCCAGTTCCAGGCTGCGCGCTGCGTCCAGCACCCTCTGGCGAATCTGCTCTTTGCCCATGCCGCGGATTTTCAGGCCATAGGCCATGTTCTCCTCCACCGACATGTGGGGATAAAGCGCGTAATTCTGGAACACCATCGCAATGCCGCGATCTTTTGGCTCTTCCTGAGTGACGCGCCGGTTGTCGATGTAGATATCACCGGAGCTGACGCGCTCCAGTCCGGCTACCATGCGCAGCAGCGTCGATTTACCGCAGCCGGATGGCCCCACCATCACCATAAACTCGCCGTCATTGATGGTGACGTTCAGCGGCTGAATGATCTGATTTTTGCCATCGTAGGACTTGGTTACTGCCTGAAGGGTTACGCCTGCCATCTTATTTCTCACTCTCAACCAGACCGCGCACAAAGGCACGCTGCATGACTAACACCACCACCAACGGCGGGATCAGGGTTAATAACATTGCCGCCATCACTTCATTCCACTGGGTCGGCGATCCACTGGTGGAGATCATACTTTTGATCCCCGCCACCGCTGTGCCGAGGCTGGCGTCATTGATGATCAGCAGCGGCCAGAGATACTGGTTCCAGCCGTAGATAAAGGTGATGACAAACAGCGCCGCCAGATTGGTTTTCGACAGCGGCAGAACAATGTCGATAAAGAAGCGCATTGCGCTGGCACCGTCGATACGCGCCGCTTCTACCAGCTCATCCGGCAGCGACATAAAAAACTGACGGAACAGGAAAGTCGCGGTGGCCGACGCCATCAGCGGCAGGGTTAATCCGCTGTAGCTGTCGAGCATATTAAGGTCGGCTATCACCTGCACCGTGGGGAAGATACGCACCTCAACCGGCAGCATCAGGGTGATGAAGATCAGCCAGAAAAAGAGCGACCGCAGCGGAAAGCGAAACCAGACCAGCGCAAACGCCGACAGCATCGACACCGTAATTTTGCCGAAGGTGATGCCCAGCGCCATGATCATGCTGTTGAGCAGCATCAGGCCAAACGCTGGTCCGCTGCCGTTGACGCCCTGCGTCCAGATGCGCGAGATGTTCTCCCACAGGTGCGTGCCGGGCACCAGGGTCATCGGCACCTGATAGACCGCCTCGTTATCCAGCGTTGCCGCCACAAAGGCGACATAGAGCGGAAAGAGGATAGTGAGCACGCCCAGCACCAGCACGATGTGGCTGAAGATATCCAGCCCGCGTCGATTCTCAATCATTGGTATTGCACCTTACGTTCAACAAAGCGGAACTGAAGCACCGTCAGCCCGATCACCAGCAACATCAGCACCACCGACTGCGCCGCGGAAGAGGAGAGATCCAGACCGGTAAAGCCTTCGCGATAGATTTTGTAGATCAGCGTGGTGGTCGCCTGCACCGGCCCGCCGCCGGTTGCGGCATCGATCACCGGGAAGGTATCGAAGAAGGCGTAGATCAGGTTCACCACCAGCAGGAAGAAGCTGACCGGCGTGATCAGCGGCAGTGAGAGGTTGAAGAAGCGACGCACCGGTCCGGCACCGTCGATGGCAGCGGCTTCCACCAGCGATTTAGGGATAGACTGCAGTGCGGCAAAGAAAAACAGGAAGTTGTAGCTCATCTGCTGCCAGATCGAGGCCAGCACCACCAGGAACATCGCCTGACCGCTGTTCTGCGCGAAGTTCCAGTTGTAGCCGACGTGGTTCAGCAGGTAGCTGAACAGACCCAGGCCAGGGTTAAACAGAAACATCCACAGCACCGCAGCCACCACCGGCGCAACGGCGTAAGGCAGCAGCAGCAGGGTCTGATAGAGGCGGCGCAGTCGCACCACATAATCCACCAGCGCCGCCAGCAGCAGCGAGAAGACCATGCCAAACACCGTGACCATGCCACTGAATTTTATCGTGGTCCAGAAGGAATCCAGATAGTAAGGATCGGCAAATAGCCGTCTGAAGTTTTCCAGCCCGACAAAGCTGCTGGAGATGCCAAAGGGATCGAGGCTTTGCAGCGAGTACCACAGCGCTTCACCCGCAGGCCAGAGAAAGAAGATGGCGGTAATCAGCAGTTGCGGCAGTACCAGAAGATAGGGCAACAGACTGGTGCGAAAGACCGGACGGGATGAAGACATGGCATACCTGGCGTCAGAAAGAGCGGGCCAGCCTGAGCGGGCCCGCAGGAAGAGATTACTTCACCTGCTGCTGAAAGCGGCGCAACAGCTCGTTGCCGCGTTTCACGGCGTTATCCAGTGCGCTTTGTGGCGACTGTTTGCCGGTCCAGACACTTTCCAGCTCTTCGTCGATCACGGTACGAATCTGCGGCATATTGCCCAGACGCATGCCTTTAGTGAAGGGCAATGGCGGCTTGTTCATCATCTGGCGGGTCGCGATATCCGCACCCGGATTTTTGTCGTAGAAGCCCTGCTGTTTCGTCAGCTCGTAGGCGGCGGTCGTAATCGGCAGATAGCCAGTTTTCTGGTGCCATTCCGCAGCGATTTCCGGTTTAGCCAGGAACTGCATGAACTCAGCTACGCCTTTGTACGTTGCTGCATCTTTGCCTTTCATTACCCACAGGCTGGCTCCGCCAATCAGGGCGTTCTGCGGCGCATTCGGTACGGTGTCGTCATACGGCATCATGCCAACGCCGAAGTTGAATTTGGCGTAGTGACGGATATCGGCCAGCGAACCGGATGAGGCGGTGGTGATACCGCAATCGCCGTTATAGAACTTGGCGGTGGATTCATCTTTGCGGCCAAAGTAGGTGAAGTCCCCTTTCTTGTTCATCGCTTCCAGCAGTTCGATATGACGAACCTGCACCGGCTTGTTGAACTCCAGCACCGCATCGAGTCCGTCAAATCCGTTGTTTTCCGTCGCGACCGGCAGAGCATGCCAGGCACTGAAGTTTTCAATCTGGATCCAGCCCTGCCAGCCGCTGGCGTAGCCACAGCTCATGCCCGATTTACGCAGTGCGGCGGCATCTGTCGCCAGCTCCTGCCAGGTTTTAGGCGGCTGGTCCGGGTTCAGGCCCGCTTTTTTAAAGGCGTCTTTGTTGTAGTAGAGCACCGGCGTCGAGCTGTTGAACGGCTGAGAGATCAGCTGACCTTTGCTGTCGCTGTAGTAGCCCGCCACCGTTGGCACGAACTGTTTTTCATCGAAGGGAATGCCGGCGTCTTTGAATACCTGATGCACCGGCACAATCGCCTTTGAGGCCATCATGGTCGCCGTACCGACTTCATAGACCTGCAGCACCGCTGGCGCTTTGCCGCTGCGCACGGCCGCAATCCCTGCTGCCAGGCTCTGCTCGTAGTTACCTTTGTAGGTCGGAACAATTTTGTAATCGGGATGCGTCTCGTTAAAACGCTGTGCCAGCGAATCCACTTCTTTGCCAAGCTCGCCTTCCATGGAGTGCCAGAAAGGGATCTCAGTGGCGGCCATGGCATGGCTGCTGAGCGTCAGACCGAGCAGCGCGCTCATCAGGCTACGACGAAAGGTAACGACGGACATAGAATTTTCCTGTGCAGGTAAATACGCGTGAAATCACGGATTTCTGTTTCGCGAAGTAACATGACACGGGGAAATGACGGATTAATAACAGGGAGATGACAGCAGGATGACAGGCGAAAAAGAGGAAAAGCGGAGCAGCTAACTATTGTTGAGATTGTTGACAAAGTCTGGCTTGCTTTAAGACTGTGCCCTGCACAGAGAACACGGTCAGATCGGAAAGACGCAAAAACCGTCATCCATGACACGCTCGGCCCGCACCGTCCATGGCACGTGACGCTTTCCTCTTCTGCCCGTGTTCCCTGCGCGTTAAGTTTATGTGTTGCGGCCAGATTCACCTGATTTGAGTTTGTCAGCAACCTGAGCTGCTATACATCATTATTACGTCGGATTTATTACCAGAAGCTATAACGGCCTCTGGCAATGGCAGAACTTGCGCCTACTTTCAGGCAAATTTGAAGGCCGTCGGCACCACCACCCACACCGACACTCAAGGCCGTCGGCGGCGCAGGCAGGTTGCGGGCGGACAGCGCGCAGCCACCGGAGCGTACACGTAGTACGTGAGGATGGCGAGCACTGCCCAACCGGAACCTGGCAAGCAAGCCAGGCCGTGCCCCATCAGGCACCCAGGTAAGCGCTGCGGACGGCTTCGTTGGAGAGTAGCGCTGCACCTGTGTCTTCGAGCACCACATGCCCGTTCTCCAGCACATAGCCCCTGTCCGCCAGCTTCAGCGCCTGGTTCGCATTCTGCTCCACCAGGAAGATCGTCATCCCCTCGCTACGCAGTTGCTCAATAGTGTCGAAGATCTGCTGAATAATGATCGGTGCCAGCCCCAGTGACGGCTCATCCAGCAGCAGCAGTCGCGGCTGGCTCATCAGTGCACGGCCAATTGCCAGCATCTGCTGTTCGCCGCCTGACATGGTGCCAGCGCGCTGGATTTTACGCTCTTCCAGACGCGGGAAGAGTTCATAAACGCGTTTGATCCGCGTCAGATAATCCGGACGGCTGGCAAAAAAACCGCCCATCGCCAGGTTCTCTTCCACCGTCATGCGCGAAAACACCCGCCGGCCTTCCGGCACGATGGCAATCGCTTCACGCATAATGCGCGCCGTTTGCCAGTCGGTGATAGCTTTGCCATCAAAGGTAATGGTGCCCTGCGTGGCGCGTGGCTCACCGCACAGCGTACCCAGCAGCGTGGTTTTTCCGGCGCCGTTAGCGCCAATCAGGGTAACGATTTCACCCTGATTGATATAGAGGCTGACATTGTGCAGCGCCTGAATTTTGCCGTAGTGGGCGCTGACGTTCTCAATGGTTAACATCGCATTTGCCATCTCAGGCCTCTCCTAAATAGGCACGGATGACATCCGGATTATTACGAATCTCTTCCGGCGTTCCGTTAGCCAGCGGCGTTCCCTGATTAACCACATAAATACGGTCAGAAATGCCCATCACCAGCTTCATATCATGTTCAATCAGCAGCACTGATACCTTATGTTCGCCACGCAGCTCCGCAATCAGCGCATCCAGCTCGTGGGTCTCTTTAGGGTTAAGGCCTGCTGCCGGTTCATCCAGCATCAGGATCTCCGGGCGCGTCACCATGCAGCGTGCAATCTCCAGCCGACGCTGCTGACCATAGGCCAGATTGCCCGCCTGACGGTTAGCCAGCTCCAGCAGACCGACCCGCTCCAGCCAGGTCGCCGCGCGATCCAGCGCCTCGCTCTCACTACGGCGAAACGCAGGTGTTTTCAGCAGGCCGGAAAACACGCCGCTTTTCAGGTGCTGATGCTGAGCGACCAGCAGGTTTTCAATTACCGTCATCTCACGGAACAGACGCACATGCTGGAAAGTACGCACAATGCCCATCTGCGCAATCTTCTGACCCGTCAATCCTTCCAGATGCTGTTCACGCAGTTTAATCGTGCCGCCAGTGGGCTTATAAAAACCGGTCAGGCAGTTAAACACGGTGGTTTTACCGGCACCGTTAGGGCCAATCAGCGAAACGATCTCCTGCGGACGCAGCTCCAGCGCCACATTGTTCACGGCTAACAAACCGCCGAAGCGCATCATCAGGCCTTCAACGGCTAATAAAGGCTGGATCATGCCTGCTCTCCTTTTTTACCGGTTCTGAGCTTCAGATGCGGACGCTTCATCGGCAATAATCCCTGCGGACGCCAGATCATCATCAGCACCATCAGGCCACCCAGCACCAGCATGCTGTATTCATTCAGATCACGCATCAGCTCGCGCGACACCACCAGCAGAATGGCCGCCAGAATCACTGCAAACTGCGAACCCATTCCGCCCAGAACCACAATCGCCAGCACAAAAGCCGATTCGACAAAGGTAAAGGACTCCGGGCTGACAAAGCCCTGGCGCGCAGCAAACAGCGTGCCCGCGAAACCAGCAAACGCGGCACTGATGGTAAAGGCGGTCAGCTTGATGCGGGTCGGGCTCAGGCCCAGTGAACGGCAGGCAATCTCATCCTCACGCAATGCTTCCCAGGCACGGCCCAGCGGCATCCGCAGCAGCCGGTTGATCACGAACAGCGTCAGCACCACCAGCAGCAGCGCCACCAGGTAGAGATAAATCACGCGGTCGCTGGGATCGTATTTCAGGCCAAAGAAATCGTGGAAGGTGTTCCAGCCCCCTTCAGAGACTTTGCGGCCAAACTCAAGGCCGAACAGTGACGGTTTGGGGATCTGCGCAATGCCGTTGGGACCGCCGGTAATCGCCGTGTTATTCAGCAGCAAAATACGCACAATCTCGCCGAAGCCCAGCGTGACGATCGCCAGATAGTCTCCGCGCAGGCGCAGCACCGGAAAGCCGAGCAGCAGCCCGAACAGCGCCGAGACAATGCCCGCCAGCGGCAGACACTCCCAGAAGCCGAGACCAAAATAGTGGTTCAGAAGAGCAAAGGTGTAAGCGCCAATGGCATAGAAGCCACCATAGCCGAGCACCAGCAGCCCCGACAGGCCGACCACCACATTCAGGCCCAGACCGAGCATCACGTAGATCAGCGTCAGCGTGGCGATGTCTACCGTGCCGCGCGACACGAAAAAGGGCCAGGCCACAGCGACCAGGATCAGCGCCAGCATAAACAGCTTCTGCTTCGGCGTTGAGCCGTCGATGCCAGGCAGCACCAGCGCCGGACCGGAAATCTTTTTCAGACCGCGCTGCCAGAACGGACGCAGCAGCTGAAACAGAAAGACCACGGCACAGCCGACGAAAATCCAGTTCCAGCGCACGTCACCCGCGCTCTGCACCACCAGTCGGGTGCCGTCGAGGCCGAGACGCATGCCCATAAAGAAGCTGGCCAGCACCAGCAGCATGACAGAAGAGAGCAGCGCGTTGATAAAGGAAGATTTCATACTTTCTCAACCTCCGGGCGACCCAGAATCCCGGTCGGCATTACCAGCAACACCACGATCAGCAGAGCAAACGACACCACATCTTTGTATTCCGTGCTGAGATATGCGGAGGTCAGTGCTTCAGCAATGCCCAGAACCAGGCCGCCAATCATCGCGCCCGGAATACTGCCAATGCCGCCCAGCACGGCAGCGGTAAAGGCTTTCATGCCCGCCATAAAGCCGATGAAGGGGTTGATGGAGCCGTAGAACTGGCCCAGCAGCACGCCCGCTACCGCCGCCATGGCAGCACCAATCACAAAGGTCAGCGAGATGACGCGGTCGGTGTTAATTCCCAGCAGGCTGGCCATTTTCAGGTCTTCAGCGCAGGCGCGACAGGCGCGGCCCATGCGGGAATAACGGATAAAGGTGGTCAGCGCCAGCATCGCCAGGAACGTCACCACCCAGATCACAACCTGCATGGTAGAAATTGTGGCGGCAAAACCGTTGCTCTCGCCTACCGTCCACTGTCCGGTGATCAGGCTCGGCAGCGCCAGGTCGCGTGAACCCTGCGTCAGGCTGACGTAGTTTTGCAGAAAGATCGACATGCCGATGGCGGAGATCAGTGCGATCAGACGCTTCGACGATCGCACCGGCTTATAGGCGACGCGCTCTATGCTCCAGCCGTAGGCGCTGGAGATCAGTATCGCCATCACGAAGCCAGCGGCAATCATCAGCCAGCCCGTGTCGATACCCATCATCATCAGGGCGGCAATCACGATAAAAGAGACATAGCTGCCGATCATATAGACTTCGCCGTGGGCGAAGTTGATCATGCCGATAATGCCGTAAACCATGGTGTAACCAATGGCGATCAGCGCGTAGGTGCTGCCGAGAGTGACCCCGTTAAGCATCTGCTGAATGAAATAAAGAAACTGCTCGGACATAGTGAAGACCTGCATGAGAACGGGAAAATCCTCTGCCGACGCGGCAGAGGATTGGTCTGTCGATGGAACGATTACTTAACTGCGGTAGACGAACCGTCTTTGTGCCATTTGAATACGCCGAACTCGAAGCCTTTCAGATCGCCTTTCTGATCCCAGCTCAGGTTGCCCATCACTGTTGGTACCGGCTCACCGGTTTTCAGGTTTTTCGCGATCGCGTCTGGCTCGTCGCTCTTACTGCGTTCGATACCCGCTACCAGCGACTGGATTGCCGCATAAGTGGTCCAGACGAACGGACCGGTCGGATCCTTGCGATTCTGTGCGCTGTTGGTTTTGATGGCCTCAACAATCGCCTTGTTCTCCGGCAACTGGTCGTAGCGCTTCGGCAGCGTCACATAGATACCTTCTGATGCATCACCCGCGATATTGGAGAGTGAAGCGTTACCCACGCCTTCCGGTCCCATAAAGCCCGCTTTCAGGCCAGCCGCTTTCGCCTGACGCAGAATCTGACCCATTTCCGGGTAGTAGCCACCGTAATAAACGAAGTCGACGTTCTCTTTCTTCAGGCGCGTAATCAGCGTAGAGAAATCTTTATCGCCTGCAGTGATGCCTTCAAACAGCACCACGTTGCCGCCTTTCGCTTTCAGCGTTTTCTGTACTGATTCCGCCAGACCCTGACCATACTGCTGCTTGTCATGCACCACGGCGATACGCTTAGGCTTGATCTGATCAAGAATATAGTTCGCGGCAGTCGGGCCCTGATCGGAGTCCAGGCCGGTTGTACGCATAATGGTTTCGTAACCGCGTGCCGTCAGCTCCGGTGCCGTGGCTGCCGGGGTAATCATCAGCACACCTTCATCGTTATAGATGTCGGACGCAGGCTGGGTAGAAGAGGAGCAAAGATGGCCGATAACGTATTTAATGCCGTCGTTAACAACCTTGTTTGCCACCGCCACGGCCTGTTTCGGATCGCAGGCATCGTCATACTCTACGCCGACCAGCTTGTTGCCGTTTATGCCGCCTTTGGCGTTAATGTCCTTAATCGCCTGCGCGGCACCAGTGAACTGCATATCACCGTACTGCGCGACCGGGCCAGTTACGGCACCAACGATAGCGATTTTAATGTCGGCAGCCAGGGCGGCGTGGCTCATTGCCAGCGCAACGCAACCCGCCAGTAATGCGCGGCCTTTACTCATTTTCATGCGGACTTCCCCATCTTGTTGTGACTGTGAGTTGTGGTTTGCTGTTGCTACCGGATAAAGCCGAAAAATGATGTTTATGAATGGTTTAGCGCACTTTTCCGGTATTTTTTGATAATAAGGCTTTATTTTTCAGGTTATTAAACAGGAATTTTCTTCTTTAAATCAACTGACATATTCAGAATTGACTGAGTGAAACAGCATAATACACTGGAGGCAATGGCCGGTTTTTCACCATTTTGCCAGCGCGTTGTGCTGGATTGATCGTCTGATTTCCCTGTTTACAACTATCATCCTGGCATCCAGGCCATCTTTTGACCTGTTTTATTGATGAAAATGTGGTGGCACTCTGGTTGTATACTTTCGCTGCACTTTCCCCTATTACAGAGGTTTTTGTTATGAAGCTCACTATTCAGCGTTTAACCACGCTGACCGCGCAGGACCGCATCGATCTGGGCAAAGTCTGGCCGGATCTGGAGATTGAAAAACTGGAGCAGCACCTGGATGAGCGTCATCGTCTTTATGCCGCACGCTTTAACGATCGGCTGCTGGCGGGTCTGCAGCTGGAAATCTCAGGGATGCATGGCAAGGTCCACCGGCTGACGGTGCGCGATGTCACCCGGCGACGCGGTGTGGGACAATATTTGCTTGAGGAGACGATCAGGCAGAACGGGTCGATATCAGACTGGTGGATTGCCGATGATGGCAGTGACGATCAGCAGGTGCGGGCGGCATTTATGCAGGCGTGTGGTTTCAGGGCGCAGAGTGATGGGTGGATACTGGCGGTAGAGTAGCCTGACGCAGAAAACAAAAAGGGCGACATCATCTGTCGCCCCTTGAGATGTCGAAGTGCGTTACGCTTCGATCGCCATACGCAGTTTCTTCATGGCGTTCTTTTCCAGCTGCCGGACACGTTCCGCTGATACGCCGTATTGATCGGCCAGCTCCTGTAGCGTGGTTTTGTTGTCTTCATCCAGCCAGCGGGCGCGAATGATGTGCTGACTGCGCTCATCCAGACCTTCCATCGCATAGCTCAGCTTGTCAGCGGCATGCGCGTCCCAGTTATCCTCTTCAATGCCGTCAGCAAAGTCAGAGGTTTTATCCTGGAGATAAAGCACCGGCGCCATCGAACGGCCTTCGCTGCTCTCATCGTCGGCAGACATATCAAAGGTCATGTCCTGCGCGGCCATACGCGATTCCATTTCACGCACATCTTTGCTGCTTACGCCCAGCTCACGCGCAACCATCTCGACTTCGTCCTGATTGAACCAGCCCAGACGCTGCTTGGTTTTACGCAGGTTAAAGAACAGCTTACGCTGTGCTTTGGTGGTCGCGACTTTCACGATACGCCAGTTACGCAGCACGTATTCGTGAATCTCCGCTTTAATCCAGTGCACGGCAAATGAAACCAGACGCACGCCCACTTCAGGATTGAAGCGACGCACCGCTTTCATCAGACCGATGTTGCCTTCCTGGACCAGGTCAGCCTGTGGCAGACCGTAGCCGGAGTAATTACGAGCGATATGAACTACAAAGCGTAGGTGAGACAGGATCAGCGTCTTTGCTGCTTCCAGATCGCCCTGGTAATGCAGCCGTTCAGCCAACGCTTTTTCCTCTTCAGCCGAGAGCATCGGCCAGGTATTCGCAGCCCGGACGTAAGACTCCAGGTTGCCAAGAGGAGCAATAGCTAAAGTTTGCATTTCTTTGGTCATTCAAACCCTCACAAATTTAGTGGAATTGCCGCACATTTCCCTGCGCAGACGATACATTACGTCAACGTCGCGCGAAATCCGAAAGCAATCTGTGCTACTTAGAGTGCTAAAGTTATCCACAAGTTCAATTATAGCGGTGAATATTTTACACACAGATGACAGGAAGGGAAGAGGGAGAAATCCTCTGCACCCACCATCGGTAGCAGAGGACCATTATAACAAAAAAATGTTGCAGGCGTTTACTGCGGCGTAAATCGACGTAAATGTTGTACCGTTGCCAGCCACGCAGCCACCCAGCCGATGATTGCTGCAATCAGTAAAAGCAGCAGCGCCTCATCCCAGGAGAAGCCTTCCAGCGAGAAGGTGGTACCAAATACGGTCGCCACACTGGCGACGACGGACTGGAGACGCAGCACCAGCACTTCCGACAGCAGCAGCGACAGCACCGCGCCGCTGAACCCCAGCAGCGCCCCGCCGTAGAGGAAAGGACGCAGGATAAAGCCGTCAGTCGCACCAATCAGCTTCTGCACGTTAATCGTGTCGCGTCGGGCAAAGATGCTGAGACGAACACTGTTACCGATCACCAGGAACACCGCCACGATCATCAGCACACCAATCATCGACGCGATTTGCCCCACCAGTCCGGTCAGTGCAGCCAGCCGCGCAAACCAGCTGTCATCCATCCGCACTTCATCCACGCCCTGCACTTTGGTGACCCGATCGCGCAGGCTCTGCATGGTGTCAGAGTTCTGGAAATTGAGTTTCGGCGTAATGATGGCTACCGCAGGCAGCGGATTCTGCTCCAGCATATCCATTGCGCCGCCAAAGCCTGACCAGTTGCGGAACTCATTCAGCGCCTCTTCCCGTGTCAGGTAGTTAACGTTATCCACGCCTTCGACCTGCTTGAGCTGCGCCACGACGTTTTCTGCTGCCGTGTCATCAAGCGTTTTGGAGAGATAAACGGTTAACTGCGGCGCCGGATACCATTGCGTGGCCGCCTGGCTAACGTTTTTCCACACCATGTAGCAGACGCTGGGCAGCGTCAGGGAGATGGCAATAACCATCACCGTCAGCAGCGTGGCCAGCGGCTGACGCCACATGTCTGAGAGCGTGCCACGCAGTGCATAGCGCCACTGCTCCTGCCAGCCGCCCTTCAGCGCTTTACTCTTCGATGGCTGCTTCGCTTTCGGTGCAGCCGGACGTTTAATGCGTTTATTGACCATCGTGGCCTCCGTGCAGACGTCCCTGATTCAGCGTCATCATCCGGTAATTACGCCGGGCGATCAGGCCGCTGTCATGCGTTGCCATCAGAACGGTGACGCCAACGCGGTTAAACTCTTCGAACAGGCGCAGAATGTCTTCTGACAGCGCGTCATCAAGGTTACCGGTCGGTTCATCTGCCAGCAGCACGGCTGGCTTGTTCACCACCGCCCGGGCGATGCCCACACGCTGCTGTTCACCACCCGAAAGCTGAATCGGATAACTTTTCGCTTTGTCGAGCAGGCCGACTTTATCCAGCGCCGCCGAGACGCGACGACGGATATCTTCGCCGCTGGCACCGGAAATAATCAGTGGGATAGCCACATTGTCGTAAACAGAGCGATCCATCAGCAGGTGGTGATCCTGGAAGATCATGCCAATCTGACGACGCAGGAAAGGCACCTCACTGTTGCGCAGGCGGGAAATGTCATGGCCGCTGAACCAGATTTTTCCGGCACTCGGGCGCTCAATGCCACAAATCAGCTTCAGCAAGGTACTTTTACCGGCACCGGAGTGGCCGGTCAGAAACGCCATTTCGCCAGGACGCAGACGGAAATCTACTCCCTGTAGCGCCTGACGTCCGCCGAGATATGCCTTACTGACCTCTTCAAAGCGAATCATCCTAATTAGTCCTCTCGGGCAAACAATGCCTCAATAAAATCTTCCGCCTTAAACGGCCGTAAATCTTCAATGCCTTCACCGACGCCGATGTAGCGAATCGGAATACCGAACTGATCGGCCACCGAGAAGATGACGCCGCCTTTAGCGGTGCCATCCAGCTTGGTGAGCGCGATACCGGTCACGCCAACCGCTTCGTTAAACAGTCGGGCCTGGCTGACCGCATTCTGTCCGGTGCTGGCATCCAGCGTCAGCATCACTTCGTGTGGCGCTGAATCATCCAGTTTTTTCATCACGCGGGTGATTTTTTTCAGCTCTTCCATCAGGTGCGATTTGTTCTGCAGACGACCGGCCGTATCAGCAATCAGCACGTCAACGCCGCGCGATTTCGCTGCCTGAATGGCATCGAAGATCACCGAAGCAGAATCTGCACCCGTGTGCTGAGCAATCACAGGAATGTTATTACGCTGGCCCCACACCTGCAGCTGCTCAACCGCCGCTGCACGGAAGGTATCACCAGCCGCTAACATCACCGTTTTGCCTTCGGCCTGATACTGGCGCGCCAGCTTACCGATGGTCGTAGTTTTACCCACGCCATTGACGCCAACCATCAGGATGACAAACGGCGTTTTGCCTGAGACTTCCAGTGGCGCATCCACTTTTGCCAGAATCGAGGCCATTTCCGCTTTCAGCAGGCCGTAGAGCGCTTCGGCGTCACGCAGCTGCTTGCGGTTTGCCTGCTGAGTAAGATGGGTAATGATGCGGCGCGTGGTATCCACACCGACATCCGCAATCAGCAGCTGCTCTTCCAGCTCATCAAACAGGTCATCATCAATCTTTTTGCCACGGAACAGACTGATAAAACCGGAACCGAGGTTCTGACGGGTTTTGACCAGGCTGCGCTTCAGGCGGGCAAAGAAGCCCTCTTTGCTGGGACGTTCCTGCTCCTGCACGATGAGTGGCGCGGCGGCCAGCGGAAGATCGCTGACGGTGTCGGATAATGTGTCTGCCGGTTCCGCGTCAGTGACGTCGGCTTCGCCCAGTGCCAGCGCGGTCAGCTCTTCTTCGGTCAGCGGTGATTCCGCTTCACTGTGAGAGATTTCAGCGGTGGGTGCGTCATCCCGTGCCAGCGCGGCCAGCTCTTCTTCGGTCAGCGGTGATTCCGCTTCACTGTGAGAGATTTCAGCGGTGGGTGCGTCATCCCGTGCCAGCGCGGTCAGCTCTTCGTCGCTTAATGGCGCGTCTGCTTCACTGTGTGGCGTTTCAACTATCGGGGCGTCGCCCAGTGCCAGCGCAGTCAGCTCTTCGTCGCTTAATGGCGCGTCTGCTGATGCGTCCGGGATTTCAATGATCGGAGCGTCGCCCAGCGCGGTCAGCTCTTCTTCGCTTAACGGCGCGTCTGCTGATGCGTCGTCCGCGATCGGCGTGACCACATCGTCGGCATCGATAACCGGCGTCGCGTCATGTTCAGGTGCGGAGACGTCCAGTAATGCTTCAGGATCGGCCTCAATCGGCTCAGCCTCATCCAGCACCGCCGGTGCTGATTCGTGCGGCGCAGCCGCGGTGACGTCCGCCTCACGCTGCTGTTCGGCCACCGTTTCGGTGATAGCGACAGTCTCTTCCGCTTGCGCTTCAGCCTGGCTTAATGCCGGCGCTTCCTGTTCAGTCTGCTGCTGTGCGGGTTCTGCGACCTCGTGTGTCTGCTCCTCCGCTACAGGTTGTTTCTCTTCCTCTTTGCCAAATCCCAGCCAGGAAAAAAAGCCACGTTTTTTCTCTTTTGCCATTGTGTGACGACACTCCTCGATGGCTTTGTCCCGGTCGCGCGTGGTTTCCAGGGGTAAATCAATGAAAGTCGGTCAGCGCCAGACCGGCGTAAACCGCAGAATAATGCATGACTTCAGCAACTCAGTAGTCTAACACTTTCCAGCCAGCTCACCACAGCACCCTTTTTTAACGTTTCTTCTCACCGATTCGCCCGTTAAACTACGCAACAAATTATGACGAGTTGTGAGCAAGATGAATAAAAACCCCCGCAGTACAGGCGGTGCCGGGCAGATTCGCATCATTGGCGGCCAGTGGCGCGGACGTAAATTGCCGGTGCCGGACAGTGCCGGACTCCGCCCGACCACCGATCGGGTGCGTGAGACACTGTTTAACTGGCTGGCCCCGGTGCTGCCAGAGGCGCGATGCCTCGACTGCTTTGCCGGTAGCGGTGCATTAGGACTGGAGGCGCTATCGCGTTACGCGGGATCGGCTACGCTACTGGAGCTGGAACGGCCTGTGGCACAACAGCTGACAAAAAATCTGCAGACGCTGCGCGCGAGCAATGGCACTGTGATTCAGACCAATGCGTTAAACTGGCTGGCACAGCCGGGTACCCCGTTCGATGTGGTGTTTATTGATCCGCCGTTTCGTCAGGGATTGCTGGAGCAGACGTTGCAGTTGCTGGAGCAGAATCACTGGCTGGCCGACCAGGCACTGATTTACGTCGAAAGTGAAGTGGAAAATGGCGCACCGCCGGTGCCGCCCGAGTGGGATCTTTATCGCGAGAAAATAGCCGGACAAGTGGCTTATCGTTTGTATCAACGTCAACAGGAGACGCAGGATGTTACTTAATTTGGGGCGTCTGTTGATGCTATGCGTGTGGGGATTTTTACTGGCTAATCTGGTTCATCCCTACCCGAAACCGCTGACGTATTTTATCAACGTTGCGCTGATTTTCATGATCCTGATGCATGGCCTGCAGCTGGTTTTACTGCGCACCACGCAGACCAAAGATGCGCCGCCAATTGACCGCGTCACCCAGGCCAAAGTGTTTCTGTTCGGGGTGTTCGAACTGGTCGCCTGGCAGAAGAAAAACTTCCCACGCAAGAAATAGTGTCGTGCGGGCGCTATGCCCGCCGGTTACTGCAGGGGCGTGAAGCTGATAAAGCGCGTGCCCTGCATCTTCAACTCGCCTCTCGCGCCTTTATCCATCTGATGATATTCCGCCTCCTTCAGCTGCACCTTGATGTCGCTGGCCCCGTTCAGTGGATGAAACAGCACCTCATACCGCATCTCTTCTCCGGCGATCACCTCACGCTGCCGTGAACGGCGATTGGGAGAAGGAAATTCACGTTTAGTTTTGACCTCGGCCTGCAGAGAACGCACCGGTGAGGCATCATTGACCGCCACTTCACGGCGTTGCTTAATGAACTGACGGGTCGCCAGCACGGCGATTATCGCCAGGACAATGATAAAGATTAGCGGCGGTTTGCTCATAGTGCTCTTGTGCCTGCGGGGAAAATTAATCAGGCGGTAAAGCATACAACCAGAGTTGACCGATTGTCACATCTCAGGGGCTTAACCTAAACTGGAAGGGATATTTTGGGATCTTTCACCACTTTGAGTAAAAAAGGGAGAAACAATGCTCTGGTCTTTCCTCGCTGTACTTTTCTCCGGCTGGCTCTATGTCGACGCCACCTATCGCGGCCCTCAGTGGCAACGCTGGCTGTTTAAACCGGTCACACTGCTGCTGCTTGTCGGGCTGGCCTGGCAGGCGCCGGTGCTGCAGACCACGGACTACCTGATTCTGGCCGGTCTGGTCGCGACACTGGTCGGTGATGCGTTAACGCTGCTGCCGCGTCAGCAGATGCTCTATGCCGTCGGGGCTTTCTTCCTGTCGCACCTGCTTTATACGCTCTGCTTCGCCGCCAGCATGACCATGACCTTCTTCTGGCCGATTCCGCTAACGTTGCTCATTATCGGTGCCGCCCTGACTGGCATCATCTGGAGCCGACTGGAAGATCTTCGCTGGCCTGTCTGTACGTTTATCGGCATGACGCTGGTGATGACCTGGATAGCGACCGAGCAGTACTTCTTCCGTCCAACTGATTACAGCTTCTCTATCATGGTCGGTGCCGGCCTGCTGCTGCTGGCAAACGCCGTCTGGTTTATCTCGCACTATCGCCGTCGCTTCACCGCTGACAGCGCGATCGTCGCCGCCTGCTACTTTGCCGGTCATTTTATGATCGTGCGCTCATTGTGGGTCGTCTGAGAAAATAGCCTTGACTCTGGAGTTCACTCCAGAGTGTAGGATAGCGGGATGAGCCGGGTTGCTCATCCCGCTTTTTTTTTACACTCTGGAGGTCATATGCATCAACATCACGCCTGTGGCTGCGGCAAACCGCGTGCCAGCCACGCCGCAGCGAAACCGCTGTGCCAGGTTCGTCAGGCCCGTCCCCTCTCCCTTTCTATTCATGCTGCTACACCCGTAACGGCGGATACAGCGGGCTGTTGCTGTGACAGTAACAGCAGCCCTGGCAATGACGCCGACGCCGCTGAGGAAAGTGACCGGCGAGGCTCCTGGCCCTTTAGCTGGCAGGTCAGCGGGATGGATTGCCCGAGCTGCGCCCGCACCATTGAAACCGCCGTCCGTCAGGTAAAAGGCGTGACCGACGCCCGCGTGCTGTTCAGCAGCGAAAAGCTGGTCGTCAACGCCGATCAGGATGTGCAAAACGCCGTTGAACAGGCGGTGAAAAAAGCCGGTTTTCAGCTCGCCATTCCATCAGCCTCGTCACCCGCCACGGCAGCCACTCCGGGCTGGCAACAGAACCGGATGCTGATTTTGCTGGCATTGCTGGTACTCGTCAGCAGCGTCGTCAGCCAGTTCGCACCCGCCTGGGGCGATCGGCTGTTTGTGCTGACCACGCTGGTCGGCCTGATCCCGGTCGCACGCGGTGCATGGCAGCGCATTCGCAGCGGATCGCCTTTTACCATTGAGACATTAATGACACTGGCGTCAGCCGGTGCGCTGATTATTGGCGCGCACGCTGAAGCCGCGATGGTGCTGGTGCTGTTTCAACTGGGCGAACAGCTGGAAAGCTATGCCGCTTCCAGGGCGCGCAGCGGCGTCACCAGCCTGATGGCCTTGCGGCCTGAGTCGGCTATTCGCCTTGAACAGGGCAAACGTCGTGAAGTACCGCTGGCGGCGCTGCAACCCGGCGATGTGATTGAAGTCGCGGCGGGCAGCCGCCTGCCGGTCGACGGCCGTTTAATCAGCCCGCTTGCCAGTTTCGATGAGAGCGCGCTGACCGGAGAATCATTACCGGTCACGCGGGCCAGCGGCGAAAAGATTCTCGCCGGCGCCACCAGCGTGGATCGGCAGGTAATGCTGGAAGTGGTGTCGAAGCCGGGTGAAAGCGCGATTGACCGTATCCTGCAGCTGATTGAGGAGGCGGAAACGCACCGTGCGCCGGTAGAACGCTTTATCGATCAGTTCAGTCGCATCTATACGCCACTGGTGATGCTGCTGTCGCTGCTGGTGATGGTGGTGCCGCCCCTGCTTTTCGCAGGCGACTGGCAGCCGTGGATCTACAAAGGTCTGACGCTGCTGCTGATTGGCTGCCCCTGTGCGCTGGTGATCTCCACGCCCGCCGCGATTACCTCCGGGCTGGCGGCGGCGGCGCGACAGGGCGCGCTGATTAAAGGCGGTGCGGCGCTGGAGCGGCTGAGTTCGCTGCGCAGAATGGCGTTTGATAAAACCGGCACACTGACGCTGGGCAAGCCACAACTGACGCAGATCCTGCGATTTGGCGAGGCCAGCGAATCAGAGATGCTGGCGCTGAGCGCCGCTGCGGAACAGGGTGCGACCCATCCACTGGCCAGCGCCATCGTGGCGGCCGCGCAGGCGCGTGAGCTGGTGATTCCTGACGCACAGGATCAGCAGGTGCAGGCCGGACGTGGTATCCGTGCGCAGGTCTCAGGCCAGCAGATTCAGCTGCTGACGCCAGGCCATGCTCCCGGTCTGACGCCGAAGCAAAATGCGCAGATAGCGCAACAGGAAGCCGAAGGTGAAACGCTGGTAGTGCTGATGCGCGATGGCGAAGCGCTGGGTGCGCTGGCCCTGCGCGATCAACTGCGCGACGACGCCGTGGAGGCGTTAAAGGCGCTGAAAAAGCTGGGCATTGAGAGCCTGATGCTGACGGGTGACAATCCTCGCGCCGCAGCAACCATTGCCCGCCAGCTCGATATCGATTATCGCGCCAGCCTGCTGCCCGCCGATAAGGTGGCGGCCATCCGTGAACTGAGTCAGCAGCAGCCGCTGGCGATGGTCGGAGATGGTATTAACGACGCCCCGGCGATGAAAGCGGCGACGCTGGGCATTGCCATGGGTAGCGGCACTGATGTCGCGCTGGAAGCGGCCGATGCGGCCCTGACGCGAAATCAGCTCAGCAATCTGGCCCCGATGATTGCGCTGGCACGCCGGACACGGCGCATCATCCGCCAGAATATCGGTATTGCGCTGGGTCTGAAGGCGATTTTCCTGGTCACTACCCTGATGGGCCTGACCGGACTGTGGCTGGCGGTGCTGGCAGATTCCGGTGCGACCGCGCTGGTCACTGCCAACGCCTTGCGGTTACTGCGTCGTCGCGCCTGAGTGTGAGGCTTCTGATCGATGAGTAAAGTTAACGACGGCCCGAACGGCTGTCGTTAACCCGCCATGCCTTTACGAATCAGAAATTGATAAGGCAGCGTGTCGGTCTGCTGCGCCAGCAGGCCATGTTCCATAAAGCGGCAGAAGCCGGGAATGTCGCGCGTCGTCGCCGGATCGTCGGCGATAATCAGCAACGTCTCGCCATCCTGCAGGCCGCGTACGGTTTTGCGCACCATCATCACCGGCTCCGGGCAACGCAGGCCACGGGCATCCAGCTGATGATCGGCAGAGGAAAAAGCATCGCTCATAATCAACTCAGTTCAGCAAAAGGGCGCCTATTCTAGCGCGTGCTGGCGGTGAAGCAAGGCGATAACGATTGCGTTAAAATTAACCATTGCATAAAAAGCACAACGCGGTAAGATGCCGCCGCTTTTTGCTCATAAAACTGCCAGGCGCTGCCCGAACGGCGTCCCGCAATGGGTTCCCTCACCCCAACATTAAAAAGGTTGAATATGCTCGCATTTTCTTCACGTCAGCGCATGCATGCGCTTTTCTGGTTGTCGCTGTTTCACCTGCTGGTGATCACATCAAGTAACTATCTGGTTCAGTTGCCAATTTCTGTCTTTGGCTTCCACACCACCTGGGGTGCATTCAGCTTTCCCTTTATCTTCCTGGCGACCGATCTCACCGTGCGTATTTTTGGCGCACCGCTGGCCCGACGCATTATTCTGGCTGTGATGATCCCGGCGCTGTTTATCTCTTACGGCGTTTCGGCACTGTTTTATCAGGGTGAATGGCAGGGCTGGCAGGCACTGGAAGTCATGAATCTCTTTGTTGCCCGTATCGCCTGCGCCAGCTTCATGGCTTACGCGCTGGGTCAGATCCTCGACGTTCATGTATTCAACCGTCTGCGTCGTCTGCCACAGTGGTGGATAGCACCCGGCTGTGCCATGTTCCTGGGAAATATCAGCGATACGCTGGCCTTCTTCTTCATCGCCTTCTACAAAAGTCCTGATGCCTTTATGGCGCAGCACTGGGTTGAGATTGCACTGGTGGATTACAGCTTCAAAGTGCTTATCTGCATGGTCTTCTTCCTGCCCGCCTACGGCGTACTCCTCAACGCCGCGCTGAAGCGTCTGGCGGAACGCCAGACCGCCCGCCAGGTCAATTTCGGCTGAGCCGGGTTTATCAGACGTTATTGTTGCAGGCAGTCTGGACACGGACAGCGCGGAACAATCCGTAGTACACGTAGTTCGTGAGGATTACTCGCTGCGCTCGCCCCTTCAGGGCCGCCCTGACGGGCGTTCAGGTTGCTAAAGCAGCCTGTGTGAGCACTGCCCAGGTTCAGAATGACAAAAAAATAGTCTGATTGGCCAGGCGCTAAGAGCCCATACCATTTCCGCCATTACCCGCTAAGATCTTCTGACAATCATCAGGTTGCGTTTGCAGCCTGATTCCTGTTGTATTACTGCCTGACTGGAAACTTAAAAAGGGATTCTGATGCGCAATCTGGTGAAATATGTAGGAATGGGTTTACTGGTATTGGGCTTAGCCGCCTGTGACCAGAAGAAAGATGAAGCGGCGAATGACAACGGCGTCAGCGCCAGTCAGTCGGCACAGACTGTCACGCTGATGGATGGCAAACTGAGCTTCTCACTGCCACCAGGCATGTCAGATAAAAGCGGTAAACTGGGTTCGCAGACTACGAACATGCACGTTTACGCAGATGAAACCGGTGCCCGCGCCATTATTGTGATTGCCGGCGACCCGACCAGTGATGGGCTGGATGTGCTGTCGAAGCGCATGGAACAGCAGCAGCGTAACCGCGACCCGCAGCTGCAGGTGGTGTCGAACAAATCTGTGACGCTGAAAGATCAGCCCGCACAGCAGCTGGATACGGTGATTTCTGCCAACAATCAGACCTCATGGTCTTCCGTGGTGCTGGCTAAAGTCGATGGCAAGCTGGTGACACTGCAGATTACGCTGCCAGGCGATAATCAGCAGCAGGCGCAGAGCGATGCAGACAACATTGTGAAAAGCATTACGCTGAAGTAAAACAAAAGGCTGGCTTCCCACGGGGAAGCCAGCCTTTATTCAGAGCAGATTATAAACCTGTATTTTCCCGGATATATTTCCGCGCTTTCACGGCATATTCAAAAGGATTGGCCAGCGCCGGATCCTGCTCCGCTTCCACCACCATCCAGCCTTTGTAGCCGTAATCATCCAGAATTTTAAACACCGGTTTGAAGTCGATCACGCCATCGCCAGGCACGGTAAAGGTGCCCTTTTTCACGCCTTCCAGGAATGAGAGATGATTCTCCCGCACCTCAGCGACCACCTCATCACGCACATCCTTGAGATGAACGTGGAAGATGCGCGGCAGATATTTTTCCAGTACCGCCAGCATCTTCTGCTGAGAGCCTTCGGAGTAGTAAACGTGGCCAGTGTCATAGAGCAAACCCACCTGCTCGTCAGTCATCGCCATAAACCGGTCAATCTCTTCCGTGGTCTGAATGCCAGTGCCCATGTGGTGATGCAGCGTCACGCGCATCCCTTTATCCGCTGCGATGCGGGCGAGTTCGTTGTAGCCTTCTGCCGTTAACTGCCACTCTTCATCGCTGAAAATCGCTTTCTCTTCAAACACCGCAAGCCCGGTGCCCTGAATACTTTTACTCTGCTCAGAACAGCCAATTACCCGTGCGCCCATCGCATGCAGGAAGTTCATGTGCTCGATGAACTGTTCGATGGTTTTCTCTTTGTCACCGTTGGCGAAAAAGGTGCTGAACCAGGCGTTGCAGATCTGGATGCCGCGAATGTCGAGCATCGGTTTCAGAATCGCCGGATCGCGCGGGTATTTGCTGCCCACTTCGCTGCCGGTAAAGCCAGCCAGCGCCATCTCGCTCACGGTCTGCTGGAAAGTATTTTCACTGCCGAGATCCGGCATGTCATCATTGGTCCAGCCGATCGGCGCGATAGCCAGTTTTACGTTCTCTTTGTTCATTTTCTCATTCCCAGGCGGAGAGCGGCCAGGCCGCATAGACAGCTGAATCAGTTATAGAAAGCAGGACGTGGCGGCATCTCTACCGGCTCAATCGCACCACTGTTCTGCGCTTTGATACAGGCATCGGCGGCCACGGAGGCGGCAAAGCCATCCCATGCAGAAGGTCCGGTAAGCTGGCCCGCTTTGATGTCGTTGATAAACGCCTGCAGCTCAACGTCATACGCTTCGATAAAGCGATCTTTCCAGTCCACCAGAATGGTGTTCGACAGGCGCGCATCTTTGCGCAGCTGTACTGATGAAGGCTCCGGCAGACGAGCAATCCCCTCTTCACCGACCACTTCACACTGAATGTCATAGCCGTAAGCGCAGTTAACAAAAATCTCAACGTCGATACGCACCCCTTTGTGGGTTTCGAACAGGACGATCTGCGGATCTTTCAGCTGACCATGCGACTTCGACGTCACGCGCGGGAAGATGACCTGCACGGTTTTATAGTCGTCGTTTGTCAGCCAGCGCAGCACATCCAGCTCGTGGATGAGGGTGTTGGTGATGGCCATCGGCGTGGTGTAGTTCTCTGGCACGGTCGGGTTGCGGTGCGCGCAGTGCAGCATCAGCGGCTCACCGATATCGCCATCGGTAATCACTTTTTTCAGGGCGCGATAGCCCGCATCGTAAGGACGCATAAAGCCGACCTGCACCAGGCGTTTACCGGCCTGAATCTCTGCATCCACCACCCGGCGGCAGCCCTCGGCGCTCATCGCCAGCGGCTTCTCACAGAACACCGGTTTACCGGCGGCAATCGCCGCTAAGGTGAACTCTTCATGGGTTGGATCCCATGAGGTGACCAGCACCGCATCAACATTCGGTGACTGAATCACATCGTGGCCATTTTCGAACACCTCCGCCTCAATGTTCAGGCGCTGCAGTGCAGCACGCGCGCCTTCGACATTGATGTCAGAGACGGCAACCACCTGGGCACCCTGCAGCACATGGCTGCAGCGGCGAATATGTTCCTGACCAATTGCACCTGTACCGATGACACCAAGTTTCAAAGTCATAATTACACCTGTGTAGGGTTCGTACGGAGAAGAGGAAAACGGGCCGCAGCACGGCCCGGAAATTAATATTTGCGCGCCTGATCCAGATGGCTGTTGAGCTTGTCCGCCACCGCCTGAGCGCGTTCGGTCTTCGACGCCTGCGCCACACCGACATGCCACCAGCTGAAATATTTGTGGATCATGGTTTTAGGCAGCACTTTGATGTCGATAAGGGTGGAAACCGTCTGGGTGCGGGCATCTTCCAGCGCCGCTTTGAGCTGCTCCAGCGTGGTGACACGATAGGTTTTGCAGCCATAACCGGCAGCAATCGCGGCGAAATCGACCGGGATAAAACCGCCGTCCAGCTTGCCGCCTTCCGGGTTACGGAAGCGGAACTCGGTGGTGAAGCTGTCCATGCCGTGTTCCATCTGCAGGTTATTGATGCAGCCGTTGGTCATGTTATCCAGCAGCACCACGTTAATTTTCGCCCCTTCCTGAATCGAGGTGACCAGCTCTGAGTGCAGCATCATAAAGGAGCCATCACCGACCAACGCATAGACCTCGCGCTGCGGTTGCGCCAGCTTCACACCCAGCGCGGCATTCACTTCATAGCCCATGCAGGAGTAGCCATATTCAACGTGGTAGGCGTTGTAATCTTTGGTGCGCCAGACGCGCTGCAGGTCACCCGGCAGACTGCCTGCCGCTGCCACGACCACCGCATCTTTTGGCAGTTGCTCGTTCAGTGTGCCGAGTACGCTGCTTTGCGTCAGCAGCGACTGGGTCAGGCGGTTAAATTCAGCGAACACCGCTTCGCGGTCGAGATGGTCAGCAATCTCCGGCACAAAGTCGCCATCGTGATATTCCACCTGGTAGACGCGCTGCGTCTCTTTCAACAGCTGACTCTGCGCCTGCTCAATCTGATTGCCCCAGTCGTTGCTGTAGTGCTGTGAGGCCAGCGCGGCGGTGAGCGCGGTCAGCCCTTCGCGGGCATCGGCCAGCAGCTGCACGCCATCCAGCTTGTAGCTGTCGAAGTTGCTGACATTGATGTTCAGGAAGCTGACATCGGGATGCTGGAAAATCCATTTCGATGCAGTCGTGAAATCGGTGTAGCGGGTGCCGATGCCGATCACTAAATCGGCCTCTTTTGCCAGCAGGTTAGCGGCCAGACAGCCGGTTTCACCCACGCCGCCGACGTTCAGCGGATGGTCAGAAACCAGCGTGCCTTTGCCCGCCTGCGTCTCGGCAAAGGGAATCTGATAACGCTCAGCAAACTGGCGCAGCGCCTCGCCCGCTTCGGAGTATTTCACACCGCCGCCGCAGATAATCATCGGCTTGCGCTTACGATTAATCAGCGTCAGGGCATCTGCCAGCTGCGCCGCCACCGGCAGACGGCGATCCAGACGGTGCACACGTTTCTGGAAGAAGTAGTCCGGATAATCCCAGGCTTCGCCCTGCACATCCTGCGGAAGAGAGAGCGTGACCGCGCCGGTTTCAGCCGGATCGGTGAGTACGCGCATGGCATTAATACAGGCGGACATCAGCTGCTCCGGGCGGCTGACGCGATCCCAGTATTTGCTGACGGCGCGAAAGGCGTCGTTGGTGCTGATGCTGAGGTCGTAGCTCTGCTCAATCTGTTGCAGCACGGGATCGGGCTGGCGGGTAGCGAAGACGTCGCCGGGCAACAGCAGCAGCGGAATGCGGTTAGCTGTCGCCGTCGCGGCGGCAGTGATCATATTCGCCGCACCAGGCCCCACGGATGAACTGCAGGCGATAATCTGACGGCGCAGTGACTGGCGTGCAAAGCCGGTGGCAGCATGGGCCATGCCCTGCTCATTACGGCCCTGATAAACCATCAGATCGCCGCTATCCTGTTCCAGCGCCTGGCCCAGCCCCAGCACGTTGCCATGGCCGAAGATCGCGAAGATACCTTTGACGAACTTCGTTTCAACGCCATCGACATCAATGAATTGATTATCCAGAAATTTAACCAGCGCCTGTGCCGTGGTCAGTCTGATAGTGCTCATATTCTTCCTTACATGCTGGTGGACCCCGACTTCCGCAACAGCACGCCAGGCGTTGTCATGGGCGGAAAAGGCGACCGGAATAACTGAAACGTGAGGCGATTATAAACAAATATTTTTTTCATAAAACACGATTACAGAAGAAACATTTCATTTTGCGAGTGAGATCAAATTTAATGGCGGCTTCAGGTGTGACGGGGGATTGCAGAGGGGAAATCTGGAACGTTTAACAGAGAGTGGCACATGATGAAAAAATTTATTTCAATGCAGCAGCATGCCTGACTGGCGTGCGGATTCCTGCGATCCCCTTCACAACCCTGGCATACCGGACATCGTGCCGACGAAGACTGCGCAGACGGAAGAGAATCAGGAGTTTTACCTGGTTCACAAAATTGCGATGGATATTTCATTTCGTATTGAATATGGAATTTTTATTCCTCATAATTCTCCCATTGTCAGTCAGACACCCACAGACCCGGATGCAGAGCGAATATAGCGTCGACCTTTTCGCCCGCCAGCCCTGCTAATCACAAGAGGAAACCACAGGTATGAGTACACAACAGAAGCCGCTTGATGTGATTTGTATCGGGCGAATTGCCGTTGATTTTTATGGCCAGCAAATTGGAGCGCGGCTGGAAGATGTCACCTCCTTTGCGAAATATCTGGGCGGTTCCTCAGGCAACGTCGCCTATGGCACCGCGATTCAGGGGCTGAAATCAGCGATGCTGGCGCGGGTGGGAGATGAGCATAATGGTCGCTTTCTGCGTGAAGCGTTGCAGCGCGTCGGCTGTAATACCGATGCGCTGATCACCGATCCGCGGCGTCTGACGGCTCTGGTGATCCTGGGCATCAAAGACGAAGAGACTTTTCCGCTGATTTTCTACCGTGATAACTGCGCTGACATGGGGCTGGTGCCGGAAGATATTGATGAAACCTTTATTACCTCTTCCCGCGCGGTAGCGGTAACCGGTACTCACTTATCGCATCCACAAACCCGTGAAGCTGTGCTGAAAGCGCTGGATATCGCCCGCCGCAACGGTCTGCGAACGGCGCTGGATATTGATTATCGCCCGGTATTGTGGGGGCTGACCTCTCTGGGTGATGGTGAAACGCGTTTCATTGAGTCTTCCCAGGTTACGCAACAGTTGCAGGAAGTGGTGCACTATTTCGATTTGATCGTCGGCACCGAAGAGGAGTTTCACATTGCCGGTGGCAGCACCGATACCCTGACTGCTCTGAAGAACGTTCGCAAGGCGAGCCTGGCAACGCTTGTCTGCAAACGCGGTCCGCTGGGTTGCGTGGTATTTGAAGGGGATATCCCGGATAGCTGGGAAGAGACTCAGCTGCACACCGGCGTGCGCGTTGACGTGCTCAACGTGCTGGGCGCGGGTGATGCCTTTATGTCTGGCCTGCTGCGCGGCTGGCTGAATGATGAAGGCTGGGAGCAGGCGTGCCGTTACGCCAACGCCTGTGGGGCGCTGGTGGTTTCACGCCACGGCTGTGCCCCGGCCATGCCAACCAAAGCGGAACTGGATGATTTCCTGAGCCGCGACAAAGAGGTGAAACGTCCCGATCTCGACAGTCGTCTCAACCACCTGCACCGCGTGACCACCCGCAAGCAGGCGTGGCCGGAGCTGAACGTTTTCGCTTTTGATCATCGCAAACAACTGGCGGACATGGCGGAGGAAGCGGGCGTGGATGAAAGCCGTATTCCACAGCTGAAACTGCTGCTGCTGGAAGCCGCTCAGGAGGCCGCCAGAGAGGCGGGATTAGAGAATAAGAGCGGTATTCTGGCGGATACCACCTATGGTCAGAAAGCGCTGAATGCCATCACCGGGAAGAACTGGTGGATTGGCCGTCCGATTGAGCTGCCGAGCTCACGTCCGCTGCGCCTGGAGCATGGCAACATTGGCTCGCAGCTGATCGACTGGCCCGCCGAGCACGTCGTGAAATGTCTGGTGTTTTATCATCCTCACGACAGTGCTGAACTGCGTAAAGAGCAGGATGACGTGGTGCTCGACGTCTGGAATGGCTGTAACAAAAGCGGGCATGAGCTGCTGCTGGAAGTGATTCTGCCGGAGAGCAACCCGGATAAAAATGAAGCCTATTACCTTAATATGCTGGCGCATTTCTACAGTCTGGGCATCCAGCCTGACTGGTGGAAACTGCCACCGCTGTCCGCGGAAAGCTGGCAGGCGATCAGCACGCTGATTGAGCAGCAGGATCCCCACTGTCGCGGCATTCTGTTGCTCGGTCTGGATGCGCCTGAAGAGAAGCTTAAAGCGGGCTTTGCCGCGGCGGCCAACGCGCCCTGGGTGAAAGGCTTTGCGGTGGGTCGCACCATCTTTGGTCAGCCTTCGCGCCAGTGGCTGCAGGGTGAACTGGACGATCAGGCGCTGATTGAGACCGTTAAAGGCAATTATCTGCGGCTGATTGAGTACTGGCGTGCTGCCCGCGCCTGATTTCATGCTCTGCTATAGACTGTCTCAACCGCGATGGCCTCAGACGGCTGACTTACTCAAGGCAGGGTGAAGGTTGCAGCAACAAATAAGCTCAACGCGCAGGTAACATGGTCAGAGGAGGAAAGCGTCCCGCGCCAGGGACGGGGCGGGCCGAGCGGCCATGGATGGCTTAAGCGACTTTCCGATCTGACCATGTTACCTGAGCCTGCGCGAACTCATAGCACGCAGAGACAGACTCTTTCATCACGCTATCCCAACCGGGATGGCGTTTTTTACTGGTTACCCTCCCAGCCTGCTGGCATTTCATCCCGGTTTTCAGCCTGACATTGCCCGCGAAGAGTCACGCCTCGGGCGCTAAAGCTAATCTGTGAACCATTTCATAAAGCCATGAAATAAACTGCGCCGTTAACGCAAAGAAATGAAATTTTCCATCCATCTGGTAATATAGCGCTCATTATGCAGCCATTATTCTAATTATACGGGCAGAAGTGATGAACAATAATCCCACCCAACTTTCTCTCTTGCAGGACGATATTCGTCGCCGCTATGAAACACTGAGCAAGCGTCTTAAACAGGTTGCGCGCTACATCCTTGATAACAGTAACAGTATTGCTTTCGATACCGTCGCTTCGATTGCCCAGCAGGCCGATGTGCCGCCGTCGACGCTGATCCGTTTTGCGAATGCGTTTGGCTTCAGCGGTTTCAACGAAATGAAACAGGTTTTTCGTCAGCACCTGATGGAGGAGACGGTCAACTATACCGAGCGCGCTCGCCTGTTTCGTCAGACCTCAACGGACGACAGCGCCAGTGCCCCTGAAAGCCCAGCGGAGATCCTCAACGTCTTTACGATGGTGAACAGCCAGGCGTTGCAGCAACTGGCGATGCAGGTTAATCCTGAGCAGCTGAACAAGGCAGTGAAACTGCTGAATGAGGCTGAGAACATCTATGTCATCGGCCTGCGTCGCTCCTTTAGCGTCGCCTCCTATCTGGTTTACGCGCTGCGTCACCTGGAGCGTCGCGCGTTTCTGATTGATGGCCTGGGCGGGATGTTTACTGAGCAGCTCAGCCTGGTAAACCCGAAAGATGTGGTGATTGCGATCAGCTACTCGCCTTATGCGCGTGAAGCGGTCGAAGTGGTCGAAATGGGTGCTAAACGTGGCGCGCATCAGATTGCTATTACCGACAGTCAGGTTAGCCCGCTGGCCGCCTTTAGTGATGTCTGCTTTGTGGTGCGTGAAGCGCAGGTCGATGGCTTCCGTTCGCAGGTTGCCTCACTCTGCCTGGCACAGACGCTTGCGGTGTCACTGGCTTTGAACAACGCCGAGAGTTCCGCTCAGTAACCTTCGTTCCGCACAGTAAAAAGGGCAGCCCAATCGGCTGCCCTTTTTGAGGCTATCCACGCACTATGCACGCCTGCTAAAACCGCCGTGATTTACGCGTTGCGCGGATAGCTGTCGCTGTTCACCCAGGCGTGATCTTTCTCCCAGCTGAATTTCCACAACCGCACCGGCCCCGCCATCACGTTCAGATAGTAGTTGTTGTAACCTGCCAGCGTCGCCACCGGATGATAGCCGCGCGGCACCATCACCACGTCGCGATTATAGGGTGCCATGCAGACATCCAGTGAGCGGTCGTCGGTGTAGACGCGTTGCATGGCAAAGCCAGGCTCCGGATCGAAACGGTGATAGTAGGTCTCTTCCAGGTAGGTTTCGTTTTCACTCTCCTCCTGATCGTGCTTGTGGCTGGGATACGAGCTGGTATCGCCCTCGTTGGTATAAACCTCAACCACCAGCAGGCTGTCAGCCGGTTCAGTGTCAGGCAGGATATTATGCACCAGGCGCTGATTGCGCCCTTTTCCGCGATGCTCAACACCCACATCCGCTGGTGCAATCAGTCGTGCAGGCAGATTTCCCTGACCGGGCGCGTTACAGACTGCCAGTTCAAGATCGCTGTCTGCATACACTTCCACTTCATCATCATGCGGCACATAAACGGAATAAGGCGGCACGCGTTCGAAAGGCGACATGCGCTTACCGATACCGGGAAACTCAGCATGGCGGGTTTTCACCGAGGCCAGCCCGGCCACCAGCACCAGACACAGCTCTTTATCACCACTGTTGAGGCGCAGGGTTTCCCCTTTCTTCAGCAGATAAGCATCAAACCCGACATAACGCCAGCCAGCACGCTCAGGTGTGACATGCTGAATACGGCCCTGTGCGTCAGGGGCCTGTGCTTTCGACAGTAAAGACATCCCGATCCTCCTCTCTGTCACGATTAACACGGCGAGTGTCACGCGGGCGCAATGCCAGCGAACAAAGCGACCGGCAGACTATCCTGCCGGTCGCACACCGTGATCGACGTTGAAATAAATTAGCCTAAGGTTGGCATACTGAATTCAGACACGGTCTGCTGACCGGACGGCCAGCGCACGGTGGCGGTTTTCATGCGCGTATAGAAGCGCACGCCGTCCGGCCCGTGGACATTGAGCGCGCCAAATACGGAACGCTTCCAGCCACCGAAGCTGTGGAATGCCATCGGCACCGGAACCGGCACGTTGACACCCACCATGCCCGCTTCAACGTTCTGCACAAACTCACGCGCGGTGTGACCGTTGCTGGTGAAAATCGCACTGCCGTTGCCAAACTCATGGCTGTTAACCAGTTGCAGTGCGCTGTCGTAATCCGGTGCGCGCATGATGCTCAGCACCGGCCCAAAAATCTCTTCACGCCAGATCACCATCTCAGAGGTGACGTTATCAAACAGCGTGCCGCCAACGTAGTAACCTTCTGCGTGACCCGCAACCTGCACGTTACGGCCATCCACCACCAGCTTCGCACCTTCCTGCTCGCCTTTGTCGATGTAACCCAGCACCTTCTTCTGGTGCGCAGCGGAGACCACCGGACCCATCTCATTTTCATCGGCACCCTGACTCATTCCCGGGCCGATACGCAGTGCTTTCACCAGCGGTGTCAGGCGGGCAATCAACTTGTCAGCGGTGTCATCACCCACGGCGACAACAACAGGCAGAGCCATACAGCGTTCACCGGCAGAACCAAACGCACCGCCCATGATGGCGTTAACGGTGGCATCCAGATCGGCATCCGGCATAACGATAGCGTGGTTTTTCGCCGCGCCAAATGCCTGCACTCGCTTGCCGTGGGCGCTGGCGGTCTTATAGATATGCTCAGCTACGCCTGAAGAGCCGACGAAGCTCACCGCGGCAATGCGCGGATCCTTATAGAGCTGCTCAGCATCTTCATTAGAGCTGTGCACCACGTTGAATACGCCATCCGGCAGGCCCGCTTCGGTCAGGAGCTCGGCCATACGCACGGCCGCAGACGGATCCAGCGCCGGTGGCTTCAGGACAAAGGTGTTACCGCAGGCCAGTGCGATCGGGAACATCCACAATGGCACCATGGCCGGGAAGTTGAACGGCGTAATGCCCGCCACGACGCCAACCGGCTGCATCAGCGAGAAGCTGTCAACGCCGCCGCCGACGTTCGGGGAATATTCGCCTTTGAGCAAATGAGGGATCCCGCAGGCAAACTCAATCACTTCAATGCCACGCGTCAGTTCACCCAGTGCATCGGACCAGACTTTGCCATGCTCAGAGACAATCAGCGCTGCCAGCTCATCACGATGCTGCTCCATCAGGGCTTTAAAGTTAAACAGAACGCGGGCGCGACGCAGCGGCGAAGTTTTAGACCAGGCTGAAAATGCGTCATGCGCGACACCAATCGCCTGAGCCACTTCATCAGCGGTACTTTGCGTCAGTTCACGAACCACTTTGCCGGTTGCCGGATCGTAAACAGGAATGGTTTCGTTGCTGGCGCTGAACGTGATTTTACCGCCAATAAAGTTACCTATGGTTGTCATGATGTTGCCTCTTAAGATGGTTAAGTTCCCTGCAGACGGGCCCTGTGGCCTGCCACACTGCCTGACCAGGCAAACCTGAAAGCGTGCTATGAAGCTATTACAGTGGAATAAATTTTTCAAATAGTTATTTTTGGAAAATTTGATTTTAGCGGCACAGATCGCATTTTTATTGTCCACCCTTGTCTGACCGGGTTATGAAAGCAGCAGAGCAATATTACCGGTCAGCCTTAGCGTAACAGGGGAATTGCTGCGGCGTGGATCACGTCTGTTTCTGCGAAGTCGATCCGGCGTTGACGCATCAGCGTGAAACGAAATATGAAATTAATGCGAGGCTGATCTAATAAAATACATTTCATAATTCACTAATTATGAAATAAATGTTTTCTTTAATCGCAACATTCTCCTGTTCCGGAGTTAACGCATGGCCATCGACCCAACCCGTTTCTGTATCAATCGCAAAATTGCGCCCCGGCTCTCGCTGGAAGCCTTCTTTCAGCTGGTTCAGCGTCTGGGCCTGAGCAAGGTTGAACTGCGTAATGATATGCCCGGCGGCAGCGTCACTGACGATCTCAGCACCGATCAACTGCGCGCCCTGGCCGACAGATACCACATTGATATCATCAGCATTAATGCGCTCTATCCGTTTAACCATATTGATGATGCGCTGCTGAGCCGGGCCGAGGCGCTGTTACAGACAGCACAACAGATTGGTGCAAAAGCGCTGGTGATGTGTCCGCTGAATGAGGGGATTACCGTGTCGCCTCAGCAGACACAGGCGGCGATGCAGGCACTGGCGCCGCGCTTTGCCCACTATGGCATTCTGGGGCTGGTGGAGCCACTGGGTTTCCCGGTCAGCTCACTGCGTTCGATCGTGCAGGCGCAGGCGTTAATTGCTGCGGCAGGCGTGCCTTTTAAACTGTTGCTGGATACTTTTCATCATCATCTCTATGAGAAGGCTGAACAGGAATTCCCGGTGGGTATCGATATTGACCAGATTGGACTGGTGCACCTTTCAGGCGTGGAAGATCAACGTCCGACCGCCGAACTGACCGACGAAGAACGCATTATGCTGAGTGACAATGATGTGCTGAAGAGCGTGGTGCAGGTTAAACGGCTGGAGATGCTTGGCTATAAGGGCGTCTACGCCTTTGAGCCGTTCTCCGGTCAGCTCAACAGCTGGACCCCGGCGGAGATTGAACGCCAGATCCGCCACAGTATTGAACTGCTGCAGGCCTGAATCCTGCTGCATCCCGCATTTATCCGTTTATCTGTGTCTGAAAAGACGTTATGGCCCGCTGCTGGGCCATTTTTTTTATTCTGAAGAACCGTCTGCTGCTGACTGCGATGCCTGACGCTTCAGCAGCCGCAGCGTGCAGAAAAACGCGACACAGACCAGCAGCGCCGTAAGCAGATAGACGCGTGAGACATCCGCATAATTCATGATGAATCCGGCCAGTGGCCCGGTTATCCCCAGCGACAGATCCATAAAGGCGGTATAGGTTGCCAGGGCGCTGCCCTGATTCTGCTGCGGCACCACTTTTACCGCCACCACGCCCAGCGCCGGGAACACCAGAGAAAAACCTGCCCCGGTCAGAAAGGCACCCGCGTTTGCCATCCAGGGATTACCCGCAGCGGCGACCAGAAACAGTCCGGCCGCTTCAACCGCCAGACAAACGCTGGCGACCCGCAGACCGCCGTGGCGGTTAATCGCATTGGGAAACAGCAGGCGTGCGCCAACAAAAGCCATGCTGAACAGGGAAAGCGCAAAAGCGGCTCCCTGCCAGCCTTTATCCTGATAGAACAGCGTGATAAAGGTGGCGATAACGCCAAAACCCGCCGATCCCATCGCCAGAATCGCACCAAAACCGGCGATTTTTCCCAGCACAGCCCGAAACGGCAGCGGTCTGGCGCGGCTGGCTTTTACAGCCGGACGCGGCACGGCGCAGACGATGCCCACGACACAGATGGCAACAATGACCAGTGACAGCCACAGCAAACCGCCTGCCTGGAAGATCACTACGCCGAGCGGTGCGCCAATGGCCATCGCGCCATAGGTGACGATCCCGTTCCAGGATATTACCCGACCAATGTGCAGTGAACCCACCCTTGCCACTCCCCACAACGAGGTGCCGGTGCCGGTAAAACTCTGGCCCACGCCCAGAATCAAACGGCCCACGCAGAGCAGGATCAGGCTCCACATCGGTGATGCGATCAGGGCCGCCAGCAGAATACACAATCCGCTGATCAGACAGCCTACCAGGCCCGTCACCACCACTTTTTTGGGTCCCCAGATATCGGCATAGCGACCAGCATGTGGCCGGCTCAGCAGCGTCGCGACATATTGCAGGCTGATCACCAGGCCGGCCCAGAACGCGCTGAAGCCCAGCTGGTCATGCACCCAGCCTGGCAATACCGCCAGCGGCAGGCCAATGGTGAGATAGCTGGCAAAGTTGTAGGCCACAATAGAGAGGATCAGCAGAGAGATATTCAGGTTGCCATGTGGGGTAGTCGGTTCCGCTGCAGGCTGTTCAGGCATGCGTCCTCACGATCGTATTTGGCTGAATGATAAGGTTTATCCCTTAACTATACCCGCTTTCGCCTCCTGCGCATCACAATGGCACGGTTATCTGGCGAACACGACAGCGCGGACATGCTGCAGATAACCGGATGAAAACAGCCACAAGGGAGAGTGGCTGTTCTGTTGCTATAGCTGAGTACTGTGGCGCTAATACTCTCGCCACTTTGCCGCCGCGCTTTACCGTTTCTCTGATAAATCAGATTGTTAATTTTCTTTCAGCTACACTTTCAACAGCCAATTTACGTTATGAGAGAGAGAATGAGCGAGCTGCAACGGGAAAAGATCGGACAAAATATTCTGATAAAACTGGCGATGCTGGTCATCATCCTCGCCGGGGTTCGGGCAGCGTCCGATATTCTGGTTCCGCTTTTGCTGGCGGCGTTCTTTGCAATTGTACTCAACCCACTGGTGACGATGCTGATGCGCCGGGGCTTTCGCCGTGGACTGGCCATTGGCCTGGTTATCACGGTGATCTTCTGCGCACTTGTGCTGCTGGGCGCCATCATCGCCAGCTCAATGAGCGAGTTTTCCGACCTCTACCCGCAACTGCGCGCCACGATGGAGCAGAAGATGACGGTGCTGCAACATCTGGCGGCAGGCTTTCATATCAATATCTCAACAGATGCGCTGGTACAGCGTTTCGATCCTAACACTATGATGAACCTGGCAAGCGTGGCGCTGAGCGGCTTTTCCGGTGCGATGACCAATACTGTGCTGCTGGTGCTGACCGTGGTCTTTATGCTGTTTGAGGTTCATCACCTGCCCTATAAAATGCGTAACGCGCTGGTGAATCCTAAAATCCGCATCGCCGGGCTGCATAAAGCGTTGAAAGGGGTCACGCACTATCTGGCGCTGAAAACGCTGGTGAGCCTGATTACCGGCATCGCGGTCTGGCTGAGCCTCTATCTGCTGGATGTGAAGTTCGCGCTGCTCTGGGGTGTCGTGGCATTTATCCTCAATTTCATTCCCAATATTGGTCCGATTATCGCCGGTATCCCGCCCTTACTTCAGGCGCTGTTACTGAACAGTCTGTTTGATGCCGCGATGGTGGCGGCGCTGTTTACCGCGATTCACATGGTGTTCGGCAATATGCTGGAACCGCGACTGATGGGTCGCGGTCTGGGCTTATCAACGCTGGTGGTGTTCCTGTCGCTGGTGTTCTGGGGCTGGCTGCTCGGGCCGGTCGGCATGCTGCTCTCGGTGCCGCTGACCAGCATTACCAAAATCCTGATGGAAACTACGCCAGGCGGCAGTCGTCTGGCGATTATGCTGGGCACCGGACGACCTAAGCGGGCGCGGGGATTAACCAAGTAGCTGCTGCTGCACGTGCTGCAGATGGTTCTCCATCGCCTGACGGGCAGCCGCTTCATCGCCCGCCACGATGGCCTCGGCGATCTGCTGATGGTCAGCATTCATCTCGCGTGCGAAGCTATTATCAGCATAATGGCGCTCCAGTCGCTGCACATGCGGACTGTGCCGCCGGTTCCATAACTGCTCCAGCAGGTCGCGTAACACATCATTGCCGCTCATCTCGCTGATGAGCAGGTGAAAGCGTTTGTCCTGCTCCAGGAAAGCCGCATCGTTTGCATTGTACTGCTGCAGTTCAGCGGTCAGCGCCAGCAGTGCCGCGCGCTGAACGGCGGTGCCGTTACGTGCGGCAAATCCCGCCAGCATCCCTTCAAAGGCTTCCCGCGCCTGCAGCAGGTCCTGCAGACTGCAACTCTCCTGCGGAACGGCGGCCTGCGGCAGTGGCTGCGCGACGTAGACGCCGTTGCCCGTGCGGATATCGACCCAGCCGGTCATTTCCAGCGCAATCAATGCTTCACGCACTGACGAGCGGCTGACACCCAGCTGTTTTGCCAGCTCGCGCTCTGGCGGCAGTAAGCCTCCTGCCGCAAAGTCACCGCGCGTAATGCCGGCCATAATGACGTTGGCGATCTGACGATACAGGCGCTCAGTTTTAATAACGGGTAGCGTCATCACCCTCTCCTCTTCGTCCGCTTAAAACCGATCACATTGCTGATGCAGTTTGTGATGCTGCGATCCGGATCACGGCCCTGTTTTGTCCACTATCATACTCTTGGCCCAGCGGCCTGACCACTGGGCCACATCACACTAAGGAGTAATAATGGAACATACATGGCGATGGTACGGCCCAAGCGACCCGGTATCCCTGGATGATGCGCGTCAGGCGGGTGCGACCGGCATTGTAACGGCGCTGCACCATATCCCTAACGGCGAGGTGTGGCCGGTTGAAGAGATTAAAGCACGCCAGGCCCTGCTGGCTGAAAAAGGTCTGGTCTGGTCGGTGGTCGAAAGTATCCCGGTCCATGAGGCGATCAAAACTCAGCGGGGTGACTACCTTCGCTACATTGCCAATTACCAGCAGTCGATACGCAATCTGGCTGCCTGCGGCATTGATACCGTCTGCTACAACTTCATGCCGGTGCTGGACTGGACGCGCACCGACCTCGCCTGGACGCTGCCAGATGGCGCAAAAGCGCTGCGCTTTGACGCTGATGCGTTTGCCGCCTTTGAGCTTTATCTGCTGCAGCGCCCGGGCGCGGAGAAGGATTACAGCGCTGCCGAGCAGCAGGCCGCAGCGCAGCGCTTTTCCGCCATGAGCGCAGAAGAGAAAAACACCCTGGTGCGCAATATTATCGCCGGTCTGCCAGGTGCTGAAGAGGGTTACACCCTGGCGCAGTTTCAGGCGCAACTGGCACAGTATGACGGTATTGATAAAGCGAAACTGCGCGAGCATATGGCAACGTTTCTGCGCGCCATCGTGCCGGTTGCGGAAGAGACGGGCGTTAAACTGGCGGTGCATCCGGACGATCCACCGCGTCCTATTCTGGGTCTGCCACGCATTATCTCCACGCAGGAAGATATGCAGTGGCTGAAAGAAACCGTGGACAGTCTGCACAACGGATTCTGCTTCTGTACCGGCTCTTATGGTGTGCGTGCCGATAATGCGCTGGTTGAGATGGCGGAAACCTATGCCGACCGCATCAACTTTGTCCATCTGCGCGCCACGAAGCGCGAAGCTAATCCCGCCAGCTTCCATGAAGCGGCGCATCTGGCGGGCGATGTCGATATGGTCGGCGTGATCAAAGTCATTCTGGCGGAAGAGCAGCGCCGTCGCCGTGCAGGCAACCTGCGGGCAATACCTATGCGTCCCGATCACGGTCATCAGATGCTGGACGACCTGCATAAACGCACGAATCCGGGTTACTCAGCCATTGGACGTCTTAAAGGTCTTGCTGAACTGCGCGGCGTTGAAGTCGCCTTGAAACAGATCTATTTTGCTCATTAAGTCAACGGCTACCCTGTGCCCGATTCTGACGGGCCAGGGTCTCTGCCGGCCGCAATGAGATGTTTTCCTCCGCGTTACTTATCCCTGCCTGATTTCTGCCGAATTCAAATGAAAGCAAAACAACCCCCTCAATTAAGGCTGTGTCGGGTCGATAATTGACCTGAGTCAGTTCTGTTGCTCGCAAAAACGCTAATCTGCCCGGCCCGGAGAAATGCTATGCTGCGCAACTGTTCAGCCCCTGCATAAAACGAATAATACTCAGAGGATTCAGCGGTGCCGCTACTGAAACGAAAACGCGACTATGCCAGGCTGGTGATTATTTTCTCCGGTGTGCTGCCTCTGCTTATTGGCCTTTTTTTTACTGCTCTGGATGCGCGCCACACCGTCCAGCAGCATCAGGTGAATGCAGCCAATACCCTGCTCTCTCAGGCTGAAAGAATGAGTGACAGCGCCTGGGATATGATTAATACGCTGCGCCAGTTTCAGTATCAGCCCTGCAGTCAGATTCAGAATCAGTTACAGCGCATCGGCTCACTGAATCCCTATTTCCGCGCAATCGGTAAAATTGAAGAAAACAGAATTGGCTGTTCGTCAGCATATGGAACCATGCCGGGTTTACTGAAAGATATGATCATGCGCGATGCGCCGGTTACCGGAAAAGCCTGGTGGAGCCTGTCAATTGCCGGCACCTCCGGTGTGCCGGATCGCCCGGCCGTGATTTTTATGCGTGACCTGCCTGATGGCGTGGGATTCTGGGCAGTGGTTGATGGCCAGTATCTGCTTGATCTGATGCGCGCTATCAGCAGCACTCACCGCTATCATTTCAGCATGGCATTCAGCGACGGCGCCCCCATCTCGTTTGGTGACCCACAAATTGCTGCATCCGGCTGGTTTGAGCCTCTGATTTATGAGGCCCGTTCAAACCGCTACCCGCTCTCTGTCACTCTGATTGCCTCGCCCACTGAGCTGATCTCTGCCTGGCGCCAGGTGATTTTTATTATCATGCCGATGGCGGCGATCTTTTCTGTTCTGCTGATGATGCTGACGGCGAACTGGCTGCGACGGCGTATTTCATGGCGCGATGAGATTCGCCGGGCCATCATCTGCGGCCAGTTCAGGGCGCACTATCAGCCAGTCTATGATAACCGGCTGCAACGCTGTAGCGGTGCAGAGGTGCTGCTGCGCTGGACAACGTCCGACGGTAACGGCGTTCGGCCTGATATTTTTATTGGTGCAGCAGAAGCGGAAGGGATGATTGTGCCGCTGACCCGCCACCTGCTCGATTTGATTGCAGAGGATGTGCAGAGCTGGCAGGTGGATCCCCATTTTCACCTTGCGATTAACGTGGCGGCGGAGCATCTGCAGCATCCTGATTTTGTTCGCGATATGCTGCAATTCGCCGACAAAATAAAAGATAAGCAGTTTGTCATTACGCTTGAGCTGACTGAGCGCAGTCTGATTAAAGAGGGTGAAGCGGTGGCGCGTAAGCTGGAGCAGTTACGCCATGCGGGTATGAAGGTTGCGATTGATGATTTTGGTACCGGCCACTGCTCACTGAGTTACTTACAGACCTTCACGCTGGATTATCTGAAAATCGATCGTGGATTCATTAACGCTATCGAATCGCTGGAAGGCGAAACGCCAGTGCTGGATGCGATCATCAATCTCAGTCACAGTCTGGCGCTGGAGGTGCTGGGTGAAGGTGTGGAAACGGAGCTGCAATTTTGCTATCTCCAACAGCGCGGCGTCGTGTTTATTCAGGGTTTTTATTACGCCCGCCCGATGGATAACACATCGCTGGCAGAGTGGCTGGCGCGTCAGGGGGATCAGCGTGTGCTGGCTGACCCGTGTCACGTTTGAACCTCCGCAGCACATCGAAAACCGGACGACACCGAAACCGGGATTGCCACCCGCGGCTCTTGCGCCAGCCCGTTCACCGACGAATAATGTCCAGCCCCCGACCCTTCGCACTGAACCGTCGGACAGGGATCCCTCCCGTTAAGCGCAAATAAACATCACTTGCGCAGACAATCTGCTGAAAAAAACGGCTGTCGTCACGCAGCGTGATAATTTTTTTGCGGTGCTAAACAGTCATAAAGATTGCCGGAACAGGTCAGCATTAGCTCAAACATGACAGATATCACACAAAAACGGTATACTCTGTCGCTGTTTGCAATAATCACAACAGTAATTATTGTGTTCGCTGGCGCGTAATGAGCGCTTAATTACGGCTATGCTTAAATTTCTCAACGCAGCGGTCTGAACGATTTACCACGGCTCGCGCCGTTGAGGACTTTCGTGTTCCATTACAGGGTAATTCTATGAAATTGCGTAGGAAGCGTGTAAAACCAATTGGGATCAATGATGTCACCATCATTGATGATGCTCGTTTACGTAAAGCCATCACTGCGGCCTCTCTGGGTAACGCGATGGAATGGTTTGACTTCGGTGTGTATGGCTTCGTGGCCTATGCGCTGGGTAAAGTCTTCTTCCCGGACGTGTCACCCGGCATTCAGATGATTGCTGCACTGGCAACCTTCTCTGTACCCTTCCTGATCCGTCCGCTGGGTGGCCTCTTCTTCGGTATGCTGGGCGACAAATATGGTCGTCAGAAAATCCTCTCCATTACCATTATCATCATGTCGGTCAGTACCTTCTGTATCGGCCTGATACCGTCCTATGCGTCTATCGGCATCTGGGCACCGATTCTGCTGCTGCTTGCGAAGATGGCGCAGGGCTTCTCCGTGGGCGGTGAATATACCGGCGCCTCAATCTTCGTGGCGGAGTATTCGCCTGACCGCAAACGCGGCTTTATGGGAAGCTGGCTCGACTTTGGCTCAATTGCGGGCTTTGTACTCGGTGCGGGTCTGGTCGTGCTGATCTCTTCTGTTATCGGAGAAGCACGTTTCCTTGAGTGGGGCTGGCGTCTGCCGTTCTTCGTGGCGCTGCCGCTGGGCATTATCGGCCTTTATCTGCGTCATGCGCTGGAAGAGACCCCGGCATTCCAGCAGCATGTGGACAAACTGGAACAGGGTGACCGCGAAGGCCTGCAGGATGGTCCGAAAGTCTCGTTTAAGGAAATTGCAACCAAACACTGGCGCAGCCTGCTCTCCTGTATCGGTCTGGTTATCGCCACCAACGTCACCTACTACATGTTACTGACGTATATGCCGAGTTACCTGTCGCATAACCTGCACTACAGCGAAGACCATGGTGTGATGATTATCATCGCTATCATGATCGGTATGCTGTTTGTTCAGCCTGTGATCGGCATGATGAGTGACCGCTTTGGCCGTCGTCCCTTTGTTATCATCGGCAGTATCGCTCTGCTGGTCTTTGCCATTCCCGCCTTTATGATGATTAACAGTGGCGTGCTGGGACTGATTTTTGGTGGTCTGCTGCTGATGGCCGTTATTCTTAACTCGTTTACCGGTGTCATGGCCTCGTCGCTGCCTGCAATGTTCCCGACCCATATCCGTTACAGTGCACTGGCCAGTGCGTTTAACATCTCTGTACTGGTTGCCGGTCTGACGCCAACGCTGGCCGCCTGGCTGGTTGAAACCACCAACAATCTTTACATGCCAGCCTACTACCTGATGGTGGTGGCGATCATTGGTCTGATTACCGGTCTTTCCATGAAAGAGACGGCAAACAAGCCACTGAAAGGTGCAACGCCAGCTGCGTCCGATATGGAAGAAGCGCGCGAAATCCTGCAGGAACATCACGATAACATCGAGAACAAAATCGAAGATATCGATGCAGAGATCGCCCGCCTGGAAGCGAAACGTAAAAACCTGGTGCAGCAGCATCCGGATATCAACGAGTAATCGTTCTGCTCTCCCGCCGCCCGGCGGGAGAGCGCTTTTCCCTCTCTGTTACCGCACACAAACCTTCATCCCTCGCGGTCAAAGGGAGTAAACTGTTGTTACTTTTTTCACCTGCGTAAGAATGAAAATGTCTGATTATTCCCTTATCCAGCGCCCAAGAAGATTGCGCGCCAGCGCCTCAATGCGTGAAATGTTCCAGGAGTCATCCCTGAGCCTGAACGATCTGGCTCTGCCTATCTTTGTTGAAGAAGAAGTCGACGATTACAAAGCGATTCAGGCGATGCCTGGCGTGATGCGTATTCCGGAAAAGCGCCTCGCCTATGAGATTGAGCGCATCGCCAAAGCGGGCATCCGCTCGGTGATGACCTTCGGTATTTCTCACCACACCGACGCCACCGGCAGCGATGCCTGGAACGAAAACGGTCTGGTGGCGCGCATGTCGCGCATCTGCAAAGATACCGTACCGGAAATGATTGTGATGTCTGACACCTGCTTCTGTGAATACACCAGCCACGGCCACTGTGGCGTGCTCTGTGATCACGGCGTCGATAACGATGCAACCCTGGCAAACCTGGGCAAGCAGGCCGTTGTTGCCGCCGTAGCCGGTGCAGACTTCATCGCCCCGTCAGCGGCGATGGATGGTCAGGTTGAGGCGATTCGCCGCGCACTTGATGCGGCAGGCTTCACCCAGACCGCCATCATGTCTTATTCCACCAAATTCGCTTCATCGTTTTACGGCCCGTTCCGTGAAGCGGCCGGAACGGCGCTGAAAGGCGACCGTAAAACCTACCAGATGAACCCGATGAACCGTCGGGAAGCGATCCGTGAATCGTTGCTTGATGCGGCGCAGGGCGCGGATTCATTGATGGTGAAACCGGCAGGCGCTTATCTGGATATTCTGCGCGATATCCGCGAACGCACCGAACTGCCGCTGGCGGCTTATCAGGTGAGTGGCGAATACGCGATGATTAAATTTGCCGCACAGGCCGGTGCCATTGATGAGCGCAATGTGGTGCTGGAAAGCCTCGGTGCGATTAAACGCGCCGGAGCCGACCTCATTTTCAGCTATTTCGCCCTTGATCTCGCCGAACAAAAAGTGCTCTGATCCCCTCCTCATAAAGAGCGTGGTCGCTGTATCACGCTCTTCTTCGCTGTTAGGCACACACCAGAACCTGGCTTCAGCTAAAAACCAAAGGGCTCTGTGATGAAAGCACCTGAAATCGCCGCCGACGAGGCACAACGTTTATCGCAGTTGCGTGCGCTGAACATAATGAATACGCCAGCGGAAGAACGATTTGATCGTTTAACTCGCCTGGCGCGCCGCCTGTATGACGTGCCTATCGCGTTAGTCAGCCTGCTGGAAGAAGATCACCAGTGGTTTAAATCTGCACAGGGTTATGCGCCTACCGGATCGCCACGGAATATCTCGTTTTGCGGCCACGCTATCCTGCAGGATGAAATCATGATCGTTGAAGATGCGTTACAGGATGAACGTTTTCACGATAATCCGCTGGTGACTGGCGAACCACACATTCGCTTTTATGCGGGCTGTCCGCTGCGTGCGCCGGGCGGTGCCAAAATGGGTACGTTCTGTATTATTGGTCGTGAGCCGCGTCAGTTTAATGAAGAGGATCAGGCCACCATGCGCGATCTCGCCGCCATGGCTGAAGCGGAATTGATCGCCTTTCAGACGGCTACCTGTGATGAACTGACGCAGATTACCAATCGCCGCGGTTTTATGACGCTGGGACAGATGGTGCTTAATGAGTGCCAGAGGAAAAACCGTCCCGCCTGTCTGACTTTTCTCGATCTCGATAAGTTTAAGCAGATTAATGACACACTGGGCCATCGCGAAGGCGATCGCGCGCTGATGGACTTTGCCAATGCGATGAAAGTGGCGTTCAAACATTCCGACCTGTTTGCCCGCCTGGGCGGCGATGAGTTTGTGGTGCTGTTTGATGGCCTGCAGCAGCAGCAGAGTGAAGCGCTGCTCATGCAGTTCGACCGTTATCTGCACCAGCAGTCAGTCAGCCTGAACCGACGTTACCGCCTGCAGTTTTCTCTTCCGGCGTGGTAGAGTTTGACCCGGCCAATCCGCAATCGCTGGAACAGTTACTGCACGACAGCGATAAACAGATGTATCTGACTAAAAATCAGAAACGCATTGCCGTGTAAGGTCAGGCGCCGCAGCGCCTGAGGGGTCAGGGACGGGCCAGATCGTCGAGCAGCGTCTGATTAAACTTAGCCGGATCTTCCATTTGTGGTGCGTGCCCCATGCCAGGAAATTCAATTAAGCGCGCGCCCGGGATACGTTTAGCCGCCTCTTTTCCCAGCACCGCATAATCACCCAACCGGGCTTTCACCTCCGCCGGTGCGATATCACTGCCAATGGCCGTGGTATCTGACGTACCGATTATCAGAGTGGTCGGCACCCTGAGATCGCCGAACTCATAAAACACCGGTTGAGTGAAGATCATGTCGTAGATTAAGGCGGAGTTCCACGCCACCTTCTGATGGCCCGGCCCACTGTTTAGTCCGGCCAGCATATCGACCCACTTATCATATTCGGGTTTCCAGCGCCCGACATAGTAAGTCTGCTGTTCATACTTCTTAATACCCGCCGCGCTGAGTTTGAGTTCGCGCTGATACCACTGATCCACCGAACGCCACGGTGCACCTTTGGCTTTCCAGTCCTCCAGCCCTATCGGGTTAACCAGTACCAGCTTCTGCGTCTGCGCCGGGTACATCAACGCATAACGCGTTGCCAGCATCCCGCCGGTTGAATGACCGACAATGACCGCCTTCTCCACTCCCAGCCGTGCAAGCAGCTGATGGGTGTTCTCTGCCAGTTGCTGAAAACTGTATTGATAGCTGGCGGGCTTGGTCGAGCTGCAGAAGCCAATCTGGTCGGGCGCGATAACGCGATATCCCTGCTGACTCAGTGCGCGAATCGTCTCTTCCCAGGTCGCGCCACAGAAGTTTTTACCGTGCATCAGCACCACGGTTTTGCCGTTGGCACGTTGCACCGGTTTGACATCCATAAAGCCCATGCTCAGCGGTTGCTGCTGAGACTGAAAGTCAAAATGCTGCAGAGGATAGGGATATTGAAACCCCTCCAGCTGTTCGCCATACACAGACGCAGCATGGGCAGGTGCATGAGCCAATAAGGCCAGCGAGGTGAGCAAGGCGGCAAGCGGTTTTTTCAGCGCGTATGTCGGGCTCATCCGGGGGTACTCCATGTTAAAGGTGAGTCGTAAGCCTGGCATGTCATTGTGAAAAATCTATTGCCAGGCGGTGCTATCACGTTAATAACACGGCGGCTGCCAGGATTCATCAGGAGGTGGTCAGCGGCATAGCGCCTGATTTAATTTTTATCTGCCAGATATCAATCATCTATATTTCCCAACAGATTTATCACAATTCATCTAATTTAATAAAAAACGGCTGTTCGGATGAATAATATCAGGAGATAAAAACTCAAAACCTGAAAAATGTTTACGCAAAGAATAAGAACATTAAGGTAGATTTTTCACATTCGTGATGAATTTAACCGTGGAGTCGCTATGAGCGAAAATAAATATAATGAAAGCGCAATCATCTCTGTCACTGAATGGATTAATAATAATCCTGGCCAGCGCCTGAGTGTTGATGATATTGCCATAAAGGCAGGTTATTCCAGATGGTATTTACAGAAACTCTTTGCCCGTTACCATAATGAAACACTGGCGCGTTATATTCGTAAGAGAAAACTTAACGCCAGCATTCATGATTTAAAAAACAGCCAGACACCTATTATCACTCTGGCACTGAAATACCATTTTGAAAGCCAGCAATCTTTTACCCGCTCTTTTAAACAGATTATGGGTTGCACGCCGAGCACCTGTCGCAAACGTCAGATGAACCACAAGGCGAAACAGCAGCTGGCTGAGGTAGCGCATCCCTGTACCTTATGCAGCTTTGTGCGTGAGGAAAGTATAAAGCCGGATGCTGGCGTAACAGTCCGGCCTGTTACGCACTTCACGCACGAATATACGCAGGCAGAGTCATTCCGCGACAGGGGTTAATCAGGCTTCATCCGGCTGATAATATTGCACGCCAATCTGAATGCGCTCACGCCCCTGGGCGACGCGATGACGATTGGTGTCGCGCAGTGAATAGACGCAGCCACAATATTCCTGCTGATAAAAACTCTCGCGCTTACTGATTTCAATCATGCGCGAAGACCCACCGCCTTTACGCCAGTTAAAATCCCAGTACATCAGATCCGGATATGCTGACGCGGCGCGGACACCACAGCTGTTAATCTGCTTCATATCTTTCCAGCGTGAGATCCCCAGGCAACTGGTCATCACCGGGAAGCCGTTCTCATGTGCATAGAGTGCCGTACGCTCAAAACGCATATCAAAGCACATGGTGCAGCGCTCACCCCGTTCCGGTGACCACTCCAGCCCGCGCGCGCGCTCAAACCAGTTATCCCGGTCATAGTCCGCATCCACAAACGGCACACCAAATTTTTCGGCAAAGCGAATATTCTCCTCTTTTCGCAGCTCATACTCTTTGAGCGGGTGAATATTCGGGTTGTAAAAATAGATGGTGTATTCAATACCGGATGCCAGCATCGCTTCCATCACTTCACCCGAACAGGGCGCGCAACAGGAGTGCAGCAGGACTTTTTTATGACCGCCCGGCAGCGGCAGCGGCTGGCGCTGGAAAGGTTCAGACATAAGCACCTTCAATCAATGGCTGAAAAGCAGCAGTGTAATGCTGCAAGCAGTCAGTTGCAAAACGGGTCTGATATGCCTCGTTTGGTGTAATCGTGCTTCATCCGCCCTTATTCCCTGTAGTGCCAACCCGCTGATCTTCGATGTTTTCTTTTTAGCGTAATGCTGTGCAGCACGGGTTATGGCCAGAAGTGTGATCGTCACCACACTGGCATCAACTATGTTTACATAACATTAACAATATTGACATTGAATCGCCTCAAGGAGACTCGCATGGTCGCGACAAAAAAATCGGGAAGTCAGCAGAACCGTTTTACGTGGTTCGTCTGTTTTATGGCTGCGCTGTCAGGCCTGCTGTTTGGTCTGGATATCGGTGTCATTGCCGGTGCCTTACCGTTTCTGGCAAAGGATTTGCAGATAACTAACCATCAGCAGGAGTGGGTGGTGAGTTCAATGATGTTCGGCGCGGCGCTGGGTGCGCTGGCGGCGGGCTGGATGTCATCAAAGCTGGGACGCAAGAAAAGTATGCTGGCAGGCGCAACGTTGTTTGTGATTGGCTCGCTGTGGTCAGCGTTCTCCCCGGATGTCGGGTCACTGGTCTGCGCCCGCGTGATGCTGGGTCTGGCGGTGGGCATCGCCTCTTATACCGCACCATTGTACCTGGCAGAGATTGCGCCGGAACGTATTCGTGGTTCGATGATTTCCATGTACCAGCTGATGCTGACCACCGGCATCGTGGTGGCTTATCTCTCTGATACCGCGTTCAGCTACAGCGGCAACTGGCGTGGGATGCTCGGTGTTATCGCCATCCCAGCGGTGATCCTGTTTATCGGCGTGCTGTTCCTGCCTAACAGTCCGCGCTGGCTGGCAGCACATGGGCGTTTTAACGAAGCACAGCGGGTACTGGATCGGCTACGGAACAGCAGTGAACAGGCCCGGGAGGAGCTGGAAGAGATCCGTGAAAGCCTGCAGGTGAAGCAGCGTGGCTGGTCGCTTTTCCGCTCTAACGGTAATTTCCGCCGCGCGGTATGGCTGGGCATGCTGCTGCAGGTGATGCAGCAGTTTACCGGCATGAATGTTGTGATGTATTACGCCCCTAAAATCTTCAATATTGCCGGCTTCTCCAGCACCAGTGAGCAGATGTGGGGTACGGTGATTGTCGGGCTGGTCAACATGCTGGCTACGCTGATTGCGATTTTCTTTGTTGATCGCTGGGGTCGCAAGCCGATGCTCACCACCAGTTTTCTGGTGATGGCAGTCGGCATGGGCGTCCTGGGCACACTGCTGCATATTGGCGTTGAAACAGATTTCCGCAAATACTTTGCTATTGCGATGCTGCTGATGTTTATCGTCGGCTTCGCGATGGCGGCCGGACCGGTCATCTGGCTGCTCTGCTCAGAAATTCAGCCGCTGAAAGGACGTGATTTCGGCATTACCGCCTCCACCACCACGAACTGGGTCGGTAATATGATTGTGGGTGCGACCTTCCTGACCATGCTGGATCAGCTGGGGAATGCCAATACCTTCTGGCTCTACGGCGCGCTTAATCTGGTGTTTATCGTGCTGACGATGATGCTGGTTCCCGAGACCAAACATGTGACGCTGGAGCACATTGAACGCAACCTGATGAAAGGCAAAGCACTACGTGACATCGGGGCGTAACCGCCCCGTATCAACTTACCATTGCAGCTGCTGGCCGGCGTAATCGACATAGTGATGACCACCACGACCGCGCCAGTGGGTCAGTTGCCGGACGATACCGGCCGCACTCTCTTCTGCTGTCAGTGGCGCACTCTCGCCACCCATATCTGTTTTCACCCAGCCGGGGTGCAGCGTCAGCAGCGTCCCGCTCTGCGCGTCAACTGCCGGAGTCAGTGTGCGGCTCAGCATATTCAGGGCCGCTTTGCTGGCCGAATAAATCGGCATCTGCGCCTGCGGGTTTTCATTCAGGCTGCCGAGCTGAGATGAGGTCAGCGCCAGCACACCTTCCGGCTTCAACAGCGGCAGCAAAATCTCTGCACTGCGAACCGGCGCTATCGCGTTGGTCAGGAACAGCTGCGCCAGATCCTGATCGTCACTCTGCGACACCTTCTGGTGTGAAGGCCCGGAAATCCCGGCGTTAATCAGAATCGCATCGAACGTTTTGCCACTGAGCTGGCTGGCAAGCTGCTGAACCGCCGATGAGTGCGTCATATCCAGCGCATGCCAGTGAATGTCTGGCTTATTACCCTGCTCCGGAATGCCACTGCGATGCGTAGCCGTGACCTGCCAGCCCTCACCCGCAAACGCCTGTGCCACCGCCAGCCCGATACCGCGCGAAGCACCAATAATCAGAACCTCTTTTTGCTGAGCCATATTCACTCCTCGTTGATTGTCTCACTACAAGCTTAACGGGTATTCCGCCAGGACAGCGGCCCGCTGTGCTTTTTAGCGTGGCGACAGCACGGTCGGTAAAAACCTTGCGGCACAACGCTGATGATGGTTTTCCATCATTAAATTGCTTTATCTTTTACTTTTAACCGATTAGAAGAGATAAATAGTCAGGCATGCAGCAGTTAATCGCCATTTTTCCCGTGGAGTCTGAATGAAAAAGCTCACCTTAGAGGTGGTGGCAAAAATGGCGGGCGTCGGGATTGCGACGGTCGATCGTGTGCTGAATGAACGCGGCGGCGTGTCACTGGAGACCAGCCGTAAAGTCCTGAAAGCTGCGCGCGAAGTGGGATTGAAGCGTCTGCTGCCCCAGGAGTACCAGCATCCCTGGCAAATTGAGGTGTTCCTGAGTAATAACGGCTCCTCCTTTTTTCAGCAGCTTACTACCCATTTCAGCGAAGTCGCCAGCCAGCTTGGCTATCGTCGCCTGAAACTGCATAAAACTCTGGTGGCCGAGGCACAGCCTGAGCAGCTGGCGCAAAGTATTATCGCCCGCAGCAGCACGCGCGACGGCATCATTGTCTTTGCACATGATTCACCGCCCATCTACCGGGCGCTAGCGCTGTGCCGCAGCCGCAATGTGCCGGTGATTACCATCGTTACCGATCTGCCTGATGCTGACCGCTTATGTCATGTCGGCATTGACCAGTATCAGGCCGGACGCACGGCGGGATTACTGATGAGTAAAACGGTGAGTCAGCCCGGCGACATTCTAATGGTCAGTGGCCGCTTCGATTATCGCGCCCACCGTCAGCGCATTGACGGATTCCGGGAGGCCATGGCGCAGCGCGCGCCCCAGCGTCATCTGCGTGAGGTGCTGTCGGGTCAGGATCAGCGGGAGACAATCCGCAGCGTGCTGGCCCGCAACCTGCAACCGTCGCAGATGATTGCAGGGGTCTACAACACTGGCATGGGCAATACTGTTGTCAGCGACACACTACGTGCCCACCAGTTGCTGGGTAAATGCACCTATATCACTCATGAACTTTATGATGTGACACGTAAGCTGCTGCTGAACGATGAAGTGGCCTTTACCCTGGATCAACATGCTCAGCAGCATGCCCGGCTGGCGATTGATTTGATGCTGAGTCATCTGGAAACCGGCTATCAACCGGATATCTATCAGGCGGGTAAAGTGGCGTTCAGACTGTTTACGGCGGAAAATATGGCGTGAGGGGGATCGGTTTCCCCTGAGGATGCCACATCATCAGGGGAAACCGATCGGGCTTTCTTAACCCGCAGCGTCCCGGCTTTTATCATCCGGGCTGTCCGCGTCGTCAGTACCCTGACTCTTCTCCACTTCCTGCGGATGTCCCATTGACAGCGCGGCGGCACTGGCGGGATCGAACAGTGACAGACTCTCAATCTGGTCAACCATGATCACTTTGCGGAACGACATCGCATCTTTGGGTTTCGAGTCGAGCGTGATGTCATGCTCGGCGTACCACTTGCTGTAGTTATGTTCCACCGCCAGCTTCAGTGTCTTGCTGTCGCGGTATCCGCTCAGCATCGGGATCAGTACAATGTTTTTGGTGCTCTCATATTCAAACGTCGAGGCATGAATCATGCCGATGTAAATGCGGCGCGACTTCATCGTAATCCACGCGAGTTCGCCCTCTTCCATGCACTGAAACAGCAGTTGTTCAACGCCGTTGGAGCGTGACAGTTGCTGATAAAGGTCTTTACGGCCCGATACGTTCAGCCGTGCACTGCCCGCCCAGTTTGAGCGATACAGGCAGAGCAGAATGGCAAAAGCGAGCATGATCACAACTGGTGCCTGAATCCCCAGGAAACTCCAGTTCATAAACTCGACCTGCCACTTCAGATGCACGCCGGGGATCATCTGGACGGCATTCGCGATGCCGGAAATACAGAGCAGCAGTAACCAGATGATGCCGGTGGCGAAGACACCCTGCAGAACAAAAATACAGCCGTAGAGCGCCACCAGGAAATAGACATCCCAGCCCGACGAGCGACGGATTTTAAAGCGGCTGTTTAAATCGCGGCTGGTGTACCAGTAACCACTCACCATCAACACCATAAATATTGCGGTACCCACCTTATACTCCCTTTAAGGTATTCACGTGCCGGGCAAAATCTTCGTGGACTTCCTCGCTCAGCGTGTTGACTGAAATATTGCCGTTCTCATCAATAATGATGCGCTCACCTTCAGCAATTGAGTCGTTGATATCCTGACGGGTCATAATCTGCAGAAACTTATCGGGACTGGCAAAGACCGACTTAATAAATTTGAACATAGCGATCCCATTGTTGGCCTGAAAAGTGAAGTATGTGACCGAATCGACACTCTCGCCTGTTTAATTTCGGGTGAAATTTCTTAAAATCAATAAATTAGCGAAGCGGCAATCGCCTGTTTAAAGCCGATTTCCGCAGAAATCTTCAACGTAACCAGCAGCCTGCCGTCAAAAACATCCTGTCCAGACTCGTCTGGTCTGCAATAACGCTGGCTCACCTCACCGGCGGAAAAGGCTAAGCTCAATGGTTAGCCCTTTTCTGTCACCCTGTCTGAAACGCATCGAGGAAGGTTTGCATGAAACAACGAACACTGGGCCGTACCGGTCAGCGCGTCTCTGAAATTGGCTTTGGCGCATGGGCCATTGGCGGAACCTGGGGAGAAGTGAGCATGGAGGATGCCAAAGCCGCGCTGAATGCTGCGCTGGATGCAGGCATCACCTTTATTGATACTGCCGATGTCTATGGCGATGGCCGCTCCGAAAAAATTATTGCAGAGGTGCTGAATCAGCGCGGCGGTGAACGCCCGTTTGTGGCCACCAAGCTGGGGCGTCGTCTGTCACCGCACGTGGCTGAGGGCTACAACGCCGAAAACCTCAACGCCTTTATCGATCGCTCACGGGAAAATCTGCAGACCGACACGCTGGATCTGGTGCAGCTGCATTGCCCACCGACGGAGGTCTACTACAACCCGGACGTGTTTGCGGTGATGGATGAGATGGTCGCCGCCGGAAAAATCCGTCACTACGGCGTCTCCGTTGAGAAAGTCGAGGAAGGCCTGAAAGCGCTGGCATTTCCAAACGTCTCGTCGATTCAGCTGATTTACAACATTTTCCGTCAGCGTCCCGCGGAACTGCTGTTGCGTGAAGCGAAACGCCGTGATGTGGCGATCATTGCCCGTGTGCCGCTGGCTTCAGGCCTGCTGACCGGCAAAATGCGCGCCGACAGCGTGTTTGCCGCTGACGACCATCGCACCTTTAACCGTAATGGCGAAGCGTTCGATAAAGGCGAGACCTTCTCCGGTGTGCCTTATGAGGTGGCACTGGAGGCGGTGGAGGAGATTCGCCGCTTTGTTACGGGCGACACCACCATGGCGATGTTTGCACTGCGCTGGATCCTGATGAACGAAGATGTCAGCGTGGTCATTCCTGGCGCGAAAAATCGTGAGCAGGCTGAAGCCAATGCCCGCGCCAGCGACGTCGGTGCACTCTCTGAGGATACGATGGCGGCGCTGAAGCAGATCTATCAGGAGAAGATTGCGCCGCACGTGCATCAGCGCTGGTAAATGCGCGTTACAACGCCTGGGCGCACGCCCAGGCGGAACTCCAGGCCCACTGGAAGTTATATCCCCCCAGCCAGCCGGTGACATCGGCCACTTCACCAATAAAGTACAGCCCCGGCACCGCGCGCGCCTCCATGGTTTTCGAGGAGAGCTGCGTGGTGTCTACGCCGCCCAGTGTCACTTCAGCTGTGCGATACCCCTCGGTGCCGTTTGGCTGAATGCGCCAGGCATGCAGCGTCTGCGCCAGTTCAGTTTGCTGTTTGCTGTTGAGCTGTTTCAGGGTGATATCCGGCACCACTTTGAGTGCCTGCAATACTTCCACCAGACGCTTCGGCAGGATTTTCGCCAGACTGTTTTTCAGGCTGAGATTCGGATGCGCTTCACGCTGCGCCGTCAGAAACGCCTCAAGCGGCGTAGCGGGTAACAGGTCGATGGTGACGAATTCGCCGGGCAGCCAGTAGCTGGAGATTTGCAGTACCGCGGGGCCGGAGAGCCCACGGTGAGTGAACAGCATCGCCTCTTTAAAGCGGGTACCATCCTGCGCATCGATGGTGGTGTCCAGCGCAACGCCTGAGAGCGTCTGTAATTGTTCCAGCAGTGGCTTATGCAGCGTAAAGGGCACCAGAGCCGCCCGGGTCGGATACACATTCAGACCAAATTGCTCTGCAATTTTGTAGCCAAACGGCGTGGCACCCAGGCCTGGCATCGACAGACCACCACTGGCAATCACCAGCTTCTTCGCCTGAACCGTACTGCCGTTGAGTTGCAGGGTGTAGCCGCTTTCATCGCGCTCAACACTGAGCACTTCACTGCGCAGTCGCAGGGTGACATTGCCCTTGTCACATTCGGCCAGCAGCAGATCGACAATTTGCTGAGCAGAGTCATCACAGAAGAGCTGGCCCAGGGTTTTTTCATGCCAGGCGATACCGTGGCGATTAACCAGATCGATAAAATCCCACTGGGTATAACGCGCCAGCGCGGATTTACAGAAATGAGGATTGTGCGACAGATACGCCGCCGGTTCAGTGTAGAGATTGGTGAAGTTGCAGCGGCCACCGCCCGACATCAGAATCTTGCGGCCTGGCTTTTTGCCGTTATCCAGCAGTAACACGCTCAGTCCGCGCTGCCCGGCCTGGGCGGCACAGAACAGCCCTGCGGCTCCGGCACCAATGATGATAACGTCAAACTGTTCCACTGCGTTCACTCACTTAACTGGAAAGGCGCAGATTGTAGTGATCTGCTCACCCGGACGCCAGCGTCAAAAAATTGCCGTAAATGTGTCATATTGTATCTGACTAATATCTAACCCTTTTTCACTGAGTAACCCGTTCGCTCTGCGAAGAAAGGTTAAATTAGCGCTATATTTTCCTTTCCCATACAGCACGTTGTCGCGGATAATGCGCCGCGTTCATGTCCTCCAAAAATGGCGTAACGTTTATGCTACATCTGTTTGCTGGTCTAGACCTCAGTACTAGCCTGTTATTGGTTCTTGCCCTGCTGTTTGTATTGTTTTACGAAGCAATCAACGGTTTCCACGACACGGCCAACGCAGTTGCGACGGTCATCTATACGCGTGCCATGCGTGCCCAGCTTGCTGTGGTTATGGCGGGTGTATTCAACTTCCTTGGCGTACTACTCGGTGGATTGAGTGTTGCCTACGCTATTGTTCATATGCTTCCCACCGATCTGTTGCTGAATGTTGGATCGGCTCACGGTCTCGCCATGGTGTTTTCTATGCTGCTGGCGGCGATTATCTGGAACCTCGGCACCTGGTATCTCGGTCTGCCGGCCTCCAGCTCCCATACACTGATCGGCGCGATTATCGGTATCGGTCTGACCAACGCCCTGATGAGCGGAACCTCGGTGGTTGATGCACTCAACATTCCGAAAGTCCTGAACATCTTCCTTTCTCTGATCCTGTCGCCGATTGTCGGCCTGGTGATGGCGGGCGGGTTAATCTTTATTCTGCGTCGCTACTGGAGTAATACTAAAAAGCGTGCGCGTATTCATATGACGCCTGCTGACCGCGAAAAGATCGACGGCAAGAAAAAGCCGCCGTTCTGGACCCGTATCGCCCTGATTGTTTCGGCAATTGGCGTGAGCTATTCGCACGGTGCGAATGACGGTCAGAAGGGCATTGGCCTGATCATGCTGGTCCTGATTGGCGTGGCGCCGGCTGGTTTCGTCGTGAATATGAATGCCTCCGGTTATGACATCACGCGCACCCGCGATGCCGTCAACCATCTGGAACAGTATTACCAGCAGCACAACGCGTCACTGACACATATCATCCAGATGGCACCGCCTAAGTTGCCAACACCGGAAGAAGTACCGGCAACCAGCCCGCAGGAGTTTCACTGTGACAGCGCGCGAGCACTGCAGGCAGTACAGCGTGCGCAGGTGTTGCTGAATAATCTGCAGAGCTACGATCAGCTGACCGTTGATCAGCGTGGTCAGATGCGTCGTCTGCTGCTGTGTATCTCAGACACCGCCGATAAAGCGGCCCGTCTGCAGGAAACTACGCCAGATGACAAACGCTTCCTCAATAAGCTGAAAAGTGACCTGCTTGGCACCATCGAGTACGCGCCTATCTGGATTATTTTGGCCGTGGCGCTGGCGCTGGGCACCGGTACCATGATTGGCTGGCGTCGTGTTGCCACCACCATCGGTGAGAAGATTGGTAAAAAAGGCATGACCTATGCGCAGGGAATGTCAGCCCAGGTGACAGCAGCGCTGTCGATTGGTATTGCCAGCTATACCGGCATGCCCGTCTCTACCACGCATATCCTCTCTTCATCGGTGGCCGGTACCATGCTGGTCGACGGTGGCGGATTGCAGAGCCGGACTATCAAGAACATCGCCATGGCGTGGATCTTCACCCTGCCGGTTTGTATTCTGCTGTCAGGTTCGCTCTACTGGATTGCCTTGAAACTGGTGTGATGCCAGCTGACAAAAGGGCGACGCAAGTCGCCCTTTTTTAATGCCAGATCGCCAGCGCCACCAGACTGATAACCACCAGCCCACACAGCGCACTGGTCAGAACAAACTGTCCCCGCACCCGTTCACAGCGCCGGATAAACTCATCGTCGTGGTGATCAAGATAGCGTTTTGCCCAGATATAAGTGACCAGCCGCACCTGTTTACTCGGCTGACCGTGAGAGGTGAAAAACCCCGCCCCATCGACATACTGATACAGCAGTGGATCACAACCCCGTAATACCGCCAGTAGCGCGCGCAGCGATGAAAAATAGCGTGCCATATTCACGATACACACCACACAAAGAGCCCAGAAAAGCGCAATAGTGCTGATCATATTCCCCCCTCCCAGCTGGAATCGCAGCAACAGACTCAGTGTCTGGCACTGAATCCGCCTGCAGAAAAAACCAGCCACTGAATCTCCGGACTGCGAAAATTTTCGACCCCCTGAGCGGCTGCGAACCGGACCGCCTTTTCTCAGTGTAGGAGAATTCTTTACATTTTTTCCAACGATGATTTTCGTTCAGCGCGAGTAAATCTGGCATAGCCTTGATCTTATTCATAAGCCAGACGGCAACAGCAGCATTTACAATGAGAGAAGGCTATACTCAGACTATAACAACATCATCACCTGCAACGCAGGTTGACACTTTGGTGGCGCTCATCGCCCGCTCGCGCAAGGGACTTCGCTAAGCTGTGACGCGGCAGGAACACCGGATGCCATCCTTAATCTCGTGAAAGGAGTTTTATCATGGCTTATAAACACATCCTGATTGCAGTAGACCTTTCTCCCGAAAGCCAGTTGCTGGTGGATAAGGCTGTCTCGCTGGCGCGTCCCTACGATGCCAGAATTTCCCTGATTCACGTTGATGTGAATTATTCTGACCTCTATACCGGCCTGATTGATGTCAACTTAGGGGATATGCAGAAGCGTATTTCTGAAGAGACGCATGCCGCACTGAAAGGGTTGTCCGATGCGGCGGGCTATCCGATCAGTGAGACACTGAGCGGCAGTGGTGACCTCGGCCAGGTTCTGGTTGATGCCATCAAGAAATATGACGTTGACCTGGTGGTGTGTGGTCATCATCAGGATTTCTGGAGCAAGCTGATGTCCTCAGCCCGTCAGTTGATCAATACCGTGCATATCGACATGCTGATTGTGCCGTTGCGCGATGAAGACGAGGCGTAATTCAGACGCTTAACGAAATGAATAAAGCCGGCGCGACGCCGGCTTTTTTTATACGTTCAGAGCGGGGGATAGATATCAAAGCGATGGCTTTTGGTGACCACAGCCGCCTGTGTCACGACACCCGCCAGCGGCGGTGCATAGTCTGGTCGTTTGACCACAATACGCTTTTTCGCCAGTCGACGAGCCGGTTCCAGTAACGCATCCGCATCTTCATCCGGCCCGACCAGCGACTGAAACACCCGCATCTCCTTTTTCACCAGTGCACTTTTCTGGCGATGGGGATACATCGGATCGAGATAGACCACATCTGGCTGCGGCGTAATATCGCCCAGGGCCTGCGCGCTGGCCGCATGAATCAGCGTCAGACGATCGCGCAGCCAGGGGCCAATTTCCGCATCCTGATAACCGCGCTGTAATCCATCTTCAAGCAGGGCAGCCACCACCGGATGACGTTCCAGCATCCGCACCCGGCAGCCGAGCGCCGCCAGCACAAACGCATCACGCCCCAGTCCTGCCGTCGCATCCACCACATCCGGCAGATAACCGCCTTTAATACCCACCGCTTTGGCGACAGCTTCGCCGCGTCCACCGCCGAAACGACGGCGATGCGCCATTGCGCCGGTGACGAAATCAACAAAAATACCGCCCAGCTTAGGCTCATCACGTTTACGCAGTTCCAGGTGCGTTGAGGTCTGCACCAGCGCCAGCAGCGCATCTTCATCGTGCTCCAGCTGCCAGCGCTGCGCTAAACGTGATAAGGCGCCGTCTCCGGCGCCTGATTCATCGAGCAAACAGATTTTCACAAACTGACTTATCCCTGAATGCCGTAGTGTTCCAGCATCGCATCGAGCTGCGGTTCACGACCGCGGAAGCGTTTGAACAGCTCCATCGGCTCTTCAGAACCGCCACGCGTCAGGATGTTATCCAGGAAGGATTGACCGGTTTCACGGTTGAAGATGCCCTCTTCTTCGAAGCGGGAGTAAGCATCCGCCGCCAGCACGTCTGCCCACAGATAGCTGTAGTAGCCCGCCGCATAGCCACCGGCAAAGATGTGGCTGAAGGCGTGCGGGAAACGGCCCCATTCCGGACTCGGAACGACCGCAACGCGGCTTTTCACTTCGCGCAGGGTTTCCAGAATCTGCGCGCCCTTCTCCGGATTAAACTCGGTGTGCAGACGGAAATCGAACAGGCCGAACTCCAGCTGACGCAGGATAAACAGCGCGGCCTGGTAATTCTTCGCCGCCAGCATTTTATCCAGCAGTTCTTTCGGCAGCGGTTCGCCAGTCTCAAAGTGACCCGAGATAAACGCCAGCGCATCCGGTTCCCAGCACCAGTTTTCCATAAACTGGCTTGGCAGTTCGACCGCATCCCATGGCACACCGCTGATACCGGAAACGCCAGGCGCTTCGATGCGGGTCAGCATGTGGTGCAGGCCATGACCAAACTCATGGAACAGAGTAATCACTTCGTCATGGGTGAACAGCGCAGGTTTGCCTTTCACCGGGCGGTTAAAGTTACAGGTCAGGTAAGCGACCGGCTTCTGCAGGCTGCCATCGGCTTTACGCATCTGGCCCACGCAGTCATCCATCCACGCCCCGCCACGTTTGTGCTCGCGGGCGTAGAGATCGAGATAGAAGCTGCCGCGCAGTTCGCCGGTTTCATCGAACAGATCGAAGAACTTCACGTCCGGATGGTAAACCTCAACGTCGGTACGCTGCTTCGCGCTGATGCCATAAATGCGTTTAACCACTTCAAACAGACCGGCGACCGCACGCTCTTCCGGGAAGTAAGGACGCAGTTGCTCATCGCTGATGGTATAGAGATGCTGCTTCTGCTTTTCGCCGTAATAGGTAAGATCCCACGGATTCAGTTCAGTGACGCCATGCTCTTTTTGGGCGAAGGCGCGCAGTTGCTCCAGCTCTTTTTCACCCTGCGGACGGGCGCGTTCAGCCAGGTCATTCAGGAAGTCGATCACCTGAGACGGGCTTTGCGCCATTTTGGTCGCCAGTGATTTATCGGCGTAGGAGTCGAAGCCCAGCAGCTGTGCCAGCTCGTGACGCAGCGCCAGCTCTTCCGCCATGATAGGTCCGTTATCCCACTTACCGGCATTCGGACCCTGATCGGAGGCGCGCGTTGCATAGGCGCGATACATCTCTTCACGCAGCGCCGCGTTGTCGCAGTAGGTCATGACCGGCAGATAGCTTGGGATATCCAGCGTCAGCAGCCAGCCGTCCTGCTCTTTGGCTTCAGCCTGGGCTTTCGCTGCCGCCATGGCGCTTTCCGGCATACCGGCCAGTTCACTTTCATCGGTGATCAGCTTGCTCCAGCCCATGGTGGCATCAAGCACATTGTTGCTGTAAGCCGAACCCAGCTCCGAGAGACGCGCGGCGATTTCGCCATAGCGTTGCTGTTTATCTTTTGGCAGGCCAATACCGGAGAGTTCAAAATCACGCAGGGCGTTATCGACCGCTTTCTTCTGCGCCAGATCCAGAGCCGCGTACTGATCACCCTCTTTGAGATTGCGGTACGCCTGATAGAGGCCTTCATGCTGACCGACCCAGGTGCTGTATTCAGAGAGCAGCGGCAATGTCTGCTCATAGGCTTCACGCAGTTCCGGGCTGTTTTTTACCGCATTCAGATGGCTGACCGGTGAAAAAATGCGGCTCAGACGATCGTCGGTTTCCGCCAGCGGCTGAACCAGATTATCCCAGGTATAGGGCGCACCCTGCGCCACAACTTTTTCGACTTCTGCGCGGCATTGGCTCAGCACTTCCGTCACGGCAGGAACAACATGTTCAGGCTGGATGGCAGAAAAAGGGGGAAGCGTAAAAGATGTCAGTAGCGGATTGGTCATAGCGCAGTCCTTTAGAGATGTATGGGGCGCAGCGGGTCGCGCAACGCAATCTAAGTAACATGCGGCTTAGTGTAGCGAAAATCAATGGCAGCCAGGATGAGGTGGGGAAGAAACGCGCGGATGATCGCACGGAAGATGCCTGCTTTTGTCTGATGCCTGAAATCCTGGCGGGCGCGCCGGGCAGATTTTGCGGCCGGTTTACCCGCCTGAAAACCGCAAACTCAGCTCGTCACCCTGAACCGCACTCTGCAATCCCGATTTGTTATCACGCTTCTGGCCCATCAGCGGGTCATCCCTGATATAATCGCCGATTCTCATGCTTTTCCTGCGTCGGTTGCTGTGCGTCGTTCTGTGGGTAATACGTGGGGTAATAATTGGTATAAATTGATTTTTCATCAATTAAAACCTTATACATTCAACAGGATAAACAATGCTGAGTTATCGCCATAGCTTCCATGCTGGCAACCACGCCGACGTGCTGAAGCACACCGTTCTGAGCCTGATCATCACGGCGCTGAAAGAGAAAGAGAAACCGTTTTTCTACCTGGATACCCATGCAGGCGCAGGTCGCTACCAGCTGAGCGGCGAGCACGCCGAGCGTACCGGTGAATATCTGGAAGGCATCTCACGTATCTGGCAGCAGCCCGATGCGCCTGAATTGTTGCAGCCCTATTTTGATGCGATTCGTGCGCTGAACCGCAGTGGCACGCTGCGCTACTATCCCGGCTCGCCGCTGATCGCCCGTCATCTGCTGCGTGAAGATGACAAGCTGCAACTCACTGAGCTGCACTCCAGCGACTATCCGCTGCTGCGTAACGAATTCAGCAAAGATAACCGCGCGCGCGTCGATCGTGCCGACGGTTATCAGCAGTTAAAATCGAAGCTGCCACCGCCGTCGCGTCGCGGGCTGGTGTTGATTGATCCGCCGTATGAGATGAAAAGCGACTACCAGGCGGTAGTGAAAGGCATTCAGGAAGGCCATAAACGCTTTGGCACCGGCGTCTTTGCACTGTGGTATCCGGTGGTGTTACGCCAGCAGATCAAACACATGCTGCGCGACCTGGAAGCAACCGGCATCCGCAATATTCTGCAGATCGAACTGGCGGCCCGTCCGGACAGCGATCAGCGCGGCATGACGGCCTCTGGCATGATCGTGATTAACCCACCGTGGAAGCTGGCCGATCAGATGAATACCCTGTTGCCGTGGCTGCACCAGAAACTGGTTCCGACCGGAACGGGTCACTATGCGGTAAATCAGATCGTTCCTGAATAAGTCCTCATGTGGATTCTGCTGGCAGGTGCGCTGGGCGCCCTGCAACCCGCCCGGCGGCTGGCGCTACTGCTGTTAGCGCTCGTCGCGCTGCTGGGATTTTATCATCAGGTTCTGACCTGGCCGGTCTTGCCGCTGCTGGGCGGGATCGCCGCACTGGTCGCGCTGCGCCGCTTTGACCCGATCCGTTCCCGCCAGCAAATCCTGAGCGAGGCGCTACTGGTGCTGATTTCGCTGGGCTTGTTTCTCCATCTTTTCCCTGGCTTTAACAATCCCCTCCAGGTCGATGAGGTGCAGACGGGTGCCCGGAGCCTGCCGTTCAGTTTCTCCTTCAACGCCGATAAAGCGCTGATCCCCTTTGTGCTGCTGGCCTGCCTGCCGACGCTGTTCCGCGCTCGTGCCTGCCCGCCGCGTTATCCGTGGATTGCCGCACTGACGTTAATCGCCGCCGTGCCGCTGCTGCTGTGTAGTGCCGTGCTGCTGGGTGGCCTGGCATTTGAGCTTCACAATCCACCATGGCTGCCCGCGTTTATGCTGGCGAATCTGTTCTTTGTCTCGCTGGCCGAAGAGGCGCTGTTCCGGGGCTATCTGCAACAGCGGCTGAGAGTGGCGCTGGGAGCGATGCCCGCGCTGCTGATCTGCTCGCTGCTGTTTGGGCTGGCACATATCCAGGGCGGCGTACTGCTGGTGGTATTCGCCTCCCTGGCCGGGCTGATTTACGGTCTGGCGTGGCACTGGAGCGGCCGGTTATGGCTGGCGACCGCCCTGCACTTTGCCCTTAACCTCACCCATCTGCTTTTCTTTACCTATCCGGCACTGCATCACTAAACAGTGAATACGGCCAGATCCGAGGCCAGCTCGGTGCGGGGGAAAATCGTCTGGCACTCCGCCAGCAGGCGGCTCATGTCCTTTGCCAGATAGCGGGAGCTGAAATGGGTGGCGATCAGTCGCTTTGCCCCGGCGCGTTTTGCCACGTCGGCGGCCTGCAGGGTGGTGGAGTGCCCGCGTCCGTTGGCTTTCTCCATCATCGCCGCCTCCAGCGTGGTTTCATGCACCATCAGGTCAACATCCGCCGCCAGTTGCAACGCGACGTCGGTCGGTGCGGTATCGCCAAAGATGGCCAGCTTTTTGCCGGGTGTCGCCGGGCCAAGGTAGTCAGCGCCGTTGATTACCCGCCCATCTTCCAGCGTCACACATTCCCCCTGCTTCAGCTGCTGGAACCACGGGCCACGGGGCACGCCTTCCGCTTTGAGCCGCACGGCATCCAGCAGGCCGGGTTTGTCGTGCTGTTCAATGCGATAGCCAAAACACGCCACCGGATGGCTCAGCGGCCAGGCACTGATACGAAACTCACCGTCATCCAGCGTCCAGCCCGCCTCAATCTCAACAAGGCTCAGCGGATAGTCGGTATAGGAGCCACTGATCGACAGCGCCGTCTCAACAAAGGTCTTTAATCCTTTAGGGCCATAGACCGTCATCGGTGAGGTCAGTCCGGCCATCGACCGGCTGGTGAGTAATCCCGGCAGCCCGAAAATATGATCGCCATGCAGATGGGTGATAAAAATCTTGTCCAGCTTGCCCGGTTTCAGGCTCGAGCGCATAAACTGTAATTGCGTGCCTTCCCCGCAGTCAAACAGCCAGGTTTCACCACTCAGTGCGCGGGTAAAAGCAATGGAGGTCACGTTACGTTGCAGGCTGGGAGCACCGCCGCCGGTGCCAAGAAAAGTAAGGTGCATGGTATGCTTCCCTGTAAGCGAGTGAAAAAACAGAACCCTATTACAATCATAGGCGCAAACTTTGCGTCATTTCGACCTCCAGCGTTACACTCAACCCCAATTTTTTATGCAACCGGATGGATACTTCAATGACCCGACATTTCGACTATCTCGCCATTGGCGGCGGCAGCGGCGGCATCGCCTCAATTAACCGTGCAGCTATGTATGGCCAGAAATGTGCCCTGATTGAAGCAAAAGAGCTGGGCGGCACCTGCGTAAACGTGGGTTGCGTGCCGAAAAAAATCATGTGGCACGCTGCACAAATCGCCGAAGCTATCCATCTCTACGGGCCGGATTATGGCTTTGACACCACGGTGAATCGCTTCGACTGGGCCACACTGGTGAAAAACCGCAGCGCCTACATCGACCGCATCCATAACTCTTACGACAACGTGCTGGGTAAGAACAAGGTTGAAGTGATCAAAGGCTTTGCCCGCTTTGTCGATGCGCACAGCGTTGAAGTTAACGGCGAGATTATTACGGCTAACCATATTCTGATCGCCACCGGCGGTCGTCCGGTTCACCCCAATATTCCGGGTGCGGAGTACGGCATTGATTCCGACGGTTTCTTTGAGCTGGATGCCCTGCCAAAACGCACCGCCGTGATCGGCGCGGGCTACATCGCGGTCGAGCTGGCCGGCGTGGTAAATGCGCTGGGCTCAGAAACCCACCTGTTCGTGCGTAAACATGCACCACTGCGCAGCTTCGATCCGCTGCTTACCGAGACGCTGGTCGAAGTGATGAACACGGAAGGCCCGGCGCTGCACACCGAATCCATTCCAAAAGCCGTGATTAAAAACAGCGATGGCAGCCTGACGCTGCAGCTGGAAAACGGCAGTGAATATATTGTCGATTGTCTGGTCTGGGCGATTGGCCGTGAGCCAGCCAACGATAACCTCAACATCGAAGCTGCGGGCGTGGCGCTGAACGACAAAGGCTATATCAATGTCGACAAGTTTCAGAACACCAATGTCTCAGGCATTTATGCTGTGGGTGACAACACCGGTGCGGTTGAGCTGACACCGGTGGCGGTTGCCGCTGGCCGTCGTCTCTCTGAGCGTCTGTTTAACAACAAACCGGACGAGCATCTGGATTACAGCAATATTCCGACCGTTGTATTCAGCCATCCACCGATTGGTACCGTGGGACTGACTGAGCCACAGGCGCGCGAACAGTATGGCGATGACCAGGTGAAGGTCTACAAATCGTCGTTCACCGCTATGTACACCGCGGTCACCCAGCATCGCCAGCCGTGCCGCATGAAGCTGGTCTGTGTGGGTGCCGATGAGAAGATTGTTGGTATTCACGGCATCGGATTCGGCATGGATGAGATGCTGCAGGGCTTCGCCGTGGCACTGAAAATGGGTGCGACCAAGAAAGACTTCGATAACACCGTGGCGATCCACCCGACCGCAGCGGAAGAGTTTGTGACAATGCGCTAGTAACTCACCTCATGCGCATCCGTTACCCGCTGAAACGTTGTTCTGCGGGTAACGGCCTTAATTAAAATAGGTTTCCCGCAACGGCGTCAGTGCCGCGCCCAGTGCCGAACTGTCTCCCTCAATGGCGCTTAGCAGAATATCCGGATATTCCGCAGAAATGTCCCAGCGTTTACCCGAACACGTCCGCGGCATGGCTAAGAACATTTCGCCCAGCTTACGGGGAATTTCGCCTCCTAATATAATGGCCGCGGGATCGATCACCGCATTCATGGCATCCATTGCCCGATGCAGGTTTGGCGTTACCTCTTCTACCCACTGTTGCGCAATCGGCCAGGCCGGATCGAATTTATGATTGAGATCGCGAATATCTTTAATTTCAATACCGCCGTGACGTAACCGATCGATCAGGATCCCCAGAGCCGGCCGCAGCTTGCCCTCTTCCGGCGTAAAAATACGGCTGATCTCCCCCGCATTACCAAATGCACCCTGGAACGGTTTACCGTTAATCACGATGCCACCGCCGAATCCATAATTAAAAGAGAGATAACCAAACGTATCGTATTTCAGCCCGGCGCCTAAAAAGGCTTCAGCGTGCGCCGCCGTCGTGGCGTTATTTTCAATCCATACCGGTCGATCAAATAACATGGTAATTTCACGACGCAGATCGATACCCATCCAGTTTTTTAAAGGTTCAGGCGGATTGAAATACTTTCGGGAATCATAAAGAAAGCCCGCCATGCTGTATCCCACACCACAGACTTTTTCTGGCGAAATATCGTATTGTTTTAAGGTATCCAGATAGTGATGTTTGATATTGAGTAAGGTACGGGCAGGGTCGCGCGGATGCGTATCCAGTACGCAGTATTCTGTAATACCGCCCCGGAAATTAATCAGGCTGGCGGCAACACTGTCTGAGTTAATAGAGATACCGTAACCATAACGTGCATTCGCATTCAGTGATAACGACGGGCTGGGCTTGCCTCTTCCCTGGGACGGCGATTCCCCCAGGCTGAGAAAGCCATTTTCGGTCAGCGTATCAACAATACGGTGAACAGATGACTGATTCAAAATGGTTTGCGAAACCAGTGAGGAGCGGGAAATGCCATCGTTACGGCGGACAAGCTCCAGAATGAGTTTTTCACTGCGATTAAGTTCGACATCATGACCAGCGGAATATCCATGAACCACAGCGTTGTCCTCACCATATTTAATAATGGGTTCTGTTAATACCCTAGCATGCTTTTATGCATGACGAATAGTAAAGGGCCCTGCCTTTATGTTTTCGTAAAATGTGCTGATTTTCAGCCTCTCCTGCCCTGCTTATCGCGATCATAAAAGCATCATAATAGTGAAACATAGCAGAGAGACACTCTAATATCATGCAGTGAGCATTATATTAAAAGCGAGCCTGATGTCCGGATGGGTATTTTCGCTGTGCACTGGGTTTTGCCTCCATACACACGCTTCTTTTTATGCATCAGGTAAACAATGGAAACGCGCTTAAAGGTTGCTGAACGTATCGCACAAGAGGCTTCACTTTTGGCTCTGGACTATTTCAGACAGCTGAGTGAATTAGAGGTCTGCGAAAAAAGGCCGCAGGATGTCTTCAGTGAAGCCGATCGGGAAGTGGAAAATCTGATCCGGCAGCGTCTGGGAGATCATTTCCCACAGGATCCTGTTATCGGTGAAGAGTATGGCGGTGAGCTCAGCGCCAGCTACTGGTCTGTTGATCCTATTGATGGGACCAGTAACTTCCTGCGCGGCTCGTCATTGTGGGGGATTTCTGTTGGCTATGTGCAGGATGGCGAGCCGGTTATGGGCGTGATCGTCCATCCCGTTTTAAACCTCATGCTGAGCGGCGGCAAAGAGAGAGGTGTTTATGTGAATGGTGAACCCTTTGAACGGCCTGTGATCGCCGGGGGGCTTAAAACCGTGGCGATTGGCGACAGTCCATCATGGGATTTCACCCATCAGCTCTGTATTGAAAAGGCCTATCGGGACGACGGCTGGAATGTTGTGCGCTATCGCTGTGCCACCGTCGGTTTAACCTTTAGCGTGCTGGGTTACGTCGACGGTTATCAGGAATGTTTTAGCAGCATGTGGGACGTTTCTGCGGGCTATGCCCTCTGTAAAGCGGCGGGACTGGATGCGCATCTTGCCGGCACACAGGAAAAAAGCAGCACACATGTGAGTGTCGGCACGCCCGAAATGAACCGCCTTTCTGCCCGGTTTATCCCTTATCCTCGATTTACGCCTGCCTGACCACGCATTGCCCCGGACTTACCTTATCACTGCATTTCAGGACAGCGTCTCCCCGCTGCCCTGCCCGCTGTGCGCGCTCTGCCAGAGCATCTTAACCCTCTGAACTTAATATTAATCATAATGCATTAAAATAATTAGCGCGTTAAACATACGATTTCAAATAAACCTTACATTAACCTGTTAAATATAGGTTTTAAAAACTTAATAAATTCTTAACCTCTCTGAAATTGCTTAAATTCACTACGCCTGATTATTATGCGCATCGCATTAATTAAGAAATCCCTGGCATTTTATGACGGAGCAGACCACGTGAACACGCTAGAAATCCACAATGCCATGCTGACATTTGACGATTTTGTCGCGCTGAACGGCATTTCACTGCAGGCCAAAAAAGGGCAATTTGTTTCCCTGCTTGGCCCCTCTGGCTGTGGCAAAACCACGCTGCTTAAAGTCATTGCCGGCTTTTACAGTCTTGATAGTGGCGAAGTACTGATCCACCAGCAGGACATGCATCATGTCAAACCTGAACATCGCGACACGGCGATGTGCTTTCAGTCCTATGCGCTTTTTCCTCACCTTTCCGTTGCTGAAAATATCGGTTTTGGCCTCAGGCAGATGAAGATGGCAAAAACGGATATTCACGATCGCGTAGCGCAGACCGCTGCTCAGGTATCACTCAATGCGCATTTGCCTAAACTGCCGGCGCAGTTATCCGGCGGTCAGCAGCAGCGCGTGGCGCTTGCCAGAGCGCTGGCCGTGCGTCCGGAAATCGTGTTGTTTGATGAGCCGCTGTCAAATCTGGATGCCAAATTACGGGACAAGGTACGACTGGAGATCAGACAGCTTCAGCGCTCCCATGGATTTACCGCCATTTATGTTACCCATGACCGTGCAGAAGCCCTGTCGATGTCTGACGTTGTGGTGGTCATGAATGCCGGAAAGATCGAACAAATCGGTACGCCGGATGAGATCTATTATTCCCCGATAAACCGCTTTGTCGCCGGTTTTGTCGGTCAGGCTAACGTGATGGAAGCCCGCGTACTGGACGGAGATAGCAGCAGCGGTATTTATCGTATTGCGTGTGTCATGGGCGAAATGGAAATACACAGTCACCAGCCGCCCGTCTCGGACAAGGTCTATACCTTCTGGCGTCCTGAGGATGCCCTGCTGAGCGAACAGGATACGGGGAAAAACACCCGGGCTTTTGAGATCGGTGCCGTGAGTTTTCTTGGCAATATTTCTGAACTCCAGGTTCATCCGATTGGGCATGAAGAAACAGACTATCAGTGGTGTATCCAGTTAGTCGGCAAAAACACCATACAGGAAGGTGATCGGGTTAACTTCTCCATTGCGCCAGACAGAATCCGTTTTTTACAGGAAAGCTGTTCATGAAAATGCGCAACCGCAACAGGCTTAGCTGGCTGCTGGTTTTGCCTGCCGTCGCGCCGGTCGTGCTGACGCTGGTGCTGATTGTCATCATGGCGCTGGCGCAGTCCGTTGGTCTGTTTAATTTTGGCGCGCCGGCGCATTTCACACTTCAGTACTGGCAAACCATCCTGAACGACAGTCAGCTTTGGCGCGCGACAGACTATTCACTCAAAATTGGCGTCATCAGTGCCGTTCTGTCCGTCGCGCTGGCGCTCCCGCTGGCACTGTGGCTGAGAAAACCCTTTCCCGGCTCAATGCTGATGGGCGGTTTGCTTAAAGCCCCGCTGATGGTGCACGGACTGGTTGCCGCGCTGCTGTTTATCAATCTGATTTCGTGGCAGGGTTTTATTAACCTGGGGTTACTTAAACTGGGGATCATCTCTCACCCCATCAGGATGCAAAATGACCGCTGGGGAACGGGCGTGATTATTTTGCAGGTCTGGAAACAGCTTCCCTATGCGCTGCTGATTATTACCGGCAGCCTGCGCGCGATTGGTGACGAAATTTTTAATGCCGCGCGGGATTTGGGTGCCGGCAGAGCTGCCCGGCTGTTACAGATCATTCTGCCTTTATCTATCAAGTCCGTTCAGGTGTCGCTGGTGCTGATTTTCATCGGTGCATTAGGTGACTTTTCATTCCAGGTCGTTGCGGGGCCGACCAGCGTGTTCTCTCTTTCGCAATACATGCTGCGCTTCCCCGAAATCAGCGCCCAGGGCTGGAATCTTGCCGCGGTTGTCGCCGTGATTTTAATGCTGGCGGCTTTTGTCGGTGCAGTCGTGCTTGCCGCCCTGGCGAAGTGGCTACAACAAGCCGGAGAACAGCGATCATGAAAGCCAGAGAGACCTTATCCCCGCTGCGAATCGTCATGATGATCATTATCACCGCCCTGTTTATGCTGTGGCTGGTCATTCCCTTTATGTTGACCGTCCTGTGGTCACTGGTCGATAAAACCCATCCGTGGGCATGGCCAGATGCGCTGCCGCCGGTTGTCTCACTGGGCCGTTGGGTGGAAGTCTGGACCACGACCGCGTTACCGCAGGCGCTCAGGAACAGCTATTTACTGGCGGCAACCGTCTCGGTCTGCACGCTGATGCTGTCTCTGCCTGCCGCGTGGGCGTTTGGCAGAATGTCGTTTACGGGCAAACATTTTTTACAGAATGCGATCTTATTGCCGCTTATCGTTCCGGGCTTTGTCGTGGCACTGTTTTTTTCCATGTTGCTTAACGTGGCGGGCATTCACAGCCGGTTAGGCGGCATTTTGCTGGGGCATATTATTATCCTGATGCCTTATGCCGTGCGCATTCTCACCCTGTCGTGTTCGCAGATACGCCAGGACACGCTTGATGCGGCACGGGATATGGGCGCTTCGGTGATAAACCGTTTTTTAGTCGCCTGCCTGCCCACCATCAGGCCGGGAATATTTGCCGCACTAATTATTGTTTTTACGTTATCAATAGAAGAGTTCGCCATAAGTTTCATTGTTGGCTCACCCGATTTTATTACCGTCCCGGCCATTCTCTATTCTTATCTGGGTTATAACTTTATTCGACCCAATGCGGCGGTCATTTCTTTAATGCTGGTTGTGCCAAATGTCATTTTAATGCTGATTGCAGAAAAATTACTGACAAGAAATCCTGTCGCCGCCTTTGCAGGAAAAGGCTGACAGTCTTTAATTCGCGTTATTGGGGAAACATATGTTCAGATTCGTTGCTGCAATATTATTGCTGGCCGGGGCTTTCTGTAGCCAGGCTCAGGATTTAACTACGATGAACTGGGAACAGATTGTCGAACAGGCGAAAAAAGAAGGGGAATTAACCTGGTATCAATGGTATTACCAGGACCGTTTAAAAGAGCAGGTCAGCCTGTTTGAAAAACAGTACGGTATTAACGTTACCCTGTCTGAAGGCACACTACAGGGTAATATTAATAAACTCATGGCAGACCGGGGACGGGATACGGGTGACATTGATCTGTTTTCGATTGGCGGCGGGGCATTCGGGACCGTATCACCTCAGAAAACGTTTTTTGGCCCGATTAATACACTGCTGCCGGCAGGCAAAACCCTGAACTACACCATTGAGGGAACGGACAGTAAAGGCTATGGCGTGGCATTTTGGGGCAACCAGACCGGTCTGGCCTACGATTCGCGCCGCCTGAAAGAAAGTGAGTTACCGCGAACATTGCCGCAGATTACGGCCTTTCTGCAGCGTCATCGTCAGGAGTTTGGCTTCAACGTTGAAAACGGCGGATCCGGCCCGGCCTTTATTGAATCGGTGACGCGCACACGGGTACCGGGTTTTGATTTCACGAAAGGCGATGCGGATCTAAAAAGCCTGACGGCTCTGCAGCCGGCCTGGAACTGGTTCAAACAGCAGCGCCCCAACTACATCATTACGGCCTCCAACGCCGACAGCGTCACCCGGCTGGTCAGCGGTGAATTCCTGCTGGTCCCCGCCTGGGAAGATTATCTGGTGGGATTAGAAAACCACGGTGAAGTCCCGAAAACGATCCGGCTCTATATCCCCAATTTCGGCATGCCCGGCGGCGGAAATATGGTGGCGATACCTGTAAACGCCCCCCATAAAGCGGCAGCGTTGCTGTTTATCCACTGGCTGACGCTGCCCACCACCCAACGGCTGTTTCAGCAGGTTTATGGCATTACGCCTCAAAACAAAGACGTAAATCGTGATGCCGGACTGATTAACAGCAAAGAGCGTATCCATGGCACCCAGTTCATGCCTAAACCGCTGGGTGATGAAGTCAGAACCGAATTTTCTAACCAGGTTTTGCTCAGGTAGACCTGCGATATAACCCTAACAGAAGGTAACGCCAATAATGTCGACCCAAAAACACCCTGCACGTGTAGTGAACTCCCGTCTGATTGCCCATCGGGGAGCACCGCTACTGGCACCGGAAAACACGCTACCTTCGTTTCTGGCGGCGGTGGAACACGGCGCAACGTGGATAGAGGTGGATGTCAAACTCACCAAAGATATGCACCCGGTCATTATTCATGACGATTCCGTAAACAGGACAACGAATGGCAAAGGCTATGTGGCGAATCTGACCCTGGATGAGATCCGGTCGCTGGAGGCTGGCGTATGTTACGGCCACCTTTTCAGGGGCGTGAAAGTGCCTACACTGGCTGAAACAGTCGGCTTTGTACTGGATAAAGGCGTCGGGCTACAACTGGAAATCAAACCCACCTCCGGGCAGGAAGTGGAGACGGCGGAGATTGCGATCGCTCAGTTGAAATCACTGTGGCCAGCAAGCGAGAAGAAATTATTCATCAGCAGTTTTTCTGAGATTTCGCTGCAGGTTGCCGCACGGCTTATGCCTGACGTACCCCGCGGGCTGGCGGTTTGCGTCCCGCCGAAAGACCCCGCGGCGCTTCTCGCCAGAACAGGTTGCCAGATCCTGCATTTCCTGGGTGACTTCGCGACAGACGAAGACCTGGCGCGACTGGCCCGTTCAGGTATTGAATTCGCGATTGCCACGATCAATGACCCGGTTCTTGCCCGAAAATATATTGATGCGGGCGCGCAAACCGTATTAAGCGATATACCTGACTTAGCCTTTTAATAAAAAATCACCAGGAAATACGCTACCAGAATGTAATAACACCAGGGAAAGTCATTATAAAAAATGGCCATAACCTTTATGGCCGATATCACCATTTCATGATTTAGCGATTAAACAATACGAATGTGAGATTGAAATAAATACCGTCCTGAGCGGTAACCTCCTCATGCTTCAGCTAACTGAAAAGGGCAGATGATATGCACAATAAAATAAAAACAGCCGCGCCGTATGCAATGTTTTTTATGGTCTCATTCTCTGCATGCTCCGCTGGAATTTATAATAAAGATGGAAATAAGCTCGACCTGTACGGTAAAGTCGATGCGCGCCATGTTTTCTCAGATAATATTGCAGAAGATGGCGACAACTCTTATGCACGCCTGGGTTTTAAAGGTGAGACGCAAATTAATGATCAGCTTACCGGTTATGGTCAATGGGAATACAATTTCCAGCTGAATCACAGTGAAGGCGGTAGCGACGCGCAAACGGGGAATGCCACACGTTTAGGCTTTGCAGGTCTGAAAATGGTCGACTTCGGCTCGTTCGATTATGGCCGTAGCTTTGGGGTACTGTATACCGCCTCCGCCTATACGGATATGGCACCGGTCTACGGTTCCGGCACCATGACCACTAACGATAACTTCCTGTCAAAACGCTCAACCGGCCTCGCGACCTGGCACTCTCCGGAGTGGGGTGGATTAAATCTAACCCTGCAGTATCAAGGGAAAAATGACCGCGCAACCGCCAGACTGGCTAACGGGGATGGTTACGGTGCTGGCCTGACTTACAACATTACCGATGGACTGAGCATTGCGGCGGCAGGGATGAAAGCAAAACGGACGCTGACTCAGCAAGCTGACGGTCAGGGAGACGATGCCACCGCCTGGGTAACCTCTGCAAAATATGATGCCAGCCAGATCTATCTGGCCGCCATGTATGGCGAAGCCAGTGACGTTACGCCTTATGGACAGCTGGCACAGGTCGCTGACAAAACCCATAACGTTGAGGCAATTGCGCAGTACCAGTTCCTGAACGGTTTGCGCCCTTCAGTCGGTTTTGTCACGCAGCGTGGCGAAAACCTGCAGGGCGCAGGAAATTTTGCCGGGGGCAGTCAGACGATGCAGAAATATATTGCGGTGGGCACCTATTACTATTTCAACAAGAACATGCTGACCTACGTGGACTATCGCATTAACCTGCTGAAGGAAAACGACTTTACGCGTGCCACCGGCATTTCGACGAAAGACAGTATCGCTATGGGCCTGACCTATCAGTTTTAATCAGGCGGCCTCTGCCTGCACACAAGCTTTAACCTGTGTCGCTTCAATCCTGAAAATCGCTACTGTCGCGAGGCCGGCGAATGCCGGCTTTTTTTACGTCAGTCGCAAGGGGAAGGGTTACAGGGATGAGTCGTGCATGCCCAGGTATGCAACCTGACGGAGGTTTTCCAGCCACTTAACATACGCCTGATCCCATAACGCCGCGGGCGTGCCCGCCTTGCCAAGACCAAATCCATGTCCGCCTTTGCTGATTTGAATCAGCTCAACCGGCACGCGGTTGCGGCGACAGGTGTCGCGCATCAGCTCGGTGTTAAACGGATTTGAGGTGTGATCGTCCTCGGCCTGCGCCAGAAACGTGGGCGGATATTGCCGGGTGACATAGTTCTGCACTGACCAGTTCGCCTCATCCTGCGGCGTGGCATTTTTGCCGACCATCATCAGATGGGTATTAGTGTGCTGATAAGGCGCTTCCAGGGTAATAACCGGATAGATCAGGCCAACACTGTCGACTTTCGGCACCACTTCATCCAGCGGATCGATGGCCGGATACGATGCAAAATCTGGCCGCGCTGCCGCCAATCCCAGCAGATGTCCACCTGCCGAGAAGCCCAGTGCATGCACTTTGCGCTCAAAAGATCGCACCAGCCGGATGGCACGCTGCGCATCCTGCAGCGGTGCCAGCCGTCCCGCCTGCCACTTCTCATGCGGCAACCGGTAGCTGAGCACATAGGCGGTATAGCCACTGGCATTGAGCCAGCGCGCCACCGGCCAGGCTTCGCGGCCCATACCGATCCAGCGATAACCGCCGCCTGCAGCGATTAATACGGCTTCACCATTGGGGTTTTCCGGTTTAAAGCGCTGAATGGCCGGACTGACGATATTTGACCAGGAACCGGTGCTGTTAATATTTAACTGGCCGGATGGGCCGCCGCCGCCGGGCGGATCATCCGGCCAGAGGGGAATAATGTCATCGCGGGCAAATAATTTGCCGGTGGTCATGGAGAGCCCGAGCGCTCCCGTGCCGAGAATAAAGCGTCGACGCGTAATCATAATGCCTGTTGTGTGAAGCCCGAAATGTCAGCAAACCGTTGCGGTAGGCTAAAGAAGTATGAACAAATGCAAGTCTGGTGCACTGGCTGGCGATTATGTACGCAACAGCCCCTGAAAAGCCATAAAAAAACGCGCCCGGCAGGCGCGTTTTATTTCATTCCGTCTGGTTAATCTTCCTGCTGGAACTGCGCCATCACGGCCTGTTCACACTGCTGTTCGTTGACGCGCAGTTTGGCACGCTCATCGTCCCCCAGTTGCAGCCAGGCACTGGCCACTTCACGCGCAGACTCTTCGTCGAATTCGGGCTGATTCATCGCCGACGGTGACTGGCCGCCCGCCACGGTCGATTTCATCTGCTCAACGTAATGATCTGCAGTGGCGACCTTTTTCTCGCCGCTGACGATGTGGCATAACTGACTGGCGTAAACATTCTGCTCAGTGTCAGTGTCATCCGCCGCCAGCGCGCTGCCGGTGGCGAGGATACTCAGCAGCACTATCTGAGTTACTTTCATTCTTAACTCCTGTTCGTTCGGGTTAAACCTTGCGCTGAAGGGCTTCGAGGCGCTTCTGACGCCAGTTCAGCAGCGGCGTCACGGTGGTGCCGTGAACCACCACGCTGCAGACCACCAGCGTTAACGCCATATTGGTCATAATTTCCATCTGCGGGCCTTGCATCCCGTGCGTCCAGGCATAGGCGATGTAGTTCAGACTGCCAATTCCCCGGATGCCCAGCCAGCCAATCAGCAGGCGCTGCCCCAGCGGCAGTCCGGCTCGCATTGTTACCAGCCAGACGGCCAGCGGTCGCACCACCGCAAACAGCACCAGGCCAATCAGCACGCCGTAGATGTTCCAGTGCTGCGCCAGTGTGACGCCCAGCACCACCATCATGCCAGCCGCCAGTAAACGTTCAATAGTATCGCCAAAAGAGAGGGCGTCGCCTACTACAAACCCAATCGATTTGACCATATTCGTGCCGCCCTGATGCGCCAGACGCATGTTAGGATTTACCAGCGCCTCAGAGGGCAATATCCGCTCGTCGTCAGAGAGATCGTCCGGCTGATGGCGACGGAACACGCCCAGTTCTGCGCGGCGTAATCCCAGCCCGGCGGCAAAGGCTGCAAGGAAGCCGGAAGCACCCAGCCACTCCACCAGTGAATAACTCAGTGCTATCAGCGCCAGCGCCAGAAAATCATTGGGTGCGACATCGCCATTGGCATTGCGCAGTCGGGTCGCCAGCATGCCGATCAACTGCCCCAGGACAAACCCGATGACAAGCCCGCCGCCAATCGCCCAGAGCACTTCGACCGCGCCCCAGTGCGCCAGCATCGCGCCATTCAGGCTTTCGCCATTGAACAGCAGCAGCGCCAGCATCAGCAGTGGCAGCGCGGAGCCGTCGTTCATGCCCGCCTCGCTGGATATTGCCACGCGAAGTGAATCATCATCCTGTGCATCATTGACCGAGATTAAGCTCGCCAGCACCGGATCGGTCGGCGCGACAATCGCCCCAAACGCCAGCGCAATCGGCCAGTCTAATCCCACCAGGAAGTGTGCCAGCAGGGTCATTGCGGCGACGGTGAGCAACATGGCGGGAAAGGCCAGCTTCAGCCCGGTGTGCCAGCAGTTATTCTGCAGCGGCTGACGCAGCTTGAGACCGGTGATAAACAGCGAGGCTGCCATGGTGATTTCAGTGATGTGGGCCACGGCTTCGGAATGGGTAACGATATCAAGGTGGATAACATCAAATCCCCACGGGCCGCACAGCATACCCGCGATCAGAAACAGGCCAAATGAGGTAACTGGCCCCCGGTGAATCCAACCGGAAGCCAGCGACATCAGCAGCAGGAGGCCGCCCGTCGCTGCTGTCCAGGCTAAAAAGTTCATAACACTCCAGAATATTTCGGGTTTATGAATAAGCCTGGCACATTTTTTGACGGGCGAGGTGTCAGTTTTTCAGGTGACGACTGGCGAAGCGGACCGCGACAGCGGCTGCACCAGCTATGGTGGCGAGTGCAACCACGCCATTCCAGCCCCAGTGTGCCAGCGCCAGACTGCCCAGCGCCGCACCGGTCGCCATACCGATAAACACCACGGTAAACAGCAGGGCATTAAGGCGACTACGTGCTTCCGGGGCCAGGCCGTAGACCAGCGTCTGATGCGCCACCAGCGTGGCCTGTACGCCTAAATCAAAGCCGATAGTACAGACGACTATCAGCGCCAGCTGCGCCGGCATGGGCAGTAATGGCAGCAGGAACATCAGCGCAAAAGAGATCGTTACCAGCGCGGCACCCGCCTGCGTGACCCTTGCCGGACCAATGCGGTCAGCAAAACTGCCCGCCAGCGGTGCCGCCATGGCGCCCGCTGCACCGGCTAAACCAAAGGCTCCGGCAACGGCACTGTCCAGATGAAAGCGGTCGCTAAGCATTAATGCCAGTGTCGACCAGAAGGCGCTGAAGGCCACTGACAGCAGACCCTGAGCCAGCGCGGCCCGGCGCAGCGTCTGGTGGTGGCGCCACAAATGCACCAGCGACAGCAGCAGGCGCGGGTAGCTTACCGAGGTGCCTGGTGTGAAGCGCGGCAGCACACGCCACAGCGTCAGCGTAATCAGCAGCACCGCCAGCGCGGCAATCATATACATGGTGCGCCAGCCGAAATACTCCGCCACCACCCCACTGACCACCCGCGACAAGAGGATGCCAACCAGCAGCCCGGTCATCACCGTGCCGACCGTTTTACCCCGGCTGCGTTCCGGGGCCAGCGCCGCCGATGCAGGCACAATATCCTGCGCCACCGTAGCCGTCAGGCCGGTGATAAAACTGGCAATCAGCAGCGCGCTGAGCCCACCGGAAAAACCACACAGCAGCAGCGCTGCCACCAGCAGTAAGCCTTTGATAAAGATAATGGTGCGACGGTCATGACGATCGCCCAGTGGCGCCAGCAGCAGAATGCCCAGGGCATAGCCCGCCTGGGTCAGCATCGGCACCATACCGACTGCGCCAATGCCTGCGTTAAACTGTTTGCTGATGATATCCAGCATCGGCTGGCTGTAGTAAATCGACGCAACGCTGAGTCCGGCACCCGCGGCCAGGGTAAACACCAGCGGTGTGGAGAGCGATTCATTTTGAGTCTGGGTTGATATGGCTGACATGCTGTAATCCTCTTCATTTCGTACAACCATTAAAGCGCATCGCGGTTATACGCGGTAGACTGATATCAGGCAAAACCGTTATGCGTGGTACGTATGAACAATCCTAACAGCAGCGATCGCATCGACCTGATGCAGACCTTTATCCGTATCGTCGAGAGTGGCAGCTTATCGGCCGCCGCGGCCCAGCTGGGTACGACACAACCTACCGTCAGTCGTCGGCTGCAGACCCTTGAGCAGCGGCTGGGGCTGAAGCTGATCCTGCGCACCACGCATGCGCTGAAACTCACCGATGATGGTGAACGCTGCTACGCCCAGGCACGGCAGCTGCTGGCGACCTGGCATACGCTGGAAGATGAGCTGACCGGCGCCAGTGCCGATCCGGTCGGTACACTGCGGGTTCGTGCCCCGCACGCCTTTGGTCAGGATCAGCTGATCGCCCCACTGGTGGACTATCTGCATCGCTATCCCCGGCTCAATATTGAGTGGATGCTGAACGATCGCACACCCGACTTTATGGCCGAGAATGTCGACTGCGCCATTCAGGTCGGTGCGCCAACCGATCCCTCGGTGGTGGCGGTTCTGCTGGCCGAAGTGCCGCGCATTGTGGTGGCGGCCCCGCACCTGCTGGCACAGTATCCGCCCATAGCGCAGATTGAACAGCTGCGAGATCTGCCATGGCTGGCCCTCACCAGTTTTTACCGTAACGAAGTGGCATTGCAAAAGATTGACGATGGCCAGCCGGTGAATCTGGCGATTACGCCACGGCTGAGCAGTGACAGTTTGTATGCGGTGCGCAAAGCGGCGCTGGCGGGCATGGGTGCGGCAATTGTCTCCTCCTGGGCGGTACAGGAAGATTTAGCCGATGGCGACCTGGTTCAGCTGGTGCCTGCGTGGCAGGCACCACCGCTGCCGGTGTGGCTGACTTATCCCTGGGCGAGTTACTACCCGGCCAGGCTGCAACACTTTTTTGCGATGATTAAAGAGGTGATGCCGCAGCTGGCGGGCACGCGTCCGGCGTCGCAGCCAGCAGGTCGTTCAGGGAAAACAGATCGGCAGGGATAACGCAGAGGCCCGCGTCAGCGGGCCACCAGGGGGATATTTTACTTTTTATCGTAGCGCGACATTTTGTCCAGCCAGCCCATCACAAAGGCAGAGAGCACAAAGGTCAGGTGGATAATCACGTACCACATGAGTTTGTCGTTTTCGACATTACGCGCTTCCATGAACACCCGCAGCAGGTGAATCGACGAGATGGCAACGATGGAGGCAGCGACTTTGTTTTTCAGCGAGCCGGAGTCCATCTTGCCCAGCCAGCTCAGCTTCTCTTTGTCTTCGTCGATGTCGAGTTTAGAGATGAAGTTCTCATAACCCGACAGCATTACCATCACCAGCAGGCCGCCAACCAGCGTCATATCCACCAGTGAGAGCAGCAGAAGAATCAGATCGTTTTCCGCAATGCTGAAAATGTTGGGCAGCAGGTGGAAAATTTCCTGGAAAAATTTAATGGTCAGCGCCAGTAATCCCAGCGAAAGTCCAATGTAAACCGGAGCCAGCAACCAGCGCGATGCATACATCAGGTTTTCGGTAAAACGTTCCATACAATCCCACGAATAATCAAACAGGACCGGCAGTATAACTGATCCACTGTGAAGTTATTTCAGCCCTTCGTCAGAAATTTCAGGGGCGGGCGGCAGCGGCAGCGAGAGACGAAATGCCGCGCCACCTTCGGGCCGGTTTTCGGCCCAGATCTGGCCGCCATGGCTCTCGATAATGGTTTTACAGATCGCCAGACCCAGCCCGACGCCCGGCACCGCCGACTCTTTATTGCCGCGCCAGAACTTATCGAATATCCGGGTTAAATCCTCTTCGGCAATGCCGGGTCCGCCATCCCAGACCGCAATTTCCAGTCGTGATGCTGCACGCCAGGCGCGGATGCCGCGTGGCGCGCTATTACCGGCATACTTCAGGCTGTTCTCTATCAGGTTAGTGAAAACCCGCTCCAGCAGCGTGCTGTCCCCTTTGATCAGCACGATGTCATCCGGCAGGTCGAGCTGGACCTCATGCCCCTTGAGCGAGGGTGCCATGCTGCTCAGCGCCCCACCAATCACCTCTTCCAGCGCCAGCCACTCTTCCCGCAGATTGAGGCCGCCCGACTGAATGCGCGCCATATCCAGCATGTTGCTTACCAGCCGGATGGTGCTGAGCGTCTGCTCGCGAATCTGGCTGGCCTGCGGCACATATTTTGAGTTGTCACTGGCCAGGTCAAGCATCAGCATTTCTGCCTGACCAAACAGTACGGTCAGCGGGGTGCGCAGGTCGTGTGACAGCGCCGACAGCAACGCATTGCGCAGCTGTTCACGCTCAGCTGAGAGACGGGACGCTGCCTCGCTGTGAGACAGCGCCATCCGCTCCAGGGCATTGGCGATCAGCACCGTAAAGGTTTCCACCAGCCGCTGCTGCTCAGGAATCATCAGCTGACGCAGGTTCTGCGGCTCCACCACCAGCAATCCCCGGCACTGCGCGCCGCTTTTCAGCGGCAGGATCTGATAAGGCACTGCCGGTAAGGTATCGGTGCCCGCGCCTGCAGGCTGGCCTTTGCTGTAACTCCATTTAGCAATCGCGCGATCCGGCTCGCTGGCCGGTAACGCATCGCCCACCGCTTTCAGCTCGCCCTGCTCATCGGGCAGCAGCAGCAGGCAGCGCGCCTGTAGCGTGGCGTCGAGCACACGCTGGCTGGTGGCGGCGATATCCTGCGGTGTCAACGCGCTGCCCAGCGATTTCGCCATCTCATAGAGCTGACGCGCCCGCTGCTCGCGGTAGCGCGCCACCCGCGCCTGATAGCGCACGCCTGCCGTAAGATTCCCGACAATCACGCCGACCGCCAGCATCACGCCAAAGGTCACCAGGTATTGCAGGTCGGAGACCGCCACCGTGCCGGTGGGGGCCACAAAGAAGAGGTCGAAGGCGACGATATTTATCACCGTGGCGATCACCGACGGCCAGCGGCCATAGCGTAGTGCCACGATCACCACCGCCAGCAGGTAGATCATCACGCAGTTGGCGGGATCGAAATTGATCAGCACCGATTGCCCGGCTGCGGTCACCAGGATGCAGAGCACCAGCGCCATCATCACGCCGCGCAGCTGAATGTGCCATTTTTCGCTGTTAACACGACCATCCGGCAGCGGATGCGGCGCATCTTTCAGTGGCTCATCCAGCGCCACGACCAGCAGATCGAGATCCGGGCCAAGCTGGCCCAGTCGTTCAGCAAAACTGTCACGCCGCCAGCGCCGGAGTGGGCGACGGCCAGTGACGATTTTGCCCAGATTGTGTTCGCGGGCATAACCCAGCACCGCTTCCGCTTCATCCGGTTCAGAAAGGGTGGCGGTTTCCGCGCCCAGCTCCTGTGCCAGCTGTAATGTGCGCAGGATGGCCCGTCGCCGTGCTTCCGGCAGCCGGTTGAGCCGGGGCGTTTCAACATAGACCGCGTGCCATTCGCTGCCCAGTCGCGCCGCCAGTCGGGCTGCGGTGCGCACCAGCTTTTCACTGCCGCTGTCGTCGCCAATACAGAGCAGGATAGCGTCGCGGGTGTGCCAGACCCGATCCCGTCCCTGCTGATCGCGCCAGGCGCGCATCTGATCGTCTACCCGATCGGCGGTGCGGCGCAGCGCCAGCTCACGCAGGGCGAAGAGGTTACCTTTACGGAAAAAGTTTTCGATGGCGCGCTCAGCACGATCGCCAATATAAACTTTGCCCTCTTTCAATCGCTGGCGCAGATCGTCAGGCGGCAGATCGACCAGCACCACTTCGTCGGCACTGTCAAAAAAGGGATCGGGCACGGTTTCGCGCACCTGAATGCCGGTGACGCCGCCGACCACATCGTTGAGGCTCTCAAGATGCTGCACGTTGACGGTGGTCAGGACGTCGATGCCCGCTTCCAGCAGCTCCTCGATATCCTGCCAGCGCTTGGGATGGCGCGAGCCCTTAACGTTGGTGTGCGCCAGCTCATCCATCAGGATGACGGCAGGATGGCGGGCCAGCGCGGCATCGAGATCAAACTCTGCATGACGCGAGCGGCCGGTCGCGCGACGCGGCAGCAGGGTTAATCCTGTCAGCAGCTGTGCGGTTTCCGGCCGTTCGTGGGTCTCTACCACGCCAATCAGCACATCCAGACCCTGCGCACGCAGCCGCTGTGCCTCCTGCAGCATGGCGTAGGTTTTGCCCACGCCAGCACAGGCACCAAAGTAAATTTTCAGCTGCCCGCGATGCGTTTCGCGGTTAGCCTGCAGCAGCGCGTCGGGATCGGGACGCTGGGGTTCGTGGTTCATCGCTTCCTTAACACCATTACAGTTCGTTGAGCGCCATATTCAGCTGCAACACGTTGATTGTCGGTGTGCCGAGGAATGGCATCAGTGGACGATGCGTCATCTTTTCAATCAGCGCCTCGACCTGCGCCACCGGCACCTTGCGGCTGGCGGCGACACGCGGCGCCTGCCAGCGCGCGGCCTCCGGCGAAATATCCGGGTCCAGCCCGCTGGCTGAGGCAGTGACCAGCTCGACCGGCACGGCAGCCGATGCCTGCGGGTTCGCGGCCCGCAGCGCAGCGACGCGATCGGCTACCGCTTTATCCAGCGCCGGATTGCTGGCGGCCAGGTTGCTGCCGCCTGAGGAGAGCGGGTTATAGGGTTTATCGCCTGTGGCTGAAGGGCGGCCCCAGAAATAGTTGGGCTGGGTAAAATTCTGGCCAATCAGTGCTGACCCGCGCGCCACGCCATCTTCCTCCAGTAGCGAGCCGCTGGACTGGGACGGAAACAGCCATTGCGCCAGACCAGTAGTAAGCAAAGGATAAACCACGCCGGTGACAAGCGTAAGCAGCAACAACAGTAAAATTGCCGGACGTAACTGACTCATTTTTCTCTCCTCAGGCCATGCCTGAAAACACTAACAGCAGATCGATCGCTTTGATGCCGACAAACGGCACCAGCAGGCCACCCAGACCATAAATCAGCAGGTTGCGGCGCAGCAGCGCAGCGGCGCTCAGTGGGCGGTAGCTGACGCCTTTCAGGGCCAGCGGGATCAGGAAGACAATCACCAGGGCGTTAAAGATCACCGCCGACAGGATTGCGCTGGCGGGCGAGTGCAGCTGCATCACGTTAAGCATGTTGAGCTGCGGATAGGTCGCCGCAAACGCCGCCGGGATAATGGCGAAATATTTCGCCACGTCGTTGGCAATACTGAAGGTGGTCAGCGAACCGCGCGTCATCAGCATCTGTTTACCGATGTGCACCACTTCCAGTAGCTTGGTCGGGTTAGAGTCGAGGTCGACCATGTTGCCCGCCTCTTTCGCCGCCTGGGTCCCGGAGTTCATCGCCACCGCCACATCCGCCTGCGCCAGTGCTGGCGCATCGTTGGTGCCGTCACCGGTCATCGCCACTAAACGGCCTTCGGCCTGATACTGACGGATCAGCGCCAGTTTGGCTTCTGGTGTGGCCTCTGACAGGAAGTCATCTACGCCCGCTTCTGCGGCAATCGCCGCGGCGGTCAGTGGGTTATCACCGGTGATCATCACCGTTTTAATACCCATTTTGCGCAGTTCGGCAAAGCGCTCTTTGATGCCGCCTTTCACGATATCTTTCAGCGCCACCACACCCAGCACATTTGCGCCTTCTGACACCACCAGCGGCGTGCCGCCACTGCGAGCCACCTCTTCCACCTGCGCATTCACTTCCGCAGGGAAACGACCATGGTTCGCTTCGATATGACGGCGAACGGCATCGACCGCGCCTTTGCGGATCAGCCGATCCTGCACATTCACGCCACTCATGCGGGTCTGGGCTGAGAACGGAATAAAGCTGGCGTCCATGCTGCTGAGATCGCGTTCACGCAGGTTAAATCGCTGTTTCGCCAGTACCACGATGCTGCGGCCTTCCGGCGTCTCATCGGCCAGCGAGGCGAGCTGCGCGGCGTCCGCCAGCTGCTCTTCGCTGACGCCTGGCGCGGGCAGGAACTGGGTCGCCTGACGGTTACCCAGCGTGATGGTGCCGGTTTTGTCCAGCATCAGCACATCCACATCCCCTGCGGCTTCCACCGCACGACCGCTGGTCGCGATGACGTTTGCACCCAGCATCCGGCTCATCCCCGCCACGCCAATCGCCGACAGCAGGCCGCCGATAGTGGTCGGGATCAGACAGACCAGCAGTGCCACCAGTACCGTGACGCTGACCGGTGTGCCGCCCCATGCCGAGAACGGCCAGAGCGTCACGGTCGCCAGCAGGAACACGATGGTCAGTGATACCAGCAGGATGGTCAGGGCGATCTCATTTGGCGTTTTGCGGCGTTTTGCGCCTTCCACCATGGCGATCATCCGGTCAAGGAAGGTTTCGCCCGGGTTGGCGCTACAGGTGATCACCAGCCAGTCAGAGAGAATACGGGTACCGCCCGTCACGGAAGCAAAGTCACCCCCTGACTCACGGATTACGGGTGCAGATTCACCGGTAATGGCGCTCTCATCCACTGAGGCACCGCCCTCCATCACTTCACCGTCACAGGGAATGATATCGCCCGCTTCTACCAGCACCGCATCGCCTTTGCGCAGCGCATCGGCACTGACCTGCTGCCACTCGGCACCATAGCGCGCCGCTGAGAGTTTTTTGGCAAAGCTGGTCTTTTTGACGCCTTTCAGGCTGCTTGCCTGGGCCTTGCTGCGCCCTTCTGCCAGCGCCTCTGCCAGGTTGGCGAACAGCACGGTGAACCAGAGCCAGACCGCAATCGCCCCGGTAAAGCTGGCGCTGCCGTTGATGCGCCCGGTCAGCATGCCCACCGCCAGCAGCGAGGTGAGGATGCTGCCGAGGTAGACCACAAACATCACCGGGTTACGGAACTGTACCCGGGGATCGAGCTTTTTCACCGCATCCCAGGCCGAGGTACGCAGCAGGGCTGCGTCAAATAACGCCTGTTGTTGACGACTCATGAGGATTGTCCCTGAACAAGTTGCAGATGCTCAGCCACCGGGCCCAGCGCCAGAGCAGGAATAAAGGTCAGTGCACCCACCAGCAGCACGGTGCCGATCAGCAGTGCAATAAACAGCGGACCGTGAGTTGGCAGTGTGCCGTTACCTACCGGCTGCACTTTTTTAACCGCCATCGCACCGGCAATCGCCATCACCGGGATGATGATGCCGAAACGGCCCAGCAGCATGCAGACAGCCAGTAACAGGTTCCAGAACGGCGTGTTGGCACTCAGTCCGGCAAAGGCACTGCCGTTGTTATTGGAAGCCGAAGAGACCGCATAGAGCACTTCACTGAAGCCGTGGATGCCCGGGTTTGCCATCGCGCTGCGCCCGGCGTCGGTCATCATCGCCAGTGCAGTGCCAATCAGCACCAGCGCCGGGGTAACCAGAATCGCCAGTGCGGTCATTTTCATTTCCCACACATCGACTTTTTTACCCAGGAACTCCGGGGTACGGCCAATCATCAGTCCGGCAATAAAGACCGCCAGCAGTACAAACAGCAGCATGCCGTAGAGGCCGGCACCAACACCGCCAAATACCACCTCGCCCAGCTGCATCAGCCACATCGGCACCATGCCGCCCAGCGCGGTAAAGGAGTCATGCATGGCATTCACCGCACCGCAGGAGGCAGAAGTGGTAATGACCGCGAACAGGCTGCTGTTAAGGATGCCAAAGCGTGTCTCTTTACCTTCCATGTTGATGGCGCTGTCGGCCCCCAGCTGGAGGAAATGCGGGTTGCCCTGCAGTTCGGCCCACATCACGACGGCGACCGCCGCCACAAACATCAGCGTCATCGCCCACAGCAGCATGTGGCCCTGACGACGGTCACGCACACTTTCGCCAAACGCGAAGCAGAGCGCTGCCGGGATCAGGAAGATGCTCAGCATCTGCACCAGATTCGTCAGCACCGTCGGGTTCTCAAACGGATGGGCGGAGTTGGCGTTAAAGAAGCCGCCACCATTGGTACCCAGCATTTTGATCGCTTCCTGCGACGCCACCGGTCCCATCGACAGCGTCTGCTGCACGCCTTCCAGCGTGGAGAAGCTGTGATAAGGCGAGAAGTTCTGGATGCTGCCCTGACTGACAAAAAACAGCGCCATCAGCAGGCTGATCGGCAGTAAGACGTAGAGCGTGATGCGGGTCAGATCGCGCCAGGCGTTACCCAGGGTCGCAGAGCTGCGATTGGCGAAGCCACGGATCAGCGCAAAGGCCACGGCGATACCGGTCGCGGCAGAGAGGAAGTTCTGCACCGTCAGGCCCACCATCTGACTGAAATAGCTCAGGGTGCTTTCGCCACTGTAAGCCTGCCAGTTGGTGTTGGTCACGAAGCTCACGGCAGTGTTCAGCGCCAGATGCCAGCTCAGGCCAGGCAGCTGCTGAGGATTCAGCGGCAGCGAGCCCTGCAGCAGCAATATAGACAGCAGCACCACGAAACCCAGCGCGTTGAACAGCAGAATCGCCAGCAGGTAGTGCGGCCAGCGCATGTCCGACGCCTGCGCGCCCAGCAGGCGCCACAGTGGCGTTTCCAGGCGGGCAAACACCGGCTTGTCCGCCACTAACGAGGCCAGACCCCGTCCGAGCGGCTGCGCCAGTACCATCAGCAGCACCAGATAAAATGCGATGAGTAAAAAAGCATTGGCCGCCATCAGAAGGCCTCCGCATTTAACAGGGCATAGATCAGATAGCCCAGTAACAACACCACCAGCACAATGCCGGTTATTACGCCCACGCTCACAGGAACCTCCAGAGGATTGGATTTATGGCTTAGCTTGCGCGGAGGCGTATAAAGACGGGGTTAAAATGCAGCGGGCGGGCGTAAAAATAGTGTAAAAATGGCGAAAAATCAGGCGACTTCCAGCGCCCAGATACGATTGAGATCGACGTTGTCCCACAGCTTACTGTCCTCTGCACCCACAATACTGTCGGTGCAGAAGCTGTCGCCGAGGTCGAGCTCTTCCGGCTTCATTTCACGCTGGGCGTGCAGCGACCAGAAGACATGCACGCAGGGCCGCATCAGCGATTTTTCGCCTGCTTTCACCACCAGCGCCACCCGGCCGGAAGCCAGACGCACCAGCGATCCCACCGGATAGATGCCAATGGTGCGTACGAAGGTGTGCAGCAAGCCAGGATCGAAATGGCCGCGCCAGCTCAGCATCTGGTGCATCGCCTCTGCGGGTGTCCAGCCGTTGCGATAGGAGCGGGTCGAGGTCACCGCATCATAAACATCACACACCGCCGCCATGCGGGCGTAGAACGAAATCGCCTCGCCTTTCAGGCGGTGCGGATAGCCGCTGCCATCATATTTTTCATGATGATGAAGAGCGATATCGAGCAGATCGTCGTCAGCGTTGGCCTCTATCAGCATCTGCGTGCCGACCACCGGATGCTCACGCATCACCCTGAACTCCTCTTCAGTCAGCTTGCCCGCTTTGTTCAGGATCGCCAGTGGCACAGCCGCTTTGCCGACATCATGCAGTAAACCGCCCATGCCCACCCGGCGCAGCTGCTGCTCATCCAGCCCGAGTTTTTTACCCAGCGCAATCATCAGCCCGCAGACCGCCATAGAGTGCAGATAGGTGTAGTCATCATGATTTTTCAGCCGCGCCACGCTCAGCATGGCGGAGGGTTCACGCGTGATCGATCCGGCGATTTCATCCACCAGGTCCATCATATAATCGAGCTTCAGGCCGTTACCCAGCCGCGCTTCGTTGAACATCGCCCGCACTTTCGGTTTGCCCTGCTGGAAGATCAACTGCGCCTGATCCATTTCCTGAAAAAACGGAGTGCGGCCAATGGTTCTTTTTGCGACCGTGGTGGCGATCGGCGTCTGAACCGATCGATCGAGGTCGATCCAGAGCTGGCGGATCCCTTCGCTGCGTAGCGTGGCAATTTGTCGTGGATCGGTGATCAGCATCTGATTATGAATGCGCTGCTCTTTTATCCACCAGACTTCCAGCTTGTGGATAAACATCCCCGGGCGCAACTCATCAATGGTAATCAGCTTAATCACGCTATCACTCCTTAACATTAACGGTTGGGATAAGGTGATATCGGCAGCCGGGCTGATTTTCTTCAGGCTGTTTTGTGCGAAGTCTGGGGTCGGGAGAGCGGTCAGAGGAGAGGCGAACTCTTCAGACAGAACGATAAATCGTTGTTCAGGTCCAGACTGAGCGGGACAACAAATCCATAATCATCCATGGAAGATTATGGATTTTCCCTTAACAGCCAGATCGTTAAACGGATTATTTATGACTTGATGGATCGTCTTGAGTGCAAGAGTAAAGATTCGAACACTCTCAGTCAGTGTAACGAAACCACTCGTAACCCTAAACAATAGTTTTTGCGTAACTCAATAGAATTATTTATATTTATGACGCATATTTTTTACTTACCAATGGTACTAATAATAGGATCATAACCCTGTTTTAAATGACGGAGAATAGATGCATGGCGAAGAACTTAGCCCCCCGGATATTGTGTAGTGGAATGTCCCGGAACACTTGAATATCAGGCGCGGGAACTGTTCAGAGATACACGTTCACCCGCTACCAGCCTGTTTATGAAACTTAATGCAGATACGCCGTATCTTAAGCCAGGGCAAATCCTGATTGTGGCTGACTCCGATACATCCCCTCAGCTTACAATGCAGTTGCTAACAACGCTCCGTCAGGCTAAGAATAAAACTAATGCGGCATTGATTGGTGTGAACGACGATGACGCCAGTTTTATGCAAAAACATTATGGAACGATTGCCGCACTGACAGGTGCTGGAGACAAGATTTTTAGCACTCCAGGAGATGCGGGTGAAAAATATTTTAATGCTATTAAACAAACTCTGAAAAAAATCGAAGTCAGCTTCCAGAATCAGTTCCGCACGCAGGGTTCTCTGATAGGCCAGCAGTTCTTTGTTGAACGCAATCAGCTATTACAGCAGCTTAAAGAGCTGGTCAATAAGCCGCTGTTAAAATCCCTTGCACGGTATACTGTAAAATTCCAGCAGTATGACAATATGAAGCGCGCATTAAATCTCTCCAGCCGCTCGATAGTGCATGAATGGTCTACTGTTGGAATAGGTGGCATTCCAGGGTATTCATACTATGTCGGTAATGCAGCCAGAGCTGCGCGTTTTTTAAAGACTGGCGGACTCATCGGGATTGGATTCGCTTTTGCAGGCACGACTAATGATGTGGTTGATGCATGCAGCAAAGGGCGCGAGGATGAATGTGGGAAGATTGCCGTTAAAGACTACTCAAAGTTTGCTCTCACTACAGGTGGAGGGATGTTGGGTGGTGTTTGGGGCAGCTCTGCCGCGTTAGCTGGCTGTGCGGCTATTGGAATAGCAACAGCGGGCGCTGGTGGTGTTGCATGTGCAGTTGTAGGGTCGGTCGCCGGTGGTATTGCAGGTAGTTCAGGCGTCGAAACTATAATTAATAAAGTTGCAGAATATTATGATAACTAATAAATTGCTGGCTGGTACTTCATTATTTTTTGGTGGGCTGGGATGCGGCCTTCTGATTCTGTCGCTTATAATATATTTAATCAAACGACAGGATTATTATAACCTGGTCTCTTCTTACAGAGAGAAATATAATTTCCCCGGCCCCTGCTCCTTTTATTATACGACTGGCTTCTTCGGAGTTTTTCCGGTTTTACGGTTTTTCATAAAATTAAGTCGCAGACAGAAAATAAGCTACCTTGCCATCAATGATTCTGGCTATGATTTCTTTGAAAATAATAAACAGAAGATATCTCCCTGGATGAAGATTTATTCTTTTTTTTGGTTTGCCGCTACCTCATGCTATATCTTATTTGCTATCTTTGGACTGCTTTTACCTTAACAGTTAATGGCCCAACTAAGGGCCTTTCTTTAGATCCCGCCAGCCCAACCGAAACACAGTAAACGTTTTTTCGATATTCTCAATCAGCTGCGGTGGCAGAAATTTCCCTTTGTTCAGCACTTTACATTGCTTTAATGCCATCTTCTTTCTCCTGATTGTTAAATGATGCCGGGCGTCCGGTCTCTTCGCCGACGCGTTCAATCGGCCCCATCACCAGCAGGAACAGCAGCGCCGCGACCACGCAGTGTGCCGCCACAAACGCCAGTCCAATGCTGTAGCTACCGGTCAGCCCAACGATGATGCCGAACAGCAGCGGCGTGGTGAAACCGGCAATATTGCCGATGCCGTTAAAAATGGACCCCGCCAGACCCACCGCCTCTTTGGGTGCGGTATCACTGATCACCGTCCAGGTGCCTGCGCCAGCCGCGATGCCTTTGCCAAAAAAGGCGAAGGACATAATGGCGATGATGCCGCCGTTACCAGGAATGATCGCTGCCAGCACCAGGCTGGACGCCATCAGCATGCCGACGATATAGGGCGTTTTACGCGCCCAGGAGACGCTCCAGCCTCGGGCGATTAACTTGTCTGACAGGTAACCGCCACTGATGCCGCCCAGAAAACCGAACAGCGCTGGCGCAATAGTGGCGAATCCCGCTTCCATGATGTTCATGCCGCGCGCCTGCACCAGATAGATTGGAAACCAGGTAATAAAGAAGTAGCTGAGCGCAATGATGCAGTACTGACCGAGATAGGCGCACCAGAGCATGCGATTGGTGAGCAGCTTTCTGAACATCGCTTTGCTGACCGGTGGTCGTGCTTTCAGCGTCTGCGCCGCATCGATATCCACCAGCGCGCCACCGTCGACAATGTGGCGCAATTCACTTTCCGATACGCCGGGGTGGTTACGTGGCTCGCGCATCCAGGCCGCCCAGACCAGGACCGCCACCAGACCGATGCCGCCCAGCACAAAGAATGGCCATTCCCAGCCAAAGCGCGAGACCAGCCAGCCTGAAAGCGGCGAGAAGATAGCGACAGCAAAATATTGCGCCGAGCTGAACAGCGATGATGCGCGTCCCCGTTCTGCGCCCGGAAACCACATAATGACCACGCGCGCATTAGCGGGAAAGCTGGGTGCCTCTATGAGTCCCAGCATAAAGCGCAGCCCAAACATCAGCATCAGCGCGCCGGTCATGCCGCTGGAGAACTCGCCCACAAATCCCATCGCCAGCGTTGAAACTGACCAGAGCGCCAGTGTAACGCCATACACTTTTTTGGCCCCGAAGCGGTCAAGCAACAGTCCGCCAGGAATCTGACCGATGACATAGGCCCAGCTGAAAGCAGAGAGGATCAATCCCAGCTGGATCGCTGACAGACCGAACTCCTCTTTGATTGCCGACCCGGAGATCGAGAGGATCGAGCGGTCGGCGTAAGCCACAACCGACAGAAACAGGATCAGGCAGAGGATCCCGATGCGGACATGGGTCGTCCGTTGAGGCGTTTGTTCTTTAGGCATGAGCTGAATTCCTTAAAAAGCGGCAGGTTGCGCCACGAGGTTTTTTTCAGGAATAACGCTGAGAATTCCCGCTTCTGGAAATATAGATAGGAGGCTAACGATGGGTCACTGTGCAGATGTCAGGATCGTCTGGCCCGATTAAACGGTTTTCTGACAATCCTCACAACTGCCCGTGCGGCACTGCACAAAAGCGCGAAAAGCTGCGGCTCACTACTGCAGAGTGTGCACCAGGTCGGGGATTTCCCCCGCGCTGACCGCTATGACAAGGCGATTTTACGGCAAAATGTGGCGGCGCTAGCAAGAGTGAAAAGGACCGGTTGTCAAACCTGATGGCAGTTTCTAATCTGCAAATGATCCTGCCTTTCCATTTTTATAATAAATGAAAATTCCATTCCATCCGGTAACCTCGGGAGCCTCTAATGAAAAAACATGCATGGGCAATACTCTGTCTGCTCTCTCTTTCAACACCGGCGCTGGCTGAGAAGATAGGTGTCTCGATGGCCTATTTCGACCAGAACTTCCTGACCATCATCCGCCAGTCGATTGAGAAAGAGGCTAAAGTGCGCCAGCTGGAGGCGCAGTTCGATGATGCACGTGGCGACGTAGGGCGTCAGACCGATCAGGTGCAGAGCTTTATCAGCGCCGGGGTGGATGCGATTATTGTCGACCCGGTGGACTCTGCCAGTACGCCAGCCCTGACAAAACTGGCGCAGCAGGCCCATATTCCACTGGTCTATGTTAACCGCTCACCGGGCGATAAAACCCTGCCGCCAGGCGTGGTGTTTGTTGGCTCTGACGAGCGCGAGTCAGGCACGTTGCAGATGGAAGCGCTGGCAAAGCAGGCCGGTTACCGTGGCAACGTCGCCATCATGATCGGCAACCTCAGCGATGCGGGCGCGCTTCAGCGCACCAAAGATGTGGAGCAGGTGGTGGCGAAGTATCCCAATATGAAAGTGGTGCTGAAGCAGACCGCTAACTATGCACGCAATGAGGGGATGGATTTAATGCTCAACTGGCTGTCGAACGGTGAGGATATCGATATTGTCGCCGCGAACAACGACGAAATGGCAATTGGCGCCACGATGGCCATTGCTCAGTCGAAGCCGAAGAAAACCATTCTGGTGGGCGGGATTGATGCCACGCCGGATGGCCTGAAAGCGCTGGCCAGCGGTAAACTGGCCGTAACCGTGTTCCAGGATGCCGTGGGTCAGGGCAAAAAATCGGTTGAAGTGGCGCAGCAGATGATCAAAGGCCAGAAGGTAGATTCTCACCAGTGGATCCCGTTTGAGCTGGTAACGAAGCAGAATATGCAGCACTACAGCAATAAAAATCCGTAATGCAACACGGAGCGGCCGTGATGCCGCTCCGGTTATCACTTCTCGTGCAGCAGCTTCGCCATCATCACCACGTCGCGCAGCTGACCGTCGCGGAGTGCCGCCTGCCGCATCACCCCTTCCCGCTCAAAGCCCAGCCGCTCATAGAGCCGCAGCGCCCGTTCGTTGTCGTGAAACACCTCCAGCTCCATACGGGTAATGCCCAGCCAGTTGCGGGAGTAGTCCATTGCGGTGCGAATCAGCCGCTCACCGACCCCGCGACCGCCGAAATCGGGATGCACGCCCAGTCCAAAACTGATGCAGTGGCGGGTGCGCGGCTTGTTATCGACAAACAGCGTCAGCTCACCGACCAGCTCGTCATCAATTTCTGCCACAAAGGCGATAAACCCCTCGGCGTCCATTCGGGCAATTTTTTTCTCCCAGGTCGCAACGCTGGGAAACGGCAGTTGCAGTGTCCAGGGATAGACATCGGGATGACTGTAGAGGCGCTGATAGGCGGCGGCATCCTGCGGTTCCCGTGCCCGAATAATGATTTCCATATTTTCTCCTTTTAGCCGAACGGGGTTCATGCACTAAGCTGTAGCTCTTTACCGGACGGAAAGAGTATCGCTATGTTGTATCGTCGTTTTGAGCGTTTTATCAATATATTTCATGATGCACCCACCGATTCACCGCCCTCAACGGTCTGGTCGTTTTACCTCTACTACCTGCGCCAGGTCTGGCCCAGTTTCGCAGCACTGCTGGTGGTAGGGCTGGCGTCAGCGCTGATCGAAGTGTCGCTGTTCAGCTATCTGAGCCGCATTATCGATATGGTGAACCACTCCACACCCGCCAGCCTGTTTCAGGATAACTGGCCGATACTCCTGTGGATGGGAGCAGTGGCGCTGATTCTGCGGCCGATTTTTATCGCCCTGCACGACATGCTGGTTCACCAGAGCATCAGCCCGGGCATGACCAACCTGATCCGCTGGCAGAATCACAACTATGTGCTGCGCCAGAGCCTTAACTTCTTCCAGAACGATTTTGCAGGTCGTATCGCCCAGCGCATCATGCTGACCGGCAGTTCACTGCGTGATTCCGCGGTGCAGCTGGTGGACGCTATCTGGCACGTGCTGATCTACGCCGTGACGTCGCTGGTGTTGTTTGCGGATGCCGACTGGCGACTGATGATCCCACTGATTATATGGATGGTCGCTTACAGCGCCTCGCTGCGTTTCTTTGTGCCCCGCGTCAAAGCCCGTTCGGTGGTCTCTTCAGAATCGCGTTCGAAGCTGATGGGCACCATTGTTGATGGCTATACCAATATTGCCACCATCAAGCTGTTCGCCCACAGCGATCTGGAGCGTAAGTATGCGCGTGAGGCGATGCAGGAGCAGACGGAAAAAACTCAGCACGCTGGTCGCATGGTCACCAGCATGGATCTGACGCTGTCAGCACTGAACGGCCTGCTGATTGTCTCTACATCCGCGCTGGCGCTGTGGTTGTGGAGCCAGTCGCTGATCAGCGTAGGCGCCAATGCGCTGTCGACCGGTCTGGTCATCCGCCTGGTCAATATGTCTGGCTGGATCATGTGGGTCGTCAATGGCATCTTCGAAAATATCGGTACGGTTCAGGATGGCCTGAAAACCATTGCGCAGCCGCTGAGCGTGCAGGATGCGCCGCAGGCTAAACAGCTTAAGGTGACGCGCGGCAACATCCGATTCGAGGATGTGCGCTTTGACTATGGCGGTGGCCGTCAGGTGATTAACGGCTTTAATCTCGACATTAAACCGGGCGAGAAGATTGGTCTGATTGGTCCTTCGGGGGCCGGTAAATCGACGTTAGTGAACCTGCTGCTGCGTCTTTATGACCTTAACGGTGGGCGGATTGTGATCGACGATCAGGATATCGCCGCAGTGACGCAGGAGAGCCTCCGTAGCCAGATTGGCATGATTACGCAGGATACCTCGCTGCTGCACCGTTCGATTCGGGAAAACCTGCTCTATGGCCGTCCTGACGCCAGCGAAGAGGAATTACAGCTTGCGATTCACCGCGCCCGCGCCGATGAGTTTATTCCGCTGCTCTCCGATTCACTGGGCCGCACCGGGCTGGATGCACACGTGGGGGAGCGCGGCGTGAAACTGTCGGGGGGTCAGCGTCAGCGTGTGGCGATTGCCCGCGTGCTACTGAAAGATGCGCCGGTGCTGATCATGGATGAGGCCACCTCGGCGCTGGACTCCGAAGTGGAAGCGGCGATTCAGGAGAGCCTGGAGTCACTGATGCAGGGCAAAACCGTTATTGCGATTGCACACCGCCTGTCGACCATCGCGAAGATGGATCGACTGGTGGTGCTGGATAAAGGCGGTATTGCTGAGATGGGCAGCCATCACGAGCTGCTGGCGCAGAACGGTCTGTATGCCCGTCTGTGGCAGCATCAGACCGGTGGCTTTGTCGGCATCGATTAATCGCCGCGTCGATAGGGTAAGGCGTCGCGTGCTTCTTCCGCCCAGCCGCGCACGCCTTCCCGCTCCTGCACCAGAAAATCGGCCACGGCATCGCGCAGGCCGGGATGCAGCAGATAGTGCCAGGAGTGGGTAATCTGCGGCTCAAAGCCGCGCACCAGCTTGTGCTCGCCCTGCGCACCCGCATCAAAGCGCGTCAGCCCTTCATCCAGGGCTAAATCCATTCCCTGATAGAAACAGGTTTCGAAGTGCAGCCGATCAAACTCCGCCAGGCAGCCCCAGTAGCGGCCATAGAGCGAGTGGCTGTCCCGCAGATAAAAAGCCATTGCCGCCGGTTGCTGCTGTAAGCGGGCGATCACCACCACAATATTCTGCGGCATTCGTTCCGCCAGCAGACTGAAGAAGTCGCGCGTCAGATAGGGCCGCTGACCGCGCACCGCATAAGTGTTGGCATAACAGGTATAGACAAAATCCCACTGATCTTCGCGCAGCTCATCACCGCGATAGCGGTCAAACACAAAACCGCTCTGCGCCACCTGTTCACGCTCTTTACGCAGCTGTTTGCGCTTGCGCGACATCAGCGTGTCCAGGAAATCCTGAAAATCGCGGTAGCCGCGATTATGCCAGTGATACTGACAACCGAGCCGTAAGAGCCAGTCGGGCTGATCGGCCAGCAGCGCGTTAGCCTGCGCATCGGTAAAATTGATGTGCGCACCGCTTAAGCCCTGCTGCAACAGGCTTTCCGGCAGGGCTGAAACCAGCTGAGACGCGGCCGAGGCTTCTCCCAGCAGGCGTGCACCGGTGACCGGGCTGAAGGGTATCGCGCCCAGCCATTTCGGGTAGTAGCGGATGCCGGCGCGCTGGCTGGCATCCGCCCAGGCATGATCAAAGACATATTCGCCCTGTGAATGTCGTTTACGGTAGCCCGGCAGCGCGGCGCGGGTCACGCCCTCTTCCCGCCACAGCAGATGGTCAGGCTGCCAGCCCGCCTCAAACCGTACGCTGCCACTCTCTTCCAGCGTCAGCAGAAAGGCGTGGCGCAAAAATGGCTGGTCATCAGGCAACAGCGCATCCCACTCGGCGGCCGGAATCTCCGCCAGTGACGTCAGGTGAATCAGCGACATGAAATACTCCAGTGAACGTCGGGCAGAGAATCAGTCAAGCAGGTTTTCCGCGCCAGCGAAAGGGTTAAGGCACGCAAAGTGAAGGCTGCATCGCCTGGCCACAGCCCCTATACTGCGACTTTACCTCCTCAGGACTTCGCCATGGATCGACTCGATTGTGACCGGATGTTTGTCACGGTGCTGGAAACCGGCAGCTTTTCTGCCGCGGCGTTGCGTCTCGGCACCAGCAGCAGTCAGGCATCAAAACTGGTTTCAAAGCTGGAGCAGCAGCTCGGCGTGCAGCTGTTTAAGCGCAGCACGCGCGCGCTGTCGCCCACCGATGTCGGACGCAGCTATTATGAGCGGGTGAAGAATCTGCTCGATGCCTTTGAGGCGCTGGATGCCAGCGTGCGTGAAAGTGCGACGACGCCCACCGGCAGGCTGAAAATCAGCGCACCCGGCTCCTTTGGCACGGCGGTATTGTCTCAGGTGCTGGTGGCGTTTGCCCGCCGCTATCCGTTGATTGAGCTGGATGTCAGCTTTTCAGACCGGGCCGTGAACATCGTCGATGAAGGTTTTGATATGGCGATCCGCATCGGCACGCTCAGCGACAGCAGCCTGGTGGCGCGCAAGCTGAGCGAAGTACATGTGCGTATCGCCGCATCACCGGTCTATCTGGAGCAGTTCGGCACGCCGCAGCACTGGCGTGACATGGCACAGCATCAGTGCATTATCGACACCAATTTTCGCGATCCCTGGCACTGGCCGTTTACCAGCGGGGACGGCAGCAGTGAAATTGTGACCGTGCCGGTGCGTGGACGTTTGCGCTTCGCCAATACTGAAGCCTCTCTGCAGGCCGCCATCGCCGGTCTGGGCATTGCGCGTTTGCCCGGTTTTATTGCGGCCCCGGCGCTGCAACGTGGGGAGATTGTCCGGCTGCTGGAAAATTTTGAGACGCCACCGCTAGGCTTGTTTGCGGTTTATCCGCCGGCCCGTCATCTGCCACATCGGGCACGCCTGCTCATCGACTTCCTGGTGACGCACTTCACGCACGCTCCACCGGCGTGATTTCTTCCATACTGGAAGAAATCATTGTCTTACAGACCCGATTATCAGTCGTTTAGTCATCAGTTAAGCTACTTCTCTCACCACAGAGGAGTTGCGCGATGTTAGTAGAAGGCAAATGGAGTAGTGACTGGCATCCGGTGCAGGCTACCGATAAACAGGGCGGATTTGTTCGCCAGACATCCGGTTTCCGGCACTTTATCAGTAGCGATGGCTCGACTGAATTCGCCGCCGAACCGGATCGTTACCACCTCTATGTGGCGCTGATCTGCCCGTGGGCGTCACGTGCGCTGATGGCCCGCAAACTCAAAGGGCTGGAGTCAATGATTAGTGTCACGGTGGTTGAGCCGCAGCTCGGGGCTCAGGGCTGGCGCTTCGGCACGTTTCCCGGCGCACAGCAGGACCCGCTGAATAACGCGCAATATCTGCATGAAATCTATACCCGTGTCGCGCCCGATTACACCGGCCGCGCCACCGTGCCGGTGCTGTGGGACAAGAAGACCGGCACCATCGTCAATAATGAGTCCGCTGACATTGTGCGCATGTTTAACAGCGGCTTTGGCGATCTGGCCGATAACCGCATCGATCTCTATCCTGCAGCGCTGCGCCAGGAGATTGACGCGCTGAATGAGAGTCTCTATCAGCGTCTGAATAACGGTGTTTATCGTGCTGGCTTCGCCACTACCGCCCTCAGCTATCAGCAGGCATTTAATGACGTCTTTAGCCAGCTCGATGAACTGGAAGCCCTGCTCAGCGATGGTCGCACCTTCCTGCTGGGAGAACGGCTGACTGAATCCGATATTCGCCTGTTCGTGACGCTGATTCGCTTTGACGCCGCCTACCATGGCCTGTTCAAATGCAACCTGCGCCGGATACGCGACTATACGCTGCTGAATCGCTATCTTAAGAGCATGTTATCGGTCTCCGGCGTACGTGAGACGGTCAGTATCGATCACATCAAACAGGGTTATTACTCGATCAAGGCGCTGAATCCGAACGGGATTGTTCCGGCTGGCCCGGATATGAGTGAATACAATTTGTAAGGGCATAAGCTAAAGGAGCAATGATGGCAAAAGCACTGGTAATTTTTCTGCATGGCGTGGGCAGTAACGGCGACGATCTGGCACCAATTGGCCGTCACTGGGCGACGCTGTTGCCGGATGTGATTTTTGCCTCTCCCAATGCGCCTGAACGTTTTCCCGGTGGTTTTGGCTGGCAGTGGTTCAGCCTGGCGGACATTACACCTGAGAACAGGCCTGCCCGTGTTCGGGCAGCGCGGGCGGCATTTGATGCAACCCTTAGCGAGATTATTGCGCAGCACGGCTTCGCGGAACGCTGGCAGGATGTGGTGCTGGTCGGCTTCTCGCAGGGATCGATCATGGCACTGGATGCCCTGGCGTCAGGCCGTTATCCGCTGGCAGGCGTGGTCGCCTTTTCCGGGCGTCTGGCGGTTGACGGTGAATTAACCCCGCAGGCTCATGTGCCCGCGCTGCTGATTCACGGTCAGGCCGATGAGGTGATCCCGTGGCAGGAGAGCGAATCTGCAGCAGCACGACTCCGGGCAGCACTGGTGCCGGTCGACGCGCGCTTTGAACCCGCCACCGGCCACACTATTTCCGCTCAGGGTGCTATGCACGCCGCCGGATTTATCGGCCAGTGTTTACAGGATTAACCCCAGTAGCGGTTTAACGCCTGCCAGGCATGACGTGCTGCGACGTCGGGCGGCAGGCGTTTCAGCGTATCATTAAAGACTTCGATGCCCACCGGCCCCTGATAGCCCGCACTTTTCAGCTTATCGACGAAGCGTTCAACATCAATAATGCCATCGCCGGGCAACTGACGATGGTGTTTTGCCATCGCCATCAGGCTCTGCTTATCCTGCGCGGGAACCGCGGCCATATCACACAGCTGCACTTCATAAATACGGTCGGCAGGAATGCCGTCCAGCTGCGAGGCGTCACCGCCCAGTGCGCAGATATGGAAAAGATCCACCACCAGCCCGATATTGGGCTGATCGAGCCGCTGCAATCGCTGCCACGCCAGCGGCAGCGTATTGTCCACGCTGCACCAGGCCATCGGCTCATACATAATGCGCATGTTGTAGCGTGCAGCTTCAGAGGCCATCCAGCGCAGGTCATCATCAATCTGGTCGGCGCAGCAATCTTCACGGGTGCTGGCCGGTGCCTGAATCGTGTCGCAGCCCAGCGTCCGGGCAATCTGTATAAACTGGCGAAGCTCTTCGCGCTTCTGGCACCGTAGCGCACCCGGTGCGCCGGTAAAATCGCGCAGCACCTGCAGATTAGTAAAGCCAGGTCCCTTCAGTGCGCTGATCTCAGCCAGTGCTGCCGCACCGCCCTCGTATGCGTCAACATCCTCGCGCCAGATCTCGACCTGATCAAAACCGGCGTCGCGCGCCGCCTGCAGTTTCTGGTCGGGTTCACCGTTTAACAACACCAGGTTAAGGAAGGTAGGATTGGTTCGCATGGCTCGGCTCCTTAATCGTCCGGAATAATCGGTGACGTTCAGCGTTACGCCCGCAATAGCCATGCGGGCGTAAAACCTGAAACAGTATCTACCTCTTAAGCGTTAAGACAAGCGCCGATTAGCCAGATCAGCCCAGCAGCGTGACCAGCGCAAAACCCGCAAACGCCATCAGCAGTGAGCCAATCACATGCACCAGCGCGCTGGCCATCGCCCACATATATTTTCCGGTCTGAAGCAGACCCATTAATTCCGCAGTAAACGAGGAGAATGTTGTCAGGCCGCCACAGAGTCCGGTGACGATCAGCAGTTTCCAGATCGGGTCCACGTCGGGATGGCGCACAAACCAGGCCATTGCGCCGCCGATCACCAGCCCGCCGATCAGATTCACCAGCAGCGTGCCGGGCGGCAGATTAGGAAAGAGCGCATTAAAACGCATAGAGAACAGCCAGCGCAGTACACAGCCGGCAGAGCCGCCGATCATCACAGCCAGTAACGGTTTAAACATGTGTTGCTCCTGATAACAGAGTAATGCCGGGCTGAGGGGAGAAAGGCAGAGATAAACTGCGCCTGACACCTCAGCTCCCGCGAAAGGATTGAGTGTCAGGCGTCATCAGCCGGTGTAAAGCCCACCGGCGGTTGGGAAAGGTGGCACGCCATCACCTTGAGCCGGTGATAATACGACGCCCGTTTCAGGCTGGCAAGCCTGTGCGCATAGCGGATGAATCGCTTGACGCCCTGCCCGCTGGCGGGGTAATGCTGAGAGTTTACAGCCTGTTGCGGAGAGCCTATGCGTACCCTGATTTTTGATACTGATATCGGCGTGGATGATGCCTTTGCGCTGGCTTATGCGGCGCGGACGCAGCATCTGCTGGGAATTACCACCGTGTATGGCAACGTAGCGGTGGGTCAGGCGGTGAAAAATGCCCGGCTGTTCTGCGACAAAATGGCGATTAACGCGGAGGTCTATCGCGGCTGTTCACGGCCGCTGGCGCTGGCGCCCTCTGCGCCCGCCCGGCTGCACGGAGAAGATGGGCTGGGCGATGCGTTTGATAATGCCTGCAGCGATGAGGCGCCAGGCGCGGTGCAGTTTATTATCGACAGCGTGCGGGCGCAGCCGCATCAGATCACCCTGGTGGCGATTGGTCCGCTGACCAACATCGCCACGGCCATTAATCAGGCGCCGGATATTATTCCGCTGGTGAAAGAGCTGGTGATCATGGGCGGCGCGTTTGGCACCGATGGCCACAGCGGCAACGTGACGCCCTTCAGCGAATTTAATATCTGGAAAGATCCGCATGCCGCCGATCAGGTGCTCGCCTCGGCGCTGAACGTGGTGGTCATCCCGCTGGATGTCACGCACAAGGTGTTAATCAGCAGTGATGAGGTTCAGCGTCTGAACCAGCCGGTGCTGAGCGCTATCTGTCGTCCTTATCTGGCTTACAGCCTGGCAAAGGAGGGTTTTGCCGGTATGGCGCTGCACGATACCCTGGCAGTGGCGTGGCTGACGCTGCCGCAGGCCTTTACCCTCACTGAAAGTCCGCTGCGGGTCATCACCGAGGGCATCGCCTGCGGTCAGACTGTGCGTAAGCTCGGCGCACTGGCGTCGCGCGATGATCCCTTTGCCGGTCTGCCCGCCCAGCGTATCGCGCTCGGCGTGGATGCCGACGCGGTGCGGGCGCACTTCTTTGAAACCCTCACCGCGCCCTGAAACGCCGCGTTAGCGGTCGAAGTGAATCACGCCTTTGATCAGTTCGCGATTATTGATGACTTGCGACTCAAAGGTTTCATCCAGCGTGGAGAAAGCCAGGTGATGATTCAGCATCATTTCAGCACGCAGCTGGCCGCTGGCCATCAGTGCACTTACCCGATCAAAATCTTCGCGGGTGGCATTACGGCTGCCCATCAGCGTGGTCTCTTTTTTGTGGAATTCACTGTCAGGGATAACCAGATCGCCTTTGTGCAGGCCGACATAGACGATTGTGCCGCCGTGTCGCATCAGGTTAACCGCATTGTTCATCGCCGCCGGGCTGCCGGTGGCGTCGATCACTTTCAGCGCCAGACGACCACCAAACTGATCCCGTAGCGCGCTGTAAAACGCCTCATCCGCCGGATTCAGTGCCGCCAGACCCAGCTGATCAGCGACATGCTGGCGACGGAATTCGCTGGTGTCCGCCACCACGACCTGCGCGCCACTGGCGGCGGCAATGGCGGCGACACCCAGCCCAATCGGTCCGGCACCCACCACCAGAACCTGCTCATCCGCTACAATGCCTGCACGACGCACCGCATGGGCGCTGATGGCAAAGGGCTCAATCAGCGCGGCCGCTTCCGGGGCCACCTCATCCACCGCCAGCAACGTGCTGACCGGCACGCTTAAGTAGTCGCAGAAACCGCCATCCTGATGCACGCCTATCACCGAGATCTGTTCACAGCAGTTGGTCTTGCCACTCTGGCAGGCGTCGCAGCGCAGACAGGAGATGTAGGGCATTAACGCCACCCGCTGGCCTGGCTGAAAGCCCTCGGCGCCACTACCCAGCGCCACCACTTCCGCACAGATTTCATGGCCCAGCACCCGTGGATAGCTGAAGAACGGCTGATTGCCGGACCAGGCGTGGATATCCGTGCCGCAGATTCCGGCGGTGAGAATTTTAATCAGCGCCTCGCCAGCGGCAGGCGTGGGGGTGTCGCGGGTGGCCCAGACCATCTTACGTGGTTCAGCGATGACCAGTGCTTTCATTGTTGTCATGGTGATTCTCCGGTTGTCCTGCAGGCAGTTACGGCGAATCCTGCCTGATGCGCAGCGTTCGTTTACGGGAAGTGTGAAGCACGGCGATTTTTTTGGGCTTTGAATGGTTTTTAATGCATTAAAAACCGGAGAGTCAGATGAGCCGCAGCCAGAATTTGCGCCAGAACGTCATCAACCAGATGCTGGAGAGTATCGCTCAGCGACATATTCGTTCGCCCCTGCCACCGCAGGCGGCGCTGGCGGAGATGTTCAATATCAGCCGGACCACGGTGCGACATACCCTGCACTATCTGCATCAGTGCGGCGTGCTGGATAAAGTGGATCAAACCTACGTTATCGTGCGTGATCCCCGCGAAGAGGACAGTTTTAGCGCCTTAACGCCGCCGATTGAGCAGCAGGCCAGTCACTTTGAGCAGATGTTTTTTAATATGATCAATCAGCGGCAGCTGGTGCCCGGCGACACCTTCAGCGAGCTGCAACTGGCGCAGCAGGTGAAAGTCAGTCCGGTCGTGGTGCGCGAATTTCTGCTGCGCTTTATGCGCTATGACCTGCTGGAGCCGGTGAAACGCGGTCAGTGGCGCATGAAAAAATTCACTCAGGATTATGCCGAGAAGCTGTTTGAACTGCGCGAGATGCTGGAAACCCACGCCCTGAGCCGCTTCCTGAATCTGCCCGCCAGCGATGAGCGCTGGATGCAGGCGCGGGATCTGCTGGATCGTCACCGATCCATGCGCGACACCATCGCCAGCAACTATCGCCACTTTGCTGCGCTGGACCGTCAGATGCATTCGCTGATTTTATCCGCCGCCAATAATCCATTTTTTAATCAGTCGCTGGAGATCATCTCAGTCATCTTTCACTCGCATTATCAGTGGGATGAAAGCGATCTTAAGCAGCGTAACATTGTCGCGCTGGAGGAGCATATGGCGATACTGACCGCGCTGATTGGCCGTCAGGATATTGATGCGCTCTGTGCATTACATAACCATCTGGCGACCGCTAAAACCTCAATGGTGCGCTCAATCGGTCAGTACAATTAAAAACCGATTAAAAACCACAAAGCATTAGCTCCCGCACGATTCAGAAACATCTTTGCAACATCCTTAACCCTTTGCTCTTAGTCTCGACTGCAACGTCACGGCGGCCTTTTGCCGCTGCGCGCAGACCCCTTCTCACCATAACGATAAGTACCCAGTTTCGGGAGAGTGCAATGGAAAAGACCTCAGTAACCGGTCGCGACAGCGTGACCGGCGACACGCCACCAGGCCAGGATTTCGTGCCAATGCGCAGCGATGTGGTGCGTTCACCGCGTATCCGCAAAGTGCAGATTACGGCGATGCTGCTGTTGCTGTTCGCCGCCATCATCAACTATCTGGATCGCAGCTCGCTGTCGGTCGCGAACATGACCATCCGCGATGAGATGGGGCTAAGCGCCACCGAAATCGGCTTCCTGCTTTCTGCTTTTTCGCTGGCGTATGGCCTGGCGCAGTTGCCATGTGGCGCGCTGCTGGATCGTAAAGGGCCGCGCATTATGCTCGGCATCGGCATGTTTATCTGGTCGCTGTTCCAGGCCGCCTCGGGTCTGGTGCATAACTTTACCCAGTTCATCCTGGTGCGCATTGGCCTGGGCATTGGCGAAGCGCCGATGAACCCGTGCGGCGTGAAAGTGATCAACGACTGGTTCAACATTAAAGATCGCGGCATGCCGATGGGGATGTTCAATGCCGCCTCGATGATTGGGCTGTCGGTGGCCCCGCCGATTCTGGCGGCGATGATGCTGGTGATGGGCTGGCGTGGCATGTTTGTTACCATCGGTATCCTCGGCATGTTCCTCGCTATCGGCTGGTATATGATTTACCGCGACCGCGACAACAACACCCTGAGCGCCGAAGAGATCCACTATCTGCAGGCGGGCAGCGTGGCGTCGCGGAAAGAGCCGATCAGCTTCAAAGAGTGGCGTGGCCTGTTTAAGCAGCGCACCATGTGGGGCATGATGATTGGCTTCAGCGGCATCAACTACACCGCGTGGCTCTATATCGCCTGGCTGCCGGGCTACCTGCAGTCCACCTATCATCTCGATCTGAAAAGTACTGGCCTGCTGGCGGCGATTCCGTTCCTGTTTGGTGCAGCGGGCATGCTGCTGAATGGCTATGTGGTTGACTCGCTGGTGCGTCGTGGCTTTAACGCCGTAAAAACCCGCAAAGTCTGCATCGTCAGTGGGATGCTGCTGTCAGCCGGATTCACCGCCGTGGTGACCCGCGCGACCGATACCACCAGCGCCGTGACGCTGATTGGCATGGCGCTGTTCTGTATCCATTTCGCCGGCACCTCATGCTGGGGATTGATCCACGCCAACGTCACCGCCCGCATGACCGCTTCGGTCGGCAGCATCCAGAACTTTGCCAGCTTTATCTTCGCCTCGTTCGCGCCAGTGATCACCGGCTGGGTGCTCGACACCACCAAATCGTTCAGCCTGGCGCTGATGATCTGTGCCTGCGTCACGCTGGTTGGCGCACTCGCCTACCTGCTGCTGGTGCGCCAGCCCATCACCGACGGCGAATAATCGCAGGACGGCGCGGCGGCTACGTCAGCGCCGTCAGCGTGACGCCATGTTTTGCACCGTAACGTTTAATACCTGCCATCACCTTCTCTGAATTAAGCGGAGGCGGCGGTGGCAACAGCGGTGCCCGTTCACGCAGCGCCGAGTCGAAGCGGGCAAACGTCGCGAAGTCACGCGGGTAGCGGGCTTCATCCACACCAATTAAAACTCCCTCGTCACGCGCATGGGACAGCAGCGCCAGCCAGCGATCAATCTCCGCTAGCCCGATACTGTCGGTACCATGAGAAAAGAGCATCATATCGATGTTACGGAATGGCGGCTGTTTTTCCAGGAAACGTTGCAGCGCTAATGCCGAGGATTCGCTGCTAAAGCTCAGCCAGAACGGAATCGACTGCTGCTGCTGCGTACACCACGGATCCATCAGCAGGAAACTGTCCACCGTCAGCCGGGTCGGTAAGATTCCCGCCGCCAGATACCAGTCGCGGTAGATCTCCGCCACCACATAACTCATTGCTTCCGGATTCTCGTAGCGAATCTCCATCAGCTTCCAGCTCTGCGCTTCGGCAAGCTTTTTCAGCGGTGCGATCAGATAACCATCCAGCCCCCACTCCGCTTCCGGCACCCGGTCGGTAATGGCTGGCGGCGTCCAGCGCTCACGATCCACGCCGTAACGTGCCAGATATTCCGCTACGCGCGGACCGCCCTGCATAAACTCTTTTTCGCTGGCTCCGCCCGGCGCACCAAACTGAAAGAAAGAGCGATCGCTGGTGCGCGTTACCGGCCATTGCTGGGTGCAGTGATTGATAAACAGTGTGGAACCGGCGGGCAGACTGCCCATCAGGAATTCGTTAAAAGCCAGCGGCAGTTCGCGCAGTTTCAGCCGGAAATAGCGCATCTGGTCGAGCATCAGGCGATCCTGATTCGGGTCGTGCATGTGGTGAACCGCCAGCCGTGGCCAGGCAGCCAGCAGCGCGGCGGCCACCTCTTTACCTTGCTCGAAATTCGCTTCTGCATCATCCGGATCGTTACTGGCGGCGCGCACCGGACAGAGAAACGTCTGCGGCAGCCAGGGCACGTTCATTGCCGACGCCAGATGCACCAGCGCGCCGTTCGACGAACCGATAAAGGCCGCCGGATAATCCTGCTGTGGGTACTCACTCACCATCCATTCAGCAATGCCTTCTATATCCAGCTCACCCGCCTGGCGCAGGCTGATGCCTTCTGCCATGCCGCCCAGCGCATAACCCCACTCACGTAGCCCGGTCGGCAGACGATTCAGCGAGGGCAGTAACCGGTCAAGCGTCGGTGACTGGCTCGGACTGGCGAAGGGACGATCGTGAAGCGCATTTGCAAGCGCCAGAAGCATGGCGGCAGCAGAGTCAAAACGGGCGATGCCCTTGGGCGGTTTACTCATGCTGATTCTCCTGCTGAATGCGCGCCACGAACGGGCGGATGGCGTTGCAGAAACTCCACGGATAGACGTAGTGCAGCGTGTGGGTACCATCGCGCAGCGTCAGACGTTCGCTGCGCGGCATCAGCGCGGCGAGCTCATCCAGCCAGCGTGCCGGGCAGACTGGATCACGCGAGCCACGCAGCAGCAGCGTTGGCGCGTTGATGTAAGTGAGGCGATGCTCAATATGGTCGCGCATCATGACGCGTAATGTGCCGAACGCGCGCCATAGCCCGGCCTTGGCGTAGTCGATGCACGCCAGCGAACCCGGCGAGCGATGCGCCTCCAGACCACGATTGCGCCAGTTGCGCCAGAACTGGCGTGTCAGACTGCGCGCATGGCGATCCACCGTCGGCCCTTGCAAGACCAGCCCCGCTACCGCCTGCGGATATTTCACCGCCAGCGCAGCCAGAATCTGGCAGCCAAACGCATTGCCCACCCAGATGGCACGCTGAAACCCGTTGTGCTGCAGCCAGAGCCAGAGCGCATCAGCCTGCTGATCCACCGTCATGATGGGTGCGGAAGGTGGCAGCGTGCTGGCCCCAAAACCGGGCAGATCCGGCACCAGCACGTGATAGTCGCGGCCCAGTGCCAGCGCCAGCGGCTCCATCGCCCGGCCCGACATCACCAGCCCGTGAATCAGCACCACCGGCAGTCCCTGATCCTCATTAGGTGTGACACGCGTAAACATGCGCCAGTCGCCCACCTGCTGGAAATAACCCGCCAGCCCGGCGTGGTGACTGCGCGGCAACACCGGCGGCGTCTGCTTCAGTTGCTGCCAGCGTTTCATACCCCAAAGCGTAGCCGCTACACCTAATCCCACGCCTGCCACAATCGCTGCCTGTTTTCGTCGATGCTTCTGGATCATCCGCTGCTCCTGATTTGGGGAGGATAATTCAGTGTAGGACGGGATTGGGTTGAAGGCGGGTTAATGGTGGGTTGAAGGTTTGGCGTAAGAGGTAATTTCTTAGAGAATGGCAAAATTTGCTGTGTAGCGTCGCTTGCTGTTTTGCGGACAACATGACCCCGACCGTACACTATATTGCAGATGGCAAGTAGCGCATTGCTGCATAATCCTGTTTACGAGTGCTTCGCGCTTTAGAGCTGGATATCAGACATAAAGAGTAGTTATCAGAAAGAGTGCCCTTTGCGGGATTTTTAGTGCCATTATCAGGTAAAGTTATTTAAGCTACACAGGTAATTTTAAGGATAAAAGTCTATGAAATTGAACGAAAAGGCGCTGCTGGATTCCGGCTTTAACTATGCAGATCTTCAGAAGCTTAAAAACAACATTGCTAACTATGGCGGCTCTCTGGATTCGGTTATCCATGACCTTGCTAACCGCTTTATTGCTGCAAAGTGGATTACTATCGTTGCCTTAGCCATTCTCGTTCTCACGTTAGTGCTGGCATCCTCAGATACCAGCATCACGCTCACAGGTACACTTGCAATTGTATTACCTTTTATATGGTATCTAACGCCAGCAACACTTGCCTATAAGGCATGGCGCTATCGTAAATTAACAACTAATTCTGAACAGCGCCCTTAACAGATATAAGGTCAAATATGACTTTGGCCGTAACACCATAACCGACTATGTGCATTGTGAGTTTGGCGCGGCTCATTGTGTTAACTTTTCGGAAATAATCGGATGGCATGTATCTGAATAAACGCCAGGTTCCGGGGCGCCTGAAGAGGCCAAATACGGTATAAGCATTTGCGACCAGCGAGACTGATTTATAGACTGCCAGCCCGCTGTTTGGACTGAACCCCATAAATTGAGCGGAAGACATGGCAGCATCAGCCACTAAACCTTCGGTGTTTTTTATACCCATAACGTAGTTCGAAAATTCTTTGCTTATGCCGTTAGCGCCGTCAATAACCAGCACTGCACCGGCCAGAATACCCATAGGCGTCATAGAACCTATAAGGGTTAGGCCAGTAGCTATTTCGGCACCGGCCATAACAACATTTACAGCAGAAATCACATACCCAACGATATTATTGTTTTCCTTAACAAACTCCACTTTGGCGTAGAGTTTCGCAGCTTTCATGCGCAGCATTCTGTCCTGCTCCTGAAGGTTTTCCATTTCTATCCGCAAATTTCTAATACATGCCACGCACTCTTCGTCAGATTTTGCACGTCGTGCAGCGGCAAATTCCTTCTCAATGAGATCTCTAATCTCCTGAACGAACTTTACCTGAGTCATGCCATTTGAAAGATGGGCCGAGGACACATGATTAGCCGTATTGATCAGCTTTCTGGCCTCAAGATTAATCATTGTTTCAGCCCAGTGCTTATTTCGGCCTGAGCGCATCATATCGAGCAATGCTGCATCCATTTATATTCTCCCTGAACATTATATCGCCGATAAGACCTCATATATTCAGCTATAAGCCGTCGATTACGACAGAATTAAGCTACATGAGATAGCATATTAAAGGATGACCTATCAGAAAAAATTTACAATTTAGAGCGGCACTAAATCATGACACTTTTGCCATGATTCTCACGTTGACGCAGAGACAATCAGCATGAAATCGAAAACCAGGTTACATAAACAAGGAATTACAACCAGCACATAACGCACGGCTGCAAAGGCGTCATTTTGTCGCCAGAAAGTGTTTTTAGCGGAAAGACAACAAGAAGAGTGGCAGAAGCAGATTAGACGCACCAGGAAGTGCAAAACGCGGGTTTACTCAGAAGAAAGCAAAAGCAAAAGGTGATAATCACAGGTCGATCCCTGACCGCGATTATCGAGGGTTTCTTGCGGGGTGCTTAGTACATGGCACCCGGCGGTACGTGTTTGAACGTCTCAACATAAGCGCGGAACACGTGTTTAATGATGCGTTTCATAAAATGCCTGATTCAAATTTAGTTGAACATATACTGAAAAAGTATAGCCGCTGTGCGTTTTAACAGCAAATAAATTTGAAGCAGATCACAAAAATACCGCTTTTATGTGCAAAGGCCCTAGGCGGTGTAGCCAAGATGCTGCAACAGAATGGTGGAGCCGACGGCGATTAACACCACGCCACCCAGTACTTCCGCCCATTTGCCCAGTACCGGACCGATAAAGCGTCCGACTAATACGCCGGTCGTCGCCATCACTGTGGTGGCGGCACCAATGGTCAGCGCGGTGGTGATGATATTCACCTGTAAAAAGGCCAGACCAACGCCGACCGCCAGTGCATCCAGGCTGGTCGCGACGGCAGTGGTCGCCAGGACCATAAAGCCATGACTTTGCGGGGCTTCACAAGGTTCTGCGACGGCTGTCTGACGAAAACCTTCCATCATCATACGGCCACCCAGAAAGGCCAGCAGGGTGAAGGCAACCCAGTGATCCCACGCCATGATGTAACGACTGGCCGCCAGACCAAGTGCCCAGCCAATCAGTGGGGTCAGCGCTTCAATAGAGCCGAAGATCAGACCGGTACGCAGCGCTTCTTTAAAACCAGGACGATGCAATGTGGCACCTTTGCCCAGCGCAGCGGCAAACGCGTCCATCGACATACCCAGCGCAAGAATTAAAGTGGCAATAAAGGTCATGATTTATTCACCTGGGGCGAAAAAGCGGCAATTCACGCTGAATTCACCACACAAAGTGTTCAGTTATGAAAAAGTGGGCGCAGTCTACCACGCAAACCTCAAGATAAAAAGACAGTAAAATCAGGGATTTAAGTATAGCAAAGGCTATAACTCTTATCATTCGCTATGAATGGCGCTAAGTCGATGGTGGCAAAGCATTTTCTGGCCGTTTTCCCTGCCCTGCACTACGCCATGTGGGCGTATTGCGGCACACCACCATTGAACCCTGTCGCCGATTACCGGAAAATGCCGGGCTGATAAATATGGGATACCGGTTATGAATAACCCTTTTGAAACGTTGGTTGTGCCTGGTGGCATTTTGCTGCTGGGCTTTCTCTCGGCGCTGCTGCTGCCCGCGCCCGCTTTTAGCGTGACGGTGGCGCAGCATCTGTTGCAGATGTTCCATTTACAGGATCTGAATCAGCTCTACACAGTGGTGTTTTGCGTCTGGTTTTTGCTACTGGGCGCCATAGAGTTTTTTGTTATCCGCTTTGTCTGGCGTCGCTGGTTCAGGGGCTGACCGCCTGCGCATCGACCAGCGCTTTTAGCCGTTCAGCGCTGCGCGCGTAACCTTCACGCGGCAGATGTGCCGCACCCAGTACCAGACCCGCACCGCGCTGCCCGGCCTGCTGATACCAGACCGACAGCGGCGAGGGGGCCATGCCCCACTCCACCGCCTGCTGCGCAATGGCCTCATCCAGAGTACCGGCGGGTAAGCGGACAATCACCGCCAGCCCGGCGCGTTGCAGGTCGGGAAAGTAAGGATGGAGCGCCGCGATCATCTGCTCCAGTCGCTCATGATAAACGCGCTTCATGCGCCGCAGATGCCGCATAAAGTGTCCGTCCCGCAGAAACTCCGCCACCGCGTTGTGTAACAACCCTGAGGATGCAGGCGAAAGCAACGCGCAGACCTCACCGAAGCGCGCCGTCAGCGCCGGCGGAACCACCATAAAACCGAGCCGCAGTTGCGGCGTCAGCGTCTTGCTGAAGGTGCCGATGTGCAGCACCCGCCCTTCACTGTCGAGCGCGGCGAGAGCAGGGGCCGCGCGATTACCGGGCTGAAGCTCGCCGAGATAATCATCTTCGATAATCCAGCGCTGCTCCCGGCTGGCCCAGTTCAGCAATTCATGACGGCGTACCAGGCTCATGGTCATGCCCAGCGGCGCCTGCTGTCCCGGTGTGACCAGCGCGAAAGCGGCATCCGGCGCGCGGGCAATCCCGGTCGCCACCTGCAACCCTTCGGCATCAACCGGCACGGCAACCGGCGTGACGTGTAGCGCTTCAACCGCGCGACGTGCCACCCAGAATCCGGGGTCCTCCAGCCAGGCCTTTTTGCCCTGAAAATTCATCGCCAGCCCAATCAGGCCCATCGCGCCCGCATAACCGCTGGTGATAATGATCTGATCCGCCTGACAGCGCAGGCCGCGTGCCACCGCGAGGTAGGCCACCAGCGCCTGACGCAGCGCTAAGCTGCCGCGTGGATCGGGATAACTCGCCGGTCTGCTGACCTGCATGCGCGTCTGACGCTGCAGGATGCGCAGCCAGACTTTTGCCGGAAACGCATCGCTGGCCGGAATGCCCATCTGAAAGGTCAGCGGTGGCGCTTCATACTCTTCAATTCCATCAGGATGGAGTGACTTGCAGTTGGCATCATTGCCGGCCGGTTTTAACGGTGGTAATGGACTGACGAAGGTGCCTGCTGCGCCTCTGGCCTGCAGAAACTGTCCATCAACCAGCATGTCATAGCTGGCACGCACGGTGCCACGTGCCACGCCGAGCTGCGCCGCCAGATCGCGGCAGGAAGGTAAACGCGTACCAGGCTGTAAACGCCCTTCACTAATCGCCTGTTCAATCAGCAGTCGCAGCTGCTCGCTTAGCCCCCGTGATGCACCGCGTTGCAGTGTCAGCGTAGAAAGCGGCGATGGGCCAGTCAGACTCTCATTTTTTGGCACTTTATCTGCTCCATTGAAAGGCCGAAAATCACCTCATCAATCCCAGGAGGCAATAAGATGAGCGAACGTATCGATTTTCACCTTGCAGCACCGGCAGGCATGAAAGCGCTGGGCGGCGTATACAGTTATCTGGCACAAACCGATCTGCCACTCACTTTACTGGAACTGCTGTTCCTGCGCATTTCCCAGATTAACGGCTGCGCCTACTGCATTGATATGCATACTAAAGCGCTGAATAAATCGGGTATGAGCTGGGATAAGATCGTGCTAACCCCGGTCTGGCATGAATCGGGGACGCTGTTCAGTGAGAAAGAGAAGGCCGCTCTCCACTGGGCTGAATGCCTGACGCTGATTGCTCAGCAGGGTGCGCCAGACGCCTGCTATGCGGCACTGACAGCCGAGTTCAGTGAGAAAGAGATTGTCGATCTGAACATCGCGATTGGCCTGATGAACACCTATAACCGCATGGCGATAAGTCTGAAAAAGCTGCCTGCCAGCGCGAATCAGTCATAGGTGAATCCGATGCGTGGGCCGATGCGCACGCATTTTCACACTCACAAAAATGTAACATTATTTTTACACAAGCGGCTGTTAAGGCCCTGCCATTCTGATTCCTGTTATTCCTTACTGCGCAATAAATCGCTAAATTTCAGCTAATTAAATAATTCCGCACTGTTCACATCCTTTCCGGCACTGCACCAGTATGGGGCTTTTCCGCAACATCCGCTTTTAGTTAACTCACTGACTTCACTCTAAAAAATCACTAATACGCCGCGCATCGTGATGATTAATTCTTATGCTGAATCATTTCTGCATTTAAAAAATAAACTAATGTTTAATTCAGATGCGAGAATGTTATATTCGGATGACTAAGCATAACGTTCAGTTAACGCGTTATCACCGCTTTAACCCTATACCTGAGACTTAACCTTTGAGAAATAGCGCAACGCGCTCGTAAGAAGCGTGACTATTTCGCCTGCGAAACTGTTGGGCTTCAGGTCAACAGAAGAGGAGATGTCGCCTCATGAGCAATTCAGCTGTAAACCTTGCGCTCGCGATGAGTGCCATGGCAAAGGACACCACTACTGCGCAGGAGCGCAAAGACGTTGACGTGCTGCTGATTGGTGCTGGTGTGATGAGCGCTACCCTCGGTGCATGGCTGCAGGATTTAGAGCCGGACTGGTCCATCGAAATGGTGGAGCGGCTCGATAGCGTGGCCGAAGAATCCTCCAACGGCTGGAATAACGCGGGCACCGGTCATGCGGCGCTGGCGGAGCTGAACTATACGCCTCAGCAGGCGGATGGCAGCATCGACATCTCTAAAGCGATAACGATCAACGAATCGTTTCAGATTTCCCGCCAGTTCTGGGCTTATCAGGTTCAGAAAGGCAACCTGCGCAATCCCAAAAGCTTTATTCATAGCACGCCGCACATGAGCTTTGTCTGGGGCGACGACAATGTCGACTTCCTGCGCAAGCGCTTCAAAGCGTTGCAGAAAAGCACTCTGTTCCGCGGCATGGCCTACTCCGAAGATCCGCAGCAGATTGCCCGCTGGATCCCGCTGGTAATGAATGGCCGTGACCGTCGCCAGAAAGTGGCCGCGACCTGGACAGAGATGGGCACCGATGTGAACTTCGGTGAGATCACCCGTCAGCTGATCGCCTCGTTAGAGAAGAAAGCGAATTTCCAGCTGCGTCTGCGTCAGGAAGTGCGGGATCTCAAAAAGCTTGCCGATGGTCGCTGGCAGGTGACGCTGCAGTGTCTGAACAGCGGCACGCGTCGCACGCTGACGGCGAGCAAAATCTTTATTGGTGCGGGTGGCGCGGCGTTACCGCTGCTGCAGAAAGCCGGTATCCCGGAAGCGAATGGTTACGCCGGTTTCCCGGTGGGCGGTTCATTCCTGGTCACGGAAAACCCGCAGGTCGTCGCGCAACACATGGCTAAGGTTTACGGCAAAGCCAGCGTCGGTGCGCCGCCGATGTCCGTGCCGCACGTTGACACCCGCGTGCTGGATGGCAAGCAGGTGCTGCTATTTGGCCCGTTCGCCACCTTCTCGACCCGGTTCCTGAAACAGGGTTCGTTGATGGATATGTTCACGTCCCTGAACAGCAGCAATATGTTGCCAATGGTTAAAGTGGGGCTGAAAAGCTTCGATCTGGTGAAATACCTCATGGATCAGGTATTGCAAAGCGACAGCGACCGGATGGAGGCGCTGCGTGCTTATGTGCCGCAGGCGAAGCAGGAAGACTGGCGCCTTGTCACAGCGGGTCAGCGTGTGCAGATCATCAAGAAAGATGAGAAAGAGGGCGCCGTGTTGCGTCTGGGCACCGAAGTGGTCGCCTCGCAGGATGGTACGATTTCCGCTCTGCTGGGTGCCTCGCCAGGCGCCTCAACGGCGGCACCCATCATGCTGGAGCTGCTGCACAAGGTCTGTCCTGAGCAAATGGCTTCACCGGAATGGCAGAACAAAATCCGTGCGGTGGTCCCCTCCTGGGGACGTAAGCTTAATGGCGACGTGGCGCTGACAGAAAAAGTGTTAGCCGAGACCAGTCGTGTTCTGCAGCTCGACTATTCGCCGGTTACGCCGATGGCGGCCAACGATGAAGGACGGGAAACCGCGTTCGTCGTCGGCAAGTAATACAGTGCCGTTGATAAAAAGGCTCCGCATAGCGGGGCCTTTTTTATTGGGCGGTTGCCTGGTCGTCCTGAGGATTCTCTATTAGGGTTAAGGCATCTTTTAGCCGAACGATCAGGAGGAACCCGCATGTCTTACTCCCCTGCGTCACCCGAATTTACCCTGCTCGACCGCTACTGGCGGGCAGCGAACTATCTCTCAGTTGGACAGATTTACCTGATGGATAACCCGCTGTTGCGCGAGCCACTCAGGCCGGAACATATTAAACCGCGTCTGCTGGGTCACTGGGGCACCACGCCAGGTCTGAATTTTATCTATGCCCACCTCAACCGTGTTATCCGCAAACAGAACCTGGATATGATCTATATCTGCGGGCCAGGCCACGGCGGTCCCGGCATGGTGGCGAATACCTGGCTGGAGGGCAGCTATAGTGAGATTTATCCGCACATCTCGCAGGATGCGGCGGGTATGCAGCGCCTGTTTAAACAGTTTTCCTTCCCTGGCGGCATTCCCAGCCACGCGGCACCGGAAACGCCGGGCTCAATTAATGAAGGCGGCGAGCTGGGCTATTCGCTCTCTCATGCCTTTGGTGCGGCCTTCGATAATCCCGATCTGGTGGTGCCGTGCGTGATTGGCGACGGCGAAGCGGAGACCGGGCCGCTGGCCTCCAGCTGGCACGGCATCAAATTCCTCAATCCTGAACGTGACGGCGCAGTGCTGCCGATTCTGCATCTTAACGGATACAAGATTGCTAACCCGACGCTACTGGGCCGCAGCAGCGATGAGGATCTGCACCAGCTATTCAGCGGCTACGGCTATGAGCCGCTGTTTGTCTGCGGGCATGAACCGGAAAAAATGCATCCGCTGATGGCGGAGACGCTGGATACCGCCTTCAGTAAGATCGCTGCGTATCAGCGTGAGGCGCGCAGCGGCAACGCCAGCAACGACGTGCCGCGCTGGCCGATGATTATCCTGCGTAGCCCCAAAGGCTGGACCGGCCCTGAAACGGTCGACGGCAAGAAAGTGGAGGATTTCTGGCGGGCGCATCAGGTGCCGGTCGCGGCCTGTCGTGAAGATGAAGGTCATCGCCAGATCCTTGAAACGTGGATGCGGAGCTATCAGCCCGACGATCTGTTTGATGAACAGGGTCGCCTGAAGCCGGAACTGCAGGCGCTGGCACCGGAAGGCGATAAACGCATGGGGGCTTCGCCATATGCCAATGGCGGCCTGCTGCGCCGTGAGCTGGATGCACCTGACATCGCGGAGTTTGCCTGCGATATCAGCGAGCCAGGCACAGAGATAGCGCAGGCCACAGAGCATCTGGGGCGCTATCTCAGCGTGTTGTTCCAGCGTAACCGCGATAATTTCCGCCTGTTTGGCCCGGATGAAACGGCCTCTAACCGTCTGACGCCGGTCTTTGACGTGACCAGCCGCACCTGGCTGGAACGAATAGAGCCGTACGATGAGCAGCTGGCGCGGGATGGCCGGGTGATGGAAATCCTCAGTGAGCATCAGTGTCAGGGCTGGCTTGAAGGCTATCTGCTGACCGGCCGCCACGGGCTGTTCAACTGCTATGAAGCTTTTATTCACATCGTCGATTCGATGTTTAACCAGCACGCTAAGTGGCTGAAAGTGACGCGCAAGCTGGGCTGGCGTAAACCGATTTCGTCGCTGAATTACCTGCTCTCTTCGCACGTCTGGCGTCAGGACCACAATGGCTACAGTCATCAGGATCCGGGCTTTATCGATCATGTTGCCAACAAGAAAGCAGACATCGTGCGCATCTATCTGCCGCCCGATGCCAATACGCTGCTTTGGGTGGGCGATCACTGCCTGCGCACCTGGGACCGCATCAATGTGATTGTGGCGGGCAAACAGCCTGCGCCGCAGTGGCTGGATATGGCCAGTGCCGTGACCCATTGTGAAGCGGGTATGGGCGAGTGGCGCTGGGCGGGCACCACGCCGGCACATGACCAGCCAGATGTGGTGATGGCCTGCGCCGGTGATGTCCCAACTATGGAGACGATGGCGGCGGTCGATCTGCTGCGTGAGATGCTGCCTGAACTGCGCATCCGCGTGGTGAACGTGGTCGATCTACTGGCACTGCAGCCGGAAGATCAGCATCCGCATGGCAAATCTGATGCGGAGTTCGACGCGCTGTTTACCCAGGATAAACCGGTGATTTTTGCTTTCCACGGCTATCCGACGCTGATACATCGCCTGACCTATTCCCGAACCAACCACCGCAACTTCCATGTGCGCGGCTTTAACGAAGAGGGAACCACCACCACGCCATTTGATATGACGGTACTGAACGAGCTTGACCGCTATCATCTGGCGCAGGAGGCGATTCTGCGCGTGCCGGGCCTGGCCGACGCGCATCCTGAGCTGCTGGAGGATTTACAGCAGCGTCTGGCGGAACATCATCGCTATGTCCGTGAGCATGGCGAAGATTTACCGGAGGTGCAGAACTGGAAATGGCCGTCGGCCACTGCACCGGGTGCGCCCGATTAAGCGGCCAGCAGCGCGTCGGTCAGCATCCAGACGGTGGTCGCCACCAGCGACAGCGCCATCAGGCTGTTAAACAGCTGGCGCTTCCAGGCAATCTGCAGATGGCTGCGCAGGCGATCGCCCAGTGCTGCCCAGATCAGGATGCAGGGCAGATTGAGCAGCATAAAGCCGATCATCACCGTCAGGACGCCGCTGCTGCCGCTATAGAGCAGCGCGACGTTGGTGGCCATCAGCCAGGCCTTGGGATTGATCGCCTGGAAGCAGGCGCCGCCCACTATCGTCATTGGCTGAGGACGGGTGCGCGCTTCGGGTGCGGCAGCGCGAAAAATTTTCCAGGATAACCACATCAGATAAGTACAGCCTGCCAGCGTCAGCGGCAGGCGAATCGCCGCCATCCAGTGCAATAACACCTCCAGCGCCATCCCGGCAATCACCGTCTGCACCGCACAGCCCACCAGAATACCGAACACCATTGGCAGAGTGCGCCGCATGCCAAAATTGACCCCGGAGGTCGCCAGCAGCAGATTGTTCGGGCCTGGCGTAATTGACATCACGGTAACGTAACTGAAGAAAGAGGGATCAAGCATGGTGACTCTCCTGAAGGTAGACAGAGTTCTATGCTACGGCGGGGAAAGAGATGGTAACAGGGACACAAAATCACTATTGTTATGGTTACAGTTATCGTTAACAGAAATTGTACCCATTCAGGCCGGAGGCTATTGTGTCCCTTGCTCCCACGACCGAACAACCCCTCTATCAGCAGCTGGCAGAGAGCTTCGCTGAAGCCATCCATCAGGGAACGCTGAAACCCGGTAAACGCCTGCCGGCGATCCGCCGTGTTGCGCAGTCACATCAGGTCAGCGTCAATACCGTGCTGAATGCCTGGCAGATGCTGGAAGATCGCGGGCTGATTGAGGCGCGTCCGCAGTCGGGCTATTACGTGCGCGGCGTGTTGCCTGCCGTCACCCGCCACGGTCAGCATAAGACCCGGGTACGCGATCCCAGCAGCGGTAAACTCGACCTGATCGATAAGGTGTTTGCGGCGCAGAATCATCCCGACTACACCAATATTTCGCTGGCCTGCCCGCAGGACAGTGAGCTTTTCCCGGCGGCACGCATCGCCCGGATTACCGCCTCATTGTTACGTCGTGATCCCAACATGATTGGTCGCTATGCGCTTCCGCCCGGTAGTGAGCGCTTACGGGAGGAGATAGCGCGACGGGCGCTGCACGCCGGACAGACAATTACCGCCGATGAGATCACCCTGACCCACGGCTGCATGGAGGCGCTTCAGCTGGCGCTCAGAGCAGTCACGCAGCCCGGCGACTGCGTCGGGCTGGAGTCGCCTACCTACTTTTTCCTCTTTCCGCTTCTGGCCTCGCTCGGTCTGAAAGCACTGGAAATCCCCACCGATCCGCAGCATGGGCTGTCACTGGATGCGCTGGAGATGCTGCTGCAGGAGCAGCGTATCAAGGCGCTGATTGCGATGCCGAGCGCGCAGAACCCGCTGGGCTGCGGTATGTCCCTGGAGAATAAGAAACGGCTGGCAAAGTTAGTGAATACTTACCACGTTCCGCTGATAGAAGATGGGCTGTATGACGAGTTGCAGTTCGACTGGCCGCTCTCACCCGCCGTGAAAGCCTTCGATCGCGATGGCTGGGTGATCTACTGCACCAGTTTCACCAAAACCGTGGCACCCGATTTTCGTATTGGCTGGACCGCCGCAGGCCGTTTTCATGATGCGATTGCCCGACTGAAAGCGGTCTCCTCAATGGCTGAATCTGCCCTGCTCTCCGAAACGCTGGCGGAGTTTCTGGCTTCCGGCGGTTACGACCACCATCTGCGCACGCTGCGCCGTCGCTATGCAGCTAATCTGGATGAGGCGCGGGGTCTTATCGCCCGCTACTTCCCGGAAGGCACGCGCGCAACACTGCCGCGCGGTGGCTTCGTTTTCTGGGTTGAGCTACCGGGCGGCGTGAATACCACCGAGATGTTTGATCGGCTGCTGCAGGAGCAAATTTGCGTTACGCCTGGCGCACTCTACTCACTGAGCGAGCGCTACAACCATGCGCTGCGACTCTCCTGCTGCTATCCGTTTGATGCGCGCTACAGCCGGGCGATTCAGCGTGCAGGCGAAATCGCCTGTGAGCTGGCAGGAATACCGTGCGGTGAGGCTCAGGGTGTACCGTTGCGGCCCCAGACGGTATAGCCGCGACGTTCAGTCAGGCGCTCGTAATAAGTCCGCACCGCAGGGTAATCGGGATGGTCGAGCGGGGTCTCAAACCAGCGGTTCACCGCCAGGCCAATCGGAATGTCTGCCAGCGTGAAATTACGTCCGGCAACATAGCGGCCGGTTTTTTCCAGCTGCTGATTGAGAATGCTCATAGTGTGCGCCCAGCCTTTACTGGCCGCAGCCAGCAGACGCGGATCCTGATGAGCCGGGGAGTTTCGCACCAGCGACATAAATGCGTAGCGCCATGAGGTGTTGAGTTCGGTAGCTTGCCAGTCTATCCACTGATCGACAGGCGCTCGCGTTTGCGGATCATGAGGATAGAGCCACTCGCCGCCATAGGCGTTCGCCAGATAGCGCAGAATGGTATTGGATTCCCACAACACAAAGTCATCATCTTTCAGAACCGGCACCATCGCATTGGGATTCAGTGCCATGAATTCGGGTAGGTGGGTTGAGCGGAAGCCATCGCCCCACTCTTCGCGCTCAAAATCAAGGTCAAGTTCGTCACACAGCCATAGTACTTTGCGCACGTTGATTGAGGAGGCGCGTCCCAGGATCGTTAGCATTCAGAGTCTCCGGTAAAATCTTTAACTTATTGATAACGCTGTTAGCTGTTATAAGCAATCATCCGGCAGAGAAAAGGCCACACTGAACCCAGAGCAAGGAGTCACAATGAAGGTCGCGTTTAAGCAAGTCGATGTGTTTACCTCGTCCGCCTTTAATGGCAATCCGCTGGCGGTGATCATGGATGCTCAGGGGCTAAACGACAGCCAGCTGGCGGCAATTGCCCGCTGGACGAACCTGTCGGAAACTACCTTTGTGCTGCCGCCGCAGCACGAAGAGGCGGATTATCGGGTGCGTATTTTTACCGTGGAAGGCGAACTGCCGTTTGCCGGTCATCCGACGCTGGGCACCGCACATGTGCTGCTGGAGGCGGGCTGGCCTACCCGAACGCCGGGTGAAATCGTGCAGGAGTGTGGCGTCGGAAACGTGACGGTGAAGATAGGTGAGGCGGGCGAACTGGCATTTGCCGCGCCGGCGGCCACCCTGATGCCGTGGCAGGATGCGCTGATGGGGAACGCTTTAAACAGCGACGCGTTCGATCTGACGCAAAGCCCGACGGTGGTCGATATGGGGATTCGCTGGCTGCTGGTACCGATGGTCAGTGCCGACGCTGTGCTGGCGCTGCAGCCCAATGTCAGCGATTTGCAGCGTCTGGTTAAGCATGCGGGTGTTTCGGGAGTGATGCCGTTTGGCCGGTTGCCTGAGGGCGAGCCTGAGCAGTATGAAGTGCGTGGCCTGCTGGTAGAAAATGGCAGCCTGACCGAGGATCCGGTGACCGGCAGCGCCAACGCCTGTCTGGCGCGTTACTTCGCAGCCGCAGGCCATACCACCGCCTATCGCGTTCGCCAGGGAACGGCCCTGCAGCGTGCAGGCCGGGTGAACGTATCTTTCGCTGGTGAGACCATCTGGATTGGCGGCAATACGGTTACCGTCATCGACGGCACTATTACGCTGTGAAAAGCGGCGGCGTCGTGTTTTCAACGACGCCGCCCGCGGTTAAATCCCCTGCCCGCCTGAAGCCTCAATCCGCTGCGCGGTGATCCAGCCGGTTTCGTCACTGAGGATCGCGCTGATGGCGTCGCCGATATCATCCGGCAGTCCGACCCGACCCAGCGCCGTCAGTCCGGCAATCTGATCGTTAATCTCGCGGGTATCACGCACCCGGCCACCACCAAAGTCAGTCTCTATCGCGCCAGGTGCCAGAATATTGACGCGAATGCGCCGTTCGCCCAGCTCTTTCGCCTGGTAGCGCGTCAGGACTTCCATCGCCCCTTTCATCGACGCATAGGTCGAGGAGCCAGGGTAGACCAGTCGGGTCAGCCCGCTGGAGATGTTCAGGATGCGGCCACCGTCATTGATCAGCGGCAGCAGCTTCTGAGTGAGAAAGTAAGGCCCTTTAAAATGCACATTGACCAGCGCATCAAATTCCGCCTCGGTGGTGTCGGTAAACGGCTTGTAGTGTCCATGACCCGCGTTGTTCACTAAATAGTCAAATCGCTCCCGTTGCCATTGCTGCTGGAGTGCCTGTTTCACCTCTCCAACAAAGCGGTCGAACTGACCGGTTTCGCCGACATCCAGTGCCAGCGCCACGGCGCGCCTCCCCATCGCCGCAATTTCCTTTACGACCGCCTGCGCCTCATCGGCATGGCTGCGGTACGTCAGAATGATATCGGTGCCTCTGGCAGCCAGTTTTAAGGCTCCATTCCGGCCTAACCCACGGTTTCCACCGGTAATTAACGCCACTTTCTGATTCATCGCTCACACCTGTTGAAAAATTGAACACGGGTTAAGGATATTCGCGAATTATTGATCTATAAACAGGGGTAAACGCGCATCACTGTTTCAATAAAAACAACAATCGGTGAACAACATGGACAAAATTCACGCAATGCAGGTCTTCGTGCGGGTGGCAGAAATGGGCAGTTTTACCCGCGCAGCAGAAAGTTTAGGTGTGCCGAAAGGCAGTGTATCCCGGCAGATCCAGGCGCTGGAGAATCAAATGGCAACACGTTTGTTGCATCGCACCACGCGCCGGGTGCAACTCACCCAGGATGGATTAGTCTATTACGATCGCTGTCTTGATTTATTGTCGATGATTGACGATATGGACAGCCTGTTTCAGCACGAACCCGCCTCGCTCAGCGGTAAACTCCGGGTGGATATGTCGGTGGCGATGGCCACCGGTTTTATCCTGCCACGGCTGCCCGAATTTTTGCAGCACTATCCCGGCATAGAGATTGAGCTGAGTAGCAGCGATCGTCAGGTGGATGTGATCCGCGAAGGGTTTGATTGTGTCCTTCGGGTTGGCGAACTCAAAGATTCGGGGCTGATTGCGCGAAAAATTGGTACCCATACCTTGATTAACTGCGCCAGCCCTGGCTACCTTTCGCGGTTCGGCATGCCAATCCGGCTGGAAGAGCTGTCGCAGCATGCGATGGTGCATTACAGCCAGCAGCTCGGTCAGGCATCACCCGGATTTGAATATTTTGATGGCAGGCAGTGCCATTACGTTCATACCGGCGGCGTGGTGACGGTGAACAGCACCGAAACCTATCGCGCCGCCTGCCTGGCGGGCTTAGGGATTATTCAGGTGCCTGCCGCCGGCATTCAGACATTGCTGGAAAGGGGTGAGCTGGTGGAAGTGCTGCATCGCTTTCCCGCCAGGCCGATGCCGATCCATCTGCTCTATCCGCACCGGCGCAATGTGGCACGTCGCGTGCGGGTATTTATGGAGTGGCTGAGTCAGGTGTTACAGGAGTACGTCACCTGAGCGGCTATACTTTGATTTTAATGATAAACAGGACAGTGAAGGTCTATGACAGACAAGCAGGAAAATCCGCAGGATTTGCAGCCACAAAAGCCGCTTATCGATATTAAAACCGGCAACCACACCGTAGATGAATCTATTGTTCGCGTGTCGCGTTTCGCCACCTGGTTTCAGGCTATTCCGGCGGTGGCGCATTTCATTCGCGCCCTTGACCGCTTTAACGATCGGCTCGGCAGCCAGTTTGGCGCGGCGATTACCTATTTTTCGTTTTTATCGCTGATTCCCATTCTGATGGTGTCGTTCGCCGCCGTGGGTTTTGTGCTGGCATCGAATCCGGATTTGCTGACCGATATCATCAACAAAATCGTCAGCAGCATCAGCGACCCGACACTGGCAACCACGCTGAAAAATACTGTGAATACCGCGATTCAGCAGCGTGCCACCGTGGGGATTACCGGTTTACTGCTGGCGCTCTACTCCGGCCTTAACTGGATGGGTAACCTGCGTGAAGCGATTCGTGCCCAGTCGCGCGACGTATGGGAACGCAAACCGGATGACAAGGAGAAGATCTGGAAGCGTTATATTCGCGATCTGCTGTCGCTGGCGGGTCTGATGCTGGCGCTGGTGATTACGCTGTCGCTGACCTCGGTAGCCGGCTCTGCGCAGGCCTCTATCGTCAGTGCGCTGGGCCTGGATGGCATTGACTGGTTGCGGCCTGCCCTGACCATTATCGCCACCTCGATTTCCGTTATGGCGAACTATCTGCTGTTCCTGTGGATTTTCTGGATCCTGCCGCGTCATAAGCCGCGTAAGAAAGCGTTGTTCCGCGGGACACTGCTGGCGGCAATCGGCTTTGAGGTGATTAAGTTTGTGATGACGCTGACACTGCCGAAGATGGCGACCTCGCCTTCCGGTGCCGCCTTTGGTTCAGTGCTCGGCCTGATGGCATTCTTCTACTTCTTCGCTCGTCTGACGCTGTTCTGTGCAGCGTGGATCGCCACTGCCAAATATAAAGACGACCCACAGATGCCTGAAGCGGGCAGCGCGTCACGACACAAATCATCGTAATCCGTTAACAACAGCGGAAAATATTTCCCCTCGGCTATTTTTTAATCAGATAACAGGATGAATAGCTGAGGGGTCACTTTTATTTAGCCCTTTCTTAGAGTATCCCGCCATATATCGTCCGGTTTACCCCGGTATCACCCGGTATTCACAGCACCACAGAAATTATCCTCTTTTTGCCCTCTGAAGCCAGACGCGGCGCGGGTTTTCATCATTGAATGCGCCCTGGCAGATGCGTAAGATTCTTTATCTGTATTTACAAATAAGAAACAGTTATGCAAGCCTCCCTCACAGACACACTCGACAAACAGCAGGATCCCACGCCGGTTAACTCACGCAGTAAAGTGGTAATTGCCTCGCTGGTCGGTACGGCCATCGAATTCTTCGACTTTTATATTTATGCCACGGCTGCGGTAATTGTTTTCCCGCACATTTTCTTCCCGCAGGGTGATGCCACGGTCGCAACGCTACAGTCGCTGGCCACTTTCGCTATCGCCTTTATCGCGCGTCCGATTGGCTCAGCGGTGTTTGGTCACTTTGGCGATCGCGTCGGGCGTAAAGCCACGCTGGTTGCCTCGCTGCTGACCATGGGTATTTCCACCGTGGTGATTGGTCTGCTACCCAGCTATGAGACGATTGGCGTGATGGCGCCGCTGCTGCTGGCGCTGGCGCGTTTTGGTCAGGGACTGGGGCTGGGTGGAGAATGGGGTGGTGCGGCGCTGCTGGCGACGGAAAATGCGCCAGCGAAGAAGCGTGCGCTTTACGGTTCGTTCCCTCAGCTGGGTGCGCCGATTGGCTTTTTCTTCGCTAACGGGACTTTCCTGCTGCTTTCATGGCTGCTGACCGACGAGCAGTTTATGCAGTGGGGCTGGCGCGTGCCGTTTATTCTCTCTGCCGTGCTGGTGCTGGTTGGTCTGTATGTGCGCGTTTCGCTGCATGAGAGTCCGGTGTTTGCCAAAGTGCAGAAAGAGAAGAAGCAGGTTCGGGTGCCGATTGCGGCGCTGCTGAGCAAGCATCTGACCGCCACGATTCTCGGCACTTTTATCATGCTGGCGACCTATACGCTGTTCTATATCATGACCGTCTATTCGATGAGTTATGGCACCACGGCAGCACCGGCGGGTCTGGGCATTCCGCGTAACAGTATGCTGTGGATGCTGATGCTGGCGGTGATTGGCTTTGGGGTGATGGTACCGATTGCTGGTTTGCTGGCTGACCGTTTTGGTCGTCGCAAGACGATGATTACCATTACGCTGATGATTATCGGGTTTTCGTTCCTGTTCCCGGCAATGCTTGGTTCAGGTTCACAGGCGCTGGTGATGGCGTTTCTGCTGCTGGGTCTGAGCATTATGGGGCTGACGTTTGGCCCGATGGGCGCGCTGCTGCCGGAGCTGTTCCCGACTGAAGTGCGTTATACCGGCGCATCGTTCTCCTATAACCTCTCCTCGATTCTGGGTGCCTCCGTTGCGCCTTATATTGCGACCTGGCTAAATGCCCATTATGGTTTGCAGGCGGTGGGGCTGTATCTTGCGTCAATGGCAGTACTGACGCTGATCGCGTTGCTGGCCTGTAAAGAGACGCGTCACCAGACGCTTTATGACGTGTAATCCGGTTGGATGAAGGTCAGTGAAACCCGGCAGATGCCGGGTTTTTTTATGGGTTGGGTTGAGTAAATAAAGGGCGTTTCAGGGAGCATACATCTACTCCGCAGGGTTTAAAGTGTCGCCTTGAGGTCAGGTAGCAGGCTCAGGGCGCATACGCCTGAAGCAAAGACGTAAAAGACGCCATCCCTGGCAGGCTCAGCGCGGCCGATTACGCACCTCATCCCTGAGGTGCGCCCGTAGCCGGGCCAACGCATTGCGTTGTTCAAAAACGCTCCCGGCGTTGTTGTCCCTGGCCCGCGATGCTTTGCTACAGGCGTATGCTCCCATCGCCTGAAGCAGGTTAGCTGTCAGTTTGAAGATCTTGCATAGTGCTAATGAGGCAGGGTGATTCGGGCAGCAATGAAGAAGCTTGAGGGCACTGGCAATACGGGCAGAGGAGGAAAGCGTCCCGCGCCAGGGATGGCGGGTTTTGCGTCTTTCCGATCTGACCGTATTGCCTGTACAGGCTCGATCTTACAGCAAAGCAGGCAGTGCAGGCACCGTTCCTACAGCGAACCTTCCAGGCACTGTTCACAAATAAAAAACCCCGGCGAGCCGGGGTTTGTTTTGCTGAAAACGGTGAAGAGGTTTATTAGCCCGCGACAGCGATACGCTTCATGTCGGTCATGTAGCCACGCAGCTTGCGGCCAACGGTTTCAATCGGATGCTGGCGAACGGCTTCGTTAACGTCACGCAGCTGCGCGTTGTCGACCTGCGTGCCTTCAACCGCTTTACCCAGATCGCCTGGCTGCAATGTGGTCATGAACTCTTTCAGCAGCGGAACTGCGGCGAAGGAGAACAGGTAGTTACCATATTCGGCAGTATCAGAGATAACCACGTTCATTTCATACAGACGCTTACGGGCGATGGTGTTCGCGATCAGCGGCAGCTCATGCAGTGATTCATAGTAAGCAGACTCTTCAATGATGCCGGCGTCTACCATGGTTTCAAACGCCAGCTCAACGCCCGCTTTAACCATCGCTACCATCACAACACCTTTGTCGTAGTACTCCTGCTCTTCAATTTTGCCTTCATACTGTGCGGCGGTTTCGAACGCGGTCTGGCCGGTCTCTTCACGCCAGGTCAGCAGGTTTTTATCATCATTTGCCCAGTCAGCCATCATACCGGAAGAGAATTCACCAGAGATGATGTCATCCATGTGCTTCTGGAACAGCGGCGCCATGATGGTTTTCAGCTGCTCTGACAGCGCATAGGCGCGCAGTTTCGCCGGGTTAGAAAGACGATCCATCATCAGGGTGATGCCACCAAACTTCAGTGACTCGGTGATGGTTTCCCAGCCGAACTGAATCAGTTTTTCTGCGTAAGCCGGATCGGTACCTTCAGCCACCAGCTTGTCGAAGCAGAGCAGTGAACCCGCCTGCAACATGCCACACAGAATAGTCTGCTCACCCATCAGGTCAGATTTCACTTCTGCAACGAAGGAGGATTCCAGCACGCCAGCACGATCGCCGCCAGTCGCAGCTGCCCAGGCTTTAGCAATCGCCATGCCTTCGCCTTTTGGATCATTTTCAGGGTGAACCGCGATCAGCGTCGGCACACCAAAGCCACGTTTGTACTCTTCACGCACTTCAGTACCCGGGCACTTCGGCGCCACCATCACAACAGTGATGTCTTTACGGATGCTTTCGCCCACTTCAACGATGTTGAAACCGTGTGAGTAGCCCAGTGCAGCGCCATCTTTCATCAGCGGCTGAACAGCCTGAACTACAGCAGAGTGCTGCTTGTCTGGCGTCAGGTTAACCACCAGGTCAGCCTGCGGGATCAGCTCTTCGTAAGTACCCACTTTGAAACCGTTATCGGTCGCTTTGCGCCATGAAGGGCGTTTCTCCGCAATCGCTTCAGCACGCAGTGCATAAGCAACGTCCAGACCGGAATCACGCATGTTCAGACCCTGGTTCAGGCCCTGCGCACCACAGCCAACGATAACGACTTTTTTGCCTTTCAGGAAACTGGCACCATCCGCGAATTCATCACGCGCCATGAAACGGCATTTGCCTAATTGCGCCAGCTGGTTGCGCAGGTTCAATGTGTTGAAATAGTTAGCCATGGGTACTCCAGTAAGGTTGTGTTTGCTTTTTTTGTTCAGGAACGGCGAATCGTGCAGCGCCGCGAATGACCCCATCATATGACAGGAATTCTGTTGCTTAAATTGATATATTAACAACGTCACATTGCAATAAATGCAACACCACCCAGAGGCGACGCGCACATGGATTTACGGGATCTGAAACTGTTTCTTCATCTGGCAGAAAGCTGCCACTTCGGGCGCACTGCGCGTGCGATGCACGTCAGCCCTTCCACGCTGTCACGCCAGATCCAGCGGCTTGAAGAAGATGTCGGCCATGCGCTGTTTCTGCGCGATAACCGCACCGTGACGCTGACGGAAGCGGGCGAACGCCTGCGCCAGTTTGCCCAGCAGACGCTGTTGCAGTATCAGCAACTGCGCCATGTGATGGATCTTAACGGCCCGTCACTCAGCGGCGAACTGCGACTGTTCTGTTCTGTGACGGCGGCCTACAGTCATCTGCCGCCCATCCTTGACCGCTTTCGCGCTGAACATCCGCAGGTCGAAATCAAACTGGATACCGGCGATGCCGCGGATGCGGTGGAAAAAGTGCACTCCGGCGATGCCGATCTGGCGATTGCCGGACGGCCTGAAACTCTGCCCGCCAGCATTGATTTTATGCCACTGGGGCTGATCCCGCTGGTGCTGATTGCGCCTGCACTGCCCTGTGCTGTTCGCACTCAGGCCACACAGCCGCAGCCCGACTGGTCAAAAATTCCCTTCATTCTGCCGGTGCAGGGACCCGCACGGCGGCGTATCGATCTCTGGTTCCGTCGTCAGCGCATCCCGAATCCGGTCATTTACGCCACCGTATCGGGGCATGAAGCGATTGTCTCAATGGTGGCGCTGGGTTGCGGTATTGCACTGTTGCCGGATGTGGTGCTGGAGAACAGCCCGGACCCGGTGCGAAACCGCGTGCTGCTGCTGGAGAATATTGACTCGGTTGCGCCGTTCGAACTCGGCATCTGCGTGCAAAAAAAGCGGCTCGGAGAGCCGCTGATCAGTGCTTTCTGGAGCCAGCTGTAATCAGTGGCCTGACAGGAAGAAGCGGAACGCCGGGTTCTGGCTTTCGTCATGAAAGTCGTAACCCAGATCGGTGAGATGCTCCTCGAAACGTGGCTCATCGCTGCCGAGTTCAAAAGCTGCCAGCACACGACCATAGTCGGTGCCGTGGCTGCGGTAATGAAACAGCGAGATATTCCAGTGAGTGCCCAGCGTCTGCAGGAACTTCAGCAATGCGCCAGGTGCCTCCGGGAATTCAAAGCTGAAGAGCCGTTCACGCAGCGGCTTGGAGGGACGTCCGCCCACCATGTAGCGCACGTGCAGTTTCGCCATCTCATCATCTGAAAGATCGACCACCTGATAACCGCCGCTGGTGAGCTCGCTGATGATTTCGCTACGCTCTTCCACGCCACGGGTCAGACGCACGCCAACAAAGATGCAGGCTTTGTCCGCATCCGCGTAGCGGTAGTTGAACTCGGTGATGGAACGTCCGCCCAGCGTCTGGCAGAAGCGCAGGAAGCTGCCCTGCTGTTCCGGGATGGTGACGGCCAGCAGCGCTTCACGCTGTTCGCCCAGCTCACAACGCTCCGATACGTAACGCAGGCCGTGGAAGTTGACGTTGGCACCGGATAACACATGCGCCAGCCGCTCGCCTTTGATCTCATGCTGCTGGATATACTTTTTCATGCCCGCCAGCGCCAGCGCGCCAGACGGCTCCGCCACGGCACGAACATCTTCGAACAGATCTTTCATCGCCGCGCAAATCGCATCGCTATCGACGGTGATAATGTCATCAATGTAAGCCTGACAGAGCCGGAAAGTTTCGCTGCCAATCCGTTTGACCGCTACGCCTTCGGCAAACAGCCCGACGCGTGGCAGATCGACCGGATGACCCGCTTCCAGTGCGGCTTTCAGGCAGGCTGAATCTTCTGACTCCACCGCAATCACTTTGATTTGCGGCATAAGTTGCTTAATCAGCACAGCCACGCCGGCCGCCAGACCGCCGCCGCCAACCGGCACAAAGACCCGGTCGAGGTGCGCATCCTGCTGCAACAGCTCCATCGCCAGCGTGCCCTGTCCGGCAATGACAGCCGGATGGTCAAATGGCGGTACGAAGGTGGAGCCGCGCTGTTCAGCGAGTTCTATCGCTTTGGCTTTCGCCTCATCAAAGTTGGCACCAAACAGGAAAGCCTCACCGCCAAATGCGCGCACTGCATCAACCTTGATGTCTGCGGTCGCCAGCGGCATCACAATCAGTGACTTGATGCCCAGTTTCGTCGCGGAGAGTGCCACGCCCTGCGCATGGTTACCGGCTGACGCCGTCACCACGCCGCGCGCTTTCTGCTCTTCGTTCAGACCGGCAATCATCGCGTAAGCACCGCGCACCTTGAAACTGTGCACCGGCTGGCGATCTTCCCGCTTCACCAGAATGGTGTTGCCGAGACGCGCTGAAATTTTTTCCATAATCTGCAGCGGCGTCACCTGTGCCACTTCATACACCGGTGAACGCAGCACTGCGCGCAAATATTCGGCGCCGCCAGGCGCGTCAGGTAGCGGTTGAGACTCGGCCATTTTTAGCCTCCCAGCTTGCTCTTATCGCGGACGGCGCCTTTGTCAGCACTGGTCGCGAGTAATGCGTAAGCACGCAGCGCAAAGGAGACTTCACGCTGACGATTGACCGGCGTATAGGCCGCATCGCCACGTGCCTGCTGCTCTTCACGGCGGGCGTGCAGTTCGTTATCCGGCACAGCGAGTTTGATGCCGCGATTAGGGATATCGATTTCAATGGTATCGCCATCTTTGACCAGCGCAATGGTGCCGCCGTTAGCCGCTTCCGGCGAAGCGTGGCCGATAGAGAGGCCCGACGTACCGCCGGAGAACCGACCGTCGGTGATCAGTGCGCAGCTTTTGCCCAGGCCCATCGATTTCAGATAGGTGGTCGGATAGAGCATTTCCTGCATGCCCGGCCCGCCTTTTGGTCCTTCGTAGCGGATGACGACCACGTCGCCTGCCACAACTTTGCCGCCCAGAATCGCTTCTACCGCGTCATCCTGGCTTTCATAGACTTTAGCCGGACCCGTGAAGGTCAGGATCTCTTTGTCTACGCCCGCCGTTTTAACGATACAGCCATCTTCGGCGATGTTGCCGTAAAGCACGGCCAGACCGCCATCCTGCGAGTAAGCGTTTTCACGGGTGCGGATACAGCCTTCGGCACGATCATCATCCAGCGTGTCCCAGCGGCAGTTCTGTGAGAACGCCTGGGTAGTACGGATGCCTGCCGGGCCAGCGCGGAACATATCTTTCACCGCCTGATCTTTGGTCAGCATGATGTCGTACTGATCCAGCGTTTCACGCATCGTCTGCTGCAGAATATTACGGGCGCTGCTGTCGAACAGGCCTGCGCGATCCAGCTCGCCCAGAATCGCAAAAACACCACCCGCGCGATGCACATCTTCCATGTGATATTTCGGGGTACTTGGCGCGACTTTACAAAGCTGAGGCACTTTACGTGACAGGCGATCGATGTCGGAGATATTAAAGTCGATGTCGCCTTCCTGTGCCGCCGCTAGCAGGTGCAATACGGTGTTGGTGGAACCGCCCATGGCGATATCCAGCATCATGGCGTTCTCGAAAGCGGCCTTGTTAGCGATGTTACGTGGCAGCATGTTGACGTCATCCTGCTCGTAGTAGCGCTTGGTCAGACTGACGATGCGCTTACCGGCATTGATGAACAGCTCTTTGCGATCGGCGTGCGTGGCCAGCAGTGATCCGTTGCCAGGCTGCGACAGGCCCAGAGCTTCGGTCAGACAGTTCATCGAGTTGGCGGTGAACATACCGGAGCAGGAGCCACAGGTCGGGCAGGCAGAGCGTTCGATCTGATCGCTGTCGGCATCGCTGACGTTCGGGTTGGCACCCTGAATCATCGCATCCACCAGATCCAGCTTGATGATTTTGTCAGAAAGCTTGGTTTTACCCGCTTCCATCGGTCCACCGGAAACAAAGATCACCGGAATATTCAGGCGCAGTGACGCCATCAGCATTCCCGGCGTGATTTTATCGCAGTTAGAGATGCAGACCATGGCGTCTGCGCAGTGCGCGTTGATCATGTACTCGACCGAGTCGGCAATCAGTTCGCGCGAAGGCAGTGAATACAGCATGCCGCCATGACCCATGGCAATACCGTCATCCACCGCGATGGTGTTGAACTCTTTAGCCACACCACCTGACGCTTCAATCTGCTCAGCGACGAGTTTACCCAGGTCGCGGAGGTGAACGTGGCCAGGGACAAATTGGGTGAATGAGTTAACCACAGCGATAATCGGCTTGCCGAAATCGTCGTCGGTCATTCCTGTCGCGCGCCATAAGGCACGGGCACCTGCCATATTGCGGCCGTGGGTGGTAGTGGCGGAACGGTACTTAGGCATGCTCTATTTACTCCAGTAAGAATAAGCTCGCGGACGTCAGATGACGCCCGCGCTGTATCTGATTATGGGTTAACCGGATCTAACCAGCCCCACTTGTCTTCTGTTTCGCCAGTGAACAGACCAAAGAAGGCCTCCTGGATGCGTTTGGTGACCGGACCACGTTTGCCTTCGCCGACCTGAATGCGATCCACGCTGCGTACCGGCGTGATTTCTGCGGCGGTGCCAGACATAAAGACTTCGTCAGCCAGATAGAGCGACTCACGCGACAGCGTCTGCTCACGCACTTCAATGCCCATATCGCGCGCCAGCGTGATGATGGCATCGCGGGTGATACCCGGCAGTGCAGAGGAGGTGAATGGCGGCGTAAACAGCACACCATCTTTAACTTCAAACAGGTTCTCGCCAGCACCTTCTGAAATCAGGCCATTGGTGTCCAGCGCGATACCTTCCTGATAACCGTGACGACGGGCTTCGCTGCCCACCAGCAGTGAGGAGAGGTAGTTACCACCCGCTTTCGCGGCGGTTGGCAGGGTATTTGGCGCAACGCGGTTCCATGAGGAGACCATCGCATCGATGCCGTTTTCCAGCGCTTCTGCGCCCAGGTATGCGCCCCACGGGAAGGCAGCAATGATCACATCGGTGGTGAAGCCGTCTGGCGGGTTCACGCCCAGGCCCACATCGCCAACAAAGGCCAGCGGACGGATATAAGCACTTTTCAGTTTGTTCAGGCGGATGACTTCGCGGCACGCTTCCATCAGCTCATCAACGCTGCTTTTAATCGGGAAGCGGTAGATTTTGGCGGAGTCGTGCAGACGTTGCATGTGTTCGCGATGACGGAACACAACCGGTCCTTTGTGAGAGTCGTAGCAACGCACGCCTTCAAATACCGACGTACCGTAGTGCAACGCGTGAGACATGACGCTGACCTTCGCATCTTCCCACTTAACCATCTCGCCATTGAACCAAATAAAGTCTGCTTTCTTCGTGCTCATTGTTATTTCCTCTCGCGGCTACGCGCGGATTTGTTGTGTTGTCTGTTGTTGAATCTGAACGCATGCAACGTCGATCAATTTACTTAACTGCGAAGACAGTAAATCGACGGAGCGCTGGCTGGCAACGGTCATTTCAATATTAATGTTTTCTGCGTTAGCGACTGAGGCCATGTTCATAGAACAGACCTGAAAACCGCGGTGACGCACGACGCGTAAAATGCGCTCTAATATTTCAGGGCGGAAACGGGCTTCGATAGACAATTGATGCTGGTTCATACGGTTTTCTCCATCATGTTTGCATTGCTGGCACCCGGCGGTACCAGTGGCCAGACGTTTTCATGCTCATCTATTGCAACATGCAGGAAGTAAGGACCTTCGCTGTTCAGCAGAGCATCAAGGGCGGCGTCGACCTGATCTTTACGGGTAATGCGCTGGCCAGGAATGTTGAACGCGCTGGCCAGCGTGAGGAAGTCGGGATTATCGGACAGATTGGTTTCGCTGTAGCGACCGTCAAAAAAGAGCTGCTGCCACTGGCGCACCATGCCCAGACGCTGGTTATCCATCAGTACGATTTTAACCGGCAGCTTGCCGCGCTTGATGGTGCCCAGTTCCTGAATGTTCATCATGATGGAGCCATCGCCCGAGACACAGATAACCGTATCTTCCGGGCGTGCGACCTGTGCGCCGATAGCAGCAGGCAAACCAAAGCCCATCGTGCCCAAACCACTGGAGGTGATGAAGTTCTCCGGTGCGCTAAATGCCATGTGCTGTGCCGTCCACATCTGATGCTGACCAACGTCAGTGGTCACAACAGTATTGGCCGGTTTGCGATCGGAAAGCTGCTTCAGCAACAGCGGTGCATAGATCGCTTCACCTGGATGGTCATAGCGCCATGAGTGACTGGCTTTAAGCGCTTTCACCTCATCACGCCAGGCGTTGATATGCAGCGGCTGGCTCAGAGCAGGCAGCAATTCGTTGAGGTCGCCCTGCAGAGAGACGTGTGCGCGACGTAATTTGTTTAACTCAGCGGGATCGATGTCGAGATGAATCACGCTGGCGTGGGGTGCAAAGGTATCCAGCTTGCCGGTGACGCGGTCGTCGAAGCGCGCACCGACCGCGATCAGCAGGTCACATGCCTGTACGGCCAGGTTAGCGGCTTTGGTGCCGTGCATCCCCAGCATGCCCAGATAGACCTCACTGCGTGGATCCACACTGCCTAAGCCTTTCAGGGTAGCCACTGCCGGAATACCGGTTTCTTCTGCCAGCGCACGCAGTGCCGGAACAGCCTGCGCCAGACCGACGCCACCGCCAACGTAGAGCATGGGTTTTCTGGCCTGCGCCATCAGTGCACGTGCTTCGTGAATTGCCTGATGTGGCATCGCGCTTCCCTCTTCTACCGGCACCAGATGCGGTGCGGGCTCACCCTGCGCAATCTGAATGTCTTTCGGGATATCAACCAGCACCGGACCCGGACGACCCGACTGCGCCAGCGCAAAGGCTTCCGCCATGATAGCGGGCAGCTCATCCAGCGACTCGACCAGGAAGCTGTGCTTGGTACAGGCCAGCGAGAGTCCCAGAACGTCGATCTCCTGGAAAGCATCGGTGCCGATGAAGGCAGAGGTTACCTGACCGGTGATTGCCACAACCGGAACCGAATCCATCATGGCATCCGCCAGGCCCGTAATCAGGTTAGTCGCGCCAGGGCCTGAAGTGGCGATACAGACGCCAGTTTTGCCGGTTGAGCGGGCATAGCCAATCGCCGCCATCACTGCGCCCTGCTCATGACGACACAGTAGGTGTTCCACGCCGCCATCATAGAGCGCGTCGTATACCGGCATGATTGCGCCACCAGGGTAACCAAATACGGTATTAACCCCCTGCGCGCGTAAAGCCTGAACTACCCACTGTGCACCTGTCATCGCTATTCTCCTGTGTCCTGACCGGAACAACAGAATTTTATGCTACTGTTCATTGTTTGTTCCTTGTGGATTTACTGATATTTCCTCGGGTCGAAAAAAAACCCCCGGACCTTTCGGTGCGGGGGTTTTTTCGGATTCGAGGCTTGATTTTTAAGCCTTTCTTTCTCCAAGCGTTGCCCCGCACGGTAGGTTAATAACCACCACCACGCTAATCACGACCAGGCTAATCACTTGTAGAAGGGCTTTCATGTGTTGTTCAATTCTTTTACGTGTTCGAAGTAATGCCTACAGAGTTATCATAGTCAGGGGTTATGGCACAACTTTTTTTACAGACTTTTTTTAACCACTGGCGCTGGATAACGACCTATCAACCTGTATTACAAGAAATAATTACGTGATGATAATTATTCATCACTTTAGTGGCGTAATCATGTTTTGATGAATTTGCGCGCAGTCGCACAAGGTTTCAATACGCCTTGAAAAAAACGCTGATGAGCTGGACGATGGCCCGAACAGTGCTGATCATCCCCTCGCTTTCATTTGACGCTGTCACCAGACTGGCGGCAACAAGGAGCGAGTATGTCATTATCAAAAGTTCTGACCCGGGCAGCATTAGGCGTAGAAGCCCCGCTGGTGACCATTGAGGCGCATATCAGTAACGGCCTGCCAGCGTTAACACTGGTGGGTTTGCCTGAAACCACCGTGAAAGAGGCACGTGAGCGGGTCCGCAGCGCCATTATCAACAGTGGTTTTACCTTTCCGGCTAAGCGCGTCACCATCAATCTGGCCCCGGCAGATTTACCCAAAGAGGGCGGGCGGTATGACTTACCTATGGCGATCGCCATTCTGGTCGCCTCTGAGCAGCTTCCTGCCGATAAGCTGACGCACTATGAGTTTCTGGGTGAGCTGGCACTCGACGGCGCAGTGTGCGGTGTACAGGGCGCGATTCCAGCGGCTATGGTGGCGATACAGGCGGGAAGGCAGCTGGTGCTCTCCGTTGAAAATCAGGGTGATGCCGGACTCATCCGTCAGGGGTTGTCGCTGGTCGCCTCTCACCTCAGCGAGGTATGCGCCTTTCTGCGTAATGCGCTCACATTACCGACGGCCCAATACCCTGAACAGCAGGGCGACGTGCCGGCTGATGATCTCGCTGATGTCATTGGTCAGGAGCAGGGGCGCAGAGCACTGGAGATCACAGCGGCAGGCGGTCATAACCTGCTGCTGATTGGGCCACCGGGCACGGGTAAAACCATGCTCGCCACCCGACTGCCTGGCATAATGCCTTCTCTTAGCGATCAGGAAGCTCTGGAGTGCGCGGCAATCGACAGCCTGGTGAACAACAATACCCTGCACCGACAGTGGCGCACGCGGCCTTTCAGGTCACCTCACCATAGCGCATCTCTCTATGCTTTGATTGGTGGCGGATCATTGCCACGGCCCGGTGAGATATCCCTCGCGCACAATGGCGTACTGTTTCTGGATGAGTTACCGGAATTTGATCGCAAGGTACTGGACTCCCTGCGCGAGCCATTAGAGTCGGGCGTCATCGCTATTTCCCGTGCCCGGGCAAAAGTTACCTATCCGGCACGGTTTCAGCTGATCGCTGCGATGAATCCCAGTCCAACCGGGCATTATCAGGGACAACACAACCGCTGCTCACCCCAACAGGTTTTGCGGTATCTCAGCAAGCTATCAGGCCCTTTTTTGGATCGTTTTGATCTTTCGCTGGAGGTGCCGCTACTGCCGGGTGGGATGCTCAGCGGTCAGCGCACCAGAGCGGAAGCGTCTGAGCAGGTACGTCATCGGGTGGTCGCGGCACGTAACATTCAGCTGGCCCGCACAGGCAAGATCAATGCGCATTTAAACAATGCAGAGATTATGCGCTGGTGTCAGCCTGCCAAAGAAGACGCGGAGTGGCTGGAGTCCGTGCTGGAGAAACTGGGTTTGTCTGTGCGGGCATGGCAGCGGATTTTGAAAGTGGCGCGTACCGTTGCCGATCTCGCGGGGGATACGGATATTAGCCGGTCACATCTGCAGGAAGCGGTCAGTTACCGTACAATAGATCGATTAATGATTCATCTGCACAACAGCCTGCAATAAAAAAAGGGGCTTTCGCCCCTTCTCTGTTAATCGTCGCTGTCGGTAAAGTCTTCAACGGTGTCCATCTGCGGTTTACCGCCAGAGAGCGTATGAAAACGCTTAGGACGCTTAATGCGGGTCATATACTTAGACCACACGCGCTCAGCTTCCGTTTGCGGCTCACGCACGCCACGACACACTTCAATAAACAAACGTTCTTCTTCAGTTACAGGCTCACGCTTTGATAAATCCAGCTCATTAAAAGCAAAACCGTGGCGTTCAAGAAGCTGAGCCTCTTTAATAGTAAAGTCACCGTGGCGTGAGAAACCACGCGGGTAATGTTTGTTATCAAAGAAACGATTCTCTGTTGAGAAGCTTTCCGCCATGTTACACGCTCCTGATTTTCTAATGCCGTGCTGTTAATGGCGCGGAGTATTAGATAGGCTTGACAGAGTGTAAAACAAAACATTTAAATCTATACGACAAACATTTTTTGGGAGAACGCTGTGGATACGGAATTACTGAAAACTTTCCTGGAAGTGAGCAGGACACGTCATTTTGGGCGTGCTGCAGAAGCACTTTACCTTACGCAATCTGCTGTCAGTTTTCGCATCCGTCAGTTAGAAAATCAGCTTGGCGTTAATCTTTTTACACGGCATCGCAATAACATACGTCTGACAGCGGCAGGAGAGCGACTGCTTCCCTATGCTGAAAGCCTGATGAGCACCTGGATGATGGCGAAGAAGGAGGTTTCTCATACTCAGCAGCATCATGAGCTTTCTATAGGTGCCAGTGCATCTCTATGGGAAGCCTATCTGACGCCATGGCTACAGACGCTGTATGAGAATCGGGAGAGCCTGCATTTAGAAGCGCGCGTGGCACAGCGGCATCTGCTGGTTAAACAGCTTCATGAGCGCCAGCTGGATCTGTTGATTACCACTGAAGCGCCTAAGATGGATGAGTTAACCAGTCAGCAGATTGGTCATATTTCACTGGCGCTGTTCTGCGCCCGGCAGAGCGAAAAGCGCGACAAATATGATTACATTAAGCTGGAATGGGGAGCTGATTTTCATCAGCATCAGAGCTATCTCTCGGGGGCTGATGATGTGCCGGTACTCTCCACAACGTCAGCGCATGTCACCCGTGAACTGCTGCATACCACCGGCGCATGTGCGTTTCTGCCCGACTTCTGGCAGAGTGTTTACAGTGAGTTGATGATGATTCCGGATACACCCGTTGCCGTTCGTCCGCTCTATGCTGTCTGGTTGCAGAACAGCGATCAGCAGGCACACATCCGCCAGTTGCTTAAATTCCCGATTCTGATCAGGCAAAACAGCTGAATTTACGGGAAAAAGAGGTGAGCAGGGAAGATCAGAGGCCAGTTAGCGTTAGCTGGTTTTTCTTTTTTGCTTTTTTAAAGGCAAAAAAAAATCCTTTGCCGAAGCAAAGGATCGTTTTCTGGCAGGGGCGGAGGGACTCGAACCCCCAACACCCGGTTTTGGAGACCGGTGCTCTACCAATTGAACTACGCCCCTAATAGGGTGGCGGAACGGACGGGGCTCGAACCCGCGACCCCCTGCGTGACAGGCAGGTATTCTAACCAACTGAACTACCGCTCCACCGATTCTTTCACGGTTCTCAGCAACCGGCTGAGAGCCGTCTGTTCCTGTTGCTTTCCTTGTCAGGGGAAAAGGAACGAATTTAATGCCTGGCAGTTCCCTACTCTCGCATGGGGAGACCCCACACTACCATCGGCGCTACGGCGTTTCACTTCTGAGTTCGGCATGGGGTCAGGTGGGACCACCGCGCTAAAGCCGCCAGGCAGATTCTGTTCTCCGCGCCGCCCCTTAAGGCCGCGCAGATATATCCGGTACAGGCTGAAAATCGTGTCTCTCAAAAACGCCTCTGGCGTTGTAAGGTTAAGCCTCACGGGTCATTAGTACCGGTTAGCTCAACGCATCGCTGCGCTTACACACCCGGCCTATCAACGTCGTAGTCTTCAACGTCCCTTCAGGACTCTCAAGGAGTCAGGGAGAACTCATCTCGGGGCAAGTTTCGTGCTTAGATGCTTTCAGCACTTATCTTTTCCGCACTTAGCTACCGGGCAATGCCATTGGCATGACAACCCGAACACCAGTGGTGCGTTCACTCCGGTCCTCTCGTACTAGGAGCAACCCCCCTCAATTCTCCAGCGCCCACGGCAGATAGGGACCGAACTGTCTCACGACGTTCTAAACCCAGCTCGCGTACCACTTTAAACGGCGAACAGCCGTACCCTTGGGACCTACTTCAGCCCCAGGATGTGATGAGCCGACATCGAGGTGCCAAACACCGCCGTCGATATGAACTCTTGGGCGGTATCAGCCTGTTATCCCCGGAGTACCTTTTATCCGTTGAGCGATGGCCCTTCCATTCAGAACCACCGGATCACTATGACCTGCTTTCGCACCTGCTCGAGCCGTCACTCTCGCAGTCAAGCCAGCTTATGCCATTGCACTAACCTCACGATGTCCGACCGTGATTAGCTGACCTTCGTGCTCCTCCGTTACTCTTTAGGAGGAGACCGCCCCAGTCAAACTACCCACCAGACACTGTCCGCAGCCCGGATCACGGGCCTACGTTAGAACATCAAACATTAAAGGGTGGTATTTCAAGGTTGGCTCCACGCGAACTGGCGTCCGCGCTTCAAAGCCTCCCACCTATCCTACACATCAAGGCTCAATGTTCAGTGTCAAGCTGTAGTAAAGGTTCACGGGGTCTTTCCGTCTTGCCGCGGGTACACTGCATCTTCACAGCGAGTTCAATTTCACTGAGTCTCGGGTGGAGACAGCCTGGCCATCATTACGCCATTCGTGCAGGTCGGAACTTACCCGACAAGGAATTTCGCTACCTTAGGACCGTTATAGTTACGGCCGCCGTTTACCGGGGCTTCGATCAAGAGCTTCTCCTTACGGATAACCCCATCAATTAACCTTCCGGCACCGGGCAGGCGTCACACCGTATACGTCCACTTTCGTGTTTGCACAGTGCTGTGTTTTTAATAAACAGTTGCAGCCAGCTGGTATCTTCGACTGGCTTCGGCTCGGGGAGCAAGTCCCTCCACCTACGCGCCAGCGTGCCTTCTCCCGAAGTTACGGCACCATTTTGCCTAGTTCCTTCACCCGAGTTCTCTCAAGCGCCTTGGTATTCTCTACCTGACCACCTGTGTCGGTTTGGGGTACGATTCTGTGTTACCTGATGCTTAGAGGCTTTTCCTGGAAGCTGGGCATTTATCACTTCAGCACCGTAGTGCCTCGTCGTCACGCCTCAGCGTTAATAAGGGACCGGATTTACCTGGACCCTCCGCCTACACGCTTAAACCGGGACAACCGTCGCCCGGCTGATATAGCCTTCTCCGTCCCCCCTTCGCAGTAACACCGAGTACAGGAATATTAACCTGTTTCCCATCGACTACGCCTTTCGGCCTCGCCTTAGGGGTCGACTCACCCTGCTCCGATTAACGTTGAACAGGAACCCTTGGTCTTCCGGCGAGCGGGCTTTTCACCCGCTTTATCGTTACTTATGTCAGCATTCGCACTTCTGATACCTCCAGCATGCCTCACAGCACACCTTCAACGGCTTACAGAACGCTCCCCTACCCAACAACACATAGTGTCGCTGCCGCAGCTTCGGTGCATGGTTTAGCCCCGTTACATCTTCCGCGCAGGCCGACTCGACCAGTGAGCTATTACGCTTTCTTTAAATGATGGCTGCTTCTAAGCCAACATCCTGGCTGTCTGTGCCTTCCCACATCGTTTCCCACTTAACCATGACTTTGGGACCTTAGCTGGCGGTCTGGGTTGTTTCCCTCTTCACGACGGACGTTAGCACCCGCCGTGTGTCTCCCGTGATAACATTCCTCGGTATTCGCAGTTTGCATCGGGTTGGTAAGCCGGGATGGCCCCCTAGCCGAAACAGTGCTCTACCCCCGAGGATGAGTTCACGAGGCGCTACCTAAATAGCTTTCGGGGAGAACCAGCTATCTCCCGGTTTGATTGGCCTTTCACCCCCAGCCACAGGTCATCCGCTAATTTTTCAACATTAGTCGGTTCGGTCCTCCAGTTAGTGTTACCCAACCTTCAACCTGCCCATGGCTAGATCACCGGGTTTCGGGTCTATACCCTGCAACTTAACGCCCAGTTAAGACTCGGTTTCCCTGCGGCTCCCCTATACGGTTAACCTTGCTACAGAATATAAGTCGCTGACCCATTATACAAAAGGTACGCAGTCACCCCCATAAAGAAGGCTCCCACTGCTTGTACGTACACGGTTTCAGGTTCTGTTTCACTCCCCTCGCCGGGGTTCTTTTCGCCTTTCCCTCACGGTACTGGTTCACTATCGGTCAGTCAGGAGTATTTAGCCTTGGAGGATGGTCCCCCCATATTCAGACAGGATACCACGTGTCCCGCCTTACTCATCGAGCTCACAGCACGTGTGCTTTTGTGTACGGGAGTATCACCCTGTACCCTGCGACTTTCCAGACGCTTCCACTAACACACATGCTGATTCAGGCTCTGGGCTGCTCCCCGTTCGCTCGCCGCTACTGGGGGAATCTCGGTTGATTTCTTTTCCTCGGGGTACTTAGATGTTTCAGTTCCCCCGGTTCGCCTTGCAGCACTATGTATTCATGCTGCAATGATGCACAGAGTGCACCGGGTTTCCCCATTCGGACATCGACGGCTGTAGCGGTTCATATCACCTTACCGTCGCTTTACGCAGATTAGCACGTCCTTCATCGCCTCTGACTGCCTGGGCATCCACCGTGTACGCTTAGTCGCTTAACCTCACAACCCACAGGCGTTTTACAACGCTGCGAGCTGCAAGCATTTGAGAGACTCGAACATGTCGCATTTTTCATTCTTATTACGGAGAATGAAAACGACACGTCGTTTCAATTTTCAGCTTGTTCCGGATTGTTAAAGAGCATAATACTTCGCAGCACACCGTTGCCGGTACGCTCTGAAGTATTCAGAAAAAACAGATAAACGGTATGGTGGAGCTAAGCGGGATCGAACCGCTGACCTCCTGCGTGCAAGGCAGGCGCTCTCCCAGCTGAGCTATAGCCCCATACAGTTACTGCAGAGACCACTACTACCACTCAACCGAGTACACTTCGTGAGAAATGCAATTCGTGCTCAGGCAGGGCATGTTTCCGCGAAGCATAGTCAACTATGCGAGCCGGAGACATAACGCAGCGTGAGTGCGAATTTGGTAGGCCTGAGTGGACTTGAACCACCGACCTCACCCTTATCAGGGGTGCGCTCTAACCACCTGAGCTACAAGCCTGTAGAGGTTTTTTCTGCTCGTTACTTTTTATCAGACAATCTGTTGTGGACACTGCGCGGGAAGGTATCTTCAGGTAAGGAGGTGATCCAACCGCAGGTTCCCCTACGGTTACCTTGTTACGACTTCACCCCAGTCATGAATCACAAAGTGGTAAGCGCCCTCCCGAAGGTTAAGCTACCTACTTCTTTTGCAACCCACTCCCATGGTGTGACGGGCGGTGTGTACAAGGCCCGGGAACGTATTCACCGTGGCATTCTGATCCACGATTACTAGCGATTCCGACTTCACGGAGTCGAGTTGCAGACTCCGATCCGGACTACGACGCACTTTGTGAGGTCCGCTTGCTCTCGCGAGGTCGCTTCTCTTTGTATGCGCCATTGTAGCACGTGTGTAGCCCTACTCGTAAGGGCCATGATGACTTGACGTCATCCCCACCTTCCTCCGGTTTATCACCGGCAGTCTCCTTTGAGTTCCCGCCATCACGCGCTGGCAACAAAGGATAAGGGTTGCGCTCGTTGCGGGACTTAACCCAACATTTCACAACACGAGCTGACGACAGCCATGCAGCACCTGTCTCAGAGTTCCCGAAGGCACCAAAGCATCTCTGCTAAGTTCTCTGGATGTCAAGAGTAGGTAAGGTTCTTCGCGTTGCATCGAATTAAACCACATGCTCCACCGCTTGTGCGGGCCCCCGTCAATTCATTTGAGTTTTAACCTTGCGGCCGTACTCCCCAGGCGGTCGACTTAACGCGTTAGCTCCGGAAGCCACTCCTCAAGGGAACAACCTCCAAGTCGACATCGTTTACGGCGTGGACTACCAGGGTATCTAATCCTGTTTGCTCCCCACGCTTTCGCACCTGAGCGTCAGTCTTTGTCCAGGGGGCCGCCTTCGCCACCGGTATTCCTCCAGATCTCTACGCATTTCACCGCTACACCTGGAATTCTACCCCCCTCTACAAGACTCAAGCCTGCCAGTTTCAAATGCAGTTCCCAGGTTAAGCCCGGGGATTTCACATCTGACTTAACAGACCGCCTGCGTGCGCTTTACGCCCAGTAATTCCGATTAACGCTTGCACCCTCCGTATTACCGCGGCTGCTGGCACGGAGTTAGCCGGTGCTTCTTCTGCGGGTAACGTCAATCGGTAAGGTTATTAACCTCACCGCCTTCCTCCCCGCTGAAAGTACTTTACAACCCGAAGGCCTTCTTCATACACGCGGCATGGCTGCATCAGGCTTGCGCCCATTGTGCAATATTCCCCACTGCTGCCTCCCGTAGGAGTCTGGACCGTGTCTCAGTTCCAGTGTGGCTGGTCATCCTCTCAGACCAGCTAGGGATCGTCGCCTAGGTGGGCCATTACCCCGCCTACTAGCTAATCCCATCTGGGTTCATCCGATAGTGAGAGGCCCGAAGGTCCCCCTCTTTGGTCTTGCGACGTTATGCGGTATTAGCCACCGTTTCCAGTGGTTATCCCCCTCTATCGGGCAGATCCCCAGACATTACTCACCCGTCCGCCACTCGTCACCCAAGAGCAAGCTCTCTGTGCTACCGTCCGACTTGCATGTGTTAGGCCTGCCGCCAGCGTTCAATCTGAGCCATGATCAAACTCTTCAATTTAAGTTTGATTTGCTTAAACAAGTTAAGCGGTGCTCATCTGTAAAACGTCATAATGAATTTCATTATGTGTTCACTCGTGAGGCTTTGATATTTTGTTGCGTCCGGAGACGCTGATATCAATCCTGCGAGTGCCCACACAGATTGTCTGATAAATTGTTAAAGAGCATGCCGCGATTTACTGCGGCGCGGGCTGCGTATAATACGCTTTCCGCATTGTCAGTCAAGCATTTATTTTCGCTTAACTCACTGGTTCGTATGATTTCGAACCTACTCAACCCGGCGCTTCGTAAGCCGTTGTGCCGTGTCAGTGGAGGCGCATTATAGGGAGTTCTCGGAGGCTGACAAGTGCTAATTTCAAATAAAATTTCGAGTGCTTCTTTTTTCAGCGAAAAGCCGCTAAAGCGCCAGTTTTTCAAGCAACGGGAAACCATAACGCTGTAAAACGGGTGATAATTGTACCGCTTCACCATCCAGCTCCGTGCAGAATGCGACGTTCTGTTGCGAAGAATTTACTTCAGGTGCTTCATGTTCCAGTAGCCAGGCTGTTCGTCGGGCAATTGCCGCACCGGAATCAATCAGACGCGTCCCTTCAGGTAACACCTGCTGCAGCTCTTCGCGCAGTAAAGGGAAGTGCGTACAGCCTAAAACAACCGTGTCCGGTGGTTCAGCCATCCGCAGCCACGGCTGAACAATACGGCGCACCTCATCCAGTGCAACCTCAGCACCGTGTAGCTTAGCTTCAGCCAGTTCCACCAGCTCCGCCGATCCCAGCATCTCGATGTTGCAGGAACCGGCGAATTGCGCCACCAGCTCGTGGGTATAAGGACGGCGCACCGTAGCCCGCGTCGCCAGCAACCCGACCACACCATTTCGCGTCAGGCGCGCGGCAGGTTTGATCGCCGGAACCACACCCACGACAGGAAACGCAAAGCGTTCACGTAAAGCAGGCAATGAAACCGTGCTGGCCGTATTGCAGGCGATGATGACTAATGAGAGAGGATAACGCTGTGTAATGGCCTCAACGATAGCGACCACGCGTTCCACGATGAAGGTTTCGCTTTTCTCGCCGTAAGGGAATCCAGCGTTATCGAAGGCATAGAGATAATGAAGATCCGGCAACAGCTGACGGACCTCATCATAGACAGAAAGCCCACCGACGCCGGAATCAAACACCAGCACGGTGGGACGCAAATCAGAAGTTGTAGCTGCCGCTGAGGTAATACTCTCGTCCTGGAGTCTGATAGCCATACACTGTCTCGTAATCTTTATCGAACAGGTTGGCAATTCTACCACGAACCGTGAGTTGTGAAGTGACAGGATATGAGACGGCGAGATCCCACAGGCTGACACCGCCTAATTTCACACGACGGCTGGGCGTGCTGTTGAAGTCGGTATCATAACGGTCGCCCAGATAGTGATAAGTCACGGACCAGTCAAACTCATGCAGTGTCCAGTCAAGCTGATACTTTACCTGCTGCTTAGCCCGGCGAACGAGCGGCTGATCGGTGCTGCCATCCCGCGCATCGACATAATCATATGAGAGCTGATGCGTCAGCGGCCCGGTATCGAATCCAGCGGTGGCTTCAACGCCTTTAATACGTGCCTTCTCAATGTTGTAGTAGCGGAAGGTCTGCGGATCGCCTTCAATCAGGTCATCAATGTCGTTGCGATAGCCCGACACGCGCCAGTTCACCGGCCCGGTCAGCCCCTCAAAGCCGCCTTCCCACTGCTTACTTTTTTCAGGATCGAGGTCGCGGTTGCCATAAAATGGGCTGTATACCTGCGACAGATTAGGCGCTTTGAAAGCAGTACCATACGAAGCGAACGCGCGGTACCCGGAAATAAACTCCCATGACGCCGCCGTCTGCCAGGTGTTATGCCAGCCGAACTGATTGTTGTCGTCACCACGTACCGCACCCTCAAGAGTGACGCTGCCGAACTGTTGCTGCCCGGTCACGTAGAGGCCGGTATTACGCTGTTCATAGCCATCTGATAAATAGTTCGTGCCCGGTTCCGTTGTCTCTTTCTGCCAGTCAACACCCGCACTGACGGCGCCCTGCCCCACCTGCACAGTATTGCCCCACTGCAGATTGTACTGAGTGACATCATCAAAGGTGGATGCAGCGCCGTAGCGGCCATTGCGCGGATCGTAGTTAATGTCTTTGGTATGGCCATAACTGGCAATAAGCTGGGTGGAGTAGACGTCGCGGTTGAAGCGTAACCCGGTGTCCCAGGTCTGGCTGTAGAGCTGACGGGTATCCGCCAGGCCGATGATATTCGTGAAGCTGTCATCATACGTGCAAGACCCGTCATAGGCAGTGCGGTTATCAAAGCCATAGCCGCGCACAAAACCACTGAGTTCATCGCTGAACTGATGCTCAAGGTTGCCATACAGGGTTTTGCTCATGAAGCCGTCGCGATCGTGCTGCGCCGGGCCATAGTCATTGGGATAGCCCGCCACCACGTCATACCCTTTGGTGTAGGTATAGTTGCCTGCCAGGGTAAGCTTTGTCGCGTCGCCCAGCATCTGCTGGGTTGAGCCGTCATACGATTGATAGCCGTTGGATCCCATGCCCGCCGTCAGCGTCGTGCCCGGTTGCGAACGGCCCGTAATAATATTCACCACGCCGCCAATGGCATCAGAACCGTAAACCGCGGAACGTGCGCCGCGAATATATTCGATGCGTTGCACCAGCGACAGGGGGATCTGGCTGAGGTCGGACGAACCGGTAATACCCGCCTGATTAAGCCGGATACCATCAATCAGGATCAGCACATGTCTGGACTCAGTACCCCGAATAAACAGCGAACTCTGCTGCCCTATCCCGCCGCTTTGCGCGACATCGACACCCGGCAGACGGCGCATCACATCTGTCAGACTTTTGGCCTGCCAGCGATCAATCTCATCACGCGTGACGACGGTTGTCGGCGCCAGCACCCCGGAAACAGGCTCGGCAAAACGGTTGGCAGTGACGATTTGCGTATCATCATTCCCCTGCGCAAAACCGTTTTGCGCCCAGAGAGAAATCGCCGTTGCGCTCAGAGCGAACAGCGATGCAGTTTTTTTTGTCATTTTAATCGCATCCATAAGACGAAGCAGGATGCCGCAGGCCGACAATCAATAGAACGCGATGATTGTACGAGTAGCGACGTTACACCGGCAGGTCTTCGGGCTGGGAACCATAAATGATGATGACTTCCCATCCCGGAGGACAGTGTCTGCAATTGCACTCATCACGACATTCCTTACCGCTGCGCGTCAGCTCCAGATTCACACTGGATTCCCTATTAACTCGGGCTTGAGGCCGGCGTCTGCAGTCTACGGAGTGGAGATACGGAAGTCCAGACTGCTAAATATCTTATCGCTGTGGGACTGGACATCAGCAAGTGAATGCCTACAATCGCCCGCTGGTAAGCTATTAATCAGGATTACTCATGACACCCGAACATCTCCCCATTGAAGACTATGACGCACAGCTGGCGGAAAAAGTCAGTCGTTTAGAGACGATGATGACACCGTTTGCTGCGCCCGACGTGGAGGTGTTCCGTTCGCCGGTCAGCCACTATCGGATGCGCGCCGAATTCCGCCTGTGGCACGACGGTGATGATATCTATCACATCATCTTTGATCAGCAGACGCGCGAGCGGATCCGGGTCGATCAGTTCCCGGCAGCCAGCCAGCTGATCAATCAGCTGATGCCAAAGATGATCGCCGCGATCCGTGATAACCGTACCCTGCGTCACAAGCTGTTCCAGATCGACTATCTGTCAACCATGAGCAATCAGATTGTGATTTCACTGCTCTATCATCGCAAGCTGGATGATGAGTGGCAGCAGGCCGCCGCCGCGCTGCGTGATCAACTGCGTGCGGAAGGTCTGGATGTGCAGTTAATTGGCCGTGCGACCAAAACCAAAATCTGTCTGGATCGCGACTATGTGGATGAGTGTCTGCCGGTTGCAGGTCGCGAGATTATCTATCGTCAGGTCGAGAACAGTTTTACCCAGCCTAACGCGGCAATGAATATTCAGATGCTGGAGTGGGCGCTGGATGTGACGCAGGATTCACAGGGTGACCTGCTGGAACTGTACTGCGGTAACGGCAACTTCTCGCTGGCGCTGGCGCGCAATTTCCGCCGCGTTCTGGCAACGGAAATCGCCAAGCCTTCTGTTGCGTCGGCCCAATACAACATTGCCGTGAACCAGATTGATAACGTGCAGATCATTCGCATGGCGGCGGAGGAGTTTACTCAGGCGATGAATGGCGTGCGCAGCTTTAATCGTCTGGAAGGGATTGATCTGACCAGCTACGAGTGCGAGACGATATTTGTCGATCCACCACGTAGCGGCCTGGATGAAGAGACGGTGAAAATGGTGCAGGCGTATCCGCGCATCCTTTATATCTCCTGCAACCCACAAACCCTGAGCGACAATCTGCAAACGTTGTCAGAAACGCACGACGTGACGCGGCTGGCGCTGTTTGATCAGTTCCCCTACACCCACCACATGGAATGCGGTGTGCTGCTGACGCGTAAAGCGTAAACAAAAACGGGAACCCTGAGGTTCCCGTTTTTTTCCCTGCCGATATCCCTACTGATTACGCTTGCGCTTAAACCGCGTCGCAATCCAGAACACCAGCGCGACCATCAGAACGGTGGGAACGAAATTAGAGCCAATGTCCGGGTATTCTGCCCGCACCAGCGCGCTATAAACCAGAATCCCCAGCAGGAAAAACGCCGCCGCCAGGCCTGGCATGCCGTCAGGCATGTTGGTGTTGAGATACCGCTGATGCAGACACCAGGCCGCCAGACCCAGCGCAATCAGCGGAAAAATCGAAAAGGGAACAAAGGCGCTGAACAGCACAGAAAACGAACCGTTAATCGCTAAGCCGGTAATAAAAGCCAGTGCCAGAGTGCTTTTATCGCGGGTACCTGGGTGGGTCATGAACTGATCCTTACTCATTGCTCTTCGGGTTTTTCCAGGGTGACCGCCAGTCGTTCCTGCTCACGGCGGTACCAGTAATAAGCGCCTTTGGCGATCATCCGCAACTGTAACACCAGCCGATCCTCAAGCTTACGTCGCTGCTCAGCATCAACGTCCAGTGCTTCTGCACCGGCGCTGAAGACAATGGTCACCATCGCTTCAGCCTGCGCTTCGGTAAAACTGCGCGGCATGCGATTTTCGACCTCAAGATAGTCAGCCAGTTCAGCGATAAAGTGCTGAATTTCACGCGCCACGGCGGCACGGAAAGCAGCAGAGGTGCCGGAACGTTCACGCAGTAACAGGCGGAAAGCGTTGGGGTTGTTGCCGATGAACTCCATAAAGGTCGACACCGACGTTTTAATGATGCTGCCGCCTTTGGCGATACGCTGTCGTGCCTGACGCATCAGCTGTCGCAGCATCAGCCCACTTTCGTCCACCATCGTCAGGCCAAGCTCATCAACATCCTTGAAATGACGATAAAAGGAGGTGGGTGCAATCCCCGCTTCACGGGCAACTTCCCGCAAACTCAAACTGGCAAAACTGCGTTCGGCGCTGAGCTGACTGAACGCTGCTTCAATCAGTGTACGTCGTGTACGTTCTTTTTGTTGCGCTCTGACGCCCATTCTCTCTGCCTTTAGCGGTGTTAAGCGGGCACTATAGCAAAATTTTCAGCGTACAGATTGGCATTCTTTGTCACTGCCTGTGAACCTCACACTTTGTCAAAATGTGATGAAAATCGCTGATAGAATTCAGAAGTGCGCGACGAGATGTTAGAATCTCGTTGTAAAAATGTATAAATAATAGGACGTATCGGTATGCAAAAGTCTTACGATTACGATGCCATTGTGATTGGCTCAGGGCCCGGCGGTGAAGGGGCGGCGATGGGGCTGGTAAAACAGGGAGCGCGCATCGCCGTGGTCGAACGCTACCACAACATCGGCGGCGGCTGTACACACTGGGGAACCATCCCTTCCAAAGCCCTTCGCCACGCCGTCAGTCGCATTATCGAATTCAACCAAAACCCGCTCTACAGCGATCATACCCGACTGCTTCGCTCCTCTTTCGCCGACATTCTTAATCACACTGAAAGCGTAATCAGCCAGCAGACAGCCATGCGCCAGGGCTTCTACGAGCGTAACCGCTGTGAGCTTTATCAGGGCGATGCCCATTTTGTTGATGCCAATACGATTGAGATTGAACAACCTGATGGCACGCGTGAGACGCTGACGGCAGAGAAGTTTGTTATCGCCTGTGGTTCACGGCCTTACCATCCTGATAATGTCGACTTTACGCATCCCCGCGTCTACGACTCCGACTCTATCCTTAATCTGCACCACGAACCGGGTCACGTCATTATTTACGGCGCTGGCGTCATCGGCTGTGAATATGCATCGATTTTCCGTGGTCTCAACGTCAAAGTTGACCTGATTAATACCCGCGATCGCCTGCTGGCATTTCTCGATCAGGAGATGTCGGATTCTCTCTCATACCACTTCTGGAATAGCGGCGTAGTGATTCGTCACAATGAAGAGTTTGAGAAGATCGAAGGCGTGGAAGATGGCGTCATCATGCATCTGAAGTCGGGCAAGAAAGTGAAAGCGGATTGCCTGCTGTACGCCAACGGCCGCACCGGTAACACCGATTCCCTTTCGCTGGAAAACGTCGGTCTGGAAGCCGATGGGCGTGGCCTGCTGAAAGTGAACAGCATGTATCAGACAGCGCAGCCGCACATTTATGCCGTCGGTGACGTGATTGGCTATCCAAGCCTGGCCTCAGCCGCCTACGATCAGGGCCGTATTGCCGCACAGGCGATTATCAAAGGGGAAGCGTCAGCACACCTGATTGAAGATATCCCAACCGGTATCTACACCATTCCTGAAATCAGCTCCGTGGGTAAAACCGAGCAGCAGCTGACGGCAATGAAGGTGCCTTACGAAGTGGGCCGCGCGCAGTTTAAACATCTGGCACGCGCGCAGATTGTGGGCATGAACGTTGGCAGTCTGAAGATTCTGTTCCATCGGGAAACCAAAGAGATTCTGGGGATCCACTGCTTTGGCGAGCGTGCCGCTGAGATCATTCACATCGGTCAGGCGATCATGGAGCAAAAAAATGGTGGCAACACGATTGAGTACTTCGTGAATACCACCTTTAACTATCCGACGATGGCCGAAGCCTATCGCGTTGCGGCGTTAAACGGCTTAAACCGCCTGTTTTAACGCAGCGTCGAAATAGTGTGCCATGTGGGTTTTAATTGCCTCTGCCAGCTGTTCATAACGGCTGCGCAGAGGTGAACCCGGACGATAGACCAGCGCGATCGTGCGCTGTGGCACCGGTTTGTAGCAGGTGAGATAGCAGACACCGTCGCGAATACGCTCTGGTGGAACTGCCAGCGCCGGTAACAGCGTAATGCCACTGCCTGCCGCCACCATATTGCGCAGTGTCTCAAGACTGGTCGCCCGGAAATGGGTATCTTCATCGGCACCCGCCTCAAAGCAGAATCCCATCGCCTGGTCACGCAGACAGTGTCCATCTTCCAGCATCAGCAATTTCTCGCCGGCCAGATCGGACATTGGCACACGATCGCGATCGCACCACGGATGATCGGCATAGACAGCCAGCTTCATTGGCTCATCAAACAGCGGCACTTCGATAAAGGCCTGGCTCTCTTTGACCAGCGCAACAATCGCACAGTCGAGCTTGCCACTGTCGAGCTGTGACAGCAGCTGTTGCGTCTGCGCTTCGTGCAGATACATCTCCAGTTTCGGGAAGGTCTGGTGCAGCGTCGGGATAATCTGTGGCAGTAAATACGGCGCGGTGGTCGGGATGAGGCCGATATGCAGCGGACCTGACATCGCTTCCCCTTGCTGACTGGCCATCTCTTTCAGCACTTTCACTTCACGCAGCACCGTACGCGCCTGATCCACCAGCAGTAAACCTGCCTGCGTGAACAGCACTTTACGGCTGGTGCGCTCCAGCAGCATCACACCCAGCTCATCTTCCAGCTTACGGATCTGCCCGCTTAACGTGGGCTGACTGACATGACATGCATCCGCCGCACGGCGGAAATGACGGTGTTCAGCAAGCGAAACCAGATATTCAAGATCACGAATATTCATTATTACCCTCCAAACCACGATAGCCCGTGGCGATAGATAGAATAGCAATGAACGATTGGCCCTATCAAGGGTGGTTGGGAATAATGCGCGCAACAAAAAACTCAGGAGTCTGTCTTCATCTCTATAAAGCCAGCTGCGGCTTCTGTGCGCAGGCCATACAGAGGCTGAGTGAGCATGTCATTGAGTACGAAAATTGTGATGGGACAGGATTCGACAACCGTCAGTTCAGGAGCCGTTTCAGGCCGGGCGACGGTACTGCAGGTATTCATGGGCGGTCGTCATGCTGGCGGCAGTGAAGATCTGCGTCAATACTTGCTGTCAGCGTAAGAGAGTCTGAGCGTCGGCCGGGAGAGCGGGCGCTTTGATGATGTGCCTATAAAAAATAGTAGTTCTGAAGCTAGAGGTTGGCGGGCATTTTAATGTGCCCGCTTTTTTTTACCTGCTGATCACGCCAGACGCTGTTTAGCGTCACCGATAGCGCGGGCAACCTGCTGCGGAGAAACACCGCCCTGCGCATTACGCTTATCCAGACACGATTGCAGCGCCAGAATCGGATAGACATCCTCGCCAATCACCGCGCTGAACTGCTGAAGTTGTGCCAGCGACAGCGCTTCAAGTGCTACGCCCTGCCCGATAGCCGCCACGACAACTTCGCCAACGATATGGTGTGCTTCACGGAACGGCACGCCTTTGGCGACCAGATAGTCGGCCAGCTCAGTAGAGTTTGCGTAGCCCTGTTCAGCGGCTTCCTGGCAACGCGGACGTTTAACCTGCAGGCCATCCAGCACCAGCACTGACATATGCAGACAGTCGAGCCAGGTATCCAGCGCGTCAAACAGCCCTTCTTTGTCTTCCTGCATATCTTTGTTGTAGGCCAGCGGCAGACCTTTTAGCGTCATCATCATGCCGGTCAGTGCACCCTGCACACGACCACATTTGCCGCGAATCAGCTCCAGCGCATCCGGATTTTTCTTCTGCGGCATCAGTGATGAGCCTGAGGTCACTTTATCTGACAGCTCAATAAAGCCTGCTTCGCCGGTGTTGAAGAAAATCATATCTTCCGCAAAGCGCGACAGATGCACCATGCCAATGGCCGCGTCAGAGAGCAGTTCCAGCACGTGATCGCGGTCTGATACGGTATCCAGACTGTTACGTGTGGCGGAAGCGAAGCCCAGCCAGCCTGCCAGCTGCTGACGATCAATCTCGTAAGCGGTACCGGCCAGTGCGCCACAGCCCAGCGGGCTGACATCAAGACGCTTCAGGGTATCCTGCAGACGGCTCTCGTCACGCGCCAGCATTTCAACGTAGGCCAGACACCAGTGCGCAAACGTCACCGGCTGCGCACGCTGCAAGTGGGTGTAGCCTGGCATCACTGCATCCTGATTGGCTTCAGCGGTAACCACTAACGCCTGCTGCAGCTCACGTGTGGCGCCCAGCAGGGCTTCGATCTGTACCTTGCACCACAGTTTCAGATCGGTCGCGACCTGATCGTTGCGGCTACGGCCGGTGTGCAGCTTTTTGCCCAGCGAGCCGACTTTGTCGATCAGCTTACCTTCAACCCAGCTGTGAATATCTTCGGCATCGCTCTGCAGAATCTGTTCAGGATTTTCACGCACTTCATTCAATAGCGAATTCAGGGCCGCTTCAAGTTGCTGCTGCTCATCCTGAGTCAGCACATTGACCGTCACCAGCGCTTTGGACCAGGCAACAGAGCCAATGATGTCCTGCTCTGCCAGGCGGTAATCGAAGCGCAGCGAGTCATTGAACTGTTTAAAACGTTGATCCGCTGCCTGAGTAAACCGTCCACCCCAAAGTGCCATGTGAAAACTCCTCTGAATCGTTAAACAAGAGGCGGCATAAATGCCGCCCCTGAATCAAAACTGTGAGGCGAGGCGCACCCCGCCTGAAAAATTACTTCTTCTGCTCGTTCAGGGCGCGGATACGCGAAGAGAGCGAGAACAGACGGATAAAGCCGCCCGCGTGACGGTGATCGTAAACTTCATCTTCACCGAAGGTAGCGAACTCTTCCGAGTAGAGGCTGTTCGCAGAACGCTTCTGAGTGGCTGTCGCCTGGCCTTTGTAGAGCTGCAGCACCACTTCACCGTTAACTTCTTCCGCCAGCGATTCGGCAGCAGCCTGAATCGACTTACGCAGCGGAGCGAACCAGCGACCATCATAAACGACGTAAGACATCTCGTGGCCCAGCTGCTCACGCCATTTGAAGCTATCGCGATCCAGGACCAGCTGCTCAACCGCACGCAGCGCATTCACCATGATGGTGCCGCCAGGGGTTTCGTAGCAGCCGCGGGATTTAATGCCTACCAGACGGTTTTCAACGATATCGATACGGCCGACGCCATGTTTTGCGCCCAGCACGTTCAGTTTTTCCAGACACTGGAACGGACTCAGTTTTTCGCCGTTAACCGCCACAACACGACCTTTCTCAACGGTTACAGTCACGTCTTCAGGCTGGTCAGGCGCTTCCAGCGGATCGACAGTCCAGACCCAGCAATCTTTATTTGGTGCATTGGCCGGGCTTTCCAGCACGCCGCCTTCGGTGGAGATATGCCAGGCGTTTTCGTCACGGCTGTAGATTTTTTCCAGCGAAGCGGTGGTCGGAATGTTGCGCTCTTTCAGATAGTCCAGCAGTGCTTCACGTGAACGCAGGTTCCATTCACGCCACGGTGCCACGACTTTCAGCTGTGGTGCCAGCGCGGTGTAGGTGGTTTCGAAACGCACCTGGTCATTGCCTTTACCGGTTGCACCATGACACAGCGCATCCGCGCCTACTTTCAGTGCCAGCTCAACCTGCGCTTTTGCGATGATAGGACGCGCCATAGAGGTGCCCAGCAGATAGGTTCCTTCATACAGAGCACCGGTCTGCAGTACCGGATAAACGTAGTCGCTGATGAACTCTTCACGCAGGTCAACCACGTGACATTCAGAGGCGCCAGACTGCAGGGCTTTCTTCTCAACACCTTCCAGATCGCCGCGCTCCTGACCAATATCCGCTACAAATGCGACCACTTCACAGCCGCCGTAGTTCTCTTTCAGCCATGGAATGATGGCCGAAGTATCAAGACCACCGGAGTAAGCCAGAACGATTTTTTTGATGTTTTGCGTTTGCATTTCGTAATCCTTGAATCAGAGTCGTTAAGCGAGAATCCGGGTGCCAATCGACACGCCGTTAAAAAGATCAGTCAGCCGCTCAGCGTGACGCCAGCTGGCAATATCGACCGGGCGACCCAGTGTACGCGCCGCATCAAGTGCCGCGTGGACTTTAACAATCATGCCATCGGTAATAATGCCCTGGGAAATCAGCTGCTCAGCTTTGTCGGCGGTCATCTCTTCGATGCGCTGACCTTTGCCGTCGAGAATACCACTGACGTCGGACAACAGAACCAGATCGGCACCCAGCGTCGAGGCCAGCGCGGTTGCCGCCTGGTCAGCGTTGACGTTCATCAGGTCGCCGCTGTCAGTAATACCAATTGAGCTCACCACCGGCATGTAACCCGCCGCCAGCAGCGTGTTCAGCAAGGCCGGATTACCCGGCGTTGCGTGGCCAACATGGCCAAGTTCGTCATCAAACGGAGCGACATTCACAATGCCCGCATCGCCCAGGCAGAGGCCGACCGCGTTGATGCCCGATTTTTTTGCCCAGGCCAGCAGCGTTTTGTTTGCGGTTCCCGCCAGTGCACCAGTAATGATGTCGATCTGATCGGGTGGGGTGACGCGCAGGCCATTTTTCTTCATGACTGGCAGCGCCAGCTTTTTCATCAGTTCATCGACCAGGCAACCGCCGCCGTGGACAATGAGCAGCGGACGCTGATGGGCGCTGCGATATTTCAGCAGCGCTTCAAACAAACGGGCCAGCGCTTCTTCGCTGTCTAACAGCACACCGCCCAGCTTAATAATCAATGGATTGGTCATGGTAAAGTTGTCCGTTAAATCAGTGACTGCGTTTCAGGGAAGCCGAACCGGATGTTCAGGCACTGTACCGCCTGCGATGCCGCGCCTTTCAGCAGATTATCTTCGGCGGCGACGACAATCAGATGTTCGCCCTGTACTTCAAAACCGATATCACAGTAAGGCAGGCCCACAACGGCTTTCAGCGCTGGCACGCCCTTATCATAGAGCCGCACCAGTGGCTTATTGTCATAGGCGCGATGGAAAACAGCGGCGATATCTTCGCGGCTGACACCCGCTTTCAGACGGCAGGTAATCGTTGCCAGAATACCGCGCGGGAAACTGCCCAGATGCGGCGTAAAGATCACGGGTGTACCGAGGTGCGCAACAATTTCCGGGTGGTGACGATGGTTAAACAGGCCATAAGGATGAAGACTTACTTCGCAGAAACTGGTGCCGACATTGGCTTTACGTCCGGCACCGCTCACGCCACTGGTGGCGTTAATGACTGGCCACTGCGCATCGTTCAACAGTCCGGCATCCACCAGGGGTTTCAGTGCCAGTTGCGCAGCGGTCGGGTAGCAACCCGGTACCGCTACCAGCTGCGCCTGCTGAATTTTCTCATGCTGATATTCCGCCAGGCCGTACACGGCTTTGTCCAGCCAGTCACCATGCTGATGGGTAAAGCCATAGAAACGGGTATAAAAATCAGCGTCATTAACGCGGAACGCGCCTGACAGGTCGAACACGACACAACCGGCCTTAAGGAATTCCGGCGCCAGATCGTGGCTGACTTCATGCGCCGTCGCCAGGAACACCACATCCACTTTGTCTGCCCACTCAGCTGCGCTGCTCAGCGGCTGTAGCGGTAAATCCACTACGCCTTTCAGCTGTGGATGGAGGTCAGAGAGGCGCTTGCCAGCATCAGGGCTTTGCGCAGAAACCGCCAAAGCGGTTATGTTGATATGTGGATGGCGATTCAGGAAGGTGGCAAGCTCTACACCGGCATAACCACTGGCACCAACGATCAGCGTATTCAACATCAGGCTGTAACCCTTTTTACAGTCGCACGTTCCGGGTCGCGGCCTTGCCCCGTTACCCACCCTGTCATCTGCAGTGATTTATGGTTCCCTTGCAGAGGACGTTAATGTATTTTTATTCACTATTACTGCATGAATATGGATACATCCTAACCCAAGGACCGCCAACAGTGAAGACAAAATTACCGCCTTTTATTGAACTGTACCGCCAGTTGATCGCCACGCCGTCGATCAGCGCAACCGATGCCGCACTGGATCAGAGTAATGAAACTTTAATCAATTTGCTGGCCGGCTGGTTCCGCGACCTTGGCTTCAGCGTTGAAGTGCAGCCGGTGCCCGGCACCCGCAATAAATTTAATATGCTGGCGCGAACCGGCACCGGTGCGGGCGGCCTGCTGTTAGCCGGTCATACGGATACCGTTCCCTTTGATGATGGCCGCTGGACGCGCGATCCCTTTACTCTGACTGAGCATGACAACAAGCTCTACGGCCTGGGCACAGCAGACATGAAAGGCTTCTTCGCCTTTATTCTCGACACGCTGCGCGATGTGGATGTCAGCACGCTGAGCAAACCGCTCTATATCCTCGCCACGGCCGATGAAGAGACCACCATGGCTGGCGCCAAATATTTCTCTGAATCGACGCAGCTGCGTCCCGACTGTGCCATCATCGGTGAACCGACTTCGCTTAAACCGGTGCGCGCGCACAAAGGCCATCTGTCGAATGTGATTCGCATCGAGGGGAAATCGGGCCATTCCAGCGATCCGGCACGCGGTGTCAACGCCATTGAACTGATGCATGAGTCGATCACTCATCTGATGCAACTGCGCACGACGCTGCAGGAGCGTTATCACCATGACGGCTTCGCTATCCCTTATCCGACCATGAATTTCGGCCATATTCATGGCGGAGACGCCGCGAACCGTATCTGCGCCTGCTGTGAACTGCATATGGATATTCGTCCGTTGCCGGGCCTGTCGCTGAGCGATCTGGATGGGTTGCTGAACGAGGCGCTGGCACCGGTGAGTGCACGCTGGCCGGGCCGGGTCACCGTGGCCGAACTGCATCCGCCGATTCCGGGCTATGAGTGTCCGGTAAATCATGAACTGGTGAGTGTGGTTGAGAAATTACTGGGTACGCCAACCGAGGTGGTGAATTACTGTACCGAGGCGCCGTTTATTCAAACACTCTGCCCAACACTGGTCCTGGGCCCGGGCTCAATCAATCAGGCGCATCAGCCCGACGAATTTATTGATACGGCATTTATTAAGCCGACACGGGCGCTAATCAGTCAGGTTGTGCAGCATTTTTGTCACTGATTGACAGCAAATGGGGCATTTCACTGTATTAACAGCAAAATGCCCCCGCAATCTGCGGGATTTAACAATAAGAATAACTTATCCCGCTTCTTTCTCTATAAATTCTACGAATTTCCGTTAGTTAGCCACATCTTCAGTGCACTTTAACGCATTTGACGAACGCAGCATTACGTGGCTAGATAAAAGACGATGTTATGCCCACCGGGTGATTATCCAGAACGTTTCAGAATGTGGACAGGCGGCAACGGAGCCGGTTCCCTGTAGATTATCGGGGACACAATGTTGCTGATTTTTCTGCTGCCTGAAAGGTCGGGTGTATGAGTTTTTCAAGACGATAAGGGTGTCAGGGTCCAATGAACGAACAATATTCCGCAATGCGAAGTAATGTCAGTATGCTCGGCAAACTGCTCGGGGATACGATTAAGGATGCACTGGGAGAGAACATCCTCGACCAGGTTGAAACCATCCGTAAGCTCTCCAAGTCATCCCGTGCAGGAAATGACACTCATCGTAAAGAACTGCTCAATACGCTGCAGAACCTCTCCAACGAGGAGCTTCTGCCGGTTGCACGCGCTTTCAGCCAGTTTCTGAACCTCACTAACGTGGCTGAGCAGTATCAGACCATCTCGCAAAGTGGTGAGGGTGAGAACCATCCTGAACTGCTGAAAAAGACCTTTGATACCCTGAAACAGCAGAAAGATATCAGCGAAAGCGACATCCTTGCGGCCATTGAATCACTGTCTCTGGAGCTGGTGCTGACTGCGCACCCGACCGAAATCACCCGTCGTACACTGATTCACAAGCTGGTTGAAGTTAACAGCTGCCTGAAGCAGCTTGATCACAGCGATGTCTCCGACTACGAACGCAACCAGATTATGCGCCGTTTGCGCCAGCTGGTGGCGCAGGCGTGGCACACCGATGAGATCCGTAAATATCGTCCGACCCCAGTAGACGAAGCCAAATGGGGCTTTGCCGTCGTAGAAAACAGCCTGTGGGAAGGCGTTCCTGCTTTCCTGCGTGAGCTGAACGAGCAGGTCGAAGAGGCGTTTGGCATCAGGCTGCCGGTCGATTTCGTGCCGGTTCAGTTCACCTCGTGGATGGGTGGCGACCGCGACGGTAACCCGAACGTCACGGCGTCGATTACCCGCCATGTGATGCAGCTGAGCCGCTGGAAAGCCACTGACCTGTTCCTGCGCGATATCGGCGTGTTGATCTCCGAGCTGTCGATGTCCGAGTGCAGTGAAGAGATCCGCGAACTCAGCGGCGAGCCGGAAGCGCTGGAACCTTACCGTGTGATCCTGAAACGTCTGCGCAGTCAGCTGATGACGACCCAGTCGTTCCTGGAACGCCGCCTGAAAGGCGAACGCCTGCCGCGTCCGGCCGATCTGCTGGTCTCCAACGATCAACTGTGGGACCCGCTGTTTGCCATCTATCAGTCACTGCAACAGTGCGGCATGGGCATTATCGCTAACGGTCAGTTGCTTGATACGCTGCGCCGCGTGAAATGCTTCGGCGTGCCGCTGGTGCGTATCGATCTGCGTCAGGAGAGCACCCGTCACACAGAGGCGATTGCCGAAGTGACCCGTTATCTGGGCCTCGGCGATTATGAAAGCTGGTCTGAAGCGGACAAGCAGGCGTTCCTGATCCGTGAACTGAATTCCAAGCGCCCGCTGCTGCCTCGTACCTGGGAACCCAGCGATGAGACGCGTGAAGTGCTGGAGACGTGTCGTGTCGCGGCGGAAGCCCCGCAGGGTTCTATCGCCGCCTATGTTATTTCGATGGCGAAAACCCCTTCCGACGTGCTGGCCGTGCATCTGCTGCTGAAAGAAGCGGGCATCGGTTATGCCATGCCGGTTGCACCGCTGTTTGAAACGCTTGATGATCTGAATAACGCGAACGACGTGATGAGCCAGCTGCTGAGCATCGACTGGTATCGCGGCTTTATTCAGGGCAAACAGATGGTGATGATTGGCTATTCTGACTCGGCGAAAGATGCCGGTGTCATGGCCGCCAGCTGGGCGCAATATCAGGCACAGGATGCCCTGATTAAAACCTGCGAGAAAGCCGGTATTTCACTGACGCTGTTCCACGGACGCGGCGGCAGCATTGGTCGTGGCGGCGCGCCCGCCCATGCCGCACTGCTGTCACAACCGCCAGGCAGCCTGCGCGGCGGTCTGCGTGTAACTGAACAGGGTGAGATGATCCGCTTTAAATATGGCTTACCGGCCGTGACCATCGCCAGCCTGTCGCTCTACACCGGCGCAATTCTGGAAGCAAACCTGATGCCACCGCCAGAGCCAAAACGCGAATGGCGCGACATTATGGATCAGCTCTCAGCTGACTCCTGTGCGATGTATCGTGGTTATGTGCGTGAAAACGCTGACTTCGTCCCTTATTTCCGTTCGGCGACGCCGGAGCAGGAGTTGGGTAAATTACCGCTGGGATCACGTCCGGCCAAACGCCGGCCTACCGGTGGCGTAGAGTCGCTGCGTGCGATTCCATGGATTTTTGCCTGGACGCAGAACCGTCTGATGCTGCCTGCCTGGCTGGGTGCCGGTGCTGCATTGCAGCAGGCGATGGCAGCCGGTCATCAGGATCAGCTGGAAGCGATGTGTCGCGACTGGCCATTCTTCTCCACCCGTCTGGGGATGCTGGAGATGGTCTTCTCGAAAGCCGACCTGTGGCTGGCGGAATATTACGATCAGCGTCTGGTCGATAAATCACTCTGGCCGCTGGGTAAACAACTGCGCGAACAGCTTGCTGCGGATATCAAAGCGGTACTGACCATCGCCAATGACTCACACCTGATGGCTGACCAGCCGTGGATTGCCGAGTCGATTGCGCTGCGTAACGTCTATACCGATCCGCTCAACGTACTCCAGGCAGAACTGCTACATCGTTCACGTGCGCAGGAAGCCCGTGGTGAGGAGCCGGATGCCCGCGTAGAGCAGGCGCTGATGGTGACGATTGCAGGTGTGGCGGCAGGTATGCGCAATACCGGTTAATCGTGGTCAGGCGCTGACAACGGTCAGCGCTGCCCGCCAGAAAAACAAAAAAGTCGGGACGTTCCCGACTTTTTTATTGGCTGTAACAAGAGGCTTAAGCCGCAGCGGCAGGACGCACGCCTAACGTGTGACAGATGGCGTAACTCATTTCGGCACGGTTCAGCGTGTAAAAATGGAAATCTTTCACCCCTTCGCGTGACAGAATTTTTACCATGTCCATCGCGATATTGGCGCCCACCATTTTGCGCGTTTCCGGATCATCATCCAGACCGGCAAACATCGCATTCATCCAGCCCGGCACACGCACATTGGTCAGCGTGGCAAAGCGCTGGAGCTGTTTAAAGTTAGAGACCGGCAGAATGCCCGGCACAATTTCTACATCAATGCCGGTCGAAACACAGCGATCGCGAAAACGTAAATAGCTTTCAACGTCAAAGAAGAACTGGGTAATCGCGCGATTTGCGCCGGCATCAATTTTTCGCTTCAGGTTAATCAGATCGGCCTGGGCGCTTTTCGCTTCGGGATGGACTTCAGGATAGGCGGCGACGGAAATATCAAAATCGCCGACCTCTTTCAGCAGCGACACCAGATCGCTGCCGTACATCTCAGGCTTGCCGCTGCCGGGAGGCAGGTCACCGCGCAGCGCCACAATATGGCGAATGCCATTGTTCCAGTAATCCTGAGCAATGGTGCGCAGTTCATCCCGCGTGGCATCAACACAGGTCAGATGGGGTGCAGCCTCCAGCCCGGTTCTATCTTTAATGCCTTTGATAATGCTGTGGGTGCGGTCGCGTTCCCCTGAGTTCGCGCCGTAGGTAACGGAAACGAATTTTGGTTTCAGGCTGCTCAGACGATCGATGGAGCTCCACAGGGTCTCTTCCATTTGGCTGGTACGCGGCGGGAAGAACTCAAATGAAACATTAATTTGCCCGTTCAGCTCAGCCAGGCTCTGGTTTAGCGCTTCGCGCTGATTGGCATGAAAGAAACTCATCCTGCACCCTCATCGATTAACAATCGGCCTGCGAACATCTACACGTTTAGACGTCCAGATGTTCAAAATGACGTAATCTGCGGATGCCGTCAACTTAAAAATGATCAACAGCCGTGATCAATTTTCAATCAACTTGAAGAAGTTTCAACAGAGGAGAGATAACGCATTGAAAACAGGCGCCGAAGCGCCTGTTAAAGAGAAATTACAGCAACTGTGCGAGGCGATTAATATCTGACTGTATTGCACCTGCGGTAACATCACGGCCTGCACCGGGTCCGCGGATGACCAGCGGATTGTCGCGATACCAGCGACTTTCAATCGCAAAGACGTTGTCGCACGGCAGCAGCGAAGCCAGCGGATGTTCCGGACGCACCGCTTCGACCCCGACACGTGCTTTACCGTTGGCATCAAACCGGGCAACGTAACGCAGCACCAAGTCCATCTCCTGCGCGGCTTCCAGACGCTGCAACATCTGCTCATTCAGCTCTTCACCATTTTCAAAGAAGTGGTCTACTGAGCCCTGCTGACAGTTGTCTGGCACCAGCGATTCCACCCGTACCTGATCCGGCTCGATGTTGTAGCCTGCTTCACGCGCCAGGATCACCAGCTTACGCATCACATCCTGACCCGAGAGATCGGCGCGCGGATCCGGCTCGGTTAAGCCCTGCTGCCAGGCCTGATCCACCAGCTCGGTAAACGGCACCGTGCCATCAAACTGCAGGAACAGCCAGGACAACGTACCGGAGAAGATCCCGCTGATTGCCAGGATGGTATCGCCGCTGTCGCGCAGGTCGCGTACCGTGTAGTTGATCGGCAGGCCTGCGCCTACGGTGGCGTTATAGAGCCAGTGACGCCCGGTTTTGGTAAAGGCATCACGAATCTGCCGCCAGGTCTGACTGTCTGACGCACCCGCGACCTTATTGGCGCTGATCACGTGAAAGCCGTGGCTGGCAAAGTCGAGATACTGCTGTGCCAGCGGTGTGCTGGCTGTGACATCCAGCACTACCAGGTCATCAAACGGATGCGCGCACATCCACAGGAACAGCGACTCTTCATCGCGTTCCACCGCTTCATCATCAAAGAAGGCGAGTGCCCGACTGGCATCCAGCCCTTCATAGCTCAGCAGACTGCGACGGCTATCCGCGACACCCGCCAGCACAAATTCAAAGCCGGTCCGCGCTGACAGCGTTTCCTGATCGCGGGCAAACAGCTCCAGCCAGCGTGAACCGATATTGCCTTTGCCAAACAGCATCAGGCCGATGCGCTTTTCTGCACGGAACAGCGACTGATGGAGTCCCTGAATCAGATGCTGCGTCGGGCCGACGCGCAGCACCGCGACCACGCTGATGTGCTCTTCTGACTGCCAGATGAACTCAACCGGCTGATCTTTTAACTGCTGCCAGAAGCGATGGGTATGCAGCGGATTGCGGGTAACGCCTGCGCCAACCAGCGCCACCAGCGCAAGGCCATCGCGCAGCTGCAGATGGCCCGGTAAACCGGCATCCTGTAGCAGCGTAAAGGCACTGTTAACCACTTCGGAGGTATAACAGAGCTGCAGCAGTTGACGGTCAGGATGAACGCCAAACGCCAGCGGTCGCAGCTGCGCGCGCTTCAGCAACAGGTCGATCTCTTTGTGAAGGATGGCAAAGTCATGCTGCTCTGGCAGCTGAATCTCAATCAGGCAAACATCGTCATGGCTGGTGACAATGCGCGCGCCTGTTCCGGAGGCCAGCACGCGTTCAATTCGGGTTGAGCCCTGCTCCGGCTGATAACTGCAGCGCAATTGCAAATCGATATCACTGCCGGAAACCGGCTGCAGCGTACGGGTATGCAGCACCGGTGCCGCCAGACGCGCCAGCTCACTGGCCTCATCCAGCCTTAACAGCGGCAGCAGACAGGCATCAGAGACTTTGCGGGGATCGGCGCTATAAACGCCCGCCACATCGCTCCAGATAGTCACACGTCCGACACCTGCCAGCGCACCGATCTGCGTAGCGGAATAGTCGGAGCCGTTACGGCCAAGCAGGACGGTTTCACCGGCATCGTTACGGCTGATAAAGCCGGTGACCACGATGCGCTTATGGGGATGCTGCGCCAGCAAAGTCTGCAGCAGTGGCCAGGATTTACCCTCATCCACCTGTGGCTGAGCGGCACGTTCAGCACGCAAAAACTCACGCGCATCCAGCCAGCAGGCCTGCAGATCACGCTGGCTCAGGACCGCTGACATCAGGCGTGCTGACCAGACTTCACCGTGCCCGACCACTTCGGCATAGACCGCATCGGTAATCGGCGCATCCAGCAGGGCCGCCAGCTTTTCCAGATCGCGAATAAACGCAATAATTAAAGGTTCGGCGATCTCAGCAGGCAGCAGCGCACCGATCAGTTCGCTCTGGTAGCGACGCAAGGCCTGTTGCACCTGGTGCGCAGAGAGGCGATCGCTCTGGCTCAGCTTCAGCCAGCTAATCAGCTGGTTGGTGGTTGAACCTGCCGCAGAGACCACCATCAGGTCGCCCGGCTGGCTGTAATCCGCCATAATGCTGGCAACGCGCTGATAGCAACGCGCATCGGCCAGACTGCTGCCACCAAACTTATGCAACTGCCTGATAGTCGGCGTTCCCGCGCCTGCTGAAATCGTCATACTTAACCCTCGGCTGCGATCCGGAATGCATTATCCAGATCGGCAATTAAATCTTCGTGATCTTCAATACCAACAGAAACCCGTAGCAGCGTATCGGAAATGCCCGCTGCCGCGCGTGCTTCTGCTGACATACCCGCGTGCGTCATGGTGGCGGTATGGGAGATCAGACTTTCCACGCCACCCAGCGATTCCGCCAGCGTAAAGAGCCGCAACGCTTTCAGGAAGCGGCGCAGCAGTGCCTCATCACCGTCGATTTCAAAACTCAGCATGGCACCAAAGCCGCGCTGCTGACGTACGGCATGTTCGTGTCCGGCGTTTTCCGGCAGCGAAGGATGATACAACTTTTTCACCCGCTTCTGCTGCTTCAGATACTCAACAATCGCGAGTGCGTTGCGTTGTGCGGCCGCAATGCGCGGCGACAGGGTACGAATTCCGCGCAGCAGCAGATAGCTGTCAAATGCCGCGCCGGTTACACCAATATTATTCGCCCACCAGGCCAGGTCGGTTGCCAGTTGCGGATCTTTGGCAATCACTGCGCCCGCTACCACATCGGAGTGGCCATTGAGGTATTTGGTACAGGAATGGATCACCAGATCGGCACCCAACGCCAGAGGGTTCTGCAGCGCCGGACTCATAAAGGTGTTGTCCACCACGCTGATAGCACCTGCTGCGCGGGCAGCGGCGCAAATCGCGCTGATATCCACTACGCGCAGCAGCGGATTGCTGGGGCTTTCAATCAGCACCAGTTTAGGGTTTTCATCCAGTGCCGCCTGCAGCGCCACCGGGTCGCCCTGATCGACAAATTTAACCCGATACGCGCCGCGCTTGCTCAGGCTGTCAAACAGCCGATAGCTGCCGCCATAACAGTCGTGTGGCGCAACCAGCAGATCGCCAGGCTTCAGGAACACCGTCGTCACCAGGTGAATCGCCGACATCCCGGTATTAGTTAAAACCGCGCCCGCTCCTCCCTCCAGTTCGGCCAGGGTACGCTGTACGACATCACGCGTGGGGTTGCCACGACGGGAGTAGTCATGCGCACGAGGCTCATTAAAATCCAGGAAGTTGTAGGTCGTAGAGAGGTGGATTGGCGGGACAACGCAGCCATATTGCTCGTCATCATTCAAACCGCTGCGCACTGCGATGGTTGCCGGTTTACGCGTCATGAGCGAATTGTTCCTGAAGAGTGAATAAAATGTAGGCCACAGGATATCACCCTCTAATTAGACGTCAATACATCTGGACATCTAAATGTCTTTGCGTATAGATTGAGCAAAAACGCAATAACCGCTAAAATTATGCGTCATCGCCTGGCGTTCCCCTCTGTGATGCAGAGGCAGTGAGCGAAGAAAACCCGCCATATCAGGGGTCAGGCAGGAAAAAATCAGGCATAATTCGCTGATTTCCTCACATTTAACGTTTATTAATTAAGGTAACCCATGGCTGAATGGAACGGCGAATATATCAGCCCGTACGCTGAGCACGGTAAGAAGAGCGAGCAGGTCAAGAAGATTACAGTATCTATCCCATTGAGCGTGCTGAAGATTTTAACGGATGAGCGTACCCGTCGTCAGGTGAACAACCTGCGTCACGCCACCAACAGTGAGCTGCTTTGCGAAGCCTTTTTGCATGCCTTTACCGGGCAACCGTTGCCAGACGACGTGGACCTGCGTAAAGAACGCAGCGATGAAATTCCTGAAGAAGCGAAAAAGATCATGCGCGATATGGGCATCGATCCCGACACCTGGGAATATTAATTCGTCAGCGCATAAAAAAACCCAGCCGAAGCTGGGTTTTTTCTTGCCGCCGAACCCGCAGGTTCAGGTGCCTTTTAATCTTATTTTTTAGCGCCTGGCACGCTGAAACGCTTGTTAAAGCGGTCAACACGGCCACCAGTTGCCACTTCACGCTGCTTACCGGTATAGAACGGGTGGCATTTGCCACAAACGTCCAGGTTCAGTTCGTGAGTCAGTGTTGAACGGGTGTGGATCTCGTTGCCGCAGGTACATTTGATAGTAACTGCTTCGTATTTCGGGTGAATACCTTGTTTCATGGGAAACCTCATAGAAGGCCGTGTCGCTCTCCGTGCCAGGCTTTGACCTGCACAGCACCACACGCGGTTGAACATTATAGGGTGTACTCCGGCCAGATATTTCTCACCGAAGGCGGCATATTATACAGGTAAGTTTCGATTGCTGCAAATATCTGCTGAGATACCCGCCATCAGGGTCAGCGTGTACACTAGCTTCCCCGATGATGATGCCGGAAAGAGAGAGTTATGCCCGTAGTCCAGGTCGCCCTGCCCGTCCCCTTGCCCCGCCTGTTTGACTATCTGCCGCCACAGGGTGCGCAGCCGGTCATCGGCGGTCGCGTAAGTGTGCCCTTTGGCAATCGCAGGATGATCGGGATTGTGGTCGCCTTTCGTGACAGCAGCGATCTGCCGGAAGCACAACTCAGGCAAGTGATCGAGGTGCTGGATAGTGAGTCACTCTATCCGTCGTCGCTGTGGCGCATCCTTAACTGGGCCGCCAGCTACTATCATTCGCCGCAGGGAGAAGTGCTGAGCCATGCCATTCCAGTGCTGCTGCGCCAGGGCAAAGCGGCGCAGGATAATCCCTTATGGCGCTGGGAAATTACCGAGAAGGGCCGGGCAACGGCACCCGAAAGTTTAAAGCGGGCCCCGAAACAGCAGCAGGCACTGGCAGCACTGCGTCAGCAACCCCTCTATCGTCATCAGGTCAGTGAACATGACCTTACGGAAGCCACGCTGCAGGCTCTGCGGGCCAAAGGGTTGTGCGAACTGCATGAGCATCAGCCGCAGATGCACGACTGGCGTACTACCTATGCTGTGAAAGGCGAGCGTCTGCGACTGAATACGGATCAGGCGATGGCAGTAGGTGCGATTCGGGCAGATGATGAGCATTATGCTGCGTGGCTGCTGGCGGGCATTACCGGTTCCGGCAAAACCGAGGTTTACCTCAGCGTGCTGGAAAATGTGCTGGCACGCGGTAAACAGGCGCTGGTGCTGGTGCCGGAGATTGGCTTAACTCCGCAGACTATCGCCCGCTTTCGCGAACGTTTCGATGCGCCCATCGATGTGCTGCACTCCGCCTTAAATGACAGTGAGCGGCTGGCGGTGTGGTTACGTGCACGGCGCGGTGAAACGGCGATTGTGATTGGCACGCGATCGGCGCTGTTTACGCCGCTGGCCCGTCCTGGCGTCATCATCATTGATGAAGAGCATGACAGCTCTTATAAACAGCAGGAAGGTTGGCGTTATCAGGCGCGCGATCTGGCCGTTTTCCGCGCGCATGAAGAGGATATCCCGATTGTTATGGGATCGGCGACCCCCGCTCTGGAGACGCTGCACAATGTCCGCAGCGGCAAGTATCGCCAGCTCGACCTGACAAAGCGCGCCGGCAATGCCAGACCGGCGCTGCAACAGCTTATCGACTTAAAAGGTGTGCAGCTGATCGGCGGCCTGGCACCGGGCCTGATTGGTAAAATGCGCCAGCATCTGCAGGCCGATAATCAGGTGCTGCTGTTTCTTAACCGCCGCGGCTTTTCGCCCGCCCTGCTCTGTCACGACTGCGGCTGGATTGCCGAATGTACCCGCTGCGATCGCTATTACACGCTGCACCAGCATCATCGCCAGTTACGCTGCCACCATTGCGACAGCCAGCGTCCGCTGCCTAATCAATGCCCGCAGTGTGGTTCAACGCATCTGCTGCCGGTAGGTGTCGGAACCGAACAGCTGGAGCAGCAGCTCGGTACACTCTTCCCCGGCGTGCCGGTGTCGCGAATTGACCGTGATACCACCAGCCGCAAAGGGGCGCTGGAGCAGCATCTGGCTGACGTTCATCGCGGCGGCGCACGCATTCTGGTCGGCACCCAGATGCTGGCCAAGGGGCATCATTTCCCGGATGTCACCCTGGTGTCGCTGCTGGATGTTGATGGCGCACTTTTCTCAGCCGATTTTCGCGCGGCAGAACGCTTTGCGCAGCTCTATACTCAGGTCGCCGGTCGTGCTGGCCGCGCTGGCAAGCAGGGCGAGGTGTTATTACAGACGCATCATCCGGAACATCCTCTGCTTCAGACACTGCTGCACCAGGGATATTCGGCATTTGCGCAGCAGGCGCTGCTGGAGCGACAGGCAGTTCACCTGCCGCCCTGGAGCCGCCATGCGCTGTTCCGCGCGGAAGATATGGACAATCAGCAGGCGGCGGAATTTCTGCAACAACTCCGTAACTTGCTGGAGGCGAGCCCGCTCAATGACAAGGCGATGTGGTTTATGGGTCCATTGCCGGCTCTGCAGCCAAAACGCAGCGGACGCTGGCGCTGGCAACTGCTGCTGCAGCATCCTTCCCGACAGCGTTTGCAACAGCTGCTGAGCAGTTCATTGCCGCTGGTTTCCACGCTACCCGCCGCGCGCAAAGTGAAATGGACGCTGGATATTGACCCGACAGAGAGCTGATTTTTTCTGACACTGCGAGCCAGATCGAAAAATGTCGCATAAGTCACAATTTTTATGCAAATTAAGTAACAACCAGCCGGGCAATCGTTAACAATGTTGCCCGGTTTGCTTTCAGGTCAGGCAAAAACAAAATCGAACGCGCCATAACGCGTCAGGAGCATGTGTTGGAGCAGAATCAACAACCGCCCGCCGCCACGATGAAGGATGTCGCGGAACACGCGGGCGTCTCAACCGCCACCGTATCGCGTGCGCTGATGAATCCAGAGAAGGTTTCTGCGGCTACCCGCCATAAAGTCGAGAAGGCGGTTGCCGCCGTCGGCTATGCGGCCCATGGCCCCACACGCAACGCGCGTCGTAATGAGACGCGTACCATTCTGGTCATTGTCCCTGACATCTGCGATCCCTTCTTTAGTGAAATCATTCGCGGCGTCGAAGTCACAGCCGCCGAAGAGGGCTATCTGGTGCTGATCGGCGATTGCGCCCATCAGAATCAGCAGGAGAGAACCTTTCTTAACCTGATGGTCACACGACAGATCGATGGCATGGTGCTGCTTGGCTCACAACTGCCTTTTGATGCCAGCATTGATGAGCAACGCAACTTGCCACCCATGGTGATGGCGAATGAGTTTGCACCGGAAATGTCGCTGCCCACGGTTCACATTGATAACCTGACTGCCGCGTTTGAAGCGGTAAATCATCTGCTGCAGTTAGGTCATACGCAGATCGCCTGTATCGCCGGGCCGGAAGAGATGCCACTCTGTCAGTATCGTTTACAGGGTTATGTCCAGGCGATGCGTCGCAGCGGGCTGACGGTCGATCCCACCTATATTGTGCGCGGTGACTTCACCTTTGAAGCAGGCGTTGCCGCCATGAATCAGCTGATGACTCTGCCGCAACCGCCGCGCGCGTTGTTCTGTCACAGCGACATTATGGCGCTGGGCGCGATGAATCAGGCCAGACGCTGCGGGCTGCGGATACCGGAAGATCTCTCTGTGGTGGGATTTGATGACATTGAGTTATCACGTTACTGCGAGCCACCGCTGACGACGGTCACACAACCACGCTATCAGATAGGCCGGGAAGCGATGCTTCTGCTGCTGGATGAGTTAAATGGCAAACGGGTGATCAGCGGCTCGCGGCTGCTGGATGCCGGTTTAACGATTCGGGGCAGTACGGCACGCGCAAAAAAGCGTGAAAAATAAGCGTATTCGTCTGGTTTTTTCAGTAGATTCTTAAGGCGAACACAGCTGGTCAAAGTTCCGGCCCTTAAGTAACATGGCGGACTCCTTGCCGGGCGCGTAAAAATCATCATTTCGCCCAACTGGCACTATTTTTGAAGGGTATAAGAACGAGAGTGGCACAAAAAGATTATGTAGGCCGCGGGCGTTCAACAGGGACGCGTCGCAAAAAAAGCCCCAGCCGTGGCAAGAAGAGCAAAGGCGGTTCGGGAACTTCTAAATTGATGATTGTACTGGCGGTCGCTGTGTTGGTGACCTTTGCCGGTGGTTTATGGTTCCTGGCGCATCATAAGAAAGAAGACGTGCCGGTCATTACGGATCATAAAGCCAACGGCAATGGCTTACCGCCGAAGCCTGAAGAACGCTGGAAATACATTAAAGAGCTGGAAAACCGTCAGGTTACTGTGCCGACACCGATCGAACCCTCTTCGGGTGGCGAAGTGAAGTCACAGACCCAATTGACCGATGAACAGCGCCAGTTGCTGGAGCAGATGCAGGCTGATATGCGTCAGCAGCCAACACAGCTCAATGAAGTGCCGTGGAATGAACAGACGCCGGCGCAACGTCAGCAGACGCTGCAGCATCAGCAGCAATTGCAACAGCTGCAACGTCAACAGCAGCAGGTTCAGCAACAGCAGCAGGTTCAGCAGCAGCAACAGGTTCAGCAACAACGTCAGCAGTTGCAGGCTCAGCAACAACAGCAACGCCAGCTGCAGTTGCAGCAACAGCAACAGCGTCAACAACAGCAGCAGTTGCAACGTCAGCAGCAGCAGCAGCAGCAGCAGCAGCAGCAGCAGCAAAACGTACAGCGCCAGTCGCAACCTGCGCCAGTAACGCGGGAACCAGACGTGCAGACAAAGCCACAGGAGACCGCGAAGGCGAAACCGGCGGAGAAAGCCTCTTCGCAGCGCTGGATGGTGCAGTGTGGTTCGTTCAAAGGCACTGACCAGGCTGAGTCGGTACGTGCGGGCTTAGCCTTTGAAGGCTTTGAAAGCCGCATTACCACCGGTGGCGGCTGGAATCGTGTGGTGATTGGTCCGTATAAAGATCGCGCATCCGCTGACAGCACCCTGAAACGTCTTCGCAGTTCCGGACACTCCAGCTGTATTCCGCTCTCCGTTGGGGGTTGAAACCCGTCAAACCCGCCCCATATCTGTTGCATGATACTCCGCGCCCCGTGCGCGGAGTCCTTTTCCGACAGCAACAAGGGGTCTGCCCGTGACAACAATAGTAAGTGTACGACGCAACGGCCAGGTAGTGATTGGCGGTGATGGCCAGGCTACGCTCGGCAATACCGTGATGAAAGGCAACGTTAAAAAAGTGCGTCGTTTATACAACGATAAGGTGATTGCCGGATTTGCTGGCGGCACCGCAGACGCCTTCACCCTGTTTGAACTTTTCGAACGTAAACTGGAAATGCATCAGGGCCACCTGGTGAAAGCAGCGGTGGAGCTGGCCAAAGACTGGCGTACCGACCGTATGCTGCGCCGCCTTGAAGCTTTACTGGCCGTCGCGGATGAGTCAGCCTCACTGATCATCAGCGGTAACGGTGATGTCATCCAGCCTGAAAACGATCTGATCGCCATCGGCTCCGGTGGGCCTTTCGCCCAGGCAGCGGCACGTGCGCTGCTGGAGAATACCGAAATGGGCGCACGCGACATCGTCGAGAAGTCGCTGAATATCGCGGGTGATATCTGCATCTACACTAACCACAACGTTAATTTCGAAGAATTAACGTCTAAGGCGTAAGGGTATAAATATGTCTGAGATGACTCCACGCGAAATCGTTAGCGAACTGAACCGCTTTATCATCGGCCAGGACAGCGCCAAGCGCGCCGTGGCTATTGCACTGCGCAACCGCTGGCGCCGCATGCAGCTCGACGAAGAGCTGCGCCATGAAGTGACCCCAAAAAATATCCTGATGATCGGTCCGACCGGTGTCGGTAAAACCGAGATCGCACGTCGTCTGGCAAAGCTGGCGAATGCACCGTTCATCAAAGTCGAGGCGACCAAGTTTACCGAAGTCGGTTATGTCGGTAAGGAAGTGGACTCTATCATTCGTGATCTGACTGATTCCGCCATCAAGATGGTGCGCAGTCAGGCGATTGAAAAGAATAAATACCGTGCCGAAGAGATGGCAGAAGAGCGCATTCTTGATGTGCTGATTCCACCCGCGAAAAACAACTGGGGTCAGGCTGAGCAGAGTGCTGAACCCTCTGCAGCGCGTCAGTCATTCCGCAAGAAGCTGCGCGAAGGCCAGCTGGATGATAAAGAGATTGAAATCGATCTGGCGGCCAGCAGCCCAGGCGTCGAAATCATGGCGCCTCCGGGCATGGAAGAGATGACCAGCCAGCTGCAGTCGATGTTCCAGAACCTCGGCGGCCAGAAGCAGAAAGCCCGCAAGCTGAAGATCAAAGAAGCGATGAAGCTCCTGATCGAAGAAGAAGCGGCAAAACTGGTTAACCCGGAAGAGCTTAAGCAGGATGCGATTGAAGCGGTCGAGCAGCACGGTATCGTGTTCATCGATGAGATCGATAAAATCTGTAAGCGCGGCGGCCAGAATGCGGGCGGACCCGATGTCTCTCGCGAAGGCGTTCAGCGCGACCTGCTGCCGCTGGTTGAAGGCTGCACCGTCTCCACCAAGCACGGCATGGTCAAAACCGACCATATCCTGTTTATCGCCTCAGGCGCGTTTCAGGTTGCCAGCCCTTCCGATCTGATTCCGGAACTTCAGGGTCGTCTGCCGATTCGTGTTGAGCTACAGGCGCTGACAGTCAATGATTTCCAGCGCATCCTGACCGAACCGAATGCCTCGATTACCGTGCAGTACAAAGCACTGATGAATACCGAAGGCGTGAACATTGAGTTCACCGAAGAGGGTATTCGCCGGATCGCTGAAGCCGCATGGCAGGTTAACGAAACCACCGAGAACATCGGTGCGCGCCGCCTGCATACCGTGCTGGAGCGTCTGATGGAAGATATCTCGTATGACGCCAGCGATCGTCACGGTGAATCCTTTACCATTGATGCTGACTATGTGGCTAAACACCTGGATGAACTGGTGGCTGACGAAGACCTTAGCCGCTTCATTCTCTGATTCACTGATTCAGCGCTTTTCCGAAGCCCAGCCCACCCGGCTGGGCTTTTTTATGCATGTTCTTGATCGAACGATGCTTTTTTCATACTGATGATTTTGCCAACAATCTGCATATAGCGATATACTTACCCTTCCTGTGGCAAACAGACGAAACCCTTATGAAATACGATACATCTGAACTCTGCGATATCTACCATGAAGAAGTGAATGTTGTTGAACCGCTTTTTTCAAACTTTGGTGGGCGCACTTCATTCGGTGGTCAGATTACCACAGTGAAATGCTTTGAAGACAACGGCTTACTCTACGATCTGCTGGAAGAGAATGGCCGTGGTCGCGTACTGGTGATTGATGGCGGCGGCTCAGTGCGCCGTGCGCTGGTCGATGCCCAACTGGCACGCCTGGCGGCAACTAACGAATGGGAAGGCCTGGTGGTTTACGGTTCGGTACGTCAGGTTGATGAGCTGGAAGAGCTGGAGATTGGCATTCAGGCCATTGCCGCGATTCCGGCCGGCGCTGCGGGTGAAGGGATTGGCGAAAGCGATGTGCGCGTCAACTTCGGCGGCGTCACCTTCTTCTCTGGTGACCATCTCTATGCCGACAACACCGGTATCATTCTGTCAGAGGATGCGCTGGACCTCGAATAGGCCAGACATGAAAACGGGTGCCAGAGCACCCGTTTTTCACATCAGCTGAGGCTTCAAACCTCTTCCATTTTTCCCAGCAATGCACGCAGACGTTCCTGCCACACGTGTTGCTCTTCTTTCAGATGCTGATTTTCGCGCATCAGCGCATCGTGGTTACCCGCGACTTGTTGCGCATCGTTACGCAGTGAGTTGTTCTGCTCTTTCAGCTCTTCGATTTCCATCTGCAACAGCGTGATGGTATCAATCGCCTGCTGTACTTTCGCTTCAAGTTTCTCAAATACTTCAAATGACATCTTTCTGACCTCTCCTAAATTCCTGCAAGGCGTTGATGATGCCAGCTTAAGCCAGCAACGTTGTCCCGATTGTATGTAGCCTCACCCCTCAAGTCCAGCAACGCGGCCGCTGCGAGCGCAGTCTGTAACACTTTTCAGCCAATCCCTGAATTTACGCTGCGCTTACTGCGTCTGCTTTCCAGCACGTGTCCACCCTCTCTGTCATCAGGCGCGAATATGGGCTAAGGAAAGCCGGAATACGCGAAAACGCGCATTTTTATGACGCAGTACACAAAAAACGATTTCGCTATTTCTCGTTTATGTTCGTTAACGATAAATTCACATCTGCCCTACATTAAAGCTGGGTGCCTCATGGACTGAGAACAAAAACTGATAAAATTTAACCTCGCTTCAGGAACCACTATTATGAGTCAGACAACTAACACGCTCAAAGGTCAGTGTATTGCCGAATTTCTGGGGACAGGCTTGATTATTTTCTTTGGCGCAGGCTGTGTAGCTGCGCTGAAACTTGCCGGTGCCGCCTTCGGTCAGTGGGAAATCTGCATCATCTGGGGCTTAGCCGTCTCAATGGCTGTCTATCTTACCGCTGGGGTATCTGGCGCGCATCTGAACCCTGCCGTTACCGTTGCACTCTGCCTGTTCGCCAACTTTGAAGGCCGTAAAGTGGTGCCGTATATTCTGGCGCAAATCGCCGGGGCATTCTGCGCGGCCGCGCTGGTTTATGGTCTCTACTACAGCCTGTTTTTCGATTACGAACAGAGTCATCAGATGGTACGCGGTACGGTTCAGAGTCTGGACCTGGCGGGTATCTTCTCAACCTATCCTAATCCGCACATCAGCGTAGGCCAGGCGTTCCTGGTTGAAATGGTTATTACCGCAGTGCTTATGGCGGTGATTATGGCGCTGACCGACGATGGCAACGGTGTCCCACGTGGACCGATGGCGCCGCTGTTGATCGGTCTGCTGGTCGCAGTCATTGGTGGCTCAATGGGTCCGCTGACCGGCTTTGCGCTTAACCCGGCACGTGATTTCGGACCTAAGCTGTTCGCCTTCTTCGCTGGCTGGGGTAACGTTGCCTTCACGGGTGGTAAAGATATCCCTTACTTCCTGGTACCAATTTTTGGCCCGCTGGTGGGTGCCTGCCTGGGTGCAGTAGGTTACCGCACACTGATTGGCCGCTACCTGCCAGGTGCCGCACAGGAACCGAGTGTTCCAGCAGACAAACCGGTTGCACGCGCTCAGCAGCGTAAAGCGTAAGTTTCACTTTTTATCATCAGGAATGAATTTATGACTACCACAGATAAAAAATACATTGTCGCACTCGATCAGGGTACAACCAGTTCACGCGCCGTCATTCTCGACCACGACTCCAACATCGTCGCGGTATCGCAGCGCGAATTCACCCAGATCTACCCGAAAGCGGGCTGGGTTGAACATGACCCGATGGATATCTGGGCTTCACAAAGCTCTACGCTGGTTGAAGTGCTGGCACATGCCGATATCCGCTCTGATGAGATTGCGGCAATCGGTATCACCAACCAGCGCGAAACCGCTATCGTCTGGGAAAAAGAGACCGGTAAGCCGATCTACAACGCCATCGTCTGGCAGGATCCCCGCACCGCTGACTATTGTCACAAACTGAAGAAAGAGGGTCTGGAAGAGTACATCCAGCACACCACGGGTCTGGTGATTAACCCTTACTTCTCCGGTACGAAAGTGAAGTGGATTCTGGATCACGTTGAAGGTGCGCGTGAGCGTGCAAAACGTGGCGAGCTGCTGTTCGGTACCGTCGATACCTGGCTGGTCTGGAAAATGACTCAGGGACGCGTGCACATCACCGACTACACCAACGCCTCCCGTACTATGATGTTCAACATTCACAAGCTGGAGTGGGATCAGCGCATGCTGGATATCCTGGATATCCCGCGTGAAATGCTGCCAGAAGTGAAGTCCTCTTCTGAAGTTTACGGTCAGACCAACATTGGTGGTAAAGGCGGTACACGTATTCCTATCGCCGGTATCGCCGGTGACCAGCAGGCCGCGCTGTATGGCCAGTTGTGTGTACAGCCTGGCATGGCGAAAAATACCTACGGCACCGGCTGCTTCATGCTGATGAACACCGGTACTGAAGCGGTGACCTCAACCCACGGCCTGCTGACCACCATCGCCTGTGGCCCGCGCGGTGAAGTGAACTATGCGCTGGAAGGTGCCGTGTTTATCGGTGGTGCCTCTATTCAGTGGCTGCGTGATGAGATGAAGCTGATCAGTGAAGCGGCTGACTCTGAATACTTCGCGATGAAAGTGAAAGATACCAACGGCGTTTACATGGTGCCTGCTTTCACCGGCCTGGGCGCACCTTACTGGGACCCGTATGCCCGTGGCGCGATCTTCGGTCTGACCCGTGGCGCAAACTCTAACCACATCATCCGCGCGACGCTGGAGTCGATCGCTTATCAGACACGTGACGTTCTGGAAGCGATGCAGAATGATGCCAATACCCGCCTGCAGGCGCTGCGTGTAGACGGCGGTGCGGTGTCCAACAACTTCCTGATGCAGTTCCAGGCTGACATCCTCGGCACCCGTGTTGAGCGTCCGGAAGTGCGTGAAGTGACCGCGCTGGGTTCTGCGTATCTGGCGGGTCTGGCTGTTGGCTTCTGGCAGGATCTGGATGAAGTGCGCTCTAAAGCCGTTATTGAGCGTGAGTTCCGTCCAAGCCTGGAAACCACCGAGCGTAACTTCCGTTATGCTGGCTGGAAAAAAGCGGTTGCCCGCGCACAGGCGTGGGAAGAACAGGAGTAATATCAACGCCCGCGACATTGCCGTCGCGGGCCTTTTCCCCGCCCCACTCCCCCGCTGTGTTACACTGCCTGCCGGTTTTTTGTCAGGTAGATGCCATGAAACGAGAACTTGCCATTGAATTTTCCCGCGTAACCGAAGCTGCCGCCCTGGCAGGCTATCACTGGTTAGGACGCGGTGACAAAAATGCGGCTGACGGTGCGGCTGTCCATGCCATGCGTCATGTCCTGAACTCCATTGAAATTGACGGTCAGATTGTGATCGGTGAGGGTGAAATCGACGAAGCCCCGATGCTCTATATCGGTGAAAAAGTCGGTACCGGTCACGGCGATGCCGTTGATATTGCCGTCGATCCGATTGAGGGTACCCGCATGACGGCACTGGGCCAGGCGAATGCGCTGGCTGTGATGGCCGTGGGCGATAAAGGCAGCTTTCTGCACGCTCCAGACATGTATATGGAAAAACTGATTGTGGGTCCTGCAGCACAGGGCGCGATCGACCTCGACCTGCCGCTTGAAACTAACCTGCGTAATATCGCAATAGCGATGAACAAGCCGTTGTCACAGCTGACCGTATCCATCCTGGCTAAGCCACGTCATGATGTGGTGATTAGCGAGTTACAGCAGCTGGGCGTGCGGGTATTTACCTTCCCGGATGGTGACGTTGCCGCCTCAATTCTGACCTGCATGCCAGACAGCGAAGTCGATGTGATGTATGGCATCGGCGGCGCACCGGAAGGCGTCGTTTCAGCAGCGGTGATCCGTGCGCTGGACGGTGATATGCAGGGTCGGCTGCTGGCGCGTCATCACGTCAAAGGCGATAGTGCTGAAAACCGTCGCCTCGGCGAGCAGGAGCTGCAGCGCTGTGCGGAGATGGGGATTGAAGCGGGTAAGAAGCTGACGCTAGGTGAGATGGCGCGCAATGACAACGTAGTGTTTGCCGCCACCGGCATTACCAGTGGCGAACTACTGAAAGGCATTACGCGTCAGGGTAATGTCGCCACCAGCGAAACCCTGCTGATTCGCGGTAAATCTCGCACTATTCGCCGCATCCAGTCGATTCATTATCTTGACCGTAAGGATCCGGCGCTCCATCCGTTTATCCTGTAACCGGCTGGTTGCCGCGCTCCGGCTGACGTGAGAGTGGCAACCAGCAGAGCAGCATCACCAGTGCCGTAAAGAACATCAGCATGCCAAGGCTGAACTGATCGCGCTGCGGCATCATGGCTGAAAGCCACGCGACAAGACCCGATCCCAGGTTCTGCATTCCGCCAATCAGTGCACCCGCGCTGCCAGCCAGCCAGGCATACGGCTCCATTGCCCCTGAAGTCGCCAGCGGGAACAGCATGCCAGCCCCAAAGAAGAACAGCGCGGCCGGAACCAGCAGCGTCCAGATATTCATTACGCCAAACCATGCCGGGATCCACATCAGGATGCCCGCCAGCAGACAGCTATTCACGCCCCACCACATCAGACTGTGCCATGAACCCTGCTCGCGTCCCGCGAACCAGGCACCGAAGAACGCCGCCGGAATGGGCAGAATGAACAGGATACTGACGGTCAGGCTGTGCAGGCCGAGCACGCCGCCCAGCAGCACGCCACAGCTCGACTCAAATACCGCAATACCCGCCAGCGCACCAATCAGCAGGACAATGTAGCGAACGAAATTTGCGTCGCTGAGCAGCCGGGCATAGCGTTTGAAGAACGGGGTCACTTCAGCACTCTGTGGCCGGGTTTCCGGCAGCCAGCGCGCCATAGACAAAGTAACCGCCAGACAGAGCAGCAGCAGAAAGGCGAAACAGGCGTGCCAGCCAAAGAGCTGGGTCAATAGTGCACCAATCACCGGTGCCAGCAACGGGCTGACCAGAATGCCCATATTAAGCAGGCTGTTGGCACGGCGCAGTGCGTGCCCCTCATAGAGATCACGCGGCATGGTGCGGGCCATTACGCCAGCTACGCCGGTTCCCAGTCCCTGAATCGCGCTGCCGAGCACCAGCATATCGAGTGAGGTCGCCATCAATGCCGTGATTGCGCCGATCATAAAGATCATCATGCCTGCAAGGATCACCGGACGCCGACCGACACTGTCTGACAGCGGGCCGTAGATCAGCTGGGATCCGCCATAGGTCATCAGATAGGCCGCCATCACACGCTGCAGCGCGCCATCCCGCACATTCAGCGCGTCCGCCATCACCGACATCGCCGGGACGTAGATGGTCTGCGCCATCTGCCCGACAGCTACCAGCACAATGAGCATCACCAGCAGCGGGCGATTTTCCAGTTTACTAATCATGATTATGCAAAATTTCTTTCTGTGAAAGGAGGTTAAAACAGCGGTTCACCCGCCAGTCATCTTGTTATGGCGGGCAAAATATCAGGATTAGATGACAAAGCGAGAGGCAGGCCGAAAGGTCCCGGCTTGCGCCTGTCAAGTTTATGCACCAGCCTGTAAAGACAAAGCAACAGTTTGTCGATTAGAGCCTTTGCCCGGCCACAAGCTGGCAATCTCATCGGGCAGCCGCGAAAATAGAAACCTGCCGGAATAATCAACAACCAGGGAGTGATTATGGCTGAGTGGGTCAATGCTGAAGTAAAGGAAGTGAAAAACTGGACGGATGCGCTGTTCAGTCTGCGGGTAACAGCGCCCATCGATCCCTTTATCGCGGGGCAATTTGCCAAACTGGCTCTGGAAATTGACGGCGAGCGGGTGCAGCGCGCTTACTCTTTCGTCAATGCGCCAAAGGATGACCTGCTGGAGTTTTACCTGGTTACCGTGCCCGATGGCAAGCTGAGTCCGCATCTGCAGGCCCTTCAGCCTGGCGATCAGGTGATGGTCACGAAAGAAGCCGCAGGATTCTTTGTGCTTGATGAAGTTCCGGCGTGCAGAACATTATGGATGCTGGCAACCGGCACCGCTATTGGCCCTTACCTTTCTATGCTTCAGCAGGGCGAAGGACTGGATCGCTTTGAAAACATCGTGCTGGTCCATGCCGCACGCTATGCGGACGACCTGAGCTTTCTGCCACTGATGCAGCAGCTGCAACAGCGTTATCAGGGCAAGCTGCACATCCAGACGGTGGTGAGCCGCGAAACGATCCCCGGTTCGCTGACGGGCCGGGTTCCGGCGCTGATCGAAAATGGCGAGCTGGAGCGTGCCACCGGATTAACGCTGGATGCCGACAGCAGCCATGTGATGCTGTGCGGCAACCCGCAGATGGTGCGCGACACCCAGCAATTACTGAAAGAGACGCGCGAAATGCGTAAACACCTGAAGCGCAAGCCGGGCCATATCACCAGCGAACATTACTGGTGAGCCAGTTGCCGGTATCGCACCGGCTGCGTCGCGGTACCAAACCGGTTAGCGCCGGGGGTGCCGCGAAAAACGCCGAGTTCGAGCAGCAGGCCAGCGAATAACACAAAGGGAATGGCGCGACCCAGCAGCCAGGGCAGAATGCCGCCCAGCATGCTCCAGTTTCCCGCCACCAGCAGCCAGGCCACTATCACCAGAAATCCCCAGTAGCCGGGACGATTACGATCGTGCAGACGTTTTACAATGACCGCGCTGGCGGGCCACAGCAGGCAGACCACGCCGAAAGCCGCCATCTGGGTATCAACCCAGTCGTTTGCTGCCAGGGTAAATAACAGTGTCGTTGTCAGCAACCAGACTGCCTGCCAGATCCAGAAATCACGTCGTCCCAGCCTGCCACGCCAGGAAAAACACCATTGTTGTAACGTCATGCATTATCATCCAGAGAGAAAAGAACCGCCGCGCTTTTGACCTCGCGGATAAAAACCGTTTTAATTTGCGCCTGAGTTTACGGGTTAGGATCGACAAAATGAAGAATTTGCCTGGCGCACTGCTGTTATCGTTTGCGCTGACGGTTCCGGTCTTTGCCGCCGATCCGCCACCGCAGGAACGGCCCGATGCATTACCCACCGCGCCCTACCTGCTGGCGGGTGCTCCCACCTTTGATATGACTATCGGCCAGTTTCGCGAAAAGTATAATCTGGCTAATGCGACGCTGATGCTGCCGGAATATCGCGCCATTGATAATCGGGGCGACAAAAGTAACCTGACGCGTGCTGCCAGCAAAATTAACGAGACGCTCTATGCGTCTACCGCGCTGGAGCCCGGTACCGGCAAAATCAAGACGCTGCAGATCACCTGGCTGCCACTGCCTGGCCCGGATCAGAACGCCTCTGAGCAAAAAGCCATGGCCTACATGACCGCTATGCTGCGCTTCTTTGTACCGGGATTAGGTGCAGACGAGGGACGCAAAAAGCTGGAGAGCTTACTGAAGGAGGGCAAGGATTTGCCTTACTTTGCGCAGGTCGATGGCGCGCTTCGCTTTGTGGTCGCTGATAACGGCGACAAGGGGCTAACCTTCGCTGTCGAGCCGGTAAAACTTGCGCTCGCTCCCCCCTGAAGATGTCGCTGAAAATGACGAAAAGCAAAGCCATCGCTACATTTGATCTCTATACTGTTTCGCAGACAACGCTGCCAGCTGGCAGCGATTTTTCATGTATCGCGTTATGCGGAGGATAGAATGCGACATCCACTGGTTATGGGTAACTGGAAGTTGAATGGCAGCAAGCAACTCACTGCTGAACTGATCGCGGGTCTGCGCAAGGAACTCTCTGGCGTTGACGGTTGTGGCGTGGCCATTGCACCGCCAGCGCTCTATCTCGAGCAGGCAAAACATGCCATCTCCGGTAGCCACATCGCACTGGGTGCGCAGAACGTGGACGTTAACCTGTCTGGCGCGTTTACCGGTGAAGTTTCCGCAGAGATGCTGAAAGATATCGGCGCGAAATATATCATCATCGGTCACTCAGAACGCCGCACTTATCACAAAGAGAGCGACGAGTTCATCGCGAAGAAATATGCGGTGCTGAAGTCAGTGGGCCTGGTTCCTGTGCTGTGCATTGGTGAAACCGAAGCGGAAAACGAAGCGGGTAAAACTGAAGAAGTCTGCGCTCGTCAGCTGGATGCCGTTCTGGAAACGCAGGGCGCCGAAGCGTTTAAAGATGCGGTTATCGCGTATGAGCCCGTCTGGGCCATCGGTACCGGCAAATCTGCGACCCCTGCTCAGGCACAGGCCGTGCACAAATTCATTCGTGATCATATTGCGAAGAAAGATGCGGCTATCGCAGAACAGGTCATCATTCAGTATGGCGGCTCAGTGAACGACAAGAATGCTGCTGAGCTGTTCACCCAGCCTGATATCGATGGCGCGCTGGTTGGCGGTGCGTCACTGAAAGCAGATGCTTTCGCGGTAATCGTTAAAGCAGCGGCGGCGGCAAAAAGCGCCTAAGCATTAGCATTCCGGTCAAGGGCGGCGCTTAAGCCGCCTTTTTTATGGGCGCAATCAGCTCACAGGCGTGATCCTGCACTTCCTCCGCCGAACCCCTGTTCAGCAGCAGCCAGTTCCGCTCTATCGCCATCAGCACCAGTCGCCCATCGCTTAATTCCGCCAGTGCCAGACCATATTTCCCCATCTCTGTGCGCGCCTCTGGCCGCTCATCGGCCAGCCGGATAAAGGCACTCTGCTGAGTCAGTTCATCTGGCGTCAGAGCTCGCAGCCAGTAGCGGTGCTTACGCAGCGTAATGTCCTGCCACTGACCGCTAAGCTGCGGCGTCAGCCGATCCAGCTGCTGACGCACATCGGGTCGCAGACAGGAGAGATGAATATGGAGTTGATTCTGCGTACGGCCATACTGTGAATTGATCGCCAGTGAAAGAACCCGATCATCAATGGGAGAGCCGCGTCGCTCTGCAAGCAGAGAGCGTTCATGCCAGGCAAGGGCAAAGTAGTTGGGCGTAGCGGGTTGCAGTAACCGTGGGCTTTCGATGCCGGTGATTTTGTCGAGCGGGATCAGCAGATACTGCAATGGACCATGCATATCTTTCAGCATGGCATAGCGATGCTGCTGATCGACACGCTGACAGGGCGCCGGGTCTCCGCTGCTCTGCTGATGAGGCACACATTTCTCGCTGACAATCTGCCACAGCGCATCACTGTTCTTTTTGAAATGCATTGCGGCAACCAGTATCCCCGCAATGACCAGCACCAGCAGAACCGCAACCAGACTGGTTGCACGACGATGTGTCGGCATAACAACGCTTCCTGAATGGTTTAGCAGCCTGCATCCTCGCCTGGCGGGAAAAAAATGTCACGGGGAATTCGGGCAGATCAGTCAGCAGCCGGGCAGAGAAAAGAGAAAGGTGGGATTGTTGCGGGTGAGCGGTCAGCGCAGGGAGCGCTGACCGCAACGTATTACGGTTTCATGACCTGGTCATAGCTGCCGCCATCGGCGAAGTGCGCTTTCTGAGCCTCTGCCCAGCCACCAAATTTGTCCTTGATGGTAAACAGCTTCACCGGCGCAAACTGGCTGGCAAATTTCTTCGCGATTTCAGCATCACGCGGACGATAGTAGTTCTGCGCAGCGATAGTCTGACCTTCTGGCGAGTAGAGGTATTTCAGATAGGCGTCTGCGACTTTGCGCGTTCCCTTTTCATCTACCACTTTATCGACCACGGACACGGTGGGTTCAGCCAGAATCGATTCGCTCGGGGTGACAATCTCGAACTTGTCTTTACCCAATTTGTTAACCGCCAGATAAGCTTCGTTTTCCCAGGCAATCAGCACATCACCAATCCCGCGTTCAACGAAGGTGTTAGTTGCGCCGCGTGCACCGGAATCCTGCACCTCAACGTTTTTAAACAGCGCTCTGACGTACGCCAGCGCTTTGGCCTGATCGCCGTTGTTATGATCCAGCGCCCAGCCCCAGGCCGCCAGATAGTTCCAGCGTGCGCCGCCAGAGGTTTTCGGGTTAGGGGTAATCACAGACACACCGGGTTTAGTCAGGTCGCTCCAGTCGTGAATGCCCTTGGGATTATCTTTGCGGACCAGGAAGACAATGGTGGAGGTGTAAGGCGCGGAGTTGTCTGGCAGACGCTGAATCCAGTTCTTATCAATACGACCGCGTTCTGCAATAGCATCGACATCCGATTGCAACGCCAGCGTAACCACATCCGCACGGATGCCGTTAATCACTGAAGTTGCCTGCTTGCCGGAGCCACCGTGCGACTGACGGACCACGACATTATCGCCGGTTTCCTGTTTGTAGTGCGCACTAAACGCTTTGTTGTACTGTTCGTACAGCTCACGGGTTGGATCGTAGGAAACGTTTAACAGCTGAATGTCTTTCGCCAGAACGCTGGTTGAGGCCAGCAACAGGGTAACGCCGATACTCCACTTGTTCATTACGCACTCTCCCAATGTCGTTATGGGCTAAGCGTGACATAAACCATTACAGAGCTAAAAGAATTAAAAATAAGCTGTTATAACCGGGGGGAATATAGCGGGTATATGCCGGGGCATGCTGTGCAGCACACCCCCGCAGAAGAATCAGTAGAGTTTTTTCGCCGTGTCGAGCCAGTCGCGCTTGAACGGACGTTTCATGTTTTCAATCGCGTCGACGATGTCGTGATGCACCATCTTCTCATTCTGAATACCCACGCAACGGCCACCGTAACCCTGCATCAGCAGTTCAATGGAGTAAGCGCCCATGCGTGACGCCAGGATACGGTCATACGCACAAGGTGCACCGCCACGCTGAATATGGCCCAGAACGGTCGAACGGGTTTCACGTTTGGTTTCTGTTTCAATGAAACGCGCCAGGTCGTCGATATCGCAGATGTGCTCAGTAATCGCCACGATAGCGTGCTTTTTACCTTTGGCGATGCCTGCTTTGATTTCCGCTACCAGCTCTTCGCGGGTGTACGGGAATTCTGGCAGGACGATGAACTCGCAGCCACCGGCAATCGCCGCCGCCAGGGTCAGATCGCCACAGTAGCGGCCCATCACTTCAACAATCGAGATACGCTGATGCGAGGAAGAGGTGTCGCGAAGACGGTCAATCGCTTCAACCACGGTTTCCAGTGCAGTGAAATAACCGATGGTGTAATCCGTTCCGGCCACATCGTTATCGATGGTGCCTGGCAAACCAATGCAGGGGAAGCCCATTTCAGTCAGGCGCTTAGCACCCATGTAAGATCCGTCACCACCAATCACCACCAGTGCATCAATGCCGCGCTTTTTCATGTTCTCAATGGCAACCTGGCGCACATCTTCATTACGGAACTCGGGGAAACGCGCTGAGCCCAGGAAAGTGCCGCCGCGGTTAATCATGTCGGAGACGCTGTAGCGATCAAGATTGATCATGCGATCTTCGTACAATCCCAGATAGCCATCATAGATCCCAAAAACTTCCAGTCCTTCACTCAGCGCGGAACGTACCACTCCACGAATAGCTGCGTTCATGCCTGGGGCGTCACCGCCGCTGGTTAATACACCAATTTTTTTGATCATGACAACCTCTGGATTGTTCAAAACTAAGGGTTAATCCTGCCTGTCGATCGCTGCAGAAGATCATTTCACGATTAGCGCGACATGTGATGGCAGATAGTATATCAAAGGCTTGCTGCTGAATTGATTCAGGTCAGACAACTTTTCACTATTTTTTGCAGCAAAGTTAGCGCTACGTCATCCCTTCCGTATCGATTTGATTCATTTACGTTAAAAACCTAAAGAGTCCCTGGTCTCAGACGGTACCACAGAACAGGGATCCTGATGGATAATTACGTCAGACCCGGGAAATTCTTTGCGTAATGCTTTCTCAACCTGGTCGGCAACCCGATGCGCCTGAACCAGTGGCAGCTGATCTTCCAGTTCCAGATGAAGCTGAATAAATTTGGTCGGGCCGGACTGCCGGGTTCGCAGATCATGTACGCCCTGCACCTGCGGCCAGTTTGTCGCAAGCGTCAGGATTTGCTGCCGTTCATTTTCCGGCAATGCGCGATCCAGCAATGACTGTACGGCTTCGTAGCCCATCCGCAATGCGCTATAAAGAATGAAAACACCAATCCCCAGCGCAAACAGGGCATCCGCCCGTACAACGCCATAGCTGCTCAGCACCAGCGCAATCAGTATGGCGCCATTCATGATGACGTCGGATTGATAGTGCAGCATGTCAGCCCGAATGGCCTGACTGCGGGTTTTACGCACTACCCAGCGCTGAAAGGCAACCAGTACCAGCGTTGAGCTCAGTGCCACAATGGTTACTACAATACCAACACCCGGCGCCCGCATCTCGCTGGGGGAGGCAAGATGCTGCAGGCCGGTCAGAAACAGAAACAGTGCCGAGCCGGAGATAAACATACTTTGTGCCAGCGCCGCCAGCGACTCCGCTTTGCCGTGCCCGAACGTGTGATTTTCATCAGCAGGCTGCAGCGCATAGCGCACCACTAGCAGGTTGGTTAGCGATGCAGCGATATCCACCAGCGAGTCCACCAGTGAAGCCAGCAAACTCACTGAACCGGTGTACCACCAGGCAAAAATTTTCACGAGTAACAGCACAGACGCAAGAATGGTGGCAGCGAGCGCAGCACGCTTTACCAGTCGGCCATAAGAGTGTTGCATGCCAGATTCCCTATGCAGCATCAGTGAAGATGCACACTTAAATAGATGAATGGCTGAAGTTTAACACCGGGAGGCGGGCTGTGCTTAGGAGGTCATTCGATGAAGAAGGCTGTTTTGAAATCGCGACAGGAATAAGCAGGTACAAAAAACAAGCCCCGGCCTGGGAAGGTCGGGGCGAAGTGTTATACACATCATTGCCTGGCTACTTTCAGCCGCGGGCTAATTCCAGGAACGTGTCGGCGACTACTTTTTGCCGCCTTTTTTCCCGGCTTCAGATGCTTTTTCACGATCGTTTTTGAAATTTCCGCCGCCGCTGTTCTGTCCGCCTTTTTTGCCAGCTTCAGACGCTTTTTGCGGATTATCTGCGAAATTACCTGAACCACCACGATGCTCTGCCATAACTTACTCCGTTAATAGATTTATCAGGACTACATAATGTGGTTGTTGCTCCCTGAGACTTCGCAAAGACACTTAACTTCCCTGCAGTGACAGGATTTAGTGTAGAAGGTGTGACTGAACCAGCAAGCGTAACGCGGGGAATGTATCTCACTGAAAAGTATGATTAAAATGTTAATGACTTGTCTGCAATTCATTTAGTTTCAGTAAGTTATGATATTTTCGTGATGAAAAAATGCTCACCGGCTCGCTTAAATTTACAGCGTGTTCCAGATATTAAGAAATCAGCGATTCTTCCCAACAAATTCCCGACAAGCGCTAATAAAACGGGGGTTTTGTTGTGCGGTGATGATTCCTGTCAAAATAAAAAAAGTGAAAAAAAGATAAAAAAAACCCCCACCATCATGGTGGGGGAAGACAGGGATGTGTCTATGGCAAGGAAAACAGGGATACTATATTACTGGTTACTGCTGGTACTACTCACTGCCTGCAGCGATGAAGCTGACTGCAAATTCGAAAACTGTCGCAGCTCGTTAAGTCGCCGCTGGTAATTTTTCTGTAACGCGGACTGCTGGGCCGGCGTTAGCAGTTGAAACATTTGATTCTGTACGCGCGCCATCTCGACCTGTTGTTCAACCTGAACTCTGGCGATGACTTCCGCCTTTTGGCGAATGGCCGCTTCGTTAAACTGGTCTGCAGTCACTAATTCGTGTAATGCAGCGATATCGTCAATATGAACGACCGGGCGATCATGTCTTGCCTGTTGCATAAGGTCTCGCATCTGCTGACGCTGTTCTTCAGTCAGCTCGATGCCGTCGAACATGTGGCTTTGCGGATTTTGCGTCATACTGCCTGTCGGCAATCCGCCATGATGCATCTCGTCAATCGTCGTCGCATCTTTAGCATCTGCGCTGGCGACACTCAGAGCCATCGCTGAGGCAAGGACGACGGCGGTTAATTTGCGCATCGTATACTCCAGTTCGTTCCGTTTTGCGATTCAACGAGAGCCAGTGTACGGCGACAGCTGCAAACATCCGTCAGGGGGTGTAAAACTACGTAAAGCGATGGATAGGTGCGCCAGGAACACGGTATTTTGCCTGCGGAGGGCTACAAAAATGAATAAAATCCTGTTGGTAGATGACGACCGCGAATTAACTTCGCTTTTGAAAGAACTGTTAGAAATGGAAGGGTTTGAAGTGGTCGTCGCCAGTGATGGTGAACAAGCGCTGAACCTGATCGATAACTCGATTGATTTGCTTTTACTGGATGTCATGATGCCGAAGAAAAACGGTATCGACACTCTGAAAGAACTGCGTCAGCAACATCAAACCCCCGTCATCATGCTAACGGCGCGCGGCAGCGAGCTGGATCGTGTTCTGGGCCTCGAACTGGGCGCAGATGACTATCTGCCTAAGCCGTTTAACGATCGCGAGCTGGTGGCGCGTATCCGCGCTATTTTGCGGCGTTCTAACTGGAGTGAACAGCAGCAACACGACAACAGCTCGCCCACACTGGAAGTGGACTGTCTGAGACTCAATCCCGGCCGTCAGGAGGCCAGTTTTGATGACGTTACGCTGGATTTGACCGGCACAGAATTCACCCTGCTCTATCTGCTGGCGCAGCACCTGGGCCAGGTCGTGTCGCGTGAACATCTGAGCCAGGAAGTGCTGGGCAAACGCCTGACGCCTTTTGACCGTGCCATTGATATGCATATCTCGAATCTGCGTCGCAAGCTGCCTGAGCGCCGTGATGGTCATCCCTGGTTTAAAACCTTACGTGGCCGTGGCTACCTGATGGTTTCCGCATCATGATTGGAAGTCTGACCACCCGTATCTTCGCCATCTTCTGGTTGACGCTGGCGCTGGTGTTGATGCTGGTGTTGATGGTTCCCAAGCTCGATTCACGACAGATGACCTCGCTGCTGGAAAGTGAACAGCGGCAGGGCATCATGATTGAGCAACACGTTGAAGCAGAGCTGTCACAGGATCCCCCTAACGATCTGATGTGGTGGCGTCGTCTGTTTCGTGCCGTGGAAAAATGGGCACCGCCGGGTCAGCGGCTGCTGTTAGTAACCAGTGAAGGTCGGGTGATTGGCGCGCAACATAATGAAATGCAGGTTATCCGCAATTTTATCGGCCAGTCTGACAATGCCGATCATCCTCAGAAGAAGAAATATGGTCGCGTTGAGCTGGTAGGGCCTTTTGCCGTTCGCGATGGCGAAGATAACTACCAGCTTTACATGATCCGTCCCGCCAATAGCTCTCAGCTCGACTTCGTCAATCTGCTGTTTGACCGTCCGTTGCTGCTGCTTATCGTCACCATGCTCATCAGCTCACCGCTGCTGCTGTGGCTGGCCTGGAGCCTGGCACGTCCGGCACGTAAGCTGAAATATGCTGCTGACGAAGTCGCAAGCGGGAATCTACGTCAGCATCCGGAACTGGAGTCGGGTCCGCAGGAGTTTCTGGCTGCGGGTTCCAGCTTTAACCAGATGGTCAGTGCGCTGGAACGGATGATGACCGGTCAGCAACGTCTGTTATCGGATATCAGTCATGAACTTCGCACCCCACTGACCCGCCTGCAACTGGCTACCGCCCTGCTGCGTCGGCGTCAGGGTGAAGGTAAAGAGCTGGGCCGCATTGAGATGGAAGCACAGCGTCTCGATGGCATGATTAACGATCTGTTGGTGCTCTCCCGCACCCAGCATAAAAATGCGCTGGTCAGCGAAGCAATGAAGGCAAATCAATTGTGGAATGGGGTGCTGGAAGATGCCCGTTTCGAAGCTGAGCAGATGGGCAAGAAGATGGATATCCCCTATCCGCCAGGCCCGTGGCCGCTTTATGGGAACCCTCATGCGCTGGAGAGTGCGCTGGAAAATATTGTGCGCAATGCGCTGCGCTATTCACACACGCACATCAGCGTCAGCTTCTCCGTTGATATTTCCGGTATCACGGTCCACGTCGATGATGATGGTCCTGGCGTGAGTCCGGAAGATCGTGAACAGATTTTCCGTCCTTTCTATCGAACCGATGAAGCGCGCGATCGCGAATCAGGCGGCACCGGTCTTGGCCTGGCAATTGTCGAAACGGCCGTGCAGCAACATCGCGGCTGGGTTAAAGCCGATGACAGTCCATTAGGCGGTTTGCGTCTGACCCTCTGGTTGCCGCTCTACTCCTCCGGCCGTCAATAATTTGCTATGCTTCGGCCCCTGTCATCGGGGGCCTTATGCTTAACATTGTCTTGTTTGAACCAGAAATTCCGCCGAATACCGGCAATATCATCCGCCTTTGCGCCAATACGGGCTTCCAGCTTCATTTGATTCAGCCGCTCGGCTTTGCCTGGGATGACAAGCGCTTACGTCGCGCCGGGCTGGATTATCACGAATTCACCGCCATCAAATTCCATGCTGACTATCAGGCGTTTATCGCCACTGAGTCGCCTGAGCGTCTGTTTGCACTGACGACCAAAGGGACGCCTGCACACAGCGCCGTCGCCTATCAGGCGGGCGATTATCTGCTGTTTGGGCCGGAGAGCCGCGGATTGCCTGCCGAGATCCTGGCCGCGTTACCGGCGCAGCAAAAAATCCGCATCCCGATGAGAGCAGAAAGCCGGAGTATGAATTTGTCGAATGCTGTATCGGTTGTGGTTTATGAAGCGTGGCGCCAGCTTGATTACGCGGGCGCGCTGATCAAAGACTAGATGCCGTCGCCAAACTGAAAACCGGCCAGGCTGCCATTGAAGTGCTGATCCATATCCATCGACGGCTTCTCACTGCCTGGCTTACCGACGATACGCGCGGGAACGCCTGCGGCAGTGGTGTGCGGCGGCACGGGCTGTAACACCACGGAACCGGCACCGATTTTTGCTCCCTTGCCGACTTCAATATTGCCAAGGACTTTCGCGCCGGCACCAATCATCACCCCTTCCCGGATTTTCGGATGACGGTCGCCACTGGTTTTGCCGGTACCGCCCAGCGTCACCGATTGCAGAATCGAAACATCATTTTCCACCACGGCGGTTTCACCAATCACTATGCCTGTGGCATGGTCGAGCATAATGCCGTGGCCAATATGGGCGGCGGGGTGAATATCGACGGCAAAGGAGACAGAGATTTCGTTCTGCAGGTAAACCGCCAGTGCGCGTCGGCCTTCATTCCACAACCAGTGGCCAATGCGGTAGGCCTGTAAGGCGTGAAAACCTTTAAGGTAGAGCAGCGGCGTAGAGTATTTATCCACTGCCGGGTCGCGCTGACGCACAGCCTGAATATCGTAAGCCGCTGACATAATCATCGACGGATCTTCACGATAGGCTTCTTCAACGATTTCACGAATGGCGATGGCGGGCATAATCGGGTTAGCCAGCTTGTTGGCCAGCATATAACTCAGTGCGCTACCGAGATTTTCATGTTTTAGCAATGTCGCGTGGAAGAAGCTGGCAAGCATCGGCTCACAATCAGCCAGGGCACGCGCTTCTGCTTTGATATTGTTCCAGACCAGTTCTAACTCATCAGACGACATTGCTGCTTTCTCCCGATAAAAAAAGCGCCTGAATGGGCGCTGCAGGTAATGATGCTACGCGTCCTGCGTTAGCCAGTGCTGTTTTCGTCCTTCCTTGTGCGTCCCAGCAAGCTCAATGCTGCATCTCTCGCCGGTTTTTCGCAATACAGCACCTGATAAATCTGCTCGGTAATCGGCATTTCCACACCCAGCCGCGCAGCCAATGCCTTGACTTCTTTGGTGTTTCTATAGCCTTCTACAACTTGTCCGATAATGCGTTGTGCGCTATCTACATCCTCGCCCTGGCCCAGCATCATGCCAAAACGGCGGTTACGCGACTGATTATCAGTACAGGTCAGTACCAGATCGCCCAGACCGGCCATGCCCATAAACGTCGTGGGATCGGCACCCAGCGCTGCACCTAACCGGCTCATTTCAGTCAGACCGCGGGTGATGAGTGCGGTACGCGCATTCGCGCCAAAACCTATTCCGTCGGAGATTCCGGCTCCGATAGCAATCACGTTTTTTACTGCGCCGCCGAGCTGGACGCCAATAAAGTCAGGGTTGTTATAAACACGGAAGCTCTTACCGCAGTGCAGTTTCTGCTGCAGGTCGTCAGCAAACTGCGCATCCGTTGCGGCCAGCGCGATGGCGGTCGGTAATCCGGCTGCCAGTTCTTTCGCAAAAGTGGGTCCGGAGATGACGGCCAGCGGAATAGTATCGCCGACAATTTCACGCGCCACATCCTGCAGCAGACGACCCGTCTCTTTTTCCAGCCCTTTAGTCGCCCAGACAATGCGTGAGTCTGGTCGCAGATGAGGCTTGATCTGCTGCAGCACATCGCCAAAGACATGACTCGGCACCACGATCAATAAGTCGCGGCTGGCAGCAATAGCTTTGGTCAGATCAGATTCAAGGGAAAGATTGTCGGGAAACGGCACATCGGGCAGGAAAGCGGTGTTACAGCGGTCATTCTGAAGTTGAGCCAGATGCGTCGGGTTATGTCCCCACAACAGCACCGGATGGCCGTTACGGGCCAGCGTAATCGCCAAAGCGGTGCCGTAAGAACCGGCACCGATGACGCTAATCGAAGCGTGAGTTTCCATCAGGCATCCTGATGTGGTTCAGCACCTTCTTCACCTTGCTGCTGCTGCAGATAGTTCATGAACAGCGCATCAAAGTTAACCGGTGCCAGGTTCAGCTGCGGGAAGGTACCACGGGATACCAGGCTGGTAATGCATTCGCGAGCGTACGGGAACAGAATGTTCGGGCAGTATGCACCCAGGCAATGTGCCATCTGCGTTCCTTCGATACCGCTGATGGTGAAGATACCGGCCTGCTGAACTTCACACAGGAAAGCCGTCTCTTCGCCCACAGTCGCGGTTACAGTCACACGAAGTACCACTTCGTAAACTTCGTCAGCCAGCTGAGAAGATGCAGTGTCCAGATCCAGTTTAACGTCCGGTTCCCACTCTTTCTGGAAAACCTGCGGGGCATTAGGCGCTTCAAAAGAGATGTCTTTGGTGAAGACGCGCTGAATCTGGAATTGCATTTCGTTCGAGTTATGTTCTGACATGTGACCAAATCCTATGTATGAGATTGTCCGGCGTAAAATTACGCCTGCAGTAAGGGATCTAAACCTTCGCGATTATCGAGTGCGAATAAGTCATCGCAGCCGCCAATGTGCTGCGCATCAATAAAAATCTGAGGCACGGTGGTACGGCCGCTACGCTTGATCATCTCTTCGCGTTTCGCCATGTCCCCATCAATAGGGATCTCCTGAAACGATACGCCTTTTTGCGTTAACAGCGCCTTCGCCCGATGGCAGTAAGGACAGGTGGCCTTGGTATACATTTCAACATTTGCCATGATCAACACCTCTGTATGATTATTTACCGCGGACTAATGGCAGATTTTCACCACTCCAGCCACTGATACCATCTTTCAGCACTGAAACCTGCTCAAAGCCTGCAGCGCTAAGGTGCGCAGCAGAATCACCCGCGCTTTGTCCGGTTGCACATACCACAATTATGGGCTGTGCTTTGTGCTTTGCCAGTTCGTCGATGTTGCCTTTTTTAATCTCAGCGGCTGCCACATTTACAGCGCCTGAAATATGCCCTCTGCGGAAATCGTCGCGCGAACGCACGTCTACCACTACCGCGTCCTCTTTGTTAATCAGGCGGGTTGCTTCACCGCGGCTGATCGTTTTTACCTTAGAGAACATTCCTTTAACGGTAGTCACAATCACCAGAACGAGTAAAACGACCCATGCCAGACTCAGGATGGGGTGATTGCTTGCAAACTGCATAATTTCTTGCATGAGGGGTAACGACTCCAGACCGGGCTAATAAGCTAAAACAAGGGTTCTGAGTATACCTGCGCCACTTCGCATGTACAGATGCTATGCGGCCAGAGTATCGATTTGTGCGCCATTTTCCAAAAAAAGTGGCTGAATAGCAAAAATGGCGTAAGGCTTAATGTATGTCATTGCGAAAGTAGACATAACTGGAAAAGCAAATGCCAGTGGGGAGCACTGGTAAGCGGCGGTTCATCGTGGAATAATCATTGGCCTATGAAGGGAAAAACAACCGTTTCGCACACAAGGACCCGTCGCAACGGCGATAACCTGCCGTTGTTCATACACCTGTCCAGCCTCTCCCTTAGCCTGCTTTGTGCGGGGGCACTGTTATTGCCTGCCGCAGCCCAAAGTGCAGAAGACAGCAAATCTCAGCTGCAGTCCATTCAGCAAAACATTGCTGAGAAAGAGAAAAGCGTCAAAGCGCAGAAGGTGCAACGCAGCAAATTACTGGATCAGCTGCAAAGCCAGGAAAAAATCATCGCGCAGGCAAGCCGTCAGCTGCGTGACACCCGCAATAGCCTCAGCGCCCTGAATAGTGAGATCAAACAGCTCACCACCTCCATCGCCCGTCTTGAAAAACAGCAAACCCAACAGGAAAGCCTGTTATCCGAGCAGCTTGATGCGGCGTTTCGTCAGGGTAAGCACAACGGAGTACAGCTTTTGATGGGCGGTGAAGAGAGCCAGCGCAGTGAGCGTATTCTGGCCTATTTTGGTTATATGAATGCTGCCCGCCAGAAAAGCATTGAATCGCTGCAAAAGACGCGTCAGGACTTAAATCAGCAACGCGTCACACTTGAGCAAAAGCAACAGCAGCAGAAAGACTTACTGGCACAGCAGCAGGGCCAGCAGCAGAAGCTGCAACAGGCGAGCGAAGCACGTAAAAAAACCCTGACGTCGCTGGAAAGCGCGCTGGAAAAAGATCAGGCCGATCTGGTCGAGATGCGCCAGAATGAAAGCCGTCTGCAGGATAAAATCGCCCGGGCGGAACGTGAGGCGCGCGAGCGTGCAGCCCGCGAAGCGCGTGAGGCTGAAAAAGTGCGTCAGCGTCAGGCGCAGGCGAAAGCCAAAGGCTCCAGCTATCAGCCGACCCAGAGCGAACGCGAACTGGTGGCGCGTACTGGTGGGCTCGGTCGTGCGGGCGGTCAGGCGTTGTGGCCGGTTCGCGGACGCATTGAACATCGCTTTGGTGAACAACTACAGGGTGAACTTCGCTGGAAAGGCCTGGTAATTGATGCGCGGGAAGGTACCGAGGTGAAAGCTATCGCCGATGGCCGTGTGCTGATGGCCGACTGGTTACAGGGCTACGGTCTGGTGGTGGTGCTGGAACACGGTAAAGGTGATATGAGTCTGTATGGCTACAACCAAAGTGCGCTGGTGAGCGTGGGTACGCAGGTGAAGGCAGGACAGCCTATTGCACTGGTGGGCACCAGTGGTGGCCGCGGTACCCCATCGCTCTATTTTGAAATCCGACGTCAGGGACAGGCCGTCAATCCACTCCCGTGGTTAGGAAAATAAGTTTTGCTGCAACGTCGAAAACTCCCCGTTCTGATGAGCGCCCTGCTGTTCTGCTCCGCTGCGCAGGCGGGCAAACTGTCCATTGTCATTGATGATGTTGGCTATCGCCCTGCAGAAGAGAACAAGGTCCTGCAGATGCCCCAGGCTATTTCAGTAGCGGTATTACCCAACGCACCCCATGCCCGTGAAATGGCAATTAAAGCGCATCAGGGGGGTCACGAAGTGTTGATCCATCTGCCCATGGCGCCGCTGAGTAAACAGCCGCTGGAAAAAGATACCTTAACGCCGGAGATGAGCAGCGAAGAGGTCGCCCGCATCATGCGCAATGCGGTTAACAACGTGCCTTATGCCGTGGGTCTGAACAATCATATGGGCAGCAGGATGACCTCAAGCCTGCCCGGTATGCAGAAGGTGATGCAGGCGCTGAACCACTATAATCTCTACTTTCTTGATAGCATGACCATCGCCAATAGTCAGGCTATTCCTGCCGCTCAGGGTACCCAGGTCAAAGTGTTAAAACGCCGGGTCTTCCTTGATGACAGCCAGGATATCAACGCCATCCGCCAGCAGTTCAGTCGGGCGGTAAAGCTGGCGCAGCGCGATGGGTACGCCATTGCCATTGGGCATCCTCACCCTAACACCGTACGGGTGCTGCAGCAGATGTTACCCACGCTGCCAGCCGACATTACGCTGGTTCGCCCCAGCGAGCTATTGAACGAATCTCTTCACAACAACGCACGGATGCCTGTGGCACCGACAAAACCGGTGACGCCACGCTTCCGGCCTGCCGACATATGTAAACCGAAGCAGCCGCTGACGCCGGTTCCGGCGACCAGAGCCTTGACGGTCATTGCCGAAAGTGTGAATAACAGTCCGCTGTTTAAGACGCTGAAAAATCTGTTCTGAATTTGCCATGAATGCTAAGTGCTGAGCTTAGCGTTCATTTATGCACAGAAATTACTATAATCCTGGGTCGGGCAATAACGGGCTTTGCGGGAACAGTGTAGGGATGACGATTAATAAACAAAAAATCCTGCTGCTGGACAACGGCAGAGAGTGGGGCGGCGGCACCAACAGCATGCTGGAGCTGTTGAAACGTATCGATCGTCAAAAGTTCGATATTACCTGCTGCTTCTATCACAACTACAGCCGTGGCAACGACGAAACCATCGAAGCCACGCTGAATGCGCTGGCTATTCCGGTCTTTTTTATTCCGCAAATCAGGCAACCACGCTGGGCCAAATTTATAAAAGAAGCCGCACGGGCGCTGCTGTTTTTCAATAAAAAACTCAGGAAACGCACCATTGATAAAGTTGATACACACTGGCGCATTATGCCTAATGCCATCAAAATCAATTCATTGCTGCAACTGGGGAAATTTGACACGCTCTACATGAATAACCAGCCCAGCACCAATGTGGAAGGTTATCTGGCGGCGCGCAGCCTGCCGGTAGCGGTGGTTCAGCACTGCCGTATCGATCCGGTTCTGGAACCGCGGCTGGTTAACATGGTTAATCAGGATTGTCAGGCGGTCATTGCCGTGTCACAGGGTGTTAGTGACACCTTACGCCGCCATGGCGTGGAAGCGGAGCGCTGTTTTACCGTCAGTAATGCTATCGATATCCACCAGCCTCTGCCCAGCCGTCTTGACGTACGCCAGCGTTTTAAACTCTCTCCGTCGACCTTTGTGTTTGGCACGATCGGCTCCCTGATATTACGTAAATCTAATCACCACATTCTGCAGGCTCTGGGCCGTTTTAAACGCGCCAATCCCGATGCAGACTGGCGAATGATGATTGTCGGAGCGGGCCCGGAGCTTCAGCATCTGTTGCAACTGGCTACCGCAGAGAACATCCAGCATCACGTGGTCTTTACGGGCTTCCAGAACAATGCGATGGATTACCTTACAGCCTTTGATACCTTTATTCTTGCCTCACGCAGTGAAGGCTTGCCACGGGTTGTGCTGGAGGCGATGCTGGTAAATACCACCGTCGTGGGCTCCCGCGTAGTCGGCACTGCCGAATTGATCAGTCATGATGAAACCGGGTTGCTGTTTGATTATGGCAACGTGGTGCAACTGACACAGCATCTGACTGCGCTGTGGCAGGATGCGGAGTTACGTCAGCGCCTGACCAATGCGGCAGCGAAACGCGTACGTGAACAGTACGCTATAGAAACCTATATCAGCGGCGTCGAGAATATTTTGCAAAGCGTCGCCAAAAAGAAACCTCATGCTTAATTTTTTGAATCCCCGTTACCGTCATATCAGAGCGCGCCATAACCTGCCTTATTCGAATAGAGCGGTTCAGGGCACTGTGCCGGTCACGTCTGTCGTGATTCCCTGCACTGGCGCGGACTATATTGAAGAAGCCCTGCTCAGTGCTGATTTTGCGGCGCGCTTTGCGACAGAAGCAGAAGAGATTGTGATAGTCAGCGATCAGCCCACTCACGCCTTTGGCAGCCTGCCCGTAAAAACCCGCGTGGCAACGCTGGATGTCCCACACCGGGAAGAGAGCTACCGTTACAAACAGATCTATCGCAGCCGTTTAATCAAATTGCAGGCGCCCCTGCAGGCAAAAGGCGACGGCATTCTGATGATCGATTCCGACCTCAATCTGCTTAAGATGCCTGAAATCATGATGGGTCCAGGCCATCTTTACTCCAGTTTTCGTCAGGGGAAAATGATTGCCAAGCTGGAGGGAGCGCCGGATGAAGCGATTCCCGCCTATTATCCGCACAGTATCAGGCCCTATCTGACAGACCACGTTAACGGCGCTTATCTGGCTGCTACGCGAGAAGTCTGGCAGCGTATTTCACCGCTGTGGCTGACGCTGTTTAATGATACCTGGAATTTAATGAACGACAGCCAGCCGCCTACCGATCAGCTCCCGCTGGCGGTGTTACTGGACATGCTGGATATTAAAACCGTCAATCTGGGGGAATGGGCTAACTGGCCAGTCTCGAAGAAAATTGGCGGACAGTCGGCGGTAATCCCACCTGAAGTGGTTGGCGCTCACGGCGGATTCCCGTTGTCGGAATGGCAAAAATACCTGACCGATCCGCAACAGCCGCTGAACTTTAAAGGCCAGGACTATACGCGTAAAGTCCGCTACCTGACCGATGAAGAGAAAAAGCAAGGCTAATCAGGCGGCCGCCCCGGCGGCCGTTGTTTTAATTCCAGTTCAGTATCACCTTTCCCGAACGTCCTGAACGCATCTCATCAAAGCCCTGCTGGAAATCGTCAATGCCAAAACGATGGGTAATCACTGGCGTTAAATCAAGACCGGACTGGATCAGTGCTGCCATCTTGTACCAGGTTTCAAACATTTCGCGGCCATAAATTCCCTTGATAAAAAGCCCTTTGAAGATCACCTGATTCCAGTCGATCGCCATTTCACCCGGCGGAATGCCCAACAGTGCGATGCGCCCGCCGTGGTTCATCACCTCCAGCAGGCTACGAAACGCAGGCGGTGCACCGGACATTTCGAGACCGACATCAAACCCTTCCGTCATACCCAGTGAATGCATCACATCCCGCAAGTTCTCATTCGCCACATTGACCGCACGCGTGACACCCATTTTCCGCGCCAGCTCCAGGCGGTACTCATTGATGTCCGTGATCACAACGTTACGTGCGCCGACATGGCGACAGACCGCTGCAGCCATAATGCCAATTGGGCCTGCGCCGGAGATCAGCACATCCTCGCCGACCAGATCAAACGACAGTGCGGTATGTACGGCGTTGCCGAAGGGGTCGAAGATTGCCGCCAGCTCATCAGAAATATTGTCGGGTATTTTGAACGCATTGAAGGCCGGAATGACCAGATATTCCGCGAAGCACCCCTGGCGGTTAACGCCCACGCCCATCGTATTCCGGCATAGATGCGTGCGTCCAGCGCGGCAGTTGCGGCAGTGCCCACAGGTGATATGCCCCTCACCTGAGACCCGATCGCCAATCGTAAAGCCTTTCACTTCCTGTCCTATCGCAACCACCTCACCCACATATTCATGACCGACAATCATCGGTACCGGGATGGTTTTGCGTGACCAGTCATCCCAGTTATAGATATGGACATCGGTGCCGCAGATGGCGGTTTTACGAATTTTAATCAGCAGATCATTATGACCGGGCTCAGGAACCGGCGCATCGGTCACCATCCAGATGCCCTCTTCCTTCTTCAGTTTGGCGAGTGCTTTCATGACGGACTCCTCAGGCGATGACGCCCAGTTGTTTGCCGATGCGGGTAAAGGCCGCCACCGCACGCTCCAGTTGTTGCTGGGTGTGCGCCGCAGAGATTTGGGTGCGAATGCGTGCCTGACCGTTTGGCACCACCGGATAGAAGAAACCGGTCACGTAGATACCTTCCTGCTGCAGCAGGTGGGCAAACTGCTGGGCGACGCTGGCTTCTCCCAGCATCACCGGAATAATGGCGTGGTCGGCACCGGCCAGCGTAAAGCCCGCGGCCGTCATCTGCTCCCGGAAGTAACGGGCGTTATCCCACAGACGCTGACGCAGCCCATCGCCTTCGCTGAGCAGATCCAGCACCCGCAGCGAGGCAGCTACAATAGCCGGGGCAAGTGAGTTGGAGAACAGATAAGGACGGGAGCGCTGACGCAGCCACTCCACTACTTCAGCTTTTGCTGCAGTGTTGCCTCCGGACGCGCCGCCCAGCGCTTTACCCAGCGTGCCGGTAATGATGTCGACCCGACCCATGACGTCGCAATATTCATGGGTTCCGCGTCCGGCATTCCCGACAAAGCCCACCGCATGGGAGTCATCCACCATCACCAGCGCGGAGAACTCATCTGCCAGATCGCAGATGGCGGGCAAATTCGCAATCACCCCATCCATAGAGAAGACGCCATCAGTTGCGATCAAAATATGACGGGCACCTTTATCGCGCGCTTCCTGCAGACAGGCGCGCAACTGCACCATGTCATTATTGGCATAGCGATATCGCTGCGCTTTGCACAGCCGGACGCCATCAATAATGGAGGCGTGATTCAACGCGTCGGAAATTATTGCATCCTGGGCATCAAGCAGGGTTTCAAACAGGCCACCGTTGGCATCGAAACAGGAGGAGTAAAGAATGGCATCCTCCATGCCCAGAAAATCTGCCAGCCGCTTTTCCAGCTGCTTATGACTATCCTGGGTGCCGCAGATAAAGCGCACCGACGCCATGCCAAAACCATGCGAATCCATCCCCGCTTTCGCCGCCTGAATCAGCGCCGGATGGTTCGCCAGACCTAAATAGTTATTGGCGCAGAAGTTAATCACTGCCGGATCGCTGCCCACTGCGATCTCCGTCTGCTGGGCAGAGGTGATGATCCGCTCCTGTTTAAACAGTCCTTCCTGACGTGCATCATCAAGTTGCTGACGAAGTTGTTGATAAAATTGCGCAGGCATCATTGCTCTCCTCAGATGGCAAAAATCTGGCATATCTTACTGAACAGGCCGCTTCTTCACGATAAATCGCCCAACAGAATGTCATTTTTGCAGCATAGTTCACGCCGCGCGGATGTACACACAAAGCGTTACAGAGTCATCTGGCTGTCTGCACCCTGATGAAATGTTATGATGTGAGGTATTCGTGTGTGAAACCTCCTGTTTCACCCCACAACGTTGAAGGTAACAACATGATTATCGTAACTGGCGGCGCAGGAATGATTGGCAGCAACATCGTCAAAGCGCTGAACGATCGCGGTCACACCGACATTCTGGTGGTGGATAATCTGAAGGATGGCACCAAGTTTGCCAATTTAGTCGACCTGGATATCGTCGATTACATGGACAAAGAAGAGTTCCTGATGAGCGTAATGGCGGGCGATGATTTAGGCCCGATCGAAGCGGTATTCCATCAGGGTGCCTGCTCCTCCACCACTGAGTGGGATGGCAAGTACATGATGGAAAACAACTATCAGTACTCCAAAGAGTTGCTTCACTTCTGTCTTGAGCGCGAGATCCCGTTCCTCTACGCCTCTTCTGCTGCGACCTACGGCGGACGCAACGAGAATTTCATTGAAGAGCGCCAGTATGAGCAGCCACTGAATGTCTATGGCTACTCCAAAATGCTGTTCGACCACTATGTCCGCCAGATGCTGCCGGAAGCGAATTCGCCGGTGTGCGGCTTCCGCTATTTCAACGTCTACGGACCGCGTGAAGGCCATAAAGGCAGCATGGCAAGTGTGGCTTTCCATCTGAACACGCAGATCAGCAACGATGAAAATCCAAAACTGTTTGAAGGCAGTGACGGCTTTAAACGTGACTTCATTCACGTTGATGATGTGGCGGAAGTGAACCTGTGGTGCTGGGAAAATGGCGTCTCCGGAATTTACAACTGTGGCACAGGCCGCGCCGAATCCTTCCAGGAAGTGGCTGATGCGGTCCTGAAATTCCATCAGAAAGGCCAGATCGAGTACATTCCGTTCCCGGAAAAACTCAAAGGACGTTATCAGGCTTATACCCAGGCCGATCTCACTAAGCTACGCGCCGCGGGTTACGACAAGCCATTTAAAACAGTGGCCCAGGGCGTTGCTGACTATATGGTCTGGCTGAACCGCAACGCATAAAGGAAGCTGCTCCGGCGATGAAAATTCTGGTAATCGGCCCGTCATGGGTCGGCGATATGATGATGTCGCAAAGTCTCTATCGCACACTCAAGGCCGAACATCCGGATGCAGTGATCGACGTGATGGCACCTGCGTGGTGCCGTCCGTTGCTTTCACGCATGCCGGAGGTGAATCAGGCGCTGGCGATGCCGCTAGGGCATGGCGCACTGGAAATTGGTGAGCGTCGCCGTCTGGGAAAAGTGCTGCGCGCCAGTCACTACGACCGTGCTTATGTGCTGCCTAACTCCTTTAAGTCGGCGCTGGTCCCCTTCTTCGCCGGAATAAAACGCCGCGTCGGCTGGCGCGGTGAAATGCGTTATGGCCTGCTGAACGATTTGCGGGTGCTGGATAAAGCCGCCTTTCCGCTGATGGTTGAGCGCTACGTTGCGCTGGGCTACGACACGCCTGTTGCCTCGGCGGCGCAACTGCCACAGCCGCTGTTATGGCCGAAATTGCAGGTTGAAGAGCAGGAAAAGATTGAAACGGCTGCACAGTTTCAGCTTGCGGCGACCCGTCCGATTATCGGTTTTTGTCCGGGCGCTGAATTTGGTCCGGCCAAACGCTGGCCACACTATCATTACGCCACGCTGGCGAGCCAGTTGATTGCTGACGGCTTCCAGATCGTGCTGTTCGGCTCTGCTAAAGATCGCCCGACAGGTGAAGAGATTATCGCTGCGCTGCCTGAAGCGGCGCGCGGCCATTGCCGTAATCTGGCAGGCGAAACCCAGCTGGAACAGGCGGTCATTCTGCTGGCGCAATGCCGTGCTGTGGTCAGCAACGACTCCGGACTGATGCATATTGCCGCGGCGCTGGATCGTCCACTCGTCGCGCTCTATGGCCCCAGCAGCCCTGACTTCACGCCGCCGCTGGCACGTCAGGCGCGCATTATTCGCCTGATTACTGGCTATCACAAAGTGCGCAAAGGCGATGCCGAACAGGGTTATCACCAGAGCCTGATCGATATCCAGCCTGAGCGCGTACATCAGACGCTGAGCGAACTGCTCGTGCCACAGGAGGTGCCATGCACGTCCTGATTGTTAAAACCTCTTCCATGGGCGATGTTCTGCATTCGCTCCCTGCTCTGACCGATGCAATGCATGCTATTCCCGGCATCCGTTTCGACTGGGTGGTGGAAGAGAATTTTGCGCAGATCCCTGGCTGGCATCCCGCCGTCGATAAGGTGTTACCGGTCGCGATTCGCCGCTGGCGCAAACACTGGTTTGGCAGTCAGCAGCGTGAAGAGCGCGTGCAGTTTAAGCGCGAGTTACAGTCACGTGAGTATGATGTCGTGATTGATGCGCAGGGGCTGATCAAGAGTGCCGCACTGGTCACCCGTTTATCGAAAGGGGTGAAGCATGGACAGGACAGCCGCAGCGCGCGTGAGCCGTTTGCCAGCTGGTGGTATGACGTCCGCCATGAGGTGAGTAAACGGCAGCACGCGGTTGAGCGAACGCGCGAACTCTTCGCCAAAAGCCTGGGCTATGAAAAGCCGCAACACCAGGGTGACTACGCAATTGCCGGGCACTTCCTGCATCATCTGCCCGCTGACGCACAGCATTACCTGGTCTTTCTGCATGCTACAACCCGTGACAACAAGCACTGGCCGGAATCACACTGGCGACAGCTGATTGAACTGATGCAGCCGAGCGGTCTGCGGGTGAAACTGCCCTGGGGTGCTGAGCATGAGCATCAACGTGCACTGCGACTTGCAGAAGGATTCGGACATGTCGATGTGCTGCCTAAGCTGACGCTGGACGCGATAGCCCAGCAGCTGGCAGGCGCGCGGGCGGTGGTCTCGGTAGATACCGGATTGAGCCATCTGACGGCGGCACTGGATCGTCCCAATCTGACGCTGTATGGCCCGACCGATCCCGGCCTGATTGGCGGTTACGGGCAGAACCAACAGGCTCTGAGCGCCCCGAATCATCGTCTGGCGGAGCTGACCGCTGACTCGGTGGCAGAAAAACTGCAGGCCGTTATTACGGAAAACACGCCATGAACTATGTGTTGATCTACCTGCTGCTGCTGCCTTTCCGGGCGATTATGCGGCTGTTCTACCGGCCAACGGGTCGCAGCTTAATCATCCAGACGGCGAAGATCGGTGATTTTATCAATATCACCCCGATGCTGCGCGCGCTGGGTCAGTCTGAGCTGTTGATCAGCAAAGCGGTGGAGCCGCTGGCGCGTCACGATGACACAGTCAGCCGCTATTTTCTGATTGAAGACGCAAAACGCAGCTTTTTTGCCAAACTGAAGCTCGCGTTCACCCTGATGAACCGCTATGACAGCGTTTATCTGGTGCAGCCAAATAGCGTAAACCTGTTCTTTGCCGCGTTATGCAACGCACCGAACAAGCAGTTTCTGCGCACCTATGTGCGTAAGTCCTACCATAAAACCTTCTATCGCAGCGCCAGCGGCATTGTCGACCACGCGAAGACAGATTTAACGCTCGACAGTTACCTGAAGCTGATTAACCGCGACTTTCGCTATACCGATTTTCCCAAACATGCGACCTCGCCACTCTGGCAGCCGCCTGCGCCGCCCGCTGCGCTGCTGAATCCACGCAGCGGCATTAAAATAGGCATCAGTATTTCTGCCGGTAACAAGGCCAAGACGATTCCTGCCAGCATCTGGCAGCAGCTGATGACGTCGCTGTCTGACCTGCCCTGCACCTTTTATGTGTTTGGCCCGCCAGCCGAGCAGCCATGGCTGGATGAGTTACTGAGCCTGACCGGCCCAAAAGAGAATATTGTCAGTCTGATTGGTGAGCTAAAGCTGGAAGAGGTTCCCTGGGCCATTTCTCAAATGGATTTCTACATCTGCTCTGACTCTGGCAATGCCTATATTGCGGATGCGCAGCAGATCCCGGTGATCATGCTTTACGGACCGTGTGAAGTCAGGGAACAGCGTCCGGTCAATAACGTGTTGTTCATCGGACCGGATAATATTGCTGCATCAACGTTCGTTTTTTCCACACGTTTTAAGTTTGATCAGCCGGCTGAAAAATTATTCGGGCTGGATGATGATAAACTGACTAGAATACAAACGTTTATTACTCATAATCTGGAATAGTGAAGCGTAATGGCAATTACCCCTCTTGCTGATGCCGTTCAGCAAAGTCAGCTGCTGGTTAACACGCTTGCTGACACGGATGACAATCCGGTTCACGTTGCGTTTGGCATTAACCATGCCTACGCGCGCGGCCTGGGCATTACGTTGTTTTCACTTCTCAGCCATCATCCCGATACGGCTTTCCACGCCCATATTTTTTCAGACTCACTACGCGACGAGGATGTGGAAAAACTGCGTTCGCTGGCCTCAGGCCATCGTCTGTCCATCACGCTACATATCTTTAATAGTGACTGGGTTGATCAGTTGCCCGCAGTCGGACGCTACCCTAAAAGCATCCACTACCGTTTCCTGATCCCTGAAACCGTGGCGAGCTACAGCGATCGGGTGATCTATATTGATGCAGATACCCTGGTGGTGGGCGATTACTCTCCCCTGTTCACCCTGGATCTCACGGATTACACGCTGGCGGCCTGTAACGACACGCCGCGAGCGCGACAGAATCAGTGCGCAAAGCTCGGCCTGAAGCATCATCACTATTTCAACTCCGGCTTCATGCTGATCAATATTCCGCGCTGGCTCGAAAGGCAGACCACCGCGCGTATTACCGACGTGCTGGTAAAACGGGGCGCAGAGTTTGGTTTTCCCGATCAGGATGCACTGAATATCGTGCTGGAGGATGAAATTCTGATCCTGCCGGACCGCTATAATCAGATTTACGACATCATCGCCAATAAAGTCTGGGACCACTCTACTGTGCCCACTGACACGGTAATGATTCACTACACCGGTAAATGCAAACCCTGGCATGCCTGGGCAGGCAGCGACCTTGCCCGGCGCTACCACGGCTATTACCAGCGCTCACCCTGGGCTGTACAACCGCTTGATACGCCAAAACATTACAAAGAGATGAAGCGATTCGCCCGCATTAAGTGGCATCAGAAACAGTATGCTGAAAGCATCAGCTGGATGATGAAGTATGTCAGTCTCAAGTTCTTTAAGCAGAGCGAACAGTAGCGCACTCAGGTTTATCAGATTGATTCGGGCGCTGTTATTTCAGCGCCTGACTTTCCCGTCATTTATCCCACCTGCTGTTTGCCACGACCATTTATAAAAAGCCAAATGAACACCGGCATAATAATCTGTTTACCTTTAAGGCCTCATTGCGTAAAAAAAGCGCATATAGCGCATTATTGTTGTCGGGCGTGGTTTTTCGTAAAGCAGGGAAGCCACACCGTTTTATAATCATGCATTCCCTGATTTCATTCTGCTGATTTGGAAATGATTTATGACGAGGCAACGCCCTTTCGCAGTGAATACAACGCCGGTGCAGATATTGTCATGAGTACGTCTCCTCTGCTGAGTATCATTACCCCGATGTATAACGCGGGCAGCATGTTTGATGAGTTCATGCAGGCGCTACTGGCGCAGACGCTGACTGCGCTGGAAATCATAATTGTCGATGACGGTTCCACCGATGGCTCTGGCGAGCGTGCCGACCAGTATGCACAGCAGCATGCTCATATTCGTGTGATTCATCAGGAAAATGGCGGTGTATCGCGTGCCCGCAACGCCGGGCTGGCGATAGCCCGCGGGAAATATGTCACTTTTCCTGATGCGGATGACACCATGAAGCCCGATATGTATCAGACGCTGGTGACGCTGGCGGAAGCGGATGATCTGGATGCGGCACAGTGCAACGCCGAGTGGTTTTTCAAACATAGCCAGCGAGTAAAACCGCTGATTCCGCTGGATCGTTTGCGCAGCACACCGGTGCTGAGTGGGGCCGACTGGCTCAATACCGCGCTGAAAACCCATCGGTATATGCATGTGGTCTGGCTGGGGATCTATCGCCGGGAACTGATTGAGCAGCATCAGTTGCAGTTCGAACCGGGTTTGCATCATCAGGATATTCCCTGGACCACCGAGTTTATGTTGCTGGCAAAACGCGTGCGGTATACCGAAGCCGTACTCTATCGCTACTATATGCATGACGCCTCCATCAGCAATCGCAAACGCACTGGCGAGCGCAACGTTGAATATCAGCGTCACTACCTGAAGATTGCGCGCCTGCTGGAAGAGCTTAACCATCGTTATCGTGACCGCGTGAAAATCTACCCGTCATTTCACTATCAGGTGACCCATGAAGCGCTCAGCGTTTGTCACAGTGTAAGACGCGAGCCTGACCCCCGCGCACGCCAGGCGATCATTGCCGACCTGTTCACAACCCGGACACACCTGCGCATGTTACGAAATGCCAGAGGCATTAAGCAGTGGTATCAGTTGCTGTTATGGCTGGCACGACTCTATCGCTGGCGTAATAAATAACCTTTGAGGCTGGCTTTATCCTAAAAAGGGTTTGCCCTACAATCGGCTCACTGAATTCTGAGAACTCTTGTTTATGGCCAGCCTGATTCCAGCAAACTTCTCTCCAAAAAATATATTACTGATTAAGCTGCGCCATCATGGTGACATGCTGCTCACAACGCCCGTCATCAATGCGCTTCATGAGCGTTATCCGCAGGCCAGCATTGACGTGTTGCTCTATAAAGAGACGCGTCCGATGCTGGAAGCGCATCCGGCTATCCGCCATTTGCACGTCATCGATCGCAAATGGAAGCAGGAGGGCACCTGGCGTAAGCTGGGCCATGAGCGTGCATTAATTCGCGCCGTGCGTGCCGCTCATTATGATCTGGTGATAAATCTGGCCGATCAGTGGCGCACTGCTCAGATGACGCGGCTCTCTGCGGCACCCGTTCGCATCGGTTTCGCCTATAAAAAACGTGATAACGTGCTGTGGCGATGGTGTCATAACCGGCTGGTCCCGACACATAATCACAGCAAACTGCATACGGTTGAGCAGAATATGTCTGCACTGGCACCTCTCGGCATTAGCAGTGATAACGCACGCGTCTCAATGCACTACAGCGACGCTGACCAGCAAATTGTGCAGGCCAGACTGGCGGAACATCATGTCACCGCACCCTATATTGTGGTGCAGCCGACCTCACGCTGGGGCTTCAAATGCTGGGAAGAGGAGAGCGTTGCCGCCACGCTTGATCAACTGGCGCAGCCGGGCCGCAAAGTGGTGCTTACTGCCGGGCCGGATAAGCAGGAGCTGGCGATGATTAACCGTATCAGGGCGCTCTGTGTATCGCAGGATGTGGTTTCGCTGGCGGGTCAGTTCACGCTGCCGCAACTGGCGGCGCTAATCGATCACGCCCGGCTGTTTATTGGTGTCGACTCCGCACCGATGCACATGGCTGCCGCACTTGAAACCCCCTGTATTGCGCTGTTTGGTCCGACCAAGCTGCAGCACTGGCGGCCATGGGGCGACAACAATCATGTTATCTGGGCGGGCGATTATGGCCCGCTGCCCTCGCCCGATTCTATCGACACCAAAACTGACAAGCGTTATCTCTCGGCCATTCCGGTAAAGGATGTGGTCGCGGCAGCGAGGAGCTACCTGAATGAGTAAGTTACGGCTGGCGATTGTCCGGCAGAAATATCGCCCGGATGGCGGTGCTGAGCGCTTTATCTCACGCGCGCTGGAAGCGCTGGGCAGCGAACAGCTCGATCTCAATATCATTACCCGCAGCTGGCAAGGCACGCCCAATCCTGACTGGCATCTGCATATCTGTAATCCTTCAAAGTTGGGACGGGTATCCCGTGAGCGCGGTTTTGCCCGTGCAGCCCGCGCCTGCTGGGAGCGGGAAAAGTTCGATATTGTGCAAAGCCATGAGCGTATCGCAGGCTGTGACATTTTCCGCGCGGGTGATGGTGTGCATCGCGTCTGGCTGGAACAGCGCGCCCGCATCGTCTCATCATGGCAACGGCTGAGCGCAACGCTTAGTCCCTATCATCGCTATGTGCTGCAGGCGGAAGCCGAAATGTTTACCTCTCCGACGCTAAAAGCGGTGATCTGTAATTCAGAAATGGTAAAGCGCGATATTCTGCGCTGTTTCCCGCTCGACGCCGGAAAAATCCACGTTATTCATAACGCTATCGACGCCAGCCGTTTCCAGCCCGCCACGGAAACAGCTCGTCGCGCGATCCGTCAGCAACTGGGGCTGCCCGATGCCGCTACCGTACTGATTTATGTCGGCTCCGGCTTTGAGCGTAAAGGGCTGAAAGCGGCCATACAGGCGCTGGCCGCCAGCGATCGCTATCTGATTGTGGTGGGTCAGGATAAGCAGCTGCAACGTTATCAGCAGTTGGCAAATCAGCTTAACTGTCTGGACCGACTGCGCTTTGTCGGCGTACAGCAGGATGTACAACCCTATTATCACGCGGCGGATGGCCTTCTGCTGCCTACGCTCTACGACCCGTTCCCGAATGTGGTGCTCGAGGCGATGGCCTGCGGCTTGCCCGTGATTACCAGCACCGGCTGTGGTGGCGCAGAATTTATTACCGCTGGTCAGGAAGGCTTCGTCTGCGATGCATTGGATATCAGGGGGTTAAATCAGGCTGTTAATACAATACCGCCACTTTCCCTGGATTCACGAATGGGTGAGGCAGCACGGCGTAAAATTGAACCTTATGGCCCACAACGACTGGCGCAGTCACTGACTTCGCTTTATCAGCAGGTACTGGGTAGCAACTGACAATGTGGGATGAGTGCATGCGGGGTTTCTGATAACATGCCGTCATCTGATTTTAATCTGTTTTTAGACGCGAACCTGCTGTAACGGTAACTATGACGACCATTTACACCGCCTTGCTCTACTTAATTCAGCCACTCATTTGGCTGCGCCTGTGGCTGCGCGGTCGTAAAGCGCCTGCCTATCGCAAACGTTGGGCAGAACGCTATGGCTATTGTGTCGGCAAAGTGAAGCCTGACGGCATTGTGCTGCACTCGGTCTCTGTGGGGGAAACCCTTGCCGCGATCCCGCTGGTGCGCGCACTTCGTCATCGTTACCCGACTCTGCCGATTACCGTTACCACGATGACGCCGACCGGCTCTGAACGTGCGCAATCTGCTTTCGGTAAAGATGTACATCACGTCTATCTGCCTTATGATCTGCCGGGTTCAATTAATCGTTTTCTTGATACGGTCAATCCACGGCTGGTGATCATCATGGAAACCGAGCTATGGCCGAACATTATCCGCATTCTGCACCAGCGTAATATTCCGCTGGTGATTGCCAATGCCCGCCTCTCGGCCCGATCCGCCAAAGGCTACCGCAAGCTGGGTAAGTTTATGCGACGCCTGTTGCAGAGCATTACGCTAATCGCCGCGCAGAACACTGAAGATGGTGACCGCTTCTTGAGCCTGGGCCTGAAACGTTCACAACTGGCCATTACCGGCAGTCTGAAGTTTGATATTTCCGTCACGCCAGAACTGGCCGCCAGAGCGGTGACGCTTCGTCGTCAGTGGGCGCCGCGCAGACCGGTGTGGATAGCCACCAGCACACACGAAGGCGAAGAGGCCATTGTGCTGGATGCTCATCGCCGCCTGCTGCAGACCTTTCCGGATCTGCTACTGATTCTGGTTCCCCGCCATCCCGAGCGCTTCAACGATGCCCGCGAACTGACGCAGGAACGCGGCTTTAGTTTTATCCTGCGCAGCAGCGGCGAGATCCCTTCCGGCTCAACGCAGGTGGTCATCGGCGACTCCATGGGCGAACTGATGCTGCTCTACGGCATTGCCGATCTGGCTCTGGTCGGTGGCAGCCTGGTTGAACGGGGCGGACACAATCCGCTCGAACCTGCTGCCCATGCACTTCCGGTTCTGATGGGGCCCCATATCTGGAACTTCAAAGATATCTGCAGCAAGCTGCAGGAAGGCCAGGGATTGATTACGGTCACCGACGTGATTTCGCTGGAAAAAGAAGTCACTAATCTTTTGCAGGATGATGATTACCGCCGTTATTACGGACGCCATGCGGTAGACGTGTTGCACCAGAATCAGGGTGCGCTCCAGCGTTTGCTACAGTTACTCGAACCGCATCTGCCACCCCGGACTCACTAATGTCAGTACGCCAACGTCTTTCCGTAGTGATGATCGCCAAAAATGAAGCGGAACTGCTGCCTGACTGCCTGGCCTCGGTCAGCTGGGCCGATGAAATTATCGTGCTGGACTCTGGCAGCAGGGATGACACCGTCAACATCGCCACCCGGGCCGGGGCGCAGGTCTATCACAGTGATAACTGGCAGGGTTATGGTATCCAGCGCCAGCGCGCGCAGGGCTATGCTACCGGCGACATGATTTTGATGATCGATGCAGATGAGCGCGTTTCACCCGAACTGCGTGCTGCAATTGAGCAGGTGCTGGTTGCCCCACCCAGCCGCACGGTTTATAGCCTGGGCCGCAGCAACCTGTTTCTCGGTCGCTTTATGCGCCACAGTGGCTGGTATCCCGATCGCGTGATGCGCCTCTATCCCCGCACCTTCCGCTACAATGACAATCTGGTGCATGAATCCCTGCAGAGTGACGGCGCGCCGGTAGTGGCATTGCCTGGCGATCTGGAACATCTGACCTGCCGCGATTTAATCGCCTTTCAGCGCAAGCAACTGGCCTATGCTGAAGCCTGGGCCACAGAACGCCATCAGCGCGGTAAGCGCTGCGGCCTCTTTTCTGTATTCAGCCACACGCTGGGCGCATTTGTAAAAACGCTGCTGCTGCGTGCCGGTTTTCTCGACGGCAGGCAGGGCTGGATTCTGGCGGTGGTCAACGCGCAATATACCTTCAATAAATATTCAGCCCTCTGGGCGCTGAATCACGCTTCGGCAAAAGGGCGAGTATGACCACGAAAGCCATCTATCCCGGTACATTTGATCCTGTGACGCTTGGCCATGTCGACATCGTGACGCGGGCAGCACAGATGTTTGACGAGGTTATTCTGGCTGTTGCCGCTAGCCCCAGCAAAAAACCGATGTTTAGTCTGGATGAACGCGTGGCGCTGGCCGGTGAAGTGGTGGCCCATCTGCCTAACGTTGAGGTGGTCGGGTTCAGCGACCTGATGGCGAATTTCGCCCGTGACCAGCAGGCGAACGTGCTGGTTCGTGGATTGCGAGCAGTGTCAGATTTTGAATATGAAATGCAGCTGGCGCAGATGAATCGTCACCTGCTGCCAACACTGGAGAGCGTTTTCCTCATGCCGTCTGAAGGCTTCTCGTTTATCTCATCTTCACTGGTCAAAGAGGTGGCGCGTCACAAAGGCGATGTCAGCGCCTTCCTGCCCGCGCCAGTGCATCAGGCATTGCTGGCTAAACTGGCTTAATGCTGACAGTTCGGGCACCAGTAAGTGCTGCGTTGCCCATGCCTGCCGCTGACAATCGGCGTACCGCATGCCCGACAGGGTTCACCCGCCCGGCCATAGACCTGCAACTGCTGTGCAAAGTAGCCCGGCTTACCGTCTGTCTGTAAGAAGTCACGCAGCGTGGTTCCGCCCTGCTCAATCGAACGAAGCAGCACCGCTTTGATGGTATTCACCAGCAGTTCTGATTCGGCCTGAGACAGGCTTCCGGCAGCACGATCGGGAACGATCCCGGCGGTAAACAGTGACTCACTGGCATAAATGTTGCCCACGCCCACCACCACTTTGTTATCCATCAGCCACTGCTTAATGAGCGTCCGCTTGCCGCGTGACTTATCAAACAGGTAAGCCCCATCAAACTGCTCGCTGAGTGGCTCCGGCCCGAGATGGGCCAGCACACTACTGCCCGCCAGATCGCTGCTCCAGAGCCAGGCACCAAAGCGGCGCGGGTCGGTGTAGCGCAGCACTTTGCCGTTGCTCATCACTAAATCAACATGATCATGCTTCGCTGCTGGCAACTCTTCTGACAGCACGCGCAGACTGCCGGACATGCCAAGGTGGATAATAATCCAGCCATGCGGCAGCTCCAGCAGCAGATATTTCGCCCGGCGCTGCACGCTGAGAACCGGCTGATCGCTCAGCGCCAGGATCTCCTGCGAAACGGGCCAGCGCAAACGTGAATTACGCACCACGGCGTGAAGGATGGTTTCACCGACCAAATGCGGTTCGATACCGCGGCGGCTGGTTTCAACCTCTGGCAACTCTGGCATAGCCTCTCCTCAGCGTTTTACACAAACAAAAAACCCGGCCGGAGCCGGGTTTTTAGCAGAACACTAAAATTACTTAATTTTAGCTTCTTTGTAGAGCACATGCTGACGTACAACCGGATCGAACTTTTTCAGTTCCAGCTTCTCTGGTTTAGTACGTTTGTTCTTCGTGGTGGTATAGAAGTGACCTGTACCAGCAGAGGAAACCAGCTTGATCTTCTCACGAATACCTTTAGCCATGATTCAGTTCCTTAGTACCTTAGTACTTCTCACCACGGGCACGCATATCGGCTAACACCGTATCAATGCCCTTTTTATCAATAATACGCATACCTTTAACAGATACACGCAGAGTAACGAAGCGCTTCTCGCTCTCAACCCAAAAACGGTGTGAGTGCAGGTTCGGAAGGAAACGGCGTTTCGTCGCGTTCATTGCGTGGGAACGGTTGTTACCCGTCACCGGACGCTTTCCAGTTACCTGGCAGACTCGTGACATGTCAATATCTCCAAAAATCAAATCAGCTCGAGCTTTAAAAATTAGGTTTGGGCCGCCTCGTCAGGCTTGCAGCCCGCCAGGCGAATTCCATGGAACCCGCTAAGCTGGCCTAACCGCCAAACCCGAGATTCTCAAAGGTGGCGTAGTATACGCCGCTCAGCCCAAGTGCTCAAGTCCCGAACAGATAAAGATCCCGAATGATCGGGCAAAAAGCCGCCACCTGGCGCGAAATTTCCCGCTATCAGAGCCATCCCCGCTCGGCAAAGGAGACATATTCGCCATGCCCAATCACCAGATGATCGAGCAAGCGTATATCGAATAGCTGGCAGGCCTCACTGACTTTGTGGGTCACTTCGCGGTCTGCGCGACTCGGTTCGGCCATGCCCGACGGGTGATTATGCGCCAGTATCAGAGCAGCTGCGTTGAGTTTCAGCGCCTCCCGAACGATCTCACGAGGATGAACTTCCACACTATTAATAGAACCCGAGAACATATTTTGTGCCCGTAGCACCCGATGCTGGTTATCCAGAAACAGGGCCATAAAGATCTCACGCTCCTGATGAGCCAGCAAACTTTGCAGATACTGGCGCGTGATTTGTGGGTTCTCCATGGCGCTTTCGCGAACCAGTTTGCTGGCGAAAAATCGCTTCGCCAGTTCGGCAACCGCGTGAAGTTGCGCCAGCTTGGCATCGCCGATACCTTTGACTTCACCGAATGCCGCTTTGTCTGATGTCATGAGCAGATAAAGCGAGCCAAACCCCTCCAGCATCTCTCCGGCCAGTTCAAGGACGTTCTGCCCTGGCGATCCGGTGCGGAGAAAAATGGCCAGCAATTCGGTATCGGTGAGCGAGTTTGCGCCCAGTTTCTGGAGTTTTTCCCGTGGTCCCTTGATTTTCATTTTCGCTCTCCCTGAGATGAGCCTCAGAATGGCTCATCCTGCAGAGTGCGGCTATCAATGGAACGGCAATCTACGAGACGGCTCGCAAACGCAGTCGGTGAAAAGGCGCATCCACGCTTTTGTGATAAAGTCCGTGCATTCGCCGCCGCGAGCGGCAGAGAGCTTAGTGAGGCCAACATCATGATGGGATTAGCCGGTAAAAAAATTCTTCTTGGCGTGAGCGGCGGTATCGCAGCGTATAAAGCACCTGAGCTGGTGCGGCGCCTGCGCGATCGCGGCGCTGATGTGCGCGTGATGATGACGGAAGGTGCCAAAGCGTTTATCACTCCGCTCAGCCTGCAGGCCGTCTCCGGCTATCCGGTGTTTGACGATCTGCTTGATCCCGCTGCAGAAGCGGCGATGGGTCATATTGAACTGGCAAAATGGGCCGACCTGATTGTGCTGGCTCCGGCCACTGCCGATCTGATTGCCCGTGTGACTGCTGGCATGGCAAACGATCTGGTGACCACTGCCGTGTTGGCCACGGCCTCACCCGTGGCGGTCGTGCCAGCCATGAATCAGCAGATGTATCGCGCAGCGGTGACCCAGCAAAACCTTCAGACGCTCCACGCGCGGGGGGTGCTGATTTGGGGGCCGGACAGCGGCAGCCAGGCCTGTGGCGACGTCGGGCCGGGCCGGATGCTGGACCCGCTGGCGATTGTTGACCATGCGCTTCAGTGGGCCACGCCCGTCAACGATCTGCAACATCTCAACATTATGATTACCGCCGGCCCGACCCGAGAGGCGCTGGATCCGGTGCGCTACATCACGAATCACAGCTCCGGTAAAATGGGCTTTTCGATTGCCGCTGCGGCTGCCCGACGTGGTGCTCAGGTCACGCTGGTCAGCGGCCCGGTCAGCCTGCCTGCACCTGCGGGTGTGCGACGCGTTGATGTTACCAGCGCGCTGGAGATGCAGGCCGCTGTGATGAGTGAGATAGATAAACAACATATTTTCATTGCAAGCGCAGCCGTGGCAGACTACCGGGCAGCCGATATTGCGGCCGATAAAATCAAGAAACAGGGCGGCGATGATAACGTCACGCTGAACCTGGTAAAGAATCCCGATATTGTTGCCGGCGTCGCCGCACTTCAGGAAAACCGGCCATTCGTCGTTGGATTTGCTGCTGAAACACAGAATGTGGAAGAATACGCCCGGCAAAAACGGGTGCGCAAGAATCTGGATCTGATCTGCGCTAACGATGTCGCTAAAGCCGGACAGGGGTTTAATAGCGACACCAATGCTCTTCACCTTTTTTGGCAGGATGGAGAAAAACGCTTACCGCTCAGCGATAAGTCTCTCCTTGGCCAACAATTAATAGACGAGATTGTCAGCCGTTATGATGAAAAAAATAGACGTTAAAATTCTGGATGCGCGCGTCGGCAAAGCGTTTCCGCTGCCGACCTATGCCACTTCAGGTTCCGCTGGGTTAGATTTACGCGCCTGCATTGATGATGTTCTCGACATCGCACCAGGCACCACGACGCTGGTTCCGACCGGCCTGGCGATTCATATTGCTGACCCCGATATGGCCGCTGTAATCCTGCCGCGCTCGGGCCTTGGCCATAAGCATGGCATCGTGCTGGGCAACCTGGTGGGTCTGATTGATTCGGACTATCAGGGACAGCTGATGGTATCGGTGTGGAATCGTGGTCAGGAAAGTTTCTCGCTGCAGCCCGGCGATCGCATGGCACAACTGGTGTTTGTACCGGTAGTCCAGGCTGAATTTAATCTGGTTGAAGATTTCGACGCCAGCCAGCGCGGCGAAGGCGGCTTCGGCCACTCCGGTCGCCAGTAACCCGCATTACCGACTTTCACTTACGCCCGTTATTTTTCCTCATCGCTGCAGGACGCGTTCCTGTGGCAGATGCGTAGGTGTTGCCTGTATTTAGGTGAATTTCAGGGGTCTTTAAGGTCATGGCAGAAAAAAAAGTCGCGAAGCGGAATCGTCGCGAAGAGATTTTGCAGGCGCTGGCGCAGATGCTGGAGTCGGGCGATGGCAGTCAGCGTATCACCACAGCCAAACTGGCAGCCACGGTGGGTGTTTCCGAAGCGGCGCTGTATCGTCACTTCCCCAGCAAGACTCGCATGTTCGATAGTCTGATTGAGTTTATCGAAGACAGTCTGATTACCCGCATCAATCTGATCCTCAAGGATGAAAAAGAGACCATGACGCGTCTGCGTCTGATCGTGCAATTGATTCTGGGATTTGGTGAGCGTAATCCGGGACTGACGCGCATACTGACCGGCCATGCTCTGATGTTTGAGCAGGACCGACTGCAGGGACGTATCAATCAACTGTTTGAGCGGATTGAAGTGCAACTGCGACAGGTCATGCGTGAGCGGAAAATGCGTGAGGGCGAGGCTTTTCAGGCTGATGAAGCATTGCTGGCAAGTCAGTTGCTGGCTTTCTGTGAAGGTTTGCTGTCGCGGTATGTCCGTTCTGAGTTTCGTTTCAGTCCTACCGCAGACTTTGAGGCCCGCTGGCCACTCATGGCTGCTCAGCTAACGTAAAGCGTCAAAGAAGGCGGGCATTGCGCCCGCCTCTGTTAAATCCCGTACGCTTTCTGATAAGCACGGACCTGAGCCAGGTGATCGGCCATCTCAGGCTTCTCCTCCAGCCAGGAAATCAGGTCTGCCAGGGTAATAATCGCGGTCACTTTACAGCCGTAATCACGTTCCACTTCCTGGATTGCCGACATCTCTCCGCGTCCACGCTCCTGACGATCTAGCGAAACCAGCACACCTGCCAGGGTGGCGTTGTGCGCGCCGATAATATCCATCGACTCACGAATCGCCGTGCCCGCTGTGATCACGTCGTCCACCAGCATCACTTTGCCCTGCAGCGGACTGCCTACCAGCAGGCCACCTTCACCGTGATCTTTGGCTTCTTTACGGTTAAAGCAGTAAGGCACATCGCGGTCATGATGATCAGCCAGCGCCACTGCCGTGGTGGTAGCAATCGGAATGCCTTTATAGGCCGGACCAAACAGCAGATCGAAATCAACAGCGCCATCCACCAGCGCCTGCGCGTAGAAGCGTCCCAGCAGCGCTAAATCCCGTCCGCTGTTAAACAGACCGGCATTAAAGAAATAGGGGCTTTTACGCCCGGACTTCAAAGTGAACTCACCGAACTTCAGCACCTGCTTGTTCAGGGCGAATTCAATAAACTGACGCTGCCAGGCTTTCATCTCTCACTCCTCAAATAAAGAAAAGGCGACTCTGAGGTCGCCTGTTACATCAATTTTCCAGCGCTGCTTTCTGCGCCTGAATCAGTTCCTCAATTCCGCCGCGCGCCAGCGCCAGTAGCGTCAGCAGCTCTTCATGGCTGAAGGGTTCGCCCTCGGCGGTGCCCTGCACCTCAATCATGCGGCCATCTTCCATCATCACGACATTCATGTCAGTTTCTGCGGCTGAGTCTTCAACATACTCCAGATCGCACAGGGCTTCGCCTTTGACGATGCCCACTGAAATCGCGGCGACCATACCCTTCATCGGGTTTGCTTTCAGTTTGCCGCTGGCTACCAGCTTGTTCAGCGCATCAGCCAGAGCCACACAGGCGCCAGTGATTGATGCGGTGCGGGTGCCGCCATCGGCCTGGATTACGTCACAATCGAGCGTAATGGTAAATTCACCCAGCGCTTTAAGATCAACCGCGGCGCGCAGTGAACGGGCAATCAGACGCTGAATCTCCAGCGTACGGCCACCCTGTTTACCTTTTGCGGCTTCACGCGCCATACGGCTGTGGGTCGAACGCGGCAGCATGCCATATTCGGCTGTGACCCAACCCTGGCCCTGGCCTTTAAGGAAACGCGGAACCCCTTCGTCTACGGAGGCAGTGCAAAGCACTTTCGTTTCGCCGAATTCCACCAGAACGGAACCCTCTGCGTGTTTGGTGTAATTGCGGGTCAATGTGACTGGACGCACCTGTTGTGCGCTACGGCCTGCTGGACGCATGGGTATTCTCCGGCTTGCTAATGATTGGCTGCGCATTATACGGACTTCCTTGCCCGCTGTCTCTTGCGCCTGCCTGAAGCAGGCATCAGATGAAATTTCCGGCCAGCTGTGGCTAAATGCGCTTTCCTTTCTCTCTGATAAAAAAGACATATGGCCGCCATTCTTCATTTCCTGCTGGCGCTGGTGGTGATTTTCGCCCTTGCGCTGCTGGTCAGTCATGACCGTAAACAGATTCGTCTGCGCTTTATTATTCAACTGATTGTGGTGGAAGCCGCGCTGGGTTGGTTCTTCCTTCACTCCGCCGGAGGGCTGGCACTGGTCGGATCGTTTGCCGGTTTCTTTGAGACGTTGCTGGGGTTTGCGGCGCAGGGCACGGAGTTCGTTTTTGGCGGAATGAGCAAACAGGGGCTGGCGTTTATCTTCCTTGGTGTGCTCTGTCCGATTGTCTTTATTTCGGCACTCATCGGCATATTGCAGCACTGGCGCATCCTGCCGCTACTGATTCGTGTTTTCGGAACGCTGCTGTCGAAGATTAACGGCATGGGCAAGCTGGAGTCATTCAACGCCGTCAGCACACTGATCCTCGGTCAGTCAGAAAACTTTATCGCCTATAAAGGGATTCTGGGTGATATCCCACCGCGCCGGCTCTACACCATGGCAGCGACCGCGATGTCCACCGTTTCGCTGTCGATTGTCGGTGCTTATATGTCGATGATTGAACCGAAGTATGTGGTTGCTGCACTGCTGCTTAACATGTTCAGCACCTTTATTATCCTGTCGATCATCAACCCGATGGAAAGCCGGGATGAGCAGCCTATCGCGCTGGAAAAGCTGCATGAAGAGCAGAGCTTCTTCGAGATGCTGGGTGAGTACATCCTGGCAGGCTTCAAAGTGGCGATGATTATTCTGGCGATGCTGATTGGCTTTATTGCTCTGATTGCTGCCGTTAACGCGCTGTTTGCGGCGGTGTTTGGCTACAGCTTCCAGCAGCTGCTCGGCTATCTGTTCTATCCTCTGGCCTGGCTGATTGGGATTCCGAAAGCCGATGCCCTGCAGGCGGCAGGCATCATGGCGACTAAGCTGGTCGCGAATGAGTTTGTGGCGATGATTGAACTGCAGAAAGTCGCGGCGGGCATGAGTGCGCGCGGGCTGGGTATTCTGTCGGTGTTCCTGGTCTCTTTTGCTAACTTTGCCTCGATCGGCATTGTGGCGGGCGCAATAAAAGGCCTGAACGAGAAACAGGGAAATGTGGTTTCCCGCTTTGGCTGGAAGCTGGTCTATGGCTCCACACTGGTCAGCCTGCTCTCTGCGGCCTTTGCCGGTCTGTTTATCTGACTATTTAGCGGGCGGCAGCTTCGCCGCCCGCTTTCGCCCTAGAACCCGACACAGACGGGTGCATCTACCCGCATAACCGACTCCTGACCAAACCGTTTTTTATAGAGGGTACGTAACGCCTCAATATCCTGATTGGTCGCGGGATCGATACCGTGGATCAGCATCAACGCTTTACTGTTCTCTCTTGCCAGTTGACCGTTCTCGCCCAGCCATTGACCTTTAGCGTCATAGACCGACAATCCCGCTTTGAAACGTGGCGTGACTTCATTATCCACGAAGTTCATCCAGTCGAGTGAACTCACACTGCCGCCATCTGGCTTGCTGAGTCCGAACCACAACGTGGTCTGCATCATCATGTCGCCACCGGCACAGATGGGGTGCGGTTTAGTCGGCGGCGCGTGGCGCGTCTGGCAACCCACCAGCAGCAGAGCCATTACAACAGGGAATGCAATAACGCGGGACATAAATCAGTTATCCTCATAGGTGACCAGTGGTCATCATATGTGGCTGCCGCTGAAAGCGGAAATAGTTCGTTATTTTCCTGTAAGACGCTTATGCCTGTTATGGCGTGGCTCGCCTCGCTATACTTCACCCATCTTTCCGTAAATTGAGTACCGCTTATGATCCGCAGTATGACCGCTTATGCCCGCAGCGAAGCCAAAGGCGAATGGGGCAGCGCAGCCTGGGAGCTGCGTTCTGTTAACCAGCGTTATCTGGAAACTTACATCCGTTTGCCTGAACAGTTTCGTGGGCTGGAGCCGGTTATCCGCGAGCGCATTCGCCAGCGTCTGACGCGCGGTAAAATTGAGTGCAACCTGCGTTATGATGCCGATCCCAGCGCTCAGGGCGAACTGATGCTGAATGAAACGCTGGCGAAACAGCTGGTGCAGGCTGCTAACTGGGTAAAAATGCAGAGCGACGAAGGCGCGATTAATCCGCTGGATATTCTTCGCTGGCCGGGCGTGATGTCTGCGCAGGAGCAGGATCTGGATGCCATCAACACACAATTGTTACAGGCACTGGATGGCGCGCTGGACGATTTCATTGCGGCGCGCGAAAGCGAAGGCACCGCGCTGAAAGCGATGATTGAACAGCGTCTGGAAGGCGTTTCGCAGGAAGTCAGCAAAGTGCGCGCGCAGATGCCTGACGTGATCAAATGGCAGCGTGAACGCCTGGTCGCCAAACTGGAAGATGCTGAAGTCCAGCTGGAAAACAATCGCCTTGAGCAGGAGCTGGTGATGATGGCGCAGCGTGTTGATGTGTCCGAAGAGCTGGATCGTCTGGATGCACACGTTAAAGAGACCTACAACATCCTGAAAAAGAAAGAGGCTGTAGGCCGCCGTCTCGATTTCATGATGCAGGAGTTCAATCGGGAATCGAATACGCTGGCATCAAAGTCGATCAACGCCGAGATCACCACTTCCGCGATCGAACTGAAAGTGCTGATTGAACAGATGCGCGAGCAGATTCAGAACATCGAGTAATTTCCCGCCCGGCAGGTCAGTTATAAAGCGTCAGCAATGGCGCTTTGTTCATTTTTCAGGCATTATCTTTCGGGTTTCACCTCCCTATGTGGCTTTTGACTCCCACCTGCGGCTTCATTATCACGTAAAGATTGATAAACGTTCATTTCCAGACACTTCCGGAACACACTTTAATCATGCTTTGCATTTAGGATGATTTCTTTTTAAGTTTCTGATTTTAAAATAATTTTTCTGAATTTAACTCTTTTTACGTTCCCGACGCACTGTCTCCATGAAACAGATCAATCCTGTGAATCACGGAGTTTCCCTTTTTTTGAAGGCACTTTTTGATAAAGTATCGGTCGAATTCAATACAGCCGTACCGCTTTAAGACTCATGGAAGTGCTCTTTATGCGATACCCCCCTCAACTTCCATGAAGGTTGTTAATGAAAAACACCGGAAAATTTAGCAGTTCGCTGCTGCATCCGCGTTATTGGTTTACCTGGTTTGGCCTTGGCGTACTCTGGCTGCTGGTCCAGCTTCCTTATCCTGTTCTCATGCGTCTCGGTGCCGGTGCCGGCAAAATCTCTCGCCATTTCCTGCAGCGCCGCGAGCGTATTACCCGTCGTAACATCGAACTCTGCTTCCCGGGTATCAGTGAAGAAAAAATCGAACACATGATCGCTGGTAACTTCGCATCGCTAGGCATGGCCCTGGCTGAAACCGGTATTGCCTGGTTCTGGTCTGACCGGGCAGTTAAACGCCTGTTTAACGTTTCAGGTATGGATAATCTTCACGCTGCGCAGAACGAAAAGCGCGGTGTGATGCTGATTGGCGTACATTTCATGTCGCTGGAGCTGGGCGGACGCATCAGTGGACTCTGTCAGCCGATGATGGCGATGTATCGCCCGCACAATAATCAGGCGATGGAGTATGTGCAGACCAAAGGCCGCATGCGTTCTAATAAAGCGATGATTGACCGTCGTGATCTGCGCGGTATGGTTCATGCTCTGAAACAGGGTGAATCGGTCTGGTTTGCACCAGACCAGGATTACGGCCCTAAAGGCAGCACCTTTGCGCCACTGTTTGCGGTGGAAAAAGCTGCCACTACCAACGGGACTTTTGTTCTGTCGCGTCTGGCGAAGCCAGCGATGGTACCGATTATGCTGATTCGTAATCCAGGAAATGATGGCTACCATTTAATCATCGAACCGATGCTGGAAAATTATCCTCATACCGATGAGGCTGCTGCTGCCGCTTACATGAATAAAGTGATCGAAAATCAGATCCTGCGTGCACCCGAACAGTACCTCTGGCTACATCGCCGATTCAAAACCCGTCCGCCGGGTGAACAGTCACTCTATATCTGAGTAAACTGATAAAGCAGGCCGCGTGCCTGCTTTTTTGTTTTAATCTCCGGGTTCACTCCTTTTGTTCCTCCCTTTCCTCTTTCCCGATCCCCCTCTCCTCATCATGCCTCTCGCGTTATAGCAATGGCTCTTGTTTCTGCTGCTCAACATGCCTGTTCTGCGGTAAGCAGGCTGGTATCAGAGAGATTATTAGGGAATGATGAATCTTCTTATCTCGTTATTAACGGACACCTTATGGATATCAATGACACACAGCAGTGGCAGCGTCCGCTGATTGACGATCGCCTCACACCTTACATTGAAGTGGATGCAGCACGCCTGGAATGCAACCTGCAGCATATGCAGCGCAAAGCCCGTGCGGCTGGCGTCGCGTTGCGTCCGCATATCAAAACGCATAAAAGCGTCTGGATTGCCCGGCGACAGATTGAGTCTGGCGCGCAGGGGATCACCGTCTCAAAACCCAGCGAAGGCATCAGTTTTATTCAGGGTGGTATACGCGATCTGTTGTTAGCCTATCCGGTTGTACATCCGCAAAGCGTGGCTGAATTACTGCGCCTCGCCGTGCTTCATCAGGTCAGACTCACCCTGATTGCGGACAGCCTGCAGGGCGTGGCGGCGATCGCTGAGGCCTGCCAGCATCAGCCAGGGTGCGAACTGGCGGTGGCGATTAAAGTGGATGTTGGGTTACATCGCATTGGCGTCAATCCCGATACAGATGACGCCGTGCTGATTGCCCGGGCATTACAGGACAAGGGATTACGCTTTGCCGGATTAGTGTCACATGCCGGTCACGCTTATGGTGCGGGTCATGCCGCAGCCATTGCGGAGGTCGCCCGCCAGGAAACGGCATTGATGCAGCGCGTTCAGGCAAAACTGCAGGCTGCGGGTTTTACCGACTGCCCTCTCTCAGTGGGGTCAACCCCAACTGCGCTGGCAGCAGAGATTGCGCCCTGCATTAATGAAATCCGGCCCGGTAACTATGCACTGTTGGATCTTACTGCCTGCCGCCTTGGGTTAAGCCACGTCGATCAACTGGCAATGAGCGTCATTACCCGCGTTGTGGCGGTAAACGATCATTTCGCCATTGTTGACGCCGGATCAAAAATGCTGAGTTCGGATAAAGGGCCGCACGGCACCAATGCCAGCGGCTTTGGTGTTGCAGCAGACGAAGCGGGCAATACCTATGAAGTGACGAAGTTATCCGAGGAGCACGGTTTTCTGCTGTTTCAGGATCGCCGCCCTGAAGTCGGCACGCTGCTGCGTATCTTCCCGAATCACAGTTGCGCAGTGATGGCGCAGTCGGATGGCTTTGTTCTGCGTCACGCCAGTGGTCATAGCGAAGATCATGCCGTTTCTGCGCGTGGCAACTTCATCTGATTCTGCGGCAGACAGCCTCATCCGTTGTCTGCCTTTAGTACGAAACCCTGTCAACACCACACTTCTACTGTTACACCGTTTTAACAAGTCTGGCCCCATGCTTTAATGCCTTTTTCGCTTATCCATTGGAGGTTACATGCTCTCCTCTCGCACGCTGAGCCTGACGATCCCACGTCACTGGTTAGATCTTTATGAAACTATCTGGAAGCCGGAATTTTTCGCAAAGTGGGCATCCGGGTTAACGCACAGTGCATTAGAACCCGATGGACATCGCTGGCGTGCTAAAGGGCCCCTGGGCAATGTGAAGCTCAGGTTCTCACCACACAATCCGTTTGGCGTAATGGATCACTGGATTGATAACGGCTCAGGAAAGGAGATCTATGTGCCGATGCGCGTGATCGCTAATGAACAGGGTGCCGAGGTAATGGTTACGGTTTATCGCCAGCCATTTACTTCAGATGAGAGATTTAAGCAGGATATTGAATGGGTTAGCAATGATCTGGAGAAACTCAATCAGCTTCTGACACAGTAAATCAAGGACTTAGAGTCCGTTTTTCTCTGTACTTATTGCTGGTCGCTAACGAAAAAAAATAGAAAAACTTCTGACATTAAAGCATAAAGCGCTTATCTGATTACTCATCCCCGATACACATTTACCACCAACCCTGCTTAAGCATCTCCGCCAGGAAAATTCCTGGCTTAACCCGCTATCAGATAGCTGATCTTCCCGGATTTCAGGCTTCTCTGTCTCCCCTGATAACGTTCTGCCTTAGAGACATACATTAATCATCAACAGTTGTTTATCACTGCTCTCCTGAAGATTTAATATTTATCATGCATAAAGTGAAACCATTTATTTCTGCGGTCGTGTAATCAGACTTTTCTTATGGTGTTAAATTAAATAAAACAATGTATAAATCATTCCACACACAGCAATACCCATAATGATAAAGCAGGAAAAAGTCATGGACCGCTCAACCTATCCTTTGTTATCAGAAAAAGAATTCGTTGAGATTGCCGCAAGGATGCTGGCAGGAGAATATAAAAATACAAAAGGATTTATTCGTGATCTGGCGGAATTTCTGTTAGCTGCAGGGGATTCCGCCATGACACGAAACAGGGAATTTACCAGGGATATCTATTTTTTATCTGAGCATCATTTGATTGAATCAATAATAACATGGCAAGCCTGGAGAGGTATTTCAGGACTTCGGCCGGAAAAATTGCACTAACTAACGGTGTCACAGCAACCTCTTCTTGCCGTTACACAATTATTTAATTCTCACAGAGTTGATGAACTCTAACGAGTATATTATGGCAATACGTGAAAGCAGTCTTAATAGCGCAAAATGGTCTCTGCTCTCTTCAATCAAAATTATTGGCATTGGCGTGTTGCAACTCTCGTTGCTGGCGCAGATTCTGCAGGCGAATGAGCTTAACCTGCTGGCGATTGCCATAATTGCCTTACTGTTTATTGATACTCTGGCCGATCGCGGCTTCTCAAATACACTGATCCGTCGCTGTATGCTCTCAATCAATGACCTCTCAACCATTTACTGGGGTAATATGTTGATGGGTGTCGCGGTGTTTGGTCTTTTATTTACGGGCAGTCACCTGCTGAACAGCCTGTTTAATCAGCCCGAACTGGCTCTCATGCTGCAGATGGTCTCAGTGGTGTTTATTATCATCCCTCAGGGTCAGCATTACCGTGCGGTATTACAGCGTGAAAAGCAATATACACGCATTGCTTTTGCTGAAACGTCCTCAGTATTAGCCGGACTTGCAGTCACCTTATTTACCGTCTGGCTGACACCTTCTGTATTATGTGCGATCTGGGGTTACCTTGCGATGGCTTCCATTCGCATGCTGATTTACTGCTACTATGGTCGTTCATGGTTCCAGCCGGAATATCACTTTAATCTGAATGCTTTTGCTAAAATTCGCGCAAGAAACAAATAATAAAATAAGTCTGTATGGTGGGCTCTGAGCATCCGAAACGATGCGTTGGCGTGCTGTTAACCAGCACGCCTTTCTTTTTATTAATCCTGTCGATATATTTTTACTCCTTTCTTTAGCTGCAGCATCCCATTCTTTCTATCTCCTTTACAGACCAATGTCTGACCTGCAAATTTCTGGCCGTCATGGGCTGTAAATCTCCCCCTGGTTCTGAGTCAGTTAACACCAGCCAGGCCCGCGCGACTCCTCTGCACATCGTCTCATCTTAACCTTCACCAGCATTCATCATCGGTTTTGCACTGAAAAGTCTTTCTATGCTGATGCCGGGCCGGACTGGTATACACTGCGCAAATCCCGGACGCCGACCACCTGAAATCTCTGTCGCCGCCTGTTAAGCAATGCTGTAGCCTTGCCGCCGTCTTACTGGAGTCTGCTATGTTACTGACCGTTCTCTACATTATTGGTATTACTGCTGAAGCCATGACAGGTGCGCTGGCGGCGGGTCGCCGCAAAATGGATCTGTTCGGGGTCATTATTATTGCGTCAGTGACCGCAATCGGTGGTGGCTCGGTGCGCGATATCCTGTTGGGTCACTATCCGCTGGGTTGGGTGAAAAATCCCGAATACATCATGATTGTGGCGGCTGCGGCGGTTGTCACCACATTCCTGGCGCCCCTGATGACCCACCTGCGCAAAGTTTTTCTGGTGCTGGATGCATTAGGTCTGGTGGTCTTTTCGATTATCGGCGCGCAGGTTGCACTTGATTCCGGACACGCCATGATTATTGCCGCGATAAGCGCAGTGATTACAGGTGTCTTTGGCGGCGTACTGCGTGACATGTTCTGTAATCGCATTCCGCTGGTGTTTCAGAAAGAGCTGTACGCCGGTATCGCTTTCGCCTCGGGCTGGATGTATATCCTGCTGCTGAAAACCACGCTGGCGCATGAAGCGGTGATTATCATTACCCTGCTGTTCGGCTTTTTTGCCCGTTTACTGGCGCTGCGCTTCCGTCTCGGTTTGCCGATTTTCAACTATCCCCACCCCGAGCATTGAGGACGCAGGAATACCCTGCTGTTGCAGGAACGCGATGAGGGCCTGCAGACGGGCATCCTGAAACTGCTCAGCCAGGCGCGTTGCCAGCCCCGCACCAACGCCCTGCAGAGTTTGCCAGGCCATAACATCCCGCCGCATTACGCTCTCCCACTGCTGATCGGGCAGCGCATTCAGGGCTTTTTGCGGCAATGAAACGCCAAGGGCCTTCACCCATCGACGAAACGGTTGCTGACGAGTGAGATTAAAACGGTGCCAGAGCTGATCTGCACGTTCAGGAGAAAGACCCGTCGCGGCGGCAATCTGTTCCGGTGTTAACGTCAGCCAGCCGAACAGATGTGTCATACTGCCGCTTTCCAGTAAGCGCAGCCAGGTGCTGCGCTCAACCCCAGGAATATTCAGCACCGTTTTCTGGCTGAGCCAGCGTAATTTCGCCAGTAACTGCTTCTGGCACTCAGCGCTGAAGGTATAACAACTCAACGGCGTATAACGCGACGCCTCGGGAGGCTGAGGATAATGTCGCTCTGCCACGCGCCAGATGACCCGCTCCAGCCGGGGAATGCCCTGACCCGCCAGACTCAGCGTGACCACATCGCCCGCTACGATATCGCTCTCCTGCCAGCGACGTAGCGATCCGACATTAACCCGCCTGACCGTTTTATCATCCAGTTGCACTGGCTGAAGATTAAGTACCGCCGCTATTTTTCCGGTTCGGCCAATGGGGAAATCGACGGAGAGCACTTCAGCACTGACTTCAGGAGGCTGATATTTCCAGGCAACCGCCCATATACCCTCGCCTGGCAGCCAGTTTTTGCCTGCAGGCCGCAGACTCTGATGAACCACCACGCCGTCTGTGACAAAAGGCAGCGCAGCATGAAACCAGCGCTCACGCCAGATGGCTACGTCCTCTTCATCTTTAACGTTGTGGCTCCATTCTGCTGCAATGCCCAGCCCCCAGCGGCTGAGTTGCTCATGGCGCTCCGTCATTGTGGCGGGACCATCTGGCCATGCCCAGATGAAAACACCGAGCGAATCCAGCAGCGGAGTCCGCTGCCTGCTCATCATCGCGCCGGCCACCAGTGAGCGCGCATTTTTGCCGCCATCAATCGCCTGCTGATGACCGTTCATCAACAAAAACAGCTCGCCCTGCAGTACAACCTCGTCGAGAGGGGTCTCGATATGCAGCGGAATTGCCGGGATCCAGGCGGCTTTAGCCAGCCACTCTTCACCGCGCAATCCATCGCCACGACTTAACAACGAGACCAGCCTGCCATGGCGATACACCAGTGAAACGGCGATGCCATCAACTTTTGGCTGCACCCAGAGATCGCGTCGCCCCTGCATCCAGTAAGCCAGTGCCAGCTTGTCGCGCATCTTTTTTACGCCAGTATGGGCGATTGGATGCAGGTGCTCACCCTTGCCAGGCAGTTGCGGGGAATAAGTGGGCTGAGAAGCGCTAAAGCAGTGTTGCCAGGTAACAAGCCGCTGCTGCAGCGCATCGTAATCCGTGTCAGCCACCGGACTCTGCCCCTGGCGATAGTAAGCGTCATCCCAGTGTTGCAGTTGCTGTTGCAAACGGCCAATCTCTTCAGTCGCCCGTACGGGTGTCCAGACCGGACAAACGGCACTGTGCGCAGGCCATAGGGCGAACCACAGAATAATCGCAGATAGCGGCCAGCCGAATCCTTTCATACTCTTTCCTCTGACGTTTTGTGGCATTCAACAGCAATGCATTAGCGTCAGCCAGAGGCGAGGTTTCGTTCCGGAAGAGATGCCAGGGTAATCCGTGAACCATTACAGCTGCCCGACAGAGATTTGCGCGCAGAGGCGCAAAAGATTGAGTGTTGTCGCTGCGCAAACGCTGCGTGGCAACGGGAAGCTGTGTATACTGTGCAGGAAATCGACTCCGCTTTTAATCAATTCAAGAAAACCATGGCTCAAGGCACGCTCTATATTGTTTCTGCTCCCAGCGGTGCAGGGAAATCCAGCCTGATTCAGGCACTGTTAAAGACCCAGCCGTTGTATGACACGCAGGTCTCTGTTTCGCACACGACGCGCGGTATGCGTCCGGGTGAAACCCATGGCGAACATTACTTTTTTGTTGAGAAACATGAATTTGAGCAGATGATCGCGGAAGATGCTTTCCTCGAACATGCCCGGGTTTTTGACAACTACTACGGTACGTCACGCCATGCCATTGAGCAGGTGCTGGCAACCGGCGTTGACGTGTTCCTCGACATCGACTGGCAGGGCGCGCAGCAAATCCGCGCTAAAATGCCTGGCGCACGCAGCATCTTTGTTTTGCCGCCTTCGAAAGAAGAGCTCGATCGCCGTCTGCGCGGTCGTGGTCAGGACAGCGAAGAGGTGATCACACGTCGCATGGCTCAGGCAGTAGCGGAAATGAGCCACTACGCCGAGTATGACTATTTAATTGTGAATGATGATTTTGATCTGGCGCTGTCCGATCTGAAAACCATTATTCGCGCAGAACGTCTGCGTATGGCGCGTCAGAAGGCGCGTCACGATGCTTTAATCAGCAAACTGTTGGCAGTCTGAATACAGTTTCAGTATGATGCGCAGTCATTTCTTCATCTGTGGAGTAGCACACCTATGGCACGCGTAACCGTTCAGGACGCAGTAGAAAAAGTTGGTAATCGTTTTGACCTGGTGTTGGTCGCTGCACGTCGTGCACGTCAGATGCAGGTTGGCGGCAAAGATCCGCTGGTTCCGGAAGAGAACGATAAACCTACCGTTATCGCCCTGCGCGAAATCGAAGAAGGTTTGGTCACCAATCAGATTTTAGATGTGCGTGATCGTCAGGAACAGCAAGAGCAGGAAGCCGCTGAGTTACAGGCCGTTACCGCTATCGCTGAAGGTCGTCGTTAACAGCCACCTGCAGGTCGCCCTTGTATCTGTTTGAAAGTCTCAATCAACTGATTGAAAAATACTTGCCAGAGGAGCAGATCAAGCGCCTCCAGCAAGCCTACCTTGTCGCACGTGATGCCCACGAGGGACAGACACGCTCCAGTGGTGAGCCTTATATCACCCATCCGGTTGCCGTGGCCTGTATTCTGGCGGAAATGAAGCTCGACCATGAAACGCTCATGGCCGCGCTGCTGCATGACGTGATCGAAGATACGCCCGCCACTTACCAGGATATGGAACAGCTGTTCGGTAAAAGCGTGGCGGAGCTGGTCGAAGGCGTTTCAAAGCTGGATAAGCTGAAATTCCGCGATAAGAAAGAAGCGCAGGCTGAGAACTTCCGCAAGATGATTATGGCGATGGTGCAGGATATCCGCGTCATTCTCATCAAGCTGGCTGACCGCACCCATAATATGCGCACCCTTGGGTCTTTACGCCCGGACAAACGTCGCCGCATCGCGCTGGAAACGTTAGAGATTTATAGTCCGCTGGCACACCGCCTGGGTATTCATCACCTTAAAACAGAGCTGGAAGAGCTCGGTTTTGAAGCACTTTACCCGAACCGTTATCGGGTGATTAAAGAGGTGGTGAAAGCTGCGCGTGGTAATCGTAAAGAGATGATCCAGAAGATTCTTTCTGAGATTGATGGCCGTTTACAGGAAGCGGGCATTCCCTGCCGCGTCAGCGGTCGCGAAAAGCATCTTTACTCGATTTACCGCAAAATGACACTGAAAGAGCAGCGTTTTCACTCGATCATGGATATCTATGCCTTTCGCGTCATCGTGAAAGATCTGGATACCTGCTATCGCGTTCTGGGCCAGATGCACAGCTTATATAAGCCGCGTCCGGGCCGCGTTAAAGATTATATCGCCATCCCCAAAGCCAACGGCTATCAGTCGCTCCATACCTCCATGATCGGCCCGCACGGCGTGCCGGTTGAAGTGCAGATTCGCACCGAGGATATGGATCAGATGGCAGAAATGGGGGTCGCTGCGCACTGGGCTTATAAACAGGCGGGCGAAAGTGGCACCACTGCACAGATTCGCGCGCAGCGCTGGTTGCAAAGCCTGCTCGAGCTGCAGCAGAGTGCGGGCAGTTCATTTGAATTTATTGAAAGCGTGAAGTCCGATCTTTTCCCTGATGAGATCTACGTCTTTACGCCTGAAGGCCGCATTGTTGAGTTGCCAACCGGCGCGACGCCGGTAGATTTCGCCTATGCGGTGCACACCGATATCGGCCACGCCTGCGTCGGCGCACGCGTTGACCGCCAGCCTTATCCGCTGTCGCAAACCCTGACCAGCGGTCAGACGATTGAGATCATCACCGCGCCAGGCGCTCGTCCAAACGCCGCCTGGCTCAATTTTGTCGTCAGTTCCAAAGCCCGCGCCAAAATTCGTCAGCTCCTGAAGAACCTCAAGCGCGAAGACTCGGTTAATCTGGGTCGCCGCCTGCTCAGCCATGCGCTGGGCGGTAGCCGTAAACTGGCTGAAATCCCGGCTGAGAATATCAGACAGGAACTGGACCGCATGAAGCTGACTTCCCTTGATGATCTGCTGGCGGAAATTGGCCTCGGTAATGCGATGAGCGTGGTGGTGGCGAAGAACCTGCTGCAGGCTGACAGCAAGGCCATCACCAGCACCAGCAAGCGCGGTAAACTGCCGATTAAAGGCGCAGATGGCGTGTTGATTACCTTCGCCAAATGCTGCCGACCGATTCCTGGTGACCCGATTGTTGCCCATGTCAGTCCTGGCAAAGGGCTGGTGGTGCATCATGAATCCTGCCGGAACATTCGTGGCTACCAGAAAGAGCCAGAAAAATTCATGCCGGTCGAGTGGGATAAAGTCACCGAGCAGGAGTTCGTAGCAGAAATCAAAGTCGACATGTTTAACCATCAGGGCGCGCTGGCTAATCTGACGGCGGCCATCAACACGGCGGGTTCGAATATTCAGAGCCTGAATACCGAAGAGCGTGATGGTCGCGTCTATAGCGCCTTTATCCGCCTCACCGCACGTGACCGCGTTCATCTGGCGAATATCATGCGTAAAATTCGCGTGATGCCGGATGTGATCAAAGTCCACCGTAACCGTAATTAGGCATGAACGATCAACGTTTTGCCCGGATTCAGGCGATGCTGGCACTGCGCCAGCACGACCTGACGGTCTGCATGGAGCAGGTGCATAAACCACACAATGTTTCAGCGGTGATCCGCACGGCCGACGCCGTTGGCATCCACGAAGTGCATGCCGTCTGGCCGAGCCAGCGGATGCGCACGCAGGCTTCCGCGTCTGCCGGCAGCAACAGCTGGGTGAAAGTGGTCACCCATCCCACCATCGGCGATGCCGTAAAACAGCTCAAACAGCAGAAGATGCAGGTTTTAGCGACCCATCTCTCCGCCGATGCGGTGGATTTTCGTGAGATCGATTATACCCTTCCCACCTGCATTCTGATGGGGCAGGAAAAAACCGGCATCACCGAAGAAGCGCTGGCGCTGGCTGATCGTCAGATCGTGATCCCCATGGTGGGTATGGTGCAGTCGCTGAATGTCTCGGTCGCCTGCGCGCTTATCCTCTATGAAGCCCAGCGACAGCGGCAGAACGCCGGTCTTTACCTGCGCGATTACAGCCTGCTGGACGAGGATGAGCAGCAACGCCTGCTGTTCGAAGGCGGATTCCCGGTGCTCGCGCGGGTCGCAAAGCAGAAAGGTCTACCCTATCCGCGCATCAATGCGCAGGGCGAAGTCGACGCCGATCCCAGCTGGTGGGCAACCATGCAGACGACCGGTAAAAGACGATGAAAGGCCGTCTGCTGGATGCCATTCCGCTCAGTACACTGACCGGCGTCGGTGCCAGCCAGGCAGCAAAACTGGCCAAAATTGACCTGCACACCGTTCAGGATCTCCTGCTTCATCTTCCGCTGCGCTACGAAGACCGCACCCAACTCTATGCTATCAATGATCTGCTTCCCGGTATCTGGGCCACAGTCGAAGGCGAAGTGCTGCACACAGATATCACTTTTGGTCGTCGCCGGATGATGGTGTGTCAGATCAGCGATGGCAGTGGCGTGCTGACAATGCGCTTCTTCAATTTTAATGCCGGGATGAAGAACAATCTGTCGCCGGGACGGCGTGTTACCGCTTATGGTGAAATTAAGCGCGGTCAGCGCGGCGCTGAGATTATTCATCCCGAGTACCGCATCCAGGGCGAGCAGAGCAATGTGACGCTGGAAGAGACCTTAACACCGGTTTATCCCACGACCGAAGGCATTCGACAGGCCACGCTGCGTAATCTCACTGACCAGGCACTGACGCTGCTGGAAAGCTGCCCGATTGCCGAGCTGTTGCCGAAAGAGTTAAGCGGCGGCTTAATCAGCCTGCCAGATGCGCTGCGCACACTGCATCGTCCGCCGCCCGATCTCCGGCTCAGCGAGCTGGAAAGTGGCCGTCATCCGGCACAACGCAGATTAATTCTTGAAGAGCTGCTGGCGCATAATCTCAGCATGCTGGCAGTGCGCGCAGGCGCTCAGCGCTATTACGCGTTACCGATGCCGCCGCGACACAATCTCAGTGACCAGCTGCTGGCCGCGCTGCCTTTCTCGCCGACCAATGCGCAAAAGCGCGTGGTGGCGGAGATAGAGAAAGATCTGGCCAATGATTTCCCGATGATGCGGCTGGTGCAGGGCGACGTCGGCTCGGGTAAGACACTGGTGGCTGCGCTCTCTGCGCTGAACGTTATCGCCCATGGCAAGCAGGTTGCGCTGATGGCACCGACCGAACTGCTGGCTGAACAGCACGCCAGTAACTTCCGCCAGTGGTTTGCGCCGCTGGGGATTGAAGTCGGCTGGCTGGCCGGAAAACAGAAAGGCAAAGCCCGCCAGGCACAGCAGGAGGCGATAGCCAGCGGTCAGGTGGCAATGGTCGTGGGCACACACGCTCTGTTTCAGGAGCAGGTGCAGTTCAATGGTCTGGCGCTGGTCATTATTGATGAGCAGCACCGCTTCGGCGTTCACCAGCGACTGGCCTTGTGGGAAAAAGGTGAGGAGCAGGGTTTCCATCCGCATCAGCTGATCATGACCGCCACACCGATACCGCGCACCCTGGCGATGACCGCGTATGCCGATCTCGATACCTCAACCATCGACGAACTGCCGCCGGGACGTACTCCGGTGACCACCGTGGCCATCCCCGATACGCGACGCGAGGAGATTGTGGCGCGGGTTGAGCATGCCTGCCGGGAGGGACGTCAGGCCTACTGGGTCTGCACGCTGGTTGAAGAGTCAGAGCTGCTGGAAGCACAGGCGGCAGAAGCCAGCTGGGAATCCCTGAAAACCGCGCTGCCCGACTTAAATATCGGACTGGTGCATGGCCGCATGAAACCCGCTGAAAAACAGGCGGTCATGCAGGCGTTTAAAGCGAATGAACTCCAGCTGCTGGTAGCGACGACCGTCATTGAGGTCGGCGTGGACGTGCCGAATGCCAGCCTGATGATTATCGAAAACCCTGAGCGGTTAGGGCTGGCACAGCTGCATCAGTTGCGAGGCCGTGTGGGTCGTGGTGCCGTGGCATCACACTGCGTACTGCTCTATAAAGCGCCGCTGAGCAAGACGGCGCAGAAGCGTTTACAGGTACTACGCGACAGTAATGACGGCTTTGTTATTGCCCAGTTCGATCTGGAGATTCGCGGACCGGGTGAACTGCTGGGCACACGTCAGACCGGCAACGCCGAATTTAAAGTGGCCGACCTGCTGCGCGATGCAGCGATGGTGCCCGAAGTTCAGCGTGTGGCGCGCCACATCCACCAGCACTATCCCGAGCAGGCCAGCGCCCTGATTGAACGCTGGCTGCCAGAGAACACCCGTTTTACCAACGTCTGAATGAGACCCCTTCAAGTCGGCTTTTATATCCACGCAGGGCAAACGATTGCTTTTGCCCGGCGGATGATTACAATCGCCACATTATTTTTTGGGAAGAACAGAAGATGTCCACCAATCCTCAGCCAGACCAGCCTTCCGCCACGCAAAGCGAACTGATTTATCGTCTTGAAGATCGTCCACCTCTGCCGCAAACGCTGTTTGCCGCTGGTCAGCATCTGCTGGCGATGTTTGTCGCGGTCATCACGCCCGCCATACTGATCTGTCAGGCGCTGGGCCTGCCCGCAGAAGATACCCGGCACGTTATCAGCATGTCGTTGTTTGCTTCAGGTGTGGCATCGCTGCTGCAAATCAAAACCTGGGGACCGGTGGGTTCGGGTCTGCTGTCGATTCAGGGAACCAGCTTTAACTTTGTGACGCCTTTGATCATGGGCGGGATGGCGCTTAAGAATGGCGGCGCTGACGTGCCCACCATGATGGCGGCGCTATTTGGCACGCTGATGGTGGCCTCCTGTACCGAAATGGTGCTGTCACGCGTATTGCATCTGGCTCGCCGGATTATCACGCCGCTGGTTTCCGGTATCGTGGTGATGATTATTGGGCTGTCGCTGATTCAGGTAGGACTGACTTCGATTGGCGGTGGTTTTAGCGCGATGAGTGACCATACCTTTGGCGCACCAAAGAATCTGATGCTGGCCGGTGCCGTGCTACTGGTGATCGTGCTGCTTAACCGGCAGAAAAACCCCTATTTGCGCGTCGCCTCCCTGGTGATTGCGATGGCCGTGGGCTATCTGCTGGCCTGGGCGATGGGCATGCTGCCGGCAGCGGGCATCCCTGCTGATCAGCCGCTGATCGTGGTGCCGACCCCGCTCTATTACGGGCTGGGCTTCGACTGGAATCTGCTCATCCCGCTGATGCTGGTGTTTATGGTGACCTCCCTGGAGACCATCGGCGATATCACAGCCACCTCGGATGTGTCGGAACAGCCGGTCAGCGGCCCGCTCTATATGAAGCGCCTGAAAGGCGGTGTGCTGGCGAATGGCCTCAACTCCTTTGTCTCCGCGCTGTTTAACACTTTCCCTAACTCCTGCTTCGGTCAGAACAACGGTGTGATTCAGTTGACCGGCGTGGCCAGCCGCTACGTGGGCTTTGTTGTCGCACTGATGCTGATCGTGCTGGGGCTGTTCCCGGCGGTCAGCGGTCTGGTGCAGATGATCCCTGAGCCGGTACTCGGCGGCGCAACCATTGTGATGTTCGGCACCATTGCCGCCTCAGGTGTTCGCATCGTGTCACGCGAGCCGCTTAATCGTCGCGCCATCATGATTATCGCGCTGTCGCTGGCGGTGGGTCTGGGCGTGTCTCAGCAGCCACTGATCCTGCAGTTTGCCCCCGACTGGCTGAAAACGCTGCTCTCTTCCGGCATTGCCGCAGGCGGTATTACCGCAATCGTGCTCAACCTGATTTTTCCGCCAGAGAAGTAAGGCCACAGGCAGGCTTCGGCCTGCCTGCTAATTATTCGGATTTACATCCAGGCTGTTGAGCTGTAACGGTAATTCAGGCATAACAACCTCTCACCGGATTTAACTCGGGAAGGATGCTATGAAATTTATTGGAAAGTTTTTCCTCACCTTACTTTTACTGCTGCTTTTTACCCTGGTCGTGATCTATGTACTGCTGCAGACACAGTGGGGTGCAGGCTGGTTTAGCCGTTGGGTGAGCGACAAAACCGAATGGCATCTCTCCCTGAGTAAAATTGAACACAATTTCTCTTCTCCCTCTCATATCATTCTGGATGACTTCAGCTTTGGTCACGATGGTCAGCCTGCGGTGCTGGTCGCGAAACGGGTTGATCTCGGCCTGGCGCTGATTCAGTTCAGCGATCCGCTGCATTTCAGCAGCCTTGAGCTGCGCGATGGGGAAGTGAATCTGGCTAATCTGGCGCAGGGCAGCACGCTGCCGATTCAGGCCGATCGCCTGCAACTCAATAATATGCGTATCGACAGTCCCAAGAGCGCATTACCGCTGTTTGCTCAGCAGGTTAATGGCGGCATCCTGCCGTGGAAGCCCACGGGGCTGGATATGCTGGGTCGCGATGCCCGCTTCCAGATGAGCGCAGGCAGCATGACGCTGAATAATGTGCCGGGTGAAAACGTCCTGATTCAGGGCAGTGTTTCCCAGGGTCGGATGCGCTTTGACAATATTGGTGCCGACCTGGCGCGTGGCTCCATGACCGGTAACGGTGAGCGCGATGCCCAGGGCAACTGGAAAATTAATCAGCTGCGACTGAACGACATCCGTCTGCAGACTACCAGCAGCCTGAAAGATTTCCTGCATACCCTGCAGGTTGTTCCGTCAATTGCCATTACCCGCCTCGACATGACCGATGCCCGTCTGCAGGGGCCTGACTGGGCGGTGACAGATCTGGATCTGACGCTGAGAAACGTTAACTGGCAGGGAGATGACTGGCAGAGTAACGACGGTTCACTGGCGCTGAATGCCAGCAATTTTATCGACGGTGGATTCGAGCTTAATGACCCTATCCTTAACCTGGATTTCTCACCGCAGGGTGTGGCGCTGACACAATTCAGTTCACGCTGGGCGAACGGGGTGATTCGGGCTGACGGTGACTGGTCGCGCAGCAATAAGCGCCTGACGCTGAAAAATCTGGCCGTTGCCGGACTGGAATACACGCTGCCGCAGGACTGGCGTGACCGCTGGCAGGCGACACTGCCCGCGTGGCTGGAGAGTGTAGAGGTAACGCGTTTCACCTCTAACCGTAACCTGATTATCGATATTAATCCGGCGTTTCCCTTCCAGCTGACTTCACTGGATGGCGCTGGCGAAAACCTGCTGCTGGCTCAGCAGCATCAGTGGGGGATCTGGTCGGGTAAGCTCAGCCTGAACGCGGCAGAATCGACCTTTAACCGCACCGATCTGCGTCATCCGTCGATTGCGCTAAGTGCTGACCCGCAGCAGATTCAGGTTACTGAACTGAGTGCGTTCAGTAACAAGGGCCTGCTCGAAGGAACCGCCACCGTAGGTCAGCAGCCAGCCCGTCCGCTGACGCTGCAACTGACGGGTCGGGCAGTGCCGGTGAATGTGTTGCAGAACTGGGGATGGCCCGTATTGCCGTTAACCGGTGACAGTAATATGCAGCTGCAACTAAGCGGTGCATTACCCGCAGGCCAGCCACTGCGCCCGACCGTGAATGGCACTCTGTCGGTGACGACGGACAGTCAACAGTTACAGCAGACAATGCAGGCCGGTCAGGTGCGTTAACAGGATCAATAAGGGCCGCGGAGGCGGCCCTTATGATTAGTTGATACGTGCGCCGGAACCGCCCTCTTCCAGCGGCCCGTCAGGATCGGCAGGCAGAACAATATAGACCCCCTCAAACACAGCGCCACACTCATCGTCGCCAAAAAGCTCAACTTCAAGCTGCACACGTGCTTTACGTCCGCGCGCCAGACGGTCGAGATCGCCGCTTAATGAGCCGAGGTCAGCAATCGCGCCAGGCCGGCCACTAATCGGGTGGCTGTAGCGAATGTGCGCATCCGCCAGAATAATGGTGCCGCCCAGATGGCGCTCGCGCAGCAGTAACCAGATCAATCCCCAGCCGGTCAGCGTGGCCAGCGAGAACAGACTGCCAGCAAACAACGTCTGATGTGGATTCTGATTGCCCGCTTCCGGCATGGTGGTGATAAATTTCTGCCCGGTAAACTGCAGAATACGGACACCCATCTTCTCGCTGAGCGGAATATGATCATACCAGGCCTGCTGCAGCTGTCCGCACCAGTCGGCACGATGCAGGATATCATCGAGCGTAACGACAGGCTTGATCATCAGAAAGTGGCGAACCGGCGTCGTCTGGGGCGCGGTAATCTCGCCCTGGTTGACGTAGCCGAGCTTAGCGAAGAATGCGACAGCATCTTCGCGGGCACTACAGGTTACCCGTTTAGCTCCTTCCTGACGCGCTACCGACTCCAGCGTCATCGCCATTAGCGTTCCCAGCCCTTTACCCTGCACCGAAGGATGAACGGCCATGAAGCGGATAGCGGCCTCATTGTCGGCATTAATGTAGAGACGGCCGATAGCGACCGGATTTCCCTGTTCATCAACCACCATCTGATGATGTGCCAGGGCATCCCAGGCGTCACGTTCTGACCCCTGCGGTTGACGCAGAGGTTTACGTAACATCTCCCAGCGGAACTGATAATAGATATCCAGCTCTTCCGCCGTCTGTGGCACGCGAAGGTGATACATGTAATGTTTCTCCCGCTCGGATGTATGGCCTGTTCCCTGCCGCTCAGCTGACGATCTCACACCTGCAACCAGAACGTCACAGGACCATCATTCACCAGCGAGACCTGCATATCTGCAGCAAAACGGCCATTCGCCGTAGTAATCCCCTGCTGGCGACAGCAGTCGCTGAAGTATTCATACAGACGTTCGGCTTCAGCAGGTTCAGCGCCACCCGAAAACGAGGGGCGCATCCCTTTTTGCGTATCCGCGGCCAGCGTAAACTGCGACACCACCAGCACACTTCCGCCCGCCTGGCGGACACTCAGGTTCATCTTGCCCTGCTCATCGCTAAAGATGCGATAGCCCAGTACACGTTCTGCGAGACGTTCCGCTCGCGCGTTGTCATCGCCTTTTTCTACGCCCAGCAGAACCAGTAAACCCGCGCCAATTTCACCGGTCACTTCCTGATCGACGCTGACGCTGGCGCGCTGCACGCGCTGAATCAATGCAATCATGTTTCCTCGCGTTGCTCTTCTTGTTGGTGTTGCTGCTTCAACTGCCGATAGTCAGCTAACGCGACGGTTATTTCAGCGCCCAGCAACACAATACACCAGGTCCAGTAGACCCAGAGAAACAGAATGGGGATCACGGCCAGTACGCCGTAGATCAACTGATATGAAGGGAACATAGTAACATAGAGCGCAAAGCCCTTTTTACCCAGCTCAAACAACGCCCCGGCAACCAGCGCGCCAATCAGCGCATCACGCGGTGGCACCCGTTGGGTGGGAACAATGCTGTAGAGTAACCAGAAGGCGAACCACGACAGCAGAAGCGGGAAAATGCGCAGCATCTGATCGACCAGACTGGTTACGCCAGTGGCATTAATCCAGCGCAGGGAAAGCAGATAAGAGCTGATTGCCAGGCTGGCACCGGCCAGCAGCGGACCGAGCGTCAGGATCATCCAGTAGACGGCAAAGGAGTAAACCATCGGTCGCTTTTTGTTGCTGCGCCAGATGGTGTTTAACGCCGTATCGACCGAATGCATCAGCAGTAAGGCGGTCACGATAAGACCGACTGCCCCGACCGCCGTCATCCTGTTTACGTTAGCAACAAACTGTTCAAGATAGCGTTGCAACGTGTTACCTGCAGCAGGCATCAGATTGTTGAAGACAAACTGTTTTAACTGCACGCTGATGTCAGAGAAAACCGGAAACGCCGCAAACAGGGCAAAGACCACTGCAATAAGCGGCACTAACGCCAGTAATGAGACATAAGCCAGATTACCGGCCTGGGTCGTCATGCCATCCTCATCAATGCGTTTCCATAACAGCCTGAGCCACAACCAGAACGCATGCAGCCTGGGGCGAAATTTACGTGACATCATGAGTTACTGTAGACCCGCAAACCAGTTGGGTACCGTTTTACTGTCAGTAACCAGTACACTTTCAATACCCAGGGCACGGGCCGCCTCAATGTTCTCTGGATTATCATCAAAGAACACCGCCTGATCGGCAGTCACACCTTCTGCATCCAGCACATGCTGATAAATCCGCGCTTCCGGTTTGCGCATACCTATCTCCTGTGACAGGTAGATTTTATCCGCTGCCTGCTGCACGTCCGGATACTGCGTTGGCCAGAATTCGCAATGCAGCTTGTTCGTGTTAGAGAGGATTACCACCCGATGACCTTCCAGCCGCAGCCGGTTCATTAGCGCCAGGGTTTCCGGACGCACGTCAACGAAGACCGCCTGCCAGCCAGCCGCAAACTGCTCATAGCTCAGTGCGATCTCCAGCTTTTCGCACAGCGCCAGTGCGAAATCTTCATCACTGATCTCGCCACGTTCGTGTTGCTCAAACGCTTCGTCCATCTGGAAATGGCCTTGTAGCGAAGCCAGCGGTACACGACTAAAGTCACTCCAGACACCCAGCACGCGGTTGAAGTCGATATCAATAATCACATTGCCCAAATCAAAGATATACAGCATGGTGTGTCTCCTTCTGTTCCCTGGAGTATTCACTCTAGCGGCAAAAGTGCAGGCTGAACAGGCACGGGCTGAGAGAAAAGCGTAAACGCCAGAAGGTGAGTAAAGCGCGACATCATTCGCACAAATATTCGCTGGTCCGGCTGAGTAAATCCGAATTTCAGGCAAAAAAAAGCCCCGCATGCGGGGCTTTTTATTCTTTAAAGGCGCAATTATGCGTCTTTAGGACCACGTGAAGCACGTTTACGGTCGTTTTCAGTCAGGTGACGCTTACGGATACGCACTGACAGTGGAGTCACTTCGACCAGTTCGTCATCATCGATGAACTCGATCGCCTGTTCCAGCGTCATTTTCTGCGGTGGTACCAGTGTCGTTGCTTCATCAGTACCTGAAGCACGCATGTTGGTCAGCTTCTTACCGGTCAGACAGTTTACGGTCAGGTCGTTAGAACGGCTGTGAATACCGATGATCTGGCCTTCATAGACTTCTGCACCATGACCCAGGAACAGCTTACCGCGATCCTGCAGACCGAACAGAGCGAACGCTACAGCTTTGCCCTGACCGTTAGAGATCAGAACGCCGTTCTGACGCTGGCCCACTTCGCCTGGACGGATATCGTCGTAGTGGCTGAAGGTAGAGTAGAGCAGACCGGTACCGGAAGTCATCGTCATGAATTCGTTACGGAAGCCAATCAGGCCACGGCTAGGAATCACGTAGTCGAGACGTACGCGGCCTTTGCCATCCGGATCCATGTTTTTCAGATCGCCTTTACGCTCACCCATGGCTTGCATAACGGAACCCTGATGCGTCTCTTCGATATCCAGCGTAACGTTCTCGAATGGCTCTTGTTTACGGCCATCGATCTCGCGGAAGATAACTTTCGGACGGGATACCGCCAGTTCGAAACCTTCACGACGCATGTTTTCGATCAGAACTGACAGGTGAAGCTCACCACGACCTGACACGCGGAACGCATCAGAATCTTCGGTTTCTTCAACGCGCAGAGCCACGTTGTGAACCAGTTCTTTGTTCAGACGCTCAAGGATCTGACGTGAAGTCACGTACTTACCTTCTTTACCGCAGAACGGTGAGGTGTTGACGTTAAAGAACATGGTTACGGTTGGCTCATCAACGCTCAGTGCTGGCAGCGCCTGCACATTCTGTGGATCACAGATGGTGTCAGAGATGTTCAGCTCGCCCAGACCGGTGATAGCAATGATATCGCCCGCTTCAGCCAGATCGCTGTCGATACGCTCAAGACCCAGGTGAGTCAGGACTTTACCGACTTTACCGTTACGGGTTTTGCCTTCGCTATCAACGATAGTGACTTGCTGGTTCGGCTTAACTTTACCGCGCTTGATGCGGCCAATGCCGATCACGCCCAGGTAGTTGTTGTAGTCCAGCTGAGAGATCTGCATCTGCAGTGGCGCATCAGCCTCAACCTGCGGAGGCGCAACGTGGTCAACGATTGCCTGATACAGCGGGGTCATATCGTCAGCCATGTCGGTGTGCTCAAGACCCGCGATACCATTCAGCGCAGAGGCGAAAATGATAGGGAAGTCGAGCTGCTCGTCAGTCGCATCCAGGTTAACGAACAGGTCAAATACCTGATCCACAACCCAATCCGGACGCGCACCAGGGCGATCTACTTTGTTGATAACCACAATCGGCTTCAGACCATGCGCGAACGCTTTTTTGGTCACGAAGCGGGTTTGCGGCATAGGGCCATCCATCGCATCTACAACCAGCAGCACCGAGTCCACCATGGACATGACGCGCTCAACTTCACCACCGAAGTCGGCGTGTCCTGGGGTATCAACGATGTTGATACGGTAGTCATTCCACTTAATGGCGGTGTTTTTTGCGAGGATGGTAATCCCACGCTCTTTCTCCAAATCATTGGAGTCCATCACGCGCTCTGTTGCTTCGGTACGGGCATCAAAAGTACCGGATTGTTGCAGCAGTTTGTCAACCAGGGTGGTCTTTCCATGGTCAACGTGCGCGATGATGGCGATGTTACGCAAATTTTCGATCACAGCTTTGCCTCAGGCATTAGAAATAGCGCGTTATTGTACACTGATTAAGCGGAAGACTGAACACCATCACACTTTTCACTGAAAGTTTATTAGATAGGTGCAAATTTGCCCTGTTCCCGGTGCAGAAAATGCACTAAGTTGGTCTTATGCACCAAAATAGTGCTAATAAATCGTCACAAAGCACCACTTTAGTGCACAAGGACCATCCTGGTGCAGGTGCTTTATGACAAAAAGGTGCATCACAAGGCGATTTAAGCAGCATCAGAAAAGTTGGCACAGAATTCGCTTTATCTAAATCAAGCGTAATCGCCAGTCAGATGTCGGTTGAAGAGCGTGCCGGAAGCGGGTAGTCAGGGAGTTGTTTTCCCGCTGCGAATTCCGGAAAAGACGTTTCCTCGCCATGTAGATAATGAAAGACCATTTCCAGGAGAGTTGAGTATGTCCGCTGAACACGTTCTCTCGATGATGAACGAGCATGAAGTTAAGTTTGTTGACCTGCGTTTTACCGATACCAAAGGTAAAGAACAGCACGTTACTATCCCTGCTCACCAGGTTAACGCTGACTTCTTCGAAGAAGGCAAAATGTTCGATGGTTCGTCTATTGGCGGCTGGAAAGGCATTAACGAATCAGACATGGTGCTGATGCCTGACGCTACCACGGCAGTCATGGATCCTTTCTTCGAAGATTCTACGCTCATTATCCGTTGTGACATCCTTGAGCCAGGCACTATGCAGGGCTACGACCGCGATCCACGTTCTATCGCAAAACGCGCTGAAGATTACCTGCGCTCTTCCGGCATCGCGGATACCGTGCTGTTTGGACCAGAACCAGAATTCTTCCTGTTCGATGACATCCGTTTCGGTTCATCGACTTCCGGTTCACATGTGGCTATCGACGATATCGAAGCGGCATGGAACACCGGTAAAGAGTACGAAGGCGGTAACAAAGGTCACCGTCCAGGTCTGAAAGGCGGCTACTTCCCGGTTCCACCAGTCGACTCATCACAGGACATCCGTTCTGCCATGTGTCTGACCATGGAGCAGATGGGCCTGGTTGTTGAAGCGCATCACCACGAAGTGGCGACTGCGGGTCAGAACGAAGTGGCTACCCGCTTCAATACCATGACCAAAAAAGCTGACGAAATTCAGATCTACAAATATGTCGTCCATAACGTTGCTCATGCTTACGGCAAAACCGCGACCTTTATGCCGAAGCCAATGTTTGGCGACAACGGTTCAGGCATGCACTGCCATATGTCACTCTCTAAAGGTGGCCAGAACCTGTTTGCCGGCGATAAGTACGGCGGCCTGTCTGAAATGGCGCTGTTCTACATCGGGGGCATCATCAAGCACGCTAAAGCAATTAACGCACTGGCGAACCCGACCACGAACTCTTACAAGCGTCTGGTTCCGGGTTATGAAGCACCGGTTATGCTGGCTTACTCTGCCCGTAACCGTTCAGCGTCAATCCGTATTCCGGTGGTTGCCAGCCCGAAAGCCCGTCGTATCGAAGCGCGCTTCCCGGACCCAGCGGCTAACCCATACCTGGCGTTCACCGCACTGCTGATGGCTGGCCTGGATGGCATCATCAACAAAATCCATCCTGGTGATGCGATGGACAAGAACCTGTATGACCTGCCACCGGAAGAAGAAGCTGAGATTCCAAAAGTTGCGGGCTCTCTGGAAGAAGCGCTGAATTCACTGAACGAAGATCGCGAGTTCCTGACCCGCGGCGGTGTATTCACTGACGAATCGATCGATGCTTACATCGAACTGCGTAAAGCTGAGATGGATCGCGTTCGCATGACGCCACACCCGGTTGAGTTCGAGCTTTACTACAGCGTTTAACTGGTCAAACGATTTTGTTGCCGTGGAAACTTTTAGCCCATCTTCGGATGGGCTTTTTTCTCCGCGAATTTACCGTTCATTCGCCCTCCTTACGGCTTTAAGACTAAAATGCACCTGATTGGTGCAGAGGTACGTTTTATGGCAACTGGCTCTCTGCCCGATGCAGGGCAGATTCTCAATGCTTTAATCAACAGTATTTTGTTGGTGGATAACGATCTGGTTATCCATTACGCCAACCCGGCGGCGCAGCAATTACTGGCGCAAAGCTCACGCAAGCTGTTCGGCACGCCGTTACCGGAATTAACCGGCTACTTTTCGCTGAATATTGAGGTGATGCGCGAGAGTCTTGAGGCTGGCCAGGGATTCACTGACAGTGAGGTTACGCTGGTCGTTGATGGTCGTGCACACATTATGTCGCTGACCGCCCAGCGATTACCCGATGGCTTAATTCTGATGGAAATGGCGCCGATGGATAATCAGCGTCGGCTCAGTCAGGAGCAGTTACAGCACGCTCAGCAGGTGGCCGCTCGCGATCTGGTTCGTGGTCTGGCTCATGAGATTAAAAATCCGCTGGGAGGGTTGCGCGGCGCGGCACAGCTTTTATCACGTGCCCTGCCCGATCCCTCGCTGAACGAATACACCAAAGTCATTATTGAACAGGCCGACCGGTTGCGGAATCTGGTGGATCGTCTGTTAGGGCCGCAGCAGCCGGGTATGCACATCACGCAGAGCATTCATCAGGTGGCTGAACGCGTAGTTAATCTGGTCTCGATGGAGCTGCCGGAGAATGTCTCGCTGGTACGGGATTATGACCCCAGCCTGCCGGAACTGCCGCACGACCCCGATCAGATTGAACAGGTACTGCTTAACGTGGTGCGCAATGCGCTTCAGGCGCTGGGAGACGATGGCGGCACCATCATTATCCGCACCCGCACCGCTTTCCAGCTCACGCTGCACGGCACGCGTTATCGCCTGGTAGCACGTATTGATATTGAAGATGATGGCCCCGGCATTCCGGCCCAGCTGCAGGATACGCTGTTTTATCCGATGGTCAGCGGACGTGAAGGCGGAACCGGTTTAGGCCTCTCCATCGCCCGTAGCCTGATTGATCAACATTCAGGAAAAATAGAATTTAACAGTTGGCCGGGACACACCGAATTTTCGGTTTACCTGCCTATTCGCCAGTGAGGTTTCTATGCAACGAGGGATAGTCTGGATCGTCGATGACGATAGCTCCATCCGCTGGGTGCTTGAACGCGCGCTCACTGGAGCCGGTTTGAGCTGCGCGACTTTTGACAGCGCAAGCGAGGTGCTGGATGCCCTCTCAACCAAGACCCCGGACGTTTTACTGTCAGACATTCGCATGCCCGGTATGGATGGCCTGGCGCTACTGAAGCAGATTAAACAGCGTCATCCCATGCTTCCGGTCATCATAATGACGGCGCATTCGGATCTGGATGCTGCCGTCAGCGCCTATCAGCAGGGCGCATTTGATTACCTGCCTAAGCCGTTTGATATTGACGAAGCCGTTGCACTGGTAGAGCGAGCGATCAGCCACTATCAGGAACAGCAGCAGCCACGTAATCAGCCGGTCAGCGGACCAACTACCGATATTATTGGTGAAGCGCCTGCGATGCAGGATGTATTTCGTATCATCGGGCGCTTATCGCGCTCTTCGATAAGCGTGCTGATTAACGGTGAGTCCGGAACCGGTAAAGAGCTGGTGGCCCATGCGCTACATCGCCACAGCCCACGCACCAAAGCGCCCTTTATCGCACTGAACATGGCTGCAATACCCAAAGATTTGATTGAGTCAGAGCTGTTTGGTCACGAGAAAGGGGCCTTTACCGGCGCGAACCAGATCCGTCAGGGCCGTTTTGAGCAGGCGGATGGCGGCACGCTGTTTCTGGATGAGATCGGTGATATGCCGCTGGATGTGCAGACCCGACTGCTGCGCGTGCTGGCCGATGGTCAGTTCTATCGCGTCGGTGGTTATGCACCCGTCAAAGTGGATGTGCGTATTATTGCGGCAACCCACCAGAACCTGGAATTGCGTGTGCAGGAAGGCAAGTTCCGTGAGGACCTGTTCCACCGCCTGAATGTGATTCGTGTGCATCTGCCGCCGCTGCGTGAGCGTCGTGAGGATATCCCACGTCTGGCGCGTTATTTCCTGCAGGTGGCGGCTCGTGAGCTGGGTGTGGAAGCGAAGATTCTGCACCCGGAAACCGAAACAGCCTTAACCCGGCTGCACTGGTCCGGTAACGTACGTCAGCTGGAAAACACCTGTCGCTGGCTGACGGTCATGGCTGCGGGTCAGGAAGTGCTGATTCAGGATCTGCCCAGCGAACTGTTTGAGTCCAGCACCCCGGAAAATCCGGTGCAGTCGCTGCCTGACAGTTGGGCAACGCTGCTGGCACAGTGGGCCGACCGCGCACTGCGTTCCGGTCATCAGAATCTGCTGTCGGAAGCACAACCGGAGATGGAGCGAACGCTGCTCACCACTGCGCTGCGTCATACGCAAGGCCACAAACAGGAAGCCGCTCGTTTGCTGGGCTGGGGACGAAACACGCTGACACGCAAGCTGAAAGAGCTTGGCATGGAATAAGCGTTTCGGTGCGGGCTGGCATGTCATGCCAGCCCGTTTCGTCAGATAACGCGGGAGAATTGCTGCTGACGCACTTTCTGACGCAGATAGCGATCAAAGCACATGCAGATATTGCGGATCAGTAACCGGCCAATGCCGGTCACCTCAAGCCCTTTAGCAGTTTGTACCACCAGCCCGTCAGCAATTAACGGTTTCAGCAGCGCCATGTCCTCAGCAAAATAGTCCCTAAAGCGAATGCCCCATCGCGCTTCAGTCGCGGCAAAATCCAGCGAGAAGTTACAAATCAGCGTTTTAATCACGTCACGCCGCAGGCAATCATCGTCGGTTAAGGCGATGCCGCGCCACAGGCCATTTCCCTGCTGTTCCACACATGCATACCAGGTGTTGAGGTCTTTCTGATTCTGCGCATAACTGTCGCCAGTCATGCTGATGGCTGAGACGCCAAGCCCCAGTAAGTCACTGTCGCCCTGCGTCGTGTATCCCTGGAAATTGCGATGCAACTGCCCTTCACGCTGCGCGATGGCCAGCTCATCCTGCGGCTTTGCAAAGTGATCCATCCCGATAAACTGGTAGCCCTGCTGAGTCAGCGTCACAATGGTCTGTTGCAGGATATCCAGCTTTTGCTGCGCGGAGGGCAGTTCATCCTCTTTAATTTTACGCTGAGCCGCGAACATTGACGGCAGATGCGCATAGTTAAATACACTAAGCCGGTCCGGGCTCAGTGCCAGTACCCGCTCCAGCGTCCAGGCAAAGCTGGCGGGCGTTTGCAGGGGTAAGCCATAGATCAGATCGATGCTGACAGAGCTGAAGCCCTGCTCACGGGCGCGCGCCATCAGGCCGAAAATCACCTCTTCATCCTGCACCCGATTAACCCGTTCCTGCACCGATTTATTAAAATCCTGTACGCCCATGCTCAGACGATTGAACCCCAGCGATCGCAGGTGATCAATCACATCCAGCTCAATTTCCCGCGGATCAACCTCGATCGACATTTCGGCGTCCTCAGCCACGCTGAAGTGCTGCTTCAGTAAACCCACCAGCCGTGAAATCTGCGTATTATCGAGAAAGGTTGGCGTGCCGCCGCCCCAGTGAAGCTGCGTGACTTTACGCTCGCGAAACAGCGGCGCGCGCTGAATGATTTCCTGCTCAAGCACGTCCAGATAGCGGTCCGCTTTGTGGCGCTGACGCGTCACGATCTTGTTGCAGCCGCAGAAGTAGCAGAGACGATGGCAGAAGGGAATATGAACATAGAGCGACAGCGGACGATCAGGATAACGCGCGACGGCACGCTGGAAATCAGTTTCCGCGTACTGCTCGCTGAACTCCAGCGCGGTGGGATAAGAGGTATAACGCGGGCCAGCGTAATTGTACTTTTCAATTAACGCCTGATCCCACTCAATCTGCTGCGATGGCATGCTCACTCCTTCCGGTGACGGTGTCTGAGAGAAGGTCGCGAAGAAGAGGAGATGAAAGGTGAGCGGGTTGAGACCCGACGTAAACGTTGCTTCAGCCGCGACAGGCGTCGTAGTTTAAACAATAACCACAGCAGATAACATGTCGCCAGCAGCGCGAAAATTGATCCAGGCCAAAACATTGTCGTTTACCTGATAAGCGCGGCATGCGCAGACCGCATGCCGATCAAATTTGCTTAGTTGCCCTTCAGCAGACGGTACATATCTTCTTCAGCCTGCTCATCTTCAGCATCATCCATCACAATGCCTAACTGCTCCATCAGTTCGTCAATACGGTCCAGCGAGGCATCCAGCCAGCCCTGATCTTCAGCCGACAGGGTTTCGCCATTTTCCAGTCGATCCAGCAGCGCATCAAGACGCTCATCATTTTCCAGCTTTGCCAGCTCTTCTTCTGGCGTCAGGCGTGCTTTTTTCTCAGCTGCAGGTTTTTCCACGCTTTTCTTTGGCTTAACGGCTGCGGTTTTTCCGTCAGCGATCAGGGCCACCGGCTTTTTACTGCCGATGCGCGGATCTTTCACGTTATTAGCCTGACTCCCGCCATTGCTTTCGGACGCCGCTGGATTAGCACGGCTGCCAGAAGCATGTCCACGATGCTTTTTATCACGTTTGCGATCGCGTGCTTCGTTGTTGATATCATCACGCGATTTGCGTTTGGCTTTGGCGGCAGGTTTGCCGTGAACAGCTCGTGCAGGTTGCTTCATAGTATTCGGTCCCGGCTTTTTTTATTCAGTATACAATTGCGGCGAAATCTAGCAGAAACCAGACAAAGAAAAAAGGCGACAGCTCAAGCTGTCGCCTTATTTCATACCTTCATAAGAAGGAATCATGTTTTAAATCCTTTTCGGCTCGTAACATCCCGGTCAATCCCGCGCCTGCTCAGCTCCTGAGCTTTTCCTTATCCCTGTCTGAGCGTATCCCTGACTCATTTCCATTCCATCGCTCTCTACCCTCCTGGTATCCCTGAGCGCATCATCCTGATGGGTGCTGCCGTGCACTGCACAATAATGTAGACCATCTGGTAAAAGCCTCAAGTCAGCGCCACAAATAGTTAGTTCAAAAAAAGAACCATTCTAGATAAGATATTAAATAATAAGATTTTTTATTTTTAGTAATTAAAGTAAAAAGCGAAATAACTCGCAGTGGTAATGGCAAATCTCTTACAAATCTGACTAATCAGACGCGGTTGAGCACTTTCGCGCCATAACGCGTATAATCGGCCGCATTGCCTTAATGCGTTTTCTGGAGTGTCACCTTGTCTGAATTGAATTATCACGTTACCCACTTTGTCATGAGCGCGCCGGATATCCGCCATCTGCCTGCCGATACCGGAATTGAAGTGGCTTTTGCTGGCCGCTCGAACGCGGGAAAATCGAGTGCGCTGAATACGTTAACCAATCAGAAGGGTCTGGCGCGTACCAGTAAAACGCCGGGACGTACGCAGCTGATTAACCTGTTTGAAGTGAAAGAAGGTAAGCGTCTGGTCGACCTGCCCGGTTACGGTTATGCCGAAGTCCCGGAAGAGATGAAGCTGAAGTGGCAGCGTGCGTTAGGTGAATACCTGCAAAAACGTCAGGCGCTGAAAGGCCTGGTGATCCTGATGGATATCCGTCATCCGCTGAAAGATCTCGATCGACAGATGATTAACTGGTCCGTTGAAAGCGGCATTCCGGTGCTGTTGCTCCTCACCAAGGCAGACAAGCTCGCCTCAGGTGCGCGTAAAGCACAGCTTAATGTTGTGCGTGAAGCTGCACTCGAATTTGTGGGTGATGTGCAGGTAGAACTTTTCTCATCGCTAAAGAAAATCGGCGTAGATAAGGTTCGTCAGAAACTGGACAGCTGGTTCACAACGTTTGAACCGGCAGAGGTGGATCAGGACGCGGAAGAGTGAGTGGCAGCCCTGTGCCGCTGAAACCGGCGGTGCAAAAAGCCCAATAAAAAACGCCCCAGTCACAGAATGACTGGGGCGGCTAAATTCAGCCAAATCCGATTACGTGAAGTAAAAGGTCTGAAAGATAGAACATCTTACCTCTGTACCCTACGCGACGAACTTTACCTGATTTTCTGTGCGTGACAAAGGCTTTTTTGTTGCTTACTTACATCAAACAAGGCTTTTTTTACCACGTGTGTCACAAAAACAACGTTGCAATGTAGTTAAATGACGGAAAAAGTGTTTAGCCGATAAGCAGTTAGAAAAACGCTTTATCTCAGTACCAGCATTGACCGCGCTGAGCCCGTTAACTAAACGATTTACTTATGCCTGATGACAGGCCAATTCCATTTTACGGAACCGGCCTCAGACGCTGAATCAGTGGGCTTCATCCCAGTTATTACCCACTCCGACTTCAACCAGTAAAGGCACGTCGAGCTGCACGCTACCTTCCATTAGCGCACGGATTTTCTGGCTGGCCTCTTCAACGGCCTCCGCTTTCACTTCGAATACCAGTTCATCGTGAACCTGCATGATCATTCTGACGGCATTGTCGTTTTGCTGTTCAAGCCATTCATCCACCGCAATCATTGCCCGCTTGATAATATCCGCTGCGGTTCCCTGCATTGGCGCATTGATCGCGGCGCGTTCTGCGGCTTTCCGGCGAATGGCGTTGCTGGATTTAATATCTGGCAGCCACAGCCGACGACCTTCCAGCGTTTCAACATAGCCGTTACTCGCCGCCAGCTGACGGGTGTTCTCCATATAGCGCAGTACGCCCGGATAACGTTCAAAGTAGAGATCCATATACTTTTTCGCTTCGCCCGCACCGATATTCAGCTGACGCGACAGGCCAAAGGCGCTCATACCATAAATCAGACCAAAGTTGATCGCTTTAGCACTGCGACGCTGTTCGCCGCTGACCTTATCCAGCGCCACACCAAACACTTCGGATGCCGTGGCACGGTGAATATCTTCGCCCTGGGCAAACGCGTCCAGCAATCCTTTATCCTGAGAGAGATGCGCCATGATACGCAGTTCAATTTGTGAATAGTCTGCCGCCACAATGCGATGGCCTTTGGCCGCGACAAATGCCTGGCGGATCCGGCGTCCTTCGTCATTACGCACCGGGATGTTTTGCAGATTCGGATCGGCAGAAGATAAGCGTCCGGTAGCGGTAACAGCCTGATGATAAGAGGTATGCACGCGCCCGCTTATCGGATTAATCATCAGCGGTAATTTATCCGTATAAGTCGACTTAAGTTTGGATAAACCGCGATGCTCCAGGATCACTTTTGGAAGTGGATAGTCGAGTGCCAGCTCAGCTAACACCTCTTCGCTGGTTGACGGCGCACCGCCTGGTGTTTTCTTTGTAGGTTTAATGCCCTGTTTTTCAAACAGGATCACCTGAAGCTGCTTAGTGGATGAGAGGTTAAAAGGCTCTCCCGCCAGCTCATGCGCTTTCAACTCAAGCTCAGCCAGTCGGGCAGTCAGCTCTTTGGAGTGTTGCGCCAGGATCGATTGATCGATTAGCACGCCATTGCGTTCTATCCGGGAGATGACGGTCAGTAACGGCATCTCAATCTGTTCGAACACTTTTTTCGGGCCCGCTTCTTTCTCCAGCTCTGGCCACATCTTCAGATGCAACTGCAGAGTCACATCGGCATCTTCGGCAGCATAATGAGCGGCCTGCTCTAACGCGATTTGATTGAACGTCAGCTGATTTTTGCCTTTACCGGCGATCTCCTGGAAGGTGACCGTTTTATGGTTAAGCCAGCGAGCGGCCAGGCTATCCATGTCATGTTTACCCACCACGCTGTTGAGAATATAGGACTCAAGCATGGTGTCGAATTTGATACCGGCCAGTTCAATATCGTAGTTCTTCAGTACGCCACGATCGTATTTCAGGTTCTGGCCCACTTTCCAGGCGTTTTCATCCTCAAGCAGAGGCTTGAGCTGTGCCAGAACGGCTGCACGATCCAGTTGATCAGGCGCATCAAGATAGTCATGAGCAACCGGCAGATAGGCGGCTTCACCGGGCGCTACTGCGAAGCTGATACCCACGATGTTAGCGCTCAGGGTATCCAGCGCGTCGGTCTCCAGATCAAAGGCAAACACTTCGCTGTTTTTCAGCTTCTCCAGCCAGCTATCAAAGTGTTCCTGATCCAGGATTGTGACATAACCTTCGCTCGGCAATACGCTGCTGGTTTCAACGACCACAGCTGGCTCATCAGCCAACGCTTTTTGCGCCTGAGTATTGTTCTTCTTGCCCTGCAGCCATTTACCGTCCTGCAGGTCACTCAGCCAGCGTTTGAACTCATAGCGACTGAACAGGGTCTGCAGTGCCTCGACATCAGGTTCAGTAACGTTGAGCTCTTCACAGGGCAGCGCCAGCTCAACGTCCGTCTTGATGGTCGCCAGCTGATAGGAAAGAAACGCTACATCACGATTCTGCTCAAGTTTGGTCGCCATGGTTTTGGCACCCCGAAAGCCGAGATCGGCCACCTTGTCCAGATTGTCATAGATCGTCTGCATGCTGCCCAGTCCCTGCAGCAGAGCCTGCGCGGTTTTTTCACCCACACCCGGCACGCCTGGGATGTTATCTGAGCTGTCGCCCATCATGGCCAGAAAATCGATGATTAAGGCGGGCGGCACACCATATTTTTGCTCAACCTCTTCGGGGCCCAGAATGGTGTTGCTCATGGTATTTATCAGCGTGATAGCTGGGGTGACCAGTTGCGCCATATCTTTGTCGCCGGTGCTAATCAGCACTGAGAGGCCTTTTTTCTCTGCTTCCAGCGCCAGCGTACCGATGACATCATCAGCTTCAACGCCGCTCACCGCCAGTAACGGCAGCCCCATCGCCCGTACCATCTCATGCAGCGGCTCGATTTGCGCACGTAAGTCATCAGGCATCGGTGGACGATGAGACTTGTAGTGTTCAAACAGCTCGTCCCGGAACGTTTTGCCTTTGGCATCAAACACCACAGCAACATGACTCGGATTGTATTGCGCCAGCAGGCTTTTCAGCATGTTGAGCACACCGTACATGGCACCAGTGGGTTCACCTGCACTATTGGTCAGCGGCGGAAACGCGTGATACGCGCGATAAAGATAGGATGAGCCATCAACCAGAATGAGGGGATTTTCTGCTATTTGCGCCATAAGTCTGTGTTGTCTTCGTTGCTATGGGTTGGTCTATAAGGATGCCACAACCTGGCAGAAAGGGTGAACTAAGGCGTAGGATATGTCGCGTTTTTGACGGTTCTGGAGATAAGATCGCAACGATCATTCTGTGGATAACTTTGTGCGTAAAAATTATAACGCGCTGTTTTTCAGGATCTTAAATGATTAGACCTCAAATAAAAACCATCTATTTCATAGACTTATTTAATTTCCGTGACCCAATCGGCAATTTTAATTACACGATCCCTTGTGTGGATATTAAATTTATGCCCTGGAGATGGACAAAATTTATGTCTCTGTTCAATAGCATAAAAAAACGCCAGCTGAGCTGGCGTTGAATGAGATGACAAAGCCTGTTACTTCTGGCTTACAAGGAATTTAACCACGTTCGCGTAGTCAGCAACGAAATTGTCCATAGAGCTGGTATCAAGGCCGCCATTGTTCACCATATATTTGCCATTGACGAACATCGCTGGTACACCGCGCAGATCAACATCCGCAGCCGCTTTCTGCTGTTGTGCAACCAGCGCTTTTACGGCGAAGCTGTTCCATGCAGCATCATAGTCAGCAGCGGAGATACCGGCCGCTTTGACAAACGTCTCTTTCAGACTGGCAGGATCGGTGATGGTCTGTGTTTTCTGGATGCCATCAAAGATCGGTACTGTCACCTTATCTTCAACGCCCAGCGCCATCGCCACAGCCCAGGCCTGGGTCACAACCGGTCCCAGATCGCCACCAAGGAAATCGACGTGGTATTTCACCAGTTTAGTGTCAGCAGGCAGATTCTTTTTCACCGCGTCATTGACGTGATAAATACGTTCAAACTGATAGCAGTGCGGGCAGAAGAAGGAGAAGAACTCCATCACCTGAGGTTCGCCGGCCACGGGTTTCGGCAGACTGACATATTGTTTACCTTCAGTGAACTGGGCAGCGGACGCGCTGAATGCCAGCACTAAACCCATCAGAGCAAACCAAATTTTTTTCATTGTGAAAAATTCTCCTGACTACGTCATTAATATTGCGGTGTCAGCTGCAGAGGAGGTTCCTGCAACAGCTTCTCCTGCTCGGTAAAGAGTGAAATTTGCCTGCGCCAGAAATCTTCATCTGTCATCCAGGGGAAAGCGCGAGGAAAAGCGGGATCCTGCCAGCGTCGGACAACCCAGGCCAGATAATAAACCATGCGCATAGCGCGTAAAGGCTCAATCAGTGACAATTCATTAATATCAAAATCACTGAATTCACTGTAAGCCTCCAGCAGAATATCCCACTGAATACGCTGTTCCTGTCGATCGCCGCTAATCAGCATCCACAGATCCTGTACTGCCGGGCCATTACGGGCATCATCCAGATCGACAAACAGCGGTCCGTCACGCCACAGAATATTACCCGGATGGCAGTCGCCATGTAATCGTAGCGGCTGCCACGTAGTGTGCCACCGTTGCTGCAGCGTATTGCCCAGCTTATCAAGCGCCTGCAGCAGTGCGGCCTTAAGTGATGCAGGCACTAAGAGTGATTGTTCCAGAACCTGACGGGGTTCATGCAGATATTCATCCAGGCCTATGGTCGGTCGATTGCCGAATAACGTTTTGCGCCCGGTCTGATGAATGCGCCCCAGGAAGCGGCCTACCCATTCCATCTGGTCTTCATTGTCTGTCTCATATTGTCGTCCGCCCAGGCTGGGAAAGACGGCAAAGAAGAAGCCAGCGTGGCTGTGCAGTGTTTCACCCTTTAACCGCAGTGGTGCTGCGATGGGCACCTCGTCAGCCAGCAGATCGAGTGCATACTGATGCTCTTCAGCAATCTGTTCGGCACGCCAGCGCTGTGGACGATAAAACTTCGCTACATAGCGTCGTTTTTCATCATCGCTGAACTGATAAACCCGGTTCTCATAGCTGTTCAGGGCTGTCAGACCCGACTCGACGCGAATTCCTGTCTCCCAAAGCGCATCAAGCAGCACATCGGGATTCAAGGTCTGGAAGTTAAAAGCAGCGTCGCTCATCATGTTACCTGTAGTCACCCTTACATTTAACTGCCAAGGATAACACTACTCGTCCTGTTTAATGACACCCCGTGCGCGGAGCAGTGCTGTTTTGAAATCAACTTCATAGTCTTTTTTAAGGCCGGGAATTTCATCATCGCTGGCAGAGTCACGCATTTTAAGATGGTAAATTAATACATCGTCGGTTAATTCACTTAACGGGCCACGGAATCCAGATTCCTGAGCCAGTTTCTGCAAAAATGTGACCAGATTAAGGTCAGGTTCTTTTTGCCAGGCGGGTTGCAGCAACGCGATCAGCTCGTTTAAACGATGGCATTTCATTCAGGATTCTCCCGTATTCACAGTGCGTCATTAGCGAGGACACTCTCATGACAATATTAACCGGCGTCATTCTGGCCGGTGGTCAGGGCCGCCGCATGGGTGGTCAGGACAAAGGATTAGTGCACCTGAATGGCAGGCCACTTTATCAGCATGTGCTTGAACGGCTCAGGCCACAAGTGGACATTGTCATGATTAATGCCAATCGCAATATTGATCGCTATCAGTTAAGCGGGTGTCGGGTTGTTCAGGATGTTTTTGATGATTATCCGGGTCCACTGGCCGGTATCTACAGTGCGTTGATCGCCATTGACGGTGAATGGGCCGCTTTTTGCTCCTGTGATACACCTGCAGTGCCGCTTAACGTCGTGGAAAAACTGGTTGAGCAACGTGGAGACGCGCCAGCCGTCTGGGTTCGCTCACAGTCGCGCGATCACCCCACACTGGCTCTGATTCATCGTGATATGGCTGCACCTCTTTATGCCTATCTGCAGGCTGGTGAACGACGTCTTATGCACTTCCTGCGCGATCACGGTGGTCATGCAGTACTTCTGACTGACGATGAGTCTGCCTTTCGCAATATTAATACTCCCGATGATCTCAATGAGAGAGGTTGATATGTCCTTACCCTTACTTGCGATTGCGGGCTGGAGTGGAACCGGTAAAACGACGCTGTTACAGCAGGTGATACCGATTCTCAGCAGTAAAGGGATTCGTGCCGGGCTGATTAAGCACACACATCATCAGATGGATGTGGATACGCCAGGTAAAGATAGCTATCTGCTCAGAAAAGCGGGTGCCCATCAGGTGATGGTGGCCAGTTCAGAGCGATGGGCATTGATGTGTGAAACACCGGAAAAGCCGTCGATTGATCTGCCTTATCTGCTCAGCCGTATGGATCACTCTGCGCTGGAGATCGTGCTGGTTGAGGGCTTTAAAGAGGAATCCGTACCTAAAATTATTTTATGGCGTGCAGGGATCAAGGGCGGAATTGATGAACTGCTTGATGAGCATGTGATCGCTGTCGCCAGCGACCAGAAACTGGCCCTGCACGTGCCGGTTCTGGATATAAATTGCCCAAATAGTGTTGCAGATTTCATTGTGGATTGGATGGGAAAGTGCTGAAGCCGGTAAATTCAGCGTGTTTTTCACGATCTGCATACGTAAAAAAGCCCCGCACTCTCGTGCGGGGCTTCTTCACTTATATAATGCCTGGCAGTTCCCTACTCTCGCATGGGGAGACCCCACACTACCATCGGCGCTACGGCGTTTCACTTCTGAGTTCGGCATGGGGTCAGGTGGGACCACCGCGCTAAAGCCGCCAGGCAGATTCTGTTCTCCGCGCCGCCCCTTAAGGCCGCGCAGATATATCCGGTACAGGCTGAAAATCGTGTCTCTCAAAAACGCCTCTGGCGTTGTAAGGTTAAGCCTCACGGGTCATTAGTACCGGTTAGCTCAACGCATCGCTGCGCTTACACACCCGGCCTATCAACGTCGTAGTCTTCAACGTCCCTTCAGGACTCTCAAGGAGTCAGGGAGAACTCATCTCGGGGCAAGTTTCGTGCTTAGATGCTTTCAGCACTTATCTTTTCCGCACTTAGCTACCGGGCAATGCCATTGGCATGACAACCCGAACACCAGTGGTGCGTTCACTCCGGTCCTCTCGTACTAGGAGCAACCCCCCTCAATTCTCCAGCGCCCACGGCAGATAGGGACCGAACTGTCTCACGACGTTCTAAACCCAGCTCGCGTACCACTTTAAACGGCGAACAGCCGTACCCTTGGGACCTACTTCAGCCCCAGGATGTGATGAGCCGACATCGAGGTGCCAAACACCGCCGTCGATATGAACTCTTGGGCGGTATCAGCCTGTTATCCCCGGAGTACCTTTTATCCGTTGAGCGATGGCCCTTCCATTCAGAACCACCGGATCACTATGACCTGCTTTCGCACCTGCTCGAGCCGTCACTCTCGCAGTCAAGCCAGCTTATGCCATTGCACTAACCTCACGATGTCCGACCGTGATTAGCTGACCTTCGTGCTCCTCCGTTACTCTTTAGGAGGAGACCGCCCCAGTCAAACTACCCACCAGACACTGTCCGCAGCCCGGATCACGGGCCTACGTTAGAACATCAAACATTAAAGGGTGGTATTTCAAGGTTGGCTCCACGCGAACTGGCGTCCGCGCTTCAAAGCCTCCCACCTATCCTACACATCAAGGCTCAATGTTCAGTGTCAAGCTGTAGTAAAGGTTCACGGGGTCTTTCCGTCTTGCCGCGGGTACACTGCATCTTCACAGCGAGTTCAATTTCACTGAGTCTCGGGTGGAGACAGCCTGGCCATCATTACGCCATTCGTGCAGGTCGGAACTTACCCGACAAGGAATTTCGCTACCTTAGGACCGTTATAGTTACGGCCGCCGTTTACCGGGGCTTCGATCAAGAGCTTCTCCTTACGGATAACCCCATCAATTAACCTTCCGGCACCGGGCAGGCGTCACACCGTATACGTCCACTTTCGTGTTTGCACAGTGCTGTGTTTTTAATAAACAGTTGCAGCCAGCTGGTATCTTCGACTGGCTTCGGCTCGGGGAGCAAGTCCCTCCACCTACGCGCCAGCGTGCCTTCTCCCGAAGTTACGGCACCATTTTGCCTAGTTCCTTCACCCGAGTTCTCTCAAGCGCCTTGGTATTCTCTACCTGACCACCTGTGTCGGTTTGGGGTACGATTCTGTGTTACCTGATGCTTAGAGGCTTTTCCTGGAAGCTGGGCATTTATCACTTCAGCACCGTAGTGCCTCGTCGTCACGCCTCAGCGTTAATAAGGGACCGGATTTACCTGGACCCTCCGCCTACACGCTTAAACCGGGACAACCGTCGCCCGGCTGATATAGCCTTCTCCGTCCCCCCTTCGCAGTAACACCGAGTACAGGAATATTAACCTGTTTCCCATCGACTACGCCTTTCGGCCTCGCCTTAGGGGTCGACTCACCCTGCTCCGATTAACGTTGAACAGGAACCCTTGGTCTTCCGGCGAGCGGGCTTTTCACCCGCTTTATCGTTACTTATGTCAGCATTCGCACTTCTGATACCTCCAGCATGCCTCACAGCACACCTTCGACGGCTTACAGAACGCTCCCCTACCCAACAACACATAGTGTCGCTGCCGCAGCTTCGGTGCATGGTTTAGCCCCGTTACATCTTCCGCGCAGGCCGACTCGACCAGTGAGCTATTACGCTTTCTTTAAATGATGGCTGCTTCTAAGCCAACATCCTGGCTGTCTGTGCCTTCCCACATCGTTTCCCACTTAACCATGACTTTGGGACCTTAGCTGGCGGTCTGGGTTGTTTCCCTCTTCACGACGGACGTTAGCACCCGCCGTGTGTCTCCCGTGATAACATTCTCCGGTATTCGCAGTTTGCATCGGGTTGGTAAGCCGGGATGGCCCCCTAGCCGAAACAGTGCTCTACCCCCGGAGATGAGTTCACGAGGCGCTACCTAAATAGCTTTCGGGGAGAACCAGCTATCTCCCGGTTTGATTGGCCTTTCACCCCCAGCCACAGGTCATCCGCTAATTTTTCAACATTAGTCGGTTCGGTCCTCCAGTTAGTGTTACCCAACCTTCAACCTGCCCATGGCTAGATCACCGGGTTTCGGGTCTATACCCTGCAACTTAACGCCCAGTTAAGACTCGGTTTCCCTGCGGCTCCCCTATACGGTTAACCTTGCTACAGAATATAAGTCGCTGACCCATTATACAAAAGGTACGCAGTCACCCCCATAAAGAGGGCTCCCACTGCTTGTACGTACACGGTTTCAGGTTCTGTTTCACTCCCCTCGCCGGGGTTCTTTTCGCCTTTCCCTCACGGTACTGGTTCACTATCGGTCAGTCAGGAGTATTTAGCCTTGGAGGATGGTCCCCCCATATTCAGACAGGATACCACGTGTCCCGCCTTACTCATCGAGCTCACAGCATATGTGCTTTTGTGTACGGGAGTATCACCCTGTACCCTGCGACTTTCCAGACGCTTCCACTAACACACATGCTGATTCAGGCTCTGGGCTGCTCCCCGTTCGCTCGCCGCTACTGGGGGAATCTCGGTTGATTTCTTTTCCTCGGGGTACTTAGATGTTTCAGTTCCCCCGGTTCGCCTTGCAGCACTATGTATTCATGCTGCAATGATGCACAGAGTGCACCGGGTTTCCCCATTCGGACATCGACGGCTGTAGCGGTTCATATCACCTTACCGTCGCTTTACGCAGATTAGCACGTCCTTCATCGCCTCTGACTGCCTGGGCATCCACCGTGTACGCTTAGTCGCTTAACCTCACAACCCACAGGCGTTTTACAACGCTGCGAGCTGCAAGCATTTGAGAGACTCGAACGTGTCGCGTTTTTCATTCTTATTACGGAGAATGAAAACGACACGTCGTTTCAATTTTCAGCTTGTTCCGGATTGTTAAAGAGCAAATATCTCAAACGCGCCACGGCTGCTTACGCAACCAGAACGGTTTTGAGATACTGTATGGAGACACCTTTCACCTGTCACCAAGCAGGTGGCGTCCCCTAGGGGATTCGAACCCCTGTTGCCGCCGTGAAAGGGCGGAGTCCTAACCGCTAGACGAAGGGGACACGATAGTGTCACGACTTCGCAGCCGTCCTGCTCATTACTTTTTATCAGACAATCTGTTGTGGACACTGCGCGGGAAGGTATCTTCAGGTAAGGAGGTGATCCAACCGCAGGTTCCCCTACGGTTACCTTGTTACGACTTCACCCCAGTCATGAATCACAAAGTGGTAAGCGCCCTCCCGAAGGTTAAGCTACCTACTTCTTTTGCAACCCACTCCCATGGTGTGACGGGCGGTGTGTACAAGGCCCGGGAACGTATTCACCGTGGCATTCTGATCCACGATTACTAGCGATTCCGACTTCACGGAGTCGAGTTGCAGACTCCGATCCGGACTACGACGCACTTTGTGAGGTCCGCTTGCTCTCGCGAGGTCGCTTCTCTTTGTATGCGCCATTGTAGCACGTGTGTAGCCCTACTCGTAAGGGCCATGATGACTTGACGTCATCCCCACCTTCCTCCGGTTTATCACCGGCAGTCTCCTTTGAGTTCCCGACATGACTCGCTGGCAACAAAGGATAAGGGTTGCGCTCGTTGCGGGACTTAACCCAACATTTCACAACACGAGCTGACGACAGCCATGCAGCACCTGTCTCACGGTTCCCGAAGGCACTAAGGCATCTCTGCCGAATTCCGTGGATGTCAAGAGTAGGTAAGGTTCTTCGCGTTGCATCGAATTAAACCACATGCTCCACCGCTTGTGCGGGCCCCCGTCAATTCATTTGAGTTTTAACCTTGCGGCCGTACTCCCCAGGCGGTCGACTTAACGCGTTAGCTCCGGAAGCCACTCCTCAAGGGAACAACCTCCAAGTCGACATCGTTTACGGCGTGGACTACCAGGGTATCTAATCCTGTTTGCTCCCCACGCTTTCGCACCTGAGCGTCAGTCTTTGTCCAGGGGGCCGCCTTCGCCACCGGTATTCCTCCAGATCTCTACGCATTTCACCGCTACACCTGGAATTCTACCCCCCTCTACAAGACTCAAGCCTGCCAGTTTCAAATGCAGTTCCCAGGTTAAGCCCGGGGATTTCACATCTGACTTAACAGACCGCCTGCGTGCGCTTTACGCCCAGTAATTCCGATTAACGCTTGCACCCTCCGTATTACCGCGGCTGCTGGCACGGAGTTAGCCGGTGCTTCTTCTGCGGGTAACGTCAATCGGTAAGGTTATTAACCTCACCGCCTTCCTCCCCGCTGAAAGTACTTTACAACCCGAAGGCCTTCTTCATACACGCGGCATGGCTGCATCAGGCTTGCGCCCATTGTGCAATATTCCCCACTGCTGCCTCCCGTAGGAGTCTGGACCGTGTCTCAGTTCCAGTGTGGCTGGTCATCCTCTCAGACCAGCTAGGGATCGTCGCCTAGGTGGGCCATTACCCCGCCTACTAGCTAATCCCATCTGGGTTCATCCGATAGTGAGAGGCCCGAAGGTCCCCCTCTTTGGTCTTGCGACGTTATGCGGTATTAGCCACCGTTTCCAGTGGTTATCCCCCTCTATCGGGCAGATCCCCAGACATTACTCACCCGTCCGCCACTCGTCACCCAAGAGCAAGCTCTCTGTGCTACCGTCCGACTTGCATGTGTTAGGCCTGCCGCCAGCGTTCAATCTGAGCCATGATCAAACTCTTCAATTTAAGTTTGATTTGCTTAAACAAGTTAAGCGGTGCTCATCTGTAAAACGTCATAATGAATTTCATTATGTGTTCACTCGTGAGGCTTGATATTTTTTTACGTCCGGAGACGCTGATATCAATCCTGCGAGTGCCCACACAGATTGTCTGATAAATTGTTAAAGAGCAGTGCGAACAGTGCGTTAGCGTCCTGTCGCGAGGTGGCGTATATTACGCTTTCCTCCTGCAGAGTCAACCTCTATTTCAGAAGTTTTTCTCCGGCGGCGCAGTCCCCTGTGCCTCTCAACCCGCTTCCCGTTGCCGGTGTTCCGTGTCGATGGAGGCGCATTATAGGGAGTTTCCTCAGGCTGACAAGTGTTTCTTCGAATTAATTTACTGAGCGCCTCTTTTTTAAACGAACGGCTTAAAAAGAGACGTTTCATGGCCGAATAACGCACAAAAGTGGCAACGAAACGTTGTAAAGAGACCTGCCGTTGCCGATTGCGGGTGCTATTATTTTGCTTCTTCTCGCAGGATAACCCCAGGAAGGACACTCAATGATAAAATCCGCGCGCAGCATGGCTGGTTTGCCATGGATAGCTGCTATGGCCTTTTTCATGCAGTCACTCGACGCCACCATACTGAACACTGCCCTGCCCGCTATCGCCACCAGCCTCGACCGTTCTCCCCTTGCCATGCAATCCGCCGTCATCAGTTACACCCTGACTGTCGCTATGCTGATTCCGGTCAGCGGCTGGCTCGCCGATCGCTTCGGCACGCGCAAAGTGTTTATTGTGGCGGTATCGCTGTTCACCCTTGGCTCACTGGCTTGTGCACTCTCACCGACGCTTTCGGTGCTGGTCATGTCGCGCATCGTACAGGGCGTCGGTGGCGCAATGATGATGCCGGTCGCGCGACTGGCACTGTTACGTGCCTATCCACGCAGTGAACTGCTGCCGGTACTCAACTTTGTGACCATGCCAGGTTTAGTCGGGCCGATACTGGGCCCGATGCTGGGTGGCGTACTCGTCACTTACGCAACCTGGCACTGGATCTTCCTGATTAATATCCCGATTGGCATTCTCGGCATTATCTACGCACGCAAATATATGCCGGACTTCACCACACCTAAGCGCCGCTTCGACTTTTTCGGCTTCATATTATTCGGGGCTGGACTCGTGATGATCTCGATTGGGATTGAGCTGTTCGGTGAGCGGATTGTTTCTGCCTGGCTGGCCGGCGGGATATTACTCAGCGGGATCGTGCTTTTACTCCTCTATATAGTGCATGCCCGAAATCACCCTTCACCGCTGATCAACCTGCCGATGTTTAAAACCCGGACCTTCTCAGTCGGCATCGTCGGCAACATTGCCTCTCGTCTCGGCACCGGCTGTGTGCCCTTTCTGATGCCGCTTATGTTACAGGTTGGATTTGGCTTTTCCGCGATCATTGCAGGCTGCATGATGGCGCCAACCGCCCTGGGTTCGATTCTGGCGAAGTCGACGGTGACACAACTCCTGCGCTGGCTGGGCTACCGCCGTCTGCTGGTCGGCATTACCGCCATTATTGGCATCCTGATCGCCAGCTTCTCCCTGCAGTCACCCGCTGAAAGTATCTTCGTACTATTGCTTCCACTGTTTATTCTCGGCATGGCGATGTCTACGCAATTCACCGCCATGAACACCATTACGCTGGCCGACCTGAATGATGATAACGCCAGCGGCGGAAATAGCGTGCTGGCAGTAACGCAGCAATTAGCGATCAGTTTTGGTGTGGCCGTCAGCGCTGCGGTGCTGCGCTTTTATCAGGAGTTTGAAACCAGCACCATTTCACAGTTCCATGCCACGTTTCTGACTATGGGTATCGTTACCGTACTTTCGGCGCTGACCTTTATGCTGCTGAAAAACGGGGATGGACGTAATCTGATCAGCAATCGTGACAAGAAGAAAAAGCGCTAAACCGACCCCCGCACCACCAGTTCCGGCGTCAGCACCAGCGTTTGCTGACTGGCGTCGGGATCGCTGAGACGATGAATTAAGGTGTCTATCGCCAGTTCACCCAGCGCATCTTTCGGCTGATGGATGGTACTCAGTGGTGGAGTGAGATAACGCGCCAGTTCAATATCGTCATATCCCATCACCGCCATCTGCTGCGGAATCCGCATCCCGGCCTGATAGAGCGCGTGATAAACGCCGACCGCCATTGCATCGTTACTGGTGAAGACGGCTTCTGGCGGCGTTTCCAGCGCCAGCAGTTCGACCATCCCGTTGTAGCCCCCCTGAAATTCAAAATCACCATTCACCACATAGCCAGGCAGAATCTCCAGGCCACTCTTTGTCATGGCGTTACGATAACCTTCCAGGCGCATACGCGCAGGCGTTTTATCCTGCGGACCGGCGATACAGGCTATACGGGTATAACCGCAGTCGATGAGATGCTGAGTAGCCAGTTCGCCGCCCAGCAGCGCGTTATCCTGAATAATGTCACCGCGGCCTTCAAAGGGTGCCCAGTCCATCATCACCGTAGGTATAGAAGGATAACGGTTCAGAATATCTGCCGAGGGCAGGTGACTTTCAGTGCACATCATCAGCAAACCATCGACACGCTTCTGCATCAGCGTTTCCAGGCTGCGATTCATTCGTTCTTCGTCACCCGCCGTGTTACAGAGAATCAGGCTATAGCCACGCTGATAGCAGCTCTCCTCCACACCGCGCACCACTTCGGCATAAAAGGGGTTACTACTGGTGGTCAGCAGCATACCGATGGTGTGGGTCTGATTAATTTTCAGACTGCGTGCCAGCGCAGAAGGGGCATAGTTGAGATGACGTATCGCCTGCTCAACTTTTTCGCGCACGCCATCACTGACAAAGCGATTGTTATTGATCACGTGCGAGACAGTTGAGGTAGAGACGCCCGCCAGGCGAGCAACATCTTTCATGGTGCTCAAATGATTAGCCCTGCTGCTGCAAAAAATCATCGATCTCCGTGCGCCACGGCACGGAGGGCTGTGCACCCGGTCGCGTAACGGCAATAGCGGCGGCGGCATGGGCAAATCGCACCGCGTCGTACATTGGCTTCTGCTCCAGTCGCGCGGTAATAAAGGCACCGTTAAAGGTGTCACCCGCCGCGATGGTGTCGATAGCTTTAACACTGAAGCCTGCAATACGCTGACCTTCTCCCCGCTCGCTCAGCCAGACGCCGCGGCGACCAAGCGTAATCAGTACCGTGCCGATGCCTTTGGCATGCAGCACTTCCGCAGCGCGTGCCGCATCTTCATCGCTGTTGACTGCAATGCCGGTCAGGCTCTCGGCTTCGGTCTCATTCGGCGTAATAATATCGACTAATGCCAGCAGTTCATCTGAAAGAGAGGTAGCGGGAGCCGGATTGAGGATAACCTGCGTCTGATGCTGCCGGGCAAGCGTCGCAGCGGCCAGTACGCTTTCCAGTGGTGATTCCAGCTGCATTAATAGTGCATCAGCATCGGCGATGACATGCTGATGACGCGCCACGCAATCGGGTGTTAACGCCGCATTGGCACCAGAGTAAATGCCAATGTTGTTCTCACCGTCACCGTTGACGAAAATCATTGCCACACCGGTCGACTCGCCCTCGACCACCTCGACTGGCGTGGTATCAATATTGTCCTGCGTAAGCTGCTCACGAATACGTTTACCCATGTCGTCAGCGCCCACACAGGCGATAAATGCGATATCGGCACCGGCACGACCAGCGGCTACCGCCTGATTTGCACCTTTACCGCCAAACGCAATCTGATAATTCTGCCCGATCACCGTTTCACCGGGACGAGGAAAGTGCGCCAGATTAAGGATGTGGTCAGCGTTGATGCTGCCAAGAACGGCCAGTTTTGCGTTTTTGCTCATTAGGGGAGTCCGGAATAAGTGCGCCACCGGGAGGGTGGCGCGGTGCCCTGCTTTTCTTTGAGTTATTGAGTGACCAGCTTCAGGTCGACCGGATTGACCGCCTGCACTTTTTCACCCTTCAGCACTTTATCAGCGGTATCCACGCCGATCATGCCAATTTTTTCTGGCATCTGTGCCACAGTCGCAGACAGTTTGCCAGCTTCTACCGCTTTAACGCCATCAGCCGTGCCGTCAAAGCCCACCACGATCACACCCGTTTTTCCGGCGGTCTGCAGTGCACGCAGTGCACCCAGTGCCATTTCGTCGTTCTGCGCGAATACCGCCTGAACATCCGGGTGTGCCTGCAGCAGGTTCTGCATCACGTTCAGACCTTTAGTACGGTCAAAGTCAGCAGGCTGGCTGGCGAGGATCTGGAATTTATGCGCATCAGCGGCCTGTTTGAAGCCTTCGCCACGTTCACGGGCAGCAGATGTGCCGGCAATGCCCTGCAGTTCGATAATTTTGGCGTTTTCGCCCACTTTTTTGGCGATAAAGTCACCGGCCATTTTGCCGCCGAAGCGGTTGTCAGAAGCGACATGGCTGACAACGGTGCCCTGAGCTGCAACACGATCCAGGGTGATAACCGGAATCTTCGCCTGGTTAGCCATCTTCACGGCGTTACCCACGGCATCAGAGTCGGTCGGGTTGATCAGCAGCAGCTTCGTGCCGCGAACGGTCAGATCCTGCACGTTCGCCAGCTCTTTCGCCGGGTTATTCTGTGAATCCAGCACCACCAGGTTGTAGCCCAGTTTATCGGCTTCTTTCTGTGCACCCTCTTTCAGCGAAACAAAGAACGGGTTGTTCAGGGTTGAGACCACCAGCGCGATGGTATCTTTTGCCATAGCGCTGGTACTGAGCGTTGCGCCGAGGATCATGGCCAGTGCGGTTAACTTTTTCATCTTGTTATCCTGTGTAAGGTCAGAGTTATTTACTGCTTTTATTATCCACCAGCACCGCCAGCAGGATGACTACCGCTTTAACGATCATCTGGTAGTAGGAAGAGACGCCCATCAGGTTCAGGCCATTGTTCAGGAAGCCAAGGATCAGCGCGCCAATCAGGGTGCCGAAAATACGGCCTTTACCGCCGGCCAGGCTGGTTCCACCCAGCACGACCGCAGCAATTGCATCCAGTTCATAGCCGGTGCCCGCTGTTGGCTGTGCCGAAGAGAGACGCGCCACTTCAATGGTGCCCGCCAGCGCAGCCAGCATGCCACTCAGTGAATAGACGATAATTTTGACGCGATTCACATTGATGCCAGAGAGACGCGTTGCCGCTTCATTACCACCCAGTGCATAGATATAGCGGCCCAGGCGGGTGTGTTGCAGCATGTACCATGCGGCAATAAAGACCAGCGCCATCAGCCAGACCGGCGCAGGGATACCCAGTGGGCGACCAATACCAAACCAGCCCAGCAGATCGGCATTGGCACTGAAGCCGGTGTTAATCGGGCTGCCGTCGGTGTAGACCATGGTCACACCGCGCAGCAATAACATCATGACCAGCGTGGCGATAAAGGCCTGTACCTTGCCGCGTGCCACAATGGTGCCGGTCAGGCCACCGATTGCCGCGCCCAGTGCCAGCGAAGCCGCCACCGCGACCAGCGCATTGACTTCCATGCCCACCAGCGATGCACCCACTGCGCCCGTCAGGGCCAGCAAAGAACCCACAGAGAGGTCAATGCCTGAGGTCAGGATCACCAGCGTCATCCCGACGGCCATAATGGCGTTAACCGAGGTCTGCTGCAGAATGTTGAACAGGTTCGCCACGGTAAAGAAGTTCGGACTCTGGCTGGCCACCACGGCGATCAGCACCATCAGCGCAATCAGTGACTTCTGTTCCAGCAGCCAGCTTTTGCTAAACCAGCGACGGCTGGCCGGTAAAGTTTGGGTCGTCATACCACTAAATCCTCGCTGTGTTGCTTGCCTACGGCGGCTGCCATCAGGCTTTCCTGAGTGGCCTCTTCTCGGGTAAATTCGCCGCTGATACGGCCTTCATGCATCACCAGAATCCGATCGCTCATGCCCAGCACTTCCGGCATTTCCGAGGAGACCAGGATGATGCTCAGCCCTTCGGCTTTAAACTGGTTAATCAGTTGGTAGATCTCTTTCTTCGCACCGACATCCACACCGCGTGTCGGTTCATCCAGAATCAGCACGTTGGGCCGGGTCATCAGACCGCGGGCAATCGCCACTTTCTGCTGGTTGCCGCCCGAAAGCAGGCCAATCGGCTGCTCCATAGACGGCGTTTTAACATTGAACAGACGGATAAAATCGCCCACCGCCAGCTGCTCTGCTGCATGTTTCAGCGTGCCGCTGCCGTGACTGAAATAGCGCAAGGCCGTCAGAGACATGTTCTCTTTTACTGACATGCCCAACACCAGGCCATCACGCTTACGATCTTCGGAGATATAGACGATGCCATTCGCCAGTCCATCCTGCGGAGAACGCGTCACGACTTCCCGGCCATTGAGCCACAGATTGCCTTCGCGACGCGGCAATGCGCCGTACAGCACCTTCATCAGTTCGGTACGCCCCGCACCCATCAGGCCAGAAACGCCGAGGATTTCACCTTTGCGCAGGCTGAAGCTGACGTTCTCTACACCTGGTCCGCTCACGTTCTCCACTTTCAGTCGCACATCGCCTGGCGCCTGATCGATATGAGGATATTGATCTTCCAGCTTACGTCCGACCATCATCTCGATGAGGCTCTCTTCGGTCAGCTCGCTGACCGGACGTTCAGCAATAAACTGGCCGTCGCGGAACACCGTGACGTCATCGCAGATCTCAAAGATCTCTTTCATGCGATGCGAGATATAGACGATGCCGCAGCCCTGCGCTTTCAGTTCGTTGATCACGCGGAATAGAGACAGCGTCTCGGTATCGGTCAGCGCATCGGTCGGTTCATCCATAATGATGACCTGTGATTCGAAGCTCAGGACTTTGGCGATTTCGACCATTTGCTGATCGCCAATCGACAGATCCCCGACCAGCTTGTGGCTGTTGAAGCGCAGATTAAGACGTTTAAGCAGCGCATCCGCTTCGGCATACATACGCGGCCACTGAATACGGCCAAAACGACCTACATATTCGCGACCGAGAAAGATATTCTCCGCCACGGTTAACTGAGGGATCAGGTTCAGTTCCTGATGGATGATGCCAATGCCCGCTTCCTGAGACGCTTTCGGTCCACTGAAACGGGTCTCTTTGCCGAGCCAGCGCAGCGTACCGGCATCATATTGATAGATCCCGGTCAGCACTTTCATCATGGTGGACTTGCCTGCGCCATTCTCGCCCACCAGCGCCATCACGCGTCCTGCCCGAACATTCAGCGATGCACCCTTGAGGGCTTTCACACCCGGAAAGGATTTTTCAATGCCGTCGAGTTGCAGTAAAGGTTGCATAGCGGCCTCAGAAGGTCACACCGGCGCTGAGGATGACATTCGCAAACGGAGAACACTCTCCGCTGCGAATGACCGCCTGACTACGCTGCGTTTGTTGTTTGAATTGTTCATGACTGGTGTAGCTGATGGTGATGATATTCCCCTGGTGCTGTTGCAAGGCTTCGAGCACAGCGACAAGCGCACTATGAAGTTGCGGATTATGCTGCTTAATCTCTTCCGCGATCAGGGCGCTCTCTACCTGCATCTCCAGTGCGACAGCATTCACCACCTGCATAAAATCGGGCGTACCCGGCGTGAGCGCTAAGTCGATACGCTGCGGTCCTGCCGGAATCGGCAAGCCTGCATCGGCAATCGTCAGCGTATCCGTGTGTCCCAGGCGGGCAATCACATGAGAGAGTTCAGCGTTTAACAAGCGACCTTTTTTCATCTTTTCACTCCACAGCGAAACGTTTCGCTGATGGGAGTGTATGAAAAGCCGCCATCAACTCAACGGGCAAAGAAGAAATCTGTGATCGCCATCGAAACGTTTCGCTCACGCGAGGGGAAATTTGCATTAAGGCGGGGAACGGGCAGAAAAAAGGGCCGCAAATGCGACCCTGAAGCAAAAGATTAAGGCAGCTTTTTAACCTGCTTAACGTCCATCTCAATGCTGTTGAAATCTTTATCCAGTTCACCCGTGAGCTCTACGTTATCTTTGGGCGTGATTGTCTGGCCGTTCCAGTGCTTGTGGTCGATTTCGACTTTCATTGTGCCGGTCTGGTCGCGGAACAGATAATCTTCTTTGCCGGTCTGTTTCTCCAGCTTGCCGCGCACGGTGATCCAGCTGTCATCTTTCATCTCTTCAGCCTGCTTCACGGTCACCACACTGGTGTGGTCTGCACTAAAGCCACCCTGTCCGGCTGCTGACTGTGTCTGTGTGGCTGGCGCGCTGGGATCAACAAATCCGCCCTGCTGCGCAGCGAAAACCGGGGCGGAAGCCAGCATAACGACGGCCAGAATTGCAGCATGCTTTTTCATGGTGTACCTCTTTTCAGTGGTGTTTTCGGTTTGAATACGCCCAGTTGACCACAGAGTTCTTAACAGCTTCTTAAGCGTTAAAAATAAGCGATTTTCGCCGAAATCAGCTGTACACCAGGGAAGTTGCTTCGTATAAAGCGCTATCGGAACAGGGAGACGTGATGCGTATTTTACTGATTGAAGACGATCGCTTAATTGGCGACGGTATCAAAGCGGGGCTAAGTAAGCTGGGCTTTAGCGTTGACTGGTTTATGTCTGGTGAGTCCGGCTTTAACGCGCTGGAGGCCGCACCCTGGGATGCGGTGATTCTGGATCTTTCACTGCCCGAGCGGGATGGACTCGATATCCTGCGGGAGTGGCGACAGCAGGGCAACGATGTGCCGGTACTGATACTGACCGCCCGCGATGCGCTCGATCAGCGGGTCAAAGGCCTGCAGCTGGGCGCTGATGACTATCTATGCAAGCCTTTTGCCTTAACCGAAGTGGCCGCTCGCTTACAGGCGCTGATCCGCCGCCGTCACGGCCAGCTGCAGCCCGAACTCCGTCACGGTAACGTGGTGCTGATCCCCGGCAGCCACAGTGTGATGCGCGAGGGTGAGACGATTGCGTTGAAAAGTCGTGAACTGGCGCTGCTGGAACTCTTTATGCGCAATCCAGGCCGGGTGCTGACGCGTAGCCAGCTGGAAGAGAAGCTCTACAGCTGGGACGCCGACGTCTCCAGCAATGCGGTGGAAGTGCATATCCATCATCTGCGTAAAAAGCTGGGCAGCACATTTATCCGCACGCTGCATGGCGTCGGTTATACGCTGGGGGCCGCCGAATGCGATCAATGAGTCTGTTTCTGCGGCTGGGCATCGGTTTTGTGCTGCTGCTCGGCCTCTGCTGGGCCAGTGCCAGCCTGAGTGCCTGGCATCAGACGCGTGAAACCCTGGATGAGCTCTTTGATACCCAGCAGATGCTGCTGGCTAAGCGTCTGCTGACGCTGGATTTCTCCTCGCTGGACAATACCACACTGCCCAGAACCAAAGAGATGCTGCGCCACCATCGTGGCGAACAGGATGATGATGCACTGGCCTTTGCTGTCTTCACGCGTGACGGCAGGCAGGTGATGAATGATGGCGACAACGGCCGTTATCTGCCGTTTGAGGCGGAGCATCAGGGATTTCATGAAGGGCAGCTCACCAATGACGACGATAGCTGGCGATTTGTCTGGCTGACCACGCCTGATAAGCAGTTCCGGGTGGTGGTGGGCCAGGAGTCGGAATACCGCGATGACATGACGCGGGATCTGATGAAGGCCAGCATGTTGCCCTGGCTAATCGCGCTGCCTTTAATGTTGCTTCTGCTTATCGGTCTGGTCTGGTCTGAACTGCGGCCGCTGAAGACGCTGGCAAAACAACTGGCGCAGCGTTCGGCCGATGATGATACGCCGCTACAGGCAGACCGCGTGCCAAAAGAGGTGCAACCGCTGATGGTCGCGCTCAATGGTCTGTTCAGCCGCATTAGCGCCATGATGCAGCGTGAACGCCGCTTTACCTCCGATGCCGCGCATGAACTGCGCAGTCCGCTGGCCGCGCTGCAGGTGCAAAGCGAAGTGATCCAGCTGACTGCAGATGACGAAGTCATGCGAACCCATGCGCTGCAGCAGCTGGATGCCGGGATTGTCCGCGCAACGCGGCTGGTGGATCAGCTGCTGACGCTCTCGCGGGTTGAAGCCGATGATGTGCGCAGCGCCTTCGAACCTGTGTCGCTGAAACGCACGGTGCAGGAGACGCTCGCCGCACAGCTGCCTCTGGCGGACAAAAACGGTGTGACGCTGCGCCTTCTCGCAGAGGCCGATCCGCTGATTCAGGGGCATCCGCTGTTACTGTCACTGCTGGTGCGGAATCTGCTGGATAACGCCATTCGCTACACGCCTGCGGGCAGTGAGGTTGATGTGCGGTTGCAGGCAAACAGCCTGTCGGTGGAGGATAATGGCGAGGGTCTGAGTGCAGCGGATCTGCAACGGCTCGGAGAACGTTTCTGGCGACCGCCGGGCCAGGAGAAGAGTGGTAGCGGGCTGGGATTGTCGATAGTCCGCAACATTGCCCAGTTGCACGGAATGCAGGTCACCTTCAGCCAGCGATCCGGCGGCGGATTATGCGTCACGCTGCGCTGGTCAGCGCCCGCCCCGTAAGGCGGACGCTGCAGATCAAATCTCGACCTGAGTGCCCAGCTCGATCACCCGGTTTGGGGGGATCTCAAACTGGTCTGGCGCACGGAGCGCATTGCGCTGCAGCGCCAGGAAGAGTTTGCCGCGCAGGCGCAGATACCACGGACGTTTGCCGATAATCAGCGATTCATGTGACATGAAGAACGACGTCTCCATCATGCGGCAGTTAAGACCTTCCAGACCGCAGCGGTGGAAAATCTCCTCGACGTTTGGCGTTTCGCGCCAGCCGTAGCTCGCCACCACGCGCCAGAAAGTCGGCGACAGCTGCTCAATAGTGACGCGACGCACGTTGTGCACGTAAGGCGCATCTTCAGTTCGCAACGTCAGCAGCACCACCCGCTCATGCAACACTTTGTTATGCTTGAGGTTATGCAGCATGGCAAATGGAATCACATTCAGTGCACGTGACATATAGACCGCCGTGCCCGGTACGCGAACCGGCGGCGATTTCTCCAGTGACGCGATCATTGCCTCCAGGGAGTTGCCATGTTCGTGCATACGGCGCAGCAGGCGGAAACGCTCGCTTTTCCACGTCGTCATAATGATAAACATCACCAGGCCGAGACAGAGCGGCAACCAGCCACCGGAGAAGATTTTCACCAGGTTGGCGGTAAACAGCGGCACGTCAATGCAGAGCATTAATACCAGGATGACGGCAACCGCCAGCTTGTTCCAGTGCCAGTTTTTAACCGCCACGGTGCAGGAGAGCATCGCCGTCAGCACCATGGTGCCAGTCACCGCAATACCGTAGGCGGCAGCCAGATTACTTGAATGCTCAAAGCTGATAATCACAATCAGCACCGCGAAATAGAGCACCCAGTTGATTACCGGAATATAAATCTGACCCGATTCACGCTCAGAGGTGTGGATGATGCGCATACCTGGTAGATAGCCCAGTCGCACCGCCTGACGCGTCAGCGAGAAGACACCAGAGATCACCGCCTGCGAGGCGATAACGGTGGCCAGGGTCGCCAGAATCAGCATTGGGATCAGCGCCCATTCCGGCGCCAGCAGGAAGAAGGGGTTTTTAATCGCTTTAGGGTCGCTGAGTAACAGCGCACCCTGACCAAAATAGTTCAGTGCCAGCGACGGCAGTACCACCGAGAACCAGGCCAGTCGAATCGGCACTTTACCGAAGTGCCCCATATCGGCATAGAGCGCTTCAACCCCGGTAATCGCCAGCACCACCGCGCCAAGCGCGAAGAATGAGACAGATTTATAGTGCACGAAGAATTCGACCGCATAAGCGGGATTCAGCGCATGCAGCACTTCCGGATTTTTCATGATGCCGCTGACCCCAAGGATCGCCAGCACAAGGAACCAGACCAGCATCACCGGCGCGAAGAGTTTGCCCACCATGCCGGTGCCATGTTTCTGAATCGCAAACAGCAGCGTCAGCACCGCAATCGACATCGGCACGATAAAAGGATCCAGCGACGGCGCGGCAATCTCCAGGCCTTCAATAGCGGACATCACCGAAATGGCTGGCGTGATCACCACTTCCCCATAGAAGAAGCTGCCCCCAATCAGGCCCATGATCACCAGTACTGCCGTGGCCCGCGCACCGGTATGGCGTCCAGCCAGCGACATCAGTGTCAGTATCCCGCCTTCACCGGCGTTGTCGGCACGCATCACATAGCTGATGTATTTCAGTGAGACCACCAGCACCAGAAGCCAGAAAATCAGCGACAGAAAGCCAAACACCGCTTCCCGCTCAACGCCGAAGCCAAACTGTCCGGAGAGACATTCACGCAAGGTATACAGCGGACTGGTGCCGATATCCCCGTAAACAACACCAATGGCGGCCAGCGTTAATCCGCGAAGTGACTGCTTATTATCCGAGCTCATAGAGTTATCTTTTGTTGGAGTCTAAGAGGCGCGAAAACCCCTCGCTCAGGCCATCAAAAAGCGCACAGTATGCACGGTTTAGCGAAAATTCCTATACCCGCTTCGCCTCGCTGGCAGGGTAACGGGGTCACTTCTGGCGATAAAGCGTTAATTAGCGTTGCTTTTAATCCAGGCAAACCTTCTGAAACAAAAAAGCTGACAGCTATCAACGCTTTCACGCATGATGATCTATAGAGTAAAGCGCTTGCTTAAGCGCGGCGGCCCGACGATCGTAAGGACAGTGAAGTGATTATGGCTCAACCCCATCTTTTGGCAGAAAGAATTTCTCGCCTCAGCAATGCGTTAGAAAAAGGATTGTATGAGCGGCATCATGCCATACGCCTTTGCCTGCTCGCGGCGCTGAGTGGTGAAAGTGTGTTCCTGCTGGGACCGCCAGGCATCGCCAAGAGCCTGATTGCCCGTCGCCTCAAATATGCCTTTCAGCACGCCCGCGCTTTTGAATATCTGATGACCCGTTTCTCCACACCGGAAGAGGTGTTTGGTCCGCTCTCCATTCAGGCGCTGAAAGATGAAGGGCGCTATCAGCGTCTGACCAAAGGGTATCTGCCCGACGCCGAGATTGTTTTTCTGGATGAGATCTGGAAAGCGGGGCCGGCGATTCTCAATACGCTGCTGACAGCTATTAATGAGCGCCGCTTCCGCAATGGCGACAGCGAAGAGACCATCCCGATGCGGCTGCTGGTCACCGCCTCCAATGAACTGCCGGAAGCGGATAGCGGTCTTGAAGCGCTCTATGATCGGATGCTGATCCGCCTGTGGCTGGATAATGTGCATGAGAAACAGAACTTCCGCAGCATGCTGACGCACCAGCAGGATGAGCACACCAATCCGGTCGCGGAGTCCCTGCGCATCAGTGATGAAGAGTATGCACAGTGGCAGCTCGGCATCAGCCAGGTCAGTCTGCCCGATGCGGTGTTTGAGCTGATTTATCAGCTGCGTCAGCAGCTGGAGAGCCAGCCCGCCGCGCCTTACATTTCCGATCGTCGCTGGAAAAAAGCGATTCATCTGTTGCAGGCCAGCGCCTTCTATAGCGGTCGCAACACCATTGCACCGATAGACCTGATCCTGCTGAAAGATTGTCTCTGGCATGACGTGGCGTCCATGCAACTGCTGGAGCGCGAAATCGACCTGTTAATGACGCAGCACGCCTGGCAGCAGCAACCGATGCTGATGAAACTGCAGCAGATCAAAGCTCGCCGCATGGCCCTCCAGCAACAGCAGAGCATCGCGCAGGCAATCACCCTGGAAAAACACAGCGGCATGTTCAGCCGCAAACCCCATTACGATCTGCCAGAAAGCTTTACCGATGAGCAACTGACGCTGATGCTGCAAAAACCGCTGATGCTGCATGACATGCAGGTAAGTCATCTGGTGATCGCGCGTGATGCCCTGAATCAGTGGCTGCAAAAAGGCGGCGAGGTTCGCGGCAGGCTCAATGGGATTGGCTTTGCGCAGAGCCTGGATTTACACGTGGATGCACAGCATTGTCTGGCTATCCGTGATGTCAGCCTGCAATCGTCGCGCCTGACACTGCCAGGCGTCAGCAGCAGCGAGCCGCTGCCCGGTGAAATCACCGACGCGCTGGATGCACTGGAGAGTGAACTGCGGTCGCAGCGACATCAGTTCAGTCAGCATCAGCGCTGCCTGTTTATCAGTGATGACTGGCTGGCGCGGGTTGAAACCAGTCTGCAGGATGTGGCGGAACAGCTGAAACAGGCGCGTAAATGATCTCAGTGGAGACGCTCAGCACACTGCTCTCAGTGGGGGAAACCGAACTGATTGAAGAGCTGATCATTGCTCTGCTGGCGTCGCCCCAGCTTGCGCTGTTTTTTGAAAAGTTTCCCGGGCTGAAGAAAGCGCTGCTGCGCGATGTACCGCGCTGGCGAGCCGAAATCACAGCCGATCTCAAAGCCACACCGGTTCCGGCCACGCTGGCCGAAGAGTTTCAGCTGTTCCAGCGGGTACAACTTCTCAGCGATCGTGACTTCAGCCACCAGCTGAATGCCACACTTCAGGCACTTGAAAGCCTGCCGTCCCCCTTTCTGGATGAAGCTAACCGGCTGCTGCAACATACCGATATCGCTCATCTCAGCAGCGCGCAGCACCAACTTTTTCTGCAGCGCTGGCGGCTGAGCCTGACCTTACAGACGCTGACGCTGAATCAGCAGTTGCTGGAACAGCAGCGCGAACGTCTGCTGGCGGAACTGCAGCAGCGCATGGCACTGAGCGGCCAGCTGGCACCGATTCTGGGCGACGATGATGAAGCTGCCGCGGGTCGGTTGTGGGACATGAGTAAAGCGTCACTGCAGCCTGGCGACTATCAGTTGATGCTGCAATATGGTGACTTTCTGGCTCAGCAGCCGGAGCTGCTGAAACTGGCCCAGCAGCTGGGTCGCAGCCGCGAGGCAAAATCGGTGCCGTCGCAGGATGCGCCAATGGAAGCTTTTCACCATCTGGTGCAGGAGCCTGCGTCCGTGCCGGAAGAGGTCAGCGGCATTCATCAGAGCGATGACGTGCTGCGTCTGCTGCCGCCGGAGTTAGCCGCGCTGAGCATCAGCGAACTGGAGCTGGAATTTTACCGGCGGCTGGTCGAGAAACGGCTACTGACCTACAAGCTGCAGGGCGATGCCTGGCATGAAAAGGTGACGATGCGTCCGGCCAGCCACCAGCAACATGAAGAGCAGCCACGCGGGCCATTTATCGTCTGCGTTGATACCTCCGGTTCGATGGGTGGCTTCAATGAGCGCTGTGCCAAAGCGTTTTGTCTGGCGCTACTGAAGGTCGCGCTGGCCGACCGTCGTCGCTGCTACATCATGCTCTTTGCCCATGAGGTGATTGGCTATGAGCTGACCGGTGATGACGGGCTGGAACAGGCGATTCGTTTTCTCAGTCAACGTTTTCGCGGCGGCACCGATCTGGCTGCCTGTCTATCCTCTGTTGTCACCCGAATGGAAGGCGCACTGTGGCAGGAAGCCGATGCGGTGATCGTCTCCGATTTTATTGCCCAGCGTCTGCCGGAAGAGGTGATCGGGGCGATTAAAAAGCGTCAGCGACACAATCAGCAACGTTTTCATGCCGTGGCGATGTCGACCCACGGGAAACCAGGTATTCTGCGCATCTTTGACCATATCTGGCGCTTCGATACCGGCATGAAAAGCCGCCTGCTACGCCACTGGCGCCGTTAAGTCATCTGACAGAAAAGCTTCTTTGCTATAGTAAATTACCGTTTCACTTACTCAGCAATCTGGAGCTTCCTGTGACGCTTGCTCAACCTCACCGCGATTTGCCTGCCCCGACGCGGACGTTATTGCTCTCCGGCCAGAACATAGAACAAAAACGTGCCGAGTTGCTGGCCTATTTTCATCAGACCTGGGAACAGTATGAAAGTCTGTTCACCTGTCTGGCCGATTCAAAGGCCTGGTTTACGAAAGCCATTCCGCTGCGCCATCCGTTGATCTTCTATTTTGGCCACACCGCTACCTTTTACATTAATAAGCTGATGGCCGGACGCCTTATCGACGCGCGTCTGGACGATCGCATCGAAGCAATGATGGCGATTGGTGTGGATGAGATGAGCTGGGATGACCTCAACGATAGTCACTACGACTGGCCCACTATCGAAGAAGTCCGTGCATACCGCGGGCGCGTTAAAGCGCTGGTCAGCGATCTGATCCAGACCATGCCGATCACGCTGCCACTCAGCTGGGAGAGCCCGGCATGGGTGATCCTGATGGGGATTGAGCATGAGCGTATTCATCTGGAAACCTCCAGCGTGCTTATCCGCCAGCTACCCGTTGAGTGGGTCAGACCACAGGCCGCGTGGCCGGTATGTCCGATGGCACGCCACCAGCGCGAGGCTGTTCCGGCCAATACCCTGCTGCCGATGCCTGGTGGCACAATTACGCTGGGGAAAACCGACGACACCTACGGCTGGGATGTCGAGTATGGCCGCCAGCAGGTTACGCTGCAGCCGTTCCAGGCGAGCAAAATGCTGGTCAGCAACGCGGAATTTCTGGCGTTCATTGAGGCAGGCGGTTATCAGGATGCCCGCTGGTGGGATGACGAAGGCTGGGGCTGGTGTCAGTTTGCCAAAGCAGAAATGCCCACCTTCTGGGTCGGCACGCCTGCGATGCCCGATCAGCTTAAACTGCGTCTGATGTGTGAAGAGGTCGCGATGCCATGGGACTGGCCTGCCGAGGTCAATCAGCTGGAAGCGGCGGCCTTCTGCCGCTGGAAAGCGAATCAGACCGGCATGAGTGTTCAGCTCCCCTGTGAAGCGGAGTGGGCTCAGTTACGCGAACAGGTCGCGGGCGATCAGCCAGACTGGGATCGGGCGCCGGGCAACATCAACCTGGCGTACTGGGCTTCCTCCTCGCCGGTCGACCTCTTCGCCCAGGGCGAGTTCTTCGATATCGTCGGTAACGTCTGGCAGTGGACGACTACGCCGACCAATGGCTTTGAAGGCTTCAACGTTCACCCGCTGTACGATGATTTCTCCACTCCGACCTTTGATGGCAAACATTCGCTGATCAAAGGCGGCAGCTGGATCTCAACCGGCAACGAAGCGCTGAAATCAGCCCGCTATGCGTTCCGCCGCCACTTCTTCCAGCATGCCGGTTTCCGCTACGTGGTTTCCAGCCATCAGGAGACGATGGCGCCGAACCCGTATGAATCTGACGCGATGGTGTCGCAGTACCTCGACTTCCAGTATGGCCCGCGCTATTTCGGTGTGGACAACTATGCCGAAAGTCTGGTGAAGCTGGCGCTGGACTACACAACAGCACGTGGCGAAGCCCTTGATATCGGCTGTGCCACCGGACGCGCCAGTTTTGAGCTGGCTCGCCACTTTGAACGCGTCACCGGGATGGACTACTCGGCGCGCTTCATTGATGTGGCGCTGCAGCTGGCCAGCGGCGAAGACTTCCGTTATCTGCTGCCACAGGAAGGCGACCTGGTGGAGTATCGTCAGGTTCGCCTGAAAGATTTCGCACTGGAGAGCGAACTGGCGCAGCGGATTCAGTTTGTTCAGGGGGATGCCTGTAACCTCAAACCTCAGCCTGGCCGTTACGACCTGGTACTTGCCTCCAACCTGATTGATCGTCTGCGCCAGCCTGCGCGCTTCCTGCGTGATGTCACGCCGATGCTGCGTCAGGGCGGTATTCTGCTGCTCTCATCCCCTTATACCTGGCTGGAAGATTTCACACCGAAAGAGAACTGGCTGGGCGGTGTACGTGAGAACGGTGAGGCACTGACGACGCTGCAGGCACTGCAACGTCTGCTGGCGGCCGACTTCGACCTGGTCGATGAACCGCAGGATAAACCGTTTGTAATCCGCGAAACGGCCCGCAAGTTCCAGCATACGCTGGCGCAGGTCACCGTCTGGCGCAAACGCTAAGTGAACCGGCAGCGGCGCCCGTCGCTGCCGGGAGTTGCCTGAACCGTTATTTTGCTGCACATTCACCGTTGTTTACTTAAGCAGACCCATAACGAGGATGGCCATGGCCGAACATCTGCAGCTCGATAACCTGGATCGCGGCATTCTGAATGCCCTGCTGGATAATGCGCGCACCGCTTACGCCGAGCTGGCAAAACAGTTTAATGTCAGCCCGGGCACCATTCATGTGCGCGTAGAAAAAATGAAGCAGGCGGGCATCATCCTGGGAACACGGGTTGATATCGATCCGCGCCAGCTGGGGTTTGATGTCTGCTGCTTTATTGGCATTATCCTTAAGAGCGCGCGTGACTATCCGGCGGCGCTGAGCAAGCTGGATGCGCTGGATGAAGTGGTTGAAGCCTGGTACACCACCGGCCACTACAGCATTTTTATTAAAGTGATGTGCCGCTCAATTGACGCCCTGCAGCAGGTCCTGATCAATAAGATCCAGACCATCGATGAAATTCAGTCCACAGAAACGCTGATCTCCCTGCAAAACCCGATCATGCGCACCATCAAGCCCTGATCCTCTATTCCTTGTGCATAATCTTATCCCTGACGAATGTGGCGGCTGACAACAGCTGCATTCGCTTCTTCTGATCTATTAACCCTGTTGTCCACAGGTGGATCACCGCTTGATCACAGCGTACAATGCTCGCCTTAATGTCCGGGAGAGCAAGATGGCCGATATTACCTTAATCAGTGGCAGTACTCTGGGTAGCGCAGAGTATGTGGCTGAACATCTCGAAGAAAAATTACAGGAAGCGGGCTTCTCAACCCAGATGCTGCATGGTCCGGCGCTGGATGAGGTGCCGCACGAGGGTATCTGGCTGGTGGTCTGCTCAACCCACGGTGCTGGCGATATTCCTGACAACCTTCTGCCCCTGTTCGAGGCCATCACGGAAAGCAAACCCGATCTCTCGCAGGTGCGGTTTGGTGCTGTCGGACTCGGCAATCATGAATATGATCTCTTTTGTGGCGCGATCCGCCAGATTACAGCGCTGTTAATTGCTCAGGGTGCCCGTCAGATCGGCGATCGCCTTGAGATTGACGTGCTGGAGCATGAGATTCCTGAAGATCCCGCAGAAGCCTGGCTGGAAAGCTGGAAAAACGCGATCTGAAGGGGGCTGGGGATCGCGAAATAGTTACGATCCCCAGTGGAAGATGCTGATTTTATCCTTTTCCCTCCTTTTATTTTGTGGATAACTACCCTGTTTTGTTGCGTATAA